>NZ_PJNW01000002.1 GCF_002844595.1 Pleomorphomonas diazotrophica | reverse complement strand
GTTACGACCGATACGACCAAAACCGTTGATGGCGACCTTTACTGCCATGCTCATCTCCCAGATAGGCTGGTTATATTTCGAGAACCCTGAATCTCTTTGAAAAGAGACTTGCAGTATTCGCAAAATCGTTCCGAATAACCGGATGGCATCGGTGTACGCCGATGATATCGGGTTGTCACTTCAGAAGGTTTGAAGGCGTCCGAAAGCAAAACGGAGGCAGGTTGCCCCGCCTCCGTTCGCCTATTTCAGGGTGTTACTCCGCCGCCTTGCGACCGCCCTTGGCGGGCTTGGCAGCCTCGACGGGCACCGCCTCCACCGTCTCGATGCGGTCGGTCGGTTCGACGTAGGCCCGGCCGTAGTAGCTGTCGACCAGGATGGCCTTGAGCTCGGAGATCAGCGGGAAGCGCGGGTTGGCGCCGGTGCACTGATCGTCGAAGGCCTCGACGGCGATCTTGTCGACCTTGGCGAGGAACTCGGCTTCCGGCACGCCGGCCGCCTGGATGGAGGCCGGGATATCGAGCTGCTTCTTGAGATCCTCGACCCAGGCGATCAGATTGTCGACGCGCTGCTGGGTGCGCTCGGCATGCAGGCCGAGGTGCGTGGCGATCTCGCCGTAACGGGCCCGGGCCTTCGGACGGTCATACTGCGAGAAGGCCGTCTGCTTGGTCGGGTTGTTGGTGGCGTTGTAGCGGATCACGTTGCAGATCAGCAGGGCGTTCGACAGGCCGTGCGGCAGGTGGAAGGCCGCGCCGAGCTTGTGCGCCATGGAGTGACACACGCCGAGGAAGGCATTGGCGAAGGCGATGCCGGCGATGGTGGCGCCGTTATGCACCTTCTCGCGAGCGATCGGATCGTTGGCGCCTTCCTTGTAGGAGGCCGGCAGGTAATCCTTGAGCAGCTTCAGCGCCTGCAGCGCCTGGCCGTCGGAATACTCGTTGGCCAGCACCGAGGCATAGGCCTCGAGGGCATGGGTGACGGCGTCGATGCCGCCGAAGGCCGTCAGCGACTTCGGCATGTTCATGACGAAGTTGGCATCGACGATAGCCATGTTCGGCGTCAACTCGTAGTCGGCGAGCGGATACTTCATGCCGGTCGAGTCGTCGGTGACGACGGCGAACGGCGTGACTTCCGAACCCGTGCCGGAGGTGGTCGGAATGGCGACCAGCTCGGCCTTGATGCCCAGCTTCGGGAACTTGTAGATGCGCTTGCGGATGTCCATGAAGCGCAGCGCGAGATCCTCGAAGTGGACTTCCGGATGCTCGTACATCACCCACATGATCTTGGCCGCGTCCATGGCCGAGCCGCCGCCGAAGGCGATGATCACGTCCGGCTTGAAGGACATCGCGCGCTCGGTGCCCTTGCGGACAGAGGTGAGCGTCGGATCGGCCTCGACATCATAGTAGGTCTCGACGTCCATGCCGTGGCTCTTGAGGAGCTCGATGACCCCGTCGGCATAGCCGTTGAGGAACAGGAAGCGGTCGGTGACCACCAGCGCGCGCTTCTTGCCCTGCAGGTCCTTGAACGCCTCGGCGATGGCGCCGCGACGGAAGTAGATGGACTTGGGGAGCTTGTGCCAGAGCATGTTTTCGGCTCGCTTCGCGACGGTCTTGCGGTTGATGAGGTGCTTCGGACCGACGTTGTCGGAGATCGAGTTGCCACCCCAGCTGCCGCAACCGAGCGTCAGAGACGGCGCCAGGTTGAAGTTGTAGAGGTCGCCGATGCCACCGAGGGCGGACGGCGAGTTGATCAGGATGCGGGCCGTCTTCATCTTGTCGCCGAACCTGGCGACGCGGTCCTGATGCCGGTCCTGGTCGGTGTAGAGCACCGAGGTGTGGCCGATACCGCCGAGGGCGACCAGCGCAGCGGCGGCGTCGACGGCAGCCTCGAAGTCCGGACGACGGTAGAGGGCGAGCGTCGGCGACAGCTTCTCATGAGCGAAGGGTTCGCTCTCCTCGACGCTGTCGACCTCGCCGATCAGGATCTTGGTGTCGGCGGGGACAGCGATGCCGGCGGACGCGGCGATCTTGACGGCGGACTGACCGACGACGTCGGGGGAGAGATGGCCGCCGGGGAACACGACGTTGCGCACGGCGCCCAGCTCGTTGCCCGAGAGAATGTAACCGCCGTGGCTCTGGAAGCGCTCGCGCACCGCGTCATAGACGCTGTCGACGGCGATCACCGCCTGCTCGGAGGCGCAGATCATGCCGTTGTCGAAGGTCTTGGACATCAGGATCGAGGCAACGGCGCGCTTGATGTCGCCGAACTCGTCGATGACCACCGGGGCGTTGCCGGCGCCAACGCCGATGGCGGGCTTGCCGGAGGAGTAGGCCGCCTTCACCATGGCCGGGCCGCCGGTGGCGAGGATCAGGTTGACGTCGGGGTGACGCATCAGGGCGTTGGAAAGTTCGACCGACGGGGTGTCGATCCAGCCGATGATGTCGGCCGGGGCGCCGGCGGCGACGGCGGCGTCAAGCACCAGCTTGGCGGCGGCGCAGGTCGACTTCTTGGCGCGCGGATGGGGGGAGAAGACGATGCCGTTGCGGGTCTTCAGGCTGATCAGCGCCTTGAAGATGGCGGTGGACGTCGGGTTGGTGGTCGGCACGATGCCGCAGATGAGGCCGATCGGCTCGGCGATGGTGATGGTGCCGCCGAGTTCGTCTTCCTCGAGCACGCCGCAGGTCTTCTCATCCTTGTACTTGTTGTAGATGTACTCGGACGCGAAGTGGTTCTTGATGACCTTGTCTTCCACCACGCCCATGCCGGTTTCTTCGGCGGCCTGCATGGCAAGCGGGATGCGGGCGGCGGCGGCGGCGAAGGCTGCCTGACGGAAGATCAGATCGACCTGCTCCTGGGAGAACGTCGCGTAGATTTGCTGGGCGCGCTTGACGCGTGAAACCAGTGCGTCGAGATCTGCCGGGCTGTTGATAGGCATGTTCTTCTCCTGTCTCCAAGCATTCGTCCAGAAGGCGTTCTGTTTGTTCCGCCGACGTTTGCCGCATTCAGCTTTCGTCGGTCGGGCTTTCTGACCCAGAGGGCGAGGCGGTCTGTGGAGGACCTTTCGTGGTCCGCTCTGTTTTGTCCTGCTGCATATGGGATCGTTTTCAGGCCAACGGTCAAGCGTTGAACCGATTAAGTTCCCAGTGCGTAGTGGTACTACAGACGCACCAAAATTCTTCTAAAAGGCGTTGATAGAAAAGGTGAAATCGACGAGTTCCGGGGAATTTGGCCGCTCTTGTCCCAGAACTTGGTAGACCATTTGAGAATCCTATCAGAAAAATTACTGATTTCAAATTGGTGCGCCTGAGCAAGCTTCCTGTAATCCTTTTCAGTGGTTTCGAGGGCGTGGAGGGCGCCATCGGGAAACCTGGGTCAGGGTCATGGGACCTTTTCAAAATGGCGGTTAGTATCAAGGACGTGGCTCAGAGAGCCGGTGTGTCGGTCGCGACCGTCTCGCGGGTGTTCGGCAACGGACCGGTCAGTCCTGAGCTGCGTGAGCGAGTGGAGAAAGCTATCGCGGCAACGGGCTATCGACCCAACCTTTCGGCCCGCCGATTGCGCTCTCAACACTCCCAGACCATCGGCCTTATGGTGGCCGATATTCGCAGTCCGTTCTTCACCGCGTTGAGCCGGGTGGTCGAAGACGAGGCCTATCGCTCTGGCATGCGCGTCATCCTCTGCAACACCGATGAGAGTGCCGACCGCGAGGCAATGTATCTGCGCCTCATGGAGGAGGAGCGAGTCACCGGCCTGATCTGGGCGCCGACTCGCGGTGGTCTCGAACGGCTGGCCGATGACGATCTGCCGTTTCCGGTGGTTCTGGTCGATCGCGGTGGGCCGGTCGGCCATCATGACAGCGTCGTTCTCGACAACCAACAGGCAACGATCACCCTCGTCCGTCATCTTCACGCCATCGGCCGCAGCCATATCGTTGGCCTGTTCGGCAACACGTCGTCGACGGCGGTCGACCGCCATCTTGGTTATATCTCGGCAACCGCATCGCTCGGCCTGTCATCGGAGGCCTTCTTCGTGGCGCCGAATGCCGAGGCGGCCGAGCGCGAGATCCTCAAGGTGTTTTCCCGTCCCGATCGGCCGGACGGCGTCATCGCGTCGAGCAACCTGATGCTGCTTGGCGTCGTCAAGGCGATGCGCCGGCTGCAACTCAGCACGCCGGAGGACGTCGCCATCGCTGGCTTCGACAACGAGACGTGGTCGGAGTTGGTCGGTCCCGGCCTCACGGTCATCGAGCAGCCGGTCGGCGACATCGGCCGCATGGCGATGACGCTGCTGTTCGACCGATTGAAGGCGCCAAAGGCGCCGGCCCGCAAGGTGATGCTGTCCGGCCGGTTGATCGTGCGCGGCTCGACGGCGCCGGTGACCGGCCTCGTCGACGAGCCGGTGGAGTAGCTCATCTAGCGCCTTGCTCATCATGCCAGTGTTGCGCACCACCCACGCATCACAGCAATCCAATGAGAGGATCGGTCAAAAGCAGAGAGAGTTTGGCGCGCGACATTCTCCCCGAACAGTCATTTGTCGGAAGCAGCATTCCCAACAGAAGTGCGAAAATGGCTACATCGAAAACCGCGCTGGTAACCGGGGTAAATGAGGTTATTAGCCGGGCAGTTGCGAGGCAACTGCCGGTCTCAGGGGGGCAAGGTCTGGCTAGGCGCTCGGAATGCAGATCGAGGAAAGGTGTCAGCTGAGACCTTGGCTGCCGAGGGACTGGACGTTCGCTGGCTTGAACTCGACGTCACAAGCGATGAGAGCGTGGCGGCCGCTGCCAAGATTGTCGAAGCGGCAGGATCCGGTCTTGACGTCCTCCTAAGTAACACCGGTATCGCGATCCGATCCGATCTCCCTCCAAGTCAGCAGCAACTTGCCGACATCCAAGCCACGTACGACGTCAATGTTTTCGGCCCATCCGGGTCACTCAGGCATTCTGTCGTTGCTTCTGGCTTCACCAGCCGCTCGCATTGTGATGGTGAGGAGCTACTCCGCATCTTTCGGGCGTGGACTCGATCTCACCAGTGCCAGCTATCCCGTCAACACGATGAGCCATGGAAGCGCAAAAAGTGCTTTGAGCGCGATAACCGTGGCGTTTGCCAAGGAGCTTGCCCCTCAGGGCATCTAGGTTAATTCGGCAGGCCCCGGCTACACCGCAACCGATCTCAAGAACACCAGGGGCCTGGACCGTGCAGCAGGCCGCCAAGGTGATTATTACCTTGGCAACGCTGGACTACGATGGGCCGACCGCCAGGGTATTTCGATGAAGATGGTCCGATGCCTTGGAAAGGCTCAGAGGGCATAGCGATGCTCCTGCCGACAAGCGGCAGCAGATTGAGGCGACCCCGTGAGACATGCTGAGCGGAGAGTATCGAGGCGCGGCATGTCCGCTTTGGGACCATCGCTCGGCAAGTCGAGATACCACACTCCCCGCCCTCGAACGCTCAAGTTGCCGTGTCATGCCTTCAGGTCGTGGTCGTGCCTGGTTGATGTAGATGCATCTCTGCCCACCAGTCGCCCAGTGCATCCAGGAGCGGCACCAACTTACGGCCAGCCGGGGTAAGATCATACTCGACCCGCAGAGGATAACCTTCGAACTCGGTCCGCTGCACGATGCCTGCCTGCTCCAACTTGCCGAGCTCGAGCGCCAGCATCTTGTGCGAGATGGTCGGATTATCGCGACGCAAATCGGCAAAGCGCTTCGTCCCCTGCTGTAGATAGTAGATGAGGAGACCCGGCCAGCGCCCGCTCAACGTCTGCATCGCTTCTTCGATAGGACAGCGCGAGACAAGATTCTTCATGGGTGCCTCATGGTTGCAAAAAGGTGCGTAGTTTACTTGTCCGTCCAGGGAACTAGTCTTCGCGTGCGCTGCGCAGCGTGATCAACAGAAGTCATGGGATGACAATGGAACCAATCCTCATTTATGGCTTCCCTTTGGGAAGTTCCATGGGCCTGATCGCCGCGCTCGAGTGGCTTGGCAAGCCCTATCGTCTTTGCCGCGTCGACATGGTCTCTGAAATGCACGAGCCCGCCTACGCGCGTCTCAATGCCCGTCATGAAACCCCTGTGCTCGTCACCGATCGCGGTGACCCACTTACCGAAACAATGGCGATCGCACACTGGTTCGAGGCGAGAGATTGTGAGCGGCGCATCAGCTTCGACCCGCTTTCGCCCCAGATCGACCGGATGCACCAGCTGATGGGTTTCATAAACACGGGCTTTACCGGCGCCTTTTCGCCGCTTTGGGCGGCTCTCGAAATGCGGCCTCCAGATCCATCTCTGCAAATGGCGCTGCGTCGCTGGGGCCGTGATGCGGTCATCAAGCGCCACGATAAGCTTGAGGCTATGGCCGGCGACGCGTCCTACTTGGCCGGCGAAAAACCGACCCTCGCCGATGCCCTCTTCATTGGCATCGCCCGCTGGCTCGATTTCCACGACGTCGCGGAGCGAGCACGCTGGCCGCGCCTGAATGCCCTCAGAACTCGGCTGGAGGCTGATCCTGCGGTCCTCTACGCAACCGCCGTCGAGAGTGGCGAGATTCCGCCTGACACCGGCGTCTGCCGCGGACACGTGCCACTCGCCGAGGTCATCGAGCGTTATGGCCGCTGAGTCGTGAGGCAGTTGGGGGGCGCGGGCACCCGAGCGGCTGGCTGCGCTCCTCCGCATAGTCGATCCAGTTTAACAATTGAGGCCCGCCTGATTCCAGACGCCGCCGAGGGCCTCCTGATATTCGCTTGAGATATGGTCTTTTTGATCAAGTCCGCTGTCGTCAGGTCTTCGACCATGGCACGTACGAGTTCGCCGGTGAAGGTGCCAGCGTCGCGCCGCCAACGCTGTTCATGACGGCGAGGCAGTCGTCGAGGTGGCGGTGGCGGATCGCATCGGCGAGTAAAAGCGTGTGCCTTCCGCACCGTTGTGAATGGCTTCCGCCATGAAATCGCAAAGAAAGTTGTTGGACCCGGCGCTGCGTATCAGGGCAACGTCAAGGTCCTCTGTTGCGGGCAACGCATCAGCCTGCGCCGGTTTGCAAGCCTCGGCGTGACGCTGAAGTAGGTGTTCGCCGCTGCCCTTCAGTTTCGACCTCTTGAGGAGCCAATAAAGTTAGGATATCGCGCCTGAGCTTTGCCTCGCGCGCTTCCTGCACCGCTCCTCAGGCATCGATTTTGCCGAAATCTATCCGGCTGTGCAGATCGAGGTCGAACCTACCGTAGAGACTGAAGTGGTGTCCTGGCCGAGGCCTGTCTCCGAACCCAGAACTCAGTCAGTTGAGATCACTACTTTCCCCCGGACTGCGCCGGTCTCCAAGCTTGCGTGGGCTTTTGCCACGGCAGCGAGCGGTTGAACGTCGAACACTTGGGGAACGATGCGGCCGCCCCGCAGGTCGGTGGCCATCTTGGCAAGAGTAGCAGATAGTCCTGCTGGATCGATCGTATAATACGTGTAGATGTCCGACACGCGAATTCCGACGCTCTTGGTGAAATGAGTCATAAGAAGGTCGGCGGCGCTTCCTGTTGGGGGACCGGCGAGGTGGCCGAAGCTTATCAGCTGCCCCATTGGGGATAGTAACATCAAGTCTTCCGCTATGGTCGAGCCCGCAACCGCATTCAGACAGAGCTCGACGCCACGGCCGCCAGTTAGTTTCATCACCTGGTCGAACACCGAAGCTTCCTTGTAATCGAAGGCCGCAGAGGCGCCGTTGGCCAAGACGAAGTGATGCTTTGCTTTGTCAGTTAACGCGATCGTTCTGAAACCTGCGTTTCGAGCGAGCTGCAAGGCTGCCACTCCCACCCCGCCCGCCGCGGAGCGCACGAGCACCCAGCTTCCTGCCTCCAGTCTTCCGTAGTCGAAAAGCATATGATGGGCTGTGACATAGGCGACCGGCGTGGCTGCCGCAGCGGAGAATGTGATCTCCTCGCCTATCGGCGCAACATAGCGGGCATCAACGCAAACGAACTGTCCGTAGCCGCCCGCCGACAGGGGGCCAAACCACATGACCCGCTGTCCGACCTCGAAATCGCAAATCCCGCTGCCCACTTCTTGGACTATGCCTGCTCCCTCCACACCTGGGATGAACGGCAGCGGTACGGCCTTTGCGAGCTCGCCGCGCCGGATCATTAGGTCGATGTTGTTGACTCCGGCGGCGTGATTACGAATAAGCAGCTCGCCCTTGGCAGCGACCGGGCGCGGCGCTTGGCGCACCTCAAAAGCGTCGTCGCCGTAACGCATAATCTCCGCGACTGTCATCGTTGCTGTCATTTCGGCCCGCCTTCTTGATCCCGCTGGGAAGATTGTTATCGCGCGGCCGAGCGGTTTCAGGCAAATTGATCATCATGAAGAGCAAATTCACGCTAGATGAACAGCTTTACGGTCGTTGGGGCACGTTTAATGAACGCGAACTGCGGCGCGTGGATCTAAATCTGCTTCTGGTCTTCTCTGCGGTCATGCGCGAAGGCAGTGTCAGGGGAGCAGCACGACGCCTCTATCTTGGCCCCTCCGGCATCAGTATGGCGCTGACTCGACTTCGCACGGTCCTCGGGGCAGATCTCTTCGTTCGCGGAAAATCGGGGCTGATGCCGACTCCGTTCGCGCAACATCTTTACGACCGAATCCTCCCCGCTTTAGCGGAGATCAACGCGGCCATTTTGACTGGCGACGAGTTCGAACCTGCGACAGCTTATCGAACGGTACGCGTTGCCATGACGGACGATATCGAGATCAACCTCGGTCCGCGATTGATCCGCCGGCTCCAAGACGAGGCGCCAAATATGGACTTCATCATCCGCGCCGGAGACTATAGCAATGCTACCTCGATGCTTGACGATGACCTCGTCGATCTCGTCATCTGTGCGCGACCGTCCCGGCGGGAAGCGCGTCATCGTGTCCAATCTCTATATACCGAAAGCTTCGTCGTCCTTTCCGGAAGCCCTGCTACCGGAGCAGACAGTGTGATGCCCCTCAGTGTGTACACGGGGACCCCACACGCGCTTGTTTCTGCGAACGGCCTATCGAGCGGCCTTATAGATGAGTCCCTTCGCACTTTAGGCGCGACGCGACGGGTTGCTGTCGTGGTGGAGCGTTTTTCTACGTTGCCGCATCTCCTGAAGTCATCGAACCTGCTAGCCAATGTGCCAAGTCTTTCGGCTCGCGTGCTATCAAAAACGTTTGGCCTGACCAGCTACACTCTACCCTTTGCAAGTCCACAGTTCGAGGTAGTTGCCGTCTGGCACGCCAAGTTCGATGTTGATCCCGCGCAGTCGTGGGTTCGGTCGATCGTCAGCCAAGAAGCGGCGGCGATGAGGTCGTTCGTATAGCATTCATATCGCCGCCCGATTTCCGGTCGACCTACTCGGCATTGAGTCAAGACAACGCGCATTCGGCATGGCATCAGATGATACGGCCAAACTGGTTCCGCAACGCTGGCGCAAGGCGAGACATCACAAGCTCGGCGTCGCCTGAGGCAAGATGATCCCCTCGGCAGCGCTACAGTCGCTCAACGGGCTGTCTAGTTCTCATCGACCGGATGAAAATGCACGTGGTCGTGCCGGTGCTGGTGGCGATGCGCCACCGCGGGCTTCAGGCGGCCGTCTTCGAGCAACACGGCCCGCGTCGACAGCGTCGCCAGGAAATGCGCGTCGTGCGACACGAGGATCATCGTGACAGGCAGTTCGGCGAGAATGGCGGTGAGACGGGCAAGATGCGCTTCGTCGAGCGCGTTGGTCGGTTCGTCGAGCAGCAGCACGTCCGGGTCCATGGCCAGCACGCCGGCCAAGGCCACCAGCCGCTTCTCGCCGCCGGATAGATGATGGGTGACGCGTCGCTCGAGCGATAGGAGATCGAGGTCGGCCAACACCGCTTTCGCCCGTTCGACCGCCTGGGCCGGGGTGAAGCCGAGGTTGAGCGGACCGAAGGCTACATCCTCGATCACCGTGGGCGCGAACAACTGGTCATCGGAGTCCTGGAACAGGAAGCCGACCCTCTGGCGCAGATCGCGAAAATCGCCATCGTCGCGCCGAGGACGGTCGAAGGCCAATATCTTACCAGTTTCAACCGCTTCCAGCCCGACGATGGCCCGCAGCAGCGTGGTCTTGCCGGCCCCGTTGGCGCCCGCCAGTGCCAGTCGTTCGCCGCTGTCGAGCCGGAGATCGACCCGGTCGAGCACCAGTCGGCCGCTGCGTCGGACACTTACCCCGGAGAGATCGAGAAGCGCGCTCATCAGAGGCGGTCCATGAGGAGGGCAGTGCTGACCAGGAGGGCGGTCAACGCGGCCGCGACGAAGTCAACAAGCCCGAGCCGTTCGAGCGTAACAAGCGGAAATCGTCCTGCGAAGCCCCGGCAGCGCATCGCCTCGTCGACCCGCTCGGCCCGCTCAACGGCGCGGACCAGCAACTGACCGATGAAGTGACCGTAGCTTTTCAAGGTGTGAAGGTTGGTGGCGGGCCTGAAACCCCTGAGGCGCATGGCGTCGTGGAGGCGCCGCGCCTCGGCGCGCAGGAGTTCGATGTAACGGATCGAGAATAGAAAAACCTGGACGAGGCGTGCTGGCAGGCCGAACCGGCCAAGGGCATGGCCCAGACGGATGGGCGTCAGGCCGGAAACGAGAGGCAGCACGACGAGCGCCGCCGCGCTGATGCGCAGGACCAGCGTCACCGCCCGCTCAAGACCGGGCACGGACAGGCTGAGCGGCCCGACCTCAATGAAGGGTGGAAGCGACGTCAGGAGAGGTAGCGCAACGAACAGGATCAGCAGGAAACCTTCGACATGCAGCAGTCGGCGGACCGTCTGCCGGGGCGAGACACCGGCCAGCATCGTAAGGGCCAGACCAAGGAGGATTGCCGTTCCGAGAAGCATCCAGGACCGGAGACTGACCAGCGCCAGAACCAGAGCCACGGCGACGACGATACGGGTGCGCGTATCGAGCCTGTCGAGGGGGGAGACGGGCGCTTCGGCATAGGTCACGTCAGTTGCCATGGCCGCTCCGGCGTGAGCGGAACCAGGCCCAGAGGCCGGCAAGGCCTGCGATCCAGCCGAGGCCGCCGACAAGATCGTTGAAGCGAACGCGCCCTTCGGCGGCGTCATAGGCCTCGAGCAGCGGCCGGATCTGCCGCGCCACCGCCGCGTCGACCGCTTGGGCGATGCGGGCGTCAAAATCGCCCGGTAGGGCAGATGCCGAAGGGGCGGCGCGGGTGGGGGAGGCAACGGCCGGCGCCCCATCCGTCGATATGTCGAGGTTGGCAAAATGGCCGTCTCCTGCCGCAAGGGTCAGGCGGTAGCGGCCAGGCTGCGGCGGCGTGAAGCTGAAGCCGCCATCCGTCCCGGTCTTGAGGCGGCCGATCTCATTGCCGTCCGGTGTTGCCACGAGAATGTCGGCGCCTTCGGGACGTCCGCCGCCGATGTAGAAGGCATAGCCGGCGATAGTGCCGCCGGTCACCTGCGCGAACAGCTTGAGACGATGCGCCTCGGCCGGCAGGACGAGAAAGGCGAGGGCGGCCAGAATGGAGGCGAGGCGGCGGATCACGGAGAGCTTCCGATGAAGGCGGACGCCCCGATCATCTCCGGTTTCACCTTGAGAAGATAGAGCGTCACGAAAGCGGTGACCAAGGCTTCGATGCCGGCGAGCGGCAGGTAGGCGAGGGCCATCACGCCGATGGCGGGGGCGAAGGACGGTTCCGACAAAGCGATTTCCAGGCCAACCAACCCGGCCGTGATGAGCACCGACAACGCACCGGCGCCACCTGCGAGCGCCGCGGCTTGTGCCGGACGCCCGGCGCGGACGAACGGACGAACCGCCATGGCGAGAAGCACGCCCGGCAGCGCCATGTTGAGGAGGTCTACGCCGAGCACCGTCAGTCCACCGAAGCCGAACAACAATGCCTGCAGCAGCAGACCGACAAAGATTGCCGGAAACGCCTTCCAGCCGAGCATGAGCCCGATCAACCCGCCGAGCAACAGATGAACGGACGTCGGGCCAAGCGGGACGGCAAGCGACGAGGCGATGAAGAACACGGCGGCGAGCAGCGCCGTCCGTGGAATGTCGCGATCACCCAGTTGGCGAACGCCCAGCGCGAGGCCTCCGGCACCGGCCAACGTGGCTGCGGCGAGAACCGGCAAAGACAGGACGCCGTCGGGAATATGCGCCATGTCAGGCCTCCGTTTCCGTCGTCACTTCGAGCTGCCCATGTCGGTCGTCTTCACCCATATCAGCGCGCCGAGCTCGGTGGCGGCCGGTGTGCCGTCCGGCGACTGAGCCTCCGGGCCATCGATCAGGGCGGCGAAGCCCCACCATCCCGCCCTGGGCATCGCATAGGAAAAGACGCCCATGTCGTCGGCCTTGATCACCTGGGTGATGAAGGCCTCGTTGGGCGGCGTCACCGAACCATCGTTGACCCATTCCACCTCGATTTCGGCGCCGGGCACCGGCTGGCCGTCCTTGAGCACGAGACCGCGGAACAGGTTGCCGGTCCAAAGGCCGGTCGGTCGGACGAGCGGCGCGATTTCTACCGGCAGGCCGACGAGGCGATCCCAGCCCTCGCCGGAGGCGTAGCCGTCCACCACCACCTTGGCATAGTGGACGATGTACTTGTTCTCGGCCGGCTCCCAATAGGGCTTGGGTTCGACGAACAGCACCTGGGCGCCCGGCTCGGCGATGGCGCGCTCCAAGCGCCAGGCCTGCTTGCCGTCGATCGGAGCCTCGTTGAGCGAGCTCGAGAGGTCTTCGACGCCTTTTTCCGTGACGACGCCGACTCGAACCGGCTTGGCCATATCCATGGTCGGGCCGCGTTCCATCGGATGGGTAAAGACGAGGTCGACGGTGACCTTGCCACCGTCGGGCAACACGTCCTCGGACGGCAGGATTTCCTGGAAATGGGCAAAGGCGGGCGAGGTGAGGGCGATCAGCGTCGCGACGGCAGCCAAGGTGCGCATTGATCTTTCCGTGTTGCGTTGGTATGAGAAAAATACAAAATCATCATACTGGCGCAATACGGTAAAAGGCTAAGGTGGTCTTGGCCTGCGTCCGGTTCAGTCCGATGTGTCGTGCGTGTGGCCGTGTTCCGCCGGGCGCTCGACTTTTCCCTCGATCGGCACGACCACGACCCGGCCATAGCGGACGCCCCGCTCGGCGGTGAGATGCTCGGCAAAATGGCTGATCTCGCCCGCCCGCCCCCTCAAGAGCGTGACTTCCAGGCAGTTGGCCTCGTCGAGGTGGACGTGGGTCGTGGCCAGCGAGAGGTCGTGGTGGTGGTGATGCACCGCCGCGAGCCGCCGCGCCAGTTCGCGCTTCTCGTGGTCGAAGGTGTAGACCACGGCGGCGACGCAGTCACGCTCGGGATCGTCGGTTATCGCCAGTTCCCCAAGACCGGTACGCGCCAGATCGCGGATCGCCTCGGAGCGGTTCTGATAGCCGCGCCGGGCGATGAAGGCATCGATTTCCTCGACGAGGTCGTCATCCAGTGTGATGGTCACCCGCTGCAAGGCGCTCTCCTGTTCCGGGCGTCCAATGCCCGCCGCCGGCGAGGGTAACAGGCGCTGGGCAGGGAAGGATAGGCCGTTCGTCCCCCTACACCCTCGCGAGCTCGCTGGCGAAGGACGAGTAGCTTGCCGAGGACAGCGGCAGATAGGTCTTGTTCATGCGGCCACAGATCGTCTTCAGCTTCTCGACGGCGGTATGGCTGACGCAGTCGACCGGGAACATCACCACGTCGGCACGAACGAGCACGCCGTCCAGCGTCTCGGCCGACTGCTCGGCGCCGCCGTCATGGTGGATCAGGGAACCCCGGCAGCGTTCGACGAGGTCGCGCATGCGCGACACGGTGCGCGGTCGCCCCCCGATATAGGCGATGCATCGTCCCTCGAGGTTGAACGGGCAGTCTTCGGCGCAGGCGCCGACAGTGCAGGGCGAAGCCTCGGCCAGCCGGTCGGACAGATCCTCGGCTCGCGCCTCCGCGGCGGCAAGCCGGCCAGTCAGCGCGTCAACCTCGGCGGCGAGTCGGTCGTTACGGCGAAGGGCGAGATCGAGCCGGCGGGCAAGGTCATCCGCTTTGTCGGCAAGGCGTGCCGTTTGCTCCCCGCCCTCCAGTTCGGCGACGCGGGCGCGTAGCGTCGCCGCCTCCCGCACGAAGGGCTCTATACCAGACACCAGACGGGTCAGGCGTTCGATCTCCCGGTCGCGACTGGCCAGCGCTTCCAAATGGCCGGCGCTGGCCTGTTCCAGCCGACGGACCAGGGCGGCGCATTGCTGTTCGGCCAGCGAACGGGCGCGGGCGTCGCCCCGATGCGAGGCGCCGCAGAGATGCGACATCATGTGCACCTCGCCAAAGACGCGCACTTCCAGCGCGCCGCCGAGATGGACGTGGCTCATCACCGCCCAAAAGGCGCCGGCAATCTGGCCCTCCGCTACCTCGCGATCCCAGAACGCCGAAAGCTCCTCTTCCGAATGGCAGCGCGATGCCTTGCGCACCGCGCCGGCGTGGTTGGCGTCGAGCAGTTTCTGGACGGCGTTGGAGGCTCGGTTGCGGGTCGACATGGCATGCACGAAAGCTCCGTGCAGCTCATAGTCGGTCATCTGTTCGATGCCGTGGAAGAGGCCGAGCCGCTTCGCCGTCTTGCGCAGTTCCGCCAAGGTCAGGCAGGTGCCGAGGGTCACGCAATGACAGCTCTTCGGCAGATCCCAGATCTTTGGCCGTTCGTGACGAACTGGGCGGAGCGGCGGCCGGTCGGGCGAGAAAGAGGACAGCGAAGTCGCGGCCTCGACTGGTCCCGGCAGGGAAAAGACGGGCTTGCCCAGCATGTCAGTTCCCCTTGGGCAGCAGAGTGCAGAGCGCGCGGTCGACCGCCTCGGCCGAGACTTCCAGCTCGAAGGGGCAGCCGCGCCCGGCGCAGAGGTCGGCATGGGCGCAGCGGAAGATGCCGGCACGCATCTCGACCAGTTCGGCACACATGCGCGCCTCCACCTCCTGGCGATCGGGCGGATCGAGCGCCTCCAGCACGGCGCGCCGCACCTCTACCTCGCGGTCGACCGGCATGCCCGGTGCAACGCCGACCGGCGCATGGACAAACCGATAGAGACGCGAGAACCCAATGAGGCTCGCCATGTAGCCGCCGGGCGCACGCGGGCGGGGCACCAGCGCGCATCGCTCGGTCAGTCGGCGGCAGGCGAGGGCATCCGCCCGTTGCGAGGCGGGAGCGCCACCGGCTCTCCGGTGTTTGTCCTCGCCGAGGAAACGCACGAGAACCAGGAGATCCTCGACATCCTGGGCAGGCCAGCTTTCGGGCGGAAGGTGGGACGCGGTCATGATGGGCTTCCGGCGATGAAACTCGCCGATAGGGAGCATAACTTGAATAAATGAGTCAAGTATAAGTGAAAGTGACTAGGTCGGACTGCTTTACCCTTGCCCTTCAAGCGACAAGCGGCCAATCTGCGTTGTCCGCGCATCCGTTCGGAGTTGCGATTGTCCACCCTGTCTCCCGCCGCCTTCGAGGTTCGTCTCCATCATTCGGGTGGCAACGGCGCGCCTCTTCTGCTCGTTCACGGCTTCGGCGCCGACCGGCGCACCTTCACGGCCAACCAGCCGGCCCTGTCGGCGGTCGCCGACGTCTGGTCGCTCGACCTGCCGGGCCATGGGGCCTCGCCCTGGGTGGAGGGTGGAGTGCCATCGGCCGCAGCCTTCGCCGATGCCATTTGCTGGGCGCTCGATGCCGTCGGCGTCGGCCGGGTCGACATGGTCGGCCATTCCCTGGGCGGCGCGGTCTCGGGCGTCTTCGCAGCCCGCCATCCCGATCGTATCCGGTCCCTGACCGCTCTCGCGGCCTCGGGCCTCGGCCGGCCGGTACCGCGCGTCTTCGTCGAGACCTTGCCGACGCTCACCGACGTCGAGGCGACCGAGCATCTGCTCCAGCGTCTGTTCGTCAGGAAGAGCCTCGCCAACCGGCGCCTGGCGCTCTACAT
Organism: Pleomorphomonas diazotrophica; assembly: GCF_002844595.1. Lineage (GTDB taxonomy): Bacteria > Pseudomonadota > Alphaproteobacteria > Rhizobiales > Pleomorphomonadaceae > Pleomorphomonas > Pleomorphomonas diazotrophica. The sequence continues at coordinate 1,217,551 of NZ_PJNW01000002.1, read as the reverse complement.
GCTCGACGAACTCGAAAAACCGGGCCGTCGCGCCGCGCTATCGCGCATTGCCTCGGAAATGACGGCGATCTCAGCCGAGGCGGACGCAGCCTTCCGAAAAGTCGCCGACGCTGGTCTGCCGCGCCTCGTTGTCTGGGGCGCCGGCGATGCCGTCAATCCGCTCGATGAGGAGCGGCTCACCGCTGTGGGTGGCGAGCGCTTCGTCCTGCCCGATATCGGCCACCTGCCACATGTCGAGGCGGCCGTGGCCGTCAATCGCCGGCTCACAGATTTTCTGTCCGGGCTCTCCGCCTGACCCCATTTGCTGAACAAGGCTTTTTCGATGTCTCGCACCACCCGCGCCACCCAGTTTCTCGACAAGGCGCGCGTCGCCTACGAGACGGTGACCTATGATTACGACCCCGACGCCGACCGCATCGGCATGCAGGCGGCCGAGGCGATCGGCGCCGAGCCGTTCCGGGTCCTCAAAACGCTGATGGCCGAGGTGGATGGCAAGGCGGTCTGCGTTGTCGTGCCGTCCGATCACGAGGTCAGCATGAAGAAGCTGGCGGCGGCTTTCGGAGGCAAATCGGCGCAGATGATGAAGCCGGCCGATGCCGAGCGGGTCACCGGCTACCATGTCGGCGGCATCTCGCCCTTCGGCCAGAAGAAACGTGTGCCAACCGCCTTCGAGGAAGCGGCTCTTGCCCATGACACCGTCTACATGAATGGCGGCCAGCGTGGCCTTCAGGTGCATCTGAAGCCGGCCGACGCGGTGAAGGTGCTTGAGGCGAAGACGGCGCCGCTCGTGGCCGATTGATCACTAGTCGTGGACAAAACGTGTACAACGGCCGATAACGCTTGCCATTCTGTTGCACTTGGTCGGGGGTGATTCTACCCATCGTGCCATGGGCAAGGAACTGATTCCCTCGGACGGCATCGAGCCGATCAATCTGCGAGAGGCGCTCGAGGAGCGCTATCTCGCCTACGCTTTGTCGACCATCATGCACCGGGCGCTGCCCGACGTGCGCGACGGTCTGAAGCCTGTGCACCGGCGCATTCTCTACGCCATGCGCCTTCTCCGCCTCGACCCCGGTAACGCCTTCAAGAAGTGCGCCCGCGTGGTTGGCGACGTCATCGGCAAGTATCACCCGCATGGCGACGGCGCGGTCTACGAGGCGATGGTGCGTCTCGCCCAGGACTTCTCCCAGCGCTATCCGCTGGTCGACGGCCAAGGCAACTTCGGCAACATCGATGGCGACAGCGCTGCCGCCCAGCGCTATACCGAAGCGCGCATGACCGAGGTGGCTCGCCTGTTGCTGGACGGGCTCGACGAGGACGCGGTCGATTTTCGCGAGACCTACGATCAGGCCGACAAGGAACCAGTGGTTCTGCCTGGCGCCTTCCCGAACCTCCTCGCCAATGGGTCGGCCGGCATCGCCGTGGGCATGGCGACCAATATCCCGACCCATAATGTCGCCGAGATCTGCGACGCCGCTATCAAGCTGATCGACGCGCCGGACACACCGGTAGAAGGCCTTGTTGATCGCGATCAGGGGCCGATCCGAGGACCAGACTTCCCGACCGGCGGCATCATCGTCGAAAGCGCCGAGAGCATTCTCGAAACCTACCGCACCGGTCGTGGCGGCTTCCGCGTGCGCGCCCGCTGGCACCGCGAGGATCTCGATCGCGGCATGTGGCAGGTAGTGATCACCGAGATTCCCTATCAGGTGCAGAAGGCCAAGCTGATCGAGAAGATCGCCGAGTTGATCACCGATCGCAAGGTGCCGCTCGTCGAGGATGTCCGCGACGAGTCGACCACTGACGTCCGCGTCGTCATCGTGCCCAAATCGCGCAATGTCGACGACAAGCTGATGATGGAAGCGTTGTTCCGCCTGTCGGAACTCGAGAGCCGCTTCCCGATGAACATGAACGTGCTGTCGCGCGGCCAGGTGCCCAACGTGCTTGGCGTGCGGCAGGTGCTGATCGAGTGGCTCGCCCATCGGCGCGAGGTGCTGATCCGCCGATCACAGCATCGGCTCGACCAGATCAACGCCCGCCTGGAGCTGCTCGAAGGCTTCATCATCGCCTACCTCAACCTCGACGAGGTGATCCGCATCATCCGCGAGGAGGACGAGCCCAAGGCGGAACTGATCCGCGCTTTCGGCCTGACCGAAACGCAGGCCGATGCCGTGCTCAACATGCGCCTCCGCAACCTGCGCAAGCTCGAGGAAATGGAAATCCGCAAGGAGCACGCCGAGCTGTCCAAGGAAAAGGCCGAGATCGAGGACTTGCTCGGCTCCGAGAAGAAGCAGTGGAAGACGGTGCGCTGGCAGATCGGCGAGGTGAAGAAGGAGTTCGGTGCCGACAGCAAGATCGGCAAGCGCCGCACGACCTTCGGCGACGGCCCCGCTCATGATGTTGACGACGTGATGGAAGCGCTGATCGAGCGCGAGCCGATCACCGTCGTCGTGTCCGAAAAGGGTTGGATTCGCACGCTGAAGGGCCACATCTCCGACGTGTCCGGCCTGCAGTTCAAGGCCGGCGACGCGCTCAAACTGTTCTTCAAGGCGGAGACCACCGACAAGCTGATCGTCTTCGCCGACAACGGCAAGGCCTTCACCCTCGGCGCCGACAAGCTGCCGGGTGGCCGCTCGGCGGGCGAGCCGATCCGCCTGATGGTCGACATGGAGGACGGCGCCGACGTGGTCGACGTCTTCGTGCACAAGCCGGAGCGCAAGCTCCTGGTGGTATCGTCCGACGGCTATGGCTTCGTCACCGCAGAAGCGGACCTTGTTGCAACCACCCGCAAGGGCAAGCAGGTGCTGAACGTGTCGGCCGGCCAGAAGGCCAAGCTGATGGTTCCTGTCGAAGGCGACCATGTCGCCATCATCGGCGAGAACCGCAAGTTCCTGATCTTCCCGCTTGTTCAGGTGGCGGAGATGGGGCGTGGCAAGGGCGTGCGTCTCCAGAAGTTCAAGGATGGCGGCGTGTCGGACGTCAGGGTGTTTGCGGCCGAAAGCGGCCTCGTCTGGACCGACGCGTCGGGCCGGGTGTTCCAACGGACGATGGCCGATCTCGCCGACTGGATCGGCGACCGCGCCACCGCCGGTCGGCTGCCGCCGCTGGGATTCCCGAAATCGAACAGTTTTGGCCCGCGAGGATTGTGACGAGTCGCCCTGTCTGCAGAGAGAAAACACTACATTTTGTGTGTAGGAAATCGATGGCCTACATCCTTTGCTGCCTTTACGGGCCTGCCGAACGAATGTACAAATTGCACGCTGCCGGTTTCCTTTGCGAAGCCGGGCGCTAGGGATTGATCAGGGGATTCATCATCGAGCCGCCGTCTCATCTTTAACAAGAGCTTAGGGATGGTGTTCTAAAGTGAGCTGACGCACCCAGAGTGCGGCGCTCCGTCTTGGAAGACTCCGGAAGGCTGCCAGCCGTCTGGGGTCGCGATGATAATGAGTGCTCGAACGGCAAGGCGTACGGAATGACTGCAGGGCGAAACGGCACGCGCTCGACGACGAAAAAGCTTCTGACGGTGATGTCTACATCACTTGTCCTGGCGATCGGCGTGGCGGGCTGCGGAACAACCGAACAAGGCCCTCTCAAATCCGCCAAGGCGAAGATTGACCCCAAATATGGCGTCGCGCCCAGCCCGCGCGTCGTGGCCATGGGGGAGGCTGTTCCCAAGGGTGGCGGCCGCGCCATGGTCGGCAAGCCCTACCGGATCGCTGGCAAAACCTATGTCCCGAGGGTCGACCCCGACTACAAGGTCGTCGGTCTCGCCAGTTGGTACGGAACCGATTTCCATGGCCGTCGCACGGCCAACGGCGAAGTCTTCGACAGCGCCTCGATTTCCGCCGCCCATCCCACCATGCCGCTGCCGTCCTATGCGCGGCTGACCAGCCTCGCCACCGGCCGCTCGGTGATCGTCCGCGTCAATGACCGCGGCCCCTTCCATTCCAACCGCGTGCTCGACATGTCGCAACGCGCCGCCGACATGCTCGGCGTCAAGCGCGCCGGTGTCGCCAAGATTCGCGTCGAGTATGTCGGCCCCGCGCCGACCGAGGGCGACGACAGCGCCTTCCTTCTTGCGTCCTATCGTGGTCCGTCGTTTGAGCAGCCGCAGGCCGACAAGCCGAATGTCATGCTCGCTGCCGTCGAGTCGTTGCCGGGCGTGAAGACGATGATGAACGTCTTCGACGGGTCCGAAACGCCGAAGGCGGCACCGGCTGCCGCTCCCGCCGTGATGGCTGCCGCTGCGCCGGCCGATGTCGCCGGTGTCCCGGCGCCGGCGATCGACGTGGTGCCGCTGCCCCGTCCGGTCGAGACCTTCGACTACGTCACCATCGCCTCCGCCGATCCGGCTGACTATGTGGCGCAGTCGCAGATCGCCTCGCTGGCGCCCGCCGTGTCCGCGGCCATGCCGACCGCATCGGCGCCTGCCACGCCGCTGCCGCAGCCGCGCATGAGCTTCACCGACCCCGGCGCCAACACCTACCAGCCGACCGTCATGTTCGGCGACGTCATCTTGCCGCCGCTGCCGCCCAACGCATCGGGCTATGCCGCCGACCGCGTGTCGCAGGCCTATCAGGCCGTCGATGGCATCGAAGCCGGCACCGGCCTGTCGGAGCTGGTGGACAAGCTTGAGGGAATGTCCGGGTCCAATCCGAGGCCTGCCGCCGCCAAGGTGTCGTCCGGGCCGGTCGTCCAGCTGGGCGTGTTCGGCAATCTCGACAATGTCGCCAAGGTGAGCGCCGCGCTGTCGGCTTACGGAACGCCGGTCGTCACCGACATTTCCGTTGGCGGGCGCGACATGAAGCTGATGCGCCTCACGGCCTTGACCGTGGCTCCGGATCAGGCGATCGCCGCTGCCGAGGCGGCGGGCATCGACGGAGCCCGTCTCCTGCGCTGATCGGCTTGCCGCGCGGCGAGGGGATTGTCCGGCCTGTCGAGGCCGGAAGCGGGAGGTCCGGTTTCGTCGTCATGCGTGGGTTCGTTCTGCCGCTCCTTCTGGTCGCCGCCTTGCTGTCCGGCCCCGCCGTTGCGCTTGAAAGCGTTGCGCCGCGCGTCGCTCTTCACGATGAGACCACCGGATCGCTGCTGATTGCCAAGGATGAGGATAAGCCCTTCGCGCCGGCCAATTTCGCCAAGCTCGTCACCGCCGCGGTAGTTTTCGAGGCGCTGAAGACCGGCGAAGTGACCGAGACCACCCTTTATCCCGTCAGTGAACATGCCTGGCGAACCGGCGGCGCTCCGGCACGCGTCACCACCATGTTCGCGGCGGTGAAGTCCTTCGTGCCGGTGGGCGATCTGTTGCGCGGCCTGGTCGTTGATTACGCCAACGACGCTGCCATCGCGCTGGCCGAAGGTCTTGCCGGCTCGGAAGCCGCTTTCACGGAGCGCATGAACGCCTATGCCGTGCGCGTCGGCCTCAGGGGCAGCCGGTTCGCCAACCCGACCGGCTTTGCCGACCCCGAGGCGAAAACCACCCTGGCCGACATGCTGCGGCTGGCCGGCCATATCAGGACCGCCTATCCGGACCGCTATGCGCTCTACAGCCAGCCGGAGTTCCTCTGGAACAAGATCAACCAGACCAACAAGACGCGTTTCATCAAGGAACTTGCCGGCGTTGACGGCATGGTACTCGCCTTCGATGAGGCAGCCGGTTTCGGTGCCCTGTTGACGGCCGGCCGAGGCGATCGTCGCGTCACCTTGGCGGCGAGCGGCTACGCCTCGCTTGCCGACCGTGACAAGGATCTCAAGGCGCTGATCGATGGCGCCTTCTCCGAATACGGGCGGTTCGAGATCTATCCACCGGGTGCCGAGATCGGCCGGGTGAAGGTATTCGGCGGCAAAATGCCCGACGTGGCCGTCGTCTCGGCTGGTGGGGCGCCGGTGAATCTGACACTGCCGACTGGCGACCGCTCCCAGTTCCGCCTTGCCGTTGTCTACGATGGTCCGGTGCCGGCGCCGGTGACGCGTGGCGCGGTCCTTGCCCGCCTCGAGGTGCGCGTCGGCGACCGCCTCTATCAGTCGGTGCCGCTCGAAGCCGCCGTCGACATCGAGCGCGGCGAAATCCGCGACCGTGCCCTCGACGGCTTTGCCGAGATGTTCGCCGGCTGGTGGTACAGAACGATCGGGTCTATATCGATCGAGGATATCGTGAACTTGGGAGCGTTGCGTGGCCGGCACCAGGGGTAGGTTCATCACCTTCGAGGGCGGCGAGGGCACCGGTAAGTCGACACAGTCGAAGCGGCTGGCGGCGGCTTTGCAGGCGCGCGGCCTTGACGTGGTGCTGACCCGCGAACCCGGAGGTTCGCCGGCGGCCGAGACCATTCGCGGCCTTCTCCTGTCCGGCCGGGCCAAGCCGCTCGGCGTGCTGGGGGAGGCCTATCTCTTTGCCGCCGCCCGCATCGACCACGTCGCCGAACTGATCGAACCGGCGCTCGACCGGGGCGCCTTCGTGATCTGCGACCGCTTTGCCGACTCGAGCCGCGTCTACCAGGGCACGGCCGGCGGATTGCCCGCCGATGTCGTCGATGAGCTTGTTGATGCGGCCATCGGTTTCACCATTCCCGATCTGACGATCGTGATCGACGTGCCTGTCTCCGTCGGGCTCGCCCGCGTCGGCCATCGTTCGGAGGGCGCCGACCGCTTCGAGAGCGATGCCGTCGCCGTGCATGAGGAGCGGCGGCGTGGCTTCCTTGCGCTCGCCGATCGTTTCCCCGATCGCTGCGTCGTCATTGATGGTAGCCGCGAGAAGGATGTGGTGTCCGCCGAAATTCTGAACTTGGTCTTGGATCGCTTCGGGCCGTTCGGGGAGGGCGCCCGTGGCGATTGAGGACGATCGCGCCACCGAGGCCGACTGGCTGGAAGGCTTGCCGCTGCCGCGCGAGCAGACCGAACTGATCGGTCACTCCGTCGCTGCCGCCGAGTTGCACGAAGGCTTTGCCGGCGGTCGCCTGCATCATGCCATCCTGCTGACGGGACCCAAGGGTATCGGCAAGGCGACGCTGGCCTTTCGCTTCGCGCGCTTCGCGCTGAGCCACCCCGATCCCCTGAAGGCGCCACCGCCGGCCGCCGGCCTGCTGCCCGCCAACGACCGCGTCGCGGCCATGGTGGCGACAGGCGCCCATCCCAACCTCCTGCATCTTCGCCGCCCCTGGGACGACAAGGCGAAGAAGGTCAAGACGCAGCTCACCGTCGACGAGGTCCGCAAGACGGTAACCTTCTTCGGCAATGCCGCCGGCGTCGACGGCTACCGCATCGCCATCGTCGACGCCGCCGACGACATGAACGTCTCGGCGGCCAACGCGCTGCTCAAGATGCTGGAGGAGCCGCCGAAGCGGTCGCTGTTCCTGGTGCTGTCGCACGCGCCCGGCCGACTGCTGCCGACCATCCGCTCGCGCTGCCGCCGTCTCTCCCTCGATCCGTTGACCCCCGACGATCTCGATGCGGCGCTGACCTCGCTCGGCCTTTCGGTTGCCGAGGGCGACAAGCCGGCGCTGGCGGCGCTGGCCGAAGGGTCAGTGCGCCGGGCGATCGAGTGCATCGAGAACGACGGCCTCGAGGTTTATAGGCAGTTCCGCTCGCTGGCCGACGGCTTTCCGCGTCTCGACCGACCGCGCCTCTACCGCTTCGCCGATGCGGTCGCCGGCCGAAAGGGAGCCGATAGCTTCGACCTCTGCGCCGACCTGGCCCGCGGCTGGTTGTCCGAGCACATGCGTCTGACGTTGAGGGGCGGCGTTGATCGCCTCAACGGTTATGCCGCTGCCTGGGAGACGGTCAATCGCATCGTCGCGGAGACCGATGGTATCAACCTCGATCGGCGGCAGGCGGTGATTTCGGTGATGCAAAGCCTTGCGGGATGCGTAGCTAAGTAGCTATTCACAGGATGTGCCGCCGGCCTTCCTTTCGGAAGCGCCCTGTGACCTTCCGTCCGGCACCATCGAAACCCTGAAGCGAACTCATGAAACCGACGTTCTACATTACGACCGCGATCAGCTACCCCAACGGGGCTCCTCATATCGGCCATGCCTACGAGGCGATGGCGACCGACGTGATGGCGCGGTTCATGCGGCTCGACGGCCATGACGTCCGCTTCCTGACGGGCACCGACGAACACGGCATCAAGATGCTGCAGACGGCGCGCAAGGAGGGCATTACCGCCCGCGAGCTCGCCGACCGCAATTCGGCCCGCTTCCAGGAGATGGCAACGCTCCTGAACCTCTCCAATGACGACTTCATCCGCACCAGCGAGGAGCGTCACCGCATTGCCTGCCAGGCGATCTGGAAGGCGATGGAGGCCAATGGCGACATCTACCTCAACAAATACGCCGGCTGGTACTCGGTGCGCGACGAAGCTTATTACGGCGAGGAAGAGACTGTTGTCTCCGACGACGGTATCCGCTTCGGCCCGCAGGGCACCCCCGTCGAATGGGTGGAGGAGGAAAGCTACTTCTTCCGTCTCAGCGCCTATGAAGACAAGCTCCTGAAGCTCTATGAGGAGCAGCCCGACTTCATCGGCCCTGACGAGCGCCGCAACGAGGTGATGAGCTTCGTCAAGGGCGGTCTCAAGGACCTGTCCATCTCGCGCACCACCTTCGACTGGGGCATCCCGGTGCCGGGCAACGACAAGCACGTCATGTATGTCTGGGTCGACGCACTCACCAACTACATCACGGCGGTCGGCTACCCCGACGTGGACAGCGAGATGTTCCGGAAATACTGGCCGGCGCTGCACATCATCGGCAAGGACATCGTCCGCTTCCACACTGTCTACTGGCCGGCCTTCCTGATGAGCGCCGGCGTGCCGCTGCCCAAGCGCGTCTTCGCTCACGGCTTCATGCTGAACCGCGGCGAGAAGATGTCGAAGTCGCTCGGCAATGTCGTCGGTCCCAAGGAGATGATCGACGCCTACGGCCTCGACCCGGTGCGCTACTTCTTCATGCGCGAGGTGTCCTTCGGCCAGGACGGCAACTACAGCCACGAGGCGATCGTCGGCCGCATGAACGCCGATCTCGCCAACAACCTCGGCAACCTGGCTCAGCGGTCATTGTCGATGATCGCCAAGAATCTCGGCGGCGTTCTGCCGGTGCCGGGGGCGCTCACTGAGGCTGACCAGACGATCCTCAAGAGTGTCTACGAGTTGCTGCCGGTCTGCCGCGAGGCGATGGAGAGGCAGCAGATCCACCAGATGCTCAATGCCATCTGGGGTGTGCTCGGTGAGGCCAACCGCTATTTCGACGCCGAGGCGCCGTGGACGGTTCGCAAGACCGATGAGGCGCGCTTTGCCACGATCATGTGGGTGACGGCGGAGCTGCTCAGGAACGTTGCCATCCTGATCCAGCCGGTCATGCCCTCGTCGATGGAAAAGCTGCTCGACCTCCTGGCGGTGCCGGCCGATCGCCGCGCCTTCGACAGCTTGGGCGAGGGCAAAGCTCTCGTCGGCGGCGTCGCGCTGCCGGCGCCTGTCGGCATCTTCCCGCGCTATGTCGAGAAGGCCGCCGACTGATGGGGGTTTCAAGACCTGATCTAGGAAGCTCCTGGGCGTTCGTCGTCCGGGAGCCTTTTTCGAACGGGTGTCGCGAAGCCTTCTATCAAGGCACCGGCGCAATGTTTGTGCATGACATGCCGGAGCGTTGGGCGATCGCCCGCTTGACAGGGCGATAAGCAGAATTTCTGATGGCCTCACCGGGCGGCTCCGCCCCCGCAGGCAATCAGGTTCTCAAATGGCTCACTATGATGTCGTGATCGTCGGCGGCGCCGTGACGGGGTCGTCGGCCGCCTATCATCTTGCCGTCAACCCAGACTTCTCCGGCAAGGTGTTGGTGCTTGAAAAGGATCCATCTTACCGCAAATGCGCGTCCGCCCTTTCCGCCGCTTCCATCCGTCAGCAGTTTTCGACGGCAGTGAACATCAAGATCTCCCTACACGGGATTGAATTCATTCGGAATATCGGTGATCTTCTTGAAGTCGACGGCGACAGGCCCGACATCGGCTTCCACGAGGACGGTTATCTCTTTCTCGCCACCGAGGCCGGGAGGGAAACGCTGGTCGAGAACCACAGGCTTCAGGTCGAGCTTGGAGCCGACATCGCCTTCCTCGAACCGGACGCCCTCGCGGCCACGTTTCCCTGGCTCAGCGTCGAGGATCTTTCGGCTGGCTGCTATGGGCGCAGCGGCGAGGGATGGTTCGATGGTTATGGCATGATGCAGGCCTTTCGCCGCAAGGCGCGATCGCTCGGTGTCGACTACCGTCCCGCTCGCGCAGCCTCCATCGAAGTCGAAGGCGGCAAGGCGACTGGCGTTCGCCTTGAAGATGGCGAGATGATCTCCGCCGGCACGGTGATCAACGCGTCCGGCGCTGACGGTCGCAAACTCACCGCCACGGCCGGTATCGACATTCCCATCGAGGTGAAGAAGCGGATGATCTTCACCTTCAAGGCAGAGGACCGCATCGAGCGTTGCCCGCTTTTGATCGACCCCAACGGCACCTATGTGCGCGGCGATAGCGACGGCTTCATCTGCGGCTGGGCGCCCTCCGGTGAGGATGATCCGGAGGTGGAGGACGACTTCGACGTCGACTGGACCCTGTTCGAGGACCACATCTGGCCGACGATCGCCACGCGCGTTCCCGCCTTCGAGCGCATCAAGCCGGGCGCAGCCTGGGCCGGCTATTACGACATGTGCGCCCACGACGACAACGTGCTGCTCGGCGCCATGCCGGAGTTGCCGAACTTCCTGCTTGCCAACGGCTTTTCGGGCCACGGCTTGCAGCAGGCGCCGGCCGTCGGTCGTGGCCTCTCCGAACTTGTGGTCTACGGCGGCTACCGTAGCCTCGATCTGTCGGAGCTCTCACCGGTTCGCATCCGCGACGGGCGGCAGGTGAGAGAGAAGAACATCGTATGAAAAGGCCGGCGGTTTGGTCCCGCCGGCCTTGGTTCCGCCCGTCGATCGACATGCAAGCCGCGCCGGGCGGACTCGATGCCGTGTTCAGTCGCCGGCCATCTCGCGTCGGGGCTGGCGGTGCCGCCAACGGGCGAGACGCTGACGGGCGGCGTGCAGCGTGACGGCGAAGGGCGCCGCCGTGTCATAGAACTGCTGGTCGGCCACGGAAGGCCGCATCGGCTTGGGCCGACGCAGACCTTCGCGCGTGATGATGAAGGTCAGGATGTCTTGCATGGTCGCCTCCGGTGTTTTCCGGAGAACCATATAGGCGCACAAAAAACGATTCATACTGCCCGTTTTCGCAAAGCATCATTCAAAACTGAACGATCGCGCAGATCGGTCAGTCACATTAAGATGGATGCGATGCGAGGTCAGGTCAGGCCGTTCCGCCGTTGACCGCCGGCTTCACCTTGTTGCCGAGCAACTCGATGGAGTGCAGCGCCGCAGCGTGTGGAAGCTCCTGGCCTTGCAGCAGCAGGGTGAGGCGATCCACACCGCCGAGCGACTCGTTGACATGACGGACCTTGGCGATGATCTCGTTCGGACCGCCGATCATGAGAGCGCCCGTCGGGCCGCGCAGGGCGTCATATTGCGCGCGCGTCGTCGGCCCCCAGCCGCGCTCGCGACCGATCTTCGAGAAAGTGCGCTCGTAACCGGGCCAGTAGATGTCGGCGGCTTCCTCGGCGCTGTCGGCAAGAAAGCCGACCGCATGAACGCCGACGCTCAGCTTTTCGGGCGGATGGCCGGCTTCGGCGCCCGCCTTGCGATAGAGGTCGATCAGCGGCCGGAACCGATGCGGCTCGCCGCCGATGATCGCAACCACCAGCGGCAGGCCCAGCCATCCCGCGCGGGCGAAGGAGGCCGGCGTGCCGCCGACGCCGATGCGAATCGGTAGCTGCTTCTGCACCGGTCGGGGATAGACGCCCTGTCCGGTCAGCGCCGCCCGGTGCTCGCCCGACCAGGTCACGTTGACGTTGTCGCGGATGGTCAGCAGCAGGTCGAGCTTTTCGCTGAACAGTTCGTCGTAGTTCCGGAGATCGTAGCCGAACAGCGGGTAGGACTCGATGAACGAGCCGCGCCCGACGATGATCTCAGCGCGACCGTTTGAGATCAGGTCCAGGGTGGCAAACTGCTGGAACACCCGCACCGGGTCATCGGAACTCAGCACCGTCACGGCGCTGGCGAGGCGGATCGCCTTCGTCCGGGCTGCCGCAGCGGCCAGGATCACCGCAGGCGCCGAGGCGAGATACTCCTCGCGGTGATGCTCGCCGATGGCAAAGACGTCGAGCCCCGCAGCTTCCGCCGTCTCGATCTCTTCCAGAAGCCGTGCCATGCGCTCGGCATCGCCGGTCTTGCTGGCCGGAGTCCAGGTGGTCGAAACGAAGCTGTCGATGCCGAATTCCATGGTCGAATCCCTGAATGAGAGCAGGAAAGGCGCACGCCGCGACGCCGCGGCAACGGTTTCGATCAATGTGGACGCGCAAATGAACCGGAGAAAGGGGTGGATCGTTCACCCAGCGTGGAAAATGTGTCGCCCATTACGTGACTTTGCGTAACCGTTCGGAGGGTTAAGTTCAAGGCACCGCTTTCGCCGGCCGAGCCGGCTTTCATTGAGGACTGCGTAATATGGCCAAGGTTCTTGTGCTCTACTATTCTGCTTACGGACACATCGAGACGATGGCGAACGCCGTCGCCGAGGGCGCCCGTTCGACCGGCGCCACCGTTGATGTGAAGCGCGTGCCGGAGCTGGTGCCCGCCGATGTTGCCAAGGCGTCCTACTACAAGATGGACCAGGCGGCCCCGGTCGCCACGCCGGATGAGCTTGCCAACTACGACGCCATCATCGTTGGCGCCGGCACCCGTTACGGCACCGTCGCCTCGCAGATGCGCAACTTCCTCGACCAGACGGGCGCGCTCTGGGCGCAGGGCAAGCTTGTCGGCAAGGTCGCCTCGGCCTTCACCGCCTCGGCCACCCAGCATGGCGGCCAGGAATCGACCATTCTCGGCCTGATCCCCACCTTCCTGCATCACGGCATGGCTTATGTCGGCCTTCCCTATGCCTTCCAGGGCCAGATGGGTGTCGAGGCGGTCAAGGGCGGCTCGCCCTACGGCGCGTCCACCATCACCGACGGTGACGGCTCGCGTCAGCCGTCCGAGATCGAGCTGGAAGCTGCCCGTTACCAGGGCGCCCACGTTGCCAAGATCACGACCAAGCTGTTCGGCTGATCGCGCCTGACCGTTTGAGACACGCGCCCCGGAATCCACCGATTCCGGGGCTACTTGTTTTTGATCCGGGCGCGTTCGTAAAGGCCTACCGGCGTGCCCTCGGTGCCGGCGATGATGGCGGCTCGGGCATAGCCGACCCGTTCGGCCAGCCGGATCGACGGCGCGTTCTGCGGCTCGATGATGCAGGTGGTGAGCGGAAAGCGCGCCACTTTGTCGGCCCAGGCAAGGCAGGCGGCGAGCGCTTCGCCGGCAAAGCCTTGGCCATGGGCGGACCGCACGAAGGCCCAGCCGGCCTCCGGCAGACCTCTGACCGGTAGGTCGATCGGCCGCTTGAAATCGGAGAAGCCGATTTCGCCGATGAAGGCTCCGGTATCCTTGCGCGTTGCCGCCCAGAAGCCGTAACCCATGACAATCCAGTGCCCGGCATAGCGCAGATAGCGCATCCAGCTTTCGTGCTCGGTCGCGGGCCGGCCCGAGATGAAGCGGGTCACCTCCGGGTCGGCCCACATGGCGGCGAGCGCCGGGAAATCGTCGCGCCTGTGTCCTCGGAGAATCAGCCGGTCGGTCTCGATCTCCGGCGCCCGTGTCCTTCGGCTCTGTGGCATCGCCCACCCCTGATCGGTATAGTGCCGCTTTATCAGATTCGACGGAGAGTGAGCCCCATGCGGTGTCCTTATTGCGGCAATGAAGACAGCCAGGTGAAGGACAGCCGCCCCACCGAAGATGGTACCGCCATCCGCCGTCGCCGCGTCTGCATCGCCTGCGGTGGGCGCTTCACTACCTTCGAGCGCGTGCAGCTCCGTGAGCTCACCGTCATCAAGCGCTCCGGCCGGCGGGTCCCCTTCGACCGGGACAAGCTGATGCGGTCGGTGCAGATCGCGCTCCGCAAGCGGCCGGTGGAAAGCGAGCGGGTCGAGCGCATGGTCAACGGCATCGTCCGCCAGCTTGAAAGCATGGGCGAGAGCGAGATCGAGGCCGGGTTGATCGGCCGGCTGGTCATGGAGGGGCTCAAGACCCTCGACGACGTCGCCTATGTGCGTTTTGCCTCCGTCTATCGCGATTTCCGCGAGGCCAAGGACTTCGAGAGCGTGCTGGGCGAGCTCAACGCCGACAGCGAGTGAGGCGGCGATGACGGTGGCCCGGGGCCAACCGACCGAACTCGACCGCCGCTTCATGGCCGCCGCCATCGCCCTTGGCTGGCGCAATGCCGGCGTCGCCCGGCCTCATCCCTCAGTGGGCGCCATACTGGTGCGAAAGGGGGCGGACGGTTTCGAGGTGATCGCCCGGGCCGTGTCGGCGCCCGGCGGGCGGCCGCATGCCGAGGCGTTGGTACTGGCTGCCGCCGGAAGCCGGGCGCGGGGTGCGACGCTCTACGTGACCTTGGAGCCTTGCCTCAATGGTGGGCCGGCGCCGTCCTGCGTCACGGCGCTGGTCAACGCCGGCGTCGCCCATGTCGTTGTCGGCATCGAAGATCCCGATCCGCGCTATTCCGGCCGCAGCCTCGCCATTCTGGAGCGCAATGGCATCAGGGTGACCAGTGGCGTCCGCGCCGGCGAGGCGGCGCTCCTGCATGCCGGCCATATCGCCCGCTCGCGTCTTGACCGGCCGCACGTCCACCTCCGCCTGATGCTGAGTGCCGACGGCTGCGTCGAGCGGACGGGCGAGGGCACCCGGCCGGTCGCCTCCGCCGCTGCCCGCGCCCACGGTTTCGGCCTCCGCCTCATGCATGACGCCGTCATGGTCGGCAGCGGCACCATCGTTGCCGACGATCCTCGTCTCACCGCCCGCCTGCCGGGCTGCGAGCCCCGCTCACCGGTGCGGGTGATCGTCGACGCCGAGGCGCGAACGCCTATCAACGCCAATGTCGTGGCGCTCGCCCGCACCTCACCGACCTGGATTTTCGTGGCGCCGGATGCGCCGGAAGAGCGGGTGAAGGCGCTGTTCCAGCGTGGCGTTCTGGTGCTGACCGCCGAGCGCGACGCGTCCGGCCGGCTCGACCTCGCCGATGTCCTGTTCCAGATGGGCGGGCTCGGTATCGGCTCGGTACTGGCCGAGGGCGGGGCTCGCCTGGCGCGGTCGCTGCTCGAGGCCGGCATGGTCGATGAGGCGACGGTGATCGTTTCGGAAGAGGCAACCGGCGGCGAGGTGCCCGACCTGCCGCTGACCGAACTCACCGATGCCAAAGCCTTCCGCATCGTCTCCAGCCGATCGTTCGGAGAGGATCGGCTGCTGCATCTTGCCCGCATTGATGGGCGCACCTCGATCCACGACATTCGTCTACCCGTAAGGCCTATTCGGAGGCCTATTGCGGAACCTCTGTGATTTTGCCAACCTCGTTGCGGTTAATGATTTGTATGCCCGAACGGGGACCGCGATGACCCTTCCGACGACCGTCCAGGACGTGAACAGCCTGGGTGCCAAGGCCTTCATGGCCACCTTCGGCGACGTGGCCGAAGATTCTCCCTGGGTGGCCGAGGCCGCCGAGGAAATGCGTCCCTTTCACAACCGCGAAGCCATCGTCGCCGCCTTCGAGCAGGTGCTGCGCTCCGCTGGCCGCGCCGCCAAGCTGGCGCTGATCCGCGCCCATCCTGACCTCGCCACCAAGGCCAAGACCATCGCCGACGATTCCCGTCGCGAGCAGGCCGGCGCCGGCCTCGATGCATTGTCGCCGGAGGAGTTCGCCCGCTTCGAGGCGCTCAACAAGGCCTATCATGAGCGCTTCGGCTTTCCCTTCATTTTCGCGGTGCGCGGGGCAAGAAAGGCCGACATTCTCGCGTCCTTCGAGGAACGGCTCGGCAACAGCCCCGAAGCGGAGTTCGAGCGCGCGCTCGATGAGATCGTCCGCATCTTCCGTTTCCGCATCGAGGACCGGGTCGTATCGTGAGGACACCCGGGGACATCGGCGCCCGCGCCGAGGCAATGCTTGCCGAACTCGCCGCCTTTTCCGACAGCGATGCCAATCTCACCCGCCTCTATCTGTCGCCGGCCCATCGTGCGGCGGCTGACCGTGTGGCCGAATGGATGCGCGAGGCCGGTCTCGACGTCGGCTTCGATGCGCTCGGCACCGTGCGCGGCCGTCTGAAGCCGACGGCGGCGGGGAGGGCAGGCAACCGACGTCTGCTGATCGGCTCACACATCGATACGGTGGTGGATGCTGGCCGATACGACGGCATGCTCGGCGTGGTCGCCGGCATCCTGGCTGCCGAGGAACTCCGGTCCCGCAGCATCGACCTGCCGTTCGGCATCGACCTCCTGGCCTTTGGTGACGAGGAGGGCGTCCGCTTCCCGACCACGCTTGTCTCCAGTTCGGCGGTGGCCGGCTGCCTCGTGCCGTCCGACCTCGACGCCCGCGACGCTGACGGCGTGTCCCTGCGCGACGCACTGCAGGCTTTCGGGGGCGATCCCCAGGCCGCCGCATCGACCGCCTATGCCCGTGACGAGGCGCTCGCCTATCTCGAGGTGCATATCGAACAGGGGCCGGTGCTCGAGGCGGAAGGGTTGCCGCTCGGCATCGTCACCTCCATTGCCGGCCAGTCGCGCTTTTCCATCACCGTCACGGGCGAGGCGGGCCATGCCGGCACCGTGCCCATGACCTTGCGCCGAGATGCGCTGGCGGCGAGCGCCGAGATGATGCTGGCCATCGAGGACGTGGCTCGCGCCGGTGGCGCCCATCAGATGGTCGCCACCGTCGGCCGTCTCGCGGCAAAGCCCGGCGCGGTCAACGTCATTCCCGCCGACGTCACCTTCACGCTCGATATTCGCGCCGACGCCGACGCTCCGCGTCTTGCCGCCATTGCCGAACTCGATGCGCGCTTTCGGGCGATCGCCGGTCGTCGCGGCGTTTCGGTGGCCATGGAAAAATTCTACGAGAGCCCGACGACGCCCTGCGCGCCGCGCCTGCAGGAGGCGTTCGCCGGTGCTGCGCGCGATCTCGGTCTTGCCGACCGGCGGCTCGCCTCGGGCGCCGGCCACGACGGCCACGCCATGCATCATCTGACCGACGTCGGCATGTTGTTCGTGCGCTGTCGTGGCGGCATCAGCCACAACCCGGCCGAACATGCCACCATTGACGACATGGGCCTCGCCGTGGAAGCCTTGATCAAGGCCGTCGAGCGGCTGGCGGCCGATGCCGCATCTTCTGGGGACCTGACATGAAAGCCATCATCGAAGCCGCCTTTGCCGCCGAGGTCGACTTCCTGAAAGCGCTGGTGAAAGTGCCGAGCGACAATCCGCCCGGCGACTGTGCGCCCATCGCCGAGACGGCCGCCGACCAGCTCGAGGCCCTCGGCTTCAGCGTGGAGCGGCATCCGGTGCCGGAACCCTTCGTCCGCCAGAACGGCATGCGGTCGGTGACCAACCTGATCGTTCGCCATGTCTTCGGGGCAGGGAAGGGTCCGGTGATCGCCCTCAATGCCCATGGCGACGTGGTTCCGCCGGGCTCCGGCTGGACCACGCAGCCCTATGGCGCCGAGGAAAAGGGCGGCGCGATCTACGGCCGCGGGGCTGCCGTGTCGAAGTCCGACTTCGCCACCTATGCCTTCGCACTGAAGGCGTTGATCGCCTCCGGGCTCCCCCTAGACGGCACGGTGGAACTGCACCTGACCTTCGACGAGGAGGCCGGCGGCTTCGTCGGCCCGGCCTTCCTGATCGAGCAGGGCCTGTCGAAGCCCGACTACGCCATCTCCGCCGGGTTCTCCTATGCCATCACCACCGCCCATAACGGCGTGCTGCACATGGAGATTATCGTGCGTGGCAGGCAGGCGCACGCCGCCATGCCGGAGACCGGCGTCGATGCCCTGGAGCACGCCGTTCCGATCCTGAAGGCGCTCTACGACGAGCGGCATCGCCTTGGCAGCACCGTTTCGGCGCAGAAGGGCATCGGCTCGCCCAAGCTCACCGTCGGCCTGATCTCCGGCGGCATCAACACCAATGTCGTGCCCGACCGCGTCGCGCTACGTCTCGACCGCCGCCTCATCCCGGAGGAGGTTGGTACCGAGGTGGAGAAGAAGCTGGTGGCGCTGATCGAGGCGGCAACGCCCAAGGTCGATGGTCTTGAGGTGGAGTGCAGACGCATCCTGCTGGCCGAGCCGCTGCGCGAACTGCCCGGTGCCGATCGGCTGGTTTCGGCCATCTCGACCCATGCCAGGGAGGTGCTCGGCGTCGACGTCGAGCCGACCGGCGTCCCGCTCTACACCGACGCACGTCATTACTCGGCTGCCGGCGTTCCGACGGTTCTCTATGGCGCCGGGCCGCGCTCCATCCTGGAGGCCAACGCGCACGCGGCCGACGAGCACGTCCAGCTCTCGGATCTCAAGGCGGCGACGGAAGTCATCGTGCTGACGCTCCGGGATCTCCTCACGGCGTGAGGAGATAGACCAAGGTCAGCCCACCGTGCCCCAGAGGTCGTAGGCGTCGGCGCGCTCGATCTTGGCGGTGACGATGTCGCCGACCCGCATCGGGCGGCGGCTCGTCAGGTGAACCGACCCGTCGATCTCCGGCGCATCCCATTTGGAGCGGCCCTTGGCGACGGTGCCGTTCGCCTCGTCGATGAGAACCGGGATGCGCTTGCCCACCCGGCGCTGCAGCAGCTTCGCCGAGATGCCCTGCTGATGGGCCATGAAGCGGTGCCAGCGGCGCTCCTGCTCCTCCGGCGGCACCAGCGGCAGGCCGAGATCGTTGGCAGCCGCGCCCTTGACGGGCTCGTATTTGAAGCAGCCGACCCGCTCGAGCTTCACCTCGGAGAGCCAGTCGAGCAGCATTTCGAAATCTTCCTCCGTCTCGCCGGGGAAGCCGACGATGAAGGTCGAGCGGATGGCAAGGTCCGGGCAGATCTCGCGCCATTTGGCGATGCGCTCGGCCGTCTTCTCCTGGTGTGCCGGCCGGCGCATGGCGCGCAGCACGTTGGGCGAGGCGTGCTGGAAGGGAATGTCGAGGTAAGGCAGCACCTTGCCCTCGGCCATCAGCGATATGACCTCGTCGACATGCGGATAGGGGTAGACATAGTGGAGGCGCACCCAGATGCCGAACTCCGAGAGCGCGTCGGCCAGATCGTAGAAGCGTGCCCGGATCTCCCGGTCCTTCCACACGCTGGTCTGATACTTGATGTCGACACCATAGGCCGACGTGTCCTGCGAAATGACCAGCAGTTCCTTGACGCCGGCGTTGGCGAGCTTCTCGGCCTCGCGCAGAACGTCGGCCACCGGTCGCGACACGAGGTCGCCCCGGAGCTTCGGGATGATGCAGAAGCTGCAGCGGTTGTGGCAGCCCTCGGAAATCTTGAGATAGGCATAGTGGCGCGGTGTCAGCTTGACGCCCTGCGGCGGCACCAGGTCGACGAAGGGGTCATGGGCCGGCGGGATGGCCTCATGCACGGCACTCATCACGCTTTCATAGGCTTGCGGGCCGGTGATGGCGAGGACTCCGGGGAAGGCGTCGCGGATCTGTTCGGGTTCGGCGCCCATGCAGCCGGTGACGATGACCTTGCCATTCTCGGCCATCGCCTTGCCGATGGCGTCGAGGCTTTCGGCCTTGGCGCTGTCGAGGAAGCCGCAGGTGTTGACGATGACCACATCGGCGCCATCGTGGCGACGGGCGATCTCGTAGCCCTCCGAGCGCAGATGGGTGACGATCCGCTCGCTGTCGACCAGGGCCTTCGGGCAGCCGAGGCTGACGAAGGAAATCTTCGGAGCGGTATCGGAGCGGGCATCGATAGTCATTGCGGCGAAATCCTGAGCTTTTGAGGCCGAGATGCATGGAGAGCTTTTGCCGTGTCGTCAAGATGGCGGCGCGAAATCGCCGAAAAGCCATGCTGTGATTGGTGACGTGGAGCTTCACGTACCGATCACCTTTTGCGGCGCTCTGAAAAGGAAATCGCAAAGACTTTGGCGCTAGTGTATGCTCCTGGTATCAACGAGTATCGAGGCCTCATGCGTTTCCCGACGTCCCGTATCTCCAAGCCGTTTGCGGCCATGGCCGCCGTTGTCGCCGTTCTCGCCCTTGGGGGCTGCGCCAGCGGACCGTCCGATTTTCTCTCCATGGCGTCCAGTGAGCCGAAGGCGGAGGAGCCGCTTGTCCGCGATGCCAATCAGCAGGCGGCGCTGGCGGCCGCGCTGGCCGCTCAGAGCCGCGGCGACCGGATGCCGTCCGACAACGCGTCGTCCGTGATGGCCCTGTCGGTTGTGCGGCAGCAGCAGAACGAAGAGGCACAGGCGCTCATCCAGGAGACCGAGACGGCGTTCAAGCCTGTCGAGGCGCCGGTCTGCGATCCCTACTCGGCCGATCCGGCGGCCGCCTGCCCAGCGAAAGCTCCGTGACGAGCGGTGCGTGCAGATTTCGTCCGTCAATGCATTGAAAGCTGCTGTCCCAGATAAAAGGCGGGAAGACACTTGATGCCGGACGCCTCGGCCTTGCCACATCGCTCGGCCGCTTCGGCGGCGTTGCGGAACGGTCCGGCAATCAGCAGCAGTTCGGTGCGACCGCCACGATCGCGGATGGTGGCCAAGCCGTCGAGCCCCTCGAACAGCGCCGGGTACTGCCTGACGAGGTCCGACCACGCGGCCTTCAGCGTGGCGAGATCGCCGTAGGCGCCGAGCTCCATTCCGAACTGGGTATAGGCGGCTTCCCCCTGAGAGCTGCCGTCGGGCGGCACGAGATCGTCGAAGTTGCGCGTCGACGCCAGCCCGGTGGCCGTGGAGCCGGGCGCCGGCGCCGAGGGGCTGCCGATGCTGCCAGTCATTTCCGAAAAGCGGCCTTCCATCTTGCCGACCCTCTCCGAAAGGGCGTCGATCTGGCCGCGTAGCAACTCGGTCGCCTGCCGGAGCGCCGCATTCTCGATCCGCACCTTGGCGAGCTCGGTCGCAATGTCCGCGTCGCGGACCGGTGCGCCGACCATGTCGCTGCGGCCATTCGACGGCGTCGCGATGGACCCGGCTTCAGGGGCCGGCGTGCCCCGCAGAAGCGTAGCCCCCCCGCCTGATGCAACCGGACGTGGCGCCGGCGCGGTGGGCTCCTTGGCCGGATTGCGGTAAACGAGGGCGACTACGGCAAAGAGCAGCGCCAACCCGGCGATGGTGAGCCACACCGACAGCGCAAAGGAGCCGGAACCGGACACGCCGCCTCCGCCGCCATATCTGTCGTCACGCTCGCCGTTCACGAGAGCACCCCAACGCCGAAAGGCCGCATTTCGGCCAGTCTCTTCCATAAAGGATGAGGAAGCCGATTCACTCAAGGACAATGAGTCGCCGCGAGCGTCTGTTGTCGTGCTTACCCACGGGTGTTTCACAATTGCGTCATCGGCGACATGGCGAGGTTGCTGCGAAAGGGAAAACTTCACTTGTTGCCCGTGCCTCGGCAATATGGGCAAGGAGCGGATGTTGAATCGGGAAGGACCGGCGGCGTGACGAGACTGAGGAACTACTTCCTGACTGGGCTGCTGGTGGCCGGCCCGGCGGGCATCACCATCTATATCACCTGGTCGATGGTGTCGTGGATCGACAGCTGGGTGAAGCCCTACCTGCCGATCGCCTATAACCCCGACACCTACCTGCCGTTCCGCGTTCCGGGTTACGGCCTGGTGGTCGCCGTGATCGTCATCACGCTGATCGGTTTTCTGACCGCGAACATCGTCGGCGCTTCGATCTTCTCCTTCTCGGAGGAGATGTTCGACCGCATGCCGCTGGTGCGTAATCTCTACAAGGGATTGAAGCAGATCTTCTCGTCGGTGCTGGCCGACAAGGGCAACGCGTTCAAGCAGGCGGCGCTGGTGCGCTTTCCGCATGCCGGCATCTGGACCATCGGCTTCGTCGCCGGTTCAACCCGGGGCGAGGTTGCCGAACGGCTGGAGGGCGGCGATGACATGCTCACCGTCTACGTGCCGACCACGCCCAACCCGACTGGCGGCTATCTCGTCTTCATCCGGCGCGAGGACGTGATCATTCTGGACATGACGGTCGAGGATGCCGCCAAGTTCGTGATTTCCTTCGGGCTCGTGACCGCGCAGTCTTCCGACGCCGCCGAAAGCCTGATCCGTACCCTGTCCAGAGGAAACCCCCGTCAGTCGGTGACGACCGACGCATCGGAGCGTCCGCCCCACTCGGTCCAGGAGCCGTCGTAGATCGCAACGTCGCGTGCCCCGACCACGTCGAGGGCGAGCGCGATCACCGCCGCCGACACACCCGAGCCGCAACTGGCGATCACCGGCTTGTTCGTATCGATGGCGCGGGCTGCGAACAGGGTGCGGAGGTCGGCAGCCGACTTCAGCCGTCCGGCCTCGATCGCCTCCCCGAAGGGCAGGTTGATGGCGCCGGGCATGTGCCCGGACCTGAGACCGACGCGCGGCTCCGGCTCCCGGCCGTGGAAGCGTCCGGCCGACCGGGCGTCGACGATCTGCGCTTCGCCGCCGAGCGCCGCCTTCACCTCGTCAAAGCTGCGGACGGCCGTCGGGTCGAAACGCGGGGTGAAGACCGCCGGAGCGCGGTTCGGCTCTCCGGCTTCCAAAGGCAGTTCGGCGGCGATCCAGGCGGGAAGGCCACCATCGAGAAGCACCACGTCGCGCGCGCCCATGATCCGGAAACTCCACCAGACACGCGCCGCCGAGAACAGGCCGACGCTGTCGTAGATGACGATGGTCTGGTTGTCGCGGATGCCGAGCGCGCCCACCGCGGCCGCGAAGGCGTCCGGCGTCGGCAGCATGTGCGGCAGGGGTGAGGAAGTGTCGGCGATGGCGTCGAGGTCGAAGAACACGGCGCCAGGAACATGACCGGCGAGATACTCGGCCCGGCCGCTACGGCCGGCCGCCGGCATATGCCAGGAACCGTCGACGGCAATCACGTCGGGATCCTCGATATGGCGCAGCAGCCAGTCGGTGGTGACGAAATGTCGGTCGGGATGCACGGGCATCGGGGCCTCCGGATGTTGGCTTAGGCGGCTTCGGCGGGCGGGCCGAACCGCAGGCGGACACGGCGATTGATGCGGCCCTTGCTTTCGATCTTGGCGATATGCATCTCGCCGATCTCGCCTGTCGACTTGACGTGGGTTCCGCCGCAGGGTTGCAGATCGATATCGGTGCCGATGCGCACGAGGCGCACCCGTCCGGCACCGGTCGGCGGCTTGACCTTCATCGTCTTGACGAGAGTGGGGTTGGCAGCGAGCTCGGCGTCGGTAATCCACTCCGTGGTCACCGCATGATCGGCGCGGATCAGGGCGTTGAGCGCCTCGGTGGCCGAAACCTTCTCCACCGTCTCTCCCTCCGGAAGGTCGAAATCGAGCCGGCCCTCCTCGATGCCCACCTGGCCGCCGGTCACCGGATAGGGCAACACCACCGAAAGAAGATGCATGGCCGTATGCATCCGCATCAGGGCGTGACGACGTGCCCAGTCGACGTGCTGGATGATCGTCTGGCCGAACTCCGGCAAGTCCTGATTCTCTTCCGGAACCAGAAGAATCGAAGACCTGTCAGAGCTGTATATGGCATTCTTGATGTTTGTTCTGAACCCTGTTCCCCATTCGATCGAGCCGCTGTCGCCGGGCTGGCCGCCGCCCTGCGGATAGAAGATCGAGCGGTCGACATAGAGCCCGCCGTCCGTGCCGACGGCGGTCACCGTCGCCTCGGCGAGATCCAGGTAAGGGTTGTCGAGGTACATGGCCTCGGTCATCTTCATACCTCCGTCATGCCGCCTCGAAGGGCGGCCTGAACTTCCTCGGAGCATCGAGCCACTTCGGCACCATCAGGTTCTTGCTCCTCAGAAACGCCGGGTTGTACAGCTTCGACGCATAACGCGCACCACCGTCGCAAAGCACGGTGACGATGGTGTGTCCCGGACCGAGCTCGCGGGCGAGGGCGATGGCGCCGGCGACGTTGATGCCGGAAGAGCCGCCAAGGCAGAGCCCTTCGTGCTCCACGAGATCGAACAACACCGCCAATGCTTCCTCGTCGGAGATGCGGCAGGAGAAGTCGACCGGCGCACCCTCGAGGTTGGCGGTGATCCGGCCCTGGCCGATGCCCTCGGTGATCGACGATCCTTCCGCCTTGAGTTCACCGGTCGTGTACCAAGCGTGGAGGGCGGCGCCATGCGGATCGGCCAGGCCGATCTTCACGCCGGGCTTCAGCGCCTTGAGACCGATGCCGACGCCGGCCAGCGTACCGCCCGAGCCGACGGCGCAGATGAACCCGTCCACCTTGCCCCCCGTCTGCTCGAAGATCTCGCGGGCAGTGGTCTCGATGTGAGCCTGGCGATTGGCGACATTGTCGAACTGGTTGGCCCAGACGGCGCCTTGCGGTTCGGTCTTCGCAAGCTGGTCGGCGAGGCGGCCGGACAGCTTCACATAGTTGTTGGGGTTGCGGTAGGGCACGGCCGGCACCTCCACCAGCTCGGCCCCCACCATGCGAAGGTAATCCTTCTTCTCCTGCGACTGGGTCTCGGGAATGACGATCACCGTCCTGAGGCCGAGGGCGCTGCCGACCATGGCAAGGCCGATGCCGGTGTTGCCGGCGGTGCCCTCCACCACGGTGCCGCCGGGATTGAGGCGCCCGGTCGCCAGCGCATCGCGGATGATGTAGAGGGCGGCGCGGTCCTTCACCGACTGGCCGGGGTTCATGAACTCCGCCTTGCCGAGAATCTCGCAGCCGGTCTCCTCGGAAGCGCGCCGCAGGCTGATCAGCGGCGTGTTGCCGATGGTGTCGAGAATGCTAGCGGTCATTGAGGCGCCTCCCGTGGGTGCGGCCGGCCGACGCCAGCCCGGAAAAACATGAGCACCCACCTGAAAAGTGTGGCTTTCCAGCGAAAGCGGATGCGAAATATGGAGCCGAAGCCAACCGCCGCATCAACTCGATCGACTTTGGCTTCGGAGAAAAGTCCTTTACGCGAGCTCGGTCTCGATCGGCTCGTCGGGCAGTATCGCCCAGCCGGTGGGAGTGAGGTATTCGAGCGGCTTGTAGCGACGCTTGTAGTCCATCTTGCGCGAGCCCTGTACCCAATAACCGAGATAAAGATAGGGCAGGCCGCGCCGCCGCGCTCGCTCGATATGGTCGAGGATCATGAACGTGCCGAGCCCGTCGCTCTGCAGGTCGGGCTCGTAGAAGGAATAGACCATGGAAAGGCCGTCGATCAGCACGTCGGTCAGCGCCGCGCCGATCAGCGGGCCGTCACCCATGCCGTTCAGGAAGGTATTGATGCCGCGTCGCCGGTACTCGATCATCATGGTCGAGACATGCGTCTCCTCCACCATGGCGGCATAGTCGCCCACCGTCATGTCCACCATGCCGCCGTCGGCGTGGCGGGCGTCGAGATAGGAACGGAAGAGCGAATACTGCTCGCCGGTCGCCGCCGGCGGCAGTTCGGCGCCGATCAGGTGGCTATTACGCGTGTAATTGCGCCGCTGGCTCTTGTCGGGCCGGAAGTCGTCGACGCGCACCCGCACGGAGATGCAGGAACGGCAGTCTTCGCAGGCTGGGCGATAGGCGATGTTCTGGCTGCGTCGGAACCCGCCATGGCTCAGGATGGAGTTCATCGCGGCGGCGCGCTCGCCCACCATATGCGTAAACACCTTGCGTTCCGTCTTGCCCGGCAGATAGGGGCAGGCGGACGGCGCGGTCAGAAAGAATTGAGGCGCGTCGGTCGGGTGTTGCGTCATGGGTTCGTGCGTCGGTCTGTTCCGCCGATCTTGGCATCTTTCGTCGGCTCTGGCGAGATACCAAGATCAACGGAACCGGGCGCGCTGGCATACTCGAAGCCGCAAAAGCGGCTTCCGGCGCCAAGTGGCGCCGCGCGTAGCGAGTCTTTCGGGACGAAGCCCCGAAAGACGGAAAGCGGAGCGGAAGCCTGAGGGCCGCCGGCGATTGAGGCCGACAATCAATATCGATTGACGAAGACGATGCCGAGCACGATGTCATGCAGCAGGCGCTTGTTCTCGGTGAACAGCGAGACCAACAGCACCAGCGGCGTCAGGATCGATACCGAGAAGTAGAACAGCACGGCGTGGATGCCCGCAACGCCGGGATTGAGGCGGCTGCCGTCCATGAAGCGGGCCTCGATGCCCTGGCTGCGCATGCCCACGGTGGCCGAATAGGGGCCGCCGAGCGAGAAGGCGCAATAGACGAGCGCCACCGCCGGCCAGAGGATCGGGTAGAGCAGCCAGCCGAGGCCGAGCGTCACGATGCCCAGGAAGAACACTACCACGCCGACCGCGAAGGTGAGCAGGGCTATGATGACGGCGTCGATCAGGAAGGCGATGACACGGCGCGTACGGATGCCGCTGACGGCGCTGGGGTTGGGCCGGCCCTCGTCAATGATGTAATCGGCGGCGTCATAGGTCCGGTTGGACATGGAAATCTCCCTCGGGGACAATGAGCCGCATATGGGAATGCCGCCTGCGACTTCAATGCGCCTTGAGCCGGCAATGCCGCCTATTCCGCCGATTTTCGATCGACGCCATAGCCTTTCGCCCTCAGTGCACCGATGATCTCCTCGGCATGGTGGCCGTCGCGCGCTTCGAGCGTGATGTCCAGCGACGCGCCCTTGGCCGGAATCTCCAGCGCCGTCCGGCGGTGCGACACCTCCAGGATGTTGCCGCCGGCGTCGCCGATCAGCGTGGTGATGGCGCCGAGCGTGCCCGGACGGTCGGGAATAGCGAGGCGTATGGCGACGATCTTCTCCTCGCGGGCGAGCTCGCGCATCATGATCGACGCAAGGATGCGCGGGTCGATGTTGCCGCCCGACAGAACCAGACCGACCTTCCTGCCGCGAAAGAGATCGGGTTCGGCGAACATCGCGGCGAGGCCGGCGGCGCCGGCGCCTTCGGCCATGGTCTTTTGCAGCGTGAGGTAGGCGTTGACGGCCCGTTCGAGATGGCTTTCGTCGACCAGCACGATGGCATCGACGAGGTCGCGGACCACTGGCAGGGTCCTTCGCCCGGCTACCTTGACAGCGATGCCCTCGGCCAGCGTTGCGCCACCGGACATGGCGTCGACCCCCTTCACCGCCGCCCACATGGACGGATACATGCGTGTCTCGACGCCGATGACGCGAATGTCGGGTTTCAGCGCTTTGGCCGCCGTCGCCATGCCGGCGATGAGGCCACCACCGCCAATCGGCACGGCGATCACGTCGAGATCCGGCCGCTCCTCGAGCATTTCCAGCGCCAGCGTGCCCTGGCCGACAATCACGTGGTTGTCATCATAGGGGTGGATAAAGACGAGATTCTCGTCGGCGCCGATGCGCTCGGCCGCCAGCGCCGCCTCGGCTACCGTTTCGCCCTCCAGAATGACGCGGGCGCCGTAGCCCGTCGTCGCCGAAACCTTCACATGCGGCGTCGTCACCGGCATGACGATGGTTGGCGCGACACCGAGCCGCACCGCATGATAGGCCACCGCCTGCGCGTGATTGCCGG
Source organism: Pleomorphomonas diazotrophica (assembly GCF_002844595.1). Taxonomy (GTDB): domain Bacteria; phylum Pseudomonadota; class Alphaproteobacteria; order Rhizobiales; family Pleomorphomonadaceae; genus Pleomorphomonas; species Pleomorphomonas diazotrophica. The sequence continues at coordinate 1,190,003 of NZ_PJNW01000002.1, read as the reverse complement.
CAGACATGGCGATGACCCCACGTCGCCGCTCGTCGTCCGAGAGCGCCAGAAGGCGGTTCAGCGCCCCGCGCTCCTTGAAGGCCGAGGTCACCTGAAGGTTCTCGTATTTGACGTAGACGTCGGCCCCCGTGAGCTGGTTGAGACGGGGCGCCGGCAGGAATGGAGTATGCATCACCTGACCGGAAATCGCGTCCCTGGCGGCGCGAATGTGAGCGAGCGTGATCAGCTTTTGAGCGTCGAGCATTTGTTTTTTCAAGCTTTTCTGAGACGCCTTCATCGGAGGGATCAGGTGGGAGAACCCATTTGTGAAAACATGCGTTTCTTGGTCAAGTTTCACGGATTGCCTGAGGGGTAGCCCTGAGCGTAATAAACCTTAGAAAGGGACCTTCGACACCCTTGCGAAGTCAAGGTCTATCCGCTAACCGTGCCACAAGCAATTCGGCGACCCCACGCGACTCCTCGGCAAATTGTCACGTTGCGCAAATGGGTTGCGTCCGAACCAACGAGGTCACAATGGACGAACTCCTTCGGGACTACCTGCCGGTGATCATTTTCCTCGGCGTGGCGTTGGCCATCGGTCTGGCGCTTCTGGTCTCGCCTTTCCTGCTGGCTTTCAAGAATCCCGATCCGGAAAAGCTGTCGGCCTACGAGTGCGGCTTCAACGCATTCGACGACGCCCGCATGAAGTTCGACGTTCGCTTTTATCTGGTGTCGATCCTCTTCGTGATCTTCGACCTGGAAGTCGCCTTCCTGTTCCCCTGGGCCGTGGCCTTCAAGGACGTTGGCGTGTTCGGCTTCTGGTCGATGATGGTCTTCCTCGGGGTGCTGACCATCGGCTTCGCCTATGAATGGAAGAAGGGGGCGCTGGAATGGGACTGAGCCCGAGAGAAACGCTGGTGTCGCCCGCCCCCAAGGGCATCATCGATCCCCGTACCGGCAAGCCGATCGGCGCCGATGACGGCTTCTTCACCGACATCAACGACGAGCTGGCCGACAAGGGCTGGCTCGTTACCTCGACCGAAGAGCTGATCCACTGGGCCCGCACCGGCTCGCTGATGTGGATGACCTTCGGTCTGGCCTGCTGCGCCGTCGAGATGATGCAGGTGTCGATGCCGCGCTACGACGTCGAGCGCTTCGGCTTCGCGCCGCGCGGCTCGCCCCGTCAATCCGACGTGATGATCGTCGCCGGCACGCTGACCAACAAGATGGCGCCGGCTCTCCGCAAGGTCTACGACCAGATGCCGGAGCCGCGCTACGTCATCTCCATGGGCTCCTGCGCCAACGGCGGTGGCTACTACCACTATTCCTACTCGGTGGTGCGTGGCTGCGACCGCATCGTGCCGGTCGATATCTACGTGCCCGGCTGTCCGCCGACTGCCGAGGCGCTGCTCTATGGCGTGCTGCTGCTTCAGAAGAAGATCCGCCGCACCGGCACCATCGAGCGCTGAGCGACAACGAGGCTGGGTAAAACATGAGCGAAGCCCCGAAGGATTTGATCGGCGAGTTGGCTGAGGCTGTCCGAAGCGCCCTCGGCTCCGACGCGCTGTCGGTCGATGTCGCCTTTGGCGAGGTGACGGTCCTCGTGCAGCGCGAGCGTATCGTCGAGACCGTGACCCTGCTGCGCGACAGGCCGGATCTCGGTTTCGTCAGCATCATTGACATTTGCGGTGCCGACTATCCGCAGCGTGCCGACCGCTTCGACGTGGTCTATCACCTGCTGTCGCCGACCCGGAATGCCCGCATTCGCCTGAAGGTGACCACGGACGAAGAGACGCCGGTGCCGTCGATCACGTCGGTGTTCCCCGGCGCCCTGTGGTTTGAGCGGGAGGCCTACGATCTCCTTGGCATCCTGTTCTCCGGTCACCCGGAGCTCAGGCGCCTTCTGACCGACTACGGCTTCGATGGTCATCCGCTCCGCAAGGACTTCCCGATGACCGGCTATGTCGAGGTCCGCTATGACGACACGCAGAAGCGCGTCGTCTACGAGCCGGTCAAGCTCAACCAGGAATTCCGCAACTTCGACTTCCTGTCACCCTGGGAAGGCACGACCTACGTGCTGCCGGGCGACGAGAAGGTCAGGACGAACTGAGGCGCGCGATCGATGGCTGAGGCCCAGGTCAGAAATTTCAACATCAACTTCGGCCCGCAACATCCGGCGGCCCATGGCGTGTTGCGCCTGGTGCTGGAGCTGGACGGTGAGGTGGTCGAACGCGTCGACCCGCATATCGGTCTCCTGCATCGCGGCACCGAGAAGCTGATCGAGGCCCGCACCTACTTGCAGGGGCTGCCGTATTTCGATCGCCTCGACTATGTCGCGCCGATGAACCAGGAACACGCCTATTGCCTCGCCATCGAGCGTATGGCCGACATCATCGTGCCGCGCCGGGCGCAGATCATCCGCGTGCTCTATTCCGAGATCGGCCGTATCCTGTCGCATCTCCTCAACGTGACGACCCAGGCGATGGACGTCGGCGCGCTGACGCCGCCGCTCTGGGGCTTTGAGGAACGCGAAAAGCTGATGATCTTCTACGAGCGTGCCTCGGGTTCGCGCATGCACGCCGCCTATTTCCGTCCGGGTGGCGTTCATCAGGACCTGCCGGACCAGCTCGTCGACGACATCGAGGCCTGGTGTGATCCCTTCCTCGGCACCGTCGACGATCTCGACGCGCTTCTGTCGGAGAACCGCATCTTCAAGCAGCGTAACGTCGACATCGGCGTCGTCAGCCTGGAAGACGCCTGGAAGTGGGGCTTCTCGGGCGTGATGGTGCGCGGCTCGGGTGCTGCCTGGGATCTCCGGAAATCGCAGCCCTACGAGATCTATGGCGAACTCGATTTCGACATCCCCATCGGCAAGAACGGCGACTGCTACGACCGCTACCACATCCGCATGGAAGAGATGCGGCAGTCGGTGCGCATCATGAAGCAGTGCATCGCGCTCCTGAAGGTCGAGAAGGGCCCGGTGCTGACGCTCCAGGGCAAGTATGCGCCGCCGCGCCGGGGCGAGATGAAGCGGTCGATGGAAGCGCTGATCCACCACTTCAAGCTCTATACCGAGGGCTTCCGTCTCCCCGAGGGTGAAGTCTACGCGGCTGTCGAGGCGCCGAAGGGCGAGTTCGGCGTCTATCTGGTATCGGACGGTACCAACAAGCCCTATCGCCTCAAGATCCGCGCCCCGGGCTTCGCCCATCTTCAGGCCATGGACTTTCTCTGTCGCGGCCATCAGCTGGCCGACGTGTCGGCCGTGCTCGGCTCGATCGACATCGTGTTTGGTGAGGTGGATCGCTGATGTCCGTCCGTCGTCTTCATTCCGAACAGCCGGAGAGCTTCGCCTTCACCGAGGAGAACGCCGCCTATCTCAAGAAGGTGATCGCCCGCTATCCCGAGGGACGCCAGGCGTCGGCAGTGATCCCGGCGCTGATGGTTGCCCAGGATCAGGAAGGCTGGGTCAGCCGGCCGGCGATCGAGACGGTCGCCAAGCTTCTCGACATGGCCGAAATCCGCGTGCTGGAAGTCGCCACCTTCTACACGCAGTTCCAGCTGGCCCCGGTCGGCCGCAAGGCGCATATCCAGGTCTGCGGCACCACGCCCTGTCGCCTGCGCGGCGCTGACGAACTGATCACCATCTGCAAGAACCGCCTCGCCGCCCATCCCTTCGAGCTGTCCGCCGATGGCGACTTCTCGTGGGAGGAGGTCGAGTGCGCCGGCGCCTGCGTCAACGCGCCGATGGTCACCGTCGGCAAGGACACCTACGAGGACCTGACCGCCGAGACCTTCAACGCACTGATCGACGGCCTCGCCGACGGCAACCCGCCGGCGCCCGGCCCGCAGACCGGGCGCTTCTTCTCGGCGCCGGAAGGTGGCGGCACCGCGCTGACCGATTCCGCGCTTTATGACGGCTCGGTGGTCGGCAAGTATCGAGCCTTCGATCGCGAGGAACTGACACCGGCACCGGCCGCTGCCCCGGCGCCGGCCGCTGCTGCGGCACCGGCTGCGAAGCCTGCCACCGAGAAGCCGGCCGCCGAAAAACCCATCCCCAAGGTGGTCGAGGCGCAGGGTCAGGCCGATGCCGAAAAGGTGCCGGACCAGTACAAGCCGGAGCTTCTCGAGGCGGCGCGCGACGGCAAGCCCGACGATCTGCGGCTGATCTGGGGCGTCGGCTCCAAGCTGGAGGAGATGCTGCACAAGCTCGGCGTCTACCACTACGACCAGATTGCCGGCTGGAATGAAATGAACCTCAAGTGGGTCGATCAGAATCTTGGCAGCTTCCGTGGCCGTGCTCTCCGCGACAAGTGGATCGAGCAGTCCGCCAAGCTGGCGACCGGCTGGCGGCCGTCCGACAAGGATGGCGACAAGCCCGCCTGAGACTGAACCGAATACCTGGGAACCTCAGTCATGCTGCAGGACAAGGACCGCATCTTCACCAATATCTACGGGCGCCATGACTGGGGCCTGGAGGGCGCGTTGAAGCGCGGCCAATGGGACGGCACCAAGGATATCCTGGCCAAAGGGCGCGATTTCATCATCAAGGAAATCCAGGCCTCCGGCCTGCGTGGGCGCGGCGGCGCCGGTTTCCCGACCGGCCTCAAGTGGTCGTTCATGCCCAAGCAGTCGGACGGCCGGCCGCATTATCTGGTGGTCAACGCCGACGAGTCCGAGCCGGGCACCTGCAAGGATCGCGACATCCTGCGCCACGATCCGCATACGCTGATCGAGGGCTGCCTGATCGCCGGCTTCGCCATGGGCGCGCATGCCGCCTACATCTACGTGCGCGGCGAGTTCATGCGCGAGCGCGAGCGGCTGCAGGCCGCCATCGACCAGGCCTATGACGCCGGCCTTCTCGGCAAGAATGCCTGCGGCTCGGGCTGGGACATGGACGTCTTCGTCCACCACGGCGCCGGCGCCTATATCTGCGGCGAGGAAACCGCGCTGCTCGAAAGCCTTGAAGGCAAGAAGGGTCAGCCGCGCATGAAGCCGCCGTTCCCGGCCAACGTCGGCCTCTACGGCTGCCCGACGACGGTGAACAACGTCGAATCCATCGCCGTGACGCCCACCATCATGCGGCGCGGCGCGGCGTGGTTCTCGAGCTTCGGACGCGACAACAACAAGGGCACCAAGCTGTTCATGATCTCCGGCCACGTCAACACGCCTTGCGTGGTGGAGGAGGAGCTTGGCATTACCTTCCGCGAGCTGATCGAGAAGCATGCCGGTGGCGTGCGTGGCGGCTGGGACAATCTTCTGGCGGTGATCCCCGGCGGCGCCTCCTGTCCGATCGTGCGTGCCGACCAGATCATGGATGCCCAGATGGACTTCGACGGCATGCGTGCCATCGGCTCCAGCTTCGGCACCGGCGGCGTGATCGTCATGGACAGGTCCACGGACGTGATCGCAGCGATTTCCCGCATTTCCTATTTCTTCCGCCATGAGAGCTGCGGCCAGTGCACGCCGTGTCGCGAAGGCACGGGCTGGATGTGGCGCGTGATGGAGCGCATGCGGCAGGGCAACGCCGCGCGCGAGGAAATCGACATGCTGTTCCAGGTGAGCAAGCAGATCGAAGGCCACACCATCTGCGCCCTCGGCGATGCCGCCGCCTGGCCGGTGCAGGCGCTGATCCGGAACTTCCGGCCGGTGATCGAGGCGCGGATCGACGACTATGTGTCCCAGCACGGCATGGCTGCCGAGTGAGCGGACGGGTTTGATCGAGTTTGACGGGCGGCCGCCGGCTATGGGCGGCGCGGCTCCAGCGAGGGTTGGGTCGACATGGCAAAACTGATCGTCGACGGGATCGAGATCGATGTGGCTCCGGAGCTGACGCTGCTGCAGGCATGCGAGGCGGCGGGCGCCGAGATCCCGCGCTTCTGTTACCACGAGCGCCTGTCGGTCGCCGGCAATTGCCGCATGTGCCTCGTCGAAGTGAAGGGCGGCCCGCCGAAGCCGACCGCATCCTGCGGCATGAACGTTCGCGATCTCCGGCCCGGCCCCAATGGCGAGCCGCCGGTGGTGCTGACCAACTCGCCCATGGTCAAGAAGGCCCGCGAGGGCGTGATGGAGTTTCTGCTGATCAACCATCCGCTCGACTGCCCGATCTGCGATCAGGGCGGCGAGTGCGATCTGCAGGACCAGGCGATGGCTTATGGCGTCTCCGGTTCGCGCTTCATCGAGAACAAACGCGCCGTCGAAGACAAGTACCTGGGGCCGCTGATCAAGACGTCGATGAACCGGTGCATCCACTGCACCCGTTGCGTGCGATTCACCACCGAGGTGGCCGGCATCGCCGAGATGGGCCTCATCTCGCGCGGCGAGGACGCCGAGATCACCAGCTATCTCGAAAAGGCGCTGTCGTCGGAGTTGCAGGGCAATGTCATCGACCTCTGCCCGGTCGGTGCCCTGACCTCCAAGCCCTATGCTTTCCATGCCCGTCCTTGGGAGCTGTCGAAGACCGAATCCATCGATGTGATGGACGCCGTCGGCTCGGCCATCCGGGTCGACGTGCGCGGCCGCGAGGTGATGCGCGTGCTGCCCCGCCTCAACGAATCCGTCAACGAGGAGTGGATCTCCGACAAGACCCGTTTCATCTGGGACGGTCTCCGGACGCAGCGGCTCGACCGGCCTTATGTCAAGGCGGACGGCCGTTTCCGTGCGACCTCCTGGGGCGACGCTTTCGCGACCATCGCCACCCGCGTCACCTCGACGGCGCCGGAGCGCATGGGGGCCATCGTCGGCGATCTCGCCTCTGTCGAAGAAATGTTCGCCCTCCGCGAACTGATGGCCGCGCTCGGTGTCGCCTCCGTCGATGGTCGGCAGGACGGCACGGCGCTGCATCCCAAGTTCGGCCGCGCCAGCTACGTGTTCAATGCCACGATCGCCGGCATCGAGGAGGCGGACGCCATCCTGATGATCGGCGCCGATCCGCGCCGCGAAGCGTCGGTGATGAACGCCCGCATCCGCAAGCGCTGGCGGGCGAGCGGCGGCAAGCTACCGGTCTTCACGATCGGCGCGCCGGTCGATCTCACCTATCCCCACGTTCATCTCGGCAGCGACCCGGCGGCGCTTCAGCATCTCGACGCCGGCGCCCTCGACGTACTGAACGCGGCTCAGAAGCCGCTCATCGTCGTCGGGCAAGGCGCGCTCGTCCGCCATGATGGTCTGGCGCTGCTGTCGCTCGCCGCCAAGCTGGCAACCGAGGTTGGCGCGGTCACCGAGGGCTGGAACGGCTTCTCGGTGCTGCATACCGCCGCCTCGCGCGTCGGCGCGCTCGATCTCGGCCTCGTGCCGGGCGAGGGTGGCCGCGACGTCGCCGGTATGATCGATGCCTCCGCCAAGGGCGAGCTCGACGTACTGTTCCTGCTGGGTGCCGACGAGTTCGGCGCGCAGCACCTCGGCCCCAACACCTTCGTCGTCTACATCGGCAGCCACGGCGACACCGGTGCCCACCGCGCCGACGTCATCCTTCCCGGCGCCACCTATGCCGAGAAGTCGGGCACCTACGTCAACACCGAGGGGCGTGTCCAACTGGGCAACCGCGCCGCCTTCCCGCCGGGCGAGGCCCGCGAGGATTGGGCGGTGCTGAGGGCGCTGTCGGAGGCGCTCGGCCGCAAGCTGCCGTTCGACAGCCTGGCCCAGCTTCGGGCGAAGCTCTATTCCGCCCACCCCGAGTTCGCCGCCATCGACACGATCCCGGCCGCCGATCCCCAGGCGATCAATACGCTCGCCACGCTGGGCGGCATCGTCCGGCCGGAGCCTTTCGTTCCGTTGATCGCCGACTTCTACCTCACCAATCCGATCGCCCGCGCCTCCAAGGTGATGGCCGAGTGTTCGGCGCTCGCCCGCTCCGGGCACTCCATCGCAGCGGAATGAGAGACGCCCCATGAGCTTCTGGTCCGATATCGTCTGGCCCGTCGTGGTGATCGCCGCTCAGAGCGTGCTGCTCCTGGTGCTGCTGCTCGTCATCGTCGCCTTCATCCTGCTGGCCGACCGCAAGATCTGGGCGGCGGTGCAGATCCGCCGCGGCCCCAACGTGGTCGGTCCGTTCGGCCTGTTCCAGTCCTTCGCCGACCTCTTGAAGTTCGTGTTGAAGGAGCCGGTCATTCCCTCGGGTTCGGCCAAGGGCCTGTTCCTGCTGGCGCCGCTGGTGACCACCACGCTCGCCCTGCTGGCCTGGGTGGTGGTGCCGGTGGCCGACGGCTGGGTGATCGCCGACATCAACGTCGGCGTGCTGTTCATCCTCGCCATCTCCTCGCTCAGCGTCTATGGCGCCATCATGGGCGGCTGGGCGTCCAACTCGAAGTATCCCTTCCTGTCGGCCCTTCGCTGCGCGGCGCAGATGGTGTCCTACGAGGTGTCGATCGGCCTCGTCATCATCACCGTGCTGCTCTGCGCCGGCTCGCTCAACATTTCGGCGATCGTCCGGTCGCAGGAAACCGGTCTTGCCACGATGATCGGCCTGCCCTGGCTGTCCTTCCTCAACTGGTACTGGCTGCCGCTCCTGCCGATGTTCGTGGTGTTCTTCGTTTCGGCTCTTGCGGAAACCAACCGTCCGCCCTTCGATCTTGCCGAGGCCGAATCCGAACTGGTGGCCGGCTACATGGTTGAATACGGCTCGACCCCGTACATGATGTTCATGCTCGGCGAGTATGTCGCCATCTGCACCATGTGCGCCATGATGGCCCTGCTGTTCATGGGCGGATGGATGCCGCCGATCGACGTGGCGCCCTTCACCTGGGTACCGGGCATCGTCTGGTTCCTCGCCAAGGCCGTCTTGATGTTCTTCTTCATCGCCATGGCCAAGGCGATGGTCCCCCGCTACCGCTACGACCAGCTGATGCGCCTCGGCTGGAAGGTGTTCCTGCCGCTGTCGCTCGTCTACGTCGTGCTGGTGGCCGGCGTGCTGCAGCTGACCGGCTGGGCGGCCTGACGGGAGGCAATGATGGACCTGTCGCTCGCGGGCGTGGTTGGAGCGGCGGTCGGGGTCGGTGTCGGTCTCGTCGATTATGGCGTGATCGCATCGGTGATCAGGCGGGCGCTGGAGCGCCGGCCGGGATGGATCGAGCCGCGACGGGCGGATCTTCTGATGAAGGTGCTGTTCGTCGTCAACGCCATCGTCTTCGCTGCCCTCGGCTGGTGGCTGGGCGTGACGGTGGCGGGAACAGGCCTTCCGACGCCGGGTTGACGGCGAGGAAACGTGATTTCGGCCGGCGTCGCCTTGACGCGATGTTAGGTCGGGAATGAAGGAAGCGGGTGCGATGAAACTCAGCCAGGTGGCAAAGTCCTTCCTCCTCAAGGAGTTCGTGTCGGGGTTCTTCCTCGCGATGCGCTACTTCTTCAAGGCGAAGCCGACCATCAACTACCCCTTCGAGAAAGGGGCCTTGAGCCCGCGCTTTCGCGGCGAGCATGCCTTGCGCCGCTATCCCAGCGGCGAGGAGCGCTGCATCGCTTGCAAGCTCTGCGAGGCGATCTGCCCGGCCCAGGCCATCACCATCGAGGCCGGACCGCGCGGCAACGACGGCACGCGCCGCACCACGCGCTACGACATCGACATGGTGAAGTGCATCTATTGCGGCTTCTGCCAGGAAGCCTGTCCGGTGGACGCCATCGTCGAGGGGCCAAACTTCGAGTTCGCCACCGAGACGCGCGAGGAGCTCTACTTCTCCAAGGAAAGGCTGCTCGCGAACGGCGACCGCTGGGAGCGGGAGATCGCTCGCAACATCGCGGCCGACGCGCCTTACAGGTGATCGAGGCTGTGCTGGGTTTTGACGGGATTGGACGCGCCGTGAGGCGCATCGGGGACGAAGCGAGATGATACAGGCCTTGTTCTTCTATCTGTTTGCGGCGGTCACCATCGCTTCGGCGGTGATGGTGATTTCCTCGCGCAACCCCGTGCATTCGGTGCTGTTCCTGATCCTCGCTTTCGTCAACGCGGCCGGCCTGTTCATGCTGGCTGGCGCCGAGTTCCTCGCCCTTCTGCTGATCGTTGTTTATGTCGGCGCCGTGGCGGTGCTGTTCTTGTTCGTGGTGATGATGCTTGACGTCGATTTCGTCGAGCTCCGCCAGGGCTTCATGCAGTATCTTCCGATCGGCGTGCTTGTCGGGCTGATCTTCCTTGCCGAACTCCTGATGGTAGCCGGCGCCTGGGTGTTCGCCCCCGAGGCGACCGCGACGGCAACCGCGCCGATCCCCGACCCGGCGCAGGTCTCCAACACCTTGGCGCTCGGCCAGCTTCTCTATACGCGCTACGTCTATTTCTTCCAGGTCGCCGGCTTCGTGCTGCTGGTCGCCATGATCGGCGCCATCACGCTGACGCTGCGCCATCGCGCCTATGTCCGACGCCAGAACATTTCCGTGCAGGTGGCGCGTACTCGCGCGACCGCCATCGAAGTCAAGCATGTCGAGCCGGGGAGGGGACTGTGACCGATCACTCGCACCGTTCCACCACCGGACAAGGAAGGTTGACCCCATGACGCTCGGTCTTGCCCACTACCTGTCGGTCGCGGCGATCCTGTTCACGCTCGGGGTGCTCGGCATCTTCCTCAACCGGAAGAACGTCATTGTCATCCTGATGAGCGTCGAGTTGATCCTGCTCGCGGTCAACCTCAACCTCGTCGCCTTCTCGCATTTCCTCGGCGATCTCGTCGGGCAGGTCTTCGCCCTGTTCGTGCTGACGGTCGCCGCCGCCGAGGCCGCCATCGGCCTTGCCATTCTGGTCGCATTCTTCCGCAACCGCGGCTCCATCGCGGTGGAAGACATCAACGTGATGAAGGGCTGACGCAAGAGATGTATTCCCTCATCGTCTTCCTTCCGCTCATCGGCTTCCTCGTCGCCGGCGCTGTCGCGCTGTTCGGTGCTGCGGCCACCGTGCCGGCGCCCGAGGGCGGCCACGACGCCCACGGCCATCACGACGATCATCACGCGGCGCACGCCGAGCATGACGACCACGCGCATGGCGACCACGATGACCACCATCACGCCGTCGAGCCGGCCGCGCCGGGTTCGCGCGTCGCCGAACTGGTGACCACCGGCCTGCTGTTCGTGTCGGCGATCCTCTCCTGGGTTGCGTTCATCTCGGTCGGCTTCGGCGAGCACGAGACGCAGTCGATCAAGGTGCTGACCTGGATTACCTCCGGCGCCATGCAGATCGACTGGGCCTTCCGCGTCGACACACTCACCGTCGTCATGCTGGTGGTGGTGAACACCGTGTCGTCACTGGTCCACCTCTACTCGATCGGCTACATGGCCGAGGATCCGGACCGGCCGCGTTTCTTCGCCTATCTGAGCCTGTTCACCTTCGCCATGCTGATGCTGGTGACCGCCGACAACCTCGTCCAGATGTTCTTCGGCTGGGAAGGCGTCGGTCTCGCCTCCTACCTGTTGATCGGTTTCTGGTACAAGAAGCCGTCGGCTTCGGCGGCAGCCATCAAGGCCTTCGTCGTCAACCGTGTCGGCGACTTCGGCTTCATGCTGGGCATCTTCGGCATCTTCGTGATGTTCGGCACCATCAGCCTGACCGACATCTTCGCCAATGTCGCGACCGTCGAGGGCAAGACGCTCCACTTCCTGTGGGGCGACTGGGACGCCATCACCGTCATCTGCCTGCTGCTGTTCATGGGCGCCTGCGGCAAGAGTGCGCAGTTCCTGCTGCACACCTGGCTGCCGGACGCCATGGAAGGCCCGACGCCGGTGTCCGCTCTCATTCACGCGGCGACCATGGTGACCGCCGGCGTATTCATGGTGGCGCGCCTGTCGCCGCTGTTCGATCTCAGCCCGACGGCGCTCACCGTCGTTACGCTGGTCGGCGCCGTCACCGCCTTCTTCGCGGCCACGGTCGGCCTCGTCCAGAACGACATCAAGCGCGTCATCGCCTACTCGACCTGTTCGCAGCTTGGCTACATGTTCGTGGCGCTGGGCGTCGGCGCTTACGGCGCCGGCGTGTTCCACCTGTTCACGCACGCCTTCTTCAAGGCGCTGCTGTTCCTCGGGGCCGGCTCGGTGATCATGGCCAGCCACCACGAGCAGGACATGCGGTCCATGGGCGGCCTCCGCAACAAGATCCCGCTCACCTTCTGGGCGATGACCTTGGGCACGCTGGCCATCACCGGCGTCGGCATTCCCGGCACCGAGATCGGCTTTGCCGGCTTCCTGTCCAAGGACGCCATCATCGAGAGCGCCTTTGCCGGCCACAACCCGATGTCGGGCTTCGCCGCCGTGCTCCTGGTGATCGCCGCCGGCTTCACCAGCTTCTATTCCTGGCGCCTCGTGTTCCTCACCTTCTTCGGTGCGAGCCGAGCGCCGAAGGATGTCTATGATCACGCCAAGGAAAGCCCGCTGGTCGTCCTGATCCCGCTCGGCGTGCTGTCGCTCGGTGCGGTGCTCGCCGGCATGGTCTTCTACGGCCATTACGTCGGCGAGGAACAGGCGGAATTCTGGAAGGGTTCGCTCTTCTACGGTCCTGAGAACCACATCCTGCATGCCATGCACGAGGTGTCATTCCTGGTGAAGGTCTCGCCCTTCCTGGCCATGCTGGTCGGTCTTGCCGTCGCCTACTGGTTCTACATCGTCAATCCGGCTCTGCCCAAGAAGCTCGCTGCCGCTCTGCCGGGGCTCTATAAGTTCCTGCTCAACAAGTGGTACTTCGACGAGCTCTACGACCTGATCTTCGTGCGGCCGGCCTTCGCCATCGGCCGCCTGTTCTGGAAGACCGGTGACGGCGCCATCATCGATGGGCTCGGTCCCAACGGGGTTGCCGCCCGCGTGCAGGACGTGACCGCCCGCGTCGTGCGCCTGCAGACCGGATATGTCTACCATTATGCCTTTGCCATGGTGATCGGCGTTGCCGCCCTCATCACCTGGGCCATGTTCGCCGGGGGACAATGAGTATGAGCGGAATGCCGCTTCTGACGCTGACCACGTTCCTGCCGCTGGCGGGCGTCCTGTTCATTCTGATGATCCGGGCGCAGGACGAGGCCGCGATCCTCAACATCCGGCGCGTGGCGCTGATTACCACGGTGGCGACCTTCCTGGTGTCGATCGGCATCTGGACGGGCTTCGATCCGAAGAACCCCGGGTTCCAGCTCACCGAGACGGCCGGCTGGTCGGGCGGCTTCTTCGCCTATCGCATGGGCGTCGACGGCATCTCCATCCTGTTCGTGTTGCTCACCACCTTCCTGATGCCTTTTTGCATTCTGGCGAGCTGGGAGTCGGTTCAGGTCCGCGTCAAGGAATACATGATCGCCTTCCTGGTGCTTGAGACGCTGATGATCGGCGTGTTCTGTGCCACCGACCTTGTGCTGTTCTACGTCTTCTTCGAGGGCGGCCTGATCCCGATGTTCCTGATCATCGGCATTTGGGGCGGTCAGCGGCGCGTCTACGCCTCCTACAAGTTCTTCCTCTACACGTTGGCCGGCTCGGTGCTGATGATGCTGGCGATCATGGCGATGTACTGGGAGAGCGGCACCACCGACATCACCGAGCTGGTCAACCATCCCTTCCCGGCGACCATGCAGTGGTGGCTGTGGTTCGCCTTCTTCGCGAGCTTCGCGGTGAAGATGCCGATGTGGCCGGTGCACACCTGGCTGCCGGACGCCCACGTTGAGGCGCCGACCGCGGGCTCGGTGCTGCTTGCCGCCATCCTCCTGAAGATGGGCGGCTACGGCTTCCTGCGCTTCTCGCTGCCGATGTTCCCGCTGGCGTCGGCCGACCTCGCGCCCTTCATCTTCACGCTCTCCGTCGTCGCCATCGTCTACACCTCGCTGGTGGCGCTGGTGCAGGAGGACATGAAGAAGCTGATCGCCTACTCCTCCGTCGCCCACATGGGCTACGTGACCATGGGCATCTTCACGCTGAACACACAAGGGTTGCAGGGCGCCGTGTTCCAGATGTTCAGCCACGGTCTGGTGTCGGGCGCGCTGTTCCTCTGCGTCGGCGTCGTCTACGACCGCCTGCACACCCGCGAAATCGCCGCCTACGGCGGCCTCGTCAACCGCATGCCGGCCTATGCCACGGTGTTCATGGTGATGACCATGGCCAACGTTGGCCTGCCCGGCACCTCCGGCTTCATCGGCGAGTTCCTCACCCTGTCGGCCGCCTTCCAGGTCAACACCTGGGTGGCCGCCTTCGCGGCGCTCGGCGTCATCCTGTCGGCGGCCTACGCCCTCTGGCTGTTCCGCCGCGTCGTCTGGGGCGCGCTCACCAAGGCCAACCTCAAGGCGATGATGGACCTCAGTCCGCGCGAGATCGGCATCTTGGCGCCGCTCGTCGTGCTGGTGATCCTGTTCGGCGTCTATCCGCTGCCGATCCTCGATGCTACGGCCGCCTCGCTCGAGGCGCTTCTTCGCTCCGTTCACGCGGCGATCGACGCCGCCGGCCAGACCGCTTCGTCTGGGCCGCTGCCGCTGATCCGCTGAGGGCATAGACCATGACCGCTTTCCCCGACTTTGCCCTTGCCGGACCGGAACTCCTGCTGGCCGCTGGCGCCCTCCTGCTGCTTCTGATCGGCGCCTACGGCAGCGAGAAGCGAAGCAGTCTCGTCTCCGGCCTGTCGGTGCTGCTTCTTTTGGTCGCAGCCGTGGCCGTGGTGATCGGCCGCGATGGCTCCACCTTCGGCGGCGCCTTCGTTGTCGATGGTTTCGCCCGGTTCCTGAAGGTGCTGGTGCTGATCGGTTCTGCTGTCGCCGTGGTGATGACGCAGCGCTTTGCCGTTGCCGAGAAGTTCTTCCATTTCGAACTGCCGGTGCTGATCGTCCTCGCCACCATCGGCATGCTGCTGATGATCTCGGCCGGCGATCTCATCGCCGTCTATCTCGGCCTGGAGCTTCAGTCGCTGGCGCTCTATGTCGTCGCGTCCTTCCATCGCGACGATGGACGCTCGACCGAGGCCGGCCTCAAGTATTTCGTGCTGGGCGCGCTCTCCTCGGGCATGCTGCTCTATGGCGCGTCGCTGATCTACGGCTTCACCGGTCACGTCGATTTTGCCGGCATCGCCGCTGCGGCTGCCGCTGGTGGTTCGACGTCGCTCGGCCTCACCTTCGGCATCGTCTTCGTCGCCACCGGCATCGCCTTCAAGGTGTCGGCCGTACCCTTCCACATGTGGACGCCCGACGTCTACGAAGGCGCGCCAACGCCGGTTACCGCCTTCTTCGCGGCCGCCCCGAAGATCGCCGCCATGGCACTGTTCGTCCGGGTGGTGATGGAGGCCCTCGGACCGGTCAAGGCCGAGTGGCAGCAGATCGTCGCCTTCATGTCGCTGGCGTCGATGATCCTCGGTGCCTTCGCTGCCATTGGTCAGCGCAACATCAAGCGCCTGATGGCCTACTCGTCGATCGGCCACATGGGCTACGCGCTGGTTGGTCTCGCGGCCGGCTCGGAAGCGGGCATCTACGGCATCCTGATCTATCTCGCCACCTATCTCGCCATGACGGCCGGCGCCTTCGCGGTAATCCTCTCCATGCGCCGCGATGGCGCGATGACCGAGGACATCGAAAGCCTCGCCGGCCTGTCGCGCACCAATCCGACGGTGGCCTATCTCCTCGGCATCATCATGTTCTCGCTGGCCGGCATCCCGCCGTTTGCCGGCTTCTTCGGCAAGTATTTCGTCTTCGCGGCCGCCATCAACGCCGGTCTCTACTGGCTGGCGGTAATCGGCATCCTAAGCTCGGTTGTCGGCGCCTATTACTACCTCCGCATCGTCAAGATCATGTTCCTCGACGAGCCGAAGGGCGCCTTCGAGCCGATGGGCGGCGAGATGAAGGCCGTGCTTGGCATCTCCGGTCTGTTCGTCGCCGCGTTCGCGCTGGTGCTTGGGCCGCTGGGCGACGCGGCGCTGGCGGCTGCCCGTACGCTGTTCTGAGGCGATCGGCACGATGAGCGAAGGTCCGGGGCTTGTCTGCCCCGCCGGTTACACGGCCGTTCACCTTGACGACGTCGGCTCCACCAATGCCGAGGCGTTCGAGCGGGCGCGGCAGGGGGCGGCATCAGGCCTTTGGGTTGTTGCTCGCCGCCAGACCGCCGGCCGCGGTCGACGCGGGCGGGTCTGGACCTCCGAACCGGGCAACCTTTATTCGTCTTTGATGCTGCGCGATCCGATGGCGGAGGCGCGGCTCGGCGAACTGCCGCTTGTGGTGGCCCTGGCCGTTCACGACGCCGTGGCGGCGGCTCTGCCACCATTGGCGAGGGCTGACCTTGCCATCAAATGGCCGAATGACATCCTCTACGCTGGCGCCAAGCTCTGCGGCATCCTGATCGAGGCGGCGAGCACGCCGGAGGGTAGGGTGGTGGTGATCGGTATCGGCCTCAACTGTGGCCATCACCCGGATGTTGCGCTCTATCGCGCCACCGATCTCGCGGAAGTCGGCTATCCCACTGAGCCCGCGGCGATGTTCGCGCTGCTTGCGGCCGCCATGGCCCGTCGGCTTGCCGAGTGGCAGGTAGGCGATTTCGCACCGCTTCGCGAGGCTTGGCTCAGCCGCGCCCAGGGTATTGGCGAGGCGATTACCGTGCGGCTGCCGACGCGCGAGGTCGCCGGCGTCTTTTCCGGTCTCGACATGGAAGGGCGGCTTCTGCTCCGCCACGATGGCGAGCTGGAGGCGATTTCGGCTGGTGACGTGTTTTTCGGTCATTCCTGACGGCTTCTGCCGATGCGCCGTGCAATCGATATCGACGCGGTTCTCCCGAGAGTTTTCTTGACGCCGCTGGCTTTCGCGTCCACGTAGAACCGACAAACGAAAGAACAAGCATGCGCCGGCAAAGGGTCGGCGAGTTGGAGATATCTGTGACGAAAAAGAAGAGCGGGGCCGACGAGCTCATTTTCCTGCCGCTCGGCGGCGTTGGCGAAATCGGCATGAACCTCGCGCTCTACGGCCTCGGACCCGAAGCCGACCGCAAGTGGTTGATGGTGGATTGCGGCGTGTCCTTCGCCGGCCCTGAGTTGCCCGGCGTCGACCTGCTTCTGCCCGACATTTCGTTCATCGAAGCCTACAAGGACGATCTGGTCGGCATCCTGATCACCCACGCCCATGAAGACCACTATGGCGCGGTCTACGACCTCTGGCCGCGGCTGGGCGTGCCGGTCTATATGACGCCCTTTGCCGCCGCCCTCCACGCCGCCAAGCGCGAGATGGAGCCAAACGCGCCGCGCGTGCCGACCAGCGTCGTCCAGCAGGGGCAGCGTTTCTCGATCGGCCCGTTCGATCTCGAGCTGATCGCCATGTCGCACTCGTTGCCCGAACCGACGGCCGTGCTGATCCGCACGCCCATGGGCAATGTGCTGCATACCGGCGACTGGAAGATCGATCACGATCCGCGCGTCGGTCAGCCGATCGACATGAAGCGCCTCGCCGAGATCAGCGCCGAGGGCGTTGATGCGATGATCTGCGATTCCACCAACGCCGTCCGCGCCGGGCGCAGTCCGTCGGAGGGCGAGGTCGCCCACGGGCTTTCCGAGGTGGTCGCCCGGGCGAAGAAGCGCGTCGCCGTCACCATTTTCGCGTCGAACCTCGGCCGGATCCGTTCGATCGCCGAGGCCGCAGCCAAGAACGACCGCGAGATCGTCGTGGTCGGCCGCGCCATCAAGCGGGTGCTCGACGTTGCCGGCGAGCTCGGCATGCTCGAGGGGCTGCCGCCGTTCCGCGACGAGGAGGCCTACGGCTATCTGCCGCCCGACAAGGTGATGGCCATCGTCACCGGCAGCCAGGGCGAAGCGCGCGCCGCGCTCGCCAAGATCGCTGCCGGCGACCATCGCAACATTACGCTCGACCGTGGCGACATGGTCATTTTCTCCTCGCGCACCATTCCGGGCAACGAGAAGGCAGTCGGCGCCATCAAGAACAAGCTCGTGGAGCAGGGCGTCGAGATCGTCTCCGACGGCGATGCCCTGGTTCACACCTCCGGCCATCCGCGTCGCGACGAGATGATGGAGCTCTATCGCCTCGTCAAGCCGAAGGTCGCGGTGCCGGTACATGGCGAAGCCGTCCATCTGGCCGCTCATGAGAGACTGGCGCGCGAGGCCGGCGTACCAAGCGTGGCCCGCACCAGGAACGGCGAGATGCTGCGCCTCCTGCCCGGCGATGAGCCCAAGGCGGTCGGTCACGTCCCCTTCGGCATTCTGGTCAAGGATGGCAGCCTCGTGCGCGATCCCGAGGGGTCCGGTGTCGTCGAGCGGCGCAAGATGAGCTTTGCCGGCGTCGTCGTCTGCACGCTGCTGATGAACGGGCGCGGCGACATCCTTGGCGAATACGGCCTCAACTGTTTCGGTCTGCCAGAAACGGATAACAAGGGCGACGATTTCGAGGATGTGCTGGCCGCCGCTGTCGACGGCTGCCTCGTCTCCATTCCCAAGGCCCGCCGCAAGGACGAGGACTTGGTCGCCGAGGCGGTGCGCCGCTCGATCCGCGCCGCCGCCAACGAGCGCTGGGGAAAGAAGCCGATCACCGAGGTGACAGTGCTGAGGGTGGATTGAGCCGAGAGGCGGGTGCCGCAAGGTGCCCGCCTTAATGCCGTCGGCGCACGGCCGAAATCGCTACATCGCCTTAAATTGTCGGCATTCCCGCAATCTGTTGTTAGGTCAACCGACCATATCCTGCGGTCCAGGAGGGATCATGGATATTCGTCGGTTTTTGGTGTGCCGGAACGGCAACATGGCGATAACCTTCGCCGTCTGTCTGGTGCCCCTTCTGGTCGGTGTCGGGGCGGCCGTCGACTATGCGCGACTGGCCGATGCGCGCGAACTCATGCAGCATTCACTCGATGCCACCGTTCTTGCCCTCTCCTCGGAAGCGCCCAAACTCACCTCCACGCGGCTCAACGAGCGAGCGACAGAGATATTCAAAGTCAACTTTCCGGAAGGCAAGGTCAACGGCGTTACTGTGTCGGCCACCTTCACTAAGAGCAATGGCGCGGTGATCGCCGCGTCGGCGAGCGGAACGGTGCCGATGACCTTCCTCAATCTCGCGGGGATTTCGTCAGAGACGTTGGCGGTCCAGTCCAAATCCGCATGGTCATCCAAGCGCCTGCGTGTGGCGCTCGCGCTCGATAACACCGGATCCATGGCCTATTCGGGCAAGATCGAGGCCCTCAAGGAGGCGACGCACGATCTTCTCGACAAGCTGAAAGCCAACTCGACCACCCAGGGCGACATTTACGTGTCGATCGTTCCTTTCAATAAGGATGTAAACATCGGCACCGGATTCCAGTCGAGTACGATTATCTCCTGGGACAAGACGGGACAGTACTGCTCCAGAAATCGCGACGGGAGTTATACTTGCAGGTCAAACGTGCGGCTTTGGCCGAGCGGCAAGGATAAATCAGAGTGGGATGGCTGTGTCTCGGATCGCGACAAGGAATACGATATCTCCGTTCAGGCGGCGACCAATCTGGCCACCAAGTTCCCCGCCGAGGACTATGACAGTTGCCTCACCCCGATCACGGCCTTGAGCGATGATTGGACCGCTCTGGGCAATGCGGTCGACGCATTGTCCGCCGTCGGACCGACCAATCAGACGATCGGTCTCGTGTGGGCATGGCAATCCTTGAAGCTTGGCGGTCCGCTCGACGTACCGGCCAAGGACGCCAATTACGATTATCAGGACGTGATCATCCTGCTGTCGGACGGCGAGAACACGATGAACAGGTTCGGTGGTGATGGGCGGAACTCATCCAGCCAAGTGGATGACCGGATGGCCAAGGTTTGCGACGCTGCCAAGGCTGACAACATGACGATCTATACGGTGCTGGTCATCTCCGGAAATGCCGACGTCCTGAGGAGATGCGCCAGCTCCCCAAGCAACTACTTCAACGCCGCCACGGCCGGTGACATCGTCACCGCCTTCGGCGCCATCGGCGACAAGCTGTCGGCGCTTCGCATCGCCCAATAGCGGCAAGACTCAGGGAGCACCAAGGCGGTCATCTCACAGCAGCCGTGCCACCGGTTGGCTACGGGGTGGAGGGAGCGCGCAAAATAGGGTAACAGCTCATCGCACGATTCAGGCGGCGGACGCAGATCTCGCCGTTTGGGTCTTCCGCTGTTCCTTGAGAGGCTAAGGCGCGTTGGATTATCGACAGGCCCGGACGCAAGCCGGCTTTTGGCTCGAGTATGTGGCGCTGCGCGCCGTCGTTGCCTTGCTGAGTTTCCTCGGCGTCGACAGGGGCTCGGCGTTCATGGGGCGGCTCTGGCGCTGGTTTGCGCCCTTCAATCCGCGCCATTCACGGGCAGACCAGCATCTCGCCAATGCCATGCCGGACCTGACGTCGGGCGAACGGAAACGTATCCTCTCGGACATGTGGGAGAATCTCGGCCGAACCTTTGCCGAGGGGCTTCTGCTGCCCGAGATCGTCAGGCGACCGGAGCGCATCGTTCTGAGCGACGGATTGGCTGCCGACATAAGGGCGATCGGGGCAGGGGGCGCCGTGTTTTGCTCGCTGCACCAAGGCAACTGGGAACTGCTCGCGGTTGGCGGTGCCAGCCTGGGAAAACCGTTCGCAGGTATCTATCGCGAGCTCAAGAACCCGCTCGCGGAAGCCTATTTTCGCTCACGGCGGGAAACGGCTTACCCAGGCGGGCTTGTCGCGGCGGGCACCACCTCGATACTGCGCCTGCGCTCGCTCGCCCGCAGCGGCGTGGCCATCGCCATGATGGCCGACCTGCCGGACGGAACAGGCATCGTGGCTCCGTTCTTCGGGCATCCCGCTTTGCTGTCGAAGCTGCCCGTCACGCTGGCCCGGCATCTCGGTCTGCCCCTCGTGGTGGCGCATTGCCGTCGGGTCGACGGAGCGCACTTCTGCATCGAGGGTGAACGGCTCGATCTTCCGCATACCGACAACGCCGAAGCCGACGTCGATCAGGCGACACGGGTCCTTCACGCAACATTCGAGACCTGGATCCGCAGCGAGCCGGGACAGTGGATGTGGGCGACGCGCAAGTGGCCGAACTTGGCGCTTCACGACGCGGCATCCAAGTAACGGCCGTTCATCCGGCATTCATGTCAAATCTTTGAATTGACACGCTTTCGCCTCCTTCCTTCCGATTGATGCCCCATTGGCCGGGCAAGCTCAGGAACCGAAGCCCCCGCGATCGGTTTTAACGGCGGGCTCGTCCGGCGCGTGGTGACGGCTTGTCTAGGCCTGTCGATCCGCGTTGCTCCGGGCGACATAGGGAAGGCTGGAGGACCATATGAACCGACTGAGAAATCTGTTGCTGGCCTGCGCGGTCGTGCCGCTGTCGCAGCTTGCCTTGCAGACCGCCGCCCGAGCCGAAGAGGGCAGTTTCCTTCTGGCCCAGGCAGAGCCGGCCTGCCAACCGGGCGACCCCAACTGCGTCCCGCCCGAAGAGGTCGTTCCCAAGCAACCCGAGCCCCAGCCGCAAGCCGAGCCGGAGCGCCCGGAGGCACCACCTCCCGCGCCCGAGCCTGAGGTTCGCCCTGAAGTGCCTGCTCCCGAGGCTCAGCCCGAATCTCCGGCACCTGAGGCGGAGCCGCCGGCCCCGGAACCCGCGCCGGAAGTTCGCCCTGAGGCGCCGACCCCCGAGGCTCAGCCCGAATCTCCGGCACCTGAGGCGGAGCCGCCGGCCCCGGAGCCCGCGCCTGAGGTTCGCCCCGAGGCCCAGCCAGAATCTCCAGCCCCGAAGGCGGAGCCGCCCGCTCCAGAGCCGGAGCCCGAAGTGCGCCCGGAGGCGCCGGCCCCAGAGCCGGAGGTTCGTCCTGAGACGCAGCCTGAAGCGCCTGCTTCCGAGCCCAAGGATGTGAGCCCGGCTCCCGAGCCGGAAACGACGGCGCCTACCCCCGAGGCCCAGCCCGAGACCTCTGCTCCCGAAGCCGAGCCGACCACTCCGCAGCCCAAGCCCGAGACGTCGGCACCCACCGGCGAGTCCGAAGCCCAACCGCCGGTTCCGCCTCAACCCGTGAGCCCCTCTGAGACCCAGCCATCTCAGCCGCTGGCGCCGGATGCCGCCGCGCCCGGAACGCCTACGCCGCCCCCGGCGCCGGCTCTCCCGGGTGACCAGCCGACGGTGTCTCCCGATCGTGTCGAGACGCAGGCTCCGCCGCCGGCCCTGATCGAGAGGCTCGTCAATCCGGGCGCCGATGCCGCCCAGGCCATTGATGACAGCATCGGTCTGAGGGCCGGCACCATCCGTGACGTTCAGCGCGAACGTCGGGTGATCAGCGATGAGGGCGGTGTCCGGGTGACGGTGGAGCCGGGCGGCCGCGTCATCGTCCAGAGTGGCGAGCAGGCGGTGATCCGCCACGACGATCGCGCGCGGTTTGACCGTGACGATCGCGACTATCGCGAACGCCGGACGCGCGACGGTGGGCGTGAGGTGATCGTCACCACGCGGAGCGGTGGAGAAGTGCGGACGCTCTATGATGCCAACGGCATGATGATCCAGCGTGAGCGCCGGGATCGTGACGGCAACATCTATGTTCTGTTCGACAACAGAAGCTTTGGTCCTGGGCCGGTGGATGAGCCTGAATGGCAGCCGGTGGTCCGCCTGCCGCCTCCGCCCGTCTACGACCTGCCGCGCGAGCGCTATCGGGTCGAGATGCGCTCCGCGCCGCCGATGTACATCGAGGAAGCGTTGACTGCGCCGCCGCTTGTGGAGGTCGAGCCGCAGTATACGCTCGACCAGGTGATCTACAGTCCTGACCTGCGCGAGCGGGTGAGGTCGGTCGATCTCGATACCGTCACCTTCTCCAGTGGTGCCTGGCAGGTCGAGCGCAGCCAAGTTCGGAGTATCGAGGCCGTTGCCCGCGGCATTCACGCGGCCCTCCGCCGCAACCCCAACGAGGTGTTCCTCGTCGAGGGCTACACCGACGCCGTCGGATCGGTGGTGGACAATCTCTCCTTGTCCGACCGTCGCGCGGAGGCCGTGGCCAACGTGTTGACCGACCACTACGACATCCCGCCGGAGAACCTCGTGACGCAGGGCTACGGCGAAGGCTACCTGAAGGTTCAGACCGAGGCGGCCGAGCGCGCCAATCGCCGGGTGACAGTGCGTCGCATCACGCCATTGCTGGCGACCAAGGACCGGCAGTGAGACGATTGCTCCACCGCATCGTTCTCCGCTAAAAGTAAGCCCCGTCCATCCTGGACGGGGCTTTTCCTTTGTGGGCCGCAAGGCTCGTCGCCCGGTGTTCCGCTTTGGCCAATCGCTTTGTCACCGCTCTCGCCGATCAGCCGCGCCGCCTGACCATGGCAACCGTTGTTGGCATGGCCGCCATCGGCTGGATCTGGCTGATTGCCGTCGTCATCGACGAGGGGCTGTCGGAAGCGTTGATGCCCGCCATGGAAAGCAACGTCAGCGTCAGCGGTCTCGCCCTTGGTTTCGCCATGTGGGTGGCCATGGTCTTTGCCATGATGCTGCCGACGGCCGCGCCCACATTCAGGGCCTACGCCGACACCATTGGGCGGGGCACGACGACGCTGATCGCCGGATATACGGTGGTTTGGCTCGGAGCTTCGCTGCTGGCAATGGCCATCCAAACCTGGCTCGTCCATCTCGGCGCGCTTGCTCCGCACATGGCGCCGGCCGGAATGGCGCTGTCGGCCTCGATCCTGATCGCTGCCGGCATCTATCAGTTCACGCCTCTGAAGTGGGCCTGCCTTCTCCGCTGCCGCAATCCGCGCGGGGCCTATGTCGAGGATGGAGCATGGAGCGCCTTCCGGATCGGGCTCGAGGAGGGACTCGCCTGTCTCGGCTGCTGCTGGGCCATGATGGCGGTGATGTTCGCCGCCGGCCTGATGAATCTCGCCGCCATGGCCTTGCTCGGCGCGCTGATGGGGCTGGAAAAGCTGGTCAGCGGGGTCTGGCTGACGTATTTCCTCGGAGTATTGCTCATTCTTGCCGGTGTCATCTTGGCGAGCGGCCTCGTCATCGGGTAGATTGTCGCCAAATGTAACCATCCGCTAGGGATCGGTCAGGTTTTGGGCGATGATCTTTTGGGCTCCGTCGGACGACGCGTCTCGTCCGTTCATGATGGCTCGCGGCCCGGCCGTCGGTTCGGACGAGAGGAACGGCGCGCGATGACGGAACTGACGCTTGTGGGCAGACATCAGAATGCATTGATCGCCCTCGCGGTGCATGCCTTCACGGCAAGCGGCATCGTCCTTGCCATGCTTGCGGCCTTCGCCGCCTACAGTCTCGACTGGCCCACCTTCTTCATGTGGCTAGGGCTGGCCCTGGTGGTCGATGGCGTCGATGGCCCGATCGCCCGCAAGGTTTCCGTGGAAAGTCGCCTGCCGACCTTTTCCGGGGCCGCTCTCGACTTCGTGGTCGATTACGTGACCTACGTCTTCCTGCCGGCTCTGGCGGTGGCGACAGCCGGGTTCACCTCAATTCCCATTGCCCTCGCGCTTGCCGGCGTCATCGTCTTCACATCGGCGATGTACTATGGCGATACGCGCATGAAGATGAAAAACAACGCCTTCCGGGGATTCCCCGTTGTCTGGAATGGCGTCGTCTTCCTGTATTTCGTCTTCGACCTCAACCAGTTCGCCGTCATCGGCATCACCCTTGCGCTGTCGGTCCTGACATTCGCGCCGGTCGCTTTCGTGCATCCGGTGCGCGTCGAACGCTGGCGGCCGCTGACACTGGGCGTGACACTCGCCTGGTTCCTGTTTGCTGGCGCGGCGCTTGCCTGGGAACTCAATCCCCCCTTGGGCGTTGAAGTTGGCTTGGCGCTTTCCACCGCGTATCTGGCCCTCGTCGCGGCGGTGCAGCAGCTCCTAGAGAAATTCTTTGGCGCAAAAGCCGTTTGAGACCTTGAAAAGTAACCGGCGCCATTCAGATATCTACCCGATCCGACGGCCATATCTGGGGAATGACCGCCTCTATGCTTGATCTCATTTTCAATGCCAATGCCTGGGCTAGCCTCCTGACCCTGACGGTGATGGAGGTCGTTCTCGGCATCGACAACCTCGTGTTCATTTCGGTGCTGACCAGCCGCCTGCCGACCGAAGCGGCGCGCAAGGCTCGGGCTCTCGGCCTTTCCATGGCGCTGATCTTCCGTGTCCTGCTGCTCATCACCCTGTCCTGGCTGATCGGCCTCACGGCGCCGGTGTTCAGCCTGTTCGGGCACGACTTCTCCTGGCGCGATCTCATCCTTCTCGCCGGCGGCCTGTTCCTGCTCTACAAGGCGACGCACGAGATCCACGCCGGTATCGAGGGCGAGGAGGACGAAAACGGCAATGTCGTCCACGCCGCGTTCGGCGCCACCGTGGCGCAGATCATCGCCATCGACATCGTTTTCTCCATCGACAGCATCATCACCGCCATCGGCATGGCCGAGCACGTGCCGGTTATGATTCTGGCCGTGGTCATTGCCATGATCATCATGTTCGTGGCGTCGGAGCCGATCTCCAACTTCATCCACAAGCATCCGACGACCAAGATGCTGGCGCTGTCCTTCCTGCTGTTGATCGGCGTGTCGCTGGTCGCCGACGGTGTCGGCTTCCATGTGCCGCGCGCCTACATCTACTTCGCCATGGCTTTCTCGGCGGGCGTCGAGGTGATCAATATCCTGGCCGGCCGCAAGCGCCGCAAGGCCAAGGCCGGAGCCTGAGCTCGACGATCAGAGGGCAGTGGGGCGGCGTCCTTTCGCCGCCCTTTGCCGTTTGCCGGACGCTTTGCGGTCCCGAAATCGTGACCCGGACACTCGGCGTTTATACGGATTTCGCTTGGGTTCTAGATCGTTTCAGGCTACCCCTCTGTCAGGTGGCGCCTCGTCGGCGTTTTTCGACGTTCATGGGTCGCCTCGCTTCGTCACGGGTATTGACCGATGAGCACCACCGATATCGCCAAGCGGGTTCATGACCATAACTGGAAGCTCGACCCGATCATCCGCAGCCTGCTTGATACCGACATCTACAAGTTCTTGATGCAGCAGCTGATCTGGAAGCGCTACCGCGATGTCGACGTCACCTTCTCGCTGATCAACCGTGCGAGCAGCATTCGCCTCGCCGACGACATCGATGAGGGCGAGCTTCGGGCTCAGCTCGACTACGCTCGCTCGCTGCGGCTCGGCAAGAAGGAGTGGATCTGGCTCGCCGGCAACACCTTCTATGGCAAGCGACAGATCTTCGCGCCGGAGTATCTGGAGTTTCTGCGCGACTTCCAGCTCCCGCCCTATGAGCTCAGCAAGGCCGACGGCCAGTACCAGCTTGAGTTTCACGGCCCCTGGACCCATACGACCATGTGGGAGATCCCGGCGCTGGCGATCATCAACGAGCTGCGCTCGCGCTCGGTGATGAAGACCATGCGCCGCTTCGAGCTCGACGTGCTCTACGCCCGCGCCAAGGCCAAGCTGTGGAGCAAGGTGGAGCGGCTGCGCGCCTTTCCCGACATCAAGATCGCCGATTTCGGCAGCCGCCGCCGCCACTCGCATCTCTGGCAGGACTGGTGCGTCAATGCCCTGAAGGAAGGGCTCGGCCCGGCTTTCATCGGCACGTCCAACGTGCTGCTGGCCATGAAGAGCGACCTCGAAGCCATCGGCACCAACGCCCACGAGCTTCCGATGGCCATGGCCGCGCTCTCCAATACCGAGGATGAGCTGCGCCGCGCGCCCTACCGCGTGCTGCGCGACTGGCAGGAACTCTATGACGGCAACCTGCTGGTCGTCCTGCCCGACGCCTTCGGTACCGCCTCCTTCCTGCGCGATGCGCCGGACTGGGTGGCCGACTGGAAGGGCTTCCGCCCCGACAGCGCCGATCCGGTCGATGGCGGCGAGGAGATCATCGCCTGGTGGAAGTCGAGGGGGGAGGATCCCCGCGACAAGCTGATCGTCTTTTCCGACGGCCTCGACGTCGAGGAGATCGAGCGCGTCTATACCCATTTCCGCGGCCGGGTTCACATGAGCTTCGGCTGGGGTACCAACCTCACCAACGATTTCCAGGACTGCGCGCCGCAACCCACCGACGATTTCGACGCGATATCGCTGGTCTGCAAGGTGACGCAGGTCAACGGCCGGCCGGCAGTGAAGCTCTCCGACAATCCGGAGAAGGCCACTGGCGACCCGGCCGAGATCGCCCGCTATCTGCGCGTCTTCGGCGAGGCGGGGCGCGTCAAGCGACCGGTTCTCGTATAGATCCTGAAACGACAACGCCGCCCGAGAGGGCGGCGTCTTGCAGGTAAGCGCTGACTTACTTTTAGATCAGGCCTCGAACGGCTTGGTGGCGAGCCACTTTTCCAGCCAGTGGATGTCGTAGGCGCCGTCGATGATGTCGGCGTTCTTCAGCATGTGGTTGAAGAGCGGGATCGTCGAATCGATGCCGTCGACCACGAACTCGTCGAGGCAGCGGCGCAGGCGCATCAGGCACTCGACGCGGTTGCGGCCGTGAACGATCAGCTTGCCGATCATGCTGTCGTAATAGGGCGGGATCGTGTAGCCCTGATAGACGCCGCTGTCGACGCGAACTCCCAATCCACCCGGCGGATGCCAATAAGTGATCTTGCCGGGCGACGGCGCAAAGGTCGCAGCGTTCTCGGCATTGATGCGGCATTCGATGGCGTGGCCGTTGAAGTGCACATCCGATTGACGGAAGCTCAACGCCTGGCCGGACGCCACCTTGATCTGCTCGTTGACCAGATCGATGCCGGTGATCATCTCGGTCACCGGATGCTCCACCTGCAGGCGGGTGTTCATCTCGATGAAATAGAACTCGCCATTCTCGTAGAGGAACTCGATGGTGCCGGCGCCGGAATAGTTGAGCTCGGCCATGGCGTTGGCGACGATGTTGCCGATCCTGGCGCGTTCGTCGTCGTTGAGGGCCGGCGAACGGGCCTCTTCCATGACCTTCTGGTGGCGCCGCTGCAGCGAGCAGTCGCGCTCGCCGAGATGCACCGCATTGCCCTGGCCGTCGCCCAGCACCTGCAGCTCGATGTGGCGCGGCTTCAGGAGATACTTCTCGATATAGACCGCGTCGTCGCCGAAGGCGTTCTTGGCCTCGGTCTTGGCAGCCGACATGGCCGACGGCAGCTCGGCCTCGGTCATGGCAACGCGCATGCCGCGGCCGCCGCCACCCGCCGATGCCTTGACCAGCACCGGATAGCCGATCTCGGCGGCGATCCTCAGCGCATCTTCCTCGGATTCGACGGCGCCGTCAGAACCGGGCACCACGGGGATGCCGAGGCGCTTGGCGGTCGCCTTGGCCTCGATCTTGTCGCCCATGATGCGGATGTGATCGGCGGACGGGCCGATGAACGCAATGTTATGGGCAGCCAGAATGTCGGCGAAGCGGGCATTCTCGCTGAGGAAGCCGTAGCCCGGATGCACCGCCTCGGCGCCGGTGATCTCGCAGGCGGCAACGATGTTGGGAATGTTGAGATAGCTTTCGCGCACCGGGGCCGGGCCGATGCACACGCTCTCGTCGGCGAGGCGGACATGCATGGCGTTGGCGTCCGCCGTCGAGTGGACGGCCACGGTACCGATGCCGAGCTCTTTGCAGGCGCGCAGCACCCGAAGGGCGATTTCGCCGCGATTGGCGATGAGGATCTTTTCAAACATGGGGCCGGTCACTCGATGATCAGCAGCGGCTCGCCGAACTCGACCGGCTGGCCGTTCTCGACGAGAACCGCGGTGACGCGGCCGGCGCGCGGCGCCGGAATGTGATTGAGGTGCTTCATGGCCTCGATGATCATCACCGTCTGGCCTTCCTTCACCATGTCGCCGACTTCCACGAAGGAGCGCGCGCCGGGTTCGGGAGCGACATAGGCGGTGCCAACCATCGGGGAGGGCACGGCGCCGGGGTTCGCTGCGGGGTCGGCGGCTTTCGGCGCCTCGGCGGCCGGTGCCGCCACGGGAGCGGGCGCTGCCATGGCGGGCATCGCCGACGGCGCGGCCCAGCCACCGCCGCCCTGGGTGATGGTGACAGGCGCCGCCGTCCGAGCCACGCGGATCTTCAGCTTCTCCTGCTCCACCTCGATCTCGGTGAGGTTGGTCTCGTCGAGGATGTTGGCAAGCTGGCGGATCAGTTCGTAGTCAAAGGTCTGGGGCATCGGTTCTCACCGGATTGGGACGGCGGTCACCCTTTCAGGAGACCGGCGAGGGCTTCGAGCGCGAGCGTGTAGCCGAGTGGGCCTAGGCCGACGATCACCCCGGCCGCCACGGGCGACACGAAGGAGCGATGCCGGAAACTCTCGCGGGCATGGACGTTGGATATATGGACTTCGATCACGGGAACACCGGTTCCCTTGATCGCGTCGTGGAGGGCGATCGACGTATGGGTATAGGCGCCGGGGTTCATCACCACGCCGGCGCCGCGACGTCCGGCCTCCTGGATCCAGTCGACAAGCACGCCCTCATGGTTGGATTGGCGAAACTCGACGGCTGAGAACCCCAAAGCGGCAGCCTTCTCGCGGCAGTTCGCCTCGATGTCGGCAAGGGTCAGCGATCCGTAGATGCCCGGTTCCCGAGTTCCGAGAAGATTGAGGTTCGGTCCGTTGAGGATGAACGCTTCAATGGGCAATCGGTCGGTTCCCTTTCAGGCCGGTGCAGGGGCGACCGCAACCCGGGGGCGGCGGCCGGCTTCCTTATAGGCATATGCCGCGCCGAAAAAAAGAGGCCGCGCCATTTCATCCCCGTATCCTGGGGATCATCCGGTTCGGCCTCCCATCGGAGATCAGCAGACAGTCTTGCCGCAGGCGCGCATCGCCTCGATCCTGCGGCTGAGGTCGGAGAAGCCGACGGCGCCGTAGACCAGCTCGTCGCCGATGATATAGGCCGGCGTGCCATTGATGTTGAGCTTGCGGGCGAGGTCGTAGGACTGGTTGATGGCGTCGGCCACCTCCCGCTTGCTCGCCGTTTCCTTCACCTTCGCCTCGTCGAGGCCGGCCTTGGCCGCCGCCGCCAGCGCGCGTTCGCCATCGGCCTGGCCGCGGATGCCCATCAGCTCGAAGTGGAAGGCCTCGTAAGCCCTGGGATTGAGGATGTTGACGGCGGCAGCCACCTTGGCAGCCTCGACCGACCCCTCGCTCAGGATGGGAAACTCCTTGAGGACGATCTTGACGTCCTTCTCCTCGTCGAGGATGGCGCGGGTATCGGCCAACGCCTTCTTGCAGTAGCCGCAGTTGTAGTCAAAGAACTCGACCAACGTGATCTTCGCATCGGGATTGCCGATGACCGCCTGATAAGGCGACGAGAAGATGGCCTCACGGTTCGCCTGGATGGCGTCGGTCCGTCCCTGCTCCTCGGCGGCCTTGTTGCGCGCATCGAGCGCCTGCAGCGCCTCGGTGATCACTTCCGGATGCTCCAAGAGGTAGGACTTGACCACGTCGCCGATCGCCGCCTTCTGGCTGTCGGTGAAGTCTTCGGCAAAGGCGGCGGATGGCAGGAGAGCCGCCGCGACGAGTGTGGCCGACAGTGCTTTCCGGAAATGGGCGAACATGCGATGGCTCCTTGTCCCAGGCAGGTGGCGCCCGGTCATCTCGGTATCTTGTAGGTGATGATGTCATCGGCACGCAGCCAGGCCGGCGAGCCGGTCTTCAATTTTTCCTGGGCGCGGATGGCGTATTTCTTGGCCGTCTCGATGTCGCCCGAGGCAAAACTGCCCTGCGCCGAGGCGAGATCGGCCATGGCTATGTTGTCCTTGCGGGCATAGGCGATGGCAAGCTGGCGATAGCCGATCGGCTGGTCGGGGTCACCGCCGATACCCTTGGTGAGGGCGGCGATCGCTTCGTCGGTCAGCTTGCCGTCACCGGTACCGACCAGCGCCTGTCCCAGGAGAACGCGGATCGGGCCGGCGTTGGGGGCCAGCGCAACCGCCTTCCGCAAAGGTGCCACGGCCTCCCGCGGCTTACCGGTTTCGAGGAGGATCTGCCCCTTGAGTTCCCAGAAATAGGGATTGTTGGGCGACCGCTTGATCAGCGCGTCCATGCGGGTGAGGGCCGACTTGGGGTCGGCGAAGCGGTAGGCGACGATGGCCCGGGCATAGTCGGCAGCGAGGCTGGTGTCGGACGGCGGGTAAAGCCGCATCACGCTCTGCGAGTTGCGGGTGAAGGCCGCGAACTTGGCCCGCACGAGATCGTGCCGGGCCTTGAGCGCCGGGTCGTCCGGTTTGTCGAAGGCTTTCGACTTCCGGGCCAGCTCGTCGATCATGGCGATGCGGTCGGTGGCCAGCGGATGGGTCTGGATATAGGGGTCGATATGCGCCGACATGAACATCTGCTGCTCGGCGAAGCGCTGGAAGGTCTCCAGCATGCCCTTTGCAGACTGGCCGGTCGCGGCAAGATACTTGAGCGCCAGTTGATCGGCCGCCGTTTCGTTCTCGCGGGCATATATCAAAAGGCCGCGCTGGCCGATCTGCATGCCGCCGGTGGCAAAGGCGCCGGCCGCCGAACCGCCTCCGCCCGCCACGCCGGCCGCGACGCCACCAAGCACGGCGAGCGCCGACAGGATTTGCATCCGGCGGATTTCCGACCGAAGCTGGGCGAGGTGGTTGGCGGCAAGATGGCCGATCTCATGCGCCAGTACGCCGATTAACTGGTTGGGCGTCGTGGAATC
Organism: Pleomorphomonas diazotrophica; assembly: GCF_002844595.1. Taxonomy (GTDB): domain Bacteria; phylum Pseudomonadota; class Alphaproteobacteria; order Rhizobiales; family Pleomorphomonadaceae; genus Pleomorphomonas; species Pleomorphomonas diazotrophica. The sequence goes on along the minus strand of NZ_PJNW01000002.1, from coordinate 1,158,534 downwards.
GATAATGGCACCGGCGTTGACGAAGATGTGCCGGCTGTCGGCAACGAAGGCGTTGAAGGTGTCGTCGTTGACCAGCTTCACCTGGACGGTCGCTCCACCCAGGCCGGCCGCTTTGAGCAGTGGCCGCGTATAGTCGGCGATCAACGCCTCGGCTTCCGCATCGCGCAACAGTGAGATGCCACCCCGGCTGCGTTCGGCAGCGAGTGTCGGCAGGGTGGAGGAGACGGCGACAGCCGCCGCCGTGAGGATGGCGACGGAACTACGGCGGAAGCGGGTGATCATCGCGCGATTCACGATCGGAACTCTCGTCAGGGTGTCCGGAGCCTGATAAAGGGCAGAACGCATGCCGGGCGCAACGGAAAAAATCCGGAAACAGTCGGCACGGCGGCAGACTGCAACCGATCTCTGGCAAAATCTTGGAGGCGAGGGGAGATATGCTGGTTTCGCGGCGGAGCGATGTGGCTCCCTTCCTCGCCATGGACGTGCTGTCCGACGCCAACCGGCTCGCCCGCGAAGGGCGGGATATCATCCACATGGAACTTGGCGAGCCCGGCGCGCCGGTGCCCGCTGCCGTGCGCGCTGCCGCCGAGGCGGCCCTGGCTCGCGGCCGTGTCGGCTACACCGAGGCGCTCGGCATTCCCGAGCTTCGTGCCCGCATTGCCCGTCTCTATGCCGACCGCTATGGCGTTGAGGTCCCGGCCAACCGGATCGCCGTCACCGGAGGGTCGTCCGGCGCCTTCAACCTCGCCTTCCTCGCCATGTTCGATGTTGGCGATCGCGTCGGCCTGCCGACGCCCGGCTATCCGGCCTATCGCAACATCCTGACGGCGCTCGGCCTTGAGGTGGTGGAGATCCCGACGACCGCCGAAGCACGCTGGCAAGCCAGCGCTGCAGCGATCGAAAAGGTGCATGCCGAGCGGCCGCTGGCCGGCATCATTGTGGCAAGTCCCAACAATCCCTCGGGCACCATGATGACGCGCGATGGCCTGAAATCGCTTGTCGCCGCCTGCGCCGACATGAAGATCGCCCTCGTCATGGACGAGATTTATCACGGCCTCGTCTATGACGGCGATGAAGTGACGGCGCTGGAGTTTTCGGGCGACGCCGTGGTGGTCAACTCCTTCTCGAAGTACTTCTGCATGACCGGCTGGCGCATCGGCTGGATGGTTCTGCCGGAGCATCTGGTGCGACCGGTCGAACGGATCGCCCAGAATCTCTTCATCTCCCCGTCCGAACTGTCGCAGCGCGCCGCACTCGGCGCCTTCGAGGCGAAGGAGGAGCTGGAGACGGTGAAAGCGGGCTATGCGGCGAGTCGCCGGCTGCTTTTGGAGCGCATGCCCAAGATCGGCCTCGACCGCTTCCTGCCGGTCGATGGCGCCTTCTACCTCTACGCCGATGTCAGCCGCTACACCAACGACAGCCTCGATTTCTGTCGCCGCATGCTGCATGAGGCAGGCGTCGCGGCGACGCCCGGCCTTGACTTCGATACCAGCCGTGGCTCGTCCTACGTGCGCTTCTCCTTCGCCGGCCGCACGGAGGCGGTGGCCGAAGCCTGCGAGCGGCTCGGCGGCTGGCTGGGATAGCCTCAGGCCTTCACGTAGACCCAGGCCTGCGTTCCGGATTTCAGCGTCACCAGCACGCGCTTGTAGTCGGCGACTTCGTAGCCGTCGGCGGCGATCAGCTCGTCGGGCGTGATCTCGAAGACGACACCGGGCACTTCGTCGGCCGGATTGCCGCTCGGCGAGACGATCGGGTGGTGCGTCTCGCCCGACTGGGCCAGAACATCCGGGTCGGTGATCTCGACCATCGCCCGGTGCCAGCCCACCATGGCGTCTGGCCGGCCCTTGAGTTCCCGCCCGAAGTTGGCGATCTGCACCGACCGGAGCTGCAGGGTTCCATAGGAAAACAAGAGCACGTTCTCGGCCAAGGTCAGCTCCTTTGTTGAGGTGATACCGATACGACAAGGCCGCCCGAACGGGCGGCCTCGCTTGTTCCTTGCGTCACACCTCAGAAGAAGGAGCGGCGCTGCCACCAGCCCGTCTTCTTCGGATGATTATCGTCCGGCTCCGGCTCCGGTTCGGGCTGCGGCGCAGGCTCGTTGGCCTCGACCGACTTCTCGACCAGTTCGGCGACGCTCTCGAGCGGCGGATGGACGGGCGCCGCTGCTTCCTGGCTTTCTTCCGGCGCGTCTTCATTGCCGTCCGCCAGCGCTTCCACCGGCTCGTCATTCAGCACGCTCGGAGCGGCCACCGCCGCACCGGCATCGCCGGCGTCGGCGACGGGCTCATCATTGGCCGCCGCTTCGCCGTCATAGGTCGCCGTCTCGACGGAAGCGGGCTCGCCCTCTTGCGCGGCCGCAGTGGCTTCGGAACCGATGTCTTCCTCGAGCTGATGCCGCCGACGGCCGCCGCGACGACCGCGGCGACGCGACCTGCGCCGCTGCTCGCTCTCCGTATCGCCCTCGGCCCGTGCCTCGCCATCTTCCTCTTCGGAACCGTCGTCGTCGCCCTCAGGGGCAGGCTGTTCGGCGCCTTCGGCAACCTCCTGGCCTTCGCCCGCGGCAGCGGCTTCGCCGCCCTCGGTCCGCCGGCGCCGACGCCGGCGCCGCTTGCGGCGGCCATCGCCATCGCCACGCTCTTCGCGCGACGACTGCGCCTTCTCGGTCTCGGCCTCTTCTTCGTCCTCTTCCTCGATCTCGTCGTCGATGTCCTCGTCATACGGCTGGACGCTTTCCGGCGTCAGCGTCGGCGCGGGCGGCGGCGGGGCAGGATTGAGGATGATCTCGCCGCGCTCGACGGCAAAGTGCTGCGAGCCGAGATGCTCGTCGGCGGCGATGGTGATGGTGAGACCGAAGCGCGCCTCGAGGTCGGAGAGGTGCTTGCGCTTCTGGTTGAGGATGTAGAGCGCCACCGCCGACCGGGTACGGACGGTGAGGTGGTGGGTCACGCCCTTGATCAGCAGGTCTTCCAGCGAGCGCAACACATGCAGCGCCACGCTCTCCGTCGAGCGGACGATGCCGGCGCCAAGGCAGTGCGGGCAGAGCTCGGTAGAGCCTTCCAGCACGCCGGTGCGGATGCGCTGGCGGCTCATTTCCATCAGGCCGAAGTGCGAGATGCGGCCCACCTGGATGCGGGCGCGGTCGTTCTTCAGGCAATCCTTGAGCTTGCGCTCCACCGCCTTGTTGTTCTTGGCCTCTTCCATGTCGATGAAGTCGATCACGATGAGGCCGGCGAGGTCGCGCAGACGAAGCTGGCGGGCCACCTCTTCGGCGGCTTCGAGGTTGGTGGCGAGCGCCGTGTCCTCGATATTGTGCTCGCGCGTCGACCGCCCCGAGTTGACGTCGATGGCGACGAGCGCTTCGGTCTGGTTGATAACGAGGTAGCCGCCCGACTTCAGCGTCACCTGCGGCGAGAACATCGCGTCGAGCTGCGGCTCGACGCCGAAGCGGCCGAACACCGGGATCGGGTCGCGGTAGGGCTGAACATTCTTGGCATGGCTCGGCATGAGCATGCGCATGAAGTCCTTGGCCTCGCGATAGGACTCTTCGCCGGCCACCAGGACTTCGTCGATGTCCTTGTTGTAGAGGTCGCGGATCGAGCGCTTGACCAGCGAGCCCTCCTCGTAGACGAGGCTCGGCGCGGTCGACCGCAGCGTCAGCTCGCGGACGTTTTCCCACAGGCGCAGGAGATACTCGAAGTCGCGCTTGATCTCGGTCTTGGTGCGGGCGGCGCCGGCCGTCCGGAGAATGACACCCATGCCTTCCGGCACGTCCAGCTCGTGGGCGATTTCCTTGAGGCGCTTGCGGTCCTGAACGTTGGTGATCTTGCGGGAAATGCCACCGCCCCGGCCGGAGTTGGGCATCAGCACCGAGTAACGGCCGGCCAGCGACAGATAGGTGGTCAGCGCGGCGCCCTTGGTGCCGCGCTCTTCCTTGACGACCTGAACCAGCAGCACCTGCCGGCGCTTGATCACTTCCTGGATGCGATACTGCCGGGCGCGGCGAACGCGACGCTCGGGCACCTCTTCCAGCGCATCTTCGGCACCGACGCTCTCGACGTGCTCTTCCTCGTCGTCGCTGCCTGCCCGATCCTCGCCGTCGTCATTGATGGTCTCGACCGACTGATCGTCGTGAATGTCGATGACGCCGCCGGTTTCGGGCGTCGGCACTTCGTCATCGCCTGCTTCGATGATGGGCGTTGCCACCAGGGCGCTCTCATCGGCCGGCTGCGCCTCGCTCTCATCGACGAACGCTTCGCTCACCGTCTCGACGGGGCGGGCGGCAGCCTTCGCCGCCTGGGCACGGCTCTGCCGGTCGCGATGCATCCGGGCGCGCCGTTCGGCTTCTTCGCGTTCCTCGGCCTCTTCCGCCTCGATCAGGGCCTGACGGTCAGCCTGGGGGATCTGGTAGTAGTCCGGATGGATTTCGGAAAAGGCGAGAAAGCCGTGGCGATTGCCACCATACTCGACAAAGGCCGCCTGCAAGGACGGCTCGACGCGCGTCACCTTGGCGAGATAGATGTTGCCTCTGAGCTGCTTCCTTGTCGCCGACTCGAAATCGAACTCCTCAACGCGGTGTCCACGCACCACAACCACCCGGGTCTCCTCCGGGTGGGTGGCATCGATCAGCATCTTGTTGGCCATAAAGACTGACTCCCGGCCGTGTGCGACCTCTGCTCCGCCGCGACTCCGCGAGGAGGCTCCTGAGAGCTCTCCCTGGAATCGCCGCGCGCTGGAAGGATCGGCACCGGCCGTCGATAAGGGGGATGGGAATGGGGGAGGGCGCCGGACCGACCAAGGCCGCAAATCGGGAAAAGGCCGATGCTTTACGCCATCCTGCCTCTTCGACAATCTGCTGTGGCCTCACGACTTTCACGTCCGGCACGTTCTTTCTTTTCAACACCGTCGTTCCTGAAAAGCCCGCTCGGCGAAAGCCAATACGGGGGAACGGCGACGAATGCCTTGTTGGGCGGCCTCAACGGCCGCGCACCGAAGCGCCGATCTTTCCGGTGGATCTACGGGCGTCCTCATATGCTTCCCGCGACGCGGCACATGACCGGGCGAGACGCAACAAGCGGAGGTCCGGGTTCCGCGCACCGACCGGAAAACCACACCGGCGCTCACGCTGACCTCTCGGTCCCCCGACTGCCGGCTACATTCTTCCGCTTTTCTAGCAGAAGGCGAACCGGCTGGACGCTCTCAAGTACCGAGAGCAAGGATTCGGGCTCCGATCCCTTATTACTTGCGTGAAGTCCCATATGCAAGGCGATCAAATAGGCCACCAATCAATTCCTCGCAATGTGAAGCGTCTGTCGTTCCGTTCCAACATGGCGTAGGAATGGTTAACCAAATTCCTTTAGTTACTGTTCGGTGATTGGCCTCCGATCCGCTCGAAATCGCCTTCTTTCGGAGACGGGTGTTGCCATCTCGTCCGTCTGTGGCAGTTTGGGCCGCTCTTGGGATCGTGGGAGCGATCATTGACGACCGTCGCAAACCGCTTCGCAGCCTGTCTTCGAGCCGCCACATTGGCGGGGATGGCACTCGTCTGCCTGACGGTGGGCGCATTCGCAGAAGGCGCGCCGGTAGCGACCGATGGCCGCGTCGTCGGCGACGAAAGCCGCACACGCTTCGTGCTCGATCTCTCGGGTGAGGTCGATCTCAGCGCCTTCACGCTCGCCGAGCCCTATCGCGTGGTCATCGATCTGCCGGAGATCGATTTCCGCCTGCCGTCCGGCGCCGGGTCGGTCGGTCGAGGCCTTGTCAGCGACTGGCGCTACGGTCAGTTCGCGGCGGGGCGATCACGCATCGTGCTGGATGTCACCGGACCCGTGAAGATCGACAAGGCCTTCGTGTTGCCGGCCGTCGAGAACCAGCCGGCCCGCATGGTCCTCGATCTTCTCAAGACGACGACAGCCGCCTTTGACGAGGAACTGAGGAAAAGCCAGCTTGCGCGCGACACCGCCAACGAGCCGGTGCAAAAGGCCGATCAACTGCCGCCGCCCGATCGCAGCAAGCGTGAGAAGCCCTTGATCGTCATCGATGCCGGCCATGGCGGCGTCGATGCCGGGACAGTTTCGGCATCGGGCGTCCGCGAGAAGGACATTGTGCTGGCCTTTGCCAAGAAGCTGCAGGAACGCCTCGAACAGACCGGCAAGGTGGCGGTGTTGCTGACCCGTACCGACGATACGTTCCTGCCGCTCGGCACCCGGGTTCAGTTTGGCCGCGATCACGCCGCCGATCTGTTCCTATCCATTCACGCCGATTCCGAGCATGAGGGGTCGGTGCGTGGCGCCACCGTCTATACGCTGTCCGACAAGGCCTCCGACCGGGAAGCGGCTGCCCTTGCAGCCAAGGAAAATGCGTCGGACCTCATCGCCGGCCTCGATCTGCAAAAGGAAGCCGACGACGTGACCGACATTCTGGTCGATCTCACTCGACGGGAGACGCGGAACTTCTCGGCAGCCTTCGCCAATGGCCTTGTCGGCGATCTTGCCTCGGCAACCCGCATGATCAAGAACCCGCGCCGCTCGGCCGGATTCCAGGTGCTGCGCGCCCATGACGTGCCGTCCGTCCTTGTGGAAATCGGCTATCTCTCCAATGATCAGGACGAGAAGCTGCTGACGTCTGACGAGTGGCGTTCCCGCGTTGCCGATGCCGTCACGCAGGCCGTGATGCGTTTCTTCGGGCAGAAATACGCCTATCTCGGAAAATAGCCGAAGCCGACTGACTGTTGCCGCCCCGCAACGCCATGGCCCCGCCTTCGCCACAAAGAGCGAAGAACGTCTGTGCTCACGGAAACATTCGCATTTTGCGGCGTTTTGAGGTATCGGCTGCCGAAAAGTCGACGCACGAGCATCCGGACCAACCGGGCTTCGCCACGCCGCCGCGACGGACAGACATGCCGGCGCGGCCGGTGTCGACGGGAATGATGGACGGGATATGATCTTCGTAAGATTCTTTGGCTGGGTCTTCTCGATCGCGGCGCTGCTGTTCCTGGTGGTGGCCGGCGGCGTCGCCGTTTACATCCATTCCCTCAGCACCGATCTGCCCGACACCAACCAGCTGCGGAACTATCAGCCACCGGTTGTCACGCGCGTCCATGCGGCCGATGGCGAGCTGGCGTCCGAGTATGCCCATGAGCGTCGGCTGTTCCTGCCGATCCAGATGATTCCCGACCGGGTGAAACAGGCCTTCATCTCCGCCGAGGACAAGGGCTTCTACAGCCATCCGGGCATCGATCTTCTCAGCCTCGCCGGCGCTGCGGTGAAGAACCTCGACACCATCGTCTCGGGTTCCAACAAGCGCATGGTCGGCGCCTCGACCATTACCCAGCAGGTCGCCAAGGTCTTCCTTCTGACCAACGAGCGCACCATGGATCGCAAGATCCGCGAGGCGATGCTGACGCTGAAGATCGAGCAGACCTACACCAAGGACCAGATCCTCGAACTCTATCTCAACGAGATCTACCTCGGGTTCCGCTCCTATGGCGTCGCCGCCGCCTCGCTCGCCTATTTCGACAAGCCTCTCACCGACCTGAAGCTGGAAGAGGTCGCCTTCCTGGCGGCACTGCCCAAGGCGCCGGAAAACTACAATCCCTATCGCAATCGTCAGGCTGCCATCGAGCGCCGCAACTACGTTCTGCAACAGATGATGGAGAACGGCTATGCGACGCGCGAGGAGGGCGAAGCCGCCATGAAGGCGCCGCTGGTCATCGCCGAGCGCAATCAGTCGGCCAAGGTGTTCGCCTCCGACTACTTCGTCGAGGAGGTGCGCCGCTCGCTGCTCTCCATGTATGGCGAGAAGGGCCTGTACGAGGGCGGCCTTTCGGTTCGCACGACGCTCGATCCGAAGATGCAGGTGGTCGCTCGCGTCGCCCTTCAGCGGGCGCTGCTGCGTTACGACGAGGCCCATGGCTGGCGTGGCGCCAAGAAGCAGATCGACGTGTCCGGCGATTGGGGCATCCCCCTTGCCGCCGAACCGGCGCTCTACGACGTTCCCGAGTGGAACCTCGCCGTCGTGCTGGGCTTCGAGGGCGACGCCGCCCGTATCGGCCTTCAGCCCTCCAAGGGGCCGACCGGCAAGGTGAATGACGAGCGCGTCGAGGGAATCATCCCACTCGACCAGTTGAAGTGGGCCAAATGGGAAAGCGGGCCGAAGCGTGGCGCCCCCGTCAAGGCCGCCTCGGACGTTCTGTCGGTCGGCGATGTCATCTATGTGGAGAAGACCGGCAACGCCGAGGGCATGCTGGAGGCCTATCGCCTCCGCCAGTTCCCCGGCATTTCCGGCGCCCTGGTGGCCATGGACTCGACGACAGGCCGCGTCCGCGCCCTGGTCGGCGGATTCTCCTTTGCGGAAAGCGAGTTCAACCGGGCGACGCAGGCCATGCGCCAGCCGGGCTCGTCCTTCAAGCCCTTCGTCTACTCGGCCGCCCTCGACAACGGCTATACGCCCGCCTCCGTCATCATGGACGGCCCGATCGAGATCGACCAGGGTCCCGGCCTCGGCATGTGGCGGCCGCAGAATTACGGCGGTGGCTTCGGTGGGCCGTCGACGCTCAGGACCGGCATCGAGAAGTCGCGAAACCTGATGACCGTGCGCCTTGCGCAGGACATGGGCATGCCGCTTGTCGCCGAGTATGCCAAGCGCTTCGGCATCTACGACAACATGCAGCCGGTGCTGGCCATGGCGCTTGGCGCCGGCGAAACCACGGTGATGCGTCTCGTCAACGCCTATGCCATCATCGCCAATGGCGGCCGTCGCGTGCAGCCGACGCTGATCGACCGCGTGCAGGATCGCTTCGGCCGTACCATCTATCGGCACGATCAGCGCGTCTGCGAGGGCTGCAATGCCGGCGACTGGAAGGGACAGGACGAACCGCAACTGATCGACGAGCGCGAGCAGGTTCTCGATCCGATGACCGCCTACCAGATCACCTCGATGATGGAAGGCGTCGTGCAGCGCGGCACGGCCACCGTGATCAAGAGCCTCAACCGTCCGATCGCCGGCAAGACCGGCACCACCAACGACGAGAAGGATGCCTGGTTCGTCGGGTTCACCCCGGAGCTGACCGTCGGGGTTTTCCTCGGCTTCGATACGCCGAAGCCGATGGGCCATGGCTCGACCGGCGGCCTGATGGCGGCGCCTGTCTTCCGCGATTTCATGGCCCAGGCTTTGGCCGGCCAGCCGCCGCAGGAGTTCAAGGTGCCCGAGGGCATGGTGCTGATTCCCATCGATCGCAAGACCGGCATGCGCGCCTATGAGGGCGAAAGCGCCATCATCGAGGCCTTCAAGCCGGGCACCGGTCCGTCCGACATCTATTCGGTAATCGGCGGCGACGGCATGGCCTGGGGCGTGCCGACAGAGGTCAACCCCGAGGCCGACAAGGCCGCGGTGACCGGGACCGGCGGCCTCTATTGACGGCTGCGACCTGAGACCTCATCTGCGAGGGTGGCCGCTCGAGGCTGCCGGACCTTGAGGCGGGAAAAGGCAGTTTACATCGGCGGCATCCGTTCCTATGGTCCGCCGCGCCCGTGATCGACGACGGGCACCCGCCGATGGAGCTTACCTCGGCGCCAACTCAACCTCCTGACTGGAGCTCACACATGCGAGCCGAAATCGAGGCCATCGTCGACGAGATCAAGCAGGGTATGGCCCTGCTGAGGAGGCATCTTTGACTGGGATGCCTCTCAGCAGCGCCTGGCCGAACTGAACGGTTTCGTCGAGGATCCATCGCTCTGGAACGATCCCGAGCGCGCGCAGAAGATCATGCGCGAGCGCACTGATCTCGAGAACCGAATCAACGGCTATCTCAAGCTCGACCGTGACCTGAAGGACAGCATCGAGCTGATCGAACTCGGCGAGATGGAGGACGACGCCACCGTTGTCACCGACGCCGAGAACACCCTGCGAGGCCTCAAGGACGAGATCGCCCGCCAGCAGGTGGAGTCCATGCTATCCGGCGAGGCCGACGCCAACGACACCTATATCGAGGTGAACTCGGGCGCCGGCGGCACGGAAAGCCAGGACTGGACCAACATGCTCCTGCGCATGTACACGCGCTGGGCGGACAAGCGTGGCTACAAGGTCGAGGTACTGGAAGTCCACGACGGCGAAGAGGCCGGCATCAAGAGTGCCACGGTGCTCATCAAGGGCCACAACGCCTATGGCTGGCTGAAGACCGAGTCGGGCGTCCACCGTCTGGTGCGCATCTCGCCCTTCGACAGCCAGGCGCGTCGGCACACGTCGTTTTCCTCGGTCTGGGTCTACCCGGTGATCGACGACAAGATCGAAATCGAGATCAACGAGAGCGACTGCCGCATCGACACCTATCGCGCCCAGGGCGCCGGTGGCCAGCACATCAACACTACTGACTCGGCGGTGCGCATCACCCACTATCCCTCGGGCATCGTGGTGGCCTGTCAGGCCGAGCGCTCGCAGCACAAGAACCGGGCGACCGCCTGGAACATGCTGCGTGCCCGCCTCTACGAGGCGGAGCTGAAGAAGCGCGAGGAAAAGGCCAACGCCGAGCAGGCCGGCAAGACCGACATCGGCTGGGGCCACCAGATCCGCTCCTACGTGTTGCAGCCCTATCAGTTGGTCAAGGATCTCCGGACGGGCGTCGAAAGCACGTCACCGTCCGACGTGCTCAACGGCGATCTCGACAACTTCATGGAGGCTGCGCTGGCCCAGCGCGCCTTCGGCAAGCAGCCGGCCGAGATTTCGGACATCGACTGATCCATCGCTGGATCGCAAATGAACAGAAAGGCGGGGCGCTTCGGCATCCCGCCTTTTTTGTCAGAGGCAACACTCCCAGCCCTCAGGGCAGAAGGCTCGCCAGCCTGTTTCCCGCGTTGATGTAGTTGATCGGGTTGAACGGCGCGCCGTTGACCCGCGTCTCGTAGTGAAGATGCGGGCCGGTTGATCGGCCGGTCGAGCCGACCTCGCCGATGATCGTGTCTCGCGTCACCCGATCGCCGACGCGGGCGACGATGCGGGACATATGTCCATAGCGCGTGGTGACTCCATTGCCATGGTCCACTTCGACCATGTTGCCATAGCCCCCAGCCCAGCCCGCCGCTGTCACCACACCCGGCGCCGTTGGCCTGATGTCGGTACCGGTGGGCGAGCGGAAATCGATGCCGGCGTGAAAGGCCAGTGAGCCGAGGAAGGGATCACGGCGAGATCCGTAGTTCGAGGTCATGTCGCCGCCGGGGAGGGGACGGACCAAGGGCAGGCGGGCCGCGGCCGCCTTGACGAGCGCCATGCGGCCGAAGGCCTGATCGGCCTCCTGCATGGCGGCGGCGAGCGCTTGGGCTCCGGCCACGGGGATGAAGGGACCGCCGACTGCGTCCTCCTTCTCCACGGGACCCTCCGGCACGTTCACGCGAAGGCCGGCGTTGGCGATGATGTCCACCGCGGCGTCGACGCGAGAGTTGGCGGCCACGGCGATGGCTTCGACGGCTTTGGCCTGCTCGGCGTCGACGGCGGCGAGGTGGCTGGATATCGCCCTGAAGTCGGGCTTGCCATCCGCCGTGCGCAGATCGGCCTTGGGTATGGCGGCATTCGGCGCCGCCGAGGTCAGCGCATCGAACTGGCGGTCGATCAGGCTGGCGCGGCCGGCGTCGGCGTAGGCGTTGACGGAGCCGGTCACGTCGGCCGGATCGAGGGCGGCCCGCCTGTCGGCGGGGACCGCCGCGTTGTTATCATCGAGGAGACCGATGCTGCGCGCCTTGTCGATCAGGTCGCCGACGGCCCGCTGGCGGTCTGCAATGCCCTGCTGGGCCGTCATGATCTTCTCGACCTTCTCGTCCATTGCGACGCTGTCGAGAATCTGCCGGCTGGAGATGCGATCGATCTCCGACCGCAGGCGGGCGATGCGGTCCTCGTAGGCTTGCTGCATGTCGGCGTTGCGCTCGCGCACCAGATCGAACAGATCGTCGCGGAACACCAGATAGGTGGTGGCGGCCAGGAAGCCGAGCGACACCGTCAGGAACAGGGTGAGGCCGCCGAACAGGGCCAGCGGACTGAAGGTATAGCTGCGTGTGTTGTCACGGCTGATGATGACGATGCGTCTCGCCGAGTTCTGGCTGCGGTATCGATCTGCGGCTTGTGGTCTCATCATCAACGCGACGCTCCAGACGGGACCTGGCCACACCACCGACACGCAGCAGGCGACCCCCGTTTGGAGCGATTAGAAACCGTTAGGGTTAATGAAGGCTTGAAGCTTGGTCGCGCGGGCCGACGAAAGACCGGCTCAGAGTGCCTTGACGGCGGCCAGCACCTCCTCGGCGTGGCCTTCGACTTTGACCTTCGGCCACACCCTCGCCACGGTGCCGTCGCGCGCAATCAGAAAGGTCGAGCGAATGATGCCGAAATATCGCTTGCCGTAGAGCGACTTCTCTCCCCAGGCGCCGTAGCTCTCCGCCACCTTGTGCTCGGGATCGGAGCCAAGTGCCACCGTCAGCTTGTGCTTCACGCGGAACTTGCCGTGCTTCTCCACGGTGTCCGGAGAGATGCCGATGACCGTTGCATCCGTCTTGGCAAACTCGTCGGCTAGGCAGGAGAAGCCGATCGCTTCGCGCGTGCAACCGGACGTGTCGTCCTTGGGATAGAAGTAGACCACCACAGGTCGCCCTCGAAGCGCGGCCAGCGAAACCTCGCCCTCGTCGGTAGCCAGAGTAAAATCAGGGGCGGGGGAACCCACTGCAATGGTCATCGGCGCTCTCCGGTTCTTGGCCCACCTTTGTCCTCTGGCAGCGCGGCTGGAGCAAGGGCACCTTGCTGGGGAAAGCCTGACTGGAAGGTTTCGGACGCCCCGCCAACCGAGCACATATTTACCAAGAGTCCCTAAGTCGCCCAGGGTAAAGGCAGTTTGATCGGCAGGATATTCCCATCAAAAATTGTGCTTCTCAAATGTTTGGATATAGGCAAATATACGGGTGTTTTAAGAACAAGTCTCAATTTTGAGCCAATTTTGCACGAGCCGTACTCCTCGTGCCCTCCGTTCTTTTGAAGGAGGACTGGTTGTGGTTGCAGCATCGAAACAAGGGTTTACCACCCATCTTGAGTTCGAGGGGCGGCCCCCAATTCCGGTCGTCTGCCGGGTCAAGGCCGGCTTCCGAAGCGACGGGAGCCTGTCCGTCGAAGGAGAAGCCGACGTCGATGAGGATTTCACCTGCCTGATCGGCGTGTGCGGGCGTATCAGCATCGGCGCCGGGCGTCGCAAGATCGGCGTGCGGATCGCAGCTGCGGATCAAGGCATCGTCCGTTTCCTGATCCGCGACCCGGCGCTGGATGCGGTTGCCTAGAGTCTTCGCTCGAGCACACATCGAGGCAAGCTACTCTTCCAAAGCAAACGGGGCGCCGAAGCGCCCCGTTCCGATATTATCGATCATGAACCGAGATCAGGCGATCTTGGGGTCGAGCTCGCCCGAAGCGTAGCGCTTGGCCATGTCGGCGAGCGGGATCACCTTGATCTTCGAGCCGTGACCGGCGGCGCCGAACTCCTCATAGCGCTGCTTGCAGACCTTCTGCATGGCGGCCATGGCCGGCTTCATGAAGGAGCGCGGATCGAACTCGGCCGGCTTCTCGGCGAAGAACTTGCGGATGGCACCGGTGATGGCCATGCGGCAGTCGGTGTCGATGTTCACCTTGCGCACGCCGTGCTTGATGCCGTTGACGATTTCCTCGACCGGCACGCCGAAGGTCTGGGGCATCTGGCCGCCGTAGGCGTTGATGATGTCGAGAAGGTCCTGCGGAACCGACGACGAGCCATGCATCACGAGATGCACGTTCGGCATGCGCTCGTGGATCTCCTTGATGCGGTAGATGGCCAGCACGTCACCCGTCGGCTTGCGGGAGAACTTGTAGGCGCCGTGGCTGGTGCCCATGGCGATGGCCAGAGCGTCGACCTTGGTGCGCTTGACGAACTTCACCGCTTCGTCCGGATCGGTCAGGAGCTGCTCCTTGCTGAGCACGCCCTCGGCGCCGTGGCCGTCTTCCTTGTCGCCCATGCCGGTCTCGAGCGAGCCGAGCACGCCGAGTTCGCCTTCCGTCGAGGCGCCAACCATGTGGCTGAGCTCAGCGACGCGGCCGGTGACGGTGGCGTTGTAATCGAAGTCGGCCGGGGTCTTGCCGTCGGCCTTGAGCGAGCCGTCCATCATGACCGACGAGAAGCCGTTGGTGATGGCCGAAAGACAGGTGGCTTCCGAGTTGCCATGGTCCTGATGCATGCAGACCGGAACTTCGGGATAGAGCTCGATGGCAGCCTTGATCAGGTGGCTGAGCACGATGTCATTGGCAAACGCGCGGGCGCCGCGGCTGGCCTGCATGATCACCGGGCTGTCGGTCTCCTTGGCCGCGGCCATGACGGACAGCATCTGCTCCATGTTGTTGATATTGAAGGCCGGCATGCCGTAGCCATGTTCGGCGGCATGATCGAGCAACTGCCGCAGTGAAACCAGCGCCATAAGGGAACTCCTTCGCGAATTCTTCTGTGGTCCCGAGCCCTTCCCGCCTATCGCGTGCGACTGGCGAAACAGACTGGCTCATATCTACGACTTTAGCACAATTTACCAGAGCCGAGTTCGGTCAAGACCGTCGGTTGCGCCAAAAAAACGTGAACGCAATTGATAGTTCGGCTGAATATTCGTGCTTTCCTCCATGGGCAAACTACTGCCCGGGAGATCAGCTGGCAAGCACGGCAACGTCGACGCGGCGAGCCAGTTGGCGCACGTCGTCGGGCGAGGGCAGGTGCGGTCCGATTCGACCGAGCTTGGCGGTGGCGAAGGCCACAGCACGGCGGGCGAGCGCTTCGAGGCCCAGATTGTCGGCCAGCGAGGAGGCAATGCCGGCCACCATTGCATCACCGGCGCCGACCGTCGACAGCGCATTGACCACCGGCAACCGCGCCGACAAAGCGGTGTTGCCGCGCAGGAAGATGGCGCCTTGCTCACCGCGTGAGACGACGACCAGTTCGATGCCGAGCGCCTGGATGCTCCGGGCGGCGGCCACGATATCGACGACCTCCGTCAGGGGGCGTCCGGCCCAGGCTTCCAGTTCCAGCCGATTGGGCTTGACGGCAAAGGGCAGGCTCTCGCGCGGCGCCGCCAGCGACGCGGCAAGCGGAGCACCGGAAGTGTCGAGCACCACCCGGCATCTGAGGAGGCAGAGATCGGCGGTGAGCCGCGCCCAGACGCTGGCCGGCTGGCCGAGCGGCAGCGAACCGGCCAGCACCACCAGGGCGCCTTCCACCACTTCGCGGCGCAGTACGTCGAGCACCATGTCATAGGTCTCGTCGTCAAAGGTGAGACCGGGCAGGTTGATGTCGGTCGTGGTGCCGGTGACGACGTCGGCGATCTTGATGTTGGTGCGCGTGTCGCCGGCGGTACGGACGAAGCGGTCCTGGATGCCCTTGTCCTTGAAGAAATCCGTGAAGGTGGCGTCATTGCCGCGTCCGAGCACGCCGGTCGCCAGCACGGGAATGCCCCAGTCGGCGATGCATCCGGCCACATTGATGCCCTTGCCGCCGACGTTCGACTGCGCCGCGCGGGCACGATGGACCTTGCCGGGCGTCAGATCATCGAGCGTGACGGTGAGGTCAATCGCCGGATTGAGCGTAACGGTGATGATGGGCGAGGTCATTGGTGGCTCCAGGCGGAAACGTCTCAAGCGTAATATATAGCGGTTTCGCAGGATGGTGACGTTTCGGCAAGCCCCTCTGCCAGGAAATGGACCGAGCGCTCAGTGCTCGGCATGCAGGCATTTGTGGTGATCGGCCAGCACTTCGATCACCCGGCACTCGCCGACGCAGTTGTGGCCGCACCCGCCAACCATGGCCTCCAGCTCCTCTTTCAGGGCCATCAGGCTGTCGATGCGGGCGTTGACTTCGGCGAGCTTGTCTCGGGCGATGCTGTCGGCCTCCGCGCAAGGCTGGGTAGGGTTGTCCTGCAGGGTCAACAAGGTCCGGATGGCGTCGATCTCGAAGCCGAGGTCGCGGGCATGCCGGATGAAGGAAAGACGCCTCAGATCGCGTGTTCCGTACAGGCGACGGTTGCCCTCGCTGCGCGGCGGCGTCGGCAGCAGGCCGATCTGCTCGTAATAGCGGATGGTGGGCACCTTCACCTGGCTGCGCCGGGAGATTTCACCGATCGGCATATCGGTCATTTTACTTACTTGCTCCTCTAGTCACTGGAGGATGCAGCCTGAGACCAGCAAAAGCAAGAAGACTGGAAATCAAGGATTCGCGATGACCGACATGGCTCTGAAAACCCGCTTCAAGGTCGATGGCATGGACTGCGCCGCCTGCGCCGCCCGCGTCGAGGGGGCGGTTGCCAGGATTGATGGTGTCGAGGACGTCTCGGTTTCGGTGATGACGGGCTCAATGGTGGTCCGCCACGACGATACCGCTGATCTCAAGGCGCTGGAAAGTGCAGTAAGCCGCCTCGGCTATGACATCAGCGTCGAGCATCCCAAGCAACATGCCGAAAACCACGAGCCGCATGAGCACGCCTGCGGTTGCTGCGACCATGGCGAGGCCGGCCATGAGGGCCACGATCATCACGATCATAGCCACGCCGCGTCGGAGAGAGGCGATCACGGCGGTCATGACCATGCCAACCATGATCATTCCGGCCACGTTCACGCCGAGATCGACGGAGCGTGGTGGACATCGGCGGCGGGCTTGCAAACGATCGGCGTCGGTGCGGGCATCGCCGCTGCCTATCTTCTGGGACGCCTCTTTCCAGAGGCTGAGCGTTGGCTGTTTCTCGCGGTGATGCTGGCCGGCCTCGCGCCGATCGCCTTGCGCGCCTTGCGGCTGGTCCGGGCCGGCGAACTGTTCACCATCGAAAGCCTGATGACCATCGCCGCGGTCGGCGCGGTGTTCCTGGACGCGACCGAAGAAGCTGCTGCCGTCGTGTTCTTCTTCCTGGTTGGCGAGATGCTGGAGGGGCTTGCCGCCCGCAAGGCGCGGTCATCGATCAAGGCGCTGGCCGGTCTCGTGCCGGAGACGGCGCACCGTCTCGAAGGTGGGACCACGCGCGAAGTGGCGGCCTCGGCGCTTGTCGTCGGCGATCAGGTGGTGGTCCGGCCCGGCGATCGCCTTCCCGGCGACGGCGTCGTGGTGGCCGGCACAAGTTCCATCGACGAATCCATGGTGACCGGCGAGAGCGTGCCGGTGACGCGCGGCGAGGGCGCTTCAGTTTACGCCGGCACCATCAACGGCGATGGCGTTCTCACCGTGCGCATCACGGCTCCCGCTTCCGACAATACCATCGCCCGTATCGTTCGCCTCGTCACCGAGGCCCAGGAGACCCGTGCGCCGGTCGAGCGCTTCATCAACCGCTTCGCCAGATATTACACGCCGGCCGTGGTGGCGGTCGGCGCCGCCGTCGCGCTGCTGCCGCCTCTCCTGGATGGCGACTGGAGCGGCTGGATCTACAAGGGGCTGGCTATCCTGCTGATCGGCTGTCCCTGCGCGCTGGTCATCTCGACGCCGGCCGCCATTGCCGCCTCGCTGGCCGCCGGTGCCCGGACCGGGCTGCTCATCAAGGGCGGCTCCGTTCTCGAACGGCTGCGCGACGTGACCGCGGTGGCCTTCGACAAGACGGGAACGCTAACCGAAGGCAGGCCGAAGGTAACGGACGTCGAGGGCTTTGGCGTCGATCGTGACACCGTGTTGCGCCTATCCGCTTCTCTCGAAGCGACATCCAGCCATCCACTGGCGAAGGCGATGCTTGCCGCCGTCGGCAGCGCGGCGCTGGCGACTGTCGAGGATGGCAAGGCCATTCCCGGCAAGGGAGTGACCGGCCGCGTTGAGGAACGGGATCTGTTCTTCGGTTCGGCCGAGGCGGCTGCCGAGCGGACGACGCTGACACCTGGGGTGCTGGCCGCCGTCGAGCGCCTCGCCACCGAGGGCAAGACGATTTGCCTGCTGCTGTCCGATGGTGCGGCGATCGGTCTCATCGGGCTTCGCGACGCACCGCGTCCGGATGCGGTTGCCGCCGTCGCCGACCTCAGGCGCCGCGGGGTCACCACCGTCATGCTGACGGGCGACAATCCGCGTGCCGCCGCGGCCGTCGGCCGGGAGCTCGGCATTGACGACGTGCGCGCCGGTCTGCTGCCGGCCGACAAGCAGGCCGCCATCAAGGCACTCCAGGACAAGCGGCTGGTCGTCGCCAAGATCGGTGATGGCATCAACGATGCGCCGGCACTCGCAAGCGCCGACATAGGCATAGCCATGGGCGGCGGCACCGATGTGGCGCTGGAGGCCGCCGACGCGGCGCTTCTCTATGGCCGGGTGGGCGACATCGGCGCGATGATCGATCTCTCCCGCTGCGCCATGGCCAACATCCGGCAGAACATCTCCATCGCCCTCGGGCTGAAGGCCGTCTTCCTGGTGACGACCGTACTCGGCGTCACCGGGCTCTGGCCGGCCATCCTCGCCGACACCGGCGCCACCGTGCTGGTGACGGCCAACGCCCTGCGTCTCCTGGGCGCTGGACGGTAGTTGGCGCGACCAGCCGCTGTTGGAACGGAGCTTGCTCGGCGGACGTCATGTCTGTCCGCCGGAGGCGTCCATGAACCGCCGCGCGTTCCTGTTCGGGACGATCACGAGCCTCGCCCTGCCGGCGGTGGCCCGTTCCGGCACGCTTGGCCTCACGGAGTTGCGCGGTAGCCTCACGGTGCCCGAAACGCCGCCGGTCATCCGGCGCAAAGGGGATCGCAGCGTCGAGCTGCAGGCCGCCATTAATCGAGCTGCTGCCGCCGGGCGGCCACTCTACATTCCGGCAGGCCGTTACGAGGTCTCGAACATTCGTCTACCAGATCGCACCCGCCTGGTTGGCGTGCCCGGCGAAACGCGTCTGGTCTATTCGGGCGGTGGCCGGTTTCTCTATTCCGAGGACGCCCGCCGGCTGTCGCTTGAGGGGCTGACCCTCGACGGCGCCAATCGGGCGTTGACCGACGAGGACGACGGGCTTCTGTCGCTGGCCTTCGCCGAGGAAATCGACCTGTCCCGCCTTCTGGTGCTGGGCAGCGCCGGCCACGGCATCGCTTTGACCAGATCGGGCGGCAACCTCCTGGATTGTCGCATTTCCGGCGCCACCGGCGCCGGTGTCATGTCGACGGAGGGCAGGGCGCTCACCATCGCCGGCAACGCGGTGAGCAACTGCAAGGCAGGCGGCATTCATCTGCGACGCTGGACAGCCGGCGATGACGGTTCGACGGTGCGCGACAACAGTATCGACGGAGTGGGTAGGGCCGGCATTCGGTTGTCTTCGGCGGGGAGCGTCAGGGTCTCCGGCAATGATCTCCGTGCCCTCGAAGGCCTCGCCATCGTTGCCGACGCGACGTCGCCGGGGGCTTCCATCAGCAACAACTCGATCGACGGCGCGATGCTCGGCATCGCACTGTTCGGTGGCGGCGATGACCGACTGTCGCTCGTCGAGGGCAACATCATCCGCAACCTCGTCGACGGACGCGACGCGGGGGTAATCGGCGGCCGGGCAGGTGGTGTCGGGATCCACGTGGAGACGCATGGCTCGGTGACCGGCAACGTCGTGGAAGCCGCTCCGCATCTCGGCCTGTCGCTCGGCTGGGGGGCGACGCTCGGCAGCGTTGTCGCCTCCGGCAATGTCATTCGTCGGGCCGGCGCGGGCATCGGCGTGTCGGTGCTGGCGTCCGAGCAGGCCACTGTGATCACCGGCAATCTCCTGGTCGACGTGCCGGGTGGCGCGGTGCGCGGCATGCGCTTTGCCGAATTTGCCACCGGCGATCTGACGCGCGTCGGCGCTGCCGCCTGGCCCGGTCTCACGGTTGGGGAAAACCGTGTGGCCTGAGGGTGGACAGGCTGGGGAGAGCCTGTGAACCGTCGTTTGAAAACCTGTGCGATTCTTCCTTGAGAAGCGGCGTGCAAGCTGTCCGCATCCTGTGGGTGGGCTGTGGACAACTTGCGCTCGTCGGCTCGGCTCGACCTTCTGGTACAGGCCCGAAGACCGAAGCACCCTGGAGCCCGAAGGGCGATATCGCGCGGAAGCCGCCGATATCCGCGACTTTCCGCTTGCCCGGCGCGCGGATTCGGCTTAGCGGAACCGCTTGATCCTTCTGGCCCCTTACCGGAAAGAGTTCCTCCCCATGGAAAAGCCCGCCCACGACAGCCTGCTGATCATCGATTTCGGCAGCCAGGTGACGCAGCTCATCGCCCGCCGGGTGCGAGAAGCCGGCGTCTACTGCGAGATCCATCCCTATCAGTCGGCGGCGGCGGCCTTTGAAAAGCTTCAGCCGAAGGGTGTGATCTTCTCCGGCGGGCCGGACTCAGTGACTCGCGACGGCAGTCCGCGCGCGCCGCAGGCGGTCTTCGACAGCGGCGTTCCCATTCTCGCCATCTGCTACGGCCAACAGACCATGGCCGTGCAGCTCGGCGGCAGCGTCGAGGGCGGACACGCCGCCGAATTTGGGCGTGCCGATGTGGAAATCCTGAAATCGTCGCCGCTGTTCGAGGGGTTGTGGGAAGTCGGCAAGCGCTATCCGGTGTGGATGAGCCATGGCGACCGCGTGACGCGGGCGCCGGAAGGCTTCGAGGTGATCGGCGTTTCCGAGAACGCGCCCTTTGCCATCGCCGTCAACGAGCAGCGACGCTACTACACCACCATGTTCCATCCCGAGGTGGTGCACACGCCGGATGGCGCCAAGCTTCTCGCCAATTTCGTGCACCGGATCGTCGGCCTGAAGTCCGACTGGACGATGTCGGCCTATCGCGCCGAGATGATCGCCAAGATCCGCGCTCAAGTGGGCAAGGAGCGCGTGCTGTGCGCCCTTTCGGGCGGCGTCGACAGCTCGGTGGCGGCCGTGCTGATCCACGAGGCGATCGGCGACCAGCTCACCTGCGTCTATGTCGATCACGGCCTGATGCGGCTCGGCGAGAGCGAGCAGGTGGTCGGCATGTTCCGGGATCACTACAACATCCCGCTGGTCCACGTTGATGCATCGGACCTTTTCATTTCCCAGCTCGAGGGCGAGGCCGACCCGGAGAAGAAGCGCAAGACCATCGGCCGCCTGTTCATCGAGGTGTTCGAGGCCGAGGCCAAGAAGATCGCCGCCGACGGACGCGGCGCGCCGACCTTCCTCGCCCAGGGCACGCTTTATCCCGACGTGATCGAGAGCGTCAGCTTCTCCGGCGGTCCCAGCGTCACCATCAAGAGCCACCACAACGTTGGAGGCCTGCCGGCCCGCATGAACATGAAACTGGTGGAGCCGCTGCGCGAACTCTTCAAGGACGAGGTGCGGGCGCTCGGCCGCGAGCTCGGCCTGCCCGACAGCTTCATCGGCCGCCACCCGTTCCCCGGCCCCGGCCTTGCCATCCGCCTGCCGGGTGGTGTGACGCGCGAAAAGCTCGACATCCTCAGGAAGGCCGACGCCATCTATCTCGACGAGATCCGCAAGGCCGGTCTCTACGACAAGATCTGGCAGGCCTTCTCGGTGCTGCTACCGGTGCAGACGGTGGGCGTCATGGGCGACGGCCGCACCTATGACCGCGTGCTGGCGCTGCGCGCCGTCACCTCCGTCGACGGCATGACCGCCGACTTTTATCCCTTCGATATGAACTTCCTCGGCCGCGCCGCCACCCGCATCATCAATGAGGTGAAGGGCGTCAATCGTGTCGTCTACGACGTGACCAGCAAGCCGCCCGGAACCATCGAGTGGGAATAACTCGCCTCGGCATAAGCCCGATCGAGCAACCGCGGCTGGACTGCGGCGCTTTCGTCAAACGCACCAGTTGCGTGTTGACTGCGAAAGCGCATGCAGCAGTTCCGCCCGTCCGGCAACCGCGAGCTCGCTTAGCCACTTAGAGTGCTGGCGCCAAAGCCGCCCGTGTCTTCGCACCCTGCACAAGCATCGCAAGACGCAGTGTCGATGACGCTTTTGTCCGCCGTCAGCTCATTTGCGATATACGGTAAGTAAAACTGGCTGAAATACTCCCGCTTTCCGCGGTCCATCCCACATAATAGGTCAGGATCGATCGGAGGCTGCAGACGATGTTGCGGAAAACGGTGGTGGTGGCCGGGGCGACTGGAGATCTAGGAACGCGGGTCGCGCACGCCCTTGTTCACAAGGGCGCGGATGTGCGGGCGATTGTGCGAAGGGAAAGCTCGGCTGCCTCCCGTCAGCGTCTGGTGGCGCTGGGTATTGCCGTGATCGACAGCGCCTATGATGCCGGGTCGCTTAAGGCAGCGTGCGAAGGCGCCTCCTGCGTCGTGTCTGCGCTCAACGGCTTGGAGGAGGTGATCCTCGGCCAGCAGGGGGCGCTGCTTGACGCGGCAGTCGCAGCAGGAGTTCCGCGTTTCATTCCGTCGGACTTCTCGCTGGACTACACGCGTACCATTACGGGCGAGAACCGGAACATGGATCTGCGCCGGCGGTTTCGCAGGCGGCTTGATGCCGCGCCCGTCCGAGCCACCTCGATCCTCAACGGCGCCTTCTCCACGGTGTTGACCGAAGATGCCCCGATCCTTTTGCCTAGGGTGAGGCGCGTGCTGTACTGCGGAAACGCGGACCAGAAGCTGAATTTCACGACGAAGGATGACGCAGCTGACTATACGGCAGATGCTGCTCTCGACGACGACGCGCCTCGTGATCTTCGCATCTCTGGTGGCACCGCCTCTCCCCTGGAACTGGCCTTTATAGCGAGCGACTTGTCAGGCAGGCACTATCGTCCGCTCAGGGCAGGCGGACTGCGGCGTTTGAGCCTCGTCATCGGCCTGGCGCGAACTCTGGCACCTTCTCCCGGGGCAGTTTTCCCGGTCTGGCAGGGGATGCAGTACCTTCGCGACATGATGAGCGGTCGGGGCGAGCTTACGCGGCTCGACAACGAGCGGTACGGCAAAGTCAACTGGACCGACATCCGGTCGATGATCTCCGGCGTCGTCTGACGCCCCCTTGGTGGAGCGCCTGGGCGGCACCGGACGCTGCAGGCCATCCGAACAAGGTTCCTTTACGACATCGATCCCGCTTTCCTACGCGGGGGCTAGGCTTCCTTTTTGCGAGCGACAGCACGCCCCCCATCGACGCGCTCGATGGAATGCCTTATTGCGCAGCTACCATAGCTCTCACACTCCGCTTTTCTCCCTGCCACCACGGGCTCCATGATTCGTCTCGATAGCATCAGCAAGCAGAACGGCCATCAGATCCTGTTCATCGACGCGTCGATGAGCATCCAGAAAGGGGAGAAGGTGGGGCTTGTCGGGCCGAACGGCGCCGGCAAGACGACGCTGTTCCGGATGATCGTCGGTGAGGACCGGCCCGATGACGGCCAGGTGGCGATCGATTCCGGCATGACCATCGGCTATTTCAGCCAGGATGTCGGGGAGATGTCGGGCCAGAGCGCTGTCGCCGCGGTGATGGATGGCGTCGGGCCGGTGAGCGCGCTCGCCGAGGAAATGGCGAAGCTCGAAGCCGCCATGGTCGATCCGGATCAGGCCGGCGATATGGACGCCATCATCGAGCGCTATGGCGAGGTGCAGGGGCGCTTCGAGGAGCTGGATGGCTATGCGTTGGACGCGCGAGCGCGCGAGGTGCTCGCAGGGCTAAGCTTCACAGAGGAGCGGATGGACGGCGATGTCGGTCTGCTTTCCGGCGGTTGGAAGATGCGCGTGGCGCTCGCCCGCATCCTGCTGATGCGGCCCGATGGCATGTTGCTCGACGAGCCCAGCAACCATCTCGATCTTGAAAGCTTGATCTGGCTCGAAAGCTTTCTCAAGAACTATGACGGCGCCTTGCTGATGACCTCGCACGACCGCGCCTTCATGAACCGCATCGTCGGCAAGGTCGTGGAGATCGACGGAGGGTCGCTGACGACCTATTCGGGCAACTTCGATTTCTACGAACAGCAGCGGGCGCTTGGCGAGAAGCAGCGCGAGGCGCAGTTCGAGCGTCAGCAGGCGATGCTCGCCAAGGAGATCAAGTTCATCGAGCGGTTCAAGGCGCGCGCCTCGCATGCGGCACAAGTGCAGAGCCGGGTGAAGAAGCTCGACAAGATCGAACGGGTGGAACCGCCCCGGCGGCGCCAGTCCATCCAGTTCGAGTTCCGCACCCCGCCACGGTCCGGTGAGGATGTGGCGACCTTTGAAAATGTTCACAAGGGCTATGGCGGCAAACCGATATATGCCGGGCTCGATTTCAAGCTTCGGCGCAAGGAACGCTGGTGCGTGCTTGGCGCCAACGGCGCCGGAAAATCGACGCTGCTGAAACTGGTGGCCGGCGCGATCGAGCCGGACCGAGGGACGGTGAGCATCGGCAGCAGTGTCAGGATGGGCTATTTCGCGCAGCATTCCATGGATCTGCTGGACGGGGACGAAACGGTTTTCGAGTCGCTGGACGGATCCTTTCCACAGGCGGGACAGGGCGCACTGCGCACGCTTGCCGGTTGCTTCGGCTTCTCCGGCGACGATGTCGAGAAGCCTTGCCGTGTCCTCTCCGGCGGCGAGAAGGCGCGCCTGGTCATGGCCAAGATGCTCTATGACCCGCCGAACTTCCTGGTCCTCGACGAGCCGACCAACCATCTGGACATGGCGACCAAGGAAATGCTGGTCGCGGCCCTCTCGACATTCGAGGGCACCATGCTGTTCGTCTCGCACGACCGCCACTTCCTGGCAGCCCTCTCGAACCGCGTTCTGGAACTGACGCCCGAGGGCATTCATCAGTTCAGCGGCGGCTACACGGAGTATGTAGCGAGCACCGGCCAGGAAGCACCGGGTCTTCATCCGGGCGGCTAGACCCTAGGCAGGTGCCGCGCGGACCCGCCTGCCATCGATGACAACGACAAGGCGACTCGCGCGACACCACCAATCCTGGAAACACCGCGCTAACCGACGATCAGTTTTCCGAAGAACTTGCGGATATCCTCGACGAGCAGGTCGGGCGCGTCGGAGGCCGCAAAATGGCCGCCACGCGGCATTTCCGTCCAGTGGACGATGTTGTTCGAGCGCTCGGCGAAGCTGCGGACGGACCGGAAATCCTGGGGGAAGACGGCCACGCCGGTGGGCGTCGGGTTGTTGACCTCCCGATATCCCGCGCCGGTCTGCGCATCCTCATAATAGACGTTCGCCGCCGATCCGCTGGTGGCCGTGAACCAGTAGATGGAGTTGTGGGTCAGGTAGCGCTCGCGGTCCACATGACCCACGCCGGCACCCTCGAAGCCGAACCACAACTCGGCGTTCCAGGCGAGCTGGCCGACCGGCGAGTCGACGAGGGCGAAAGCGAGCGTTCCCGGACGCTTCGACTGGATCACCTGATACCCGCCGTACTTCTCGAAGGTGGCAAGGTTCGCCATCCCCTCCCTCTCGAAAGGAGAGAGCTTTTCCATTTCCCCTGGCTGGCCCGTGGGAAACGCGAATATCTGGAGGAGATGCGTGCCGACGAGGCCCTGCGACGCCAGAATCCCGAGTTCACGGCCGACAAGGGCGCCGGCGTCGCCGCCATGCGAGCCGTAGCGGTCATATCCAAGTCCCTTCATCAAGGTGTCCCAGGCCTTGGCCGTCCTGGCGCTGTCCCAGCCGGGCGACGACATGGGGCTCGAGAAGCCGAAGCCGGGCAGCGACGGGATCACCAGGTCGAAGGCGAGCGACGCGTCGAGACCATGCGCCCTCGGATCGGTCAGCGGCCCTATGAGGTCGAGGAACTCGACAAAGCTGCCGGGCCAGCCGTGGCTGAGGATCAAGGGGAAGGCGTTGGGCATCGGCGATTTGATGTGCATGAAATGAATGGGCTGGCCGTCGATTTCCGTCATGAAATGGGGATAGCGGTTGAGTTCGCTTTCCTGCTTCCGCCAGTCGTAGGCGTCGGCCCACTGATCGGCCAATTCCCTGATCAGCTTGATGGGCTGGCCCCGTGACCAATCCTGCGTGATCGCCTGCGGCCAGCGTGCTGCGTTGAGACGGTCTTTCAGGTCGGCGATCGCCGCGTCGCTGACGTCGATCTTGAACGGCTTTACTGCGAGCATTCTGCCTTCCTCCTTGGTTTGCCCGATGGCCGGTTTGCTTAAGATGGCTGCGAGGAGCGAAAACACGCCCCCGGTGAAGGTGCGACGGGTTAAGGTCATGTCGATCCTGCGAGACGGGTTGGAATGAGCTTGATTGCGCCGCCGCCGAGGCGGCGTATTTGCTTCAGAAGGTCAGCGTTCCGCGCATTGTAATGATGCCGGTGCCCAGAATTTCCGGCTCGGGAACGAGGCTGACGTGGAGGATGCTTCTCCGCCCCATCTTGGTGCCTTGCTCTATTTTTAGGACATCGGAGATCATGCCCTCGCTTGCCAGATAGGCGGCGAGCGGGCCGGCTGCGGTGCCGGTGGCTGCATCTTCCCACAGCCCAACCGTGGGGTTGAAGAACCGGGCGTAGGCGCGGTCCGGCGCGGCGCCGTCGAGGGCGTAGACATAGCATCCCTCGGCGGACGCCGCGTTCAGGACCTTCAGAAGCCCCTTGGCAAAAGGGTCGGCTCGATCGACGGTTGCTGCGTCATGAAGCCGTACGAGGAGATGTGCCGTACCGGTGTTGGCAGCACGCGGGGGAGGTTCGGAAAGAAGGTCTTCGGGAGCGAGACCCAGCGCCGCCGCCAAGGGTGCCAAGTCCGCAAGCGGCGGCCCAAGTCTGAGCGCGGATTGCCTCATGCGCCCGAAGATCCGCCCGTCCACCGGACGGAGCTCGATCGGCAGAACCTCGCTTCCGATCTCCTGCCGGAACGATCGGGGAGTCCGGATAGGTCCGAGTTTGCCGCTCTCGGCCAGCCAAAGCCAGGCGCCCAGAGCGTTGTGGCCGGCGCCGCCCACCTCCGCCCCGGCTGCGGTAAACGACCGAAGCTTCAGATCGGCCCGGTTACTGCGCAGGACGAAGGTCGTTTCGGCCTGATTGAACTCGCTGGCAATCCGGCGCATCTCGCTGTCGGAAAGCCCGTCTGCGTCTTCGACTACGGCCAGTGGGTTGCCGCTCAACGAGGCATCTGCGAACACGTCGATAAGTCCGGCTGTCAGCGCCTTACGGCTCGATTGCGGCGACACGGCACAGCTCCTATCCTTCTGTCGAGATGACTGTGCACCAGAGTGTTTCGCGCGCAAAACGCGCATTGCTTGCCTTTATGACAAGGAAAACTCGTCATTCGCCCTTCGCTTGAATCCCTCCGCATCCTCGAGATGTGCGTCAGCGTCGGCAGTTTTGCCGGCGCGGCGGATCGGCTGGCGCTGACGCCCGCTGCGGTGAGCCTGCGCATCCGAACGCTGGAAGCAGAACTTGGCCAGCCATTGTTCACGCGTATCGGCCGACGAGTGGTGCCCACGTCGGCGGCGATGATCTTGGCAGGGCGAGTTCGACAGGCGCTGGATGGCATCAACGAAGCCGTCGAGGAGTTTCAAGCGGCGACCGCGCCGCTGCGCGTGACGGTGCCGCCGACATTCGCCTCCCGTTGGCTGGCGCCGCGACTGTCCGGCTATCGTGCGCCCGGCGGTGCTGCCATCGAGCTCGACATTGCCTCGGACGTGCGCAGCCCAGCCGCCTTTGACGTCGCCATCCGAACGGGGAGAGGGGGATGGGATGGCCTTGATGAGTATCCTCTCGCGCCGGTCGACGTCACGCCAATGCTGGCGCCCCGCTTGCTTGGTTCCCGGACACTCACCGAACCGGAAGACCTCACCCAGTTTGATCTTCTGCCGCACCCGGATTGGAGCAAGTGGTACGCAAGAGCCGCGCGCCCCATGCCGGACGGGCTGCACTTCGCTGCGGTGGATTTTTCATTCTTCGAGCTGATTGCCAATGCCGCGGTGAGTGGTCTCGGCGTGGCGCTGCTGTCGCCGACACTCTTCCGGCAACTGCTGGACGACGGACTGCTGGTCGCGCCGTTCGACACAGTGCTGAAAGGGCCCGACTGGTATTTTGCCCTGATCCGCGAAGGCGACAGGCGTCCGGCTCCGCGAAACTTCTGCGACTGGCTCTGCGATGAGGCGCGTCAGTCGCAGGGTTGACCCAGCGGAGCGGAGTAGTCGCTGGTGGCGATCCCGCTCGACCTTGATTACCAGGGGCAAGGCCCTCCGGCCTCGAAAAAGCCGCCGGACGGGCCATCGTCGGGAAGCGTAGCCGCCCAAACAGCCGGCCGCACTCCGTCCTCGACCGACAGCGCGGCCTGCGCGCCGCCCATGCTGGTGCGAACCCAGCCGGGGTTGACGGAGTTCACCTTGATGTTTTCGTCCTTGAGCTCGTCGGCAAACAACCTGGTGCAGGCGTTGAGCGCCGCCTTCGAGGTCCGGTAGGCCGGCCAGCCGCGCGTCATGGTGGTGAGCGAGCCCATCGACGAGCTGACGTTCACGATACGGCCATATCCGTTCTGGCGCATCACGGGAACGATGGCCTTCGAGACGATGAAGGCACCCAGCGCATTGGTCGTAAATGACTTTATGTAGATTTCCGGTGGGGTCGAAAGGACGCTCGTCGTCATCATGGCCGTCTGGTCGGTGGGCTCGAAGAAGGCGCCGGCGTTGTTGACAAGCACGTCGGCACGGCCGAAGCGCGCGAGCAGCCATTCGGCGAGGCTCGTAGCCTGATCTTCGCGCGTGACGTCGAGCTCGAAGGCCGAGGCACCGTTGCCCAGTTCCTTGGCGGCCGTCTCAGCTTCGGCAAGGCTTCTTGCCGTGATGACGACGTGAAGCCCCTTCTGAAGGAGTTGCCGAGCCGTCTCCTTGCCCATGCCCTGGCTGGCACCCGTAACGATTGCGATGCGTTGCGTCTCGCTCATTTAGTTCCCCTTTGATGAGTCCGAGAATCCAACGATACGCAATTGTACGAGGGGTACTCCACCCCGATTCCGATGTGACGCTCACTGGGCGAAGCTTCAAGACTGACCATGGCCCGTGCTCAATCCCTGAGGCTGTCACTGACGATTGAGAATGGGAGGTGAAACTGTCGAAGGCTCTTCCGAGTGATGCGCGGTTGGCCGCATAGACATGTGCGAGGCACAACTAGAGGCCTTCGCTCTGCCTCGTTTCATATCGGTCGCGGGCCTCCGCGATTTTCACCTGATTTGCTTCCGTCCATATGACCAGTGCCTTGACCGTCTCGTGTAGAGAGTTGCCGAGGGGTGTGAGGTTGTACTCCACCTTCGGTGGCACGGTCGGATAGACGGTCCGTTCTACGATCCCATCTCGCTCGAGTTGGCGCAGTGTAGTGGTGAGCATGCGCTTGCTGACGCCCTTGATGCTTCGCAGCAACTCGGCGAAGCGCATTGTGCGCTTGTCAAGTAACGCAATAACCAGCAGCGACCACTTGTCAGCAATCCTGTCGAGGATTTGCCGCACTTCGCAGCCTTCACGAACGTCCCATTGCAGAACGTCGTAGTCGGAGGTGAGCCGGCAGTTACCCGGTAACTCGAAAGTGCCTTCTTTCATGAGTGCAGATCCTGCCGTATCGCTTGGCAGGTTACAAGAGGGAACCCGGTATTAAAAAGTTCCCTCATCTGACCATGATCATTAGTGAGGGACAGGTCCCATGACATTCACTGTATCGCAATCATCGGCGTCCGAACCCACACGCATGAGCCTGCGCGAGAAGGGAGCGCTTCTCGTGCTGTGCGGCGCTATTTTCTTGGAAGGTCTCGACATAGCGATGCTCAATGTCGCGCTGCCGCACATTCGCGCCGATCTGCAACTGTCTACCGCGACGTTAAGCGCCGTGGTCAGCTCCTATGTGATCGGCTACGCGGGCTTCATGCTTTTTGGCGGCCGCATCTGTGACCTCTACGGGCGGCGTCGTGTCTTTTTGATCTCCCTTAGCGTGTTCATTGCCCTTTCCGGGCTCGGGGGGCTAGCCACTGAGGGCTGGATGCTTCTTGCTGCCCGCTTCCTAACCGGGTTGTCGGCTGCCTTCATGACGCCCGCCGGTCTCTCGCTCATCACGACAAACTTTTCCGAGGGCCCGAGGCGCAACAAGGCCGTTCTTATCTACTCGGGCGCAGCTTCCGCCGGATACTCCTTGGGCTTGGTCGTTGGCGGCGTGCTTACGGCGATCAGTTGGCGCTGGGTTTTCTTCGTTCCCGCCATCATAGCGATGGTGATCCTCCTGCTCGCTGTGAAGTTCATCGCCGATTCCCGTCAGTCGGAGGCACGTCGAAAGTTTGATCTTTCCGGCGCATTGTTTCTGACGGCGGCCATGCTGTTTGCCGCGATCGGAATCGCCCGCCTTGAGCATCCGGAGGGGCTTCAAACCGCACTTGCGGCCTGCGCTTTGAGCGCTGTCTTTTGGGTGATTTTCGTGATCACTGAGCGCAGGACGAGCGAACCGCTGATCCGCCTTGGCATCTTCAGGTCCGGTTCTCTGGTTCGCGCCAACTTGGCGATGCTGCTCTTCGGAGGGGCGTTCTTCGGATTCCAGTTCGTGGTGACGCTCTATCTGCAAGAGTTGCTGGGATGGACACCGCTTCAAACCGGCCTTGCTGTAATCGTTGTGAGCATCGATGCGATACTCGCACCAACTCTGACGCCGGCTCTGGTGAATCGCTTCGGCAATGTCAGGGTGATCGTCGTAGGGTTGGTCCTTGCGGCAGTAGCCTACGCTCTTTTCCTTCGTCTCGGTTTGGACTGGACCTATGCCGCCATGTTCCCGACCATGTTGGTGCTCGGTGTGGGGTTTGCGCTTGCATATGGACCTCTGACCATCGTGGCTACCAACGGAGTGGTTGAGAATGAACAGGGGCTTGCGAGCAGCCTCATCAACACTTCCTTTCAGTTTGGGGCGGGGCTCGGAGTTTCTGCCGTGGGTGCGCTCGCCGTCTTGGGTCTTGGCAGTGGCGCCGACGCTGGAGCCAGGCTGGAGGCCCTTCGCGCAGCAATGCTCGTGCCCGTTGCGGCTGCCGCCGTAGCTTCCTTCGTAATGCTGACAGCTAAGAAGGAGCGGGCCGCTATCTAGATCCGGGCGGGCCGTCTGCGTGCCCATGCCCAGACCAGAGATCGTAGATTGCGAGGCGTTGCGTCTCGCTCTGGGGCGACGGCAACGGTCAGGCCAGAAATGCCCGGGGATTCAATCCCATGACCTTGCGAAAGGCCGCCGCGAAATGGCTGGGATTGGAAAAGCCTAGGGACACCGCGACATCGAGAACGCGCGCGTCGGGCATGGTCAGGCGCCGCCTGGCCTCCGTCATCCGCAACCACTGAAAGCACCGATAGGGCGTGAGGCCCGTGGTCGCCCGGAACAGCCGGCCAAACTGGTCCGGGCCTACATCGGCAAGGTCGCCCAGCTCGGCCAGAGAGGGAGGCGCATCGAGGCGCGCGCGCATCAGTTCCAGGACACGAGCGAGGGTGGCCTGGCCGAGTGAGGCGGGAGGTGGCGGTTCCCGTCCGCCGTCATGCAAACGCAACCGGGCGAGTACCAGGGTTCCCAGGCTCTCGACCTGGAGTCGGGCTGCAGGATCGCCCGAGCGGGCTTTCCGTAACGCGGCAAGCGCCAGGTCGCGAAGCAAGGCGTCCTGAAACTGGAACTTGGTGCCGGACCACACGGTCTTGCGGGCAAGGGTTGCCTCGTCGATTTCCATGTGCAGGAACGCGGCGGGCCCGTCCGTCGAGCACTCGCAGTCCATTCCGGCCGGGATGAGCGTCAGCTCGCCCGGCCAAAACTGGCCTTGGTGGTGCTTGCCGGCCCGACGCTGATCGACATGTGTGGCCTGATCG
Organism: Pleomorphomonas diazotrophica; assembly: GCF_002844595.1. GTDB lineage: Bacteria > Pseudomonadota > Alphaproteobacteria > Rhizobiales > Pleomorphomonadaceae > Pleomorphomonas > Pleomorphomonas diazotrophica. Next base: position 1,126,843 of record NZ_PJNW01000002.1, on the reverse strand, counting down.
AGATGCACCCCGAGAAGGAGACGGCTCGTGGTAGCGCGCACTTGCTCGCATGGCGGCAGTTTCCGCCGCAGGCGAAGCGAAATCGCGCCTTGCTCGAAGTCCTCATTCGTCATCGCCGGCCTCGGCCTTGTGAGAAGAGGGAAGAATACGCGCCTAAACGAAGAGAAGACTTGTCTAGCGACGATAGGCCGCAGCTACAAGCCGGGAAGCAGAGGCAAGTTGAGAAGAGATGATTGGAAGTCGGCTCGTTGGTCACCAGAGGGATGGTCGTTCATCATGATACGCCGCTCACACTGCTTTCGCTGCCGCCTCCAGGTGAAGCCGGGACGAGGCGCGCTTGACCGACGGATGCGGACACGACCATACTAGTGTTTGTACTTAGGTCGGGCGAGCGAACTGGGATCGATGTGGCGGTCGATTGTGGCCGCGGGTCATCGGCAGTCCGCACCTGACCAGCCAGGCGAGCGACTGGCAGCCAGGGGGGATGAATGAGCATCATCGAGACCCGTGCGAGCCAAATGTTTCCGGTACTGAGCGCATCCCAAATGGATGTGGCGCGCCGGTTCGCCAGCGGCCCAGCAACGCACTTCGATCCCGGTGCGGCAATCTACGAGGTCGGTGGCCATGGCGCGCCAGCCTGGCTCGTGCTCGAGGGGGCGATCGACATCGTTCGGCGTGACGGGTTGAAGGGCGAGGTGCCGATCGTCACGCATCGCGTGGGGCAGTTCTCCGGCGAGGTGAACCAGCTCGCTGGCCGGCCCTCGCTTGCCGCCGGCCGAGCCGGCCCGGACGGTTGCACTGCGCTGCCTTTCGACGCGGCCCACCTGCGGGCGCTCATGATCGGATCGGCCGAGCTGGGGGAGATCGTCATGCGCGCTCTGATCCTCCGCCGGGTCAGCCTTATCGAAGAGGGTGGCGCAGGCACCGTCCTGATCGGCAGGCCGAACAGCCCCGATGTCGTGCGACTGCAGAACTTCCTCAACCGAAGCGGACTGCCGCATCTTGTCCTCGACGCCAGCGTCGATGAAGAGGGTCGTCAGCTCATCGAACGGATGGGAGTTCCGCCCAACGAACTGCCACTGGTCGTCTGCCAGAGCGGGCCGGTGCTCCGCCGCCCATCCGACGAGGATCTCGCGGCCTGCCTCGGTGTCCTGCCGGAGATTGATCCCGACAAACTGTTCGACGTCGCAGTGGTCGGTGCCGGGCCGGCCGGTCTCGCAACGGCTGTCTATGCCGCTTCGGAAGGCTTGTCGGTCATTGTCCTCGATGCACGGGCGGTGGGAGGACAGGCCGGAGCGTCGTCGCGGATCGAGAACTACCTGGGCTTCCCGACGGGAATATCAGGCCAGGCACTTGCCGGGCGTGCTTTCAACCAAGCCCTGAAATTCGGCGCGGAAATCGCGATCCCTCTGGAAGTGGAGCGAATGACGTGCGACGGGCCTCATCCGGTCCTCATGTGCGCCGGCAACCGCCAGATCACAACGCGCTTCGTCGTGATCGCATCGGGTGCGCGATACCGGCGGCCGGACGTGGCGAACCTCAGGGAGCTTGAGGGCGCCGGCGTTTCCTACTGGGTGTCGGCCATCGAGGCTCGCTTATGCGCCGGCGAGGAGGTTGCTCTGATTGGCGGCGGCAATTCCGCGGGGCAGGCGATCGTCTTCTTGGCTCCGCAGGTGAAGAAGCTGCATCTCGTCGTTCGCCGCGACCTCAAGGAAACCATGTCGCAGTATCTGATCGATCGCATCGCCGCACTCCCGAACGTCGAAATTCATGTCGGCGAGGAACTGGTTGCCTTGGAAGGCAATCGAACGACCGGTCTCGCGGCGGCCACCTTCCAGAATAGGCGTGACGGCAGCAATCGTCGCCTGGAGGTGCGCCATCTGTTCCTGTTCGTCGGCGCCGATCCCAACTCCGACTGGGTGCGAGACTGTATCGAGACCGATGATCGCGGCTTCGTGGTCACTGGCAAGGGGGCTCATCCGCTCGAAACGAACATGCCGGGTGTGTTCGCAATCGGCGACGTTCGGGCTGGTTCCACCAAGCGCGTGGCGGCGGCCGTGGGCGAGGGGGCGGCCGTGGTCTCTATGGTTCACGCCAAGTTGGCCGCACAAGCCGCCGTCGCCTAGAGGCCTTGAGGGAGACCGCGCGATGTCCTGTAGTCACACGAACCTGATCCGCAAGGTGACGCCCAGCGCCAGGGGATGCGAGGAGTGCCTGAAGATCGGCAGTCAATGGCTGCATCTCAGGATTTGCCGTGAGTGCGGGCACGTCGGCTGTTGCGACCAATCCCCGCACCGCCATGCCCGAGCCCACTTCCATCAGACGGGCCACCCGATCATCGAGGGTTACGATCCGCCTGAGGGCTGGGGCTGGTGCTATGTGGACGATATCGAGGTGGAGTTGGAGGACCAGACCCCGCAAGACGGGCCAATCCCGCGCTTCTACTGAGCCTGGAACAGCGGCGCAACTCCTGGCGCTTGCCAAGAAGAACCTAAGCTCTCGCATCCGGCATTTCATTCGTCCTGCCGCCGAAAAGCCGTTGTGCCGAGGACGGCGAGCAGAATGATCCCGCCGCCGAAGTACTGCAGCGTAGTGAATGATCTATGCAGGATCAGCGCTTCGGAGAGAATAGTAACCACAGGGTTGATGAAAGCCAGCGCGGCTGCCGTTCCCGGATTGAGTTTCTGAAATGCGCCATAAAGCAGGATGTACATGAAGCCGGTATGGACAATGCCCAGCGTAGCGATGCTCGTGATTGAAGCCAAGTTGCCCGGCGGAAGACTGCTCCCGATCAGTGGAAGAAGAACGATCGAGCCGGCGGCGAACTGTATCAGTGCGACGAGATGCGGCGGCATTCCCCGCAGCAGTTTCGCAGACAGCGCGGCCAGGGCGTAGAAGAACGCCGCGCAAACCGCGCAGCCCAGCCCAATCAGAAACTCGTTGTCGACGCCTTCATCAAGCCCCGCGAACGCAACGATCGCAAGCCCCGCCAGACCGACGCACGCCCACACGATGTGATCGCGTCGAATGCGCTCGTGCAGGATCCAGGCGCTGAGACTAGCCAGGATGAACGGCTGGAGATTGTAAACGAGCCCGGAGATCGAGATGCTCGCCCGTCTGTAGGCGGCAAACAGGAATAGCCAGTTTGCGAGCAGGGCCGCCCCGCCAAAAAGGGCCAGTATGATGGAGCGACGGCTGAGGGAGTGGGATGACAAGTATCCGCGGCGCCAGCAGACCAATAGAAGAACCGTGCTACCCATGATGCATCGCCAGAGAACGATGGCGAACTCGGAAAGACCGGAGAAATAGGCGAAAATGCCGATCGTGCCCGAAAGGGCCATCGCGACGGTCATTTCCATTTTGCCCTGAGTTTGCAGATCCATTGGCGGCTCCTGTCTGTGGAGCACGTAGCGTAAAAGGCGCCTATCGCTCAGGACATATGCGAAGAAAGGAAATGAGCTTCGAACTCCTGTATATTCAAGGCATCAAAACCCAACGGCAGTTGAATCGAAATGGACACAGCTGATCGCATCTTGCTTGCCGCGCTGCAGGAGAATGCGCGCATTTCGACAAAGGATCTTGCGAGCAAGATTCGCCTGTCTGCGCCGGCGACGGCTGAGCGACTGCGAAAGCTGCAAGAGGCGGGCGTCATCGAAGCCTTCACCACGGTCTTGGATACGAAGGCGCTCGGCTACCATATCGAGGCCATAGTGCGCGTCCGCCCGCTGCCAGGAAAACTGCATGTCGTCGAGGCGCTATTGCGCGACATGCCTCAAGTTGCGGAGTGCGACAAGGTGACCGGCGATGATGGCTTCGTCGCGCGCATTCTGTGTCATTCCATCGAGCAGCTGGACGAGTTGCTCGAGATAATCGGGGAGAAGGCCGAAACGAGCTCGGCGATCGTGAAGCGAAAGATCGTGTCGCGCCGACAGCCGGCGCTGGCGAATGAAAGGTAAGCTCAGTCGATTTGTGATTGCGGGTGGCACAGCTTCAACTTGTCCATGTCGCCCGTGACGCGGCTCTGCTCTATTCCCCACCGATGAAGCATCTCGATTACCGGGCCGAGTGTTTTGCCGAGCGGCGTAAGCTCGTATTCTACGCGCACGGGAGTCTCGGCGTAGATCGTCTTGCTGACGAGGCCGTGCTCCTCGAGATCCTTCAGCTGCTGCAAGAGCACTTTCTGCGAAATGCCTGGGATAAGTCGTTCGAGCCGGCCGGGTCGTTGGGCGCCAGCCAGCAGATGAAAGACGATGAAGAGCTTCCAGCGGCCACCTATGATCTGCAAGGCTCTTTCGATCGGCAAAGGGGAAAGCCGGTTCATTCACTAACCCCTCGGTGAGTAGCCCACCGCAAAGTCGGTGGAACCGTCGAATGGATTGGGTCAATCAAGTTGAGCTCTTCAACCCAGGAGATCTCGCTTGAAAGCTGTTATCATCAACCAATTTGGTGGCCCTGAACACCTGATTTTGCGTGAGCTGCCGACACCTGTTCCGGGTGAAGGCGAAGTGCTTTTGGAAGTGGCCTCCGTAGGCGTCAACTTTGCCGACACCATGATCCGCTCGGGTACCGCCGGCGTCCCGATGATGGACGATCTGATAATCGGCTCGGAAGCGGCCGGAACGGTCGTCGCGCTGGGCAGCGGCGTCGATCCGGCCATCTTGGGCAAGAGAGCCTTTGCCGCACCCTTCGCGGTGGGGCGCATCACGGGAGCTTATGCGACGCACCTTGCCCTTCCGGCGACAGGCATCTTCTTCCTTCCCCACGATATCGCCTTCGATCAGGCGGTGGCGCTCGGTTTGTCGGGGATCGTTGCCCTTGAGCTTTCAAGGCTAGTTCCGCTCGAAGGGCGAACGGTTCTCGTTCACTCGGCGGCTGGCGGCGTGGGACACCTCCTGGCCCAGCTCGTGGCGATGCGGTCTCCGGGACGACTGATCGGATCCGTGGGGGATGCGCGGAAAGCGGATCTGCTCAATGCGCTTGGCGTTCACTCGGTGGTATGCACGCAGGAAGACTGGGTTGGCGATCTCCTGGCGTTTACGAACGGCACTCCACCGGATGTGATCTTCGACGCAATCGGCGGCGCCGTCAGCCAGTTGGGTTTGTCGAGCTTGTCTCCCGGCGGCCACTTCGTTGCCTATGGCGGAGCCAGCGGCGAATATGCCGCACTTTCGAAGGAAGACATGCCGTCCTTCGTCATGTCCGGCAAATCGCTACTTGGTTACTCCTTGGTTCCGCTCTTGGGCCACAAGGATGCAACCCGGTATCTGCGGGATGATCTCGAAGCGCTGTTCAGCTACGTGACCCAGGGCGCGCTGAGGCCGCATGTCGGCCACCATTTCCCGTTGAACGAAGCGGCAGAAGCGCATCGCCTCATCGAGAGCCGGCGGTCGAGCGGAAAGATCATCCTGTTACCGGAGGTCGGCCAAAACGGGATGTCGGTATAGCATCGGACAGTTGTCCCGAATCTGGGGCGTCCTTACCGATCGCTCGTTGCCAAGCGGAACTCAGAGGACACGCGAAATGATTGATTTTCATGCCTATTCTATCGAGTGGTGCGCTGCCTGGAATGCGCATGATCTCGACCGGCTGCTCGGCGGCTTTGACGATTCAGTCGTCTTCAAGTCTCCAGCGGCGCGAAAGATCGTTCCTGGTTCCGATGGCGTTATCGTCGGCAAGGCAGCGCTCCGCTCCTATTGGAGCGAGGGCCTGCGCCTTATCCCCAACCTCCATTTCACGCTGGTGGGCACCTACGAGGGGATCGACTGCGTGACGATCGCCTATCGAAATCAGGATGGGCGCCAGGCGAGCGAGGTTCTGATTTTCTCGGGCGGACTGGTCGTCCAGGGCTTCGGAACATATCTGGTTTCGCCAAGCTCCTAGTACGGTTCCGGCGAACGTGGGTACGGGCTTTGCTTCAGGAACTGCGTGAAGACAACTGGTTGGAGCGTATCGGTAGGTCATAGAGCCCGGCGACCGCTCACGCCGAGCCTTTTCATCTTGGGTCGTCATCTCGCCGTCAGGCGGTCGGATGCGCTCATCGCAGCCTAGATTTTCGGCCCGTGCGACAACTGGCGCTGGCGGGAAGCATGAAGCCTCGGACCCTCCAGCTGCCTCACGATATTCTCACATTCAGTGGAGGTTTTCCGCCGGTTTCGACGCGTAGTGAACCGTCTTGACATCAAATACGTACGTACGTATTAATCTGTCCATGGCTAGACAATCTCTCCGTGACGACATCATTTCCGCCGGGCTTCGCGTAATGCTCGTGAAGGGCTACTCCGCTGCCAGCGTCCGCGACATCGTCGCTGAGGCCGGGGCTCCGCAAGGCTCATTCACCAACCATTTCCCGACCAAGGAGGCGTTCAGCATCGCGGTGCTCGATGCCTACTTCGATCACATCAAGACGCTGGTCGCCCAAGCTTTCGAGAGTGGCTCTCTATCTCCGAGAGCAAGACTGATCCGCTATCTCGACATCATCACCGACATCCTGGAGCGGGACGGACTTCGGCGCGGCTGCCTGATTGGCGACTTTAGTGCCGAAGCAACCCAGCTCAACGAAGCCGTCCGGCTTCGGTTGGAGCAGATATTCGTCGAGTGGCGCGATCAGTTTGCCGCTTGCATAGCCGAGGGGCAGTCCCTCGGAGAAATCGACAAGACCTTCGATCCAGTCGATCTCGCCGACTTTCTCCTGTCGTCATGGGAGGGCGCCATCCTCCGGATGAAGGTGGAGCGCCGCTGCGACGCCTTGGAGCGTTTCAAGAAAATCGCATTTGCAACAGTCTTTAAGGAGGTGAACTGATGGACGATAATCTCCACCTGAAGCGGCTGCCTGTGCTGGACTCCTTCATGGCCTACCGAGAAGGCGGGCACGGCACGGATACCGTCGCGCTGTTCCTGCACGGCAATCCCACCTCGTCCTACATCTGGCGAAACATCTTGCCGCATGTGGCGCCTGTCGCTCGGTGCATTGCGCCGGATCTGGTTGGGTTTGGCCAGTCGGGAAAGCCCGCCATCGACTACCGCTTTGCCGACCATGTCCGTTATCTCGACGCCTTCATTGAGGCTGCCGGCATCAAGTCTGCCTATCTCGTTGCCCAGGATTGGGGAACGGCGCTGGCTTTCGTTCTGGCGGCGCGCCGTCCGGAAATGGTCCGCGGACTGGCCTTTATGGAGTTCATCAGGCCGTTTGACGGCTGGAACGATTTCCACCAGTCCGAAGCCGTGCGCGATGCCTTCAGAATCTTCCGGACGGCGGGGGCGGGCGAGCGTGCCATCATCGAAGAGAACGTGTTCATAGAGCGTGTTCTCCCCGGTTCGGTTAAGCGCAAAATGAGCGACGCGGAGATGCAGGCCTATCGTGCGCCCTTTTCTCTTGCGCAAGACAGGGTACCGATCTGGCGTCTTCCCAACGAGTTGCCGATTGGCGGTGAACCGAAAGACGTTGATGCGATGCTCAGGCATGCGCACGAGCAACTAGCCTCGGCAAGCTATCCGAAGCTGCTCTTTGCGGGTGATCCAGGAGCGCTGGTGTCGCCTGAGTACGCGGAGAGTTTTGCGGCCAAACTGAAGAACTGCCGGCTCGTTCAGCTTGGTTCGGGCGCCCATTACCTTCAGGAGGATCACCCCGATACCATCGGCCGGACGATTGCAGATTGGATCGCGGAAAACGCCGTTTCGAGAGCGGCTTAGCAGCTGCCATCAACTTCGTTGGGAGGTCTCGAAATGACCAAAGTCGATATCACCTTTTGCCGGCCGTGCGGCTACGAGAAGCGGGCGCGAGAGGCAGCGGCTGCACTCAAGCATGCGCTGGGACTGGACGCCGAGCTTCATCCTGGCGGCGGCGGAATCTTCGAAGTGCGGGTCAACGACGGGATCGTCGCCAAACGCACTCGGGGCCATTTTCCCGACGCCGCGGAGATCGTCGAGATCGTGTCGCAGAACCTTCACTGAGAGCCGCCGAACATTCGCGATGCCGGGGGCCATGGCAAAGAAGATGAGGCGTCGATGAAGTTCGAGACATTCGACCTAGCCACCGTGTCAGCGGATGATCGCATGGCGAAGAAGCTGAGACTTTTCAACCCGAACGGCAAAGGCCCCCGTGGCGGTCACGTCCTTGGCCAGGAACTTGGGACGGAAGTCACCATACTGGCCTACGGCAACGATAGCCCGGGTGACGGGCCGGTCATGCACGTCCATCCTTATGACGAGGTGTTCGTGATCCTGGAGGGACGGGCGCGTTTCTACGTCGGGGATCAGGTCATTGACGCCGAAGCGGGAGATGTTGTCCTGGGTCCTCACGGGCTGCCGCACCGGTTCGAAAATCTTGGTCCCGGCCGTCTTCAGACCCTTGACGTCCACCATTTCAAACGGTGGTGCCAAGTCAATGTCTAGGGCAGCTCCAGCAAAGCTGGGAACCGTTTTGCGTCCGGAGTTGCGTCTTGCACGGAGATGGAGCTTTTCCGGTGAACCTGAGTTCACCGGGAAGGCTCTGGGATCTCCACAGGCACAGGCTGACGTCGTCAACCTGACGTGCGGTTCAGCAGATAACTGTATTCCGGAGTTCGGCCTGTGATCATCATTCGAGCGGCTTCAGAGTGGGAGGCGGATGATCTTCCGGAAATCGAGCGGAGCTCCGGCGCGATCTTTCGCGGATGTCCCGGGCTGGAATGGATTGCCGATGATGTCCAGTCGGCGGATCAACACCGGACCTTGATATCTCAAGGCGTGGCTCTGGTCGCCGAGGATCGGGAACATGGGCCTGTTGGCTTTCTGAACGGAGAACTGACGCCGGACGGCCTGCATATCTGGCAGATTGCCGTGCATCTCGACTGGCAGGGGCAAGGCATCGGGCGGAGGCTGATCGAAGCGGCGGGCCGGTTTGCGCAAGAGAAGGGAGCAAAGGCCCTGACACTGACGACGTTTCGGGATGTGCCGTGGAACGAGCCCTACTATCAGCGTCTAGGCTTCCGCACCTTGGCGGAGGGCGAAATAACGCCACGCTTGCGTAAAGTTCTCGAGAATGAGGGCAAAGCCGGTATTCCGGTGGAGCGGCGTTGCGCCATGACGATGCAGCTTTAGCGACAGCTGCGCTAGGTCTCGTACTCCGCGATCACCGCTAGAAAGACCTCCCCGTAGCGATCGAGCTTGGCCTCTCCGACGCCCGGGATCTTCGCCATCTGCGACCGCGAACCGGGGCGCGCGGCTGCCAGTTCGATCAGCGTCTTGTCATGGAAGATCACATAGGGCGGCAGGTTCTGGGCACGAGCGAGCTCGGTGCGCTTCTCACGCAGCGCATGGAACAGGGCTTGATCGGCCTCGGGAAGCGTGGTCGATGCCGGCTTGCGGCCACTCTTGCCCCGTGTCGCCTGCGGTTTTGCCGGTACGCGCAGCATCAGCACCGGTTTCTCGCGCAGGAACTGGCGGCCTGCCTCCGAGATCGACAGCCCGCCGTGGCCGTCGAGGTCGACATTGACGAGACGCAGCGCGATCAACTGGCGCAGGATCGCGCGCCAGGTACGGCTGTCGTGCTCCTTGCCGATGCCATAGGTTGAGATACGGTCGTGTCCGAACTGGGCAATGCGCTCATCCGCCCCGCCCAGCAGGACGTCGACGATGTAAGCCTGACCGAAACGTTCGCCCGTCTTGTAGATGCAGGACAGGGCTTTCAGCGCGGCGATGGTCCCGTCGAACATGTCCGGCGGTTCGGCGCAGGTGTCGCAGTTTCCGCAAGGTTCGGAATGGTCGCCGAAATAGGACAGAAGCGCTTGGCGCCGACAGCCGGCCGTCTCGGTAAGACCAAGGAGCGCGTCGAGCTTCTGCCGCTCTATGCGCTTGCGTGGCTCGGGGGCGTCGGAGGTCTCGATGAAGCGGCTGCGTAAGGCGATATCCTCGTAGCCATAGAGCATCAGCGTGTCTGATGGCAGGCCGTCGCGGCCGGCGCGCCCCGTTTCCTGATAATAGGCCTCGATGCTGCCGGGCAGGTCGAGATGGGCGACGAAGCGGACATCGGGCTTGTCGATGCCCATGCCAAAGGCAATGGTCGCCACCATGATGATGGCTTCCTCGCGCTGGAAGCGCGTCTGGTTGGTCTGGCGCTCGGCCTTGTCCATGCCGGCGTGATAGGGCAACGCGACATAACCCTGATCGCAGAGCCAGGCTGCCGTCTCCTCGGTCTTTCGCTTCGACAGGCAATAGACGATGCCGCTCTCGCCCTCGTGCGCCCCAAGGAAGCGTTTCAACTGCGCCCTGGGATTGTCCTTCTCGGCGATGGCGTAGCGGATGTTGGGGCGGTCGAAGCCGGCAATGAAGGCGTCGCTTTCGGCGATCCGGAGATGCGACAGGATCTCGGCGCGGGTCGGCGCATCGGCTGTTGCCGTCAGCGCCATGCGCGGCGTATCGGGGAACTCGGTCACGAGCGCGTCGAGCTGACGGTAAGACGGCCGGAAGTCGTGCCCCCATTGCGACAGGCAATGCGCTTCGTCGATGGCGATCAGCGACAGCGGCGTACGATGCAACAGATCCAGAATGTCGGGACGGAGCAGCGTTTCGGGGGCGACGTAGAGGAGATCGAGAGCGCCGCTTGATATGTCCCGCCACAGGCTGTGTCGCTCGTCCCCCTGAAGGTCGGAGTTGAGGGCGGCGGCCCTGACGCCCGCCTGACGCAGCGCCGTCACCTGGTCGGCCATCAGGGCGATCAACGGCGAGACGATGAGCCCCATGCCCGGCCGGGCCATCGCCGGTATCTGGTAGCACAGCGATTTGCCGCCACCCGTCGGCATCAGCACGAAGGCGTTGTTGCCGGCCATGACGTGGTCGACGATTTCCGCCTGACGGCCGCGAAACGCATCGTAGCCGTAGACGGTTTTCAGGATATGCAGGGGATGAGCGGTCACGGCGGCCCGGACGAGAATCGGAAAGTCGAGGCTGTCATAGCAGGTTTGCCGTCGGTTGACCTGCGAGGGGACAGAAGGAGTATAGATAACTGCCCGCACCTGATCGGCGTTGCGGGCAGCCTATGTGGATCAGTCCTTGGCGCGGTAAGCCTCGGGGATGATGAACACTTCGTCGGCGCGGGCATAGCCGCCGTCCTTGACCTCTTCGATCAGCACCATGGTGTGAGGACGCGCCGCTTCGGAGAAATACTCCACCAGCATCGCGGTGGTGCGGTGGACGATCTCTTCTTTTTGTCCCTTTGTGAGCGCGGCCTCGGGCACCTTGAAGTTGGCATAGGGCATTTCAGGTCTCCTTGATAAGGGGCGCGAACTCAGCGCGCCGGGTGAAGCAAGTCAGCAAGGCCGATGCGCTCGAGCAGTTGCGCGCGCATGCGATCGGCCACGGCGTTGACGATTTCCGAGCCGTCGTTGGACGGGTCGACATGCACCCGGAAGGGGCGCCGGCCGTGCGGCATGTCGACGATCTCGCGGATGGCGCGGGCAACCGACTGCACGTCGGCATCGGCCGGTTCCAGGGCTGCTAGGCCTTTGAGTGCCTTTGTATCGACGCCGGCATAGGGCCCGGACCAATAGGCGTCGGCCCGCTTTTCATCCTCAGGCGAGGTCGCATGCTCGAAGTGCATGGTGCCCTTGGTGAAGGCGCCGGGTACCAGGATCGTCGTCTCGATGCCGAAGCGCGCCAGTTCCAGAGCATAGCTTTGGGCGAGAGCATCCATTCCCGCCTTGGCGGCGAAGTAGGGCGCCAGGAACGGCGGCGTGCCGCCGCGCGTGCTGCTCGATCCGACCCACAGCATCAATGCCTGGCCGTTTCTCCTGAGGTGGGGCAGGGCGGCGCGGTTGACGCGTTGCGTGCCGAGCACGTTGACGTCGTAGACGCGCGCCAATTGTTCCGGCGTGAAGGCTTCGGCGGGGCCGAAGGTCATGTGGCCGGCATTGTGAACAAGCACGTCTAGCCGTCCAGCTTCCGAGAGGATGCGCGCTATGGCGGCATCCGCCGAGGACTGGGAGGTGACGTCGAGGGCGATAGGCACCAGTTTCAGCCCTTGGTCGCGGGCGAGCTGCTCCATGTCCGCTGCCGGTTTGCCGTCGTGCGCGGCGAGGTCGCGCATCGAGGCAAAGACATGGTGGCCGGCGCGCGCCAGTTCGCGCGCCGCCATGGCCCCGAAACCGCTGGAGGCTCCGGTGATCAGGATTGTCTTCTGCATGGATGGTCTCCTCAGATCATGCCGCCGTTGGCGCGGATCACCTGGCCGTTAACCCAATCGGAGTCGGGCCCTGCGAGGAAGGCGACGACGCCAGCGATGTCATCCGGTTGACCGAGCCGGCCGAACGGATTCATCTTCTCGATGGCGGCCACCTGCGTGTCGGTCTTGCCATCGAGGAAGAGCTCGGTTGCAACCGGTCCTGGCGCCACCGTGTTGACGGTGATGCCGCGCGGCCCAAGCTCCTTGGCGAGAACGTGGGTCATCGCTTCCACCGCCGCCTTGGTTGCGGCATAGACCCCGTAGTTCGGCTGATAGAGGCCAACCACGCTGGACGAGAAGCTGATGATCCGGCCGCCGTTGCGCATCCGCCTTGCCGCTTCGCGCATGCCGCGGAACACGCCGCCGAGATTGATGGCGACTTGCCTGTCGAAGGACGCGTCGTCGAAGTCGACAATGGGGGCAAGCTTCATGATGCCCGCGTTGTTGACGAGTATGTCGACCCCACCAAACGTTGTTTCGGCTGCGTCGAACAGCACCGAGATGCCGGCTGGGTCGCCGATGTCGGCCTGGACCGCGATGGCCCTGCCGCCAGCTGTCTCGATCTCTCTAACGACGCTTTCGGCCGCTTCCCGGCCATGGGCGTAGTTGACGATGACGGCGACGCCGTCGGCAGCCAGCCGCTTGGCGATCGCTGCGCCGATACCCTTGGATGCGCCCGTCACGATGGCGCTTTGCTCAGTGTGCTGTGTCATAGTGCACCTCCGAGCTGAAACATAGACCCTCACCGGTTCCGGATAATCCGCTGCAAATTGACAAGACTATCCGGAATAGGCGAACAATGGGCATGGACTATCTGGATAGCCTTCGCCTGTTCGTCAGGGTTGTCGAGCGCGGCAGCTTCACCGCCGCCGCGGCGGACCATGGCATCCCCCGCTCGACGGCGACGGAAGCGATACGACATCTCGAAACGCGTCTGGGTGTGCGTCTACTCGATCGCACCACCCGCCACGTGGCGGCGACGCCTGACGGCGAACACTATTACCAGCGCTGTCTCGCCATCCTCGCCGACCTCGACGACGCCGAGGCAATGCTTCGCGACAGCGAGCCGCACGGCTTGTTGCGGGTCGATGCACCCGGCCTGCTGACTCGTACGTTCATCCTGCCAGCGCTTCCATCATTCCTTGAGCGCCATCCCCGCATCGAGGTGCAGTTCGGTCAAAGCGATCGGCTTGTCGATCTGGTGCGCGAAGGTGTCGATTGTGCCATCCGGGTTGGCGACCCTGTCGACAGCAGTCTCGTGATGCGTCGCCTCGGCACCATCAAGGAAGTGACGGTGGCGAGCCCGGATTATCTGGCGCGCCACGGCGTGCCGAAATCGATCGTCGAGCTCGATGGCCACCAGATGGTCGGTTTTCTGTCGTCGAGGACCGGCGAGGTTCTGCCTCTTGAGTTCAATGTTGCGGGCACGCTGCGCGAAGTTCGCCTGCCCATGCGGGCAAGCGCCAACCACTCGGATACGACCGCCGACCTCGCACGGCGAGGCTTCGGGTTGATCCAGGCGCCGCGCTACAGGTTTGCCAACGATCTGGCCGAAGGGCGGTTGGTCGAGGTGCTTGCCGACTGTCCCCCGTCTCCGATGCCCCTTTCGGCGCTTTACTCGCGCGCCCGCCAGTCGGCGCCGCGTCTGCGGGTGTTTCTGGATTTTGTGGCAGAGGTGTTCCGAGCCGCCGACCTTTAGCCGGCGGCCGGCCAAACCGACGAGCGCTCAGTGCTCCGCTTCTGCCTCCTGCCAGTGCGGATAGGTGACAAAGGCGGTGATTGCCCCTTCTTCGTGCGAGTGGATGGTGACGGACTCGCCCTTGGGCATGTAGACGATCTCGCTAGGCCCGGCGGTAACCGTCTCGGCCTCGGTCGACACCGACAGCCGCCCTTGCAGAACCACCATCACATCATCGACGGCAATCGTCTCGACGAGGTCCTGGTTGGGGGCATAGCGACCATAGCCGATGGTAATAGGCCCGCCATGGCGTTGGTCGACTGCATTGCCGGCAAAAACGTCGCCGTCCTGACCAGGCGAACGTTCGAGTGCCACGTCTGTGATGGCGATTTTGCGAATAGTCATCAAACCCCTCCGGTCCGTTTGGCTGGCTGCAAGGCTCAACGCTTGAGGTAGGGGTTGGTTCAATGGTGGATTGGCGCGACGGAGGCGCCGCTCTCTTTTGCGAAGTACGCATGGCCGATCTTCGGTGGCCTAAAGGGCATGGTTTCAGGCGCATTGCACGGCATAATCGCCGCACCTTCGGCCAGATAAACTGGCGAGGCGTAGGCAGCAAACTCGTAGTTGATCGATCTGCCGAGATTGACGGGCCTGATTTCGGACGTACACTCCTATCGTCGAAAAGGACCAGAGCGGCATCGGTAAGCCCGCTCCTTCTCCTATGAGAGGCTCCGCGTCGCCCTTGGGCGAACCCGCGACAAGCAACGGCGAGTTTCGCCGCGGCTTGGCGCGTGCTGGCAGGTCCATCGCTACGCAACAGGCACGGCGACTCGCGCTCGATAGGGAGTGCAAAATGCCTGTTATCCGTGCCCAGTCCGGGCTCATTACCCAGATCAACGTGTTCACCGTCCCCGCCGGCGGGCAGGACGCCCTGATCGGCTACCTGTCCAGGGCCGCCGAGGTTGCTCGCGAGGTGGACGGCTGGATATCGGCCAGTCTGCATCGCAGCCTGGACGGAACACGTGTCGTGAACTACGCGCAGAGCGCCGACGAAGAGGCGGCGCGCCGCGTCGTCCGCCACCTCATGGACCGTGGCCTGATTCAGGGAAACAAGGCCTACGGCCAGGCCAACCCTGGGCTTTATGACGTTGTATTCACGCTCGAACGAGAAGACTGAGCGCGACATATCCAATGTCGGACTCGGACGCGGAGCTCCCGCGTCCGAGGGCGCATTACGCGCCCAGGACTTTGCGCAGCGAGGCCTCGATCTGGCCGCCGCAATAGGCGTCGCCATAGTCTTCGCGCGCCTTGGCGGCCAGCTTGGCAAGGGGCGGCAGGGCCGCGACCCTCCGGGTGAGGGCGGCCGTCCTGGGGGCGCTCTCGTCGAGGATGGCGCCGATCACTGGGAAGCGATCCACCATCGTCGACCACAAGGTGGCGGTGACGATGTCGGCAATGCCCGGTGCGTCGCCGCCCAGCAGGTAGCCGGACTCCGCTCGGAGGCCATGGCGCTCGCCGGTTTCCTCCCAAAGCGACATCCATTTCTTGAGACGCGGGACGAAGCCTTGCCAGCTTTTCTCCGTCCACATCTCGCGGCCGCCATCCAGCGTAAGCTCGTCGATCACGTCATTGGCGTCGTTGACGATCTTCATTGTCATGGCGCGGAGCGCCGCCGTTTCGGGCAGGAGATCCAACGTCTCGCCCAGATAAAGAACGATGGCCGGCATTTCGGAAATGGCGAAACCGGCCCGCTTGTCGACGAGGAACGGAGGCCCCATGAAGGGAACCGGCATGTCCTTCACCGGGCCGCCCATCAATCCCACGATTGTCTTGCTGTCGGCTTCGGTCCAGGTTTTTCCGGCATAGGCGAGCACGGCTCTCACGAACTGTCCCCGGAAGGGAACGGGCCAATAACAGAGATCGTAATCGGACATCATCGGAGCCCCCAAATAACGCCGGGAGCATCGCCCATTAACGTTTGCGGCGCCAGTGGATTTGCGTAGAGGCCGGCGGCCTCAAGCGGCTGCTCGCGTTTGCAGAGAGGGGATTGAGCTTCGGTGAGCGATGCTCGGCGACCGATGGCCGCCGAGCCGTTTGCTTATGGCTTCGGGTCTCACTCGTCGCGCAGCCTGCCGCCGAGAGCGGCCGCGGCGCTGGCGATGAAGGCGCCGATCACCAGCGACAGGGCCGCCATCAGCGCAAAGGCGATACCGGCCTTGCGGGCCGTGTCCGCAGCCTCCTGCGCGCGGGTCTTGGCCTGTTCGACCTGAGTCAGCACCGCGTCGACCCGGGCCGTCGCGTCGGCCTGGCTGAGGCCGGTACGAGCGGAAACGAGTGTGCCGAGATAGGTTCGATCGGCCGGGGAGATCTCGCCCGCGGCGGCGCTGGCGATCAGGATGCGGGACGCTTGGGCGGCGGCCGCCGCGTCGCCCTCCGCGCCGGGAGCGGCGAGGCGGGTCGGATCGTTGGGCCGGAACAGATTATCGACGAAGTAGGACGTTGCGCTATCGGTCGCTCCCTCATCCGCCGTCGAGGCGGCGCCGGCGGAAGCACCCATGGCCGCGCCGGACGCAACGTTGGATGCGGCCTGAACCCCGGTGCCAACGGCGGAGGTCAGGCTGGAACTGGCAATGAAGGCGACGAGCAGCGTCGCCAGCGCCCAGGCGAGAAGGCCGTGGGCCGTGTCGCGGAAAAAGGTCTCGTCGGTGTGTACGCCGACCCACCTGGTCCGCAGGCGGCCGGTCATGTAGCCGCCCAGAGCGGAGGACAGCCATTGCACGACGATCATCCAGATCGCGGCGGAAACGGCAAAGGTGGTCGCGCCGGCGCTCTCGTTGGCCCAGGGCGACACCATGGTCAGCCCAAGCCCCGATCCGAGAAACATCAGCACGATCGTCAGTGCGGCCGCGGACACGGCGCCGGCGATGATCGCGCCCCAACTGACGGCAGACTCTGGGGATTCGACGGGCGGCGCGTCATCGAACGCGGGGAGAGTGGAAGCCATGGTAATCTCCTGTCGCATGAGTTGCGGACTGCCAGATCTGTGAAGCCCTCCCGCCGCATGTTCGGCCGAAGCGAGCGCGATCACGCCGTGTCGGGCATTTCGCATCGAGCGAACGTCGCCGCGCGAAAAGGCCACGGCTAATAAGCGTTCTGGAGCAAGAAAGTTCCGCCGCGCGGCAACTTGGATTGCCGGTCCGTCTGGCTTCAGCGTTGACCGGAGGTCAGGCGGAGACCGGTGTCGCAGCTTCGGCCTTCAGCCAGTTGCCGAAGGAGCGGACGAGCCGCGACCGGACCCTCGCTTCCGGGTAGACGAACCAGTAGGCCTTGCCGGCATTGAGGGGGCGCTCCGTCAACAGTTCAAGGCGGCCGGAGGAAAGTTCCGCCTCGATCATGAAACGCGGCATCAGCGCCACGCCGAGGCCAGCGACGGCGGCTTCGGCGATCATCGAGAACTGATCGAAGCGCGATCCGCGATGGGCACCGACGGTGGACAGGCCCTCGGCGGCGAACCAATCGGCCCAGGCGGTCGGCCGGCTCGATTGGTGCAGCAGCGGCGCCTGCGCGATGGCGGCGGCGTCGGCGAGACTGAATCGCTCACGGATCAAGGGCGACGCCACGGGATAGACCTCCTCGATGCAAAGGAACTCTGAGATCGCACCAGGCCAGGTGGGCTCGCCAAAGTGGATGGCGGCGTCGAGCGGCGTATCCAGGAACGAGAAGGGCTCGTTGCGGACAACGAAGTTGACGGTGGCCTGCGGATGGCCCGAGAGGAACTTCGGCAGGCGCGGCACCAGCCAGCGCGCTGCGAAGGTGGGTAGCACGGCCAGATTCAGCACTTCCGCCCCACCGGCGCTGGCCATGGTGCGTTCGGTGGCGGTGGCCAGGCCGGCCAGGATGCGGGAAACCTCCAGCCGGTAGGCCTCTCCGGCGTCGGTGAGGAAAACACGTTGATTGATCCGTTCGAACAGCGGCAGCCCAAGCCGGGTCTCAAGCTCGCGCACCTGCCGGCTGATGGCGCTTTGCGTCAAATGCAGCTCGGCGGCGGCACGCGAGAAACTCAAGTGCCGCGCGGCACTCTCGAAGGCGACGAGCGCGCCGATCGACGGCAGGAGATCGCGGGCCATTTGTGTGTCCGGTCATGAGTTTTCCTCATGACCCTACCAGAAATCATCGTTTGCAGGGTAGGGGGCTCGGGACAATAACTTATGCCATCCTGCCCATGCGCCGCCCGGCCAGCGTCGCCCGAGAGAGTGTCCAATGCCCGCTTCCAGTCTTGCCCAGGAAACAGCCGAAGTCCTTTCCCGCCTCGGCGTTGCCGACAGCGCCTACACCGATGGCAGCCTCGCCGTCACCTCGCCGATCACCGGCGAACGCATCGCCGAGGTGCGTGAGAACGACGCCGCGGGCTGCGAGCTCGCCGTCGCCGCCGCCGAGGCCGCCTTCCGGACCTGGCGCCTCGTGCCGGCGCCCAAGCGCGGCGAACTGATCCGCCTGTTCGGCCTCGAACTCCGGACGGCCAAGGCCGATCTCGGCCGGCTGGTCACCATCGAGGCCGGCAAGATCGTATCCGAAGGGCTCGGCGAAGTGCAGGAGATGATCGACATCTGCGATTTCGCCGTCGGCCTCTCCCGTCAGCTTTATGGGCTCACTGTCGCCACCGAGCGGCCGAGCCACCGCATGATGGAAACCTGGCATCCCCTGGGCGTCATCGGCGTCATATCCGCCTTCAACTTCCCGGTCGCCGTCTGGTCCTGGAACGCCGCCATCGCCTTGGTCTGCGGTGACACTGTCGTCTGGAAGCCGTCTGAAAAGACGCCGCTCACCGCCTTGGCCACGCAGGCCTTGTTTGAAAAGGCGGCTGCCAAGGCCGGAGCACCAGCCGGCCTTTCCTCGGTGATCGTCGGCGGGCGAACCATCGGCGAAGCGCTGGTCGACGACACCAGGATTGCCGCCGTGTCGGCCACCGGTTCGACGGCAATGGGCCGGGCCGTGGCGCCGCGCCTCGCGGCCCGGTTCGCCCGAGCCATTCTCGAGCTTGGCGGCAACAACGGCGCCATCGTCGCGCCGAGCGCCGACCTCGACCTGGTGGTTCGCGGCGTAGCCTTCGCGGCCATCGGCACGGCCGGCCAGCGCTGCACGACGCTGAGACGCCTCTTCGTCCATGACAGTGTCTACGACAGCCTGCTACCGCGCCTCAGGAAAGCCTATGCCTCTGTGACCATCGGCGATCCGCGCGAGGCGGGCACGCTGGTAGGTCCCCTGATCGACAAGGCCGCCTTTGACCGCATGCAGGAGGCGCTAAAGAAGGCGCGGGCCGACGGCGCCATTGTCCACGGCGGCGAACGTGTCCTGGAAGAGCTCGGTGGCAACGCCTTCTATGTCCGGCCGGCTCTGGTCGAGATTTCGGCGCAGACCGAGGTGGTCAGGACCGAAACCTTCGCGCCCATCCTCTACGTCATGGGCTACATGGATTTCGATACGGTGCTCGAGGCGCATAATGCCGTGCCGCAGGGCCTGTCCTCGTCGATCTTCACCAACGACCTGCGCGAGGCGGAGACCTTCCTGTCGGCCAAGGGGTCGGACTGCGGCATCGTCAACGTCAACATCGGCCCGTCCGGCGCCGAGATCGGCGGCGCTTTCGGCGGCGAGAAGGAGACCGGTGGCGGGCGTGAGGCCGGTTCCGACGCCTGGAAGGCTTACATGCGCCGGGCCACCAACACCATCAACTATGGCCGCGACCTGCCGCTGGCGCAGGGCGTCAGTTTCGACGTGGAGTGAGGACATGGCGATCCGCGTCATCGTGGCCGGTGCGACCGGCTGGACCGGGAGCGCCGTGGCCAAGGCAGTGCTTGCCGCAGAAGACCTCATGCTGGCCGGCGCCGTTGCGCGCTCGTCGGCCGGCCGCGATATCGGCGAGGCCTTGGGTGGAGCGCCTGCCGGAGTAGCGGTAGTCGCCACTGTCGAGGAGGCGCTGAGAGCCGGCGCTGACGTCCTCGTCGACTATACCGCGCCACAGGCGGTCAAGGCCAACGCGCTCACGGCGATTTCCGCCGGCGTCGCCGTGGTGGTCGGCACGTCGGGGCTTTCGGCCGACGACTACGCGGAGATCGACAAGGCGGCGCGGGCGAACAACGTTGGCGTCTTCGCTGCCGGCAACTATTCGATCACCGCGACACTGATGACCAAGTTCGCGCTGATGGCGGCGAGATACGTCGCCGATGTCGAGGTGATCGACTACGCCTCGGGCGGCAAGCCCGACACGCCCTCGGGCACGGCGCGCGAGCTGGCCGAGCGGCTATCCACCTTGCGCAAACCGGCCACCTCGAAGCCAGTGAGCGAACTCGGCGGTGTCCGCGAGACTCGCGGCGGCGCTATTGGCGCCGTGCAGGTGCATTCACTACGCCTGCCGGGCTATGTCCTGTCCTGCGAGGCACAGTTCGGTGCGCCGGGTGAACGGCTCCTCATTCGCCACGACGCTGGCTCCGATGCCGCTCCCTATGTTGCCGGCACGCTGCTCGCCGTGCGGCGGGTGCGCGATGAGGTGGGGCTCCGGCGAGGCCTTGACCTGCTGTTCGACTGACGATCTCGTTTTTCTCGACGTTCCGGTTGCGCGCCGGTCGTCCTGCTCTGGGAGTTCTGCATCTTGTCCCCGTCCATCCCGTCCCGCACCGGTGGTCAAATCCTGGTGGATCAGCTTGTCCGCCAGGGCGTCGAACGCATCACCTGCGTGCCGGGTGAGTCCTATCTCGCCGCCCTCGACGCGCTGCACGACAGCCCCATCGACACGCTGGTCTGCCGCAACGAGGCCGGCGCCACCATGATGGCCGAGGCCTATGGCAAGCTCACCGGCAAACCCGGCATCTGCTTCGTGACGCGAGCGCCCGGCGCCACCAACGCCGCGCCGGGTCTGCATATCGCCGAGCATGACTCGACGCCGCTGATCCTCTTCGTCGGCCAGGCCGAGCGCCGCATGCTGGAACGCGGCTGCTTCCAGGAGATGGACTACAAGGCGGTGTTCGGTTCGATCGCGAAATGGGTGGTCGAGATCGAGGATCCCAAGCGCATCCCCGAGCTGGTCGCCCGCGCCTTCCGTGTTGCCACGCAGGGCCGTCCGGGGCCGGTGGTTGTGTCGCTGCCTGAAGACATGCTGACCGAGACGGCCGAGGTCGCCGACGCGCCGGTCGTCGAACCGGTGGAGATCTGGCCGGGCCTTGCCGACCTCGCGCGATTGCAGAAGCTGATCTGGGAGGCCAGGCGGCCGCTCGTCATTCTCGGCGGCTCGCGCTGGAGCGAGCGGGCGCGGCGCGAGGTAATCCGCTTTGCCGAGCGCTTCGACCTGCCCGTGGCGACGAGCTTCCGCCGCGCCTCGCTGTTCCCGGCCGATCACCCGAACTATGCCGGCGATCTCGGCCTCGGCCCCAATCCGAAGCTTGCCGCCCGCGTTCGCGAAGCGGATGTGCTGTTGGTCATCGGAGGCCGCCTGTCGGAGTCGCCGTCGTCGTCCTACACGCTTCTCGACATACCCCAACCCAGGCAGACGTTGATTCACGTCTATCCGGATCCTGAGGAGATCGGCCGCGTCTACCAGCCGGCGCTCGGCATCGTCGCCAGCCCGCACGCCTTTGCCTCGGCGCTCTCCACCGTGCATCCGCCGGTCGAAATCCCTTGGTCGGCCGAAACCAGGTCGGCGCGTGCCGATTTCCTCGCCTGGACCGACAAGCCCACCGTTCTGCCGGGCGATTTTCAGTATGGCGAAGCCATGGTCTGGCTGCGCGGGCATCTGCCGCCTGAAACGATCATCGCCAATGGCGCCGGCAACTATGCCATCTGGGTGCATCGCTACTGGCGCTATCGCAGCTTCACTGGTCAGTTGGCGCCGACGTCGGGATCGGTCGGCTATTCGGTGCCGGCCGGCGTCATGGCCAAGCGACAATTTCCCGAGCGCCCCGTCATCGTCTTCGCCGGCGACGGCTGTTTCCTGATGAACGGCCAGGAGTTCGCGACGGCCGTGCAGTATGACATTCCGGTCGTGGTGGTCGTCGTCGACAACGCGATGTACGGCACCATCCGCATGCATCAGGAACGCGAGTATCCCGGCCGCGTCTCGGCGACGACGCTGAAAAACCCGGATTTTGCCGCGCTGGCGCGCGCCTATGGCGGTCATGGCGAAACCGTGCGGACGACCGCCGAGTTCGCGCCAGCCCTCGAGCGGGCCATGGCGTCCGGCAAGCCGGCGATCATCCACTGCTTCCTCGACCCGCAAGCGGTAACGCCGGCGAAGACGCTCGATCAGTTCGCTGGGCGCGCCTGAGCGCAACGAAAAGGCCCGGCCTTGATGGGGCCGGGCCTCGCTTTCAGACCTGTCGAAGGTCAGTAGTCGGCGTGAATGTCGTTGTCCTTGGTTTCCCGGACGAACAGCATGCCGATCACCAGCGTGGCCGCCGCCACGACGATCGGGTACCAGAGGCCGTAGTAGATGTCGCCGGTGGCCGCGACCATGGCGAAGGCCGTGGTCGGCAGGAAGCCGCCGAACCAGCCGTTGCCGATGTGATAGGGCAGCGACATCGAGGTGTAGCGAATGCGCGTCGGGAACATTTCCACCAGGATCGCGGCAATCGGGCCGTAGACCATGGTGACGTAGAGCACCAGCACGAACAGCAGCAGCGTCACCATGACGATGTTGATCTGCGCCGGGTCGGCCTTGGCGGGATAGCCAGCACCGGTAACGGCATCGGTCAGCGACTTGGTGAACACCTGGGCCGGCGTCGAGCCGTCGGTGCCGGCTTCCGTGCCGAAGGCGATCGAGGTAGCGCCGACCTTCACGGTGGCCGGCGTGCCCGCAGGAGCCGCTTCGTTGGTGTACGGCACACCCGCCTTGACCAGCGTCGACTTTGCAACGTCACAGGAGGTGGTGAACTTCGACGTTCCCACCGGGTTGAACTGGAACGAGCATTCGTTCGGGTCGGCGACGACGGTCACCGGCGCGCTGGCGACGGCCTGCTCCAGAGCCGGGTTGGCGTAGTGGGTGATACCCTTGAAGATCGGGAAGTAGGTGAGGCAGGCGAGCAGCAGACCGGCCATGATGATCGGTTTGCGTCCAATGCGGTCGGACAGTGAACCGAAGACCACGAAGAAGGGGGTGGCCAGCAGAAGCGATGCGGCGATCAGAAGATTGGCCGTCTGCGCCTCCACCTTCAGCGTCTGCGTCAGGAAGAACAGCGCGTAGAACTGGCCGGTGTACCAGACCACCGCCTGTCCAGCGACGAGGCCGAACAGGGCCAGCAGCACCACCTTGAGGTTCTTCCAGCGCCCGAAGGCTTCGGTGAGCGGCGCCTTGGAGGTCTTGCCTTCTTCCTGCATGCGGCGGAAGGCCGGGCTCTCGTTGAGCTTCAGGCGGATCCAGACGGAGATCGCCAGAAGCAGGATCGATACCAGGAAGGGAATGCGCCAGCCCCAGCTGTTGAAGTCATCGGCCGACATCGATGCGCGGCAGCCAAGAATGACCAGCAACGACATGAACAGGCCGAGCGTTGCGGTGGTCTGGATCCAGGACGTGTAGGCGCCGCGACGATGGTCGGGTGCGTGCTCGGCGACATAGGTCGCGGCACCACCATATTCGCCGCCAAGCGCCAGCCCCTGCAATAGGCGAAGCACGATCAGGATGACCGGCGCCACGATGCCGATCGCCGCGTAGTTGGGTAGGATGCCGACGATGAAAGTCGAGGCGCCCATGATGAGGATGGTGACGAGGAAGGTGTACTTGCGGCCGATCATGTCGCCGAGCCGGCCGAACACCAGCGCGCCGAACGGACGCACCGCGAAGCCGGCGGCGAAGGCCAACAAAGCGAAGATGAAAGCCGCTGTCGGATTGACACCGGAGAAGAATTGGGCGGCAATGACCGCTGACAGCGAGCCGTAAAGATAGAAATCATACCACTCGAAAACAGTGCCGAGCGACGAGGCGAAGATGACGCGCCGCTCCTCCTTTGTCATGACATATGAGGCAGGCGACTTCGTCGGGTCGACGGTGACGGATGTCATCGGTATTCCTCCCAAAACGTAACGCAACGCCCGTGTCTGCCCGGCGATCGACAGCGATCGGCGGTTCCACCCAGACTCGGGCGATGAGGCGTAATACTACGTAGGCGGGAGTTATGCGTGAAGGTACTTATAACGAATCTTTAGTCTACCAAAGGGAAGTTGAGTGAAATGCCGGAGATCTGGGCCTAACCGCCGGCCGGACGTCCCAACTCGGACGCAGCAAACTTGGCCGATCCCATGATGAGTCGCCAGGCTTCCGCCACCTCGTCGGGAATGTCGACGTGAGGCAGAAAACCCTTGCCGCGAGGGCCATAACCGTTTTCGTCATCAGTGAGCCGCTGGATCTCTCCAGTCAGAAGCGACAGGAAGCGTTCGGGTGTCCACTTGCGGCTGTTCGGGCTCTGGAGATAGTCGATACCTTCTCGTCGATAACCGATGCGCGGCACCTGTACCGGCCAGTTTACGATCGTCGGACAAGGGCCGTCGGCCCACGCCTGCCGAAACGAAGCGTCGGTGCGCCGCTGCATCAACGGGTCCTGAACGAGCAGGATCGAGGCTGGCGCAAGGCCCCGCGCGTCTAGGAACCGGCGACTGAAAAGTCCGTTCTCGCCGCAGTTGGTCGATGCGTCCTCAAGGAGCAGCCGCGACTGATCGAGGCCGAGAAACATGGCCGCGATGTCGCCGAGCAGGCGGGCCTCGGACGTCTGGCCGGCCAGTGCCTTCCGGTAGACCGGGTGAGCGTCGACGGCGGCGGCCAGCAGCCCGGTGGAATGACCGATGCCACCTGAAATCAGTAGCGGCACACCTGTCGTTCTCGCCTTCCTGACGGCGCCTTCCAGCGTCCAAAGCAGAGCATTGCCGGCCAGAACCACAAGATCGAACGTTGGAGCGTGATCCTTGTCCCGCCCCCCAAGGTCATCGAGTGCCAGAAAGCGGGCGACAGTGTTGACGGCCGCAATGTCGTCGGCGTCGAGCGGACCGTAGGGACCGAAGAAGGACATTCAAGGCTCCGCGTCTCGGGAAGGGCACCGTGAGGACCGGCGACCCAAACACAACAGCTTGTACGGGGCAGGACTTTGGCGGGCCATCCGTGGCAGCGCTCATTTTGACGGCCGGGACGCCTCTAATCGATCCAGCCTGAAAGCAGCCCGCTGCCGGAGACTTTCCCCTCGCCGGTGGACGCATGTTTTCCTGTTGCGGCCAATCTGCCGAGAAGATAGGCAACAGGCAGCCTCGCGGGCGGATGGGCCGCCTGCGCATGAGTTGGAGAGCCCGTCATGGCGATCACCCGCATCGAGCCCGGCAAGCGCATGAGCAACGCCGTCATCCACAACAAGACCGTTTATCTCGCCGGCCAGGTCGGCTCGCCGAAGGGAGATGTCAAGTCGCAGGCCGTTGAAGCTCTGGCCGAGGTGGATCGCCTGCTCGCCGCCGCCGGCACCGACAAGACGCGCGCGCTGCAGGCCATCGTCTGGCTGGCCGACATGGCCGATTTTGCCGCCATGAACGAGGTTTGGGAGGCCTGGGTGGCTCCGGGCAATACGCCGGCGCGCGCCACCGGCGAGGCCAAGCTGGCCGCTCCCGAGTACAAGGTCGAGTTCATCATCACTGCCGCGCTGCCGGACTGATCCGGCACCCCGGCAATACCGTCGCATCCGCCGCTGGGCTCACGGTTCGGTCGGCGGGTGCGTTAACGGCAAGCCCGTAGCGCCGATCCACGGCGGGCCGGAGCCGAATGCATTCCGCCCGCGACCGGGATGGAAGACCGTCACTCTCGCGTGCTATCAGGAAAAACGCGGCTCGCCGCGCCTGTCAGGAGTGCCTGGTCCTTGCTCAACACCGAGATTCCCGGCTTTGTCTGGGCCTATCGTTTCGATGCCGCGACCGGCACCGGCCGGCCGTTGCCGCCGACCACGCCCCGCGAAGACCTTATCGTCGACGAGGGTTTCGTCTGGCTGCATCTGGCCCTCAGCGACGCGCGGGTGCCGAAGTTTCTGGAAGGCTTTCCCGATCTTCCCGAGGCGGCACGGGCCACGCTGACCGACCGCGACAACCACGTGGTGCTCGCATCCGACGATGGCGTGCTGCACGGGGTGTTCACCGATATCGAGCGCGCGTTCGATTACGAGACCAACGACATCGGCTGGTTCCGCTTCGCCGCATCGGAGCGGCTGATCGTCACGGCCCGGTTGCATCCGTTGCGTTGCGTCGAGGCGGCGCGTCTCGCCGTTGACCGCGGCCTCGCCATTCATGGGACGGTGGGTGTGTTCGCCGCCGTCGTCACGGAGTTCGAGAAGGTGGTGGACGCCCTCATCGTCGAGATGGGCGACGAGCTCGACCGCATCGAGGACTATGTCTTCGAGACGGCGCCGCGCGACGAGCGCCGACGTCTCGGTCCGGTCCGGCGAACCATCGTGCGACTGAATCGCCAGCTCAGGGCGTCGGTTGCGCTGTTCCGTCGCTACCAGCGTTGGGACGAACCCGATCCCCTGCCGACGGGTACGGTCGAAATGGCTGAGACGATGGCCGATCTGCTCGGATCGGCGCTACAGGAAATGCAAGGGCTGCAGGATCGGGCACGTCTTCTGCACGAGGAAATCGACTCCAAGATCTCCTCGGAAACCAACCGGCATCTCTACATTCTCTCGATCATGACGGCCTTTCTGCTGCCGCCAACCCTGGTTACCGGCTTCTTCGGCATGAACACCGGCGGCTTGCCTTTCGCCGGTGAACATTTCGGAACGGTGTTCGCCTTCCTGCTGGGCGGAATGTCGGTGTGGGGTGCCTGGTGGTTCCTGAAAAGGGTCGGCATTCTCTAAAAAAAACGCGGCCACCCCGAAGGGCGGCCGGTGGAATCCGCGCCAAGGGCGTCGTTCACTCGGCGGCGCGCGACAGCCGCATGCGGGGGAAGGCGACGCCGTTCTCGTCGAAGAGATGCAGACGGTCGGCCGGCGCCGTCACGCTCAGCCGTGCGCCTTTGGCGATATCGACATCGCCGTCGATCTTGACGGTGATTGGGTCGGGAAGGCCGGTGTCGAGATAGACGAGGGTCACTTCGCCGAGCTTTTCGACGATCGATACCGTGCCAGTGAAGAGGCCCGGCCCATCGGTGGGCGTCAGGTCCTCGGGGCGAACGCCGAAGGTGGCCTTGGCGTCGAGATAGGTGGCGGCAACGTCGGCGTTGACGGTCACCGGGTTGCCGGTGTCCGGCTGCACCGTTGCCGGCGCCCCGGCGCTGGTAATCGTCGCCGACACGATATTCATGGCCGGCGAGCCGATGAATCGGGCGACGAAGAGGTTGTCCGGCGTATGGTAGAGTTCCATCGGAGTACCGACCTGTTCAACCACGCCGTAGTTCAGCACCACGATCCGGTCGGCCAGCGTCATCGCTTCTACTTGATCGTGCGTGACGTAGATCATCGTCGTGTCGGCCATGCGCTCGTGCAGCTTGGCGATTTCGAGCCGCGTGGCGACACGCAACGCCGCATCGAGGTTGGACAGAGGCTCGTCGAACAGGAACACCTTGGGGTCGCGGACAATCGCCCGTCCGATGGCGACACGCTGCCGCTGGCCGCCGGAAAGCTGCTTGGGCAAACGGTCGAGATAGGGCGTGATCTGCAGCATCTCCGCCGCTTCCCGCACACGTTTGTCCTGTTCACCCGGCAATGCCTTGGCGAGCTTCAGGCCGAAAGCCATGTTCTCGTAGACCGTCATATGCGGGTAGAGCGCATAGCTCTGGAACACCATGGCGATGCCACGCTTGGAGGGCGGCAGCGTATTGACCACGGTGCCGCCAATCTCCAACGTTCCCTCGGTGATGTCTTCGAGCCCGGCGATCAGCCGAAGCAGCGTCGACTTGCCGCAACCCGAGGGGCCGACGAAGACGACGAACTCGCCGGACTTGATATCCAGATCGATGCCGTGCAGCACCTGCACGGAACCGTAGGCCTTCTTGACTTGCTTGAGCTTCAGTCCGGCTGCCATGCGCAGTTCCTCCCGCATTCGCGAAGGGTTCTCCCAAACCCGGTTCCTGGAGCCCGGCCGCTGCAGAGGCGGCCGGGTCGTTGTTCAGATCATTTCACCTTGGCGATGAAGGCGCTCTCGGCCGGCAGGGTCACCATGCCCTCGACCACGCGCGAGGCGAAGCCGATGCCGGCGGTCTCCGACACCGCAAGGCCCAAGGGTACCGGGAAGCCGGCCCCCGTCTTTCCGAAGTTGAAGACGCAGAGCACCTTCTCGCCGGCCGCCTCGCGCAGGAAAGCGAGGGTGTCGCCATCGGAGTCCAGGAAGCGCACCGAACCCTTTGTGAGCGCCGGGCTCGTCTTGCGCCAGCCGATCATCGCTTTGTAGAGCTCATACTGGCTGTCCGCCTTGCCAACCTGCTGATCGACGGCCTTGGCGAGGTGGGCCTGCGGCACCGGCAGCCAGGGCTTGGCGGGCGAGAAGCCGGCGTTGGCGGCTTCCGCTTCCCAGACCATGGGCGTGCGGCACCCGTCGCGCCCCTTGAACTCCGGCCAGAAGCGGATGCCATAGGGGTCGACCAGATCCTCGAAGGCCAGATCCGCCTCGGTGAGGCCGAGTTCGTCGCCCTCGTAAATGCAGACCGAGCCACGCAGGCTGAGATGCAGGGTGGCCATCAGCTTGCCCTGCTGCGCCGGGTTCTGCGCGAAGGGCAGGTGGCGCGTCGCATAACGGACGACATCGTGGTTGGACAGCGCCCAGCAAGGCCAGGCGTCACCGGCGCCGGCCTCGAAGGTCTTGAGCGTCTTTTCGATATAGGTCCGTGACGGCTCGCCGCCCAGGAGATCGAAGGTGTAGCTCATATGCAGCTTGTCGCCGCCCGAGGTGTAGGCGATCATCGTCTTGAGCGACCGGTCGCCGTCGCCGATCTCACCCACCGTGGTGGAGCCGGGATACTGGTCGAGCAGCTTGCGCATCCGCTTCAGGAAATCGAGATTTTCCGGCTGGCTCTTGTCGTAGACATGGTCCTGGCGGAGATAGGGATTGACCCTTGGCGCGTCGATGGCATCGACCGGCCGCGTCTGCGGCGGGTTGGGGCGCAGGTCCTTGTCGTGGAAATAGAAGTTCACGGTGTCCAGGCGGAAGCCGTCGACGCCGAGATCGAGCCAGAACTTCAGCACGTCCAAGAGCGCGTCCTGCACCGCGGGGGTGTGGAAGTTGAGGTCGGGCTGGCTCGATAGGAAGTTATGCAGGTAATACTGGCAGCGGCGGGTATCCCACTCCCAGGCCGAGCCGCCGAACACCGACAGCCAGTTGTTGGGTGGGGTGCCGTCAGGCTGGGCGTCCGCCCAGACATACCAGTCCGCCTTGGCGTTGATCTGGTCTTTTCGGCTTTCCGCGAACCAGGGATGCTGGTCCGACGTATGGCTCAGTACCTGGTCGATGATGACCTTGATGCCGCGCCGATGGGCCGCGGCCACCATCTTCCGGAAATCGTCTAGGGTGCCGAAGATCGGATCGATATCGCAATAGTCGGAAACATCGTAGCCGAAATCCTTCATCGGTGACTTGAAGAAGGGCGACAGCCAGATGGCGTCAACGCCCAGATCTTCGAGGTAGCCGAGACGTGCCGTGACACCGGCGAGGTCGCCGATGCCGTCGCCATTGGAGTCCTGGAACGAGCGCGGATAGATCTGGTAGATCACCGCGCCCCGCCACCAATCGGGATCGGTGGCCCTGTCGATGCTGGCGACGGCTTTTTCGAGGGTAGTCATTCCTGTCGGTCTTTCTCTCTCATCGATGCCGGCGGGGAGGGCGTCGGCATGGTCCATCTTGTCCGAGCGCCGCCGCCGGCGCAAAGCGCTTTCATCGCTTCGCTCCGGTCGGGGCGTCCTTTCCTAGCCCTTGACGCCGCCGGCCGTCAGCCCCTGCACGATCTTGCGCTGGAAGATCAGCACGAGAACCACGAGCGGCACCGTGACGATGACCGACGCCGCCATGATGCGGCCCCAGGGAATCTCATACTGGCTCGCCCCGGACAGCAGCGCGATGGCCACCGGCACCGTCCTCGTCTGGTTGGACGAGGTGAAGGTCAACGCGAACAGGAACTCGTTCCAGGCGGCAATGAAGGCGAGCAGGCCGGTCGTCACCAACGCTGGCCACATCAGCGGCATGAACACCTTGCTGATGATGACCCATGGGCTGGCGCCGTCGACGATGGCCGCCTCCTCGATCTCCACCGGCAGGTCGCGCATGAAGGTGGTCAGCACCCAGACTGTGAAGGGCAGGGTGAAGATCGTGTAGGAGAAGATCAGGGCGAACGGCGTGTTGAAGAGGCCGAAGGCGCGAACGAGCTCGAACAGGCCGGCCAGCACGGCGATCTGCGGGAACATCGACACGGCCAGGATGGTCATCAGCAGGAGCCCGCGCCCCCGGAAGCTGACGCGGGCCAGCGCGAAGGCGGCGGTGACGGCGAGAAACAGCGCCAGGACCACCACCGAGGTCGCCACCAGGATCGAGTTGCCGAGATTGCGGACGAACACACCGGTGGTCAGCACCGCGATATAGTTGTCGAGGGTGAAGTGGGTCGGCAGGTAGTTGATCTCGAACAGCGCCGTGCCGGATTTGAAGCTCGTCAGGATCGCGTAATAAAACGGAAAGACCGAGACGAAGACGATGACCGCCACGAGGAGATAGAAGGAGGCGGTCTTGGTATAGGTCCAGAGCATCACCGGTCTCCTCCGTCAAAACGCACCTTGCCGAGCCAGATGTAGAGGATGGTCATCAGCGCGATGATCAGGAACAGCATGGTCGACTGCGCCGAGCCATAGGCGAACTTGTCGAAGTCGATCAGGTTTTCGCGCGCCAGAACAGAGATCGTCTTGGTTTGCGAACTGTTGGGCGTCAAAACGTAGATCAGGTCGAAGATGCGCATGGCGTCGAGCAGGCGGAAGATCACCGCCACCATCAGCGCCGGCCGGACCAGCGGCAGCGTCACCCGCCAGAAGGTCTTGACCGGGTGGACGCCATCAATGGCCGCCGCCTCATAGATGTCGCGAGGGACCATCTGCAGGCCCGCGAGGATGAGCAGCGCCATGAAGGGTGTCGTCTTCCAGACGTCGACGATCAGCACGGCGATCATTGCCGTGTCGGACGAGGCGGTCCAGGCGATCTTGTGATCGATGAGGCCGAACATCAGCAGCACGTCGTTGATGATGCCGAACTGGTCATTCAGCATCCAGCCCCACATGCGGGCCGAGACGATGGTCGGGATGGCCCAGGGAATGAGAATGGCGGCGCGCACGATGCCGCGTCCCTTGAACTCCGCGTTGAGCACCAGCGCGACGACGGTGCCGAGGATGGTCTCCAGCGTCACCGAGATGACCGAGAAGCGGACCGTGTTCCAGACGGCGTTCCACCAGACCGGATCGGCCAGAAGGCCGGACCAGATGACGCGTCCGCTCTTCAGCACCGTCCAGTTGAGGTAGTTCTTGAAGCCGATGAGTTCGGCGCCGTAGAGATTGGTCAGCGAGGCGTTGGTGAACGAGAAATAGATCGTCCTGAGGAGCGGCCACCCGGCGACGATGGCAAGCGCGACCAGCATCGGAACCAGGAACCAGCCGGCGGCCCTCAGGCGCTGGCGCATCAGCTCGGACCTGGCCCGCTTGGCATGTCCGGTCGGCACGATCCGGATCGTCGATTGTGTGGAAGCCATGGCAATTCCTGCGATGGAGTGCGGAAGGCATCGGCCCGCCCCGGGGCGGTACCGGTCACGCGCAAACCCGGAAACGAAAAAGGTCTCCGGCAGCCGTCATTGTCGGCTGAAATCGTCTGAAAGCGATGGACCGTCGGCGCCGTGAATCTACCGACGGGCGGAGTGCGCGGAACTGCGCGCTCCGGAAAGGCTCGGCCGTCCGATCGCCGAGGGGGAAGACGTCGGACGGCCGGCGAGCGGAGCTCGGCTTACCAGCCGGACCCCTTGAGCTCGGTCAGCTTGGCCTCGAGGAGCTCGAGGTTTTCGGCGGCGGTGCCGTTGCCCGACAGCGTGTCGTGCACGGCCGACCAGAACAGCGAGGACACCTCGTTGTACTTGACCTTGGTCGGCGCCGACGGACGCGGCACGGCATTCATGAACACCTCTTTCCACTGCGGAATGATCGGCGCGGCCTTGGCCACGTCGGCATCATCGTAGAGCGAGACGATGGTCGGCAGGTTCGTCTGCTGGATGGCGCGGTTCTTCTGGATTTCCGTCGAGCCGAGGAACAGGGCGAGCTGGATCGCCTCGTCAGGGTGCTTGGAATACTTGGAAACCGCGAAGTTCCAACCGCCCAGTGTGGCGGCCGGCTTGTCGCTCTCCGTTGCCGACGGCAAGGTGGCGACGCCGAACTTGCCCTTGACCGCGCTGTCATCGCCGTTGCCGAGGGCATAGGCGTAAGGCCAGTTGCGCATGAACACCGCATTGCCGGTCTGCCAGACGCCGCGCGCTTCCTCTTCCTGATAGGCGAGGACGCCCGGCGGCGAAATGGTTCCGACCCAGCTCTTGGCCGTTTCAAGGGCCTTGGCCGCCTTCTCGTTGTTGATGGAAATGTCGCCGTTGGCCTCGACGATCTGGCCGCCGCCGAACGACTTCACCCATTCCAGCGCGTTGCAGGTGAGGCCTTCATAGGCGTTGCCCTGGAAGACGAAGCCCCAGAGGTCCTTGGCGCCGGCCTCACGTTCCTTGTCCTGGATTTCCTTGGCTGTCGCGGCCATCTCATCCCAGGTCTTGGGAACCGACTTGCCATACTTGTCGAGCAGGTCCTTGCGGTAGAACAGCGCCGGCGCGTCAGTGAAGCCGGGAATGGCGACCAACTTGCCATTGGCCGTCTGGGACTCGATGATCGAGGGGAAATGATCCTTGACGACATCCTTGGCGGCGTCGGTCAGGTCGAGGAACTGGTCGGAGAGCTGCGGCGCCCAGATGACGTCGGTCATGTAGACGTCGATATCGGCGTTGCCGGCGGCCAGCCACAGACGGTACTGGCCGAACTGATCGCTGGTCGAGGGCGGCATTGGGACAATTTTGACCGTGTTGCCGGTCTTGGCCTCGAACTGCTTCAACTGGCTCTGCAGGAACGCCAGTCCGTTGCCGGAGTCGCCGGACACGATCGCAAGCTCGGCGGCCATCGTGAGGGATGCGCTGAAAACCGCACCGGCGAAAAGACCGGCACGCAGGGCTGAGTGATACATCAAGTCCTCCCTTGAATGCGGCACTTCTCCCGAATGCCGCAACTGGGTACGAAGCGCTCTAAAACCTCCAAAGCGCTTTGAACGCTGAGATCATCCTTGAAAGCCGTTCACCTGTCAACTGGTCAATGTAACCGTTTGCAGAGGAGATTTCCGGTACCAGGTTCCGCGTATTCGATGATGCCGATCCTTTGAGCAGGCTGGACAATGGGTGTAACAATACCGCTACAAATGATAAGGCAGGCCCATCGGCGTCGGCTCCCGGTCCATGGGGGAAGAACGAGACGGCTTCCGATGGCGACGGAAATTGACAATGAATCTTAAGGAATTGGCCGCCGAGCTGCACCTGTCGCAGACGACCGTCAGTCGCGCGCTTAACGGGTACCCAGAAGTCAGCGAAAAGACCCGGGAAATCGTTCTCGCCGCAGCGCAACGTTTCGGATATCGCCCCAGTCCGGCGGCCCGGCGGCTCGCAACCGGGCGTGCCCACGCTTTAGGCGTCGTGTTCAACGCCGAGCGAAATGCGCTCATGGATCCGCTTTTCGTCGAATACTTGGCCGGCGTGGCCGAAACGAGCGCCAAGCAGGGCTTCGATATTCTAATCAGTCCCTCGACGCCGCGCGACGAGATTGTCACCTTCGGACGCTTGGCCCGCGATGGTACGGTCGACGTCGTCATTCTGACAGGTCCCAAGGTTGCCGACGAGCGGATTGCCTTGCTCAGCGAGCTGAAGTTTCCCTTCGTCGTGCACGGCCGTCCCCCGGACCCGGTCGGCATTTCCTTCATCGACATCGACAACTTCGGTGCCTTCCAGCAGGCAACCAGCTTCCTGATCCAGCTCGGCCATCGGCGCGTCATGCTGATCAACGGCGAGGAGCATTTCACCTTTGCCCAGGACCGGTCGCGGGGCGCCGCCGTCGCCTTCGCCGCCGCCGGCCTGCCGAGCGACATGCTCGATGAGCATTTCATGCCCATGACGGCCGAGAACGCCTATCGTTGCGCCCGCCAGGCGCTGGAAAGCGACGCTCGGCCGACAGCCATCCTGTGCGGCTCCATTCTGGTGGCGCTCGGCGTGCTGCGGGCAGCCGCCGAACTCGGTCTGGAAGTGCCGCGCGACCTCTCCATCGTCGCCCATGACGACGAGATGCCCGCCTTTCCCGCCGATCAGTTCCACCCGCAGCTTACAACGACGCGGTCGTCGATCCGCGCCGCCGGCACGCGTGTGGCGGAGATGGCTCTGGCTCGCGTCGCCGGGCAGAAGCCGGGCGCGGTGGCCGAGGTGTGGCCGGTGCAGCTTATCGTGCGCGGGTCGACGGCCGCCGCGCCCGAGAAGGGTTGAGGTCGATTGCCATTAGAATACTAATCTAATAGGCCATAGGATTTATTGGCTCGTATCCGCTGCCAGCCAAGACAAAACGCTACAGAAGGAAAGATTTTCTCTTTTCTCCTTTGGCCGGAGTGCGCGCTTTCTTGAGAGCAATGAGGGGGCTTGGTACCGCTTCGCCATTATCTTCGGCCAAAGGGGCTGGGGAGGGAAGCCGCGACGCCGGTCGCGCCCGAGGTGAGTTCAGGTGTCCCAGGATCGTCTGACCCATTTGAAGCGTCTTGAAGCGGAAGCCATCCACATCATCCGCGAGGTTGCGGCCGAGTTCCGCAATCCGGTGATGCTCTATTCCATCGGCAAGGACAGCTCGGTCATGCTGCGCCTGGCTCTCAAGGCTTTCTATCCCGGCAAGTTGCCGTTCCCGCTGCTGCACGTCGACACCACCTGGAAGTTCCGCGAGATGATCGCCTTCCGCGACGCGACGGTGAGAGAGGAAGGGCTCGATCTCCTGGTCCATACCAACCAGGATGGCGTCGCCGCCGGCATCACTCCGTTCACCCACGGCTCGTCGGTCTATACCAACATCATGAAGACCGATGCACTGAAACAAGCGCTGACGGCGCACGGCTTCGATGCGGCCTTTGGCGGTGCCCGCCGTGACGAGGAGAAGAGCAGGGCGAAGGAACGCGTCTTTTCCTTCCGCACCGAAAGTCACGCCTGGGACCCCAAGAACCAGCGTCCCGAGCTCTGGCACCTCTACAACTCCCGCGTCCGGCCAGGTGAGAGCATCCGCGTCTTCCCGCTGTCCAACTGGACCGAGCTCGATATCTGGCAGTACATCCTGCTCGAGAAGATCCCGATCGTGCCGCTCTACTTCTCCGCCGAGCGTCCGGTGGTGAACCGGGGCGGCCAATGGATCATGGTCGATGACGATCGCCTGCCGCTTCAACCGGGCGAGACGCCCGAGCTGCGCCGGGTCCGCTTCCGCACGCTCGGCTGCTACCCCTTGACCGCCGCCGTCGAGAGCGATGCGGCGACCCTGCCGGAAATCGTCCGCGAGATGCTGATTGCCAGGACGTCCGAGCGGTCTGGCCGCCTGATTGACCACGACGATTCCGCCTCCATGGAAAAGAAGAAGCGCGAAGGCTATTTCTGATGAACGCCATCGACCCGAACGTCACCGCCGACGCCTCCGCCTTCACCGATTATCTCGGCCGGCACGAGAAAAAGAGCCTGCTGCGTTTCCTTACCTGTGGTTCGGTTGACGACGGCAAGTCGACGTTGATCGGCCGGTTGCTCTATGATTCCAAGCTGCTGTTCGAAGACCAGCTCCTGAGCCTGGAGAAAGACTCGCGCAAGCACGGTACCGTCGGCGACGACATCGACCTCGCATTGCTCGTCGACGGCCTGGAAGCCGAACGCGAGCAGGGCATCACCATCGACGTCGCCTATCGCTTCTTCTCGACGGACAAGCGCAAGTTCATTGTCGCCGACACGCCCGGCCATGAGCAGTATACCCGCAACATGGCGACCGGCGCCTCCACGTCCGACCTCGCGGTGATCCTCATCGACGCGCGGCGTGGCGTGCTGACCCAGACCCGCCGCCACTCCTTCATCGTGTCGCTGGTCGGCATCCGCCACGTGGTGCTGGCGGTCAACAAGATCGACCTCGTCGACTTTTCCGAAGCCATCTTCGAGGACATCGTCGCCGACTACCGGGCCTTTGCCGCCGATCTCGGCTTTGAGACGCTGACGGCCATTCCGCTCAGCGCCCGCTATGGCGACAACGTGCTGGAGCGCAGCCTTCGCATGCCCTGGTATTCGGGTCCGACGCTGGTCGAACACCTGGAAAACGTGGCGGTCGATGACGACGCGTCCACCAGGGCATTCCGTCTGCCGGTGCAGTGGGTTAACAGGCCCAATCTCGACTTTCGCGGCTTTTCGGGCACTATCGCCTCGGGAACCGTGCGGCGGGGCGACGC
Source organism: Pleomorphomonas diazotrophica (assembly GCF_002844595.1). Lineage (GTDB taxonomy): Bacteria > Pseudomonadota > Alphaproteobacteria > Rhizobiales > Pleomorphomonadaceae > Pleomorphomonas > Pleomorphomonas diazotrophica. The sequence goes on along the minus strand of NZ_PJNW01000002.1, from coordinate 1,090,433 downwards.
CGTGGTGGTGGCCAAGTCCGGCAGGACGTCCACCGTGAAGTCCATCGTTACCTTCGATGGCGACCTCGACGCCGCGTCGGCCGGCGAGGCGGTGACTCTGACGCTCGCCGACGAGATCGACATTTCGCGTGGCGACGTTTTGTCCGGCACCACCGACCGGCCGGAGGTGTCCGACCAGTTCGCCGCCCATCTGATCTGGATGGCCGACGAGCCGCTCTTACCCGGACGTCCCTATCTTCTCAAGATCGGCGCCCGTCAGGTTACAGCGCAGGTGACGTCCATCCGGCACAAGATCGACGTCAATACCGGTGGCGAACTGCCGGCGAGGAGCCTTGCTCTCAACGAAGTCGGCGTCGCCAACCTTTCCTTGTCCGAACCTGTCGCTTTCGACCCCTACGCTGTCAATCGTGAGACAGGAGCCTTCATCGTCATCGATCGGCTGTCCAACCTCACCGTCGGGGCCGGCATGATCGATCATGGGCTTCGCCGGGCCGGCAACATCCATTGGCAGGCGCTGGATGTCGACAAGCGGGCACGGGCATTGGCTAAGGGGCAGAAGCCGGCCGTCGTCTGGTTCACCGGCCTCTCTGGTGCCGGCAAGTCCACCATTGCCAACCTCGTCGAGAAGAAGCTGACGGCGCTTGGCCGCCACGCCTATATCCTCGACGGCGACAACGTGCGCCACGGTCTCAACCGCGATCTCGGCTTCTCGGACGCTGATCGCGTGGAGAACATCCGCCGCGTCGCCGAGACGGCCAAGCTGTTCGTCGATGCTGGCCTGATTGTGCTGGTGTCCTTCATCTCGCCGTTCCGCGCCGAGCGGCAGCTGGCGCGCGAGCTAGTGGAGGACGGCGAGTTCGTCGAGGTGTTCGTCGACACGCCGCTCGACGTGGCAGAGGCGCGCGACCCCAAGGGGCTCTACGCCAAGGCGCGAGCCGGCGAGATCGCCCGCTTCACCGGCGTCTCCTCGCCTTACGAGGCGCCCGATCGGCCTGAGATCTGTCTCGATACCACCGCGGAGGCCGCCGACCTCCTGGCCGAGCGCGTCGTTGCCTATCTGCAGGCCGTCGGCATCGTCCCCGGCGCCGACGTGATGATCTGACGCCTGGAGTTATATCGTTGGGCCGGCCCGATGAAGCCGGCCCATGCGAAGCGCTAGGGCGAGAGGCGGCAGCGCCAGCAGCACGGCGGAGGCGAAGGCGACGATCATCGCGAAGCGAAGCCCTTCAGGCGAGCGATCGGTGGCGAAGCCCGCGAGATTGCCGACGAGACCGAACACCGCCGAGCCCGCCGCATAACCGGCCGATTGCAGCGTCGGAAGAAGCGCTGACGCCTTGTCTCGCTCACCTTCGGGGTGGGTTTCCATGACCACCTGGCAAAGGCTGCCCCAGGCTATGCCCATGCCGAGGCCGATCACCAGTTGACCGAGCATGACCAGCGAGAGGAGGAGTTGGGTCATGGAGGCAAGACCGACCAGTAATCCCACCACCACCACGGAGGTTCCGATGGCGACGAACCGCAACCGTCTTGCCATGCCGTCATAGTTGGCGACGGTCACCGCCCCGGTGCTCCAGGCGACGGCCAGAATGGCGCCGATGCCACCGGCCACGGCCGGCCCATATCCCCATAGGTGCTGCACCGCGTAGACGAGAAACACGCCGGTGACCGATTGGGCGAGCGGCAGCAGGAAGATCGCCCACAGGCCCACCCCCGCTACGCTCGAAAAGCCGAAGGCGCCACGCGGCAGGATCGATACGCGAGCGGAAAGATCGATGCGCACGGCAGCGGTCAGGCAGAGAGCGGCACCCGCCACCACCAGAGCGGCCTGCCACGGCTCCTCGAGCGCGACGGCGGCGACCGAGATGGCCATCATGGCTACCGCCACCAGTCCCAGTCTCAGGCCGGGAAAGATGCCGGCATCTTGGTCGCGCTCCTCCTGTGGCACCGCCATGTGAACCAGCACCAGGAATATGGCGACGATCGGCAGGTTGACGAGGAAGGCGGCGCGCCAGCTCACGAACTCGGTGATCACGCCAGCCAATACCGGACCGCCGAAGGCCGCGGCGGCCCAGACGATCGCCTCGGCACCGAACAGCTTGGAAACCAGCCGCGACGGAAAGAGCTGGGGGATCAGCGCGAAAGCAACGGCGGCAACGAGGCCCTCGCCAGCCCCCTGAATCGCGCGGCCGACCAGCACGAGCTCCATGCTGGGCGACAGGGCTGCGGCGAGCGTGCCGACGGCGAACACGCCACTTGCCACGAACAGACAGGGCCGCGCGCCGAAGCGCGCCTTGAGGAGCGGTGCCGAGGCGCCGGCGGTGATCGAGGCGACGATATAGACGGTGAGCGTCCAGGAAAGGTAGGCCTCGCCATGCAACTCGTCCACCGCCGTCGGCATCGCCGTCGATACCAGGAAGGCATTGAAGGCGAAGATGGCCGCGGCGAGCATCAACGTCAGCGAGGCAGCGAGGTAGGCCGGCGCGACAAGCTCGGACCAGCGGCCGGAAGAAGCGGAACTCATGACGGAAAAAGCCGAGACAGTGCTTGAAAAGGTTGCCTCCTATAGCAGCCTTCGGCAGTCGCGGATATGGCGGACAACCGGCGATGGTTTACTTTCACCGGAAGTATCGGCTAACAGACGAGGACAAGACGGCTCCTTGCGCGCCGAAGGTCCTGATCGATTTCCGGGAGACACACCGATGTCCGGGCTCAGCCGCACGTCCGACGATCTTTCGCCGCGACGCCGGAAAATTCTCTATCACGCCTGGCACCGCGGCACGCGCGAGCTGGATCTTCTGCTCGGCCGCTTCGCCGACAGTGCCATCGGCGAGTTGACCGATGGCGAACTCGATGAGTTCGAGGCCCTGTTGGAGGTCGACGATCGTGAGCTGTTCGGCTGGATCCTGGGCAAGGCGCCGGTGCCGGAGAGCGCGTCGAAGGGAGTGTTCGCCAAGGTGCTGGCCTTCGCTCAATCCCATCCTCTGACCGGCTGAGACGGTTCAGACTGCCGCGGATACCGCCTTGCCAACCCGGTCATCGCAAGCAACCGCTATCTGCCTGCGCGGCGGGCACCAGCGATAGACGGCGACGCGGTCGCGGCCGTCGCTCTTGGCCTTGTAGAGAGCCACGTCCGCCGCGCTGTGGAGCGCCTCGTAATCGGGACCGACCTCCGCGATATCGGCGACCCCGACACTGACCGTGATGCGGAGTTGATCCTTGACGGTTTTCAATGCGAAGGCCCGGGTGAGCTGACGGATATGCTCGGCGAGCACGGTCGCCGTGGTCGCATCGCCATCGGGCAGGAAAAGGGCGAACTCCTCGCCGCCGATCCGGGCGGCGACGGCCCGATCGGGCGTCGCGTTGGCGAGAATGCCGGCGAACTCGACCAGCGCACGATCACCGGTCAGGTGACCATGCGTGTCGTTGATGCGCTTGAAGTGATCGAGATCGAACAGGATCAGCGCACCGCGGTTCGGGGCGCCGGCCAGATGCGACAGAACGTCGTCCAGAAACCGACGGCGGTTGGCGAGCCCGGTCAGTCCGTCGGTTTCCGCCGCCATGCGATACCGCCGCTCCGAGCGCTGCCCGACCAGAGCCAGCTGAAGGACGCCGAAGAAGACGATGAAGCCGGTCGACCCGATCAGCGTCAGAGCAATCGGCGTGCCGGTGGGCAGGACGGCGGTGGACGAATTGAGAGGCGAAATCAGGAGATAGATAACGCGCGCCAATAACAGCGCCTGCTGGACGACGATGGCCGCGGTTGTCAGCGATAGAGCCGGCAATGGTTCCTTCCGCTGGTGGGCGACGAGATCCGACGCGACCATCAGGAGATAAATGAACTGGATGGCCGAAACGACGTGTACCCTGAGGTTGATGTCGGCGAACAGCTGCCGATCGCAGGCGAAGGCCAGCCAGGCCAATCCGCCAAGCGCGGCCAGAAGAAGATCATGACGACCGACCTTGCCTAGGAAGCGGCGATAGCCGAGCCAGACGAGGCCCAGCGCCAGCAACAGGAACGTGTTGCTGACTACAACGGACAGGAAAGCCGGGATGGCACCGCGCAACCCGGCCATCACCATGGATAGCGTCGTGAGACCGTAGGCGATGCCCCACAGGAGGACGCTGACTTCGTTCCTCACGGCCCGCCAAGTCAGAAGATGGCTGGCCGACACGCAGGCGCCGGTGACGGCGGCGGCGATCAGCAGGGACGGCACATGCAGAAGCGTGCTCACCACGGGATCCTTTTCGGTATCGACCGACAAAAATCGCCTGCCAGGGAGGGGCGGGCCCTGATAACCCTTTATAGGGCCACCGCTAAACGGATTGCCCTACGGATATGGAAAAATACCAAGCGTGCTGAAGAATGAATGAACGGGACCTGTGTCGCCACCTCGCCATAGGCTCCTCCAGGGTCGTCTCGGTGGGATTGCCTGAACCAGGCTCGTTCGATGAATCGCTAACTCATTGTAATTTATTGATTTACCGTTCCGCTGTGGGGTTTCCTTTTGCCTCGGGATGCTTTAGAAGAACCCCTTTCCCTCCTGAGCAGATATCCGTTCGCCATGCCCACGTCCTGGTCCAGCCTGCTGTCCGACTTTTCTGCAGTCACGGTTGCAGCCGTTCCCGACGGCGCCGAAGCGCTGGCGCTGGCCGAGCTTGTAAGGTCGGAAAAGCGGCGAGGTCTTGATGCCGTCTACGTCGCTCGCGACGGCCAGCGGTTGCAGCAGCTCCAGCGCGCGCTGGCTTTCTTTGCCCCGGAAGTCGGCGTGCTGGAGTTCCCCGGTTGGGACTGCCTTCCCTATGACCGGGTGTCTCCGACGCCGGCCGTGGTGGCGCGACGCATGACGACACTGTCGGAGCTGGCGGCGCATGCCGGGGACGCCAGGCCCTTCGTGCTGCTGACCACCGTCAACGCGCTGGTGCAGCGCGTGGTGCCGCCCTCCATGGTGTCGGGTCAGGTGATGACGCTGGCGCCCGGAAACATCGCCGACATGGGCAAGCTCACCGCCTGGCTGGAGGACGCCGGTTTCTCCCGCTCGTCAACGGTGCGCGACACCGGCGAATACGCCGTGCGTGGAGGCATTCTCGATCTTTACGCGCCGGGAACGGAAGCGCCGGTGCGCCTCGATTTCTTCGGCGACCAGCTTGAATCCATCCGCACCTTCGACCCGGAGACGCAGCGCTCCACCGGGCAGTTGAAACGCCTCGACCTCGTGCCGATGAGCGAGGTGCAGATCACGCCGGCCTCGATCAAGCGGTTCCGGCAGGGCTATGTTGCCGCCTTCGGCGCCGCCACGTCGGGCGATCCGATGTATGAGGCGGTGAGCGAAGGACGACGCTACGCCGGCATCGAGCATTGGCTGCCGCTGTTCCACGAGCGGCTCGGCACACTGTTCGATTATACCGGCGATGCGCCGGTCATGGTCGACCCGCTGGTTGACGAGGCGATCAACGAACGCCTGACCGCGGTTGCCGATCACTACGAAGCCCGCCTCGACACCCTGAAGACGGGTGGCTCCGGCGCTCCCTACAAGCCGATGCCGCCGACCACGCTCTACCTCGCCGAGAGCGAGTTGCAGGGTCTTCTAGCCCGGCGCGCCGTTGCCCGTCTGACACCGTTCAACCGGCCTGAACAATCCTCGGTCAAACTGGTGGATTTCGGCGGCAAGACCGGCCGTTCCTTCGCGGCCGAGCGGGCGGCCGGCGACGTCAATATCTTCGACGCGTTGGTGAAGCATATCGCGTCGCTGGCCGCGGAAAAGCGCCGGGTGATCCTCGCCTGCTGGTCGGAAGGCTCACGCGATCGTCTGGCACAGGTCATCCGCGATCACGGGGGGCAGGCGACCGAGCTTGTGGCCCATCTCGATGCGGCGCTCAAGGCGCCGGCCGGCGTGCTTCCGCTCGCCATCCTCGGCATCGAGACCGGCTTCGAGGTGCCGGGCTTCGTGGTCATCGCCGAACAGGATGTTCTGGGCGACCGCCTGGTGCGCGGCGCCAAGAGCCGAAAGAAGGCGGAGAACTTCATCAAGGAGGCGACCAGCCTTGCCGAAGGCGATCTGGTCGTCCACGTCGATCACGGCATCGGCCGTTTCGTCGGCCTCAAGACCATCGAGGCGGCGGGTGCCCCGCACGACTGCCTGGAGATCGTCTACGCCGGCGGCGACAAGCTGTTCCTGCCGGTCGAAAACATCGAGCTTCTGAGCCGCTACGGCTCCGACGATGCCGAGGCTCAGCTCGACAAGCTGGGTGGCGGCGCCTGGCAGGCGCGCAAGGCCCGGCTGAAGAAGCGCATCCGCGAGATCGCCGACGAGCTGATCAAGACAGCGGCCGCTCGTCTTCTCAAGACCGCGCCGGTGCTGTCGCCGCCCGAGGGTCTCTACGACGATTTCGCCGCCCGCTTCCCCTATGACGAGACGGAGGATCAGCTTACAGCCATCGAGGCGGTGGCCGGCGACCTGTCATCCGGCCGGCCCATGGATCGCCTCGTCTGTGGCGACGTCGGCTTCGGCAAGACGGAAGTGGCCCTGCGTGCCGCTTTCCTCGCGGCGATGAGCGGCAAGCAGGTGGCCGTCGTCGTACCCACGACGCTCCTGTCGCGCCAGCATTTCCGCACGTTCCAGGAGCGATTCAAGGGCTTGCCGATCCAGGTGCGGCAGGCCTCGCGCCTCGTGCCGTCCAAGGATCTCGCCGCCACCAAAGCGGGCCTTGCCGACGGCACGGTGGACGTTGCGGTGGGCACCCACGCGCTTCTCGCCAAGGGCATTGAGTTCAAGGATCTCGGCCTGCTGATCATCGACGAGGAGCAGCATTTCGGCGTCAAGCACAAGGAACGGCTGAAGGAGCTCAAGTCCGATGTGCATGTGTTGACGCTCAGCGCCACGCCCATTCCGCGCACGCTGCAACTGGCGCTGACCGGCGTCCGCGAACTGTCGCTGATTGCTACGCCGCCGGTCGATCGCCTGGCAGTGCGCACCTTCGTGACGCCCTTCGACCCGCTGATCGTCCGCGAGGCAATCCTCAGGGAGAAATACCGGGGAGGGCAGGTGTTCTACGTCTGCCCGCGCGTCGCAGACCTCGCCAGCCAGCACGAGTTCTTGGAAAAGCACGTGCCGGAGGTGAAGGTGGCCGTAGCCCACGGGCAGATGGCCGCGACGCAGCTCGAGGACATCATGAACGCCTTCTACGAAGGCCAGTATGACGTGCTGCTGTCGACCACCATCGTCGAATCCGGCCTCGACATTCCCACAGCCAACACGCTGATCATCCACCGCGCCGACATGTTCGGCCTCGCCCAGCTCTACCAGCTCAAAGGGCGTGTCGGCCGCTCCAAGACACGCGCTTACGCCATCTTCACGACGCCGCCGGAAAACCGGGTCAACGCGGTTGCCGACCGCCGGCTCAAGGTGTTGCAGTCGCTCGACACGCTCGGCGCCGGCTTCCAGTTGGCAAGCCACGACCTCGACTTGCGCGGTGCCGGCAACCTGCTTGGTGAGGAACAATCCGGCCACATCCGCGAGGTCGGCTATGAGCTCTATCAGCAGATGCTGGAAGAGGCGGTCGCCCAGCTCAAGGCCGGCATCGTCGACGAAGTTGCCGAGGACCAGTGGTCGCCTCAGATCACGCTCGGTACGCCGGTGATGATCCCCGACCATTATGTGCCCGACCTGCAACTTCGCCTCGGTCTGTACCGGCGCCTTGCCGAGCTGGAGGATGGCGGCTCGATCGACGCCTTCGGCGCCGAGCTGATCGACCGCTTCGGCCCGCTGCCGGAGGAGGTCGAGCATCTCCTCAAGACCATCACCATCAAGAGTTTGTGCCGCAAGGCCAACATCGAGAAGATCGACGCCGGCCCGAAGGGGCTTGTTCTGTCTTTCCGCGACGGCAAGTTCGAGAACCCGGCGGCGCTGGTTCAATACATTGGCGAGCAGGGATCGCTGGCCAAGATACGGCCGGACCAGAAGATCGTGCTCACCCGCGATTGGCCCGAAGCCGAGCAGCGGCTTAAGGGCACCGCGGCCGTTTTGCTGAAGCTCGTCCGCATGGTCGAGGACGCAAAATCCGGCGCATCCAAGACGCTTGCGCCCATCGAGCCGCAGAAGCTGAAGCTCAAGCCGACGCCGCCCCCACCGCCTCCCGCGCCGGTGCCGAAGGGACGATATCCCTCGCTGACGTCGCTCAAAGGAAAAGGGTGGCGCTAAACCTGCCGGAAATTTGGAAATTCTTGGATTTGCGCCCAGAAATTCACACTTTTCTGACACAATTGAGTATTGGAATAGCTCTTCCTGAGTGAGGTGACCCCGCGATACCAAAGCGTGGAGGTCGTCATGAGCGATCTGGTCAGCGTTTCAACCTTATTGTTGATGGGCGTGTTGGGCGGCGCGACGGCCGGCACGGCCTTTGGTTTCATCTGGCTGACGGAGCGCCGCAAGGTTGCGCTGGGCATCTGGGCCGCGTCCCCGTGGTTCGGCGCCGTCGCCTGTGCCTTCTATCTCGTGCGTCCGGTGGTGCCGGACTGGACCTCGGTTCTGTTCGGCAATGCCATGCTGGCCTTCGCCTACGGCCTGATCTGGCTCGGCTTCCAGCTTTTCGAGGGCTGCCGGCCGGTCCTCTGGAAGGCGCTGCTGGGCGCGGTCGCCTGGCTGCCGTTCGTGGCGCTTCCCTTCCTGCGCGACGAGCCGGAACTGCACGGTGCGCTGGCCGCATCCGTCATGGCGGTCTATTCCCTAGCGATCGCCATAAAGCTCTTGCAGCGGCGCCGGATCGAGCCGTTGCCGGCCCGGCTGCCGACGGCCGTTCTGTTCGCCGTTCATGGGGCGATTTATGGGCTCCGGGTGCCGCTATTGATCTTCGCTCCGGAAATGGGCTTCGGCGGCAGCTTCGATCAGTCGCCGCTGTTCGTCGCCGGCGTCGTCGAAGCGCTGCTGTTCACGCTGTTCCTGGTGGTCGCCATGCTGACGCTCCTCGCCCAGCGCGACGCTCGCTTGCATCGGAGAGCCGCCGAGATGGATGCTCTCACCGGCTTGCCGAACCGGACGGCGTTCTTTTGTGCCGCCGAGGCACTGCTGCAGGGCGGCGGCGATCGCGGTGTGCTGATGGTGTTCGATCTCGATCATTTCCGCCTGGTCAACGATCGCTTCGGTCGGGAGGAAGGGGATCGGGCCTTGAAGGCTTTCGCGCAAGTGCTGCATCGAGAGGTGCGGCCGCCCGACATCGTCGCCCGTGTCGGTGACGAGGAGTTTGCGCTGTTCATGCCTTCGATCCGGCTCGACGTCGGCCTGTCGATTGCCGAGTATCTTTGCCGGCGAACCGAGGAACTGAGGCTGATCTCCGAAAGCGGCGAGTATATTCCGCTGACGACCAGCGCCGGCGTCGCCGCGGTGGCTGACGTCGGCCCCGATATAGAACCGTTGATGATGGCCGCCGGCGTGGCATTGACCGAGGCCAAGCGCGTCGGCCGCAACCGCTGCCGCGCCTATCGCGCGTCTTCGACGCTGCATGATCGGTTGATGGAAAACTGGCTCAAGGCGAGTTGAGGGGGTTTCAGGCGGTCGCCGCTTTGGGTCTGACCACCATGGTACCGAGCAGCAGTGCAACATAGGCCACGATGGCGGCGATGGTCAGCCACGCCGGGCAATGCAAGTATTCGGTCGCCTCCACGGCATCGAAGACGATGCGCAGGCCGATCGCGATCTGGAGCAAGGCCGCCGGCAGGTAGAGAACCGGCACGTATCGGACCGGGGCTCCGGTGACGGCTGGCAGGATGATCGGCGCGTGGGCGAACACCATCGACAGGATGAAGCCGACGGCGATGGCATGGATAGCCGCGTCATGGCCGTAGACCGCCTCGCCCGGCGGCAGCAGGTAGAGGCTCGCGGCGGCGACGATCAGCCAGCCGTAACCTGAGATCAACAGCAGGGCGGAGAAGCGCGCAAAGCCCGTGGTGCGCACGGTGCGGAGCGCGATGTCTTCCCTGAGAAGCCAAAGCGCGATGCCGGCGAGCGTGACGGAGAGAAGCGCCGAGCCGTTCCACGGCTGCCCCAACCCGAGCGCCAGCGCAAACAGGATGACGAGAAGGACGAGCAGACCACGAGCCGCCAGCGTCGGCCTGAGGAGCCGCGACAGTTCGATCCGTTCGGCGACGACGGTCAGGATCAGGAATCCGAGCCAGACATAGCCCACCTCCGGCAATGTGCGGTCGGACATCCAGAACAGGGTTCCGAGCGGCCACAGGGCGGCGCCGGCCGTCATCAGCCCGGTGAACAGGGTTGGTAGCTTCCAGGCGGCAAGGCCGGTCAACAGCGTCAAACCCAGACCGGCGACTAGAAACAGCGGCGCGGTTGCCTCGGCATAACCGAAGAGCAGCAGAATGCCGCCCGCCGCCGATACGGCCGGGACCAGGAGCGCCGCGAGGCGGCCATCGGCGACGGCGCGCTCCAGCGAAATCAACGTGCCGAAGAAGCCCGAGGCCATGATCGCCCCGTGCATGTCCGCGGTATCGCCGACCGGCGCAACCACGCCCAACCGGGCAAGGCCACCGGTGAGGCCGGCGACCAGCGAAGCCGCTGCGGTCACGGCCAGGGCGATGCGGAGAAACGGGGTGAGTTTCATTTGGAGCTCCGCAGAAGACTCGGAATGGATATTGGGTCTCGTCGGCTTTTCAGCGACCGAAAAGGCCGGCGGCGAGCTTCGACACGGCCGCCTCGAAGCGCGAGGGCTGGCGCTCGAAGCGCGAGCGGACGGCGGGATCGGCAAGTTCCGGCGACCAGACGGCTGCCTTGTCGATCGCGACGGTTACTGTCCATCCGGCGCCTAGGGCCTTTTCCACCGCGGCGCGGGCATTCTCGCCGATGAGGCTGCCCAGCGGGCAGGTAGGCGTCGTCATCATCAGCTCGACATGGACGGTGCCGTCGCCGATATCGAGGCGGCGGACGAGACCCAGCGCGACGATGTCGATGCCGAGCTCGGGATCGTCGACCGTCGCAAGAGCGGCGAGGATCTGCGGCTTCATGATCTCACCTCCGGGTCAGTCGGATGCGCCAGATCTCCGGGCCCTGTTCGATATAGTCCCAGCCGAACCCGACCAGGGTGCGTTCCTCGAAATGCTGGCGCAGCGGAACGGGATCGAAGCTGTTGACGATTTCCATCGATTGCCCGGGTTCCAGGGCATCGAAGCTCTCGATGATCGTGGCACGGCGCAGCTCGCAGGGCAGCCGCCGCACGTCCAGTGTGGTAGTTGGGTTGACCGTATCAAGGGACATCGGTGCTCTCCGTTGTTCGATGATTGCACCTTACCGGGCCCGCTGCCCGCTCTCGTTGTCGCGCCGCAAAGTCCGGAGACGGAAACGCAGACGGCGCCCCGGAGGGCGCCGCCAATGGTCTTTCATATGGTCCGCAGGCCGATGGGCTCAGAGGATGGACCTGTAGAGCGCCTCGATCTCGGAAACGCTTGTGTCGCGCGGGTTGCCGCCGGTGCAGACATCGGCGAGCGCTGCCTTGGCGAGATCCGGAACGTCTCCGGCGTTGACGCCCACCTCGCTCAGCCGGGCGGGAATGCCGACATCGGTGGAGAGCTTCTGAACCGCCGCCACGGCCGCCTTGCGCACCTCGGCGATCGGCATGATCTCGGTGCCGACAACGCCCAGAGCCGCCGCGATATGCCGGTATTTCTCGCCGGTGAAGTCGGCATTGTAGGCCATGACCGTCGGCAGCAGCACCGCGTTGGCGACGCCGTGCGGCGTGTTGTAGAAGGCGCCGAGCGGATGGGCCATGGAGTGGACCAGGCCGAGGCCAACGTTGGAGAAGCCCATGCCGGCCACATACTGGCCGAGCGCCATCTCCTCGACGCCCTTGGCGTCACCGGCGCAGGAGGCGCGCAGCGAGCGGCCGATGATCTCGATCGCCTTGATGTGCAGCGCGTCGGAGAGCTCCCAGGCGCCCTTGGTGATATAGCCTTCGATGGCGTGGGTCAGCGCATCCATGCCGGTGGCGGCCTTGAGAGGTGCCGGCATGGTGGCCATGAGTTCGCTGTCGATGATGGCCACCACCGGAATGTCATGCGGGTCGATGCAGACGAACTTGCGACGCTTCTCCTCGTCGGTGATCACGTAGTTGATGGTCACCTCGGCGGCCGTGCCGGCGGTGGTCGCCAACGCAATGATCGGCACCGACGGCTTCTTGGTCGGCGCAAATCCCTCAAGGCTGCGTACGTCGGCAAACTCGGGATTGTTGGTGATGATGCCGATCGCCTTGGCGGTATCCTGTGGCGAGCCGCCGCCGATGGCGATGAGATAATCGGCTTTGGCCGCCGCGAAGGCGGCAACGCCCTCCTTGACGACGCCGATGGTCGGGTTGGGCATCACCTTGTCGAACAGCTCGTATTTGAGGCCGGCGGCCTCCAGGAGGCTGGTCACCTTGGCAACGGTGCCGGCCTTGACTAGCACCGCATCGGTGACGACCAGCGCCTTCTTGTAGCCGCGGCGCTGCACCTCGCCGACCAGCTCGGCACGGGCGCCGGCGCCGAAATAGGACGTCTCGTTGAGAATCATGCGATGGGCCATGCTCTGTTCCTCCTGAGGCCGCTTTTCCCGGCCCGTCGATGGCTGTGACGGGTAGGGCTTGGGTCGCCTCGAAGGATTGACCCTCGACATGAAGGCGCCCGAGGCTGAACCAAATTGAAAGCTATTGGCTCGCCTTGGCGCTCACAACTTCGCATGAATCCCTAGAATTTGATCGAAAATGATCATTTTTGATAACTTCGACCGAAAATTGAAGATAGTCATCAGCAATTCAGGGCCGGATGACTAGATCGGGCCACTGAATGCCGCAGGGAAACATCTGCAGTCGCTGATCGATCAGTCGAGCGCTTGGCGTCGGGTCTCGGCGTCGATCCGCGACGCTGCCACGGCGGCGAGAATTAGCAGCACGGCGAACAGCGCCACCGCTGCGCCGAAGCTGCGCGCGATCAAGAGCGACAGGAGAGATGGAGCCAACAGGCCGCCGAGCCGGGCCATGGCGCCGGCGGCGCCCATGCCGCTCGCCCGTGCCGCCGTCGGATAGAGTTCCGGCGTGTAGGCGTAGAGCGCACCCCAGGTGCCGAGGAGCGAGAAGCTCATCAGCAGGATGGCAGTCGCCACCAGGGTTGCATTGCCGGCCACCACGAACAGCGCGCATCCGGCCGCCGACAGCAGCAGGAAGGCCACCAGGGTCGGCTTGCGGCCAGCCCGCTCGACGCCCCAGGCGGCCAGCGCGTAGCCCGGAAGCTGGGCCAGCGCGACGATGACCAGGAAGCCATATCCACGCACGAAGCCGAAGCCTTCACCGGCAAGGCGGGCCGGCATCCACGTGAAGATGCCGTAGTAACTGAGCGACACCAGGAACCAGATGGCGAGCATCAGCAGCGTTCGCGGTCTGAGTTCCGGCGACAGCAGCCGGACGGATTGCGGCGCCTCGCCCGACGCCAGTGGTCCGGAGAGCGGCGCCTTGCCGTTGGCCGTCAGAACCCGGTCAATGACGGCGCGTGCCTCATCGCCCCGGCCCCTGCGCAACAGATAGAGTGGGGACTCCGGAACCATCAGGCGAAGCCAGAAGCCGACCAGCGCCGGGACGGCCGTCACAAGGAAAATGGTCCGCCAGGCATCCGTCAGACCTGCCGACGCGGCAGCCCAGGCGGCGAGTGCCACGATGACCGTGCCCACCGCCCAGAAAGCCTCCAGCATGACCAGCCAGCGTCCGCGCCGGTCCGACGGCAGGAACTCCGCCATCATGGCGTAATCGACCGGCAGCGTGCCGCCCACGGCGGCGCCGGTCAGAAAGCGGGCGATGAGCAGCAGCTCGAAACTCGGCGCGAACACCGAGGCAAGGCCGAAGACGCCGTCGCAGGCGACGGTGACCAGCAACACTCGCCGGCGGCCGATGCGGTCGGCAAGCCGGCCGAACAGGGCCGCGCCGATCATCATGCCCAGGAAGAACAGGGTGCCGGTCTGCAGCGCTTCCGGCACCGAAAGACCGAAACTGGCGGCGATCGACGGGGCCGTGAAGCCGACCGCCAACACCTGCATGGCATCCGCCGCCCAGACCAGGCCGAAGATGCCAAGGAGACGGCGCTGGAACGGGCCGATGCCGGCTTGATCAAGAGCGGAATCGATAGCGACCGGCATGGCGGCACCTCAAAGGGAGCGTTGACGCCCTCTTACTAGACGAAAGTCGCAAAAAGGAAAAACCAAACCTTTACCGAATTCGCACTTTCCAACTATCCCAGCCGGAGCGAACGCGACTTCGTGATCGTCCCAAGGGTGACTAATACTAAAGTCGTATGGTATGTTGCTGCACAACAAGAACCGACGACCAAGACGAGAAGCAATCATGAGCGATTTGTCACAGGACGCCGTCAAGTGTCCGTTTATCCGGTGCCGTCATCCGGTGCCGCGCGCCTGGAGTGAGGGATGCGCCTCGAGCTGCTTCCTCATGCGCAAGGAGCGCCGGCGGATCACCGTCCGCCACACCTACGAGTTCTGAGGCAGATGTCGATTGCCCTGACCGGCAGGTCCGTCAGTGTAACCCGCAAGAACACATGGCACTTGGCGGGAATATCCGGGAAAAGGCGGGAAGAGCTGGGAAGGCGTTGAGGGGAAAGAAAAAAAGCGGATAGAGGCGACATTCCACCAGCTGGGTGGCGCGCAAGATCAAATGGCACCTCACGTCGACGACATAGACGCCTGGCGTCGCGGTCAGTCGCCGAGGGAAACGGCGGTGCCGGTGGCCGAGACGAACAAGATGCCGCCGCCGGTACCGGTTGCCACCGAAGCCTCGCTGTAGGCGAATCGGACGCCGATGACGGCGTCGGCGCCGATGCGAAATGCTTCCCGCCGCAGCTCTGCCTGGCACTGCACTCTCGCATCGCGCAACGTCGTTTGAACCGTGTTTGAACGCCCTCCGAACGTATCGCGCCAAGCGTTGGCTATGTCCTTGAAAATGTTCACGCCGATAGCAACCTCGGCGCCGACAATGTCGACGATCTCGCCAGTCTCCCGCCCAGGAATGTCGAACGCCGTCGTAAGTATGACTGACGAGGCCGCTTTATCGAGCGAAACGACCGAAACATTGGCGGCTCGATCGCGGTTCAATGCCATACGATCGCGATCAATCGCTTCATCGTCGACCTGCATGGAGGCTATGTTACTGCAATATATACAAATGTCGCCTCTCATCACCTCAACTTGGCGTGTCTGACCGCATTTAGGGCAAATCGGCATTTTGACCTCACACTCTAGATGCTGCGCCCGAACCAGCGCACCTGGCCGACGATCTTGAGCGCGGCGGCGTCCGTCGCCGAGATCTTTTCGGGCGGATAGACGGGGTTGTCTGACACGACCTGCAGAGAGCCATCATAGCGCGGCTGAATGCGCTTTACGAACACCCGATCGTCGACACTGACGGCAAAAATGGCGGATTCCTTGACGCTTTCAACGGTCGTATCGAGCAGAACCAGGTCGCCGTGCTGCAGCGTGGGGGCCATGCTGTCGCCGCGCACGATGAGCAGCCGCGCCGTGGAGGCTGACAGGCCCATTCTGGTCAACATACTGGCCGGAAACGCCAGAATTTCCGCCAGATGTTCCTGCTCGGTCAAAGCATATCCATCGAGCCTGCGAACAACAACCAAGCCGGATATCCCTGCATCGTCGATGCGGTATCGCGCCTGATCCTCGCGAAAGCAATGGTCTTCTGGGCGCATCTCTCCCCGCCCGGCGATGAGCCACTGAAGGGAGATACTCAAGGCGTGGGCAATCTCGGCTGCATACTCGGCGCTGGGCACCGACGGCTTTGCCGAAAGCCAGTTTCTGATTGTCGACTCGCCAACCCCCGAGCGCCTCGACAGCTCAGGGACTGTGACGTCTTCCGCGTCCAGTGCCAACCGTAACCGATCGGCGAAAGAGTGCGCCATTGTCCAAACTCTGACGAATGGTCAGAGTCCCTGATCAGGTCGGATACCGAAAAACCGTGTGAAACATCAAACTATTGTCGATTTGCGCCCCTGCCGGTCGCTTTCCGAACTCTGACGCCAATCTTTTGGTGTCCAAGTATTGATGTTTCGCCAAAATTCTGCGATAACCGCTCCAACGACGTACCGCTTCCGATCTCCAACCGTAGAGCGGCACGCCAAGAAAACGGGCGGAGAACCGCCCGTCGGTGAAATAGGAGCAGTCATGCCCGAGGTTTGGACCTCACCGGACATCAAGGCGGAGCTGGCGAAGAGGGGCTACACCCTTGCCGCCATCGATCGCCTTGGCGACGGGCAGGAACCACCGCTTTACAGCGGCGCTGCCCGCCAGGCCCTGCGGGGTCTCAATTACCGCGCAGCCGTTGTGATCTCGCGGATCCTCGGCGTGCCGATGCATGAGCTCTACCCGGGCATGTATCTGACTGCCCGCGCTGGCCGGCCGGAACCCGATAGGTCAGCGCTGACTGATCAATCTCACAAAACGGTCGGGGAATCGAGGCAATCACGTACAACCGCTGTTGACAGTGCGGAGGCTGCGTAATGGCCCCGATGTCAGAAATCCGTATCCCTCATGACATGCTGCGCCGGCGCATCGTCGACGTGGTGCCGTTCTGCCTGCGCGACTTCTGCGGAGCGCTGGCCACGGCGCTGCTCGGCGCCGGCGTGACGAGCTGGTTGATCGCTGCCGCCAGCCAGAGCCTGGGAGGGTGATCTTGGTCAATCAGCCCGGCCTCGCCGATCTCGCCTGCAGGTACCAACGCGAAGCTCATCTCGTGGCCGCAGAGGCGATGGACCTCCGCATTGCGCTGGCCCGCATGGGCTGCCGACCCACCGAAGAACAAGTGCTGATGTCGCGCCGCTTCGACGAGGCAGCGAAGGCCGCTGCCGATCGAGCTCAGGCGGCCCTGCAGTTCCTTCTTTTCCAGCAAGACGACTTCGTGCGGCCGAAGGAGCGCCGAGCCGCTGGGCGACGGATCGTGGAGGCTCAGAAGGAAGGGTATCGGCGCATCTTGAGAAGCGAACTGCGCCGCGTCAGCCATCCTCTTTATCAACCGGCGGGATGAGTTCAGCTATGAGTTCGTTCGTTCGCGCCGCGATGACCGCACCGAAGAGACGCTCATCCGCATTGGAACTGGGCATCGCCGCGTTCGACTGCTCCTGCAGGGCCAGGATCTTCTCTCGGAACTTGCCAATCGAGAAGTCCGGAACGGTCTCGTGCAGCTCGATCAGCAGCATCGCGAAAACGAAGTGTTCCGTGGACTCGAGACAGTCGGCCACCGTCGTATCGGGTTCGAAGTTGCGGTGTTCCTCGAGCTGTCTCTCCAACTCGTCAACTCTCTCCGTCAGCCGCCGCACTTGCGTGCGTAGCGCGGCGATCTCCCGGCTTTCAGCCATTTCCATTCCCCCTGCAAACACGAGTTGAGCAGCTCGATTGTAGGGGGATCGCGTCACCTGCGGAAGTGGTGAGGAGCCAGGCGGCGGCAGCATTCCTCCCAGACCTGGCCGCCAGGTTGTTCCGGCCTGGCGGCCCTTTTCAGGAGATCGAGATGACCTTTCAGGAAGCACTGCAGCTGATGCTGGATGGCAAGGCCGCCTGTCGCCATGGCGACAACAATCATGAACTCATGATGTTCGTGAAGGGCAGCATCGACAAACCGGCTGCGGAAATCGAGTTCGACAAGCACTTCAGTTACGCCGGCACCTGGGGAATTCCTCTCAGGTATTTCCAGCCCGGCGACACGGACACTGTGACGCGGCTGCCCCGCTTCGACGCCAGAACCAGAAATGGCCAGATGGTCACCGGCTGGACGCCGTCCGCGACCGACCTGCTCGCCGATGACTGGTACGAAATTGTCCCAACCTCCAACAGCAAGGCCGCCGCCTGACGCTCCGGCATCCGGCCCAGGTGCCCGCCTCGGCCGGTCCCCCGAACGCCAGTTGGAAGCGTGTTTGAAGAGGGTGGAAATGCAGGTTCAGAGCATCAAGATCGCCGATATCGACCGCAGCAAGGCGCTGCGCGCGATCAATCTGGATTGGGCCCAGGCGCTGGCCGATGAGACACGCGAGGCCGGCCGGCCGCAGTGGCAGCCGATCGAAGTTGTCGCCCTGGAAAAGGGCTATCGGCTGATCAAGGGCAATCAGCGCATCGAGGCGACCAGGCTGCTCGGCCTCGACGAGATCGAGGCGCGGGTGTTCGACCTGGCCGAGTTCCTGGACGAAGCGGAAATCCGGCTGCGCGAGATCCGCTCGCGCATGCTGACCTACCCGCTGACGGCGCTCGACCGGGCCATTCATCTGATCGCCTGGAAGGAGATCTACGAGACGGCGAATGCTGTCGATCGGCGCGGTGGAAAGCGGCGAGGAATCGAGGCGCAGACCAATTCGCAGGATTTTGCGAAAAGGTTCTCGCTCGCAGCGGCGAACGTCCTGCAGATCTCCGAACGCTCGGTCCAGAACGCGATCAAGGTTGCGAAAGGCCTCTCCGAGAGCGTGCGCCGGCGGATATCGGCTCACCCGCTTGCCGACAACATGACCGAGCTGCTGCAGCTCTCCGGCGAGACCGTCGATCGACAGGAGAAGATCGTCGGACTGATGCTGTCCGACCCGCCTGCGGCCGATGGCGTCGCCGAGGCGATCGCCATCATCGATCGGATGCCGGCACCCCGCCAGCTCGAGCTTTGGGAGCGGACCAGCGCCAGCCTCATGCGGCTGCCCGACACCCAGCTCGACCGGGTGTTCGAGAGCCTGGCGCCGAAGATCATGGCCTGGATGGCACGCCAGACGAACAAGTCGGGCAAGAAGGCCGCCTGACGATGCCAAAACGCCGGCCAGTTGCGGCCAACCTCGACCTCTTCAAAGACTATCAGCCCGCGCCGGTCGTCGAACGGTACGTGGAAGGGTCGGTGCGGGCCTACGATCTCGCCGGCCGCCTATCCAAAGCAGTGGCGAAGACCCTTGAGGAAAGCGGCATGGGCCGCGCCGAGGTGGCGAAGGCGATGGCCGATCTCCTGCAAGACGACATGAGCAAGAACATGCTCGACAACTACGCCTCGCAGGCCAAGGAGCACGTTATCAGCGCGTTGCGCTTGTTCGCGCTGGTCGCGGTCACAGGTGATCCCAGAGCGCTCAACATGCTGCTCGCGCCTGCCGGGATGATCGTCGTGCCGGCCAAGTACGAGCCGTTGATCGAGCGCGAAATCGCCAAAGAAGAGCTCGACCGCCTGCAGCGCAAAATAAACGCGGCCGACGCCGCCTGGAGAGCTGGGAAATGACCGTCCAATCCCGCCCACTCGCCCAGGAATGGTTCACCGCCCGCGAAGTCGCCGAGCTGAAGCTGCGCGACCTGCCAACTTCCGAAAGTGCCGTCGTTCGGTATGCCGCTAGGAAAGGCTGGAACGACGATCCGGCACGTTGCCGCAATCGCACCGGCCGGGGTGGCGGGCTGGAGTACCACCTCAGCCTAATCCCGACGCTGGCCTGGGCCGATTATCACCAGCGGACCATGACGGTCGGCGCCGTGGAGCCGATCCGCCCGCAGCCGGCGCTGCCGACGCCGGAGACGGACCGTGCCAGGACCGCGCAGGCGGCGCGCATGGCTATTCTGACAGCCTGCGAGATCTATGCGGCGGGCATCAACCTAACCAAAAAGGGCGGCTATCGCTCGTTCGAGTTTGCCTACAACTGCGGGCAGGTCCGCGTTGAAGACTGGGTGCGAGAAGAAGTGCCCAAGGTCAGCGCCCGCACTCTGTTTCGGTGGCTGGCGGACGCCCGCGAGGGCAAGAGCCTCGGTGTCGATCGAGCGCTCGCCCGCCAGGGCAAAGGCATTCTTGAAACGGCCAACGGCGGGCGGGCCAAGGCCTTTGTCCTCGGCCTGATCGCCCACCAGCCCGGCATCAAGGCCGAGCGCATCCAGACGCTGCTCTCGGACGAGATGGGCGGATCGCTGATCGCCGCTGATGGCACGGTCCGGCCCATCCCGCCCGTTCGCACGATCCAGAACCAGGTCAAGATATGGCGCACCACGGAAGCGGTGGCGCTTGCCAAGCTTTCCGATCCCGACCGCTACCGGTCAACCATGGAACCCAGCGGTGTGGGCATGTTGCGCCACGTCACCGCGCCCAACCAGCTGTGGATGATCGACTCGTCGCCGCTCGACGCCGTCGACGCCGAGGTTTCCCGCCCGACCGTCTATGCCTGCGTCGACGTCGGCCCGCGCCGGATGATCCTCTACGTGTCGAGGACGCCTCGGGCTGCGGCCGTTGCGATGCTGCTGCGCAAAGCACTGCTCGCCTGGGGCGTGCCCAAGGAAATCAAGACCGACAACGGCAGCGACTTCGCCGCCGAGGACACCAAGCGGCTGGCCGCCGCTCTCGATATCGAGCTGAAGTATTCAGACGCCTACTCGCCGAAGCAGAAGGGCCACGTCGAGCGCGCCATCAAGACGATGCAACACGGCCTTGCCGAGCTGCTGCCTGGCTACGTCGGCCATAACGTGGCCGAACGGAAGCGCCTGGAGGACAGGAAGGGATTCGCCCAGCGCCTCGGTGCCGAGACGGCCGAGTTGTTCGGCGCCAGCTACACCATTGCCGACATTCAGAAGGCGGCCGACCGCTGGATCGAACTCGTCTACGAACAGACCCCCCATTCCGCGCTGAAGGGCAAGACGCCGGTCGAGGCCGCGCGCCAGTCCGGCATTGTCATCCGCACGGTCGACGAGCGCGCGCTGGACGTGCTGCTGATGCCGGTCGCCAAGGGCGGCGGCTACCGCAAAGTCACGAAGTTCGGCGTCCAGATCGGCGAGTACCACTACCAGACCATCAAGGCGCTCCCTGGCGATCGCGTGATGGTGCGCATGGATCCGAACGACCTCGGCGTCGTCTACCTGTTCGACGAGGCGACGGGTGCTTACGTCGAGCTGGCGGTCTGCCCCGAGCTTCGCGGCATCGATCCGGCCGAATACACCCGGATGGTCAAGCAACAGCGCGCCGCGCTGTTGAAGGACAAGACCGACCCGATCCGCGCCGAAGTGCGCCAGCTGACGTCGGGCGTGCCGATGATCGAGCGCTACCTCAACGAAAAGGAGCGGCAGCTCCGCAGCAAGGGCGGCGCCGATATCGTCCAGTTGCCGACCCGCACGATCGAGCACGTCACCCCGGAAATCGCTGCCGCGCTGACGGCCGCAACCGGCGAAGCGCCAGCGACGCCGACCGAGGAACCGCTGGCCGCGCCGCCGGTACCGGCCGAGGTCATCGCCTTCCCGCCGCGCCCGGTACCGGCCGGCACGCGCCCCACCTTCAAGACCGACCAGGACATGGCGGCCTGGCTGCTCGCCAACCCTGCCGTCGTCACGGATCGCGATCGGAGCTTGATGGCCGATCGCCTGCGCAGTTGGACGTTCCGCGAGCTGTGTTCAGTCGCCGGCGTCGACGTCGATGCGCTCTCCACCCTCATCAAGACCCACCAGCAAGAGGCCAAATCGTGAGAAACACCTTTGTGCGGCTGTCCAACACGGCCGCGTTCATGAGCGGATACGAAGTCGTCGAGCGGCGCGGCGCCGCAGAAAACTGTTTCATGGTGGTGGACGGCAAGCCGGGCTACGGCAAGACCTCCACGGCTCAATGGTTCGCCATTTCCAACAACTTGCCGTTCATCCGCGCCAAGCGGGAGTGGCGGCCCTCCTGGATGCTGCGCGAGCTGCTCGAAACGGTGCAGACGGCGCCGGCGCACTCCTACGAGAAGATCTTCCAACAGGTGATCGAGGCCATGGGCAAGCGCTCGGCCATCGCCGCCGTCGAGGACAAGCCCTTCGCCATCATCGTCGATGAGGCCGACCACGTTGTTGGTTCGTCCGCGCTCATGGAGACGCTGCGCGACATTTCCGACCTGGTCGAGGTGCCGATCCTACTGATCGGCATGGGAAGAATATCCGCCGGCATCAAGCGCTTCCCACAGATCGCGAGCCGCGCCGAATCTCACGTCGAATTCAAGCCGCTGACCTTGTCGGATACGCGGGCTTTGGTCGAGCAGCGCTGCGAGGTGCCGATCGACGGCGACCTCCTGCAGCTGCTCCACGACAAGGCGGAAGGCTACGCCCGCGAAGTGCTGACCGGGCTCGCCGCCATCGAGCGCACCGGCAAGCGCCTCGACCATCCTGTGACGGTCGCCGACATGGCGGGTCAGGAGCTGCTGGTGCAGCGTTCGACTGGCCACGCCTTCACGGTGAGAGGCTAACATGCCCTCACGCCAAATGCCTGTGGTCAATGCCCTGCAAGGCGGCGCTTGCCTGACAACGGCCGCGCTGGCGGAGCTGACCGGCCTTAGTGATCGCGACGTCGCCAAGGCGTGCTGCAGCCTGGTGTCGCGCGGCTGGGTCGTGCGGCGCGAGCGTGGCTGTTTCGAGATGTCCGCTGTCGGCGAGAAGGCTATCGCGGCTGGGGGCATCATCACCAGCGGGCCCACCGGGCCGCTGACGCAGGCCGAGCCACGCCGACCGCGCCGCCAGACGGTGCGCGACAAGATGTGGACGACGATGCGGACTCTGAAAAAGTTCCGGATCGCCGACCTGGAGACGCTGGCCGGCGCCACGCGCGACAACGCGCAGCGCTATGTCGGTGCCTTGGAGCGGACAGAGTTTCTGTCTCGCCTGCGGCCGGAGCCCGGCACGGCTCCGACGTCCAACGGGTTCCGCCGTTGGCTTCTCGTCCGCAACAGCGGGCCGGATGCGCCCGTCTACAAGGCGGAAGCCGGAGAGGTCTACGACCGAAACACGGGCATCGCCTATCCGATTGGAGGTGCGCCATGAACCGCGGCCCCATCCCCGGGCGGTCGAAGACCGACTTCGTCGCCGCGTTGCGCGCTCGCGTCGGAGAGCCGGAGGACTGGCTTTTGGTGTTGGCCGAGGAAGCAACCCGCACCGGCCTCAATGCCCTGGCCATGCGGATCAAGGTTTCGGCCGGCACGCTTTCGGCGGTGCTCTCCGGCACCTATGGCGCCAAGCCGGACCGCGTCCGGGAAGCGGTGCGCGGGGCCCTGATGGGCGTCACCGTCGAATGCCCGGCGCTCCACCAGGAGATCGGCCGCGAGACCTGCATCAAGCATCAACGGACGCCACTTTCGACGGCGTCTCCGTCCTCCGTCCGGCTCTACCACGCCTGCCGGAATGGCTGCCCGCACGCCACTATCGAAGGAGACCAGTCGTGATCGAGCACAAACTTTCAGACTGCCTGCGTCAGGTGCGCGACCAGTTCGCGCCCTATTGCGAGCATGGCGTCACGATGCCGGCAGATGCCGTGCGTGATGTCGTCTCGCACCTCAGCATCTTCGCGACCGCCGCCGAGCGACTGGAGGGGGTGACCTTCGAGAAGTCGGTGGGCGAGATCATCACCCTGCGCGCCGACGAGTACAGGCGCACGGTGCCGGTCGAAGTGGTTGGGGGGATATCATGAGCACTACCCTTTCCGTGGACGCCGTCGTGCGGACAGTTAGCGGCCTGACGGGTGTTTCGCGGCGCGACATACTGTCGCACCAGCGACCGCCGAACATGGTTCGCGCTCGGCACATGGCGATCTATCTCGCCTGCACCTACTGCTCGCATCTGTCGTTGCCGCAGATCGGCCGGCTGATGGGCGGCCGGGATCACACGACGATCATACACGCCCGTAACAAGCTGCAGCGTCAGGTCAACGACGCGGGCGAGTGGCCGGAACTGATCAAGGCCAAGGCCTTGATCGAGGCAACGATCCTAACTCTCGCGAGGATCGGCATCAGCACCCCGACCGACGCCGATCCCTTGGAAATCGCCGGCCGCGCTATCACTGACCACGGTGTAGCACGCATCACATACGACGAGATCAGGGCCATGGCCGAGTTCATCGTCAACGTGGTGGCGAAGGACCAACTGATCGTCGAGACGGACGATTCCGACCAGGTCGAACTGCCCGACACCGTGGCGCGTGGCGTGCTGCGGGTCATCAAGGCGCAAAAGACGCTGGAAGATGCGAAGTTCGGACCGGGCGAACTGTCGGCCAAGCGCGCGCTCGATAGCGAGATCGATGCGTTGGCGGCCCTCTACGAGGCCAGCTTTGGGCCGATCCCCGTCACGCAACCCACCTTCAAAACCTCTTCCAACGCCCCTCGAAAGGAGGCTCATCTTGGCTAAGTCTGCCCGCCAAACCACCCGCGCCGCCAACATCTCCGTGCCGCAGAGCCGCGAAGAGGCGACGCAAAGCCTTTCCCGCTACGGCCTCCTGCAGCGCGAGATCGGCCGCATCCAGGCCGGCCTCGACGACAAGATCACCGCCCTGAAGGAGGCGGCGGAGGCCAAGTCGACGCCGCTGCAGGAGGAGGCTGCCCAGATCATGGAAGGCCTGCGGATCTGGTCGGAGGCGAACCGCGCGGCCCTCACCAACGACAACAAGGTGAAGTTCGTCGATCTCGGTACCGGCAAGATCAGCTGGCGGCTTCGGCCGGCCAAGGTGACGGTGCGCGGCACCGAGGCGGTGCTGGAGGCTCTGCGCCGCCTCGGCCTCGGCCGCTTCATCCGCACCAGCGAGGAGATCAACAAGGAAGCGATGCTCGCCGAGGCGGATGTGGCTCGCACGGTGCCCGGCATCACCATCGGTTCGGCCGGCGAGGACTTCGTGATCGAACCGCTGACCAGCCCGCTGTCGACGGGAGGCGCCGATGCTGCCGCCTGATGTCGAGCCGATCGACCGGCCGCGCCGGGGCGACGGTGCCGGAGTCGCCCTCGCACTGATGGCCGCCCTCAGCGGCGGCGTCATGGGGTGCGGGATCGGCTTCGTTCTTGGGTGCGCCTTCGGCATCCGCGTCGGGCTCTTCGAACTGATGTTTGGGTGGATCTGGCGATGAGTTTCGCAAGCCGCTCTCTCCCTCCCGAATCCGAGGATCCGCCGCCCTCGCGGCGGGACCTCCTCCTGATGGAGCGCGAGGCACTTATCCCGCTAATCCGCCCACGCATGCGCACCGAGCGACAGCTGCGCATCCGCCGACGGATTGCACTGCTCACGAAGCAGCTGATGCAAGAGGAGACCCGACATGGCTGAGGACTTTCGGCCCGGTACGTTCGACGGGGCGGCTGCTTGGGCCACCCTGGCGCCGGATCAACAGGCCGCGATCGGCGCGCGGGCGCTGGAGTATGTGGTCGCCTGCGAGGTCCAAAACTTCACGGCTATCGCCAATGTGCCGCTCGCCTGGGCTCGGGCCGGCGAGGCGTCAATCGACGCCGCCCAGGCCGAGCTGGAGGCCTGCGTCGATACTCATGTCGGCCAGGAGCGCATGTACGACACCGCCGGGCGGCCGCTCGTCCCCAGCGTCGTCGGCATGTTCTGCAGGCGTTGCGGCTGCAGCCAGTACGACGCCTGCGACGGCGGCTGCGACTGGGCCGAACCCTACCTTTGCACTACCTGCGCGGACCCCAAGGCGGACGACGCGAGCGAGGTGGCGATATCATGACAACTCTAGCCGCAACATCCGATCAGATCCGCGCCCTGCAGGCGACCCGGCGGAAGGCCGGCATCGACGACGATGCCTGGCACGTTCGCCTCGGTGAACGCTATGGCGTGACCTCGACGAAGCACCTCACCGTCATGCAGGCGAACGCCGAGCTGGACAGCCTCAAAGGGTCGGCGCCGGCACGCCGTCCGAACGGTCGACTGAAGCTCGACGGCCCCTATGCCGGCAAGCTGCAGGCGCTTTGGATCGGCGCATGGAACCTCGGCATCGTCCGCGATCGCGACGATGCGGCGCTGATCGCCTTTGTCAGGCGGCAGACCGGCATCGACCATGTGCGTTGGGTGCAGGATGCCGAGGATGCCGCCAAGGCGATCGAGGCGCTGAAGGGCTGGATGGCGCGCGAAGCCGACGTCGACTGGACGGCCGTGAAGACCGCACCCGCTTGGTACAACAGCCCGCAATATCGGGTCGTGATGGCCCAGTGGCGCATTCTCTGCGCCCTCGATCGACAGCGCTCCGAGCCCAGGTGGAGCCTGTTCACCACCGTCGACGCCTTCCTCGCCACGACGCTCGACGAAGACTTCGCTTTCCATACGGCGTCCCAATCACTCTGGCGGCAGGCCATGAACCATCTCGGCGGGCTGATCCGCAATCTGAAGGGGGCCTGATCATGCGCGATATCGTCCTTCGCCTCACGAACAATGAAGCAGCTCTCATCTTCGTCATGCTCGAGGAACTTGCGCTGCCGACGGTCGCGGGGGAGTCCGACGAGAGGAAGGCGATCATCAAGCCTGTTCTCGATAGCGCCATGAAGAAGCTCAAAACGCCTCTGAAGCGCAGGAAGGTGATCTGACCATGCAGCCGCAAAGGATCGAGTTCAACCTGTCAGATGACGTCTACGGCCGCTCCACCAAGCTCGTCTTTCAACGTCTCTACGACGGCAAGATGGGCTGGACCATTACCCGCGATGCCATCAGCCAACTGGACGAGCCCCAAACCGTCAGCCTGCTGACCGACACGCAGCTGAAGGAAATCGGCGCGATCGCCGAGCAGTTTGGTCGGAAGGGAGCCTGACGATGCGCGTCATCGAAACTGCACATATGTCGCCTCCGCCGGCCGTTGATCCAGGCCCGGCGCCGATGCTCGACTGGTTGCCTCTGACCAAGCTGGTCATTGACGACGACTACCAGCGCACGCTTGGCATCGGGAACTGGAAGGCAATCCGAAAGATCGCAGACAACTTTAGTTGGTCGAAGTTTGCGCCGGTGCTTGTCGCTCCCATCGAGGGCGGCGTGTTTGCCGTGATTGACGGACAGCATCGGGCACACGCCGCCCAGATCTGCGGATTTGAGCGCGTGCCTTGCCAGATTACGCAAATGAACAAAGCGGAACAGGCTCGCGCCTTTGCGGCCGTGAACGGGGACGTCGTGAAGGTCACCACCTGGCAGGTTTATCGCGCCGCCATCATGGCGGGCGAGGACTGGGCCGTAGCGATCCGCGACTGTGCCGAGGCCGCCGGCTGTCAGGTCATGACGGGCAACAAGCCCAACACGGCCAAGGCCGCCGGAGAGATCTACTCGATCATGGCGATCGGCGAACTGATCGGCAGCTATGGCGCCGAGCCCGTCACGGCGTGCCTCAAGATGATCAAGGCCGCGAAGCTCTTCGGGTCCTGGCCCGAAAACTGGGCTTACGGGGTCCTCATCCCGGTCATGAAGGCGCTTCTGTCGCGTCCATACGCCATGCAGAGGGGCAAGTGGGTCAGCCGCTTCCTGGACGACGAGCTCGATGTGCTCGTCCTCCAGGAGCAGGCCGGCCGGGAGCTGAGGGCCTTGCGCATGCGCGGCGCCACGCCACCGCAGAAAAAAGACATGTTCGAGGCG
The DNA here is from genome assembly GCF_002844595.1 of Pleomorphomonas diazotrophica. GTDB lineage: Bacteria > Pseudomonadota > Alphaproteobacteria > Rhizobiales > Pleomorphomonadaceae > Pleomorphomonas > Pleomorphomonas diazotrophica. The sequence continues at coordinate 1,063,082 of NZ_PJNW01000002.1, read as the reverse complement.
CTGGTCGGCGACCAGATCGACAAGGCGCTGGGTGACAAGGCCGAGGCCCCGCCGGCAAGGATAGGGGGCAAGCATGGCTGAGTTCCGCGCTCCCAAGCCCACCGTGTCGCTCAAGACGCGGCGCGGCCACGTCAACTACATGGCGAACATGCTGACGCGGGTGAACAACGACCAGGTCGCGCGCCGCCTGATGAAGGCCGACGAAGCCACGCTGATGGAAACCCACTCGGCGGCAGTGATCGGGACTTTCAACTGGCTGATGGACAACGAGGCGGCGATCGCCGCCTTCATCGCGCTTCCGGAAGAGGACCGCAAGGCCATCCTGGCGGCGCCGGCGGTGGCTGCCGAGGCGGCCAGGAAGGCGATGGAGGAGACGTCGTGATCAACCGCGCCGTCATGAACTCCCGTCTGCCCAGCTCCGACGACTTGGAGTTCTTCCCGACGCCGCCCTGGGCGACGCGTGCCCTTTGCGCCTTCCTCGACAAACGCCGCCTGGTGCGCGGCACGTGCTGGGAGCCTTGCTGCGGTCAGGGCCATATGGTCCACGCCCTGCGGGAGTATTTCGAGTTCGTCGCCGGTTCAGATGTGTTCGATTACGGCAAGGGCTTCCCTGTGGTGGATGCACTCGATCCGGCCACGAAGGTTCCCGCAGTCCAGTGGGTCATCACCAATCCGGCTTTCACCATGGCCGAACAGATCGCCCTGAAGGTGCTCGACGCGCCGACGTTCCCGAGCTTGGCGCTGCTCGTCCGGTCGAACTGGGCGGAGGGCGAGACCCGATTTCACAGTGTTTTTGCGAAGCGCCGGCCGACGTGGATCCTGCAGTTCTCCGAGCGCGTTCCGATGATCGAGGCGGCTTGGGATCCGGAAGCCAGCACGGCGACCGCATACGCCTGGTTCGTCTGGGCACGCGGCCTGCCTTTCGAGCAGACGGTATTCGACTGGTTGCCACCCGGCCAGGAGAAGAAGCATTCGCGCCTTCGCGACTTGGACCTTGCCATACCGGGCGAAGCCGCCCGCCGGCGAGCGGCAAAGGCCGAGGCGGCGTCGGAGCCAAGATCTGGAGATCTTTTCGAGGAGAGAGACAATGGCTGATCAAGAGCGCATGCCGACCCCATGGACGGCGATCGAGCACAAAGAGAGCTTCGAGGTTCGGGACGCTTCGGGTCAGACGCTCGCCTACATCCACTTTGAAGATGAGCTGCAGCGCCGCCGCTCGACACGCCGGATCTCGAAGGACATGGCGCGGCGCCTGGCCTCACAGATCTGCAAGCTTCCTGGCTACATCACCAAGGCTAAGGGGGAGACGCTATGACCATTCGGATCACCGACCATGCTCTCGTCCGCTACCTCGAACGCGTGCACAACCTCGACGTCGAGAGTGTCCGTAACCTGCTGCTCGCTCAGTTGGGGCCGATCGCCGCGGTTGGCGCGACCATGGGCCCGCGTTTTCTGGTGAAGCGGCCGGAGGCAAAGTTCATCTTCCAAGGGCAGACACTGGTGACCGTCATCAGGCACGACCAACTGTTCTACCGGCGCGAGGATCAGCCGCCGGCGCTGCCGCCCGCCGAGGCTGCGCCGTGACGGACGATCGCATTCCTCCTCCCGCGCATGCAGCGCCCTGGGTGAATGTCCTGGGCGAGGCGCTTGCCGTGGAGGTCTTCTTGTCCCTCGGCGGATCAATGATCGACCTCGCATACGCGCCGCGCACGTCGGCCCTGTCTGAAATCGTCGGGATTGACCAGGCGGCCGCTTTGGGCCATGCCCTCGGTGCCGGCAAGATCAAGGTACCGCTGGCAAAACCTTGGGTCAGCCAGGTCCTTTACAGGGACGGGTTGGCACAGCAGGAGATCGCCAGGCGGCTGCATGTCGACGTTGCGACAGTGGCCCGCCAGCTCAAGGCGACACCCGGCGGACGCCGACGACGTTTGGACACACGGCAGATTGAGCTGTTCTAAGGGGGCGGATCCGGCAGCGGTTCCGCCCCCAACGCATTTGCGGGGACGGACCAGCCACGACAATTGATGGAGATTTGATCCCGATGAAACCGCCGTTTGCAGCGGATTTCAAGAGGGGTCAAGAATGGCGGGTGCCCAGAGCTTTGACGCTTGGCTGATCGAGCGCCTGACGGCGCATGGCGTCTACAAGGGCGCTGCCGACGACAGCCACGGCCGGGGCGTCATCGCCGCGCTGAAGGCATTTCAGGTCAAGCGCCACCTCGCGGTGACCGGCAAAGCCGACACCGCCACCGTGGTGATGCTGCGCGCCGACAGCGACGATCCGGTCTCACCGCCGGCCGAGCCGGTTTGGCTGCGCGAGGCGCGGCGGTTCATGGGCCTGAAGGAGATCGCCGGCCCTGCAGCGAACCCGACGATCATGGGCTGGGCCAGGGTGATCGGCGGCTGGGTGGCGGGCTTCTTCAAGAACGACGACATCCCCTGGTGCGGCCTGTTCATGGCTCATGTGATGGGAGCGACGCTGCCCGACGAGCTGCTCCCCTCCAATCCACTGTCGGCCAAGGCCTGGGCATCGTTCGGCCGGAGGCTCAACGTGCCGTCCCTCGGCGCCGTGCTGGTGTTCAGCCGCGAAGGTGGCGGCCACGTCGGCCTCTATGTCGGCGAGACGATGACGGCCTACCGCGTCCTCGGCGGCAATCAGTCCAACTCGGTTTCGCTGACCTGGATCGCCAAGGAGCGCCTGGTCGAAGGCGGGATCCGCTGGCCGACCACCGTGACGCCGCCGATCGGCATCCGCGTGATGCTGAAACCCGACGGTTCGCCCCTTTCCAAGAACGAGGCCTGACATGCAGCGCCCGACCTACTCGACCACCAAGCGCGCGATCTGGCTCAACTGCTTCATGGCCTGGGCGGTGATCGTGCTGCTCGCCTTCGGCGCGGTCACCGGTTCCGACCAGGCCGTTGCCTTCGCCAACATCGCCTTGCCTAGCATGGTGCTGCTGATCGGCGGCACGCTGGGCATTCATCGCCACTACGGTTCCAAGGATTTCGCGGCCAGCCAGGAGCGCGGCGAGCCCGAGCCCCCTTTCCATGCGCGAGACCAGCCGGGAGCCGGGCCATGATTGCGTGGATGACCGGCAAAGCCCTGCCGTTCCTCATCGCTGCCGCCGTGGCGCTCGCGGCGGCGGCCCTTTTCGCCCTCGGCATCGCGAAGCTCAACAGCATGATCGAGACGGCGCGGGAAGAGGCCAAGACGGCCCGCGACGCGTACTGGCAGGGCCAGATCGCCGAGGCCAACGCCAAGGTGTCGGCCGCAGCGCTCTCGCTGGCCCGGATGGCGGCGCAGAAAGACGCGGAACTGGCCGAGGCCGACCGCAAGGTCAAAGACCAACAAGCCGAGATGGAGGCCCAGAATGCGGCTCTGCCTGGCGCTGATGATTGCGGCCTCAGTCGCGATCGCGTCCGCCTGCTCAACGATCCCCGAGCTTCCCAAGGTGGAAGCCAAGGCGACCGTAACGGTGACCGCGCCGGCGGAATCGCGCCGCCCGTGCGCCGCCCCCGTGACCGTGCCCGACCGGGCAATCAGCGAAGCCGAGACGACGGCCCTCTGGGGCCGCGACAGGGGCGCGCTTCGGATCTGCGAGCAGCGCCGGCGGGCGGCGATCGACGCCATCGACGCGGCCGGAGGTGACCCGTGAACGTCGAAGAGCTGAAGCAGCAAGCCGAAGAGCGTGTTGAAGCGGAGCGCCAGAAGCGGATCGACGCGGCCAAGGCCGCCGTGGCAGCGCCGGGCACCGAGAACTGCATCGACTGCGGCGACGCCATTCCGGCGGACCGCCGCATCGCCGCGCCCTGGGCGAAGCGCTGCATCGAATGCCAGGAATTCTACGAGGCGGAGAGGCTCGCCAAATGATGGAAGAACTGAGGATCTGGGCCGGGCCGGCCGCAGCCTTGTTGTCAATGGCGACAGCCGTTTGGGTGCTGCTGACCAGCCCGACCAAGGCGGTTTCATCGCGCGTCGACGATATCAGCGTGAGGTTGGCAAAGGTGGAGAACGACCTGGCCCATCTGCCCGACACCGAGACCTTCCACCAGCTGGCACTCAGCGTGTCCGAAATGCGGGGCGATCTGAAGGCGCTGACAGCACATGTGGAGTCCGCAGCCGCGACCTCGGACAGACTGGAACAGTGGCTCCTCAAGCAAGGCAAGTGACATGGGCGACATGGACAGGATCATCCGTGAGGAGGCGCGCCTCATCATCCTCAGGACACTCTCCGGAGAGCCGGGCGGCCGTCTGAACTCCGAGCTTCTGCGCCAGAACATGGAGGCCTATGGCATCACCCGCACACGCGAGTGGGTGCAGGCCGAGATGCGGTCTCTTGAGCAGCTCGGCGCGATCGAGGTCACCGAGGCTGGCACCGTGCTGGTGGGGCAGCTCACCCAGCGCGGCCAGGACCATGTCGACCGCCGAGCCTTTCTCGACGGGGTGAAGCGCCCCAGTCTGCCGAGGGTGTGATGGCCGCGCGCGCCGGCCGGGGCCGGCTGTCCGGCATAGAGCTGCTGCCCGAGGAGTGTTCGCCGGTCATCGCCTGGGCGGCCGAGCAACTGCGCGACCGCAACCGCACGCAGACGGAGATCTACGAGGAGTTCGTCCTCAAGCTGGAGCAGCTCGCGGCGGAGCACAGGGGCGAGCTGGATTTCACCATTCCGAGTTTCTCGGCGTTCAACCGGCACTCGATCAAGCTCGCCACCGTCAGTCGCCGCCTCGATCAGACGCGCGAGATCGCCGCGACCCTCGCTGAGAAGTTTGACCCCGACTCGTCCGACAATCTCACCGTCATTGCCGCCGAGGCGATCAAGACCCTGGTGTTTGAGGTGCTGACCGAAGCCGGCGAAGCGGGTATCGACCCGAAAGGCGCGATGGAACTGGCGAGAGCCCTGGCGGCCGCCAGCCAGGCGCAAACCGTCTCGAGCAACCGCCGGCGCCAACTGGCAAAGGAAGTGGACGAGAAGCTCGAAAAGGCCAGTGCCGCCATCGAGAAGGTCACAGGCAAGACCGGCATGTCCCGCGACATCGTCAAGCGCTTCAGGACTGAACTCGGCATCGACAAGGAGGTGTGATGAGCGCGCTTCCCGATGGCGACGACTTCAAGGTCGGCCGGGCGATTACCGAGGAAGAGTGGGCAGAGCTTCGGCGGCAGTCGCTCTACGGGCTGCCGCCCGAGCTGGCGATGCTTCCGGTTATGGACGTTCTGCTTCCCTACCAGAAGCAGTCGATCCGGACACGCCTGCAATACTCCGTCACCTTCATCGAAAAGTCGCGCCGCACCGGGCTGACTTGGGCGTTTGCGCTGGACGCTGCCCTCGTCGCCGGCGCCGAGGCCAAGGCCGGCGGCATGGACGTCTGGTACATCGGCTACAACCTCGAGATGGCAAGGGAGTTCATCGACGTCGTCGGCATGTGGGCAAAGCTCGTTGCCGAGGTGGCGATCGAGGCCGGCGAGTGGGTTTTCGATGACTACGACCCGAAAACCAAGGAAACTCGCCAAATCAAGGCCTTCCGGATCAAGTTTGCATCTGGCTTTGAAGTCGTGGCGCTACCGTCGTCGCCGCGCTCGCTGCGCGGCAAGGCCGGCTATGTCATCATCGACGAAGCCGCCTTCCACGATGATCTCGAAGAGCTGATGAAGGCTGCGATCGCGCTCACGATCTGGGGCGGCATGGTGGTGGTCATCTCCACCCATGACGGCCAGGCCAACCCCTTCAACCGCAAGATCGAGGACATCAGGGCCGGCCGGCTGCCGTATGGCCTGGTTCGTATCGACTTTGATGACGCCTTGGAGGGCGGGCTTTATCAGCGCATTTGTCAGCGCAAGGGCGAAGAGTGGAGCATCGAGAAGGAGGCCGAATGGCGCGCCGGCGTCATCGCCGACTATGACGAGGCCGCCGACGAGGAGCTGTTCTGCATTCCGTCGGAGGGGTCTGGCTCGTGGATCTTGCCGGGCGTGATCTCCAACTGCATGAGGTCGGAGATCCCTGTCGTGCGCTGGGAGATGCCGACGGAGTTCGCGGCGCGCCCCGAGGAGCAGCGCCGGGCGGCGGCGATGGAGTTCCTGGAGCGCGACGTCGCTCCCTTGCTGGAACGGCTCAATCCGAAGCTGCGGACCGCCTTCGGCATGGACTTCGGCCGCGTGGCCGACCTCAGCGTGTTCTGGCCGGTGCAGATCGAGGACACGCTGTTCAAACAGACGCCGTTCATCCTGGAGATGCGGAACATTCCGTTCGACCAGCAGGAGCAGGTTGTGTTCTGGATCTGCAAGCGCCTGCCGCGCCTGGTCAAGGGCGCGATGGATGCCGGCGGCAACGGAGCATCGTTGGCCGAAAAGACTGCCCAGAAGTTCGGCATGAGCCGCGTCGAACAGATCAAGTTCTCGATCGACTGGTATCGGATCAACATGCCGCCGCTCAAACGCACCCTCGAAGGTGTCGGCATGTCGCTGCCCCGGCACGCCGACGTGCAGGGCGACTTCAGCGCCATCAAGCTCGTCGACGGCGTGGCGCGTCTCTCGACGCTTCGCACAAACGAACGCGGCGAAGGCGCAGTCAGCGCCAAGAAACGCAAGCGCCACGGCGACGCGGCGATCGCGGCGGTGCTGGCGCACTATGCGTCGGATAGGCCGTGGCAGGAGTTTTCCTATCGGCGCGCCGAAACCAAGCAATCGAAGTTCGACGAGGCGCGGGACAGCGCGAGCCTCGACGACACCGCCGATTCACGTTTCGGCCGCCAGCGCCTTTCTCGTTATCGCCGTTCGAAAGGAACATTCTGATGCCGTTGCTCGATCAGTATGAGCGCCCGATCGACATGGCGGCGCTCAAGAAGGAACAGGGCGGGCCGACGGTCGCGAGCGTGAGGAGGCCGCGCGCTTATGACCAGGCAGCCGGTTTGACGCCGGGGCGCCTTGCCCGGCTGATGAAGCAGGCGGTGCTGGGCGATCCGGAAGGCTATCTGGCGTTGGCCGAGGACATGGAGGAGCGCGACCTTCATTACGCCGGCGTACTCGGCATCCGAAAGCGCCAGGTCGCCGGACTTGAAATCACCATCAAGCCGGCTGGCGAAGACGCAGAGAGCCTAGCCGATGCCGCGCTGGTTCGCGAAGTGACCGAGCGGGACGAGTTCGAGACCGAGCTGATCGACATCCTCGACGCCACCGGCAAGGGCTTTTCCGGGACGGAAATCATCTGGGACACGTCGGAGCGGCAATGGATGCCGAAGGCGCTGAAGTGGCGCGACCCGACCTGGTTCACGTTCGACCTGGTCGACGGCGAGACCCCTTACCTGAGAGACAGCGCCGTCAATCTGCCCCTGGCGCCTTACAAATGGATCTGGCACACGGCCAAGGTGAAAAGCGGCCTGCCGATCCGTGGCGGCATCGCACGTGCCGTTGCCTGGACCTACCTGTTCAAGGCGTTCACCACCAAGGACTGGGCGATCTTCTGCGAGGCCTACGGCCAGCCGCTGCGGCTCGGCAAGTACGGCGAGGGCACCTCGGACGCGGACAAGGACATCCTGCTGGAAGCCGTGACCAACATCGGAACCGACTACTCGGCGATCGTGCCCGAGAGCATGCTAATCGAGTTCATCAAGGCCGACGTGCAGGGTAGCCACGAGCTCTACGAGAAGCGCGCCGACTGGCTCGATCGACAGGTGAGCAAGCTGGTGCTTGGCCAGACCGGCACCACCGACGCGATCGCCGGCGGCTATGCCGTGGGCAAGATCCACGACGGCGTTCGCGAGGACATCGAGCGATCGGACGCGAAGCAACTGGCGGCAACGCTCAACCGCGACTTGGTGCGCCCGCTGATCGATCTCAATCGCGGACCGCGCCGGAAGTATCCGAAGATCCGCATCGGCCGGCCGGACGAGGTCGACGTCGACAAGCTGACCAGCAACATCGCCAAGATGGTGCCGTTTGGCCTGCGCGTCGGTGTGGCGACGATCTACGACAAGCTCGGCATAGTCGAGCCGAAGCCCGAGGAAGAAATCCTGCGACCGTCGGCGCAGCCGCCCGTGTCCGACGGCAAACCCGATAACCAAGATCCTCCAATGCCGCCTGCCGCCAAGACGTCGGCGCAGAGGGCGAGCGCGCCGCCCACCGACGCGATCGACGACGCGGTAATCGTCAGCGTCGACGACGGCTGGGAGGAAATGGTCTCTCCGATGATCGACGGCCTGGAGGCGAAGATCGGCGCGGCCGGATCGCCCGAGGAGGCACGGCGGATCCTGGCCGATCATTTCCGGGGGATGGGCACCGACGCGATGGCCGAGCTGTTGGCGCGGCTGATGTTCGCCGCGCGCCTCGCCGGCGAGGCCGACGAGCCCTTGAGCGACGAGGGCTGACATGGCGGTAGTGCTGAAGCCCCTGGCGCCGGCCGAGGCGATCGCCGCCTACGGCCGCCGGCGAAAGAACCTGACCGAGAGTTTCAACTGGCAGGATCTGTTCGAGCAGGACCATGCCGAGGCCTTCACCGTCGCCAAGTCGGCCGGCTTCGACATTCTCACCGACATCGACAAGGCGATGACGGCGGCGCTCGCCGACGGCAAGACCCTCGAGGAGTTCTCGCGGTCGCTGCGGCCGGTGCTGACAGATAAGGGGTGGTGGGGTCGCAAGCTCGCCACCGACCCGCTCACCGGCGAGGAGCGCGTCGTCCAGCTCGGCAGCCTGAAGCGCCTCAAAACCATCTTTGAAACCAACTTGAGGGTGTCCTACGCCGCCGGCCACTGGTCGGCCTTCGAGCGCAACAAGGCCAGCCGGCCCTTCCTCCGCTATGTCGCCATCCTGGACGAGCGGACGCGGCCGGCGCACCGGGCCCGGCACAATCTGGTGCTGCCGGTCGACCATCCCTACTGGGACACCTGGGCGCCGCCCTGCGGCTGGGGATGCCGCTGCACTCTGCAGAGCCTCAGCCAGCGCGACATCGATCGCCTAAAGCGCGAAGGCGAGGTCCTGAAGTTTGAGCCGCCGCAGGATACCTTCCGCGACTTTGTCAACACGCGGACCGGCGAAGTTACCCGGGTGCCGGACGGCATCGACCCCGGCTGGGCCTACAACCCCGGCAAGGCGGCGATCGAGGCCGCGCTGCGCCGGGCGGAGAAGCTTGTGACAGCGCCGCCCAGGCTGGCTGCAGCCTATGACGACGCCACCGACCCCGAGGCGTTCCGGTCCTGGTTCATGGCCGCCGATCGGCGACGTCCGTCAGCGCCGGATACGGTGGTCGTCGGAACGGTCTCGCAAAAGGTGCTGGAGGATCTCGGGCGGCGTGGCAGCTCGCCAGCAAGCGCAGCGGTCATCATCACCCGCAAGGTGGCCCGGAGCATGAAGAGCGCAACAGCGGCCGAAGCGGACGGCGAGACGGTCGCCGCGCTGCTCGCCAACCTGCCTGAGGCGCTCGCCAGGCCGACCGCCGTGATGCTCGACAGGCGGGACAGCTCGCTGGTTTACGTGCTGGCATCGCGCCTCATCGCCAACGGCCGCTTGCTGGCCCTCCGGGTCGCCTACCGGCGCAAGGCAGTCAAGGCCGGCACGCCGATCGAGGCATTTTCGGTGCGGTCCTACATGCTCGTCGATCGCGTTTCGCTGCTCGATCTTTCGACGTTCTCGCCGATCGAGGGAGCGATACCGTGACCATCGAAGGGACATTGGCGAAATTCGCCTCAGGACGGCATTGCAAGGTTTGGGGGTAGCGGTGTAGCCTCCAGACCCAGAACGAGGCTCCACGGACGAATTTTCCCGTTTGAAACTCGTTTTAATCCAGATGCGATGATCGATCACCCCGGCTGACACAGCCGAGGTCCCCTCACGCATGTGCGTGGGTGTTTCGGCCATGCCTGATTTGGGATGGTCGACCCATGCTGAAAACCGCCTCAACCCGCTCCAAGCTGCTTGCGTCCGCTTTCGTCGTTGAACTCGGCGATAGCGCCCAGCCGTGGGTGCAGCTGATGCCGGCCGGAACCTTTTCGGGCCGCGACGGGCGCGGTCCGTTCATCGCAGGCAACAAGGCGCGCATCGAAAAGATCGCCGAGGCGACCCGCCGCTATCACGGCGCCACCGAAATGGTGATCGACTACGAGCACCAGACGCTGAAAGCGGCCGAGAGCGGCAAGCCGGCGCCGGCCGCCGGCTGGGTGAAGGAGATCGAGGCTCGCGACGACGGCCTCTATGGCCGCGTCGAGTGGACCGCCAACGCCGCGGCCGCGATCGCCGCCAAGGAGTACCGCTATCTGTCGCCGGTGTTGTTTCACACGGCCGACGGCCACGTGCTGGGCTTGAACATGGCCAGCCTGACCAACGTTCCCAACCTGCAGATGGCCGAGGTGTCGGCCCACGCGGTGGAAATCTTTCAACCCGCAGAGGATCGAGATCCCATGCATCCCAAGCTGAAGAAGCTCCTCGGCCTGCCCGAGGACGCCACCGACGACGCCGTCTACACGGCCGCCCAATCGATCGTTGCCGGCGTTTCGGCGATGGCCGCCCTGGTCGGCAAGCCGGAGGGGACGCCGATCGGCGACATCACCGCCGCGATGACCTCGGCCATGACGGCCGCCGCAACCGCCGCGCCCGACCCGACGAAGTTCGTGCCCGTCGCCCAGGTGACCGCCCTGCAGGCGGACCTGAATGCGCTGAAGGCGAACATCGCCAAGTCGGCCGCCGAGACCGACGTCGACGACGCCATCAAGGCCGGCAAGATCGTGCCGGCGCTGCGCGACTGGGCGATCTCGCTGCACACCGCCGACGTCACCGCCTTCAAGGCGTTCGTGTCGGCCGCGCCGGTGCTGACCTCGGCTCAGGTGAAGGGCCAGAAGCCCGCCACCGGCGAGGCCGATCTCAGCGACAGCGACGTTTCCGCCATGCGGGCGCTCGGCCTCAGCAAGGAAGAGTTCCTGAAGGCCAGGGCCAGCGAGAAGGAGCAAGGCTGATGACCGCCCTCACCAAGGATCGCAACACGCCGCGCGCCAGCGGCGACATCAAGAGCATGCTGCTCGCCGCCTCGGCGCTGATCTTTGCCGGCGGCATCGTCATGCGCAACGCCTCGGGCTACGCGGTCAAGGGCCAGACGGCCCTCGGTCTGCGCGGCGCCGGCGTCGCTATGCTCCGGGTCGACAACTCCGACGGCTCGGCGGGCGACCTCCGCATCGACGTGCGCGAGGGTTGCTTCCGCTTCGCCAACTCGGCGTCTACCGACGAGATCACCATCGCCGATATCGGCAATCTCGCCTATGTCGTCGACGATCAGACGGTGGCTAAGACCTCTGGCGGCTTCACTCGGTCGCCGGCCGGTTTCATCCGCGATGTGGACGACCAGGGTGTCGTCATCGAGTTCTGCGAGGACGACCTCGGCGCCGCGATCAAGAACGGCAAGACCTACGTCTCCACCCGGGTGGCGACGCTGGTCGGCAGCAACGTCTATCGCGTCGTTGCACCGGTGGCCGGCCGCATCACCAAGATCTGGTCGGTGATCGAGGGCGCCCTCACCACGGGCGACGCCACGCTGACCGCCAAGATCGGCGCCACGGCGGTGACCGACGGTGTCATCACCGTCACCCAGGCGGGTTCGGCCGCCGGCGATGTCGACAGCGCCACGCCCTCGGCCGCCAACGTGGTGGCCGCCGGCGACGGCCTGTCCGTCACGGTGGGCGGCACCAATGCCACGGCTTCGGCCGCCGTCGTCACCTTCGAGATCTCCACCATCTGACGGCGCCGCCGGCGCCGCCTCACTCAACCACGCCCAGGGGACTCCCATGGAAGTCAATGCCGCCAATCTCAACAGCCTGCGCGTCGGCTACTCGGCCGCCTATCAGCGTGGTCTCGGCCAGGCGCCGTCGCAGTATCCGCGTGTCGCCACCGTGGTGCCGGCGAGCCAGAAGGAACAGAAGTACGGCTGGCTCGGCAAGATCCCGAAGGTTCGGGAATGGATCGGGGCTCGCCTCGTCCACTCGCTCGAGCAGCACGACTACTCCATCAAGGAGAAGAAGTGGGAGCTGACCGTCGCGGTCGACAAGGACGACATCGAGACCGACAACCTCGGCATCTATGTGCCGCTGTTCGAGGAGATGGGCGCGTCCACCCAGTCGCTGCCCGACGAGCTGGTGTTCGATCTTCTGAAGAACGGCTTTTCGAGCAAGTGTTATGACGGGCAGAACTTCTTCGACACCGATCATCCGGTGCTCGACGCCGACGGCGAGGAGCAGTCCGTCGCCAACACCGACGGCGGCGACGGCACGCCCTGGTTCCTGCTCTGCACGAACCGGCCGCTGAAGCCGCTGATCTACCAGCGCCGCAAGGACTTCTCGTTCGTCGCCAAGGACAACCCCGACGACGACAACGTCTTCAACAATAACGAGTTCGTATACGGCGCCGACGCCCGCTCGAATGTCGGCTTCGGTTTCTGGCAGTTCGCCTGGGGGTCGAAGCAGACGCTGGACGCCGCGCACTACGAGACGGCGCGTGCCGCCATCAGCGGCATGAAGGGTGATCACGGCCGTCCGCTCGGCCTGATGCCGAACCTGCTTGTAGTGCCGCCCACCCTCGAAGGTGCTGGCCGCGCTCTTCTTGCGTCCCAGCTCGTCAACGGCGGCGAAACCAACAAGTGGGCCGGTTCCGCCGAGCTGCTCGTCGTCCCCTGGCTCGCCTGACGACGGGTGGGTCCCGTCGTCTCTTCCTCCGTCCCGGCCTCGCGTCGGGACGGAGTTTCCCAGGCCGGCGAACGCCACCGGCCCGGCAAACTCCGAGAGAGGCACCCATGGCCAAGCGCACCACCAAACCCGCCATCCCAAAGCAGCCGACCGTCGGCGCCGTCGGCCATGAAGCGGTCATGCCGCTGCAGCGCGCCGAGGATGGCACGCTTGGCGCCGTCATCACCGAGTTTTCCGGGGGGCTCCCGTCCGTTGTTGCCCCCGACACCGCAGAGCCGGGGCCCACGTCCGTTATGGAGGGCGCACCGTCGTCGAGCGCGGAGGCTGCTAACGCCCCCGCGCAGGCGACGGAAACCGGTGAGGCCGCCGGCAAGGCCGCGACGGGCGACCTGCCGGCGACCGACACCTCGATCGGCGAGGCGCAGTCGCAGCCCGAGCCCCCGCCGGCGACCGACACCGCCAGCCAAGCGACCGGAGCCGGCGTGGCGCGCAAGCGGATCTCCGACGCGTTCGACGGCCTGACGCCCAAGACGATCCGCATCACGTCCCGGATCGAGGGGTTCCGCCGGGCGGGCATGCGGCACAGCAAGGCGCCCGTCGAGCATCCGATCGACCGCTTTTCCGATGAGCAGCTCGCACTGCTCGAAAAGGAACCGAACCTCACCGTCGAGTATCTCTGATGGCCTACGCCACGCTCCAGGATCTGATCGACCGTTTCGGCCGCACCGAGCTGGTGCAGCTCACCGACCGGACGAACAAGCCGGCGTCGACGATCGACGAGAGCGTGGTGGCACGTGCCCTGACGGATGCCGAGGCGACGATCAACGGCTACGTCGCCCGGCGCTACCAGCTGCCGCTCACCAGCGTGCCCGAGGCGCTGACCAAGAAGGCCTGCGATATCGCCCGCTACTACCTTCACGGCAAGGCGGCCGACAAGGACAGCCCCGTCTACCTTGCGCACAAGGAAGCGACCACCTGGCTGCAGGACGTGGCGAAGGGACTCGTCGTCATCGAAGCCGAAGGCATCGCGCCTGCGGCCGCCGGCGGCGGCGTCATCCGGGCCAACCCGTCGGGCCGGGTGTTCACCCGCCAGAGCCTGAGGGACATGTGATGGCCGGCGCGAGCATCACCGTCGACGACGCCGTCGTCCTGGAAGCGATCGACGACTACGCCAGGCGGGCCGACGATCGCCGGCCGCTCATGGCGTCGATCGGCGCCTATCTCGTCACCTCATCCCAGCGCCGCATCGAGCGCGAGACGGGGCCTGGTGGCGTCAAGTGGGGCCGCCTCAGCCCGCGCACCGCCAACCGGCGGGTGAACGGCCGGGCGCGTGGCTACGACCACATGCTGCGGGTGAGCGGCCGTCTCTACGGCTCGCTCACGTCTTCGTCGGACAACGACAGCGCCGAGGCCGGCACCAACGTGATCTATGCCGGCCCGCACCAGTTCGGCGCCGAAATCGTCCAGCACGCCCGAAGCCAGCGGATCTACCGCTTCTACGACAAGCGGTCCGACCGGATCGACTATCGCTTCCGCTCGCGCTCGCGCAGCAACTTCGAGAGCTGGGTGACGATCGGCGAGCACAAGGTGACGGTGCCGGCGCGTCCGTTCCTCGGTTTCGACGACTACGACCAGGGCGAGGTCATCCAGATCGTCGCCGACTACTACATGGAGGGCACGCCGTGATCGCCGAGATCCGCCAACGCCTCTTGGTGGCCGGAACGCCCTTCGCCCTGGTGGAGGGCGCCGTCGCCCTGGCGCAGCTCACGGACCGGCCGCCGCAGCTCCCTGCCAGCTACGTGTTCATGGTGCGGGAGGCGTCCGAGCCGAACGACCGCATGAACGGCCCGGTGATGCAGCGCACGGCCTGCGACATCGCGGTTGTCATCATATTCGAGCAGCTCGCGGAGCCCCTCGGCGAACCCGCCGCCGACGAGCTCGAAACCATGCTCGCCTGGGAACGCGCCCAGCTCATCGGCTTTGGCGGCACCACCTTCGAGCCGCTGGAGCACGTCTCCGGCGAGCTGGTGCAGGCCAAGGGCGGCGCCGTGTGGTGGCAGGACACTTATGGCACCGCCTACTACCAGGAGGAACAGACCTGATGGCCGGGATTTCCGAGGGCGGCTCGTATAGCCGCGACCCCAAGACCGGCGCGCTGACGCGCCGCACCGAACCCGTCGCCGAGGTGGACGTCACCGTCCCGGCCGAGACGAAGGTCACCACCGACGTGGCGCCCGCCGCTGCCACCAAGCCCGCCAAGAGGAGCAACTGACATGGCCAAGAAGTGGCGCAACAGGGCGATCCTCGCCAAGATCGAGACCACCCCCGGCACCGACGCGACGCCGACCGGCGCGGCCAACGCCATGCTGATGGTCAACGTCAGCCTTGAACCGCTGCTCGGCAACGACCTCAGCCGCGACCTGGTGCTGCCCTACATGGGGCACCAGGGCATCATCCTGGACGGCAACTACGCCCGTCTGACCGGCGAGGTGGAGATCGCCGGCGCCGGCGCCGCCGGCACCGCGCCGGCCTACGGCCCCCTGCTGCGCGCCTGCGGACTCGCCGAGGTGGTGACGGCCGACACGGACGTCGTCTACTCGCCGGTCAGCTCCGGCCAGGAAACGGTGACGATCCATTTCAACAACGACGGCGTGAACCAGGCACTGGTCTACGCGCGCGGCACCGTGACGATGGACGTCAAGCCGGGCGCCATTCCGCGCTTCCGCTTCGTCTTCACCGGTCTCATCGGCACGATTGCCGACGTAGCCTTGCCGGCGGTGGACGTTACCGACTTCATCAAGCCGGTGCCGGTCAACAAGGCCAACACGACGCTGTCGCTGCACGGCGCCAGCCGCATTGCCGAGGGCATCACCTTCGATCTCGGCGGACAGGTGGAGCCGCGCTTCCTGATCGGCGCCGAAGCCGTCGAGATCGTCGATCGGCAGATGACCGGTTCGGCCATCCTGGAAATGGTGTCGCTCGCCACCAAGAACTGGCTGGCGACGGCCCAGGCGCACACAACCGGCGTGCTGGCGCTGGTGCATGGCGTGACCGCTGGCCACATCGTGCAGTTCGACGCGCCGAAGGTGCAGATCGGCCGCCCGACCTATGGCGAGAAGCAGCGCATCCTCAACAACACGCTGCCGCTGATGTTCCTGCCGGACACGGGCAACGACGAGTTCACCATTACCGTCAAGTGACGCCTCTGGGCGGTTTCAAAGGGCGTTCCAACCATGTTCAAAGTCGTTCCCAACCTGACGTTCTGGTGGCCGGTCAAGGTGTACGAGCCGGATCCGGACAAGCCGGGAAAGCTGATCGAGCAGGAGTTCGAGGCCGAGTTTCGGCTGATCGACCGCGCCGAGGCCAAGGCTTCGGCCGAAGCGCGGCGGCAGATCATGGCGCGGCTCTCGCCGGACCTCGACGAAGAGGCACTGAAAGCGATCGGCGACGAGCTGGAGGCGCACGACAAGGAGGCCGTGCGGCGGGTGCTGGTCGGCTGGCGCAACGTGGTCGACGACAAGGGCAACCCGATCGCCTTCGACGAGAAGACGTTCGGCGAGCTCTACAACATGGACCGTGTGCGCGCCGCCCTCAACCGGGCCTATGCCGAGGCGATCGCCGAGGACAAGGCCCGCCTGGGAAACTGACGGAGGCGGTGGAGGCCTGGGCCGCCGCCTATCTGGACCAGACGCCAAGGGACAAGCCGGCCACTGTCGACGAGGACGTGTCCCAACAGTTCAAGGACATGGGTGTCACGATCACGGCAACGGCGGCCGACGAAGCGACGATCGAGATCCACCCGGCCAACGAGCCAGCCATCGCGGCCTGGCTGGAGTGCGAGACGAGCTGGCGGGTGGCGCCGACGATGGCGGGTTTGTTCTACGTCGGTCTCGACTACGTGGCCTGCCGACTGGTGCTGGATGACCTCGGGTCGCCGCCGGGGACGTTCGCGGATCTCAGACACATGGAACGGGCGGCGCGGCCGCTGCTCAACAAACGGGACGAGTGATGGCCAACCAATTCCGTGTCTCCATTGGCGTCGATCTCGATGCCGCCCGCGCCAAGGCCGGCGCCGGCGAGACCCGGCAGGCCATCCAGTCGATCGGTGAGTCCGCCACCCAGGCGACGCCCAAGGTGCAGGGCCTCGATACCGCCCTCGACGGGCTGCACGACGGCGCCGCCAAGGCCAAGACATGGCAGGGTATCCTGGCGTCCGAGGGCATGGCGCTCGACAACCTGCGCGCCAAGTACAACCCGCTGTTCGCCACCATCCAGCAGTACAAGGCGGCGCAGACGGAGATCCGCACCGCCCATGCCATGGGGGCGCTGTCGGCCGACGAGATGACGGCCGCGCTGGCCCGGCAGCGGACACAGGCGCTGTCGACGATCGCGGCGATCAAGGGGCTGGGAACGGCGCAGGCACAAGCGCAGGGTGTCGCTGGTGCTGCCACAGCAGCGCGCCGAGGCTTTGGTTGGCAGCAGCTCGGTCTGCAAGGTAACGACGTCCTGACGATGGCCATGCTCGGCGCGCCAGCCGGCCAAATCGCGGCGAGCCAGGCACCGCAGATCTTCCAAACGATGCAGATGTGGGAGGGTGGCGTTTCCGGCGCCATGTCCGACATTTCGTCGACAATCGGCGGTTTGATCACGCGCTTTCCGTTGCTGACGGCGGCCGCCGGTGCCGCCGGTCTGGCTATTGCGGGCATTTACGCCGTCACGCGCCGCGATGGACCGAGCACCGAGGAGGCGCTCGCCCGCCACGAAGAGCTCGTCAAGCGGATCAAGGATGCCTACGGCGACGCCGCCGTTAATGTCGGCAAGCTGCGGACGGAAGAGAAGAGTATTCTTGCGTTTCAGGCTGGCCAGAACGCCGCCGATCTGAAAAGCAACCTGGCAGCGGAGCTCGAACGGGAACGCAATGCGCTGCGAGCTCGCTTCTTCGACCAGAGCAGCGGCATGGTGCTGGGACCGGCGCTGCCGATCGAGAGCCAACTCCGGACGTTTATCGGCTCGACCGACGACAGCGGGAGAGCGCTCGCCGACCTTCGCAAACAGCTCACCGACATCGGAACTAAAACGGCCGATGACGATCTCAAGAAGCTCATTCAAAGCATTATCGATGCAACGCGGGAAACAGAGAATCTACGCGCGGTCGTGGTTGGTGCGGCCGACGATCTGCCCAAGCTGAGTGCCAAAGCCGAGCGCCTGGCCGAGCGGCTCAAGAGCTATAGTGCCGAGCTGCCGAAGCTGGCGGCAATGGGCAGTTTGCCGCTCTCTCGCGAGCAGGAGATCGAGCGGCAATATCAGGCAACCATCAGTCAAGCGACCAACCGCGAGCAGCGCGACGACGCCGTCGAGGCTCGCGAGCGTGCCCTTGACCGGCTGCGCGAGCAGCTCGATCTCACCCGCCAGTCGGACGATCTCGGCACCCAGGCGATCCTCGCTCGTACCGCGGCCGAACGGGCCTCGATCGCCGCTGCCCAGGCGCGCATTGAAGCGTTGCGCCAGGGCGGTCGATCCGAGGCAGAGGTCGCCGAGGCGGAGCGCATCGCCCGCGCCTACGCGCTCGCCCAGGAGACGGCGTCGAGCCGCAGCTCGCTGGAGCAGGCGCAGCGCTCGGCCGCTGGTGTCGGATTGACCGGCCTGCCGGCGACCATCGCGCAGATCAACGCCCGCTACGACCTGGAGATCCAGAAGGCCGAAGGTGCGAAAGAAGCGATCGACAACCTGCGCAAGGCGCGAGAGCTGGAGATCCAGACCGCCACACGCTCGGCCGCCATCCAGCCGCTGCAGGACGCCGCCCGATCGGCCGCCGAGCTGGAGCGCGCCGTCGCTCAGCAGCGCTCGACCTTTGGCCTCTCCGCCGGCGAGGCGTCTAACCTGACCGAGCAGATGCGGCTCTACAACGAGTACACCCGCGCCGGCATCGAGATCACGCCGCAGCTCGGCCGGGCGATCGCCGAGGCCGGCGCCCGCTATGGCGCCGCTGCCGGCGACATGGACAAGCTGACCAAGGCGCAGCAGGACGCGATCGGGCGCTTGGACGGCCTCAGGTCGGCCACCAACTCGATCCTCGGCTCGCTCATCGAGGGCGACTGGGAGTCGATCGGCAAGACGGCGCTGAACTTCGCATCTGGTCTCTTTACCGACCAAATCACGCAAGGGCTGCTCGGGCGCCAGGGCGAGGCCGGCGGCGGGCTGTTCGGCGACCTGGCGTCGAGCCTGCTGGGCGGTACGGCGCGCGGCGCCTCGGCCGCCAACCCGGTGTTCATCACCTTCGGCGGCGCCGGCGCCGGCGGGCTGTTCGGTAACCTGACCGCTGCCAATAGCAACGGCCTCGGCCTGGTCGGCGGTACCGACTTGCTCGCCAAATATCGCGAGGCGATCGCCTCGATCGAGAGTAGCGGCCGCTATGGCGCGCTGGGCCCGGTGACCGCCTCGGGCGACCGCGCCTATGGGCGCTACGGCGTGATGGGCTCCAACGTCGGCCCGTGGACGCAGCAGGCGCTGGGCTATTCCATGTCGCCTTCCGCCTTTCTGGCCGATCCGGCGGCGCAGGATGCCGTGTTCAACCGCATCTTCGGCGGCTACCTCAGCCGGTTCGGCAATGCCAACGACGCGGCCAGCATGTGGTTCTCCGGCCGACCGCTGGCGCAAGGTGCCAATGCCACCGACATTCTTGGTACGAGCGGCTCGACCTATGTCGACAAGTTCAACGCGGCCTTGGGCACGGCGACGACGGGCCTCGAGTCCTTTGCCAGCAGCGCCAAGGGCGCCAGCGGCACCGCCTCGGGCTATCCGCCTAGCTTGTCGCTGACGCCACAACAGGCGGCGATGATGCCGGCCGGCGTGTCGCCCTACGGCACCGGCTGGGCGGAACAGCAGGTGAGCGGACTCAGCGCCTCGTTCTCAGTGCTTCGCAATGGCGTCGCCGGCATCGCCGACCAGTTCATCCCCGGCCTCGGTTCGGTGCTGGGCCAGCTGCTCGACGCCTTCTCCAGCGCGGGAGGATCGTCGGGCGGCGGTTTCTGGTCGTCGCTGCTCGGCGGTATCGGCGGCCTGTTCGGCGGCGGCGGCTGGGGCGCCAACAATGCATCGGCGTTCACCCTTTACGCGCTTGGCGGCGTGCCGCCGGCGCGCGGCCTCCACAACTACGCCAACCAGGTGGTTTCGACGCCGACCGTGTTTGCCTTCGCCAAGGGCGCCGGCGTGATGGGAGAGGTCGGAGAGCCCGAGGGTATCTTCCCGCTGACGCGCGACCGCTCCGGCCGGCTTGGCGTCCGCGCCTCGTGGGACGGTCAGGGCGGACAGGATTCGGGCACGAGCATCGAGATCAACAATTACTCCGGCGCCAGGGTGGAGCACGAGACCACGCGCGACAGCCGGGGCCGACGACAGGAAAAGTTCGTGCTGTCGGATGCGGTGGGCGACGCGGTGGCGACGCCGGGCGGCGGGGCCGACAGGGCGATGCGCCAGAAGTATGGCATGCGGTCGGGAGGGATCAGGCGATGACCATCCCCACCTGGCCAGCCAGCCTGCCCAAACCCGAGCGCGACAGCTGGTCGCAATCACCGTTCGAGGCCCGTCGCAAGCGTCAGACCGAAGGTTTGCCGCCTGCCTTCAGCCGGAGGTTCTCGGGTGTTCCGGAGACAGTTGCGTTGTCGATCGTGGTGAGCCGCGCCGGCAGGGCCGTGTTCGACCAGTTTTACAAGGAGGATACGTCGTTCGGCGCCAAGCCCTTTTATATGCCCGACCCGACGACCGACGGCTGGGCGCTGCTCGACGGCGCCGGCAATCCCATGCTGACGGAAGGAGGGCAGCCCATTCTGTTGTCCGCACAGTGGCTCGTATTTTTCGGTGATGATCTGCCGAAGCAGACCATCGAGGGCGTTCGTTTTCGGTTGGCCTTCAGCGTGATGGTGATGCCATGAGGCGGGTCTCCCTCAACGCCCGACTGATGCAGGACGCCGTATCGTCCGACCAGGTCTACGTCGTCCTGGTCCACATCACCCATCCGGATCTCGACGAGCCGGTGCTGCTGTCGACCGACAACACCGAACGCCTGTCCGACGAGCCGCTGATGTACGGCACCCGCTCGACCTGGATGGATGCCACCGAACCTTATCTGTTCGTCTTGGCCTCGACGCTGGTTCCCTCCGACCTCGACGACGCGCCGACCTCGGCGACGCTGATCCTCGAAAACGTCGACAACGACATTGCAAAGCTGCTGCGCAGTTTCACGACGCCGGCGACGATCGCCATGGCCGTGGTGCTGGCCTCGTCGCCGTCGCTGATTGAGGCCGAGTGGACCGGCCTGGAGATGAAGACGGCCGACGGAGATGCGGCGGAGGTGCGCCTCGAAATCAGCCGCGCCGACATCGAGGAGGAGCGCTCGCCGGGCCACCGCATGACCAAGGACTTCTTTCCGGGGCTGTTCGCATGATCGTCAAGAGCTGGACAAACGACTACGTCGGCACCCCCTTCGACCGCTTCGGCGCCAGCCATGACGGCTGCAACTGCTGGGGCCTCGTTGTGCTGGTCTATGCCGAGCAGCTCGGCATCGCGCTACCCGACTATGCCGGCGCCTATGCGTCGCCAGAGGAACAAGCCGAGGTGGCCGCGCTGGTGGCGGCCGAGCGCGCCGACCCTGTATGGGCCCGCGTGTTCGACGCCCGGCCGTTCGACGTGCTGCTGTTCCGCCGGGGCCACCTCGACACCCACGTCGGCCTCTACGTCGATCGCGGCTTGATGCTGCACGTGACAGCCGACGACTGCGCCAAGGTGGAGCGTTTCGAGACGGGCACCTGGGGCCATCGCCTGACTGGCATTTACAGGCACGTCAAAGCGGCTTCAAACGACGTTTCAGGGGGCGTGCAATGACCGCTCCCGCCACCATCCCGGTGCTCGCCGCGCCTCTTCTCGACCCTGGCGCCGGCCGTGTCGATCTAGAGCTGCCTGGTTATTTCGGTCTCAACGTCGCCCAGATCATCGCCGTGACGCTGCCGGATGCCACCGAGCGCGACCTCGATCACATGCGCGTCACCCTCGTGACGCCGCAGGGCATGGCGGTGATCGAGCGGCATGCCTGGTCCGTGGTGCGGCCGAAGCCCGGCGTGCGCGTCGTCATCCGCGTCGTACCGGGAAAGCAGATCCTCAAGTCGATCCTGATGGTCGTAGTATCGATTGCCGCCATCGCCCTTGGCCAGCTATGGGCGCCGGCGCTCGCCGGTACATGGGGTCTCGGCGCCTCGGCCTGGGCCGGCATCATCGGCGCCGGCATCACCGTGGTGGGGTCGCTGCTGGTCAACGCCCTGATCCCGCCGGCCAAGCCCAGAACGCGCGACACAAACCGCGCCGAGACCTTCACCATCTCCGGCTGGCAGAACGCCTTCAATCCTGACGGCGTGATCCCCGACCCGGCCGGGAAGCTGCGCTACGCGCCGCCCTTTGCCGCTCGATCCTACTCGGAGATCGTCGGCGACGTGCAGTACATCCGCGCCGTCTTTTGCGTCGGATACGGTGGCACGCATGGCCTGAAGATCGAAAGCCTCAGGATCGGCGAGACGGCGATCGAAGAATATGACGAGGTGGAGATCGAGACCCGCGAGGGCCTTTCGACCGACACGCCGCTGACCCTTTACCCGCGCCAGGTGGTGGAGGAGTCGGTCGGCGCAGAGCTGGTGCGCCCGCTGCCGCGCGACGACGCGGGAAATGTCATCGCCGGCGCCTCGATCGAGACGCCCGTCGTGCGCACCACCGGCGCCGATGCGTCCGGTTGCAGCGTGATCATCGGCTTTCCAAGCGGCCTTGGGACCGTCGACGACGCGGGCAATACGCGTTCGATGACGGTGAGCATCCGCATCCGCCAGCGGCGCCGGCTGACCGCCACAACCACCACCGACTGGGCCGAGGTCGTAACGCTGAATCTCAGCGCCGCTAAGCTGGAGGGCATCTACCGCCAATACAGCTGGAACTTTGCCGAGCGCGGCCGCTACGAGATCGAGCTCACCCGCCTAACCGACGAGCAGACGTCGACGCGCACACAGGCGCGATCGAGCTGGCTGGCAATCCAGACGCTGCGCCCCGAATACCCGCTGGCGTTTCCTTGGCCGCTGGCGCTCGTCGCCGTGCGCGTCAAGGCAACCTACCAGCTCAACGGGACGCTCGACAACCTCAACGCACTGACCTCGCGCCGCTGCCTCGACTGGGATGCGGAGACCGAAACCTGGGTGGCGCGGGAAACGCGGAACCCGGCGAGCATTTATCGCTACACGCTCCAGTCGCGGTCCAACCCCCGGCCGGTGACGGACGCGGAAATCGACCTTGCGACCTTTGCCGACTGGCACGCCTTCTGTGTGCTTCACGACCTGAAATACGACGCGCCGCACGACGACGACAGGACGCTGCGCGAGCGCCTCACCGATATCGCCGTTGCTGGGCGGGCGTCGCCGCGCCACGACGGCAAGCGCTGGTCCGTCGTCATCGACCGGCCGCAGGAGCTGGTGGTCGATCACATCAACCCCCGCAACAGCTGGGACTTCAAATGGTCTCGTACCTATTTCGTGCCGCCACACGGCTTCCGGGTGAAGTTCTTGGACGCGACCAACGACTACAAGCAGGCGGAGCGTCTCATTCCGTGGCCGGGCCATTCTGGCCCCATCACGCTCACGGAGCAGCTCGAGCTGCCCGGAAAGACCGACCCCGACGAGATCTGGATCGAGGCCCGTCGGCGTATGTACGAGGCGCTCTATCGGCCGGACACCTTCAGCTGCATGCAGGATGGACCAGCGCGCGTCGCCACGCGCGGCGACCTGGTTGCCGCGTCCTACGACGTGCTCGAGCGCACGCAAGTGGCCGCCAGGGTGGTGGCCGTCTCGGGTGATCGCCTGGTGGTGCTCGACGACCTGGTCACCATGGTCGACGGGCGAAACTACGGCATTCGCTTTCGTGTCTTTGCCGACGAGGACGACACGATCGGCGAGAGCGTTTTGCGGCCGGTACTGGCGATCGTCGGAGAGCAGCGCTCGGTGCTCCTGGAGGGGACCGGCGCGCTTCCCATCG
This sequence comes from Pleomorphomonas diazotrophica, assembly GCF_002844595.1. GTDB lineage: Bacteria > Pseudomonadota > Alphaproteobacteria > Rhizobiales > Pleomorphomonadaceae > Pleomorphomonas > Pleomorphomonas diazotrophica. Next base: position 1,039,373 of record NZ_PJNW01000002.1, on the reverse strand, counting down.
AGGGCGATATCGTCCATTTCGGGGAGCTGCTCACCGAGTCGGTGCCGCTGGTCGTCACCCGCGTCGAGGCCGGGGAGGAAATGTCCAGCGCCCTGCGCCTGGTCGAAGCCGCGCCCATCATCGACGAGCTGACGGACGAAGAGGTTCCGCCGGCCTGGTCAGGCCGCGCCGGCTCCGAGGTAGGCGACAACACGGGCCAGCCGCCAGCGCCCAAGATCACGTCGATCAAGACGGGCTTTGCCGGTACCGGCGTTGCCGGCCGGATTAGCGTGCTGGTCGCGCCGGGCTCCGGCTCGATCGAGAGCCAGACCTTCGAGCTGCAGCACCGCCTCAACGGCGCGACGGTTTGGACGACGGTTACGTTCCCGGCCGTCGATGGCGGCCGAGATCTCGACGTCTATGCCACCGGCGATCCCGTCCAGTTGCGCTGCCGTGGCGTGTCGCCTGCAGGCATCCCCGGCTCGTATACGACCGTGGTGATGATCACGGTGGGCGGCAACGACCAGCCGGCGCCAACCGACCTCGACGACGCCATGATCTCGATTGCTCCGCTGCTCGGCGGCGCCGTCGTCATGTTCTCGTCGACGGACGATCCCAACACCGTCTCGGTGCAGATCTACCGTTCGATGTCCTCGACGCTCGATCGTTCGACGGACGCCGCCGGCGCGCCGATCGCCGTGGTGCCGTCGCAGAGCTATTCCCAGCCGGTGGGCGATGGAACGCGCGAGTCGATCATCACGGCCGGGAGCTTTTCCAGCGGCGCCGCGTGGACGCATGGGTACGACTGGGATGTCGTCGACGGCGTCGCAACCCATACGCCCGGCGACGCCGGCGAGATCTTGCAGACCTTGTCTTTGACCGCAGGCAAGGCCTACCGCGTGCAGTTTACGGTCTCTGGCCGGACCGCCGGTGCCGTGGTGCCGGCGCTCGTCGGTGGCACGTCAGTGCCTGGTGTTGCGCGCTCGACCAACGGCCAGTTTTCCGATCGCCTGGTCGCCGTCGCCGGCAACGCTGCATTTTCTCTTGCGGCCGACGAGGACTTCGACGGATCGATCGACGACGTCGTCGTGTTCGTCGAGACGGCGACCTGCCTCGAAATCGGCACTCACCATTTCTGGCTCGAACCCCTCAACTCGGACGGCCTGGCTGGCCCGCTGTCCGGTCCCTTCAACGTCAATATCAGGTGACATCATGGCTGACGGCGGCGTGCAATCTTCCAACCTCCCGCTTGCCACCACGGTGGACAGCATCCTCGGCAACGCCGGCGGAACGACGTCGCGCCAGCGGGTGACGGACCTTGCGGCCCAACTGGTGGCGAGCGACCCGATGCGGCTCGCCACCATGGTGGGCAACCTCTATGACACAGAGGCCGACCTTCCCGCGACCACCGCCCAAGTGACGCCCTGGGTCTACGCCGATCCGGACCCGGACAAGATCGGCATCTACAAGGTGTCCGGCGGCCAGTGGGTTTGGGCGCTGCCGCTGCCTTACAGCATCATCCCCGCGTCGATCGGCGACGGCGACACCGTCAACGTTCGTCAGCTTGTCACAGCGCTGCCAGTCGTTGATGGCACGGCCATCATCATTCCCGTGGTCGGCACGAACACGGCATCGCCAGTTGTCGTTCACATCAATGGCGGCGTGGCCATCACGCTCAAGACGAACAGCGGGTCAGATATCGACGAAGGCGGACTGCCAGGCAACGGTCGGCTGATGGCGATCCGCGAAGGCGCCATCCTGCGGCTGAACAACGATGTGGTGGCGACCGCCGTTCTGGCGGCCACCGAGACCGCTCGCGACCTGGCCAAGGACTTTGCCAACGCGCCAGAGGATCAGCAGGTGCAACCGGGGCTCTACTCGGCCAAGCACTGGGCGACGAAGGCCGCAGCGGCCGACGCCGGCAGTGGCGCCGCTGCGGCGCGCGTGGCCTCCGAAACTGCAGCAGCCATTTCTATCGCTGCCAAGTCAGGGTCCGAAGCGGCGCGCGACATTACGCAGATGGTGGCAGCCAACGCCCAGGCTGTGGCGCGCACCCTCCCTCATTGGACCGATCTCCTGAACCTGACGAGCACCGTTGATGGACAGGGAGCCGAGGTCATAGACGCCGATACGGGTACCCACCTGCAGGCGACCTCAACGGGGTACGACGGCGCCAGTGTCCCGAACGCGGGCAAGTATTCACTCAATTTGACGTGGGGTCGCTGGGTCTGGATCGGTCCCACCGGTCTTGCCGGCAAAGCCGATGTCCGCGCCCCGATCCAGGAGCTGCGCAAGCTGGAGCTGTTCGGCTCCACCGCGCTCAGGGCCTTCACGGGCTCACTGTCGTCTATCATCCCCTTCATCGTCGACGCTGTCGGGAAGGCGATCTTCTACATCGACCCGGCGACGGGGGAGATGAAGGGGCGATTCGATGTCGAAGAGGAGATTAATAGGTGGCTGCGCGCCAACGTCGGCGGCGTTGCCGAAGGCTTGCGCCAATACTCCGGTGCTGGCCCGATCTACCCGCTCGCCGCAGACGCTGTCGGGCGAGCGCTCATCTACTTCAACTCCAGCACACAGAAAATCCACATCCCGGACCTCTATGGAGCAGGGTCGTCGTCTTCTGGTGCGTCGAGGGTCCAGACCAGGGAGGCACTGGCCGCTGCGCAGCAGCTCCCCACGCCCAGCCCGTCGATCTGGTTTGGGTTCCTCTCCTACGGGCAAAGCCTCTCGATTGGCGCGCAGGGCAAGCCCGCGATCTCGGTCACCCAGCCCTTTTCCAACCTCACCTTCGGCGCCGGCCCCAAGACCACACTGACGGGCAACGGCTTCGGGGGGCAAAACCAGTCGGCCATGGATACTTCCAAACCACTGGTCGAAGACGACCTCTCACCCGACGCGCTCACCACACGCGGCGAGACCGTGTGCTCGGGCACAGTCAACGGCGCGGTCGAGCTTGCCGTTCTGGAGAACGGGATCAACCCGTCCGATCTCATTTTCTTCGCCTCGGCGTGTGGCAAGGGCAGCGAGAGCATCAACAGCCTGGTCAAGACGGCCGCTCCGGACACTGCCGAGGTGCCGACAGCCACTGCGAACTACTATACTAACTTCATCGACCACGTGACGCGCGCCAAGGCGATTGCCACCGCCGCAGGCAAAACCTACGTGGTCGCTGCGATTAGTTGGATGCAGGGCGAGTCAGACAGCAGCAGCATGACGAAGACCACCTACAAGGCTCTTCTCGACCAGCTTATCAATGACATGCAAAATGACGTGGTGGCGATCACAGGTCAGGCGACCAAGCCGCACGTCATCGTCTACCAACAGGGCGCCGGTATCACCACAGGCCCGACGCGTGGTCCAGTTCTCGCCATGTGGGAGCTTTCGCGGGAGCGCCCTGACGTTTGGATGGGCACGCCGCTCTACTTCCTTGAGCCCGCCTCGGACAGCGCCCACCTGGTTAACACCAGCTACCACTACGTCGGCCGGGCTGAAGCCCGCGTCCTGAAGTCAATCGTCGTGGACAAGCTCAAGCCGCGACAGGTGAAGGTGCTCGGGGCCAGCCTCTCTGGATCGGTGATACGCCTTCGGATGGACGTGCCAACACCGCCGCATGTGATCGACGAGACAACCCTCGGCGCCGTCCTCGATCGTGGCTTCAAGGTTGTCTCCGACGCGGGGACGGCAACCATTGCCGATATTTCGGCATCAGGGACGGACCTGCTGCTGACGCTATCGGGCACCGCGCCGACGACGAACATTAAGCTGCGCTACGGTCTGGACTATGGCCCCGCGTCCCACCCCTCGGGCAAGCTGTTCAGCAACGCGAGCGGCGGCAACCTACGAGACAGTACGCCGGACGTCTTCACCAAGGGCGGCGTCACGCGTGAACTGCCGTTTTTCTGGCCATCGTTTGAAATTTCCGTCTTTCCCGTGGAGGCCTAAATGACCACTTATTCGCCGTTTCTCCAGCTCCCCGTCGCCATAGCTAACGGACAGGGGCCGCTCGTCAGCCTCGCGGACTGCCGACCCATATTCCCGACCTCTATCGAAACCGACGCGTATGGGCATTGGGACTTTGGTGGCGATGCTGTTTCGCTAAACAGCCTGATCGATGGCAAGGCGCTGACCCCCGCCGCGACCGCCCCGGTATACAACTCGGATAGCATCAAGCTTGTTGACGGCGGCATGAACGGCTTGCTGACAGATCTCGACGATCGGGCGGCGATGACCGTCTGTTTGGTCGTCAAGCTGATTGACCCCGGCTCGCCGACGTCACAGGTGGTATTCGCGTCGACAATCACTAGCAACGTCCCAGCCTCCGGCGGCAGCATGGGCTATCTTGATCGTGACGCGGCAGGCCAATTTAGGTTCACTAGCCTGCGTCGTCCGGCCTCGGGTCTAGTAGGCAGCAATTTCCCTGTCGCGTCGAATACAGATAAGTGGGCGTTCGTCGGCTTCGCGGCTGATGATGCTTCGGGGCGCGTCGTATACTATGGCACCTTCGGAACCAGTACCGAGGGCAGTGGGTTTACCAAGACCCTCGCTAGCCCCATGCGCAAGGTCTCCATCGGCAACGCGAGCTATTCTAGCGCGCAGTACCTGTATGGCCCGCAGCTCGCTGAAGCCATCATCTTCACTGGCCGCAAAACGGCGGCCGAGATGGCGGCGATCGCCGCCCGCTCGAAAACCCGAATGCAGCGCAAGGGCATCCTGCTGGCGAACGTGTAGGGAGGGAGACGGGCTGATGAGCGAGTCTTTGGAGTCGATTGACGTGGCGGCGGGACTTGACATGATCCGAAGCGGCGAAGCGACTTTGGCGCCCCTCGGGAGCTCGTACAGTTGGGGAGCTTTGCCACCGGAATGCTTGCTTGCTCACATTGGAGCATGGGCCGATCAAGGTGAAACACAGCGAACGCTTTTTGAAATGGGCGGAAGGATACGGGGGTATCGCGCTCGTTCCGGAAGGCGATCTGCGAAGGCATCTCCATGCAGTAGTGGAGAGCGTTTTGGCGTTTCACGCTACAATGTTTGAGCGTCAGATCCCCGGCGTCTTCGTCGAAACTGCAATATTGGCTTGCGACGGCGTTGGTGGTTCGTGCCTGGAGTTGGAGCCCGGTCGCTTCTTCCTTGGGATCTTTAGCGGCTTAATCAACAAGTTGGCGGCTGCGTTGGCTAGCGCCGAACTATTATGTATCGCTCCCGACTGGGCCGGCAAACCGGGCAGCGATCTTGGACGCGTAATTAGCAGGTCGATCGAAGCAGACGCAGAATTCCGTGCGCTTGCTTGGCTGATTACTCGCCACGAGTTTGTACACCTCAGATTTGGCCACGTCGGTTGGCTGAACTCATGCGTCGTTCATGATGAGAACGGTAGCCGGATTGTTGGTGTCACGCCGCTGGACCGGCAGACGCTCGAAATGGACGCCGACAGCAACGCGACTTTTGATGTCGCTGGAGATTTCCTAGGCCTTGAGCGAATCAGTCCGACTCAATTTACCTTGACGGAACATGGTCCATATGCGCGGGAACGACTACTCACCCGGGCCAGGGTTCTGGGCGCAGCTATCTACACCCACTTCCGGATCCTTGAGGAAGAAAGTCGGGTACGTTGGCTTCCTGGGATGGAACAGACCAATTCCCGACACCCTCCGACACTAGTGCGTTTCGCCATAACTCAGAGCTCGGTGGGCACGCTCGCCTTGGGCCTAAAACCACCCCAACCGGGTTTAGTCGACGATGTCCTGAATTCATTCATCCACGGCGCGGTCGACAGAGAGAGGTTTATCTCTGCAACGAGGGGCGAGGAGCCCGTTTATAGCATCCTGGCAGCGTCTTGCAGCAAGGCAGTGTGGCGATACCAGGGGCACTTAATCGAACACTGGCGGGGGTTGCGACGCAAACTTGAGCCTTTCGTCGTGGGCGGCTTCAATTTGGCGCCAGCGCAAGATTGGCCGGACCCTCCAGACGACTTTTGCGATCCTTAGCGGGGTGAGGATTTGGGGTATCCCATGGTATATGGCCGGAACGAGGTTTTGAGCGTCGATGTACCAGGTTCATCTGGTGCCAAGTGATCTTGCGCAGAGCGCCATTTGTTTTTGCGCGCTACAGTCAGGGCGGGCGCCAAACAAGACTTGATCGACCGTTGATCGAAGGCTCCGGCTGTCCGCCGGGGCTTTTGTCATATGGCAGGGAGGCTCGGTCTCACGTCTCAAGGCCGGACAAGAAAAGATTGGTGAGCGCGGAGGGACTCGAACCCTCGACCCCATGATTAAAAGTCACGTGCTCTACCGACTGAGCTACGCGCTCCCACCGTGATCGCAGCGGCATTGCCGCATCTGCCGAGTATACCCCGCCATGGGGCCGGCGCGAACGGGCTTTCACATACTCGACCGGAACCGACATGGCAACCGAGGGCAGGGCGTTTTTCCGAAGCCTCCGAAATGCCTGCGCCGTTGTGTGGTGTTGCCGGGAGAGCACGGCGCGACCGCGATCGTCAACGAAGCCGGCCCAGCCCTGCCCGTGGGCATTGCATCCACGGTTTGAATCGTTTTATTGATGCGCTTGTTCTTCAGCGGCGTCCCGCAGCGACCCCGCCGCTATTTCCCCCATCGATTGGTGACAACAGTGTTTACCGCCCTGCGCATCGGCACCCTTTACTTCGGCTCGTCCTTTCTCACGGCCAACTGGCTGACGCGGATGCCGGATCTGCTTGCTCATCTGGGCGTCGACAAGGCGACCATGGGGCTGGCGCTGTTCCTGGGGCCGGTCGGCGCGCTGGTCACCGCACCCATTGCCGGGCCGTTGATGGATCGCTTCGCCGCCGCCCGCGTCGGCGTCTGGGGCCTTGTGCTGGCCGCCCTCATGCTGCTCGGCATCGGCCTTGCCGGCCATTGGACGGTGCTAGCCGTGGTGCTGTTTTTCGCTGGTGCCGGCAACACCCTGTTCGAGATCGGCGGCAATGCCGGTGTCCAGCGCCTTGAGGCAACCACCGGCGGCAAATACATGGCCCAATGCCATGGCTACTGGAGCCTCGGCTTCGTCACCGGTGCGCTGTCGGCCGGCCTGTTCGGCCAGCTCGGCGTGCCGCTCGTCTGGCATCTCGCCGCCATGGCGGCACTGGGCGTCGTCGGCTGCGCCGGCATCGCCTGGCTGCTGCCACGCCCGATGTACGAGCGGGTGGCCCGTCCCGCTGGCACGGCCAAGCCGCCGCTGTTCACGCTGCCGAGCGTCGGCCTGATCGGGCTCTGCATCATGGCGACCGGCGTCACGCTGGCCGAAGGCGCCGTCTACGACTGGGGCACGCTGTTCCTGCGCGAGCAGCTTCAACCGGGCCCGTTCTGGACCTCCGTCGCCTATGGCACCTTCCCGCTGACCATGTTCGTCGGCCGGGTGGCCGGCGACTGGTTCCGGGCACGCTACCGCGCGTCGAGCATCGTTCGCGTCTGTGCGACGACGACGGCCATCGGGCTGATCGGTTTCATCTTCTCGTCGCATATCGTCGTTTCCGGCCTGTCGCTGGCGCTGATGGGCGTCGGCGTATCCCTGGTGATGCCGATCGGCGTGGCTGCGGCCGGCGACAAGCCGGGCGATGCGGCGCGCAACGTGGCCGCCATGTCGATGATCATCACCGCCATCTTTCTGCTGGCGCCGCCCGGCGTCGGCTTTGTCGCCGAGCATTTCGGACTGACGGCGGCCTTCCTGCTGATGCTGCCCTTTGTCGCGGCGTCCGGCGTCTTCGCCCGCGAGGCCGACCCGCCGGTCTGCGATCTTGCCGGCCAACAAAAGATGATTGGCGAGCCTGCCGCCGTTGGTGCTACCAACACCTCCACGACGTAACCGCTAGGTTTCCGGGAGTGCAGGACATGGTGAAGGCGATCGTCATCCGCGAGACGGGTGGACCCGAGGTGATGTCCTTCGAGGAGATCGAGGTTGGCGCCCCCGGTCCTGGCGAGGTGCGCCTCAAGCACACAGCGATCGGCGTCAACTTCATCGACACCTATTACCGCAAGGGTCTCTACCCGGCCCCGGGCGGCCTGCCGTTCATTCCCGGCGCCGAGGCGGTCGGCATCGTGGAAAAGGTGGGCGAGGGCGTCGTCCAGTTCCGCCCCGGCGACCGCGTCGCCTATGCCGGATCGGTCGGTGCCTATGCCGAGGCGCGCATCATCTCGGCGCAGAAGCTGATCCGCGTGCCCGACGACATCGACGGCTTCACCGTGGCGGCGAGCCTTCTGAAGGGCATGACGGTGCAGTACCTCCTGCGCCAGACCTTCAAGGTGACGCGCGACCACACGGTACTGTTTCACGCCGGCGCCGGCGGCGTCGGCCAGATCGCCGGCCAGTGGCTGAAGTCGCTGGGCGCCACCTCCATCGCCACCGTCGGCTCGGAGGAGAAGGCGGAAATTGCGAGAGCCTGCGGCTACACGCATGTGATCAACTATCGTACGGAGGATTTCGTCGCCCGCGTGGCCGAGATCACCGGCGGAGCCCTCTGCGACGTGGTCTACGATTCGGTCGGCAAGGATACTTTCCCGGCCTCACTCGACTGCCTGAAGCCGCGCGGCCTGTTCGCCTCCTTCGGGAATTCCTCGGGGCCGGTCGCCGAGTTCAGTCTCGGCATACTGTCACAGAAGGGCTCGCTCTACGCGACACGGCCGACGCTTGGCCACTACACCGCGACGCGCGCCACTCTCGACGCTTGCGCCGAGGATCTGTTCGAGCAGATTCGCAGCGAGGCGGTGACCATCAGTGTGGGGCAGAAGTTCGCGCTGGCCGACGCCGTCGCGTGCCACAAGGCAATGGAAGCTCGCGAAACCGTGGGCTCCACGCTGTTGACTGTTTGAAAAGCCAAATCAGACCGCAAACGAGGTGCCGCAGCCGCAGCTCGACGTGGCGTTCGGATTGTTGATCTTGAAGGCTTGGCCCATCAGGTCGTCGACGAAGTCGATTTCCGAACCGTCCATGAACGGCAGCGACACCTCATCGATCAGCACCGTTGCGCCGTCGCGGGTGACGGCGATGTCGTCGGCGTTCTGCCCTTCGACAAGATCGAAGCGATAGGAGAAGCCCGAGCAGCCACCACCCTCGACCGAAATGCGCAGCGCCGTCTTGCCGGGCTGCTTTTCCAGTACCTTGGCGATCCGGCGCGCCGCAGCGGCGGTCATGCTGATATTGGCGGCGAGAGCTTCCATGGCGGTTTCTTGAGCCTCGGATGACTTGAAACTGTGAGCACTGCTGACATACGTAAGGCAGCGGATGGCAAAGTCAAATGACGGCTTCGCGAGCCCGTTATGCGGATTCGCTGGGTATCGATGATCTTCGGGAGGCGGCGGTGGCAGGTCTGGGGTTTGGAACGGAGCCGCTGGCGCCCTTCGGCGTCCACCCGGAGGAGAGCCGGGGCCGGCGCTATCCCGAGCCGGTGAGCCCGACGCGCACGCCGTTCCAGCGCGACCGTGACCGCATCATCCATTCGACGACTTTTCGCCGTCTCAAGCACAAGACGCAGGTGTTCGTCTTCCATGAGGGCGATCATTACCGCACCCGTCTGACCCACACATTGGAAGTGGCACAGATCGCCCGGGCGCTCGCCCGCGCACTGAGGTTGAACGAGGATCTCGCCGAGGCGCTGGCGCTCGCCCATGACCTCGGTCACACGCCCTTCGGTCACACCGGCGAGGATGCGCTCGACGCCTGCCTCTCGGACTTCGGTGGGTTCGACCACAATGCCCAGTCCTTCAGGGCAGTCACGGAGCTCGAGCATTCCTATGCCGAGTTCGACGGGCTCAACCTGTCGTGGGAAACGCTGGAAGGCCTCGTCAAGCACAATGGCCCGCTGACCGACGCGGACGGCAGGCCGATCGGCCGCCATGCCGAGCGCGGACTGCCGGTGGCGCTTCTCGCCTATCCCGACCTTTATTCGCTCAAGCTCGACACCCATGCGAGTGCCGAGGCGCAATGCGCCGCGATCGCCGACGATATCGCCTATGACGCCCACGATATCGACGACGGCCTGCGCGCCGGGTTGTTCTCCCTCGACGATCTCCGGCCGCTGCCGCTGATCGGCGGCTTCCTCGAGGCGATCGAAACGAAATATCCCGACCTCGATCGGCACCGCACCATCCACGAGATCACCCGCCGGCTGATCACCGCCATGGTCGAGGACGTCATCGTCGCCTCGGTCAACCGGCTCGACGAACTCCGCCCCCGGTCCTCCGATGACATTCGGCAGGCCGGTTATACGGTGGTGACCTTTTCCGACGAAATGGCCGCAGTCGATGCCGCCATCAAAGGCTTCCTGTTTCCCCGCATGTACCGGCACCCTGAGGTCATGCGGGTGCGTCGCGATGCCGATCGCGTCGTGAAAGATCTGTTCTACAAGTATGTCAGCCATCCTGACTTCATGCCGGAGGAATGGCGGCACGGCCTCGACATGGGCGATCCGACGGCGCTTGCCCGGCGAGTGGGCGACTATATTGCCGGCATGACCGACCGTTTCGCCATCCAGGAACACCGCCGTTGGTTTGACGATACGCCGGAATTGCGCTAGGCCCCTCGCCGATCGGCCGGGATTCCGGCTCCCACGAGGTACCCGATGAATATCTTCCAGGTGTTCGGCGAGCGCATCCGCTCGGCCATCGCTTCCCTGCCGCTCGACGTTCCGGCCGACGCGCTCTCGCGCATCGCCGTCGAGCCGCCGCGAGACGCGAGCCATGGCGATGTTGCCACCAACGCCGCCATGCTGCTCGCAAAGTCGCTGGGGAAAAAGCCGCGCGACCTCGCCGAGGAGATCGCCGTCGCGCTTCGGGCTGATGCGGATGTCGAGGCGGTCGAGGTTGCCGGCCCTGGATTCATCAATCTCAGAATCTCGCCGGCCTTCTGGACCAGCTTCCTGAAGACCTCGCTGGCCCAGGGCCTCGATGTTGGCGCAACCAGTTTCGGTAACGGCCTCAAGGTCAACGTCGAGTATGTCTCGGCCAATCCGACCGGTCCGATGCACGTCGGCCATTGCCGCGGCGCGGTGGTGGGCGATGCGCTGGCCCGGCTGCTCGCCAAGGCCGGTTTCGACGTCACCAAGGAATATTACATCAACGACGCCGGCGGCCAGATCGACGTCCTGGCCCGGTCCGCCTTCCTGCGTTACCGCGAAGCACTGGGTGAGGCGATCGAGATCCCTGAAGGTCTCTATCCTGGCGATTATCTGAAGCCGGTCGGCGCGGCGCTCAAGGCCGCTTGGGGCGATCGGCTGCTGACGATGTCGGAGGCCGAGTGGCTGCCGGTCGTCAAGAAGATGTCCGTCGACATGATGATGGACATGATCCGTAGCGACCTGGCGCTGCTTGGCGTCAAGCACGATCTGTTCTTCTCGGAGAAGACCCTGCACGATCCGCGCGGCAACGAACCCTCCGAAATCGCCGAGATGATCGAGGAGTTCCGCAAGCGCGATCTGGTCTACGACGGCCGTCTGCCGCCGCCCAAGGGGCAGTTGCCCGACGATTGGGAGGATCGCGAGCAGGTACTGTTCCGCTCGTCGACCGCCGGCGACGATGTCGATCGCCCGCTGGTAAAGTCGGACGGCAGCTACACCTACTTTGCCGCCGACGTCGCCTACATGCGCTCCAAGTATCAGCGCGGCTTCAAGCAGATGATCTTCATCCTCGGTGCCGATCACGGTGGCTACGTGAAGCGGCTCGAGGCGGTCGGCAACGCCATTTCCGGCGGCACCATCGAGGTGATCGTCCGGCTTTGCCAACTGGTGAAGCTCTATCGCGGCGGCGAGCCGGTGAAGATGAGCAAGCGCTCCGGCGACTTCGTCACGCTGGCCGACGTCGTCGAGGAGGTCGGCCGCGATGCGGTGCGCTTCATGATGCTGATGCGCAAGAACGACGCGCCGCTCGACTTCGATTTCGTCAAAGTGAAAGAGCAGAGCAAGGACAACCCAGTCTTCTACGTCCAGTATGCCCATGCTCGCTGCCATTCGATCCTCCGGCAGGCTCGCGAAGCGGCTCCCGACGTCGCCGCAGCCGACGAATCGGCAGCGCCGCTGCACCTGCTGAGCGATCCGTCCGAGCTGACGTTGATCCGGAAACTGGCGGAGTTTCCGCGCGTCATCGACGCGGCGGCCGACTCCCACGAGCCACACCGGGTCGCTTTTTATCTGTATGAACTGGCCAGCGACTTCCACGGCCATTGGAACGCCGGCAAGGAAAATGTAAGTTTGCGTTTTGTTAACCCTGATGAACCACTGTTGACCCACGCGCGCTTGGCTCTGGTCAGGGCTGTCAGGAACGTACTTGCCTCGGGCCTTGAGGTTCTAGGTGTCAATGCGCCCGAAGAGATGAGGTAGTAGCCTCGACGGATCATCCGGTCCTGACGGTGGCGAAGAGACACGGGAAGAGCTACGCCGATGGTTAGGAGCAGCGCAGCCGAACACTCGTCGATGCGGCCAGCCGTGTCCGATGGCAACGACAGCCTTGCCGACGAGGAACGCTACTACGAAGACATCCTGAACGGCCGCCAAGCGAGCGATGCCGAGATGGATCAGTTCGTCGATGCCCTTGCTGCCGAGCTGGAGCAGGACATCGCATCGATGAATCCCGTCGATGTGCGCACCGGCCAGGTCTACAAGCCGGTCAACTCGCGTAAGGCCAGCAAGGCTTATGACCCCTGGGATGATCAGGCTCTCGACGAGTTCATGGCCGAGTTCGAGCGCGATGGCGTCGATCCGGTGGTGGATGAGTTTGGCGTCCTGCCGCCGCACGCCGGCAGCGACGAAGCCGAGCCCTCCGACTCTCGCGGTCGCCGACGTCTTATGACGGCCGCCGCCGCCGCGGTTCTGGTGCTGGCGGCCGGGTTCGCCGGTTGGGCTTTCTTTGGCAACGGCGCCGGTTTCGGCGAGACGGTGGTGGTGAAGGCTCCGGACGGTCCCTACAAGGTCAAGCCCGACCCCAACGCCCAGGAAGTGGTGGCCTCCGCTGAGGGCGCCTCGGTTTATGACACGGTCGGCGGCGCACCCGCCAAGAGCGAGGAGCGGCTGGTTGCTCGCACCGGTGACGTGCCGGAACTGCCGGCCGTTACGCCGCATGTTTCGCGCATCACGCTTCCCGATGGGCAGGAGGTCGAGGCGGAACTGCCGACCGGCTTCGATCCCAATGAGACCGGCCCCCGGCGCGTCCGCACGGTTCTTGTCCGGCCCGACGGCTCGCTGATCGAAACGCCTGCTGACACGGCGGCGAACAGCGGCGCGGCCACGCCGCCGCCATCGGATGGCGCAGGTCAGATCATCGCCCGCAGCGAGACGGCCGGCGGCGCTCCGGAAGATACCGATGGTGGTATCGGCCTGCCGCCGCTGGCTTCCGCCAACCAGACCGTTGCGTCCGACGCGTCGGCCGCGCCGCAGGGTCTGCCGCCAAGCAACCTGACCGATGCATCGGGCCAGCCGATGCCGATCAACCTCGCGGCCCTGACCAACCCGGAAGCGGACCCCGCTGTCGAGACGACGGCATCAGTGCCCACCACGGCTCCGTTGCCGCCCGTCAAGCCGGCAGCTCCTACCGCTGCGCCGTCGTCCGGTCCGCTCGATCTGACGGCCGCCGCTTCGCAACCGCAGCCCGCGGCGCCGACCGAGGTGGCCAGCCTGCCGGCGGCCACTCAGGCCGCGCCGGCGCCTGCTGCGTCGGGCGGCGCGGGAGCTTACGTGCAGTTGTCGTCGCAGCGCAGCGAGGAAGCCGCGCGCTCCGCCTTTGCCGCGTTGCAGCGGAAGTTCCCGGCCATCCTGGGTTCGGCAACCGTTGACATCCAGCAGGCGGACCTCGGCACCAAGGGCATATACTACCGGGCGCGTGTCGGTGCGCCGACCCGGGATGCCGCTGCGGCGCTCTGCGAGCAGCTTCGCTCGGCCGGCGGCGACTGCTTGATCGCCCGCTGACCGCAAACCGACGATCATCGGCCGCGTCGAAGTGCTGGACGGCATTCGGCGCGGCCTTTTCTTTGGAGCAGCGCCATGTCTCGCGCTTTTGTAACCGGGCTCAAGGGAACCGTGCTCTCGGCCGACGAACGCGCGTTTCTGGCCGAGGCGGCGCCCTGGGGGCTCATCCTGTTTCGACGCAACGTCGAAGACCCGGATCAGCTGCGCCGGCTCACCGGCGACTTCCGCGAAGCCGTCGGCTGGTCCGCGCCGGTTCTGGTCGATCAGGAAGGAGGGCGAGTGCAGCGTCTCACCGCGCCGCACTGGCGCAAGTATCCGTCCGGTCGGCGATTGGCCGGCGCGGCGGCGCTGGCTGGCGACGTGACGCTGGTGGCCGATGTCGCCCACCTGATCGGCGACGATCTCGCCGCCGTCGGCATCGACGTCGACTGCGCGCCCTGCCTCGATATCGCAACGCCGGACATGACGCCGGCCATCGGCGACCGCAGCTATGGCGAGCGGCCCGATCTGGTTGCCGCCGCCGGTCGCGCCTTTGCCGACGGCCTGAAGGCGGCCGGCCTGCTGCCGGTGATCAAGCACGTGCCCGGCCATGGCCGTGCCCGCGTCGACAGCCATCATGAGCTGCCGGTGGTCGAAGCCGATCTCGACAGCCTTGCCGCCACCGACTTTATGCCCTTCGCGGCGCTCGCCGACCTGCCGGCAGCGATGACGGCCCACCTCGTCTACACAGCCATCGATCCGGACCGACCGGCAACACAGTCGCCGGTCGTCATCGAGGAGATCATCCGAGGGCGCATCGGCTTCGACGGCCTCCTGTTCTCCGATGACCTGTCGATGAATGCTCTCAAGGGAACGATCGCTGAAAGGGCGCGAGCAACCCTTGCCGCCGGCTGCGACATCGCACTCCACTGCTCGGGCGACATGGCCGAGATGGTGGCCGTCGCCGCCGAGACGCCCGAACTCGTGGGAAAAGCGGCGGCGCGTGCGGAAAGGGCATTGAAGGGGCGCGCAGGATCGCCGCATGATGATGCAGACGGCGTCCTCGCCCGGCTTGATGCCGCGCTGGCCGCCTATGACGCCACGGTGTGAGTGGTGCAGCGCGGGGTGAACGGCCTTTCATGGCGACGACCGAGGAGTGGAGCGAGACCCGGCTCGACATCGACGCGACGGCCGGCGAGGCTTTCGTGGTCGATCTCGACGGATTCGAGGGACCGCTCGATCTGCTGCTGACGCTGGCTCGCAATCAGAAAGTCGATCTCGCGCGCATTTCCATTCTTGCACTGGCCAACCAGTATCTCACCTTCATCGAGCGGTTGGGCGAACGCCGGCTGGAACTGGCAGCCGATTATCTCGTCATGGCCGCTTGGCTCGCCTATCTCAAGTCGCGCTTGATGCTGCCGCCCGACGAGGTTCCCGGAGACGAGCCATCCGCCGAGGAACTCGCCGGCATGCTGGCGATGCGGCTGAAACGGCTCGAGGGTATTCGCATTCTGGCTGACCGGCTCGTCGATCGCTCCCGGCTGGGCCGGGATGTGCTGCCGCGCGGCGCGCCCGAGGAGATGGGCCTTGTGCGGCGCTCCCTGTGGGAGGCCAGCCTGTTCGATCTTCTCGACGCCTATGGCCGGCAACGCCAGCGCGACATGGTGCGCGTCCACACCGTGCGCAAGCGGCATGTCTGGGCGCTGGCTGACGCGCGCGATCTCCTGGAACGTCTGGTCGGGACGATTCCCGACTGGACGCCCATCGATGACTATCTCATTCGCTACATGACCGGCCCGGAATCGCGGGCCACCGTCCGCGCTTCGGCCTTTTCGGCTTCGCTGGAGCTGGTGCGCGAGGGGCGGATGGAACTGATGCAGTCCAGACCTTTCGCACCGCTCTACATGCGCAAGGGACAGGGCAGGCCGGAGACGCCGGAGGAGGGCGACCAATGAGCCGATCGAGCCTCGGCGACGATGCACCGCACGGCCAGCTTCGGCTGTTCGCCGGCGATCGCGATCCGGCCGAGTATGAAGCCTGGATGGCGGCCATCCGGGGAGCCGAAGCCATTCTCTTCGCCTCGGCGCAACCGGTCGGGGCCGACGAACTTGCCGAACGACTGGCGCCGGGCACCGACGTGCCGCAGGTGCTGGCCGATTTGCGCACCATCTATGCCTCGCGGGGTGTCAATCTCGTCGAAGTGGCGGGCAAGTGGATGTTTCGCACCGCGCCCGATCTTGCGCACCTTCTGACGCGGGAACAGGTCGAGCCGAAGAAGCTGTCGCGTGCCGCATTGGAGACGCTGGCGATCATCGCCTACCATCAGCCCGTCACCCGCGCCGAGATCGAGGAGATTCGCGGTGTGACCACCAACAAGGGCACCCTTGATGTGCTGATGGAGACCGGCTGGATCAGAATGCGCGGCCGTCGTCGCACGCCGGGGCGCCCGCTTACCTATGGCACCACCGAGGCCTTTCTCGTCCACTTCGGCCTCGAGGCGGTGACCGATCTGCCCGGCGTCGACGACCTCAAGGCGGCCGGGTTCCTGGAAGGAGCGGTGCCGCCCGGCTTCCGCGTGCCCGTTCCCAACGCGTCGGATGCCCTGATGCCCGATGAGGACCCTTTGACCGAGCTCGATTTCCAGGATTATGCGCCTTTGCCGCCGGAGGAATGAGCTTTCGCACGACCTGTCCGCACCTATCTTGAGAAAGCCGGATTTCCTTCATAGGCTTGTCGCGGTTTCTTGCGACAGGGCGTTCGTTGTGCAAGAGTGCCGCCACTTTTGGGCGTGCGCCCTCAGGAGACAAAAATGGGTTCGTTGAGCATTTGGCATTGGTTGATTGTCCTGGTCGTCGTCCTCATCCTGTTCGGTGGACGGGGCAAGATCCCCGAGCTGATGGGCGATTTCGCCAAGGGCATCAAGAACTTCAAGAAGGGCATGTCCGACGACGAGGAAACGCCGCCGAAGCCCGTCGAGAACAAGACCGACGACTCTCCCCGGGTCTGATCGATCTTCGCGAGTTGAGTTCTCTTTGAAGGCGCCGCGCCGGATGGTGCGGTGCGCGCCGGTGGCGAGCGTGTAAGCGATGTTTGAAATCGGCTGGACGGAAATCCTGGTGATCGCCATCGTGGCGCTTATCGTCTTCCCCACCAAGGATCTGCCGCGCCTGCTCAGGACCGTCGGCCAACTGGTGGGCAAGGCGCGCCGCATGGCCGGCGACATGCAGGCCCAGTTCAGTCAGGCTCTGCGCGAAGCCGAGCGTGAAGCCGACCTCGCCGACATCAAGAGCAGCGTGCAGAACGCCAATCCTCTCACCGATCTCAAGAAAACCCTCGATCCGGTGCGCAGCTTCGGCGATGACCTCAAGAAATCGATGACGGCGCCGATTCCGCCGAAGGCTGCCGAGACGGCTGCCGATCCAGTTCCGACCGACGCGTCGCTGCCGGCTGCGGCCGAGACGCCGGTCGACGGGCCGGTGCCGGTCGAAATGCCTCGCCCGGATGAGGCATCGCTGCCATCCGGCGTCGAGGCGCCGGTAGACGACAAGGCTTCCGAGGCTGGCTCTTCGGGCGGAAAGAGCGGGAGCTCCGCATGACCACCAAGGCAGAAGACGACGAGATCGAGGCGTCCAAGGCACCGCTCATCGAACACCTCGCCGAGTTGCGCTCGCGCCTCCTCAAGTCGGTGGTGGCGATCTTCGTTTGCTTCGTGCTCTGTTTCTTCTTCGCCCAGGATATCTTCAACATCCTGGTCATACCCTATGAGCGGGCGGCAGGTGCCGAGCAGAGCGTGAAGCTCATCTACACCGCGCCTCAGGAGTATTTCTTCACTCAGCTGAAGCTCGCTCTGTTCGGCGCACTGTTCATCGCCTTCCCGGTGATCGCCAACCAGATCTACATGTTCGTGGCGCCCGGCCTCTACAAGCACGAGCGGCAGGCCTTCCTGCCGTTCCTGGTGGCGACGCCGATCCTGTTCATGCTGGGCGCGTTGATGGTGTTCTTCTTCGTGATGCCCGCCATCATGATGTTCTTCCTGTCGATGCAGCAGTCTGGCGGTCCGGGACAGGCGGCGATCGAGCTGCTGCCCAAGGTGTCGGAGTACCTCGGGCTGATCATGACGCTGATCTTCGCCTTCGGCATCGTCTTCCAGCTTCCGGTGGTGCTGACGCTGCTCGGTCGCATCGGCGTCGTCACCGAAGCGGGGCTGAAGTCCTGGCGTCGCTATGCCATCCTCCTCGCCTTCGTCGTGGCCGCCGTGCTCACCCCGCCCGACCCGATGAGCCAAATCCTGCTTGCGGTTCCGACGATGCTTCTCTACGAAGTGTCCATCATTGCCGTCAGGTATATCAACAAGCGCGGCGAGTCCCGGGACGTCTCCACCACCGAAAGCTGATGCGAGGGCTCCGGCGGACGTGCCGCGCGGGGAAAGCCAATGCTCGACATCAAGTGGATTCGCGACAATCCGGAAGCCCTGAAGCACGCCCTGATGCGGCGCGGCCAGTCGGCGGACCTCGCCGAAGCCACGGCGTCGGAGGCCATTCGTCTCGACGATGCGCGCCGGGCCAACATCAAGTCGCTGCAGGAGGCGCAGGAGCGCCGCAACGCCGCGTCCAAGGAAATCGGCAAGGCCAAGGCCACCAAGGACGAAGCGCGCGCCGCCGAACTGATGGAAGAGGTGGCGCGTATCAAGTCGTTCATCCAGGACGGCGAGGCGAAGGAGCGCGAGCTCGACGCCGCCCTTGATGCGGCGCTGTCGGTGATCCCCAACCCGCCGCTCGACGACGTGCCCGACGGGCCGGACGAGAGCGCCAATGTCGAGCACCACCGCTTCGGCGAGCCGCGCCAGTTCAACTGGGCGAGGGAGCATTTCGAGCTCGGCGAAGGGCTCGGCATGATGGACTTCGAGCGTGCCGCCAAGCTGGCCGGTGCCCGCTTCACGGTGGTGAAGAGCCATCTCGCTCGCCTCGAGCGTGCGCTCGGCCAGTTCATGATCAACCTCCACACCATCGAGCACGGCTACACGGAGGTGATTCCGCCGCTGATGGTGCGCGACGAGGTGATGTATGGCACCGGCCAGTTGCCGAAGTTCGCCGAAGATCTCTTCAAGACCACCGATGGCCGCTGGCTGATTCCGACCGCCGAGGTGCCGCTCACCAATCTCGTCCGCGAGGAGATCCTCGAGGAAAAGGACCTGCCGTTGCGCTTCACGGCGCTGACGCCCTGCTTCCGCTCGGAAGCCGGCTCGGCCGGCCGCGATGTGCGCGGCATGCTGCGCCAGCACCAGTTCAACAAGGTGGAGCTCGTCTCCATCACGGCGCAGGAAAAGTCGATTGACGAGCACGAGCGCATGCTCGCCTGTGCCGAAGAGGTGCTGAAGCGCCTGGGCCTCGCCTATCGCGTCGTGACGCTGTGCACCGGCGACATGGGCTTCGGCAGCCGCAAGACCTATGACATCGAGGTCTGGCTGCCCGGCCAGAAGAAGTTCCGCGAGATTTCCTCCTGTTCGGTGTGCGGCGACTTCCAGGGCCGCCGCATGAACGCCCGCTATCGCCCGGCCGGCGAGCCCAAGGGCACGCGCTTTGTCCATACCCTCAACGGTTCGGGCGTCGCCGTCGGCCGCGCTCTGATCGCCGTCATGGAAACCTGGCAGAACGAGGATGGCTCGGTGACCGTGCCGGACGTGCTGCTGCCGCTGATGGGCGGCGTTGCGCGCATCGAGAAACTCTGAACGGGAAGCGAAAGATCCGGCCATGCGTATCCTGATTTCCAATGATGACGGTATCCATGCGCCGGGTCTCGCGGCTCTTGAGACCATTGCCCGCGCGCTCAGCGACGACGTCTGGGTGGTGGCGCCGGAAACGGACCAGTCCGGCTTTGCTCATTCGCTGACGCTGCATGACCCGCTCAGGGCGCGGAAGATCGACGAGCGTCGCTTTGCGGTGCGCGGCACGCCGACCGATTGCGTGATCATGGGAGTCCGCCACATCCTGCCCGGCCGGCCGGACCTCGTGCTGTCCGGTGTCAATGCCGGCACCAACATGGCCGACGACGTCACCTATTCGGGCACGGTCGCCTGCGCCATCGAGGCCACGCTGCTCGGCATTCCGGCCGTGGCGCTGAGCCAGGCCTATGAAGATTTCGTCGGCCGCATCCCCTTCGAGACTGCCGAGGCGCTGGGGCCGGACATTCTGAGGAGGCTGACGGGGCAGGGCATCGCCCACGGCACCTTCATCAACGTCAACTTCCCCAATTGCCCGCCGTCCGAGGTGACCGGCATCGAGGTGACGCGGCAGGGCAATTTTGCCTATGACCACGGCATTGACGTCGAGAAGCGCATCGACGCCCGTCACAAGCCTTACTACTGGCTGACCTTCCGGCGCGGCGAAATGCTGTGCGCGCAAGGCACCGATGCCTTCGCCATCTCGCGCAACAAGGTGTCCGTCAGCCCGCTCCGCCTGGACCTTACCGACATCGCAGCCATGGAAAAGCTGCAAGCGCTGTTTTGATCGAAACGCTTTTTCAAGGCTGTTCGTCTTACTTTTGACACCTCCGTCATAAATGCAGCGTCGCATTCATGTTTTGTGGCATTGCGCGAGAGAATGGTGTCGATGAGGCCTTTTGAGCCGGACAAGGTGGCGATCGCGGAGCTGACGATGAAGCTCCGCGGCATGGGTGTCACCGATACCCGACTGCTGCGTGCCCTTGAGCTCGTTCCACGCCGCATGTTCGTGGCGGCCGCTCATCAGCCGAGCGCCTATCTCGACCGGTCCCTGCCTATCGAGTGCGGCCAGACGATCAATGCCCCGTCCACCGTCGCCTTGATGGTCTCGGCGCTTGCCGTCGATCCGCAGGACAAGGTGCTGGAGGTTGGCTGCGGCTCGGGTTTTCAGGCGGCGATTCTCGCCCATCTTGCTGCCCAGGTCGTCACGATCGACAGGTTCCGCAGCCTGATTGACATCGCCGAGGACCGTCTGACGGCTCTGAAGATCACCAACGTCATTACGCTCTTGGGCGACGGGCTCGAAGGCTTTACCAGACACGCCCCCTACAACCGCATCCTGGTCGACGGCGCGGTCGAAAAGGTGCCGACGGCGCTCCTCGATCAGCTCGCCGACAAGGGAGCGCTGGTCGCTCCGGTTGGCACCGGCCATACGCAGACGCTGGTGCGAATCTCCCGCGACGGGCGCCTGTTCCACCGCGCCGAACTCGGCAAGATCCGGCAGTTCCCCTTGCGGGAAGGCGTGGCGCGGCGGCTCTGAGTCGCGTCATCGCATCCTGACGCGTTCACCTAAAGTCGCGAGGAAACCCGCCGTTTTCCTTGGATTCCAGGCCCTCGCGTAATCGGTCGCCCCGTCGCTTTAAGCCTTTGTCAACGTTACTGCGGCTTAATCATTACAGTTGAAGTCGAGCAGGCGAGACCTGATGATCATGAGTAACCTAGCGATCTGCCGGACCTCCCGCTTCCTGGCCCAGGTTGCCGCCGTTGCCATCCTGGCTGGCTTTTCGGCCGGCTGCAGCGGTGACGTGAGCCGTTTCGGAAACGTGTTTGCCGAGACAAGCAACCAGGACCAGATCATTGGCCGCCCTGATCCGATGCCGACCGGATCCATAAACGCCCAGGCGACCTATGCGCAGCCCGCCTATGCGCAACCGGCCTACACGCAGCAGACCTATGCCGCGCCGGCCCCCACCTATCCCTCACAGGGCGCCGTGTCGTCGAGCGCTCTGCCGCCGGCTCCCGGTGCCGTCGTCAACAACGGCGCTTACGTCCGCCCGGCACAAACCGCTGGTCTACCGCCGCCGCCCACCGGCGCGGTACCGGCTGTTCAGCCCTGGACCCCCTCGAACGGCACAACCGTCACCGTCAAGCCGGGCGATAGCGTACAGGTGCTCGCACGCCGCTATGGCGTTGCCGAGTCGTCGCTGCTCGCGGCCAATGGTCTCGTCGCAGGTGCGCAACTGACCCCCGGCCAGAATATCGTCATCCCTGCCTACGGACAGCAGAATGCCGCCGTTGCCGCGCCGACTGCTTCGGCCACGGCGCCTGGCCCGCAGATTCTCGGCCAACTGCCGCCCGTCAAGCCGCCGGTGCCGAAATCCGTGTCGAGCCAGGTCGCGGCGGCTGCGCCCGGCAAACCCGGGTTGCCGCCGACCACCAACGTCGCCATGGCAACGCCTTCCACCGCGACGGACGCCAACTCCGGCCTGTTGCCGCCAGCCGGCAATGCGCCGGGCAAGCAGGCAAACCAACAGACGGCTGCCCTGGCTCCCAGCCAGACCCAGCCCAGCGTCAAGGCGACCACGCCGACTTCTTCCGGCGTGGAAAGCGCCGCCGATGGCAGCTTCCGCTGGCCGGTGCGCGGCCGCGTCATTTCCGCCTTCGGCGTCAAGCCGGGCGGCGAACGCAATGACGGCATCAACATCGAAGTGCCCGAGGGAACGCCGATCAAGGCGGCCGAGGGCGGCCAGGTCATCTACGCCGGCAACGAGTTGAAGGGCTTTGGCAATCTGGTGCTTGTGAAGCACTCCAACGGCTTCGTGTCGGCCTATGCCCATGCCAGCGAAGTGCTGGTTCAGCGCGGCGACAGCATCTTGCGTGGTCAGACCATCGCCAAGGTGGGCGCCACCGGCAACGTCAGCCGGCCGCAGCTCCACTTCGAGATCCGCAACGGCAATCGTCCGGTCGATCCGCTGCCCTACCTCAGCGGCTGATTGAGAGTTGGTACCAGACAGCACATCCCTTGACCGGCGGCTTCGGCCGCCGGCTTTTTTATGTGTGTGGGTCAGCGCCAGTCGCGCGGGATGACCCGCTCGTCCTCGGTGACGCAGGCAAGCGAGGCGGCGGGCGCCTGATTGTCGCGACCAGCCACATAGGCGGCCCCTGCATCGCCACCGCAGATCGGCTTGGCAATCACCTCAAATCCGGCCCGACGCAGACAGCTGCCGATATAGCGCTCTCGCAACTCGGCGTTGACATCGCGGGTGCGGCTGCTGCCGGGATAGACGAAGCCTCCCGTCTCGCGGCAGTAGCGGCGGCCACTGACCGGATCCTCCCGGCATTCGGTATAACCGGGCCGGTATTCTGGCGGCCGGATTTCCGTGACCATTGCTTGCGGGATCTTTTCGAGCGATTCGATGCGGCACTGGTCAGCCACCGCCTGGCGTTCCGCGAAACTCGACCCGGCCTTGTAGACGACCGGCACCGGCGACGACACGCAGCCCGCGAGCAATGCGGCCATTGCCACGACACGCTTCCTCATTGTCTCCTCCCGCATCCGGCGACTGGCGTTACTCGCCGAGCCTCAGCCGACCGGCCAGATCCTGAACATATTGCCAGGCAACACGGCCAGATCGCGCGCCGCGCGTCCGTTCCCATTCGAGCGCCTCCGCCCTCAGGGTATCCGGATCGACGTCGAGTTCCAACGCCGCGACATAACCTCGCACCATCTCGAGATAATCATCCTGCGAGCAATTGTGAAAGCCGACCCAAAGGCCGAAGCGGTCGGACAGCGAGACCTTTTCCTCGACCGCCTCGCCGGGGTTGATGGCCGTCGCCCGCTCGTTCTCCATCATGTCGCGCGGCAGCAAGTGACGCCGGTTGGACGTGGCATAGAACACGACGTTATCGGGACGCCCCTCAATGCCACCTTCGAGCACTGCCTTCAGTGACTTGTAGGAGGTGTCGCCGTGGTCGAAGGAGAGGTCGTCGCAGAACAGGATGAAGCGGTGGCGGCTGTCGCGCAGCATCTTCATCAGAACTGGCAGGCTTTCGATATCCTCACGATGGATCTCGATCAGCTTGAGCGGGGTGACGCCCGAAAGGCCGGCGAGGCGGCGGTTGATCTCCGCCTGCGAGGCCTTCACCAGCGACGATTTGCCCATGCCGCGTGCCCCCCAAAGGAGAACGTTATTGGCTGGCAGGCCGCGGGCGAAGCGCTCGGTGTTGGCGACGATCATGTCGCGGTTGCGGTCGATTCCCTTGAGAAGACCGATCTCGACGCGATTGACCCGCTGGACGGGTTGCAGCGACGCCGGCTCGGCGACAAAGACGAAGGCGTCAGCCGCATCGAAATCCGGCGGTCGGGGCAGGGCGGGACCCAGCCGCTCAAGAAGGTCGGCGATCCGTTCGAGATGGGCGTTCAGGGTCTCGATGGCGGTGGCGCTCATGTCGATCCTCATCAAAAAGAGTTGCGTACCGCTTGGTACTCTGGTGATCTTCTCTATGCCTGTCCGTGTGGCGATGCAAACCGTGCAAGGCCGTTTTCGGTACGCTTTGCTGCATTTCCTGCCGGAGACTACCTAGAGCCCGGCCTGGCGGCGCCATGTGTGTAGCTTTGGTTTGCAAAGTCCTGCGGCCTAGGTATATTCCGGCCACTTTCGAGAGGGCGGCCTGCCGCCTTTCCTTGATGTCTCAGTGTCTCGTCGGTCCGACTCGTGGACCGCGGCGGGCCGATGGAGTTGACCCGATGTTCGTGACCCCAGCCTTTGCTCAGACGGCAGGTGCGGCCCCCGGCGGTGCCGATTTCCTGATCCAGTTCGCGCCGTTCATCCTGATCTTCGTCATCATGTACTTCCTGCTCATCCGGCCGCAGCAGCGCAAGGCCAAGGAGCACCGGGATATGCTGAAGAATCTCCGGCGCGGCGACGTGGTCGTCATGCAGGGCGGCCTGATCGGCAAGATCGTCAAGGTCGTCGACGAGAACGAACTGCTGCTCGATGTGGGCGACGGCACTGCCAAGGTGCAGGTGCGCGTGGCTGCCGGTCTCGTCCAGCAGCTCCGCAGCAAGGGCGAGCCCGTCAAGGAAGGCAACTGACCTAACGGTCGGCACGCGACGGAAGGCGGGCAGTCTGGCTGCCCGCCTTCGGCCAATCAGGTCCGAGGCAGCAAATGCTCTATTTTTCCCGCTGGAAGGTGACCACGATCCTGCTGACGATTTTCGTCGCTCTCGTGGTTCTGATTCCCAATTACCTGACTTCGGACCAGATCAAGACCTACTGGCCCTCATGGCTTCCGGGACGGCAGGTGGTCCTTGGCCTCGACCTGCAGGGCGGCGTGTACCTGCTCTATCAGGTCGACGTGAACGACTATAAGCAGAAGCGCCTCAAGGCCCTCGAAGGCGACATTCGCCAGGCGATGCGCGACGAGCCGCGCATCGGCTATACCGGTCTCGGCATTCAGGGCGATGTCGTCCAGTTGAAGATTCGCGACGCCGACAAGGTCGAAGAGGCGGCGAAGCGCTTGGGCAACCTGCTCAATCCGCTGTCGACCGGCGCCCTGGGTGGCGCCGCCGTCACCGAGTTCCAGTTTGATCAAGGCTCCGACGGGCTGATGCGCCTCGGTTTCTCCGAAGCCGGCCTCGACAAGAGACTGGGTACGGTCGTTCAGCAGTCCATCGAAGTCATCCGCCGTCGCGTCGATCAGATGGGCGCGGTCGAACCATCGATCCAGCGTCAGGGCTCCGACCGTATCCTGGTCGAAGCCCCAGGTGAGAAGGATCCGGCGCGCCTCAAGAACATCATCGGCCGCACCGCCCAGATGACCTTCCATCTGGTTGACCTCAACGTGTCGGCCGATGAGGCCGCCAAGGGCAATCTGCCGCCGGGTGAGATGCTTCTGAAGCAGAAGGAAGCGGGCGGCATGCCGATGGTGGTCGACGAGACCCCGCTGATGACCGGCGAGGATCTTACCGACGCCCAGACATCCTTCCAGAGCCAGACCAACGAGCCGGTGGTCTCCTTCCGCCTGTCGACCTCTGGAGCTCGCAAGTTCGCCCAGGTGACCTCTGACAACGTCGGCCGGCTTTTCGCCATCGTGCTCGACGACGAGATCATCTCGGCGCCGCGCATCAACGAGCCGATCACCCAGGGCTCCGGCCAGATTTCCGGCAATTTCTCCGTCGAGACCGCCAACGACCTCGCGGTTCTGCTCCGCGCCGGTGCGCTGCCGGCCAAGCTGTCGGTTGCCGAAGAGCGGACCGTCGGTCCGGGCCTCGGCGCCGATTCGATCGCCGCTGGTGAGCGGGCCGCGCTGATCGGCACCGTCGCCGTGGTGATCTTCATGCTGGCGGCCTACGGTCTGTTCGGCGTCTTTGCCAACATCGCGCTGGTGGTCAACCTGATCCTGATCATGGCGATCATCACCATCCTTCAGGCGACGCTGACCTTGCCCGGCATCGCGGGCATCGTGCTCACCATGGGCATGGCGGTCGACAGCAACGTGCTGATCTACGAGCGCATCCGCGAGGAACAGCGGCTCGGTCGATCGCCGGTCTCGGCCATCGATGCCGGCTTCCGCCGCGCCTTCGGCACCATTCTCGACGCCAACATCACCACGCTGATCGCGGCCATCGTACTGTTCCAGATGGGCTCCGGCCCGGTGAAAGGCTTCGCGGTCACCCACGTGATCGGCATCGTCACCACCATGTTCACGGCCATCACCTTTACCCGACTGGTGGTGGCGACCTGGGTCCGCTACCGGCGGCCGTCCGTCGTTCCGCTCTGATCCGGACCCCGAGGCTCCATCATGCGCCTGCTTCGCCTGTTTCCCGACGATACTAAGATCCCCTTCATGAAATGGAGGAAGTGGAGCTTCCTCATTTCCGGCATAGCGTCGGTTGTTTGCTTCGTGGTGCTCTATACCCACGGCATGAACACCGGCATCGATTTCCAGGGCGGCACGCTCATGGAGATCCAGACCAAGTCCGGCCCCGCCGACCTCGAGGCGATCCGTAACCAGCTCAATGGTCTCGGGCTTGGAGAAGTGCAGGTCCAGTCTTTTGGCGCCGAAGACGATGTGCTGATCCGCATCGCCCGCCAGGAAGGCGGCGACGAGGCCCAGACTGCCGTTGTCGGCAAGGTTCAGGCTGCTCTCGGCGACAAGGTCGATTACCGGCGCACCGAAATGGTCGGCCCCCGTGTCTCGGGCGAACTTGCCCAGAACGGCATTCTCGGCATCATCTCGGCGCTGGGCCTGATCATGGTCTACGTCTGGTTCCGCTTCGAGTGGCAATATTCGCTCGGCGCCGTGATCGCCACGCTGCACGACGTGGTGCTGACCATCGGCTTCTTTGCCATCACCCAGGTCGAGTTCAACCTGTCTTCGATCGCTGCCATTCTGACCATCGTCGGCTATTCGCTGAACGACACTGTGGTGGTCTATGACCGCATCAGAGAGATGCGCCGGAAGTACAAGCGCCTCAACCTTGTCGTCCTGCTTGATCTTGCCATCAATCAGACGCTGACCCGCACCACCAACACGGCGCTGACCACGCTCATCGCACTGTCGGCACTGGTGATCTTCGGTGGCGAGGTCATCCGTTCCTTCACGGCGTCGATGCTGTTCGGCGTGCTGATCGGCACCTATTCATCGATCTTCATCGCCGCCCCGATCCTCATCTTCCTCGATCCGCAATTGGCCGGCGACAAATCGGCGAAAAAGGTCGAGGATGACGGCGACGAGGCCGCCGAACCGGCGTGAGTTCGGCAGTGTCTCCCCGGGAGCGCCGCCGATGAAGCTGTTCGGGCCGCGAGGCCGCCCTCTGGAACGCCGCGAGCAGCACCTGCCCGAGCAGGTGCCGGTCGATGCCTATGGCAACGGCGGCTTCCGCTTCGGCGGCATGTCGCATCGCGGATCGATCCTCATCCTCCCGTCGGGCGTTCATGGCTGGGCGGCCGTCACGCCGGCCGATATAACGGCCGACAGTCTGGCTCTGGTTCTTGACGAAGCCGCCGGCCTCGACATGTTGCTCGTCGGCACGGGCAATGACCTCGTTCCGCTCAAGCGGGATGCTGCCGATTCCCTGCGGGAACACGGCGTGAAGCACGAGGCGATGTCGACCGGTGCCGCCGTACGGCTGTTCAACGTCATGCTTGGCGAACGGCGCCGGTTCGCCGCCGCCCTTCTGGCGGTCGACTGATGGTGCCATCCAGCCGCCTTGATGACGCCTACCGCCACTGCGACGAACTCGTTCGCGCCCATGATCGCGACCGTTGGCTGGCCGACGGGCTTCTGCCGGACGACAAGCGCCGGTACGCCATGGCCATCCACGCCTTTTCCTATGAGGCCGCGCGCATCCGCGAGAGCATTCACGAAGCGATGCCCGGCGAGATTCGCCTGCAATGGTGGGTCGATGCCATTGAGGGTGAGGCGCGCGGCGACGTCGGTGGCCATCCGGTGGCCGCCGCGCTGATCGACACCATCCGCCGTTTCTCGCTGCGCCGATCGGGCTTCGTCAACCTGCTGGAGGCACGGCGTTTCGATCTTTACGACGATGCCATGCCGACGTTGAACGATCTCGAAGGCTATGCCGGCGAGACCGCGTCGGTCCTGTTCCTCGAACTGGCGCAGGTGCTCTGCGACGGTGCCGATCCTAAGGTGGCTGATGCCGCCGGCCATGCCGGCGTCGCCTACGCCCTGACCGGGCTGATGCGGGCCTTGCCGATCCATGCAAGACGCAACCAGGTCTACCTGCCGGCCGACCTCCTGAAGGCCAAGGGAATCGACCCGGACGACGTCCGCCATGGCCGCAAGGCTGAGGATCTCGCGGAGGTTCTTGCCGGCCTCAGGCAGAGCGCAGCGGGCCATCTCGACAAGGCGCTTGCCGCCCTCGCCGGGGCGGACGCGCGTGCGCTACCGGCGTTTCTGCCGCTTGCCTTCGTCCCGCCTTACCTGAAGGCGCTCGCCAAGGCACCGCCCTATGGCCCGGTGGCCGAAATCGCCGCCTGGCAAAAGCCTTGGCTCCTGTGGCGCTTCGGAAGGCGGCTTTAGCATGCTGTTCGATCTGATTAAGTCAGATCGGCGCTTTAAGCTCTTGTTTGTGAGGCATCATCTTATCGATCCTCGTTCCACTCCGATTGGATGATGCTTTAGCCCCGCGCGCTCGCCTCGACGAGGCCGATCAGGCCCTTCAGCATGTCGATCGGTTCCGGCGGGCAGCCAGGAATGACGAGGTCCACCGGGATGACGTCCGATACCGCGCCCACCACCGCGTAGCTCTTGCCGAACACGCCGCAACCGGCCGCGCAATCGCCGATCGCCACCACCCATTTAGGCGCGGGCGTTGCCGCGTAGGTCCGTTCCAGCCCCTCGCGCATGTTGGCCGTCACCGGTCCGGTGACCATCAGCACGTCGGCGTGGCGTGGCGAGGCGACAAAGCGCAGGCCGAAGCGCTCGACGTCGTAATAGCTATTATTGAGGGCGTGAACCTCCAGCTCGCAGCCGTTGCACGAGCCGGCATCCACCTCACGGATCGACAGGCTGCGGCCGAGACGGGCTTTCGCCGCGACGCCGAGCCGCTCGGCCAGCGCG
This sequence comes from Pleomorphomonas diazotrophica, assembly GCF_002844595.1. Classification (GTDB taxonomy): domain Bacteria; phylum Pseudomonadota; class Alphaproteobacteria; order Rhizobiales; family Pleomorphomonadaceae; genus Pleomorphomonas; species Pleomorphomonas diazotrophica. The sequence continues at coordinate 1,010,184 of NZ_PJNW01000002.1, read as the reverse complement.
TCGATCTCCGCGTCGGCGACCGCCGGCGCCCCCTCGGTTACCGGTCGACGAAACAGTCCCTCGAACAGCATTCTACGCATGATCGGTCGTCCGCCTCAGAGATCGTGTCCGGAATAGGAGCAGTTGAAGGACTTATTGCAGAGCGGAAAGTCGGCGACGATGTTGCCTTCGATCGCCGCCTCCAGGAGCGGCCACTGGAAGACGGAGGGATCGCGCACCGCTCCTCGCAGCACCCGGCCGCTGTCGTCGGTCCGGAGCCAGACCAGCACATCACCCCGGAAGCTCTCGACCATGGCAAGGCCCTCGGTGGTGTTGTCGTGGGGTTCGTTCGCAAGGCCGCCGGCCTGCGGCACCCGCCGTTCACGCAGCGCCGGCGCCAGCGGGTAGGCTATCGGGCCGGGCGGCAGCCGGTCGACGATCTGCTCGATCAACTCGAGACTCTCGAAGACTTCGTCGATGCGCACCCAGATGCGGGCGTCAACGTCACCGTTGTCTCGCTTGGCCATCTTGAAATCGAGATCGCCATAGGGCGGGTAGCCCGGCGCCTTGCGCGCGTCGAACGCCCGGCCGGACGCCCGGCCGATGGGGCCGCCGGCGCCGAACCTGCGAGCGAGATCGGCTGAGAGGCAGCCCGTCGCGACGGTCCGGTTCTGCAAGGAGGTGGTATTGTCGTAGAGCTCGACGAGGCGCGGGAAGCGTTGACGAACACGCGTCGTCAGGGCCTTGATCGGTGCGGCATCGTGAAGGTCGACCGTAACGCCGCCCGGCATGATGCGGTCCATCATCAGCCGGTGCCCGAAGCTTGCCTTGGCCGTGCGCAGCACTTCCTCGCGGAGCATGCCGCAATGGGCGAGCATCAGCGCGAAGGCGGCATCGTTGCAGATGGCGCCGATATCGCCGAGATGGTTGGCCAGCCTTTCGAGTTCAGCCATAAGCGCACGCAACCAGATCGCCCGCTGCGGCACGCCGACCCCCAGAGCCGCCTCTGCCGCCCGTGCGAAGGCCAGGGAGTAGGCCACCGTGCTGTCGCCCGAGACACGCGCCACCACCTTGGCGGCCGCCTCCAGCGTCGTATTCGTCAGCAGCCCTTCGATCCCCTTGTGAACGTAGCCGAGCCGTTCTTCCAGCCGAACGACGATCTCGCCATTGGCCGAGAAGCGGAAGTGGCCGGGCTCGATGATGCCGGCATGCACCGGCCCCACCGCGATCTGGTGCAGTGGCGGCCCCTCGGCCTTCAGGAAGGCGTAGGGAGCGCCGTCAGTCGGCACCGGGGCGCCGGAACCGAGCGGCGCACGGACGCCCCAGCGATCGTGATCGAGCCAGCGCCGGTCGTCGGGCATACCTTCGGGAACAAGGCCATAAAGGTCGGTGATGGATCGTTCGAGGCGCTGGGCCGGCGGATGGGTGAGCCCGACCGACGGAAAGCGGCCATCGGTTGTCGCCAGCGTCAGCACCATCAACGAGCCGTCCTGATCGTCGAGCAGCGCCATGTGCACGGCGTCGGGTTCGGCCCAAAGGCCTGCTAGCGTCGCGTTGCCGGCGGCGATCGCCAGCGTAGCCTGTCGCCATGTATCGCCATCGACGGTAATGCGCGGCCAGGGCTTCTGCTCCTCGACGGTCAGCGCAGCGTTGAGAAGGGCGGTGCGGAACGTGCTCATGGTCTCATCCCAGCATGCGCGCGACGTTCTGGAACCAGGCGACCAGCGGACCCGGCAGGTAGAGACCGGCGATCAGCACCAGAACGAGATGGATGATGAGCGGCAGCATCGACGGTCGCCGGCCGGCGTCGACCACGCTGGGCGACGGCGGGCCGAAGGCGATGCCGGTCAGGCGCCAGACGAGCGCGCCGAAGGCGAGCAGCAAACCGGCGACCAGCGGTATGGCCAGCAGTGGCTCCCGCGCGAATGTCGAGCTGACCAGCAGGAACTCGCTGGTGAAGATGCCCATGGGCGGCAGGCCGGCGATGGCGGCGACACCGACAACGAGGCTCCAGCCCAGCGTCGGATGGCTTTCGGTGAGGCCGCGGATGTCGGCGAGCTTCTGCGTGCCCTTGACCTGCGCCACCTGGCCGACAGCGAAGAAGATCGCCGACTTGGTCAGCGAGTGCATGGTCATGTGCAGGAGGCCGGCGAAGTTGGCGAGCGGTCCGCCCATGCCGAAGGCGAAGGCGATCAGCCCCATGTGTTCGATCGACGAGTAGGCGAACAGCCGCTTTATGTCGCGCCGGAGGTAGAGCATGAAGGCCGCAAAGATCAGAGACACCAGGCCGAGCGTCACCAGCAGCGGTCCCGGCGCCACCGCCAGGGGATTGGCGGCGAGCAGCATCTTGAAGCGCAGAAGGGCGTAGAGCGCCACGTTGAGCAGCAGGCCGGAAAGCACCGCCGAAATCGGCGTCGGCCCCTCGGCATGCGCATCCGGCAGCCAGGCGTGCAGCGGCGCGAGACCGACCTTGGTGCCGTAGCCGAGCATCAGGAATACGAAGGCGACGTTGAGCAGCTCGGGGCTGAAGGCGTTGGCGTTGGCGATCAGCGTCGTCCAGACCATGGCGTCGTGACCCTCGCCGATCACCGGTCGTGCCGCCATGTAGATCAGGATGGTGCCGAACAGCGCCAGCGCGATGCCCACCGACCCCAGGATGAAGTATTTCCAGGCCGCTTCCAGCGCCGCCTGCGTGCGGTAGAGGCCGACCATCAAGACGGTTGTCAGCGTGGCAAGCTCGACCGCCACCCACATCAGGCCGACGTTGTTGGCGGTCAGCCCGAGGTTCATCGAGAAGCTGAGCGCCTGATACATGCCGTGATAGAAACGGATATAGCCGGGCTTCAGCCGGCCGATCTCGATCTCGTGGCCGATATAGCTCGCCGAAAAGATCGACGTGGTGAAGCCGACGAAGGTGCCGAGCACGACGAAGACCACGTTGAGGTCGTCGACGAACAGGAAGCTCACCGCCGGATCGGGGCGCTCGAGGAGCAGCGTCAGCGCAAACAGGAAGGTGAGGCCGGACGCCAGCATGTTGAGGCGGGCGCCGAGCCTGTACTGCGGGATCAGCGCCAGCAGCAGCGCGGCGAGGCCGGGCACCACCAGCACGGCGTCGATGGGAGCGAAAGGAAGCTGATGCAGAAAGGCGGTCATTCCCGGCCCTCCCGGAAGTCGTCGAGGGCCTGGGTGTCGATGGTGTCGAAGCGTTCGCGGATGCGGAACAGGAACACGCCGATGACGATGAAGGCGACCAGCACCGAAAAGGCGACGGAAATCTCCACCACCAGCGGCATGCCGCGAGCGCCCGTCGCGGCCAGCACGAGCCCATTCTCAAGGCTCATGAAGCCGACGATCTGACTGATCGCGTTCTGGCGCGTCACCATCATCAGGAGGCCCAGCAGAATGACCGAGAGGGCGAGCGCCAGATCCTCGCGGGCGATCGGGTCGGCTTCGGCCGCCGCGGGCAGCATGACGACCATGGAGAGGGCAACGAGGCCGATTCCCATCAGCATGGTCGGACCGATGCCGCCCACCGTCTCGATGTCGCGGTGGACCCCAAGCCGCAGAACCATGTGGTGCAGTGCCACGGGGATGATGATCGCCTTGAGGATCAACGCAATGGCTGCGGTGACGAAGAGATGCGGCGCCGACTGAACATAGGCCTGCCAGGCGACCGACAGCGCCAGCACCACCGCATGGGCGGCAAACACGTTGAGCAAGCCGAGGATGCGGTTCTGGTAGAGCATCATGAAGCTCACCAGCACCATTCCGCCGGCCAGAAGATGCGCAGCGTCGAGGGAAAAGCGTTCCATCAGAAGCTCCGCGAAACGAACAGCAACAGCGTGCCGAGGAGGCCGAGCATCAACGCGCCGCCAACGAATTCTGGCACGCGGAACACCCGCATCTTGGCGATCGCCGTCTCGAACACGACCATCAGGAAGCCGCCAATGGCGAGCTTTCCCACCCAGGTGACCACGCCGATCGCCATGCCAGCAACGCCATCGTCTGGGCGTGCCATGCCCCAGGGCGCGAAAATGCAGGCGATCAGCGAGATGTAGAGCAGGAGCTTCAGCGCCGCCGCGAGTTCGATTACCGCAAGGTGGCGGCCGGAATATTCCAGCACCATGGCCTCATGCACCATGGTGAGCTCCAGGTGCGTTGCCGGGTTGTCGACAGGCACGCGCGCATTCTCCGTCAGCGCCACGATGATCAGGCCGATCAGCGCGAGACCGAGCGAAACGCGTAGCGTGCTGTGGTCGACCATGAAGGCCGCCACCGTCGAGAGCTGGGTCGAGCCGGCGACCAGCGCCACGGTGAAGACGATCATGATCATCGCCGGCTCGGCCAGCGTCGCGAACAGCATCTCGCGGCTCGATCCGATGCCGCCGAACGCCGTGCCGATGTCCATGCCGGCGAGCGCCAGGAAGAAGCGCGCCGAGCCGAGTAGCGCAGTGATGGCGATGAGATCGGCCGCCCAGGAGAAGTGCAGGCCGGCGGCGAATGTCGGCACCAGCGCCGCCGCCACCCAGGTGGTTGCGAAGATCAGGTAGGGCGCATTGCGGAACAGCCAGGAGGCGTTGTCGGCCAGTACCGCCTCCTTGCGAACGAGGCGCAGGAGGTCGCGATAGGGCTGCAGGACCGGCGGTCCCTGCCGGCGGAGGAGACGCGCCTTTACCTTGCGCGTGAAGCCGACGAGCCCCGGCGCCAGCGCCAGCACCAGCACCATCTGGACGCCCTGAACGAGAATGTCGAGGATCAGGCCCATGTTGCCACCAGCACGAGAAGGAGGACCAGCGCTGCGAAGACGAGGCTGAGATAGCTGCGTATGGTCAGGAACTGCAGGATGTTGAGCCGTTCGGCGGCGTAGAGCACGGCGCCTTCAATCGGCGCGTAGACAAACTCCCAGACGAGATCGCGAAGCGTGAGGTTCAGGCGCGCCGGCGCCATGTCACCGGGTGGCGGCAGGGTCTGGCTGATCTTGGCCCGGAAGGCGAGGGGGCCGAACACACGGCGGATCGGCTGGGCGAAGCTGTCTGCCGTGTATTGCGTAGCCGGCGAGGCATCCGGAAATCCGCAGTCCCACGGCGGCGCTCGGCGCACGGCCCGCGAGGCGAAGTTGTGAATGACGCGGATCGCCGCCCAGCTTGCCATCAGGATGAAGAAGAACACCAGGAAGCCCGAATAGGAGCTGCGGCTTTCCGAAATCGGAATGATGGAGAAATGCGGCACGATCGGCTGCTTGGGCATGGCGCCGCCCACCAGGAGCTGCGACACCGGCGACAGGGCGTCAAGAAACGGACCGGGAAAAATGCCGGCGACGAGACAGACGCCGAAAAGGACGTACATCGCCCGGATTTGCCAGCGGCCCACCTCCTGCGCCGTCTCGGCGGTGGGCGAGCGTGGCCGGCTCAGGAAGGTGATGCCGAAGGCCCTCACGAAGCAAGCGGCGGCAAGCGCCGCAGCGAGCGCCAGCATGGCGCCGGACGCCGGCACCAGGAAACGCAGCGCCCATTGCGGCAGGTCGGGGCTGAGGAGGATCGCCTGCAAGATCAGCCATTCCGAGACGAAGCCGTTGAGCGGCGGCAACGCGGAGATGGCGAGGCACCCGCCGAGGAACAGATAAGCCGTCTCCGGCATGCGATGAACAAGGCCGCCCAGCTTCTCGATGTCGCGTTCGCCGGCCCCGGTCAGCACGTTGCCGGCGCCGAAGAACAAAAGGCTCTTGAACAGCGAATGGTTGAAGGCGTGGAAGATCGACGCGGTGACGGCGAGAGCCGCCGCGCCGGCCATGTCGTTGGTCTTGAAGGCGAGACCAAGCCCGAGGCCGATGAACACGATGCCGACATTCTCGACCGTCGAATAGGCGAGGAGCCGCTTGAGATCGCGCTGCAAGACGGCGTGGAGCACGCCGAGCACCGCCGATCCAGCCCCGAGGATCAGCACGATGACTGCCCACCACCACGCCGGCTCGCTGACGAGATCGAACACGACGCGGATGAAGCCGTAGATCGCCACCTTGGTCATCACGCCCGACATCAGGGCCGACACATGGCTCGGCGCGGCCGGATGGGCGAGCGGCAGCCAGACATGCAAGGGCACCAGGCCGGCCTTTGAGCCCGCACCGAGCAGCATCAGCACCAGCACGAGGCCGGCGATCCAGGGCACGTGTTCGGCGGTGCGGATGGCCGAGAAGGCATAGTCGCCGTCAGGACCGGCCAGCAGACCGAAGGCCAGCAGCAGCATCAGCGTGCCGAAGGAAGCCATCAGGAGGTAGACAAAGCCGGCCCGGCGGTTCTCTGCCTCGTGGTGATGCGCCATGACCAGCGCCCAGGAACTGAGCGACATGAACTCCCAGGCCACCAGGAAACCAAAGGCGTCGGCCGAGAGCACCACGAGGTTCATGCCGGCGAGAAACGCCGGATAGAAGGGCAGCACGCGGCCGGGTTCCTCCTCGTGGGCGCCATAGCCGATGGCGTAGATCGAAGCGACCACGGCACCGAAGTTGACAATGACGAGGAAAGCCGCGCTGAGCGGATCGAGGGCGAAATGTGCGCCCGTCCAGGGAAGCCCCACCGGCAGGTGGAGGACGCCTTGAAACGCGCTGCCGCCCAGAAGGCCGAGGAGGCCACTGACAAGCAGCACGGACGTGAAGACGAGGCTTGCTCCATAGACGACAGGTGTCGCCGAGGTCAGGCGTCGGGCGGTGAGGATCGGCGCCACCACGGCGACGCCGGCAAGGCCGGCGACACTCAGAAGGGCCGCTGCGATCGGCATTGTCACTTTCATTCCCCGAACGGGTTTCGGACCGCTTCAGGCGGTTCCGGGAGTGTCAACGTGCGACGAGACTCGCGCGTTGGGGCGTCGGTCGACGCCGGAGAACCCGCTCCGGGCGGTGCGGGACCCGCATTTCCGGCGCGACCGATGTCGGCGACGGACGAGGCGGCTGTCATCGAAGACTCAAAGGATTGAGCGAAGCATACCGGGTCCCCGGCATCGCCGAAATTGTTTGTTGGTATTCAATCAATTCAGGTCGGTCGACGCCGCGCCGCTGTTGCACGGATGTCGCGGCGTCGTCCCTTGGCACCCAGATGTCGAAGCCATGAAGGTTGTTCATCCGGGCTTGGTCGGCGAAGGCTCTAGGCCTTCAGCAGATGCGGGGCAGTTGCTCGCCGGCCAGCCAGTCGACGATGCGGCCGCCGCCGAAGCCGGTGGTCATCTGCACGAAGCGCTGATCGTCCTCGACCGCCTCGCCGATGATCGCCGCTTCTGCCCCGAGCGGGTGAGAGCGCATGGCCGCCAACAGCCCTTCCGCCGCCTCCGCCGCGACGACGGCGACAAGCTTGCCCTCGTTGGCGACGTTGAGCGGATCGAGCCCCAGGAGCTCGCAGGCCGCAGCGACTTGCCGTTTGATCGGGATGTGATCCTCGACGATCCGGAAGCCGACGCCCGACTGATGCGCGAGCTCGTTGAGCGTTGCCGCGAGACCGCCGCGGGTCGGGTCGCGCATCAGACGCAGATGCGGACCGGCGGCCGCCACCATCGCATCGACCAGCCCATTGAGCGCCGCGCTATCGGACAGGATTTCCGTCTCGAAGGTAAGGTTTTCGCGGCTCGACATGATGGCGACGCCATGGTCGCCCATCGAGCCCGAGACGATCACCTTGTCGCCCGGCCGCGCCCGGTCGCCGGACAGGTTGATGCCATCCGGCACCACGCCGACGCCGGCCGTGGAGATGAAGACGCCGTCAGCCTTGCCGCGCTCCACCACCTTGGTGTCGCCGGTGACGATCATCACCCCCGCAGCCTTGGCCGCCGCGCCCATGGAGTCGGCGATGCGCTTGAGGTCGCCGAGCGGGAAGCCTTCCTCGATGATGTAGCTCGCCGAAAGGTAAAGCGGTTTCGCTCCGGCCATGGCGAGGTCGTTGACGGTGCCATGCACGGCGAGCGAACCGATGTCGCCGCCTGGGAAAAAGATCGGCGACACAACGTAACCGTCGGTGGTCATCACCATGCGGCCACCTGAGGGCGTCGGAAAACTCGCCTGATCGTTGCCCTGTTCGAGCAGTTCGTTGCCGAAGGCATCCTTGAAGATTGACGAGATCAGCTCGGCCATGGCGCGACCGCCAGCGCCGTGGCTCATGTCGACCCGACCGGCCTTGAAATCGAGCTTGCGGCGGAACGTCTTGGTCATGCGCTTTTCCTGAGGGCGGAATTGGTCTCGCGATGGCGGAAGCGGCCATAGGTCCAGTGGGCGGCGCAGGCGCCTTCCGACGACACCATGCAGGCGCCGGTCGGCGTCTCCGGGGTGCAGACCGTGCCGAACAGGCGGCAGTCGGCCGGCTTCTTCTGGCCACGCAGGATGGCGCCACACTCGCAGGCCGGGTTGTCCTCGGCCGGCTGCGTCTCCACAGTGAAGCGCTTTTCGGCGTCGTAGAAGGCATAGGCGTCGCGCAGCTTCAGCGCGCTCTTCGGCACTGCGCCGAGGCCGCGCCACTCGAAACTCTCCCGCAGCTCGAAGACCTCGTCGCAGAGGTCGATCGCGACGCGATTGCCCTCCGTCTTGACGGCACGGATATACTGGTTCTCCACCTCCGACCGCTGCTCGTTGACCTGCCGCACCAGCATCAGGATCGAGTACATCACGTCGAGCGGCTCGAAGCCGGAGATCACCACCGGCTTGTGATAGTCGCGGGCGAACACCCGATAGGGCTCCATGCCGATGATGGCCGAGACATGCGACGGGCCGACGAAGCCCTCGATGGCGATCGGCGGCTCGTCGGGCGTCGGCGGCATCTCGAGGATGGCCCGCATGGCGACCGGCGTCAGCACGTGATTGCAGTAGATCGAGAAGTTCTTGAGCCCCTTGGCCTCGGCCGTCTTCAGGGCGACGGCGGTGGGCGGCGTGGTCGTCTCGAAGCCGATGGCAAAGAACACCACCTGCCGCTCGGGATTGGCCTCGGCGATGCGGATGGCGTCGAGCGAGGAATAGACCATGCGGATGTCGGCGCCGGCCGCCTTGGCCTTCATCAGGCTGAGGCCGCCAGATGCTGGCACGCGCATCAGGTCGGCGTAGGTGCAGAGCGTCACCTCCGGCCGCTTTGCCAGACGAATGGCATCATCGATGCGGCCGATCGGCAGCACGCACACCGGGCAGCCCGGGCCGTGGATCATCCGCACGTTCTTGGGCAGCAGATCCTCAATGCCGTAGCGCGAGATCGCGTGGGTGTGCCCGCCGCAGAACTCCATGAAGGCATAGGAGCGGTCGGGCTGCACTTCGGCGGCGATGGCGGCCGCAATGTCGCGTGCCTTGTCGCCGTCGCGATATTCGTCGACATACTTCATCGGGCACCTCCGGCGGCGAGCGCCACACCGCGCGCTTCATCGAGCAGATCGAGCGTCCGTCGCGCCTCGTCGGGGTCGACCTTGGCCAGCGCGTAGCCGACGTGAACGATGACGTAGTCGCCGACACCGACGTTCTTCACCAACGCGGTGGAAATGGTCATCGATACGCCGTCGAGACTGATCTTGGCCATGTTGTCGGGCAGGATCTCTTTGACGAGGGCGGGAACGGCGAGGCACATGGGTCAGATCTCCGAGAAGGCTCGGCGGGCGAGGACCGCCTGCCCGAAGGAAAGGCCGCCATCGTTGGCCGGCAGGCGCCGGGCGAGGAGGGGAGTGAGGTTGGATTGGGCAAGCGCGGCTGAGAGGCCTTCGGCCAGTACGCGGTTCATCAGGCAGCCGCCGCCGAGCGCGACCGACGTGAGGCCGGTTGCGGTCGCGCCATGGCAGGCGAGGGCGGCGAAGCCTTCGATCAGCGTGCCATGGAACAGCGCCGCGCCGGTGCGGGCATCAGGACGGGCGAGAGCGAAATGGGCAAGAAGCGGCGCAAAGGACAGGACGCGGTTTTCGAGCGCGAACCCGCCGGGGAAGGCGATCGGCTTGTCGACCAGCGCCTCCAGCTCCATCGCTGCCTGTCCTTCATAGTCCTGCACGGCACGCACACCGAGAAGCGCCGCCGCCGCGTCGAACAGTCGGCCAAGCGAGGTGGTGGCAAGCCGGTCGGCACCGGTGGCGACGCGGTCGGCGATCGGTCCGGCCAGCGGCCGATCGGGAAAGAAGGTGGCGGCCAGATAGGACCGACCGAGCGCGGCCAGCGCACCGGCCCCCATCCGCCACGGTTCTCGGGCGGCGCGGTCACCGCCGGGCAGCGGCAGGGAGGCGAGATGACCAAGGCGACGATGGTTTGCGCCGTCGACCAGCAACAGTTCGCCACCCCAGGCACCGCCGTCGTCGCCGAGGCCATGGCCGTCGAGCGCGAGGCCGAGCGCTGGTCCATCAAGTCCGGCTTCCGCCGCGACAGCCGCGACATGCGCCGCGTGGTGCTGTACCCGAACGACCGGCGGACCGAACTCTTCAGCCATCTGGCTGGAACGATAGTCGGGATGGAGGTCCGAGGCGACCAACTCCGGTTTGACACCGACAATGTCGATAAGATGGGCGATCGTCTCGCGATAGAACTTCAGCGTCTCGGCGGTGTCGAGATCGCCGACGTGCTGGGAGACGAAGGCCTCGCGACCGCGCGTCAGTGTCACCGTCGATTTGAGGTGCGCCCCGAGGGCAAGGGTTGCTGGGCCATCTTCGGAGAGAGCGATCGGTTCGGGCACGTAGCCGCGCGCCCGGCGAAGGAAGCTCGGCGCGCCGGCGATCACCTGCGCCACGCTGTCGTCGGCGCGCACCACGATGGCGCGGTCATGGGTGACGATCAGATCGGCAATGCCGACTAGGCGGCGTGTCGCATCCTCGTCGTCCACCACCAGCGGTTCGCCGCCCGGATTGGCCGATGTGGCGACCAGTACGAAGTCGTTGGCGGCGTGCGGATCGTGGCCGGCGAAGTCGTGACCGGCCAGCGCGGCGAACAGCAGGTGATGCACCGGCGCGTAAGCCAGCATGACACCGACGCGGGAGAGGCCGGGCGAGACGGCAGGCGCCATTACGCCGGGTTTTGCCCGCATCAGCACGATCGGCCGGGCGGTCGACGAACAGAGCTTCTTCTCTTCAGGCGATGCTTCGGCGATCGCAGAGATGGACGCGGCATTCGCCACCATCAGAGCAAAGGGCTTGAACTCGCGCGCCTTCCTGGCCCGAAGCGCCGAAACGGCCTCGGCGTTGCGGGCATCACATACGAGATGGAAGCCGCCGATGCCCTTCAGCGCCACGATGCGGCCGGCCCGGATCGCGTCGACAATCTCTGAAACGGGATGGCTGAGCTTCGGCCCACAGGTCGGACAAGCAACCGGCTCGGCATGGAAGCGCCGGTCGCGCACATCGGTGTAGGCCGCCCCGCAATCCGGGCACATCGGGAAGGAGGCCATCGACGTTTGCCGCCGATCATAGGGCAGGCGCCGAGTGATGGTGTAACGCGGTCCGCAATGGGTGCAGTTGACGAAGGGATAGGCGAAGTAGCGACTGGCCGGGTCGAACAGCTCGCCGAGGCAGGCATCGCAGGTGGCGGCATCGGCGACGATGCGCGTCATCGTCTCGCCGTCGAGGCTCTCCCGGATGACGAACTCGGCGTCACCGGCGGTCGGCATGTCCTTACGAAGAAGCGTGTCGATGCGGGCGAGTGGCGGTATCTCGGTTTCAAGACGGCGGACGAACTCCTCGACGCGCGCGCCCTCCACCTCGATGGTCACGCCATCGGCGCCGTTTCGGACATAGCCGGCGAGACCGCATTCGGTAGCAAGCCGATGGACGAAGGGACGCATACCCACGCCCTGCACCGCACCGTTCACCTTGAGGAAAAGGCGCGCCACGGCGGCGAAGGCATCGGGGGCGGGCGCGGCGGTCATCGTCTCGTCAGGCCCGAACGACGGCGGCGGCACGGGAAAGGGCGGCGCGCGCCTCGATCCAGGCATAAAAGGCGGCCATGCCCTCACCGGTTTCGGCCGAGACCACCAGCGTCTGGAGATGCGGATTGACGGTGAGCGCCGCGGCGAGGCACCTGCCCACATCGAACTTCAGATGCGGCAAGAGGTCGGCCTTGTTAAGGAGCAAAAGGTCGGCCACGGCGAACATGTCGGGGTATTTCAGCGGCTTGTCCTCGCCCTCGGTGACCGACAGCACGACCACCTTGTGCGCTTCCCCGAGGTCGAAGCCGGCCGGGCAGACCAGATTGCCGACGTTCTCGATGAACAGGAGGCCACCCGGCTCGGCCTTGATGTCGTCGAGCGCGGTGCCGACCATGCCGGCTTCGAGGTGACAGCCCCTGCCGGTGTTGATCTGAATGGCGCGGACTCCGGTCGCCCGGATCCGCTCGGCGTCGTTGTCGGTCTGCTGATCACCTTCGATGACGGCGATCGGGAACTTGGCTTTCAGGTCCTCGATGGCGCGCACCAGCAGCGTCGTCTTGCCTGAACCGGGCGACGACATCAGGTTGAGGGCCAGCGTGCCGGTGGCGGCGAGACGGGCGCGGTTCTGCCGCGCGGCATCGTTGTTCTTGGCGAGAACATCGCGCTCGATGCGGATCACCCGCTCGCTGTCGATGCCGGGCTGATGGACGGCGGCAAGCGGTGCCGCATGCACGTGGTGGTGCCCATGATCGTGAGAGTGATCGTGGTCATGCGGATGATCATGGTCGTGATGGTGGTGATGACCGTGATCATGGCCATGGTCGTGGTCATGTGGGTGATCGTGGGCATGACCATGCAGCTCGGCCGGCGTCTTGCCGTTGATCTTGTAGCCGGTTCCACCCGACCCGCAGCCGCAATCGTTGCACATCACTCCACCTCCAGTTCGCGCAGCCTGAGCTCGTCGCCTTGGCTCATCTGCACGTGCCGGCGCCCGCATTCCGGGCAGGCACCGAAGCGTTCGGTCATCGGCACCGGCTTAGCACAATCGAGGCACCAGCCACTGCCGGGAATACGCTCGACGATCAGCCTTGCATTCTCTGCAAGGGTCCCGTGGCTGACGGCCGAGAAGCAGAAAGCCAACGCGTCGGGGTCGACATGGCCGAGCACGCCCACCTCCAGGACCACCGCCTTGATCCGCGCCACGCCGTTCTTCTTCGCTTCCTCGACGGCGATCTCCACCACCGCCTCGCAAAGCGACATCTCATGCATCGGTAGCCCCTTCCGGGACAACATCCACCGCAACACAGGGAGAGAATTGCGCCGCCAGCCGGGCGATCGCCGCCACGGCATCGCCGTCCGGCCGGAACCCCACGAGGGCGCGCGCAAACGGTCCGTCGGGATGGAAATTCCATTCCGTGGGAGCCACGACGCGGGCGTCTCGGAGCCGTCCATCTCCTTGCACCACGGCAAAATAATATAACCGGCCGCGTGGACTTTCCACTGAGGCGTATCCCGTATGGTTCTGCGTCCGACTTGCAGTAAGCCAGCCGGCAAGATCCCCTTCCTTACCGGCTCCCCCAAGAAGAACGCCGAGGGCTTCCTCGGCTTCGACAAGACGGGCCGCGTCGGTGGCTCCGGGCACCGAGGCAGACCAGCCGAGGCGGGCTGCCGGCCCGGATTCCGGCTGTCGGCCGGGAAGGGAGGGACGGGCCGAGAACTCGGCGTCCGCCTCGACCGCGGCCACGATGGCATCATCGTCGGCGGAGGTCAGCGCATCGGGCTGGGAGGGGTGTTCCGGCAGCGCCGGCAACCACTCCGGAACGAGACCGAAGGCCGCACCGATCGTTCTGACGTCGTCGCCGGCGATTCCGGTTCTGGCCGCCTTGCGCGCGGCTTCGAGGGCATCGCGCACGATGGGAAAGGCGGCAACCGGCGCGAGACGAACCAGTTCGCGCAAATGCTCGGCGACCCGCTCCGCCGCGAGGCGCACGCGCCAACGCGCCGCCTCTTCGCCGGTGATGAGGCGATGACCGGCGGCGGCCGCTGCGAAGGTCAGCGCGGCGGCGTGGGAGACGCCGCAGACGGCGTTGACTAGGCCAACCGCCTCAACTGCCTGCTCGACCGGCCGGCCAGCAAAACTTGAGACCAGGGACAGCGGGCGCGCCGAACGGACCGATGCCGCGGTGACCACGCCATTGTCGAGAGAAAAGCGGACGGTCACTCTGCCTGGATCAAAGCCGCTCATCTGTCGGCCTCCGAGGGGCTGCGCCCCAACCCCAACAGACGCCGGCGGTCCAGGCTGACGGCAAGGGACTCGACCTCCGACGGGTCGGCTTCGCGCAGCAGTTCGTCGAGCGCCGCCAAGGCGACCTCTTCGGCTGTCATCTGATCGTCGAATTCGTCCATCGGCGAGAACAGCGAGGCTGTTCCGTAACGATCGCCGTCGTCCATCGAAGCCACCACGAAGTCGACGTCGCCGGCCGGCAACTCAAGCCGCAAGGTAACGCCGTCAGGTGGCAGCTTGATGCCGGGATCGGGGATCGCCACCACATTCATGCACCAGGGCGTGACCACCGCCGCGAAGCGGAAACGACCGAAGCGCCGGACCGGCGTCACCATGACGGCAAGGGCCGGATTGTGAACCGGAAGGCCGGACATGCGACCATCGGCTGCTCGCCAGAAGCCTTCGAGACGGCCGACAAGTTTTTCGTCGTTGAGGTCTGACAGGGGCGCGTCAGCGTTCATCGTCGATCCTCATGAACTTGAGCTTGGACCCGTCGCAGTTGGGGCAGCGCCAATCGTCCCGCAGGGCTTCGAAAGCCGTACCGGGAGCCACCTGCGCCACGTCGTCGCCTTCGGTCGGGTCATAGACCGCCCAGCAGACCCCGCATTCCCACCGATCCTCGGAATGAGAAATCATTGGAAGTAGGCCTCGCCGATCTCTCGAAGTCGAATGGCGGAGTCGTGAAAATCCTCGACGGCCGCCTGGGCGGCCGCAGGGACGTCACCCACCTCGATGGTGTCGAGCAGGATGGCATCCATGGCGTTGAAGAACTGCACCGACCACACATTGTGAACGGCCGCCGCCTGGACACGGCAACTGCCATAGCCGCGCGAGACGATTTTTACCGGCCCGGTTCCGAGCCGATCGACGAGGAGTTCGATATCCTCGGCCAGCATCGGCATCAGCGTCAGGGATATGATGTGGTTCGGCTCGCCTGGCCGGTAGCGTTCGGCACGGTCGGCGATTTCCACCAACACGGCCGGCGCGTTCATCACGCCAGCTGGCAAGTCGCCAAGGTCGAGGCGGGGCAGGGTCATCGCCGCGGCACGGCGCACCGCTTGCGGCACGGCCGACACCTCGGCGTAGTCGGCAATAATCGCGTTGTTGGGCCCCAGGAAGCGGACGCGCCAAAGACCGGCAAAGACGCTCTCGGCGATCTCGGCCACCACGCCGTCCGGCAACGCCACCGTGGCGCCCACCTCGCCCTCGCCGAGGATTTCGTTGAGCAGCAATCGCTCGTCGTCGCTGAGAGGAGCGAGGTCGAACAGCAGGCCGGGAGCCGTTGCCGTCTGGCGTTCGAGCGCGGCCGCCATCTCCGGAATAAGGCGTGCGACGCCGGGACAGCGGGCAATCAGGGCCTCGGCGTCGGACGTCGCCAGGAAGGCGAGCGTGCCGGTGCCCGTGGTCCGGCCAGTCGTCGGAAGATCCGTCGTCATGCCTCATCCCTCCGGGCATTTGCAGTGATCTCGATACGGCTCGGGGAGCAAAATGCCGGGGCATCCTGCCTGAGCGCCGCCTCAAGTCGGTTGAGATACTCGCCCCAGTCGCGAACGCGGGGCAACACGTCCAGCACAGTTTGCCCACGCAACACCACTAGGGACGGAAAGACCTCAACCTTGCAGCGCGCCTTCAGCGCCACCTCCGCCGAACGGGCGATCACACCGGCGCGGAAACGACCGGGGAAGGCGGACAAGAGCTCCGGCAGCACCACGGCGACGTCGCCGCTGTCGCTGCGCTGGTCGGGATCGCCTGTGAAGAACAATAGCACATGTTCCGGTTCATCGGCAGCCGATGCCAGGAAGGCGTCGAGCGTATCGGTGTCGATGGTCGGCAAGCCGTGACGACTGGCGAGAGCGGCAATCAATGCGGACATGGTCTCCTCATCGGCCCGGAAGCTTTTCGGCGTTATTTCCTGAGGTGTGCCGGCAGTTCCGGCTCGCGGTCGATCAGGTCGGCGAACAGATGCTCGAAAGCCCGCCCCTCGGCTGCCGCCGCGAGGCCATCGAGCGCTCGGCCGATCGCTTCGGCCTCAGCGTCGTCAAGCACGCGTATGGCGCTGTCGACATGCACCAGCAGCCGCGCCCCGGATGACTGTCTTCCAATGAGTAGCGTCGAAACGCGCCGCGTCTCACCGCGCCACTCACAGAGAGCGGAGAAATCGTCGCCGTCGAGGACGGTCATTGGCAGGCCGAGGCACATGGATCGGTTCCCTCAGCCTGTACCGGCGCGGGGCCGCTCATAGGCGGTCCAGTCGATGTCGTTGGCGAGCAGGCCGCTTCCCGGGGGAAGGGGCATGGCGCGACGGACCGGCGCGACGCCCCATTCCGCCAGAATATCGATGGCCCTGCCGATGGCCGGCTCGATGCTGGCCGCCACCGGCACGGTCAACGGACCACCCCAGTCCTCCAAGTCGAGCGGCTGGCAACCGATCAGCGCGATGTCCCGGGGATAGCGGCCCATGAGATCGGCGGCAGACAGAACCTCCTGAAACCCGGTCTGGTGCAGGCTCATCTTCTTGGCGCCGGTGAACTTGGGCACCTCATCGCCCCTCACCACCTTGAGCCTACCGGGAGCAAGGCCGTAATCGATGGCGTCGAACACCAGAAGACGGTCAGCCTCGGCGACACGATTGACGAGGTAGAGCCCCTGTGTGCCGCCGTCGAGAAGATCGACGCCCTCCGCCATGGCATAAAGCCGATCGAAGGCCTCGACCGCGCGGACGCCGAAGCCCTCATCGGCCCAGAGGATGTTGCCGATTCCCAATACCAGTACGCTCATGCCGCTCAGCCCTCGCGCTCGTCGCGGAACTGCCGCTCGCCGGAGATCATGGTGGAGATCATGGTCTGGCGGCTCATGATGTCCTCGCGCACCGCCGCGTAGATGTGAACGATGGCGAAGATGACGATCACCCACATGCCCAGGTGATGCAGCGTATGGACATCCTGCGAGTTCGGCCAGATGTCGAACACCCAGCCGAACGCCTTAGCCTGCCAGCTGTCCCGGCCGGTCCCCTCGGAATAGAGCGCGAAACCCGTGATGATCATGCCGAGGTTGAACAGCGTGAACATCGCGAACATGGCGGTGTGGGCGAGCGGATTATGCCCGATGTACTTGTAGGGTTCCTTTTCCAGGAACAGATACCAGCGGGCCTCGCGGATGACGCCCTTCCACCATGTCTTCTCCCACACCGGCAGATAGAAGATCTGGCGCGAGTATTTATTGCCCCAGAACGCCCATAGGATGCGGGCGAGAAAGGCGACGGCCAGCACCTGCCCAGCTGCAAAATGTGCGAAGCGAATGTAGCCGAACAGGAAGCTGCCGGACGCCTCGCCCGGCATGGTCGGCGGGGGGGACCCGATCAGATAGCCGGTCACCGCCAGGATGGTGATGCAGAGAGCGTTGCCCCAATGCCAGAGGCGAACCGGTGCCTCGTAGACGTAGATGGACGGGCCTGTGACGATGACGTCATCGGTGGCATCCATCACGCCGGTGAGCATTCTGGTCTGGTCAACCATGATGATGCTCCTCAGCGGACGGTTACGGTGGCCATGTCCTGCCCGTCTTCGCTCATCACGTGGGTCGAGCAGGCAAGGCAGGGATCGAAGGAGTGCAACGTCCTCAGGATCTCCAGCGGCTTTTCAGGATCGGCCATCGGCGTGTCGAGCAGAGCGGCCTCGAAGGCCCCGATGTTCCCCTCGGGGTCGCGCGGTGAGCCGTTCCATGTGGTCGGCACAACGGCCTGATAGTTGTCGATCTTGCCGTCCTTGATCTTGATCCAGTGGCCGAGCGCGCCACGCGGTGCCTCGGTAAAACCGACGCCCTTCGCTTCCTTCGGCCAGGTATCCGGCGTCCATTTGTCGGTGTTGGCCGTGGAGAGATCGCCTGCCTTGATGGTGGCGACGAGCTTGTCCTGGAAATAGCGAAGCTGATGCGCCGCCCATTGGCATTCGAGAGCCCGCGCCGCTGTGCGGCCAAGCGTCGAGAACAGGGCGGTGAGCGGCAGGCCGAGGTCGGTGAGGAGCTTGTCGACCGGTTCCTTGAACTCGGCCTTGCCCTGCGCATAGCCGATGACGTAGCGGGAAAGGGGCCCGACCTCGACGGCATGACCCTTCCAGCGCGGCGACTTGATGAAGGAGTATTTGGTTGCTTCGTCCAGCGCCTCGATATTGGTCTTGGTGCCGCGCGCGTTGGGGCCGAGCTCGAAATGCGGCTCGGTGACGCCGTCCCAGGGATGCAGTCCCTTGGTCTCGTCGGGATACTTGTACCAGGAGTGGGTGACGAACTCCTGCACTTCCTCGGGATTGGTCAAGTCGATCGGGTGGATCTCATTGAGATTTCCATTGAGGATCACACCGCGCGGCAGCTTCAGCGAGGCGTCGGAATAGTCGTTGGCGTGCTCGGGAATGTCGCCGTAGCTCATCACCGACGTCGACGACAGACCGCCACCGTGCAGCCAGTCCTTGTAGAAGGAGCCGATGGCCTTGAGGTCCGGCAGGTAGACCTGTTCGGTGAAGGCGATCGCCTGATCGATGATCGACGAGACGAGGTTCAGCCGCTCCATGTTGATCGCGCCGACGGCACCGGTGCCATCGACGTTGATCGGCGACGGCACGCCGCCCACCAGCCAGTTGGGATGAGGGTTCTTGCCGCCATAGATGGTGTGGATCTTGACGATCTCCTTCTGGAAGTCGAGCGCTTCCAGATAGTGGGCGACCGCCATCAGGTTGGCTTCGGGCGGCAGCTTGTAGGCGGCATGGCCCCAGTAGCCGTTCTTGAACGGGCCGAGCTGGCCGCTTTCGACGAACTTCTTGAGGCGTCCCTGCAGGTCGCGGAAGTAGCCGGGCGACGACAGCGGCCAGTCGGAGATCGACTGAGCGAGCGCGCTGGTTGCCTTCGGATCGGCCGAGAGGGCGGAGACGACGTCCACCCAGTCGAGGGCATGCAGGTGGTAGAAATGGACGAGATGGTCGTGCACCTGCAGCGTCAGCTGCATGATGTTGCGGATGGAGTTGGCATTCTCGGGAATGGCGATGCCAAGCGCGTTCTCGACGGCGCGCACCGAAGTCAGGGCATGCGTTCCGGTGCAGACTCCGCAGATGCGTTCGGTGAAGGCCCAGGCGTCTCGCGGGTCGCGTCCCCTCAGGATCACCTCGATGCCGCGCCACATGGTGCCGGTGGAGACGGCGTTGCGAATGACGTTGTCGGCGTCGACATTCACCTCGACGCGCATATGGCCTTCGATGCGCGTCACCGGGTCGACGACGATGCGGCGGCCGGCGTTATCGAGCTTGAAGCCGTTGGGGGTTTCGATGCCCATTGGAAAGTGTCCCGTTGCTGAGGACCGGCGGGGCGCGATGCGCCCGCGCGCCGGTTGTTACTGCTGCTCGTTGCGGCGGTGGGGATCGTGCTTGCTGGTGAGGCGCTTGACGGCGGTCGCCGCCGTATGCACCGCCACGCCGCCGACCACCGCGCCGGCCGCCAGAAGGCCGATCTGATCGGCCGTCGCCTCGACGCCGAACTGGCGGATGGTGGTCAGCCGATCGTAGAAGGTGCCCTTGTCCCAGAAGCCCTCTTCCGAGCAGCCGATGCAGCCGTGACCGGACTGGATCGGGAAGGAGACGCCGCCGTTCCAGCGCACCGTCGAGCAGGCATTGTAGGTGGTCGGTCCCTTGCAGCCGACCTTGTAGAGGCAATAGCCCTTGCGTGCGCTCTCGTCGTCCCAGCTCTCGACGAACTGGCCGGCGTCGAAATGCGGCCGGCGGTAGCACTTGTCGTGGATGCGCTGCGAGTAGAACATCTTCGGCCGACCCTGGCGGTCGAGTTCGGGCATCTTGCCGAAGGTCAGGATGTAGCTGATGACGCCGGTCATCACCTCGGCGATCGGCGGACAGCCGGGCACCTTGATGATCGGCTTGTCGCGGATCACCTTGTCGATGGGCACGGCCTGGGTGGGATTGGGCTTGGCCGCCTGCACGCAGCCCCAGGAGGCACAGGCGCCCCAGGCGATCACCGCCATGGCGTCCTCGGCCATTTCCTTGAGCTTCTCGACGAACGGACGACCGCCGTCGATGCAATACATGCCATCCTCGTTGAGCGGCGGGTTGCCTTCGACGGCCAGGATGTAGCCACCTTTGTACTTTTCGCGGGTTTCCTGGAGGATCGCCTCAGCCTGATGGCCGGCCGCCGCCATCAGCGTGTCGTCATAGTCGAGGGAGACCATCGACAGGACGACATCCTTGGCCAGTGGGTGCGCCGAGCGGATGAAGCTTTCCGAGCAGCAGGTGCATTCGAGGCCGTGCATCCAGATGACGGGTATGCGCGGCTTTGTCTCCAGTGCATGCGCCATCTGGCTGGCCGCCACCGAGCCAAGCCCGAGACTCGCCGCCGTCAGATTGCAGAATTTGACAAAGCTTCGCCGCGTGATCCCTTGCCTCCGGATCACGTCGTAAAAGGTCTCGGTCGCCGAACCCATGCTGCTCCCCCGAAAAGCGCGCCAATGCTGGCAAACGGCCCCGCAAGCGCCGATAAGGCGTCTTCGGCGGCGACTCGCGAACATTAGCAATCGCTCATGCAGCTTAGTCTTCAGTTCAGAATGGGTCCAGATCACAAATCGTAGTGATGACTACACGAGCCGGGTTTTCGTCGGTAGAATAAAGGGATAGGCTTTGAGGAAGGGAATGATCTAGGTATCATTCCGTATGCAAGCGGCGGCGTCAGCGACGTCGGCAGAGGCGGATCCGCAGCAACCAAGAAGGTAAGTCGATGCCCGTCACCATCTACGGAATCAAGAACTGCGACACCATGAAGAAGGCCTTTGCCTGGCTCGACCAGCATGGCATCGCCTACAGCTTCCACGACTACAAGAAGGCGGGCATCGCCACCGACAAGCTGTCGACCTGGGTAGCGCGCGCCGGCGGCTGGAGCCATGTGGCCAACAAGAGCGGTCTTACGTTCCGCGGCCTGCCGGAAGACATCAAGGCGAGCCTCGACGATGAGCGCGCCATTGCGCTGATGGCCGAGAAGCCGAGCATGATCCGCCGTCCGATCATCGAGGCCGACGGCGGCAAGCTGATCATCGGCTTTTCCGAGGAATCTTTTACGGCGAGCTTCGACCCGTCAAATCCCGAGCCGTAAATGAGGGAGCATGAAAGCCGTCAGGTGCCGCAGAAGGTCGCCGCCACCCGTTCTTCCGTGCGCGGTGGCACGGCAAGATCGGCATCATCAGGGCGATCGTCGAAGGGATGGGTCACCGCTTGCAGCAGGCGAATATAGGTCGAGCCGTCGCTCCCGTCGATGACGGCATCGAGCGCCTTTTCCACCTGGTGGTTACGGGGAATGATGGCCGGGTTGATCGCCCGCATCGACGTTGCGACCTCGGTCGGGGATCGGCCGCCGGCCGCGAGCCGCGCCCTCCACGCCGTCAGCCAGGGCTCGAGGCCGGCATTGCCGCCGAAGAGCGACAGGAAGGCTTCGGTGTCCGCCTTGGGGTCGACGATATCGGCAAGACGGCGGAAGACGAGGGTGAAGTCGGCCTCACCCATCTGCATCAGGGAGAGCAGTCCGGTGACTAGTTCGCGATCGCCGGGGCGCTCGTCGGCAATACCGAGCTTTTCGAGAAACCGACCGAAATAGGCTGCCTCGAACTGACGGGCAAAGCCGCTCAGGCGGTCCACGACGATCTGAACCGCCTTGTCGCGATCGTCAGAGAGAAGGGGCAGCAGGCACTCGCCGAGGCGGGCGAGGTTCCACTGGGCGATTTGCGGCTGCCGCCCGTAGGCATAGCGCCCCTGCCGGTCGATGGAGCTCAGCACCATGCCGGGGTCATAGGCGTCCAGGAAGGCGCATGGGCCGTAATCGATGGTCTCGCCGGAGATCGCCATGTTGTCCGTGTTCATCACCCCGTGGACGAATCCCACCGACAGCCAGAGGGCGATCAGCCGAGCCTGGCGCTGGACGACGCTCTCGAACAGCGCGGCGTAAGGCGCCTCGGCACCGGCGATGTCCGGGTAAAGACGATCGATGACATAATCGGCGAGACGGCGGACACCGTCCTCGTCGGAGCGATGGGCGAAATACTGGAAGGTCCCCACGCGGACATGGCTCGCCGCGACCCTGGTCAGCACGGCACCCGGCAGGGGGCGCTCGCGCAGCACCGTCTCGCCTGTCGCGACGGCTGCCAGCGATCGCGTCGTCGGGATGCCGAAGGCCGCCATCGCCTCGCTGATCAGGTACTCGCGCAACACCGGTCCGACCGCCGCCTTGCCATCACCCCGACGTGAGAAGACGGTCCGTCCGGATCCCTTCAGTTGCAGGTCCAGGCGTCGGCCGTCTCGGGCGATCACCTCGCCAAGCAAAACTGCCCTGCCATCGCCAAGGGCCGGCACGAAGTGGCCGAACTGATGACCGGCGTAGGCCATTGCGATCGGGTCGGCGCCCTCCGGCACCGCCGCGCCCGACAGTGCGGCGACTCCCTCGGGCGAAGCGAGCGCCTCGGGGTTGAGCCCGAGATCCGCCGCCAGCGTCGTGTTGAGCACCAGCAGCCCAGGTGAAGGCGCGGCCTCCGGGCGCACGCGCTCGTAGAACCGAGAGGGAAGCCGGGCGTAGCTGTTGTCGAAGGCAATGGCGAGCGACAAGGGAGGTTCCTCGAAACCGGACCGTCAGTGACGATATCGGCCATGACGATCTCGGGACGTGGGTATTATCGCCGGACAGTTGGCCGGCTCATAGGTCTTTTACGTAGAGGTCTGAAGAGGGTGTCGCAAGGGGGCGTCTGTATCGACACTCGCAGACAGATATGGCCCAAGGCCCGGACTGTTGTATAAAAAACAAATAGTTATATTTAGTATCTAAACCAAAACGCGAGGTTTTCGCTCAGGATCGTGGTTGAATCATAACAATAAGAACGTTATATAATATATTGAATATATTATATAATTCCATACAAACTAACGTGACGAACAAGACGGCTGGTTCTTCCCTTTGCGGGCAGGGTTGAAACTCGTGCGACGACGAATCGGTCTAGGAGAGCCAAACTTACCGCTCCGTCCCCAACGTGAGTTGGGCTGGACTGAGCAAAAGAGCCCAGAATCGCCGCTTGGGTCGGACAGACGTCAAGGCAAGCCCGGAGCTTCAATCCCGACAAGGGGGAAGCGTATCCGGCGGATTACTAAGCGGCGCCGGACCTGTTCCAGCTGCGGTCGCGACGGCTGTGATGAATCCGCAACAGCACCTCCAAACTCGCGAAAACAGAATTCATTAGGCATAAATTGCCCCTATTCAGCCATAAACGAACCTGACCTTATCGGCTGTAAAACAAGCGTGGGAGAAGCGCAGGGCGCCGTTGCCAAGTGCCTTGATGATCCCACGGAGGTTCGCGGAATGGGTGCGGTGCTCGTGCGCCGTTAACCGGAAAGCGGGCGGGGCGGAACGCCGAGAGTGAACATGTCGGGTGTCTGTGTCAGAAACGTCTGCAAGGTTTCCGTCGCCCTGTCATTGGGGGTGATGCTCGGCTCGCAGGCCTTGGCCTTCGATCCGCAGTCCGCCGCCAGGCAGGACGCGTGCTGCGATGCCGCCACGATGTCCACGCTCCGCGAGGCCACCCGGGCTTACTATTCGGGTGACAAGCGCGAAGCGGTTACCGGCCTGCTTGCCGCAGCCCAGAGCGGCCATCCTGCCGCACAATGGAAACTCGGGCGCATGTACGCCAAGGGCGACGGCGTTGCCGAGGACGACATGAAGGCTTTCGAGTTCTTCAGCCAGCTGATTTCCGCTCATGGTGAGGATTCGCCATCGTCTCCGGACGCTCCCTTCGTTGCCAGCGCCTTCGTCGAGGTCGGGTCCTATTATCTGACGGGTATTGCCGACACTGCCGTGGTGCCCAATGTCAACCGGGCCCGCGAGATCTTCACCTACGCGGCCTCCTATTTCGGTGACGCGCTTGCCCAGTTGAAGCTCGGTACCATGTATCTCGATGGTGTCGGGGTAGATCAGGATCCCCGGCAGGCCGCCCGCTGGTTCCTGTTGGCCGCCCGCAAAGGCCAGGTCGACGCCCAGGCCAAGCTCGGTGAAATGCTGGTCAGGGGCGACCAGATCGAACCCAATCCGGTGCATGGTCTGATGTGGCTGACCATCGCCCTGAAACGCGCCGAGCTCATCCATCATGACGATGCGGCGATCCGTGCCGCCCATGAGGAGGCCTTCTCGCTGGCCAGCGAGGACGAACGCCGCAAGGCCATCGCACTCGCCGATCAGTGGCTGATGGATAACGACGCCGCCTTCGCGCAGGCCTATGCCACATCGTCGGAGCGCGCCATCGAGGCCTCGGCCACGCGCTAAATAGGACGAGACCGCTGTCTCGTCCGCATTGTCGCCGACCACCTGCCATCACATCCTGAGTTCGACGACCACCGGCACGTGGTCGGATGGCTTTTCCCAATCTCGGACCTCGTCTTCGATCTCCACGCCAGCGATCCGGTCGGCTGCCTGCGGTGACGCCAGCACATGATCGATTCGGATGCCCCAGTTCCGTTGGCGGGCACCGGCCTGATAATCCCAGAACGTGTAGCGGCCGGCTCGGTCGTCGACGGCTCGCAATGCATCCGTCCAGCCGAGATTGGTGATGGAGCGGAAGGCGGCGCGGCTCTTCGGCAGGAAAAGCGCGTCACCGGCCCAGACGGCGGGATCGTGGCAGTCCCGCGGCTCGGGAATGATATTGTAGTCACCGCAGAGCAGGGTGGCTTCCTCAAGGGCAAGCAGCCCGGCCGAGTAACGTCTCAGACGCTCCATCCAGGCGAGCTTGTAGACATACTTTTCGGTGTCCGGCGGGTTGCCGTTGGGCAGGTAGATGGAGGCAACGCGGAGGCTGCCACTGGGCACGGACACCACGGCCTCAATGTAACGGGACTGAACGTCGGCCTCGTCGCCCGGAAGCCCGCGCTGGACATCGTCGAGCGGCAGGAGCGACAAAAGGGCAACGCCGTTGAACCCCTTCTGACCGTGCAGGGCAACGTTGTAGCCGAGCCGCTCGAACGCTTCCGTTGGGAACGCTTCGTCGATGCACTTGATCTCCTGGAGGCAAACGATGTCGGGTCGGCTCTTTTCAAGCCAAGCCGACACGGTCTCGATCCGCGCCCGCACGCCGTTGATGTTCCAGGTGGCCACGCGCATGCAAACTCCTCCGGCCTGCGAGGCAGGCGATTCCCTCGGCTACGCTGCAAAGCCTTCTCACACACACGTGAACGTTACAAGAACTATTGTATTTTGATCTAGGTTAAGGGCATGCTTGACGAGCGAACAAAAATAGAACAATCTTGGCTCCTAACCGGAACATGGGGGCGAAGATGGCTGTCATAAGTGCCAAGGTTTCCATCGGCGAAGTCGAATGCATAGTCGGTATTCGCTACAACCATCTGTCGCACATTCAGAACAAACCGGGATCATTGCCGCGTTCGGGCTGGGTTTTGCCGGGATTCTCGCAGGAAGAGACGCCGACGGTCCGCGATTTCACGCTGTCGCCGCGCCAACGCCTGGCGTCGGCGATCGCATCGGCCTCCATCGTGCGTGACGTGGCTGCCCTGGGCGCCCTCGTGCTGTTCGGCACCATGCTTGTCCTTGTGCTGAGCTCGGCTGACATGCTGGTTTGAGCCTCCAGAGAGGCAGGGAAGGGTTTTCCACAAGCTGTCCGTCTCGTCAGGAAAACACTCCGATCGTCGGGACGGATGGGATAGCCTGTCGTCACCGATCCGCCTGACTTGAGGATCGGCTCCAACCGGAACATGGCGATGATTGGCGACGTCGGCTTCATTCACCTGCGCGTTCACAGCGCCTATTCGCTGCTCGAAGGGGCGCTCCCGCTCGCCAAGGCAATGAAGCTGGCTCTGGCCGACAATCAGCCGGCCCTCGCCATCACTGACACCGGCAATCTTTTCTGTGCTTTGGAGTTCTCCGAGAAAGCCATCGAGAAGGGGCTTCAGCCGATTCTAGGCTGCCAGATGGCCGTGGACTTCGGAGACGACAGCGCCGATCGCCGTCGGCCCGGCGGGCTGCCGTCGGCCTTGCCGTCCATCGTGCTTCTGGCGGCGACGGCGGAGGGTTTCGCCAACCTGACAGTGCTGATGTCGCGCTCCTTTCTCGAGTCCGAGCCGGGCGCGCCTGCCAAGCTGCCGATCGGCCGTTTCGAGGGATTGACGGGGGGCATCATCGCCCTGACGGGCGGTCCGGGCGGCCCGATCGACAAGGCTATTGCCGCTGGCTTGATGCCGCAGGCCGAAAGCCGTCTCTCGGCGCTCGAGGAGCTGTTCGGAGATCGTCTCTATGTCGAGATGCAGCGGCACGGCACGCCCGAAGAGATCATGGTCGAGCCGCATCTCGTCGAACTCGCCTATGCCCGTGGCCTGCCGCTCGTTGCCACCAACGAATGCTATTTCCCGACCCGCGCCGACTATGAAGCCCACGACGCGCTGATCGCCATTTCCGAAGGGCGCATGGTCGCCGAGGATGATCGCCGGCGGCTTACCGAGGAGCATTATTTCAAGTCGCGCGCCGAAATGCAGACGCTGTTCGCGGACCTGCCGGAAGCGCTTGAGAACACCATCGAGATCGCCCGCCGCTGCACCGTCAGGGCGCCGAAGCGCAAACCGCTGCTGCCGCGCTTCGCAGGCGCCGACGTTGACGACGTAGCGGCGGCCGAGGCGGCCGAAGCAGACGAACTGGCTCGCCAGGCCTGGGAAGGGCTCGCCCGACGCATCGAGAGCCACGGTCTCGCTCCGGGTCTGACGCTCGACGACTATCACAAGCGCCTGGAGTTCGAGCTCGGCATCATCTCCCGCATGAAGTTTCCCGGTTACTTCCTGATCGTGGCCGACTTCATCAAGTGGGCCAAGGCCCACGGCATTCCCGTCGGGCCGGGGCGCGGCTCGGGCGCCGGCTCGCTGGTGGCCTTCTCGCTCACCATCACTGACCTCGATCCTCTCCGCTTCGCCCTGCTGTTCGAGCGCTTCCTCAATCCCGAGCGCGTGTCGATGCCCGACTTCGACATCGACTTCTGCCAGGATCGCCGCGAGGAGGTGATCCGTTACGTGCAGGAGAAGTATGGCCGCGCCCAGGTGGCGCAGATCATCACCTTCGGTTCTTTGCAGGCGCGCGCCGTGCTGCGGGACGTCGGCCGCGTGTTGCAGATGTCCTACAGCCAGGTCGACAAGCTCTGTAAGCTGGTACCCCAGAACCCGGCGCATCCGGTGACGCTGGAGCAGGCGCTCGAAGACGAGCCGCGTCTCAAGGAGGCGCGCGAGGACCCGGTCGTCGATCGCCTGATCGACATTTCGATCAAGCTCGAAGGCCTTTATCGTCACGCGTCGACGCATGCTGCAGGCATCGTCATCGGCGATCGACCGCTCGATCAATTGGTTCCGCTCTACCGAGATCCACGCTCGGACATGCCGGTCACCCAGTACAACATGAAATGGGTGGAGAGCACCGGCCTCATCAAATTCGACTTTCTCGGCCTCAAGACGCTGACGGTGCTGAGGCGCGCCGTTGATCTCATCGAGCGTAAGGGGGTGAAGATCGACCTGTCGGCGTTGCCGCTCGACGACCCCAAGACCTACGAGCTGCTTGCCCGTGGCGAGACGGTCGGCGTGTTCCAGCTCGAAAGCATGGGCATGCGCAAGGCCATTTCGGACATCAAGCCGGACCGCTTCGAGGACATCATCGCCCTCGTTGCGCTCTATCGTCCTGGCCCGATGGCCAACATTCCCGTCTACGGCGCCCGCAAGTTCGGCCTAGAGAAGCCCGACTATCTGCATGACTCCATCGAGCCGGTGCTGAAGGAGACCTACGGCATCATCGTCTACCAGGAACAGGTGATGCAGATCGCCCAGATCCTCTCGGGCTATTCGCTCGGCGAAGCCGACCTGTTGCGTCGCGCCATGGGCAAGAAGATCAAGGCGGAGATGGACAAGCAGCGGGTCCGCTTCGTTGACGGCGCCGTCGAGCGCGGCATCGACAAGGCGCTCGCCGACACCATCTTCGACCTCCTGGCCAAGTTCGCCGACTATGGCTTCAACAAGAGCCACGCCGCCGCCTATGCGCTGGTCGCCTACCAGACCGCCTATCTCAAGGCCAACCATCCGGTCGAGTTCATGGCGGCGTCGATGACGCTCGAACTGACGAATACCGACAAGCTCAACGATTTCCGTCGCGAGGCGATCCGCCTTGGCATTACCGTCGAACCACCGTCGGTCAATCGCTCCGACGTGGTGTTCGAGGTGGACGGCAAGCATATCCTCTACGCCCTTGCCGCGGTCAAGGGCGTCGGTCAGGCGGCGGTCGAGCATATTGTCGAGCAGCGAGGCGGCAAGCCCTTCCGGTCGATTTCCGATTTTGCCAGTCGCATCAATCCCAAGGCGATGAACAAGCGCATCCTGGAGGCGCTGACCTCCGCCGGCGCCTTCGATTGCCTCGAAGCGAACAGAAATCGTCTGTTCCAGGGGTTGGATGCCGTCATGGCGGCCGCCGCTCACCGGCTCGAGCAGCAGCAGAGCGGCCAGAACGAACTGTTTGGCGGTGGCGGCGAACCGGAGCCCGTCCGCCTGCCGGCCGTCCCCAACTGGTTGCCCGAAGAAAAGCTCCAGCGCGAGCATACGGCTATCGGCTTCTATCTCTCCGCCCATCCGCTCGACGCCTACGAGGCGCTGCTCGGCCGCCTGCGGGTGCAGACCTGGGCCCAGTTCTCGGCTTCCGTGAAGCGGGGCGCGTCGGCCGGGCGGCTCGCCGGCACCATCGTCGCCAAGCAGGAGCGCAAGACGCGCACCGGCAACAAGATGGGCATCATCGGCATCTCCGACCCCACCGGCCAATATGAGGCCGTGATCTTCTCCGAAGGCCTCGCCCATTTCCGCAGCCTGCTCGAGCCCGGACAGTCGGTGATCCTGCTGGTCAACGCCGAGGACAAGCCTGAGGGCATTTCGGTGCGCATCGATTCCGTCGAGCCGCTCGATCAGGCGGCCGGCAAGCTGCAGAACGCCTTGCGCATCTTCCTGCGCGGTGCCGAACCGCTCGCCGCCCTCCGCGACGTGCTGAAGCCCGGCGGGGAGGGGGACGTGTCGCTGATCGTCCTTGGCGACGGCGCGCGGGGCGAGGTGGAGGTGAAGCTGCCGGGTGGCTACCGGGTGTCGCCCCAGCTCGCCGGCGCGCTCAGGGCGGTCGACGGCGTGGTGGATGTCGAGCTGGCATAAGCTCGAGCGGCCAAAAGGATGTGGACTCTCCCTGCAGGCGCTTCTGCGGCAGGCCAGGTCGCCATGAGGAAAGCTTCTAGCGACTGTCGAGATCCCGGCGCACGGCAGCGAAGACGGCTTTGAACATCTCCGGTGTCAGCACGCCCGTGTTCGTGTTGTATCGGGAGCAGTGATAGCTGTCATAGAGGCGGATGCCCGGCAGACTTTCCAGCTCGTGCACGGCGCCATGGGCGAACTTGTGGCGGGCAAGCGGCACGCCGAGCGTCTTCAACATCTGGTCATGGGCGATCTTGCCCAGGGCGATGATCGCCGACAGCCGCGAAAAGCGAACCAGAGTCGCGGCAAAGAAGCGCCGGCACATGTTGATCTCGTCGTTGGTCGGCTTGTTCTCGGGCGGCACGCACCGCACCGAGTTGCTGATGGCGGCATCGACCAGATCGAAGCCGTCGTTGGGATCGGCGCGGTAGACGCCGCGCGCAAAGCCGAACTCACTCATGGTCTCGTAGAGAAGATCGCCGGCGTAATCCCCCGTGAAGGCTCGGCCCGTGCGATTGGCGCCGCGAAGGCCCGGGGCGAGGCCGGCGATCAGCAGGCGCGCATCCGGCGTCCCGAAGGTCGGAACGGGCGCATTGTGCCAGTCGGGATGCGCGGCGCGTTGAAGGTGTCGAAAGGCAACCAGACGGGGGCACAGGCCGCAGTCCCGGTCCGGCTCGACCGGCTGCCCGACATGGTCGGCAAGTGTCCCTCGATTTGCCATGCGAATCTCCTGCGGCTGCCCGGAAGGCGGCCGTGTATAGCCTTATTGCGGCGGCGATGCGAAAAAGCTTCGGGGATGGCCGGGGAGGTAAGAAAAACATCGCCAGGCCTGCGGCGCGCCAGGAGTCCGCCTTGCCGAACCCTTCCTGCCGGGCGAACAATCGTCCGCCCGGAAATCCGGCAGGAGAGCTCAAGGCACCGGATGGTAAGCCGAGAAGGCGTCAAGCCTCGTCGGTCGCGCCGGCCCGGTCGGTGGCGCGAGCCGGACGCTCGTTCGGGTCCCGACTGATGCGTCCGGCGAGGTTGGCCAAGTCGATGAAGTGGTCGGCCTGACGACGCAACTCGTCGGCGACCATCGCCGGCTGGGTTTGCAACGTTGAGACGACCGAGACCTTGCGCCCCTTGCGCTGGATGGCTTCCACCAGCGAGCGAAAGTCGCCGTCGCCCGAGAACAGGACGACATGGTCGACGTGCTCGGACAGCTCCATGGCGTCAACCGCCAGTTCGATGTCCATCGACCCTTTGACCTTGCGCCGGCCAGTGGAATCAAAGAATTCCTTGGTCGGCTTGGTCACAACCTTGTAGCCATTGTAATCGAGCCAGTCGATCAATGGGCGTATGGAAGAATATTCCTGGTCTTCAGCGAGTGCGGTGTAATACAGCGCCCTTAACAGGTAACCCTTGGCACTGAATTCCTTTAGCAACCTACGGTAGTCAATATCAAATCCGAGAGCCTTGGCAGTCGCGTAAAGATTTGCACCATCGATGAAGAGGGCTATTTTTTCGCGTTCGTCAAACATTAGTTCTTTGCTTACCTCGCAACCGGCGGTCAATTACAATTCTTCGTTTTGCTGAGCTATCGTTCACGCTCGAAGAAATTTATCATAGAGCGATGTCAGCGCGCATCGTTTCGGCCCGCTATAATTCGCACATTAGTCCGCCTGTTATCAAGTTTCGGCGAAACAACCAAGTTAAATTGAATTCACGTGATGGATTCCCACGGAAAACGGCAGAAAACGTCGCCAATTCGACCAATGGTGCATGCATAGGCCGAACGGATTTGTAACGCTTGAGATATGATCGCCGAATTCTGAAACCGCTTAAAAATGATCGACGGCCGGGCATGCAACGGGGTCTGGCTTGCATCTCCACTTGCTTTTCGGCCGACCTCCGCATATTTACACCAGGAGTTCAGCGGCTTTACCTCGCCCACGCGAGGCTAAACCGCTGATGGCGAAAATCGCACTCTCAGGACGCTTGCCGGACGGGATGCCGTACGCGCGGGCGAAACTTGTTTTTGAAGCTGGAGTTGGACAATGGCACGCGTCACGGTCGAGGATTGCATCGACAAGGTGGACAACCGCTTCGAACTGGTGCTGCTGGCCAGCCATCGCGCCCGTATGATTTCGTCCGGTTCGCCGCTGACGGTCGATCGCGACAATGACAAGAATCCGGTGGTCGCGCTGCGCGAGGTCGCGGAATCGTCGATCTCCCCGCAGGATCTCAAGGAAGACCTGATCCACTCGCTGCAGAAGTATGTCGAGGTGGATGAACCGGAGCAGGAGCCGGTGGCCGGCCTGATCGGTGCGCCCGGCGACGCTGCCGACGACGACGAGATCGTTTTCGACCAGATGTCGGAAGAAGACCTGCTGCGTGGCCTCGAAAGCATGGTTCCGCCCGAGAAGGTCGAAGAAATCTGATAGCCGATCACGGCGGATCTTTCGACGGGCGGGCCGGTTTCGGTTCGCCCGTTTTCATTTGTGGCAACGGATTGAAAACGCTCGCTGCGCTTTTCCGACAGGCGCGCGCGAATGAACTACTTTCCAAATTGGTGTTGCTATAGCTTGATCTTGAACGCCGATCCGGATGCGGATTCGGGCGCTGGGCCAGGAGAGGATAACCGTCCCCGATGATGCGGCAGTACGAACTCGTCGAGCGGGTACAACGCTACAACCCCAACTGCGATGAGGGTCTGCTCAACCGCGCCTACGTCTATGCCATGCAGAAGCACGGCACGCAGAAGCGTGACTCGGGAGACCCTTATTTTTCGCATCCGCTCGAAGTTGCTGCCATTCTCACCGACTTGAAGGTCGACGACGCCACCATCGTCATTGCACTCCTTCACGACACCATCGAGGATACCGACGCCACCCGGCAGGAAATCGACCAGTTATTCGGTGTCGAGATTGGCCAACTGGTCGAGGGGCTCACCAAGCTCCAAAAGCTCGACCTGGTCTCCAAGCGTACGGCACAGGCCGAGAATCTCCGGAAGCTTCTGCTCGCCATCGCTGAAGATCTACGCGTCCTGCTGGTCAAGCTTGCCGATCGTCTCCACAACATGCGGACGCTGCATTTCGCACCGGAGAGCAAGCGGGGCCGCATCGCCGAGGAGACGATGGAGATCTATGCGCCGCTCGCCGGCCGCATGGGCATGCAGGACATGCGCGACGAGCTCGAGGACATCGCCTTCAGGACGCTGCACCCCGACGCCTTCAGCGCCATTCAGGCTCGTCTCGACGAAATGGAGTCCCTTCAGAAGGACCTCATCGCCGACATCGAAAAGGAACTCAAGGAAAACCTCGAGACGCGCGGGATTGTTGCGACGGTCAAGGGGCGGCGTAAGCAGCCCTATTCGATCTTCCGCAAGATGATCGACAAACAGCTTGGTTTCGAGCAGCTCAGCGACATCTACGGGTTCCGGGTGCTGGTCGACGATGTCGACACCTGCTACCGCGCGCTGGGCGTCGTCCATCAGCTCTGGCGGACGGTGCCGGGTCGGTTCAAGGACTATATCTCGACGCCGAAACCCAACGGCTACAAGTCGCTGCACACCACCGTGGTCGGGCCCCATCGCCAGCGTGTCGAACTGCAGTTCCGCACGCACGGCATGCAGCAGGTCAACGAATACGGCATCGCCGCGCACGCCCTCTACAAGGACAAGATCAGCGAGAGCGGCCATCTGCCGCAACTCGCCGACGACACGGCCGCCTATGCCTGGCTTCGCCAGACCGTCGAAGCTCTGTCGGAGGGTGCAAGCCCCGAGGAGTTCCTCGAAAACACCAAGCTGGAGCTGTTCCAGGATCAGGTGTTCTGCTTCACGCCGAAAGGCCTGCTG
The DNA here is from genome assembly GCF_002844595.1 of Pleomorphomonas diazotrophica. Classification (GTDB taxonomy): domain Bacteria; phylum Pseudomonadota; class Alphaproteobacteria; order Rhizobiales; family Pleomorphomonadaceae; genus Pleomorphomonas; species Pleomorphomonas diazotrophica. Next base: position 976,968 of record NZ_PJNW01000002.1, on the reverse strand, counting down.
ATCGCCCTGCCGCGCGGCGCGACGCCGATCGATTTCGCCTATGCCGTTCACACCAACATCGGCAACACCTGCGTCGGCTGCAAGATCAACGGCCGCATCACGCCCTTGGTTACCGAGCTGAAGAACGGCGACGAAGTGGAGATCATCCGCTCCAAGGCACAAGTGCCGCCGCCGACATGGGAGACCATCGCCGTCACCGGCAAGGCGCGCGCCGCCATCCGACGTGCGACGCGTGAAGCAACGCGCAAGCAGTTCGCGGCACTCGGCCGGCAGGTGCTGGAGACCGTCTTCTCGCGCGAGGGGAGGGAGCTCACTGACGCGTTGCTCGAGCAGGCGCTGCCGCGCTTGTCGCAACCGACCGTGCCGGATCTCCTCGCCGCCGTCGGTCGCGCCGAGGTGCCGTCGGCCGACGTTCTCAAGGCCTGTTTTCCCGATTATCGCGAGGAGCGGGCGGCACGTCAGACCGCGGCGCAGCGTCAGGAGGGCGGCTGGTTCTCCTTCGCCGCTCAGGCGGGCATCAAGTTCCACGGCGATTCCGATTCCATCCGCGCCCATGGCCTGCCGATCCGCACCGTTGCCGCGGACCTGCCGGTGCGCTTTGCCCCCGATGGCGGGGCGGTTCCCGGCGACCGTATCGTCGGTATCGTCGAACCGGATGTCGGCATTACCATCTATCCGATCCAGTCGCCGGCCTTGATCGCCTTCGAGGACAAGCCCGACCGCTGGCTGGACGTGCGCTGGGACATCGACAGCGAGGATCCTATCCGCTTTCCGGCCCGCATCTCCATCCAGTCCTTCAACGAGCCGGGCTCGTTGGCCCGCATCGCCAAGGCGATATCCGACAGCGATGGCAACATCGACAACATCGGCATGGCGCGTCGCACCCCCGATTTCCACGAGATCGTCGTTGACCTCGAAGTGTGGGACATCAAGCACCTGACGCAGATCCTCAACGAGCTGCGTGTCTTGCCCAACGTCGGCAAGGTCGACCGCGTCAACGGGTGACCCATGATCATCGGTATCGGCTCCGACCTCATCGACATTCGCCGCGTTGAAAAGACGCTGGAACGCTTCGGCGACCGTTTCGTCCGGCGGGTGTTCACCGATGTCGAGCGCGAGCGGTCGGACCGCAGGGCCAATCGCGCGGCCTCCTACGCCAAGCGCTTCGCTGCCAAGGAGGCCTGTTCCAAGGCGCTCGGCACCGGCATTCGCATGGGTGTCAACTGGCGCGAAATGGGTGTCGTCAACCTTGCGACCGGACAGCCGACCATGCGTCTCGAAGGCTCGGCGGCGGCGCGGCTGGCGGCGCTGACACCGAAAGGTCTCGTGCCGCGCATCGACGTCACTATCACCGACGACTATCCGTTGGCGCAGGCCTTCGTGGTGATCTCGGCCTGGCCGGAGGATTGGCCGTCGAAGGGTACTGGGTGAGACGCCACAATTCGGCTTGCTTTTCGGCTTTTCGTTGCGTCGCCGGTGCCGCTCCGATAAAAGGCGCCGAGGTCCGGGCCGCCGCGGATCGGCCGCTTCGGCGTCGACGTGGGCCCAGGATGAGACTCCGATTGAAGGGCGGCCATATGTCGGCGACCAAACAGCGCGCGGAATCCAAGGATGGTATTTGGGAGACGGTCAAGGTGATCGTCGAGGCACTGCTTCTTGCGCTGGTGGTGCGCACCTTCCTGTTTCAGCCTTTTTCGATTCCGTCGGGCTCGATGATGCACACGCTGCTCATCGGCGACTACCTGTTCGTCTCGAAATACTCCTACGGCTACAGCAAGTATTCCTTCCCCTTCGGTCTTGCGCCCTTCGATGGGCGCATCTGGGCGAGCGCGCCCAAGGCCGGCGATATCGTCGTCTTCAAGCTGCCGGCCGATCACTCGACGGACTACATCAAGCGGGTCGTCGGCCTGCCCGGCGACAAGATCCAGATGAAGGGCGGCGTGCTCCACATCAACGGTCAGCCGGTAAAGCGTGAGCAAACCGGCGATTTCGTCGAGAAGGACGCCTTCGGCCGCGACATCACCGCCAAGATCTGGCGCGAGACGCTGCCGAACGGCGTCTCCTACGACACGCTCGACATGGGAACGACGGCCGGCGACGACACCCGCGAGTTCGAGGTGCCGCCGGGCCACTATTTCATGATGGGCGACAACCGTGACAACTCGGCCGACAGCCGCATCGACGGGTCCGGCGTCGGCTACGTGCCGTTCGATCACCTGGTTGGCAAGGCGCAGGTCATCTTCTTCTCCATCGACGAGAGTGCCAAGCCCTGGATGTTCTGGACCTGGCCCTGGACGGTGCGTGTCGACCGCATGCTCTCCATGCTGAACTGATCCATGAACACTCATCAGGCACAAATCCTGGAGGCGCTCGAAGGGCGCCTCCAGTATCGTTTCAAGGACCGCGCCGGCTTGCTGCGCGCGCTCACCCATCGCAGTGCGGTGCCCGGCGATCAAGTGGCGCACGAAAGCTACCAGCGGCACGAGTTTCTCGGCGACCGGGTGCTGGCGCTGGTGGTGGCGGAAATGCTGTTCACCGCCTATCCGCGCGAGGAAGAGGGCGACCTCGCCCGTCGGCTCAACCAGTTGGTTCGCCGCGAAACCTGCGCCGAAGTGGCAACCGACCTCGATCTCGGGGCAGTGGTCCGGCTCGGGGCCGGCGAGCGTCAGTCGGGTGGTCGTCGCAAGGAGGCGATTCTCGGCGATGTGGCCGAGGCGGTCATTGCCGCCATTTATCTCGACGGCGGCTTCGACGCGGCCAGGGATTTCGTTCTGCGCAACTGGAAGCCCCGCATGGAGAACCTGACCGGTCCCTTGCGCGATTCCAAGACGCTGCTGCAGGAATGGGCTCAGGGCCGAGGGCAGGGGCTTCCCGCCTATTCCATCGTCGATCGTTCCGGCCCTGATCACGCTCCGACGTTTCGTGTCGTCGTGACCATTGACGGCGAGGCGGCCGGCGAGGGGCAGGGCAAGTCGAAGCGCGACGCCGAGCAGGCCGCCGCCGCCGAGGCGCTGGCCAACAGGGCAGGGTGAAACCTATCCGGTACCCAGGGGCGCTCTTGGCTTCCGTGAACTCTTCACCGTTCCCGTTGGCGTTGCTCTTCTCGATCGTCGCGCCAGGCCCTGACATCCGCTATCCAGCTCGAAAGGAATGACATAATCTTGACCACCCTTCCGCCTCCGGAGAGAGACGCGATGACCGACGAATCCGCCCCGTCCGCCGCCGAGCCCACCCGCGCCGGCTTCGTTGCGCTGATCGGCGCGCCCAACGCCGGCAAATCGACGCTTCTCAATTGCCTGGTCGGGGCGAAGGTGTCGATCGTCAGCCACAAGGTGCAGACGACGCGGGCCATCATGCGCGGCATCGCCATGCACGGTTCGTCGCAGGTGGTCTTTGTCGATACGCCCGGTATCTTTGCGCCGAAGCGCCGGCTGGATCGCGCCATGGTCGATACCGCCTGGTCGGGCGCGGCCGATGCCGATGTCGTCTGTCTGCTGGTCGACGCCAAGCGTGGCTTGGCCGAGGAGGTGACGCAGGTCATCGAAAAGCTCGGCGAGCTCCGCCATCCCAAGGTGCTCATCCTCAACAAGATCGACACGGTGAAGCGCGAGAGTCTGCTGGCTCTGGCGGCCGACCTCAATGCCCGCGTCGGCTTCGAGGCGACCTTCATGGTCTCGGCTTTGAACGGATCCGGCACCCAAGATCTCCTCGCTCATCTGGCGTCGCGTGTGCCCGAGGGGCCTTGGCTCTACCCGGAGGATCAGCTCTCCGATCTACCCATGCGCATGCTGGCAGCCGAGATCACCCGCGAGAAGGTGTTCATGCGCCTTCACGACGAGCTGCCCTATTCATCGACGGTCGAGACCGACCAATGGAAGGACCAGAAGGACGGCTCCGCCCGCATCGAGCAGACCATCTTCGTGGAGCGAGAAAGCCAGAAGAAGATCGTCCTCGGCAAGGGCGGCGAAACCGTCAAGGCCATCTCGATCGCCGCCCGCAAGGAGCTGACGGACATCCTGGAACGGCCGGTTCATCTCTTCCTCTACGTCAAGGTGCGCGAGAACTGGGCCGACGACCCCGAACGCTATCGTGAGATGGGCCTGAACTTCCCAAGGCACTGACCGACGGGGCAGGGGTATCGGTACTTAATCCGGGGCAAGGTCCGGTCCGTCGCGAGGCGAAGGCTACCTGCGCCCTGCCGCGGCTTGGTTTTGGCCGGGGCAAGTATCTGAGCTCCATTGTCCGCTTCGGTGTCCTCAATCTCCTGATTACCCGCCAAAATTGTCCTGTGGGACACTAAAAATGGGCTGTTGCCCATAATGCAGGGCTGTGCCCAGTTCATAACAGATGTTGACATCGCTGTCATAAGCTGATTTCCTCTCTTTCGTGACAGCGATGTCAGTTAGGGTTGGAGGCGAGGGTGGTTACGCTCAAGGATGTTGCCCGCGAGGCGGGCGTGTCGCCCAAGACGGTATCCCGCGTGGTGAACGACGATCCGGCCGTGAACGGCAAGACACGCGAAGCCGTCGCCGAGGTTATCAGGCGCATGCATTACGTTCCGGACCATGCGGCCCGAATGATGCGGATGTCCCATTCTTCGGTGGTCGGTCTGATGACCGATGCGGTGGCAACCACGCCTTATTCCGTCGATATCATACGGGGAGCGCAATCGGGCTTGCGGGAGCAGGCCCGCACCATGCTGATCGCCAACACCGACGGCGATCCGGAGCAGGAGCAGGAATACTGGCAGATGTTCCGCGCCCACAAGGTTGCCGGCGTGGTTTACGCCACCATGTATCATCGCCCCGTCGATCTTGGCGCCCCGGATTTCGAGCGCGGCGTCGTGCTCGCCAACTGCTATTCGGCGCGGCGCAGCCATGCCTCCGTGGTGCCGGACGACGAGGGGGGCGGTTATACGCAGGCCCGCCATCTGATCGAACTCGGGCACCGACGCATCGGCATCGTGTCGCTCAGCCCGGTGTTGCGCGCCACCGTGCTGAGGGGGGCCGGCTATCGCACCGCCTTTGCCGAAAGCGGCCTTTTCTACGACCCGTCTCTGGACGTTCCCGGCTTCATCACCCGGCAGGACGGAGGGGAAGATTTGGTGGCCTATGACACGGCGCTCGGTCTGCTCCGCCGCACCGACCGGCCGACCGCCATCATCTGCGGCAACGATCAGATCGCCGTGCAGGTCTATGCGGCGGCCGCCACGCTCGGCCTGTCGGTTCCGGACGACCTGTCGGTGATGGGCTTTGACGACATGGCGATCATCACCCATACGCTGAAGCCGATGCTGACGTCGGTGGCGCTCCCCTATTTTGAGATCGGTCGCACCGCGGTGGACATCCTCAGCCGGGTCAACGGCGAATCCGAGGGGCCTGTCGCGCAGCAGGTGCTGGTGCCCTGTCCGCTTGTCGTGCGGCAATCCTGCCGGCAGTTGGTTTAGAGCATCGTGCGGAAACGTGGGAACCGGTTTTCCGCAGAAACAATGCACCAACAAGGAACTAGAGCATGTCGGCGAACCAGGGCTCGCCGACATGCTCTAGCGGTTGGAGGCGGTGGCTCGCTGCGCCGCCTCGACGACACTGTCATGGAAAATCGCCTGGGCCTTGGTGAAGGCGGTGCGCACGTCGGCCGTGGCTTGAGCCAGCGCGACGGGGTCGGGTGGGTTGGCGGCCGCGAGGTCGAACATGCGCCCGCGCGCCTGGCGCAGGTCAGTGATGGCGGCTCTTAGTTCGCCAGCGTGGCCAAGCAGTTCCTGGCGAACCAGACGACCGAAGTCCGGGTCGAACTGCCGCGTCGACATCTCGGCGAAGGCGGTTCGACCAACGCGGTCGCCGGCGAGGCGGCTCACGGCATAGACGTTGCCGAGCAACGACAGGCAAAGCAGCCCGGCGAGCAGCGGAAGAAGATGGCGCGACGTGATCATGGCAGATTGTCCAAACTGTAGGCTGCGCCGGTCACGGCGGCTGCAAGGTCGAGCTCTTCGGCAAACCCGAGGCCGCCGTCGTAGCCGGATTTGAACCCGAGCGAGGCGACGAGCAGGACGATCAATGCACCGGCCGGAACCGCCCGTCTCCAGCCGCTGAACACATCGCCGGTAGTCGGAGCCCGTGTCGCCGTCATGATCCGCCCGACCAATGCCGCGTCGAGGGGCGCTTCCGCGGCCGCACGGATGGCATTGTCGATAGCCAGCGATTCCGTTAGGAGCGCGCGGCTCTCCGGATCGGTGGCCAGCAGATGCCCGGCCGCTTCTGCTTCTGGCGATGGCCAGCGATCGAGGTCACCGCCGAAACTCAGCAACTTGTTCTCAAACTCGGTCCGATCCATCGGCCGGCTCCCTCATTACAGCCCTGACGCTTCTTCGAGCGCGAGCGATCAACTGTTCCGCCGCGGCGCGTGAGATGTTGAGGAGCGCGGCTATCTCCTCGGCCGATCGGTCGCCGACGGTGGCCAGCATCAACGCCATTCGCTGCCGCGGCGGCAGGGCAGCGATGACCGCCTGCACATTCCTGAGCGTTTCGACCCCGGAAAGAGTCCTGTCGGCAGCGATGTCGGCTGACGCCACACCCTCTGCCTCGTCAAGGGGGCTCCACGGCCATCGAAGACGCCGCCGGCGAATGTCGATGCAGCGATTGACGACGATGCGATAAAGCCAGGTGGACAGCGTGGCCTTGGTCGGATCGAAGCGGCTGGCGTGGCGCCAGAGCCCGATCAAGGCTTCCTGCACGGCGTCGTCGGCCTCGCCCGCGTCGAGGAACTGACCGGCGATTGACCTGAGTTTTGGGCCATGGCGGTCTACGAGCCGGCGGAAGGCCCGCTCGTCTCCGGCCGCCACGGCCCGCATCAGACCTTCGTCGGACTGCTCCAAGAGGTTTCCTCGCACTTAGGTGCGTCAGCGTAGGGCGCGCGCCGCTTCGATCCCGGCATGGAATTCGGCTTTGGAAATCTTGCCGTCTCCATCCTTGTCGGCCCGGGTCGCCAGGGTGCCCTTCGAGGCATCCAGAAACTCGTCTTGCGTCAACCGGCCATCGCCGTTCGTGTCGAGGGTCTCGAACCTGATGGCCATGGCGCCCTCGAGCGCTTCGGCTTGGCGGAACAACCGGCTGCCAGCCGCAGCCTGCTCCGCCATGGTGATGACGCGGTCGCCGTTGACGTCGAGCCGTTCAAACCGCTGGGCGCGGGCTTGCCGCAGTTCAGCAGCGTCGAGCTGTCCGTCGCCATTGGCGTCCACGCGCGTGAAGGCGATATCGGCAAGACGGTCGCCGGCCACCGCCGGCACCGACAGCACCACAAGAGTGCCGGCAACAAGAAGCTTGGTCAATGATCGCATCTTTGATGCTCCTTCTGGTTGGAACCGATCCTGTTACGTCGCCAAGGAGCCGCGGCTGACGCGCCGGTCGACAAAAAAGCACCAACTAGAAAAACACCGCAGCAGCGTCAGTCGACGGGGAGGGGCGACGTAACAGCATCGTCTCCGCGAGCTGCCGAGCCGGTTCGGTCGGACAATTGGAGCAAAGGAGTTCACACATGCATCGCGCGCTCACATCCGTCGCGGCCGGCCTGGCCGGCCTTCTCCTCGTCACGGGCGCCAACGCTCAGACGTCGGTCACCACCACCGCACTCAACCTGCGAACGGGGCCGGCCACCGGTTATCCGGTGATTGCCACCATTCCGGCCCGGCAGGCCGTCAGCGTCTTCGGTTGTACGGCTGGTCGGGGGTGGTGCGACATCGGGTGGGCCGGCTATCGAGGCTGGTTGGCCGCTGCCTATCTGGGACCGGTCGCCGCCTATCCGGTGATCGTTTATGATCCGGTCGTCTACCACAACGCCTATTACGTCGGTCAGCCTTATTATGGCGTTGGTCCGGGGTTGCCGCCGCGCGCCGAGGCTCGCCGCGACGCACGGATCGGTTATCGGGTTGAACGCCGGATGGATCGGCGGTGGGATCGCTGGACCGGCGAGTGAAATCGCCAGATCGGCGAGTCTAGAGGGAAGGGCAGATCTGTTGTTCAGCGTGAGGGAACAATATGGTCACTGACGACCGGCTTGTATCGCGAATGAGCGCCTTCTAGATTCCTTGCTATCAAGGTCGGCCCCTTGCGGCCGACAAGAGCCTTCTCGCCGCGTTCCACGACGCGGCGGAAAGCTCCGAAAGGATAGCTCGATCATGGCCAGTCTCGGTCGCCACTTCGCCGATCTTCCCAGGACGCCCCGCATGCCGACGCTGTTCGTTGGTCATGGCAGCCCGATGAACGCCATCGAGGACACACCCTACAGCCGCGGCTGGCGCGAACTTGGCGCCCGCCTGCCGGTGCCCAAGGCGATCCTTGTCGTGTCCGCACATTGGATGACGCGCGGCGTCACGATGGTGCATGTGAAGGATCATCCCGTCACCATTCACGACTTCGGCGGCTTCCCCGACGAACTGTTCGCTCAGCGCTACCCGGCGCCGGGGGCACCTGGCTATGCCGAGGCTACCATCGACCTCGTGAAGAACCATCATATCGAGCCCGACGAGCGCTGGGGCCTTGACCACGGCGCTTGGTCAGTGCTGATCCAGATGTTCCCGAAAGCCGACATTCCGGTGTTTCAGTTGTCTGTCGATCTCGGCCGTTCGCCCGAGGAGCACTTCGCCTTGGCCGAGGAGCTGAAGGCCTTGCGCGAGCGCGGGGTGATGATCATCGGATCGGGCAACCTCGTCCACAATCTCCGGGCCGTCGCCTGGGGTGGTGGACCGGCCTATGATTGGGCCGAGGCCTTCGACACCCGCATGGCCGAGGCGATAGCCAAGGGAGATTATCGAGCTGTCGTCGACGCGCCGAAGCTTGGCCGCATCGCCCAGCTATCGCATCCGACTTTCGAGCATTTCTTCCCGGCTCTCTATCCGCTGGCTGTTGCCGACAAGGCCGATGAGCTCAGTTTCTTCAACGAGGGTATCGACCTCGGCTCGATCTCCATGCGCTCGTTCATGTTGGCTTGACGGCCCGGATCACCGCACCTTACGAAACCTCGCCCATGTTCGCCGGAAGAGGGCGGAGGGGCGGGGCACCCTTGCCATTGGCAAGTCCGCTTGTGTCGGTTTCCTGTGCAAGCTCCTCTGTTTGGGCCAGATACCGGCGGCCCCAGCTCTCCATGGCCCCCATCAACGGCATCAAGTCGTTGCCCAAAGCCGTCAGGCTATACTCGCTGGACGGCGGGCTGGTGCTGTGAATCTGGCGCCGTACGATTCCGCCTTCCTCGAGTGCCTTGAGCTTCTGCGTGAGAACCTTCGGGCTGAGATCGGGGTTCAGCCTCAGGAACTCGTTGAACCCGCGGGACTCCACCGCAAGCTGGTTCAGGATGCAGATCGTCCACTTGCCCTTTATCAGGTCGTATGTCGCCTCGTAGGGGCATTCGACGCGTCGCCTCATGCCAATCTCCTGTAAGTTACTGAAAGGAAAGTAGCTCTCCAAAAAACCGTGCTTGTTTGCCTCGGTCGCCTCCCTATCATCGCCGGCGGGAGCTTAGGAGAGGCACATGACCAACCGCAATACGATCGTCGTCACGGGCGCAACCGGCAGGCAGGGGCGGGCGGTATGTCGTCGTCTGCTCACCGATGGATTCCAGGTGATCGCCCTGGTTCGCAACCCCGATGCCGAGGCGGCACGCCAACTGCTGGCCGAGGGGACCGAGGTGGTGCGGGGCAACATGGACGATGGCGTGGAGCTTGCCGAGATCTTTCGCGGCGCCTTCGGTGTCTTCTCGATGCAGAACTTCTGGGAAACGGGGTATGTGCGCGAGTTCGAGCAGGCGCTCAATGTCCTTGAGGCCGCGAGATACGCCGGGATATCGCATCTCGTTTACTCAAGCGCCGCGCTGGAGTCCGGTCAGGGACTACCGCACATCGAAACCAAGTGCTGCATCGAGGCACTGACCCGTCGCTATTTCCCGTCCGCGTCGATCCTGCGCGGCGCCTGGTTCATGGAAGGTTTTCTCGACGGTTTCGTCGATATCGGGCGTGGCGAGTTCCGCTTCGTAACCGAGCCGGAGCAGCCCCATGGTTGGGTGTGCATGCAGGACATCGGGCAGTTCGTCGCGCGCGCGTTCCGGGAGCAGGGCACTTATGCCGGCGTCAGGCTCAATCTTGTCAGCGGTTTCAGCACCGGCGTCGAGATGGCCGCCGCCTTTTCGCGGGCACTTGGTCGCCCGGTGACCTATCGCAAGATGTCGGCAGAGGAAGTGCAGGCGATGATCGACGGATTCATTTCCGATCCGGTTTTTGCCCGCGAGCTCACCGGCGTTTTTCGCGTTCTCCACGACGTGAACTTCACGGTCGATCGTCCGTTGCTCGATCGCCTGCTGCCCAATCCCACCTCCCTTGACCGGTGGGTGGAAACGGTGTGGCTTCCCTATCAAGCGGCTCGCTCGCCGGTTCCGATATGATCGGCAGACGCCGTGAATAAGGGCGAGGGAATACAGGGGGCGTCAGCATGAAAGACATCGTCGCGTTGGTAACCGGCGGAAGCCGTGGTGTCGGCCGCGGGATTGCGCTCGCTCTGCTGTCCGAGGGTGCCACGGTCCACGTGACCGGCAGGACGCTGAACGAAGCGGACGAAAGGCGCCCTGGCTCGCTGGCGGGGCTTCAGCGTGAAGCCGCGAACCTGCCGGGGAGACTTTTTATCCATCGTTGCGATCACGGCAAGGATGCCGATACGGAGCGCGTCGCTGACGAGATCCGGGCCGGCAACCGGTTGGACATTCTGGTGAACAACGCCTGGCCCGGCTACGAAAACATGGAGGAGAACGGCGAGTTCACCTGGCCCAGGGCTTTCTGGGAGCAGCCGGTATGGCGGTGGGACGCCATGATCGGCACTGCGGTGAGGGCGGCCTTCATGATGTCGCGCGCGGTGGCACCGATGATGGTCTCGGCGCGGCGCGGCCTGATCGTCAACATCTCGTTCTGGGCTGCACAGGCTTACAATAGCAATGCCATTTACGGAATCGCCAAGGCGGCCGCCGACAAGATGGCAACGGACTTCGCATACGACCTGCGCAGCCACAACGTTGCAGCCGTCGCGCTCTATCCGGGGTTGGTTCGGACCGAAGCCGTGCTGGCGAACGCCGAGTATTTCGACATGTCAAACTCGGAGTCGCCGCAGTTCATCGGCCATGTCATTGCCGGACTGTGGCGAGACCCGGTGTTGATGTCGAAATCCGGTCGGGTACTGGTCGCCGCGGAGCTGGCTCGGGAGTATGGCATAGCCGACGTCGACGGCTACCGGCCGGTGCCGCTCACGCTGGCGGACTTCAAGCAAGGCTGATGCTCGGGACGGGGAGAGCTTGGCTCACACTATGAGACCATGATCCGAGATTCGCATAATAGATATTATGGAACCTAATGATGCCCGGAAATCGGCACTTGTGCAGTCGGATGGCCTCCGATGCCGCCTATCGGTGCCGGTTTTGGAGGTCCGGCGCCAGCCGCGCCATCTGCACCACATCGCGATACTCGTCCCCGAAGAGCGCTGCGGCGCGCATCACGCCCTCGCGAACAAAGCCGCGAGTCTCGTAGAGCGCGATTGCCCGAACATTGTCTGAAAACGCTGTGAGCTCGATCCGACGGAAATCCAATCGCTCGGCGGCGGCAATGGTCACGTCGAGCAGAGTTTTGCCAAGGCCTTTACCGCGCCACTCCGGCAGCAGCCCGATGCCCAGCCTGCCGACATGCGCCTCGATCTCGAACGAATGGCGGCAGACGTCGCACCAGCCGACAAGGCTGCCGCCGACAACGGCGGCCAGATGCGGATTGCCGGCGCCGATGCTTTGTTGCAGGAACTCCACCGTACCTTCCATCGACGGCGCGTCGATGAAGCGCAGATAGCGTCGCTCGCGCGCCACGACACCGACCACGTGGTTGAAGTCGGCGGCATCGTCAACCGACATCGGACGAATGACAACCTCTTCATCGACCATGATGCTGCTTGCCAGTAAAGTGACGTTATTTCAATAGATTATTGAGTTTTTTTGAGATATGCAAGCAAGAGTGGCGGAGCTTTTCGCTTTGTTCGCGACCGGCGTACCGGGCGGGATTTGGAGACCTTCATGGTGCAGACCACAAGAGTCGTTGTTATGATCATTGCAGCCGCCCTCATTGTCCAGGCTGCGGTTCTCTATGCCATGGGACAGCCGTCGATCTGCGCCTGCGGCACGGTGCGCCTATGGGCCGGTACGGTTCTCGGCCCCGAAAACTCCCAGCAGATCACCGATTGGTATACCCCTTCGCATGTCATCCACGGCATACTGTTCTTTGCTCTCGGCCGTCTGCTGTTCCGGCGATGGACGTCGCCGCTCTTCGCCCTGGCGCTGGCGCTTGGCATTGAGGTGGCCTGGGAGCTCATCGAGAATTCGCCGCCGGTGATCGCCCGCTATCGCGAGCAGGCGCTGGCACAGGGCTACTCCGGCGACAGCATCCTGAACTCGTTGTCGGACACCCTGGCCATGCTGGCCGGATTCTGGATCGCCGCCCGCCTGCCAGTCCGGGCCAGCATCGCGCTTGCGCTCGCCGCCGAACTGTTCACGGGCCTGATGATCCGGGACAACCTGACGCTCAACGTGGTGCAACTGCTCGCGCCCAACAAGGCCATATCCGCTTGGCAGGCCGAAGGCGGCGTCTACGGCGCGACCTCGCAGGACTGATGCCCGTGTTTCAGATCGCGCCGGGAAAGATCTCCGATAACACGGCTGCGGCTTTGCTCCAGTGGGGGATGCGCGGATAGCCGGTGACGTTCGCATTGTGAGGGGATGAGAAGACGATCCCCTGCCCGCCGAATCTCTGGAAATGCCGTACATTGTCGTCGATCAAGCAATCGGCGGCGATGATGCTTTTGTCGCCGCAGAAAACGATGTTGAGCGGATCGACGAAGGGAAAGTGGCGGCGCAGCCAGAGGAACTTCGGACCGAACGAGTTGGGAAATTCCATCGCCGCCGAGGTCACAAACAACTCGCAACGCGACGCGATGGCCGACAGCGCCGCCTGACTGCCCTCGATCACCGGCAGATCGGCAAAGAACGCGCCATCGTGCATGGCGCTCCACAGCGACTCGGCCGCTTCCAACTCCAGCACATCGAAGATCTGCCGACCATGCAACGCCTCGGGTGTCCATCGTGGTCCATGGCGGCCAACAAGCCAGTTCAGCATGGCGCCATAGGTGTCGGCGATGACTTCGTCCATGTCGACGGCGACGCGGATGCGGCTCACGATGTTCTCCGGACAACTTCGCATATGAATCGAATCAAAATAAGCCGAGCGAGCCCGTGCCTGCAAGTTCGGCTTAAAGTTTCTTCGCTGATGCTCTATGCAGCGGCGAGCCCGCAGCCGCTCTCCGGCTCCATTCGTCAAGGAGGCACCGATGGCCCTCGACCGCGTTCTCTCCGAAGCCTTCATTCCTGAACTGCCCAATTACTACAAGGGCAAGGTGCGCGAGAACTACGATCTGCCGGACGGCAGCCGCGTCATTATCGCCACCGACCGCATCAGCGCCTTTGACCGCGTGCTGGCGGCGATTCCCTTCAAAGGCCAGGTGCTGACCCAGACGGCACGCTTCTGGTTCGATGCCACGGCGGACATCTGCCCCAACCATGTCATCGCCTATCCCGATCCCAACGTGGTGATCGGCCGCCGGCTCGATATTCTACCCGTCGAGGTGATCGTGCGCGGCTATCTCGCGGGTACTACAAGCACCTCCGTTCTTACCAAATACCGGGCTGGCGAGCGGCACATGTATGGATTGACCCTGCCTGACGGCCTTTACGACAACGAGAAGCTCCCCTCCCCGATTTTGACGCCGACCAGCAAGGCATTCGACGGCGGTCACGACGAACCGCTGAGCGGCGAGGAGATCGTTGCGAAGAAGCTGCTGACGCCCGAGCAATGGGCCACGGTCTCCGACTACGCGCTGAAGCTATTCGCGCGTGGCGCCGAGATCGCCGCCGGACACGGCCTCATCCTTGCCGACACCAAGTATGAGTTCGGTCTCGATCGCGACGGCACGATTGTGCTTGCCGACGAGATCCATACCCCCGACTCGAGCCGTTACTGGATCGCCGCGTCCTATGCCGAGGATTTCGCCGCCGGTCGGCGTCCGAAAAGCTTCGACAAGGACTTCATCCGCGCTTGGGTGGGGGCGCGCTGCGATCCTTACAAGGATGCCATTCCCGAAATACCCGAAAGCATGGTCGCCGAGACCTCGAAAGTCTACATCGACGCTTTCGAGGCGATCACTGGCCAGATCTTCGTGCCAGACGTTTCCGGTGCGACGCCGCTTGAACGGGTGCGGGCAAATCTCGCCCCCTATTTCGCCAAATGACGTGTCGATATGGCATGTCGGGCCGAATGAAGGTTTGCCGGATTGGCAACGTCCTGTGAACCAATCGTCGTTTATGCTACTGGCAAAGTTGACTAAAGCGGCGGGCTGGCCGCTTCGACACGGGGCTGGGAGCAGAAAGATATGGGGCAGATCGCCGGCGGAGCCAGTCCGCTCGATGACAATCCTGGCCTGAAGAAGGCGCTCGACAAGCTTGAGAAGCTGACGTCCGTGCTTCGCAGGTCGGAGCCGGTTCGCCCGATCGGAACCGACAACCCGGTTCATGCCCTCCAGGCGACGACCGAGGCCGCTTTCGCCTCCGCTCTGCCGGAAGCTGACACGACCCCGGCTCCCGCAAGAAAAGCCAGGATGGCAACCGCCGCCGCGCCGACGCTCCTGTCGATGAAACAGGCATCGGCCATGACCACGCTGTCGGTATCATCGATCAAGCGCATGATGGCCGCCGGCACGTTTCCAAAGCCAGTCCGGCTCGGCGAAAGCCGCATTGCCTTCGTCGATGCGGAAATTCACGCCTGGGTGCGTGCCCGCATCGCCGAGCGTGACTGAGCTTAGGCGCCCCGGACCTCTTGCGACACGGCGTTCGCCGTAGCGCGAACCAGTTCCGCCAACGCTTCATAACGCTCCGGCGTGACCATGTCCGCCTGAACGACCGTTGCGATGGCGGCGACCACATGGTTGCGGCCATCGAACACGGGCGCCGCGATGCAGGAGATATCTTCGAGGATCTCGCGGTCATCGAGCGCCCAGCCGCGCTGACGCACGAGGTCGAGCTCCCGGCGCATCGCTTCGGGCGAAGGGATGGAACGCGGCGTCATTCTCGTCCATTCGAGGTCGGCGAGCAGCCGTTTTCTTTCCGCTTCATCCAGGAAGGCCAGCAGTGCCTTGCCCGTCGCCACCCGATTGAGGGGCCAGCGCCTGCCGTCATAGCCTACACTACGGGCCCCGCCGTCGGGACTCGCGCTGGCAAGAACCACGGCGTCCCGTCCTTCAAAGGTGGCGAGCTCACAGGGAAAGCCGGACTGTCCAGACAGAGACTCCAGGTGTCTGAGCGAGAGGCTGTCGATGGTACGCTGCCGGATCCCGAGGCTTCCGAGCTCGCAGATCTTTGGCCCAAGCATGAAGCGGCCGTCCGATTGGACCTGCACCGCGCCGATGTCCGTCAAAGCCTTGAGAAGCTGGTGCGTCGTGCTTTTCGGGAGATCGAGGGTCTTCTGGATCGTTGAGAAAGGCAGCCGGCCACGGCGTCCGACCAGATCGAGAATTGACACCGCTTTCCGTAGCGATGGAACGGCAACCGCACGGCGCGATGCGGCTGCCTCATTGCCTTCTTCACGGACCATTGCCCGCCCTCATCAAGTTATCACGTGCAACAAGCTTTACGACGTGCGGAAAAGCGGGCCATCCGTGGCGACACGTGGATATGTACAAAAAAATGCATCCGTTACTGACAATGTCCGGGCAAGGTTGAAATTAGCTTGCGCCCATAAACGACTCCTTGCAAAACCCAGCGGCCGACGATCGCTACACCTTTTCCCGGCTTGGCTTTTTCTCGCTGCGAGGGGTTGCTGGCCGGCTCGGCGCCATCGCCGGACGAAACCCGGAGCCACCCATGTCTTCCCTTCCCGATACGTCCGGAAAGGCGCCGTTCGAGCAGCCTCGCAACGCGGAGCGGACGTTGCTTGCCATCCTCTTGGTTGTTGGTTCGACGGTCTTTTTCGCCGGCGGCGACGTGGGCGCCAAGCTGATGAAGGAGACGGCGCCAGCCCAACTTGCGACGTGGTTTCGCTACCTGATTTTCTTTCTCGTGGCGATTCCCTGGGCTCTGTGGTCCCGCGGCCTGTCGGCTTTCCGCCCTGCGAGCTATCGCCTGCAGATCGGCCGCGGCCTTGCCGCCGTTGCATCGACCAGCTTCTTCGTTCTCGGTCTCGCCTATCTCGATGTGCCCTCCAATACGGCGATCCACTTCATTTCGCCGATCATCGTGATGGTCCTTTCGGTCTTCGTCCTGGGCGAGTTGGTGGGAATCCGGCGCTGGCTGGCGGCAGCGGTCGGCTTTGCCGGCGTACTGCTGATCGTCCGCCCTGGCACCGACAGCTTTCAGCTTGCAGCCCTGCTGCCGCTCGGATCGGCGACTGCCTGGGCTCTGGGCGCGCTCTTCACGCGCCTGATGAAGCATGAGCCGACGGAGGTCACGTTCATGTGGACGGGCATCGTCGGTCTTGGCGTCTCGACGCTCTTGGTCGTGCCTGTGTTCTATGTTCCGACCGGCCTCGAGCTTGCCTATGGGATTGGCGGTTCGTTGAGCTTCACGCTAGCCCACATGTTGTTCATTTCGGGACTGAAGCTGGCACCGCTTTCGCTGCTGGCGCCAATCACCTACGTCCAGTTGATATCGGCTGGTATTCTCTCCTATCTGTTCTTCGGAAATTTGCCGAGCTATCATACCCTCCTAGGGTCGGCACTGATTGCTGGCTCAGGCCTCTATTCGGCCCACCGTGAACGGATCCGACAGAGGACACCCGCGATGCCGGTGCCTCCCGTGCAATAGCGGTCGGCGCCCCATTTGCTCGGGCGGAACCGGAATGCGCAATCTTAGTTTGTAGTATGCGGCGCTGGCGGACCCTTGTTCTTCGGTGCTTTCTGAGTTCATCGAGCGAGAGGAGAACACCCATGCAGAGATCTTCCATCATTTGGATCGTCATTGCGATCATCGTGGTGATCGGCGCCATCGTCTACTTCTCGGGCAACAACACGGGCACCACCACCCCTCCGCCGCCCGCTACGTCAAGCGCACCGGCGACGCCTGCGCCTGAAACTCCGGCGCCTGCCGCGCCGACAACTCCGGCCCCGGCCGCGCCCGAGGCCCCGGCTGCTCCGGCGACGCCGCCTGCCACCACCACGCCGTAACGCTCGGCCTTCGGGCTCCCGGCGGGCCGCCATTCGGCCGGGCTCATGCAGTCTCCCAAAACGAAATCGGCGCCCTCAAGGGGCGCCGATGTCATATTGCTTCGATGAAATCCTAGAGCTTGCGGTCAAAGACCGCGCTGCGCGGCGAGCCGCCCGTTCCCTCCCAAGCCTCAATCATCGCCTGCATGCGCATGGCGAACTCCTGGCTATCCTGGGCGACGGCGGCGTTGGCCGGAGACTCGGCGGCCTGTTCAGGCGCCTTGCTGTCTGACGACATGAGCACCTCGAAGCCGGATACCTGGTCGAGCGGGCTGGCCTTGACGGTGTTGGCCTTGGTCAGCGCATTTGCCGACACCAAACCGGCGCCCTGCCCTTGCGGCTTGTCGGTTGACGTATCGACGGCATTGCCGTCCGTCTTCTCCGCAACCTTGACGGCCTTCTCGGCGCTGAGGTCGGTTGTCGTCGACTGGTTCTGCTCGGTCGGCGTCTTCGGCACCGGCGAGGTCACGCCAGTAAAGACCGGCTTCACACTCGCGATATCCATGATCTGTCCTTTCGAGCCGGATGGCGGATGATCCGGATCACCGAAGGAAGCCTACGCCGAGGACCTGAAAGGAGCGTTCTCACCATCGCTAAAATTTTAACGATGTGCATCATTTCCGGCCGGATTCCGACCGCGGTCGCCCGCTCACGCGACGGCGGTCACTAAATCAGACAAGGTATTAACGGCTTGCCAACGGCGAGCGGATTCGATGCCGATCAGGACGTCGGATGGATAAGGGGCCAGGGCGAGGCTTCTCCATCGCGCGGCACGACGACGTGGATCAACACGGTTTCTTCGGCGGCGAGCGCTTTCGGCAGAATATCGGTAAGTTCGGCTGGCGATCTCACCGAATGCGCCTCGATGCCAAAGGCCTCGGCGAGTTTCGGAAAGTCGGGGTTCCGAAGGTCGGAGGCGATGAAACGTCCCTCGAAGCGGGTCCGCTGGTCGCGGCGAACGTTGCCATAGGCGCCATTGTCGAACACCACCGCCACCACGCCGATACCCTCCTGCGCGGCGGTTGCCAGCTCCTGCAGGCCGAACAGGAAGCCGCCGTCGCCGCAGACGGCCAGCACCTTGCGGCCGGGGTTGGCGACCTTGACGCCGAGCGCCGTTGGGAAGCCGTAGCCGAGCGTACCCTGGTAGCCCTCGCTGACATAGGTCCGCGGCAGCTTCGCCTCCCAGGCAAAGTAGGACGCAAAGCCCGCTTGGCAAAGCTCGGTCAGGAAGAAGCCGTCGTCCGGCAACGCGGCCCGGATGGCCCGGAGATAGTTCACCTCCGGCTGTATCTTGGCGATCTCGCTCTCCACGGCGGCCTTGGCGGCGCATATCTCGCTGCGAATGGTGGCGCCGTCACGCCCGGGCGCATCGGCCTCAAGACGACGGATCGCGGCGATCAGCGCGCGGAGGCCGAGTTTCGCATCGGCGACCACCGGCGCATCGGCCTTGAGACGCACCAGTTCCTCGGGATCGATGTCGATACGAACGAGCTTGCGGCCGCCGGGCAGCCGCTCGTGATAGGTCATCATGCCGGTCCAGCGCATGGTCGGCAGCTCCAGGCGCGTGCCGACACCCAGCACGACGTCCGTTTCCTTGTAGAGACGGTGTGCGACGGCCGACGACAGACCGAGTGGATCGCTCTCGGCGACAATGCCCCGGCCGCCGCGCAACGCGGTGACCGGTGCGTCGAGAAGCGTGGCGATCGCCCTCACCTCCTCCGCCGCATGCTGGGCGCCGCTACCGGCCATGATCATCGGCCGGCGGGCTGTGACGAGCAGCCGTGCGGCTGCATCGATCTCCGCTGCATCTGGCTCAGGCGGCGGCGGAATGATGGCGGCTCCGGGGGGCTCGACAATCGCCGTTTCCCCCATGCTGTCCCAGGCCATTTCAAGGGCGACTGGGCCGGGCCGGCCACTCAGCATCTGCCGGAAGGCTTCGTTGACGAGATCAGGCGCATCCTCCGCCCGCTCGATGCGCGCCGACCATTTGGTCATGCGCCGCAACAGGCCGAGCTGGTCAGGGATCTCGTGCAGATGACCGCGCCCCCTGCCCTCGAAGGACGTGGGCACGTTTCCGGTGATGAGCAACACCGGCGCGCAGCAGCCGAGGGCGGTGATCAGCGCCGCACCGGCATTGAGGATGCCGGGTCCGGGAACCACGGAGAACACGCCGGGCCGGCCGGTGGAGCGGGCGTAGCCGAAGGCCATGTAGCCCGAGGCCTGTTCGTGGCGGGCGCCATAGGTACGGATCCGGTCCGCCGACAGGGCCAGCGCATCGAAAAGCGGATAGGTCTGCACGCCCGGCAGGCCGAACAGCGTGTCGACGCCATTGGCAATGAGCGCGTCAACGATCGCGCGACCGCCGGAGACGGCGTCACGAACTTGTAGCATGATGTTCTCCCCCGAAGACGTCGTCAGGTCAGTCGACCGGATACCCAACAGCCTTCAGCGCCGTCACGAAGGCCGGAATGTCGCGGACATGCAGGCCGGCGACATTGATCCGGCCGGAACCGGCCATGTAGACGGCGTGGTCCTTGCGAAGGGCCAGTACCTGCTCGGGGCCGAGCGCCAGCGTCGAAAACATGCCGGTCTGCGTTTCGTGCGCCTTGAGGCCCGGACCGGCTGCGGCCAGTGCCGAGCGCACTCCGCGAACGCGGGCGCCCATGCGGTCGATCTCTTCGCGCCAGATGCGCGTCAGCTCGGGATCCTCGAGAATGGTCCGGACGATGGCCGCGCCATGGTCCGGCGGCATCGACCAGGATACCCGGCTGAAGGCGGCAAGGTTGGACATCACCACCGAGGCTGCCTTCTCGTCGCGCGCCTTGACGTAGAGCGCGCCGACGCGCTCGCGGTAGAGACCGAAGTTCTTGTCGCAGGAATAGGCGACCATCACCTCGTCGAGGTTGTCCGTCAGAAGGCGCACGCCATAGGCGTCACCTTCGAGCCCCTTGCCGAGGCCGTGATAGGCGAAGTCGATCAGCGGTACGACGCCGGTCTCCTGCAGCGCCTTCAGAACCGTCCGCCAATCGGCCGGCTCCAGCTCGCCGCCGGTCGGATTGTGACAGCAACCATGCAGCAGGACGACGTCACCGGCCGAGGCGCTCTCGATCGCCGCCACCAGCGAGGCGACGTTCACCGTCTGCGCCTTCACGTCGAAATAGGGGTGCGGCACCGCCTTGAGGCGGGTGGCGTTGAGGATTTGCAGATGGTTCGGCCAGGTGGGCGCGCCGTAGAGAATCTTGGCGTCGGGACGCGCCAGTGCCACCAGATCGGCGGCGAGCCGCACGGCGCCGGTGCCGCCGGGGGTCTGGATGCCGGCGACGCGGCCGCCCGGATCCTTGCCGAAGACGATGGGCTTCAAGAGATCGGTGTAGACGGGGTCGCCTTCCGGCCCGAGATAGGCCTTGGTGGTCCGAGTTTCGAGAAGCACCTTCTCGGCAGCCTTCACCGCCGCCATGATCGGGGTAACGCCACTGTCGTCGCGGTAGACGCCGACGCCGAGGTCGAGCTTCTGGGGGCGTGGATCGGCACGGTAGAGCCCGATGAGGGCAAGCAAGGCGTCGGCTGGCTGTTCGGGCAGTGTGTCAAACATTTGAGGCACATCCAGATGGCGGTGAATAACTCCACCTTAATGGGGTTCCACGGATTTTTCTCTGCGATTTCCTGAAAGACAATTGCTCGCGGCGAAGATTTTCAGCATTATGCCGGCCGCTCGCGCATGTTTCTTGCGTGGCGCCTTTCGGAGTTCCGCGCCTTGGAAGAGTTGGATGTCTTCGACCTGCGTCTTCTCGCCGCAATCCAGGCGAAGGGCGACATGACCCAGGCGGAACTGTCGGAAATCGTGCATCTGTCGCCAACCCAATGCGCCCGCCGGCTGCAGCGCCTCAGGGCCGATGGTTTTGTTCGCGATATCGTCGCCATTCTCGATCCCGAGCGACTGGGCATCAACATTATCGCCCACACGCTGGTGGGCCTGCGCAATCATGACGACGAAACGGGCAAGGCCTTCCGGGCTTTCGTGGATGCTGCCGACGAGGTGGTCGAGTGCTGGTCGCAGACCGGCGATGCCGATTATCTCCTGAAGATCATGGTGAAGGACCTCGGCGAACTGGCCAGCCTCATCGAGCGGCTGATCACCGCCGTCGGCGGCTTTGCCTCGCTCCGCTCCTTCGTGGCGCTTAAGGCCATCAAGCGGACCACCACGGTGCCGATTCGCGCGTGAGTTCGCCCGTTGAGAGACGGCTTTCTTCTCCAAAATCGAGTGTCACTGTCTTCAGGCGCACCACCCTCCTTGGCGGGATTGGGAGGTGCTCGCCCGCCTCGATGAAATCGACGCACTTGCTTTCGTTTTATATTCATTTGCTTTCGTAGTTTTGCTAGGGTCGCAACCGACTGAAAGCGTGCCGACAAAAACGGTGCGACAGCTGGAGGGCTGCGATGACGGGCGTGGACATCCTGGTAATTGGTGGCGGCATCAACGGTTGCGGCATTGCCCGTGATGCGGTGGGGCGCGGCTATTCCGTGCTACTCGCCGAGATGGGGGACCTTGCTTCCGGCACGTCGTCCGCCTCGACCAAGCTGATCCATGGCGGCCTTCGCTATCTTGAGCATTACGAGTTCCGTCTCGTCCGTGAGGCGTTGACGGAGCGGGAAGTCCTTTGGGGCATGGCGCCGCACATCATTTGGCCGCTGCGCTTCGTGCTGCCCCATCATGCCGGCCTCAGGCCCGCTTGGCTGCTCAGGCTCGGTCTCTTCCTCTACGATCATATCGGCGGTCGCCGACGGCTGCCGCCGACCCGAACGCTCGACCTTGGCGCCGACGTTGCCGGACGGGCGCTGAAGGCCGGATATGGCAAGGGGTTCGAGTATTCCGACTGCTGGGTGCAGGACGCCCGCCTCGTGGTGCTCAATGCTGCCGACGCCGCTGCCCACGGCGCCACCATTCTCACCCGGACGCGTGTCACCGCAGCGGTTCGTGCCGGTGACCGCTGGGAGGTCACGCTCACCGACACCGAGACCGGAGACATCAGAACTGTCACCGCCAGTCTCCTCGTCAATGCCGCCGGCCCATGGATCGATGACGTGCTGCGCTCCGTCACAGGCATGCCGGAGGCGCGCCATGTTCGCCTCGTGCAGGGCTCGCATATCGTCGTTCGCAAGCTCTACGACCACGATCGCGCCTACATCTTTCAGAACGGCGATGGGCGCATCGTCTTCGCCATTCCCTACGAGGGCGAGTTCACGCTGATCGGCACCACCGACCGGGATTATTCCGGTGATCCGGCCGAGGTGGGGATCACAAAGGAGGAAGTTGCCTATCTCACCGCCGCCGCCTCGGATTATTTTGAACAGCCGATTACCGATGCCGACGTCGTCTGGACCTATTCCGGCATTCGCCCGCTTTACGATGATGGTGCATCGAAAGCCCAGGAAGCGACGCGCGACTACGTGCTGAAGCTCGACGGCGCGGAAGACGAGGCCAAGTTGCTCAACGTCTTCGGCGGCAAGATCACCACCTACCGCCGACTTGCCGAAAGCGCACTGTCGCTGATCGGCGAGGCGCTCGGCTTCAGAGGCGCGTCCTGGACGAAGGGTGCGATACTGCCGGGTGGCAATCCGCCGGCCGGCGACCTCGCTGCCTACCAAGCCTATATTATTGCCCACCGCCCCGGCATCGATCCGGACCTGATCGAACGGCTTGTTCATACCTACGGCACCAAGACCGAAATGATCCTTGCCGGGGCCGCCGTCACCGCCGACCTCGGACGCGATTTCGGTGCCGGCCTGACCGAAGCCGAGGTTGCCTATCTCGTCCGGGAGGAATGGGCGAAAAGCGCCGAGGACATCCTTTGGCGGCGTACCAAGCTGGGGCTCCGCGTGCCCAGGGAGGCCGCTCAGGACATCGACGCTTTCATCGCCGGATTGCGTTGAGCCGGGGAGAAGGCTCGGACAGGCGCTTGCGCCGCCTCGCCGGACAACTACAACTCAAGCAAAACCAAGGACGGGAGGAGACCGACCATGGCCGCATTCATACTCGCCATCGACCAGGGCACCACATCGACGCGGGCCATCGTTTTCGATGAGGACTATCGCGTCAAGGGTGTCGGAAAGCAGGAGTTTCCGCAGCACTTCCCGGATTCGGGCTGGGTCGAGCATGAGCCGGAAGACATCTGGCACACCACGCTCGAAACCATGCAATACGCTCTCGCCCGCGCCGCAGTGTCGCCGCAGGATATCGCGGCCATTGGCATCACCAACCAGCGCGAAACGACGCTGATCTGGGACCGAGATACCGGCAAGCCCATCCACCGCGCCATCGTCTGGCAGGACCGCCGCACGTCCGATCGCTGCGCCACGTTGCGGGCCGACGGGGCCGAGGACATGGTGCGTGAGAAGACTGGCTTGCTGCTTGATCCTTATTTCTCCGGCACCAAGATCTCCTGGCTGCTCGATAACATCGAAGGTGCCCGCGCTGCCGCCGAAGCCGGACGCCTGGCCTTCGGTACCGTTGACACATTCCTGCTCTGGCGCCTCACCGGTGGCCGGGTCCACGCCACGGACGCCACCAATGCCTCCCGCACCCTCGTCTACGATATTGCCGCCGGCGACTGGGATGACGACCTCCTCCGCCTGTTCGGCGTGCCGCGCGCCATTTTGCCCGACGTGCGCGACAGCGCCGCCGACTTTGGCGAGACCGACCCCGATCTTTTCGGCGTTGCCATTCCGATCCGCGGCATTGCCGGCGACCAGCACGCGGCGACCGTCGGCCAGTCCTGCTTTTCGCCCGGCATGCTGAAGTCGACCTACGGGACCGGCTGCTTCGCCTTGCTCAATACCGGCGATGAGATCGTTCGATCCTCCAACCGGCTCCTGTCGACCATTGCCTATCGCCTCGATGGCAAGATGACCTACGCCCTCGAGGGCTCGATTTTCATGGCCGGCGCCACCGTGCAATGGCTGCGCGATGGTCTTCGCTTTTTCGAGCGCTCGGACCAAGCGGGAGCACTGGCCGACCACGCCGATCCCAACCAGAACGTCTATCTCGTGCCGGCCTTCACCGGCCTTGGCGCACCCTGGTGGGATGCGGAGGCGCGCGGCGCCCTTTTCGGCATGACCCGCAACACAGGACCGGCCGAAATCGCCCGCGCCGCGCTGGAGGCGGTGTGCTACCAGACACACGATCTGCTCGAGGCGATGCGTCGCGACTGGACCGGCTCGTCGGAGACCGTGTTGCGCGTCGACGGCGGCATGGTGGCAAGCGACTGGACCATGCAGCGCCTCGCCGATCTTCTGAACGCGCCCGTCGATCGTCCGCTGGTGCTGGAAACCACCGCCCTCGGCGCTGCCTGGCTGGCGGGCCACAAGGCGGGTGTCTGGCCCGATATGCAGGGTTTCTCTGCCAGCTGGAAACGCAATCGGCGCTTCCTGCCGCAAATGGACGACCAGACCCGGCAGAGAAAGCTGGCTGGCTGGGCCGACGCGGTCAGGAGAACCTTGACCACCTGAAGATCTTCCGGCCCGCCGCCTCCATCGACGGGGTGTGGCGGGCCAATCCCGCCCCTCGTCCATGGTTTCCCCGTCCCTGCCTAATTCTTGTTCAAATTCCTCATAGTAGTTTCGCGGAGAGGAAGATGGGATTGATTGTCAATTCCACCGCCCAAAGCGATATTTGTTTCATCGGAAGAGTGTTTCGCACGCGTTCGACTTGTCCCGATCGCTACGGGGCAATCACATCCACATCGTTTTGATCCATGTCATCGCCGAAACTAGCCTTAAGGCTAATCATGAGGGCATCGGATAGCGTGAACGTGTGGAGGTGTGAATGATCGACAAATCGTCCTCCAAGGCAGGTGGAGAGGGCTGCGGCTGCGATCGGGAACCGGAACTCATGCGCCGCATGGCGATGACGCTCGATTCCGACCAGTTTCTCCAGGGTATCGAGCGCAAGCTGGCCGCCGACCGATGCCACGAATGCACCGAGCTCGAAGCCTGCAAGGTCTGGCTCGACATCACCTCGATCCGCGGTGCCGTGCATCCCCCGAAGTTCTGCCGCAACGCTGATCTGTTCGAGGAAATCAGCAACGACGCCGCCTCGTCATCCTTCTGACGGGACGGAGGCGCACGGCCGCCAAGCGTCACGCGGCGTCGGCCTCATCGTCGACGGAAACGGTCAGCGAGGCAAAGCTGTCAGACACCTCCACCGGTTTGTCGGTGCGGGTGCCAAGGCCGGACTTCGCCCGTTCAAGCGACTTCAGGGCGAACTCGCGGAACGCTTTCACGGGAATGGGCGGCGAGTAAATGTAGCCTTGCGCCTGGACGACGCCGATCGACTTGAGGTGCTCGACCTGATCCGGCCGCTCGACGCCCTCGGCGACGATGCCGAGGCCGAGCTGGTGGCCAAGCTCGACCAGCGTGTCGACGATCGTCTGCGACGAATGATCGGTGCCGATGTGGTCGATGAACATCTTGTCGATCTTGATGATGTCGACACCGAGCTTCTGCAGATAGGCGAGACCGCCATGGCCGGTGCCGACGTCGTCGAGCGCCACCGAGGCGCCGAGCGCCTGGATGCGGCCGATGATGGCGCGTGACAGGGCCAGATCCTTGAGCGGGTGTTGCTCGGTGACTTCGAAGCAAAGCTGTTCGTAGCGGATCTTGGAGTTGCCGTAGATCCGCTTGATGTCGTCCATGATCTCAAGATCGTTGAAATGCATGGCAGTGAGGTTGATGGCCAGCTTGAGGTCGGGGTTTTTGTCGTAGATGTCGGAGACGTCGACCACCGTCTGCGCCATGAGCTGGCGGGTTATGTCGCGAATGGCACCGGTCGCCTCGGCATAGGGCAGGAACTGACCCGGCGGTACCATGGTGCCATCGGGGCGCAGCCAGCGGACCAGCACCTCGCAGCCGCGAATCTCGCCGGTCATCAGATCGAAGACGGGCTGGTAGTAGGGAATGAACTCGTGATTGTCGACGGCACGCGAGAAACTGTCGCCATCGGACTGGCGCCACATCGACCAGGTGACGATGATGAACACGCCGAGGCCGGCAAGCGTCGACAGAATGATGGTGATGGCTCTGAGGCTTGCGATCGACTTCTTGGCTGCCGCCTCATCGACGGCCACCCGCACCTTGATCGGATAGCGCTCCGAGGACATCGTTGAGACCAGGGGCGACGATTGGTCGCTCTCGGTCCATTTGCCCGCGAACTTGCTCCACTCCGAGCCATCGTCGAGGTAGATGGATGTGACGCTGGAGTCCTCGAAATAGCTGGCCCCGGCCTGGATATCGAGGGCCCGCGATGCAAGGCGGGCAACGAGGCGCAGCCGGTCGTCCACGCGTAGCGTGACCACCGCCTGTCGCTTGTCCTTGCCGTCGCTCAACACGGACAGCATCACCGAGGGGTCACCCTTCTCCGCCACCGGCAACCGGGCCGGCGCGGCCAGCGCGCCCATCGGCTCACCGCAAATCAGCGTGCCCGCCTCGTCGGTCAGTCCGATCTGCACGACGAACTCCGAGTTGAAGGCGGTCATGCCGAAGGCGGTACGATCTGGAAGGCTACAGGTGACCCGGCCGCTTGCCCTGAGATCAGCGAGTAACCTCAGCGCCTCGGCGACGGTCGTCTCGGCGCGCGCGAGATAACGCGCGGCCATGGAATCGGCTTCGGTCTGCCCGGTTGAAATGGCATGCTGGGAGAGAACATAGTCAGCGGCGGCAATCGGAACGGTCGTGACGACCGCCGACAGGGCGAGCAGCCTCAGCCATTTCAACCAGCGGAACTTCACGTCGCATCCATTCGATCTTCAGCCCAGCCACTTGACGGCCCCACGTCTTGGCGCGTGGAAACAGATACCGTCGTTTCGATAATTTATCTTTGGTCGGCCTGGATGAAGAAATGGTTTCCCGCGCTCGGTTGGCCGCTCTTTTCTTTCGAGCCGATAAGCTCGTGGCAGGGCTGCGAAAATTGATCGGAAGCATGGCTTGTACGCCGACCGTCATTTGGCCACAATGCCGGTCTCGATAGGCGTGGGTTATCTCTATTTGTCGATAAAGACTTAATTGGGAGTGTGAAATGACGATTTCCAGTCGCTGGTCCCTTACCGTCGCTGTCGTGGCGTTGACCGCGGGCTTCGCAGGGCCGGCCTTCTCGGCGGCAACGCCGGAACAGGTGACGGCGGCCCTGACCAAACTGCTGGCGACGGACAAGGGGGCAACCTTCACGCTGGGAACGCCGACCCAGTCGGACGCGGGGGTCGTCTACAACAACGTCTCGATCAAGTCTTCCGAGGGTGAAGAGACCAAGATCGCGGTACTGACCGTAGGCAATCCGAACGTGGAAGGCGACACGCTGAGCGCCGATTCCATCCTCGCCGAGAACATTACCGGCACGACCGATGGCGACGCTCTCGCGGTTGCCTCGCTCGAGCTCACCGCCCCGGTTTTCACCGGGACCGAAACGGGCAACCGCGTTGATGCCGTCTCGGTCGACGGCATTTCCGTCACCAAGCCGGGCAAGACGCCGGTCCTGATCGACAATGTCGCCCTCACCTTCTCGGACTATACCAACGACGTGCCGCAGGCCATCGACCTGTCCGTCGAGGGCATCGTGGTCGACCCGGCGGCGCTCGCCGATGAGAACGATCAAGTCGCCAAGCAGCTCAAGGCGATGGGCTACGACAAGCTCACGCTCGGCTTCTACGGTTCGGGCTCACTCGATGACGCCAGCGGCGACCTCGTCGTCAAGGAGATCACCATCGACGGGACCGATCTCGGAACCCTGAGGCTCACCGGCACTTTCGGCGGGCTCACGGCCGATGTCGTCAAGCAGCTCAAGCAGCCCAACCCGCCGCAGGACGCCTTCGGCAAGATCACCCTGAAGCAGGCTTCGATCTACTATGGCGACGCCTCGTTGGCTGGCCGGATCATCGCCGAGCAGGCCAAGCAGATGGGACAGGAGCCGGCTGCCTTCGTCGGCCAGATAACCGGCGCCCTGCCCTTGCTCCTGTCGTCGATCGGCAACCAGCCGTTCCAGGACAAGCTGGCGCAGGGAGTGACCACTTTCCTCAAGGACCCGCAGAATCTGACGATTAGCGTCGAGCCGGCGGCGCCGATCCCGCTGATGGAAGTTCTCGCCACGTCGCAGACCGCGCCCCAGACGCTTCCTGATGTCCTGAAGGCCGACGTGATGGCCAATCAGCCGGAAACCGAGGATGGCGAGGCTAGCGAAGGCACCGACACCAACTGATCGAGTAGCCGACCCGCCGTACGGGCCGGCTCACTCTGTCAAGGCCATGCGCCGCGGCGGAGGCGATTTGCCCGTAATCGTCAGGACTACAAAGGGGCCGGTTCGCCGGCCCCAGACACTGCACATCCGGGAGTATCGTCGATGAAGACCAGCGCTTCGCTTGGCGTGGTCGCCGCGCTTGCCGCGTTTAACTGCCCTTCGCTTGCCCAGGCCGAGACGCCGCGGGAAACCCTGGTCCGGCAATGGCTTGAGACCGCTGCCTTCGGGCTACCGGTAACCATTGGCGGCAGCAACTTTGATCCTGCCACGCAGACCGTAACCCTCTCCGACGTCAGCATCGGCGAACTCGATGATGACCTCATCGCCGTTCATTTCGACGAGTTGTCCGTCGAAGATCCGCGCCTAGCGCCGGGCGACGCCTTCGCCGCCCACGCCGTTCGCGCATCGAACTACAAGGTGGACATTCATTACGACGTCGCCAAGTGGTTCCCTGGCTTGGCCGCGCTGGAGTCCGGCAGTTCGGGCAAGGAGCCTGACAAGGCAGCGTCTCCCGCGCCCAAACAGAAGCCGGCAAAAAAGATGCAGGAGGAAAGCCGCAGCGACAACCAGACCGACGACAAGACGCCGTCGGCGCCCGAACGCGATTCCGAGACGGAAACGACCGCCCCGCCGGTTGTCGACTATTCCTTCTCTGCCGAGACGATGCTTGTCGAACGGCTGGTTTTCCCGCGGCCACCGAAGGCTTTGCCCTCTGACCGACCCGTTTATGAAACAGTGTTCAGCTACGCCGGCTGGATGACCAGCGTAAGGGCCGATTGGGCCGAGGTGAACGAAGTCCGGCTCGAGACCAGCGGCATGTCCGAAGGCGATTTCGTCACGACCTACTCGCTGGCCTACATGTCCGGCATGCATGACGGCCGTGTCGAGCGGGCTGGCATCAACTCGATGGAGCAAAAACCGAAGGACGAGACGTCGCCGCTGAAGTCCGTGACGATCGACAGCACCTATGTAATCGGCACGGACTTTGGCAAGGCCCTCGAAGCGCTCGATCCGGCCAAGTATGTCGGCGGCGTTGGCGATGGCAGGGCGCGCACGATTTACTCGCAATACGGCCTCAACAACATCGTTCTCGCATTCGACGGCGCGACAGCGAGTATCGGAAACATCGAGGCCAACAACGTTTTCCTTCGCCAGACCAACCAGCCGGTGATCAAACAGATCATGGAAGCGCTTGGCGATCCCAAGCAGATCGAGGCAGACCCCATTACCTTCATCTCCACCGTTCTCCCTAACTACACGCAGCTCATGGGAGTGGGCCTGGTTCGTGCCAGCAAGATCGAGGTGAAGGCCGACGACGAGAGCTTCGATTTTGGCGTCAACAGTTTTGACGGCAACGACATCAGCGGCAATGGCATCGGTGCCTTCACCCTGCGCGATATCACTGCCTCTTCCAAGGACACGTCGATCAAGGGCAGCCTGTCGCTCTTGACCCTCCAGGACATCCGGTTCGGTTCGCTGGCATCGCTTCTGGATCTTGGCAAGAGTGCGTCCGAAGGTAACCAGCCGTCCGGCGAGGCGATGCGCGAGGCCCTTGTCAACGGCGGAACGTCATTCGGCTTCATCGAGCTGAGCACGCTGTCGGTGGAATCGCCGCTCGGTTCCGTGGGGCTAAGTTCACTCGCCCTCACCAGCGGCGACTATATGGGCACCCTACCCCAGCGCAGTGACTTCACCTTTACGTCGCTGTCGCTGCCGGTGGCGCTGCTAATGGACGAGACTGTCGTCTCCGAGCTGACCGGCATGGGGTATGAAACCCTGGATGTTTCCGGTGGCCTGACGGTGTCCTGGGATGCCGAGAAGGGCGACCTCCATCTTGAGGACCTTACCCTCAAGGCAGCCGATATGGGCGCCGTGTCCAGCGACTTCCATCTCGACGGCCTGCCGTTGTCCCTGATCGAAAAGCCTGAGGAGATCGAAGCGCGGATGAAAGAGGCCAACCTCGTCTCCGCCTCCGTCACCTACGGCAACGGCGGCATCGTCGAGAAGGCGTTCGAGGCACAGGCAAAGAAGAACGGCCAGGATGGCGACAAGCTCAGGGAGAACATCGCCGGTGCCTTGCCGCTCATGCTTAGCTTCCTGGAAGACCCCAAGCTACAGGCAAAGTTCGAAAAGCCGATCGCCGACTTCATCAAGGATCCGAAGTCGATCACTCTTACCATGGCGCCGGACAAGCCGGTTCCCTTCGCCGAGCTTGAAAAGGTCAACACCGACAAGCCGAACGATCTTATCCGCCTCTTGAATGTCGGCGTGATCGCCAATCAGTAAAGCTTTACGCCGTACGGTAAAACCCAAGAAAAAGGCCGGGGAGGTGCCCTCCCCGGCCTTCTCTTTTCTCTACGCTGCCGATCAGTTCGGCAGGTTCAGCTTGAGATGCAGCTCGCGAAGCTGCTTGATCGAGGCTTCCGACGGCGCCCCCATCAGCGGATCCTCGGCGCGCTGGTTCATCGGGAACAGCGTGATCTCGCGGAGATTCTGGGCACCGCACAGCAGCATCACCACACGGTCGACACCGGCCGCCATGCCGCCATGCGGCGGTGCGCCATACTGGAAGGCGCGATACATGCCGCCGAAACGTGCCTCGACCTCGGCCTTGGACGTCCCGACCAGCTCAAACGCCTTGACCATGGTCTCCGGCGACTGGTTGCGGATCGAACCCGAGGCCATCTCATAGCCGTTGCAGACCATGTCGTACTGGAAGGCCTTGATGGTCAGCGGGTCCTGGTTGTTCAGCGCATCGAGGCCGCCCTGCGGCATTGAGAAGGGATTGTGAGCGAAATCGAGCTTCTTCTCCTCGTCGTTCCACTCGTAGAAGGGGAAGTCGACAATCCAGCAGAGCTCGAAGCGCTCCGTATCGACGAGGTTCAGGTCGAAGCCGACTCGATTGCGCGCTTCTCCGGCAAACTTGTAGAACTTCGAGGGGTCGCCGGCGACGAAGAACACCGCATCGCCCTCGGTGAGGCCGAGCTGCGCACGGATCGCCTCGGTGCGCTCGGGCCCGATGTTCTTGGCAAGCGGGCCAGCGCCTTCCAGTGCGCCGTTCTCCGACCGCCAGAAGATGTAGCCGAGGCCGGGCTGGCCCTGTCCCTGTGCCCAGGAGTTCATGCGGTCGCAGAAGGCGCGGCTGCCGCCGGTCTTGGCCGGGATCGCCCAGACTTCCGTCTTCGGGTCGGCCTCGATCATGCGGGCGAACACCTTGAAGCCGGAACCAGCGAAATGCTCGGTCACCGCCTGCATTTCGATCGGGTTGCGAAGATCCGGCTTGTCGGAGCCATAGAGGCGGATGGCGTCGTCATACTTGATGCGGCGGAACTGCTGGGTGACCGGCTTGCCCTCGGCAAACTCCTCGAAGACGCCACGGATCACCGGCTCCATCGTGTTGAACACATCGTCCTGCGTCACGAAGCTCATCTCGAGGTCGAGCTGATAGAACTCGCCGGGCAGACGGTCGGCACGCGGGTCCTCGTCACGGAAACAGGGCGCGATCTGGAAGTAGCGGTCGAAGCCCGCCACCATCAGCAGCTGCTTGTACTGCTGGGGCGCCTGCGGCAGCGCGTAGAACTTGCCAGCATGGATACGGCTCGGCACCAGGAAGTCGCGCGCGCCTTCCGGCGAGGAGGCAGTGAGAATCGGGGTCGAATACTCGGTGAACCCTGCATCTTCCATGCGGCGGCGCATGGAGCGGATGATCTTCGTCCGCTTGACGATGTTGCCGTGCAGCGTCTCGCGGCGCAGGTCGAGGAAGCGGTACTTGAGGCGAACGTCCTCCGGATACTCCGGCTCGCCGAACACCGGCAGCGGCAGATCCTTGGCCTGGCCCAGCACGGCGATCTCGTTGGCGAACACCTCAATCTCGCCGGTGGCGAGGTTGGCGTTGACGGTCTCCGGCGTGCGGGCGCGGACGAGGCAGTCGACCCGGATCACCCACTCGGAGCGCAAGGTCTCGGCCAGCTTGAACGAAGCGCTGTCGGGATCGACCACCACCTGCGTCATGCCATAGTGGTCGCGCAGGTCGATGAACAGCAGGCCACCATGATCGCGCACCCGGTGCACCCAGCCGGACAGCCGCACATTCTGCCCGACGTCGCTGGCTCGAAGCTGGCCGCAGGTGTGGGTGCGATAGGCGTGCATGGTTATCGTCCTGTCTCGTTGAATCCGTTGGGAACGGCTCCGGATTCCCGCTTGGGGACGGCCGGATCTGTGGGCGCGACAAGCGCACGGCGAGGCAGATTTGTCAAGAATTCTGACGGAGTTTGCGCGCTTCGCCGGCTCGGCAACTTTACCCGATCACAGTTGAAAGCCGGACCGGCGGAGGCGGAAGAACTTCCCATTGCCGGCGTTTTTCAAGCGGCAGCCTCGCAGTTTGCCGGCTTCGTCGGAATAGTGTCACTCGATTGTGG
The DNA here is from genome assembly GCF_002844595.1 of Pleomorphomonas diazotrophica. GTDB lineage: Bacteria > Pseudomonadota > Alphaproteobacteria > Rhizobiales > Pleomorphomonadaceae > Pleomorphomonas > Pleomorphomonas diazotrophica. Next base: position 943,957 of record NZ_PJNW01000002.1, on the reverse strand, counting down.
GAGAAGCCTTCGCTCAGACGGCAGGCCGCGCGACGACTCATGCGGCTTTCTGCCGGCTGACAGGGATTTCTCCATGAGCAAGCAAAAGACCAAGGACCTCCTGGCGAACGCGGTGCATGCCAACAAGCTCGCTAGCCGGGAGGGGATTCTCGAACGCCTGTTCACCCTCGCCTTCTCCGGTCTTGTCTACCCGCAAATCTGGGAAGACCCGGCGGTCGACATGGCCGCGCTCGAACTCGGGCCGGATAAGCGCATCATCACCATCGCCTCCGGCGGCTGCAACGTGATGAACTACCTGACGGCCTCGCCGGCCGAGATCATCGCCGTCGATCTCAATCCGGCCCACATCGCGCTGCTCAAGCTGAAGCTGACCGCGGCCCGCCATTTGCCGAACCACGAGAGTTTCTTCCGCTTCTTCGGTCACGCCGACGAAGGCGAGAACACCGCCCGCTACGATCGCTTTCTGCGCGATCACCTGTCGGACGATGCCCGCGCCTATTGGGAGAAGCGCAGCCTGACCGGCCGCCGGCAGATCTCCATTTTCACCCGCAACATCTATCGTTACGGCCTGCTTGGCCGGTTCATCGGCATCATGCATCTGCTTGCCCGCGCCTACGGCAAAAACCCGCGCCTGATGCTGACGGCCCAAGGGCTTGACGAACAGCGTCGGCTGTTCGAGGAAAACCTGGCGCCGGTCTTCGACTCCCGGCTCGTCCGCTGGCTATGTCGCATGCCGGTGTCGCTCTATGGCCTCGGCATACCGCCGGCCCAGTTCGCCTATCTCTCGGCCGACGCCGACGGCGATCTCGCCGGCCTGCTGCGCCAACGCCTGGCGCGCCTGGCCTGCGACTTCCCGCTGGAGGACAACTATTTCGCCTGGCAAGCCTTTGGCCGCCGCTACGACCGCGAGAGCCGCCGCGCCGTGCCTCCCTATCTCACCCATGCGGCCTATGACGCCATCCGCGCCAACGCCGATCGCGTTACCGCCATTCAGGCGTCGATGACCGACGAACTCGCCGGCCTGCCGGCCGAGAGCCTCGACGGCTACGTGCTGCTGGATGCTCAGGACTGGATGACGCCGGCCCAGATGATCGCCCTATGGACCGAGATCAGCCGCACGGCGCGTCCCGGCGCCCGCGTCATCTTCCGCACCGCCGGGCTAGACAGCCCGCTCGAGGCAGTACTGCCCGCCGACATCCGTTCGCGCTGGTCCTATGATCCCTCCACGGTTCCCGGCTATGTCGCCCGCGATCGCTCGTCGATCTATGGTGGGTTCCACCTCTACGTGAGGGCGTCGGCGTGACGGGCGCCGAGTCGGCTGCTCCGTCGTCGGCGAGGCAGAAGGCGGCCATGGACCGCATGTATCGGCTGACCCGGCATGTCTACGACGCGACGCGCAAGCCCTATCTTCTCGGCCGCGATCGCCTCATCGACGGCATTGATGTGCCGCCGGGCGGCACGGTTCTGGAGATGGGCTGCGGCACCGGCCGCAATCTCATTGCCGCCGGCAGGCGTTATCCAGGTGCTCGGCTCCACGGCTTCGACATCTCCTCGGAAATGCTGAAGACGGCCCGTCGCAACGTGGAGCGTTCCGGCCTCGATATCCGCCTCGCCGAGGGCGACGCCTGCGCCTTCGACCCCGAGGCTGCTTTCGGAGTTGCCCGCTTCGATCGCGTCTACTTCTCCTACACGCTGTCGATGATTCCCGACTGGACGGCGGCTCTTGCCCATGGCCTCAGTCTGCTCAAGGATGATGGTCGCCTGTCGGTCGTCGATTTCGGCTTCTGCGACGATTTGGGAGCGCCAGCCCGCCTTCTCCTGCATGGTTGGCTGTCCCTCTTCCACGTCACGCCGCGCGCCGGTCTTGAGGCGGAAATGGCTCGCCTGGCGCGAGGCAGCGGCCGGACGCTCCAGTTCGAGCGGCCGGCGCGCGGCTATGCCCAGCTCGGCGTCGTCTCCTGAAATCAGCCGGCCGCCCGGCATACGGCCTCGATATTGTGGCCGTCAGGATCGATGATGTAGGCGGCGAAATAGTTGGCTGCGTAGGGCCGAAGGCCGGGAGCGCCATTGTCGGTGCCGCCGGCCGCCAGCCCGGCCGCGTGAAAGGCCTCGACGGCCTCGCGCGTCGCGGCGGAAAAGCCGACGTGGAGACGCCCCTTGCGGCTGGCATCCGAAAGCCAGAATCCGGCATGGCCATCGCGACCGTAGCCGGCATTTGATGCGCCGCCAGCCGCCGATGTCAGGCGGGTAATCAGTCTCACAAGCCCCAGAGGTGCCAGCAAGGCATCGTAGAAGGTGACAGAGCGTCGGATATCCGTCACCGGACAGTCGATATGATCGAACATGATGGGTCAGGACGGGTCAGGACGGGCCAGGGTGTCTCGGTCGCGGCCCGTCCATCCTTTCTTATTCAGGCTTGTGGCAGACCGCTTCGATGTTGTTGCCATCGGGATCGAGAACGAAGGCGCCGTAATAGTTGGGATGGTAATGCGGCCGAAGCCCTGGTCCGCCATTGTCGCGACCACCGGCCGCAATGGCCGCGGCGTAGAATGCATCGACGCTCGCCCGGTCCTTGGCTACGAAAGCCACGTGAAAATGCATCTTCTCGCCGGCCGGCCGGCCCGTGGACACCCAGAAGTCCGGCTTGCCGTCGCTGCCATAGCCGGCGTGAGCCTCACCGCCCGTCTCCTCGGCCGAAACGGACATCACCACGCTGATACCGAGCGGCGCCAGCGCCTTGTCGTAGAATGCCTTCGACGTCTCAAAGTCGACGGCCGGAAAGCCCATATGATCCAGCATTGTTGCCTCCAGAATTGACGACGGCAGACATAGCCGGTCGTCCTGCCAGCCCCTGTCAGGAGTGCCTACTGTCTCTACCCGTCATGCTCCCTCGAATCCGGAGAGCACACCAACTGCGTTGTGGCCGATATCTTCGACGGCGTAGCCGCCCTCCTGAACGAACAGCGTCGGCCGGCCAAGGGCAGCAATGCGTGCGCCGATCTTCGGATAGTCCTCGCGCTTCAGCCTGAACTTCGAGATGGGGTCGCCCTCGAACGTATCGAGGCCGAGCGACACCACGACGACATCAGGCCCGAAGGCCTCGATCGCCCGGCAGGCATGGTCCAGGGCAGCACCCCACGTTTGCCAATCCGTGCCGAAAGGCATAGGCAGGTTGAGCGTGAAGCCCTCCCCCTGCCCCTCGCCCGTTTCGTCGGTCCGCCCGGAGAAGAAGGGATAGGCGACGGCCGTATCGGCGTGGAGGTCGACTATCTGCACATCGCCGCGCCGGTAGAAAATCTCTTGGGTGCCGTTGCCGTGATGGTAGTCGACGTCGAGGATGGTGACACGCTTGGCGCCATGGTCGAGAAACCACTGTGCCGCCACGGCGGCATTGTTGATGAAGCAATAGCCGCCCATGGTCGACGATCCGGCATGATGCCCCGGCGGTCGGCAGAGCGCATAAGCGGCTCTCTCGCCACCGCCGATCAGCTCAGCGGCGCCGATCGCCGACCAGACAGCGGACTGCACCGCTTCCCATGTTCCCTCAACGAAGGATGCGCCGCCGTCGAAGGAATAGTAGCCCATCAGGCCATTGACGTGTTCGGGCCGGATGTCGCGCTGGCCGCGCGCCGGCCAGACATAGGGCATGGTCGGCCCGCTACGTCCTTCGGCAAGCCACAGCGTCCAGAAATCGGCCATGAACTGAAGATAGCCGGCGTCGTGCACCTTCACCGCGGCCGCGACGGCATCAATGGTTTTTGCCTCGATCACTTCGCCAAGACCGACTGCCTCGATCCGCTTCAGGATGAAGTCGACGCGCGCCGGCAACTCGAAGGCCGGGGTAATGACACCGGCATTGAGTTCCTGATTGTCGGCATGGAGGCGATGGCGAGGCGAATAGACGATTCTCATGGCAGAGCTTTCAATGCGGTGGCGACTGTGCGCCAACAGTAGTTTGCCGATGGTTGGCGGCAAGCCAAAACTCGCACCTGTCTCGAGTGCCCACCGTTACCTTTCGATATGCCAGTGACGCGCAAGGACTGGTCGCTGAAAGACGTCATAACCCACGATCAAAAGGTCACGCGCATCCTTGGCGATATCGCCGACCGCATCGTCAAGTCTTTGGTCGGCCCATAGCACCGGGATGGCGGGTTCACCTGGGTCGGGATGCAGCGCCGAACTGCGAAGGCTGTCAGCGGTTGACCAGTTGCCGAAGCTGGCGCCCGCACCGTCGAGGAAGCGCCCAACGCTCTGCCGGAGGTCCACCATGTCTCGCACCTTTCCCTTGCCGGCGGGATAGAGGATGGCGAGCGGCGGGCCAATGCCTAGATCATCGGCTGGCAGCACCCGTCCGGCATAGAGACGATACGAGTTGACGCGAGGATCCTTGGGCAGTTCGATCGGGCTCGGCCACATGATGGTAACGATATCGACTGGGGAAACTTCCGGCTCGCCCCACAGACGAACGCGATCGGGTGTTCCCGGCAGGCTGCCCGTCGCCTCGATGAGGCCGAGCGCTGTCGTCGTCCCGTCGACGTCGGCCGGTGAGCCGAGGTAGAGGGAAAAGCCGCCCTTCGTGTCATCAATCAGGCGATAGCGTTCCGTGAGTGCCACCTCGAGAGCCGAGCGAACCGTCGTCTTCTCCTCTTCATTGAGGTGGCTCCATAGGCGGCGCGTTAGCAGTTGCGTCGCCTGGGCTTGTTCGAGGCTCCAGCTATGCTGTTCGTCCTCGCCGGCCGGTATGGGCTCTGTCACTGCCCGCATCAGGCTCTGTGCCAGCGCGTCGGCATGGCGCAACGGATGCGCCGGATCACGGTCGTTGCCGTCATCGGTCAGCAGATAATGCAAGATGTGATAGGTGGAGTTCGCGTCCTGCCTGGTCTTGAAGGCGCTCGGCGTGCCCACCCGGGCACCCCACATGCCGGATTCCGGATCCTGCGTCGCATCGAGCCAGCCGCGAAACGCTGCGTGCCACGCCGGTGTGAAGTGATAGGTACCGGTTGTCTCGAAGAGATCGACATAGGCGAGTTCCGAAATGCCGGGGCCGTAGACGCCCGGTCCGGGAACGCGCTTTGCCCAGAAGGGGCCGACGTAAAGATGGGCGTCGAGATAGGCGCGAAGTGCCTCCGGCGTGGCAATGGCGTCCAGGAAATGAAGCGGATAGCGGAGCCGCAGCGGCTCTCCGATCTCCTTGGCCAGTCCGTCGAGCGCCTCGACGACGTTGAGCGTCGGAGCGACAAAAGTGAACGCCGGATAGTCCGGGCTCATGAAAGCGCCGGTCGTGGGATCCTGGCGAGATAGAAGGAAGGCGTAGCGTGCCTTCGCCGAGGGGTCGGTCGGCATCTTGGCAAGGCCCTCGCCGCTTTCCATTTGCCGGCGCAGCTTGCTCAGGGTCGAATAGGCGTCGAGATAGTCGCCGTCGGACAGTTTCTTGACGACACCGAGCATCCTGAACTCGAACTCGGCCATGTAGTAACCCTCGGCCTTGAGTTCCGCGTTTCGCCGGAAGAGGTAGGGCACCGAGCCGAACGACTGGTAGACTTGGTAGCCAACGACGCCAGCTCCGGCAACGACAGCTGCTAGAATGGCGGCGGCAAGTCTCAGTTTTCTCCCTCGCATCGACCCCCTCACAGCTCTGGAGCCGAGGTGGGTGTGCGATGCACACGCTGCCAGGGAGGTTAACTACTTGCTTGTTTCCAGGTTGCTCTCACGGTCGGCAGTGCTGACGATGGCCGCCGGATCGGCCGGTGTTCCATGCGCGGTCGGGGAGCGTGAATTTTCGTGCTCCGCGTCTTGCCTTTCCCGTCCATTCGGGCGAAATCGCCGGGCCATGTTGATCATATCCGATCTCACCTACCGCATCGCCGGCCGCACCCTCATCGAAGGCGCTTCCGTCACCATTCATGACGGCGCCAAGGTCGGCCTTGTTGGCCGCAACGGCACCGGCAAGACGACGCTGTTCAACATCGTTGCCGGCGACCTTTCGGCCGAAAGCGGCTCGATCGATCTCAAGCGCGGTGCCCGCATCGGCCGTGTCGCCCAAGAGGCGCCGGGCTCGGAAATCTCGCTGATCGACTTCGTCTTGGCCGCCGATACCGAGCGGACCGCGTTGATGGCCGAGGCCGAGACAGCCACTGATCCGCACCGCATCGCCGAGATCCAGGTACGGCTCGCCGACATCGAGGCGCATTCGGCCGAGGCGCGTGCCGCCACAATTCTGTCGGGTCTCGGCTTCGACGCGGCCGATCAGCGCCGCCCCTGTTCGGACTTTTCCGGCGGTTGGCGGATGCGTGTGGCGCTCGCCGCCGTATTGTTCACCGAGCCGGACCTGTTGCTGCTCGACGAGCCGACCAACTACCTCGACCTCGAAGGCACGCTCTGGCTCACCAACTATGTGCAGCGCTATGCCCACACCGTCGTGCTCATCAGCCATGACCGCGACCTGCTCGACAGCGCCGTCGATCACATCTGCCACCTGTCCGAGGGCAAGCTGACGCTTTGGAAGGGCGGCTACACCTCCTTTGCCCGTCAGCGGCAGGAAAAGATGCTGCTGCAGGAAAAGGCCCGCGAGAAGATCGAGGCGCGGCGCAAGCACCTGCAGGCCTTTGTCGATCGATTCCGCTACAAGGCCAGCAAGGCGACGCAGGCGCAATCGCGCATCAAGATGCTGGAGAAGCTCGACATCATCGCCGAGGTGGTGGAAGAGCACGTCCAGGCGATCAGCTTCCCCAATCCGAAGGCCAAGCTGGCGCCACCGATCGTCACCTATGACAAGGTCGACCTCGGATACGATCCGGACAAGCCGGTGCTGAAGCGCCTGACGCTCCGCATCGACGACGACGACCGCATCGCCCTCCTCGGCAAGAACGGCAATGGCAAGTCCACCTTTGCCAAGGCACTGGCCGACCGGCTGGCGCCGTTTTCCGGCAATATCGTCAAGGCGGGCAAGTTGGAGATCGCCTTCTTCGCCCAGCACCAGCTCGATGAGTTGCATCCCGACGAGACGGCCGTTGCCCATGTTCGCCGCCTGATGCCCGACGCGCCCGATGCCCGCGTGCGGTCGCGAGTCGCGCAGATGGGGCTCGACACCAACAAGATGGACACGCCGGCCCGCGAGCTCTCCGGCGGTGAGAAGGCCCGCCTTCTCCTCGGCCTTGCCACCTTCCATGGGCCGAACCTTCTGATCCTCGACGAACCGACCAACCATCTCGATATCGACAGCCGCGAAAGCCTCATCCAGGCGCTGAACGATTTCGAGGGCGCCGTCATCCTGATCAGCCACGATCGCCATCTGGTCGAAGCGACCATGGATCGTCTCTGGCTGGTGGACAAAGGCGGCATCACCCCCTTCGACGGCGATATGGACGACTACAAGCGTTTCATCCTCTCTGGGGCCGGCGACGCCGACCGGGCCTCCAGAGGTGAGGAGCTGAAGGTCACCAACGCCGATCGCCGCCGCCTTGCGGCCGAGCGCCGCGCCCAACTCGCCCCGCTCAGGAAGCGTATCCAAGGCATCGAGGCGGAGATGGAGAAGGCGAGAAAGTTGATTGCCCGCATCGACGCGGCGCTGGCCGACCCGGCTCTGTTCACCAGCGATCCGGCCAAGGGCGCCAGGCTCTCCAAGGAGCGGGCGGATGCCGTTCGTGGCCTCGACACCCTAGAGGAAGAATGGTTGACGCTATCGGCCGAGTATGAGGAGGCAGAGGCGGCGGACGTTTGATCGACGTCCGGCCGCTTTTGCGGCGCGTCGGAAGCCTGTATCGTCCGCCTGCCTCGTCTTTCTGAAAGACCGCCATGACGACCGCCTTCACGCCTTTCGATATCGCCGCCTTCGTCTGGTTCCTGGCCATGTGGTTCGGACAGGCCTGGTTGACCGAAAAGAGCCCATGGGCCGAGCACTCGCTCACCCATTTCATCAACATAGGCCGTCACGGCTGGGTGCGGCAGGCGGCGACGCGCGACTTGCGCATGGTCGACACGGCCATCGTCGCGGGCCTTCAGAACGGAACGGCCTTCTTCGCCTCGACGTCGCTTCTCGCCATCGGTGGCGGGTTCACTCTGCTGAACTCGGTGGATGCCGCTGTCGGTGTCGTTTCCGCACTGTCCGATCTCACCGCCACCAACCGAACCGCCTTCGAATACAAGGTCCTCGGCCTGCTAGGCATCTATGCCTATGCCTTCTTCAAGTTCGGCTGGGCCTACCGCATGTTCAACTTCGGCTCGATCCTGCTCGGCGCCTTGCCCCCACCGGCCGAGGCCGAGACCACGGAAATGGACAAGGCGGTCGCGCGAGCCTCGGCGATCATCGTGGTGGCCGGCACCAACTTCAACCGCGGCCTCCGCGCCTTCTTCATGTCGATCGGCTATCTCGGCTGTTTCCTCGGGCCGATACCGCTGATCGCCAGTTCCACCTTCATCGCGGTGGTGCTCGCCCGCCGCCAGTTCACCTCCAACGCCGTCAAGGCCATGAGGAGATACGAGTGACCGACGTCGACCCACACCGTGTCAAGGCCGGCCAGATCCGCGACGTTCTGCTTCTGATGGCTGCCGAATCGCCTTCCGGAAAGCCGATCGGCCCGGACGCCGTCGCCCGCGCCATCGCCGGCAAGGACGAGAAGGTCTGGCGCCGGTTGATGAAGCCGATCAAGGACGAGGCGGCGCGCCTCGCCAAGGATGGCAAGGTCGTTCTTCTGCGAAAGGGCAAGCCGGTCGATCCAGACCGGGTGCGAGGTCTCTACCGCATCCGCCTCAGGGCCGAGGGCGAGCCGATGCCGGTCTATGACGCGCCGAAGTCCGACGACCTCCTGGACGACGATGATTTCCTGCTGGATGGCGACGACGAGGCGTAGAATATCGCCCTGATCTTCGCCGAAACGTGGACGGCCTAAGGCGCGGGAAACAAAGCATCCGTATAGCCGACGAAGCGATAGGCAACGAGGCCGATCCACTCGCGAACGGCCATGTCGGTCATGTTCAGCCCCTCGGCGGCGGTGCGCCCGCCCAGCCAGTTGGTCGTGACACCATTGCGATGATCGACGGGCCAAGCGACAACGCCATTCCAGCCGGCGGCACGGAAGGTGCCGATGGCCCGCGGCATATGAAAGGCCGAGGTGACAAGCAGCCACTGCTCCTGCGGCTTTGGCTCGATGGTGGCGAAGCTATTGATGGCGTTTTCGTGGGTGTTGCGGGAACGATCCTCGACCGTGATCCGCTCGGCCGGCACGCCGAACTCGATCAGCAGATCGCGAGCGATGGTCGCTTCGGCGAACTCGTCATTGGCAAAGACGCCGTTGGACCCGCCAGAAAGAAGAACGCGCGCCTCGGGGTAGCGCCGAGCGAGCTCGGCAGCGACAATAAGCCGTTCGGCGCCGTCAATGAGTTCGACCGTTCGGCGCTCGGTCGTCAGACCGGTGTCGACAACACCTCCCAACACGAGAATGCCTGCTGGGTCGAGCCGGTCGGGACTGGCCGGCAGCGAGAAGCGCTGCTCCAGCGGCCGCAACAGCAGGGTCGGAACTCCGGTCCAAGCACAGGCCGCAAGTAGCACGAGCGCGATGCCGATCAACTCCGCACCACGGCGGCGCCAGCCGAGAAGCCGCAGTCCGGCCCCCACGAGCAGAGCCAGCACCAGCGCATTGGAAGGGCGCAGGAACAGAAAGCCGAGCTTGGAGAGCACATAGAACACGCCGCATGCCCTCCCCTCGAAGCCTTCAGGACAGTTCTGTTACTGAGGCGTCAGTACCTTGCCCGGCACGCTGCCGACGACGCCATTGTAGGAAATCTCGCACCAGCGCGCATCGAGCAGGGCAAGCTGGGACTTGCGGCTGCCGAACTGCCAGGAGCCGAAGGGGATCTCGTCACGACACCAGCGCAACACGATACCCTTGGCGTCGCCCGGTACCGAGCCCTTCTTCGCAGCCTTCTCGCTCATGTCGGCATAGAGCGACGTCGGCTTGCCGTCGCGCAATGCGTAGGTCATGTCGTAAGGGCTCGGCGACTGGGCCAGAGCGACTCCCGCCCCGAAGCCAAAGCCGATCGAGAAAGCCATCATTCTCAAGACGTTCAATCTCGTCCTCCCGGGCCGCCCGGCCGCTTCCATCCTGGCATGGAGATGAGCCGACGAATGCCGGGCGGTCAATCCGTTGATCCGCCTAAAACATTCGTATCCCTCAATAAAATACCAGGATATCAACGAACGCTCTTGGCGGACCTGGATGTCGATCGGCCCGTTCGGCGGATGCGTGGGGCCAAAGGAAGCGGGGCGGTCCGGCCGCCCCGCGTCATGTTGGATCAGATGTCCGAAGCGGTCCGAACCACCCGGCCGACCAGACCGTAGGCGATGCCTTCTTCGGCGCTCATCCAGTAGTCGCGGTCGGTGTCTTTCTCGATACGCTCGACGGGTTGGCCGGTGGCGTCGGCGAAGATCCGATTGAGGCGATCGCGCATCTTGATGATTTCACGCGCCTGAATCTCGATGTCGGTCGCCATACCGCCGGTACCGCCCGACGGTTGATGCAGCAGGAAACGGGTGTTGGGCGTGCAGAAACGGCGCTCCTTGGGCACCGACACGTAGATCAGTGCGCCGGCGCTCGCCACCCAGCCCGTGCCGATGATGTTCACAGGAGCGGGCACGAAGCCGATCATGTCGTGGATCATATCGCCGGATTCGACGTGGCCGCCCGGCGATGACACGATGACGGTGATGGGATCGGTGGCGCTCGCCTCGGCCAGCGCCAGAAGGCGCGACGTCACGTCCTTGGCCATCTCCTGGGTCACCTGCCCGGTGATCAGAACCGTGCGCGACTTGAAGAGATACTTGTCGACCTGCGGGGCGGGGGCCGCGTCCTTGGCCTTCTCGTCCTGCTCCTCTTCGTCGTCGAAGCGGACGTATTCCTGATCCTTGGAAATCATGTGGACCTTCTCGTGGGTGGCGGCCGCGACGAAGGGGTCGGGCCTCGGGACTCGCAAATCCTGATGGATCCCATTCGTATCCCATCAGGGGAGCGGACGGCAACCCGACCGGACGGACAGGGTGAACGGCGCTCTCACTGGTCGAGATAGGTACGAAGAGCGACGAGCGAAATATCCCTGGCTCCGGTTTCACGCAGCATGCAGCCGGCAATGGCGCCGCCATAGCCGGTGCCGCCCTGCCAGAACGAGCCCTCGATGTCGCAGGTGGCATCACGAACCGCGAGCCAGGCCCGCTGGCTGTCCCGCAGCTTGGCGGCCTCAGTCTTATCGAGGCGGTCGATCAGCGCCTGATAGTCGTCATTGAGGCGCTCGTCCCAGATGGCGGCCTCGCGCTCGAGGCAGGCGGCCATCATCGGTGTGCTCTCGTTGTCCGGTTCTGCGAGGCAAGGGTCGGAGACCATGCCGATGCAACCAAGCGGGCTGACGTTCTCGTGCGGAGCGCTTGCCACGCATTCGGCAATCTTTTGCCGGTCGGCGTCAGTCGGCTCGGCCGGATTGCCGTCCTGAGCCTGGGCCACTCCCCCAATGACCATAGCAAGACAGAAAGCGAGGAAACCGCGCATCGGCATCTCCATAAGGCATACCAGTGAAACCAGTTCACCGGTATGCCTTTATCTCTTTGTTTTCAGGCAAGCTCCAGCGCAAAGCGTTACATATTTATGCTGTACGCAACTCAGCTTTGCGGGGAGAGCCGTCCCTCGAGAAAGGCCCGCCACTCGCGGGCCGATCCGTTGAAGACATTGCGATCCACCCGCCCCCGAATGCCAGCCACGCGTCCGGCTTCCGTATGCTGCCAGAAATGCCAGCGAAGGCTTGGATCGCGGATGACGGGATGACCTTTGTAGGACGCTATCCAGACGAAATGGTCGGGAAAGGCGCCCCGGAGGCGGTCGTTGTAGAAGCTGATCGACGTATAGATGATTGGCCGCTTGCCATAATAGCGCTCGATGGCCTCGAGCCAGATCTTGACCTCCGGAATGATCGCCTCGCGCGGCGGATGGCCCGGGCAGGTCTTGGAATCGACCCACTCGATGTCGAGCACTGGCGGCAGCGCGTAGGGATCATAGGGAACGTTCTGCAGGAACCAGCTCACCTGCTCCATGGCCGGCCGGCAGAAGTACCAAAAATGGTAGGCGCCGCGCGGCAGGCCGGCCATGGCGGCACCATACCAGTTGGCGCTGAACTTTGGATCCGACCAGTCACCGCCCTCGGTGGCCTTCAGCCAGGCAAAGGCGGTGTTATCGGCCACGACGGAGCGCCAGTTGATGTCCTCCTGGTAATAGGAGACGTCGATACCCTTCACCGGATAATCATCCGGACCAGGAGGGCTGTAGTCAAACAGCGCGCAGGCTGACAGGCCAAGAGCAAGTGAGCCGAGCGCGACTGGATTGACGAGCCGCGCGGCGAGGCTTGCCCAGCGACGGGCGCCGGTCGGCAGTGGTTTGCCGCGCCGAGGTCGCTTCTTCCGAAATGCCGTCTTCACCCAAGCAAAATCCATGACGCGAGCCCGAGGAACGCCAGAAACCCCACGACATCGGTCACCATCGTCACGAAAACCCCCGAAGCGACTGCCGGATCGATGTCGAGCCGCTCGAACGCCAAGGGTATCAGGATGCCGGCCGTTGCCGCAGACAACAGGTTGACGATCATCGCAGCGCCGATCACGCCTCCAAGGAGCGGGTCCTGGAACCAGAGCGCGGCCGCCAAGCCGACGATCAAAGCAAAACTGCCGCCGTTGAGTAAACCAACGCTTAATTCTCGGCCGAAAATCCTCCAAACATTGTGTGCATCGAGATCGCGGGTCGCCAAGGCGCGTACCGTCACGGTCATGGTTTGCGTCGCGGCGTTGCCGCCCATCGAAGCGACGATCGGCATCAGTACGGCGAGCGCCACCATCTTCGAGATCGATCCGGAGAACATGCCGATCACCGACGAGGCCAGGAAGGCGGTCAGCAGGTTGAACAGCAGCCAGACCCAACGCGTTCTGAGCGTGTAGAAGACCGAATCGGAGATTTCTTCGTCGCCGACGCCGGCTAGCGCGCGAATGTCCTCTTCGGCCTCGGCCTGGATGACGTCCACCACGTCGTCGACGGTGATGACGCCCACCAGCCGTTCCGCTTCATCGACCACCGCTGCCGAAACCAGATTGTAGCGCTCGAACATGCGCGCCACGTCTTCCTGATCGTCGGTGGCGAGCACTCGCTGCCGTTCATCATTCATAATGTCGGCCATGCGCGTCGGTCGCGGAGCCCTCAGAAGGCGATTGAGGGCCACGGCTCCGAGAAACCGGAAACCGGGGTCGATGACGAAGACCTCGTAGAACTCCTCCGGCAGATCCTTCTGATCCCTGAGGTAATCGATGGTCTGGCCGGCGGTCCAGAAGGGTGGCACGGCGATGAAGTCGGTCTGCATCCGACGACCCGCCGTCTCCTCCGGAAAATCGAGGCTGCGACGCAGCGCCATGCGGTCGACCGCCGGCAGCTTGGCAAGGATTTCTTCCTGGTCCTCGTCGTCAAGGTCTTCGAGGATGTAGACCGCGTCGTCGGAATCGAGCTCACGGACGCCTTCGGCAACTTCCTCGGGCGACAGTTCCTCAATGAGCTGGACGCGAACGGTCTCGTCGACTTCGGTCAGTGCAGTGAAGTCGAAATGCTCGCCGAGCAGTTGGATGAAGGGAACACGTTCGTCGGCCGACAGCGCCTCGATGATGTCGCCGACGTCGGCCTCGTGGAGATCTGCCGCGAGCGCTTCGACGGTTCGGGCATCGGCCGCTTCGATCGCCGCCCTGATGGCGTCGAGGAACAGCGGATCGAGGTCGCCATCCTCTGTTCTGAGCGGCGGCATGCCGTCAAAGCTCAGCGTTTCAGGCGCGTTGGGCTCGGTTTCGGCCATGGCGCGTCTCCCGTGGATCTCGAGGTGGCGAACAGGATTGAATCGACGGCGACGGTTGGCACCGCCGCGCCGGAGTTAAGGCCGACAAACCCTACGGCGCAAGGAAGAAATTCCGACGCGGCGGACAGAGGGCGATGATCCTCGACGCCGTCGCCAACAACTCGCTCCGACGTTCGCTCGCCTTTCCGGCACGCCTTGATTCAGTTGACAGCGGTGTTGCCTTCCGGCTTTACCGGCCAGGTCATTTGAAGCATGGTGGCCGCCTGCTCGGCCGGAACGGCGCGACTGAACAGGAACCCCTGCCCTTGATGGCAGCCCAGCAGTTGCAGCGTTTCCGCCTGAGACGCCTCCTCGATGCCCTCGGCTATGGTCTTCATGCCCAAGCCACGTCCCAGTCCGATCATCGCCCTGATGATCATGGCTTGGCGCGCATCGTCCAGGAACGACGACACGAAGCTGCGGTCGATCTTGAGCTTGTCGAATCTCAGCCGCGACAGTTGCGACAGACTGGAATAGCCGGTGCCGAAATCATCAATGGCGATGTGGACACCAGCCTCCCTTAGTTCCTCGAGCAACGCAGATACGAGTTGCACATCCTTCACGAACATCGACTCGGTCACTTCGACTTCGAGCTGTTGTGGCGAAAGCCCTGTCTCGGCCAGCGTCTCAAGCATCTTCCTCCCAAAACTGCGGCTGCTGAACTGGGCGGGTGATACGTTGAACGACAACCGGATCGTCCGGGGCCATTTGGCGGCGTCCAGACAGGCCTGACGGAAAAGCACTTCAGACAACTCGCCGATCATACCCGTCTCTTCGGCGAGCGTTATGAACTCGGACGGCGGAATGAAGGTGCCGTCGGACCGGCGCCAGCGTGCGAGCGCCTCAAAGCCGACGATGCGGCCCGATGTCAGGTCGATCATCGGCTGATAGTAGGGCTTCACCTCTCCCGACTTGAGCGCCGCACGCAGCTGCCTGTCGAGTTCCGCGTATTTGGCTGTCGCCTCGTCAATGGCTGGGTCAAACCACTTCGGCTCGCCGGAGTGCTCCCGTTTTGCGGACGAGACCGCCGAGAGAGCGCACCTGAGAAGATACTTGATGTTCGCGGCGTCATCCGGGTAGCGCGCCATTCCGATGTAGGCGGATACCTCGTAATAGCGTTCGTTGACCAGGATGGGCGTCGATATTTGCTTGATGGCCCGGCGGGCGAGCTTTTCCCAATCCTTCGTTTGTGTGCTTTCCAGCGCGGCATAGAACTGGTCGCCGCCGAGCCTGAACAGATAGCAGCCGACAAAAATCTCACGCAGCCTGTCCGCGATGGCCACCAGGATCTCGTCGCCTGCTTCATTTCCATAGATGTCGTTGATGTTCCTGAACCCCTGGACGTCGATCACCATGGCCATGTGAGGTTTGCCGGCCTTGTCGCCCGCCCTTAGGCGCTCAACCTCCTGCTTGAGCCCGACCCGATTGGGAAGGCGAGTCAACGGATCGTGCGCTGCAATCCAGGACACATCCCGTTCGGCACGGCTCCGATGGGCCACTTCTTCTTGCAGATCGCGAAGGCGCCGATAGCCGAAGACGAAGCCCAGGAGTCCCGTTATCAACAGTGCCATCAGCACTTCGTCGAGCTGAATGAACTCATGCTCTCTCAGGAAAGCAACGAATGTCTCGTAGACGTTGAACCAGCGGAAGCCGACAAAAAGCAAGATGCCGATGACAACGAGGGTTGCTGCATCTCGGGCTGCTCGTCCCGCCCTCAAAAGCCGCATTTGCTCACCTCTCGCTGCGCCTTCGCGACCTTCGACGCGCCGCATTTGAGTCGATGAATACAAAAAACTACAACCGCAACAAGCATACTTTATAAGTGGGTGCTGAGTTATTTAATATTTTACAATTGGGCTTGGTGTATTTGGCAGGGGGGTGATGAACAGGCCTGACTTAACACAATGAGTCTCGCGCGCGGCGGCACGGACGCCATGGTGCCATCTTCACTTGCCAGCTCCCCATGTGTCGCCTCGAAATCCATTTGATTCGATGGAGCGAGCACGCTCTCATGATTTGGCGCTTCCTCGCAAAATATACCTAGGAAAAATCGCTGCCGAGTTGCTGTGCTTACTACCCTATAAACGTGCGCTTAAGAAGTTTATGCAATCTCTTTTCTAAGAGCGCACGAGCCGTGCATGCAGGTCACCCTAAGACTTGCGGAATTTGCCTTGGCTGTGGCTTCCATTCTCTCTGAAATGCAAAGGTGGCAGGATGCAAATCCGCTGGAAGCTATACCTGACGTTTGCCGCGATGACCGTCCTGCTGGCTGCGGAAGTAAGGGAGTCCCTTGTATCTGCAATCGAAGCGAAATCCAGCGCCACCGCAATTCTTCAGTCGCAGATTGTGCAAGATCAGACGCTCAGCATTACCGCGGCTTTCGCGTTGGATCGCGGACAGACAAGCGGGGTTGCCACCGGGCGACAGCTCAGCCAGGCGGTTGCGGAAAAACTGAGTAAAAGTCGCTCGCAAGCCGGTGAAGCGCTGGCGCTGCTCCTTGGAAAAGCGACCCCTGACCAAGCGAGTAAGTTGAGATCAGTCATCTCGGTGGCAGATGCCCTGCGCAAGCAGATTTACGACGCAACATCAGCCGGGACGAAACCTCCTTCCGACATAGGTGCGCGTTGGTTCGCGGCGCAGTCCCTTGCCATCGAGGCGGTTGACGAGCTTGGACGGCATGTCGCGGCCGAAGGAGATGGGACAATCAGTCTGTCTCTTGCGCGGGCCACCGAAGCGCGCCGACAGATATGGGAGGCCGGCGAGTATGTGGCGCGCGAGCGGGGCATGCTCAACGGCATTCTTTCGGCCGGTCGTTCTGC
This sequence comes from Pleomorphomonas diazotrophica, assembly GCF_002844595.1. Classification (GTDB taxonomy): domain Bacteria; phylum Pseudomonadota; class Alphaproteobacteria; order Rhizobiales; family Pleomorphomonadaceae; genus Pleomorphomonas; species Pleomorphomonas diazotrophica. The sequence goes on along the minus strand of NZ_PJNW01000002.1, from coordinate 927,236 downwards.
GAGTCCGGACGAACTGGCGCAGTTGGCCCAATACCGCGGTCACGTCATGTCGGCATGGGAGGCGGCTTACTCACGACTGGAACTGATCGACGGACCGCTCTGGTCGCGCGCACAAGACGCCAACGAGGCGGTTTTCGGCCGCTTTGAGAACACTCGCAAGTCCGTCTACTCCGCCCTGACACGTGGAGTTCCCGCCACCCTGCCCGCTCCCGAATGGTTTGCGCAGGCGACCGAAGCCGTCGACATGCTTGCCGGGGTCCAATCGGCCTTGGGCGAACATATTTCGAGTCAGACTGCCAAACGGCTGGACGAGGCAAATCGGTCGCTCGCGTGGGCGCTGCTGGCGCTCTCCGCTGCGCTGATCATCGTCTTGGTTACGGCGGGGGTCATTCATTTCGGCTTGGCGAAACCATTGGCGCGGCTGACGCGGATTACTCGCTCGCTCGCCGGCGGCGACCTTGGCAATGAGATTTTGGTTCCGAAGCGCAAAGATGAGATCGGTGAGTTGTTCGGGGCGACATCCGACTTCAGGAACGCACTGCTGGAAGCCAGTCAGCTTCGCGCCGAACAGGAGGAGACCAAGCGGGCGGTGGCGCTGAGAAAGACCAAGGAAATGCTGCAACTCGCTGACGGTTTCGAGGCGACGATCGGCGTGGTCGTCTCGACGCTTGGCGCGGCGAGCCAGCAACTGGAAGCATCGGCGAACACCCTCGCGGCCGGTGCCGAGGAAACGTCCAACCAGTCGACCGCCGTTGTCAGGGCTGCCGGTTTCGCAGCGTCAGGGGTTCAGTCAGCCGCCGGCGCCGCCGAGGAACTCGCTGCGTCGGTGCGGGAAATCGGCCGACAGGTCGAGGTGTCGACCGAAGCGGCGACCGCGGCAGTCGGGATGGCCGACGAAACGGCCAGAGGGGTGCTCGGGCTTGCCGAATCTGCGGCGCAAATCGGAACCGTCGTCACACTGATCAGCGACATTGCCGCCAGGACCAACCTGCTGGCTCTGAATGCCACAATCGAAGCGGCCCGGGCCGGCGAAGCCGGACGAGGCTTTGCCGTGGTCGCGCAGGAAGTGAAGCAACTCGCCGAGCAGACCGCGCGCGCCACCTCTGAGATCTCCTCGCAGGCGACCACAATTCAATCGGCAACCCGGACGTCCGCCGACGCCATCAACGCGATCGCCTCCCAGGTTCGGAACATCGGACACACATCCACCGGAATCGCCGCCGCGGTGGCCGAGCAGGAGGCGGCTACATCCGAGGTGGCGAGAGCGGTGGCAATCGCCTTCCAGTCGACGCGAGAAGTCGATGCCAACATCGCCGGCGTGGCCTTGGCCGCCCGGGAGACCTCGCAAGCCTCGTCGGAAGTCAAAGGGGCCGCTTCGAGCCTCGGCGAACAGATCGATCGCTTGAAGACACAAGTGGCCGAGGTGCTCGCCGGATTGCGGGCGAGCTGACAAGGGGAATAAATGCAAAAAAGCCGGGCGCTTGAGAGCCCGGCTTTTTTAGATGGTGCGGTCGAGAAGACTCGAACTTCCACGTCTTGCGACACAGCGACCTCAACGCTGCGCGTCTACCAATTCCGCCACGACCGCATCTTGGTAGTTGCCGCCCCTTCCGGGCCGGCGCCGGGTATCTAGCAAGAGATTCCCCGGGGCACAAGAGGGAGGCAAGAAGAATTTTGCCAGCATCGGAAAAACGCCAGAATACAGGGAAAAATCTTCAGATCTTCACCACGTCGTCGAGGCGTCGGTAAGATGCAGGGCGAGCCAGCACCTCGGTGATCGACACCGTGACGCGGTCACCCTTCAGGACCACCTGCCCCTTCGCAACGGGCAGGTTGTTGGCGAGGATATCGACGTCGTCGTCAGCCGAGTGGTCCAGTTCGATGACGGCGCCGCGGCCCATGCGCAGAAGCTGATGGATGGGCATGGTCTGTCCACCGAGCACGACAGAGATCTCGACTTTGATCTTCTCCAAACTTGCCATCGGTCCTATCTTCCGTCTCGCCGGCGGGCGCCTCAACGACTGCCGGTGCCACCCGGAACACGAAGCGGCAAGCCGACGCGTCGTCGTCCGCTGAGTGTTTGCGGCATAAGGTTACCGAATGGTTAATGAGCGTTCCGAAATCAGGACGGATATGCACGCCATCCCCGGTTCGCCGCCGGTTGAATGGTGCGTCGAGCCGGGGCTCACCGATTATGACGCCGCCGTTGCCTTCATGGAGGCACGCGTCGCCGCCATTGCCGAGGGACGGGCGCCGGAACTCGTCTGGCTGGTCGAGCACCCTCCCCTCTACACGGCCGGGACCAGCGCCGACGCAAGCGACCTCGTCGAGCCTGACCGCTTTCCCGTTTACCCGACCGGGCGAGGCGGACAATACACCTATCACGGCCCCGGCCAGCGTGTAGCCTATGTCATGCTCGATCTCGATCGTCGCGGAAAGGATGTTAGGGCCTTTGTGGCAGCCCTGGAGCGCTGGATCATCGGCGCGCTCGCCGCTTTCAATGTGCGGGGCGAGAGACGGGAAGATCGCGTCGGTGTCTGGGTTCGACGACCGGACAAGGGAGACGGTGTCGAGGACAAGATCGCCGCCATCGGCATCCGCGTCCGTCGCTGGATCACCTTCCACGGCATCAGCCTCAACGTGGAGCCGGATCTCGACCACTTTTCGGGCATAGTGCCCTGCGGCATCCGTGGGCACGGCGTCACCAGCCTTGTCGATCTCGGTCTGCCGGTAACCATGGAGGACGCGGATCTCGCCCTTAGGGAGAGCTTCGTCGAAGTTTTTGGTCCTTGCTCGTCATCGCCGGGATGAGAGGCCGTCCCGACGGATCTTCCGGGTCATGGACATGGACGGAAGCCTTGGCCGACGGGCGCAAGGATTTGGCTACGGGAACCAAATCCATCGAAACTACGTGTTTCTGGAACGTATGATCGTATGCAAGGAGAATATGCGATTTTCTCCATTCACATGTCCGAGCACGGCGGGCCGTGAAATCCGGCGACTCCGCGCTGCAGGCCGAATGATCCAGACTTTTCAAGAGAGTTGGTCGCTGCCCCGGTGCAATTGTCATACTTAAGAAAACGATACAACTTTAGTAGTCAAAAACTGGACGGGAACGGTCATCAAACGCGCGGGCTGTGATCTGGTTGTCTTTTCACCAGAAGAGCCGTGAAAAACCGTGCGCCGGACCCGGATATAATACCTTAGTATAGGTCCATGTTTCCTGCGGATCAGCAGAATATTCCATGAAGGAGACCGATTTGTCTCTTTTGTGAAAAAGCCCTCTGGGTTAACTTGCCCTCAGCCGGTGTGGAGGCCGGCGTCCGGGGAGTAATACGAGGTCTTTCCGGCCGCTCCCGGAACAAATGTGGAGGAGAGAATGCGCACGCTTAATTTGCTCGCCGCGACCGCCTTTGCGACGGCTCTTTCCGTTTCGTCCGCCTTTGCGCTGACCGTTGGTTTCTCGCAGATCGGTTCGGAATCCGGCTGGCGCGCTGCCGAGACGAGCGTCACCAAGCTCGAAGCTCAGAAGCGCGGCATCGACCTGAAGTTCGCTGACGCCCAGCAGAAGCAGGAAAACCAGATCAAGGCCGTTCGCTCGTTCATCGCCCAGGGCGTGGACGCGATCCTGATCGCCCCGGTGGTCGCCACCGGTTGGGATGCCGTCCTCAAGGAAGCCAAGGAAGCCAATATTCCGGTGATCCTGCTCGACCGTACCGTCGACGCTCCCCAGGACCTCTATCTCACTGCCGTCACGTCCGATACGGTCTTCGAAGGCAAGGTTGCCGGCGAATGGCTCGTGAAGGAAGTAGGCGACAAGCCCTGCAACATCGTCGAGCTTCAGGGCACGACGGGTTCGTCGCCGGCCATCAACCGCAAGAAGGGCTTTGACGAAGCCATCGCCGGCAAAGCCAACCTGAAGATCGTCCGCAGCCAGACCGGTGACTTCACCCGCACCAAGGGTAAGGAAGTCATGGAAAGCTTCATCAAGGCTGAAGGCGGCGGCAAGAACATCTGCGCCCTTTATGCTCACAACGACGACATGGCCGTCGGTGCCATCCAGGCGATCAAGGAAGCTGGCCTGAAGCCGGGCAAGGACATCCTCGTCGTCTCCATCGACGCCGTTCCGGATATCTTCCAGGCCTTCATCGCCGGTGAAGCCAACGCCACCGTCGAACTGACCCCCAACATGGCCGGCCCGGCCTTCGACGCCCTTGACGCCTATCTCAAGGACAAGAAGGAGCCCGCCAAGTGGATCCAGACCGAGTCCAAGCTCTACACGCCGGCTGATGACCCGCAGAAGGTCTACGACGAGAAGAAGGGCCTCGGTTACTGATACCGACCCGGAACGCCGCCCCTTTCCGAACGGGCGGCGTTCTCCTTCATTGCCGGGCCGCTTTTTCCGGCTGCCGGCGGGCTTGTCCCTTGGGGTGAGGCCGCCGCATCGGAGGGCGGCCCGTTTCTTTGATCGGCAATAGTTGGACCAGCTATCATGGCGAACGCTCAGCCGCTGCTATCCGTACGCGGAGTCAGCAAGGCCTTTCTCGGCGTATCCGCGCTCGAGAATGTCGATTTCACGCTGCAGGCCGGTGAAGTGCACGCCCTTCTCGGTGAGAACGGCGCGGGCAAGTCGACCCTCATCAAGATCATCACGGGCGCATATCGTCGAGACGAAGGCGAGGTCCTGCTTGAGGGGACGCCTATCCACCCGCGCGACGTCGTCGACGCCCAGAAGCTCGGCATCGGCACCGTCTACCAGGAGGTCAACCTCCTGACCAACCTGACCGTGGCGGAGAACCTGTTCCTCGGACGCCAGCCCAAACGGTTCGGCCTGACCGACGTGCGCGAGATGAACCGTCGCTCGCGGGCCATCCTCGATACTTACGGCCTCGATATCGACGTCACCGCGCCGCTCGCCAATTTCTCGGTGGCCATTCAGCAGGTTGTCGCCATCGCCCGCGCCGTCGACATCTCCGGCAAGGTGTTGGTGCTCGACGAGCCCACCGCCAGTCTCGACGCCCACGAGGTCGAGATGCTGTTTGCCGTGGTCCGGCAGCTTCGGGCGCGGGGCATGGGCATCATCTTCATCAGCCACTTTCTCGATCAGGTCTACGAGATCGCCGACAGCATCACGGTGCTGCGCAACGGCCGGCTGATCGACACAGTGCCGGTGGCCGGTCTTGATCGTCTGAAGCTGGTCTCCATGATGCTCGGTCGCCAGCTCGAGGCCGATATCAAGCGCACGATCGACCCCAACACGGCCAAGTCCGAACCGCTGGTCTCGCTGCGCGGCCTTGGCAAGCGCGGCAGCGTCGATCCGCTCGACCTCGACATCCGCCAGGGCGAAGTGGTCGGCATTGCCGGCCTGCTCGGCTCAGGACGCACGGAAACGGCGCAGTTGGTATTCGGCATCGAGCGCGCCGACAGCGGCACCATCAGCGTCGGCGGCGCTCCGGTCAACATGACCTCGCCCCGCAAGGCGATCTCCCAGGGCTTCGCCTTCTGTCCCGAGGACCGCAAGACCGACGGCATCGTCGGCGATCTGTCGGTGCGGGAGAACATCATCTTCGCGCTCCAGGCCCAGCGTGGCTGGATGCGTCCCCTGTCCCGCTCCGAGCAGGAGGCGCTCGCCGACCGCTATATCGCCGCGCTGGACATCCGCACGTCCGATCGCGAGAAGCCGATCAAGTTCCTGTCCGGCGGCAATCAGCAAAAGGTGCTGCTGGCCCGCTGGCTGGCTACCAACCCGCGCTTCCTGATCCTCGATGAGCCGACCCGCGGCATCGACGTCGGCGCCCACGCCGAAATCATTCGCCTGATCATCGATCTTTGCGAACGTGGCATGGCGCTGCTGGTCATATCGTCGGAGCTCGGCGAACTTGTCGGCTACTCCTCTCGCATCATCGTGTTGAGGGATCGCAAGATGGTCAGCGAGCTGACCGGCGACGAGATTTCCACCGACCACATCATGAAGGCCATCGCTTCGCATGGCGCGACCGGGGAGGCAGCGTAATGGCCGTTCCTACCATCATCCGTGAGCGGACACCCCAACTGATCGTCCTGGCGGTGATCCTTGCGCTCAACGCCATCATCTCGCCGGGCTTCTTCTCGATCGAGATCCAGAACGATCGACTCTACGGCTCGCTGATCGACGTGCTCAATCGCGGCGCGCCGGTGACCCTTCTGGCCATTGGCATGACGCTGGTGATTGCCACCAAGGGCATCGACCTCTCGGTCGGTGCGGTCATGGCGATTGTCGGCGCTGTCGCGGCTTCGCTGATCACCTCCGGCTACTCGTTGCCGGCGACGCTGGCCGGGGCGCTGTTCGTGGGCCTCGCCTGCGGCATCTGGAACGGTGCGCTGGTCGCCCTGCTGGACATCCAGCCGATCATTGCCACGCTGATCCTGATGGTGGCCGGCCGTGGTATCGCCCAGCTCATCACCGAGGGCGTCATCCTGACCTTCAACGACAAGCCGGAACTGATTTTCGTCGGCTCCGGCTCGTTCCTCAGCCTGCCCATGCCGGTGATCATCTGGGTTGTCGTCGCGATCCTGGCGATCCTGGTGGTCCGGCGTTCGGCGCTCGGCCTCCTGATCGAGGCGATCGGCGTCAACCGGCGGGCGTCCACGCTCTCCGGCGTCAATTCCCGCGTCATCCTGCTCGCCGTCTACGCGGTGTCCGGGCTTTGCGCGGCAACGGCCGGCGTCATCGCCGCCGCCGACATCAAGGGCGCCGACGCCAACAACGCCGGTCTCTGGCTGGAAATGGACGCCATCCTGGCGGTGGTCATCGGCGGCACGTCGCTGCTCGGCGGTCGCTTCTCGCTCGTCGGCTCGCTGATGGGCGCCATGATCATCCAGTCGCTCAACACCGGCATCCTGATGGCGGGCTTCCCGCCGGAGTTCAACCTCATCATCAAGGCGGCGATCATCCTGATCATCCTGATCGTCCAGTCGCCCGCCAGCCAGGCGGCCATGGCCAACTTCCGCGCCAATCGGCAGACCGTGGCCATCAAGACCGAAAGCAGGGAGCACGCGGCGCGATGAAAAATTCCAAGTATCTGCCGCTGTTGGCCACCTTCGTGGTCTTCGTGCTGGGCTATGTCATCTGCATTTCGGTGTTCCCGAACATGTTGTCGACTCGCGTTGCCGGCAACCTCCTCACTGACAACGCCTTCCTCGGCATCACGGCGGTCGGCATGACCTTCGTGATCCTGTCGGGCGGCATCGATCTGTCGGTCGGCTCGGTCATCGCCTTCACCGGCGTGTTCCTGTCGGTGATCCTGAGGGATACATCTATCCACCCGCTGGCGGCCTTTGCCATCGTGCTGGTGCTGACCACCGCCTTTGGGGCCGCGATGGGCGGGGTCATCTTCTTCCTGGACATGCCGCCCTTCATCGTGACGCTGGCCGGCATGTTCCTCGCCCGCGGCATCTCCTACCTGCTGACGACGGAATCGGTGCCCATCACCCATCCGTTCTATTCCACGCTGCAGGAGATCTACATCCGGATGCCCGGCGGCGGCCGGCTGACGCTGATCGCCATGATCATGCTGGCGGTGTTTGCCCTCGGCATCATCCTTGCCCAGCGCACCCGCTTCGGTACCTATGTCTATGCGCTCGGAGGCAACCTCACCTCGGCGCAGTTGATGGGCGTGCCGGTAGCCAAGACGACGATCGGTATCTACGCCCTGTCTGGCTTCCTGGCCGGCCTCTCGGGCATCGTCTTCTCGCTCTACACCTCGGCCGGCTATTCGCTGGCGGCCGTCGGCGTCGAGCTCGACGCCATCGCCGCGGTCGTGATCGGCGGCACGCTGCTCACCGGCGGTTATGGCTTCGTTGCCGGCACTTTCCTAGGCATCTGCATCCAGGGTCTCATCCAGACCTACATCGTGTTCGACGGCACGCTGTCGAGCTGGTGGACGAAGATCGTCATCGGCCTTCTGCTGTTCGGCTTCATCGCTCTGCAGCGCGGTCTGATGTGGATGTCCGAGCGCAGCGCCCGCAACATGCGCCACGCTTCGGCCGCCGCCCAGGCAAGCGGCGCCTGATCGCAGAACCACAGCCTAGAAACGAAACCGCCGCCGGAGCGATCCGACGGCGGTTTCCATTTGGGATACCAGCTCACTCAGCGATCGAGATAGTGCACGGTGGGCAGGTCGCGCAGCCGCTGGGCCGCGGTCTCCGGCGTGAGGTCGCGCTGGGGCGAACCGAGCATCTCGAAGCCGACCATGAACTTCTTCACCGTCGCCGAACGCAGGAGCGGCGGATAGAAGTGGGCATGGAACATCCATTCCTCATGCGGCTCACCGTCGGTCGGCTTCTGGTGGAAGCCCATCGAATAGGGGAAGGACGTCTCGAACAGGTTGTCGTAGCGGATGGCGATGTTGGACAGCGCATCGGCCAGCGACACCCGCTCACCGGCGGTGAACTCGTCGAAGCCGCCGATCCGCCGCTTGGGCAGCACCATGGTCTCGAAGGGCCAGATCGCCCAGTAGGGCACCAGCACGACGAAATGGTCGTTCTCATGGATGACGCGCTCGCCGAGCTTCAGCTCCTTCTCGACGTAGTCGAGCAGCATCGCCCTGCCCTTTTCCTTGAAATAGGCGAGCTGACGGTCGGTCTCCTTGGCTGTCTCGTTGGGCATGTGCCGGCTCGACCAGATCTGACCATGCGGATGCGGCTGCGAGCAGCCCATCACTTCACCGCGATTCTCGAAGATCAGCACCGAGCCGATGTCGGGCTTCGAGCCGAGATCGATGAACTGCTCGACCCAGGCATCGACCACATAGGTGATCTCCTCCACCGACATGCGCGACAGCGTCTGGTCATGGCGCGGCGAGAAGCACAGCACCCGGCAGATACCGGACTCGCCCTCGGCGATCATCAGGCCATCATCGTCGCGATAATCCGACGGTGCGTCCGGCGTCAGCGCCGCGAAGTCGTTGGTGAAGACGAAGGTGTGCTTGTAGTCCGGGTTACGCTCGCCGTTCATGCGCAGGTTGCCGGTGCAGAGGTTGCACTTCGGATCGTGCGCGACGCCGGCGACTGGCGGCAGCTTCTCCACCTGCCCCTGCCACGGTCGTTTGGCCCGGTGCGGCGACACCAGCACCCATTCTCCCGTGAGCGGGTTGAACCGGCGATGGGGATGATCGGCGAATGCGTTCATGATCGTTCCGTCCTGGCCGATGGGCCGGTCGGCGGCCGGCCGGACCGCCCGCGGCGTTCCGGGAACAAGGGGCGGAACGACCGTTCCGGACGCCCGCCCCGCCTTTCCTCAGCCCGCGAGCGGGCCGACACCTTGCTGCGGCGAACAGGCGAAGATGGTCGACTTGAGGCTGGTGGCCTTTTCATAGGCCGCCTTGACGTTTGCCATGAAGGCGTCGGCCGCGCCGGCTTCGACGAGACTCACCGTGCAGCCGCCGAAGCCGCCGCCGGTCATCCGCGAACCGAACACGCCCGGCTGCTTCTGGGCGATGTCGACCAGCAGGTCGACTTCCTCGCAGGAAATCTCGTAATCGTCGCGCATCGAAGCGTGCGACTGGTTCATCAGGGCGCCGCAGCGCACGAGATCGCCCGCCGCCAGTGCGTCGGCTGCCTCGACCACCCGCTCGTTCTCGGTGACGATATGGCGGGCGCGGCGATAGGTGACATCCGAGAGCAGAGCCTTGTTGGCTTCGAGACCGGCGGGCGTCACGTCGCGCAACGCCTTGATCGGGCCGAGCACGGGCGACAGGAGGCGCACGGCTTCTTCGCAGGAGGCACGGCGCTTGTTGTACTCACCAGACGCCAGCTCGTGATGGACCATGGAGTTGGCGACGACGATGCGGGCGCGCGGATCGATCGGTACCGACCGCTTTTCAAGGCTGCGGCAATCGATCATCAGCGCGTGGTCGTGCTCGCCGTTGCAGGAAATGAACTGGTCCATGATGCCGCAGCGCATGCCGACGAACTCGTTCTCGGCCTTCTGACAGAGCTTGGCGAGTTCCACCTTGTCGATCGGCAGCCCGGCGACGGTGAGCAGGCTGTAGCCGATCGACACTTCCAGTGCTGCCGACGACGACAGGCCCGAGCCGACGGGCACCGACGAGGCGACCAGGATGTCGGCCCCCTTCAGCGCCTTGCCGGCTCCGGCCAACGCAACCGCCACGCCGAACACATAATCGGTCCAGTCGCGCTTCGGTTGGGGAGCAGGATCGTCCAGATCGAACTCGCGAGTCTCGCCGATCTTGGCAGAATGAACACGGAGGATTCTGTCCGTGCGAGGCGCGACGGCGGCCCGCGTTTCATATTCGAGCGCCGCCGGCATGATGAAGCCGTCGTTATAGTCGGTGTGCTCGCCGATCAGGTTGACGCGTCCGGGCGCCCTGATGAGAAGCGGCTCGCTTCCAAAGATATTCTTGAATCCCGCCTTGAGCTCGTCGACGCTGAACATGTTGGCTTTTTGCCTCCCGAAGGTCATGGCCGGCACCCCCTCCGAAACGGCTGCCGGCATGGATGAATGCGCTGGTGCAAGTGCGCCGCTTCGGGCTCACGCAGCGAGGCGACGCTTCCTTATAGACAGCATAAAACAACCCGGCAAGCGTCGGCTGCTTTCGCGCCTTTGCGTATGAGGCCGCGATTCCGCGCTCTTGACGAGCCGCGGACAGGCAGACTGTCTGATAGAATTTTCCCTGGAGTGTCCGCCGATCAGGTTGAAACAACCTGATCGAAAAGCGGCTGCTCCAGCAAATAAACCTGGCGGCTTCGTTGGTCGACCAAATGTTTCGGTTTGGTCGGCGAAGGCTCTAAGGCATGCCCTGGGTACGGCTGTGCTCGGCGCGGAAGGCCTTCGGGCTGCATCCTGTATAGCGACGGAAGACACGGCTGAAATAGAGCGGGTCCTCGTAACCGACCTGCGCGGCGATCTGTTTCACCGGACTGGGTGTCACCAGCAGCAGATGGCAGGCAAACTGGATGACCTGCTCCTCGCGCCATTTCAGGATCGACCGGCCCAGGGTCTGGGTGAACAGGTGGGCAAGACGCGACGGCGACAGGCAGACCGCCTGGGCGATTTCCGCTACCGACAGTGGACGATGCAGATTGTCGGTGACGAACTTGCAGGCCATCAGCAGCCGCTGGTCGAAGTGCCCCGGCGGTGCGGTGGCCCGGTCGTTCTTGGCGCAGAGCAGAATGACCCTCTCGAGAAGATTCATTGCCAGCTCCATGGACAGCAGATCGGTGTTGGCCGACCAGCTCGCCACCTCGCCGAACAGCGCTTCCAGCGTTGCGACCAGCGATTTGTCCTCGACCCGTTGGACGAAGAACGCGCCGCGCGCACCGCGCCAGGACAGCCAGCCGCTCCAGAAGGCGCGTGGCTGGAAATAGATCCAGCGGTGCCACCATTCCGATGCTCCCGGGGCGCGTCCATAGTCATGGATGGCACCCGGCGGAAACAGCACAAGATCACCCGGCTCGACCGTGAAGCGGTTTTCGCCGTCAAAGACCTCGCCACTGCCCTTGACCGTGAGGTTGACGATCCACCCGCGCATGCCTTCAGGCCGTTCGATACGAAAATCGAGCGGACCGCCACGTTCGATCGGCGTGATGCCGGCGACAAGGCGCGTGTCGAAATGGAACCCTGGGAACAGGGGGGCCACGAAGGGATCAGCCGTCGTCTCTCCGCCCGCTTGCAACAGCGACAAACGGCGAATGACGCTTTCGACCTGAGCCGGTGCGGAGAGAGGGGCGGCAGTATCGTCCATGTAAAAAGCTGGATTTGCCCTTTGGGATGCAGACGGAGCGCACTATAATCCTCCCAACCAAAATGAGCAATAACAGCGGCTTGGATTTGATAGCCGACAAGGAGGAAGAGGCTGGGCGTTTCGCTTCACAGGCGAAATTCGTCCGCATCGCGGCTAACGCTTAAGCGAAACCACGTGGCGCGTCTCGTTGGCGCGTCGATGGCCATGTTTTCCGGTTTCATGTGACGCGATAGGATCAACCGCGACCAGAACGGGGCAGCAGCTCGACGCTTGCGCCGAGACCGATGCCCATCGTTGGGTTATCTAGCGGTGCCGGCCGTCGCGAGTCGCGGCCGGCGACCAATTCATGCTGAAGGCAGCCAAAATGAAACTCAAGGAACTCCGCGAACAGGTCTGCGAGGCCAACCTGGAGCTCGACCGTCGCAAGATCGTCGTTCACACCTGGGGCAACGTCTCGGGCATCGACCGCGAAAAGGGCTATATCGTCATCAAGCCGTCGGGCGTGTCCTACGACAAGCTGACCCCCGACAAGCTGGTGGTGGTCAACCTCGCCGACGGCAAGGTGATCGAGGGCGACCTCAATCCCTCGACCGACACCAAGACGCATCTCGTTCTCTACCGCGCCTTCCCGACCATCGGCGGTGTCACTCACACCCACTCGGCCTATGCCGTGGCCTGGGCCCAGGCCCGCAAGGAAATTCCCTGCTTCGGCACCACCCATGCCGACTATTGCCACGGCGCCGTGCCTTTGACCCAGCCGCTCACCGCTGAAGAGGTTGCGGCGGATTACGAGGGCAATACCGGCGAGGCCATCGTCCGCCGTCTCGGCAACGAGAATCCGCTCGCCAAGCCAATGGTGCTGGTGGCCGGCCACGGTCCGTTCACCTGGGGCAAGAACGCACCGGATTCCGTGCTCAACGCCGTGTTTCTCGAAGAAATTGCCCGCATCGCCACCACCACCGTGATGCTGGCCCCCAATGCTGGTCCGGTCGAGGAGTATGTCTCCGAGTACCACTATCAGCGCAAGCACGGGCCCGGAGCTTGGTACGGGCAGAAGAAGGGCTGATCGCCCTCCCGGATCGGGGAGCGGTAACAAGGCAAGGACAACAATTTTCTAGGAGGCAAGGAAATGGCGCTCAAGGACATCACGCGGAAGCCGAAGATCGGTTTCCTCGGCATCATGCAGGAACTCTACGACAACACGCTGCCGAACATCACGAAGCGGCAGGAGGGCTATGCCCGCGAGGTTTCGGCCCGCCTGACGGGCGTTGCCGACGTGCTCTTCCCGAAGGCCGCGCGCTGCCGCGAAGACATCGAGGAAGTGCTGAAGATCTTCGCTGCCGAGCAGGTCGACGGCATCATGATCGTCAACCTGACCTATGGTCCGGGCCTGCGTCTCGTCAACGCCTTCCGCGACGTGTCGACGCCGCTGTTCCTGGCCAACATCCAGCCGGAGCCGCGCGTCACCAAGGCGTGGAACATGGACGATCTCACCTATAATCAGGGCGTCCACGGCGTTCAGGATACGGCCAACTCGCTGATCCACCTCGGCAAGCAGTTCTCGGTCTGGTCGGGTGACTGGAAGGACGAGGAGTTCGTCAAGGCGTTCGACGTGTTCGCTTCCGCTGCCCACGCCGTGGCGGTGATGAAGGAGACCAAGGTCGCCGTCTTCGGCCGCATGCCGGGCATGGGCGATATCCTGACCGATCCGCACACCTTCATGCGCGTCATCGGCCCGCAGGTCGATCACATCGGCATGGGCTCGATCGCCGCCGAGATGGACAAGGTCAACACCCAGGAGATCCAGGCCGTCATCGCCTACTGCAAGGCGAACTTCGACATGGATCCCAAGCTGACGCAGCCGCAGCTCGAGGAAGCCGCCAAGATCCAGGTTGCCATCACCAAGGTGCTGGAAGCCGGCGGCTATGACGCCTTCTCGCTCTACTTCAACGAGATCGGTCTCGACGGTCGCTTCAAGCAGACGCACATGATGGCCGCGTCGAACCTGATGGCGGACGGCTACGGGTACGCCGCTGAAGGCGACACCAACTGCGCCTCGCTGATGGTCGCCGCCCGCGCCCTGCAGGCCGATCCGCAGTTCACCGAAATGTACGCCATGGACTTCGAGCTCGATGCGGCTCTGCAGAGCCACATGGGCGAAGGCAACTGGAAGGTCGCCCGCAAGGACAAGAAGCCGCGCCTCATCGATCGTCCGCTCGGCATCGGCGGCCTCGACAACCCGCCGACCGTCCTGTTCCAGGGCGAGCCCGGGCCGGCCACCCTGGTCAGCCTCGTGTCGCTCGGCGCCGACAAGTACCGCCTCGTCGTGTCGCAGGGCGAGATCCTCGACACTGAGGAACTGCCCACCGTCGAGATGCCCTACTTCTTCTTCAAGCCGGCCACCGGCGTGAAGGAATGCCTCAACGGCTGGCTGAAGAACGGCGGCACGCATCACCAGGTCCTGCACCTCGGCGACACCCGCGCCAAGTGGAAGGCCTATTGCGATCTCGTCGGCATTCAGTACGTCGAGGTCTGATAAGCTCTCCTCCCAAGCAAGCGAAACTGGGCCGGCGAAAGCCGGCCCTTTTGTTTGGGCAATACAAGGCGGCGATCTCCGCCATCGATGCCGGCCATCGCCAGAATCCATTTGCGCTCTCGCGTTTCAACGGCATTAATCTCGCCTCGAAATCAAAGCCGAAAGGCCAATTATTCGGGGAGAAAAGTGATGCATTACCGCAAGTTCGGCCGCGTGCCGGTCGAGGTATCCGATATCGGCTTCGGTGCCTGGCAGATCGGCGGCGCCTGGGGCGAAGTGACCGAGGCCGACGGACGGGCCACCCTCGAGGCCGCCCTCGAAGCGGGCGTCACTTTCATCGACACGGCCGACGTCTATGGCGACGGCCGTTCCGAACGGATCATCGCCTCGGTGTTGAAGGAATGGACGGGCAAGCGTCCCTATGTCGCCACCAAGGCGGGTCGCCGGCTCAATCCCCATCTCGCCGCCGGCTATACGCCGGAGAACATCGAAGCCTTCATCGACCGCAGCCTCAAGAATCTCGACGTCGAGACGCTCGACCTCGTGCAGCTCCACTGCCCACCGACCGAAGTGCTCTACACCCCTGCCCTGTTCCAGGGGTTGGAGGCGATCAAGGCCAAGGGCAAGATCCGCAATTATGGCGTCTCCGTCGAAAAGGTCGAAGAGGCGCTGAAGGCGATCGAGTACCCCGGCGTCGTCTCCATCCAGATCATCTACAACATCTTCCGCCAGCGGCCGGATCGACTGTTCTTCGAGGAAGCCAAAAAGCGCGGCGTCGCCATCATCGTGCGCGTGCCGCTCGCTTCCGGCTTGCTCTCCGGCAAGATCACGGCAGACACCAAGTTCGCTGCCGATGATCATCGCCTGTTCAATCGGCATGGCGAGGCCTTTGACGTCGGCGAGACCTTCGGCGGCGTGCCCTTCGAGGTCGGCCTGCAGGCGGTCGAGGAGATTCGCCAGCTGGTTCCCGTCGGCCAGAGCATGGCGGCCTTTGCGTTGCGCTGGATCCTGATGGCCGATGCGGTCAGCGTCGTCATCCCGGGTGCCCGCAACGCCGCCCAGGCTCTTGGCAACGCCGCTGCATCCGACCTTCCAGCCATTCCGGCCGACGTGATGGCCGCAACGCGGGAAATCTACGCCCGCCTGGTCGCACCGCACGTTCATCAGCGTTGGTAACCTGATCTGCGTTCCTTTTGCCTGCGGCGGAAAAGCTTGCGTTTTCCGCCGCTTGCCATTTCCAGATGTTCCGGTGCGAGGTCGGCTCGATCAGGTTCGTCTCGCCCCACGTCATCGGCGGAACCGACGCCGCCAGGGCTTGACCGACTGCCGCAGAATCTCTAGACAACTTCGCAACGGAGCTGTGGCCGAGAGGCTGAAGGCACTGGTTTGCTAAACCGGCGTACGGGCTTAAACCCGTACCGAGGGTTCGAATCCCTCCGGCTCCGCCATTCTCAAGAAATCGCAAGCAAGATCAATGGATTGCGCTGTATTGCCGACTGGGTATCGCCGCCGGACGGCATCACTTTCGCGTTGCTGAGCTCTTGTGCTTTCCGCCGCGTTTGCCAGCCAGATCGACAAGTCGCCGGAATGTCGGGCACTCCATATGTGAGGGCGCCGGGCAGTCGGCGACATGGCGAAGCGTGTCGCGGAGCGCGGTCAGCTCGTGGATCTGGCGGTCGATCTGGTTCGCCTTCTCGCGGAGTATGTCGCGCGGCAGATCCGGAGCGCCATTGTCGCCGAACATGCCGGCGATCTCCTCCAGCGTGAACCCCGCTGATTTTCCCATCGCAATCAGCTTGAGCTGCAACAGAACCTCGGGCGGGAACTGCCTGCGCAAACCGTGCCGTGAGACCGAGGCAATCAGCCCTGCCTCCTCGTAATAGCGCAGCGCCGAAGGCTTTGTTCCGCTTAGTGCCGCGACCTCCCCGATATCCAGAAATTTCATGCTTGACCTCAAGTTGGCTTGAAGTGGCAGCCTGCCTTCAAACCGAATTTCCGGCAAGAGGGCAAGAGAATGGAACAGGTGGAATCGCAAGCGTCGACACGGACGCCAACGGCAATCACCATGACATTGTCCCTGGCGATGCTGCTGGCCTCGCTCGGCACCAGCATCGCCAACATCGCGCTGCCGACGCTTACCGAGGCATTCTCGGCGCCCTTCGCAGAGGTCCAAGCCGTGGTCGTCGCCTATCTCGCGGCCCTGACGGTGTCCGTGATCATTGCCGGCCGCCTCGGCGACCATTTTGGGCTGAAGCCGATGCTCGTGGTGGGCCTGGTCATCTTCATTGTTGCGTCGCTGCTGTGCGCGATCTCGCCCGGTCTGTGGCCGCTGGTCGGCGCTCGACTGCTGCAGGGCGTCGGGGCCGCCTTCCTCATGACCCTCGCCATGGCACTGATGCGCCAGACGGCGGACGAGGCGCGCATAGGGCGAGCCATGGGGGTGCTTGGCACGGTGTCGGCTCTCGGAACGGCACTCGGTCCCGCACTCGGCGGCCTGCTGATCCCGGTAACGGGATGGCGTGGCATCTTCTGGGTACAGGTCCCGGTGGGGGCTGTCGCCGCGCTCCTCGCGGTTGTGGCGCTGCCAAACGAACCGAGGAAAGCAGAAACAGAACCCACCAACCTTCGCGCCTTGATCGATCGAGCCCTCATGCCGACCATTCTCGTCAACATGCTGGTTGCCGCGGTCATGATGACGACGCTTGTGGTTGGCCCGTTCTTTCTCAGCCTCGGTCTTGCCCTCGCGGCAAGCCATGTCGGCTTGGTCATGGCGGTCGGCCCGGCGATATCCATTTTCAGCGGCGTTCCGTCCGGTCGGCTCGTCGATTCCTGGGGAAGCCGGCGCGTACTCGCAACTGGGCTCGCCCTGCTGACCGCCGGCGCCGTCATGCTGGCATTTGCGCCAGAAAGCATGGGCGTCGTCGGCTATCTGTTGTCCATCGCCGTGCTGACGCCGGGCTACCAGCTCTTTCAGGCCGCCAACAACACCGTCGCGCTGGCCGACGTGCCGAGGGACCGCCGCGGTATGGTTTCGGGCATGCTCAATCTGTCACGCAATATCGGCTTGATTGCCGGCGCGTCCCTCATGGGCGCCATTTTCGCATTCGGCGTCGGGACAGAGGACTTCGCCGAGGCGTCCCCGGCGGACATCGCCGAGGGGATGCAGCTGACCTTTCTTCTTGCCGGCGGAATGATGATCGCCGCGATCGGCATCGTATCCGCACATCGCAACGCCACCGGACGCCGGACGTAATGCTCGATATGCCAATCTGCCCGGTTAACCAATTGCAATTTGAAATCGGTCGGGTTAGCCTTGAACCGGTTGCGCCCTGCAATTGGACTGGCGCTCTGCCGGGGGAGGAAGAAATGGCCAAGCTCATATTCGGAATGAACCAGTCCCTGGACGGCTATGTCGACCATATGGCGTTCGAGCCGGATGCCACGCTGTTCCGGCACTTCGTCAAGGAGACCGAGGGTCTGACAGGCAGCCTCTATGGCCGTCAGATGTACGAGATCATGCGCTATTGGGATGACGACCATCCCGAGTGGAATGCGGATGAACATGCCTTTGCGTCAGCTTGGCGGCGCCAGCCGAAATGGGTGGTGTCCCGTACTCTCACCTCAGTCGGCCCCAACGCCAGGCTTGTCGAAGGCGATCTTGACCATGCGGTTCGCCGCCTGAAGGCCGAGCATGACGGGGAGATCGAGGTGGCGGGAACGATCCTCGCCCAAAGCCTCACCCAACTCGGCTTGATCGACGAGTACCAGATCTACCTGCATCCCGTCGTGCTGGGCGGCGGCAAGCCATACTTCGCAGGCGCTCGGCCGCCACTTCGTCTCATCGCTCATGACAGGATCGGCGAGGATGTGATCCGGCTGTCTTACGCTCCAATCTGAGGCTCCCTCTGTGGCCTGACGAGGCGAGCTTTCGGCTTGATGCGTTCCTGCAATTCGGATGTATTGGCAGAAGCCAATCGCTACGAGGTAGAGTGTTGCCCACGCCCGCACTTGAGATCGCTTCGCTCAGCCGCCGCTTTGGCGAAACGGTTGCGGTGCGGAACGTCAGCCTTGCCGTCGACCGAGGTGCGCTTCTCTGCCTTGCCGGGCACTCCGGCTGTGGGAAATCATCCCTGCTGCGCCTCATAGCCGGGGTCGACGCGCCAGATGCAGGGATCATCCGGATCGACGGTCAGGAAGTTGCCGGTCCGAAGGGGTTCGTCGAGCCGGAGCAGCGGCGCATTGGTTTTGTTTTCCAGGACTATGCCCTGTTTCCACATCTAACTGTTCAGGAAAACGTGCGGTTCGGTCTTCGGGGTATGGCAAGAAGCGACGCCATCCTGCGGGCACGGGAGATGCTAGATGGCGTCGGACTGGGTGGCCACGCGCACCGCTATCCGCATGAGCTTTCCGGCGGCGAGCAGCAGCGGGTCGCGCTGGCGCGGGCGCTCGCACCCTCCCCGCGCCTCATCCTGATGGACGAGCCATTCTCCAATCTCGACCGTGCGCTCCGGGAGGGCGTCCGGCGCGACACCGTGTCGCTGATCCGGGAGTTGGGAACCACCGCGATCATCGTCAGCCACGACCCCGAGGAGGCATTGTCCCTGGGGGACCAAGTGGTGTTGATGCGATCCGGCGAAATCGTGCAGTCCGGCACGGCCTACGACCTCTACGACCGGCCGAACGGCACATATGCCGCCAGCTTCTTCGCCGCCTGCAACAACCTGCCCGGTCTCGTCACAAACGGGCATATCGAGACGGCCATTGGCGTGCTGCCGCTAGCCGGGCGTCTGTCGGATGGTGACCGCGTCGCCGTTCTGGTGCGCCCATCGGCCATCGACGTATCTCCCCGGCATGAAGGGGAGAGCCTCGCCTTTAAGGTGACGGCTCGGCAGATGCGAGGCGAGATGGAGGCGGTGTGGGTCGCCATACCGGGGCTCGACGTGCCGTTGGAGATCCGCTCCATAAGTCGTCTGCCGGCGAATGTGGGCCACGTGGCCGTTCAGATGAGGCCCGAACAGGCGATGATCTTCAAGGTTTGAGAGATCGCCTTGCGGCATGAAACTCTTCGCGACACAGCGGAAGCAGGCGACGCGCCCGAGACCGCCTCTCCGGCGACCCTGCGGCCGGAGGAGGACGCCGGGCACGGGTAGCTTTGGAATAAGAATAATTCTAATAATATGCTTTTGCTTCTCTGGTTTTTGGTATGCATCGCCCACAAGGCTGCGCCATCGGCGATATATCCGAAGCTTCCATCATCTCAGAAATCCGCTGATTTCTCGCTTTATTCCGCGAGATTCAAATGGAGTTCGCCGCTTTTCTTGAATAATTCCAAATTACGGAACCTCGATATGCATTTGACTATCAATTGCATCTATGATTGCCTCCCGGCTGTCTGATACTGGGAGAACCAAACATGCGACAGATGCTCCTCGGCCTGACGGCGCTCACCACCCTCGCCGCTGCCGGTCAAGCCGCTGCCGACGTCAACATCTACACGACGCGCGAACCGGGGCTGATCCAGCCGCTCATCGACAGCTTCAGCAAGTCAACGGGTGTTGCCGTCAACACCGTGTTTCTGAAGGACGGTCTCGCCGAGCGCGTCGCCACCGAAGGCGAGAGTTCGCCGGCCGATATTCTGATGGCCGTCGACGCGGGCAATCTGGTCGACCTCGTTGACAAGGGCGTAACGCAGCCGATCGACTCCACGGTTCTGAAGGACGCCGTACCCGCGCAGCTCCGCGACGAGAACGGTCACTGGTTCGGTCTCTCCTATCGCGCCCGTGTCGTCTACGCGGCGAAGGATCTCGATATCAACGCCCTCCATTACGAGGACCTGGCCGATCCCAAATGGAAGGGCAAGGTGTGCATCCGCTCGGGCCAGCACCCCTACAACACGGCGCTCATCGCCAGCCACATCGTGCACAACGGCGCCGAGGCCACCGAAAACTGGCTCTCCGGCCTCAAGGCCAATCTCGCCCGCAAGGCGGCCGGCGGTGACCGCGACGGTGCCCGCGACATCCTCGGCGGCATCTGCGACGTCGCCGTCGCCAACTCCTATTACGTCGGGCTGATGCGGTCGGGTGCAGGCGGCGAAGAGCAGGTTCCGTGGGGCGAGGCGATCAAGGTGATCCTGCCCACCTTCCGCGATGGCGGCACGCAGGTGAACATCTCTGGCGCGGCCATTGCCAAGCATGCCCCCAACAAGGACGAAGCGGTCAAGTTCCTGGAGTATCTCGTCTCCGACGAAGCCCAGGAAATCTACGCCAAGGCCAATTTCGAATACCCGGTGAAGGCGGGTATCGCCGCCGACCCGATCATCGCTTCCTTTGGTGAACTGGTGGTCGACAAGACGCCGCTGAGCGAAATCGTCAAGCACCGCAAGACAGCCAGCGAACTCGTCGACAAGGTCGGGTTCGACAGCTGATCGATGGGGCGGGACGCCCGCGCGCGTCCCGCCTGCTTCCCCCATGACCTCTCTTGCCGAAACACTCACGTTGGAAGCGGTTCCTCGCCGCAGGTGGACCGGCTGGCACGTGGCAGCCGGCCTGACGAGCATGCTCGCGCTGCTGCCGGTACTTTCGCTTGGCGCCGAGGCAGCGCGCGGTTCGACCGGCCTGTGGTCGCATCTAGCCGGTACGGTTCTTTTGTCGGCGCTGGCCGATACGCTGGTGTTGCTCACCGGCGTCGGCCTGATCGCCGGCTGCCTGGGTGTGGCGCTCGCCTGGCTCGTCACAGCGCACGACTTTCCTGGCCGTCGTCTGCTTGAATGGGCGCTATTGCTGCCGCTCGCCGTACCCACCTACATCGTCGCCTACGCCTATCTCGACATCCTGCATCCGATAGGGGCGCTTCAAGGCGCGATACGCTGGTTCCTTGGTTATTCCAGCCCGCGTGATTTCCGTCTGCCCGACATCCGCTCGCTCATCGGCTGCATCTTTCTGTTGTCCTTGGTGCTCTACCCTTACGTCTATCTGACGACGCGGGCGATGTTCCTCACGCAGTCGGCCAATCTCTGCGATGCCGCCCGTACTCTCGGGGTCCCGCGACGACATCTGTTCCGCCGCGTGGCACTGCCGCTTGCCCGTCCGGCCATCGCCGTCGGTGTCAGCCTGGCGCTGATGGAAGCGCTCAACGACATCGGCGCTTCGGAGTTCCTCGGCGTGCGGACGCTGACGGTGTCGATCTACACCACCTGGATCACCAGGAACGATCTCGCCGGCGCCACCCAGATCGCCTTGTTGCTTTTGCTCATTGTCGTGGCGCTCGTCTCGTTCGAGCGCTGGGCGCGGCGTCGGCAGGGCTATGCCACGGCTGCACGCAGTCGGCCGATGGAGCCCCTGAGATCGCGTGGCTTGCGGGGGACCGGCCTCTTCCTGCTGGGCGCGGTGCCGGTGTGTCTCGGCTTCGTGGTACCGGCCGGCTATCTCGTTCTGGAGGCCTTCAAGCGTTGGCAGTTTGCCGGCCTGTCGCCGCGTCTCGTCAGCGAGGCGCTGAACACCGTCCTCTATGCCGGCGGAGCAACCGTGTTGACGCTTGTCGCTGGCGTCGTCGCCGCTTTCGCCCTTCGTCTGTCAGCGGGGCGGCTGCCTGCCCTGCTCTACCGTCTGTCGACTATCGGCTACGCCATGCCGGGCACGGTGGTCGCCATCGGCGTGCTGCTGGTCGTGGCGCCGCTCGATCGCTTCATCGACGGAACGTCGAGACAATGGTTCGGTGTCTCCACCGGCCTGTGGTTCATCGGGTCGGGCGCAGCGTTGATCTACGCTTACGCCGTCCGTTTCCTGGCCATCACCGCCGGCAGCGCCGACGCCGGTCTTGCCCGGGTGCCGCGGTCCCTCGACGATGCGGCCCGCACGCTCGGCTATACGGCCGGCGGCGCCTTGCGTGCGGTTCACCTGCCGCTGACGCGCGCCTCGCTCTCGGCCGGCGCGCTCCTGGTCTTCGTCGATTGCGTCAAGGAACTGCCGGCAACCCTGCTGCTGCGCCCGCTCAACTTCGAGACCTTCGCCACCCACCTCTATGGCGAAGCGGCGCGCGGCACCTACGAGGAGGCCTCGATCGCCGCCCTGGCCATCGTCGCCGTCGGCATCCTGCCGGTCATCGTGCTGTCGCGGGTCGGGCGAAACGCCTGAAAGCGCCCCAGCTCACTCCGGCTTGAACGATCCCTCCGAAGGGCGGGGGTGCCCATCAACTCGGTCATTTCAACCGGCTGCTGTGGCGGAGGACAAGACCGGCCGCGCCGAGGCAGTTGTCGTTGTCGAGGAACTTGCCGGCCCTGAACACCGGGTAATGTGCCTCGTCCACGTCCTCGCGTTTCACGAAGGAATGCTTCTCGTAGCTGGCGCGTAGCGGAGCGAGCAGCAGTTCACCAGCACCGGCCAGCGTGCCGGAAATGATGAAGAGCGGCGGGTTGACCATCGCCCCGACCATGCTGAGACCTCGACCGGCGGCTTCGCCAGCGTCGCCAATGAGACGGCGGAAACCCGTTTCGCCTTGCACGGCCCTTGTGACGATCTCAGTCACGGGAATGGAACGGCCAAGCCAGTCAGCCGCCATCTTGGAAACGAAACCGGCTCCACAATAAAGTTCAAGGCAACCCCGGTTGCCGCACCGGCAGAGCGGTCCGTGCGGATCGATGACGATATGCCCCATCTCGCCGGCTGAACCGGAGGCGCCGACCAGCGCCCTGCCGTCGACGACGACGGCTCCGCTGACGGCTTGGTTCAGCTTCAGCAGCACGAAGTCGCTGCAACCGCTGGCGGCGCCCCACATCATCTCGGCCAGGGCGGCACAGTTGCTCTCGCTGTCGGCAAAGATCGGCTTCTGCAGCACCGGCTCGAAGGCTTCCCGGAAATCCGTCCCCTGCCAGCCCGGCAAAGCCGAGGAGCGCATGATCCTTCCGTCGGGCGCCAGCGGTGCCGAAACGGCAAATCCAATGCCGATCAGGCTGGCCTGGGCAAGGCTATGTTCCTTGTAGAGCGTATCGACGGCATGTTTGACGACGCGGGCTGCCTTGGTAGGCGAGTACTCCCTCTCGACCGGCATCGCCAGATCGGCAACCACGTTGTGCGCTACGTCCGCTACGATGACCCGGATCTCGTCCACGTCGAGCAGCGCTCCGACGCAGGTTCCCGCTTCGGGATTGAGCGAATGGGCCACAGCCGGGCGGCCCGGGCCGGGGTTGCGGGCCTCCATCTCGATCACGAGGTTCGACCGCTTGAGGTCGGCTAGGATGGTGGATACGGTCGATCGCGCGAGCCCGGTGTTGCGGGCGATCTGCGACGTGCTCACTGCACCATGGCCGCTCAGAGCCCTCACCACCTTCACAACCGGCGAATCCAGCTCGCGGCCGTAAAGCAGCCCCTTGAGTTCGCTGGTGAGCATGTTGGCCAATTTTGTCTCCGCCGAACTTAAGGGATACTGTCGCCGACGCCTTAACGTCCTCCACGACAAAACGGTAGTGAGGCGCCTTTCCGTCGTCAATGACATAATCGGGGCCTGGCGGGTCTCAAAATCGAATTTTCGACCCATGCTACCGATAATTCAATCACATATCACCTAATTCGGCGTAAATTGGCGAAGAAGCCGCCGGTAATTATGTCATGAATGACAAAATGATCCTTGACAGAGGGTAAAGGCGGGACATACTCCCGGATCAGTCGCGCTAGAAACGACTGGGAGGAAAAACCATGACATTGACGTCTGCTGTCTCGCGCGCCGCGCTCGCTGGCGGCCTGCTGCTGGCCGGGACTTGCCTGTCTTCGGCCGAGGAACTCACATTCTGGATGTTGAACTACAGCTCTCAGGCTTCAGCCGACATCTGGGCAAAGCTCGTGTCCGACTTTGAGGCTGCCAACCCCGGCACCAAGATAACCATCGTCAACCGCGGCACCGACGACCACAAGACTGCCATCCGCGTCGCGGCCGGCACCGACAAGGGCCCGGATATCTACTTCATGTGGGCCGGCCTCGGTCTCGGCGGCGAGTATGTGAAGGCTGGCCTCAGCCTGCCGCTCGACAAATACTATGCCGAGTACAAGTGGGACGACGAACTGATGCCGGCGGCGCTGTCTTTCTCCCGCATGTACCCCGGCGGCCGCCACGGCGTGCCGTCGACCTTCCGCGGCGAAGCGATCTATTACAACAAGGCATTGTTCGAAAAGGCCGGCATTACCTCGCTCCCGGCGAACTATGACGAGATGGTCGCCGGCGCCGAGAAGCTGAAGGCCGCTGGCATCCCGGCAATCACCTTTGGCGGTACCGTCAACTGGCACGTCATGCGCCTGATGGACGTCATCCTTGAATCAAAATGCGGCGCGGAAAAGCACGACGCGCTGAAGGAAATGACCGCGAAGTGGTCTGACGAAGCTTGCGCTGCGGCCTCCTTCACGGAACTCGAGAAATGGGGCAAGAACTACATCCTGTCGCCGTTCATGGGCATCGATGACGCCCAGGCGTTCAACCTCTTCGTTGCCGATCGCGCCGCGATGGTCCTGGAGGGCGATTGGCTGGTTGGTATGCTGGACGAGGCCGGCAAGCTCGAAGATGTCGACTTCTTCCCCTTCCCGACCGGAACCAACCGTCTCTACGGCTTTGCTGACTACAATTATGTGAGCTCGAAGAGCAAGAATCCGGATCTTGCCGCGAAGTTCCTCGATTATCTCGCATCGACGCCGGTCCAACAGGAAGCGCTGGGCTCGTTCGGCACGACCTCGGTAAACAAGAATGTCGTCTACGGAGATATGCGGCCGCTCGACAAGAAGTGGCTCGACGTCTTCAACACCTACGGAGAGGTTTATCTGAACGGTGATCAGGCTTTCCCGCTCGATGTGACGACGGAGTATTTCCGCATCATCAACGAGGTGGTGAGCGGCAACATGGCGCCTGCTGACGCCGTCAAGGCGATGCAGACGTTCATCGATAACAAGAGCTGAGGCTTTCTCCAAGGACAGATGCGGCCGGCCTCGCTTTGTGCCGGCCGCTCTTTTTCGTCCCCGACGCGGCGAGGAGATGTGCCGTGGCCAAAAGAGCCATTCTCTCAGATATCCGAATCCAGACTTGGCTGCTTCTGGGGCCGGCCCTGGTCATCTATGTCGTCTTCGCCGTGTTCCCGATGCTTGATGTCATTTGGCTGAGCGCCTTCAAATGGAATGGCCTCGACCCGGTGAAGGAGTATGTCGGCGCTACCAACTATGTCGATATCTTCACCAAGGATCCTGTGTTCTGGGTTGCCTTCAAGAACACCGTCATCTGGACCATCCTGTCGGTTTCCATTCCACCGATGGTCGGGCTCGCGCTGGCACTCGGCCTCAACCAACCGATCTTCGGTCGCAACTCGCTTCGTGCCGTCTATTACTTGCCGGTGATCATTGCACCGATCGCCGTCGCCACGATGTGGCGGTGGATGTACAACCCCTTCTTCGGCCTATTCGGCCAGATCATGACCCTGCTCGGACTTGGTGCCTATGTGCCGGACTGGCTCGGCAGCCGCGACGCAGCCCTTTACTCGGCCTTCGCTGCCCACGTCTGGCAATCGGTCGGCTTCTCGATGGTCCTGTTTCTCGCCGGCGTGCAGGAGGTCAATAAGTCGCTTGTCGAAGCCGCACGCATCGACGGCGCCGGCCGCTGGGGCGTGTTCCGCTACGTGACGCTGCCAGCCCTGCGCACCACGCTGACCATCGTGCTCGTCCTTGCCATCATCTCCTCGCTCAAGGCCTTCGACATCGTCTACGGCCTCACCGGCGGCGGTCCCGCCCAGTCGACGCAGATGCTGGCGCTCTGGGCCTTCACCCAGTCGATGCAGATCTTCGACTTCGGCCGTGGCAGTGCCATCTCCGTCGTCCTGCTCGCCGTGACGCTCGCCGTCGTCATCCCCTACATGCGCTGGAACCAGAAGCGCGAGGAGGCCGCGCAATGACGTTGAGCCCGTCTGCCTTCGCGAACGAGACCGTCATCAAGCCACCGCGCGACTGGGTGCTGATCGGCCTTTGGATATCCTTGGTCGTCGTCGCGGCGATCTGGATCGCCCCGTTCGTCTTCATCGTCTTCACCTCCTTGAAGTCGACCGCGCAGGTGACGACGACCAGCGCCTTCGCGCCGCCTGTCGACCCGCAATTCGTCAATTATGCAAAGGCTTGGGCGCGTGGTCGCTTCGACATCACCTTTGTCAACTCGGCCATCATCGCGGCCATCAAGGTGCCGCTCGGGCTGTTCATTTCGGCCATGGCCGCCTATGCGCTGGCCAAGATACCCATGCGTTTCGGCCGGCTGATCTTGGTGCTGATCCTGTTCGGAACCATGATCCCCTTCCAGGTGATGCTGGCGCCGATCTTCACGCTGGTGAACGGCCTGGGGCTGATCGATACCTATCCTGGTGTCATCCTGCCCTATCTCGCCTTCGGCATTCCCTACCAGGTCTTCATCCTCTACGGCTTTTTCCGCGGCATCCCGCATGAGCTGAGTGAGGCGGCCCGCATCGACGGCGCCTCGCACTTCGTAACCTTCCGGCGCGTGTTCCTGCCGGTATCCTTGCCGGTGTTGGCGGCGCTGTTCATCCTCGACTTCGTTGCAACCTGGAACGAGTTCGCCATGGCGCTCGTCCTTTTGCAGGATCGGGAGATGTGGACGCTGCCGCTCGGCCTCTCCGCCTTCCAGGGGCAGTTCTCGCGCGATTACGGCCAGCTCAATGCGGCGATCGTCATGACCGTGCTGCCCGCCACCATCGTCTATCTGATCTTCCAGCGCTACTTCGTGTCCGGCCTGACGTCCGGCGCCGTCAAGGGCTGAAGCCTCAACCGGGATAACAAGACTATGTCCAAGCAGAGCGTATCCAAGTGGGATCTCTTTGAGGCCAGCTTTATCGGCCCCGATGCCGGCAACCCATATATCGACGTCAGCTTCGAGGCATTCTTCAAGCAGAACAGCCGCGTCGTCCGCGTGCCCGGGTTCTACGATGGAGCCGGCACCTACAAGGTTCGCTTCATGCCCGACAACGAAGGCGAATGGACCTACACGACCATTTCCAGCGTTGCTGAACTCGATGGGCAGACGGGCGCCTTCAGCGTCATGCCGCCAACTGCAGGCAACCACGGCCCCGTCCATGTGGCGAACCAGTTCCATTTCGCCTATGCCGACGGCACGCCCTATCTTCCCTTCGGCACCACAAGCTATGCCTGGACGCACCAGCCGCTGGACCTGCAGGCCGAGACGCTGAAAACGCTGGCCGGCGCGCGCTTCAACAAGATGCGCATGGCCGTCTTCCCCAAGGACTACCCATTCAACGTCAACGAGCCGCTGTTCGACATCTTCGAGCGTGACGAAGAGGGCGAACTCGATTTCGACCGCCCCAATCCCGTCGCCTTTCGTCATTTCGAGATGCAGGTGGCTGCGCTTTGCAAACTCGGCATCGAGGCGGACATCATCATTTTCCACCCCTATGACCGCTGGGGCTACTGCGACATGTCCTCAGCTCAGGACTATCGCTTCGTCGGCTATCTGACCGCGCGCCTCGCGGCCTTCCGAAACGTCTGGTGGTCGCTCGCCAACGAGTATGACTTCCTGCTCAACTCCAAGCCGATGGCGCAGTGGGACCGCTATTTCCAGATCATCGAGGAAAACGACCCCTACCGGCACCTCAAGTCGATCCACAATGGCGACGTGAAGGCCAACTACGACCATCGCAAGCCCTGGGTTAGCCACGTCTGTATCCAGAACTGGGACGTCAAGCGTACCCAGGAATGGCGTGACGCCTATGGCAAGCCGGTGGTCAACGACGAGCCGGAATACGAGGGCAACATCCTCCTGTCATGGGGCAACATTTCAGCCGAGGAACTGGTCCATCGCTACTGGATCACGCTGCTGCGCGGCGGCTATGCCGGCCACGGCGAGACCTTCATGCACCCCGAAGACATCCTGTGGTGGGCCAAGGGCGGCGTGTTGCATGGCGAAGCCTGGAAGAGGATCGGTTTCTTGCGCGATATCCTCGAACAGGACGTCAAGAAGGGCCTCACGCCGCTCGCCCCCTCCGACAACTGGCCGTGGAGCCGCGTCTCCGGCGCCAGCGACGGCGATGTCGTCTACATCTATCTTGGTGAACACCAGCCGGTCATCTGGGCGCCCGGCTTGCCGACCGAGCCAGGCGATTACGACGTGGATGTGATCGACACCTGGAACATGACGGTCAACCCGGCCCGGATCGTCGATGCGCCGGCCAACCACCCGACCCGGCACGGTGCGCAGACGCGGTCGCGACGGCCGGATGCGGTCTTCGCCGTCGAACTGCCCGGCAAGCCGCATCTCGCCATCCGCATTCGTCGGCGCCGTTGAGGAGAGAGCCAATGGCCAGCGTCACGATCAGCAGTGTTCGCAAGACTTATGGCGCCGTCTCCGTCATTCACGGCGTCGACATCGATATCCGTCATGGCGAGTTCGTCGTGCTCGTCGGCCCGTCGGGCTGCGGCAAATCGACGCTCCTGCGCATGATCGCCGGCCTGGAGAACATCTCCGCCGGCACGATCGCCATCGACGACAAGGTGGTGAACCATCTGGAGCCGAAGGACCGGGATATCGCCATGGTGTTCCAGAACTACGCGCTCTACCCGCAGATGACAGTCGCCCAGAACATGAGCTTCGCGCTGGAACTGGCCAAGGTCGACAAGGCGACGATACGCCAGAAGGTGGATGCCGCAGCCGCCATCCTTGGCCTGGAGCCGCTGCTCGACCGCAAGCCAGCCCAGTTGTCGGGTGGCCAGCGGCAGCGCGTCGCCATGGGTCGGGCCATCGTCCGCAACCCCAAGGTATTCCTGTTCGACGAGCCGCTCAGCAACCTCGACGCCAAGCTGCGCGTTGCCATGCGCGCCGAGATCAAGAGCCTGCACCAGCGGTTGGGCACGACCGTCGTCTACGTCACGCACGACCAGATCGAGGCCATGACGATGGCCGACAAGATCGTGGTGCTGAACGCCGGCCGCGTCGAACAGATCGGCACGCCTCTCGAACTCTACGATCGCCCGGTGAACCGCTTCGTTGCCGGTTTCATCGGCTCGCCGGCCATGAACTTTCTGCGCGGCACCCTGCAGGTCGATCAGGCCGGGCTGAAGGTCGCATCCGGGTCGGTCATCGCCATCGGGGCCTATCCGGTCGAACTCACTGGACGGACAGTGGAGTTCGGCATCCGACCGGAACACATTCAGGTCACGGAAACCGGAGGTCTCGACACCCTTGTGGACGTGGTTGAGCCAACGGGATCCGAGACGCATGTGGTGGCCGATGTCGCTGGCGAGAAGCTGGTCGCCCTCATCCGACGCCGCATGCCGATTTCAGTCGGCGACAGGCTTCCGATCGTCTTTGAGGAAGGACAAGGACATCTCTTTGATGCGGAAAGCGGTCAGCGGCTCATCCTGAGTTCAGGCCAAGCGTGACCCGAGCAACGCTGCGGCTCCATTGACGCAGAAGGCGCCGGAAACCTTCGTTTCCAGCGCCCGGAAGCGAACCGTCTCTGTTCCGCGGCGAACCACTGGTCGCACGCCCGGGAACGGGCGAGGCGCCAGGAGTTCGCCAGGTTTTCTCAGTGCAACTCGCCGATCACGGCTTCGGCGTTGGGAGCCATGATGGACGTGTCGAGCCCCGCCTTTTCCATCTCGTCGATGACGGCGGCGAGCGCGAGATCGAGACAGTAGGACGTGAACTCGGCGTTCAGCGTCTTCGAGGTCTGCCGCGCGTAGATGATCAGGCGCGCAAGGGCAGCAAATTCTTCGGTATCGGCCACGATGGCCTTGTCGGCGGTTCTATCCAGCATCTCTATCCCCTTCATAGCCCGCGAAACAGCGACAGCATGGGGACATAACCAACTTGGCCGTGACAGTGCCGTTACAGACGAGATACACGGGGCTACCCCTGGGTAGCAAGCATGCCGAAGTAGGACGTATGCGAGAACTCCCAGCCCGGTGCCTCGGTCAAACGGGCATCATCTGCCAGTTCCACCGCTCTCATCAGAGCCATCGCATCGATCGCCTTCTGATCGACTCGAAAGCTCCGCACCAGCCCGCCGATGTGAGCGCGCTCGTCGGACGACCGCAACGCGGCGACCAGAATGGCCCTCCAGGTCCGCTCCTTGTAGAAGATCGACGACGCGGCTTCCGTCAGCCTCTGGAACTGATTGCCATCGATGGAGCCGTCTCGCAGCAGTCGGTCGAGCGTCGCCCTGACGTTGACGAGCGGCTCCGACAACGGCGCATAGCCAAGCTCGCGCGGTGCATGCAGAAGCGCCACTTCGGCGTCATCCTCAATCCGTCCTGCGGCGTAGGCCTCGAAGATTGCGCCAATGCCTTTCATGCCGAAAACGGCGCACTCGGCGGCCCGTAAGGCGCCGATACTTGCTGCGCCAAACACGCGCACTCCGCTCGACAGGGCATGGAGGATCTCCTTGTGCCAGACCGCTGCGGTCGTCTCAAAATACCCGTCGATGAGGCCGATGACGTCGACGCCCTCCTCCACCGCTCGGCATATGTCGCCCTTCCCCGCTGGTGGACGCAGGCCAAGTCCGGGGGGCGTTTCGACCCCGCGAAGTGAAGGACCCGCAAATAGCAGCTTCATCGAAACACCAGCAGGCGCGAGAGAGCGCGGGCGCCGAAGCGGCGTTGCCGCCGTCCCTCGGGATGTTCCAGACCCGACACGATCACCTTGACCACTGCGAAGCGATCCTCGTGGGGATTCATCCGGACAGCGATGACACGACCGATCCGGCACTGCCTGAGCCTGTCCAGAACGCGCACCAGCATTGCCTCGACGCCTTCGCCGACGCTGCAAAGATCCTTTGGAACCTGGGCACGAGGCCGCAAGTCCAACTTGCGACGCAGAAGGTCCGATGCCTGGCTGTCGTAGACTTCGTCCTCGACGTCGTCGCGCGTCCCGGTGATCAGCGTCAGACGCGACTGGACAGCTTCTGTGATCGCCCTGAGGGCGGCTCGATAGGCCACCGGATGGGTGCCGCTTCCCATGGTCACGTCCATATAGCGGAGCGATCGACGCGCTGACGTCTCCGCTGGCGACAGGAGAGCGGAGAGCGTCGGCACGCCCAGATCGCTGGTCATGTCGAAGAGCTGAAGCCGGAAGCCGGCCTGCTCAATCCGATCCGTCAGCGCATCGACGACCGGATCTCGGAAATCGGCGGCGGAAACACATGTTTTCGCCTGCTGCTCGATGCGCCCGAGCGTCCAGAGAGTGTCGGCGTCGCGCTCGATACGCTCGAGCAGACCGTGGAAGATCGCCTCTCTCTCGGTATTACCGGAGGCGAGCCCATCGGAGGACTGCCAGAAATGGGACGGACGGGTGAAGTCGAGCAGGACGGCTTCATACGGAACCCAGATGACTTTCCCGTTGGTCAGGTCTCGTCCTTCGACCCAGTCCAGCCGGCAACCGTGATCCAGGGGCTGATGGCCGATTGCAACGAGGTCATCGAGGGTGTCGCACACCTCGGTGCCAAGTTCGCTGGCAGACGCGGTCCGGAGGGGCAGTCTGGGCCGCTCGGCACAAGACCGTTCAAGCGCCTCCATCACCGCCGAAGCCTTGGCGTCGACGTCGGTAATGCCCTTGCCCTGGTGGACGGACAAGGCTCGGGCATTGGGGCGCATGGCATTCCACACGGGAATGCCGATGCGGTCGAGCCCGGTTACCTTGGCGAGGCGCGTGACACCATGCTCCGCTAGAGCTGGCGCCACGCGTGCCAAAGTATCCTCCGGACTGCACATGCGGTCCGAGTAGTTATGTCCACTGGATGTCACTTACGTCGGACCGAAGGAAAGTCAGCCGTTGAGGCGGCCCGAATAGGCACTGAGGCGACCGGAGAAGGCTTCGCCGTTTCCGGCAAACGCCTCGTCGCCGCTGTCGAGCGCGACCGCAAGGTCGACGCCGGCAACCAGCTTGGCACCCTTGTCACGAGCCGTCTTGGAAAAATCGAACGGTTCCTTGGCGGTATCCGGCAGGGCGGACACCGTTCCGTTCTCGAAATCGACCAACCAATATCCGGACTCACCGGAGATACCCAGAACTGCCAACTTAGCCATGTTCGTCTCTCCTCAAAAACGGGCGTCACTTGAAGCCCGATCTGCGCAGGCCCTCCCGAAACATGTCCATCTTCCACTTTTCGCGGATGGGCACTTTCGTCAGCCAATCGTCCACCGTAAAGTCAGGATAGATGGCGAGCGTTCGGCGCATTTCCTTCTTGGCGTTGCGTTGATCGCCAAGCATGGCATAGGCCGCCGCGGCCAGCCGTCCCGCCTTCGCCTGATCGGCCATGCGACCGATGCAGGCGATGGCCTCCCCGTATTCCTCCAGGAAGAAATTCGCACCGGCCGCCGTCCACCAGTAGAGATCGGGGCACAGTGGGTTGAGCTCGATTGCCCGTTTGATCTTGTCGAGGGCAAGGATCGGATCCGCTGCATGCACCAGCGTGTCTGCATGGTCGGCGATGAGGTCGGCATGCGATGGAGCACGGCTCTCCGCCTCAAGGAAGGCTTCCATGCTTTCGAAGAACTGCCCCTGATAGAGCTTGGCGACGCCGAGCTGATGATAGCCCCCGGCATCGTCGGCACCGATCCGGATCGCATCCCTTGCGTGGGCCTCCGCCGAGCGCAGCAGGTCGTCGTCGCCGCGCGCCGTCAGCAGCCATTCGAGATGTTCGGTTCGCGCCAGCCCGGCGATCGCCGAGGCATAGTCGGAAGCGTCGTGCAGCGCGGCGCGGAAGAACTTCCGGGCGCGACGGACGCCAGGCAGATCGGTCAAGGATAGGCTGTGCTGCCCGAGAAGGAAGTTCTGGTAGGCGGTCGGCTTCGCGACGGTCTGGATTTTCGCCAGTTCCTTCCTCTCGATCGAGCCGGCGGTCTCCAGCACGATGCGGGCGACGAGTTCGCGATATGTATCGGGGAAATCATCCGGACGGCCGCGAAATCTCTCCGACCAGATAACCTCGTCGCTGGCGACATGGACCAGCGTGGCGTAGAGCGCCGCGTCGCCACCCCGCTCCTGCACCCGCGTCTCCAGGACATAGGAGACATCATACTGCTTCAGCAGGTCCGCCTCGTCGCCGCTCATTCCAGCGATCCGTCTGGCGGTATGGGGGGCGACGATCGCCATCGTCCGGACCCGGCAAAGGCCGATGGTGACGTCTTCGATCAAACCCGAGATGAGCGCCCAGTTTCGCTGATCGTCGGGGCGCCTCGGCGGCAGCAACAAAAGGCGAGGTAACTGCGGCCGGGAGACCGAGGTCGGTTCAGGTGCGTGCGTTTCAACCAGATCCGCGACCGGCTCCGCCGCAGCGGTCGCCCGCTCCTCGTCCTTGAAGAGCAGACGGGCGAAACGAAGCATGTCCTCGGACGGTCGGGTATTGAGTTCCGACCAGAGCTGCTGCCGATAGCGATCGTAGATGAGCCGGGCCTGCGACAGTCGCCGATCCTTGGCATAAACCCGCATCAGAACCTGATGGGCGACATCGCTGTAGGGGTCGAGCTCGATGAGCCGCGCCGCAGCGGCCTTGATCGAGGAACCGTTTTGGCGCGAAAGATCGGCTGCAGCCTCTTCTAGGGTGGTCGCGAACTCGGCCAGCCAGAAATCGCGCCGTTCGAGAAGCCAGAGCTGACCTGTTTCCGAGGGAATGTCAAAGTCGGCGAGAAACTGTCCGGGCATGATCCTCTGGAACGCTTCGAGGCGCGCCACGGCATCCTCGAGGAGACCCGGCTGCACCTCATCGAAGTCGAAGTTGATATCGGACCGACACAGGGTGATATCGGCGGACTCGATGTCGAGAAACGCCGTTCCGAGCTCACGTTGACGTACCCTCACCCGCGACAGAAGCTGGCGAAGGTTGCCAAGCGACTTGGCACCGCCGTCGCTATCTTCGCCCCACAGAAAGGATGCAAGCTCGGCTCTGGAGACCCGGCCGGACGGCCGGAATCCCAGAAATACGATGGCAAGGAGTCCCTTGTCGGGAAACGCAGCCGGTTGACCGTCCGGTCCGGTCAGCCGCGTTTCACCGAAGGTCTTCAATGCGAAGGGCACACCCTCCCTCCTTCAGGTTGAAAGCGCCCTGGGCTCAATTGGAACGAAGCCCTCGGATATCCATGTCGATGGAGAGGTCTGTCAGGGATGCGTCGCAATCGTCGGCAAGCATTTTCACCAACTCGATGATGGACCGCCGGACCTTCGCGCTCCTGATCCGAACAAAGGCTCGGTTGAGGGCCACGCCGTCATGCGTCAGCAAAGAGGCATCGGCAGCGTCAAGCAAGGGATCGTTGTCAATGGGCTCATGGTTCGCGATATTTTCGAAAAAGAAGCTGATCGGCACCTCGAAAACGTTGGCAATGGTCTGGAGGCGGGAGGCACTGATCCGGCTCATCCCCTTCTCGTATTTTTGCACCTGCTGGAAGGTCACGCCCAACTGCTCGGCCAGCTTGCCCTGGCTC
Organism: Pleomorphomonas diazotrophica; assembly: GCF_002844595.1. Classification (GTDB taxonomy): domain Bacteria; phylum Pseudomonadota; class Alphaproteobacteria; order Rhizobiales; family Pleomorphomonadaceae; genus Pleomorphomonas; species Pleomorphomonas diazotrophica. The sequence continues at coordinate 892,500 of NZ_PJNW01000002.1, read as the reverse complement.
ATCCCGACCAGAAACCGACGCATGCGCACGCGGGATCCGACATGGACGTCGATCGGGTTAGGCGACTTTACGGTCATTGGAGTCTCCAGCTTGGCGATGGTCGACGGGCTACGTAACGATCAAGGTAGCTTAGGGAGCTGGCCGAGAGAGCCACACCACGAATTAGTGTATTTCATGAAACGCACAAAATAAAGTAGCGAGAACGTACTGACACTTAATGTCGAAGCTGGATTGTGATTTGTACTTAAGTAGCAAAGGGGCCAGAGAACGGACTTAGCCTTGCCGTTCCAATCGTCTGAATCCCTTGATTGCCCCGGTGAGCGGGAATGGACTACTATCATCGCACATGAGCAGGCGGGCGCAAGAATCCCGCCGCCGAAGGGATGAAGCGAAAAAGGAGGCCTGGTGCGAATGACCGGGGCCGATTGTGTATTGGGCGTGGACCTGGGCACGTCGTCGGTGAAGGCGGTTCTGGTGGATCGCGATGGCCGTATTCTCGGCCAGGGTCGGGCGGAATACGGTTTCGTCAGCCTTCACAGCCTTTGGGCCGAGCAATCCTCTGAAGCCTGGCTGCACGCCTTCACCGAGGCGGTGCGCGAAACGCTGCTGCGCGCCGGCATTACGGCGCAGAACGTCAAGGGCATGGCGGTGTCGGCCATTGGCGGCGGCACCGGCATTCCCGTTGATGTCGGCATGCAGCCGATCCGCCCCTGTCTTCTCTGGCTTGACCGACGCGCCAAGATCGAGAGCGAACGCGTCCGGCAGATGATCAGCGACGAGGATCTCTACGCCATCACCGGCAACGGCGCCGATTCCTACTTCGGCTTCACCAAGATCCTCTGGATCAAGAACCACGAACCGGAGGTCTGGTCCCGCATCAACTATTTCCTGCCGCCCAATGCCGACATCATCTACAGACTGACTGGCGAGATCGCCGTCGACCACTCGCAGGCCTGCAACATCGGCGGCGTCTACGACCTCGGCAAGCGCGCCTGGTCGGAGGAAATGGCCGATATACTTGACATCCCGCCCTATTTCTTCCCTGAGAGGCTTGTCGGCTCCCAGGAGATCGTTGGGCGGCTTCACAAGGCTGGCGCCCGCATGCTGGGGCTGATGGAAGGGTTGCCGGTCTGCGCCGGCGGTGTGGACGCTGCGGTCGCCACACTCCGGGCCGGCGTCATGCGTGAAGGCCAGCATGCGGCCATGCTGAGCTCGTCCACCTGCTGGGGCTTCATCCATGCCAGCGCCGACCGCTTTCCCGGCCTCGTCTCGATGCCCTATGTCATCGATAGCGAGACGCTGACCTACTCCTACGGCGGTTCGGCGACGTCGGGTTCGGTGGTCCAGTGGTTCCGCGATAACTTCGCTGACAACGAGCGATTGGTTGAGACGCTCACCAGCGGCGGCAAACGACGCGTTTCCGCCTTCGACCTTCTGGACGAGCATGCCTCGACCATTCAGCCGGGATCCAACGGCCTGATGGTGCTGCCCTATTTCATGGGTGAACGCAGCCCGATCTGGGACGTCGACGCACGTGGCACCATCACGGGACTGACACTCAACCACACCAAGTCGCACCTCTACCGGGCCATGCTGGAAAGTGTTGCCTATGCGCTCAAGAACAATATCGACTACGGCAGCGCCGCTTTCCGCGGACTGGAAGATCAGTTGACGGTGGTGGGCGACGTCTCGAAGTCCGATCTCTGGGTGGAGATCATCACCAATGTCACCGGCCGGCCGGTTCGGGTCCTGCCTCACAGCGGCAAGGCGGCCTACGGCGCGGCGGTGATCGCCGCCTATGGCATCGGAATGATCGACCGGCAGCAGATGGCCGATTGGCTGAGCGTTCAGCCGGCAAAGGTGTTGACGCCGGATGCGGCCGCGAACGCCGTCTACGAGCGCAGCTTCGACAACTTCAAGCGGCTCTATGAACACATGAAGTCCTATTTCCCGACGGCAACCGAGACCTGACGCCACCTCAGGCGGCAGCAAAGCCTTCGAGCGGAAACTCGTACTCCTGCGCCTCCTGCGACTTGTGCCGGAACTCGCTGGGGGTGACTCCGATCACCTGCCGGAACAGCCTGTTGTAGTTGGATACGTTGTTGAAGCCCACGAGGTAGCAGATCTCCTGGATGGAGCGCGACGTGGAGAATAGGTACTCACAGGACTTGTTGATGCGCGTCTTGATCACATATCGGCGGAAACCGATGCCGGTGCATTCGATGAACCAGCGCGAGAACATCTTGTAGCTCATGCCGACGAGGTCGGCCGCCGCCTCCATCGAAACGTCCTCCTCGATGTGCTCGTGGATATAATCGACCACCTTGTTGAAGCGCCTGAGCGAGGCGGTGCGCATGTCGATGAAGTAGCGCGACGTGCCGAGCACCGTTTTCCGGCGGCATTGCTTCAGCTGGTCGATGATCCGCATGAAGGAGATCAGGCGCTCCAGTGGCTCCTGCGCGTCGATGGTGTTCATCAAGCCGTAGACCGCCCGCTGCGTCTCGCCGCCATACTCGACCCCGAAGACTGCCTCGTCGAAGGCCGGCCGAAGCACGCGCATTTCGGTCAGCACGTTGGCGCTCGCCTCGATCCATTCCTTGCGAAACTGGATGATGAGGTCGCGTTCTGGAACCATTGTGCCGCTGCGGGCGTCGCTGACGAAGTTGTGCGGCGTATAGGGGCCGATCAGGAACAGGCTGCCGGGACGGAAGTTCAGCACATTGTCGCCGATGAACAGCTTGCCGCTGGTTCGGACGATCTGATGCAGCTCGTACTCCGGATGGAAATGCCACTTGTCGCTGTCGTTGGGCCATCCGCAGCGCTCGAAGCGGAAGGAGTTCCCGAGGTTGTTGTCGTTCACGACGAGTGACGGCTTCATCTCGGGCATGGTCGATCCTTCATTCGGCGCCCAGCAAAGGCTCGCTCACTCCAATGATCGGAAGGCGGCGGCACCCCTGTCAAGTCGGCCGCAGACCCCTCCTTTTCCACTCAGACCAAAGGCTAATCGGCAGAGCAAATTCCGTAGATGACTCAAGGGATGGGTAGAAAAAGTACAAGACAAATCAGGAAAACCGTCTAGGGGTCGACGCGTCCTTCGGCTAGAACGAATCCGCCGAAAGGCAAATAATTACGGAGGAGACGTTATGAATATCCATGCAAAGGCGGCGCTTCTCGCCGCTTCGGCGACGCTTGTTCTGTCGGCAGGTGCAGCTCTCGCCAAGGATGCTCCCAAGATCGGTGTTTCCTTTCAGGAAATGAACAACCCTTACTTCATCGTCATGAACGAGGAAGTCACGGCCTTCGCCAAGCTGCTCGGCGACAATACTGAAGTTTACGTCGCTGACGCGCGTCATGACGTTTCCAAGCAGCTCAGCGATATCGAGGATATGGTCTCCAAGGGCGTCAACATCCTGGTGGTGAACCCGACCGACTCCGAGGGCGTGCGCAGCGCCGTCGAAGCCGCCAAGGCCAAGGGCGTGACGGTGGTGTCCGTCGACGCGCAGGCCGCCGGCGTGGACGCCTTCGTCGGCTCCAAGAACTACGATGCCGGCGTGCTCGCCTGCGATGCACTGGTCAAGGAAATCGGCGGCAAGGGTGAAGTTGCCATTCTCGACGGTATCGCCGTGGTTCCGATCCTCGAGCGCGTGCGCGGCTGCAAGGACGCCCTCGCCAAGGCGCCGGACGTCAAGCTGGTCGACATCCAGAATGGCCGCCAGGAGCGCGACATCTCCGTCGGCGTCGCCGAGAATATGATGCAGTCCCATCCGGATCTCAGGGGCATCTTCTCGGTCAACGACGGCGGCGCCATGGGCGTTCTCGCTGCCATCGAAGGCTCGGGCAAGGACGTGGTGCTGACCTCCGTTGACGGCGCTCCGGAAGCGGTCAAGGCGATCAATGCCGGCTCCGCCTTCAAGGCGACCGCCGCTCAGTTCCCGCGCGACCAGATGCGCATCGGTCTCGCGATCGCGCTCGCCAAGTACATGGGTGCCCATGTTCCGGCCGTGATCCCGATCGACGTTGAGCTGGTCGACAAGACCAACGCGGAAACCTTCGCCTGGTAATCGATCCGTCGCGGGGAGAGGCCAGCGCCCTCCCCGCGGCGAACCCGCTTTCCGGACAGTCCGATCAGTACCGCCGTCTCGACGGCGCTCCGAGGGTTCCGCCATGCTCGAAATGAAACATATCACCAAGAGGTTCCCCGGCATCGTCGCCCTCAACGATGTGTCCCTCTCGCTGAAGCGCGGCGAAGTCCACGCGCTGGTCGGCGAAAACGGCGCCGGCAAGTCGACGCTGATGAAGATCCTCTCCGGCGTCTATCAGGCCGACGAGGGCGAGTTGTTGATCGATGGAGAAGCGGTCCATCCGACCCGTACGCGAGAGTCGGAAAAGCTCGGTATCAACATCATTTTCCAGGAATTCAGCCTCGTCCCCGACCTCAATGCCTATGAGAATGTGTTTCTCGGCCGCGAGATCCGCACCAAGCTCGGCACCCTCGACCGCCGCACCATGCGCCGCATGGCCCGCGAGGCCCTCGACCGGCTCGACATGCATTTCCCGCTCGACTGCCCCGTCGCCGAACTGACGGTGGCCGAGCAGCAGTCCGTTGAGATCGTCAAGGCGACCATCTTCAAATGCAACTTCCTGGTGCTCGACGAACCGACGGCGACGCTGACCCCACGTGAGGTCAAGAAGCTGTTCGAGGTGATCGAGCGTCTCAAGGCCCTCGGCGTCGGCTGCTTCTTCATCTCGCACCATCTCGAGGAAATCTTCGAGATTGCCGACACCGTGTCGGTGCTGCGCGACGGCTGTCACGTCCACACCGGGCCGGTCGCCGGCTGCACCCAGGACGAACTGATTTCCAAGATGGTCGGCCGCGAGGTGACACAGGCCTTCCCGCCCAAGCGGGGAACGGCCGACGACGCCGAACCGCCGATCATGGAGGTGCGCAAGCTGCGCTTCCCCGGATCCGACGACATCTCCTTCGAGGTGCGCCGCGGCGAGATCCTGGGCGTTGCCGGGCTGGTCGGCGCCAAGCGCACCGAAAGCTTCCTGGCACTGATCGGCCGCGACGCCTCCATCGAGAAGGAAGTGCTGTTCCAGGGCAAGCCGATCGAACTGCGCTCGCCGCACGAGGCGCTGAGCCACGGCATCGGCTACCTGCCGGAGGATCGCAAGCGGACCGGACTGTTCCTGCCCTTCTCCATCCGCTCCAACATCGTCATCAGCACGCTCAACCGGCTCACCAACAAGCTCGGAATGGTTTTGCCGCGCGAGGAGAAGGTTCTTAGCGACCGCTTCATTCAGCGCATGCGTATCCGCACCACCTCCGACCTCAAGACGGTTTCGGAGCTTTCCGGCGGCAACCAGCAGAAGGTGATCATCGCCCGTTGGCTGGCCAGCAACTGCAAGCTCCTGATCTTCGACGAACCGACCCGCGGCATCGACGTGGGCGCCAAGGCCGAAATCTACGTCATGCTCCAGGAACTGGCGGCGCAGGGTCTCGGCGTCGTTGTGATCTCGTCCGATCTGCCGGAGGTGATCGGCCTTTGCGATCGCGTCCTGGTCATGCGCTACGGCTCCATCCGCGCCACGCTGACCGGCGCCGACATCAACTCAGAAAAAATCATGCTTTACGCCTCGGGAGGTGAAAATGGGTGAAGCTGCTGCCAGCGGCACAACGTCGCGCGAACAGCCCGCCGGACTGGTCGGCCTTGCCAGGGCCGCCGTCGCCAGGCCGGAGTTCGTTTCCTTCGTGGCGCTGATCGTCCTGATGATCCTGACCGCGACGATGAACGAGAACTTCTTCACGGTCGACAACCTGATGAACATCACCCGTCAGGTCTCCACCACCGGCATCATCGCCGTCGGCATGACCTTCGTCATTCTGACGGGCGGCATCGACCTCTCGGTCGGCGCCATCGTGGCGCTCGCCTCGACACTGATGGCCGGCATGATCGCCAACATGGGCTTCCCCTTCTGGGCAGCGGCGCTAGTGGCCATCTTCGGTGGCGCTCTGACCGGCGCCGTGTCGGGCTTCTTCATCGCCCGCTTCGCCCTGCCCCCGATCATCGTCACGCTGGCAATGATGGAGATCCCGCGCGGCCTCGGGCTCATCTACACCAACGGCTATCCGCTTCCGATCGACCGCGATTTCGGCTTCCTCGGCCGTGAGTACGTGCTCGGCCTGCCGATCCCGACGCTGATCATGCTGATCGTCTTCGCGGCGGCCTACTTCGTGCTCAATCGCCTGCCGATCGGCCGCTACGTCTATGCCGTCGGCGGCAACGAGGACGCGGCCATCCTCTCGGGCATCCGCACCGCCCGCATCAAGCTGATGGTCTACGCCATCTCCGGCTTCACCGCCGCCATCGCCGGCATGATCCAGACCTCTCGCCTCCTGTCCGGCCAGCCCAACTCGGCCATCGGCGTGGAGCTCGACGCCATCGCGGCGGTCGTCCTCGGCGGCACGGCGATCACCGGTGGCCGCGGCCATATCGTCGGCACCCTGATCGGCGCCCTGCTGCTCGGCGTGCTCAACAACAGCCTCAACATGATTGGCCTGTCCCCCTACAGCCAGCGTGTCGTCAAGGGCGTGATCCTGCTGGTCGCCGTGCTCATAGGCTACCTCCGCAAGCAGAACTCCCGCTGACATCGAAACAAACGAGGCGCCTCGACCCTCTTGGGGCGCCTCCCCGACCACGACCCGACCACTCCAACCGCGAAGCCCCTGCCGAACCCACACGTTCGGCGGACGACCCCTCTTTGCCGGCATCCGGCCGGACCAGTCCCGCGTTTCCAAGAGGACCAAGAGCCGTGACCTATTTTCTCGGAATCGATATCGGCGGCACCGTCATCAAGAGCGGCCTCTATGACGCCGAAGGGCACGAAAAGGCCGTGGCCTCCGAAGTGGACAACGGCGTTGCCGCCCACCTCGGCTGGTCCGAGCGCGACATGAACGCCATGTGGCGCATCGTGGTCGGCACCATCCGCCGGGTTGTCGCGGAAGCTGGTGTCGCAGCCGACGACATCGCCGGCGTCAGCTTCTCCGCCCACGGCAAGGGCCTCTATGCCCTTGATGCCGATGGCGAGCCGGTGCGCAACGGCGTCATTTCCTCGGACAACCGCTCGCTGTCCATCGTCAAGGACTGGAAGGCGAAGGGGCTCGACGCGGCGAGCTATCGTTACGGCTACCAGCAGCTCTGGACCGGCCATCCGGTGTCGCTACTCGCCTGGATGAAGGACAACGAACCGGACAACTACCGCCGGACGCGCCACGTGCTGATGGCCCACGATTTCATCCGCTACAAGCTGACGGGAGTCTTCGCCGCCGAGGTCACCAACATCTCCGGCAGCAATCTCTACAACGTCGAGAAAGGCGCCTACGACCCCGCGCTCTTCAAGATGTTCGGCATCGACGAGATGGAGGGCTGCCTGCCGCCGGTCGTCGGGTCGGAGGAGTGTGTCGCCGGACTGAGCGCCAAGGCCGCCGACGAAACAGGGCTCAAGATCGGGACGCCGGTGTTCGGCGGCTTCTTTGACGTGGTGTCGGCTGCGGTCTGTGCCGGTCTGGCCGATCCGAGCTTTGTCAACGTGGTGATGGGCACCTGGACCATCGTCACATGGACCACCGACCAAATCCTGAAGCCGCAGGGCGACACCTGGCCCTACATCTGGGGTCGCTACTGCATGCCGGATCGCTACTTCGTTCACGAAGGCAGCCCGACCTCGGCCGGCAACCTCGAATGGTTCGTCCGTACCTTCCTCGGCGGCATGCCCGACTGCTATCGCCAAGCCGACCTGATGATCTCGGCGCTGCCGAAGGCGGGCACCGGCATCCAGTTCCTGCCCTATCTCTTCGCCTCCAACCTCGGCGACGATCTGTCGGCCGGCCTGCACGGCCTCGCCAACGCCCATGGCCTCGGCCAGGTGCTGCAAGCGGTCTACGAGGGCATCTGCTTCTCCCAGCACGTTCACCTCGAACGGATCGTCAAGCTGTCCGGTCGTGACAAGACGCTGCGCCTCACCGGTGGCCCGACCCGCTCCAAGCCCTGGATGCAGATGGTCGCCGACATCTCGGAAATGCCGGTCGAAGTGATGCACGTCGAACAGTCCGGCTGCCTGGGTGCGGCCATCGCCGCCGCCGTCGGCTCCGGCGTCCACAAGGGGTTCCGTGAGGCCATGGCCGCCATGTGCCCGTCCGGTGCGCTGATCGAGCCCGACGCCAAGAGCTTCCCTGCCTATCGCGAGAAATATGCGGCGTTCCGCCGCCTGGCCGAAACGCTGTCCGCCCTTCCGGCCGGACGCTGAGAGAGCCATCAGATCTGGAGGATGACGTGACCCGAGAGGCGTTGCCCAACCCGCTGGGCATCTACGAAAAGGCGCTGCCGAAGGACCTGGACTGGCCGGCGCGGCTGGCGCTCGCCAAGGCTCTCGACTTCGACTTTGTGGAAATGTCGATCGACGAGACCGACGAGCGCATGACGCGGCTGAGCTGGTCGAAGGCGGAGCGCGCGGCCTTCTGCGCCGCCGTGCGTGATTTCGACGTGTCAGTGCCGAGCGTCTGCCTGTCGGCGCACCGCCGTTTCCCCTTCGGCAGCCGCGATGCGGCGACCCGCGTCAAGGCGCGCGATATCATGCGCCGGGCCATCGACCTCTGCGTCGACCTGGGCATCCGCACCATTCAGGTCGCCGGCTATGACGTCTACTACGAAGAGGCCGACGTTGGCACCAAGGAGCGGTTCATCGAGGGCTTGCAGTGGTCGGTGCGTGAGGCGGCCAAGTCGCAGGTGATGCTGGCGGTCGAGATCATGGACACCGCCTTCATCAACTCGATCACCCGCTGGCGCGAATACGACCAGCTCATCCACTCACCCTACTTCTGCGTCTACCCCGACCTCGGCAACCTCACTGCCTGGGGCAACGACGTCCAGGCGGAGCTTCGGGCGGGCATCGACCGCATCGTCGCCATTCACCTGAAAGACACGCGCAAGGTCACCGGCGACTATCCCGGCCAGTTCCGCGACGTGCCTTTCGGCGACGGCTGCGTCGACTTCAAGGCCTGCTTCGCCACGCTTGCCGAGCTCGGCTATCGCGGCCCCTTCTTGATGGAGATGTGGACGGAGAAGTCCGACGAGCCGGTGGTGGAAATCGCCACGGCCCGGCGCTGGATGATCGAACAAATGCGCCTCGGCGGCCTGCTTCAAGCCGCGTGAAGGCCAGAGGAAACGCCCAATAAACAGAAGCGAAAGTCCGTGGGTTACGGACAAAGGAGACTGAAATGGCTGTGAGTATCGAAGGTCAGGTTGCCGCCATCACCGGTGGCGCTTCCGGCATCGGCCTGGCGTCCGCCAAGGCCCTGGCAAGCGCCGGCGCCAAGGTCGCCATCGTCGACCGCGACGAACAGGGCCTTGCTACGGCTTGCGCCGAGATCGGCGCCAATGCCTTCCCGGTGCGCGTCGACCTTCTGGATCCCAAGAGCGTCGCCACCATGCTGCCGCAGATCCTGGAAAAGGCCGGCAAGCTCGACATCCTGCATGCCAATGCCGGCGCCTATATCGGCGGTGACGCCGCCACCGGCAATCCCGACGCCTGGGACCGCATGCTGAACCTCAACATCAACGCCGCCTTCCGCAGCGTGCATGCGGTTCTGTCCTACATGATTGAACGCAAGCGCGGCGACATCCTGGTGACCAGTTCTGTGGCCGGCGTGGTGCCGGTCAAGGTCGAGCCGATCTACACCGCGTCCAAGCACGCCGTGCAGGCCTTCGTCCACACCGTCCGCCGCCAGGTGGCCAAGGATGGCGTGCGCGTTGGCGCGATCCAGCCCGGTCCGGTTGTCACCGCCCTGTTGAAGGACTGGGTGCCGGAACGCCTCGCTGCCGAGAAGGCCGCCGGTGGCCTGATCGAGGCCGAGGAAGTCGGCGAAGCCGTTCTGTTCATGCTGACGCGGCCGCGCAACGTCATCGTCCGCGACATGGTGATCCTGCCGGCTCTCTTCGACGTGTAACGATCCCAGTCCTCCCCAAGAAAAGCAGCAAACCTCCCCCCACAGACTACGGCGGCGTATCGGCAACGATCCGCCGCCGCTTCTTTTGCGGGCATTCGTTTCTCGCAACTATCCCTCAATCCGGATATCCTGACGCCACGCGTTACCTGAGAGGAGAACTCCATGTCGCAGGTCAGGATCCGCCCGATGGGCGCCACCGCCAGTCTCGATCGCAGCGGCCGTGGCAATGTGGTCGCCCGCTCGGGCGCCAGCCTGCCCCTGGCCGGTTCGCCGTCGATGGAAGGCTTCAACCCGCTGGAACTGTTGGATGCGTCGTTGGCCGGCTGCCTTGCGCTCAGCGTTCGCATCGCGGCGCGCAACCTCGGCCTCAACGATCGGCTTGGCGCGGTTTCGGTGGAGGTGATCGGCGCCAAGGCCACCGAACCGCCGTCACGCATTGCCCGCCAGACCTGCCGCTTTGCCATCGAGGGTGATTTCAACGATGCCGAGCGCCGGTCCCTCATCGAAGAGGCGCACAAGGTGTGCACCATCGGCAACAGCTATCACGCGTCGATCGATATCATCGACGGCGAGCCACTCCTGTAAATTCCGACAATCCAGCCTGCCTTGCTTGGGGATGTCTAGACGAGTAAATTAATCCGGATAATGCCCAGTTTGTGCAAACCTGTTTCCATGACGCCGACCATTTGAGGCGGCGCCGACATTCTCATTTCCCGTGCCTCGGCTAGACTGGCCGCCAACAGGTCGCCCAGTCGGCCGCCATCCGAGGAGAGAAACATGACCGCTTCGCCCGTGCGCTCCGCCTTGAAACCGCTTTCGGTTTTGAAGGCCACGACGACCGCCACGCTGCTTCTGATGGGCTTGGCACCGGCTTTCGCCGCCGAGAGCGGTCCCGACGCCACCATCAATGTCGGCTCGCTCTATGAGCCGCAGAACCTCGACAATACGGCTGGCGCCGGCCAGGGCATCAACGAGGCATTCAACGGCAATGTCTACGAGGCGCTGTTCCGCCTCAATGACGACGGCACGGTGTCGCCCAGCCTCGTCAAGGACTTCAAGGTCTCCGAGGACGGCCTCACCTACACCTTCACGCTGCAGCCCGGCGTCACCTTCCATTCCGGCGACCCGCTGACGTCGGCCGACGTCAAGTGGTCGATCGAGCGCGTCACCTCGTCCGACAGCAAAAGCTCGCGCAAGAACTCGCTGAAGCCGATCGCCTCGATCGAAACGCCTGATGAGGCAACCGTCATCATCAAGCTATCCTCGCGCTCGATCTCGCTCCCCTACAACCTCTCCTATGTCTGGGTGATCAACGACAAGGCCAAGGACCTGCAATCCACTGAGGACGGCACCGGTCCCTATGCCCTCGAAGGTTGGCAGCGCGGCTCGCAGCTTGCCGTCAAGCGCTTCGACAAATATTGGGGTCCGAAGCCGGAGAACGGCGAAGTGGTCTTCAAGTATTTCACCGAGGCGACTGCCCTCAACAACGCGCTCCTGACCGGTGCCGTCGACGTCATCACCTCGGTGCAGAGCCCGGATTCGCTGGCCCAGTTCAAGGATAATCCCGACTTCACCGTTGCCGAGGGCAAGTCGACCACCAAGCTGCTCTTGGCCTACAACGACCGTGTCGCTCCCTTCGACAACGTCAAGGTGCGCAAGGCGCTCGCCCGGGCTGTCGACGACAAGAAGCTGCTTGAGGCGGTGTGGGGAGAGTATGGCACGCTGATCGGCTCCTTCGTGCCGCCGACCGATCCCTGGTACGTCGATCTCACCAAGACCGATGCCTACGATCCGGAAAGCGCCAAGGCGCTGCTCGCCGAGGCCGGCTACCCCGACGGCTTCACCTTCACCATCGACACGCCCAACTACGACCCGCATCCGATCGCCGCGCAGTTCTTGCAGGGCGAGCTGGCCAAGGTCGGCGTCAAGGTGGAGATCAACGTCATCACGGCCAACGAGTGGTACACCAAGATCTACAAGGCGCACGACTTCCAGGCGACCTTGCAGGAGCACGTGAACCACCGCGACATCGTCTTCTACGGCAACCCCGACTTCTACTGGGGCTACAACAACCCCAAGGTCGTCGATCTGATCAAGGCCTCCGAGGAAGCCAAGACCGTCGATGAGCAGACCGAGAAGCTGAAGGAAGCCAACATCCAGATCGCCGAGGACGCGGCCAGCAACTGGCTCTACCTCTATCCGCAGATCGTGGTGTCGAAGAAGTCGGTCACCGGCTACCCGCTCAACGGCCTCAACTCGCAGTTCTTCGCCTACGGCATCAAGAAGGCGGAATGATCTCTCTCGCCTCGCTCGACACCCAACGCCGCCCGACCTAAGCTCGGGCGGCGTTAGCCGCTTTTTCAAAGGTGCCGCCATTCTCGCCTATCTCGTCCGTCGGACGGCGATCCTCCTCGTTTCCGTGCTGATCGCCGCCGCTGTCCTGTTCCTGCTGTTGCGCCTCCTGCCTGGCGATCCCGCCAATGCGCTCGTCTCCGTGGGGGCCGATCCCGAACAGATCGAGGCGGCCCGCCGTCAGGTTGGCTCCGACCTGCCGATCTTCGCACAGTTCGTTCGTTATCTGGGCCAGCTCGCTAGTTTCGATCTCGGCGCATCCTTCGTGTCCGGCGTGCCGGTGCTTGAGGAAATCGGGCGCCGCCTGACGTTGACGCTGCCGCTGACCGCTCTCGCCTTCACCGGCGCGATCCTGATCGCCCTGCCGCTCGGCATCCTGGCCGCCGTCAAGCGCGACCGCTGGTATGGCAGTCTCATTTCGGTGATCTCGCAGCTCGGTGTTGCCATCCCGGTCTTCTGGATCGGCATCCTTTTGGTCACCGCCTTCGCCGTGAAGCTGCGTCTCTTCCCGTCGAGCGGCTTTCCGACGTCCGGCTGGTGGCGCGATCCGCTCGCCGCCCTCCATCAGCTTGCGTTGCCGATCCTGACTATCGCCCTGGTCATGTCGGCCTCTCTCATTCGCTACGTTCGCTCGGCAACGCTCGACGTCATCGGCTCCGACTATCTCCGAACCGCCCGCGCACTCGGCGCCGGTTATGGGGAAGCGCTCGTCCGCCATGGCATTCGCAACGGCGCCGTACCGGTGATTTCCATTCTCGGCATCGAACTGGCCTCGACGCTGCTTGGCGCCGTGGTGGTGGAGCGTGTCTTCTCGCTGCCCGGCCTCGGCTCCATGCTGCTGAGCGGCATCGAGCAGCGCGATTATCCGAGCGTTCAGGGCGTTCTGTTCATCTCGACGCTTCTGGTGCTGCTGGTCGGCTTCGCCGCCGACCTCGTGCAGCGCCTCGTCGATCCCCGCCTGCGCGGGCCGAGCGGAGCCCGGCCATGAGCGACGCAACCCCCGCCTTCGCCCCGCTGCCCAGGTTGCGCCTGACACCCGCCTTCCTCATCGGCGCAACGCTGGTCGGCCTTCATGTCGTCGTCGGCCTTCTGACGCTTATATGGACGCCTTACGACCCGACAGCCATGACCGGCGGCCGCCTCGCGCCGCCGTCGCTCGCCCATTGGGCCGGTACCGACCGGCTCGGCCGCGACCTCTTCACCGAGATCATGATCGGCGCGCGCATCGCCCTCAGCGTCGGCATCGGTGCGGTGGCCATCGCGGCGGCCATCGGCGTCACGGTCGGACTGCTGGCCGCCTTCGCTTCGCGCGCTGTCGATGACGTGCTGGCGGCGACGCTCGATATCCTGATCGCCTTCCCGACGCTGCTGCTCGCCATGCTGATCGTGGCAGCCAGCGACGGCGCTAGTCTCGGCACCGCCATTCTGGCCATCGGCATTGCCGCCTCATCCATCGTCGCCCGCCTGACCCGCATCCTGGCAAGGCGCGTGCTGGCGATGGACTACATCACCGCCGCGCGCGTATCGGGAACCGGCTGGCTCGGCATCGTCCGCATCCACGTGCTGCCCAATATCTGGCCGACGCTCATCGTCAACTTCGCCCTGCAGTTCGGCCTTGCCGTGATCGCCGAGGCATCGCTGTCCTACCTGGGTCTCGGTGCGCCGCCGCCCAATGCGTCCTGGGGACGATTACTGCAGGAGGCCCAGGCCACCGTCTACACGGCTCCCTTCGGCGCCATCGCTCCCGGCATCGCTCTGGTATCGCTGGTGATTGGCCTCAACCTCTTCGCCGACGGCCTCCGTGACGTCGCCGACCCGACCCGGCGGAGGCGTTGATGGCCGATCTTCTCACCATCGAAAATCTCACTATCCGTCACGTCGGCCGGCCTTTGGTCTCCGACGTGTCGCTGTCGGTCGCCGCTGGAGAACGCGTCGGCCTGATCGGTGAGAGCGGGTCCGGCAAGTCGTTGACGGCCCTCGCTGCCATCGGCCTGTTGCCAGATGGCATGACCGCCTCCGGTTCCATCCGTCTTTCCGACAGGGAAGTGATCGGCTCTGCAGATCGCGATGTCGCAGGTCTCAGGGGAACGGCGGTGGCCACCATCTTCCAGGAGCCTCTGACCGCCCTCGATCCGCTGATGCGTATTGGCAAGCAGATCGCCGAGGCGGTGCGCCGCCGTGCCCACCGCGACGGCCGGTCGGTCGATGTCCAAGCCGAAGTGCTCGGTCTGATGGTCCGCGTCGCCCTGCCCGATCCCGCGCGCCTCGCCCGCGCCTATCCGCATGAAATGTCGGGCGGTCAGCGCCAGCGGGCGGCGATTGCCATGGCGCTCGCCTGCCGGCCGAGCCTGCTCATCGCCGACGAACCGACCACGGCGCTCGACGTCACCACGCAGGCCGAGGTACTGACGCTTCTCGAAACGCTGGTGCGCGAGGAGAACATGGGCCTCCTTTTCATCAGCCATGATCTGCCGGTGGTAGGAACGGCCGTCGATCGTGTCGTGGTTCTGCGAGCCGGTGAGATGGTCGAGCAAGGACCTATAGCCGAGGTGTTCGGCCGGCCGCGCCATCCCTATACCCTCGGCCTCGTCGAAGCGGCGCGCGCCTTCGATCAAGCCATCGGAGCGGCGCTATGAGCCTCATCGATCTCGCCGCCGTCTCCTTCGCCTACGGCCGTGGCCGCAAGGTGCTCGATGGCGTCGACCTCAGCATCGAGGCCGGCCGCAATCTCGGCATCGTCGGAGAAAGTGGTTCCGGCAAGACCACCATCCTGCGCCTGCTGCTCGGCCTCGCCCAGCCGACCTCCGGCAAGGTCACCTTTCGCGGCGCGCCACTCGATCCGCGCAACCGGCCGTTCATGCGCGGTTTCCGCCGATCGGTCCAAGCTGTTTTTCAGGACCCCTATTCCTCGCTCGATCCGCGCCAGAAGATCGCCGACATCGTCGCCGAGCCCCTGCGATCTCTGAACGTGGAAACCGACATCGATGCCGCCGTCGCCGGGGCTTTGGCATCGGTTGATCTGCCGCCCGACGCTGCCGGCCGATATCCGCATGAGTTCTCCGGTGGCCAGCGCCAGCGCATCGCCATCGCGAGAGCCATCGTATCGGAGCCGGAGCTGGTGCTGGCCGACGAGGTGGTGAGCGCGCTCGATCTTACGACGCGCATCCGCATCGTTGAGCTTCTGAAGTCCCTGTCGGCAAGGACGACCCTGGCTCTGGTCTCGCACGACATCGGCTTCGTGGCCCTTCTCTGCCAGGATCTTGTCATCCTGGAAAAGGGCCGCATCGTCGAACAGGGGACGGCACGCGATATACTCTCGTCACCCAAGCATCCCTATACGCAGCGTCTCCTCGCCAGCACGCCGCGTCTACCCGAATTCGCCTGAACGGGCTATTGCGCGTCTCGGTCGCCATCGGCGAGGCCGAGACGCGTCATCTTGTCGTAGAGGGTCGACTTCGGGATTCGGAGCAACTGCGCGGTCGGGCCGAGGCCACCGCCACTGCGGCCGAGCGCGTCGACGATCATCGCTCGCTCGAAGGCCGCGACCGCCTCGGTCAGCGACAAGGGCTCGACGGCGGTCGCCTCGGCAAAGGGGGGGAACCCAGCCTCAATGCCGAGGACGCAGCGATCGGCAACATTCCGGAGCTCGCGCACGTTGCCCGGCCAGTCATAGGCCATCAGCGTGCCGAGACGGGTGTCGTCGAGCACCGGCGCGGGGCGGCCATGCACGACGCTCGCCTGTTCGGCGAAGTGGGCGAACAGCAGCGGAATGTCCTCGCGCCGATCCCGGAGTGCCGGCAATGCCAGCGAGGCGACGGCGAGGCGGTAGTAGAGATCGGACCGGAAGCGGCCCTCGGCCGCCATCTTGCCGAGGTCGCCCTTGACGGCGGCGACGATGCGGCAATCAACTGAAACGGACGTGTTCGACCCGAGCCGCTCCAGCGTCCGCTCCTGCAAGACACGCAAGAGCTTGATCTGAACGCTGACCGGCGTTGTCTCGACCTCGTCCAGAAACAGCGTACCGCCACTCGCATGCTCGATCTTGCCGATGCGGCGCTTGGTGGCGCCGGTGAAGGCGCCGGCCTCATGGCCGAACAGCTCGCTTTCCACGAGATGCTCCGGTAGGCCACCGCAATTGATCGCCACGAAATGCCCCTTGCGACGCGAGCTTTCGTCATGCAGGCAGCGGGCGACCAGTTCCTTGCCGGTGCCGGTGTCGCCGCTGATCAGCACCGAGGCATTGGTGCTCGCGATGTCGGCGATGACGCGCCGGAGTTTCACCATGGCCGGCGAGCGGCCGATGATCCGTCCTTCCAGCCGACCGCCGTCCGTGAGCTTATGGCGGAGGCGGCGGACCTCGATCGTCAATGCCCGCTTCTCGCGGGCCCGCCTCACCACCTCGACCAGATGCTCAGGCGAAAAGGGCTTCTCGATGAAGTCGTAGGCACCCGATCGCATGGCCTGAACGGCCAGTGACACATCGCCATGGCCGGTGATCAGGATCACCGGGAGATCGGCATCGGCGGCCTGCATCTCCCTCAGAAGCGACAGGCCGTCGCGGCCGGGCAGACGCACATCCGAGACGATGACGCCCGGCCGCGCCTCGGCGATCCGCCTGAGCGCCTCCTCGACCGAACCCGTGCCGATCGTCTGCATGCCCTCAAGCTGAAGCGCCTGCTCGCAGCCGAGCAACACGTCGGGATCGTCCTCGACGATCAGCACCCGGAGGTCATCGATCGTGGGCTTCGTCATGTCGCCTCCCCGGCTCCGATCGGAATGGTCATCGAAAACACGGCGCCTCCCCCCTCGGCGTTGCTGGCGACGAGCTCACCGCCAAAGTCGCGAATGATGCCGGCCGAGATTGTCAGCCCCAGACCGAGACCGACGCCGGGCGCCTTGGTGGTGAAAAAGGGCTCGAACATGTGGGCGAGCCGTTCCGGCGGCAGGCCGGGGCCGCTGTCGCGAATATCGATGCGGGCAAAGTCGCCCTCGAGGCGGGCGGAGAGATGGATGCGCTGATCATCCTGCCCTTCCATGGCGTCCACGGCGTTGCCGATCAGGTTGAGCAGCACCTGCTCGAAGCGGTTGGCGTCGCACCAGAGCTCGATATCGCCTCCGTCGATGTCGATCGTCACGGCCACCCCTCCTCGCGTCAGGCGATGGTTGAGCAGGAACAGCACGTCGTCAATGAGCTTGCGCAATCCGACGCGCTGCGGCTCGCCGGACGATTTGCGGGCAAAGCTCTTGAGTTCGCCCGTCAGGTTGCCCATACGCTCGACCAGTGGCCGGACGCGTTCGAGATTGCCGCGGACGGTGTCGAACTCGCCACGCTCGAGGAATCTCACGGCATTGCCGGACAGTGTAACGAGGGCGGCTAGAGGTTGGTTGAGCTCATGGGCGAT
Organism: Pleomorphomonas diazotrophica; assembly: GCF_002844595.1. Classification (GTDB taxonomy): domain Bacteria; phylum Pseudomonadota; class Alphaproteobacteria; order Rhizobiales; family Pleomorphomonadaceae; genus Pleomorphomonas; species Pleomorphomonas diazotrophica. The sequence goes on along the minus strand of NZ_PJNW01000002.1, from coordinate 874,740 downwards.
GCCGGCCGAAAGCTGGCCGAGGCTTGCGAGCTTGCTGGCCTGTACGAGGCCGGACTGCGCATCGCGCAGCGTGCGCTCGGCACGTTCCCGTTCCTCCACCTCCTCCCGCAGCCGCTCGTTAGCAGACGACAGCGCCGCTGTCCGGTCCGCCACCTGGCTTTCGAGGTGATCGTGGGCGCGCTGCAACGCGGCGCGCGCCGCCAGGATTTCGCGAAGATGCCGTCGCCGCTGGCGATAGACCGCCAGAAGCCCCAGACACAAGAGGCTGCCGAGGCCGGCGAGCGCCGCCCACAGACGCGCGAGATCGTCCATCTCCGAGAGATCGGTGAACACCGTGAGCGTCCACGGCGTCTCGGGCATCGCCCGGCTTTCGGCAAGGAACAGGCCCTCCGTCGAGAAGCTGCTGTCCGACCCGGCCGCACCCGGCAGGCGCACAATGCGGGTGCCGTCGTCGAGTTGGCGCAGGGTGGAAAGCCCGATCGGCGCAAGCGGCCGGTCGTTGTATTGCTGGGCCTCGGCGATCTCCCGCCGCGCCTTCTCGTCGAGCGCCACCAGCGTTCCGTATTTCCAGGCCGGCACTGACGACAGCACCACGACGCCGTGCTCATCGCTGAGAATGGCCGGAGATTCCGCCGATGCCCAGGAGCGTTCGAGCTGTTCGAGGCTGACCTTCACCACGCCGATGCCCAGCGTGTCGTTGCCGCGCGAGATCGCCGTCGCCAGAAAATAACCCGGCTGCCGATTGGTGGTGCCGATGCCGTAGAAGCGCGTCACCCGGCCGACGCCGGCGTTCTGGTAATAGGGTCGATAGGAAAGATCGCGACCGACGAAGCTGTCCCACTTGTTCCAGTTGCTGGAGGCGATCACCCGGCCGGTCTTGTCGAGCAGGAAGACGTCGAGCGTGCCGATGCGATCGTTCAGCGCTTCGAGGTAGCTGTCGGCCCGATAGCGCAGCAGCGAATCCGTGGGATTGGCGAGCAGCGCAAGGATGCTGCCGTCGAGCGCCATCACATAGGGGTAGCTTGCGTATTTGCCGATCTCGCGCTCGAAGCTCGCCGCATAGAGATCGAGCCGGTGGCTGGCATTGGCCCGGGTGCCGGACAGAGACAGCTCGAAGACGGCGCGATAGGCGACGAAGGCGACCACGGCCGCGATGGCAAGCGCTCCCGCCAACGGCAGTACCGCTGCGAGGCGAAACCGACGGCGTTTCGGCTCGATGCTCTCGGCGTCCTCGGCCAATCCGGATCCTCCCGCTGATCGTGATCCATCGATAGCGCAAGGCCGCCCGGCGGGAAAGCCGGGCGGCCGATGCATGTCGGGGTTGAAGGGATCAGCCGAGGGCCTTCAGGAGGAACACTGCCAGCACCACCATGGCCGCTCCGCCGATGCGGGTGGAGATCTGGGCGAAGGGCATCAGGCCCATGCGGTTCGACGCCGAGAGAATGGCGACGTCGCCGGTGCCGCCGAGGCCGGAATGGCAGCAGGTCACGATGGCCGCTTCGACCTCATACATCTTCAGCACCTTGCCGATCAGCCAGCCCGAGGCGACCATGGCCAGAACGGTAGACGCGCAGATGGCGAAGTAAGCGGGGGTGAAGGCGGCGATCAGGTCATTCCAGGGGACGTAGAGCGTGCCGAGGCCGACCAGCAGCGGGAAGGTCATGTTGGTGGTCATGAACTTGTACATCTGGTGGGCGCCGGTCTCCATCCGCTCGGGGATGAGCTTCGACACCTTGAGCAGCGCTGCGCCGATGATCATCAGGATTGGGCCGGGAATGCCGGTGAACGGCGACAGGAAGGCGCCGAGGATGAACATGGTGCAGGCCATCAGCAGGCCAGCGCCCATCAGCGGCAGTTCGATCTTCTTCTCGACGGCCATCTCCTTGAGGAGCTCGTTGTCGTTGCCGGTGCGGACCAGCAGACCGTTGCCGGAATACTGGGGCTTCTTCTCGCCGATGCGCTTCAGGACGCCCGAAGAGATGATGGCAACGACATTGCCGATCAGGGCGGCCGGGATCAGAGAGGCGATCAGTTCCGGCTGGGCCGTGCCGAGAATGTCGGAATAGGCAAGCGACAGCGGCAGGATGCCTTCGCCGATGCCGCCGGCGACGATCGGCATGACGATGAAGAAGAAGGTGTGCTTGAACTCGTAGCCGAAGGCCATGCCGACGAGCCCGCCGGCCGCGACGGCGGCGATCGTCCCGACGGCAAGCGGCACGAACATCTTGAGGAAGCCCTGGATCAGCACCTTGCGGTTCATGCCGAGCATGGAGCCGGTGACCAGACAGGCGATGTAGAGATAGAGGAAGTTCGACGTCTTCATCACCGCCTTGATGGCATCGGACGTCGCCGGATTCATGATCTGATAGCCGAGCATGGCCGAGGGCACGAACAGGCAGAGGATGGCCGAGCCGCCGATGCTCTTCAGATAGGGGATGCGGCCGCCGATTTCGCCAAGCAGGAACCCCAGCACCATGATGGCGGCGAAGCCGCCGATCATGTCGGCCGGCAGCTTGCCGATCACCGAGGCGCCGAAGACCACGCCGGCAATGGCGAGATAGAGCGGAAGCGGCACAGGGCCGACCTTGTAGGTGGCGACGCGGGACAGAAGGCTGCCGCCCGTCTCCACCGCGATCGCATTGTTCTGCGTGATGTCCGTCATGTTCGTTCCTCCTGCCCGGCGCACGTCCCGTGGCGGGCCTTCCCTTGGACTGTCCGGCCGTCCGGTCGCGCCGGCGCCGAGATGGCTTCGATCGGAGACTGCCCTGTGAGCTGCCTTGGCCGATCGACCATGCCCCGACCCTCCGTCCTTGTTCCCTCCTCGGAAGGCGGCCGTCGCATGCCGTTTGAATGGCATCAGGCGTGCCAACTTGAACTGCCGGCTAACCGATTGTTTTATCGATTTAATTCTGAGGCTGACGCGGCGGCTTTTCCGGCTTTTCGGACACAGGTCCTTCACAGCCGTCCGGAAAACCGGACGGTTTTGTGAGCTGGAAGTAAGTGATATCACTGATTTTGTTGGGTTTCTTGCCAGCCTTGTCTGGCGAGGATGCCTACCTAAGTCGTGCGGGGGCTTACCTCCCCTTGAAACGATATGTAAGCTGCCTCGAGTGCCGTCGGCCGCGCGACCCGGCGGCGTCGGGAGACGAGGGAACCGCCATGAAAACGATCAAGGGACCGGGCATATTCCTGGCGCAGTTTGTCGGCGGCGCGCCGCCCTTCGACAGCCTCGATGGACTGGCGCGTTGGGCGGCCGGTCTCGGCTATGTCGGATTGCAGCTTCCGACCACTGCCGGTCTGTTCGACCTCAGGAAGGCCGCGACATCCCAGACCTATGCCGATGAGCTGAAAGGCCGGTTGCGGGAGGTCGGCGTCGAGATCACCGAGCTATCCACTCATATCCAGGGCCAACTCGTCGCCGTGCATCCGGCCTACGATCAACTCTTCGACGGCTTTGCTCCGGAGGCGGTGCGGGGCAATCCGGCGGCTCGTACCGAATGGGCAACCCGTGAGCTGAAGCTCGCCGCGGAAGCGTCGCGCCGGCTCGGCCTTGCGGCGCATGCCACCTTCTCGGGCGCCCTCGCATGGCCCTATGTCTATCCTTGGCCGCAGCGACCGGCAGGGCTTGTCGAGGAGGCCTTCGCCGAGCTCGCTCGTCGGTGGAGGCCGATCCTCGATGCCTTTGAGGATGCTGGCATCGACGCCTGCTTCGAGCTGCATCCCGGCGAGGACCTGCACGACGGCGCCACCTTCGAGCGCTTCCTGGAAGCGGTGGGCAACCATCCGCGCGCCAACATCCTCTATGATCCCTCGCACTTCGTGCTGCAGGCGCTCGATTATCTTGCCTTCCTCGACATCTACCACGAGCGCGTCAAGGCCTTTCACGTCAAGGATGCCGAGCTCAATCCATCCGGCCGTTCCGGCGTCTATGGCGGCTACCGGTCCTGGGTGGACCGGCCCGGCCGCTTCCGCTCGCTCGGCGACGGTCAGGTCGACTTCTCGGCCATCTTCTCGAAGATGGCGCAAAACGACTATCCCGGCTGGGCCGTGCTCGAATGGGAATGCGCGTTGAAGCATCCCGAGGACGGCGCCGCCGAGGGAGCCCCCTTCATCAAGGACCATATCATTCGCGTCACCGAACATGCCTTCGACGACTTCGCCCAGAGCGGTGTCGACGCGGCGACCAACCGCCGGCTGCTCGGCATCGGTTGAGGACAGGACATGAGCAAGACCCGCATCAAACTTGGCATGATCGGCGGCGGTCCTACCGCCTTCATCGGCGCCGTCCACCGTATCGCCAACGAGATCGCCTGATCCCTTGCAACCATGGTCGCTGACATGGGCGAGGCCACTTGTCGCGGCTTCGGTTGACCGACTTGTGCCAAAGGAAATGAGGAATGGCCGACACCGAGAAAAACCTTGTCATCTTCGATACCGATCCCGGCATCGACGACGCCATGGCTCTCCTCTTCCTGAAAGCGCAACCCAGCATCAAGCTTGCCGCAGTCACCACGGTGTTCGGCAATGCGGAAATCGACGTCACCACGCGCAATGCGCTCTACCTCACGCAACGCTTCCGCATCGACGTGCCCGTTTATGCGGGAGCGAGCCGGCCCCTGACGATCGCTCGCCGGTCGGCGCCCGCCTTCATTCACGGCGAGGACGGCCTCGGCGACGCCCATGTCGTTGACGGCTTCATCGCAGAACCGGCCGGAGGCCATGCCGCGGACCGGATGGTCGAGATCGTCAGGGCCAACCCGGGCAAGGTCACCATTCTCGCCGTCGCGCCGCTGACCAACCTTGCCCTCGCCCTTCAACGCGATCCCGGCATCGCCACGCTGGTGAAAGACGTGGTGATCATGGGCGGCGCCTTCGGCTGGGGCGGACGGCGCGGCAACGCGACGCCGGCGGCCGAGGCCAACGTCCACAACGATCCGCATGCCGCCGATATGGTCTTTACCGCCGCCTGGCCGGTGACAGCCATCGGCCTCGACGTCACCAGTCATTGCGTGGCGAGCCACGCGGACGCGGCGGAACTGGCGGAAAGCGGCGAGGCGGGCCGCTTCCTCTGGGATATCTCGCGCGGATATGAGGCTCTGTATCAACGCCGCAATCAGGTCGATGGCTGTTGCCTGCACGACGTCGCGGCGGCTGCTTATCTCGTGGCGCCGGAGTTGTTCACCCTCCGCTCGGGTCCGGTGCGCGTCGTTACCGAGGGCATCGCCATCGGTCAGACGATCCAGAAACCGGACGGCCACAGCTTCGGTCCCAACGCCTGGGACGGTCACCCGTCGAAGCTGGTGGCCGCCGAGGCCGACTGTGCCGGCGTCGTCGAGAGCTACAAGGCGGCGATCCGCTCGTTAGGCTGAGGTGAAGCTTATGTCCGCCGATCCACGCGCCCTCCTCCGCTCCATGTTCGATGCGGCGATCGCTGCTGCTCAGCCGGACCGCTGCATTCCGCCCTTCCTGCCGGCCGGTCCAAAGGGGCGCCTGATCGTCCTTGGTGCCGGAAAGGCGTCGGCTGCCATGGCAAGGGCTGTGGAACGTCACTGGAGCGGACCGCTGGAAGGGCTGGTGGTGACACGCTACGGCCATGCTGTGCCGACGGAGCGCATCGAGATCGTCGAGGCGGCACATCCCGTACCCGATGCCGCAGGTCTTCAGGCGGCGCGTCGCATCCGCGACTTCGCCGCCGCTGCCGAGCCCGACGATACGGTGCTCTGCCTGATCTCCGGCGGTGGATCGGCTTTACTTGCCCTCCCGCTGGATGGCATCAGCCTTGATGACAAGCAAGCCGTCAATCGGGCGCTGCTTGCCTCCGGCGCGCCGATTTCCGAGATGAACTGCGTCCGCCGACACCTGTCGGCGGTGAAGGGCGGTCGTCTCGCCGCCCTCGCCCATCCGGCCAAGGTGGTGACGCTGCTGATATCGGACGTGCCGGGCGACAACCCTGTCGATATCGCGTCCGGCCCCACCGTCGGCGATCCCACCACCTGCGCGAATGCCCTCGCCATCCTCCGCCGTTACCGCATCGCCCTGCCGCCGGCTGCCGAAGCGTTGCTCGAAAGTGGAAGTGGCGAGACGGTGAAGCCGGATGATCCTCGCCTCGCCGGCAACGAGACGCATATCGTCGCCGCCCCTCAGGCCTCGTTGGAGGCGGCCGCTGCCGTGGCCCGCGAGGCCGGTTTCGCCGCCCATATCCTCGGTGATGCTCTTGAAGGCGAGGCGCGCGACGTAGGAGCCGTGCTGGCCGCAGTCGCGCGTCAAGTCGTCCAGCGCGGCCAGCCGTTCACCCCGCCTTGCGTTCTGCTGTCGGGCGGGGAAACCACGGTGACGCTACGCGGCGGTGGGCGCGGAGGTCGTAACGTGGAACTCCTGCTGTCGCTCGGCCTGCATCTGCGGGGCTTTGAGAGCGTCTGGGCACTGGCCGGCGATACCGACGGCGTCGATGGTCTTGAAGAAATCGCCGGCGCCTTGTTGACGCCGGACAGTCTCTCCCGTGCCTGGGCGCGGGGCATCAACCCGCAAGCCGCCCTCGACAACAACGATGGTCACGGCTTTTTCGGCGCGCTCGGCGATGCGATCATCACCGGCCCGACGCTGACCAATGTCAACGATTTCCGCGCCATCCTGATCACCTTACTTTACAACCCGCCTCCCGTCGAGGTGGCAATCTCCTAAGCTTTAGCAATTATTTCACCGGCTCATGCGCAGATCGTCGATGCAGGTGCTTGCGGGATGGACGCCGGAACGCCTGCATGACCGGCGGCCAGAAGGCTTGCCTCGCCGAAACGGGGGTGATCGGTGCTCTTCGCAAAGCAGATTGCCAGACCGGGCAAACGATTGCAGGGCGGCAGGGATGGGATCTGGTCGGACCGGTCCGGCGCTATCAGTATCATCTTTGCGCTTGTCATCTTGCCGTTGATGATCGTGATCGGGGCCGCGGTCGACTATGCGATCGCCTCTCGTACCAAGGACATGCTGCAGTCGGCGGCTGACGCCGCCGCCGTTGGCGCCATATCCATGAGTTCCAGCGCCGTGAAGCAGGTCATCCAGACCGGGACGGTCGGCAACATAGCGGTGGCGGAGAGTGACGCTCTCAAGATCGCCCAGACGAATTTCGGTGGCTCAAGGTTTTCAAGCATTACATCATCGCAGATCTCGGTGCGCTACGCCAGCAATACGTTCAACTCCGACGTCACTCTGACGTCGGATGTGCCCACCTATTTCGTTCGCCTGTTCGGCGTCAACAACGTCGCAGTCACGGCGCGTGCAACGGCGCAAAACAAGCCGATTTACTACTATAATTTCTATGTTCTGATCGATAACAGCCCATCCATGGGGCTAGGTGCCACGGCAGCCGACATCTCCGCCCTTGAAGCCGTGAACGGGGGTTGCGCCTTTGCCTGTCATATCACCGGCGCGACCTACGACACCTACATCCTTGCCAAGCAACGAGGCATCACCCTTCGTTACCAGGTGGTGTCCCGAGCCGTTCAGTCGATGATCAACAAGGCGGCCGCCAGCCAGCTCGTGTCGAACCAGTACAAGATGGCAGTCTACTCCCTGGGACCCGACGCGCAGGTCACCAAGCTCACCCAGGTCGCCGCCCTGTCATCGTCGCTTTCCTCCGTCGCCACCGCGGCGGCCAATGTCGACCTCATGACGATTCCCTATCAGAACTACGACAACGATCAGCAAACCGACCTGCTGACCGCCCTCAAGGACATCAAGGCCCTCATTGGCACGAGCGGTAGTGGGCTGTCTGCGAATGATCCCATCAAGGTTCTCTTCCTCATCAGCGACGGCGTGGAGGATGCCGAGCGTCCGAAGAACTGCAAGGAGAAGCTCACTGGCGACCGTTGTCAGCAACCGCTCGACACCACAGCCTGCTCGGATATCAAGGCCAACGCCGTAAAGCTCGCCAGCCTCTACACCACCTACCAGAAGATCCCGAGCAACACCTGGTACACGACCTGGATCGCGCCCTTCCAGTCGAAGATCGCGACCAACATGAAAACCTGTGCCTCGGAAGGTCTGTATGCCGAAGTCGCGCCATCCGGTGACGTCAGCGCCGTTCTGACCCAGTTGTTCGCCAATGTGGTAAACGAGACGCACCTGACCCATTGAGTCGGAACCGGCGATGAAGGGTGTCCATCTCTCAAACTTGTTCTATCGGAACGTCGTCCGTCCCTGGCTGGACGAAGCATTTCCCAGCCTCAGGCACGATGCGGGGATTTTCGGCTACGGCTCCGAGCTCCTCGGTTTCGACGACGACATGTCGCGTGACCACAATTGGGGACCGCGTGTCCAGCTCGTGGTGACCGATGGGGACTTTGCGACGCACGCTGCGGCGATCATCGATGGCTTTGACGCGGTGAAGCCCGCGACTTTCCTTGGCGAGCCCATCGGCTACCGCTCTCGCCCGCATCCTCCGATTGTCGCAGAAGACGCCCTTGGGCGTCCAGAACACGGCGTCGAGGTCTTCACCGCCAAGGGCATGTTGAGAACGACGCTTGCGCTTGATCCGGGGACACCGCTCGATGCCTTGATCTGGCTTTCCTTGCCTGAACAGAAACTGTTGGAACTGACGGCCGGCGAGGTGTTCCACACCGGCCTAGGCGCTCTCCCGCATCTCAGGGAAACCTTCGCTCGCTGTCCGCGCGACGTCACGCTTTACAAGCTCGCGGCGCAGTGGCGCCGCATCGCCGACGAGCAGGCCTTTGTCGGCCGGGCGGGTTACGTCGGTGACGACCTCGGCTCCCGCGTCATCGCCGCGCGGCTCGTACGCGACATCATGCGAGTTTGCTTCCTGCTCGAAGGCCGCTACGCGCCTTATGCCAAATGGTTCGGTTCGGCATTCGCTCGACTTGCAAGCTCGGAGGTACTGTTGCCGATGCTTACGGCAGTGCTGGAGGCCGAGACCTGGGAGCCTCGCCAGGCAGGTCTCGCGCAGGCTTGCCTTGTTGTCGCCGAAATGCATGCGGCTGCCGGCTTTCCGCTGTCCGTGACGCCCAGGATCGGCCCCTATTACGACCGCCCGTTTCCGACGATCAACGCGGAAGACCTCAGCGCCGACCTTGCCGCGAGTATTGTCGATCCGCTCCTGCGCGGCCGGCCGGTTGTCGGCTCCATAGATCAGGTCACCGATGCCACGCCATTGATCGCCTCGCCAGAAGGGGCCCGAAAGGCCACCTTCGCCTTGCTTGCGGATCGCGCCAAGAGCTGAGCCGCCCAGCCGCCCCACGCGACAGCGAATACAATCAAAAGTTGCCAAGGTGTCTTGTGTCGGCAGGCGAACCGTGGTGTTCCAACTCGGCACAGTTCTGGTGAGAAAGCTCCCCAAGACTGACGACGGTGGGGTATGAGGCCCATTCGGCGTAAATGACCGGTCAAGAGACTTGGTATTTTTGCCAAGAGGGGCAAAGATCCGGAATATCGTGTTAACGCCAGCTATGCTGGCAGAAGACACCGAGATAATATCTGCATTGATAGTGTTTTACTTCCAATTTTAGCTTTCCAATCACAAGCTTCGCGCAAGGGTGGCGGTGTTTCCTGCAAGCAATGACAGTGCTTCAGGAGATGAGCGATGAGTCTTTACGGTGTCTTGCGCAGCGGCGTTTCCGGAATGAACGCCCAGGGCAGCCGGTTGGCTACCACCGCCGACAACATCGCCAACGCCAATACGGTTGGTTACAAGCGCGCCTCGACCGAATTCTCGTCGATGGTGATCGGCAACAGCCGGTCCGGCGCCTACCAGCCGGCCGGCGTAACGACCCAGACGCGCTACGCCATTGGCGAGGCTGGTTCCTATCTGTCGACCACCAGCGGCCTCGATCTCGCCGTCACCGGTTCAGGTTTCTTCGTGGTGCAGGACGCCGGCGGTACCCCCTACCTAACGCGCGCCGGTTCTTTCGTTGAACAGACCGACGGCACGCTGAAAAACGCCGGCGGCTTCACGCTTCTCGGCTATGATCTGGCCAACGGCCCGCCCTCCCCGTCCGCCAACAGTCTGACGGGCCTGGTGCCGGTCAATGTCGACGCCCTGGGCATGACGGCCTCGCCGACGACGAGCGGCTATCTCACCGCCACGCTCGATTCCAATGCCACGGCATCGGCGACCCCGGCCAGCGGCAACACGGCGGCCTCCACCTATACCAACAAGACCTCGCTGACGGCCTACGACAACCTCGGCAACGAGGTGATGCTGGACGTCTACTTCACCAAGACCGGTGCCAATCAGTGGGAGTACGCGGTTTTCGACCGCGCCGGCGCCACGGGCGGCGGCTTCCCCTACGTTGCCACCGGAACGCCGGCCGTCGGTCCGGTTCTCAGCACGGGCACGCTCAACTTCAATCCCGCCAATGGCAATCTGACCGCCCCGGCGATCGCCTCCTTCTCGGTGCCCAACGGCGGTTCGTCGCAGACGATGACGCTTGACCTCTCGTCCATGACGCAGCTTGGAACCAAGGAGTTCAATCCGACCGGCGACACCGACGGCAACGCGGCGCAGGCGGTCGACAGCATCGAAATCAGCGACAAGGGTATCGTCTACGCCATCTTCGGCGACGGCACCCGCAAGGCCACCTTCCAGATCCCGCTCGCCAACGTTCCGAGCCCGGACAACCTGACGCCCATCGCCGGCAACGCCTACTCCATCTCGATGGACTCGGGCGATCCCAGCCTCGGCTTTGCCGGATCGTCGAGCTTCGGCGTTATCAAATCCGGCTCGCTGGAGCAGTCCAACGCCGACATGGCGAGCGAGCTCACGGCCATGATCGAGGCGCAGCGCGGCTACACGGCCAACTCCAAGGTCTTCCAGACCGGCTCCGATCTGCTCGACGTGCTCGTCAACCTGAAGCGCTGACCTCCAACCCCCGGCGGAATCCTCCCATGTCCCTCTCGATGGCCCTCAACGTCGCCAACTCCTCGCTGCAGACCTCCGGTGTGCAGACGGCGACGACGTCGCGCAACATCGCCGGCGCCAAGGAGGCTTCCTACTCGCGCAAGTCGGCCGTGGTCGTCACCGGCACCGGCGGCACCGTTCAGGTGATGTCGATCCAGCGCGCCACCGATGCCGCCCTCTACAAGACCATGCTGAAGGCGACCTCAGCCTCGGCCACGCAGGACGCGTTGCTCGACGGTCTCACCAAGCTGTCCCAGACCATTGGCGACCCCGAACTCGATCAGAGCCCGGCGGCCAAGCTGGGTGATCTCAACGACAAACTGCAGCAGTATGCCGCCAATCCCAGCAACACCATTCTCGCCCAGTCGGTCCTGAGTTCGGCCTCCACTCTGGCCACCACCCTCAACCAGGCGACCACGACGGTTCAGTCCACGCGAGCGCTTGCCGACGCCGACATGGCAACCTCGGTCCAGCGCATCAACGATCTGCTCGCCAAGATCGATACGCTCAATACCACCATCGTCCACGGGACGGTGACCGGTGCCGACATCACCGACAGCCTGGACAGCCGCGACAACCTGATTTCCCAGCTTTCCGAGGAGATTGGTATTTCCGTGGTGGCGCGCGACAACAATGATGTCGCCATCTACACGGACGGCGGCGTGACCCTGTTCGAGACCCACCCCCGCGAGGTTAGCTTCCAGGCAACCAATATCTTCAGCGCATCCACCGTCGGCAATGCGGTCTATGTCGACGGCGTCGCCGTGGTTGGTGGCTCGTCTTCGATGCCCAGCACGACTGGCCGCCTTGCCGGCCTCGCCACGTTGCGCGACGAGGTGGGCGTCACCTATCAGAGCCAGCTCGATGAAATTGCCCGCGGCCTGATCGAGGCATTCTCGGAAACCGATCCGTCCGGCATCGGTCCGGACGTGCCGGGACTGTTCACCTGGCCGGCGGGCACGATACCGGCCACAGCCACCATCGAAACCGGGCTTGCCGGCCTCATCAAGGTCAATCCTGCTGTCGATCCTTCGACCGGCGGCAACCTCGACCTCATTCGCGACGGCATCACCTACGACTACAACACCACCAACGAGGCCGGTTATGCCACGCGCCTGAACGCTATCGTCACCGAACTTGGCGAAGCGCGGGTGTTCGATCCGGACTCGGGTGCCGACCCCACGAACACGCTCGCCGACTACGCCGCATCCTCGGCCAGCTGGCTCGAGTTCAATCGGCAGCAGGTCGACACGTCATCGACCTACCAGTCGACCATGCTGCAGCGCGCCTCCGAAGCGCTGTCCAACACCACCGGCGTCAACCTCGACGACGAGCTGTCCAAGCAGCTTGAGATCGAGCGCACCTACGCGGCGTCCGCCAAGCTCATCTCGGCGGTCGACCAAATGCTTCAAGATCTGCTCAACGCCGTCTGAGAGAGGAGTGAGACATGAAAACCACCTACATCTCGACCCAGGCGGCGTCCACGGCGTCCCGTCTTTCCATCCTCAAGATGCAGACCGAGCTCGCCAAGAACACCAAGGAGCTGAGTTCCGGCCGCTGGGCCGACGTCGGTTTGGAGCTCGGCAACAAGACTGGGCGCACCATTTCGCTCCGCCAGGACTACCAGCGCCTCGACGCCATCCGCGATACCAACGGTCTCGTCGCCTCGCGCCTCGACACTAGCCAGGCGGCGCTCGATGGCGTGCTGAAGAGCGCCCAGGACTTTGCGGCCTCGCTGATCGCCGTCCGGTCAGGCAAGGTCGGCGCGGAAGTGATCGCGGACGATGCCAAGAACAACCTCCAGTCGCTGATCGCCTCGCTCAACACGTCCATCAACGGCGAATATCTGTTCGCCGGCATCAACACCGACGTCCGTCCGGTTGCCGACTATTTCGCCACGCCGACCTCGGCCACCAAGGCGGCCTTCGACACCGAGCTTGCCAACTATTGCGTAAGCGTCGGCGCCGCCACGCCCGGCGATCTCTCGGCCAGCGATCTTGCGACCTTCATCGACGTCAACCTTGCCGGCATGTTCGACGCGACAAGCTGGACCGACCCGGCGACCGGCTGGTCGTCTGCCTCAGGTCAGAACGTCAAGAGCCGTATCTCGACATCGGAACTGATCGAGACTTCGGCCAACGCCAACGATCCGGCCTTCCGCAAGCTGGCCATGGCCTACACCATGATCAGCGAACTTGCCGACAGCGGCCTGTCGGAGATGGCCTATCAGAGCCTGATCGACAAGACCGCCCAGATCGTCGGCAACGCCACCGTGGACGTCACCGTCGTCAAGGCGCGGCTCGGCACCGCGCAGGAGCGCGTCAGCAATGCCAACGGTCGCATCAAGGCCCAGATGGACATCTTGAATCGCAACATCAACAACTTCGAGCAGGTCGACCCGATCGAAGCCCAAACGCGCATTTCCGCGCTGGAGACGCAGCTCGACATGGCGTTCGCGCTGACCAGCCGCATGCAGCAGCTCAGCCTGCTCAACTACCTCTGATCCCTCCCGGTCCGCCGGGCGGCTCGCTTCATCTCAACCCGCAGGGTGTTTCATGCATCAGTTTTCCTACGCCGACATCGTCAGCGATGCCGTCAACCTCGCGCGCCAGCACGAGGCCGAGGCAATGGACCATGCCGTCGAACTCCTCGAACGGGCCAAGACCAAGGGCAGCCGGTCGCGCGAAGCGACCGACGCGGTCCTCTATCTCCGCCGTTTGTGGAGTTACCTCATCGAGGACCTCGCCAGCCCCGACAACGACCTGCCGGACAAGCTGCGCGCCGACCTCATTTCCATCGGCCTCTGGATCATCAAGGAGGCCGAGCAGATCCGCCGCAACGAGTCCGAGAACTTCGACGGACTGATTGAAATCAACGCCATCATTCGGGCGGGTCTCGCATGAGCAGCCGTTCGATGCACATCGGTCTCCGCGCCCGCGAGCGCCTCTACATCAACGGCGCGGTCATCCGCGTCGATCGCAAGGTGTCCATCGAGCTTCTGAACGACGTGAGCTTCCTGCTCGAAGCCCATGTCATGCAGCCCGAAGAGACCACCACCCCACTGCGCCAGCTCTACTTTGCCGTCCAGATGATCATGATCGACGGCGCCGACAATCGCAGTGCCCGCTCGATCGCCGCCGGACTGATCGCCTCGCTCGACCGGACGCTGATCAACCCCGATATCCGCACCGGCCTCCGGGCAGTCGAGGCACAGCTTGCCGCCGAACGCCCCTTCGATGCGCTCAAAACCATCCGCTCGCTGTTTCCGGTCGAGGCCGGCGTGCTGGGCGGGCTCATAGCCGCCTGATCCCGGAGGACGCGCCATGCAAGTCAACACCAACAACCAGAACTCCACTTCGTCATCGACGACAAAATCCTCCAGCAGTCCTTCCCTCGACTACGACGCCTTCCTGCAGCTGTTCATGGCCGAGATGAAGAACCAGGACCCGACGGCCCCGACGAGTTCGACGGAGTATATCGCGCAGTTCGCCACCTTCTCGCAGGTCGAACAATCGGTAGCCACCAACACCAAGCTCGACGGCCTCCTGTCGTCCCTTGCCCTGTCGCAGGCCGACGGCATCATCGGCCGTACGCTCACCTCCGAAGATGGCAGCATTTCCGGCAAGGTCACCGCGGTTCGCATCGTCAACGGCGGCGCGCTGGCCGACCTCGACACCGGCAAGTCGGTGGTGCTCGGCCCCGGCGTGGTCGTTACCTGATGAACGAGTTCGACGCCCTCGACCTGGTCCGAGACGCCATCTGGACCATCATCATCGGCTCCGGGCCGGCAGTCCTTGCGGCCATGACGGTGGGGGTGGTCATCGCGCTGTTGCAGGCGTTGACGCAGGTGCAGGAAATCACGCTGACCTTCATCCCCAAGATCGTCGCCATCCTGCTGACCATCGTCGCCACGGGCCCGTTCATCGGTGCCCAGATCTACGCCTTCACTGAAATCGTCTACGGCCGCATCGAAAGCGGATTCTAGAGCAGTTCCAGCAAAAGTGGGAACCGGTTTTGCGTCCGGAACTGCGTCTTAACAAGGATATAGAGGTTCCCCGGCGAACCTGTTTCCCGGAGAACCTCTAGCCCAGGACATGGGGCGCAAGCCCCGCTCCATCTACCGGGATTATTTCAGAACTGACCGCATTCAGGAGCACACCGCATGTCGAACCTCAGCCTGTCGCCCCCGGCCGGTGCCAAGAGTGCTTCAGGCTCGCGCGACATCGGCTTCGCCATCGGCATCGTCGCCATCCTGGCTGTGCTGTTCCTGCCGATCCCGCCGATCCTGATCGACACCGGGCTTGCAATGTCGATCGCTCTCTCGGTGCTCATCCTGATGGTGGCGCTGTGGATCCAGCGGCCGCTCGACTTCTCCTCCTTCCCGACCGTCCTCCTGATCGCCACGCTGCTGCGCCTTGCGCTCAACGTGGCGACGACGCGCCAGATCCTGGCGGGAGGGCACGCCGGCGACGGCGCTGCCGGACACATCATCCAGGGCTTCTCGCGGCTGGTGATGAGCGGCGACTTCGTGATCGGTCTGGTCATCTTCGCCATTCTGATCGTCGTCAACTTCGTGGTCATCACCAAGGGCGCCACCCGCATCGCCGAGGTCGGCGCCCGCTTCACGCTGGACGCCATTCCCGGCAAGCAGATGGCCATCGACGCCGACCTGTCGGCCGGCCTGATCACCGACAAGGAAGCGCAGCAGCGGCGGCGCGAGCTTGAGGAGGAAAGCACCTTCTTCGGCTCGATGGACGGCGCCTCGAAGTTCGTGCGCGGCGACGCCATCGCTGGCATCATCATCACCGCCGTCAACATCTTCGGCGGCATCGTCATCGGCTCCACCCGCCACGGCCTGCCGGTGTCGGAGGCGGCCGACGCCTTCGTCAAGCTCGCCGTCGGCGACGGCCTTGTCACCCAGATTCCGGCGTTGATCGTCTCGTTGGCCGCCGGCCTCCTGGTATCCAAGGGCGGTACGCGCGGTTCCGCCGAACAGGCGGTCATGGGGCAGCTGGGCGGCTATCCGCGCGCCCTCGTGGTGGCCGCCGGCCTTCTGGCCGGCCTGTCGCTGGTTCCCGGACTGCCGCTCCTGCCCTTCCTCATCCCGGCCGCTCTGATGGGCTTCGTCGCCCGGGCGATCCCCAAGCGTCGCGCCGAGCGTGCCGCCGCCGAGGCGGCCGAGAAGAGCCGGCTCGAACAGGCAACCAAGTCTGAGACCAAGGACTCGGTCAAGGAACAGCTTCGCACCAACGAGATCGAACTCTGCCTCGGCAAGCAGATTGCCGCGCGTATGATGAACAATCACGGCGAGCTGGCCCATCGCGTCGGCAAGATGCGGCGCAAGTTTGCCCAGCAGTATGGCTTCGTAGTCCCCGATATCAAGCTCGGCGACAGCGTGGCGATGCCGCAGAAGGAGTACCGCATCAAGATCCACGGCACGGTCATTGCCGCCCAGGAACTGCGGCTCGGCGAGGTGATGGTCATCACCGGTGATACGGCTGGGCCCGACGTGCCCGGCGACGAGACTCGTGAGCCGGCCTTCGGCATGAAGGCGATGTGGGTGTCGCAGGACTATGTGAACGAGGTGACGCGCGAGGGCTACTCGCCGATCGACAGCATGTCGGTGATGCTCACCCACCTGTCGGAGGTGCTACGCAACAATCTGCCGCAGCTCCTGTCCTACAAGGACATGCGCGTCCTGATCGATCGCCTCGATCCCGAGTACAAGCGCCTCGTCGACGACATCTGCCCGTCGCAGATCTCCTTCTCCGGCCTCCAGGCGGTGCTGAAGCTGCTGCTGGCCGAGCGCGTGTCGATCCGCAACCTTCATCTCATTCTCGAAGCGGTGGCCGAGATCGCCCCGCATGTCCGGCGTGCCGAGCAGATCGCCGAGCACGTTCGCATGCGCATCGCCCAGCAGATCTGCGGCGACCTGGCCGATGGCGGCACGCTCAAGGTATTGCGCCTCGGCAACCGCTGGGACCTGACGTTCCATCAGGGCCTGAAACGCGACGGCAAGGGCGACGTCATCGAGTTCGACATCGATCCGCGCCTCGTCGAACAGTTCGGCACCGAGGTGTCGGAAGCGGTCCGCAGCCGCCTGTCGCAGGGACACAGCTTTGCCGTGGTCACCGCGCCCGAGGCCCGCCCCTATGTGCGGCTCATCGTCGAGCGGCTGTTCCCGTCGCTGCCGGTGCTGAGCCACGTGGAAATCGCCCGCGGCGTCGAAGTGGAAGCGCTCGGAACCATTTCATGACCGGCGTCGGCTCGACCACCGTTCTGGCCGTATGCCTGTTGTTCTGCCGCATCGGCGGGGTGCTGATGCTGATGGTCGGCGTGTCCAGTGCCCGCGTGCCCATGCAGGTGCGTCTGTTTCTGGCCTTCGGCCTGACGCTCGCCGTGGCTCCCATGCTGGTCGACGAGGCCGCTGCGGCCATAACGGATGACGCGCCGGTAACGCTTCTGCGCCTCATCGCCGCCGAGACCTTCACCGGCCTCTTCATCGGACTTCTGGGCCGCCTGTTCTTCCTCGCCCTTCAGATGCTGTCGCATGCCATGGCGATGACCGCCGGCTTCTCGATGCCCGACACGGCGATCGAGGATCAGGAGGCGTTGCCGGCCATGACGGCCTTGATCATGTTGACGGCGACGCTGATGTTCTTCCTGACCGACCAGCACGCCAAGGTGCTGGAAGCGGTCATTTCCTCTTACAGGGTGCTGCCGGTTGCCGGCGCCTTCGATCCGCAGGGCAGCCTCATCGAAGTGACCGATACGCTCTCCACCGCCTTCTGGCTGGCGCTGCGTCTCGCCAGCCCCTTCATCATCTATGGCCTGGTGATCAACTTCACCCTCGGCCTCGTCAACAAGATGACGCCCTCGATCCCCGTCTACTTCATCTCGATGCCCTTCGTGATGTTCGGCGGCCTGATGCTTTTCTACTTCACCGCAGTCGAGTTCCAGCAACTGTTCGTGCTCGGCTTTTCCGACTGGCTGGCTTCGCAATGACCGCGCCCGACAAGAAACGCCTCGAAGCCATGCGTCGTATCGCCGAGCTCCGCCGGCAGCTCAAGCAGATCGAGGAACTGCGCCTTGCCCGCGTCATGCGCGAGGAAGCTGAGATCGACGAGAAATGCGTGGCGCTGATCGCCACGCTCAACGACGACACGCCGTTGCACGGACTGTTTGCCGGCCATATGGCGAGCCGTCTCAAACGTCTAACAGAGCAGCGTGCGCTGCTCGAACCGCTGAAGGCGCAACAGATTGCCGCCGTGATGACGGAGGCGCGCCACACGCGCTTCGCCGAGACCATGATCGACCGATTGGAGGTTGGCGTCGCCGCCGAGGAGGAGAAGCGCCAGCTCGAAAGCCTCGTCGAAGGCGCCCTCGCCCGACGACGCCACGCCAGCCTCGCTTAAGCTCGGCCGGCTAATCTGTTTCGCAACGTTTCCGGAGGACGCTGATGGCCATCTCTCCCCCGTCGGATATCATTCTCGACGTCGCCCGCGCCGCCGACCCCGAGCGGCTCAAGGTGGCAACTGCCAAGCTCGACCGCCTGGCGGAGACCGCCGGCACCGCCTTTGCCGACCTGATGCCCGCCGTATCCGAGGCCGGCAACGCTCTGGTCGCCTTGGCCGACACGGCGCCGGTCGTGGACCCGAGCCCCTCGGCACCCTTCGATCTTCACCGCGCCCGCCTTCGCCTTCAGAACGAGACGGCTCTGGCCAGCCGTGTGGACGCCGCGGAGGCCCTTGCTGGTGACCGTCGCTCCAAGACACTTGAAAGTTTCGAGGCAATGGTGCTCGGCACCTTTATCGGCTCGATGCTTCCTGAAGGGGCGGAGGGCGTCTATGGCTCCGGCACGGCCGGCGACGTATGGAAATCCATGCTCTCCGACCAGCTCGGCGTGCAGATGGCAAGAGCCGGCGGCATCGGCATAGCCGATCGCCTCGCTGCCGGACATGTGGCCGATGCCAGCACGGGCGCGGCCGGCCCCTCTCCGCTGCGCCTTGCCGCGCTTCTTTCAACCGTCCCGCGTATCTGACGTCCGACCAAATTTCGGAGTTTCCTGATGGACGAACCGCTCGCCGCCGTCTCCACTTCGTTTGAATCCGCCACTCCTACCGGGTTGTCCACCACCCCCGACGTCTGGAACGGTCCGGACGACAGCACGCCGATCGAGGTTCATGCGCTTCTCAAGGCCATTGCCCGTCTCGAACAGGTGGTGGATCAGGAAACGCAAACCCTCCGCGCTGGCGAGACGCCGGCCTTTGAGGACCTCAACTATCGCAAGAGCCATGGTCTCCTGGAACTGACGCGGGCCATGCGCCTCGTCGACCCCCTGAGCATTGGCGATGACCTGCGAGACCGGCTGGAGAGCTTCCGCGAACAGCTTGAGCGCAACCGAATGCTGCTCAAGACCCACCTCGACGCCACACGAGAGATCTCGGCCATTCTGACTGCGGCCATCCGTGACGCCGAATCCGACGGTACATACGCGCCGCCGCAGCGCTTGTGGACGTTGCCGCAATGAGCCGCCTGCTTCTCACCGGCCTCTGGGTCTGCGTCGTCACGCTGCTGTCGGCCTACAGCGCCGCCTGGTGGCTGGTGAACGGCAGCGTGGCAAAGCCGACGGCCGAGCCAACCTGGGAGGGTCTCCAGTATGTCAAGACGGAGCCGATCAACGTGCCGATGATCCGCGACGGCAAGCTGATGGGCTACAGCGTCCTGGAACTGGTGTTTACGGCTGACAGCACCCGCCTCAAGGAAGCGCCGGTGCCGCCGGAGCTGTTCGTCACAGACGAGGCCTTCCGAACGATCTATGGCGATGAAACCGTCGATCTCGACCACATCCAGCGCTACGATCTCAAGGCTTTCGCCGATGGCATCCGCCAGAAGGTCAACGTGCGCCTGAAAAGCGACATCGTCCAGGAGGTTCTGGTCGACCAGATCAGCTACTTCTCGCGCGACGCCATGAAGCAGTAGTCTTCAGTTCCGGCTTGCAAGAAAGGCGGCTCTCCTTGGTTGGAGGGCCGCCTCTTTCGTTGCAACTGCGTCGGACCGGTTCAGTTGGATGGCGCCGGCGGCGGCTGCATCTTCTCGGCAAGTTCCCGAAAGGCGTCCTGACTGAGCGGATCCGTCGGGTTCTGTCGGAGGCCGTCGTAGATGCGCGGCACCAGAGATACCGCCTGATCGAGCTCGGGGTCCTGGCCGGACTGATAGCCGCCCATCAGGCGCAGGTCGCGGGTATCCTCGAAGCGGGCGATCAGGCTCCTGAGCCTAAGCACGAGATCGCGTTCCTCGCGGCTCCAGACGTGCTGGGCAAGGCGGGAAATCGATGCGAGGACATTGACGGCCGGATAGCGGCCCTGATCGGCGATCGACCGATCCAGCACGATGTGGCCGTCGAGGGTGCCGCGGATGTTGTCGGCCACCGGATCGTTGTGATCGTCGCCATCGACCAGGACGGCGAACACGCCGGTGATCGACCCGCCGCCCTCCTCGCCGGGGCCGGCCCGTTCCAGGAGCTCGGGCAGGCTGGTGAAGACGCTCGGCGCGTAGCCGCGCGCCACGGCCGGCTCGCCGGCGGCGAGCGCTACGTCGCGGGCCGCATGGGCATAGCGCGTTACCGAGTCGACGATCAGCAGCACTTCCTCGCCACGGTCGCGAAAATACTCGGCGACCGCCATGGCGGTGCGAGGCGCCAGGCGCCGCATCATGGGGCTCTCGTCGCCGGTCGCCACCACCGTGACCGAACGGGCGCGGTTGTCGCCAAGGGAATCGTCGAGAAACTCGCGCACCTCGCGGCCGCGCTCGCCGACCAGCGCGATGACCACCGTGTCGAAAGCACGCGACCGGGCGATCATCGAGAGCGTTGTGGACTTGCCGACGCCGGATCCCGCGAAGATGCCGATGCGCTGGCCGGCGCAGATCGGCGTAAACAGATCGAAGGCGCGGACGCCGGTACGGATAGGCTTCTTGACGCGGGCGCGCCGAAGCGCGTTGGGCGGCCGACCGTCCACCGGCACGGCGACGCCGCCCGGCGTGAGCGGCCCGAGGCCGTCGACCGGCGCTGCCATGGCGTCGATGACGCGCCCCTTCCACGACGGATGCGGGGCCAGCACCACGGGCCCGGCATGCCAGGCAGCGGCGCCAAGACCGACGTCGAGGCGCGGGGCAAAGGGTTTGACGGTGACGCCATCGCCATCGATGCGCAGCACTTCGGCGAGCCTTGCGCCGTCGGCGGCTGCGATCTCGACGCGGTCTCCGAGGCGAACATGGCGCGACAGGCCGCGCAGGCGGAACGCGTCAGGCGCGACCTCCGACACCCGCCCGCCAATCCGCACGTAGCCGAGTTCATGAGCCGCCGTCGCGACTCGGTCGGCAAGGTTTTCAAGGCCGAAGCTTTTCGTCACGAGACCTGACCCAGCCGCTTGATGGCGTCTTGCATCGACTGTTCGGACTTGGTCGAAGCGTTGGTGACCTGCTCGAAGGCCCGGGTCACCTCGATGAGACGCGTCATCTCGAGCACCGGGTTGACGTTCGCCTCTTCGACGAAGCCCTGGGCAACGCCCTGGCCGACGAAATCGACCACCGGCACCGCCGGCTGATCGGGAATGACGCCCGAGTTGGTGCCACGTGCGAGCTTCGCCTCGTCGGGAATGGAGAACAGGCCGATGGCGCCGATCGCCCGGCCGTTCTGGGAGATCATGCCATCCCGACCGATGGTGAGGCGGCCGGCGTCGGTGTCGACCAGGATCGAAGCTCCGCCCGGATCGAGAATGGGATTGCCTGCCACGGTCTGGAGAACGCCGTCGGCGGAGATCTGCAAACGGCCGTCACGGGTGTAGACATTGCCGGTCGGCGTCTGCACCGCGAGCCAGCCTTCGCCGTCCACGGCGACGTCGAGATCGTTGCCCGTCTGGCGTAGTCCGCCCTTGTCGCGGGAAATGAAGGTCTGGCCCGTCGACGAGTAAGCGACCGGATCGGCGCCGGCCCGCGACAGATAGGTGTCGAACTTCACCTCGTCGGCGCGATAGCCGGCCGTAGAGAGATTGGCAACGTTGCTGGCCAGCGTATCGAGGCGGTTGGCAAGCGCCACCTGCGCCGACAGCGAGACGTAGAGAGAACTCTGCACGGTTCAACGGCCTCCGAGTTTCAGCCCTTGCAGGCTTTTCAAGGTATCGGCGCTCATCACCGTGCGGCTCTGGCCGGTGATCAGCGTGGCGACTGACGATGTCGCCGTGCTGCTGGGATTGGCAGCCTCCCACATGGCGGTGAAGCGGGTGAGAAACTTCTTGAGTTCGGCCGGCTTTGAAAGGCTTTTGATGTCGATCTTGCTTTCCATGTACTTGGCCTGAACGTCGATGTCGGCGTTGCCGGTCTGCGACGACAAGCCCAGCGCGGTCTGCGCCACCTTGAGAAGCGCGGGGTCGGCGAGAATGCTGTAGCCGGACGTGATGGTCGGCGCCTTGCGCTCGAAATAAAGGGCAAGGCGAACGCCCTCGTTTTCCTTGCCAGCTTGGGTTTCGATCGTCTGCCGAAGATAGCTGGAGACGGTGGTCTCCACCTGCTTGCTTGTCTGGACGCGGACGGTCCCGTCTTCGGAGAAGTTGAATGCCGCAGCGAAGTCCCTCCATGCCGGGTTGGTCTGGCGGGCGGCGAAGCTGTCGGCGTCTGCGGGATCGGACGTGAGGATGCGCCGAAGAAAAGACTTGGCACTGGCTGCCGTGCCAGGGGGCTCGACGCCGAAGGCGGTAGTGGCATAGGCGACTAGCGTGTTGTCGGCGAGAAAATCGTCGACCGTCTTCACCGTCGGCAGCATCTCCTCATAGGCGAGCGTTCCGAAGCGGATCAGCGTGGCGGAGTCGCCCTGTTCGGCGGCCTTGACGGCATATCTATTCTCGATGTCGGAGAGCGCTTCCGGGCTTTGCGCCGAGGGCTTGAGGAAAGAGAAGGCCTTGGCGAACTCCTGGTAGCGCTTGTCGACGAGCTTGTTGGCAAAGCTCTTGGGGTCGCTGAGGTCGCTCTCCAACACCTTGCGCATGAAGGCCTTGGCGTAGGTCATGTCCTCAAGGCCGTAGGCCTTCATCGCATAGGAGTACAGGCGATGATCGCCGAAGAACTCCTCAAGGTTCGCCACCTTGCCGATGTTCTCACGGTAATACTCGCTTGCCCGCTTGACGTCCGGCTGGGCCGCCGTGCGCTTCACCGTCGCCGACATGTCGCGGGTGATCATCTGATAGCTGAGCGGCGTCGACAGCATGGCCTTTCTCCTTGTCTTGCCTTGATGTTTGCCGCCCGAACCTTGCACGTGGCTGGTCAGAGACCGCCCAAGCCTCGCACAAGCCTCGCCGCCTAGACCCGACGGCAGGCAACCACGAGAAGGAGCAGAGCCTTGGGTAGTTTGATCGGCTTCATCATCGCGATCGGCTCCTTGCTCGGCGGCTACGCGGCGCTTGGCGGACATCTCACGGTGCTGTGGCAGCCGTGGGAATTCGTGATCATCGGCGGCACGGCCCTCGGCATTTTCATCGTCGGCAACACGTTGCGCACGGTGCGGGACACCGGCCGCGGCGTGCTAGAGGCGGTGCTGGGCAACGTGCCCCGGCGAGAGCATTATCTCGGCGTGCTCGAGGTGCTCTACGCCCTGATGCGCGAGTTGAGATCCAAGGGGCGC
Organism: Pleomorphomonas diazotrophica; assembly: GCF_002844595.1. GTDB lineage: Bacteria > Pseudomonadota > Alphaproteobacteria > Rhizobiales > Pleomorphomonadaceae > Pleomorphomonas > Pleomorphomonas diazotrophica. The sequence goes on along the minus strand of NZ_PJNW01000002.1, from coordinate 851,158 downwards.
AGCGACGTCGAGAAGCACATCGAAGACCCGGAGAATTCCGAAATTTTCCGCAAGGTACCCTATGTCACCCGCGACAAGGAAATGCGCGCCTTCATCTGCGACTACTTCCGGCTGATCATCGTCGGCAACGCCCGGCCGCATGAGGTCGAGCAGTTGATGGACGAGGAAATCCAGACCATCGCCCACGAGCGGCTGATGCCCTACCTCGCTCTCGGCGCGATTGCCGAGGCACTGCCGGCGCTCGGCATCGTCGCCGCCGTGCTCGGCGTCATCAAGGCGATGGGCGCCATCGACCAGTCGCCGCAGATTCTCGGCGCGCTGATCGGCGCCGCCCTGGTTGGCACCTTCGGTGGCATCTTCCTGTCCTACGGCGTGGTGGCGCCGATCGCCGGCAAGATCAAGGCGACACGCGAGCGCCAGCTCGCCCCTTACATTCTGATCAAGCAGACGCTGATCGCCTCAATGAACGGGGCCGTGCCCCAGATCGCGCTCGAATACGGGCGCAAGACCATCCCTGCCCACCAGCGGCCGACCATCGACGACGTCGAGGATGAGGTCATCTCCTCACCCACGCAGGCCGCCGCGAAGGCCGGTGAAGCCGCCCAGCGGAGTGCTGCCTGATGGCCAGCCTGCATAGCGCCACCCGCCCGGTTTCCGACAAGCTTCTCGATGCGAGCGGCATTTCGGTCGACCGCATCCCGATGCTGCACGTCGCCTTCGACCGTCTGGCGACGCACTGCGCGGATAGTCTCCGCCAGATGTCGGCCTCCCCGGCCTACTTCTCGCTATCCAATGTCGCCCCGGCGCGCATCGACGACGTGTTGGACGAATACGAGGCCAACGCCATCGCCGGCGTCTTCCACGTGCCGGCCTGGGACTCGCGCATTCTCGTCGGCTTCGACCGCGACTTCGTCTTCTCCATGGTCGAGGTGCTGTTCGGCGCCGATGGCAGCGAACCGCCGATCGACGTCGAGCGTCCCTTCTCGAACATCGAGATCAACATCGCCCAGGCGATCTTCGAGCGCATGGCCAAGGTGCTGCCGCTCGCCTTCGGCGCCCCTCACGATACCGCCTTCAAGTTCGAGCGCATCGAAACGCGCATGGACTTCGCGATCATCGGGCGTCGCAACAACCAGGCACTGGTCGCCAGGTTTCTGTTGCAGGCCCTCAATCGCGGCGGCGAGATGTTCGTCATCCTGCCGCAGTCGGCCCTGAACCCGGTGCGTGAAACGCTGGCCAACACCATGGCCGGCGAGGCGGCGCCGCGCGATCCGCGCTGGGCGCGCCAGATCCAGAGCGAGGTGCAGCGCACCGAGATGCGCATTGACGCCATCCTCGAAGAGCGACTGATCGACCTCCTCGATGTCACCAACTTCGAGGTCGGCCAGGTCATCGAACTGCAGGCGACGCCACGCAGCCGCGTCAAGCTGACCTGTCGCGGCGAGCCTCTGTTCTGGTGCCAGCTCGGCCAGAGCAACGGTCTCTACACCATCAAGATCGACGAACACGTCGATGCCGATCAGGAGTTCCTCAATGACATCCTTTCTCGTTGAAAGCATCCTGCTGATCGCACTGATTGGCACCATCGCCGGCCTGCTCGTCTTCCGGCGCGAACTGCGCGAGCTCAAGTCCCATCAGGCAACCTATGCCAGCTCGCTCGACGAGACCGGCGTTGCCCTGATGACGGTCGGCAACGCCATCCGCGAGATCAACATGCAGGGCCTGACCACGCTTCAGAACCTGATCGTCGAAATCGAAAGGGCCCGGTCCATGCTCGATGAGCTGGAAAAGGCCGCCGGCCTCGCCCCGGCTGAACCGACGAGACGCGCCGCGCGAACCGCCGGCCGCTGATCGCCAGGCCCCGTCCCAACGCAATTTCAGGAAAAAGGATAGGATCATGGCCCGCAGTTCCAAGACTCAGCGCGACATTGACGAGATCATGGCCGAGATGGACGGCCCCTCCGCCCCGACACCGGCCGGAGATGTTCTGGAGGCAGTTGCCGTCGAGACGATCGCCAGCCGCGAGGCCGAGGACGAGCCTCGGGAAGAGAGTGGCCCCAGCGTCGAAGACAGTTTCGGGACGGTGCGCAACCTCGAGGCGGTGATGCGCATCCCCGTCACCATCCAGGTGGTTCTCGGCTCCGCCGTCATGCCGGTCGCCAACTTGATGAAGCTGCGGCGCGGCTCGGCCATTCCGCTCGACCATCGCGTCGGCGAGCCGGTCGACGTCGTGGTCAACGGTCGCACCGTCGCCCGCGGCGAAGTGGTGGTGGTCGAAGACGATACGTCCCGCTTCGGCATCTCGCTCACCGAGATCATCGGCGGCAACGCCTCCAACGCCTGAACAGCAGACGGAAGATCATGGCAGCCTCGGCTTCGGCGAAAAAGAACAAGAGCGACCGCGCCCTGCAGGGCCCCGACAAGGCGGCGGTCCTGCTGCTGGCCCTCGGCCAGCCGTTGTCGGGTCGGCTGCTCTCCCATTTCGATACCGGCGAGATCAAGCAGGTCACCCGTTCAATCGCCGATCTCGGCGCCGTTTCGGCCAAGCAGATCTCCGACATCGTCGAGGAGTTTGCCACCCGCTTCACGGGCGGCAATCTGCTCGGCACGGTCAGCGACGTCGAGAAGATGCTGACGGGCATCCTGCCGCCCGACCAGGTGTCCGACATCATGTCGGACGTGCTCGGCTACGCCAACCGCTCCATCTGGGACCGGATCTCCTCGGTTTCCGAGGCGATCTTCGCCAACTACCTCCAGAAGGAGCACCCGCAGACGGCCGCGCTCATCCTCTCCAAGGTGCGCCCGAGCTTCGCTGCCCGCACCATGAGCCATCTGCCGCAGCCGCTGCGCCACGAGCTGATGCGCCGCATGCTGAACCTCAAGCCGATCGTCGAGGACACGGTGGCGATCGCCGAACGCACGCTGCATGAGGACTTCATGCTGAACTTCTCGCGCAACATGGGTGCCGACACCCATGCCCGCATGGCCGACATCCTGAACAAGATGGAACGTCAGGACATGGAGGACGCGCTCGAGGGCATCAAGAAGGTGAAGCCGGAATCCGCCGAGATGCTGAAGGGCCTCCTGTTCACCTTCGACGACATCGTCAACCTGGCCCCGCGCGCCCGGCAGGCCATCTTCGACCAGATCCCGACCGAACGGGTGGTGCTGGCCCTCAAGGGCACCGACCTCGAGTTCCGCGACGCCATCCTGTCGTCCCTCGCCGCGCGCGCACGCCGCATCGTCGAGAACGAACTGGCCACCAGCGAGCCCTCGCCACAGCGCGACGTGCTCGAGGCACGCCGGGTGATTGCCGATCTGGCGCTCGATATGGCCGGTCGCGGCGAGATCGAGCTCAATTCCGATCAGGATGACGACACCTACGTGCGCTGAGGTGCGTCATGAGCGACGAGCCGGAACAAGACAGTAAAACCGAGGAAGCAACCCCTAAGAAAACTCAGGACGCCATCGAGAAGGGCAACATAGCCCAGTCGCGCGAACTGCCGGTCCTGTTCTCCCTCGGCGCCATGCTGATCGTCATGGTCTGGGTGCTCGGCAACGGCGCCGCGCGGCTTGCCTCCACCCTTCGCGGCTTCCTCGACAACCCCGGAGACGTCCGCCTTGAACAGGGACAGGATGCCGTTCTGTTGCTCAATGCCATCGGCCTCGAAATGGGCCGTTTCCTGGTGCCGGCCATCGTCATCTTCACGGTCGCCGGCCTGGCCGGCGCCTTCGTGCAGAACGTGCCGCAGGTGGTGTTCGACCGCATCAAGCCGGAGCTTGGGCGTCTCTCCCTCGCCAAGGGATGGAAGCGTCTTTTCGGTCTTCAGAGCCTCGTCGAGTTCGGTAAGGCGCTGTTCAAGTTCAGCGCCACGGCTCTCGTGGTGTCGATCATCCTCAAAACCGAACAGCATCGGATGGTGAACGCCATGTTCTCCGACCCAGGCGCCCTGGTCGACTCCACCGTCGGCATCGCCATCCACTTGCTCTCCGCCGTCTGCATCGCCACGGTGCTGCTGGTGGCCGCCGACCTCATCTGGGCTCGCATCCAGTGGCGGCGCAACCTGCGCATGACCAAGCAGGAGGTGAAGGACGAGTTCAAGAACACCGAGGGTGACCCGCTGGTCAAGGCGCGCATGCGCTCGCTGGCCCGCGATCGCATCCGTCATCGCATGATGGCCAGCGTCCCCCGCGCGACATTGGTGCTCGCCAACCCCACCCACTATGCCATCGCGCTGCGCTACGTCTACGAGGAAGGCGGCGCGCCGGTGGTGCTCGCCAAGGGTCAGGACCTCGTTGCCCTGAAGATCCGCGAGATCGCCGAAGAGAATGGAATCCCGGTGGTTGAGGATAAATTGCTAACCAGGGCCATGTACGGTAAGGTGGAACTCGACCAGATGATCCCCGTCGAGTTCTACCGGGCCGTGGCGGAAATCATCTATCTGCTTCAGGTTCGGTCGACCGATAGTCACCTGCCTGCCATCGTCAACGGCCACCCATGACGGACACCCGGAACGACCACCGATCCATAGCTCGAGAGAAGGCTATCGCCGAGGGCGTCAAGGACGTCGCGGCCGAGCTGCGCCTGATCGACATCGTCAATCTGGTCGTCTACATCCAGCTTGAGAAGCACGGCAACCTTGACGACCTCGTTGCCTCCTCGGTCGAGCTCTATTTCAAGCCCGACACGCTTCGCTACGGCTGGCGCGCCGCCGTCGACACCGACTGGTCCGGACCGACCACGGTGACGCTCGACATGGAGTTCCAGAACCAGGGCGTGACGGTGTTCTTCAGCCTGATCCTCGGCCCGCTCAACGCCGGTGTCGAGATCCACTACTTTGCCGTCTCAGGTTCTTCCGGTGATCCGGAAGAGAACACACATCGTCTCGTCGAAGCCATTGCCGACGCGCGGCTCGTTCCGATCGGCTGATCGGCGCGGCTGCTGACGAGGCCAGCCTCGGGCAAGATTTCGCCGCCATGATCCTTTCCGAACAATCGGAGGGATCGCCTTGCAGCCCATCCATCTCTTTTCCATCGCCTCCCGGCAAGCCGACTGGCTGTCCGTCCGTCAGGCGACGGTCGCCCAGAACGTCGCCAACGCCGACACGCCGAAGTACCGCGCCGTCGACGTGGAACCCTTCGGCGACATCCTTTCCCAGACGCGGCTTCAGCTCGCTTCAACCAATCCTGCGCATATGGCGCCCAGTGGCCTTGATGCCGCGGCGACCGACGTCCGCCGCGAGGAATCCTGGGAAATCACCCATTCCGGCAACTCGGTCAGCCTTGAGCAGGAGATGATCAAGGCCGGCGACATTCACACCAGCTTCTCCCTCAACCGCAGCATCGTCGCCGCCTTCGGCCGCATGCTGACCTCCGCCGTGAAGGGCTGACCGATGGACCAGCTAGCCGCCGCCCTCAAGATTTCCGGATCGGGCATGCAGGCCCAGTCGACGCGCATGCGCATCGTCTCCGAAAATCTCGCCAACGCCCAGTCGACCGGCCGAACGCCCGGCGCTGATCCCTATCGTCGCAAGACCGTGACCTTTGCCGAGGAGATGGACCGCGCCATGGGAACGCCGACCGTCGTGGTCAAGGATATCGGCGCCGACCGCAGTCCCTTCGAGGTGACCCACGATCCCGGCAATCCCGCTGCCGACGCCAACGGCAACGTCAAGATGCCCAATGTCAACGTGCTCATCGAGCTCAGCGACCTTCGCCAGGCCAATCGGTCCTACTCGGCCAACGTCGAGGCGATCACCCAGGCCCGTTCGATGCTGACGATGAACATCGACCTCCTGAGGAACTCGTGATGCTGAACCCCATCTCCTCGCTCGATTTCAACCTCGACCGATTGTCGCCGCCGACCGCAGCCCCTTCCGTGCGTGCCGCCGCGCCCACCCAAGCCGCCGCCTCGACGGCCGCTCAACCGGTCGACTTCATGGACGTGCTGGCCGAAGTCTCCGGCTCGGCCATGGCCGACCTCAGGGCCGGCGAAGCCGCCTCCATCGCCGGCATGGAAGGCAAGATGAGCGTGCAGCAGGTCGTCGAAGCGGTGATGTCCGCCGAGAAGTCGCTGCAAACCGCCCTCGCCGTTCGCGACAAGGTCGTATCCGCCTACCAGGAAATCGGCCGCATGGCCATTTGAGGAGCCAGAGATGAAAGCGCTCGCCATCGCCGCCACCGGTATGACCGCCCAGCAGCTCAACGTCGAGGTCATTGCCAACAACATCGCCAACATCAACACGACCGCGTTCAAGCGGTCGCGCGCCGAATTTACCGACCTGCTCTATCAGACCCAGCGTATGCAGGGCGTGCCCAACCAGGGCGGCCAGTCGGTGATCCCCGAAGGCGTACGACAGGGCCTGGGCGTTCGCGCCGCGGCCATTCGCAACCTTCACCTCCAGGGCGGCCTGACGCTGACCGGCAACACCTATGACATGGCGATCGACGGCCGCGGCTGGTTCCAGGTCGACGGGCCGAACGGCGAGACGCTCTACACCCGCGCCGGCGCCTTCAACAAGAACGCCGACGGCCAGCTCGTCACGCTCGACGGCTACGCCGTGCAGCCGGCGATCCTCGTTCCGGCCAACGCGACCGACCTCACGGTCAACGAGTCCGGTGAGATCTTCGCCACGGTTCCCGGACAGGCGGCGCCGCAGTCTCTCGGTCAGCTGTCGCTTGCCAACTTCACCAACGACGTCGGCCTGGAGCCGATCGGCGGCAACCTCTATCGCGAGACGCTCGCCTCCGGCACGCCGGTCGCCGGCATCCCCACCGATCCGGGCTTCGGCAAGATCCGCCAGAAATATCTCGAGGCGTCCAACGTCGATCCCGTCTCTGAGATCACCGAGCTCATTTCCGCCCAGCGCGCCTACGAGATGAACTCCAAGGTCATCCAGGCGGCCGACTCCATGGCCGGCACCGTTTCCAACGGACTGCGCTGACGCCGGAAAGGCTTTTCCATGAAACGCCTGCTGCTCATTGCCGCCTTCGCCTTCCTCGCCGCCACTCTGCCGGCGGGCGCTCAGATGGTGTCGACGCTGCCGGTCCCCGGCATCACCATCTACCCCGGCGATCCGATCACCGACGACATGCTGACCGAGCGCCGCTTCCGTCTGACGCGCGCCTCACTCGAAGCGGTCGTCGCCGGCCGAGAGATGCTGGTCGGCAAGGTAGCGCGGCGCACCCTGCTGCCGGGGCAGCCGATCACCGTCAATGCCGTCGAGAACCCCAAGCTGGTGCGGCGCGGAGTCCCGGTTCGTCTCGTTTTCGTCGAGGGCGGGCTCACCATCATCACCTACGCCGAGCCGATGCAGTCCGGCAGCGTTGGTGAGGTGATCCGGGTACGAAACACCGAGTCCGGCACCGTCATCGTCGGCGTCGTCCAGGCCGACGGCAGCATCGTCGTAGGAAAGAGCTGATGCGTCTCCTTATCGCCGGCCTCGTCACCGGCTTCCTCGGTTTCCAGTCGGCCTTCGCCGAGGATGGCCCGCGGATGCCGATCACCCTCGATCCCCAGACCGGCGAGGTGGTCAGCATTGTCGACGGCCGCCTGCCCTTCGTCGACGGTCGCGAACCGACGCTGCTGGCCGCCGACATGGCGCCGAACGCGCCGCTGTTGCCGCCTCCCACCGTCACGCCCGTCGTGGCGCGAACGGGCCCTGAGCCCAAGGCCCCGACCACACCGGATACCATGGTGCATTCGCTGTCGCCCGGCGACGTGCGCATCAAGGATATCGCCTCCGTCGAGGGCGTCCGCGAGAACCAGCTCGTCGGCTACGGTCTCGTCGTGGGCCTGCAGGGGACCGGCGACACATTGCGCAACGCCGCCTTCTCCGAGCAGTCGCTGCAGTCGATGCTGGAGCGTCTCGGCGTCAACGTCCGCGACAGCGCGCTCCGTACGCGCAACATTGCCGCGGTGATCGCCACTGCCGAACTGCCGGCCTTCGCCGGCGCCGGCTCGCGCATCGACGTCAGCGTTGCCTCGCTCGGCGATGCCAGTTCGCTGCAGGGCGGCACGTTGATCATCACCCAGCTCGCCGGCGCCGATGGCGAGGTCTACGCGGTGGCGCAGGGACCGATCGCGGTTACCGGCTACAGCGCCGCCGGCATGGCCGAGAGCGTACAGAAGGGCACGCCGACAGCCGGCCGCATCCCGAACGGCGCTCTGGTCGAGCGCGAGCTCCAGACCAACCTCGACGGTCTCGGCGCACTGACCTTCAAATTGCGCAATCCCGACTTCCGCACCGCCATCCGCATCACCGATGCGATCAACACCTACAGCCGGCGCCGCTATGGCGCGGCTGTCGCCGAGGAACGCGACTATCGCACCGTTGCGCTCATCAAACCGCGCGGCATGTCGGCGGCCCGTTTCATCGCCGAGATCGAAGGACTGCCGGTACGTCCGGACACGCCGGCTCGTGTCGTCATCGATGAGCGTTCGGGCACGGTGGTGATGGGCGCCGACGTCCGCATCTCGACGGTGGCCATCACGCACGGCAACCTCAGCATCCGCGTGACCGAAGCGCCGGTCGCCTCGCAGCCGGCTCCATTCTCTGAGAAGGGCGAAACGGTCGTGCTGCCGCGCACCATGGTCGACGCCAGCGAAAGCGGCGGCAACCTTGCCATAATCGGCGGCACCGATCTTCAGACGCTGGTGCGCGGCCTCAACCAGATCGGCCTCAAACCGACCGGCGTCATTGCCATCGTCCAGGCGATGAAGACCGCCGGCGCACTCCAGGCGGATCTCGTGGTGCAGTGATCCGCGCCCAGCGGAGCCAGCCCCGCGCAAGACTGCGGTGCGATCCTGCAACCCATGAACTCAACGACTGAAGGGGTTTCGGCATGACGTCGATCCGACGGCGCATTCTGTTTCGCCTGCTCGCAGCGACCCTGGCGCTTCAGCTCTGCCCTGTCGTGACGCAGGCAGCCGAGACGGCACCGAAGACGGTGTCGCCGATCGAGACCGCCGCCACCAGTCACTCAGGCCTCGAAATGCGGGCGCTGACCGAAGAGGCGCGCCAGTATTGTGTCAACATCCGCGACGTCGCCGCCGACGCCCGCTACGCCTGGCAGAAGTCGACGCTGGAAGCGCTCGACAAACGCATCGCCGAGCGCATCGCCGCCCTTGAGGAAAAGCGGGCCGAATACGAGGCCTGGCTGAAGAAGCGCGAGGATTTCCTCGCCGCTGCCCGCGAGGATGTCGTGGCGATCTACGCCAAGATGCGGCCAGAAGCCGCCGCCGGCCAGCTCACCGCCCTGGACGACGACATGGCCGCGGCCGTCCTCGCCCGGCTCAACACCCGCGCCTCCAGCGCCATTCTCAACGAAATGGACCCTGCCCGCGCCTCGCAGCTCGCCAGCGCACTGGCCGGCATGACCGAACTGTCCGCCAAAGGAGAGACCCCTTGAAGCGCGTCCTGCTTCTCATCGCCGGCCTGACGCTCGTCGGCTGCACGACTTCTCCCGATCTCAATACCGAGCCTGCGATGTCGCAGGTCGGCGCGGCGTTGCCGCTCAACGCGCTGACGCCCACGCCGGCGATGTTCCGCGACCCCAACTCCACCTATGTCCATGGCGGAGAGGGGCTGTTTCGTGATTCCCGCGCTCATCAGGTCGGTGATGTCCTCACCGTTCTGATCCAAATGAACGACAAGGCCGCGCTCGACAACTCGTCGGAGCGCTCCCGCGTCTCCAGCGCCGGCTTCGGCGCCGGCTTCGGCTTCTCGGTGGCCGGCGAAGGGTCGGATGCCAGCCTCGACGGCAGCGTCAACTCCTCGTCCCGCTCGAAGGGCGAAGGCGCGGTCGAACGCTCCGAGGCGATCAAGGTTACCTTGGCGGCGGTCGTCACCAGCGTCTTGCCCAACGGCAATCTGATCATCTCCGGCTCGCAGGAAATGCGCGTCAACTACGAGATGCGGGTGGTCAATATCCAGGGCATCGTTCGTCAGCGCGACATCTCCGGCACCAATGTCGTGCCCTACGAGAAGATTGCCGAGGCCCGCATCTCCTATGGCGGCCGTGGCCGGCTGACCGAAGTGCAGCAGCCCGGTGTCCTCCACCAGCTCTACGATCGCGTGGCTCCCTTCTGAGAGGCAGCATGGCCAAGCTCTCGCTTCCAGCCGCCCGCGAGGCGGCGCCCACCGAGGCCGACGCCGAGGTGCGCAGGCCGCCGATGCCCGAACGCGTAGGCGTACTGAAGCCGGCGCTGTTTCTGACGATACTGGCCGTGGCGGCCGGTCTCGGCCTCGGCATCCATCTCGTCCGTTATGCGCAGATCGCCGATGCCACCAAGGAGAAGGATACGGTTGCCGCAGGTGAGCACGATCCCCGCACCTCACGGCTCTATCGCCTGAAGCCGATCGTGACCAACCTGACCGAACCGGCCGACGTCTGGCTTCGTCTCGACGCGGCGATCGTCTTCGAGGACGAGATGCCCAACTCCGAGGTCATCTCGGCGGAAATCTCCGAGGATCTCCTCGCCTTCCTGAAGACGCTGAAGGTCGGACAACTCGAGGGCGCAACCCAGCTTCAGCACCTGCGCGAAGATCTCAAGGACCGCGTCGCCATCCGCTCGGGCGGCGACGTCCGTGATCTCATCATCGAAAGCCTGGTCGTCCAGTGAAAAAACTCCTGCTCGCCATCCTGCTGCTGGCCGTCTCAGGCGCGCCGGCCTTCGCTCAGATTCCCGGCCTCGGTGGCAGCATTCCCGATCTCGGCTCGCTGATCCCGGCCGGCGAGGGATCGGCATCCGGCCGCATCGTCCAACTGGTTGCCCTTCTGACGGTCCTGTCGGTGGCGCCCGGGCTGCTCATCATGGTGACGAGCTTCACGCGCATCGTCGTCGCGCTGTCCTTCCTGCGCTCCGGCATCGGTTTGCAGACGACGCCGGCCAACCTCATCCTGATCTCTCTGGCGCTGTTCATGACCTTCTACGTCATGTCGCCGACCTTTGATCGGGCCTGGACCGACGGCGTGCTGCCGTTGACCCGCAACGAGATCACCGAGGAAGTGGCCTTCGAGAAGATTTCGGATCCGTTCCGCGACTTCATGGCCGAACGCGTCCGTGACAAGGACATGAAGCTGTTCGAGGATCTCGCCGTCGAACATCTCGGCATCAAGCCCGAAAGCGGCGCCGCGCCGCTTCGGGTGCTGATCCCCGCCTTCATGATTTCCGAGCTGAGGCGCGGCTTTGAGATCGGCTTCCTGATCGCCCTGCCCTTCCTCGTCATCGACATGATCGTGGCGACGCTCACCATGTCCATGGGCATGATGATGCTGCCCCCCACCGTGCTGTCGCTGCCCTTCAAGGTGCTGTTCTTCGTGCTGATCGACGGCTGGAACATGCTGGTCGGCGGCCTGGTTCGGTCCTTCTTCTAGCCGGCAAACGTCTTGTCCATCAAAGCCCGCTCCCCTGCCGGAGCGGGCTTTTGCATTTGGAAACAGACCACTGTCGCGGAAAAACTGGCGTTTTCGGCCATTTGCGGCGCGTCAGCTTCGCGCAAGCCTCATCGGACATGGTGTGGCCATGGCAGGTTGGATCGCTCAGCGAACCAAGAGGATCCAAGGGCATGATGCCGCTCCTGCCATCCCGGTGAAAACCCGGAATGTCCCATTTCACTGATCACAAAGGGACATACGAAAATGGCCAGCCTTCTGACCAATGCCGCGGCAATGACCGCCCTCCAGACCCTCGCGTCCACCAACAAGTCGCTCGACACAACGCAGAACCGTATTTCCACGGGCATGCGCATCTCGACGGCCTCCGACGGTGCCGCTTACTGGTCGATCGCCACCACCATGCGTTCCGACAACAAGTCGCTGTCTGCCGTGCAGGACAGCCTTGGCCTCGGCGCCGCGACGGTGGACGTGCAGTACACCGCTCTCGAAGCCACCGTCAAAGAGCTCACCGAGATCGGCAAGCTGCTCGTCAGCGCCAAGACCCCGGGCGTCAACCGTGGCCAGATCCAGGAAGACATCAAGGCCCGTCTCGGCCAGATGAGCTCGATCGCCTCGTCGTCGGTGTTCAACAGCGAGAACTGGCTGTCGGTTGATTCCGCGGCTGCCGACTTCAACAAGGACAAGTCGGTCGTCGCCTCCTTCTCGCGTGTCGGCGATGCGATCTCGATCGAGACCATCAAGGTCGACGTCAACGAGATCAAGCTCTACGACGCCAACACCGGTGCCACCGCCGTTGGTACCGCCCCGACCGCCGACGCCGCTGGTTTCGCGCTGGGTGCGGTCAAGGTCGGCGGCCAGGGTCTGTTCGACTCCCAGTGGGCCATCACCACGTCTGACGGTGCGGCGACCCCGGCCTACACGGCCCAGACGCTGTCGATCAAGGACCTGGATATCTCTGCGCTCACCGACTCGGCTGCCGACCAGGAGAAGTTGACGGCCTACATCGAGATCGTTGACGCCGCCCTCAGCAAGCTGACGGACGGTGCCTCGAACCTCGGTGCCGTCAAGAACCGCATCGACACGCAGAAGGACTTCGTCCAGGCGCTGACCGATGCCATCGGCCGCGGCATCGGCCAGTTGGTCGACGCCGACATGAACGCCGAGTCGACCCGCCTCCAGGCTCTGCAGACCCAGCAGCAGCTCGGCATCCAGGCGCTGTCGATCGCCAACTCCAACAGCCAGAACATCCTGTCGCTGTTCCGCGGCTAAGCGGCCACCACCCGCTCAAAGCCGTCTGGAAGCCACGCCCTCCGGGGCGTGGCTTTTTCCTTGGCGGCAATGCTCGCGCAAGTTTGCCGACCGACACTGGCCGGCAAGAAGACCTCCGGCCCCGCCGGCTCCGCCCCTGACGCAACGGACCGCATCGAGATCGACAGATGACCGCTCGCGAACACGCCGAAACCCTCTGGCTCAATCTCCTCGACCTCGGACCGCGGCGGCTCGCCGCCCTGGCAATGGTCGCCGCCACCATGATGGCGCTGATCGCCGGATCGGCCTACTACCTGAGCCGCCCGCAGTACACGGTGCTCTACACCGGCCTTGAGAACGGCGACGCCTCGCGCATCGGCTCGGCGCTGACCGACGCGGGCATCGCCTTCGATGTCAGCGCCGACGGCGCCACGGTCTACGTCACGCCGGCCCAGACCTCGCAGGCACGCATGCTCTTGGCCGAGAAGGGGCTGCCGCGCAGCGCCGCAGCGGGCTATGAGCTGTTCAACGAGCTCGGCTCGCTCGGCCTCACCTCCTTCATGCAGGAAGTGACCAGGGTGCGGGCGCTCGAAGGTGAACTCGCCCGCACCATCCAGACGATGAAGGGCGTCAAGGCGGCACGCGTCCATATTGTTCTGCCCGACCGTGGCTCGTTCCGGCGCGACCAGCAGCCGCCGTCGGCTTCGGTCATCATTCGCACCGACGTGCCCGAAGACGTCCGCATGGCCGAGGCGATCCGGCAACTGGTGGCCGGCGGCGTACCGGGCCTCGGCGTTGACCGCATCACCGTACTCGACACCGAAGGCACCGTGCTGGCCTCGGGCGAGGACGCGACGACCCTGCCTGGCAGCAAGACCAACCGTCTCGAACGCACCGTGGCGACCGGCATCGAGGCCAACATTCGCCACGCGCTGACGCCCTATCTCGGGTCCGAGAACTTCCAGATCAGTGTCGCCGCCGAACTCAACACCGACCGCACCCGCACCAACCAGACGCTGTTCGACCCGGACTCGCGCGTCGAACGGTCGGTTCGCACCGTGCGGGAGAGCGGCAACTCGCAGAACTCCAGCCAGGATGCGCCCACCACCGTCGAGCAGAACCTGCCGGAGGAGACGGTGCAGTCGGCCGACGCTGGCGAGCGCTCCAGCGAAGAGAACCAGCGCCGCGAGGAGCTGACCAACTACGAGATATCGACCACCACCAAGGAGGTGATCAGCGACGGCTATCAGGTGAAGTCGCTGTCGGTCGCTCTCATCGTCAACCGCAATCGCATCGCTCAGTCCCTCGGCGACAATCCCACTGCCGAGGCCGTCGAGGCGCGCGTGACGGAAATGCGCAACCTTGCCGCCTCCGCCGCCGGACTCAATGAAAAGCGCGGCGACCGCATTCAGGTGACCGCCGTCGATTTCAGCGACAACTACGCCGACATGCAGCCCGTGCCGCCTTTGACCTTCAAGGACGTGCTGCTGCGCCAGGCCGGTACGGTCGTCAATGCGGTGGTCATTCTCGCCGTCGCCCTGCTGCTCATCTGGTTCGGCCTCCGGCCGGCGATGAACGCTCTGCTGCCGCGCCTCGAAGCGAAGGCCGACGAGAAGGAAGCCGTCGCTCTTGCCGATACCTCTGGTGAAGCCGCTGCCGCCCTGCCCGGCGCCGGACAGGCGGCGCTTCCGGTCGGAGAGGCCGCCGGTGCCATGCAGCATCTGATCGAAGACATGAACGCCCGCATGCGCAACTCGCCGCTCAAGGTGCTCGAGCAGCTTGTCGAGATGGATGAGGAACAGGCTGCCAGCATCCTGAGGCAGTGGATGAGCGAAGAGGAGGCCGCCTGATGCTCCGTTCGGCCATCGACGTCCTCGCCGTCTTCGATCTCGACCGACCCGATCCGCCACCGGTGGCGCTGGAGGCCGAGCCTCCTATCGAGCCGCTCGGCTACTCCGTTGCCGAGGAGATCGAGCGCCGGGTCGCCGAGGCGGTCGCCGCCGTACGGGCGGAGGAACGCGCCGATGCCGAATGGCAACTGACCGAGGCCTTGGCCGAACAGGCGAGATCGCTCCGCGCCGAGCAGGAGGTTGCCCGCAACGCCTGGGTCGAGGAGCAGTCCGACCGCATCGCTGCGGCCATCGATGCGCGGTTCGCCGAGCTCGGCGAACAGCTTGGTGTCGCCGCTGCCCGCGCGCTCAGGCCGTTTCTGGTCGAACGCGTGGTCGATCGGTCGGTGGACGACCTCGCCGACTGCCTCCGTGGCCTGATGACCGACGGCTCGGCGCCGCCCCTGGAGATCACCGGGCCGGCCGACCTTCTCGATCGGCTTGCCGAAAAGCTGGGCGGACACGCTGCCGCCATCACCTTTCGCCCTGGCGATCATGCCGACATCGTCGTGACGGCGGGTGAAACCCTGATCGAGACCCGCCTCCGGGAATGGGTTGCCCGCCTCTTGCACAGTGAAGAGTGAGCGCCATGAGTGCCGAACCCCCGGAAATCGTCTTCGTCCGCCGCTCGCTGAACCGCAGGATCGAAGCGCCGCAGCACGGTGTCTGGAAGATCGCCTATGCCGACTTCATGACGGCCATGATGGCCTTCTTTCTGGTCATGTGGCTGATCAACGCCACCGACCAGAAGACGCGCGAGGCCGTTGCCAGCTATTTCAACCCGATCAAGCTCGCCGAGGCCACCGTCGACAAGAAGGGTCTGCGCGATCCTCTGGAAACCGAGAAGGAAGGCGTGCCCGACGGCAAGGATCAACGGTCGGCCGTGAAAAGCGTCGACGCCAGCCTGGAAGGCTACAGCCAGACGCTCGACAAGCCAAACGAGCGCAAGCCGCGCTACTCGGAAGCGGCCCTGTTCGAGGACCCCTACGCGGTGCTGGCGGCGCTGGTCGCCGGCTCTGAACCCGATCAGTTGGCGGACAATGTCGGTGCCTTCGAGACGCTCGGCCAGTCCGGCGAACCCGGTCTCAACGGCGGCGACGCCCAACGCGATCCTTTCGACCCCGTCTACTGGAAAATGTCCCGGACGCCGTCCCCTGGTGACGGTGAGGAGGCGGGCGGCGCCGAGGTCGCCAACGACAAGGTGGAGCGCAAGCCGATCGAGGCCCAACCCGCTGCAACCGAAGCCAATACTGCCGCAAAGGACGAGGCCAAGGTCGCCGTCCCGCCCACCCCGCCCGCCAAGCCGGTGCCGAACGAGGTTGAGAAGAGCGAGACGCTCGCCAACGCACCTGCCGTTCCGCCTCCGGCGTCACCGAGCGCCGAGGATGCCAAGGAGATTCACGTCGCTGCCAAGGCGTCCCAGCCGGAACCGACCCCGCCATCGGTGGCGATCGAGCCTGACAAGGCCAATGGCGCTCAGCCGGAAAAGCCTCTCTTCGCTCCCGATAAGCCAATCGGAAGCCCGGCGCCCGCGCCGGCCAAGGTCGCCGAAGCCAAGACCGGCGTCGACGCCACGACGCTCGACCACGACATCCAGGCCGCCGTCGGCAACATCGGTCCGACACCGGGCATCGAGGTGACCGCAGCGCCGGAAGGCCTGTTGGTGACGCTGATGGACGAGCGCAAGTTCGGCATGTTCGCCGTCGGTTCGGCCGAACCTGAGCCCGAACTCATCCGCACCATCGATGCGATCGGCAAGCTGATCGAGAAGCGGCCCGGCAAGATCGTCGTGCGCGGCCACACCGACGCCCGTCCGTTCCGCAACAAGGACTATGACAACTGGCGCCTGTCCACCGCTCGCGCCCACATGGCCTACTACATGCTGGTGCGGGGCGGCGTTCCGGAAACGCGCTTCGAGAAGATCGAAGGCTATGCCGATCACTGGCTGAAGAACACCGGCGACCCGGAGGCGCCTGAGAACCGTCGCATCGAGATCCTGATCCGGGAGGCATCGACGTGATCCGCCGCATCCTCCTGCTCGTCTCGCTCTTGGCCGCAGGTCCGCTCGCCGCCGAGGAAGTCGCTCCGCCCTTCGAGATGGTGCGCACCTTGCAGACCTTGCAGGCGCAGATCGCCGGCGGCAACGCCGCCGCCGTCGCCGCGCAGCGCGAACTGCTCGGACTGATGGAACGGAGATCCCTTGCTGCCGATCCGGCCGTCTGGCGGGACGGGCGCAATGCGCGCGCCGCCGTCACCTATACCCTGTCCGGCGGCAGCCCCCGGCTGATGCGGCGCCTTCTCTCGCTCCAGCCACCAATCGCCGTCGACGCCGATCTTGCAAGGGGCGCGCTCGCCTATATCGAGAACCACGAGGAGGAAGCCCGCAAGCGCCTGTTGCCGATCGACGCCCGCGCGCTGCCGATGTCGCTCAGCGGTCAGGTGGCGCTGGTTCAGGCCGGCCTCATCGCCCGGGAGGATATTCCCAAGGCGATCCGCCTTCTTGACGACGCTCGTCTGCTGATGCCGGGTACGCTCGTGGAAGAAGCCGCGCTGCGCCGCGAGGTGTTCCTCATCGCCCAGACCGGCAACCTCGATCGCTTCGAGTTCCTGTCGCGCCAGTATCTTCGCCGCTTCGGCACGTCGATCTATGCCGAGGATTTTCGCCAGAGGTTTGCGACCGCCATCGCCCGTCTGGGCATCGCCGACGGCGACGACCGCTTTCCGCGCCTCGAGGCGATCCTGAAATCCTCCGACCCGGAAAACCAGCGGGCGCTGTTCCTGCAACTCGCCCAGGCGGCTGTCGTCCACGGCAAGCTCGGCACGGCACGGTCGGCGGCGGCCGACGCGGCGGCACTCGCCCCGCTCGGCGGCAGCGACGCCATGCGGGCCGGTCTTTACGATGCCGCCGCCTCGATCGTCGCCGGCCGTGACATCGGCGACGTGCGCAAGCGGCTCGACAGCCTCAACCGTCGTCAGCTCGGCCGACGCGACACCGATCTCCTGGACGCCGCGGTCGCGGTCGCCGCCGCCGTTGGCGAGGTGCCGGCCGCCCCCTCCCCGCTCGACCCGGTCCCGGTGGTCGCCGCCGATGCCCAGCGCGGCGACAAATGGGTGACCGCGACCATGCGCACCGCCGAAGCCGGTCTTTCCGCCGCCGATGCCCTTCTTGAAAAGGCGAACAGCCCATGACCAGGATCGAGACGCCGCTTGCTCCACCGACCTCGGACAAACCGGTCGACAAGACCGTCGGCAAAGCCGCTTCCAAGGAGGGCGACAGCCGGCAGGCTGCTTTCCGGTCGCTGCTCAAACAGCTGGGCAATCACGAAAACGCCGCCAAGGGGACTGCCGGCAAGGACACGAAGACGCCTCTCGATGACGGCAGGCTCGGGTCGACCCTTCGCCACCGTATTGGGCCCAAGGACGACAAGACGGCAGATCCGGCAATCGAGACCGACGCCGCCGCGCAACTCGTCGAGCCGCCAGCCGGCGGAGAATCGGCATTCGCCTGGCAGACCATTCTGGGCGGTGAGCCGCAAGGCCAGCAGCGTGCCGCGGCAGTTGATCTGGCGGCCCTCGTTGCGACACGCGAGTCGGGCATCGATGTCGCGGCTCAGCCGCCGCAAAAGACCGCCCACCCAGCCGATCGTCTCGACCGGGCGGCGGGCCTGACGCTGCCTTCCACGGCCGGTCTGGATCTCGCGCTTACCGACACGGTCCAGCCGATGACGACCGAGGCGGCTGATCCCTTCACGGCGCTATCGTCCCTGCTCGATCGTGTCACGGATGCGTCTGTCGAAACGGAAACGCCGGACCTCGACCCCATCAAGATGTCCGTCGTCACCCGTGAGACGCATTTCGAGCCGGTGGCGCGCCTCTCGCCGGTGCAGCAGATCGCTACGGCGATCGGTGAGGACCTCGCCAATGTCGCCGACGCGGCTCCAGCGGACACCAGCTCGCAGACGACGGAGCCGTCCCGCCATTCCGGACCGCTCAAGGTGCTGCACGTCAAGCTCGAACCGGAGGATCTCGGCGCTGTCGTTCTCAAGATGCGGCTTGTCGACAAGACGCTGGAGCTGGAGGTGGTAGCCTCCCGCCAGGAAACCGCCGATCTTCTCGCCAAGGATCGGGACATGCTGACGCGGGCTTTGCGCGGTTCGGGCTACACCGCCGATGTCGTGGCCATCACCACCTCAACGACACCCGACGGCGGCCAGATGGCGGGCGATAGCCGCTCGGGCAGCCAGGCTTCGGCCGGTCAGTCCGGCGCCCAGGCGGGCGGTCATCGAGACCCGAACAATGCGATGGGCGGCGGCGATCGACAGCCGGCCCGCCCCAATCAGACCCAAGGAGTGACCCATGAAGACAGCGGCGTTGGCCGTTCTGGCGGCGATCTCTACCTTTAGCTGCGTGGATAGCGCCCCCGCCGAGGAACTGACCATCTGCGAGCGCGAAATGCGGGCTGCGGCCGACGAGTACGGCATCCCGCTCGGTGTGCTCTACGCCGTCGGCATGACCGAGAGCGGCGGCAAGAAAGGATTGCAGCCGCTGGCGATGAACATCGCCGGCAAACCCTATGTTGCCCCCAGCCTTGCGGAGGGCCTCGCACGTTTCGAGACGGAGCGGGCGCGCGGCGTCAAGCTCATCGACCTCGGCTGCATGCAGATCAACCACCACTATCACGGCGAACGCTTCGCCTCGGTGACCGAGATGTTCGATCCTCACAAGAACGTCCAATATGCCGCCCGCTTCCTCAACGAGCTGCACGCAAGGCACGACACCTGGACGATGGCCGTTGCCCGCTATCACGCCGGCCCGAACAACAATCCGGCGCAGAAGCGCTATGTTTGCCTTGTCATCGGGAACATGGTGCGGAGCGGATTTGGTGCCTGGACGCCCAACTCGGCGGCGTTCTGCGGCCACTAGACCGGCTGATCGCTCATCAAAGTTTAAGCAAATACACGGAGCGTATACCCCAGGGGACTTGACCGGGGTTGGGAACGGCGTATAGATGAAACCCATTATGAATAGAAAATGAACTTCATTGACAACAGTTCTTAATTTTATCGAATTTTTCAGTACTTAATCGCGGCGTTTGTCTGACAAATTGGACTGGTAGCGTTTCCAAATATATAAACACGTCTCCAGAAGCATGCCAGATACATATGGCAAAACGTTGACCAATCCACACTTATCAACCTAGCGTATTCCCGACGTTGATCTTTACCAACAGGTCGATTGACGGGGAATGTGAGCTATGTTCGTTATCATTGATGACCGGAAGATTGTAACTTCCGGCTATGCGTCAGGGTTTGAACGAGAAGGGGTTTCCTCGATCGGGTTTCGATCGCCGGAGTTCCGAGACTGGATGGGGGCCGCACCTGACAGCGACCTTTTAACCATCGAGGGCTTTCTGCTGGGCAGTTGCGAAGATCGTCAGTCGGTGCCGAAAATCATCCGTGAGAGATGCGGTGCTCCTCTGATTGCCTTCAGTGACGTTCCCAGCCTCGAGCAGACACTGAATCTGTTCGCCGTCGGCGTCGACGACGTCGTCCGGCAGCCGGTTCATGTCCGCGAAATCATCGCCCGGGCCGGCGCCATCCAGCGCCGGGCCGGCGGTCAGACCGAGGATTGCCGGATCATCGGGTCGATGCGCGTCTTCTTCGACGGGCGCGACCCGGAAGTGAATGGCGAACCCTTCGTGCTACCGCGCCGCGAACGCCGGATCCTTGAGTACCTGGTGCGAAATCAAAACAAACGCGTCACCAAGGAAAAGATCTTCGGCTTCGTCTACGGCTTCTGCAACGAAGAGGTCGAAGAGAGCGTGATCGAAAGCCACATCAGCAAGCTGCGCAAGAAGTTGCGGGCGCGCCTCGGCTTCGATCCGATCGATTCCAAACGCTATGTCGGCTACATGCTGGAAAACGGCTGAAGGCCAACGTCCAGCCGCGGTCCGATGCGATGACAAAGCGAAGTTGTCATGCGTCCGTGAGGATGCATGACAATCTCCGTCATCTTTCGCTCGCCATGGCAGCGAGTCGTTCGGCAGCTGCGCGAGCTTCGGCTTCCCGAAGCGGTAGCAGGCCGGCCATTCGTTCGCGATAGGCGGTGAGAACCGCAGGCGGAGCACTGTCGGGATGCCCGGCGCTGAAAGGCGGCGCCGGCGCATACTCGAGCCCGAGCTGGATCGCCTGAGCCGCTGTGGCTCCGGCGACCTCAGCCAGCACTGCCAGCGCGAAGTCGATACCGGCCGTCACCCCACCACCGGTGATGAGGTTGCCGTCCCGAACAACACGCCCCTCATCGGCGATTGCGTCATATAAGGGCAGCAGATGCCGCCATGCCCAGTGGCAGGCGGCGCGCCGTCCCTTCAGAAGGCCCGCCGCGCCGAGGATCAGCGACCCGGTGCAGACCGACGTGACATAACGCGCGGTGAACGCCAGGCGCCTGATTTCTCCGATAAAATCGGTGTCCAACGCAACGGTCGTCGCATTTGCGCCGCCGGGAACGCAGATCAGGTCACAGGAAGAAATATCGGCAAGCCGTTGGGTTGCCGCGAAAATCAGCCCTTCGCTGGCCACGTTTCCCCCTGCCGCGCTGGCAACGACCACCTCGCCTTGCGGCAGGCGCGACAAGAACTGATATGGCCCGGTGAAGTCGAGCTGTGTCATGCCGGGATAGATGGCGAAGACGACTCTGAATGGCGACATGGTCATGGGACTTCCTTTTTGCTTGCTCCATCATGCCGGAGCGAGCAACCTGGCGAAACGACAAGGATCCCTCGTTTTCAGCCATGACCAAGAACATCGGCATCTTTCTCTACAACGACTTCCAGCTCCTCGACGTCGCCGGGCCGATCACCGTGTTCGAGATTGCCGGCCGGGCAAGGCCGAACGCCTATCGGCTGACGATCCTGTCGATCGAGGGCGGATCGGTCGCAAGTTCGTCGGGTGCCTCGATGGATAGCGTGGCTGTGTCCAAGGCCGCCAACCTCGACACACTGATCGTCTCCGGCGGCAACGGCAGTCGCGATGCGATGCAATGCCCTGATACGATTGCCTTTCTGCGCAACCGCGCTGCCGATGTCCGACGCATGTGCAGCGTCTGCTCCGGTGCATTTCCGCTGGCTGCGGCAGGTTTGCTCGATGGCAAGCGAGCAACGACCCATTGGCGTCGAGCGGAACAGCTTCAGCAGCTGTTTCCGGCGGTCATGGTCGAAGCCGATCGTATCCACATCCGCGACGGCGAAACCTGGACGTCAGCGGGGATCAGCGCCGGCATCGACCTCGCCCTTGCGTTGATCGCCGACGATCTGGGCGAAAAGGTCGCCCGGCGTGTGGCGCAGGAAATGGTGGTTTATTATCGCCGGCCGGGCGGCCAGTCGCAGTTCTCCGCGCTTGCCGAGCTGGGCGGCGACGCCGGAATCTTCTCTCCGCTGCTCGATTGGATGCGTGCCAATCTTGCCGAGCGGCTTACGGTGGAACAACTCGCCGAGCGCATGGCCATGAGCCCGCGCAATTTCGCGCGCGCCTTCTTGCGCGAGGTCGGTACCAGCCCCGCCAAGGCGGTCGAGCGTCTCAGGCTGGAAGCGGCGCGAGAGCGGGTGGAAAACTCGCGTGAACCGATCGAGCAGATTGCGGCAACGACCGGGTTCGGTGACCCGGAACGCATGCGTCGTGCCTTCCTGAGGCACTTTCGGCAGCCGCCGCAAGCCATCCGCCGCGCCTTCGGATGACAATGCGGTAGGTTTCCGGGAACCAAATGACGGCCAAGCCGTTACCGGCTGATGTCCACGCAAGCATTCGCCGAAGTCGGAGCTCTCCGCCTTGCGGCGCTCACTGCCGGCTCATCCGAACGCCCCGCCATCGTCCTTCTCCATGGCTGGCCGCTTTGCAGCGCGATCTGGGCGCCGGTAATGCCGCAATTGAGCAAGGAGCGGTTCGTCCTCGCGTTCGACCTTCCCGGCACTGGCAAATCGACAGGCGGCACCCCGATCCCAACGTTGAAAGCCGATATCGCCGAGGCGATCCTTGACGGTGCCAATGCCCTAGGCGCCAGGGACCTCATTGTGGCGGGTGTCGACGTCGGCGGCATGATCGCCTTCGCGGCGGCGCGCGACTTCGGCAACCGGGTCGCCGGCGCGGTGATCATGAACACGGTCCTGCCGGGGCTCGATCCGTGGAACGAGCTGCTCGCCCATCCGCAAATCTGGCATTTCGCCCTGCACCAAATTACCAATCTTCCGGAAATCTTGGTCACCGGACGCGAACGGGCCTATTTCGATTTCTTTCTCGACATGCTGGCTGCCGACAAGACGAAGCTCGACGACCAGCTTCGCCGAGCCTGCGTCGAGCAATACGCGACGCCATCAGCGCTTCGTACCGGCTTCGACTGGTACCGCTCCATGCCCCAGGATGCGGAGCACAACGCCGTCACCCAACCGATCGACACCCCCATTCTCTACCTGCGTGGCGACGCCGATCGCCGGCCAATCGACCCGTATCTTGATGGCTTACGCAAGGCAGGCGCCAGCCGGGTACAGGGAAAGACGATTCCGGGCAGTGGCGAGTTGCTGTCGGTTGAGGCGCCGGACCTGCTTGTCGCAGCATTGCTCCAGTTCGCCGACGGCCTCTCCGCTCGCCAAACTTAGCGGCGTCAAAGCGCACCCAAACATGGTCATCGTATCGCTCTGGCGAGTTGAGAGCGATGAAATGGAGAACTACGTTTACGCCACAGCCCGCCATGCCTCTCCTCAACCTCAGTGGAGCGACGATGGAGGATGGGGGGCCGTCCGCTTCTGTCTCCGGATCCAGGAAGCGGAGACCTCCATGCCGTTGGCTGCGTCAGCTCCTCGAGAGGAACGTCTCCGAGACAAGCCGTGCCCCAAGGACTCCCAGTACCGCACCGGCAGCCCGATCCACCCATACCTTTGAGCGCAGGTAGGCAGCGCGGGGCCTTTGTGCCGAGAAAGCTAAGGCGACAACGGCGTACCATGACGTTTCCAGCGCAAAGACCAGCGGCGGCAACGACAGGAATAACCACGACGGCGCCGATGCGGGCAGGAGAACTGCAAAGATGCTGGCATAAACGATCGCCGTCTTGGGATTGCTTAGCTGTGTGACGAGCCCCAGTGCGAACGAACGGACGGTCGAAGATGGACGCGTCGTGTCTGCGTTCGAAACGTCGAGCGGCTCCGACGCACCGCACCATATGCGGATGCCGAGGTAGACTAGGTAGAAGCCGCCGAGAACGCGAAGCGCCAAGTACAGCCATTCCACCTGAAGAAGGATCGTCACGAGACCAAACAGCGCCAATGTCGCAAAGATCGCACCTCCGATGCCCATTCCTAAAGCCGCCGCCAAGCTGTCCATACGGGATGACTTCATGGAAATGCGGGACACGAGGACAAAGCTTGGGCCGGGACTAACAGCGCCGAGGAGAATCGCTCCGAGGATGCTGAAGATTGCAAGAGATGCAGACATCGGCAGTCTCCCTTCGTTTAGCGGAGAGCTCGGCGAGCGGCGTCCCAAACGATCCGCGCTCCCCGATGGTGATCCCACTGACCTCGCCGGTCACGCGGATCGCGTCACAATGTTGCGGTCTCGGATCTTGTACAACAGGTGTTGGCGGGGATGTTTCACGAACGTTAGATTCCCCATCTCCACTTGGCGTTCTACGTCGCAAATGAGGGCGTAACTTGCCACAGTTGCACTGAATCAATGTGTGGTCCTGCCGAACATACCCGAGCTGAAGCCTAGAATCGTCAACCGTCGCGCCACTTGCTGGACGCGCGACCATTGGCGGTCATATCGCACAATAGAGGGCTATCGGCGCCCGATGGCGGACGGAGTGAGATTCGAACTCACGGAGGGCTTGCACCCTCGGCGGTTTTCAAGACCGCTGCCTTAAACCACTCGGCCATCCGTCCCTGCCGGCGCGCGACCATGTCGACTTTTCGTCGTCTTGGCAAGGGATTCGCTCAGTTGTGCGAGCGAAGCAGCCGTGCCTTCTCGCGGTTCCAGTCGCGTTCCTTGGTCGCCTGCCGCTTGTCGTGCAGCTTCTTGCCCTCGGCCACCGATATCTCGCATTTCGCCATGCCGCGCTCGTTGAAATAGAGGCGGAGCGGCACGATGGTCATGCCCTGGCGCTGGATCGAGGCGATCAGCCGGTCGATCTGCCTGCGATGCAACAGGAGTTTGCGCGGACGCCTGAGCTCGTGATTGAACCGGTTGCCCTGGAGATACTCGGGGATGTGGGCGTTGTAGAGGTAGACCTCGCTGCCGGCGACGCCGACATAGGCCTCTCCCAGGTTGATGCGCCCGGCACGCAGGCTTTTCACCTCCGTGCCGAGCAGCATGATGCCCGCCTCGAGCTTTTCGCCGAGCGCGTAGTGATAGCGCGCCGCCCGGTTGTCGGCGACGACCTTCCGGTTCGGATCGGCCTTTTTCTTCTTCTGCGCCATCACCTGCCATCCGTCAGTTCAGAAGGCCGGCGTGCTCGAGCGCCTTGCGCAGGGCCGCTTCCGTCGAGGGCGCCACCGGCACCAGCGGCAGGCGCAGCTCGTTCTGCATCTTGCCGATCAGCGACAGGGCGTATTTGGCACCCTGCGGGTTCGGCTCGATGAACAGCGCGTTGTGCAGCGGGAACAGCTTGTCCTGGATCGACAGCGCTGTCGCGAAGTCGCCCGAGAGGCAAGCGTTCTGGAACTCGGCACAAAGGCGCGGCGCGATGTTGGCCGTCACCGAAATGCAGCCATGCCCGCCGTGGGCCATGAAGGCCAACGCTGTTCCATCCTCGCCCGAGAGCTGGATGAAGCCGGGACCCATCGCCTGCCGCTGGGCGGACACGCGTTCGAGCTTCGCCGTGGCATCCTTGACCCCGACGATGTTCCTGAGCTCGTTGAGCCGAGCCATCGTCTCCACCGACATGTCGATCACCGACCGTCCGGGGATGTTGTAGATGAAGATCGGCAGGCCGACGGCGTCGTTGATCGCCTTGAAGTGCCGGTAAAGGCCTTCCTGGTTCGGCTTGTTGTAATAGGGCGTGACGACGAGCAGCGCGTTCGCCCCGGCCTTTTCGGCGAACTGGGCGAGATCAATGGCCTCGGCCGTGTTGTTGGAGCCGGCGCCGGCGATCACCGGCACGCGGCCGGCCGTCACCTTGATGCAGGCCTCGACCACCCGTTTGTGCTCGTCATGGCTAAGCGTCGGGCTTTCGCCCGTGGTCCCCACCGGAACCAGGCCGTGGCTGCCTTCCGTGACCTGCCAATCGACGAAAGCTTCGAAGGCTTTCCAATCGATGGCACCGTCGCGAAAAGGCGTGACGAGCGCGGTGATCGATCCCTTGAACATGATCCCTCTTCATGATGGACTGGGCGGGAAGCGAAAGTGCCCCCCGGTCCGCAGCCGGCGGACAATAAGGCGAGGATGGGCGAAGGACAACTGCTCCGCCCGCCTTTGTGGAAATTTGCCACAAAGCCGTGTCATAAATCGGGTTCACCCTCCCCCCGTCGGCGGCGTCAAGATTTCCTCAACAAAGTGGCGACATCTTGAAGTTAATTTTCACTTGATGAGGGTTGCCATGCTCAAGACGCCTTCGCTCGTTGCCGCGCTGCTGATCGCCCTGCCGGCCATGCTGTCGGAGCCGTTACCGAGCCTTGCCGGCCCCGCTGCCGACATCACAGGTGCGCTGCCGAACCTGTCGCAGAGCAGTGTCGACGGTCTGCGTTCGGCCCTTGACGCGCTCGATTCCAGAAACCTCGCCGGTGCCCTCACCATCGCCGCCAGCCTGCCGGAGATTGATCGCGACATCGTCACCTGGATGGCCATTCGTCGCGGCGCCGAAGGGTTGACGCCCGCCACCATCACCGATTTCGCGCGCCGCCGCCCCGATTGGCCCTCGGTGGAGTTGATGCGCCGCCGGGCCGAGCAGGCACTCACCGACATGAATCTCGCCCCGGCCGACGAGATCGCCGCCTATGGCGGTTCGGCACCGATCTCTGACAAGGGAACGAAGTCGCTCGCCCGCGCCTTGATCGCCACAGGCCGCAACGCCGACGCATCGGCGCTGCTCGGTGCCTGGTGGGCGCGCGAACCCTTGTCGCCGGCCGACGACAAGGCGGTGATGGCCGAGTTCGGAGGCGTGTTGACCCGCGCCCAGCACAAGGCGCGCTACGACATGCTGATGTACGCCGACCGCGTCACCCAGGCGGCGGCGCTCACGCCCTACTTGACCGACGGCTATGCCGCCCTCGCCGCAGCCCGCACCGCCGTGCTGCGCGGCAGCTCTGACGCCGGCCGCAAGCTCGACGCCGTGCCGAAGGCTGCCCGCAAGGATCCGCTTTACGCCTTCACGCTCGCCGAATGGCATCGCCGCGCCGACCGGCCGGAGGATGCGGCCAAGGCCATTCTGTCGGTCGCCGCCAAGGCAACGGCGCCGCACGGCGATGAGTGGTGGGTGGAGCGGCGCATCGTGTCGCGCGACCTCATGGAGAAGAGCAGCCATCGCCTCGCCTACAAGGTCGTGGCCAGCCAGGCGGGCGGCAACGAAACCACGCTGCAGGAAGCCTATTTCCATGCCGGCTGGTATGCCCTGCGCTTCCTCAAGGATCCGCAGTCGGCGCTCCGGCATTTCGCCGATCTCGAAACGGTGTCCCAGAAGCCGATTTCCCGCGCCCGTGCCAACTACTGGATTGCCCGCGCCGAGGAGGCCGCCGGCCGCATCGACAACGCGCGCAACCGCTACGGCCGTGCCGCCGCTGACGAGTTTACCTTCTACGGTCAGTTGTCGCGCGTGAAGCTTGGCCTTCCGACCCTTGGCATGCCGCCGGCGCCGAAACCCAGCGACGCCGACCGGGCCGCCTTCGCGCGCACCGACCTTGCTCGCGTTCTGGTGCAGTTGCTGAGGGCCGGTCGGGACAGCGATGCCAACCTCCTCTATCTCGAACTGGCGAAGACGCTGCCCACCGGCGGCCAAGTGGCGCTGCTCGCTGGCTTCGCCGAGAGCCAGGGCGACCACCGGCTTGCCCTCCAGATCGGCAAGCTTGCCGCCGATCGCGGCCTCGGAGCCGAGCGCCTCGCTTTTCCGCTCGACGCGATTCCCGAAAGCGCCCGCCATCAGAAGCTGGTGGAAACGGCGATGGTCTATGGCATCGCCCGTCAGGAAAGCGCCTTTGATCCGCGCGCCCGTTCGTCGGCCGGCGCCCTCGGTCTCTTGCAGCTCATTCCGACCACCGCAGCCAACACGGCGAAAGCGATCGGCGTCAAGTTTTCCAAGGATCGCCTCACCAGCGATCCCGGCTACAACGCCACACTGGGCGCCGCCCATCTTCGTGAGCTTCTGGATGAGTTCGGCGGTTCCTATATCCTGACCTTTGCCGCCTACAACGCCGGCAAGAGCCGTGTTCGCGAATGGGTGCAGCGCTTCGGCGACCCGCGCAATCCCGGCGTCGACCCTGTCGACTGGATCGAGAGCATCCCCTACGGCGAGACGCGCAACTACGTGCAACGGGTCCTCGAGAACATCCAGGTCTATCGCGAGCGCCTCGACGGCGCCCGCCTTGCCATTGCAGACGATCTCCGCCGCGGAAGTTGATCGGCTGCCGTTGGTACCATGCCAAGCCGTGGAACGATGTGTCGGCGCTTCCCCAGGGCGTTGAGCGCGCGCGGTCGCGCTATCGTCCGAAGCGTTCGCTTGGATTCGCCGGCAAAGTCCTCTTGGATACAGTGCCGCCCGTCAAACGGCCTCTCGCATGACAACCCACAGGAGGAAATTGACGAGGAAATTCAGGAGGATTCCGCCAGTTTCGCATGCGGGGCACCCCGGCCCGAGAAAAAGTCGAAAAAGGCCGCTTGACTTCCCCGGAGGCATCCCCTAATTCACCGCTCACCAACACGGAACGCGGCGCTGCCGACAGACAGCGAGCGGTACGATACGGCCCAGCGGGGGTGTAGCTCAGTTGGTTAGAGTGCCGGCCTGTCACGCCGGAGGTCGCGGGTTCGAGCCCCGTCACTCCCGCCACTTTCTCCTGAAAGAGAAATAAAATCATCGCCCAGGGCGATGTTTTTCATATTTGACTTCAGAATCCCTGTTGCATTTGGGAACATCTCCATCCTTGACGCGTTAGGCCTCCATGCCGTCAATCCGGAGGCTCATCCCATGCTCGGACAATCCAATCTCCTGCTATCGGAAGCGCTGCTGACGCTGGTCGACAACGGTGAACTGCGAGAAGGCTCCGACGCCTATCTCGCCGCCCAGAAGGTCATCAGCGAAGGCGAGGCCGCCCTGTCGGACGAAGAAGAACGACTTTGGCGCGAAGAGGTCGTTCCGAAGCTCGGCGATGGGTTTGCGTCCTGAGGGGCGATCAGGTGTTGCCGTTCAGGATGGCGTGGGTCGGCATCACCTCGACGCCACCGGGCGCGATCAGGCCGCCCCAGACCCAGTTGTGATGCTCGATGATGGCCCTGGCCGACAGGTGCGGCCGGTCGGAGACCGTATGGGCATCGGCAACCGGCACCACGGTTCGGCCGAGCGTCACGGCCCGCCTTATCGTGGAATCGACGCAGAAATCGGTCGCCCAGCCGGTGACGAACAGACGCTTTGCACCGAGGTTGTCGACAATCTCCGACAGCGGGCTGTCGTGAAAGGCGTCGTTGAGGCTCTTGGCTACCACGAGATCATCGGGTGCCCGCTTCAGTTCCGGCAGGAAACGCCAGCCGGGCGTGCCCGGCTCGAAGCTGTCGCCCTCACCGCCATTGTGCTGGATGAACACCACCCGGCCGCCTCGCTTGCGGATGGCCGCCCCAAGGGCGTTGATACGGCCGACGACACCCAGCAGATCGTATTTCGGCAGTCCATTCCTGAGGCCGACCTGCATGTCGACGACGAGCATCACGTCCATATCGGCCCTCCCTGCCGTGCCGTCTTTCAAGGACGGCCAGCCAACCATGGCGCGATGAACTTGACCATTCGGGCAAATCCCTGTGCGCTGCCGCAATTTCCGGCAGTCTCGGACGCAAAGCGGTCTTGAGGGCCGATTTTCGCTTGTCGCGTCGGCCCGTTTCCTGTAAGAGCCGCCCATCGTTCAAAGTGGACGGTACCCGGCTGGGGGCTGAACGGAAGGTGGCCGCGTCGCAAGACAAGGCTTCTGATCCTGAAAATGGATTGTCTTCCCGTGTCTCCGCTCTCGATCTCGTATCTGTGGAGCCTTTCGGAGGGTTCGCAGAGGCTTGGCGCCGGGTGGTCAATGAACCGAGAAAGGCTGTACCGACATGGCGCTCTACGAGCACGTGTTCCTGGTCCGCCAGGACGTTTCCGCCCAGCAGGTGGAAGCGATCGCTGACCAGTATAAGGCCGTCATTGAAAGCAATGGCGGCGCGGTGAAGAAGGTGGAGAACTGGGGCCTGCGCGCCCTCGCCTACCGCGTCAAGAAGAACCGCAAGGCTCACTATGTCCTGTTCAATCTCGATGCGCCGCACGCGGCCGTCGCCGAGATGGAGCGCCAGGAGAGCCTCAGCGAGGACATCCTTCGCACGATGACCATTCGCGTCGACGAGCTGGAAGAAGGCCCGTCGGCCATGCTTCAGAAGCGCGACCGTGACGAGCGCGATGGCGCTCCCGCCGGCCGTGGCGACCGTGGCGGCTTCCGTGGT
Organism: Pleomorphomonas diazotrophica; assembly: GCF_002844595.1. Lineage (GTDB taxonomy): Bacteria > Pseudomonadota > Alphaproteobacteria > Rhizobiales > Pleomorphomonadaceae > Pleomorphomonas > Pleomorphomonas diazotrophica. Next base: position 820,974 of record NZ_PJNW01000002.1, on the reverse strand, counting down.
GGCGACCGTGGCCCGCGCCGCGATCGTGCTCCCCGTCGTGAAACCGAAGCTGGGGATATGGAATAATCATGGAAATCACCTCCCTCCCCGCCGCTCGCCGTCCGTTCTTCCGTCGCCGGAAGACCTGCCCGTTCTCCGGCGCCAACGCCCCGAAGATCGACTACAAGGACGTGCGCCTGCTGCAGCGCTACATCTCCGAGCGCGGCAAGATCGTTCCGTCCCGCATCACCGCGGTGTCGGCCAAGAAGCAGCGCGAGCTCGCCCAGGCGATCAAGCGCGCCCGCATCCTCGGCCTGCTGCCGTTCATCATCAAGTGATGAACGCTTGAAGCTGCCGGAGGCGGCTTCATGACCTTGAAACATCCGGCGTCGCGATCGGTCGCGGCGCCTTTCCTGCAAAGTTGGGATGCGGCCCTTGGGCTCGGCACCCCTAACCGCCCGGCGGCATCGGCCGTCGATCACAGCATCGGTCGTCTTTTTGGACGATCGCGCGGGACAGCGAGAGAAACGTGAACGGACTTCTTCTCGGCATCGCCGCAGGTGCCGCCTCCGCTCTGCTTTTCGCGGCCGTCACAAGTGGCGGTGCCCTTGGCACGCCGCTGTTCTTCATGTCCGCGCTTCCCGTCGCCATCGTCACCATCGGCTGGGGTACGCTCGCCGGCATCGCCGCCGTGCTGGCCGCCGTCGTTGGCTTGTGGGTCTTCGTCTCCTGGAAAGCGGCGCTGTTGCATGCCCTGGTGGTTGCCGCCCCCATGGCCTTCTATAGCTATCTCGTCGGCCTCGGTCGGCCGCTCGACGAAGACGGCAGGAGCTTCGAGTGGTATCCGCTCGGCCGCGTCTTCACGGCCATGGTGCTGATCACGGCGGCCACCATCATTGGCGTCGGCATGGTCATCGGCTTCGACATCGAGGCAACCGCCGGCGAAGTCGCCGACATGCTGGTGGCCATGGGGCAGGCCTCGGGTGAGCCGGGCGCGCCGACCCGTGAGGATCTGCTGCCTGCCCTCCTCCTCTACATGCGCCTGATGCCCTTCGCGCTCGGCGCGTTCTGGCTGGTGCTGACGGCGTTCAATCTCTGGCTGGGCAGCCGCGTCGTGCGTCTTTCGGGACGCCTGAAGCGCGGCGACGATTCCATTGCCGAAACGCTGTCGCTGCCGATGTGGATGGCTGGGGTGTTCGCCGGCGCGGCGCTGCTCGCCGGCCTTGACGGCTCGCTCGGTCTTGTTGCCGGCGTCATCGCCGGCGCGGCGGGCATGGGCTTTGCGATGGTCGGCTTCGCCGTGCTCCACGTCGTCGTGCGCGCCAACCCGGCAGCTCCGCTGATCCTCGGCGTCACCTATGGCGCCACCTTCGTGCTTTCCATCCCCCTCGTTCCGCTGGCGATCGCCGGCATTCTCGACGGTCCGCTCGGCCTCAGGGCCAAGCGGCTCAACAAACGACCGGGTGCCTGACGGCCCCGATCCCCGAACCGGCGGCAACGCCACAACAAACAGAACGGAGTACAGAAAATGAAGGTCATCCTTCTCGAGCGCATCGGCAAGCACGGCACCCTCGGCGAGACCGTCAAGGTCCGCGACGGCTTCGCCCGCAACTACCTGCTGCCGCAGGGCAAGGCGCTGCGCGCCACCAAGGAGAACCAGGCCCGCTTCGACCGCGAGCGCGCCAACCTCGAGGCTCGCAACGCCGAGCGCAAGTCGTCGGCCGAGCAGATCAAGGTCGGTCTCGATCAGCGCTCCTTCGTCGTCGTCCGTCAGGCTGCCGAAACCGGCCAGCTCTACGGCTCCGTCGCTGCGCGCGACATCGTCGACATCCTCGCCGCCGCCGGTGAGACGATCACCCGCTCGCAGGTGAACATCAACGCGCCGATCAAGAACCTCGGTGTTCACGAGATCGAAATCGTGCTGCACGCCGACGTGCGCGCCACCATCACCCTCAACATCGCTCGCTCCGAGGACGAAGCCCAGCGTCAGGCCAAGGGCGAGGACGTCACCGCCGGCGCCCGCGAGGACACCTTCGTTCGCGAAGTCGGTTCGGTGCTCGACGACGAGGGCATGGACCGCGAGGAGCTCTGAGCCGGCTTCGGTTCCGACTACGTCGCAACGGATCTACCCCGGGAGTCAAATCCCGGGGTTTTTCTTGCCAAAACAACAGCCTGACGATTCTCTCCACGCGGACTCGCCAGGCAGCAAGAGTCAATGACCATCATCGGAGAAATCCGACTCCTGTGTGGATTGCGGGAGTCTGAGATAACTGCCGCTCTCTGTCACAAGACAGCTTGATACTGTCCCTTCTTCATCCGCCAGCAGGAACACGTCCGTCCCATGTCCACCATCCGCCGCGTCGAAGATCAGGCTACCGCGCTCACCCGCAGCGCGCCGCACAACGTCGAGGCGGAACGACAGCTGCTGGGTGCCATGCTGATGAACAACGAGACGTTCTTCCGCGTCTCCGACTTCCTTGAGCCGCCCCACTTCTTCATCGAGCAACACAAGGCGATCTACGAGAAGATCGGCCAGCTCATCCGCGGCGGCAAGGTGGCCTCGCCGATCACGCTGAAGACCTTCTACCCGGCCGATTATCAGATCGCCGAGATGCCGGTAACGCAGTATCTGCTGCGCCTCGCCTCCGAAGCGACCACCATCATCAATGCCGAGGACTACGGCCGCATCATCCACGACCTCGCCGTTCGCCGCGACCTGATCCGCATCGGCGAGGACATGGTCAACATCGCCTATGACGCGCCGATCGACATGCCGCCGCGCGCCCAGATCGAGGACGCCGAGCGTCGGCTGTTCGGCATTGCCGAAAGCGGCCGCTACGAAGGCGGCTTCCACACCTTCTCCGACGCGTTGCGCGAAGCGATCGACATGGCCGCCGCCGCCTATCAGCGCGACGGTCATCTCTCGGGCATCGCCACCGGCCTCAACGACCTCGACCGAACCATGGGTGGCCTGCAGCGATCCGACCTGATCATCCTCGCCGCCCGTCCGGCCATGGGCAAGACGTCGCTCGTCACCAACATCGCCTTCAACGTCGCCAATTCCTATGAGGCCGCCGAGCAACCGGACGGGTCGCTGAAAACGGTCAACGGTGGCATCGTCGGCTTCTTCAGCCTGGAAATGTCGTCCGAGCAGCTGGCGACGCGTATTCTCGCCGAGCAGTCGGAGGTGTCGTCGTCGGACATTCGCCGCGGCAATATCGATGAGAACCAGTTCGCCAAGCTCGCCGCCGTCGCCCAGCGCATGCAGACGCTGCCGCTCTACATCGACCACACCGGTGGCATTTCCATCGCCCAGCTCGCCGCCCGCGCCCGTCGCCTGAAGCGTCAACGCGGCCTCGACCTCGTCATCGTCGACTACCTGCAGCTACTGTCCGGCTCGTCGAAGTCGGCACAGGGTGGCCGCGTGCAGGAGATCACTGAGATCACCACTGGTCTCAAGGCATTGGCCAAGGAACTAGCGGTCCCGATCATCGCGCTCTCCCAGCTGTCGCGTCAGGTCGAAAGCCGAGACGACAAGCGGCCACAGCTGTCCGACCTGCGTGAGTCCGGCTCGATCGAGCAGGACGCCGACGTGGTGATGTTCATCTACCGAGACGAGTATTACCTGCAGTCGCGCATGCCAAAGGAAGGCACCGAGGACTTCTTCAAGTGGCAGGCCGAGATGGACCGCGTCACGGGCAAGGCCGAAGTGATCATCGGCAAGCAGCGCCACGGCCCTACAGGCACCGTGCAGCTCGCCTTCGACGCCTCCGTCACCCGCTTCTCGGATCTCGCCAAGGAAGACTATTTGCCCGAGCGTTTCGAGTAAGAATCCTCTCCAACTGAAAAGGCCCCGGCCGCACGAAGCTCCGGGGCCTTTCCATTTTCAAACCTCGTATCGCTTACTTCGCAGCCAGGAATTCACCCACCTCGAGCAGCACGAACTCGTTGTCGTCGGCCTTGTCGACGGCGCGGCCGGCCGAGAACGGCAGGTTGTTATCGTTGCCCACCACGATATGCGTGGCGTCGACCACGTCGACATTCTCGATGGTGACGAAGGGCATGGTATAGATGCCGTTTTCCGTGCCCTGCTTGGCTTTGCCGTTGGCATCGGCAATGTTGAGGAGGTCGATGTAGCCGACCTTGCGCACCGCCTTGCCGACGTTGTCGTCGCCGAAGGCGATCTTGTAGATGCGCTTGTGCCTGGAGGGCTTGTCGAAGCAGGTCGGCTCGGGCTTGGCCGGATCGGCGCAAGCCTTGTCGGCAAGGCCGGCACCTCCGTCACGTTCGATCACCAGCGCCGTGCTCTCGTCGATCATGTTGAAATCGCCGATGTTGGTACCCGCGCCCGAGAAGGGATAGAGCCAGGAACGGCCGGTCCATGCCTTCTTGGCAACGTCGAACTCGATGATGCGGATGGCGTTCGCGCCGTCGACCTGCTCGAACTTGCCGTCGCCGAGGTACAGCGGCCCTTCCATCAGCGCATAGAGCTTGCTGCTGTCCTTCGACCGCGCCAGCCCCTCGAAGCCGTTGGAGCGGCGAACGTTGAAGGCCGGCAGCGGCTTGGTGGGGTCGGCCGGCAGCGCCATCGTCGGATTGTCCGGAGAGAGCACCGGCTTGCCGTCGACCAGCGTCGGGATGACGTCGGTCAGCTTGCCGTCGGCTGTGACGTGGATGAGATAGGGGCCGAGTTCCTCACCGATCCAGAAGCCGTCGCCCACCGGCTGGATCGACTCGATGTCGAAATCGGCGCCCGTGAGGTAGCGCTTGTCGGCGCCTTCCATGGCGATCGGGAACGGCGCCAGCTTGTCAGGGTCGCTGAGGAACACCGTGTCGAGGCGGTCGACGGTGCCGGCCTGCCAGTCGAGCTTGACGTGGTGCAGCATCAGCATGGCGTCGCTGGAGTTGGCCTTGCTGCCGAAACCATTGTCGCTCAGCGTCCAGAAGGTGCCGTCGGTCATGGTCTTGATGCCCGAGAAGCCCTGCATCGCCTGGCCGTCGAACGGCAGGCCGAGACCGGTCTTGCGGACGCCGTCGAGGCCCGGCACCGAGCCGAGCGTGGTGGCGCGCTTGCGATCCGGCGTCGAGAACTTGCCGGCCTGCTTCAGGAACGCCGGCGCGTCGGCCGGAGCGGCGATGACGCTGTTGGCCGGCAGTACGGTCTGCGACACCAGCGTCGCCTTGAAGGCGGTTTCATCGGCGAAGGAAACAGCGGACGAAACGACGATGGCGGCGGACGCCAAAAGCAAAATCTTCATCGGGCTCACCTGAAAAGGAATGGACAAAGCCCGGCATTGGTAAAAAGCTCAGGTGTCAGTGGGTTGACGCCGCGATGACGGTTCGATGATGCGTCGGATGTAGATACGATGACGCCCCGTCAGGTCCGCTGCCGGGGCGATCGCTTCAGCCGATATGTCGCACGTGCGCGGTACGGCTCAGTTCTTCTTGGTCTCTTCGAGGAAGAAGCGGCCAAGCGGGTTCTGATCGAAGGTCTCGATGTTGGCGCGCGACACGTTGCGATAGGGGCTGTAGTAGAGGTCGATCCAGTTGACGTCGTCTTTCGCCATCTTCTGGAGCTCGATGTACATCTCTTCGCGCTTCTTGGGGTCCATCTCGACGCGCGCGGCGCCGACCAGATCCTTGACTGCCGGATTGTTGTAGCGGGTCATGTAGTTCATGTTGCTGTCGTGGCCGAGCACGAAGGTGGTCTTCTGGTCCGGGTCCAGCACGTCATTGGTCCAGTACATGACCGATATGTCGTAGTCGCCGGCGATCAGCATGTCCCAGCTCTGGCTTGGATCGACCTTCTGCAGGCTCACCGTAATGCCTGCCTTGGCAAGCTGCTGCTGCAACAGCACGGCGATCTGCTCGTCGACCTCGTCGCCGGCATTGACGACATAGTTGAGGTTGAGATCGGCAGCGCCGGCTTCCGCCAGCATGGCCTTGGCTTTCTCCGGATCGTAGGGGCGCTGGAGATTGTCGGCGTAGTGGTAGAGGGCACCCTTCGGAACATAGGAATAGGCGACCTCGCCGAGGCCGAAGGTCACCGCGTCGACGATCGCCTTCTTGTCGATCGCCATGTCCAGCGCCTGACGCACCTCCTTCTTGGCGAGCGCGCCGTGCTCATGGTTGATCAAGAGGTGATCCTCGCGCGTCGAGGTGTCCAGATGGATCTTGAGATTGGGATCCTTCTGGAGTTCGGCGATGCGCGAGAAGGGCACGAAGATGGCCGTGTCGATCTCGCCAGCCTGTACCTTCAGCATGCGAGTGTTGTCATCGGGAATGGAGATCCACTCGACCCCGTCGAGGCTGACGTTGGCGGCGTCCCAATACTCCGGGTTCTTGGTGAGGATGACGCGATCGCCGCGACGCCATTCCTTGACGGCAAAGGCACCGGAACCGATGGGCGCCTCGCCGAAGGCGTCTTCGCCCATGCTCTCGACCACCTTCTTCGGCAGTACCGACACGTTGGGCAGGGCAAGTGACGCCAGGAAGGGCGCCGACGGGCCGGTCAGCTTGACGACCAGCGTCTTCGGGTCGGCGGCCGTGGCCGTATCGACGATCTTGTAGCTGTCGGCCCACAGCGACCCCGGATTGTCGCGAATGCGAAGGATCGAGAAAGCCGCGTCGTCGGCGGTCACCGGATCGCCGTTGGAAAACTTGGCGTCGCGCAGCTTGAAGGTATAGGTCAGCCCGTCGTCCGACACGCTCCAGCTCTCGGCAAGGCCCGGGATCAGCTTGGTGCCGGTCTTGTCGACGCGCACCAGCACGTCGAACACGTTGGAGAACACCCAGTTGTCGACGTTCTGGGCCGTCTTGATGGGATCGAAGGTCGTGCCGTCCTCGCGGCGGCCGATGGTGAGCACGCCGGCGGCCTCGGCGATCGAAGCTCCGAAAATGAGGGTGGCGAGAACGGTCGCCACGCTGAGTTTGGTCCACTTTGCGGTCATGTCGAGTTCCCTTCTGGTTATGATATCTCGTCCGTGACTAACCCGGACGTTTCTTCAATCAAGGCATCTCCACCCCGTGGAGGCACAAGTCGCTTGTCGGGATCGATATCCGGAATGGCGTCGATCAGTGCCCGCGTGTAAGCCTCGCGCGGCGCGCTGAACACGTCCTCCGTCGGCCCTTCCTCGACGATTTCGCCGTGGTACATGACCACCACTCGCTCGCAGAGGCTGCGGACGATGGCGAGATCATGGGCGATGAACAGCAGCGTCAGATTGAGCCGTCGCTTGAGGTCGCGGAAGAGATCGACGATCTGCGCCTGAATGGTCACATCGAGCGCGGCAACGCATTCATCGGCGACGATCAGCTTGGGATTGACGGCCAGCGCCCGGGCGATACCGGCGCGTTGGCATTGGCCGCCGCTCATGGAGAGCGGCTTGCGGCCGGCGAACTCGCGCTCGAGACCGACGAGGTCGAGGAGTTCGCCGATGCGCTCGGGGATCCGCTCCTTCGGCACGCTGTCCTGCACGGCGAGCACCTCGGCCAGCATGGTGCCAATGGTGAGGCGTGGGTTGAGCGCGTTATAGGGGTCCTGGAACACCATCGCCGTCTCCTGGCGAAGCTTGCTCAGCGCCTTGGCCCTCTCCATGACGATGTCGGCGCCGTCGAAGGACACATGCCCGTCGGAAATGGGCGTCAGCCCCAACAGCGCTCGCGCCAGCGTCGACTTGCCCGAACCGCTCTCGCCGACGATACCCACCGTCTCACCCGGCATCACCTGCAGGCTGACGCCCTTGACGGCCGAGAACTCGCGCGGTCCACCTGAGAACAAGCCGCGCCCGGTTACCGGGAAACGAACATGAAGGTCGTCGATCTCGATGAGCGGACGCGCCTTCGGAACGACGGCGGTCGGGTGGACGATGTGGCTGGACATCGCCGCCTGCCGTGCCGGCATCGACGGATGCGAGGCGATGAGGTTTTGCGTGTAGGGATGCTGCGGCCGGCCGAGAAGGTCGCGCTTGCCGCCGATCTCCAGCAGTTTCCCCTGCCGGAGCACGGCGATGCGGTCGCAAGTCTGGGCGACGATGCCGAGATCGTGGGTGATCATGATCACCGACAGGCCCCGGCTCTCCCGGAGATCCATCAGCAGCTTCAGGATCTGCGCCTGAATGGTCACGTCGAGCGCGGTGGTGGGCTCGTCGGCGATCAGGATGCGCGGATCGCAGGAGAGTGCCACACCGATCATGGCGCGCTGGCGCATGCCGCCCGAGAACTCGTGCGGGTAGCCGTTGTACTGCCGGGCCGGATGCGGAAAGCCAACCTGCGCCAAAATATCCAGAGCGGCCGCCCTCGCCGCTTTGCCATCAACGCCGCGATGCACCCGGATTCCTTCGGCGATCTGGTCGCCGATGTGCATCAGGGGATCGAGATGGCTGGTCGGGTTCTGGAAGATCATGCCGATGTCGCGGCCGCGCACGTCGCGAATGTCGGCTTCCGAGACTTTCGTGAGGTCGCGGCCGTCGAGCATCACCGCACCCGAGGTGATCGCGAGTTTGGGCGATGGCATCAGCCGAACCAAGGAACGGCAGGTGAGGCTCTTGCCCGAACCACTCTCACCGACGAGGCCGAGGATCTCGCCCTGGCCGAGGTCGAACGACAGGTTGTCGATCAGCGTGCGAGGTCCATCGTCGCCGGCGAAGACGACGCTGAGGTCGCGGACGGAGAGCAGCGCTTCGCTCATTCGCGCACCCCCAGTAGATCGCCGAGGCCGTCACCAGTCAGGGAGAAGCCGAATGCCAGCGTCACGATGGAAAGGCCTGGAAAGAGCGTGATCCACCAGGCCGTGGTGATGAAGCTCTGGCCCTCCGCCACCATCACGCCCCACTCGGCGATGGGCGGCTGTACGCCGAGGCCGAGGTAGCTGATGGCAGCGCCGGAAAGAAGCACCAGCACGCAATCCGACATCGAGAACACCACCGATCCCGCAATGGCATTGGGAAGCAGGTGGCGGAACATGATGCGTGGCCCGGAAAAGCCGAGGCTGAGCGCCGCCGTCGCATAGTCCACCGTCTTCAAGACCAGCATCTGCGCCCGGATCAGCCGGGCATAGGATACCCAGCCGACCAGCGCCATGGCGATGTAGAAGCTCTGAAGACCCGGCCCGAGGATGGCGATGATCGACAGCATCAGCACCAGGAAGGGAAAGGCGAGGATGATGTCGATGACGCGCATGAAGACGATGTCGACCTTGCCGCCGACATAGCCGGCGACCGTGCCGACCGTGGTGCCGATCAGGAAGGGAAAGACGACGCCGATCACCGCGATCTGAAGGTCGACCCGCGTGCCCCAGATGACGCGCGAGAAGATGTCGCGGCCGAAGTTGTCGGTGCCGAAGGGATGCGCCCAGGACGGCGGTTGGAGGCGCAGGTCGCCGTTCTGCAGGATCGGATCGTAGGGTGCGATCAGCGGCGCCGTGAGGGCGATGAGGAGAAAGGCGGTGAGCAGGATCAACCCGGCGAGCAGCGTCGGCCGCCGCCGAACCGCCACCCAGGCGGGAGCGAGCGCGGCGGTCATTGCTTCACCCTCGGGTCGATGGCGACGGTGACGATATCGGCAATGAAGTTCACCAGAACCGTCGCGCAGGCGAACACCATGGCCACACCCTGCACCACCATATAGTCGCGGGAAAAGATGGCGCGGACGAGCAACTGGCCCATGCCGGGCAGAGCGAACACGCTTTCAACGACGACCGTGCCGCCGATCAGCCAGCCGATGTTGACGGCGAGGAGGTTGACCGTCGGTACCAGCGAGTTGGGTACGACATGCCGCCAGAAGACTATGCTCTCGGGCATGCCGCGCGCCCGCGCCGCCGTGGCGAGATCGCCCTTCAGTTCGGCAATCATCGCCGTACGCAGCGACCGGATCAGCACCGTCGACAGCGACAGGGCGATGGTCAGCGACGGCAGGATCAGGTGATAAAGCTTGTCGGCAAGGTTCTCGCCATAGCCGGACACGGGGAACAGGTCGAGCCGCACCGAGAAGAAGATGATCAGCATCAGCGCCAGCCAGAAGGGTGGGAAACCGATGCCGAAGGTCGAGATGAAGCGTACGATGTGATCGGCGGGGCCGCCGTTCGACCGTGCGGCCAGCGAGGCGAGCGGCACGGCGATGATCAGCGACAGGAGCACAGAGCAAAGTACCAGCGCCAGCGTCGGTTCGATGCGGGTGGTGATCAGCCTGAGCACGTCGATCTTGTAGAGGATCGACTTGCCCATCTCGCCCTGGGCGAGATTCTGCAGGAAGTAGAAATATTGCAGCCAGATCGGTTGATCGAGACCGTACTGGGCGCGGATGGCCGCGATGGCGGTCGGCGTCGACTTGGTGCCGAGCAGTACGCGCGCCGGATCGCCGGGGATCAGGCGCACCAGCACGAAGGTGATGAGGCTGATGCCGAACAGCACCGGCAGGAACTGCAGGGGACGATAGAGGACGAACTTATACCGGTGCATCGTAGCGTCCGGATGTGGCAAGGCATGTCATGATTGGTGCGGGCATCATCGCTGGCTGTGTTTCCCGAGGAAGGCAAGAAGCGCCGGATAGTAGTCCCTCGGGTTCTCATAGAAGGGCATATGGCTGGAGTTCGCAAACACCTTGAGCTCGGCGTTGGGCAGATTGAGCTTCATGCGCAACGCGCAGGCCGGCGTCAGCTCATCGTGCTCGCCACAGGTGATCAGCGTCGGCACGGTAATCTTGTGAAGGTCGGAAACTCGGTTCCAGTCCTTGAGGTTGCCGATGTAGAGGAACTCGTTCGGCCCCTGCATGGTGGCGTAAGGGCCCATGTTCCAGTCCGATAGCGAGCGGTTGACCGGCGCCGGCCATTCCTTCAGGCGGCAGACATGGCGATAGTTGAGCAGCGTGATCGCCGCCATATACTCGGGGTGATCGATGGTGCCGGCCGCCTCGTGTGCCTGCATCATCGCCACCGTCTCCGACCCGAGCGCGCCGCGCAGCCGTTCGAGCTCGGTGATGAGATGCGGCATATCGGCGACGGTATCCTCAAGGACCAGCGTCTTGAGCGCATCCGGATAGGTCAACGCGTAGTCGATCGCCAGCCAACCGCCCCAGGAATGACCGAGGAAATGCACCTTTCCGAGGCCCAGAGCCCTCCGCACCGTCTCGGTTTCCTCGACATAGCGGCCGATCGTCCAGAGTGCGGGATCGGTCGGACGATCGGAGGCACCGGTACCGAGTTGGTCAAAGGCAACGACGCGATAGCCGTGGTCGATCAGGCAGGAGTGAGCCTCGCGCAGATAGTCGCAAGGGAGACCTGGACCGCCGTTGGCCAGGAACACGACCTCATCGCCCTCACCAAACTCGTAGGCGATGACATCATACCCGTCGACTTTCACCACGTGGGTGGCATCCGGGGCGATTTCCCGCCACATGACCGATCTCCGCTGCTTAGTTCAAAGCCCACGATTTGAGCGTGATCAAATTTTGGATGAATTGGCGCTCAACACCAGCTATTAGAAGTGATAGGGTCAACGCGATGGAGGAGCCTAAGCCGCCTTTCACGGGGCTTTCCACTCCGGAGTAGCTATAGATGCCCGTCGACATTGCCGCCATCAGGGAGCGTCTCGCCACTGAGACCAGCCTGGAGGGGTGCATCGACCAGGCCTTCGACATGGTCAAAGGCTTCGGCTTCGATGCGCTCATCTACGACTACACGCCGGTGCCCTATGACGTCGACGGCAGCATGAACATCCCATCGCTCCTGAAGCTCAGGAACGTGCCGGAGGACATGCACGAGTATTGGTGTGGCCGCGGTTATTTCCGCTTCGACCCGGTGCAGCAACTGGCACTCAGAACATCGACGCCGTTCTTCTGGAACTATGACCGCAACGCCGACACCGCGATCCGCCGTTATCTCTGTGACGACAGTCGCCCGGTAGAAAGCTATCTGCGCGACCGTGGTCTGACCTCCGGCGTCACCGTTCCCGTGCACCTGCCGCGCGGCGACTATGCGACGGTGACCGGCGTCCGCTTTGGTGCCGGCCCCGATTTCCAGCATGCTGCCGAGAGAGCCATCGCCGATTTCGGCTTGCTCGCTCATCTGTTCCACGAAACCGCCTATTCGGCCTTCGACGCTCCGGTCCGCGTCGGTGCCATGCCGCGCCTCACCGATCGCGAGCGCGAATGCCTTCGCCATTCGGCCGAGGGGCTGTCGGCCAAGGAGATTTCCCGCATCATCGATCGCTCGGTGCCGACGGTGGTGATGCATCTCAACTCGGCCATCCGCAAGCTCGGTGCTCGCAATCGCACCCAGGCTGTCGTGCGTGCCATCCATTATCGGCTCCTCGACGAACCCCCGACCTATAACTTCTGATAGCTGCTGCTCAGCTTTTCGTCGCGCTATGTTTTTGCCCAACGCATATGCATCGGAGGGCAAGCAGTGGTCGATGTCGTGGAAGGATTTGCGCCCTTCGGCGCCTATGAAACCTGGTATCGCGTCACCGGCTCGCTATCGTCGCCCCGACTGCCGATGATCGTCGCCCATGGCGGACCGGGTTGCACCCACGATTACGTCGACAGCTTCAAGCACATCGCCGACCTCGATGGTCGTGCGATCATCCACTACGACCAGCTCGGTTCAGGCAACTCGACCCACCTGCCCGACAAGGGCAAGGACTTCTGGACGGTCGAGCTGTTCCTCGATCAGCTCGACGCCCTGCTCTCTCATCTCGGCATCGCCGACCGCTATGCCTATCTCGGCCAGTCCTGGGGCGGAATGCTCGGCGCGGAACATGCCGTGCGCCGGCCGAAGGGCCTCAAGGCGCTCATCATCGCCAACTCGCCGGCCAACATGCACACCTGGGTCAGCGAGGCCAACCGCCTGCGCGAGGAACTGCCGCCCGAGGTACAGGCGACGCTACTGAAGCACGAGGAAGCCGGCACCATCACCCATCCCGACTATGTCGCGGCGTCAAGGGTATTCTACAACCGTCACGTCTGCCGGCTCGATCCCTGGCCGAAGGAGGTGAGCCGCACCTTCGAGCTGATGGACCTCGACAACACCGTCTACATCAACATGAACGGCCCCACCGAGTTCCACGTCATCGGTACGATGAAGGACTGGACCATCGAGGACCGCCTGCCGCAGATCAACGTGCCGACGCTGCTCATCTCCGGCAAGTACGACGAAGCGACGCCTGAGGTGGTCCGCCCCTATGTCGAGAAGGTGCCCGGCATCCGCTGGGTGCTGTTCGAGCAGTCGAGCCATATGCCGCACGTCGAAGAACAGGAAAAGTGCCTTGCGACCGTGTCGGACTTCCTGAAATCGGTCGACGAGTGACCGTTTTCGGCCTTCACCCTCCGTACATGTGGAGCCAGCCACTCGGAGGGGCCTGCCGCCCTCGCCTCCCGCCTCGCCTCGGCGGAAGCGAGGGCGGGCCTTCATGAAGAAGCAGCCTTCATGAAGAAGCAGCATCGTTGAGGAGCAACCATGACCTGGAAGACCGCCCGTCGCTCCTTCTATTATGACGGCGCACCCGCCCCGGAGGACCCGATGCTCCTTCCCGGCAAGGTGGCGCTGCTCATCATCGACGTTCAGAACGTCTATCTCGACCGCCCGGATCCGACGAAACTGATCGGCGACGACCTCGCCCGATATCATGCCTGGACGCCCTTCCACGAGCGCATGCACGGCACGGTGATCCCATCGATTGAGAAGCTGCTTGCCGCTTTCCGCGGCCGTGGCCTCGATGTGCTCTATGCCCGCATCGCGGCCCTGCGCCATGATGGACGCGACCGCTCCCTCAGCCAGAAAAAGCCCGGCTGGAATAACCTCCTGCTGCCGAAGGATGGGCTGGCGTCCCAGATCGTGCCGGCCATCGCGCCTGAGGGCGACGAGATCGTCGTCACCAAGACCACCGACAGCGCGCTCACCGGCACCAATCTGCGCCTGGTGCTCGCCAACCTCGCCATCACCCACGTGGTCTGCTGCGGCATCTTCACCGACCAGTGCGTCGCCTCGACGGTGCGCAGCCTCGCCGATGAAAGCTTCGACGTCATCGTCGCCGAGGATGCCTGCGCTGCCGGCACCATGGACCTGCATGATCGCGAGCTTGAGATCATGAACATGATCTACTGCTCGGTGATGAGCACCGATGAGGCGATCGGCTACCTGCCGACCTGAGCGTCAGCCGGCCGGGCCAACCGCCGGCCACTAGCTCCCTCGAAGAAATGCAGCCGGTCGGCAGCGACCGCCACCTTCATCTCGTCGGAAAGCGGCAAATCCGGCGACAGTGCCATGGTCAGGTGCCTCCCCTCGACCGAGCCATGCACCAGACGGAGAGCGCCGAGCTCCTCGACATAGCGGACCACAAAGGGCACACCGGCCCCCGAGGTGGCTAGCTGGATGTCCTCGGCTCGGAGGCCTACGGTCAGCTTGCCGTCGACGATGCCGGCGACGCCCCGTGCTACCACTTGCCCGCCGATCGCCACCGAGCCGCCCATCACCTCGGCATCGGCGAGATTCATGGCCGGCGAGCCGATGAAGCTCGCAACGAAGGTCGATGCGGGGCTGTGATAGACGTCGAGCGGCCGACCGACCTGCTCGACGCGGCCGCCGTTCAAGACGACGATCCGGTCGGCCAGCGTCATCGCCTCGAGCTGGTCGTGCGTCACATAGACCGACGTGACGCCGAGCCGGCGCTGCAACTGGCGGATCTCGCCCCGCATGGAAACGCGCAGCTTGGCGTCGAGATTGGAGAGCGGCTCGTCGAACAGGAAGGCGTCGGGCTTACGGACGATGGCTCGCCCCATGGCAACGCGCTGCCGCTGGCCGCCGGACAGCTGCTTCGGCTTGCGCTCAAGAAATGGTTCGATCTCCAGCATGCGCGCCGCCTCGGCAACGCGGGCGTCGATGTCCGCCTTGGGAACGCCGCGGTTCCGGAGACCGTAGGCGAGATTGTCGTAGACGCTCATGTGCGGGTAGAGCGCATAGTTCTGGAACACCATGGCGATGTTGCGCGCCGCCGGATCGATGTCGTTGACCACACGGCTGCCGATCGTGACGGTTCCCGACGAGATCGTCTCTAGGCCGGCGATCATCCTGAGCAGCGTCGACTTGCCGCAGCCGGACGGGCCGACCAGCACGATGAACTCGCCGTCGGCAATGGACAGGCTGACCTCGGAAACGGCCCGAACGCCGCCAGCGTAGACCTTGCTCACGGCGGCGATTTCGATGGCGGACATGCTCACTTCTCCGTTTCGATGAGGCCCTTGACGAACAGCCGCTGCATGCCGACCACCACGATCACCGGCGGCAGCATGGCGAGCACCACCGTGGTCATGACGACGTTCCATTGCGGCAGAGCGTCGGCGACGTCCGACATGCGCTTGATGCCCATGACGATGGTGTAGTGGCTAGAGGTGGTGGTGACCATCAAGGGCCAGAGGTATTGGTTCCAGCCGTAGATGAAGAGGATGACGAACAGGGCGGCGATGTTGGTCCGGCTGAGCGGCAGCAGAATGTCGCGGAAGAACTTGAGCGGCCCGGCGCCGTCGATACGAGCCGCTTCCATCAGTTCATCCGGCACCGTCAGGAAGAACTGCCGAAACAGGAAGGTGGCCGTCGCCGAGGCGATCAGCGGGATCGTCAGGCCGGCGTAGCTGTCGAGAAGGCCGAGATCGGCCACCACCTTGAAGGTCGGCACGATGCGCACCTCGACGGGCAGCATCAGCGTGATGAAGATCATCCAGAAGGCGACCGCCCGGAAGGGAAAGCGGAAGTAGACGATGGCATAGGCCGACAGGATGGAGATGACGATCTTGCCGAAGGCGATGGCGAGCGCCATCACCAGCGAGTTCAACAGCATGCCGCCGAGCGGCGGCGCGCCGGAACTGGACAGACCGTCGGTCAGCATGGAGCGGTAGTTGGCGACCATCTCGCCGCCCGGCAGCAACGGCACCAGCCCGGACATGAAGTCGTTGGGGCCGTGCGTCGAGGCGATGACGGCGACATAGACGGGAAAGGCAACGACCAGCACGCCGATGATCAATACGGCATGGGCGAGCGCGTCGAGCCAGGGATGGCGGTCGATCATGGCCGGTTCCTCAATAGGTTACCTTGCGCTCGACCCACTTGAACTGGATCACGGTGAGCGCCACCACGATGGCCATCAGCACCACCGATTGCGCCGCCGACGAGCCGAGGTTGAGGCCGATGAAGCCGTCGACGAACACCTTGTAGACCAGGATGTTGGTCGACTGAGCCGGATTGCCGCCGGTGGTCGCGTGGATCACCGGGAAGGTGTCGAACATCGCGTAGACGAGGTTGATCACCGCCAGGAAAAAGGTGGTCGGCGACAGAAGCGGGAAGACGATGGTGAAGAAGCGCTTCACCGGCCCGGCGCCGTCGATGGCCGCCGCCTCGATCATCGATTTGGGGATCGCCTGCAGACCGGCCATGAAGAACAGGAAGTTGTAGGAAACCTGCTTCCAGCTCGCGGCGATCACCACCAAGATCATGGCGTCTGTTGGCTGCAACGCATGGTCCCAGCGATAACCGATCATGGCAAGAAGGTAAGGCAGCAGGCCGACGGTGGGATTGAACAGAAACCACCACATGATGCCGGCGACGGCTGGCGCCACGGCGTAGGGCCAGACCAGCAAGGTCGAATAGGCGCGGCCGCCGCGGACGAGCCGGTCGAGACTGGCGGCGAAGACGAGCCCGAGCCCCACCGACAACAGCGTTACCGCCGGCGCGAAGATGGCCGTTACCTTGAGCGAGTTGAGATAGCTCGGGTCGTCCAGAAGGTCGAGGTAGTTGGCAAGGCCGACCCAGGTGGTTGAAAGACCGAAGGCGTCCTCTCGCTGGAAGGACTGGAGAACCGCCTGGGCCGCCGGCCACAGGAAGAACACGACGGTCACTGCGATCTGCGGCAAGAGGAGCGCGTAAGGCAGCAGGCGGTTGCCGAAGACGGTGCGCTTGGTCTGCATGAGAAAACCGGATCGAGAAGCCGGGCGGCATCGCGTATCAGCCGCCGTGATGAAAGCTGGCGCCGAACGGGCGAACCCGCCGGCGCCGCGCTTGATCGGGTTTGCGGTCTCAGCCGTTGGCGGCGCGGAAGTCGGCGATCAGCTTGTTGCCGCGCGTCACGACGGAGTCGAGCGCCTCCTTCGGAGCCTTCTTTCCGGCGAGCAGGTTCTGGAACTCCTCGTCGATCACGTCACGGATCTGCACATAGTTGCCGAAGCGCAGGCCCTTGGAGTTGTCGGTCGGCGGATTGAGCGTGATCTGCTTGATGGCGACGTCCGAACCGGGGTTCTTGGCATAGAAGCCCTGCTCCTGACCGAGCCTGTAGGCGGCCTCGGTGATCGGCAGATAGCCGGAATACTGATGCCAGTCGGCCTGTACCTCCGGCGACGACAGGAAGGTGAAGAAGTTGGCGACGCCCTTGTACTCGGCTTCGTCGTGTCCCTTCAGAACCCAGAGCGTGGCGCCACCGATGATTGAGTTCTGCGGCGCGCCTTGAACGTCCGAATAATAGGGCAGCATGCCGAAGCCGACCTTGAAGTCCTTGGAGTTGGCGATCACGCCGGCCCGCGAGGCCGAGGAGTTCATGTAGATCGCACATTCCTGGCTGTAGAATTTCGGCGGAGCGTCGTTGCCGCCGGCCGGGCCGCCATATTGGAACAGCCCCTCGTCCTGCCATTTCTTGAGATTGGTCCAGTGGCGGACCTGCAGGTCGCCGTTGAAGGTTAGTTCGGCGTCCATGCCGCCGATGCCGTTCTGCTGGGTGCCGATCGGCTGATTGTGCCAGGCCGAGAAGTTTTCGAGCTGAATCCAGGAGATCCAGCCGGTGGTGAAGCCGCACTTGGCAGCGCCCGACGACATGATCTTCTTCGAGAAGGACTCCACCTCCTCCCAGGTCTTGGGCGGCTGCTCGGGATCGAGCCCGGCCTTCTGGAAGACGTCCTTGTTGTAGTAGAGGATCGGCGTCGACGAGTTGAACGGCATCGACAGCATGCTGCCGTCGGTATCGGTGTAGTAGCCGACGACGGCCGGCAGGAAGGCCTTCGGATCGAAGGTGGCGCCGGTATCCTTCATCAGCTGATAGACCGGATAGACGGCGCCCTCGGCCGCCATCATGGTGCCGGTGCCGACCTCGAACACCTGTACGATGTCGGGCTGCTGCTTGGCGCGGAAGGCGGCAATGGCAGCCGTCATGGTCTCGGGATAGGACCCCTTGTAGACGGCCGTCACCTTATAGTCGCCCTGAGAGGCGTTGTATTTGGCGACGATTTCATCGAGCTTCTTGCCGAGTTCGCCGCCCATGGCATGCCACCAGGTGATTTCGGTGGCGGCGAAAGACGAGCCGGACAGGAAGGTCAGGGCAAGTCCAGCGATGAAGGACCGCGTCAGCATGGCGTTTTCCTACTCTCAAGGTTGTCGGTGACGGCAAGCAGTAGGAGCGGTGTGTGACGGGTAGATTGCTGCGCCATGACGGTTCGACGACAGCGAAGACGGTTCGGAAGGGCCATTGACGCCCCCGCCAACCACCGGCCCGGACCGGAAAACCGACAGGAATCGGCAGCGGTCTGCAATTTCGCACCTTTCGGACCAAGCGCCGACAGCGCAGCGGGACGGGAAAAACATCTAGTCCTTTCGTCGATACGTACTTTCACTCGGCCCATTTGAGCCTGATGTGGCTTCCACCAACTTGAAGGAAACCGTTGGCACACGGGTATCTTGGGAAGCCGGTCAGCCAATAACCCGCCTTCGTTTTGCAAGACGACGCTGGAGAGCGGCCAGGCAAGGGACGCTTTCTCCGAAGGCTGCAAGCCATCTTTACAGTGGAGTTACGTCGTAAGTCCACATACACATCAAATATACTATCAGTGAATGAAAATATACAATAGACTCTACAGTGGTTCACTACAGATTGTATCGTTTCACCTCAAACCGGAACAAAGCACATCGTCAAGTATCTCGACATTTGTTCAGGCAGCAGCGTCAGCTTCTCAAGTTTGTCGCGGGAATAAACGGCGGCTTAACCCAGTCAGTCCTGAAATGAGCCCACAGGTTTGAACGCGCGGTTCAGGCAGGAAATTGCCCGGACGATTGCTTTTGGGAGAGAGAGATGCGCTGGACTGTTGGCAAGCTCAAGGGAAAGGCCTGGCGGCTCGGCATATCGGCAAAGATCGTTTCGGGTTTTCTGATAGCGCTAACGTTGATGACTATCGTGGCAGGCGTCGCGCTCCGGACGTTTTCCCAGTCGAACAGCGTCGTGACCGACCTTGCCACGCGCAATGTCGAAGTCAGCATCGCCAATGACATCCAGGCCAAGTTCCTGGAGTATCGCCGTCTGAGCCGCGAGCTCATCTACACCTCGCTGCCCGGTACGGCTCAGGCCACCGAAAAGCAGGCCGAACTTCTGCGCGCCGCCATTGCCGAGGGAACCAGCAAGGTTTCCGACTTTGGGCAACGCGATACGCTTCAGGAACTCAGCCTGGAGTTCGAGTCCTACGCAACGGAACTCGCCCGCATCGGTAGCGAAAAAGCCAAGTTGGCCACGATGCGCGCCCAGTCGATGGAACCGGCCGTCGCCGCCGTGCAGAAGGGCCTTGAGGACGTGGCCGCCATTGCGCTGGCCACCAGCGACGCCGCCACGCGCGATACCGTCAACGAGATCCTGCGGCTGATCCTGCTTGTGCAGAATCAGGTGAATGTCGCCCTTGCCAACCTCGACGACGAGTCGCTTCAGACGGCGCTCGACACGCTGACCACGGCGGACAGCTGGATCGATTCCACGGCCAAGTCCGGTCCGAAGGAACTGCGGTCAACATTTGCCGAGCTGCGCGACAAGGCGCAGCAATACGAGTCCGATTTCACGGTCATTCAAGCCTCCAGTCTTCAGAACATCAAGGATGTCGCGGCGCTCAATGACAAGGTCGCCGCCATCACCGACACGCTCAACGCCTTCATGGGCGTCGCCACCAAGAGCCAGGCCGCATTGCAGGCAAAGTCCGAGCAGATGCTGGCGTCGTCAGAGACCATGCTGTGGGGCATCTCGGCCGGCGGTCTCGTCATCGGGCTGGTGTTCGCCTTTCTGCTCGGCCGTGGCATTTCCCGTCCAATCGTCTCCATCACCCGCGCCATGCAGCGCCTGTCGACCGGTGAGCTCGCAGTGACCATTCCCGGCCTCGGCCGGGCAGACGAAGTGGGTACGATGGCCGCGACACTCAACGTCTTCAAGGAGGGGCTGCAGGAGAACGAGCGTCTGCGCGTCGAGCAGGATCACGCCAAGGCCGTGACCGAAGAGCGCCGGCGCGGCGAGATGAACCAGCTCGCCGACGCCTTTGAGATGGCCGTCGGCGGCGTGGTGCAGTCGGTGGTCAGCGCATCGTCCCAGCTGCAGCTTGCCGCGCGATCGATGACCTCGGCCACCGAGGAGATGTCGGGGCAGTCGATCACGGTGGCGAGCGCCGCCGAGGAGGCGTCCACCAACGTCGAAACCGTCGCGGCGTCGGCTGAGGAACTCGCCTCCTCCATCGGCGAGATCAAGCGGCAAGCCGACGAGAGCACCCGTGTCGCCTCCCGCGCGGCCAGCGACGCGCAGGCGACCGCCAACCGCGTCCGCGAGCTGGCGGAAAGCGCCAACCGCATCGGCGAGGTGGTCAACCTCATCGACAGCATCGCCAGCCAGACCAACCTTCTGGCGCTCAATGCCACCATCGAGGCGGCACGGGCCGGCGAGGCCGGCAAGGGCTTCGCGGTGGTTGCCGCCGAGGTGAAGCAACTCGCCGACCAGACGTCGAAGGCGACCTCGCAGATCTCCCGCCAGATCGGCGAAATCCAGTCGTCGACCCAGTCGTCGGCCGAAGCGATCGTCGGCATCACCTCGATCATCGAGCAGCTCAACGCCATCGCGTCGTCCATCGCTGCGGCCGTTGACCAGCAGGGCGCGGCGACCAACGAGATTGCCCGCAACGTCTCCCAGGCTTCGTCGGGCACCCATCAGGTGTCGCAGAACATCGTCGGCATCACTCAGGCGGCGACCGAGTCCTCCAGCGCGGCGACGCAGGTACTGTCGTCGGCCGACGATCTCGCCCGGCAGTCGGACACGCTGCGCGACGAGGTGAGCCGCTTCCTCTCCTCGGTCCGTAGCGCCTGAGAAGCTTCATGCGATAGCGATCTTGCGGCGGCCCTCGGGTCGCCGCTTTTCATTCCAGCCGCCGCCGGAACAGCCATCCCGCCGCAGGCAACGTCACGCAGGCGATCAGCGCCAACGGCACGGTTTCCGCGATGATCTCGGCAAGCGGGATGTCCTTCAGGAACACGCCGCGCACGATCACCAGGAAATAGCGGAGCGGATTGACGTAGGTGAGCGCCTGCAACCACTCGGGCATGTTGGCGATTGGCGTGGCGAAGCCGGAGAGCAGCATCGCCGGCGCGAGGAACAGGAAGGCGCCAAGGATGGCCTGCTGCTGGGTAGCCGCCATGGCCGAGATGAACAGGCCGAAGCCGACCAGCGAGATCAGGTAGAAGAAGGCCGCCGCATAGAGGGCGATCAGCGACCCGCGCAGGGGAATGCCAAAGATCCAGACGGCGGCGAGAATGAACAGGGTGATGTGCAGCAAGCCGATCAGGATCGGCGGGATCACCTTGCCGATCAGGATCTCATGGGTCCGAAGCGGCGACACCATCAACTGATCGAAGGTGCCCAGTTCACGTTCACGGGCGATGGAAAGCGACGTCACCAACAGGCCAACCAGCATGGCGATCGAGGCGACGAGACCAGGCACCATGAACCATTTGAAATCCAGGCTGGGATTGAACCAGTTGCGTGCCACGGTGCCAACGCGGACCGTCGCAAGCCGCTTGCCGGCCGGGGTGTCGGCGGCGAGACCGGCGGCAATGGAGGAAAGGTAGCCGCCGACGATCTGCGAAGCGTTGGACCGCCGGCCGTCGAGAATGATGGCGAGATCGGCGGTCGTGCCGGCTTCGATGTTGCGCGAGAAGTCCGCGCCGATTTCCACAGCCGCGATCACCCGCTCGCGGTCGATCGCCTCCCGAAGCTCTGCGGGGTCCTGGGTGCGTTGGACGAGGCGAAACTGCGGCGATGCCTCGATGCGGCTCGTGAACTCGCTTCCCCAATGACCGGCATCGCGGTTGAGCACCATGACGTCGACGTTCTGCACTTCAAGGGTGGCCGCGTAGGAGAACACCAGCAACTGCATCACCGGAGGCGCGATCAGGATCATCCGGCTCTTGGGATCGCGAAAGAGGGCGAGGAACTCCTTCCGGACGAGGGCGAAGAGACGTGTCAGTCCCATGTCAGGCGATCCTCTTGGCGGTCTTGCGGATGGCGACGGCAAAGAGAACGAAGCCGAATGCCAGGAGAACGAGGATCGAGCGCAGGAACAGCGGCCAGATGTCGCCGGCCAGGAAGACCGATTGCAGGCTCGGGATCAGGTACCGGGCTGGCACGATCATCGAGATGTACTGGATCACCAGGGGCATCGAGTTGATCTCGAAGATGAAGCCCGACAAGAGAAAGCTCGGCAGGAAGCCCGACAACAGCGCCAGTTGCGAGGCGAGGAACTGGTTCTTGGTGACCGCCGATATCAGGAAGCCCTGCCCCAGCGCCGGCATCAGGAAGGCGGACGACAGCGCATAAAGCGCCAGAACCGATCCCCGGAACGGCACACCGAAAAGCCAGACGGCGAGCGCGACGCAGAGGCTCATCGATCCGAGACCGAGCAGGAAATAGGGCACGATCTTGCCGGCGAGCAACTCCCAGGCCGTGACGGGCGTTGCCATCATCGCTTCCATGGTGCCGCGTTCCCACTCGCGGGCGATCACCATCGAGGTGAGCAACGTTCCGACCAGCGTCATGACGATGGTGATCGATCCCGGCACCAGGAAGTTGCGGCTGGTGAGCTCGGGGTTGAACCAGACGCGCTGCTGAACGGCGAGCGGCATCGCCGTCAACGCCCGCTCGGCCGCCCGTTGCGCCTCCCAGGTGGAGACCGTACCGGCCGCGTAATTCTGCACGAAGTTGGCCGTGTTGGGGTCGGCGCCATCGACGATCACCTGCACAGCCGGGTGGCGAGCGGCCGTCAGATCGGCGGTGAAGCCGTCGGGTATGACCAGGATACCGCCGATCCGACTCTGGACAAGATCTGCCGTGAACACGCGCCGGTCGCGACCGATCGTCACATCGAAATAGCGCGAGTTCTGGAAGCTGGCGGCGAGGTCGAGGGTAACGGGGGTGGTCTCCTCCAGCACGAGCCCGACGCGGGTGCGCGTGGTGTCCAGCGACACGCCATAGCCGAACAGGAACAGAAGGATCAGCGGCAAGACCAGCGCGATGAGGATGCTGGAGGGGTCGCGGACGATCTGGAAGCTTTCCTTGCGAATGAGGGCGAGGACACGGCGGGCTCTGCCGCGGCGATGCGTGATCATGCGGCGGCCTCCTGCTCGCTCGCCTCGATCAGGGAGATGAAGGCGTCTTCCATGGTGGGGTCCGGCCGGTCGGGCTTGGCCACCTTGGCCTTGAGCTCGTCGGGCGAGCCGAGGGCGATCGACTTGCCCCGATAGATCAGCGAGATGCGGTCGCAGTACTCCGCCTCGTCCATGAAGTGAGTGGTGACCAGAACCGTCACCCCCTTCTCGACGAGACCATTGATATGCGTCCAGAACTCGCGGCGGGTGATGGGGTCGACGCCTGAGGTCGGTTCGTCGAGGAACAGAGCCTCGGGTTCGTGCATGACGGCCGCCGCGAGCGCGAGACGCTGCTTGAGGCCGAGCGGCAGGTCCTTGGCCGACATGGCGGCCTGCCGCTTCAGGTCGAAGATGTCGAGCATCATAGCGATGCGTTCCCGCCGGCGCGCGCCGGACAGGCCGTAGACGCCGGCGAAGAAGTCGAGATTCTGGGCGACCGACAGATCGCCGTAGAGCGAGAACTTCTGCGCCATGTAGCCGAGCCGGTTGCGCGCCTCGGCCGCATCGCGGCGCAGATCGAAGCCGGCCACCCTGCCCTCGCCCTCCGTCGGCTTCAGGAGGCCGCAGAGCATCTTGAACGTGGTGGACTTGCCGGCGCCATTCGGACCAAGGAGTCCGAAGATCTGCCCGCGCGGAATGTCGAAGGTGATGCGATCGGCGGCAGTGAAGTCGCCGAAGCGCTTGGTCAATCCGCGTGCCTCGATGACCGGTCGGCCATTGCCGGTTTCGCGCGGCGCCTGTGCCTCGGCCAGCGCCGAGCGTCCACCGGGACCACCCCCCAGCATGTCGACGAAGGCGTCCTCGAAACGAGGCGTCGCAGGAACCAGGCGGGTGGCGTCGGTATTGATCGCTTTTGCGACGGCGTCGGCGTCACCCGCTTCAGCCAACACCAGCCGGATCGCCTCGCCCTGGATGACGCCATCGACAACCCTGTCCTCGTCCAGCAGACGGGCCAGCAATCGGCGTCGGCTGCCTTCGATGCCGGTCAGTCGCTGCACGCGGCCGGCAACCCGATCGGTGAGGCCGGACGGCGCGCCAGAATAGAGGAGCTTGCCGGCGTTCATCAGAAGAACGCGGTCGCAAGCCTCCGCCTCGTCGAGATAGGCGGTCGACCAGACGACGCCGATACCCTCGTCCGTGAGGTTCTCCACCATCTTCCAAAGTTCGCGCCGCGAAATGGGATCGACGCCGACGCCCGGCTCATCGAGCAACAGAAGACGCGGCTTGCGGATCAGTGCGCAGGCGAGGCCGAGCTTTTGCTTCATGCCACCGGAAAGCTTGCCGGCAAGCCGTGCCGTGAAGCGCTTGAGGTCGGTGAAGGTCAGCAACTCGTCGAATACGGCCGGCCTTTGGCGGTGCGGCAGGCCGCGCATGTCGGCATAGAGATCGAGGTTTTCCTGAACCGACAGGTCCTCGTAGAGACCGAAGCGCTGCGGCATGTAGCCGATCGCCGCCTGGATGGCCGGCGCCTCGGCGCGGGCGTCATGATCGAGCACGGTGATGCGGCCGGCTTCGGGCTGCATCAAGCCGGTCATCAGGCGGATCAGCGTCGTCTTGCCGGCGCCATCGGGGCCGACGAGACCGGTGATTTCACCGCCACGAATGTCGCCCGACACGTCGTCGAGCGCCGGCGCGCCATCGCCGAAGCGCTTGACGACACCGGCGAGACGAACGAGGACGGGCTTGCCGTCGCCGGTGCTCATTTTGCCTCGCTCGCCGCGGGCGGCAGGTGAACGGTCACCGGCATGCCCTGCCTGAGATCCTTGCCCGGATGGTCGATGACGATGCGGAGCCGGTAAACGAGGTCGGTGCGCAGATCCGGCGTCTCGACCGACTTCGGCGTGAACTCGGCCACCGGCGAAATGAAGCCCACCTGCCCCTCGTAGCCGGCGCCGGTCATGCTGTCGGAGGTGACCTTGACCTTCAGCCCCGGATGGACACGGCCGAGATCCACCTCGGACACATAGGCGCGCACCCAGACCGGCTCGGTCAGCGCCAGCACCAGCACATTGGTCGACGAGGCAACGATGGCGCCCGGCTCGCTGACCCGCGACAGGATGACGCCATCGGCCGGTGCCTTCAGTTCGGTGTCGGCAAGCGACGTGCGGGCGGCATCGAGCTGCGCCTCGGCGGCCCGTAGTTGTGCCTCGGCGGCAGCGATATCTTCGGTGCGGCTGCCCTCCTCGATCAGTGTCAGCGCAGCCTTGGCATTGGCGACGCGGGCGCTTGCCATGTCCTTGGCGGCGGTGGCCGTATCGAGGCTCGACTGGGCCACGGTGCCCTGGCTGCGCAACTGACCGGCCCGGGAGAGCGCCAGCTCGGCATTGGCAAGGTTGGCGACCTGCTCCTGATAGGCGGCGCGCGCCTTCTCGATCTCCGACGGACGGGCGCCCGCCCTGAGCTTGTCGAGCGTTGCCCTGAGCGCCGCGACATTTTCCTCGGCGGCGCGAGCCGCGATCTCATAGGGACCGGCATCGAGGCGGGCCAGCACATTCCCGGTCTTCACCGCATCGCCTTCTTCCACCGCCACGGCGGCGAGCCGACCGCCAACGCGGAAGCCGAGCGACACCTGCCGGATGTCGACGTTGCCGTAGAGCACCTGCGCCGGCGGCGCCGGCAGGAAGTAGCCGTAGCGCTGCGGCAGGCCGAAGTGCCAGGCAGCGCCAGCACCAGCGGCGGCAAGGAGCAGGACGACGGGGACGATCTTGTTCATGTTGGATTTTCCCCGATGGGGTGGATGCTGGCGACGAGTTCGGAGGCAATACGGCGGATCGCGGTGATTTCCTTCGGGCCGACCGACGACCATTCCATCTCGCGCAGGATGGTTGCCCGTCCGACGCGATAGACGATCAGCGAACCGACCAGAGACAGCGTCCGCAGCCTTACGCGCTCGGAGTTGGGATCAGCTTCGAGAAGGATGCCGACGAGATGGCGTACGGCCGTCAGCATCGGCTGCATGAAGCCCGTGTAGATGCGGTCGTAGGCTTCGGTTGGTTCGGCTTGCTCGCGCACCATGTAACGGACCCACACGGCCGACTCGTCATCGGCGAACAGAGTCAGCATGGACTCGCCGAGCATGGTGAGGATGGCGCGCGCCTCGTCCACATCGATCGGCCGTCCTCCGAACTGGGCCTCTGCGAAACGTCCGAGCACCATCTTCCGCCGCTCGCCGATGCGAACCTGTAATCGTTCGATCAGATAGTCGGCGACGGCGTTGTAGAGACCGCGCTTGTTGTCGAAATAATAGTTGATCGCCTGGAGGTTCACCCCGGCTCGCTCGGCGAGCTTGCGGGTCGACACGCCGTCAAAGCCGTACTGTCCGAACAGCTCGAGTGCGGCAAGAAGCAGCTTTTCGCGAGCGCCGTCATTGCGAACAGCGTCAGTGGCGGACCGGGAGGAAGGCGCTTTGGTCATGCCGCCATTCTACACCCAGAATCACTTCAGTCAATCGACTGATTTATGTGGCGTCAAGACCGGCAAACGCAGAGACGCCGGGCGCTGGATCACAACCGCCCGATCCAGGTCGCTATATCGAGGATGGCGGAGCGCACGCTTGATGCGTCGGGGCGCTCTGACAGAAAGCCGTGCCCGACCCCGCCGTATTGTCTGTGCTCGACACGAACGCCGGCTGCGTGCATCGCCGCAGCGTAGGACAGGGCCTCGAACCTCAGCGGATCGTTTTCTGCCACGGCGAGAAAAGCAGGCGGGAGAGCTGACAGGTCCGTTGCTCTGGGAGGGACCGCATAGGGAGGCAGCTCTGTCCTTGGCCCACCAAGATAGGTATCCCAGGCGCCGCGGATCGCGTCGAAGCTGGGATGAAAGCGGTCCGAAAGGGTGAAGAACTCGGGTGGAGTGCGGTCATAGTACTCGATCATGGGATAGATCAGGAGCTGTCCGTCCAAACTCATGGACTGTTCGGCCGCGGCGCGCTGCGCCACCCCCGCCGCAAGGCAGGCGCCTGCGCTGTCGCCGGCGATGATCAGCTTCTCTTCGTTGAACTTGTTGAGCTGGGAAGCCGCCCACACCGCGGCATGGTAGACATCGTCAAAACCGGCCGGAAATGGGTTTTCGGGTGCCAGACGATAGTCGACGGAAATCACGGTGCTTACCGTACCCGCCGCCAGGTTTCGGCAGATCTGGTCGTAGTCATCCAGGGTGCCCCAGCTGAAGCCCCCTCCGTGGGCGAATACCAGCTGGGCCTTGGGATTTGCCTCCGGGTTCCTGTATGTCCGGATTGGTACATTCCAGCCGGGCACGACGCCGGATTCGACCGACAAACCGACAGATGAGAGTTCACTCATTGCTGCACCTCTGATCCGCAGGGAGCATCCAAGCCTAACTGACGGCAGTATTTCAGCGTCCGGGCATGCGTGTCTATGGCCTGCGAACTCGTTTCCGAGTTGCACGTTCCCTCAGTCTCGCGACAAGGCGACCACCGGATCGAGCTGCGAGGCGTTGCGGGCCGGCAGGAAGCCGAACACCACCCCGATCAGCGTGGAGCAGAGGCAGGCGGCAATGATCGAGGTCGTAGAGTAGATCAGCGTGAAGTCGCTGGACGCCAGTCGTACCAACTGGCCGATGCCGAAGGCGGTACCGATGCCGCAAAGGCCGCCGATCAGGCACACCAGCACGGCCTCGATCAGGAACTGCTGCAGGATATCGCCCTGTCGGGCGCCGACCGCCATGCGCACACCGATCTCGCTCACCCGTTCGGACACCGACACCAGCATGATGTTCATGACGCCGATGCCCCCGACCACCAGCGAGATGACGGCGATCGCCGCGATCAGCAAGGTCAGCATCTGCGTGGTCGAGGTGATCGTTTGCCGGATGTCGTCGGTGTTGAGGATGAAGAAATCCTGGCTGCCGTGACGTTGTGTCAGAAAGCGCGTGACGTCCTGTTCGGCAAGGCTCGTATCGACGTCGTCGGCAACGCGCACGGTGATCGAGCGCAGCGACAGATCGCCCA
The DNA here is from genome assembly GCF_002844595.1 of Pleomorphomonas diazotrophica. Classification (GTDB taxonomy): domain Bacteria; phylum Pseudomonadota; class Alphaproteobacteria; order Rhizobiales; family Pleomorphomonadaceae; genus Pleomorphomonas; species Pleomorphomonas diazotrophica. The sequence goes on along the minus strand of NZ_PJNW01000002.1, from coordinate 792,565 downwards.
GGAAACGGGTCTGCACCGTTGTGTAGGGCAGATAGACGGAAAGGTTCTGGCTGGAGCCGAAACCACCCTGCTGTGGCTCCGTGACCCCGACGATGCGCGCCGGCACGTTGCCGATCAGCAGCACCTGCCCCACCGGCGACACCGGATCATCGGCGAACAGGGTCTTGCGGGTGTTCTCATCGATGACCACGTCGGTGGCCCGGCTGCGCACCGACCGGGCGTCGAAGAAGCTGCCTTCGGCGAGCTTGGTGCCGCGCGCGGCGAAATACTGCTCGCCGACACCGTTGACGAGGGCACTCGCCTCTTGCGAACCAACGCGCAGGGTCTTGCTGGTGGAAACCGTGGGGGTCACCGCTGCGACGTAGCTCTGGCGTGCCAATGCCTCGGCATCGGATACCACCAGCGTGGTGATCTTCCCGGACCGGGTGTCGCCAAAATTGCGTCCGGCGAAAATTTCCAGCGTGTTGGTGCCAAGGCTGGAGATATTGGCGAGCACCTGCTGCTGCGTGCCCTGCCCGATCGCCACCACCGACACCACCGAGGCGATGCCGATGATGATGCCGAGCATGGTGAGGAAGGTGCGAAGACGATGTGCCGCCATGGCCAGCACCGCCATGCGCAGCGCCTCACGGAAGCGATCGGTCAACGACCGAAGATAGCCGCCGCGCCGCGGCTTTTCGCCAGACGGTACCGATTCGGCAACGGGAGCGATGTCCGCTGCCGGCTCGCGTCGCCGATCGCTGAGGATGACGCCGTCGGAAATTTCGATGATGCGGCGCGCCCGGCTGGCGACGTTCATGTCGTGGGTGACGATGATGATCGTCTTGCCCTCGGCGTTCAGCTCCTCGAGGATACGCAGCACCTCCTCGCCGGAGTGTTTGTCGAGGGCCCCGGTCGGTTCGTCGGCGAGGATGACGTTGGCGCCGTTCATCAGGGCGCGGGCAATGGAAACCCGCTGCTGCTGACCGCCCGAAAGCTGCCCCGGCCGATGGTCGGTGCGGTCGCTCATGCCAAGCCGGTCGAGCAGGCTTTCCGCCCGCGCCCGCCGGTCGCGCGGCGCCATGCCGGCATAGATGGCCGGTATCTCCACATTGGCGAGCGCGTCGAGCTCGCCAAGCAGATGATAGCGCTGGAAGATGAAGCCGAAATGCTCGCGCCGGAGGGCGGCGAGTTCGTCCGGCTCCAGCAAGGCGGTTTCCCGACCGGAGATGCGATAGCTGCCGGCCGTCGCCCGATCGAGGCAGCCGAGGATGTTCATCAGTGTCGACTTGCCGGAGCCGGAGGCGCCGACGATGGCCACCATCTCGCCGGCCTCGATCACCAGGTCTAGGTCCTTCAAAACGGTGATGGTGCCGTCGCCGGATGGGAATTCACGCCGGAGCTTTTCCAGCCGGATGAGGTCGGCCATGGCTCACATCCCCGGAGGTGGCCCGCCACCTCCCCGGCCAAGCCTCAGCGAGGACGAGGATGCTGCCCGTTGGGCTGCGGTCATTTCGCCAGTCACCACCTTGTCGCCGTCGGAAAGGCCGGACTTCACCTCGGCGGTGACCTTGTCGTTGAGACCGATCTCGACGCGCCGTTCGTCCGTGCTGCCGTCGGTATTGAGAACCTTGACGCGATATGCCCCATCGGGCTCGCGGTTGCCCAGAGCAGCGGCCGGTACCGTCAGCACGTTCTCAGCGCGGCCGAGCACGATGTTCACCTCGGCGGTCATGTAGGTGCGGAGACGACCTTCGGGATTAGGGACGTTGAAGTTGCCGTAATAATAGATGGCCGTCGAAGATGAGCTCGACGAGGAGGAAGAACTCGACGAGGTGATGTCGGAGTCGTTGCGGATCGACGCCGGTGCCGGGTCGATACTTTCGAGCGTCGCGTCATAGCGATGGTCGGGGTCGCCGATGATGGTGAAATAGACCTTCTGGCCCGGCGTGACATGAACGACGTCGGCCTCGGAGATCTCCGCGCGTACGGTCATGGTATCGAGCTGGCCGAGCACCACGATGGTCGGGGCCGACTGAACGGCATTGACCGTCTGCCCGGCCTGGCTGACCACGGCGAGCACCGTGCCGTCGATCGGCGCCGTGATGCGGGTATAGCCGAGATCGGCCTCAGCCGTCGCCACAGCCACTTCCGAGGATTGGATCTCGGCATCGAGGGCGGCGATCTGCGCTTCGGTTGTCTTGACGCTTGCCTCGGCGCTTTCGAGATCGGCGCGTGCCACGGCGTTCTGGCTGACCATGGTCTGCTGACGCTCCAGCGTCTGCCGGGCCAGCGTCAGCGACGCTTCCTTTTCCGATCGCTGGGCACGGACGCTGGCAAGCGAGGCCTCGGCCTTCTTGAGATCGTTCTGCTGCGTCACCGAGTCGATCTCGGCGATCAGATCACCAGCCTTGACGCGATCGCCGAGCCCGACGGCGAGCGAGGTGATGCGGCCCGAGACCTGTGCTCCGACGGCCACCAGTTTCACAGGCCGGAGCTGGCCCGTAGCCAACACGGTTTCCTCGACGCTGCCCGGCGTAACGGTGGCGGTCATCATGGTCACCGTCGGCGCCGCATAGTAGCGGTCCTTGACGACGTAGGCGGTTACGGCGAGGGCAACAAGCGCCACGAGGAGGATCGGGCCGCGGCGGCTCTTGCGTTTGCGCGGGGCGATGGTCATGCGCGGCATCCTGTGAAATGGGCCGGCAAGACGAACACGCAACCGGCGAACGGATTGCCGGGAGTTACGGTCAAGCCCAGGGGGTTGACGACGGCAGGCACGAAAAGGGACATTGTTTCCGGAGCTCGCCGGGGATGCGCCGGCTCGCGGCCCAAAGCCATTGGGTCAGTTGGCGGACACTTTCCGTAGGCGCGGGCCGGTGTTGGCATCCACGACCTCTGGCTTCGAGGCGTCGACAATACCGTCCCACCCGCCGCCCAGCGCCTTGTTGAGGGTGATATAGTTGTCGGCGATGGCGACCGTGCTGGTGAGCAGCGAATCCTCGGCCGAATAGAGCGAACGCTCGGCATCGAGCACATCGAGGAAACTGGATGACCCCGACTGGTAGAGCGATTGCGCCAGCTCCGACGCCTTGCGGTATGACTGCGTGGCGGCAGCGAGGCGGCCGTTCTTGATGCGCTCCTGCCGGTAGGCGACGATGGCGTTCTCCACATCCTCCAACGCGCCGAGCACCGCAGCCTTGTAGGCGACGAAATACTGGTCGCGCGTCGCCTCGGCGGCCTCCTGTGCGGCGGCGAGCTTGCCGGCGTTGAAGATCGGCACCGACAGGGACGGCCCCAGGCTCCAGGAAATGGATGAGGACTTGCCGAGATCGCCCACGCTCGTCGCGGTTGTCGCGATGGCGCCGGACAGGCTGACCGACGGATAGCGCGCGGCTGTGGCAGCGCCGATTTTTGCCGTCGCCTGGGCATACTCACGCTCGGCCTGCCGGATATCCGGCCGGTTGGCGAGAAGGTCGGCCGGCAAGCCGGTCGGCACGGGCCGTCGAGGCCTCGGGATGGGGCCACCCCGCTTCATGCGGGCATCGAGTTCCGCCGGGCCACGGCCCGTCAGGACGGCAAGGCGATGGACGGCCTCGGCATAGGACGTCTGAAGGTCCGGCACCTTGGCCTCGGTGCTCGCCGCCTGCCCTTCGGCATTGGCGACGTCGACCGCCGACGCCGAACCCGCCTCGAACTTCTTGCGCGTCAGGGCCGCCGTCTCGCGCTGCGACGCAGCGCTTTGCCGGGCCAGCGCGATGCGGGCCTGATAGCCGCGTGCCGCCACGTAGTTGGAAGCGACGTCGCCAACCAGCGTCAGAAGTACCGCATTGAGATCCTCGTCGGCCGCCTGGCTGCCGTAACGTGCTGCTTCCGACGACCGAGCATTGGCACCGAACAAGTCGAGTTCCCAGGAAGCGTCGAAACCACCCTTGAACTGATTGCCGACTTCGCCTTGCGACTTCTGTCGCGCCGCCGACGACGAGGCGTCGGCAGATGGCGCCAGCGCCGCATTCGTCTGGCGCTCGGTGGCACGCGCCGTGCGGATCCTGGCCTTGGCCGCAGCAACGTCGAGATTGCCTGCGACCGCCTCCTCGACCAGGGCGTCGAGTTCCTTGTCGCCAAGCCGTTCCCACCAGCGCGCGAGCTCAACCGGTCGCGACGGCGTTTCGGTGCCCGACGAACTCCAGCTCACCGGCAGTGCAAGCCTCGGCACCATGTAGTCCGGGCCGACGGCGCAGCCCGACAGAATGAGGCCGAGGAGCGGGATGGTGATCCCGGCTGCGCGGCGGAAGGAAGGGGAAGCATTGACCATCATATCCGCGCGCAAAACCATGGCTGTACTGGCTATCCGTTTTGAAACCGCTGGGATTTGGACCGCTTCGGGGGCGCCCGGCAAATCAAAAGAGGTTGAAAAGTGTATCCATTCTTTGCAACCCACCGAATTGTTGGAGGGGGATGCCTCTGCCGATAGGTTCCGACACGAGTGCCATCGGTTGCATCGGGAAAAGCACCACGCTTGACGCGACACCTGTCACCATCCAAACCCACCGCGTCCCATGGTTGCATGTGAGTTTGCCCGATGCCCATCCTCCCTTCGAGCGTTACCACGAAACGTCTCGTCCTGCGTCGTTACACGCCGGACGATGCCGCTTGGTACGCCACGATGGCGCTTCGCAACCGCGCCCATCTTGCCCGTTTCGAGAGCGGCAATGCGGCGATGAAGATCGCCAGTGAAGCGGATGCGCTCGCCGCGATAAAGGCGTTCCACGAAGCAGCGGACACCGGCACGGCCGCTTTCCTGGGCGCCTTCCGCCGCAGCGACCGAACCTTTATCGGACAGGTCTACGTCGGCGTCGGCGACTCGAACCTGCCCGGCTACCTCGTCGGTTATTTCTGCGACGAAGCGCACCTGAGGCAGGGATATACGATTGAGGCCGTATCGGCCACGGTTGCCGCGCTGTTCCGCGAATGCGGCGCATGGCGCGTCGGGCTCTGGTGCGACGATACCAACCTCGCCAGCCAGCGCATCGCCGAACGGCTGGGCATGCGCCGCGAGGGACATCTGCGTGCCGACAAACGCCACCCCGACGGTTCGATCACCGGCTCGCTCTGCTACGGCCTCCTGCGCGGGGAGTTCCAGGCGCAGGAGACCGCATAGACTGGATCAGTCGGGCCGGCCGACGGCTGGAACGAAATCGGAAAGATCCTCGCGATCGAAATAGACGGTGCGCCCCTCCTCTGCCGACTTGTAGAGCGCCATCAACATCTCGATCACGGCCACGCCATCGGCGAACGTCTCGTCCGGCGCCTGTCCCTTGCGGAAGCGCTCGACCATGTGGCGGTTCTCGTCGGTGTAGCCATAGATGCCGGCCTCGTCCTCCAACACGGGCATCAGGCCTTGCTCGGCATTCTGCTTCTCGACGAGATCTTCGCCCTCGCTGCCGCTGACCCGGCGCGACATGAACACCTTGAGACCGGTGTTGAGCGAGGAGAATTCGAGAGCATACTCGGGGCCTAGCAACTCGAGCTGGATACGCAAACCAGCGCCGACATAGGCCCAGGATGTGGTCGCCTCGATGATCACTTCCTGACCAAGGTCATCCTCAAGCGTGATCATGCCGCGTGCGAAATCCTCGCTGGCCCGCCGGCTGTAGTCGACCGTCGGTCCCATGCGCTCCTTGAGTTCGGCGGCATAGTTCGGTCGCGTCCATTTAAGGCAGGCGACGGCGCCCGTCGCCGACTTGAGCTTCAGCGACGAGCGCGGCGCATCCGGCCGCGTCAACAGGAAGCGCGCCACTTCGACGGAATGGCACATCATGTCGAGCAGCACACCACCGCCCTGCTGATCGCCCTTCCAGAACCAAGGCTCGTGCGGGCCGGCGTGCTCCTCGGCGGCGCGCGCCAGATAGGGGCGCCCGGCCGCCGGAACGGCGCGCCGCCAGATGATGTCCTTGCCGCGCATGACGGCCGTCGAAAACACCTGGTTCTCGAGATAACCGTGGATGAGCTTGGCGTCCTCGACGAGCCGCAGCATTTCGCGTGCCTCGCGCAGCGTCCGGGCGAGCGGCTTCTCGCAGGCAACGGCATGGATCGTCGAGCGGCCGGCTTTCTTGAGATCATGCAGCGCCCGCATCACGTCGAGACGCGTATAGTTGGGCGACAGCACCCAGACGGCATCGACATCAGGCGCCGTCAGTAGCGCTTCCAGGCTCGGATGGGCGGTACAGGAACCAAGATCGAGATCGCGCACGGCGCCGGCGAAGGCCCTGCGCTTGCCTTCGGTCGGCGAATAGACACCGGTTACCTCGACGTTGCGGACGCCGACCAGCGACTTCAGATGGAAATGCGCGATGAAGCCGCTGCCCACAAAGCCGATGCGGAGGGTCTGGCGCGGAAAATCGGTCGTCATGTCTTGTCCTCCCAGATCGTTTATCTTTGTCCGGCGGCCATCCTGGCATCCGGCTTGGCCACAGTGGTCGATGAGCGCAGAATGAGTTCGGTCGGCATGACCACGGTCGCATCCGGTGCAAGGCGGCCTTCCAGCCGCTCGATCATCAGCCGCATGACTTCGACGCCGATCTCGCGCTGCGGCTGACGGACGGTGGTCAGCGGCGGATTGCAGGCGACGGCGAAGATCGTATCGTCGAAGCCGACCACGGAGATGTCGCCCGGCACCGAAGCCCCGCGCGCCCTGAGACGGTTGATGGCGCCGACCGCCATTTCGTCGTTGGCGGCGAAGATGGCCGAAAAGGGCAGACCTCGCGCGAAGAGTTCATCGACCGCCGCCTCACCAGAGGCCAGACTGAAGTCGCCCCGCACCGTGAGCCGCTCGTCGGGAGGAATGCCGGCCTCCGCCAAGGCTTTGCGCCAGCCGGCGACGCGCGCGACGCTCATCACCTCCGGCACCGGCCCACTGATATGGGCGATGGCCGTGTGTCCGAGATCCAGCAGATGCTGCGTCGCCTTGGCGCCAGCCCCTTCGTTGTCGATCAGTACGGTCGGCAACTTGCGCGTCGGCAGATATTCGAGCGCCACCACCATCGGCGGCAATCCCGCATCCGCAAGCTCCACCGGCATCGAGCCGGTCATCAGGATGAGGCCGTCGGCATGCCGCTCGCGCACCATGTCGATATAATGGTGGACGCGCGCCGGATCGGAGCGGGCGTCGCCCATCAGCACCTTGTAACCAGCCGAAGAGGCCACGTCTTCCACGCCCTTGAAGACGTCGAGGTAGAACGGGTTGGAGATGTCACGCACCAGCAGGATCACCGTGTCGGTGGCCTGCCGTCGGAAATGGCGCGCCTGGGCGTTCGGTACGAAGCCGAGCTCGGCGACGCAGCGCAGCACCGTCTCGCGCGTTTCCGGCCGCACGAGATCGGGGTTCTTGAGGGTGCGCGACACGGTGGCCACCGACACGCCGGCCATCGCGGCGACGTCGCGAATATTGACGGAATCTGCCATGGCAATCACACCCTCAACCGCGCTTGCCGACCATAAAGCAGCATCAAGAGCAGCAGCGTCACCCCGAAGATCACTTGCCGTCCCCAGAACTCCAGGTTCAGCGTGGTCAGCACGCTTTGCAGCAAGATCAGAGCAATGGCACCAAGCGCCGTACCGGTATAGGAACCTGCACCGCCCGACAACGACGTGCCGCCGATCACCACCGCGATCACCGATGGCAGCACATACTGGTCGCCGACGCTGATGAACGAGTTGCCGGTGTAGCCGATGACACAGACGCCGGTGAAGCCGCCGAAGAGACCGGCGAGACCATAGAGCAGCACGCGGATGCGGCGCGCCGGCAGGCCGGTCAGCACCGCGGCGTTCTCGTTGGAGCCGATGGCGTAGATCGACCAGCCGAAACGCGTCCGCTTCAGTACCAGCGCCATCAGCGCGATGATCGCCGCCCAAACAAACAGGATGCCGGGAATGCCGAGAAAGGCCGAGCGGCTGACGAAAGCCATCAAGGCGGGTGCCGCGTTGCCAGAGGGCACACCGCGAGACAGCACCACGAGGCCGCCCTGGATGACACCCATCATGCCGAGCGTCATGACCAGCGGCGGAATGCGCAGATAGGTGACGCCGAGCCCGTTGACGACTCCGATCAGGAAACCGGCGCAGCAGGCGGCGGCGAAGGCCAGGGGTATGGCGGCGTTGGAACCGTTCATCACATTGCCGGCGATGACGGCGCCGAGCGAGATGACGGCGCCGATCGACAGGTCGATGCCCTCGCGCCCGCCGAGAATGACAAGGTTTTGTCCAGCGGCGGCGATGCCGAGGATGGCCGATACCGTCAGAAGACGGACGATCTGGTCGCCGCGCGCAAAGCCCGGCGATACCAGTTCGCCGATGACGAGCAGCGCCAGAATGGCGATGGAGGAGATCAGCAGCGGGTTCTTGGCATGGTCCGCGAAGCGGTTCATGGCTTTCTCCTCAGCGCCGGGTGACGAGGACGCCGCCGGCCAGCGCGGCGAGAATGATGAGGCCCTGCACCAGCGTCTGGTACTCGAACGGAAGGCCGGCGAAGAAGATCACCGAACCGATCATCCCGACCACCCAGGCACCGAGCACCGAGCCGAGCGCGCCGCCGACGCCCCCGGCCAGTGCGGTGCCGCCCAGAACCACGGCAGAAATCGCCGACATGGCCAGCGTCTGCCCCATCAGCGGATCGCCGCTGGCGGTCTCGCCGGTGAGGCAGAGACTGGCGAAGGCGGCGTAGAGGCCGGACAGCGCGAAGGCGGAAACCCTCAACCGTCCGAGGTCGAGGCCGGTCTGGAAGGCGGCTGTCCTGAGGCCGCCGACAGCCTTGAGGCGGATCATGAACGGCCGGGCAGCCAAAAAGGCGGCAAGAAGAAAGGCAAGGAGATAGATGACGTAGACGGTGGGCACGCCGAGGATCGTGCCGGCATAGGTGCGCCAGTAGGGTTCGGGTACCGGCATGCCCGCCTGCGGCAGAACCCAGAGGGCAAGACCCGAGAAGACGATCGACGTCGCAAAGGTAGTGACGATCGGCTGAAAGCGCAGGCCGGCGATGATCAGGCCGTTGACGAGGCCGGAGCCGGCGCCGACCCCCATGCCGACGAGAAGGCCGACAATGACGGCGGTGCCCTCACCGCCGAGCGCAGCGATCACCGTCACAGTGACGACATTGACGAGCGCCACGATGGCGCCAACCGACAGATCGATGTCGCCGCCCAGGATGACATAGGTCTGGCCGATCGCCACCAGCACCAGCGGCAGGAAGGTGGTGAGATTGGACTGGATGACTGACGGCTCCAGGAAGTTGGGCTGGAGCACAGCGTTGACCATGAGGAGAACGAGAAGCGCCGCCGCCGTCACCAGCCAGGCGCGTCCGCCGAGTTTGCCGAGGCCGCTCATGCCGCATCTCCATAGGAGGCGCGCGTCAACTCGAAGGGCGTCAGCCGATCGCCCTGGAGGTCGGCGGTGATGACGCCGCCGTTCAGCACCAGGACGCGGTCGCAGAGCGAGAGGAGTTCGCTGTCCTCTGACGAATAGATGATCACGGTCGCCCCTTCGTCGGCGAGTTTGCGCGCCAGGAGATAAAAGTCGCCCTTGGCGCCGAGGTCGATGCCCTTGGTAGGATCGTCGAGCAGCAAGAGGCCCGGTGCCGGCGACAGCCAGCGCGAAATGAACACCTTCTGCTGGTTGCCGCCCGACAGCGAGCCGATCGGCGCGTCGAGACCGGCATAGCGGGTGTTGAGCCCGGTCAGCACGTCGGCAAAACGCTCGCGAAACTGTGCTCCGGGAATGACGTGCCGCTTCTCTCGCACCAGGCTGGCGATGGCGGTGTTCTCCAGGATCGAGCGGCCGGGCAGCGCGCTGTCGCGCCCGCGGTCGCCGGAGACATAGGCGATGCGGTGGGCGATGGCGTCAGCCGGCCGGCGGGCCGTGACGTCGACATCGTCGAGCGTGACGCGCCCGACGTGGAACGGTTCGGCGCCGAACAGGCCTGATAGCAGCGCCTTCTGCCCCTGCCCTTGCAAGCCGCCAAGCCCCAGGATCTCGCCACGCTTCGCCACAAAGGACACCGGCCCGAGCCGGGTCGACCTGACGCCGTCCACGACGAGGCGGGCATCGCCCTCAAGCGGCTCGTGGTCGCGGACCGATGCGGCGATGGCGCCGGTCTCGCCCACCATGGCGTAGACGACTGCATAGCGATCGGTTTCAGCGGCGGAAAACTCTGCCACCGTTTCGCCGTTGCGCATCACGGTAATGCGATCGGCGATGGCAAACACCTCGTCCATGCGATGCGAAATGAAGATCGACGAGACGCCTTCGGCCTTGAGCTCGCGCAGGATGTCGAAGAACACCTCCACCTGCCTGCGATCGAGCGTCGCCGTCGCCTCGTCAAAGATGATGATCTTCGGCTTGCGCGCCAAAACCTTCAGGATTTCAGCGAGCTGGCGCTGATCGGGCGAAAGATCCGACACGCGGGCATCCGGCGTGAATCCGGTACCGGCCACGGCGGCGACGCGAGCGATCAGCGCCTCGGTCTCGCACTGGATGGCCGCCCGATCGGTAAAGCCCAGGGCATTGCGCGGTTCGCGACCGAGGAAGATGTTCTCACCGAGCGAAAGCTGCGGCACCAGCGACAGTTCCTGGTAGAACAACGCCACACCCTGCTCTTCGGCAAGGCGCGGCGAACCGAGTGCCGCTGCCTCGCCATCGATCAGCACCTCGCCGCTGTCGAGGGCGACGGTTCCGGCGATGATCTTGCAGAGCGTCGACTTGCCGCAGCCGTTGGCGCCGAGCAGCGCGTGGATCTCGCCGCGCTCCACCGTCAGGCGGGCTTTCTCGAGCGCACGCACGGCGCCGAAGCTCTTGGATATGTCGCGGGCGCGGAGGATTGGTTGCATCGGTCGCATCCGGATCGGATCGGCAAGACAGCGCAGTCGCACGCATGAACAGCGCACGCCGGGCCGAAGGGAAAAGGACGGGCCGGTCCCGGGAGGAAGACAGGCCGGCCCGTTCAGGAGTTTACTTGAAGAACTTGGCCGCGTCGTCGATCGACACGACGTCGGTCACCGACCAGTAGCCGGGCTTGCCTTCGGCTTCCTTCAGCTTCTCCGCGAGGTTGTCATTGGAGACGAAGGGGATCGGGATGTAGATGGCGTTGCCATAGACGCCACCGAATACGTCATCCTTGAACTCCTTGCCCTGAAGCTTCAGAACCGCGACATTGAGCGCCGAGGCCATCACGCCCGGCGGATTGACGGACGCGCCCGACGTCAGGCCCTCCTTCGACCACAGGTCCATGAAGTCCTTGCGGATCTCGCCGGTGGCGACGATGGACTTCTGCTTGCCGGCCGCCATAATGGCGCGCCAGGTGCCGGCCGCCATGCCGTCCTGCACCCAGATGCCGTTGATGTCGGGATAGGTGGCGAGCAGCGTCTGCGCCGTCTGCTGGCCCTGCGCCTGATCCCAGTTGGCGTTGGCCTCGTTGAGGATCTTGATGTCCGGAAACTTCTTGAAGACTTCCGTATAGCCCTCGACGCGCATCTGGTTGGCCGGATGGCCGGCGACACCGTTGATGGTGACGACATTGCCCTTGCCGCCCAACGCATTGGCCAGCCACTCGGCCGACTTCATCGCCCAGCCCTTCTGGTCGATGCCGACGTAGATGGCGTCCTTGGACGACACCTCGGCGTCGGTGGCGACGACCAGGATGCCCTTGGCCTTGGCCTGGGCGAAGATCGGGTCGAAGGCCGTCGGGCTGTTCGGGTTGATGATGATGGCGTTGACGCCCTGATTGATGAAGTTGCGGACGTTGCCGATCTGGCCCTGCACGTCGACGTTGGCCGACTGCACCACGACGTTGACCGTGACGCCCTTGTCGGCCCACGCCTTGGCGGCCGCCTGCGCCTCCTCGATCATCTGGGTGCGCCACTCGCTGCCGACCCAGCCGTTCGACAGGCCGATGGTGAAGGTCTCGGCCGCCGACGCCGCGCTGACCGCGGCCACGGCGATGCCGGCCGCCAACAGAACTGATTTCATTGTCGCCTCCCTGACGCGCCGCGAACCGGCCCTCCGGCCCGTCGGCCTGTCGCTTGGTATCGCTCCTCCGGGATTTCGCTCCATGGCAATCGCCTTGGCCGGAACAATCCCTGGGCCCTCTCTGCCCGAAGCGATGATGTAACCGGTTACATTCTCCGTCAATAAGCCCTTTCGCCTATAGCTGGCCAGAGAATCCGCAACCATGGGAAGCGACGTTGAGGCCTATGCTGCCCTTGCCGAGTGCCATAGAGATAATCGTCGGGATGACATCGGTGTTCCGACAGTCCGGCATGCGCAAGGACTTGCCGCAAGTTCAATAGGGGTATATACCCGCGTTATGGACTCACCCTGCTATTGCGATCTCCTGAGGACGGCGGCGCGCAAGACGACCGCCATCTACGATCGGCACCTCGCCGAGGTCGGGCTGACGCTCGCCCAGTACAAACTCTTGAAGAAGATCGAACGCGCCGGTGAACTGTCGATCTCCGAACTGGCCGCCGCCTGCGATCTTGACCGCTCGACGATTGGCCGCAATGCCCAGGTGCTCGAGAAACACGATCTCGTTGCGGAATGCAGTTGCGGCGATGGTCGTCGCAGCATGCTGAAGCTCACGGAAACCGGTCGACAGCGCTTTGCCGCCGCCGCTCCGCATTGGCGGGCAGCGCAGGCCGAGATCGAGGCCGTGCTCGCCCCGGATCAGATCGTCGCGCTCACGACCCTCTCCGACGCCCTGTAGTTCGCTTTTTCTCCCATCCCTTTTCCTTGAAAGACCGCCGATGACGACCGCCCTTCCGGCCTTCTTTGCCCGTCGCAACATTTACTATGGCTGGGTGGTGGCCGCCGTCACCTTCGTCACCATGCTGGCAACGGCCGGAGCGCTTGGGGCACCGGGCGTCATGCTGCGGCCGCTCGAAGCAGAGTTCGGCTGGCAGAACTCCGACATCTCTACCGCCTTCGCCGTCCGCCTGGTGCTGTTCGGCCTGATGGGCCCGTTCTCGGCAGCGCTGATGAACCGCTTCGGCGTCCGCCGTGTCGTCGTCACCGCACTTTTCCTGATCATCGCCGGCTTCGGCTTCTCCGTCACCATGACGCAACTCTGGCAGTTGATGCTGTTCTGGGGCCTCGTCATCGGTTTCGGCACCGGCATGACCGCGCAGGTGCTGGGCGCCACGGTGGCGACTCGCTGGTTCGTCAGTCGGCGTGGTCTGGTTGTCGGCCTGCTCACGGCGTCCAACGCCACTGGGCAGCTCATCTTCCTGCCGGTGATTGCCGCCGCCACCGAGGCCTGGGGCTGGCGCACCGCCCTTGGCCTCGTGGTGGTCCTGCTCGCTATCGCACTCGTCGGCGTGCTCGTCCTGATGCGCGACCGGCCGGCTGACGTCGGCCTTGCGCCGCTCGGCGGCACGCACCAGCCGGCTCCGGCCCACACGACGGGTTTCTTGACGCTGGTATCGGCGCCAATCGTCGGCCTGCGCGACGCCGCGCGCTCCTATGTGTTCTGGGTGCTGTTCATCACCTTCTTCGTCTGCGGCCTGTCCACCAACGGCCTCATCCAGACCCATTGGGTGTCGATTTGCGGCGATTACGGCATCCGGCCGGTCAGTGCGGCCGGATTCCTCGCCTTCGTTGGGTTGTTCGACTTCGCCGGCACGCTGCTCTCCGGCTGGCTGTCGGATCGCTACGACAATCGCTGGCTGCTGTTCTGGTATTATGGCCTGCGCGGCCTGTCGCTGCTCTATCTGCCGCTGACCGGCTTCGATCCGCTTTTGCTCGCCGGCTTTGCCGTCTTCTACGGCCTCGACTGGGTGGCAACGGTGCCGCCTACCGTCAAGATCTCCGCTGAGCGCTTCGGCGCCGAGAAGGCCGGCCTGGTCTTTGGCTGGGTCTTCGCCGCCCACCAGCTGGGCGCGGCCACCGCGGCCTATGGCGCCGGCTGGAGCCGTACCGACCTTGAAAGCTACGTGCCGGCGCTGGTGGTGGCCGGCGGCTTCTGCCTCGTGGCGGCGGCGCTTTGCCTCACCATCGAGCGCAAGCGCGAACCAGCGGCACCGCTGCCGCAGGCCGCCTGAGCTGAGTCACAGGAAGAAGGTGACGCCGATCATCAAGACGAGGATCAGGCCGCCGACAATGGCAACGACCGGCCGGCCGCCTCCCGAGGCACGGCTGCCGGACGCGTTTCCACCGGCCTCCCGTGCAGCCGCGGCCTTTCTGCGCGCCTCACGCGCCTTCTTGTCGAGCTTGACGACCTCGCCCATCAGACCACCCTCCGTCCCTGCCTTGCCGCTCAGCCCGTAACGCCATCAAGCGCTTCAGTCACGCGGATTTCGCCGACCTTGTCGCCCGCCCACGTCTTCACTGGGGGATTGGCGAGGTCCTGCATCTCGGCATAACCCGCATCATCGGGAGTGAGTTTCAAGAGATCGATCAGAATTCGAGCCATCACCGCTTCGGAGGCTCGAGTGGCGCCATCGTCGATCTTGAGGGCAACGCCGAGGCCGAGCTCCTTGATCGCCGCAATGAACACGCCTTCCGCGCCGGTCTTGACCAGGACGCGGTTGCCGAGCGCCGTCATCGCCCGCGTGCAGAAGCGCCCCGTGCCGGCGATCATGAAGGGTTCGGCCGCCGCCGCGAGCCTCAACCGCTCGGCCGCCCGGGCCCGCGTGGCCGTGAGGCCGACGCCCGTCACAAAGCGGGCAAAGCCATGGGCCAGCGCCCGCGGCGACACGGCGAAGGTGGGGATCGAACACCCGTCGGTGCCGCAGATATCGGTGGCATGCGGCGTGCCGGTCATCGAGGCACCGGCGGCGATCACCTCGCGCATCACCGGATGTTCAGCCTTTTCATAGCCGCGCGGGTCCGCGCCCATGACGACGCAGGTGCAAAGAAAGCCAGCGTGCTTGCCGGAACAGTTGTTGTGGATGCGGCCGGGCTTCTCACCTCGCCGATGCAGTTCGCCCTGGTCATCGTGCCGTCCCGGCCAATGGGGACCGCAGGCAAGGCACCCCTCGTCGAGACCCGCCGCCGCAAGCATTGCCCTGGCTGTCTCGACGTGTCGAGGCTCGGCGCTGTGCGATGCCATGGAAAGGGCGATCTCCGCATCACCGAAACCGAAGCGATCGGCTGCGCCACTCTCCAGGAAGGACAGCGCCTGGAACGGCTTCACCGCCGAACGCGGAAAGCTCGGTCGCTCGATGTCGCCGGCACCGAAAACCAAGCGGCCGTCGCCATCGACGATCGCCACCGATCCGCGGTGAAAGCTCTCGACGATGGGGCCGCGCGTCACCTCGACCAGAACCGGATTCTCCATCGACCTATTGTCCCTGTTTGTCGATCCAGGCGGCGAGACGGGCAACGGCCTCGTCCAGCACCTCGTCGCGCTTGGAAAAACAGAAGCGGATGAACCGCTTCGGCGGGTTGGAAACATAGAAAGCCGAAACAGGCACAGCCGCGACGCCGGCTTCGCGCGTCATCCTCAGGCATGCCTCGGCATCGTCATCCATGCCGAGCGGCCCGGTGTCGGTCACGATGAAATAGGTGCCGGCCGAAGGCAGAACCGAAAAGCCGAGCGCCGAAAGGCCCTTCGACAAACGGTCGCGCTTTGCCTGCAGCCCGGCGATGAACCCGTCGAAATAGTCATTGCCCAATGAAAGTCCGTGCGCGACGGCCGTCTGCAGTGCCGGCGGCGTGGTGAAGGTGACGAACTGATGCGCCTTGGCGATCGGTTCCATCAAGGCGGGTGCGGCTGTGACATACCCTACTTTCCAGCCGGTCAGCGAAAAGGTCTTGCCGGCCGAGCCGATGCGGACGACGCGGTCACGCATGCCGGGAAGCTGCATCGGCGAGACGTGCCGCCCGCCATCAAACACCAGATGCTCGTAGACCTCGTCGGAAATCACCACCGCATCATGCTTCAGACAGAGACTGGCGATCAGATCGAGTTCCTGGCGCGAGAACACCTTGCCGGACGGGTTCATCGGCGTGTTGATCAGGATCGCCTTGGTTCGGTCCGAAAAGGCGGCGGCCAGCGTCTGGGGGTCGAGTTCCCAGGTCGGCGGCGCGATGCGCACCGGTTTGGGAATGCCGTCGGCCTGCCGGACGATCGGCAGGTAGCTGTCGTAGAGCGGTTCGATCAGCACCACTTCGTCGCCGGGACGGACGAGACCGAGAATGGCATCGGCGAGCGCCTCGGTGGCGCCCGACGTCACCATCACCTCGGTTTGCCAGTCGATGTTCAGATCATAGAAGCGCTTGTTGATCGCCGCGACTGCCTGCCGCAGGACCGGCAGGCCCATCATCGGCGGATATTGGTTGGGGCCGGCTAGAAAGGCTTCCGCTGCCGCGCGCCGCACCTCTTCGGGACCGTCGATATCCGGAAAGCCCTGACCGAGGTTGATGGCGCCGGTCTCGCGGGCAAGGCCGGACATCACCTCAAAGATGGTGGTGGGAAGGCCGGTGAAGATGGGGTTGGTGGGCTTCATCGCTAATCAATCGCAGAAAACGTCCCGACCCTAAAGCATCGGGCCGAAAAGTGGAAACCGGTTTTCGGATAATCCGAGACGAGTTCAAAGGGCGATCGGCGCCACGTGGCACCTCAAGTGATTTTCCCGGCGCATGGCTCGGCCTGAGGTCTTTGCCTATGGCGCATCACGCCTCATCCGGCTAAGCTCCTTGCATCTCACGGGGTGCCCCATCCGGGGCTGAGAGGAGTTTCTCCAACCCGACGAACCTGATCCGGGTCATGCCGGCGGAGGGATAGAGCCATGCAGACATTCGCCTGACGCGTTCCGCCGCCCGCCATTCCAACGACGGCCGAACGACCATGATTCTCGACGAACGTACCTACACCATCGAGCCGGCGCATGTCGGCACCTATCTCGATCTCTATGTCCGCGAGGGCATGGCGATTCAAACAGGCCATCTCGGTATGCTGATCGGCTGGTTCACCCAGGACATCGGCACCGTCAACGACGTCGTCCACATCTGGCAATACGAGGATCTTGCCGACCGAGAACGCCGGCGCGCCGCGATGGAGGCCGACCCTGCCTGGCAGGCCTTCCGCGCCAAGGCGGCGCCCCTGGTACAGGCCATGCGCAGCCGCATCCTCAAGCCGACGTGGTTCTCGCCGCTCGGCGGCTCGGGGACACCATGAGGACGATCGCGGCACGCCTTTCCCGGGCGATCGACCGGGTACTTGCCGGTCTGCTGGCGGTTGTTCTCGCGGCGCTGCTCGTGCTGGTGTTCGGCGCCACGCTGCTGCGTTACCTCTTCTCAACCGGCTTCGTCGCCACCGAGGATCTCGGCATTCTCCTCCACACGGCGCTTGTCTTCCTCGGCTTGCCGCTTTGCGCCAGCGGACCACTCGCCATGCGGATCGACGTGGCAACCCGCCGCCTTGG
Source organism: Pleomorphomonas diazotrophica (assembly GCF_002844595.1). Lineage (GTDB taxonomy): Bacteria > Pseudomonadota > Alphaproteobacteria > Rhizobiales > Pleomorphomonadaceae > Pleomorphomonas > Pleomorphomonas diazotrophica. Next base: position 775,172 of record NZ_PJNW01000002.1, on the reverse strand, counting down.
TCCAAGGGCGCGAGCGATCGCCGACGTGGCCTCTGACGCCATCACGCTCGCCGCGGCTCTGGTCCTGACGCTCGGCGCCGGCAAGGTGGCAGCGCTGATCGGCGGAACGTCGCCCACTCTCGGCATTCCCGAAAGCTGGCGCTTCTGGCCGGTAGCGATCGGTGGCGGGTTGGCAGCGGGGCAAGTGGTGCTGAAATCGGTCGCCGGCAGTCGTTCTTGGCTGACCGCTTTGACTGTCGCAGGCGGAATGAGCCTCGCCGCCCTGCCCCACCTGCCGGTGCTGGTGCCGGTGGTCTCGCCGAGCCTTATTGCTTGCCTCGCCGCCTGTCTTGCGCTCGCTGCGGGCGCGCCGTTCGTCCACTCGCTGCTGGTCGGGCTCGCCGTTGCCGTGCCCTTCGGCGCCCGACTGCCGGAAGCGGCCATCGTGCAGCAGACGGTGTCGGGCATGGGAAAGTTCCTGTTGCTCGCCATTCCCTTCTTCCTGCTTGCCGGCATGCTGATGAACGCCGGCGGTCTGGCCCACCGCCTCGTCCGCTTCGCCTCGGCACTGGTTGGTCACCGTCGCGGCGGCATGGCCCAGGCGACGCTCGTAACCAACCTTATGTTCTCCGGCGTGTCCGGCTCATCGATCGCCGACGCCGCCTTCGGCGCCAAGGTGCTGGCGCCTGCTCTCGTTGATGATGGCGTCAAACCTGAGAAGGCGGCGGCCATCGTCGCCGCCACGGCGGTCCTGCCCAACATCATCCCCCCGTCGATCGCCTTCCTGCTGCTCGCTTCGGCCACCAACCTCTCGGTCGGCGCCTTGTTCGAGGGCGGGCTCGTCGCCGGTCTGATCCTGGCGGCGGCCATGGCCGTGATGCTGCATTTTGCCACCGAGACCCCGACGCGTCCGATTGTTCATCGGGTGGAGCGCCTTGCCGCCTTCACCGCCGCGATCCCGGTTTTCGGCCTGGCACTGGTGGTCTTCTTAGGCATTCGCCTCGGCATTGCCACGCCCACCGAGGCGGCCGCCGTCGCCTCGGTCTACGCGCTCATCGCGGCGGTGGTCGGCCCGGGCGGCCGTCGGTCCACCCGGGCAGCCTTCTTGCAGGCGGGGCGCGAGACGGCCGCCATCGGCCTTCTCGTCGCCTCATCGGCGCCGCTGGTCTTCCTGCTGGCCATCGACGGCCTTCCCCAGGCGCTGGCCGGCTGGGTAACGGCTTTGGGCGGCAATCCGCTGGCCATCATGCTGATCGCCAACCTGATCCTGCTCGTCGTCGGCGGGCCGCTCGATGTTGGTCCCGGCATCTTGCTGTTTGCACCGCTGCTGCTGCCATCGGTCACCGCCGCCGGCATAGATCCGGTGGCCTTCGGCGTCATTCTCACGATCAACCTGATGATCGGTGGGCTGACACCACCCGTCGGCGTGCTGGTGTTCGTCGCCGCCGGCATCACCGGCCTCTCCGCCAGCGCCGTTTTCCGGGCCGCGCTGCCGCTGACCCTCACTCTCGTCGCCGCCACCTCGGCGATGGCGCTCGTCGTCGCCCTTTGGGCGCTTGTCTGACACCCAACCTCGGAGAAAACTCGATGCCCATTCTCACCCGTCGCGCCTTTGCCGCCGGTCTCACCGCTCTTGCCCTTCCGTCCATCATCCGGCCAGCCCGCGCCGCGCCGCGCACCTTGACCGTCGCCTCGCTGCTCGGTGATGACAAGCCGGAAACCAAGATCTGGCTGAAGGTGCGCGATCTCGTGGAAGCCAAGCTCCCCGGCCGCTTCGATTTCCGCATCGTCGGCAACGCCGCGCTGGGTGGCGAGAAGGAGGTTGCCGAGGGCATCCGTCTCGATTCCATCCAGGCCAGCCTCTCCACCATGTCGGTACTGTCGGCCTGGGTGCCGGAAACACAGCTCTTCGACCTGCCCTTCGTCTTCCGGGACCGCGACCATGTCCGTCGCGCCACCTCCGGCCCGATCGGCGACGAGTTCAAGCAGACGCTGACCGGCCAGGGCTTCGTCACCCTTGGCTTCATCAACTACGGCGCGCGCCATCTGCTCGCCAAGGAAGCGGTGACGACGCCGGAGGGCGTGGCCGAAAAGCGCATCCGCGTCATCCAGAGCCCGCTGCACGTCGAACTCTGGAAGGCCTATGGTGCCCTGCCGACGCCCATCCCGATCACCGAGACCTACAACGCCTTGAAGACCGGCGTCGTCGACATGATGGATCTTACCAAGTCCGCCTACGCCGGCTTCCGCCTCTACGAGGTGGTGCCCTATCTCATCGAGACCGCCCACATCTGGGCGACCGGCGCCGTCTATCTGTCGGCCGGGTTCTGGAACAGCCTCGCCGACGACGAGAAGACCGTGTTCGCGGCAGCGATCTCGGAGGGATCTGCCTATTTCGACGAACTGATGCAGGCTGACGAGACGGTCTCGATGGAAGCCGCAAAAGCGGCAGGCGGTCAGACAATCGTCCCGGAAGATCGAGATTCCTGGGCGCAGGGAGCCGAAAGTGTCTGGACCGCCCTGGCGCCGAAGGTTGGCGGCATCGAGCGCATCAAGGCCCTCGCCGCCCTGTAGACAACGAAAAAGCCGGCTCGCCTCGCGGCGGCCGGCTTCCGATTTTTACCTGACATCTGGCATCAAACCAGGCGGCTCTGTTCCACAGCCGCTCCGATAAAGCTCGCAAACAGCGGATGCGGCTCGAACGGCCGGCTCTTCAGCTCGGGATGGTACTGAACGCCGATGAACCAGGGGTGGTCGGGAATCTCCACCGTCTCCGGCAGCACGCCATCCGGCGACATGCCGGCAAACGACAGGCCGCAGGACTCAAGCCGTTCGCGATAGTCGATGTTCACCTCGTAGCGGTGACGATGACGCTCGTGGATGATCTCCGAGCCATAGATCTCGGCGATCTTCGACCCCTTGGCGAGGTGCGCCTCGTAGGAGCCAAGACGCAACGTACCGCCCATGTCGCCGCCGGCCTTGCGCTTCTCAAGGGCGTTGCCCTTCAGCCATTCGGTCATCAGACCGACGACCGGCTGTTCGGTCGGACCAAACTCCGACGACGAGGCGTCCGCCACGCCGGCCAATGCCCGCGCCGCTTCGATCACCGCCATCTGCATGCCGAAGCAGATGCCGAAATAGGGCACATTGTGCTGGCGCGCGAAGCGGGCCGCCAGGATCTTGCCTTCCGAGCCGCGCTCGCCGAAACCGCCCGGCACGAGAATGCCATGCACATGGTCGAGATAGGGGGTGGGATCTTCCTTCTCGAACACCTCGCTCTCGATCCACTCGATCTTGACGCGCACGTTGTTGGCGATGCCGCCGTGCACCAGCGCCTCGATCAGCGACTTGTAGGCATCCTTCAGCACCGTGTACTTGCCGACGACGGCGATGTTCACCTCGCCCTCGGGGTTCTTGATGCGGTTGACGATGCCCTGCCAGCGGTCGAGCTTGGGGGCCGGCGCCGCCTCGATGCCGAAGGCGGCCAGCACCTCGTCGTCGAAGCCTTCCTTGTGATAGGCGAGCGGCACCTCGTAGATGGTGCCGACGTCGAGGCCCGGAATGACCGCTGACTGGCGGACGTTGCAGAACAGCGACAGCTTCTTGCGCTCGCCTTCGGGGATGGGCCGATCGCAGCGAACGAGCAGGATGTCCGGCTGGATGCCGATGGAGCGCAGCTCCTTCACCGAATGCTGCGTCGGCTTGGTCTTGAGCTCGCCGGCCGAGGGGATGTAGGGCATCAGCGTCAGGTGAATGTAGACGCAATGCCGGCGTGGCAGTTCATTGCCGAGCTGGCGGATCGCCTCGAGGAAGGGCATCGCCTCGATGTCGCCCACCGTGCCGCCGATCTCGCAGAGCACGAAATCATAGTTCTCGTTGCCGTCGAGAATGAACGCCTTGATGGCGTCGGTGACATGCGGGATCACCTGCACCGTGCCGCCGAGATAATCGCCATGTCGTTCGCGGGCGATGATCTCCTGGTAGATGCGACCGGTGGTGATGTTGTCCTGCTTGTTGGCCGGGCGCCCCGTGAAGCGCTCGTAGTGGCCGAGATCGAGGTCAGTCTCCGCGCCATCGTCGGTCACAAAGACTTCGCCGTGCTGATACGGAGACATCGTCCCCGGATCGACGTTCAGATAGGGGTCGAGCTTACGGAGACGAACCTTGTAGCCACGCGCCTGCAGGAGAGACGCAAGAGCCGCTGCCGCGAGCCCCTTGCCCAAGGACGAAACCACGCCGCCAGTAATGAAAATGTACCGCGCCATGGGCCTTCAACCTATCTTTTCGCGGACCCGTTGGGGAGGGGGCCGACCGGTTTTTCCAAAACAAAACGAAAAGGCCGTCCCGGAAGGCGTTAACCCACCGGTCGACACGTCGTTTCAAGCTATTGTTCTGCCTCACGAAAACGGCCGCGGAAGTCCGCGACCGTCTCTATCCGCTGTCTGCCGGACGGGTTTCGTCCTTAGGGCGTCGGCGCGGGCGCGGCCGGTGCCGAGGGGGCCGGCGCCGGAGCGGCGGGGGCCGAATCAGTCGTTGGAGCCGCTGGCGCTTCGGTCGCCGGGGCCGGGGTTGCCGGCGCGGCCGGAATCTCCACCGCGGGCGCAACCGGCGCGTTGCCGGGCTGGGCCGCCGGCTTGCTCATCTGGTTGAGCTGGTCGAGGACGCCGCCCTTGCCGGTGCCGATCGGCTGGTCGGCGGCCGGCGCGGTTGGGGCCGTCTGTACCCGGTCAAGAATCGAGCCCTGCGATCCGGTAAAGCGCGGCAGGATCGACAGACCGATCGAGGTCAGGAAGAACAGCGCCGCCAGGATGGCGGTGGTGCGGGTCAGCACATTGGCGGTGCCGCGGCTGGTCATGAAGCCACCGCCGCCGCCAATGCCGAGCGCGCCGCCTTCGGAACGCTGCAGGAGCACGACGCCCACCAGGGCTGCGACCACCATCAGGTGGATGACGAGAAGAACGGTTTGCATGTAACCCCAAAACTCTGGATGGGCATCCCGGCCGGGGACGCGCCAAAGGGCACACCGACCGCATGTGCGGTCCGAGTCCGCGGCGTTGTACACGAAGGCCGGCGGCCTTTCCACCTTTCTATGGCGTTTATTTTGGAAAGCCGCCACCTTGTTACAAGCCCCTGGCAGCCCGGAAGGAGCCGACCATGATCCTCGTCACGCCGCGCCTCGTGCTTGCTCCCTGGGCGGAGCAGGATCTTGCCCCGTTTGCGGCGCTCAACGCCGATACCGAGGTGATGCGTTACTTCCCGAAGACGTTGACAACCGAGGAAAGCAACGCCGTCGTCGGGCGGCTCCAGGGCATGTGGAGCGAACACGGCTATGGCTTCTCGGCCGTGCGCCGTCGGGAAGACGACGCCTTCATTGGCATGGTCGGCATTCAGAAGGTTTTGAACCCCGCCTTCCCCTTCGCACCGGCGGTCGAGGTGGGGTGGCGGCTCGCCAAGGCGTTCTGGCGACAGGGTTATGCCGGCGAGGCGGCGCGGGCCGCCCTCGCCCATGGCTTCGATGTCCTCGGCCTCCCCGAAATCGTCGCCTTCACGGCAGTTTCCAACCTGCCGTCGCAGGCGGTGATGACGAGCCTCGGCATGACACACGATGCAGCCGACGACTTTCAGCACCCGCAGCTGCCGGAGGATCATCCCTTAAGGCCGCATGTGCTCTATCGCCTGAAGCGGGACGATTTCCAACGTTGAGGATCAGTCCAGAAGAAGCAACGCCGCCGCGTCAAAATCGGCCCGGCGGAAGTCGCGTCGCTGGCGCGCCTCGCTGTCGACACCCCAGAGCTCGGCGTTCCAATCCTCGTCGACATGGGCGGCCAGCCAGACGTCGTCGGGCAGGAGACGCTTTTCGAGGAGCGCCAGCGCCAGGAACACCGACCCGGTCAGCGTGGTGATCTGCTCGATGGCGGCAAGACGGATGGCGTCGTCCGGCAGCGCGGCGCGGATCGCCGTGACGAGCTCTCGCGGCTGGGTGACCGCCATCACGCCTATGGTCGCGACCGGCCGCACGCCGAACCGCTCCCTGACCCAGTCGAGCACCGGCTCCCAGGCGAGGCGCTGCCGCTCGTCGAGGCGCGGCGGCTCGCCGGCGCGATAGCAGGTGAGATCGGATCCGGCATAGGCGGCAATGGAATCCTTCACCGCGTCGATCTCGCTCGATACGCCGTCGATCGCCGAGTTGACGAGGCGGGTGAGCGGCATGGTCATGGGATCGACATACTCGCCCTGCCCGGCCCATTCGGCTTCCAAGGCGCAGGCGGCGCGCAACGACGCGACGGCGAGCTGGTGGCGCCCCGGCGTCCGCACTGGCTTGCCATCGAGCAGCACGCGATGAAGTCCATCGACCGGCTCGACCGACACGACCTTATAAAAGCGTTTGGGCAGCAAGCGCTGCACGTTGGCGCGTGCCCGCTCGGTCGCCAGCACCGGATCGAAGGAAGCGGCGAGGTCCTCGAAGAGATCGGCCATCGGTTCACACCTCCCCGTCAAGGAGTTTCATTGCAAGAACCGGCACGTCGCCAAAATTGTCGGCGAGCACCTGGGCACCCGCCTGCGTAAGCTCGTCTCGCCCGTGATAACCCCAACTGACGCCTAGCGCGAAAGCGCCGGCCGCTCGGGCCATCAGCATGTCATGGCTGGTGTCGCCGACCACGACCGTCTGCGATACATGACCGCCAAGCGCAGCCACTGCATCAACCACCATGAAGGGATGAGGTTTCGACGGGCCGTCATCGGCGGTGCGCAGGACTGAAAACAGGCTCGTGAGCCCGTGCGTTTCCAGGATGGCATCGAGGCCGCGACGCGACTTGCCGGTGACCACGCCGAGCACCACGTCATCCCGGCTCGTCAGCGCCTTCAGCGCATCGAGCGCACCGGGATAAAGCGGCGCCGTCTCGGCGAGGCGGAACTTCATCGCCTGATAGGTGTCGCGGTAGGCGTCGGCGACGAGGCCGACGCTGATGGCGTCCAGGTTGGCATTGAGCCGCCCGATCGCCTCCGGCAGCGACAGGCCGATGATGGAAAGGATGCCGTCTCGGCCGGGCGGCGCGTGGCCCAGCTTGGCGAAGGCTTCCGTCATGGTGGCCACGATCATGTGCTGGCTGTCCACCAGCGTGCCGTCGCAATCGAACAGAACGAGCTTCGGCATCATCGATGGGCTTCCCGCGCCGCTCACGCCAGCGCGCCGCCGCCGGCCGTCTTGAGCCAGGCTTCGCCACAGGCCTTCGCCAGTTCGCGAACGCGCAGGATATAGCTCTGCCGCTCCTGCACCGAGATGACGCCGCGTGCGTCGAGCAGATTGAAGCGATGGCTGGCCTTGATGCACTGGTCATAGGCCGGCAGCACGCACTTGTGCAGCCCGTCGTTGCCGGTCGCCGCCGCGCCCTTCTCGAGCAGCGCCTTGCATTCGGCCTCGGCGTCCTTGAAATGCTGCATCAGCACGTCGGTGTCGGCATACTCGAAGTTATGGCGGGAGTATTCTTCCTCGGCCTGATGGAAGACGTCGCCATAGGTGACCTTGTCCTCGCCGTCGCGGCCGTTGAAGTTGAGCTCGTAGCCATTGTCCACGCCCTGCAGATACATGGCGAGGCGCTCAAGACCGTAGGTGAGCTCGCCGGACACCGGCGAACACTCAATGCCAGCCACCTGCTGGAAATAGGTGAACTGGCTGACTTCCATGCCGTCGCACCAGCATTCCCAGCCGAGCCCCCAGGCGCCGAGCGTCGGGCTCTCCCAGTCGTCCTCGACGAAGCGCACGTCGTGCAGCTTGAGGTCGATGCCGATGGCCTCGAGACTTTCGAGATAGAGCTCCTGCAGGTTCTCGGGCGACGGCTTCAGGATCACCTGGAACTGGTAGTAGTGCTGGAAACGGTTGGGGTTTTCGCCATAGCGGCCATCCTTCGGCCGGCGCGACGGCTGTACATAGGCGGCCTTCCAGGACTTCGGCCCCAGCGAGCGCAACGTCGTCGCCGGGTGGAAGGTGCCGGCGCCGACTTCCATGTCGTAGGGCTGCAGGATGACGCAACCCTTCTCGGCCCAGAAGCGCTGAAGGGTCAGGATCAGCCCCTGGAAAGAGCGGCGGGGATCGTTGACGTCGGCGGTCTGGGTCATCGGAAGCTACCTGAAAAAGGCTGGAGCGCCGGCAGATGCCGGGCGGGATCGGGCGCGAAATTAGGTGCCGCCCCTCGCCCCGTCAACCGCAAAACGCCGCCCGGAAAAGCGGCGACCATCGTCCAAGAAAGAAACGACATCCACTGGCTGATGTCGTCACAGGACAGGACGATGACATCAAGACCCCTCCGCCTATCCCTGGCTTTCCTCGCCACGCTGATTGCTGCGACCTCGACCTTCGCCGCCGAAAGGCGCCACCAACTGATCGAGCCGATCCAGCCGGATCGTCGTCAGCAGGAAAGAGAGGTTGAGCCGGCTTCGGTGGGCAAGCTCTGCTATTGCCGCACGGTACATGAAAGGAATGCCGTCGGACGTCTGACGTGGAAGGTCGTCTGTTCCGAAAAGAAACCTGAACGCGGGAGCCGAAAGATCCGCGCGCCCGACTGCCGCGTCGCCGGGAACCTGCTGCCACCGTAGGCCTGACATGAAAAAGGCCGAAGCAATCCGCTTCGGCCCCGGGCTCGATCACGGTGGAAGACCCACCAAAAGGCAAGCAATGCCTAGCGCCGCTCGCGATAGACGCCAGTCACCGGATCGCGCTCCATGCGGATCTCGACGCGTACCGGTTGAGCGTTGGCCTCGTGGAGAATCTCGGCCACGCGCGTCATCTCACGCTTCAGCACCCGAACGACGACATAAATGCCGGCCCCGATGAGAGCTAATCCAACCAGATGGGACATGGCCTGTCTCCTTTGCTGACGAAACCATGAGACCACCGTCTCGGTTTCCTGGCAAGCGCAAATTCCTGTGAAGGGTTCACAAACCGTAGCGCGAGAACAGGCTGCGCCGTTCGATCGCCGCGAGAACATCATCGAAGTCCACGAGGCCGCTCGTTTCTCCCGCCGTGGCACCGAACAGGCGGCGCCGCAGGAAGCCGCTCCGTCCGGGCTCGAACGGGCGTATGTCGACCTTCTCGCCAAAACGAGCGACGAGATCGTCATGGGCGGTCCCGATCCGGTCGACCAAGCCGAGCGCCGCCGATCGCTCGCCGGCCCAGTAGAGGCCGGAGAACAGCTCTTCGCCACCGGTCAGTCGGGTGCCGCGGCGTTCCCTCACCAGCTCGATGAAGAAGGCATGGATGTCGCGCTGCAGCGTCTTGAGGTGTTCGACGTCCTCGCCGTTCTCCGGCTGAAAAGGATCGAGCGTCACCTTGCGCGTACCGGCCGTATAGACGCGGCGATCGATGCCCAGGCGAGCTATGGCCTTGTCGAGGCCGAACGTCGCCGAGACCACGCCGATCGATCCCAGGATGGACGAGCGGTCGGCGACGATCTCGTCGGCCGCACAGGCCAGCATGTAGCCGCCCGACGCCGCGATATCCTCAACATAGGCGATCACCGGCAGCTTCTTTTCATCGGCAAGCTGGCGAATGCGGCGAAAGATCAGGTGCGATTGAACGGGCGAGCCGCCGGGCGAGTTGATGGCGAGCGCCACCGCTTTTGCCCCGGTCACCGAGAACGCCTTCTTGAGCGTGCCGTCGATGGCGGACAGCGACAATGATCCGCGACCTAGCGCAGCAGGCATGCCGATGGCCCCAGACAGGCGAACGAGCGGCACGACGGGCACGTCGCCGCGAAACCGTCGCGGCAGCCAGGACCTGAGATCGACCAAGGGCGGGTTCCTTTGCGGAGGGTTCGTCGCCTCGCATGTAGGAAGCGGACCGAAGAGATTCAAACGGTGGCGTTGTTCCCGTTGCCGGTTGCAGGAAATCTGAAGGCGCCTTTCAGAAGATACGATTTGTCCCCATTGGGCATGACACTTATATTGAGGCTGTAAGAAGAGAGACAGAGAAGAGAACGGAGAACAACGATGGACGCCATGATGTTCGCCATGCTGGGTGCCAACAAGAAGCGCCACAGCCAGAGCACCGCCGAACGCGAGGTCGCCGAGGCGATCGCCCACTACGAAGAGACCGCCGGCAGCAAGGCTCGCGCGCCGAAGCGCGGTTTCCTGAAGGGTTTCGGCCTCTAAGAGGTCAAGCCACTGATGCGATGTGAGCGCCCGATCCCCGAGGGGATGCCGGGCGCTTTGTCGTATATGGGATTTCCGCCGGCGACGGTCACCATTTTATCACGATTTTACTGAATGACTGCCGCACCCCGGCCGCCAGTCTCGCGACTGGTTCTTTTCGAGCCAAATGATGACGATCGAGAAAATTGCGTCTTCGTCGGCGCAGCACGGCGCCAGCGAACTGCAGCGCATCGACTACCTGGACGGCTGGCGGGGGCTGGCTATCTTTCTGGTACTGCAGGGTCATTTCCTAGCCATCCAGGGCTGGCACAGCGGCAGGATGGGCGTCGACGTTTTCTTCTGCCTGTCCGGCCTTCTGATGAGCCGCATCCTGTTCCAGCGGCGCGTCCCCCTCGCCACCTTCTACAAACGCCGCATATCCCGCATCATCCCGGCCTTCCTGCTCTTCCTTCTGATCGTCTTCGGCATTGCCGCGCTGATCGGCAAGACGGCGCCTGCGAGCGAAGTGGTACCGACGGTCCTGTTCCTCCGCTCCTACCTGCCGGCCGACTTCCACATGTTCGCCAGTTCCTACCCGATAGGACACCTCTGGTCTCTGAACGTGGAGGAGCATTCCTACATCTTCCTGTCGCTCCTGACGCTTTTCCCATTCCTGCGCGGTCGCGAGGCCGGTGCTCTGATCGCCGTCGGCCTCCTCACCATCGCGATACACCTCAGCTACTACGCGTTCCCTGACATCGCTCCGCCCAAGGAATATTGGGTGCGGAGCGAGGTGGCAGCGACCGGTCTTCTTCTGTCGGCCGGCTACGCGCTCCTCAGGGACCGCACGGCGCCCCACGTTCGCCCGTGGATGCCTGTCGCCGCCTTCGCCGTGGCCACAGCGCTCTATGTCGGCTCGGTGTTTCCGTGGATGCTGACCATGACGGTTGCGCCCTTCTTCCTGGCCTTCACCGTCAATCATCTGGCCGAGGCGCCGGAGTGGGTACGATCGTCGCTTTCGCTGGCGCCGCTCAGGCTGCTCGGCATCGCGTCCTTCTCGATCTACCTGTGGCAGCAGCCCTTCTATCAATACAAAAGACACCTGTTTGCCAGTCTGCCTGGCCATGCGCTGGTCGGTATGGTGCTATCCGTGGCGATCGGCTTCCTGACGTTCTATGCCTACGAGAATCGCGTCAGGACATGGCTCAATCGGGTGTGGTGAGGACCGCCGCTTGAATGGGAGGACGATGAAGTGAAGATCCATGAGGACAGCAAGCTGCTGTTCATCGGTGACTCGATCACCGACTGGAGCCGCGCCCGGCCGATCGGCGAAGCCTTGTTCGACTCGCTCGGCACCGGCTACGTCGGCCTCGTCAATGCCTTCCTCAACGTCACGCACGCCGCCCACCGCATCCGCGTCGTCAACATGGGCGTCAGCGCCAACACGGTGCGCGATCTCGAGGCACGCTGGGCGACCGACGTCGAAGCGCTGAAGCCTGATTGGCTGTCGATCATGATCGGCGTCAACGACGTCTGGCGGCAGTTCGACGCCCGCCTCCAGACCGAGAACCACGTGCTGATCGGCGAGTATGAAGCGACGCTGGAACGCCTGATCCTGCGCACATTGCCCCGCCTCAAGGGCCTTGTGCTGATGGCGCCCTATTTCGTCGAGTTCAACCGCACGGATCCCATGCGCAAGATGATCGACGACTACGGTGCGGTGGTCAAAAAGCTCGCCGACAAGCACGACGCCGTCTTCGTCGACACCCAGGCCGCCTTCGATGAGGTGATGGCCGAAATCCACCCCATGGGCATCGCCACCGACCGCGTCCACCCGACCCTGACCGGCCACATGATCATCGCCCGTGCGTTCCTGACGGCGGTTGACTATCCGGTCTGATGGACGGACGGCTGTTCGTTCGCTCTCCGTCCTCGCCGCATCTCGCCTGGCGGCCGCTTGTAAACCTCCCGGAACACCGCATTGAAGCGGCGGAGGCTGCCGAAACCCGCCTGAAGCGCGACCTCGGTCATCGGCAGGTCGGTGTCGGTGATGAGGCGTTTGGCGCGCTGCACGCGGGCCGTCTTCGCCACTTCGATCGGGCTGGCGCCGAGATGGCGGCGGAACAGGCGCGTGAGATGGCGGCTGCCGACGCCGACGCGCTCCGCGAGAGTTTCGACGCTGCCGTTGCCATCAAGCACCCCCTCGTCCCTGATGAGCCGCGCCGCCTTCTCGACGGTGGTCAGCGTGCCTTTCCACGCCGGACAGAACGGCGCCGTCTCCGGTCGGCAACGCAGGCAGGGGCGATAACCGGCAAGCTCGGCCGCCGTGGCGCTCGGCAGGAATTCGACGTTGCGCCTGAGCGGTGGCTTCACCGGGCAGACGCAGCGACAGTAGATGCCGGTCGTCCTGACGCAAACGAAGAAGGCGCCGTCATAGGCCGGATCACGGGCCGCCCAGGCGGTTTCGCAGAGAGTGATATCGAGGCTCATGACAGGAATTGTATACACGATCTGGCAAGTTCAACGAACCGAGTCCGATTTCGGCGAGCCGATCATTCCTCGGTGGGCCATGTTCGACCCGCCATCCTGGAGGCTTCCTTGACCAAAGCACCGCAGATGGGCCTCCTCGAATGGGGTCTTCTCCTTGTCCTCTCCATCCTCTGGGGCGGGTCCTTCTTCTTCTCGAAGGTGGCGCTTGCCGAACTGCCGCCCTTCACCGTCGTTCTCTGCCGCGTGGCGATCGCCGCGACGGCGCTTTACCTCTATCTTCGGGCAACCGGCCGGGTGATTCCGGCGAGTGGCGAAGCGTGGCGCCTCTTTTTCGGCATGGGCGTGATCAACAATATCATCCCCTTCAGCCTGATCTTCTGGGGGCAGACGGCCATTGCCTCCGGTCTCGCCTCCATTCTCAACGCGACCACGCCGATCTTTGCGATTCTCGTTGCACACCTCCTGACCGCAGATGAAAAAATGACGCCGCAGAAGATCGCCGGTGTCCTGCTCGGGGTTCTCGGCGTCGCTGTTCTGATGGGCGGCAATGCCTTTGCAGGCGACGGTCCGCCGCTTTGGGCGCTTCTCGCCTGCCTGGGAGCCGCCCTCTCCTACGGCTTCGCCGGCATCCTCGGGCGCCGATTTCGCCGCATGGGCATCTCACCGGCCGTCGGCGCCTTCGGCCAGACAACCGCCAGCACGGTGATGATGCTGCCGCTCGTCGCTTTCGCCGACGCGCCATGGCAGCTCGCGGCACCCCATCTCGTCACCATCGGCGCAATCCTTGCCCTCGCGCTGATCTCGACGGCGCTCGCCTACATCATCTACTTCCACGTTCTGTCGGTCGGCGGAGCGACCAACTCGTCACTGGTGACGCTGCTGATCCCCGTCTCGGCCATCCTGCTCGGCAGCCTCGTGCTGGGCGAGCGGCTGTCGCCGAACCATTTTCTCGGCATGGCGCTGATCGCCCTCGGTCTCCTGTCGATCGACGGCCGGATCTTCGCCATGTTGAGGCGAGCCCCAGCCACGTGAGGCGCCCATGTTCGACCTCGTCTATACCTATCTCGAAAGCCCCATCGGACCGTTGCTTCTGGCCGGAGATGGTATCCGGCTGTCGAAGGTCGGCTTTCCCAACGGCAAGGGGCGTGTCGCGCCGCACGATCACTGGCGGCGCGACGACGGCCAGTTCATCGAGGCACGCGCCCAGCTCTCGGCCTATTTCGCGGGTGAACTGCGCACCTTCCACCTCGATCTGATGCCGGCGGGCACACCCTTCCAGCTTGCCGTCTGGCAAGCGCTCACAGCCATCCCCTATGGCGCAACCATGTCCTACGGCGAACTCGCCCGGCGCATCGATCGTCCCTCGGCAAGCCGTGCCGTCGGCGCCGCCAATGGCGCCAATCCCATCCCGATCATCGTGCCTTGCCACCGGGTGATCGGTACGTCGGGCGCCCTGACCGGCTTCGGTGGCGGTATCGACACCAAGCGCTGGCTGGTGGCGCATGAGACGGGCGGCAATCCCGGAGACCTCCAGGGCAGCCTCTTTTAGGCCGCGTCGCGCAAGCTGGCCTGGGCCTTGCTTTTCCTGTACCGGTGGCTGCTCGGGGTCGGCGTTCACAAGATTGCCGCAGACTTTCCCGACGATCGATGCTGGAATGTATCGTCGAGGCTTGGGGAGTTCGTATGACGGTATTCGAGTTAGGTGCGGCTCCTGCCCGGCGAAAAATCTCCAGCTTCGTCACGGCCGCCATGATCGTCGCGATCGGGCTCGTCACGCTGGCCCGGCTCAATGCGGATAGTCTCTATTTCGGCGACCTCCTTACCTTCTTCCTGCCGGCCCTGGCTGCGCTTTGCGTCGCCGCCGCGCTCCTTGCGCTTATAACAGGCAACCGCCTTGCCGCAGCGATCGCCGTCGTCCTCTCGCTCGTCAACGGACTGCCACTGGTCTTGCCGGTCGAGCGCGGTGCCGCTTCGGCGGGCGGCCGTGAACTGCGCGTTGCCACCAGCAACGTTCTGGGCGGCCGCAGCGATTACGGTGACCTCATCGCCTGGAGCACTCAATCCGGCATCGACATCCTGGGCCAGCAGGAGGTCAGCGGTTACCAGCTTAGGCGGTTCGGCGCGTTGCGCGCTCACTTCCCTTCAACCCCGCCCGCCGAGCTTCTGGGCCGTCACCCCGAAGTCATGGCCTGGTCCGGCTGGAAAATTCTCAAGGCCGAGCATGTCAAGAACGTTACCCTTGATCCGGTCTTCGGCTGGGGTGGCAACCCGTTGAGACTGGAACTCGCCCCACCCGGTTTGCCTGAGGCAATCAGTGTCACAGGGCAGTCCGTCCTTGTCGTCTACATCCTTCACCCCACGACGCCGCGCAGTTTCGACCAGTGGGAGAGCCGCAACGCCTATCTCGATACCGTTGCGCGAGCGATCGCCGCGGAAACGCCGGGAACCCCTGTTATCGCCATGGGTGACTTCAACACGCCCACTTGGTCGCCGTTCTTTCAATCGTTCCTGAAGAAATCCGGCTTGATCGACGCCGCTGGCACCGGCTGGCCGGCCACCACCCGGTTCTCCAGGCGTGCCCTTGTCAAGCGTTTCGCCTTCGGCTCGCCGGTCGACCATATCCTCGTCTCGCGCAACATCGAGGTTCGACATTTCGAGGTCGGCCCGGACATCGGCTCCGACCACTTTCCAGTGTTCGCCGACCTGCGCCTGCCCTGAGCTACCACCAGACCACAGGCAGCCCCCCACCGCGCAGCGCAGCCTCAGCCTCCGGCAGAAATCCACCGTCTGGCGCGTGCAGGGTCAGTCCCGGCAGGATGCGGAGCGGCGCTCGCCCTTGCGGCCGGCCGCGCAGGATCAGCCGATGTGCCGGCTCGCCGGCATGCGCGTGGATCGGCAGCAGCGTGAGCGAGCCAAAGCGATTGCCGATCGCCGAGAGCAACCTCGGCAGTTCGTCGGCGCGAAAGATCACCGTCAGCGTACCGGATGGTTTCAGGACGGCGGCAGCAGCGCGTACCCAACCCTCCATCGCATCCGCCGCAAGCGCATGCGCCCGTGCCCGCGACGCTGCCGGCGACGACCGGCCTCGATCGGCAGGATGAAAGGGCGGATTCATGACGAGATGATCCGCCATGTTGTCGAGAAGCCCGGCAGCCCGGCGTTCGGCGGCCGGCGCCAGCACGTCGGCAATGACGATGCTGACGCGACCGGCCGTACCGGCGTTCAGCGCGGCATTGCCTTCCGCAAGACCTGCGAGTTCCGGATCGATCTCCACCAGCGTGACGCTGATTTCCGGCAGTCTGTGGGCGGCGGCGAGACCGGCGACCCCAACGCCCGCACCGAGATCGACGACATGGCCGGTCGTCCTTTCAGGCAGCGCGGCGGCCAGCAGCACGGCATCGAGGCCGGCCCGATGTGCCCCGGACAATGGCTGATCGATCATCAGCTTGTTGTCGAGGAAACCATCACGACTGGTGACGCCGGAAAGGGTCATACTTCACGGCCCGCCTTGGACTTCGGACGCAACTCGTGTCCAAGGCCGGCGTCGGTCAGAAGACGCCGGGCACGGTCCGCCTCGTCGGTGTCGACCAGGACACGGCGGGGAAAAGCGCCAACCATGCCTTCCAGCGCACTCATCGCCTGGTCCGCAACGAGATATGCGATATCGGCGTCCTTGAGCAGCGCCTCGACAAAGGAGATGAGGACGAGATCGTTGGTGCGGATCAATTCTTCCATGAAACCTCCGGAATTGCCGGTGGCCTTCCCCGACAGGATTGGACATTATCCGCTTGGCGGCCTAATGGTCACCCAATTAATCTTTTCCGGTGCGGGCACCGACTCGTGACGGGAAGCGTTGTGGATACAACCGGCAGCAAGCCGGACGGACGGTTTCGGGAGTGAAGGTTTGAGCTCGGTCGCACCTCAGCACAGCAACGCTCCGGCGGCACCGCGCGAGACGTCGATCGCGCCCCTCATGCAGCTCGTCGATGCCGACATGCAGCGGGTCAACCAGATGATCCTCGACATGGCGGCCGCCAACGCCGAGATGATCCCGGAGATCGCCCGCCATCTGATCGATTCCGGCGGCAAGCGCCTGAGGCCGATGCTGACACTGGCCGCCGCCCTCGCCTGCGGCTATCGGGGCGATGGACATGTCAAGCTGGCGGCCACCGTCGAGTTCATGCACACCGCGACACTCCTGCACGACGACGTGGTCGACGAAAGCGAGCTTCGACGCGGCAAGCCGTCGGCGCGCATGGTCTGGGGCAATCAGGCGAGCGTGCTGGTCGGTGACTATCTGCTCGGCCAGGCCTTCCGCACCATGGTCGAGGTCGGCTCGCTGGATGCGCTCGCCGTGCTGTCGCGTGCCGCGGCGGTGATTGCCGAGGGCGAGGTGCTGCAGCTCGTGGCCGCCAAGCACCTTTCCACCAGCGAAGAGCAGTATCTGCAGGTGATCAACGCCAAGACGGCGGCGCTGTTCTCAGCGGCCACCGAGGTCGGCCCGATCATCGCCGGCAGCAGCGCCAAGGTACGAGCCGGCCTCGCCGACTATGGCACGCAGCTCGGCCTCGCCTTCCAACTCGTCGACGACGCACTCGATTACGGCGGCTCGTCGATGACGCTCGGCAAGAAGGTCGGCGACGATTTCCGCGAGGGCAAGGTGACCCTGCCGATCCTGATCGCCGCCGCCCGTGGCGGTGACGACGACCGTGCCTTCTGGCAACGCACCATCGAACAGGGCGACATCGAGGACGCCGATCTCGACCACGCCATCGAGCTGCTCGGAAAGCATCAGGCCATTGCCGCCACCGTCGAGCGCGCCCGGGCCTATGGCGACAAGGCCATCGCGGCGCTGGAGGTGCTCGAGGAGGGCCCATACCGGGCAGCCCTGGAGGACGTGGTCTATTTCTGCGTCAGCCGTGTGAGTTGATTCCTAAGATAGCGAATGAGAAAACCCGGGCAATTTCTTGCCCGGGCTGAATTTTCCTGCCTAGTGTTTATTGGAGACGCCGGCCTCGGCGAAGGTCGCCATGCCCGAGTGGACATCGGCTGCCGCCCGAATGATTGATCCGGCAATGGCCGCCCCGGTGCCTTCTCCGAGACGGAAGCGCAGGTCGACAAGCGGCTCCTTGCCGAGCCGAGCGATGACGTCGCGATGGGCGCCTTCCACCGAGGCATGGGCGATCTGAACATGATCGATGGAGCGAGGGTCAACGGCGTGCAGCACTGCGGCCGCGGCGGTGACGACATAGCCGTCGACGACCACCGGAATGTTCTGATGGCGGGCGGCGATGATGGCGCCGGCCATGGCGGCGATCTCGCGGCCGCCGACCCGGCGCAGAACCTCCAGGCCGTCGCGTTCTCCCTTGCCGAGGCGCTCCACGGCGGCGGCGACCGCATCGCGCTTGCGGGCAAGACCGGCGTCATCGACGCCGGTCCCGCGTCCGATCCAGTCGGCAGCCACTCCTCCATAGAGCGCGTGATAGATGGCGGCCGCCACCGTGGTGTTGCCGATTCCCATCTCGCCAAGCATCAGGAGGTCGGTGCCGCCGGCCACCGATTCCATGCCGAAGGCCATGGTGGCGGCGCAGCCGGCTTCGTCGAAGGCATCCTGTTCGGTGATGTCCGGCGTCGGCATCTCCAGCGCCAGCTCGAACACCTTGAGCCCGTAGTTGTAGCTCTTGCAAAGCTGGTTGATCGCCGCGCCGCCGGCAGTGAAGTTGGCGACCATCTGGAAGTTCACTTCGACCGGGAAGGCCGACACGCCCTTGGCAGCTACGCCATGGCTGGCCGCGAAGATCGACACCATCGGATGCCGTACCGCCGGCCGCTCAACCCGCTGCCAGGCGGCCAGCCACTCGGCAAGCTCCTCGAGCCGGCCGAGCGAGCCGAGCGGTTTGGTGAGCTCGGCATTGCGAGCGCGGACGGCGGCAATCGAAGCCTCGTCCGGCCCTGGCATCGAGCGGATCAGTTCGCGGAAATCGTCGAACGGCAAACCGGACATCGAGGGAATCATATCATCGTCTTTCTGATTGAACTGGAAACGGCAAGTCTGGATTTAGTGGGCAGACTGCCGCAATACCACGAAATGACACAACATTTAGCGGGTTCACGCTATACATGACTCGCTCCACGGCCTACAAACGAAGAATGCTTCGTGACGAACTCCTCCACCGTCTTGCCGATCTCGGCGCCTCGCTCCGCTTCCTCTCGCGCCTGCCCGTGCCCCAGTTCGGCCGGCTGGACGACACTGGCGCGCTGCCCGTGCTGCCACGGGCGGCGGCGACCTTTCCCCTCGCTGGCTTTCTGATCGCCCTGCCGGCGGCGCTCGTCGGTCTCGGAGCTTCCACTGCGGGCTTGCCAGATCTCCTCACCGGTCTTCTCGTGGTCGCTGCGCTGGTCGCGCCGACCGGTGCGCTGCACGAGGATGGCCTCGCCGACAGCGCCGACGGCCTTGTCGGCGGCGCCACGGTGGAAAAGCGGCTTTTGATCATGAAGGATAGCCGCATCGGCACCTTCGCCGGCCTCGCCCTGATTCTGTCGACGCTCATTCGGGCAAGCGCCTACGGCGCCCTGCTTTTTCTTGACCCGACAGCGGGTGTCTTCGCCGTGCTGAGCGGCGGTGCCCTCAGTCGTCTTTCGATGATCACTCTCTGGGCGGCGTTGCCCAATGCACGGCCCGACGGCCTCGCGGCGCGGCTCGGCCAGCCAGACCGCCTCGCGGTGGCAATCGGCGCCGGTGTGACGGTGCTTCTCCTGTCGCCGCTGCCGGCGCTCCTAGGCGCGCCGGCTGTCCTGCTCGGCGTCGTCTTTGCCGGGCTCGCCGCCCTCGCCTTCGGCGCCCTTGCCCGCGAGAAAATCGGCGGACAGACCGGCGACATTCTCGGCGCGACGCAGGTCCTCACCGAAGCCGCCTTTCTCATCGGCCTCCTGATCGCCAGGTGACATCAATGGTGGAGACGCCCTGCATCAAGGTCTGTCGCATACTGGAAGGCGGTAGTCTTTGTCGCGGTTGCGGCCGCACGCTCGACGAAATCGCCCGTTGGACGTCGATGAGTCCGGAAGAGCGGCGGGCGATCATGGGTGGCCTTGCGGAGCGGCTGCGGCACGCCGACATTCGGGACAGCAAGTCCCAGTCGGAGGCCTGAGCGATGCGGCAACCCGTGCTCTATCTCGCCGTGGCGATCCTTGTCGTCGCCACCGGCGTTCTCCTGCTCTTTGGAGGATCGGGCAGCATAGCCGGTCTGGCCCCGGCCGAGTTCGCCAATGTCGCCTATCTCTCGATCTTTGCCCTGCTGATCGGCGCCTCGCTCGCCCTCGGGCGCCACCGCATCAACGCGCGCCTATGGCACATTGCCGTCTGGCTCGCCGTCTTCCTGGCGCTTGCCGCCGGCTATCGCTGGTTCCATCAGGCGCCGACGGTGGTGGTGCCGAACGAGAACGTCCGTTCGACGGCAGTCTGATCAATCTCCTGCTCTCCTGGCAAAGCGCGCCGCCAGCACGCTGACGATCACCAACTGCAGGAAGTGAAAGACCATGATGGGCGCCACGATCAGGCCGATCGCGGCATTCTGGCCGAACATCACCGGCGCCAGAGGCACGCCGGTCGCCAGCGACTTCTTGGAGCCGCAGAACTGGCAGGCGATGCGGTCGCGGATGTTGAAGCCCATGATGGCGCAAACGCCGTTCATGATCAGATAGACCACGAGGAACAGCGCCAC
This sequence comes from Pleomorphomonas diazotrophica, assembly GCF_002844595.1. Classification (GTDB taxonomy): domain Bacteria; phylum Pseudomonadota; class Alphaproteobacteria; order Rhizobiales; family Pleomorphomonadaceae; genus Pleomorphomonas; species Pleomorphomonas diazotrophica. The sequence goes on along the minus strand of NZ_PJNW01000002.1, from coordinate 754,854 downwards.
AGAGGCCACGGCGATCTCCAGCACGACGGTCAGATCGCTGGCGCTCCAGACGCCGGCCGCCACGGAATCACAGAAGGAGTTATAAACGATGGCGAGGATCGTGGAGCGGTCTGCGAGCTTCACCCAGAAGGCGTTGCGATGCGCCCAGCCGCCCAGCCAGCGACGGGCGATCTGGCCGAGCACGATCGGCACCAGCACCAGCATCACCACCTTGAGGATCACCGGCAGCAGCGGCATGTCGATGCCATTGCTCTTCATGTACCAGCTCATCAGAAGCGGCGTCACGAACACGCCAAGGAGACTGGACAGTGACGCATTGAACACGGCGGCCGGCACGTTGCCACGGGCGATGTTGGTCATCGCCACCGACGACGACACGGTGGATGGCAGCGCCGCCACGTAGAAGAAGCCGAGCCAGAGATCGTCGGAGAACATGCCGGGCATCAGCGCCCGGGCGGCCAGCAACAAGAGCGGAAACAGCACGAAGGTGGCAAATTGCACGCAGATGTGCAGACGCCAATGCAGCACGCCGGCCTTCATCCGTTCCGGTGACAGCGTCAGCCCATAGAGAAAAAACACCACGGAGACGCCGTAGGTGGTGACATACTCGAAATGCAGCGGTCCGCCGCTCGTGCCGGGCGTCGGCCAGATCAGCGCCAGCGCCACCATCAACACGAGGCCGATGAGGAAGTAGTCGAGCTTGGGAAGGCGGAGGGACACGGGCGGACGAGCTTTCGGAGGTCAGGCGGCCTTGCGGCGCTGGAGCGCATCGATAGCCGCATCGATCACCTCAAGGCCGGCGCCTTCCTTGACACCCCCCTCGGTCAGGATGCGGCGCCAGGCACGAGCGCCGGGGACCTTGTGATAGAGGCCGAGCATATGGCGGGTGAAGGCGGACAGGCGCCCGCCGGCGGCGAGATGGGCGGCGATATGGGGTCGCATCCGTTCCACCACGGCGAACGGATCGGCATCGTCGGTGGCTTCGCCATAAATGAGCCGGTCGACCGAACCGAGCAATGCCGGCTCCTGATAGGCAGCGCGTCCCAGCATGACGCCGTCGAGTGTCTTCAGAAGATCGACGGCCGCATCGAGATCGTTGATGCCGCCGTTGATGCCGATGAACACATGGGGATAGCGCGCCTTGAGGCGACGGACGCGGTCATAATCGAGCGGCGGGATGTCGCGGTTTTCCTTGGGGCTGAGGCCCTTGAGCCACGCCTTGCGGGCATGCACCCAGAGCGCGGACACGCCGGCAGCGATCACGGCATCGGCGAGCTTGTCGAGCGCCTCCTCGGGATCCTGCTCGTCGACGCCGATGCGGCACTTGACGGTGACCGGCACGCTGACCGCCTGGCGCATCGCCGCGACGCAGTCCGCGACCAGCTCGGGCTCCAGCATCAGGCAGGCGCCGAAGCGGCCCGATTGCACGCGATCCGACGGGCAGCCGACGTTGAGGTTGATCTCGTCATAACCCCAATCCTCGCCCACCTTGGCCGCAAAGGCCAACTCGGCCGGATCGGAGCCGCCAAGCTGCAAGGCAACGGGGTGTTCCTCAGGGAAAAAGCCCAAGAGCCGCTCGCGATCGCCAAAGCGGATCGCCGCCGTCGTCACCATTTCCGTGTAGAGCAGCGCCCGCGCACTCAGCTGTCGATGGAACAGCCGACAATTGCGATCGGTCCAATCGAGCATCGGTGCAACGGCGAAAACAGGGGCGGTATAGTGGCTCATCGGGTCCTTGCGGCTTGGGTTTCCGCTCCCATAAGCCAAAAGTCGAGAAAAGACGAGGGATAGCCGAGTTCAAAAGCGCGCGACGGCCAGCAAATCGTTTCGGTTGGCCACTGCGGCCGCTATAACGAGACCGATCCAGGGAGACCCGCCACGCCCGTCACAGACGTCGTCGTCTTTCACAATCCCGACTGCGGCACCTCGCGCAACGTCGTCCGCATCGTCGAGGCGGCGGGCTATACGCCGACCGTGCCCGAATATCTCGAGACCGGTTGGACCAAACCTCAGCTTCTTGCGCTCTTCGCCGCCGCCGGCATCGGGCCACGCGACGCGCTGCGCGTCAAGAAGTCGCCGGCCGTCGACCTGGGCCTCACCGACCCGTCGGTAGCCGACGAGGACATTCTCGAGGCGATGATCGCGCCCGCCATCCTCGTCGACAGGCCGTTCGTCGTGACCGCCAAGGGCACCGCGCTCTGCCGGCCGAGCGAACAGGTGCTCGATCTCCTCGACCGCTGGCCGCCCCCCCTTCGCCAAGGAGTATGGCGAGCTGGTGATCGACGCCGAGGGCAAGCGGGCGGGATAATCCCCGCCCCTCAGCTATTGTTACCCCTCGAAGGAAGCCCTGCCCCCATGGGCCGCCGACCACTCGGCCGGGGCGTGCAGGAACTTCTCGACTTCCGCCAGCATCGCCGCCGGGAACCGGTTCGAGGCCTTGGCTTCGGCGAGCACGTCCCACCAGGTGGCGAGCGCGTGCAGCGTGATGCCATCGGCGGCCAGCACCTCGGTCGACGAGGGGAAGATGCCGTAATGGAAGACGACGAAGGCGTGGCTCACCTTGAGGCCGGCGTCGCGCATCGCCTTGGTGAATATCAGCTTCGAGCGGCCGTCGGACGCGAGGTCCTCGACGAGGATGGCACGGGCGCCTTCCTTGACGTCGCCCTCGATCTGAGCATTGCGGCCGAAGCCCTTGGGCTTCTTGCGCACGTAGAGCATCGGCAGTTCAAGTCGATCCGACAGCCAGGCGGCGAAGGGAATGCCGGCCGTCTCACCGCCCGCGACCGCATCGAGCGACTCGGCGCCGATCTCGGAGAGAATGATCTCCTCGGCGAAGGCCATCAGCCGCTTGCGCAGGCGCGGAAAGGAAATGAGCTTGCGGCAGTCGGTGTAGACGGGGCTCGCCCAGCCGGACGTGAAGATATAGGGCTTTTCCGGGTTGAACTGGATGGCCTCGACCTCCAGCAGAAGGCGGGCGGTCTCGCGGGCGATGAACGACTTGTCCATGGAGGGTCCCCTAGCTGATTTGCCCGGCCATAGCACAGCTTGCCCGCCCTGTCCTGCCTTTCGCGGCGCCAACAACACGAAACGGCGGCCCTTCCTCAGGAAGGACCGCCGTCAGTCGCCCACTGTCCCGGGCGTGGAATATCCAGGTTCCGTTGCGGGGCCCGTTCCGGGGCCGACCGCAGCGATCAATGCAGCGAAATCCACTCGCGCGCCTGGCGCTGGGCCGCGGCGATATCAGCTGAAGACATCTCGTCTGCGAGTTCGCGGCGATAACGGGCAGCGCTTTCGGAGCCACGGAAAGCGGCGATGTTGAACCATTTGTGGGCTTCGATGAGGTTCTGCTCAACATCGCGACCCACGGCATACATCACACCAAGTTCGTAGAGGATGTCGCTGGTGGCACCAGAGCCGCCGGCCAGTTGATCGGTCGAGTTCAGTTCAAGACGAGCCATGATCACATTCCCTGTTCTGTATTGTTCGAGGTCTTTCGCCCCGTATCTTCGTTCGCCGAACGATGTGATCATGCTGCGCCAATTGATTAAAAAGCAGATTAAATTGCAGACTTAACAAGCGACAAACGAGTTCTAAATGAAGTATTGTGTTCAGTAGATATAAACCATCGATTCCCCAGTTTCCGGCCATTCCCATCTCAAACACCAGGACAGGCCGCTCACCGGGTGAAACCTTCCGGAAACCACACCGGAGAATAACCGGCGCAGTCCAACAGACGTTGAGGCGGGTTGTCTGACCGAAACAGGGAGAACGTCGGCAATCCGAGATTCGACGGAGCTATTCTAGATGGACAGGTTGAAGCAGAGCCCTGCCGCCTTACCGCGAACCCACATTACCATGCCATTCAGCGACATGTTCTGTTCCGGAATGCTGATAACCACCGACTGGCCAATCGCAAGCTGACCATCGGTATTGTTGACCTTACAACCGCCAACACTCATGTCTTCGACAATGCATTCACAAGTATATTTGTTGTGCTGCACGGTGGCCAACAAGAAACACTTCGCTCGCTTATGCCGGCGGCCATCCCCAACCCTGACATTCGGGTTGCGAAGTTGCTTCAGAACGTCTTGCATATGCATCGAGTTTTGCGAAGCCGCCATGCCTGCACCCATCGAGACTGCCAGGTAGGACAACAACAATAGCACATAGATCTATTTATTCATAATGACTCCTAAAATACATAAAATCCGATCAAATATTGAACAACCGCCTGAATGCATGAACCATTCACAGTTCAATGAAAAAGCCCCGGCGCATTGCCGGGGCCAACATGGCATAAGACTTTAGTCGTATAGAATAGCAGGACTCCCCGCTCGCCTGCCGGCTTCTCGGGCGGCAGTGCGCAAGAGGCGTTCTTCAGCGAGCACGCTGGTTGAACAATACCTTCTGCGCCTCCTTGTCGTCGGCAAGGTTGCTCGGCGGTGTCGGCGCGGTAATGGCCAGGGCCTTGGCCGCGGCCGGCCGGCTTGACACCCGGTCGATCCAAGCCATCACGTTCGGGAACTCGGCTGCCTTTATGTCCTGCCGCTCCCACCCACGCGCCCAGCCCACACAGGCGATGTCGACGATGGAATAGTCGCCGCAGACATAGTCCCTGCCCGCGAGCTGCTTCTCCAATACGCCATAGAGGCGGTGCGTCTCGTCCCGGTAGCGCTTGATGGCGTAGGGTATCTTCTCGGGCGCATAGAGCGCGAAATGATGATTTTGGCCGAGCATCGGGCCGAAGCCCGCCATCTGCCACATCAGCCACTGTTCCACCTCGACGCGGCCGCGCTCGTCCTGCGGATAGAATTTGCCGAACTTGCGGCCGAGGTACAGCAGGATGGCGCCCGACTCGAATACCGAAATCGGCTTGCCGTCCGGCCCCTCCGGATCGACGATGGCCGGCATCTTGTTGTTGGGCGAGATAGCCAGGAAGTCCGGCTGGAACTGGTCGCCCTTGCCGATGTTGACGAAATGCAGATTGTAGGGAACGCCGAGTTCCTCGAGCATGATGGTGATCTTGTGGCCGTTGGGCGTCGGCCAGTAATAGAGGTCGATCGGCTTGGTTTGGATCGCAGTCATCGGCTTCTCCTCGCCTGTTTTGGGGAACAGTATTCCACGAGGCAGCATATTGTCCCGCTACGGACGCGAAAAGAGGTCGGTGATGAACTCCGCGTGTTCAGACGGACGGGTCAGCCGCTTCAGCCGATCTTGCCGTCACTCGCCCGCTCCATGACAACGCCGATCTCCTGGCCGTCGCGACGGACGATGCGAACGTCGTAACGCCGGTGGTCCGCCTCATCTTCAAGCTGCAGCTCCAGCGGCAAGGGCACCGGCTCGGTGAGGACGAGTCTGGCGCCATTGTCGGATCGATCGCGGATGATGCAGTCACCGAGCCGACGACCGTCACGGCTGCGCAGGATGCCGGCTCTGAGGCGCGTCCTGTGGCGATCTTCCCGGCGGCGATTGCCGGTGTTTGGCGGGGCAGGGTCGGTCATGACACGGCTTTGCGGAAAGAGACTGACCGAACGTCTCTTCACTCGCTTGCCTCAGCCTTGCGCCTCAGAAAGGGCTCTCGCTGGGCAGGGCGGGCGCTTCCTTGAGAAGGACCAGTTCGATGCGACGGTTGCCCGACAGGAAGGGATCGTCGGGGAACATGGGGTCCTTGTCGGCGACACCAATCACCTGAGCGAGGCTGCCCGGTCCGAGACCAAAGCTGCCGAGGATTTCTGCCGTGGCAAGCGCCCGCTTGGTGGAGAGCGTCCAGGCCGCGCCGCCAGGAACAGCCATGTCGCCGGTCGATTCGGTGTGCCCGATAATCTGCAACCGGCCCGGCATCTGCTGGATGACCGGAGCGATGCGCGACAGAACGATCTTCATGCGGTCTGTCGGTTCGCTCGACTGCGCACCAAACATCGGCCGGCCATCCTGATCGATGATCGAGATATGCAGACCGTCGTGGGTAACGCTGAGCACGATCTGCTTGGAGAGTTCGGCGTAGTCGGGCAGGTCCTGCAACGCTTGCCGCAAGGATTCCGAGGCGGTGAGATACTCGCGCGGCTTGCTCTCGGCCGCCTTCTCGAACCGGTTGGTGTTCACCTCCGGTCCCTGCTTCTCATACTGGTCGTTGAAGTCGGTGGCGAACTCGACGGCCTCGGACAGCGACATGGGCTGAACGTTGCGCAGATATTTGCGCTCGGGCAGGCCGCTCTGCTCGATCATGCCGGCCGGGCGCTGCACCGATTGGTAACCGAAGGCGTCGCGCATCGAGCCGGCGGCGTCATGCAGCTTCTGCTCGTCCTGACTGGAGAAGGACACGATCATCACGAAGAGAGCCATCAGGAGGGCCATCAGGTCGGCAAAGGTGATGACCCATGGCGCCCCGCCATGTCCCCCTCCTCCACCGCCGCCCTTCTTCCTGCCGCTCATTCAGCTGCCCTTCCGTTTTTATGTCCGGCCTTCAGGCCGCTTCCCTGCCAGCTTCGGCCTTGGCCCGATGCTTGAGCGGCAGGTAGGAGAGGAGCTCCTCATGAACCTGCTTGGGGCTCTTGTTCTCGCGAATCATCAAGACCGCGTCGATGATCATCGACTGGATCTCCGCTTCGTGATTGGCCCGGTTGGACAACTTGTCGGCCACCGGCGCCGCAACGACGTTGGCGACGACCGCGCCGTAGAGGGTAGTCAGCAGCGCGATCGACATGGCCGGACCGATCTGCTTGGGATCCGACATGTGGGCGAACAGCGACACGAGGCCGATGATGGTGCCCACCATGCCCATGCCCGGCGCCGCCTCGGCGATCTTGGCCCAAGCCGTGTGCCCCATGTGCAGGCGCTCGTGCTGCAAGTCACGCTCGCGCTCGAGAACGTGCTGGATGGTCTCGCCGGAATAGCCGTCGGCGATCATCTGGATCGCCTTCTGAAGGAAGGGTTCGTCGATCTCCAGCTTCTCGAGACCGAGCGGCCCCTGTTTGCGCGCCACCTCGGCAATCTCGGTCAACTGATCGAGCAAGTGGAAGGTATCATGCGTCTTGTACATGATCGCTTCCTTGAAGCCGCCGAATACGGCCACAGGAAACGTCTTGAGCGTATAGCGGCCGAGCATCGCAACCAGGGCGCCGACAACCACCACCACGGTCGCCAGAAGGTTCATGAACATCATGATGTTCGAACCTTCAAGGATGACGGCTATATAGAGCACGGCAAAGCCGCCAAAAACACCGAGAAGGGTTGCAATATCCATCGGTCGCTCAATCCGGGGGGAATGAAACAGGCAGTGCGGCTTGCGCCGCCGAACCCCGGCCTTCCAATATTAGGGACGGTGGCGATAAGGCAGGCTTAACGAACAGGGTTAACCAAACCTTCCGAGGCATGAAAAAGGGCGGCCCGAAGGCCACCCTCATGCAAATTCTGCTTTGCAGACGGCAGCTTGTGCCGCCCTTTCCCGGCTCATTCGATTCCAAGCTTCCGCTTGACGAGGTCGTTGACCGCCTGCGGGTTGGCTTTGCCGCCGGTCGCCTTCATCACCTGCCCGACGAACCAGCCACTGAGAGTCGGCTTCGCCTTGGCCTGCTCGGCCTTGTCGGGGTTGGCGGCGATCACCTCGTCCACGGCCCTTTCGATGGCCCCGGTATCGGTGACCTGCTTGAGACCGCGCTCTTCAACCAGATTCTTGGGATCGCCACCTTCGGTATAGACGATCTCGAACAGATCCTTGGCGATCTTGCCGGAGATGGTGCCGTCGCCGATCAGGTCGACGATGGCGCCGAGTTGGTCGGGGGAAACGGGCGATGCCTCGATGCCCTTGCCGTCCTTGTTGAGACGGCCAAACAGCTCATTGAGCATGAAATTGGCGACTGCCTTGCCGTCGCGATTCTTGGCGACCTGCTCGTAATAGTCGGCCGAGGCGCGTTCGAGCGTCAGCACCATGGCATCATAGGGTGTAATGCCGTAGTCGGCGACGAAACGGGCCTTCTTCTCGTCCGGCAGTTCCGGAAGGTGGGCCTTCAGGCTCTCCACCCAGGCCGGATCGAGTTCCAACGGCAGCAGATCCGGATCGGGGAAGTAGCGGTAGTCGTGCGCCTCTTCCTTGGAGCGCATCGAGCGTGTTTCGCCCTTGCCCGGATCGTAGAGACGGGTCTCCTGATCGATCTTGCCGCCATCCTCCAGGATGCCGATCTGCCTGCGTGCCTCGAACTCCACCGCCTGGGCGGCGAAGCGCATCGAGTTGACATTCTTGATCTCGCAGCGCGTGCCGAGCGGCTCGCCGGGCTTGCGCACCGAGACGTTGATGTCGGCGCGCATGGAGCCTTCTTCCATGTTGCCGTCGCAGGTGCCGAGATAGCGCAGGATCGTGCGGAGCTTGGCGAGATAAGCCTTCACCTCCTCCGACGAGCGGAGGTCCGGCTTGGAGACGATCTCCATCAGCGCCACGCCCGAGCGGTTGAGATCGACGAAGGACATGGTCGGATGCTGGTCGTGGATCGACTTGCCGGCGTCCTGTTCGAGGTGCAGCCGTTCGATGCCGATCTCCACGACGCCTTCCGGCATGTCGAGCAGCACCTTGCCCTCACCGACGATCGGCTGCTTGTACTGGCTGATCTGGTAGCCCTGCGGCAGGTCCGGATAGAAATAGTTCTTGCGGTCGAACACCGAGTAGAGGTTGATCGCCGCCTTGAGGCCGAGGCCGGTGCGGATCGCCTGCGCAACGCATTCCTCGTTGATCACCGGCAGCATGCCCGGCATCGCCGCGTCGACGAGCGACACATGCATGTTCGGCTCGGCTCCGAAGACGGCCGAGGCGCCGGAAAACAGCTTGGCGTTGGAGGTGACCTGGGCATGCACCTCGAGGCCGATGATGACCTCCCAGTCGCCAGTGGCGCCCTTGATGAGCTTCTTGGGGTCGGGGGTGCGAACTGCCATGTTCATGAAGGGTCTCTCGGATCGGTCGGACGACATCTGTCTGGCGGGATAGCCCGTTTTGCGCCGGAGGTAAACGGGAAAGGCGCACCAGTCCAGCATGTCGCGGGTTGAAGAACGACCCGAAAATGGCGAAGGGCGCCGCGATGACGCGACGCCCTCCCAACTGTGCGCTGCGGCCGGGATCAGTCGAGCGACAGGCGATAGACCAGCACCATGGTGTCGACATCGGCGTCGGCCTTGTAGTCCGCGCCGACCTGGTGCCCCTTGGTGGTCATGAAGTCGTTGTCGTTGGCGATGAGCAGCAGGACGTCGTTCGGGTGCTCTGGATCGAGCGCCGGCACGACACCCATCGCCTCCCACTTTTCAGAGAGGTCGCTGGCGTCATGCGGCGCGCCATTGTGAAGACCGGCCTTGTTGAGCTCGGCATTGTCGTTCATGTCGACGACCGTGGCGAGCGTCGCCGGCGTTACCGATGGGTCGAGGACACCCTTGGGCGCCACCGGCTTCCCGCCGTCAAACTCGGTGCCGGCGATATTGGTGGCACCCGCAAGGTCGAGAAGATCGACGCGGCGATAGAGCGAGGTGTCGCCCTTGACGCCCCAGCCGTTGTTGCTGTCGCGCGACAGCAGCAAGAGCCGACCATCCGGCAGGACCGCCAGCTCGGACTGGGCGGCCACCAAGGTCTTACCCTCGCCGTCCTTGAAGGTCGGCAGCGGCACGACATATTCGGCCTTGAGGTTCAACGCGTCGGGATCGGCGGCGTCATAGACCAGTGCGCGCGTGTTGAAGCGCGTCGTCTTCTTGTCGCCGCCGTCCTGGCGGGTAGCGCTCTGCAGAACCACCGTCAGTTCCCTGGTGGCCGGATTGAACGCCATGCCCTCGAAGCCCTGATTGTTCTGGCGGCCGGTCTCCGGATCCTCCGGATCGGGCTTGGGCGCGCCGACGCCTGGGTTGTTGGACGAGAAGTTGATGGCGCCCTTGCGCATCGGCAAGAGGGCCGGCGGCGGCAGCGTGGCCGACACCAGCTTGCCGTCCGCCGTGAAATGGTAGACGGCCGGTCCATACTCGTCGGAAATCATCAGAGAACCGTCGGGAAGGCGAACGATTGCCTCGGGATCGAGGCTGACGGCACCCGTCGCCGCGCCGGGAAGATCGGCGCCGTTGTCCCTGTTGACGGCGACCGGATCGAGGCCGCTCATCGGCTTGCCGGACTTGTCGGTCAGAAGAACGGTACTCTCGAGCTTCAGCTCGGCAACGGCCGCCTTGCCCGCCTCCGGCGCTGCGAAAGCGATCGACAGCCTGTTGACGCGGGTTCGGTAGTCCGTGGTGCCTTCCACATTGTAGCCGCGGTCGGGCAGCAGCAGGAACGATCCCTCGTAGCCCCTGTCGGTCTTCTTCCAGTCGATGACGGACATGCCTGACCCGGAGCCAAAGGTTTCACCGAAGCTGTCGAGAAGATCGGCCGGCAGGCGGCCTGCCGCCACAAGTCCCTTGTTGATGGGCAGGTCGGCCGCCGCCGACGCCATGGCGCCGGCAAGAAGCGTGACGGAGAAAATGGAAAGCGGGAGAATCTTCATGGCAACCTCTTTGGTGAAACCAGAGAGGTTGCTCAGTAGGCTTGTAGTTTGAAGCTGATATGAAGGCGCCGGTCAGAGACCGGCGCCCCATCGTTTCACCACCACTGCGTTGGCGCGAATGTGCCGACAGCCCTCTCGATCGCCGCCCCCAGGGTGAACAGCGTCTCTTCGTCGAATGGCCGGCCGATCAGTTGCAGGCCGAGCGGCAGCCCCTCGGCGTTGAGTCCGGCCGGCACGGCAAGGCCCGGCAGGCCGGCCATGTTGACCGTCACCGTGAACACGTCGTTGAGGTACATTTCCACCGGATCGGCATCGGCCTTCTCACCGATGCCGAAGGCGGCCGACGGCGTCGCCGGCGTCAGGATGGCGTCGACGCCCGCGGCATAGACCGTCTCGAAATCGCGCTTGATCAGCGTGCGCACCTTCTGGGCACGCAGGTAATAGGCGTCATAATAGCCGGCCGACAGCACATAGGTGCCGATCAGAATGCGGCGCTTCACCTCGGCGCCGAAGCCGGCGGCACGGGTGTTTTCATACATGTCGACGATGTCCGAGCCCGGCACGCGCAGGCCATAGCGGACGCCGTCATAACGAGCGAGGTTCGACGACGCCTCGGCCGGCGCCACGATGTAGTAGGCCGGCAAGGCGTATTTGGTATGCGGCAGCGAGATGTCGACGATTTCGGCGCCGGCATCGCGCAGGATCTCGATACCCTTCTTCCAGAGCGCATCCATCTCGGCGGGCATGCCATCGAGACGGTATTCCTTGGGGATGCCGATCCGGAACCCCTTCACCGACTTGCCGACCGCAGCTTCGTAGTCGGGAACCGGAAGGTCGACCGAGGTCGTGTCCTTCGGGTCGACGGATGCCATCGACTTCAGCAGGATGGCGGCATCGCGAACGTCACGGGCGATCGGGCCGGCCTGGTCGAGCGAGGAGGCGAAGGCGACGAGCCCCCAGCGCGAGCAGCGGCCATAGGTCGGTTTGATGCCCGTGGTGCCGGTGAAGGCAGCCGGCTGGCGGATCGAGCCGCCGGTGTCGGTCGCGGTTGCCCCGAGACAGAGGCGTGCCGCAACGGCAGCCGCCGAACCGCCCGACGAACCGCCCGGCACCAGATTGACGTCGGACCCATTGCGCCGCCACGGATTGACCACCGAGCCGTAGTGGCTGGTTTCGTTGGAGGAGCCCATGGCGAACTCATCCATGTTGAGCTTGCCGAGCATGACGGCACCGTCGGCCCACAGGTTCGCCGACACCGTACTCTCATAGGTCGGCTTGAAGCCGTCGAGAATGTGGCTGCAGGCCTGGGTATGAACGCCTTCGGTCGCGTAGAGGTCCTTGATACCGAGCGGCAAACCTTCGAGTGGGCCGGCCTTGCCGGCGGCAAGGCGCGCGTCGGACGCCCTGGCCATGTCGCGAGCCTTCTCAGGCGTCTCGGTGACATAGGCATTGAGCACGCGCGCCCTCTCCATGGCGGCGAGATAGGCATCGGTCAGCTCGACGGCGGTGAAGGACTTGGCCTTCAGCGCATCGCGCGCCTCGGCAAGGGTAAGTGCGGTGAGATCGGTCACGGCGGAAATCCCGGAATAATCGTGAGAGGCTGGCGTCTGGCGGGAGTTACTCGACCACCTTGGGCACCAGGAAGAAGTGGTCCTCGGAGACAGGCGCGTTGACAGTGACCGCCTCGGCGTTCTCGCCATCGGTCACGACATCCTGCCGGCGGCGCATCTTCACGGATACCACCGACGTCATCGGCTCGACGCCGGCGACGTCGACCTCGTTCAACTGCTCGACAAATCCGAGGATGGAATTGAGCTCATTGGTCATGCGCGCCGCCTCGTCATCGGTGACCTTGATCCTGGCGAGACGCGCAACGCGGCGCACGGTAGCCGTATCCACGGACATGTAGATTCCCTCGAACAGACTGGAATGCCCCGCGTATAGCACCGGTCGCGGCCCGGAGCCACCCGCTTCAGCATGCGGGCAAATCCCCGCGGGCAAATTGGCAGCCGGTCACCGGTGAGTCGCCCACTACAACGCCACGCAACCTTCGAGCGAGGCGATCGGACGCCGTGACAGTTCGGACCATCAAGACGCACCTAGCAACCCGGTGCGATGGCTTTTGCGTATCGTTGGTTGCTTAACATATTGATCCATACGAATATTTTAATCGGCGCTCGCAAGGGCTGGTCTTTTGTTCGAAATCCTCTTTGTAAAGTTCTGCTTTCAGAACTGCGATTGGCGGCAATTCGTTGTTTTTTCATTGATGAATTCGACAAAAACGGTTTATGAGTTCCCCGCTTTTCAGGGTGGCCTTGCCTCTTTTCAGGTATACCAAGCGTATCATGCACATCGTGCTCGTCGACGGCAGTCGAACCGGACTGATGATCCTGCAGAGGATGCTTGAACCTCGTGGTGACGACGTCGCTTATTTCACGGACGGTCGCGAGGCGCTGAACTACATCCAGACGACACCGCAAGCAGAAGTGCTGATTACCAGTTTCGAAATCGGCGGCGTTTCGGGCACCGAACTGTGCTGGGAGGCCCGTCTCATTGCCGATGCCGGCCGGCCGCTTTACGTCATCGGCATGTCCGCCTCCAACGATGCGCAGCACTCCATCGGCGTGCTGGACGCCGGGGCCGACGACTTCATGTCCAAACCTCCGCGCCAGGACGAACTCAACGCCCGTCTTCGGGTGGCCGAGCGAACGCTGATCATGCAGCGCCGGTTGATCGAGATGGCGACCGTCGATCCGCTTTCCGGCCTGTTCAACCGCGGCGCTTTCCGCCAGCGGTTCGACATGGCAATAACCACTGCCGAACTTGAAGGCACCTTCTCGCTCATCCTGTTCGACATCGATCATTTCAAGCATATCAACGACATCTACGGCCACGATGCCGGCGACGAGGTGATCCGATCCGTCGGAACGCTCCGCGTCCCCCCTGACGTCCACTTCTCCCGCATTGGCGGTGAAGAGTTTGCGGTGATCCTGCCAAGCATTCCCGTCGATGGCGCCGTCTCGGTCGCCGAGTATCTGCGCGAACAGATCAATGCACTGACCGTCGAACGCGGCGACAGCGTGATCCGCCTGACTGCCAGCTTCGGCGTCGCCGAGTTCCGGGCGGGCGATACGGTCAATGACCTTTATCGCCGCGCCGACGCCGCGCTTTATCAGGCCAAGAACACCGGTCGGGACCGCGTGTCGGCCACCTCGCCCGAAATCGTCTCCTGAACTCTGCGCCGTGACTTGGGTCGGACCATCGGTCATGATACTTGGCGACATTCAGCGCGCATGACGAGGTAGACCGATGACCGAAGCAGAAGATCCCGTCGCCTTCGTGGGCGCTTTGCCTCAGGGCCGGCGCCTGTTCGGTCTCGATCTCGGCACCAAGACCATCGGGATCGCTCTTTCCGACGAACGTTTTCTCATCGCGACGCCGCTCATAACCCTGCCTCGCGTCAAGTTCGGCAAGGACGCCGCGGCGCTGATCGAACTCGCCGACAAGCATGGTGTCGGGGCCTACGTCCTGGGCCTACCGATCAACATGGACGGAAGCGAAGGACCGCGCGCCCAGTCGACACGCGCCTTCGCTCGGAACCTCGCCCCACTCGACAGCCGGCCGATCATGTTCTGGGACGAAAGACTGTCGACGGCGGCGGTCACCCGCACGCTCCTTGAGGCGGATGCCTCGCGCCGTCGGCGCGACGAGGTGGTCGACAAACTGGCCGCCAGCTTCATCCTGCAGGGCTTTCTCGATCGCCTGCATCTTTCCGCGCGCGCGGACGATCCCCGGCGGCTCTAGGACTCCTTGACCTCTCCGACCTCGGTGCGTTTCGTCGACTTCCGGATCAGCATCAAGTTGCGGATATAGATGAGAAGGCCGAGCCCCTGCCCCGCAATGAACACCGGATCCTGCCGAGCGATGGAGTAGACCAGCAGGAGGAAGCCGCCGCCCAGCGAGAACAGCCAGAAGGCCACCGGGATGACCGACGCCTTGGCCTTCTCCGAAGCCAGCCACTGCACCACGAAGCGCATGGTGAACATGGCCTGGGCTACAAAACCGAGGATCACCCAGAAATCGAGCTGCTTGACGAACACGTCGTGAAGCCAGCCGGCGAATTGCGCGAGAAGGTCAGCCATTGTCGTTTCCGATTTCCGAGGCGATGGGAAGGCGCTTGATGCGCCGCTTCAGCCACCAGACGCCGAAAAGATCGAGGATTCCCTGCAATCCGCGGTCGAAAATGCCGTAGTTGGAGGCACCGTGCATGCGCGAGCGGTCGATGACATCGAGGTGGGTGACGCCATAGCCCTCCCTGAGCACCAGCGCCGGAAGATAGCGGTGCCAGCCATGAAAGAAGGGCAGCAGCAGGAAGAGGTCGCGCCGCACCGCCTTGAGGCCGCAGCCGGTATCGCGCGTCGCATCCTTCAGAATGGCGTTGCGCAGCCAGTTGGCGAAACGCGACGCGTAGCGCTTGGCAAGCCCATCGGTGCGCTTCAGACGCTGACCGGCGGCGATCCCCACCGACGGCCCGGCCGCCACCAACGCATCGATCAGCTTCGGGATATAGGCGGGATCGTTCTGGCCATCACCGTCGATGGTCGCGACGATCTCACCGCGCGCCGCGAGGACGCCCGAGCGGACGGCCGCCGACTGACCGCAGGCCTCGACGTGGCGGATATGCCGGACAGGCTTGCCCTCCGCCTTCCAGGCAGCGACGGCAGCTGCCGTGCCGTCGGTCGAGCCATCGTCGACGACGATCACCTCGAAAGCCCGCCCCGCCATGGCCGAGAGGATTTCCGGCACGATGACCGAGAGATTATCCGCCTCGTTGCGGGCGGGAATGACGACCGAGACGAAGCCGGTCTCGGATGGTTTCGGTACGATCATGCTGGTCACTCCGACCGGATGCGCGGCGACGACCGCGTCCGGCTGCCCTACCCCTGAAAGATGCAAATCGGGAACGATGCTCCGCCTGCTTATGGCAAGTCGAAGCCGCGCCAACAAGGCCCTCGCCTCGTTGGAGAGTGTGTCGATCCCAAGGCGAAGCGGCATTGGCAGCCCGCTTTCCGACAGCCGGAACAACTTCCCTCGCCGTGCAAACCAAACGGCGACGAACAGCGTACCCCAGGCACCAAAGGAGAGACCGGCCACCACGTCGGAGACCCGATGGGCATTCACCATCACCCGCGACGCAGCGACGGCGACGGCAAACGGCCAGACCACGACAGCCACCGGCCGCCATAGAAGCGTGAGCGACAAGGCGAAGGCGGCCGCCGTCGTCGAGTGTCCCGAAGGAAAGGACGCGTGGGACGGACGAAAGGCAAAAAGCCGCATCACCCGCTCGCCTTCGACCGACGGGCGAGAAAAGCCGAGCGAGTATTTGATGACCAGGACGGCAATGCCCGTCGCGGCAATGGCGGTGAAGAAGAACAGCACCATGCCCTGCAAAGTTTCAAACTGCCCCTTCGGACCAAACTTCGGCCGATTGAGATAGTGAAGAAGAATGACGGCGAGGCCCGAGGGGATCAGCATCCAGTCGGATTGTCCCAGCCGGGTCAACATCTGCCAGATGGGAGCGGATGGTCCACCGGCTGCCACAAAGGCGCGCGCCTCTTCGTCGAAGTGGCTGGATACGAGCACGGCGAGAACCGTCAGAATCCCTGCCAGCCAGAGGCCGGTCTTGACCACGTCGGGATCGCGCCAGCGAGCCGGCCGCCTGTTGATCAGCATGACCGGCTCCCTACGGCTTCGAGAACAGCAGCATGGTGCGGAGCTTCATGCCGTTGAGGTTGCGGCCGGAAACGGTGGCAACGGGTTCCGGCGCCTTCTCGCCCTCGCCCAGCGCTGCGACGAACTCGTCCCGAGCATCCGCCGCGACGATGGCGACGGCACAGTCATTGGCGCGAAAGACGTCCGCCGCACCAGACGCGTCGACCCTGAGGGTGGCAGTACCCAGGTGGAAGACCGCGCTCGGTTCGCCATATCCGGCGATCGAAATGGCGGGCGCTTCGCAGCGGCGAACGGTGGCCACGGCATCGGCAAGGTCGTCGCTGAGCCAGATCTGTCGCGCGGACGGCAGAAGGATTACGTAGCCGAGCAGCATCAGGCCGGCCGAAGTTGCGATCGTGGCAGCCAGGCCGGAGCGCAGCCGCCCGGAAACGAGGAGCTTGGTCGCCGCGAAGCCGAGGCAGGCGACGACGACCGCCCCCACCAACCCCTGCCAGCTCGCATATCCCTGATAGATGAGAAAAGCGATGTTGATACCGAAGCCGACCAGAAACACCCCCACCGCGATGAAGGCGACCGAGAGCCGCCAGCCGCGCCGGGCCGAGCTCAATGCGCCGTTGTCGAGCAGCAGGGCTATGAGCACGGCGAACGCCGGCATGAACGGCAGCACATAGTTGGGCAACTTGGTGGCCACCAGCTCGAACACGATCCAGCCGGGCAGCGCCCAGGCGATCAGGAAGAAGATCGCAGGCTCCCGTCGCGCCTTCCAGGCCTGGACGACGGCGAGAGGCGCCAGCACCGACAGCGGCCAGAAGGTACCAAGCGCCACCAGCAAATGCACTCCGGGCGGGGCGCCATGCGACTCCTGCCCGGTCGCCACCTTGCCAAGCATGTCGTGTCCGATCGCCTGGCTGAAGAAGGCGCCGCCGGATATCCAGCCGATGGCAACGAGCCAGGGCAGCACGAGAACCAGCATCCAAACGATGCCTCGTAGCGGCGACAGCGACCGCCAGAGCGTCGTCGACCTCTCTTTTGCCGATACGGCAAGCAGCGTGAGGCCGGCCACCAGCGGTGTGATCGGTCCCTTGATCAGTATGCCGATGCCCATGGCCGTCCAGAACAGCGCGTTGCGTGGAAACGACCTCGCCCTTGCCGGATCGACATAGGCGCGGACCAACGCGAGCTCGGCGGCAAGCACCGTCGCGCAGAGCATGGCGTCGGTCTTGGCGATGCGCGCCTCAAACCCGACGAGCATCGTGGACGCCGCGAGAAGGCCGGCGAACAGGCCCGCCCGCGCCGTGCCGAGCGTCGCGGCGATGCCATAGGTGAAAAGCACCATCAGCACGGCGCCCACCAGAGACGGAAAGCGGTAGACCCAGAGCGGGGCGTTCGCAGCGTAGCCGGACAGCTCGGCCGTTGCAGCCTGTATCCAGTAAATGCCTACCGGCTTCTTGTAGCGCGGTTCGTTCTGGAAACGGATGTCCACCCAGTTGCCGGTCTCCAGCATCTGATGCGAGGCCTGCACGTAGAGCGCTTCGTCGCGGTCGGTCAGCGGCAGCGACGATATGCCCGGAGCCAGCAGCGCAAGAGCGACCAGGAAAAGGGCGATCAGATTGGCGAGATGCGAACGCGCGAACCACTGGGTCTTGCCGGATACCGGCGGCGCAATGGGCGCCTCCCCGTCACTGGCCAGCTTGTCGTTCACATCGTCCATGCATCGAAATCCGCACCGAGAAAACCCTCTGCCGAGGGACACGCGCGCCTCTTATCACGGAAAGGCCGGTCTGGGCATCACACTTGCGCAACCATGCCCCTGTTGGAACCGAGCCGCGCAACGCGGCAAAAAACGGTTGATCGTCATGAACCGGTTCCCAAAGCCGCCCCAATGTGGAAGCATGTCATCCTAGATTCCTGAACCATCCGAGGCTCGTATGCATCAGATCGCGGTCGCCAACCTCGTCTTGGCCTTGGGCGCGACGCTGATCCTCCTCGGCATTCTTTCGAGCCTCCTGGCGTCGCGCTTCGGCACCCCGCTGCTTCTTGTCTTCCTGGTGGTGGGCATGCTGGCCGGTGTCGACGGACCGGGCGGCATCGAGTTCAGCAACTATCGCCTCACCTACCTGATCGGTTCGTGCGCGCTGGCCATCATTCTGTTCGACGGCGGTCTAAGGACGCGCCTCGCCGAGACGCGCGAGGCGCTGGGCCCCTCGCTCACGCTGGCAACCGCCGGCGTGGCGGTGACCGCCATTCTCATCGGCACGTTCGGCTATCTGGTGCTCGGCTACGATCTCATCGAAGGGCTGCTACTTGGCTCCATCGTCGCCTCGACCGACGCGGCGGCGGTTTTCTTCCTCTTGAAGACGGGAGGTCTACAGCTCAGGCCGCGCATCGGCTCGACACTGGAGATCGAGTCGGGCTCCAACGATCCGGTTGCCGTCTTTCTCACCATCGCCCTTACCGAACTCGCCATCGCCCATTCGGCGCCGGGTTTCGGCACGCTGACCTCTCTGGCCCGGCAAGCGATCCTCGGAGGCGCAATGGGCGTCGCTGGCGGAGCATTGGCGACCGTTGCCCTCAACCGCCTGACCCTGCCGGGCGGGCTCCACCCGCTGTTCGTCATCGCGCTGACCGTCAGCGTGTTCGGCGCAACTTCCTATCTCGACGGATCGGGCTTCCTTGCCGTCTACGTGGCCGGTCTGGTGGTGGGCAACAGCAGTGTCCGCGCCTATCCCGCCATCAGCAAGTTCCTGGAAAGCGCAACCTGGCTGTGCCAGATCGTCATGTTTCTGATACTGGGCTTGCTTGTAACGCCGAGCAAGCTGATCGAGTACGCGCCGGAGGGGCTGGCGATCGCCCTCTTTCTGATGGTGATCGGCCGGCCGGCCGCCGTCTGGGTTTGCTTGAAGCCCTTCGGCTTTACGCCGCCGGAAATAAACTTTGTCTCCTGGGTCGGGTTGCGCGGTGCGGTCTCGATCTTTCTGGCCACCGTTCCGACATTGGCGGGCGTTCCCAATGCGCCGATGTACTTCAACGTCGCCTTCTTCGTGGTGCTGATCTCGCTGCTTGTCCAAGGATGGACTATCGCACCAGCCGCCCGTTTCTTCGGCATGGCGCTGAAGCGCTTGGCGACCAGCGCTCGCCGTGTCGAGATCGACTTGCCGGGCCAGACCGACAACGAGATGGTGGGCTATCCCGTCAAGCCGGACAGCTATGCCGCGCTTCGGCCGGCCTCCCTGCCCGCCTGGCTGAAGCCGGTGCTCGTAGTCCGCGATGGGGCTGTCAAGAACGCCGCCGAGGCCGGCCAGATCAAGGCCGGTGACTACGCCTACTTCATCTCGCCGCAGGACCGCGTCAATCGCCTCGACAGGTTGTTCGCGCCTTTGCCGGCGGAAGCGTTGGCGGCCGCCAAGCGCACGGCCTTCGGAGAGTTTGCCGTGGCACCGGATGCCTCGCTTTCCGATCTCGCCACTTTCTACGAGATGCAGGTGCCCGCAAACCTCGCCGGCCTAACCGTGGCGGAGGCTTTCTCGGCCCGCCATGGCAACCGGCTGCACGCTGGAAGTCGGTTGACGCTGGCCGCCTACGCCGAGCTCGTTGCACGCGTCGTCGAGGACGGCCATCTCATCAAGGCCAGCCTCAGGTTGGAGGATGTCGTCGATCTCTCCATGCGGGCACCGCAGCTGCCGCCGCCGACACTGGTTCGTCGTCTCTACGATCGGCTGCGTCTTCGGCTTTCGGCCCAAGGAAAGCCGGCCGAGCCCTCAAAATAAAGTCGGTGCAGCTCGAAGGATTCGTCACTGACCGGCGACGGCATCGATTGCCGGATGGCGAACTCGATCGCCCGCCGAAAGGCCTATGCGCTTCGCCTCGGGCGTTGCGAGTTCGAGCACGAAACGCACAGGGGAGCCCGAGGGAATGCGGGCATCTGATTGCGGCTTGGCGCCGTGAGCCACAGAGACGACCAAGCCCTTATCGGAAATGAACGCGATGTCGAGCGGTACGAATGTGTTGTGCATCCAGAAGGCGACGTCTCGGGTCATGCCCATGTCGAAAAGCATGCCTGTTCCGGGCTCGACCTCGCGGCGAAACATCAAGCCACGCGACCGGCTCTCGTCGGTATCGGCAAGCTCCACCTCAAAGGGATAGACGCCGGTGGACGTCTCCACGCTGAGGCTGGAACGCGGGCCCACGGGATTATTGCCCTGACCGGCGTTGGAGCCGTTTCCGAAGAAGTAGAGAATCGCGATTGCAGCAACAAGACCTGCGGCGAGCGCCCGTATTACGAGGCGCCACGAGGTGACTTCCGACATTTTGGCCTTCGATCCCTGACTGTTCGGCGTTTTTCACACGAAAAGACGCGCCTCGCCGGACCACCCCGGCTCCGCGCGTCGCCCCATTAGGGCATCAATGTGACGAAGGTATGCCGCCGGGCTGAACCGGACGGATTTCCGCAACCATCTTGCCTTTCGGCCCATCACCATAGCGCACCAGCACGCGCTGGCCCGGACGGAGCTCGGTGATGCCGAAGCGGCGAAGTGTTTCCATGTGGACGAAGATATCCTCGGTCCCGTCGCCGCGCGTGAGGAAGCCGAACCCGCGAACACGGTTGAACCACTTCACCTCGACCTGTTCGAGACCGCTCGAAGGCGTGACCTGAACGTGGGTGCGCGAAGGCGGCAATTGCGAGGGATGAACAGCCGTCGATTCATCCATCGACAGCACCCGCATGGCCTGCAGTCCCTTCTGCCGGCGCACGGCCTCGCAAACGACGCGCGATCCCTCGTAGGCGGTCTGGAAGCCGTCGCGTCGAAGGCAGGTAACGTGGAGCAGCACATCCGGCAGGCCCGCTTCATCCGGCACGACGAAGCCAAATCCCTTCGCAACGTCGAACCATTTGATGACGCCTGCGACCTCAATGACTTCCACGCCGACGTCTTCGTCGACGTTGTTGTCTTCCGACACAAATTGAGCCTTGGCCATGAGCCAGTCTCCACGATCGCACTTACAAGAAGCGCGGATGACTCCGCGCACCGACTATTCGTGATTCTTCTGTTAAAATACCACCGGAAGGCTACCCTTCCGCAAGCCCCTCGTTAACCGCTGTTAACGGTTTTGAGCGCGTTTCTCGCGGCTGGTTCGCGATCTGGCCGACATTGTCGCCGCATCGGGCGAATGGCTCGCGCTCATGCGTTTGCCGGCCTGATGCCCGGAAAGCTGCCAAGTCTTGCATCTGTCGCTCGACCGGGGATAACTACCCGGCCGAACCGAAACAAAAGCCAGCCGACTACCGGCCTGAGCGGGAGGAAAAGGTACATGCGCTATCTCCACACCATGGTGCGGGTCACCGACGTCGATGCGTCGCTCGCCTTCTTCCGCGACCTGCTCGGCATGACCGAAATCCGGCGGACCGAGAACGAGGCCGGCCGCTTCACGCTGATCTTCCTGGCGTCCTCCGATGACGTCGAAGCTGGTCGGGCACACAGCGCGCCGCTTGTCGAGCTCACCTATAACTGGGATCCGGAGGTCTATGGCGAAGGCCGCAACTTCGGCCATCTGGCCTACGAGGTGGACGACATCTACGCCACCTGCGACCGTCTGATGAAGGGTGGCGTCACCATCAATCGGCCGCCGCGCGACGGTCGCATGGCCTTCATCCGGTCGCCGGATAACATTTCCATCGAACTGCTGCAGAAAGGCGATGCCCTGCCGCCGGCCGAACCCTGGGCCTCTATGCCGAATACCGGCAAATGGTGAGGAGCTAGGGATGTGGCGGCTGATCGGAAAGGATGGGCATCCATGACGCTGCGGCCGGGAGTGCTCGCGCTGGCGACCTTCGCCCTGGCCGGCTGCGGCGCGGTGCTGGACAGCTCCGACTTCAAGCCACTCACCCCGGTGGAGATCGCGGAGATCAAGGCGACGGCCGAGGCTCACAAAGGCGCGGTCGCCGAAGACACCGGTGCCAAACTGGCCGACGCACCGAAGGCTCCACCTGATGAAGAGGCGGCCAAGCCCATGGTCGGAAACACGCCGCCGGTACCCATGGTTGTCGCGGTGGCTCCGGCCGAAAAGCCGAAAGCAACGGGTCTCTTTGCCTCGCTGTTCGGGGCGTCCGAGGCCGCCGACGCGCCAACGCTCTCGCAGCCTGCCGAAGCCGCCACGGCGACATCTTCCGAACAGCCAGCCGGTACCGAGCCGGCTGCGCCTTCAGCGGCAGCTCCAGAAACGGCAGTAGCCAGTGTTGACCCCACGGCCCTACCCGCAGCCGACCCGACCGCTCCGCCACCCGAGGAGAACGAAGAGATTTCCGAAGCCGAACTGGCCGGTGAGAACGAAGCCGATCCCGACAAGATCGCCGTGCCCAAGCCACCCGTGGATGACGGCCTGGAGCACGATTTCGTCAACGTCTACACCTCCCGTCCCGAACGGCCGCAAGACCTGTTCGAGGGCCTGCCGGGTGTGGCATGGCAGGGCAACCTCATTCTTGCCTCGCGCGGCCCCGATGGCGACCCGCGCGGCCTGTTCGATGGCGAGGTCCAGCCCTACGCCCACTATGTCCCGGGTCTGCCGCGCGAGGTGGTCCAGGCCGCCAACGGGTTGCTGCTCGCCCACTCGGCGATCAACGTGTCCTGCGTCAAACCGGCGCTGCTCGGCATGATCCGCGACGCAGAGCACCACTTCAGCCGCAAGGTGGTGGTTACCTCAGGCTATCGGTCGCCATCCCACAACAGGCGTGTCCGCGGTGCGCTGCATTCACAGCACCTTTATTGCAATGCCGTCGATCTCTATATGCCCGGCATCGCGCGCGACGAGCTCGCCCGCTACTTCTACAGCCACCCCTCGCGCGGCGGCCTTGGCCTCTACTGCCACACCAAGTCGATCCATGTGGATACCGGGCGGCGGCGCGAATGGCGCTGGTCCTGTCGCGGGCGCGGATAATGCTTGTCATTCAAGCGCATAGACGAAGCTGTAAAAAAGCCGCCACAAATACCGATTGGCTCTTGCCCAACCGGCCGAAGCTCACTATAAGCCCCCCTCGTTGGGCGGCCTTCGTCTATCGGTTAGGACACTAGCCTTTCACGCTGGAGAGACGGGTTCGATTCCCGTAGGCCGTACCACCCCAACATTCTCTACAGCTAAATCACGTCGAGTTTTCGAGCGAGTTCCGTGCCAGATCGTCGTGGCGCATTGCAGCGCTGCCTGCGCCGTGCGATAGCAGCCGCGCCCTCATTTTCCGGAATGCTGCCGTGACCGACACCGCCGATGACCTCATTACCGTCCGTGACCTTCTGCGCTATGCCATGAGCCGCTATGGCGCTGCCGAGATCGGCATCGGTCACGGCACCAGCGAGGCGATCGACGACGCCGTGTTCCTGATCCTCGAGTCGCTGCATCTGCCCATCGACGACATCAATCCCTGGCTCGACGCCCGGCTCACGCGCGCCGAGCGCCAGCTTATCGTCGAGCGGATCGACCGCCGCATCGACGAGCGCGTCCCGACGCCCTACCTGGTCGGCAAAGCCTACATTCAGGGCGTGCCCTTCGTCGTCGACCCCCGCGTCATCGTACCGCGGTCGTTCATCGGCGAGTTGCTGTTCTCGGAAGCCTTTTCCGGCGAGGGCGACGCATCGCTGATCCGCGACCGCGACGACATCCTGTCGGTCGCCGACATCTGCACCGGTTCCGGCTGCCTTGCCATCCTCGCCGCCATGGTCTTTCCCAATGCCGCTGTCGACGCCGTCGATCTCTCCGAGGACGCGCTGGACGTCGCCGCGATCAACGTCGACCGGCTCGGCGACGGCCGGGTCGGCCTCCACCACGGCGACCTCTTCGGCCCGCTGGAAGGCCGGCGCTACGACCTCATCATCACCAACCCACCCTATGTCGATGACGAGGCGATGGCCGAGTTGCCCGACGAGTACCGCCATGAACCCGAGATGGCACTCGCCGGCGGCCTCGATGGCCTCGACATCGTCAGGCGCATCATCGAGGCGGCGCCGGACCATCTCAATCCGGGCGGCGGCCTCCTCTGCGAGGTCGGCAGCGATCGCGAGATCCTTGAGATGATCTACCCCGACCTTCCCTTTGTCTGGCTGGATACCGCTGAGTCCGAAGGTGAGGTATTCTGGCTGTCCGCCGAGGATCTCGGCGTGACCGAGGACATGTAGATCTGCACTATACGCATGTCTTGGCCATTAGTGTGGGCGAGATATGCAAAAATAGACTAGGTATTTGGCCTTTCCTCGCGTTTTTTCGCGAGTGTGGTCCCTCAGATCTAGACAGGGGCAGCAGTGCCCGCCAGTGTCCGGCCAAGAGGCGGCGGCCCTTGGCCGCACAGTCTTGGCGACGATTATCTGGTGGCGGTACTTGGCGTTACGGTGATGCCGAAGAAATCGGTCACCACCTCGTAA
Source organism: Pleomorphomonas diazotrophica (assembly GCF_002844595.1). GTDB lineage: Bacteria > Pseudomonadota > Alphaproteobacteria > Rhizobiales > Pleomorphomonadaceae > Pleomorphomonas > Pleomorphomonas diazotrophica. The sequence continues at coordinate 730,217 of NZ_PJNW01000002.1, read as the reverse complement.
CCATCATCGGCGACAATCGATCGAAACCGCAGGGACCACCGATGAACGATACTTCCATGATCGAAGAGGCCGCCGGCTCCGCCGGGCAGCCGCGCACACTCACGGCCGCAGCCTTCAGGGATGCCGTCCGCGCCAAGCTGGCCTATGCCGTCGGCAAGGACCCCTCCCGGGCGACGGCCAAGGATTGGAGCATGGCTTTGTCCCTCGCCGTGCGCGACCAGGTGGTGGAGCGCTGGTTCGAGTCCACCAAGGCCTCGCACGCTGGTCAGAAGAAGCACGTCTACTATCTGTCCATGGAGTTCCTGATCGGCCGCCTGCTCAATGATGCAGTCTGCAACCTCGGCATCGAATCCCAGGTGCGCAGCGCTTGCGCCGAACTCGGCATCGACTATCAGGCCCAACTCGAGCAGGAGAGCGACGCCGCCCTCGGCAATGGCGGCCTCGGCCGCCTCGCCGCCTGCTTCCTCGATTCCATGTCAACGCTGGGCATTCCCGCCCACGGCTACGGCATCCGCTATGACCATGGCCTGTTCCGTCAGCGGTTCCATGACGGCTGGCAGGTGGAAGAGCCCGAGGACTGGCTGGTGTCCGGACGCGCCTGGGAGTTCGAGCGCGCCGAGATGGCCTATCTCGTCAAGTTCGGCGGCCAGATCTCCTTCGACGGTCACGGCGCCACCTACTGGCGCGCCGACGAGACGGTGAAGGCGGTCGCCTACGACACGCCGATCGCCGGCTGGAGAGGGCGCCACGTCAACACGCTGCGCCTCTGGGCGTCGCGCCCGGTCGAGGTGCTCGACCTCGGCCGTTTCAACCACGGCGACTACATGTCGGCCGCCGAGAAGACCATCCGCGCCGAAACCATCTCCCGCGTGCTCTATCCCGATGACACGACGGCCGAGGGCAAGGAACTGCGCCTGAAGCAGGAGTATTTCTTCACCTCCGCCTCGCTGCAGGACATCATTCGTCGTTACCTCGAAGACAACGATGACATCCGTAAGTTGCCGGATCAGGTGGCGATCCAGATGAACGATACGCATCCGGCGATCGCTGTCGCCGAGCTGATGCGCATTCTTGCCGACGACTACCGGCTGACCTTCCCGGAAGCCTTCGAGATCACCCGCCAGTGCCTCAGCTATACCAATCACACGCTGATGCCGGAGGCTCTCGAGCGCTGGAACACCAACCTGTTCCGCAAGGTGCTGCCGCGCCACATGCAGATTATCGAGTGGATCGACTACCACCACCTCGCCGAGGTGCAGGGGCGCAATCTGCCGGTATCACTCGACGCTATTCGCATCATCGAGTGGGGCAGCGAGATCAAGATGGGCAGCCTCGCCTTCGTGGGCTCGCGGCGGGTGAATGGCGTGTCGGCGCTGCACACCGAGCTGATGAAGCAGACGGTGTTCAAGGATTACCACGTCCTCTATCCCGACCGGATCGTCAACGAAACCAACGGCATCACGCCGCGCCGCTGGCTCTACGAGTGCAATCCCGGTCTCCGCGCCCTGCTGCTGGAAGCGATCGGCGACGGCTGGGTCGACAACCTCGAACGGATCGAGGAAGCGGCCAAGTTCGCCACCGACGCCAGCTTCCGCGAGAAGTTCGCGGCCGCCAAGAAGGCCAACAAGGTACGGCTCGCCGCCGAGATCGAGCGGCGCATCGGCCTGCGCGTCGACCCGTCGGCGCTGTTCGATGTGCAGATCAAGCGCATGCACGAGTACAAGCGCCAGCTCCTCAACATCCTGGAGACGATCGCCCTCTATCAGGCGATCCGCCGCGGCCCTGGCGCCGAATGGACGCCGCGCGTCAAGATCTTCGGCGGCAAGGCTGCGCCCGGCTACCAGATCGCCAAGCGCATCATCAAGCTGGCCAACGATGTCGCACGCGTCGTCAACAACGACCCGATCATCGGCGACCGGCTGAAGGTGGCGGTACTGCCGAATTACAACGTGTCGCTGGCCGAGGTGATCATCCCGGCTGCCGATCTTTCCGAGCAAATCTCGACGGCCGGCATGGAAGCCTCCGGCACCGGCAACATGAAGCTGGCGCTCAACGGCGCGCTGACCATCGGCACGCTCGACGGCGCCAACGTCGAGATCGCCGAGCGGGTCGGCCCGGACAACATCTACATCTTCGGCCTGACCGCCGACGACGTCGCCGGCCTGCGCCAGCGCGGCTACAATCCCAACGCCACCATCGACAGCGACCCGACCCTGAAGGGTGCCATCGACGCCATGGTCAACGGCACCTTCTCGCCGGACGATCATGGCCGCTTCAACGAGGTAGCCGACCGGCTCTGGCACACCGACTGGTTCCTGGTGACCGCCGACTTCCAGTCCTACTTCCAGACCCAGCGCACCGTCGATCTGGACTATCGTGACAAGAACCGCTGGACGGAGCGATCCATCCTCAACACCACCAAGGTGGGCTGGTTCTCGTCCGACCGCACCATTCGCGGCTATTCCAAGGACGTCTGGGGCGTCGAGCCGATTTTCTGAGATACGTACCACCGAAACGACAAAACGGGCGGCAGGCTTTCGGCCTTGCCGCCCGTTCCATTTGGAACCAGGTCAGTGATCGCAGCTATGGCGCGCCAGCGCGGCAAGCGCTGCGGCGCCTTCGCGAGCCAGTTCCGGATCGAAGGCCGAACGCGTGATGCGCACGCGGAACGCTTCGTCGATGCGCGGCAGCGCCTCCCAGCGATAGCGGCCGGGAACGATATCCTCGAAGTGGCCGCGCAGGCCCACCGGCTCATGATCGTTGATCACCACGAGCGACTCGCCATCGGCCAGCCTGTCAAAGCCGCCGAAGATGATGGCGCGACGGTTCACGCAGGGCAGCCCGCGTACGTCGAGTTCGAGATCCCGTGTGGCAGTGTCGGTCATGCTGTTTCTCCGCTTCGTCTGTGGCCCGATCATAGGGAGTCGGGTCTGCCGACACTTTGCTCCGGCGCAAACCGGAGAATACTTCTCTGCTATGAGGCAGTCCCGCTCCACGTGAAGAGTTCAGACCGGAAATCGCATCGGCATGGGGCCGGGCGAAGATTGGTTGACCTCCCCTTGCGAGGCTCCTACGACTTCGTATCTCCACGGATGTGACGCGAGCCGGAGCGATTCCACGCTCTGTCGGCCCGAACGGTTCCTGTTGGAGCGATGTTTCTTTCTGACCGAGCGATGGTGTGATGCAGCCTGTACTGGACGGACATAACGACGTGCTCATGCGTCTCTGGGAAACGGCCGGCAAGGGCGGCGATCCCATTGCCGAGTTCCGCGACGGCATCACCACCGGCCATATCGACGGGCCGCGCGCCCGCGCTGGTGGCCTCGTCGGCGGCCTCTGCGCCATTTTCGTGCCATCCAGGCAAGGGCCTCGCCCCACCTTCGACCGCGGCACCTACAGCTCACCTCTGGCCGAGCCCATCGACCAACCGGCGGCGCTGGCTGCCGCTGTTGCCATGGCCGGCATTGCCCGCCGGCTCGACCGCGAAGGCGTCTGGCGCTTGTGCACCTCGACGGTGGAAATCCGCCGGGCGATCGATGACGACGTGTTCGCCGCCGTGCTGCACATGGAGGGCTGCGATCCCATCGACGCCGACCTCTATGCCCTCGACCTCTTCTACGCCGCCGGTCTCAGGTCGTTGGGGCCGGTGTGGAGCCGCACCAACATATTCGGCCACGGCGTTCCCTTTGCCTATCCGAGCTCGCCCGACACCGGCCCCGGCCTGACCGATGCCGGCGTACGGTTGGTGAAGGCCTGCAATCGCCTGGGCATCATGATCGACCTGTCTCATATCACCGAACAGGGATTCTGGGACGTCGCCAAGGTCTCGGAGATGCCACTCGTCGCCACCCATTCCAACGTTCACGCCATCACGCCGGTGACGCGCAACCTCACCGACCGCCAGATGGCTGCCATCCGCGAGACCGGCGGCATGGTCGGCCTCAACTACGCGACGTCCTTCCTGCGGCCGGATGGGCAGGAGAACGCGGCAACGCCGCTCACCGACATGGTTCGCCATGTCGATCATCTGGTGGAGCATCTCGGCATTGATGGCGTCGGCCTTGGCTCGGACTATGACGGCGCCACCATTCCCTCGGAGATCGGCGATGCCGCCGGTCAGCAAGCGCTCGTCGGCGCGCTGCGACAGGCCGGCTATGGCGAGGATGACCTCGTCAAGCTCTGCCGCGACAACTGGCTGCGGGTGTTGGCTCAAACCTGGCGGGAATAATGGGAAAGCCATCCCCGACGCTCCGATGATCGCCCTGCCCGGCTCATCACGCGGAAAACGAAAACCCCGGCCGCATCGACGACCGGGGTTTTGCTTTCTGGAGTTGGGCGGCTCAATGCCAACCAAGGCTATCAGCCGCGCTGATTGCCCGACGACACGATGTCCATGTAGACGGCCGCGACCAGGATGATGCCCTTCACGATCTGCTGCCAGAACGTGTCGATGCCCATCATCGACATGCCATTGTCGAGGCTGGCCATGATGACCGCACCGACCAGCGCACCCGACACCGAACCAACACCGCCGCGCATCGACGTGCCGCCGATGAAGCAGGAGGCGATAGCATCGAGTTCGTTGCCGAAGCCGGCGGACGGCGTGCCGGCGGCGAGACGGGCTGTCGTAGTGAGGCCGGCGAAGGCGCACATCAGGCCCATCAGCGCAAACACCATCATCTTCACGTAGGCGACGTTGACGCCGGAAAGCCGCGTTGCCTCCATGTTGGAACCGACGGCGTAGATGTGGCGGCCAAAGGTCGTCTTGTTGCCGATGACGGTGAACACGGCGAGGATGATCAGAAGAACCAGCACCGGCACCGGAACGCCCTGATAGTCATTGAGCGTCAGCACAAAGCCGAGAATGATCAGGCCGGCGAACAGCAGGCGACCAACTTCGGCCGGCATCGTCGGCACAGAGAGGTTGTGCTTCTGGCGGTTTGAGCGAGTCCGGAAAGCAAGGAAGACCAGGACCAGGAACAGCAACACGCCACCGGCGTTACCTGCCAACTCTGGCAGATATCCCTGACCAATGAACTTGAGCTCCGGATGCACGGGGGCGATGGTAATGCCGCCCGTCAAGCCGAGCACCATGCCGCGGAAAGCGAGCTGTCCGCCCAGTGTAACGATGAAGGAGGGAATGCCGAGATAGGCGGTCAGCCAGCCGACCATCAGCCCGAAGAACAGGCCCATGGCGATGACGACGGTGATGGTCTGCCAGAGTGGCAGCGAGTAGGTCACATCCATGACCGCTGCGATGCCGCCCAACAGGCCGAGCAGCGAACCGACCGACAGGTCGATTTCGCCGGCGACGATGACGAACACCATCGCCGATGCCAACATGCCGGTAATCGCCATCTGGCGCAGCAGGTTGGAGAAGTTGCGCGGCGTCAGAAACTGTGAGCCACCCAGTTCGGAATCGTAGGTGAGATAACCGAAGAAGGCCCAGATGATCACGATGACGATCAGAAGGGCGACGATCTTGTACTCGGACAGGAACTTCCTGACGTCTTTCTTGGTAAGTGTCATGGTCTTACACCAGTATTCTTATGAAGGAGAGCCTCAGGCGGCTTCCGTGATCGGTTGTCCAATGGCGGCGGCGAGAACTTTCTCCTGCGTGAGCCCTTCGTTGACGAAGTTGCCCCTGAGCTTGCCCTCTCCCATCACCAGAACGCGGTCGCTGATGCCGAGCACTTCGGGCATTTCCGAAGAAATCATCAACACCGCGACGCCCTGCTTGGCGAGTTCGAAGATCAGCTTGTAGATCTCGTACTTGGCGCCGACATCGATGCCGCGTGTCGGTTCGTCTAGGATCAGCACTTTCGGCTCGGGCAGCAGCATCTTGGCAACGACCGCCTTCTGCTGGTTGCCACCCGACAGCGAAGCGATCGGCAGGAGAGGCTCCGCCGTCTTGACCTTCATGCGAATGATCTGATTCTGAATCTCGGCCAGCTCGGCCTCGGACTGAATGAAGCCACCACTGGTGTAGCGCTTCAGCACCGACATGGTGATGTTGTAGCCGACGCCCATCAGCGGCACGATGCCATGCCGCTTGCGATCTTCCGGCACCATGCAGATGCCGAGCCTCACCGCGTCGCGCGGCGCGCGAACGCTGATTTCCTTGCCCTCAAGGAAGATCTTGCCCTCATGGTCGCCGTTCCAGCAGCCGAACAGCTTGCAGGCGAGCTCTGTGCGCCCAGCTCCGACCAGCCCAGCCACGCCAAGGATTTCGCCCTTGCGCAGCTCGAAGGAGACGTTGTCCACCACCTTGCGCTCGCGGTTGGTGACGTCCCAGCAGGAAATGTTCTTTGCCTCGAACACCACCTCGCCGATGGTGTGCGCCTCGCGCGGGAAGAGGTTCTTCATCTCGCGCCCGACCATCATGGTGATGATCTTGTTGGTATCGAGCTCGGCCATCGGCTGGGTGCCGATATGGGTGCCATCACGGATGACGGTGACGGTGTCGGCGATCTCGGCCACTTCGTCGAGCTTGTGCGAGATGTAGACACAAGCCATGCCGTTGGCCTTGAACTCCTTGATGAGGTCGAGCAGCGTCCTGGTTTCGGACGTGGTCAGGGCCGAGGTCGGCTCATCGAGGATCAGGAGCTTGGCGTTCTTGTTGAGCGCCTTGGCGATCTCCACCAGCTGCTGCTTGCCGCCCGAATAATTGTAGACCGGCAGCGCAACGTTGATGTCGCTCATCTTGAGGCGCGCCATCAGCTTCTCTGCCTGGGCATTCATCAGATCGTAGTCGATGAAGCCGGCCTTGTTACGCGGCTCGGAGCCAAGGAAGATGTTCTCGGCCACCGTCAGATGCGGCACCATCATCAGCTCCTGATGGATGATGACGATACCCGCTTCTTCAGTCTCGCGGATGTTGCGCGCCTTGAGTTCCTTGCCTTCCCAGAGGATCTGTCCCGACCATGTGCCGTAGGGGTAGACCGCCGAGAGAACCTTCATCAGCGTCGACTTGCCAGCACCGTTTTCGCCACAGAGACCGACGCACTCGCCACGGCGAACCTGGAGATGAATTCCATCGATCGCCTTGACGCCATTAAAGTCCTTGGTGATGTCGTGCATCTCCAAGAGATAGTCTGACATGGACCGCACTCCCTTCGACGGCGCGAACGGCCTCTGGCAGGCCTCGCGCGCCATCCTTCTCCGATTGGAGCAAAGGCCGATGAAGGCCTGCCGCTTCCCAAAACCCGGCATTTCGCCGAATGAGACCGACGCAGTTCCGCCCCCGCGGTTTGTCGCGCCGGCACGGCACTCTTGCTGGAGGCCGCGTCTTACTCTGCTGTCTTCTGCGTGAAGACCGGGCCAAACCGGCACCAGCCGACAATCATCCCGCCCGTCACGCTCGGCAATGCCTCGAAGCGCCAATCCTCCGGCGACGCACACGCGCCACATCGAAGCGGCGGCACTCAGGCAATCACCAGTCGACGGACAGACCGACGAACCTTCCCGATCCGATCGGCAAACAGCATGCCGGGGCGGGTAGTGCCCGCCCCGGTTCTTGCGTCAGAGGATCACTTACCCTCGACCTGTTCCTTCGTGTAGAAGCCGTCTTCGACGACCTTCATCACGTTTTCCTTGGTCAGCGGAATCGGCGTCAGCAGAACCGAGTCGACCTGCTTCATGCCGTTGTCGAGCTTGGCCGAGTATTCCACCGGCTCACCCTTGACGAGCTTGACCGACAGCTTGGCCGCTTCCGAGGCGATCAGCTGCAGCGGCTTGTAGACGGTAACCGTCTGCGTGCCTTCGATGACCCGCTTGATGGCGGCGAGGTCGGCGTCCTGGCCGGAGATGGCCACCTTGCCGGCGAGACCCTGGGCGGCGAGAGCCTGGATGGCGCCACCGGCCGTGCCGTCGTTCGACGCGACAACGGCGTCGATCTTGTTGTTGGCGGCGGTCAGCGCGTTCTCCATGATCGACAGCGCTTCGGTCGGGCTCCACTCCTTGACCCACTGCGAACCGATGACCTTCACCTTGCCGGCGTCGACGGCAGCCTGGAGAGCCTTCTCCTGGCCGGCGCGGAGCAGCTTGGCGTTGTTGTCGGTCGGCGCGCCGCCGAGCATGTAGTAGTTGCCTTCCGGCACGGCCTTGAGAACGGCCTCGGCCTGCAGGAAGCCAACGCGCTCGTTGTCGAAGGAGATGTAGGCATCTTCATCGGCGTTCAGGATCAGACGGTCGTAGGAGACGATCTTGATGCCGGCCTTGTGGGCTTCGTCGATGACTTCGCCGAACACCTGCGAGTTCATCGGAACGACGGCGATGGCGTCGACCTTCTGCGAGATCAGGTTCTCGACCTGGTTGACCTGCTTCTGCTCGTTGGCGTCGGCGGAGGTCACGATCACTTCGGCGCCCAGCTCCTTGGCCGCAGCAATGAAGTAGTCGCGGTCGCGAGCCCAGCGCTCAACGCGCAGGTCGTCGATCGAGAAGCCGAGAACCGGCTTGTCGGCAGACGCCTGAGCGGCCATCGGCAACGCAACGGCGGCAGCCAGGATCGTGCTCGAAAGAATGGCAGAAAGTTTCATTATCACTCCTCCTGAAGCCCTTACGGGCCTGGCCGCCTCCCCGGCGGCCTCCTTGCACCCGAACCACGACCGAATGGTTGGTCCTCCGGTCACTTCCCCCAGCAACGCCCGTCATGGGCTTCGCCGTTGGCTCGGGATAACCTCACGCGAGGATAGATGCCTCAAACCAATGATGGACGCAACTCATTTTGATTGCGTAGATGCGTTGTGACCATCATCCATTTGACGAAGAAATTTCCTATCTTCGCCAGACAGTTCCTCGCGACGCGCAGAGACCCGCGCAATCGCTTGCACGGGCACAGCCGATTCCTGACGCGCTTCTCCTGTTGGATAGCCGTCATATTTGATGTGATTACATCAAGGACGCTCCCTCCCGGTCCCTGACAACCTTTTCCGGGGACCCTCCATGTCGCCGGTAAAATTCGACCCTCAAATTATACTCAACGCCCAAACTTGGCAAGAGACAATCCGGCCCACATCGACGAATGGTCGATGCCGGCCAGCCAGAAACGAAGCGCCCCGCCGCAGCGCTTGGCCACGGCGGGGCGTCATTCGCAAAGCTTGGAAAGGCGATCAGGGCGTGGGCGCGTTGGCCGACAGCAGTCCTTCCGCCCTGAGCCGGTCCCAAAGGACCTCAGGAATCGAAGCGCGATACCAGTCGAAGTTCTGCTTGACGGCACCGAGCCGGCTCATGCCGACGACCACAGCCTTCACCACCGGATGAGCGAGCGGGAAATGCACCGCCGCAGCCGGCATTTCGACACCGACCTCGGCACAGACAGCGGCGATTCGCCGGGCCTTGTCGATGATCTCAGGCGGAGCGGCGCCGTAATCATAGTTGCCACCAGCCTCCGGCGGCTTCACTAGGATGCCCGAGTTGAAGATGCCGACCGCCACCACGTCGACGCCCTTCTTTTCGGCAAGCGGCAGGAAGTCCGCAAGGCCGGGTTGCTCGAGCAGCGTATAGCGCCCCGCCAGCATCACCACGTCGAGGTCGAGCTTGGAAACGAGGTCAGCCGCCACGTCGGCCTCGTTGATGCCGATGCCGATCGCCTTGAGGTCGCCGCTGCGCCTGAGCTCGTCGAGCGCCCGATAGCCGCTGTCCAGCGTCTCGCGATAATGCTGGTCGAAGCCGGCCTTGAGGTTCCGCCGGTCGAGGTCGTGGATGTAGACGATGTCGATCGTCTGCGCCCCGAGACGATTGTAGGACTGCTCCAGCGACCGCATGAAACCGTCATAGGTGTAGTCGAGCACGGGCCGCAGCGGCAGCGGACGCACCCAGCCTCCCCGATCGGGCGTCTCGCCGCGCTTGTAGGGCACGAAGTAGCGGCCGACCTTGGTCGACAGGAGATACTCCCCGCGCGGCTTGTTGCGCAGGAAGCGGCCGAGCCGCAACTCGCTGAGCCCATAGCCGTAGAGCGGCGACGTGTCGTAGTAGCGGAAGCCTTCGGCCCAGGCTTCGGCGAGAATGGCGTCGGCGACGTCGTCCGGCACGTCCCAGGAGAGCGTACCGAGGCCGGATGCCCCGAACCCGAAGCGATAGGCTGAGTTTTCTTCAAACGGATTGGTCATTGTCCAGTGGCTCCCTGACGGACGACGGGCCACCGCAGAACCTGCGGCGGCCTGTCGCCGTCCGATTTTCACATCAGCCGTAAAGCGGCCCGAACGTCTGGCAGGCGCGGAAGTCGGCGCCTTCCGGATCCATGCCGAACATCGCCCAGGCGCTGGGGCGGAAGATCGCCTCGTCCTCGACGTTGTGCATGGCGACGGGGATGCGGAGCATGGCGGCGAGCGCCATCAGGTCGGCGCCGATATGACCGTAGGAAATGGCACCATGATTGGCGCCCCAGGCCGCCATCACCTTGTAGACCGACTTGAACGGCCCCTCGCCGGTCAGCCGTGGTGCGAACCAGGTGGTCGGCCAGGTCGGGCTGGTCCGCTGGTCGAGAATGTCATGGACGCGCTCGGGCAAGGCGACCGTCTCGCCCTCGGCGATCTGCAGCACCGGGCCGACGCCGGCGACGAGGCTGAGCCGCGTCATCGTCACCGGCATGCCGCCGCGCGTCATGAAGTCGGTCGACCAGCCGCCGCCCCGGAAATAGCCGTGATCGGCCTGGCAGAAGCGCGTCGCCTCGAGCGAGCGGCGCTGATCGTCCTCGGTCACCTCCCAGAAGGGCTTGATGCCGGGCTTGTTGTCGATGGTCATCTCGCCGGCGCCGTCCAGACAGGTGGCGCCGGAGTTGATGAGGTGGATGAGGCCGCCGGCGGCCGCGCCTTCCACCACATGGCCGGACACCCGCTTGATGGCATCCGGGCTCCAGTAGGTGCGCACGTCGGAGAAGATTTGGGCCCGCGCCGTCAGGAGGTTGCCGAACAGCATGCCGACGCCGTTGAGGCAATCGTTCTCGGTGGCGAGAATCAGCGGCTGACGCGGACCGTTCCAGTCGAACGACGTGTTCAGCATGGTCTCCATGAAGTCGCCGTTGGGCATGAAGTCGGTCCACTGCCGCTGGCCCTGGAATCCGGCCGCGATGGCATGGTGCCCACAGGACTCCTCAATGTAGCCGAGCTCGGCGAGGCGCGGATTGCCGACCATCAGGTCGCGGGCGATCAGGCACATCTTGACCGAGGTCTCCCACTCCCAGCGCTTGCGCGCCGGATCCGACGACTTGTCGCCGTTGGGGTCGAAGCCTTCCTTGCAGTTGGCGAGCGTCCAGGCGAGCGCCTTCTCGTACTCGACCGGATCGTAGATCGAGAGCTGCAAACGGCGCTGGAACTCGCTCATGTCGATGTATTCGGTGCGCATGCCGAGGTAGCGCTGGAAGAAGTCGGCATCGACGATCGAACCGGCGATGCCCATCGACACCGCGCCCATGGAGAGATAGCTGCGGCCGCGCATGGTGGCGACGGCAATGCCAGCCCGCACGAAGCGCAGGATCTTGTCCCGCACGTCGTCGGGAATCGTCCGGTCCGAACCGTCCTGCACTTCCGAGCCGTAGATGCCGAAGGCCGGCAGGCCCTTCTGATTGTGGGCGGCCAGCACGGCGGCGAGATAGACGGCGCCCGGACGCTCGGTGCCATTGAAGCCCCAGACCGCCTTGGGCATCAAGGGGTCCATGTCCATCGTCTCGGAGCCGTAGCACCAGCAAGGCGTCACGGTCAGCGATACGCCGACGTTTTCACGCGCGAACTTCTCGGCACAAGCGGCCGCTTCCGCAACGCCGCCGATGGTGGTGTCGGCGATGACGCATTCGACCGGCTCACCGGTCGCATGGCGAAGCGTCGAGCTGATGAGTTCGGCGACCGCCTTCGCCATGCCCATCGTCTGATCCTCGAGGCTTTCGCGCACGCCGTTGCGCCGGCCGTCGATAGCCGGACGAATGCCGAGTTTCGGCAGGTTCTTGAAAACGCCGTTCATGTCTCTCTCCCTTCCTCCCGATACCTCTTGTCCAGGCCGACCTCCCGGCTCCGCGTCAGAGGCGCTTCGGTCCGCCGTAGGGCGGTGGTTCCACCTTGTTCTTCAGCGTTGGATCGATGGCCTCGCCGGCCTGTTTCCCATAGCTCTTGAAGCGCTCCAGCACGACGTCCATCTCGGGCTTGCCGAGGATGACCCCGCCGCCCAGCATGCGGGTGCCGATGTAGATCCGCGCCAGGTTCTCGATCTCTTCCAGCACGGCGAACGCCTTGGCCGGCGTCTTGCCCAACGCGATCACGCCGTGGTTGCCGAGCAGGCAGGCCATCCGGTCCTCCAGCGCCGCCAGCGCCTCCGTCGACAGCTCGGCCGTTCCGAAGGGCGCATAGCCCGAGCATTTCACCACGTCGCCGCCGGAGACGCCGATCATGTAGTGAACGGGCGGAATGTCGAGATGGCAGCAGGCGAGGATGGAACAGTTGGTGGCGTGGCTATGCAAGACGACATCGACGTCCGGCCGCGCCTTCAGGATGTCATAGTGAAAGCGCCATTCCGACGAGGGGACATAGTCGCCGAAATAGCGCCCGTCCCAATCCATCTCGACGATCTGCTCCGGCCGCATCCGGTCATAGGCGATCCCGGAGGGAGTGATCAGCAGCCCTCCCTCGACCCTCACGCTGAGATTGCCCGCTGAGCCAATGTTCAGCCCCGACGCATTCATCCTGAGACATGTCGCGATCATCTCCTGGCGGAGATCGAGATGATCAGTCATTTTTGGTCGCCTCCTGGGGCGCAGACGGATCGGCCGTCCCTTCCGCCGGGCTATCGTCCCGGAACTCCCGATTGAGCGGGGCGATCAACACCTCCACGCCGGCCTCCTCCAGCATCTGCCGGTCGCCGTCGGAGATTCCCTCGTCGGTCACGAACACGTCCACTTCGGTCAGCGGAAACACCACGAGACTGCGCGCTTCGCCGAACTTGGTGCTGTCGGCCAGGACGACGAGGCGGGCCGCCTGCTTGCGCAAGGCTCGCGCAGCCCTGAGCGGCAGCGGATCGTCTTCCATGATGCCGGCCGGGCCTACGGCGTGGCAGCCGATGAAAAAGGTACTTGCAGCCACGTGAAAGGCCGGCGGATCGTCGAACGGGCTGAGCACGATGCCCTGCTGGGCCAGCACTTCTCCGCCCGTGAGGAAGACACGGTTGTCGGTCTTGAAGGCGAGATGGTTGGCCACCGGCAGGGAATCGGTCAGCACCGTCAGACCCACAGCCGGCAGCATCTCGGCAAAACGTGCCACGGTGGAGCCGCCGTAGAGGATCAGCGTATCAGGCGCCGACACCAGCTCAACGGCCCGGCGGGCAATCGCCTCCTTGGCCGCTGCGGCACGTTGCGCCTGCACGCCAAAGAAATAGGACGCGAGCGGCCGGCCGGCCGACATCAGCGGCGCCACGCCACCGCGCACCTTGCGAATGCGCCCAGCCTCGCAGAGCTGATCGACGTCGCGGCGCAGCGTGGCGCCGGACGCATCGACCATGGTCAGAAGCTCTTCGTAGGACACGGCATCGCGCCCTTCGACAGCCTTCAGGATCAGGTTGAAGCGTTCTTCCTTCAGCATGACGCGACCATAAGTCCAGCTCCGGAAAGCGTCAATCCGCGGCGTCGCAGTTTTGTTCAAAACAAATCATTATTGCGCAACATTTCGCAATGGCCGCCTTCAGAACCACTGGCGTCGCGTCAATCCACTCAAAAAGCCATTGAGTAACGCTTTTCATCGTCAAGGCGGCATCAGACGATCAAATCCTGCACACTCGGCATTCCCCGTGCTTGATTCACTCGCCAGGATTACCTAAGACCGTCCAAAACCCCGGCCGACAGACAGGCCGAAGCTGTGACGGAGGAAGTTTGATGCGTGCCTTGTTGTTTGCCCTCGCCGCCAGCGTTGCGGCGGCCCTGCCGGTCCATGCGGAGAACGTAACGGTGGACGTCACAGCCATCGTCGAGCATCCCGCGCTTGACGCGGTTCGCGATGGCGTCAAGGACGCGCTGGCCGCCGCCGGCTATAAGGAGGGTGAGAACCTGACTTTCGTCTACAAGTCGGCTCAGGGCAACGCCGCCACCGCCGCTCAGATCGCCCGCCAGTTCGCCGGCGAAGGTCCGACGGTGATCGTGCCGATTTCGACCCCATCGGCCCAGGCCGTCGCCGCCGCCACGCGCGACATCCCGATCGTCTTCTCAGCGGTATCCGATCCGGTGGGCGCCCAACTCGTCAAGAACATGGACAAGCCCGGCGGCAACATCACCGGTCTCTCCGACATGTCGCCGGTGGCCGAACACATCGCGCTGATCAAGGAAATCCTGCCGAACGTCAAGAAGCTTGGCTTCCTCTACAACTCGGGTGAGGCCAACTCGGTGTCGCTGCTGGCCGCCCTCAAGGCGGAGGCTGAGAAGGCCGGTGTCGAGGTGATCGAGTCGGCCGCCACCAAAACCGCCGAGGTCCAGGGCGCAACCCGCGCATTGGTCGGCAAGGCCGACGCCGTCTACATCCCGACCGATAACACCATCATTTCGGCGCTGGAATCGGCGGTCGGCGTGGCCGAGGAATCGAAGCTGCCGCTGTTCACTGCCGACACCGACAGCGTGGCGCGCGGCGCGATCGCCGCTCTCGGCTTCAATTACTACGACGTCGGCAAGCAGACCGGCGACATCGTCGTCCGCGTGCTGAAGGGTGAAACCGTCGGCGACATTCCCGCGACCGTCGCCAAGGGCACCGACCTCGTGGTCAACAAGTCCGCCGCCACCAAGATGGGCGTGACGCTGCCCGAGGCCGTGGTCGCCCGCGCCACCAAGGTGATCGAGTAACTGGGGCGACCTGCCCCGCTGTCTGGCACGGCGGGGCGGGTTTCCTGACGAACGGCCGGTTCGCCGGCCCGGATACCCCGCGTTACGCGGCGCCCAGCGCGCCGGCCCGGGATGTCCAGCACAAGGATCGTTGCGCGTGAGCCAAATCGCTCTCTGGGGGGCCGTCGAACTCGGCCTCGTCTATGCCTTCGTCGCGCTCGGCGTCTATCTCGCCTTCCGCGTCCTCGACTTTCCCGACCTCACCGTCGACGGAACCTTCCCGCTCGGTGCTGCCGTCACCGCCGTGCTGATCATGGCCGGCGTCAATCCCTGGCTGGCCGCCGCCGTCGCCATGCTGGCCGGCGCGCTCGCCGGGCTGGTCACCGCGACGCTGAACGTCCGCTTCAAGATCCTGAATCTCCTGGCGTCGATCCTGACCATGATCGCCCTGTTCTCGGTCAACCTCAGGGTGATGGGGCGACCGAACGTGGCGCTGCTCTCCGTCGACACCATGCTGACCCCCTTTTATGGCAACGGCCTCCGGGACTTCATGGTTCGGCCGATGTTCCTCCTGGTCCTGGCCATTGCGGCGCTGATCGTCGTCTGGCGCTATCTCGAGAGTGACGCCGGCCTTGCGATGCGCGCCACCGGCGCCAACTCCCGCATGGCTCGCGCCCAGGGCATCAACACCGACCGCCAGATCTATTTGGGCATCGCGCTGTCCAACGCGCTGGTGGCGCTCGGCGGCGCCCTGTTCGCCCAAACCAACGGCTTTGCCGACGTCACCTCCGGCGTTGGCACCATCGTCGTCGGCCTCGCGGCGGTGATCATCGGCGAAACGTTGTTTGGCAGCCGCCGCATCCTGATTGCGCTGATCGGCTGCGTCATCGGTTCCATCGTCTACCGTATCGCCATCCAGTTGGCGCTGTCCTCCGACTCGCTCGGCCTTCAGGCCTCGGACCTCAACCTCGTCACCGCCGTCCTTGTCACCTTCGCGCTGGTGCTGCCGCGCCTCAAGCGGGGAGTGCTTTCGTCATGATCTCCCTCGACAACGTCCACGTCGTGTTCGGACGCGGTACGCCGCTGGAAAAAAAGGCGCTCAGTGGCGTCTCGCTGACCATCAAGGAAGGCGCCTTCACCACCGTCATCGGCTCCAACGGCGCCGGCAAGTCCACCTTGCTCGGCGTCCTGGCCGGCGACGTCATTCCCGTTGAGGGCAGCGTTCGCATTGGCGACGCCGACGTCACGAAGCTGCCGACCGCCGCCCGCGCCGGCCGCGTCGCCCGCGTCTTCCAGGATCCGCTGGCCGGCTCCTGCGGCGCCCTCTCCATCGAGGAAAACCTGGCGCTCGCCCACAAGCGCGGCCAACGGCGCGGCCTCAAGCTGGCCCTCAGCCACAGCCGTCGCAAGCTCTTCCGCGAGCGGATCGCCGAACTCGATCTCGGCCTCGAGAACCGCATGACCGACCGCATGGCCATGCTGTCGGGAGGCCAGCGCCAGGCAGTGTCGCTGGTGATGGCGATGATGGCCGGTTGCGACGTGCTGCTGCTCGACGAGCATACCGCCGCCCTCGATCCCGGCATGGCCGAGTTCGTCATGAAGCTCACCGAGAAGATCGTCGGCGCCAACAAGCTGACGACGCTGATGGTGACGCACTCGATGCGGCAGGCGCTCGACTACGGCAACCGCACCATCATGCTGCACGGCGGCGAGATCGTGCTTGATGTCGAGGGTAACAACCGGCGCAATCTTGATGTCGAGGATCTGATCGACATGTTTCGCCGCGTTCGCGGCCAGACGCTCGACGACGACGAGTTGCTGATCGCCGAGTAAGGTGGGGGCGGCTCCGTCGCCCTCCTTTACCCCAACACCCGTCCGATGGCTTCCCACAACGCTGGTGCCTGATAGTTCGGTACAGCGAGATCGGCGCCGTTGGTCTTGACCGCCGCCTCGTCGAGCGTGGTCGTCAGCCCGACAGTGAAGATATTCGCCGCATGCGCCGCCCTGATACCGGGAGGCGCATCTTCGAAAGCCATTGCTCGGCCGGCCGGCACGCCCAGTCGTTCGAGCCCGGTGAGGTAAGGCAGCGGATCGGGCTTGCCGTGCGCCACTTCGCTTCCCGCGACGATGGTGTGAAAATACTCGGCGACGCCGAGCTGGGACAGCATGTCGGTCACGTTGAGACGGGGGGCGTTGGAGACTACCGCCAACCCTACCCTTTGCTCCTTCGCCCAGTTGAGCACATCGACCAGCCCATCGATCGGCTTCAGCCGGCCGACGATGAGCCGCCGGAACAGCGCTTCCTTCTCGTCAGCGAGGCGCGGATGGTCTTCCGTGGCCACATGTGAGAAAAGATTCTTGAAAATCAGCGCGTTAGCCTGACCGGAAATGTACTTCAGAAAGGTCGGCTCGTCGATGTCGACACCATAGGCCTTGCCGAACTCCACGAAGGCCTCATGGTGGAAAGGATCGCTGTTGGTCAGTGTTCCGTCCATGTCGAACAGCAGGGCACGTGAAAACATCGGCTGAGGAACTCCGGTCACACCATCATTTTTTTGAAGCGGTTTTGCATACACCGCGCATCCCAGCGGGTCCAGCGGCCGCGCGCCGATATGGCAGGCTGGGCTGCACGAGTTTTCATCTTCCCACCCGAACGAGAGAGCTGTATTGATCGCATCAAAAGCACAATAAAGCGGACCCAAATGGAATTACGCCAACTTCAGCATTTCGTCGCCGTCGCCGAGGAGATGCACTTCACCCGTGCCGCCCGCCGGGTCAACATCGTGCAATCGGCGCTGTCGACATCCATCCGATCCCTGGAAGACGAGCTGGCCGCCAAACTGTTCATGCGCAACACCCGCCAGGTGCAGCTCACCGCCGCCGGTCGCGTCTTTCTCGACAAGGCGCGCCTTGCCATCGAGGCGGTACGCGAGGCGCGCGACGCGGTTGCCGCCGTGCAAGGCCTGGCGCGCGGCCGCCTCGCCATCGGCACGGTGCAGAGCCTGCCGGCCTTCGTCGACCTGCCCGCCCTGCTCGCCTCGTTCCACGAACTCTATCCTGGCATCGAGGTGCGCCTCTGCCAGGGCAACGCCGACCATCTCATCGACAAGATCCGCTCCGGAGCTATCGATCTTGCCATCGTGCCGCTGATCGAAGCGCCGCGCGGCATCGCCACCAGGATGATTGCCTGCGAGTATCTCGTGGCCATCTCAGCCAAGGATCATCCGCTGGCCGGTCGGTCCGATGTGCCGCTGTCGGCATTTCGCGACGAGCCCTTCGTCGACTTCGAGCAGGCCTGGGGCACGCGACAGCTCGTCGACACCGGTTTCCGTCATGCCGGAGTCGAGCGCCGCGTCGCCTTCGAGGTCAACGACCTCGGCACGCTGATCGAACTGGTGTCGCGCGGCCTCGGCGTGGCGCTGGTGCCTGAGGCGATCGCCGAGGCGGAGGCGGAAACGCTCGGCGTCGTCCGGCTCGCCGAGCCGCAGATGTGCTGGGAGCTGGCCGTTGCCACGCTGGCCGGCAGCAGCGACGAGATCATTCTCGACGGTGCGCCGAAGGCCTTCATGGATCTTTTGATCACTGCCAAGAGCGTCGACGAGGAGGCGGAGGCGGCCTGAGACCGCCCCTCCCAATGTCGGTCAGCTCGCGTAGTTCCGCCAGTCGTGCTGCTCCTTGAAGCCCAGCACGGTTCGGATCTTTTCGTTGGAAATCGGCGCCTCGTAACCGACCAGCGGCCGGCTGTGCGGCGTGTTGGGGCAGACCTTTTTGAGGAAGGCCTCGGTCGGCTCGCGAGCAGTGATCGTGTCGTTGACCGCATTGAACACCTGGAAGCCCAGCCCGTTCTTGCCCAAGGCAAGGTGGACGATCTCACCGAGATCGCGAGCGTCGATATAGCTCCAGGCGTTGCGCTTACGCGTCAGCGGGTCCTGCATGAAGCCGGGGAAGTTGGCGTATTCGTGGGGCTCGATGACGTTGCCGATCCTGAGGGCATAGATGTCGGCGCCATAGCGCATGGCGAAGGCCCGGGCCGTCTTCTCGTTCACCACCTTGGACAGACCGTAGCTGTCCATCGGATCGGTGTCATACTCCTCGGTCAGCGGGAACTCGTGAAAGTCCTTGTCACCCTCGGCGAAGCAGACGCCAAAGGTCGTCTCGCTCGACGCAATGATCACCTTGCGGATGCCGAGCTTCATCGCCGCCTCGATGATATTGTAGGTCGACATCACGTTGGTCTCGAAGGTGTGATTGTCGGGCGTCAGCAGGATGCGCGACACCGCCGCGAAGTGAACGACGGCGTCCGGCAGCAACGGCCGCGAGCCGCTGGCCAGACTGTCGAAATCAAAATGCATGGAAAGCGCGCTGTAGACCTGCGCGCCATCGGTGAGATCGCAGGCAAGCGTCGTCACGCCAGGGCAATCGAGCGGCTTCAGATCCAGGTTGAAGACGTCGTGCCCCCTAGCCTTGAGGTAGGGAACGACGTGTCGGCCGGCCTTGCCCGAGCCGCCGGTGAAGACGATCTTGCTTCCCATCATATGCTCCGAAGTGAGGCGCCGGTCCCGCCGGGCCCTGTCAGGTCATCAATTGTCCGCCGTTCACCTCCAGCACCTGCCCGATCATGTAGCCGGACAGCGCCGCCGAGGCGAGGAACAGATAGGGGCCGACCATATCCTCCGGCTTGGCGAGCCGCTGCTGAGGAATGGTGGCCCGCATGGCGTCGAGATAGGCTTGGTCGGAGTAGCGCTCGTGGAAGGGCGTCTCGACGATACCCGGCGCCACCGCGTTGACGCGGACTCCGAAGGGCGCGAACTCCTTGGCCATGCCGCGCGTCGCGTTCTCGATGAATGCCTTGGCCGAACCATAGGGCCCGGCACCAAGGCTGGCGCCGGTGCGCGCGGCGATGGACGTTGTGTTGATGACGAAGCCTTGCTGAGCCTTCAGGAACGGCAAGGCGGCGTGCGAGGCCACCAGCACCGAGCGGACGTTGAGGCCAATGATCTCCTCGAACACCGCTTCGTCGAAGGCGCCATAGGGCATGCGAGCCACCATGCCGCCGGCGTTGTTGACGAGGCCGTCGAGGCGACCGAAGGCCATGGCCGTCTCCTCGACAACCCGGGTGATCTCCGCCGACTTCGTGACGTCGCCGTGCACGGCGGTGGCCTTGCCGCCGACGGCGCGGATATCCGCGCATAGCGCCTCAGCCGCGGCTGCCGACGAGTTGTAGTGGACACCCACCGACGCGCCCTGCTCGGCAAAGGCACGCGCCAACGCTGCGCCAATACCGGACGAAGCGCCAGTAATGAGAACGGCCTTGCCGGCGAGATCGGGGATGCTGAGCGGCTTCGTCATAAGAGCCTCCTTCGTCATGCGCCTCCGCCGGCTGTCATGCCGGGGCGGTGACCCAGCCAGCAAAGACCGTCCTGTCACCGCTGTCCATCGGCAAGGCGGCTAAGCCGCGTCAAAGAGACTTCACCATGAAGGTCTGATAGGGCGCTTCCAGCGCTGCGACGTCTTCGGCACTCAGCTTGAGATCAACCGCAGCGATGGCATCGTCGAGATGACTCATCTTGCTGACACCGATGATCGGCGAGGTGACCCCATCGACCTGCAGCACCCAGGCAAGCGCCACTTCGGCCATCGACCGCCCGTGCACCTTGGCCACTTTCTCGACCGCCGCCACCACCTCAGGCGCGTTGCCCTCGGTGCGCTCATACATGCCCTTGTTGTGGCGGTCGGTGGTGTTGCGCTTGGTCTCCGTACCCCAGGGGCGCGTCAGCTTGCCGCCGCCCAGCGGACTCCAGGGAATGACGGCCACGCCCTGATCGCGGCAGAGCGGCAGCATTTCGCGCTCCTCCTCGCGATAGACGAGGCTTACCTGGTTCTGCATCGAGGCGAACTTCGTCCAGCCGTTGAGCTCGGCCACGCGCTGCATCTTGGCGAACTGCCAGGCGAACATTGAGGACGCGCCGATGTAGCGGGCCTTGCCGGCCTTCACCACGTCGTGGAGCGCCTCCATGGTCTCCTCGACCGGGGTAAAGGGGTCGAAGCGGTGGATCTGGTAGAGGTCGACATAGTCGGTGCCGAGCCGCTTGAGACTGTTGTCGATCTCGCTGAGGATCGCCTTGCGCGACAGGCCGTGGCCGTTCGGCCCCTGCCGCATCGGAAAGAACACCTTGGTGGCGAGCACGATTTCCTCGCGCGGCGCCAGTTCCTTCAGAACCGTGCCGGTGATCTCCTCGCTGGAGCCGGCCGCGTAGACATTGGCGGTATCGAAGAAGTTGATGCCGGCTTCCCAGGCCCGCCGGAACAGCGGCCGCGCCTCGTCGAGGCCGAGCACCCAGGGGCGTTCTTCCATCACCGTGCCGAAGGACATGCAGCCGAAACAGATGCGGCTGACTTCCAGCCCCGACTTCCCAAACCGGGCGTATTGCATGGCGATTTCCTCCCGAGATGAAGACCGACGAACCGATCGCCAGCCTCCAGCGCTTGTCTTTTCGAGCCGCCAGTCAATAACCGCCGCTTTGATCCGTCAAATGGATTGTCGAGATAAGATTGATCGCTGCAACTGAAACAAAATGCCCCTCAATGCGCTTTGGAAGTCACGTTACCGGCTTTTTGCGTCAGCGCGATAGCTGGCAACGCCACTTCGTCATCGTTGCGATGAATCGTTTTTGCTAACGTGCATGAGATAAGCACGCCCGAGAGGCTGCAAAGGGAGAAAGCCATGTCGGAAAATGAAGAGACCATTCGCCGCCGCTGGTGGAAAGAGGCCGTGGTCTACCAGATCTATCCGCGCTCCTTCCAGGACTCGAACGGCGACGGCATCGGCGACATCCCCGGTATCATTTCGCGTCTCGATTACCTCAAGGGGCTCGGCGTCGATGTGGTCTGGCTGAGCCCACATTACGATTCACCCAATGCCGACAATGGCTACGACATCCGCGACTACCGCAAGGTGATGGCCGAGTTCGGGACCATGGAGGATTTTGACGCCCTGCTCGCCGGGCTCAAGGCGCGCGGCATGCGGCTCATCATCGACCTTGTGGTCAACCATTCGTCGGACGAGCATGTCTGGTTCGTCGAAAGCCGCAAGTCGAAGGACAACCCTTACCGCGACTACTACATCTGGCGCCCCGGCCGCGGCGATGGCCCGCCGAACGATTGGCGCTCCTATTTCTCGGGTTCCGCCTGGACGCTCGATCCGGCGACCGGCGAATATTACCTGCATCTGTTTGCCGAGAAGCAGCCCGACCTCAATTGGGAGAACGACAAGCTGCGCGCCGAGGTCTACGATCTCATGCGCTTCTGGCTCGACAAAGGCGTCGATGGCTTCCGCATGGACGTCATACCGATGATCTCCAAGGAGCAGACCTTCCCCAACTATCCGCCGGAACACCGCGAGCGCACGGAGTATTACCATGCCGTCGGCCCGCGCATGCACGAGTTCCTGCAAGAGATGAACCGCGAGGTCCTGTCGAAATACGACGTGATGACCGTGGGTGAAGCCTTCGGCGTTACCCCGGCACAGACGCCCGACCTCGTCGACGAGCGACGCGGCGAGCTGAACATGATCTTCAACTTCGACGCCGTTCTCCTGTGCCGCGCCGGTCACCGCTACAGGCAATGGGCGCTACCAGAGTTGAAGGCGATTTACAGACGCCAGGAAGAGAACGCCGGCCCCTATTGCTGGAACACGGTCTTCCTCTCCAACCACGACAACGCCCGCATGGTCAGCAGCTTCGGCGACGATGCCGAGCCTTGGCGCGTCCCCTCGGCCAAGCTCCTGGCCACCATGCTGATGACGCTGCACGGCACGCCCTTCGTCTACCAGGGCGACGAGCTCGCCATGACCAACTACCCCTTCACCTCCCTCGAGCAGTATGACGACATCGCCGTCCGGAATGCCTGGAAGGCGGACGTCGTGACGGGACGGGTACCGGCTTCAGAGTTCCTCGATGGCATGGCGCGCACCAGCCGCGATCACGCCCGCACGCCGATGCAATGGAGCAACGCGCCGAATGGCGGCTTCACCACTGCCGACAAGGCCTGGCTCACGGTCAATCCCAATTATCCCGAGATCAATGCCGAGACGGCGCTCGCCGACCCCGGCTCGGTCTATCATCACTATGCCAAGCTCGCCGAACTGCGCCGGGCGCATCCAGCCCTCGTCTACGGCGACTATGTCGACCTCGCACCGGAGCACCTACAGCTTTTCGCCTACACGCGAACGCTGGGGGACGAGACCCTGCTCGTCCTGCTCAACTTCTCGCGCGAGACGATCGAGGTCGACCTACCGGCCGGGGTGGAGATCGGCGACCGTTTGATCGCCAATCTGGCGGCGCCGTCCGAAGGCACCCGACTGTCCGGGTGGGAAGCACGCGTTCACCGTTGCCGCCGAACCTAAGTCGGCCCCAGTCACGGCCCGGCGACAACCGGGCCGTTCTTCTCTGTCCACTCGATCATGCTGCCGGGATAGACGCCGACGTCCGAGCGTCCGGCCGCCTCTGCTATCGCCAGCGCCTCGCCGGCACGGCGCCCGGAGCGGCACATCAGGACCACGGGGATCTCCGATGGCGGCGGCAGTTGCTCGACCTTGAAAGCCGAAAGAGGCATGTTGACCGAGCCCGGCACGTGACCGGCGGCAAACTCGTCGGCCTCGCGAACGTCGACAAGATGGATGCGGTTGGAATCCAGCCCCGCTCGCACCCGATCGAAGCTGAAAACCTCGCCAGCCAGCGCCGGCCCCACGAGTGTCGATAGCAAGCCGCCGAGCAGCAAGCCACTTGCGATACGCATCATTCTCTTCTCCTTCCCACCCTCGGCAAAGACATGGGGGGCGCCAGGGAGTGATCGCAAGGGCAATCGACGAAAAGACGGCGCCGGCTCCTCATCTGAAGAAGCCGACGCCGCCCTTGTGTTGCCTTCCGTCAGCAGCAGCGGAACACGCCACCGTTGGAGCCGCCGCCATAGCGGCGCTCCTGACTGTTGCGGAAGAACTCCTCCTTCGTCATGACCGGTTCGTCCGGATGGTTGGCGGAGCGATGTGCGACATAGGTGTCGTAATCGGGAACGCCGACCATCAAGCGCGCCGTCTGAACGAGCTTCAGGCCAACCTCTTTCGGGTCAGGTAGCCTGAGGCCGCACACCTGACAAGTCATCGCCCACCTCGCTGGCAGTCGGCTTCTGCTCGCGCAAAGCCCTCAGCATCGCCTGCACGCCGAACACCAGCATGCCCACGACAATGATCATGAACACGGCGGTGAGCGACGCATCGACCCATTGGTTGAAGACGACGCGCTGCATCTCCTCCACCGTCTTGGCCGGCGCCAGGATGGTGCCCTCGGAGATCGCCTTGGAGAAGCGGTTGGCTTGGGCGATGAAACCCACCGCCGGACGACCGTCGAACAGCTTCTGCCAACCGGCGGTCAGCGTGCAGACGGCGAGCCAGGTGAGTGGCACCAGCGCCACCCAGGCATAGGCCTGCCGCTTCATCTTGAACAGCATCACCGCCGCGAAGGCCAGCGCGATTGCCGCCAGCATCTGATTGGCGATGCCGAACAGCGGCCACAGCGTATTGATGCCGCCAAGCGGATCAACGACGCCCTGGTAGAGGAAGTAGCCCCAGGCCGCGACGGCGAGTGCCGTGGCAACGAGGTTGGCCGTCCAGCTATGGGTCTGGCGGAAGGCGGGAACCGCCGTGCCGATCAGATCCTGGATCATGAAGCGGGCGACTCGCGTGCCTGCGTCGACCGTCGTCAGGATGAACAGCGCCTCGAACAGGATGGCGAAGTGATACCAGAAGGGCATCAAGGCCACGCCGCCGATTACGCCCGACAGGATATGGGCCATGCCGACCGCCAGCGTCGGCGCGCCGCCTGCGCGCGACAGGATGGTCGCCTCGCCGACATTCTTCGCCATATCCGTCAGCATGTCCGGCGTGACGGTGAACAGCGGATCCCAGCCCGAGATCACCTGCGCTGCCTGCTCCGCCGTGGTGCCGATGACGCCCGGCGCGGTGTTCATGGCGAAATAGACGCCCGGCTCGATGACCGAGGCGGCGATCAGCGCCATGATGCCGACGAAGCTTTCCATCAGCATCGCGCCATAGCCGATGAAGCGGAACTGGCTCTCATTCTCGATCATCTTGGGCGTGGTGCCCGACGAAATCAGCGAATGGAAGCCGGAGATCGCACCGCAGGCGATGGTGATGAACAGGAACGGGAAGAGATTACCTGAGAACACCGGCCCCGTGCCGTCGACGAACTTGGTCACCGCCGGCATCTTCATGTCCGGCATCACGAAGACGATGCCGATGGCCAGCGCCAGGATGGTGCCGATCTTCAGGAAGGTCGACAGATAGTCGCGCGGGGCGAGCAGGAACCAGACCGGCAGCACCGAGGCAACGAAGCCGTAGCCGATCAGGATCAGGGCCAGGGCTTCGCCCTTGTAGGTGAACAGCGGCGCCAGCGTCTCGCTTTCGGCGACCGTACGGCCGAACATGATGGCGAGCAGCAGCAGAACAACGCCGATGGCGCTCATCTCACCGATGCGGCCGGGCCGGAAGAACCGGCTGTAGAGGCCCATCAGGATGGCGATCGGAATTGTGGCGAACACCGTGAACGTGCCCCACGGACTGCCGACCAGTGCCTTGACGACAATGAGGGCAAGCACGGCGAGCAGGATGATCATGATCATCAGGATGCCGATCGAGGCGACGACGCCGGGTACCACGCCGAGTTCGGTCTTGATCATGTCGCCGAGCGACCGGCCGTCACGGCGGGTCGAGGCGAAGAGGATCAACAGATCCTGTACGGCACCGGCGAAAATCACGCCGGCGATCAGCCACATGGTTCCGGGGAGATAACCCATCTGCGCCGCCAGAACCGGGCCGACCAGCGGACCGGCGCCGGCAATGGCCGCGAAATGATGTCCGAAGAGCACATACTTGTCGGTCGGCACATAATCGAGGCCGTCATTGCGCCGTACGGCCGGCGTGCGGCGGGCGGGATCGGCGCCCAGCACCCGGTTGACGATGTAGAGCGCATAAAAGCGGAAAGCGACGAGATAGGTGGCAACGGCCGCGACCACCAGCCACAGCGCATTGATCGTCTCGCCGCGGCTGAGGGCGACAACGCCGAGGGCGCCGGCGCCAACCACGGCGATCACTATCCAGACGAGCCATTCGCCCGGCGAGCGTGGCATCTTGCTGACTGCTGACATCTTCTCCTCCCGACGGAAACCAGGCCAAGGGAAGGCGGATTGTCAGGCAAGCCAAACCGTCGCCCGGCCGGACATGCCGGGCGCCCGAATGGGATGGTTTCGCTTCTGATCCCAACACATCGCCGCCGTGCCGACCGTTCATCCTCCTCCCCAGGATTCCGAACGGGCAAACAAGAGCGGCACCCCTCCCAAAGGCAGCCTTCCGCTTCACTGTAACGATGCAAACAGGACTGGATTATTGTATCCGTTCCTTCGCGACAAGGTGAAGAAACGCTTAACGTGCGAGGTTTCCCTTAGCAAATAGGATGATGAGGGCCCCCTTTTCCAGGAACGCTCCGCGACGACAGAGAGCGCCGATCCGCCTCAATGGACCAATGGCGTTGCCTCGACAATCAACCGGAAGCGGTCGCGAACGCCGGGCGGCACGACGGCACCCGGTGCGATCTCGGCCACGCCAAACGAACGGCGCACGATGCCTCGCGCTTCTTCCAGGGAGCCGATCACGCCGAGCCCCATCATCTGAAGCGCGGCGTTGCCGAGCGCGGAGGTCTCGACTGGCCCGGCGCTGACCGGAATGCCGCAGGCATCGGCCGTCAGCTGGTTGAGAAGACCGTTCTTCGACCCACCGCCGATAATGTGTATGCGCGTGAGCGGTCGACCGGTCAGCGTTTCGAGTTCGTCCTTCACACGCGCATAGTCGAGCGCGAGGCTATCGAACACCGTTCGAGCCACCGCGCCGAGCCCTTCCGGCACCGGTTCGCCATGTTCGGCGGCCAGCGCCTGAATGGCGGCGGTCATGGAGGCGGGGTTGAGAAAGCGCGGGTCATCGGGGTTGATCAGGCTCGCCCAGGCAGGTGCCGCCGCAGCGGCCGCCACCAGGTCGCCAAAGGCCGGCTCACCGAACTCCTTGCGGACCCTTTGAACGAGCCAGAGACCCATGAGGTTCTTCAATACGCGATAGCGACGGCAAACGCCGCCTTCGTTGCCGATGTTGAAGCCGAGCGCCCGTTCGTCCACATAGGGAACCGAGCTTTCGAGCCCCATCAGCGACCATGTTCCCGACGACAGGAAGGCCTCATCGGGTCCGTTCAGCGGGGCGACCGCCACGGCCGAGGCGGTATCGTGGCCGCCGGGCGCGATGACCAGAACCGGCCGCTTCCCCTCGCGGCCGATCATCGGACCCAACACGGTTCCGGGCTCCACCGGTTTCTTCATGAGGCCCGGCCGCACGCCTGCGAGTTTCAAAAGGTCCGCGTCCCAATCCCGCGTCTCCAGCGACAGAAGCTGAGAGGTGGTAGAAATCGAGTACTCATTGGCGATCACGCCGGACAGGCGAAAATGCAGGTAGTCGGGCGTGAACAGCAGGTGCCGCGCAGCCGAGAGCCAATCCGGATGCTGCTTCGCCGTGGCCCGCAACTGATAGAGCGTATTGTAGGGCTGGAAATGGATGCCCGTGCGCCGATAGATCTCGGCAGCCGGCATGATCGCCGTCACCTCGTCGATCAGTCCGACGGTACGATCGTCGCGATAGGCGACCGAAAGCCCGATCTGGCGCAGACTCTCGTCCAGCAACACATAATCGACGCCCCAGGTGTCGCAGCCGACGCTGTCGATGGGGGCCATCCCATCCGCCCTGTCGATCCCGAGGCGGATCTCTCGAACGATCGCTTCGCTGTCCCAGCAGTCATGACCAGTTGCCGGATCGACGCCGAGCGGCGTCTCGAAGCGATGCGCTTCGGTCAACTCGATACGCTCGCCGTTGAACGCTGCCAGCATGACGCGACCGCTGCCGGCGCCGACATCCACCGCGGCGACATGCGTCGGCCCCTTCTCGCGTGACATCGCAGACTCCTCCCCTATCCCGGTGATGAACCTAGTTTCGCAAGGCTGTCACCGTCAACGAGAGTCGTCGTTTCTCAGCAGAAAGTATCAATACTTTGCAGAATGGATCACCGTTAGGCCGCAGCGTGACGCAACGCCCATCCAAAATCCCAATCAGATCACCCAGGTGAAGGCGGAATAGTCGCGTTCCGTGAGCATCTGATCCATGTTGCGAGCCGGGTTCTCGGGAGCATCGCCAACAATAATGCGGGCCGGCGTGCCGACCGCCGTCGAATGGGCAGGCACGGCGGTCGTCACCAGCGAACCGGCGGCGATCTTGGAATAGGCGCCGATCTCGACCGGTCCGAAGATCTGGGCGCCGGCACCGATCATCACGCCGGTCCGGATGGTCGGGTGGCGCTTGCCGGTATGCGTGCCGGTGCCGCCCAGCGTCACGTCCTGAAGGATGGAGACCTCGTCGTCGATCTCGGTCGTCTCACCGATCACCACGCCGGTCGCATGATCGATGAAGATGCCCTGCCCGATCGTCGCGCCGGGATGAATGTCGGTCTGGAACACCGACGACGAGCGGCTCTGCAACACCAGCGCCATGTCGCGCCGGCCGGCCCGCCAGAGATGATGGGCGATACGGTGCGTCTCGATGGCGGAGAATCCCTTGAAGAACAGGAAGGGTTCGATCAGCCGGCCCGATGCGGGGTCGCGTTCGACCACCGCCTTGAGGTCAGAGTGCACGGCGTCAAGGATCGCAGGCTCGGCGTCGATCACCCGCAGCACCGTCCGAGAGATCATTTCGGGCGACAACTCGTCCCCGGCAAGACGCTGACCGAGGCGGCTGGCAAGCGCGGTTGCCAGATCAGGCTGTTCGAGAATGGTGGAGACGAGAAGCGAGGTCAGCGCCGGCTCGCGAGCCATGGCGGCCTCGGCTTCGCCCTTGAGACGATGCCAATAGAGATCGATAGCTGCCGAACGGTTGCCGGCGACCTCGCCCGTCCACAGTCTCGGCGCCCTGTCCATGGCCTTCACTCACACAGATAACTTGATGGGTCAGCGGAATTTTATACGAAAGTCGCAGCCACGCCAAAGCATGGGCTTGTGATCGAACGTCGGCCAATGGAAGTTTGTTCCATAGGCGTCGATTTTATTGGAAATCGCTTCCAAGGCCATCGGTTTCCGGAGACGCTGATACCCTGGACTGAGCCAATGGCTGGAAATGGCGGCGCTGACGACGGAACGTCTCGACGAGATAGCGCCGGCAGGCGGCGATGGCAGCAATCGATGTCGCTCCGGGGTGACCGATCAGCCAATAGGTTCGCGAAAAGCTCACCTCCGGCAGCACTCGAACAAGCGTTGGTGCACCGAGCGCCATGAAGTCGTGCAGCACGCCGACGCCCGCCCCGGCTGAGATCGCCTCGAACTGACTGGTCGCACCGGCACAGCGGTAGAGCCGCTTGGAATAGGCCTGCAACGTGGCGGCATAATCGAGCGCCGACGAGTATGTATAGTCGTCGATACCAGTGACGAGGCGGTGACCGGCGAGATCGCCGAGGCTGGCGGGGATGCCGTGGTTGGCGAGGTAACTCTCCGCCGCATAGACACCGAGCGTATAATCGACGAGCCGCGTGGCAACGAGGCGGCCCGTCGTCGGGCGCGACAACTCAATGACAAGATCGGCCTCTCGACGCGACACCGAGAACTTCACCGGCAGCGGAACCAGCTCCACGATGATTCCCGGATGCTGCGCCGCGAACAACCCCAACTCGCGCGCCAGAAAGCTGTTGCCGAGACCGTCGGGCGCGCCAATGCGAACGGTACCGGTAATCTCGGTCTCCCCTGACGACACCGCAGCCAGCGCCGCCCGCGTCTCGATCTCGATGCGCTCGGCCAGCGGGATCAGCCGTTCGCCGGCCTCCGTCAGCACGCAGCCCGTCGGCCGCCGCTCGAACAGCGCTGTGCCGAGCTCGGCCTCCAAACCATCGAGACGGCGCGCCACCGTCGTGTGATTGACACCGAGCCGGCGGGCCGCAGCCGAGAGTTGTCCGCCACGCGCCACAGCCAGAAAGACGCGGAAGTGATCCCAATCCATGTCTGCACATTAATGCACAATGCTTGTCCAAGCCAGCATATTGCCGCGCAACAGCCTCTGGTTCATCATCACCTCCAGCGAGCATCGCATGCATGCTCAACCGGAGGGAAATAAGGGAAATGACGACAACCATCGGCCACTTCATCGACGGCAGCCATGTCTCTCCCAACTCGGGCCGTACGACCCCGGTGTTCAATCCCGCCACCGGCGCCGAGACCGGGCGTGTGGCGTTGGCCAACGAAGCGGAGGTGCGGACCGCCGTCGAGGCGGCCAAGGCGGCCCAGCCGCGCTGGGCGGCAACGACGCCCCTGCGGCGCGCCCGCATCCTCAACCGTTTCCTGGGCATCATGGAACAGCGGGCCGGCGAGCTTGCCTCCGTCATCACTGCCGAGCACGGCAAGGTGCTGAGCGACGCGCGCGGCGAGATCCAGCGCGGCATCGAGGTGGTGGAGTTCGCCATCGCCGCGCCCGAACTTCTGAAGGGCGAGTTCTCGGAAAACGTCGGCACCGGCGTCGACAGCCATTCGCTGCGCCAGCCGCTCGGGGTCGTCGCCGGCATCACGCCCTTCAACTTCCCAGCCATGGTGCCGATGTGGATGTTCCCGGTGGCGCTCGCCTGTGGCAACGCCTTCATCCTGAAGCCCTCGGAACGCTGCCCCAGCGCGTCATTGCTGATCGCCGACTGGCTGACCGAGGCGGGCCTCCCGAAGGGCGTCTTCCAGGTCGTTCATGGCGACAAGGTCGCCGTCGACGCCCTGCTCCACGATCGCGACGTATCCGCCATCAGTTTCGTCGGCTCGACGCCGATCGCCCGCTACATTTACGAGACGGCGACCAGGAACGGCAAGCGCTGCCAGGCGCTGGGCGGCGCCAAGAACCATATGGTCATCATGCCCGACGCCGATCTCGACCAGGCGGCCGACGCCCTCATGGGCGCCGCCTATGGATCCGCCGGCGAGCGTTGCATGGCCATCTCCATCGCGCTGCCGGTCGGCAAGGCGACGGCCGACGCGCTCGTCGAAAAGCTCGCCGAACGGGCCAAGAAGCTGGTCATCGGCGCCGGCACCGACAAAGCGTCGGAAATGGGTCCGCTGGTGTCGAAGCCGCATCTGGAAAAGGTGCGCGGCTATGTCGACAGCGGCGTCGCCGAGGGCGCAACGCTGGTGCTCGACGGCCGCGGTTTCGTCAGTCCAGGCGCCGAGAACGGCTATTTCCTGGGCGCCACGCTGTTCGACAACGTCAGCCCGGACATGCGCATCTATCGCGAGGAAATCTTCGGCCCGGTACTCGGCATCGTCCGCGTCGACGATTTCGACGCTGCCGTCCGCCTGATCAACGAGCATGAGTTCGGCAACGGCGCCGCCATCTTCACCCGCGACGGCGACAGCGCGCGCGAGTTCACCACCCGCATCCAGGCCGGCATGGTCGGCGTCAACGTGCCGATCCCCGTTCCCATGGCCTTCCACTCCTTCGGCGGCTGGAAGGCGTCGCTCTTCGGCGACCACCACATGCACGGCTCGGAAGGCGTGCGCTTCTACACCCGCCTCAAGACGGTGACGAGTCGCTGGCCCACCGGCATTCGTGCCGGCGCCGACTTCATCATGCCGACCATGGAGTGATCAGAACGGGCTGAGCGGGGCGGTCATGCGCCGCCCATCCCGCCCTGGCAGGTGGGACAGGAAGTTGGCAAAGATCTGATAGCCGCGTTCGGTCAGCACGCTTTCGGGGTGAAACTGCACACCGAAGGTCGGATGCTCCACGTGTTCGATGGCCATCACATCGCCGCCGTTAGTCCAGGCAGTGACGCGAAGCGGCGTGGCAGGCAGAACATTGACGGCCAGCGAGTGATAGCGCCCAACTGTCAAGGGGTCTGGAAGCCCTGCGAAAAGGCCTGTTCCTCCGTGGGTAATCAGCGAGGATCGTCCATGCATCGGCTCGCGTGTCGGAACGATCGCCGCTCCGAAGGCGGCTCCGATGCATTGATGGCCGAGGCAGATGCCGAGGATCGGCAACCGTCCCGAAAACAACCGCACGGCATCCGTCGAAACGCCGGCTTCACGCGGGCCGCAGGGGCCGGGACTGACGACTAGGGCCTCCATGTCAAGTCCCGCCAGATCATCCAAATCGACCGCGTTGTTGCGCAGCACGCTCACCTCTTCGCCGAGCTCCAGGAGATAGCGAGCGACATTGCCGACGAAGCTGTCGTAGTTGTCGAGGACGACGATCATGCCGGCCTCCGGAAGGCGTCGATCAGCCGCCTCGCCTTCAGCTCCGCCTCCTCGAACTCGGCCGCCGGGTCGGACAACAGCGTGATGCCGCCACCGGCCCCGAGCGAGGCTCGCCCGCCGGCGAAGGTCGCGGTGCGGATGGCGATATTGAAGTCGGCCGAGCCATCGAAACCGAAGTAGCCGATCGCCCCGCAGTAGATGTCACGGGGAACCCTCTCCAACTCGGCTATGATCTCCATCGCCCGGATCTTCGGCGCACCGGTGATCGACCCGCCCGGAAAGACGGCGGCAAGCGCGTCCACGGCCGACCTGTCGTCACGGAGCTCGCCTGTTACCACCGATACGAGATGATGCAGCGACGCGTAGGTCTCGACGGCGCAAAGGCTGGGCACCCTCACCGTATGCGGCTTGCAGACGCCAGAAAGATCGGAACGCAGGAGATCGACGATCATCACGTTCTCCGCCCTGTCCTTCTCCGAAGCGGCGAGCGCCGCGGCACGTGCGGCATCTTCGGCGGGACCGGCGGCACGGCGCGCCGTGCCCTTGATCGGACGCGTCTCGACCTGGCGGCCGCGCACCTCGATCAGCCGCTCCGGCGATGATGAGGCAATCTGCATCTCGCCGTGGTCGACAAAGGCCGCAAAGGGCGCGGGATTGGCGGCACGCAATGCCCGATAATACCCCCAGGCGTCGAAACCAGGCGGCAGGGTCGTCCCGATGCGGCGAGCGATATTGGCCTGGAAGATGTCACCGGCAAGGATGTAATCGCGGGTGCGCGCGACGGCCGCCTCATAACCGGCCCGGTCGAGGTTGGCCCGGAAGATCGGGCTGCCGAGGCCTATGAAAGGTTGCTCGGCCGGTGCCGGCCCCTCGATCAACGCGAGAAACTGCTCGGCGCGTTCGCGTGCCCGCTTGTCGCGTTTGTCCGCCTCCTCTGCCGGCCAGCCGGTGGAGATGAGAAACGCGCGCCCGGCCGCAAGGTCGCAGGTGACCACCACGTCGTAGAAGTGCATCTCCAGCTCGGCGATGCCTTCGGTCGACGCCGGCATAGACGGCAGATGCTCCAGCAACCGGCCGAACTCGTAGGCGACATGGCCGATGGCCCCGCCCTGAAAAGGCGGCAAGCCGGCTACCGGTGCCTGGCGATAGAGCGCCAGACGGCGGTCGAGTTCGGCCAGCGCCCGGCGGCCCGTCGATCGAGGATCGTTTGGCTGCCGCGCTATCTCCTCGCCGTTCCAGAAGACCCGCCCGTCGGCAACCCGGAACGTCGCGAAAGGGTCGGCTGCCAGAAAAGCATGGCGACCGAGGACCTCGCCGGCCAGCGCGCTGTCGAGAAAGGCAAAGCGCGGCAGCGGGCGAAGCCGCCCGGCTATGGCCATCGGGTCCGGACAGTCGAGGGCGGTGACGATCATCTAGCATCCACACGCGATAACAATAGATCGGTACGGTATAACGCTTATCACAAGCATCTGAAACCATTTATGATTTGCATTCTCAACAATTCCTCATAACGCTCGACAGCGTAGACTTTGGACGTATAACAGCCGCCATGTCAGTCCGCCGCATCCTTGTTCCCACAACCGTCTTTGCCAGCGTCGCCGCGATCTGGTGGCTGGCCGGCCGAGCAGGATGGACCAATGCCTATCTGTTGCCAGCCCCTTCGGCAGTGGTTGACGCCCTATCCGAACTCACCGCCTCGGGCATTCTGTTGAAACACACCCTGGTCAGCCTCCAGCGCGTGCTTCTCGGCTTTGCCCTATCGGTGGCTCTGGCGCTGCCGCTCGCCGTCTTGATGTCAACGAGCCGGCCGTGCCGGGCCGTGCTCGATCCGCTTCTCGAGTTCCTTCGTCAGGTGCCGCCGCTGGCCCTTATCCCTCTCCTGATCCTTTGGCTCGGCATCGGTGAGGCTCAGAAGCTCGGAATTATCGTTCTGGCCTCCTTTTTCCCGGTATTTCTTGGTTTTCGAGGTGGCATCTCCGGCGTCGATCCGAAGCTGATCGAGGTGGGTCGCATCGCCGGCCTGGCAAGACGCGAAATCCTGTGGCGCATCGTACTGCCCTCGGCGCTTCCCGAACTGGTCGTGGGGCTTCGGATCAGCCTCGGTTACAGCTGGCGGGCGCTTGTCGGGGCCGAACTGATCGCCTCGTCGGCCGGCCTCGGCTACATGATCATCGACGCCGAGAACCTCGCCCGCACCGATATCGTGCTCGCCGGCATCCTGGTGATCGGCGCCATCGGCCTTCTGTCCGACCTCCTGCTGCGCATCGCCATCAGCCGTGTCTTCCCATGGCTGTCGGCCGACCTGGAGGCCGCCCGTGCTTGAGCTCAGCGACGTGAGCCGCCATTACCAGGTCGCAGGTCGTACTCTCTCCGCCGTCGACGGCGTGACGGAGCATTTTCCGGCCGGCTCGATCACCACGATTGTGGGACGCTCCGGCTGTGGCAAAACCACCCTTCTGCGGTTGCTCGCCGGACTTACCGAGCCGAGCTCGGGCGAGGTTCGGCGCGACCCTTCTGACCAAGTTGGCGTCGTTTTCCAGGAAGCACGCCTGATGCCCTGGCTCGACGTCGCCGACAATGTCGCATTTCCGTTGATAGGCAGGCTCGATCGCGGCGAAGTTGCCGCCCGCGTCGAGGAAGCTCTGATGCTCGTTGGCCTCGCGGAAACGCGACGCGCCCTGCCCGTCCAGCTTTCCGGTGGCATGGCGCAGCGCGTCGCCATCGCCCGCGCCTTGGCGCAGCAACCCGACATCCTGCTCCTCGACGAACCTTTCTCGGCCCTCGATGCGTTCACCCGGCGCAAGCTGCAACGCACGCTCGTCGATATCTGGCAGGCGCGTCGCCGCACGGTGGTGCTGGTCACCCACGACGTCGAAGAAGCCGTGCTGCTCGGCGAACGCGTCATCGAGATGGAGACCGGCCGTGTCGTCGGCCGGGTCGCCATCGATCTGCCGTTTCCTCGCGAAGCCACCGATCCAGCCGTGGTCGATCACCGCCGAAACATCCTTGCCCGCCTCGTAGGTGGCACCGATCCGCTCCCTTAGGTAGACCATTCAGGAGGATACAATGAAACCGTTCGTCCGCCTCGCGCTCGCAGCCGCCTGCGTCGCCGGCACGCTCTCATCCGCTGTCGCCGCCGATCCGGCAACGCTGCGCGTCACCTACGTCACAGCGCCGTTCAATGTGCCGTCGATCGTTGAGAGGCACGAAGGCATTCTGGAAGTCGACTTTGGTGCCAAGGGCATAAAAATCGAGCGGCCCGAGATCACATCGGGCGCCAAGCAGACCGAAGCCATCGCCGCCGGAGCCATCGACGTGGCCTCCGTGCTGGGGGGCGCCTCGGCCATCCTCGCCAAGGCCAATGGTGTCGACATCCGCGTCATTGCCGTCTATGCGCGGTCGCCGAAGGCCTTTGCCCTGATGACCCGAACGGATGGTCCTGCCGCTCTCGCCGATCTCAAGGGCAAGAAGATCGCTGGCCCCAAGGGAACGACGCTGCACCAGCTCCTCGTTGCCGCGCTCGCCTCCGCCGGCCTGACCATCAATGACGTAGACTACATCAACATGGACCTGCCGACGGCCCGCGCCGCCCTGCTCTCCGGTGAGATCGACGTTGCGACGCTGGCCGGCAACAATGCCATCGCCGTTGAGAAGGCCGGCGGCAAAACGCTGACCACCGGCGAGGGGTTGATCCACCCGACCACGGTGATGGCCGCCGCAGGAGAGTTTATCGACGCCCATCCGGACCTCGTCGAAGCCTATCTTGCTGCGCATCGCAAGGCGCTCGACTTCCTCGCCACCAAGCCCGACGAGGCGCTGAAGATCGCCGCCGAGGAACAGAAAATCTCGATCGAAGACGCCAAAGCGCAACTGCCGCTCTACGACTTCACACCGACATTGACCGATGCCGACGTCGCCAATCTCGAGGCCGACCAGACCTTCATGGTCGACAACGGTATGCTGCCAAAGGATCGGGCGATCGATATCCGCAAGAATCTCGTTGCGCCCATCGCTTTCTCAACGAAGTAACGCAACGGGGCTCGCCGAACACGATCGCGTGCACGGCACGCTTCGTAAATGATCCGACCTTGCGTGACCGCATCGTCGTGCCTATGCTTTTGAGTGCCGCCTTCATGGCGGCGAACGTTCTCGGGGCGGGGTGAAACTCCCCACCGGCGGTAATCGTGCGACAGCGCGTCAGCCCGCGAGCGCCTACTTCTTTTGGGAGTAGGGTCAGCAGACCCGGTGTGATTCCGGGGCCGACGGTATAGTCCGGATGGTAGAGAACGGCTGACGCCACACGTGCGTCCTCCTGACCGGAGGCGCGCGTTATTGTGCGTTCGCTTGCGCCCCAAGTGCGTTCGATCGATGGATCGAGGATCGCATGGGCGCACGACACGACGAAACGACACCTTCTCTTGCCCCCGGCATCATCGCCGACGCCTTTGCGCGCGCCATTGCCGCTGCGACCGATTACGCCGGTGCCACCTCCCCCAACCCGCCAGTCGGCTGCGTCCTTCTCGATGCGTTCGGCGACGTTCTCGCGGTCGAGGCCCACCGCAAGGCGGGCGATCTCCACGCCGAGGCGCGTGCCATCGCCGCCTCTCGGGCAGCCGGCACGATCGACCGCATCCACACCGTCGTCGTCACGCTGGAACCTTGCAACCATCACGGCCGCACGCCCCCGTGCGCCGAGGCGATCCTGGCAACATCGGCCCGCGAAGTGTGGATTGCCGAGACCGATCCTAACCCGCACGTCGAAGGCGGAGGGGCAGTGCGCCTCGCCGCGGCCGGCCTCACCGTCCGCTTCCTCAAAGAGCTCAACCATCCGGATAACGCGCATCTCGTCGCCGAGGCCGAGCGCCTTATCGCGCCCTTCGCCAAATGGACGACGACCGGCCTGCCCTTCGTCACGGTCAAACAGGCCCTCGACGAAACGGGCTCAATGATCCCGCCCAAGGGCCAGCGCACCTTCACCTCGGAAACGTCGCTGACGCTCGCCCATCGCATGCGCCGCCGGGCCGACGCCATCCTCACCGGCAATGCCACCATCCTGGCCGACAACCCGGAGTTTACCGTCCGTCGCCTTCCCGATCATCCGGGCAAGGCCCGCATCCTCGCCATCCTTGATCGTACGGAGCGCGTGCCGGCCGACTATCTCGCCGAGGCGGCTCGACGAGGCCTCAGACCGATGCTGTTTGCCGACATCGGCGATGCCCTCGCCCATCTTGGCAGCGAAGGCGTCCATGAGGTGCTGGTCGAGGCGGGGCCGACGCTGACTGACGCCATCCTTTCCACCGACATCTGGGACGAGCACGTCGCCATCAAGAAGAGCGGCGATGGTAGTCCCGATCACATCACCACTTCCCGAAACCACACCAAGAAAGGCTGAAGTTCCCATGTTTTCCGGCATCATTGCCCGAACCGTTGCAGTCAAAACGGCCGAAGCCACCGGTGGCTCGCTGATCGCCATCATCCCCACCGGCTGGTCCGATCTCGAGCTTGGCGAGAGCATCGCCGTCAACGGCGTCTGCCTCACCGTGACGGAGATGGACGAGGCGGGCACGGCCCGCTTCTTCCTGTCTCCCGAAACGCTGTCGCGCTCCAACCTTGGCCGTCTCGCGACGGGCTCGGTGGTCAACCTCGAACGCTCGGTGGCGCTCGCCGACCGTCTCTCTGGTCACATGGTCCAGGGCCACGTCGACGGCAAGGCGACGCTCATTGCAGTGACACCCGACAGCGACGCCCGACGCCTGGAGTTCGACCTGCCCACAGAGCTCGCCCGCTATTGCGTCGAGAAGGGTTCGATCTCGCTCAACGGCATCAGCCTCACCATCAACACGATCGAGCCGGCGGCCAATGGCGCCCGCATCGGCATCACCATCATCCCCCACACCTGGGACCACACCAACCTGTCGGCCGCCGCCCTCGGCGACGAGATCAACGTCGAGGTCGACGTCATCGCCAAATATGTGGAGGCTCTATGCAAGCCCTATCTCGCGCACTGAGCCGGCTGAAGGCCGGCGGCATGGTCCTGTTGGTCGATGACGAGGACCGGGAGAACGAGGGCGACCTCGTGGTTGCCGCCGAGTTCGCAACGCCCGACGCCATCGCCTTCATGGCCAAGAAGGCCTGCGGCTTGATCTGCCTGGCGCTGCCCGGCGAACAGATCGACCGGCTCGGCCTCAATCCCATGGTGGCGATGAACCGCGCCCGCCGCTCAACCGCCTTCACCGTCTCCATTGAGGCACGCGACGGCATCACCACCGGCATATCGGCCTATGATCGAGCGCACACCATCCGCGTCGCTGCCGACCCGGCGGTGGCTCCGGGCGCCATCGTCTCGCCCGGCCACGTCTTCCCGCTGCGTGCGGCCGACGGCGGCGTATTGGCCCGCGACGGCCATACTGAAGGGGCGATCGATCTCGTTCGTCTCGCTGGTCTCTCGCCCGCCGCGGTCATCTGCGAGGTGATGGGCGAAAGCGGCCACATGGCACGCCGGCCGGAACTCGACCAGTTTGCCAGGGAGCACGACATACCCGTGCTCACAATCGCCGAACTCGTCGAGTATCGCTGGGCGACCGAGCGGCTGGTTGAGGAGGTGGCGAGCGCCGACCTTCCGACCGCCTACGCCGACGGCGTGCTGCGCGTCCATGCCTTCCGCGGCCTGATCGATGGCGAGGAGCATCTCGCCATCGTCCGCCGCCCCTTTGGCAAAACGCCCTTGGTGCGTGTCCACTCCGAATGTCTGACCGGCGATGCCCTGGGTTCGCTGCGTTGTGACTGCGGTCCGCAGCTCCATGAGGCGCAGCGGCTGATCTCCGAGGATCCCGAGGGCGGCGTTGTCGTCTACCTGCGTGGCCAGGAGGGGCGCGGCATCGGCCTTGCCAACAAGATCCGCGCCTATGCGCTGCAGGACGGCGGCCTCGACACGCTCGACGCCAACACTGCTCTCGGCTTGCCGGCCGACGCTCGCCACTACGGCATCGCCGCGCAGATCCTGAAGGCGCTGCGCATCGAACGCCTGCGGCTTCTCTCCAACAACCCGGCCAAGGCCGACGCGCTCACCGGCTATGGCATCGACGTCGCCGGACGGGTGCCGCTCGTCATCCCGCCCAACCCCTTCAACCGCAACTATCTCGCCACCAAGGGCAAGCGCTTCGGCCACAGCCTTTGCCAGCACGACTCCTGAGGAACCCATGACTTCGTCCCCCACCCCGCCCCGCCTGGCCGTCATCGTCAGCCGCTTCAACCCGGAGGTGACCGAAGGTCTCCTCACCGGTGCTCGCGGCGAGCTTGAGGAACGCGGCGTTCCGCTTCTCGACACCGATGTGTTCCATGCGCCCGGCGCCTTCGAGATTCCGCTCCTCGCCCAGACTCTGGCGAAGAGTGGCCGCTATGCCGGCGTGATCTGCCTCGGTTGCGTCATCAAGGGCGACACAGCGCATTTCGAGTTCATCAGTCTTGGCGCCGCCACCGGGCTGATGCAGGCGACGCTCGCCACCGGCGTGCCGATCACCTTCGGCATTCTCACCACCTACACCGATGAGCAAGCCTTGATCCGCAGCCGCAATGATGCCGCCAACAAGGGGCGCGAAGCCGCCGCCGCCTGCGTCGAGGCCTTGGCGACGTTGGAGAAGATCAAGGCCGCCTGACACCTGAAATGAAAACGGCGGCCCCTTCGGACCGCCGCCTTCATTGGTCCGGTTCAGCAAGTCTCAGTCGAGGCCGAGCTTGCCGCGCAGGGTCGACAGGTCCTCGGCCAGTGTATTGACCGCCGCCGCCAGCACCTTTCGGTCATCCTCGGTGAGCTTGTCGTAGGTGACGTAGCCCTCGCCGTCCTTGTACTTGGCGAGCGTCGTGTCGACGGTGGCAAAGTTGGCGTCCACCGTCTTCAGGAAGTCGGCCTCCTTCTCGGCAATCAGCGGCCGTACCAGATCGACGATCTTGCGGGCGCCGTCGAAGTTGCCGCGGAAGTCCCAAAGGTCGGTGTGGCTGTAGCGATCTTCCTCGCCGGAAATCTTGGTGGCCGCCACTTCTTCCATCAGCACGGCGGCGCCACCCACCACCTTCTCCGGCGGGAAGGTCAGCGAGGCGATGCGCCCCTCGAGCTCCTTGACGTCGGCGAGCAGCTTGTCGGCGACCGGCGCGAGGCCTTCGGCCGAGTTCTTCTCCCACAGGCCGTACTCGATGCGGTGGAAGCCGGGAAACTCAGGATCGGCCTCGGCCTTCTCGTAGTCGTCAGCACGCGAATCGATGGACACGTCGAGGTCGGAGAACAGCTCGGCAATCGGCTCGATCGCCTCATAGGAGAGACGCGTCGGCGCAAACAGAGCCTTGGCCTTGTCCACCTCTCCCGCCTTGACGGCCGCCGTGAAGGCCGTGGTGTCCTCGACGAGCTTGGCCACCTTTTCCGAGACATAGATCTTGTACTCGGCGATCGGCTCGACGAGGTCGAGGCTTGCCTCCTGGGCAAAGGCGCCGGATGAAAGAACGAGCGCCAGCGCCGAGGCACCAACGAGGCCGGAAATACGCATTTCAGTCTCCCTTCAAGAAATGAGGTGGGATCAGGCGCCGCGCGCAGCGGCGATCAACGAGCTGCCGACATAGTCGGAAGCATCGCGAATTCCGGGAAGCGTGTAGAAAAATCCCCCGCCGACAGGCTTGATGTATTCCTCTAGAGGCTCGCCGTTGAGCTTGCGCTGCACGGTGATGAACCCCTGCTCGAGGTTCGCCTGGTAGCAGATGAACAACAGGCCCTGGTCGAGCTGACCTGATCGGGTGACCCCGTTCGAGTAATTGAACGGCCGCCGAAGGATGATGTTGGCTCTCGATGCCTCGTCCCTGGCATTGGCAAGGCGAATGTGAGCATCCATCGGCGTGGCCTTGCCCTCGGGATCGCTGGCGTAGTCGGGCACGTCGAACTCGCTACCCTCCCGGCGGTCGAGTGGTGCGCCCGTCATCTTGGCGCGACCCATGATCCGCTCCTGTTCACCGAACGGCGTTCTATCCCAGCGTTCGACGAAATTTCTGATGATGCGCACGACCTGGTAGCTGCCGCCCGTCGCCCAGGCCGGCTCGCCCTCGTCCGGCCCCACCCAGACCACCCGATCCATCTCCGCGGCATCCGACGAGTCGGGGTTGGCCGAGCCGTCGCGGAAGCCGAGGAAGTTGCGGGCGCTTTCGGCCCGGCCATCCGGACCAGGCGTGATGACCGGCACGTTGCCTTCCTGCTTCCACTTCAGGATCATCTGGCGGCTCGACGCCTTGATGATGTCCCGGAGCGCATGGATGGTCGTGTCCTGGGTGT
This sequence comes from Pleomorphomonas diazotrophica, assembly GCF_002844595.1. Taxonomy (GTDB): domain Bacteria; phylum Pseudomonadota; class Alphaproteobacteria; order Rhizobiales; family Pleomorphomonadaceae; genus Pleomorphomonas; species Pleomorphomonas diazotrophica. The sequence goes on along the minus strand of NZ_PJNW01000002.1, from coordinate 688,749 downwards.
TGGCGCAGATCTGGATCGACAGATCGCCGTGGCAGATGTCGGCGTCCAGCGCATCGTTGGGAAAGCGCGTCATGCGCGTGAGATGCTTCGGCTTCAACGGCGCGAGCCACGGCCGATCGTCGAACAGCGAGGCGCCGAGCGATAGGGTGATGGTCAGATTGTCGGGCCGCACCACCGGCCCCAGCAAACCGGAGTCGGCCGGAGGCAGCTTCGGATCGAGCATGGGCACCGGACCGCCGACGGTCAGGAAGGCAATGCGCGCCGTCAGGGTGCGGAAGAGCGCCTCAAGCTCATCCGCATCCCTGGCAAGCACATCGAAGCTCGCCACCATGCCGTTGGCCGGGCGCGCGTTGACGACGCCCGCCTGGTGCAGGCCGAGGTGGGGAACACTGTCCTCTGGGCTTGCCGCATTGGCCACCGGCGCGTCGGCGACGGAATGATGCAAGGTTTCGGCGCGGACCACACCGGACAGCGAACCGCCGAGGGCCGTGGCGCCAAACCCGGTCAGCAGCCGGCGGCGGTTGAACGAGTACGAGGAACGTAGGAGGTTTTTGGGGTCGCGCATGTTGCTTACTCCTGACCGAGTGCCGGATTGATCCGGTCGATCGCGTCGGCAAGCGCCATGAAACTGGCGGAGAGCGTCTTCCTGGCATCCGGCGGGACATCGGTGTAGGCGACCGGCGTTCCGGTGCCGCCGAGCTTGCCGATTTCAGCTCTTGTCGCCGCGAAGGCGTCAGTTACTGTCTTGACCGTCTCGGGGGACGCCTCGGCAACCAGCGGCAGAAGCAGCGACACCGGCTTCTCGAGCCCATCGACGGCAGCCGCGAACTCCGCGAGGTCATCGCTCGCATAGAGGCTGTCGCCGGAAATCACCGGCCCCTCAGCCAGTCGGCGTGCCTCGCGTGCCGAGTTGCCCGAGAGATCGGCCGGCTCGAACTTCAAGACCTTCAGTCGATCTCGAAGCGTCGCAGCATCGGCGATGAGCTTGTCCGCAATGGGCTTAAGGCCGGCGACAGAACTCTCCCGCCAGAGGCCGAACTCGATGCGGTGGAAGCCGGTGAAAGCCGGGTCCTGTTCGCGTCCGGCCAAATAGGCGGCCACCGGATCCATGGCATTCTCGATATCGGCGATACGACCGCTGACCGACTCCACGTGCCGATAGGCGACGCGAGCGGCACCGTAAGCGGCTTTCGTCGCCGCGACATCGCCGGCCTCGATGGCGTTCTGAAGCGTCTTGGTCGCTTGGATCATCTGGCCCGACTGCAGCACCAGATACACCTTGTACTCGGACAAGGGGCCGATGAAGGCCTTCAGCGGCGGCTTGGCCTTCTCCGCCTCCGAATGGGCCGAAGCAATCACCGTCAGCTTGCCGCGCGGATTGGAAAGGAGACCGCAGGTGATGTCGTAGCTACCCGGCTTGAGACGCGTGGCAAGTTGTGACCTAAAGCCAGGAGCGATGTTCTCCCGCTCTTCGACCACCATCACGCCATCGAGGATTTCCCACTCGATCGGGCGGTTCGAGGCATTCTCGATCTCGAAGACGCTGCGTCCGGCCGGTACCGTCAGGTCCATCGGCTCGCAACTCTTGTCGCCGACGCGAACAGCGATCGCTCCGGCCTCGACTGGTCGGGCCACTTTCTGGGAAGCCAGGTAGAAGGCGCCGCCGCCGGCAAGCACCAGGATCCCGGCCCCCAAAAGGGCAATCGTCATCAGTCGCGACGACGGGGTGCCATCGCGTTGCGGATCGGGCGAAGACATTCTTACCCCTTTTCGGTCCCGCTCACTGCCGGCCTCAGAAAGGCCGGCCGCTCGGGCTTCAGAAACAGCGTCAGCGTGACCACGAGGAAGAGGACGTAGAGCCCCGCCTCGCCGACCGTCGGCGCTTCCTGATAGTTGAACACGCCGGATAGAACGGTCCCGAGGACACTCGACACCGGCAGTGTGTCGGACAGATCGTAGACGCGTGCTTGCAGGACGTTCCAGACACCCGCCTCATGCAGGCTGCGCAGGCTGGCGGCGGCAAGCCCGGCCGCCACGACCAGAATGAAGATGCCCGTCCAGCGGAAGAACCGCTTGAGATCGAGGCGGATGCCGCCACGGTAGAGTGCATACCCCAACGCGACCGCAACAAGGACGCCCAGAAGAGCGCCAGCCGGCGCAACGGCGCCGGGGCTCTGCTGGAACACGGCGAGCAGGAAGAAGACGGATTCGAGCCCCTCTCGTCCCACGGCGAAGAAGGTCATCCCAATCAGCGCCCAGGTGGCGCCGTTCGGCGCGCGCATCGCGGCGTCGATCGCCCCGTGCAACTCGCCTTTGATCGAACGGGCAGCCCGGCGCATCCAGAACACCATGCTGACCAGAACGACCACCGCCACGAAACCGATGATCGCCTCGAACAGCTCCTGCGCCTTCTGCGGAAACTCGGCCGCCATCAGCTGCAAGGCGGCACCGGCAAACAATGACAGTGCCACGGCCAGAAGCACGCCAACCCAGATGACCGGCAAGAAGGCGCCTCGTCCGGTTTGCTTGAGGTAGCTCGCGATGATTCCGGTCACCAGCGCGGCTTCGATACCCTCGCGCAGCATGATGAGAAACGGCGCCAGCACCCCGGCCTCCTGCCGATCAATAAGATGAGAAATGCTTTCAACATTTATTGTAGGCCTGTCAATAGCATCCTCAGTGTTTTTGCGAGTCATTCGCAAATATGCGTACCAGCGAAGCGGGTCGGCACCACTTGATTCACAACATGAAGAAATATGCATCGCGCCAGACGCATGACTCAGAACATGAAGAGCACCATGCGAAATATGGATTCACAACATTAACAAGATGACGATAAATGTTTAATATCAATATTTTACATATACAATTTAATGTAATCTATTAGGACGACGCCCGCGGTTTGTTCAATCCGGAGATGCCGTGCGGATGAGATCGGCGGACAAGGCCATGTCGTCGGCAAGCGGACGGCCGTCTGCGTAAGGGCCGATGACATGGCGCAGCTGGCGATAAAGACGGTCGGTACCTTCGGCGCGCCCCTCTTGGCGAAACTCGTGAGCCTGGCCGGCAGCCAGCAGCTCTATGCCGAGGATGGCCTCTGCGTTCTCGATCACCGAGAGCGCCTTGAGCGAGGCAGGCGTCGCATGGCTCAGATGGTCCTCCTGCAGCGCCGAGGTGATACCGCCATCGAGGCTCGCCGGCAGCGACAGGCGCCGATTTTCGTTGACCAGCGACACCGCCGCATACTGGGCGATCATGAAGCCGGAACTGACGCCGCTATCGGCGGCAAGGAACGCAGGCAGGCCACTGACCAGAGGATTGACCAGGCGGTCGAGGCGTCGCTCCGACATTGCCGCCACCTCGGCCACGGCGACCGCCAGGTGATCGAGCGCCAGCCCCATGGCTGCGCCGACGGCGTGGGCTTCCGAATGAATCTCAGGCGCCTCCGGTATGCCGACGACGGCAGGGTTGTCCGATACCGAGGCGAGTTCCCGCGACACGATGTCGGCCGCAACGGCGAAAGCGTCGCGTGCTGCCCCATGTACATGTGGCACTGCGCGCATCGACAGCGCATCCTGTGTCTTGCGGCCCGCGCCGGCGGCAATGATGCCACTGCCGGCAAGCCGCTCACGCAACGTCGCACCAACCACCTGCAGCGAGGACGGCGCCCTAAGTGACAGAGCAACCGGATCGAAGGCCGCCGGATTACCCATCAGCGCCTCGATGGTCAGGGCGGCAATGGCGTCGGCCCAGTCCAGCACCCACTTGGCCCGCTTCAACGCCAGCGCTGCCAGCCCGGTGGCGCAAGGAATGCCGTTGACCAGCGACAGTCCTTCCTTGGCCCCGAGCTCCAGCGGAGCGAGACCGGCCGCTGCCAGCGCTTCGGCTCCGGTTACCGTCTTGTCGCCGACCCTCGCGCGACCGGCGCCGATCAACACCAGGGCGATGTGGGCCATATGGCTGAGGTACCCGACCGATCCCTTGGCCGGCACCAGCGGCGCCACGTCGGCATTGAGCAACCCCACCAGGGCCTCGACGACCTCCAGCCTGACGCCGGAATGGCCGAGCGCATAGTTGCTGACGGCGGTCGCCATGATCGCCCGCGTCTCGACGATGCCAAGCGGGGCGCCAATACCGGTGGCATGGCTCATCAGGATGTTGTGCGATAGCTGCCGTTGCAGCGGCCGGTCAACCACGACATCGCAGAGCGCCCCGACACCCGTGTTGACGCCATAGGCGCGAATGCCCTTGTCGACGATCGCTTCGACGACGGCGCGGGCATCGGCGATGCGCCGCTTGGCAGCGTCAGAGAGCCTGAGCCGCGCGCCCTCGGCAACGGCGGCGACCTCGCGCCAGCCGAGATGGGTGTCGACGACGATGTCGCTCATGATGCCCTCAGGCCTGGAAGTTGCCGATGAACTGGCGGAACCGCTCGGACTCGGAGTTGGTGAAGATATCCTCCGGCGCGCCGTCGGCCTCCACGACGCCTTCGTGCAGGAACATCACCCTGTCGGAGACGTTGCGGGCGAAGGCCATCTCGTGCGTGACCACCAGCATGGTGCGCCCCTCTTCGGCGAGCGACCGCATAACCTTCAGCACCTCGCCCACCAGTTCCGGATCGAGCGCCGAGGTCGGTTCGTCGAACAGCAGCGCCTTCGGCTGCATGGCCAGTGCCCGGGCGATGGCGGCACGCTGCTGCTGGCCGCCGGACAGATGGGCCGGATAGTAGTTGCGCCGCTCGGCGAGCCCGACCTTTTCGAGCAGGGCTTCTGCCTCGGCGATGCACTCCGCCTTGGGACGCTTCAGCACGTGCACCGGCCCCTCGATCAGGTTCTGCAGCACCGTCATGTGGGACCAGAGATTGAAGCTCTGGAACACCATGGCGAGTTCGGAGCGGATGCGATCGACCTGCTTGCGATCGGCCGGCACCAGCGATCCAGCCCGGTTCCGTTTCATGGCGATGGTCTCGCCGGCAACGGTGATTTCGCCTTCGTCCGGCGTCTCCAGAAGATTGATGCAGCGCAGGAAGGTGCTCTTTCCGGAGCCGGAGGCACCGAGAATGGAGATCACGTCACCGTCGTTGGCATCGAGCGAGATGCCGCGCAGAACCTCGTGCTGGCCGAAGGACTTGTGAATGTTGCGGACCGAAATTGCCGGTACCGGGGCGTCAGCCATGAACCTCTCCCTGGTGTCCGCCATGGCTTGCCGTAACCGGCCGCTCCCTGAGGTGCGGCGACAGTCGATATTCGACAAGCGCCATCAGGCGGACAATGATGAAATTGATCAGAAGATAGATCAGCGTCGCGACCAGGAACACCTCCATGGTGCGGTAGGTCTGCGAAATCAGACGTTGCGCCGTGCCGGTCACTTCCCAGACGGTGACGAGGCTGGCGAGCGCCGTCGACTTCACCATCAGGATGATCTCGGTCGAATAGGCCGGCAGTGCCTGCCGGATGGCGATCGGCGCGATAATGCGCCGGAACAGCAGCAGGCCGGACATGCCGGCCGCCCTGCCCGCCTCGATCTCTCGGGCCGGCACGGCTTGCAAGCCGCCGCGCATGATCTCGGCCTGATAGCCGGCGGTGCACAAGGCGAGCGCCAGCACGGCGCAGGAGAAGGGATCGCGCAGCACCGGCCAGAACAGGCTGTGGCGCACGGCGGGGAACTGCCCGAGGCCGTAGTAGATCAGAAACATCTGAATGAGCAGCGGCGAGCCGCGGAACACGAACACATAGGCGCGGGCAAAACCCGACAGCAGCAGCCCGCCCGATACCCGGCAATAGGTGATGCCGAGCGCAAAAAGCGCGCCGAGGCTGACGGAACAGGCAAACAGCGCCAGCGTCATCGGCACTGCTTCGACCAGTTTGATGAAGGTGGAAAAGAGGAAGGCGATATCGAAATCCACGGCGTCCTCCCTCTCAGTGGCGGCCGAGACCGTGGCGGAAGCTTCGAGCCACCCGCCGCTCGGCGAAGTTGAAGACGCGGTCGGACAGCGTCGTCAGCACGAGGTAGAGCGCCCCGCCGACGATGAAAAACAAGAAATACTGCTTGGTGGAACCGGCCGCGATCTGCGAGGTCCGCATCAGTTCGGCAAGCCCCGTCACCGACACCAGAGTCGAGTCCTTGAGGCTGAGCTGCCAGACGTTGCCAAGACCGGGCAGTGAAAACCGAAGGATCTGCGGCACCAGGATGCGGCGTAAGCGCAGCAGCGTTCCCATGCCGATCGACCGGGCCGCATCGAGCTCGCCGCGAGACACCGCCTGATAGGCGCCACGATACACCTCCGCCTGATAGGCCCCGGAAATCAGCCCGACGGCGACGGCGCCGGCGAGAAAGGACGGCAGTCCGAGGAAACCCTCGTAGTTGAGCCACCTGCCGACGGCCGTGACCGCCTGCGAGCCACCGAAGTAGACAAGATAGATGATGAGAAGCTCGGGCGCGCCGCGAAACACGGTGGTGTAGGCATCGCCGAGCCAGCGCGCGGGGCGCGAGGCCGACAGCTTGGCCGCCGCGACGACAGCGCCCAGCGCCGCCCCGATGCACAGCGACGCTGCAGTGACTGCCAGCGTCATGCCCATCGCCCACAAGAGGATGCCGCCCCGGCCTTGCTCACCGAAGCCGATCAGGTCAATCCAGGACATCAAGGCTCTCCGTCGGGCGCTCCCGGACCCTTTAGCGGATCATGCCTGAGACGGCTAGATCCGGGAGCTTCCTGTCGTGCATCAGGGAGTGACGTCGACCTTCAGCCACTTCTCCGACAGCTTCTTCACGGTGCCGTCGGCGACGGCGGCCTTGATCGCCTCGTCGAACAGCGCCTTCAGCTCCGGATCGGACTTTCGGATGCCCAAGCCCTCGCCCTCGCCCCAGATCGGACCGGCGATTTCCGGCCCGGTAAAGGCAAGACCGGCATTGTCGGCGCTCTCGAAGGCGCCGAGGAAATAGGTGGCGTCGTCGAAACCGGCATCGATGCGGCCAGCCGACAGATCGAGGTCACGCTCGGCCGAGGTCTTGTATTCCTTGATCTCGGCGACGTCCTTGAAGTTGTCGTAGATGAACTTGGCATAGACGGTCGCCGCCTGGATGCCGATGGTCTTGCCGGTCAGGGCCGTCTTGAGCGGCGCGATCGCCTCGGCGCCGTCCGAGGTGTCGGCCAGCTTGATTACCGAGCCGGTACCGGCGAGGTTGGCAAGTTCACCGTCCTTGGGCGCCGCGAAGACGGCCGGCGTCGCGGCATAGGGAACGGTGAAGTCGATCACCTCCTTGCGCTCCGGCGTGATCGACAGCGCATCCATGATCACGTCGAACTTGCCGGCGTTGAGCGCGGTGATCATGCCATCCCAGTCCTGAGAGATCAGCGTGCACTTCAGCTTGGCATGGGCGCAGAGATACTCGGTGAGGTCCGGCTCGAAGCCGACGATCTTGCCGTTGGCGTCGGTGAGGTTCCAGGGCGCGTAAGCCCCTTCGAGCGCAATGGTGACTTCCGTCCATTCCTTGGCCGACGCCGGCGCGGCCAGCGCGGCAAACAGGGCGGACGCCGCGACGAGATTGCGTATGCTCATGGTGTTCTCCTCTGGTTTTGCGAAGCACTCCGGCTTCTTTCGGATTTCTTCAGGTCCTCACTGCCGATGCCCCAGGGCATTTCACGCCTTGAGACGGGCAAGCGCGGTGGCAAATGCCCGGTCGATTCCTTCTTCCTCGGGGTGGCGGCCGTCCTCGACCAGCCAACGGCCACCGATCATCACGTCGCGCACGAGCGGCCCAACGCCGCCGAAAATCCAGCGGTCGAGAATCGCATCCCCGTCCACTGAAGCGAGATACGGCGAGCGGCCATCCAACACCACCAGATCGGCTCGCGCACCCACAGAAAGACCTGGTTCCGCAACACCTGCGGCCTGAGCGCCACCGGCGAGCGCATGGTCGAACAGGCTTCGACCAACCGAGGCGCCCGGCCGAGCGGCCATCCGGTTACGTCGGCGATCACGCAGCCGCTGACCGTACTCCAGAATGCGCAACTCTTCGGCTACGGACGTGGCCACGTGGCTGTCGGTGCCGATACCGAACCGGCCATCCGCCGCGAGGAACTCGGAACCCGGAAAGATGCCGTCCCCGAGATCGGCCTCGGTGGTCGGACAAAGACCGGCAATGGCGCTCGAATGCGCGATCATAGCCACCTCGGCGTCCGTCACATGCGTGGCATGGACGAGGCACCAGCGATCGTCGACATCGGCGATGTCGTAGAGCCGCTCCACCGGCCGTCGGCCCGAATGGGCAATGGAGGCCTCGACCTCACGCTCCTGTTCGGCCACGTGAATGTGGATCGGCGCATGTCCTGGCACCGTCTTCATGATGGCGGCAATCTCGTCGCCCGTCACGGCCCGAAGCGAGTGAAAGGCGAGACCAAGCCGCGCACCTGCGGCACGACACGGGCCGACGAGGCCGTGAAGCAGCGTCAGGAATCCGTCGACATCGTGGATGAAGCGGCGCTGGCCGGCGGTCGGCGCGGCGCCACCAAAATCGGAATGGGCGTAGAACACCGGCAGCAGCGTCAGGCCGATGCCGGACTGCTCGGCCGCCCACAACATGGCCAGCGACATTTCAGCCGGTTCGGCATAAGGACGTCCGTCGGCTTCGTGATGGAGATAGTGGAACTCGGCGACACGTCCGAAGCCACCCTTCAAAAGCTCCACCTGCAGCTTGGCCGCGATCGCCACGACGTCGTCAGGCGTCAGCAGCGACACCAGCCGATACATTTCCTCGCGCCAGGTCCAGAAACTGTCGTCGCCCTGCCCGGCGACCTCCGTGAGGCCGGCCATGGCGCGCTGGAAGGCATGGGAATGCAGGTTGGCGACCGCCGGGATAACAGGCCCGCCAAGGCACCTGGCACTGCCTGGCGACACCCCTTGCTCCAAGGAAGCGATCCTGCCCTCGACGTCTACCGAAAAAACGACATCCTCGGCCCAGCCATCGATCAGCAAGGCCCTTTCGGCGAAAAGCATTTGATGGTTATCTGCTACCATCTTGTTCGCAAAACCTCGTGCTTGTACATACAAGCACTGTAGAGGAAATTTCCTAGGCCGCAAGCCGAATCCATTCGCCTCTGACTATTTTTGGGGAGTGCCTAGAAAATGAGCGACGTCGGCGAGCGTCAGGGCGGAACTCCCCCGCATTATGCGATGGTCAAGCAGATGATCCTTGGCCGGATCGGCAGTGGCGAATGGCCCGCCCGGCACCGCATTCCTTCCGAAAACGAACTGGTCGCCGCGCTCGGTCTCAGTCGGATGACCATCAACAGGGCGTTGCGCGAGCTGGCGGCCGACGGCGTATTGCTGCGCATTCAGGGGCTGGGCACCTTCGTTGCCGAGGGCAAGAGCCAGACAGCGGTCTTCAAGGTGCGCAACATCGCCGACGAGATCCGCGAGCGTGGCCATGCCCACGCCGCGCAAACGGTGATGAAGGACGAGGTGAAGGCCACGCCGGAGCTTGCCGATGAACTGGGCGTCGAGCTCGGCGCGCCGGTCTTTCACTCGCTCGTCATCCATCTCGAAAACGACATTCCGGTCCAGCTCGAGGATCGACATGTCAATCCGGCCCTCGCCCCCGACTATCTCGCACAGGATTTCTCCGCCCAGACGCCCAACAGCTACCTCAGCGCCGTGGCCCCCTGGACAACGGTCGAGCATACCGTCGAGGCCGTTCTGCCGGCCCCCTGGGAAGCCAGGCTGCTGGCCATCGCTCGCGGCGACCCTTGCCTCTTGATCCGCCGCCGCACCTTCTCCGGCGAGCGGGTCGTCACGTCGGTTCGGCTGTTGATGCCGGGCGGCCGCAGCCGCATCGAAAGCCGGCAAGGCGCGGGCTCCTGAGCCGTTGGTCAACAGCTCGGATCGCACAACCACGCGACCATATACCGTGCCGCTCATCCTGGGATCCGGCAGAATGAAGCCGCTCCGGCGGGAGGTTCCACACTCCTTCCATTCGTTGCATGACACGTAAACCGACAACCTTTAGGATATGACTCGCAACGACCTGCAACAGGGGCAGGTTTGATGGGAGTTTGCCTGCGGCTGGGTGGAAAAATCGTGTCGGATCAGCGGATTGCTACACTAGATGGCCTCAGGGGTGCGGCCATCACTTACGTTTTACTCGGGCACTTCGGCCCGTGTTGGCTCAACGGCGCGGGCTCCTTCGGCGTAACCGTGTTCTTTGCTCTCTCCGGACGCCTCATGGCCGATGTGCTGTTCATCGGCGCTATGGACTGGCGTGAGTTCGCTGTCCGGCGTCTGGCGAGACTCTACCCGGCCCTCCTGTTCTTCCTCGCCTGCATGCTCGCTCTTTCAGTGACGCTCGGCCGTACCAATCTTCTTGTCGACTGGTGGAGCTATCCAACCTTTACCGTCAATCTGGTGGTGATCCTGGCAGGCAGGTTTCCATCCTTCGACCATCTTTGGTCCGTAAGCGTGGAAGTCCAAGCCTACGCCATGCTGGCGCTGGTTGCCATCAGCACATCCGGCCGTCTGCGACTGGCGGTACTGCTTGGCGGCGCCCTCTTCTGCTTCGCGAATGGCCTGTGGCGAACCTATATCCTTCACCAGAATCCCTTCTTCGTTTACTGGAGACCGGATGTCGCCGTCGCAATCATCTTTGCCGCGGCCTTCCTGCGCGTGGCCCTGAAGGACCGATACGTGCCGGCGTGGACACCGCCGATCGCCCTCATTCTCGCCAATGGGCTCATGCTCATCACGGCGGAGCTTTGGGTGAGCTTCACGATAAATGGCCTCTTGCTGGCGTTCGTTGGCGCGACGCTGGAACGCTGCGTCACGCCGATACGCCAGATACTTGAAAGCCGACCGCTGGCTTTTCTCGGCACCATTTCTTACTCGCTCTATATCTGGCAGCAGTTGTTCAAATACGCCTACGAAGGCGGATTTCCGCCGGCGGCAGCGGTAGCCCTGTCTCTGATAGTTGCCACCTTCGGCTATTACCGCATCGAGCGTCCGGGCAAGGATGCCATCCTCTCCCTCTGGTATCGCCGCGACATGCCGAGCACGCCGGACCGAGGGTAAGTCTATGGCATTGACACTTGCTTGGTCCGGTGCTTCTATCTTGTATAGACAAGATCGGAGATCATCATGCCGAGCAACACGCGCTATCGCGACGTCGAAATCCGCGCTCCTCGAGGCACAACGCTTCGGGCCAAGAGCTGGCTAACCGAAGCGCCGCTCCGCATGCTGATGAACAATCTCGATCCCGACGTCGCCGAGAACCCCAAGGAGCTGGTTGTCTATGGTGGCATCGGCCGCGCCGCCCGCGATTGGGAGTCCTATGATACCATCGTGCGCACGCTCGAACGTCTCGAGGACGACGAGACGCTGCTTGTCCAGTCCGGCAAGCCGGTTGGCGTGTTCCGGACGCACAAGGACGCACCGCGCGTCCTGATCGCCAACTCCAATCTGGTCCCCAACTGGGCGAACTGGCAGCATTTCAACAAGCTCGATGCCGAGGGATTGATGATGTACGGCCAGATGACGGCCGGCTCATGGATCTACATCGGCGCGCAGGGCATCGTGCAGGGCACCTACGAGACCTTCGTGGAAGCTGGTCGTCAGCATTACGACGGCAGCCTTAGGGGACGTTGGGTGCTCACAGCCGGTCTCGGCGGCATGGGCGGCGCCCAGCCTCTCGCCGCCGTCATGGCCGGGGCTTGCGCGCTGGTCGTCGAGTGCCAGCAGTCGCGCATCGACTTCCGTCTGCGGACTCGCTACGTCGACAAGCAGGCTGAGGACCTCGACGACGCCCTACGTCTCATCGCAGAACACACCGGCCGAGGCGAAGCCGTTTCCATCGCCCTGCTCGGCAACGCCGCCGATGTGCTGCCGGAACTGGTGCGGCGCGGCGTGCGCCCCGACCTCGTCACCGACCAGACCTCGGCCCACGATCCCCTCAACGGCTACCTGCCGTCCGGCTGGACCTGGGAGGAGTATCGCGAACGCGCCAAGGTCGAGCCGGACGTGGTGATCGACGCCGCAACGGCGTCCATGCGCCAGCATGTGCGCGCCATGCTCGATTTCCAGACGCTTGGCGTGCCCGTCTTCGACTATGGCAACAACATCCGCCAGCGCGCCTTCGACGCCGGCGAGCAGAACGCCTTCGCCTTCCCCGGCTTCGTGCCGGTCTATATCCGGCCGCTGTTCTGCCGCGGCATCGGCCCGTTCCGCTGGGCGGCCCTGTCGGGCGATCCGGCGGACATCGCGGCGACCGACGCCAAGGTGAAGGAGCTTCTTCCCGACAATCCGCATCTTCACAACTGGTTGGACATGGCCGCCGAGCGCATCGCCTTCCAGGGCCTGCCCGCCCGCATCTGCTGGGTTGGGCTCGGCGCCCGCGCCCGGCTCGGCCTCGCCTTCAACGAGATGGTCCGGCAAGGCATCGTCAAGGCCCCGATCGTCATTGGCCGCGACCATTTGGACAGCGGCTCGGTCGCCTCGCCAAATCGCGAGACGGAGGCGATGCGCGACGGTTCGGACGCCGTCTCTGACTGGCCGCTCCTCAACGCCCTGCTCAACACAGCCTCGGGCGCCACCTGGGTGTCACTCCACCATGGCGGTGGCGTCGGCATGGGCTTCTCCCAGCATGCCGGCATGGTGATCGTCTGCGACGGCAGCGAGGACGCCGACCGCCGCATTGCTCGCGTCCTCCACAACGACCCGGCCACCGGGGTGATGCGCCACGCCGACGCCGGCTATGACATCGCCATCGACTGCGCTCGCGAGAAGGAACTCGACTTGCCGATGCTCGGCAAATGAGCCTCAGGCTGCTCACGGCCGCCGACTTTCGTCGTCTGCCCTGGCAGAACGGCCGCGGCACGACATTGGAACTCGTCCGGCATGATGACACGTCAGGCACCCTGCTCTGGCGCCTATCGGTCGCCGACGTGGTCGAACCCGGCCCCTTCTCACCGCTTCCGGGCATAGACCGCGTCATCACGCTGATCGACGGCAACGGCTTCGACCTCGACTTCGGCGGCATGCGCCCTCCGGTGTCGCTGCGGCCCTTCGAGCCGCAGGCCTTTTCAGGGGATTGGCCGACCGTTGCCAGTGCCGTTCATGGTCCGTCACGCGACTTCAACGTCATGACGGCGCGCGGGACGATCATCGCTGAGGTCGGCTTGGCTGAAGACGGCGCCATGGAGGCCGACTTCGCATACATTTTCGCCGCACACGGCAGCGTGACGGTGAAGGCGGCCGATGCGATCGTCCGAGCCGAGACTGGCGAACTGGTCGAATGCCGGCAGGAGAACGCCATGAGCGTGGAAGGCGATGATCTCGGAGCCGTCCTTGTCGTCCGCTTGAGCCGGACCGACGGCACGACGATACCGGGAGCATGACAGGCACCCATGCGTATTGGCACGAAGACGTTACTCGCGGCATGGACGCTGGAATTTGTCATACATGAGTGTTAGGGGAAGCTGACTTCTCCGGTGTTTCCGGCGCCGGACAAATCGACACCAGAATGGGCGCCGAGCCATGAGCGACAAGATCAAGATCGTCATCACCTCCGACCATACCGGCATCGACCTCAGGCGAGCTGTCATCGCCCACCTTGAGGCGCGCGGCTACGCGGTCGAGGACGTCGGCCCCACGTCGACCGAGAGCACCGACTATCCCAGATGGGGCGAGAAGGCGGCGCGGGTGGTGCTTGCCGGCGAGGCGCGTTTCGGCATCGCCATCTGCGGCACCGGCTTCGGCATCTCGCTTGCCGCCAACAAGATCAAGGGCATCCGTTGCGTCGTCTGCTCCGAGCCCTACACCGCCAAGCTGTCGCGCCTGCACAACAACGCCAACATGCTCGCCTTCGGTGCACGCGTCGTCGGACAGGACCTCGCGCTGATGATCGTCGACGAGTTCCTCAACGCCGAGTTCGAGGGCGGTCGTCATGCCCGCCGTGTCGACCTGGTTTCCGAGCTTGAAGCAGGCCGTTCGGTCTGCTGAAAGGGCGCGGCCGCCATTCTCCCAACGGGCGGCCGGCCGGGAGGAGACAAGGGCGTTCGGACGTCTCGTCCGGACGCCCTTCTTGCATCTGGACCTGCTCAGGCAGCCCGCCGCTCAGGGCGCCGGACCACGCCGCGAACCAGGCGGTACCCGAGCAGCAGGACCACCAGCCCGATGTGGATGGCCTGGGTGGGATCGAGCACCTTGGTCGCCAGCAGATAGTGAATGGCGGCGAGCGAAACGGCGATATAGACGAGGCGGTGCAACCGTCGCCAGTTCTTGCCCAGACGGCGGATTGACAATCGGTTGGACGTGACCGCCAGGGGCACCAGCAGCACAAGCGCCGCAAAGCCCAGCGTGATGAACGGCCGTCGCACGATATCGGGAATGATCGTGCTCCAGATGAGGCCGCGATCGAGCGTCAGGTAGACGGTGAAATGCATCGCCGCGTACCAGAAGGCGAGGAGACCGAGAGCACGCCGGAAGCGCAGGAGGTTGATGCCGGCAAGCTGACGCAGCGGCGTGATGGCGAGCGTCAGGATCAGGAAGCGCAGCGCCCATAGGCCGAGCGTCTGCTCGAAGGCACGAACCGGGTCGGCGCCGAGGCCGCCTGTGGCGCCGAGCCAGAAGCTTGAGACCGCCGGAATGAAGCCGACGACGTAGATGCCCCAACCGGCGAGGTTGTCCAACAGAGCCGATCGAGACGCAGCCATCAGTAGTTGGCCCTCAGGTCCATGCCGGCATAAAGGCTCGCCACCTCGTCGGCATAGCCATTGAACATCAGCGTCGGGCGGCGGCCCGAACCGAAGAAGCCGCTTTCGCCGATGCGCCGCTCCGTCGCCTGGCTCCAGCGCGGATGATCCACCTCAGGATTCACATTGGCATAAAAGCCATACTCGCTTCCCTGCAGGGAGTTCCACGAGTTGGGCGGCTGCGTTTCCACGAGCGAGATCCGGACGATCGATTTGATGCCCTTGAAGCCGTATTTCCACGGCACCACGAGACGGATGGGCGCGCCGTTCTGGTTGGGCAGGGTTTCGCCATAGAGGCCGACCGCCAGAATGGCCAGCGGATGCTGCGCCTCGTCGAGGCGCAATCCTTCGACATAGGGCCAGGGCATCGGCTGGAACAAGCCCGATTGTCCCGGCATCTCCTCAGGCCGCACCACCGTCTCGAAGGCAACGAACTTGGCAGAGCCGAGCGGCTCCACCCTGTCCAGGAGGGATTTCAACGGGAAGCCGTTCCAGGGGATCACCATCGACCACGCCTCGACGCAACGCATGCGGTAGACGCGCTCTTCGACGGGCAGCTCAGCGATCAGCTTGTCGACGTCGAAGGTCTGCGGCTTAGCCACCAGCCCGTCGACGGTGATCGTCCAGGGGCGCGGCTTGAAATCCTGGGAATGGCGTGACGGATCGGCCTTGTCGGCGCCGAACTCATAAAAGTTGTTGTAGGTGGTCACGTCCTCGCGCGGGGTCAGCGGCTCGTCCACCTTGTAGCCGCTCGCCACCGTCTTGAGCGGCACCGTTGCCGGCGCCTCGGCGCGGGCACCACCGGCGCCGAGCATCAACCCCGCCCCTGCCATGAGCCCCATGAACTCGCGCCGCCGCAGATAGACTGAACGTGGCGTGATCTCGGATGACGGGATGGCTGGCGGGCGATAGGCAGGCATCGAGCTTCCTCCCAAGGGTGCGGCGGAGCTGCACTTTGGAGGCATTCTCGAATGAGGCGGCCGGAATGAAAAGCCACTATTTCGTGTAGACAGCAAAAGGCCGGCGCCCAGGCTTGGGGCGCCGGCCAAAATCACGCTACGATCATCATCATTCGGCTGCGGCGGCAACCGGAGCCGAAGCGGCGGCAAGCGCCTGGTCGAGATCGGCGATGATGTCGTCAGGGTGCTCGATGCCGATCGACAGACGAACATAGCCGGGGGTCACACCGGTCTTCAGCTGTTCTTCCGCCGTCAACTGGGAGTGCGTCGTCGATGCCGGGTGAATGGCCAGCGACCGCGCGTCGCCGATGTTGGCGACGTGATAGAACAGTTTCAGCGCGTCGATGAACTTGCGCCCCGCTTCGACGCCGCCCCTCAGCTCGAAGCCGATCAGCGCGCCATAGCCACCTTCGAGATAGGTGTCGGCGCGGCGACGGAACTCGCCATCCTGCAGCTTCGGATAGATGACGCGCGTCACGCTCGGGTGATTTGCGAGATAATCGGCCACCTTCTCGGCATTCGCCACATGCTGGCGGATGCGAAGCGGCAGCGTCTCAAGGCCCTGGATCAATTGGAAGGCGTTGAATGGCGACAGCGCGGCACCGACGTCGCGCAACAGCTTCACGCGAGCACGAATGGCATAGGCGATCGGGCCGAGCGGCTTGACTGCCTGCGACCAGACGGCGCCGTGATAGGCCGGGTCGGGCGTATTGAACAACGGCTGCCGTTCGGGGAAGGCTTCCCAGTCGAAGTTGCCGCCGTCGACGATCAGGCCGCCGATCGATGTGCCGTGGCCGCCGATATACTTGGTGGCCGAATAGACGACCACCGCCGCACCATGCTTGAACGGCTTGGACAGCAGCGGCGCCGCCGTGTTGTCGATGATCAGGGGAATGCCGAGCGGCCAGCCGATATCGGCAACTTCCTTCACCGGAAAGACGTTGAGCTTGGGATTGGGAAGGAGCTCGGCGTAATAGGCCCGGGTACGATCGTCCGTGGCCTTGCGGAAATTTTCGGGGTCGGCCGGATCGACGAAGCGGACCTCGATACCGAACTGGCTGAGAGTGTCGGCGAGAAGCGCCCAGGTACCGCCGTAGAGATCGGTCGAGGAGACGATGTTGTCGCCGGAGGAGGCAACATTGAGAATGGCGAAGGTGGTGGCCGCCTGCCCCGAAGAGACTGCGACGGCTGCCGCACCGCCCTCGATTTCGGCGATGCGCGTCTCCAGAGCGTCCTGCGTCGGGTTGCCCAGCCGAGTGTAGATGAACCCCAGTTCTTCAAGACCGAACAGGCGGGCGGCGTGGCCGGCATCCTGGAACTGATAGGACGTCGTCTGGTGGATCGGCACGGCGACGGATCCGGTGGTGGGATCGGCACGGAAACTGCCGCCGTGAAGCGCGAGGGTTTCGGGATGCAGTGACTTGCTCATGAAATTGTCTCCCAGCTCGATCGTGCGGCGCTCGCCTTGGCGCCCTTGAACGCAGAGAAGGATTTTCCACTCTCCGTCTCGTTACCGAAAATCATTCCAGCATGTCCCGGGCTTACGCGACAGTTCTGGAATTTCATTGCGGAGGCGAGAAAGGCAATTTCCATCTCAGGACAGGCTGTTTTTCGGAGCGTCTTTTCGGCTCCCCCTGTCTGACGATGAGTGCTGCCGAGTGGGAGAACAAGAGCGACGCTGTCAGGTCAACTTAGCGGTCGCGAAGACATCGGATAGCTCGACCCGGGTCCCATCTGGCAAACATCGTCCTCATTCACGATGTAAACGATTGCCACAAGAAAAAGGAAACAATGAAAGCACTAAAGCAGTGAACATATGCACCAAACGGCATGCTTATTATGATTTACCTAACTGATTTCACATGAATAGATTGCCACGTAAAGAAGAATGAGGAATGGATTGCCTGGGAAGAAAAGAGAATTCTTCGATACCCGCCGAGGTTGCAAACAAGTCGCGCGAGATCAAAATCTTTCAAAGAACCCGGCGCAAATGGCAAATCGTCTCAATCGGCGCCATTCCACTCGACGAAAGCTCAAGCGCCCGGCACATTGATACAACCACCTGTGATTTGGGACACGGCCATGGTTCGATTCTCAAGTTTGCATCGACAAGCCGCGGGTTCGGCGGCCGGCCTCCATTTCATCTAGGCAACCGGATAATCCATTGTTCCCAAGGGAGCACTCGATCTTGATGTCCGATCGGGAGAATGATGCGAGCCGTGGTTCGGATGCCAGGCTCGAACCACAGAACGGAATCGGCGGAACGGGCGACATGTTGGCCCGCCAGGTTGCCGATGCGACACGTCCCGATGGGAACATCGACATCGTCGCGCTGCTGAAGGCGGTTGGCTCGACCTATGAAAACTTGGAGACCGCAGGGCGGGAAGCCTTCGCTGCAACCGTTGCATTGCGCCCCGGGCGGGATGACCGGAGCAATCCGGTGAACGCCGCGCTCGACGCGGCGATGGAGGGCATTGCCGTTTTCGACGAGGAAGACCGCATCGTCCTCTGGAACAGAAGCTATCTGGACTTTTATCCCGAACTCGATGGCTTTATTGCGCAAGGGCTCAGTTTCGAGGCGCTGTTGCGTCGTGGTCTTGAGCGCGGAGCCTATATCGATGCGCTCGGACGCGAGGAGGACTGGCTCAGGGACCGTCTGGAACGGCATACCCTTCCGAGCAGCGTGGAGGAGCAGCATCGTGCCGACGGCCGCTGGATCCGAGTAGAGGAACATCGCACGACAGATGGCGGTCGGGTCGGCATCCGCATCGACATCAGCGACCTCAAGCGGCGGGAGGCGGCGTCTCGGCTGCTGTTCGAGGACAGCCCGGTTCCCATGTATCTGTTCGACTTCGAGACCTTGCGGTTTCTGGCGGTCAATCGCGCCGCGGTCGCCCGCTACGGCTACACCGTCCATCAGTTCATGACCATGAGCGTCCTGGACATTCGTCCTCAACGCTTCCGGACCGAAACGCTGGACTCGATCCGCAACTGGATCGACTCGCAAACCGGCAATCGCCTGTTCCGGCATCTCAAGGCGGACGGCACCGAGATCGATGTCGAGGTGTTCACGCGGCAGCAGATCCACAATGGCCGACAAGCTGTCCTGGTGACCGCGATCGACGTCACCGAGCGCAAGCGCGCCACGGATGAACTGGAAGCCACGCGGGAGTTTCTCGATACGATCATCGAGAACGTGCCGGCCGCGGTGTTTGCCAAGGACCCTACCACCCGGAAGTATATTCTGCTCAATCGGGCCGGCGAACTCCTTTTCGGATGTCGACGCGAAGACTTCATCGGCCAGAGCGCCCGCGAGATTTTCGGCGAGCGGGTGGCGATTGCCGCCGAGGCGGACGAAGATGAAATATTGGCGAGTGGCATCCGGCAGATGACCGCTTCCGAGACGATTTCGACTCCCAACGGCACGCGTCTCGTTACAGTCACGCGCATGGTGGTCCGCAACGCCGATGGATCGCCGCGCTTCATCGTTGGCGTGACGATGGACGTTACCGAAAAGCGGCGCGCCGAAGAACGGATCGCCTTCCTGACCCAGCACGATGCGCTCACCGGCTTGCCGAACCGGGAGGCCATGATGGTGCGCCTCGCCGACGGCATCTTCGCCGCCACGGCGACGCAGGCGCGCTTCGGCCTTCTCAGCGTCGACATCGATCGTTTCAAGACGCTCAACGACCTTTACGGCCACACGGTTGCCGACCAGGTGTTGAAGGAGGCGGCCCGACGCCTGGTCGACATCGCCGGCGCAGGCCTCGTCTTCCGGCCGGGCGGCGACGAGTTCGTGGTGATCTCCAACGATCCGGACCAGCCGAACGCATCGCGACGGCTGGCGGCACTGGCGCAGAGTGTTTTCGCCGACGACATAATGGTCGACAACAAGGCCATCCGGGTGGGAATCAGCATCGGCGTCGCCACCTACCCACTCGATGGCGACAGCGGCTCCCTGTTGCTCGCCAACGCCGGCGCAGCGCTCTACCATGTCAAGTCGGAGGCGCGCGGCCAGGTCCGGGTCTACGAGTCCAAGGCCGATCAGGTCATTCGCGACCGCTGGGTGCTGCAGGCCGACCTCGGCCACGCGCTGCGCAACGGCGAACTCTCCCTTCACTTCCAGCCACAAGCCGAAATCAACGGACGCATCTTCGGCTTCGAGGCGTTGATGCGCTGGACCCATCCGACGCGCGGCGCCGTCTCGCCGGATGAGTTCATTCCGCTGGCCGAGGAATCCAATCTCATTCTCGACATGTCAGCCTGGGTGCTGAAGGAGGCCTGCCGCACGGCCGCCGGCTGGACCCATCCGCTCACGGTGGCCGTCAACCTGTCGCCGATCCAGTTTCAGCACGGCGAGCTGCCGCAGCTCATCCAGCAAACGCTTATCGATACCGGCCTGCCGCCGTCGAGGCTGGAGCTCGAGATCACCGAAGGCATCCTGCTCGGCGACTTCGCCCATATCGTCGGCCTCCTCCGGCGGATCAAGGCGATGGGAGTTCGCATCGCCATGGACGACTTCGGCACCGGATACTCCTCGCTGTCCTATCTGCAGGCCTTTCCCTTCGACAAGATCAAGATCGACAAGAGCTTCATCCAGGCGATCGGCCGCACCGAACAGGCGACGACCATCATTCGAGCGGTCATCGGCCTCTGCCGGGGCCTCGGTATTCCGGTCATCGCCGAGGGCGTCGAGACCGAGGAGCAGCGGAGCTTCCTTGCCCAGGAACACTGCCCGGAGATCCAAGGCTACATTATCGGCCGGCCGGCCCCGATCCAGGTTTACAGCAAGATCGTCGACAAGTTGGCTCCTGTCCGCACGTCCTGAGCTTGCGGCACCGCCCTGCCCGGCAATTCGGCGGCGAGCGCGTCAATGGCGGCGCGGACGCGGGTGGGCAAATAGGGGGCCTTCGGCCAAACGGCGTGAATGTCGGCGCGTCGACCCTCGGTCGATGACGTAAGTAAGCCGACGAGGCGCCCGCCGGTAACCTCCTCCTGCACCAGCCAGCAGGGCAGATAGGCGATTCCGAATCCGGATAGAGCCGCTTCGTTGATCGTCTCGATGTCGTCGGCGCCGATGCGCCCGTCCACCACAAGCTCGCGCAGACCGCCGCTCTCGTCGGGAAAACGCCAGCGCTCATTGCGCCCCTGCCGGCGATAGACGATGCAGTCATGCAGCGCGAGATCCTCAAGGCTGGCAGGCGTGCCGCGCCGTTCGAGATAGTCTGGTGCGGCCACCAGCATCATCCGCTGTCGCATCAGGAGCCGCGCCATGAGGCTGCCGCTGTCGCCAATCCGGCCAGTGCGAACCGAGAGATCGAACCCCTCCTCCACGAGGTCGACCGGCCGGTCGGAAAAGTCGATCTCCAGCGACAGACCCTGATGACGTCGGGCCAGAGCCAGAAGGATCGGCGCCACGCACCGCCGGCCGAAGGACAGAGGCACCGACACGCGCAACCGGCCGCTGACCGCCTGCCGGCCGGTCTCGATCAATGCATGACCGGCCCGGATTTCCGCCAAGGCTCGTCGGCAGTGATGAAAGAACGCCTCGCCATCCTCGGTCAGGCTTTGCAGCCGCGTCGTGCGATGAAAGAGGCGCACCCCGAGCCTCGCCTCAAGGCGGGCAACGGCCTTGCCGACCGCCGACCGTGTCAGGTTTAGGCGCGCCGCCCCTGCGGCGAAGCCTCCGGCTTCCGCCGCTTCCACAAAAACCGCAATGTCGTCCAGCGAGTCGCGCATGTCCGCCTCTGTAGAATTTCAGGAACCAAACAGCCGACAACTTATCGCCACCGGCTCTCCTGACGCTACGATAGTGTTCCGGTCATCGAAGGCAATCCCTTGAACGTCGGAAGGACCGAACATGAACTCCATCATTCGTCATTGGCGCCAGACGGGCACCGGCCGTGGCAGCCTCAGCTTCGTCACCGCTCCCAAGCCCATTCCTTACGCCGGCGAGGTATTGGTGAAGGTCACGGCAGCCTCGCTCAACTACCGCGACAAGTTGGTGCTCGAAGGCAGCGTTGGCCTCACGCCACAGGAGCCGATCATTCCGGCCACCGATTTTGCCGGGATCGTCGAGGACGTCGGCGACGGCGTGACGCGCTTTCGGCGTGGCGACCGCGTGGTG
Source organism: Pleomorphomonas diazotrophica (assembly GCF_002844595.1). Taxonomy (GTDB): domain Bacteria; phylum Pseudomonadota; class Alphaproteobacteria; order Rhizobiales; family Pleomorphomonadaceae; genus Pleomorphomonas; species Pleomorphomonas diazotrophica. The sequence continues at coordinate 666,926 of NZ_PJNW01000002.1, read as the reverse complement.
AGCACCGTCGCACCCGACTGGTTCGACGGAGCCGCGCCGACCCCGAACCTGCCGCTTGCGCCGAGTTTCCGCAGTCCCGCCCTGCCCGGCGCCCTTGCCGAGTATGTCGTCCGGCCCGCTTACGCGCTGGCAAGATCACCCGACACCCTCGATGATGCCGAGGCATCGACCCTGCCGATCGCCGCTTTGACCGCCTGGTATGCGCTGATCGAGCGCGGCCGCCTCAGGCCCGGCGACAGCGTGTTGATCCATGGTACCGGTGGCGTCGCCTTGTTCGGCCTGCAGTTCGCCAAGCTGCTCGGCGCCAGCGTCATCGTCACGTCGTCCTCGGTCGACAAGCTCGCCGCCGCTCGCAAGCTGGGCGCCGACCACCTGCTGAGGCGCGACACGCCCGATCTCGCGGCCGAGGTCAGGTGCCTGACGCACGGCCGCGGTGCCGATCACGTGCTGGAGACAATCGGCGGCGCCAACTTTGCCCTGTCGCTCGACGCCGCGGCGCCGGGTGGCCATGTCTCGCTGATCGGCCAGATCGCTGGGACCGATATTACCGGCAATGGCTTGCATCTCGCCCGCAAGCGCCTCACCGTCGAGGGCATAGCCGTCGGCCACCGCCGCGCCTTTGACGAGATGCTGCGCGCCATCGACGCCGACCGGCTGAAGCCGGTGATCGACAGCCGGTTTTCCCTCGCCGACCTGCCTGCAGCCTTCGACCGGCTCGACGAAGGACCGTTCGGCAAGATCGTCATCGAACTCGCATGATGCCTTCCCCGTTGTGTCAGTCGCCTCGGGCGCTTAGGTTGCGCCCAAGGCCGCGCCGTCCGCCGACAAGGACCGCCGGCAGCCGGGAGAAACGCAATGGAGAACTTCACCTTCCTCAATCCGACCAAGATCGTCTTCGGCCGAGATACCGAGACGACCGTGGGCGTCGAGACGGCGCGCTACAGCCGCAAGATTCTGCTCCACTATGGCGGCGGCTCGATCAAGGCATCCGGCCTTTATGATCGCGTCTGCGCCTCGCTCAAGGCAGCCGGTGTCGAATGGATTGAGCTTGGCGGCGTCAAGCCGAACCCGCGTCTCTCCCTCGTTCACGAGGGTGTTCGCCTCTGCAAGCAGCACGGGCTCGGCTTCATTCTGGCGGTTGGCGGCGGCAGCGCCATCGACTCGGCTAAGGCGATCGCCATGGGGGCCGTCATCGATGGCGACGTCTGGGATTTCTACATTGGAAAGGGATCGCCCAGCGATGCGCTGCCCATCGGCACCGTGCTGACCATCCCGGCGGCCGGATCGGAATCGAGTGACGGCACGGTAATCACCAACGAGGAGGGCTGGCTGAAACGCGCCGTGGGCGGGCCGTTCCTCTACCCTCGCTTCTCCATCCTCAATCCCTCTCTCTGCGTCACGCTGCCGCCGTTCCAGGTGGCCTGCGGCGCCGCCGACATCATGGCGCATCTGATGGAGCGCTATTTCACCAACGTGACGCATGTCGCCTTCACCGACCGGCTGATCGAGGCGACCATGAAAACGGTGATCGCCCAGGCGCCGAAGGTGCTGGCCGATCCCGACGATTACGACGCCTGGTCGGAACTGATGTGGGCCGGCACCATCGCGCACAACAACCTGCTCAACACCGGCCGCATCGGCGACTGGGCCTCGCATGACATCGAGCACGAGGTGTCCGGCATCTACGACGTCGCCCATGGCGCCGGTCTCGCCGTCGTCTTCCCGGCCTGGATGAAATACGTCCTCCATCACGACATCGATCGTTTCGTGCAGTGGGCGGTACGCGTCTGGAATGTCGAACTCGACGTGTTCGACAAGGAGGCGACCGCTCGCGAGGGCATCGCGCGGCTGGAGGCCTTCTTCCACAAGATCGGCCTCGGCACCACGCTCGCCTCGCTCGGCATCCACGATGACCGCATCGAGGAGATGGCAAAGAAAGGCACCGACGGAGACCGCCGCACGCTTGGCAATTTCGTCAAGCTCGACAGCCGCGCCATCGCCGACATCCTGCGCCTTGCGCGGTGACACTCAGACGGCGGCGGGCTACCCCCGCCGCCGCACCGACCAGGCGACGAACCACGGCGGACAAAGGCCGTTGGTGATCCGCCCTTCTTGCCAGATCACCCTGCCCCTCGGCGGCGCGGACAACGGCGCCGGTTCCGCGGCAAGGTTGAGGGTCAGCATCAGGTCCTTGGCCTCTCCCTCCCATCGGATGCGGATCACGCCGTCATCGACAGTCCAGGCGCCGGCACGCCGGATGCCGACGACAAGCGGCGCAATCTCCCGTCGGCGAACGCGCAAAATGGCTCGGTACCAGTCGAGCACGCGGGCATGTCGCGACTGGCGTTGTTCGCTCCAGTCGAGCTTCGCAGCGGCAAAGGTCTGGGGAGCGAAAGGATCGAGCAGGTCATCCGGATCCACCTCGAAGGCAGCGACCCGCCCGTCCCGTACGGCCGACGCGAAAGCCGGGGCAAGATCGGAAAAGAAAGGAAACGGCGTAGCGGCCGCCCATTCCTCGCCCTGGAACAACATCGGAATCTGGGGCGCCAGCAGATAGGCGGCGGCCGCCGCCCGCCTGGCCTTCAGCGGCGCCAGCGTGCCGATGCGATCTCCATGGGCCCGATTGCCGATCTGATCGTGATTTTGCAGGAAGGAGACGAACGCCGACGGCGACAGTGCTTCCTTGTCGCCCTTGCCGCGGCCGGCCTGAAATCCCTCGGCCAGCGCTCGCGCCAGAACATCCGGCCGTCCCGCATAGTCGGCGTAGTCTTTACCAGATTCGCCGGTAACGGCTGCGTGGAGGGCGTGATGGAGATCGTCGTTCCACTGGCCGTCGAAGGCTCCCTTCGCCGACACGCGCACAGCCTCCAGCCTGGCGCTCTCCAGCACCAGATGAACCGTCCGGCCGCCGCCTGCGATCCGCGCCGCCTCGGCGATCGCCGTGAGGATATGTCCCGGCTCCGAGTCCCTTATTTCATGGGCGGCATCGATCCTGAGGCCATCGAGATGGAACTCGCCGATCCACATGCGGACATTGGCGAGCACGAGGTCGCGCATTGATGGCGTCTCGCGCCGGCCGTAGTCGACCGCCTCGCCCCAAGGGGTCACATGACGCGTCGTGTGGGCCGGGGCCAGCAACGGCAGATAGTTCCCCTCGGGGCCGAAGTGATTGTAGACGACATCGAGCAGCACGGCGATGCCCAGCGAGTGCGCCCGGTCGACGAAGGCCTTGAGGTCCTCCGGCCGGCCGTAGCAGCTGTCCGGCGCGAATAGCAGCACGCCGTCATAGCCCCAGCTCCAGCGACCGGGAAAATCGCCGACGGGCATCACCTCGATCGCCGTCACGCCCAGCGACTTCAAATAGGGAAGCTTTGCCGCTGCAGCGCGGAAGGTGCCATCTGGCGTAAAGGTACCGATATGCAGCTCGTAGATCACCGCCTCATGCCATGGAAGGCCGCGCCAGTTGGCATCGGACCAGTCAAAGGCATCGGAGGCCATGACCTCGCTCGGCCCGTGCACGTCGTCGGGCTGGAACCGGCTGGCCGGATCGGGCACGGTACTGCCGTCGGGCAGCAGGAAGCGGTAGCGTGTGCCGACCGGGGCTGCCGTGATGAGTGTGAACCTGCCGCCGGATTCGCGCCGCATCGGCAGCGGGTCACGACCGTCGATCAGAAGGGACACCCCCGCCTGCTTCGGCGCCCACAGGTGGAAGCTCATCACTCCGTTACGTCGGACAGCACCGAACTCAGCCGGCACGCGCTCCCCGCTGGCAGCCGGCTGTCCGGCCGGCGTCGACATGTCCATCCTGGCGTCTCCCAGTGAGCGGCCGTCGGGACGACCGGTCGGCAGCGACCATTGTGGCCGGGGAGATCCCTGCAAGCAACCGGCCAACGCCGGTCGCTCACAGCTCCGGGCCGGCCAGCCGCTGACGGGTACGCAGCCGCTCGCGATGCAGGGAGTAGAGCCCACTCGCCACGATCAGCGAGGCGCCGACAGTGGTCGCCAGTCCGGGCACGATGCCCCAGACCAGATAGGAGACAGCCGTGGCGGAGATCATCTGCACATAGCTGAAGGGGGCGAGCAGCGACGCCGGCGCCATGCGGTAGGCAAATACGCAGCAGATCTGCCCCAAGGCGAAGAACAGGCCGCCGGCCAAGCCGAATATGGCCTCATGCCAGGAGGTCTGGCCAATCTCGCGCCAGACCAGGACTGTCGTGACGACGACGCCGATCACCGACGTCCAGACCATCATCGTTTCGGCGCTGTCGCGGACGGCCTTGCGCGTCAGAATGGCCGAGAAGGCGCCAACGAAGGCGGCGACCAGCGTGAAGATGGACGCATAGTGAAAACTCGAGGTTCCCGGCTGTACGATGATCAATACGCCAATGAAACCGACCAGGGCGGCCAGCCAGCGTCGCACACCGACGATCTCACCAAGAAAGACGATCGACAGCGCCATAACGAACACGGGCGAGACGAAGGCAATTGCCGTGGCGTCCGGAATGTTCTGATGCTGAAGGCCAAGCAGGAACAGGATGGTGCCGCAGATTGCCGTCAGTCCGCGCAGAATGTTGAGCCAGGGATGCACGGGCCTGACGACACTCATTCCAACGCGACGAAGCGCAAACGGCAAGGCGACGATGACGTAGGTGAGGTTTCGCCACCAGGCGATCTTCTCGGCGCTGGCTTCGTGCTGGATGAACTTCGCGCCGACATCGCAGGCCGCGAACAGCAGCGTCGACACGAAAACCAGGGCAATGGCGAGCAGGACTCGCTCGTTGACGCGCGACAGTCCGACGTCGACCGTCGGAGACATGGTCTGGGAGGTCACTTTGGTCTGCCCGAAAGAGAACCGGCGGTTGGCGAGTCCGGTTCAGGTTGGCTTAGTCGCCAACCTCTCGATGAAACGATTTTGAGGCGAAGACAAGGCATCCCGAAAAGTATGACAAAAAATTCCGCGGCTGTGGCGAAACGGCATGAATGGCTGGTAAACGACAGATGGTCCGGGAGGGGTTTCCCGCCCATCCTTTCCTCGAGCAAGACGCCGGCCGCCTGGAGCAACTCCAGCAAAAGTGGGAACCGGTTTTGCGTCCAGAGTTGCGTGAAAGCAAAAGACTGGAGTCGGTCTGGCGAACCAGAGTTCGCCGGACGGGCTCTACGACAGGTAGCTCGATAGCGAGAGGCTGGCGATGTTGCCGATGGCAGCGTAGGCCGCTTGCAGTTGCGTCTCGTAGGCCGACATTTCCGCTGCCACCACCGCCACATCGACGCCGCTGAGGCTTGTGGCGAGATTGCCGGCGAACTCCTGGTAGTTTTCCTGGTCGCTGATTGCCGTCTCCAGCGCCGAGGCATTGAGCGACAAGCGGGTCTGAACGGTGGCTAATCCGCTGATCGCCTCGTCGAGCAGGTCGCTGGCCTCCGACAACGTATCCTCGTCGGTGGCGCCGGACGCGACCAGCGACAAGGCACGGAGCGCCTTCTCGAAATTCTCGTCATCGGCTGTGACGCCATAGGACACCGTCTGCTCGGACGATACTTTCACCGAGGTGATCGCGTCATCGCCTCGGTAGTAGCTCGTGTCGGACGAGGACGGCGAGGTTGCGGTAGCAAGACTGTCCAGATCGACGGGCGCGGTATCGACGGCGCTGCCTGAAAACAGATAACGGCCACCGAGCTGGGTGTTCATCAAGGATGCAAGGCTTTCCAGCATCTCCTCGGCTGTGACCTTCAGCTCGTCGGTGCCGCTGGTCGTCGAGGCAAAGGACGACAGCGTCGCCTTCATGCTGGTGATCTGCTCGATGATGCTGTCGACCGCGTCATACATCGCCTCGACGCGATCGCCGGCGGTGCTTGCCGCCTCGGCATAGGACTTCGACATGGAGATCGACGACTGGAGCGACACGACTGAACCGGCCTTGCTGCCGAGACCGCCATAGTCTTCGGAAATCTGTCCGGACGCCTGTTGCAGCGTCGCCTCCGCCTGCTTGGCCTGCACCTTCAGCGCGGCCTGCAAGAGGCGGTCGGACGAGGCGAAGGTGGCAACGCGCATTCCCATCTGCATCTCTCCCAGATGATCAGGCCGACTTGGCCGCTGACAGCAGTGCCTCAAACATCTCGTTGGCTGCTTGGATGATCTGGGCCGCGGCCGAGTAGAGCGCCTGGTAATCGGACAGCTTTGAGGTTTCCTCGTCGATGTTGACCCCTGACCGCGAAGCGATTGTATCCGACAGCGAAGTCGCCAGGGTTTCGGCGCTGGTTTCGTCTTCCTCGGCGTTCGAAGCGCGGCTGGCGAAGTCGGAGACGATGCGCGCCGCGTAGTCGCCGAGTGTGACCGTGGTGGACCCAATGCCGCCGACGGCCTCGAAGGATTGCGTCTCGGTCATCGCTGCGAGCAACCCGTCGGCCACCGTCGAGGAACCGGAGGTAAGCACAGTCGCCCCGACCGTCGTGGAGTTCGATAGCGTTCCGATGGCGAGCGCGCTCGCGTCATTGGCAATGGCCGACGATAACGAGACACTGGCAGCACTGCTGCCGGTGAGCAGCGCATTGAGACCGAAATAGCTCGAAAAGCTGGTGCCGTCGCCGGTCATGTCGCCATCGAGCGCACCGATGGCGACACCGGCATCCGTCGTCGAGGTGATGGTCAACTTGCCGTCGCTGTCGAGCGAAGCGTCGATGCCGTCGATGGCGTCGAGCGCCGAGACCAGATCGCCGATCGTAGCGTAGCTTGAGAGGTCGAGGTCGGTGTAGGCGACGAGCGCCCCATCCTCGTCAACCTGGGCGATACGAACGCTGCCCGAGGCCGACAGGGTATCGGTCGATGATACTTGGGTTGCTCCGGTGAGGCTTTCCGGAGCGGGTACGGCCGAACCGTCGGCAGTAACGGCGTTGAGCGTTTCGATCAGCGCGGTAGCGAGTGCGTCGAGTTCGTCCTGCGCCTCAACAAGCGTGGTATCGCGGAGCGTCAGCAGGCCGCCGATTTCGCCGCTGGTGAGCTCCTCGGTGATGTCCTCGCCGTCGACGGAGATGCCGCTCAACACCGAGCTCGCGTTTACGGTCGCCGACGCGCTGAAGCTCAGTTCGTGTACCGTACTGGTGAGCAGCGCCGTGCCGCCGGTGGTGGAAATGTAGATTGACCCGTTGGACGCCGTCGTCGTCTTGATGCCGATCAGGCTGGAGATCGTCTCGATGGCGGTGTTGCGCTGGTCCTCGAGGTCGGCGGTTGAAGCCCCCTTTGCCTCTGCCGCCAGGATCGCCTCGTTGAGGTCGTCGATGGTCTGGAGTGCGTCGTTGATGACGTCGACATCGTCGGCGATCTGCTGGTCGGCGTCGGACCTCAAGCTCTGAATCGAAGCCGAGGTCTCGCGTAGCGAACTCGCCAGGCTATCGGCGGCCGCGATGACTTCGCTCTGAACGGTGTCATCCTCGGGCGATGAAGCGAGCGAACTGATCGCGGTCTGGAGGTCGGTTACCAGCGTCGCCACCGACGTCCCGCCGTCGTCGCTGCCGGTGGTCGACCCCATCAACGCCTGCAACTGATCGGTATAGCTTGCCGTCACCGATGCGGCCCCGAGATCGGCATTGGCGGAGATCAGGGATGCGAACACGTATTTGTCGACGCCACCGGTAATCGACGTGACCGCCGTGCCGGAGCCGGTCGTGGCCGCCACGGTCGAAACTTGGTTGGCGGTCTTGACGGTGTAGCCATCGACGTCGGCGTTGGCGATGTTGGAAGAGGTGACGCTGATGCCGACCTGTGATGCCCGCAATGCGGACAGTGCAATGGTGCTTGCGACGGATAGCGACATGGGCGTCTTCCTCCGGTTGTGCGGCTCTCAGGCCAGTCGATCGGGCAGCAGCGACGCCCGACCGGGCGGAGCATCGGCGATGCGATTGCCGGTACGCCCGTAGACGGGCGCCGTCGCCGTTCCGGTTTCCCGAACCGCGGCAACCACGGCGGCGATCCGACGTCGCGACGCGCCGATGGCTCCCGCGAGCCTGGAGAGGTTGTCCTTCGCCTTGCTCTGGACGAGGCCGACCCGTTCATCGAGGTGGGCACGCTCTTCGGGTGAGATCGGGCCGGAAGCGCCTAGGGCCCGAAGATGTTCTTCGATGCTACCGGCAAGGTTGCTCTTGACGCCGGTAGTTGCGGCAAGAGAGGCCGGCATGCCGCTGGCAAGCAACGCGTTCTCGTCGTCGATCACCGCGATCAGTTCGTCGATCAATCGGTCCAGTTCGGCAAAGCGCCCCGTGTCGAGCGATTTGGATTCAGCGGTTACCCTGGCGCCCAGCATGATTTGATCTCCTGAACTGATCGAGAGGAACAACGACCGCGGCCTCCCCGGCCGGTGCGGCCTTCAACCTGCCGACCGCCAGATAGGCGCGGCTCACGGCGTAGCCGGTGTTGGCGTTGGCAAGCGCCTTGGCCGTCTCGTCGAGATGGCGCTCCAACTCGGCGAGGATCTCCGAGACGTCGCCCTTGAACAGACCGATGCTGCGGATATCGGTGCCCTCGCCTTCCCGGCGAATGTCTCGCCGGATCTTCTCGAGGCGCCCAACCAGCAGATCGATGGCTGCCTGCGTCTCGTCCCGTTCCGATTGAGCCGTCATCTCAACGCACCGCCGACAGGAGGGATTCGAACATGTCCTTGGCCGTCGAGATCACTTGCGAGGCCGCCGAATAGGCCTGCTGCGCCGCGATCATCGACGAGAACTCGGTGTTGGTATCCGTGGTGGACTCCTCGAGCTCATAGTCATTGATCGAACCGACACCGTCGGTGTTGGCGAAGTGATAAGTGGCGCCCGACGAGGTGTTGGAGGCCGAATAGACCGAGTTGCTCATCTCCGTGAGACCATTGGCGTTGGAGAAGGTGGCGAGGGGAATTTTGTAGATCGAGATCGACTCGCCATTGCTGTAGTTGGCGAAGACGGTACCGTCCTCGTCGATGCTGACGCCGGAGAGCGTGCCGTAGGCGCAACCGTTTCCGGTACCGGCGATGTCGACGGCCGCGTCACTGCTGTCGTCGGGCGTATACTGAGACAGGCCGTCCGAGCCGTTGATCGTGCCGAAATCGAGGGTGACCGCCATGTCGGAGGCGCCATCGCTGAGACCGGTGATCGAGAGGGTGGCCGTGTCGGGCGACTTCAGCGTGCCGTCTTCGTTGAACTCGATCTCGATGGTCGTGGTCTGCGCGGTGCCCGTCGCCCCACCCGTCGACGTCGGGTCGGCGAAGGACATTTCCCAGGTGTTTTCCGCCGTCTTCTCCCAGCTCACGTCCATCGTGTAGGCCGTGCCCAGGCTGTCGAACAGCTCGATCTGACTGGTATAGACTTCCCCGACTTCAGCGTCGGCCGGCAGACTGCCCTTCATCGACATGCTCGTCGTCGCCGCCGCATAGCCGGTCAGGACATCGGTGTCGATCTGTTCGAGGTTGGTCTCCGTCGTGCCGCCGACCACATTGCCATCGGCGTCGGTCGGCCAACCGAGCAGCGTATAGCCGTTGCTCGTAAGGTAGCCGGTATCGTCATCGACGGTGAAGCCGCCGTTGCGGGTATAGTAGATATCGCTGCCGTCGCCGGTGGTGACGGCGAAGAAGCCATCGCCATCGATGGCGATGTTGGTGCTGATCGACGATGAGACGAGCGTGCCGCTGGCCAGGATGTTCTGCGACTTCGCTACCGTGACGCCGCCACTGGAGCTATTGGCGTCGCCGGATGTGAGCAACGAGGAGAAGCTCGCCGAACTTGCCTTGTATCCGGTGGTCGAGACGTTGGCGAGATTGTTGGAGATGATCGACAACGCCGACGACTGAGCCTGCATCGCCGAAACGGCGGAGTTCATTGCGCCTGTGAGAGACATGATGGATCTCCTCAGGCCGACGTGGTGAGACTGGAGGAGAGGCTTTCGACCGCCTCCTGCAGGGAGAGGAGCGTCGAGTTCATCTCGCTGAGCTGGGAGTAGCTCGCGTAGGACATCATCTGGTTGAGGAACTCAGAGGTGTCCGTCGGGTTCAGCGGGTTCTGGTTCTGGACCTCCTGGACCAGAAGCTGCAGAAATTGCGAAGTGTCTATGGACGTGGACGAAGATGAAGTCGTCGTCGATGCCGTAGACGTCGTAGTGGTGGTCGCCGAAGAAATAGAGGACATGATAAACCTCACCCGTCCCCGGTCTTCACTGAAGAAGACCGGACCAAGAGACTGATCGGTGCCGTTGTTGATTGGCTTCAGTCTTTAGACGGGCCAGGTCGAGAAACCAGGCGCGAAAACTTAATGAGAGTTAGCAACGAAATATGTTAACGCGCATTAATACTTCAAATCAGATGTCGAGTGACATGAGAGCAGCCGGGCGGAAATCTGCGCCACGGGTCGCGTCGGCGGGTGGTCCGGCCGGACGTACCGACGCCTTCCAACCCAGCACCTGATGCGTTTTGCAAGAAGGGTCAGGAACCGGTGCGCAAGGGAGGCGTGACCGTATCCGGTGAGACCGGCTTGTCGGTTTCATCGTCGGCAAGGGCTGCGATGCGGGCTGCAAGTCCGGCTGGCGCGCGAACGGAGGGGCCGGCGGTCAGCGCCTTGCGAAGCCTCACGGCAGTTTCGAGAATGGAACGCGCCCGGTCGGATTGCCGCAGCAAGGCCTCGGCGTCGGCACGAACGGCCGCCGGCCAAAGCCCCAAGTCCTCGCCATGACGATCGACGAGATCCTGAAACCGTGCTTCGTCCATCGGTGCAACCCGTTCATTCGTAACAGATTGCCTCGGAGTATCCGCCGACGCCGGAAAGGGATCAATAGAGAAACGGTCGATACACGCCGTTACGTCTCAGCGCCGGATCGGCATGGCCGCTTTTCGCACGGGTTGCATGGTTTTTTGGTCGCGCGGTATCTGGGGATGATCGCGGGTGAGACCGAAGAACATCGACGGATCGATGCCTGGATCCATCGCTTCGCGCGGTCTCGCGGTGCCAATGTTCAGCGGCGCGGGCATATCCGAAGCGTCCTTGTGAACAAACGGGTCCATGCCGGCGATACCGGCCCAAGCATCGCGCAGCTCGACGAGACTGTCATGAAGCTTGCGGTAGCGACGCACCACATCCGGCTTGCCATAGGATAGGTGCAGGGCAAGAATGTACCCCTTGTAGACGCGGTGCAGGCGCTCGGCGACCGCCCCACCCTTCGCATAGTCAAGCGCATGGTCGAGCCCGCGCAGGATGGTCGCAGCCCTCATCACCTTGACGAAGCATTCCTCGAACTCTGACGCTTCGCGCGCCCGAATGGCCTGCGAGATGGCCAGCAACGTGGCGTCATAGAGCTTGACGACGGCGACGGTCGGATGAACGGAAGCGGCCGCCTGCCGGTAGGCGGCCGTCACCTGGCCCATGCGGGAATTCATGTCCTGAAGCTCCTCATATCCATGTCAATCGCTGCTCTTGGCGGTGAGCAAGGCCTCGAGATAAGCGAGTACGGACTGCGCGGTGCTGATCGATGCCTGCAGACGGGCGTAACGGGCCGTCAGGTTGTCCCTGTAGGTCTCAGCTCGAGACGTGATGTCGTCGATCTGGTCCTGGTACTCGTCATTTTTCTCGGTAAGGTTGGTGACGATGGTGGTCAGCGTGCCGTCGTCGGAGTTGATGGCATTTTCCACCAGGTTGTAGATCTGCTCGGCGATGCCGGACGCCTGGTTGATGGTCACGGTCTGCGAGGCGTTGCCCGTGAAAACCAGCGTGAAACCCTCATAGGCAGTCCCTTCGACACCCTTGATACGGTTACCCGATACCGTGAACAGACCGGATTTGCCATTGACGGTGACCGAGGACAGGGCACCGCTGTCGTCGACGGCAATCTCCAGTTGGAACGTCGACGGCGCGCTGGTGCCGCGATAGAGCACGCCCACATCGCTCGACGAACTCTCGAATGTATAAGCGAACAGCTGCTGCACGAGATCGGGATCTTCGAGCAGCACGTCATCGAGCGTGTCCTCGTCATATTCGAGGTAGTTGTTCTCGTCGAAGCTGAGACCGATGGCCGACAGCGACGCTTCGTCGAGCGAGAAGGTCAGGGCCGAGCCGATCTGCTGGTTGATGCTGCGAATGGTCGCATCGCCGAACAGCACGGAATCGGACGACGCGCCGCCGCTCGTCGATACTTGTTGCTGCGAGATCGCCCACTCGCGATAGGCGTTGTAGGCATCGACGAAGGTGGTGACCGCCGTTTTGATGTCCGAGAGGTTCTGCCCGATTTCGACGGTAATCGACTCCCCGTCGCCGGTGGCGGAGTAGAGATAGAAAGTCACCCCGTCGATGACGTCGTCGATGTCGTTGGTCGAGCGGGTGATCGACACGCCATCGACGGTGAAGATGGCATCCTGCGTGGCTTGCAGTTCGTCGGCGAACGCCCCGTCCTCGTCGATGATACCGAGGCTCGCGAGAACGCCATCGGTATCTCCGACCGTGATCGTCTTCCCGGTCTCGGAACTCGTGAGAATGAGTTGATAGGACGAATCGGAAACCTTGAGCACTGTAGCCTTGACGCCGCTGGTGTTGCTCTCGTCGTTGATGGCGTCTGCGATCTCCGACAGCGACATCTCCTCCGTGATCTCCACCGTAACGGAGGTTCCCCCCTCGACGCCGAGTGTGAAACTACCGGACAGCGACAGATCGCTACTCGAGGAGGAGTAGCTGCCGCTTGCGACCTTGTGGGCCGTCGCGAGTTGCTGGACAGTGATCGAGTAGCTTCCGGTCTCCGCGCCCGCCTCGGCGGAGACCGACAATGTGGAATCGGTGTCGACACCCCCGACAGCCGTGAGATAGGCGGTCCGCTCCTGAAAAACGTCGTCGTCGCTGCCGGAAGAATCCGTGGCTGAGCGCAGAGCCGACGCCGCGTCCTGCAGCGTCGCGAGAAGATCGGCCGCATCCTCATAGGCGGCAATCTTGGTCTCGTTGTCGGTGATCTTCGTTTCGTAGGTGTCGGCCGTTGCCAGCTTGGCTTGGTAGAGCTCCTCGATGAGGCCATCCCAATCGATCGAGGACGTGTCGGTGGAAGCGTAATCGGTCGTGGTCGTGCCGTCGCTCGACGTGGTTGTGCTGGTCGCAGTCGTCGAGCTGGTCGAGCTGGTCGTGGCGCTGGTGACCGAGGACATGGCCCCTCCTTCGTCGCTCCGCACCGAAGCGATGGTGTCGATGCAGACGGCGCGTCAGCCGCGCCGCCCGCCCTTTGTGCCGCGGAAGCTTACTGAAGCAGCTTCAGGAGGTTCTGCGTCATGTCGTTGGCCGAGGAGGCGGCAGCAACGGCCGCCTGCACCTTCACTTCCGCCGACGCGAGCTTGGCTTCCTCGGAGGCAACGTCGACGTCGGTGATGGCCGAGTTGGCTGACTCGAGGTTCTCAATGGAGGTCGCTATCGATTCCGAGGAGAACTCAAAGCGGCTCTCCTGGGCGCCGATACTGGCGCGAGCCGCAGACACCTGGTCGATCGCCGCGTCGATGGCATCGAGGGCACTGGTGGCGTTGGCCTGGGTCGTCACATCGATATCCGAGGTGCCGGATCCAACCGTGGACACCGAGGTTGCCGATGTGTCGGAGGTAAAGCCGAGTTCCTTGAGGATCGACGACCCGGTCGCCGCCGCGTAGTCGGTGCTTGTCGTGTTGACCGAGATGCTGAGCGAGCTGGCGCTGCCGGTGTTGGTCGAGGTGTTGGAAACCGTAAGCTGGCCGTTGGCGTAGGAGAAGGACGCACCGGTCACAGAGGCGGCCTCGAAGGCGGCGCCGATCTCGTCACCCGTCAGGACGCCGTCGCTGTCGGTGTCGGCGGCGCTGTCGAGCGTGACGTCAACGGCGGCGCCACCATCGACGGAGACGCTGAGCACGACCGAGGTGGCGCTGGCGCCCTGACCGATACCGATGGCGGCGTCGCTGAGGTCAGCGGTGATGTCGTTGGCGGCCGAGGTGGACAGACCGAGCGTCGATGAGGTCAGAGAGTCGATCGTCACCTGGATGGTATCGTCAGCCGATGAGCCGACCATGATGCTGGTGCCGCCGGTGGTCGTTTCGAAATCAGACGTCCCGTCGAGCAAGCTCTCGCCATTGAAACGGGTACCGGTCGCGATCGTATCGATCTGTTCGATCAGTTCCTGGAACTCGGCGTCGATGTACTCGCGCTCGTCATCGGTAACCGTGCCGGACGCCGACTGGGTGGCCAGCGTCTTCATGCGCTCCAGGATGTCGGAAATGTTCGAGGCGCCGCCGTCCGCGGTCTGCAGCACCGACACGGCGTGCGAGGCGTTGGTCGCCGCCTGATTCAGCGTGGCCACGTCGGACGAGATGCGCGTCGAGATGGCGAGACCAGCGGCGTCGTCGGATGCCTGCGTGATGCGGGAGCCCGAAGCCAGCTTGGACAGCGACGACGACTGCTCGGAGGCATTGATGTTCAGGTAACGGACGGCGGAGTTGGCGGCGGTGTTGGTGGAAATGACGGGCATTGCGGTAGTCCTCATCAATGGATGACGTCATCCCTTCCTCTGCCGGGAGAACGTCGGCGCGAGGCGTCATCGCCCCTCGCTTCGTGTCTTCAACGGATGAGCGGGAGGCGATCCGGCGCTGGTGGGCGGACGGACGTTGAGTTTATGGTTAACCGCGGGTAAACGACTGACGGATATCGTCTTCTGCCCGTGCCAGATGCTTGCGAAGCTGCTGGCGGCCGCGCTTCAGCAGGGACTCGACAGCCATCACCGTTGTCTCCATCACTTCGGCGATCTCGGCGTTCGACATGGCCTCGTGATAGCTGAGGATGACGGCGACCCGCTGCTGATCGGGCAGGCGCGACAGCGCCACTTCAAGAAGGCTGGTCATCGAGGCGCGGTGCAGAAGGGTCAATGCGTCGTCAGCCCCATCGGCCACCTCGGGCGCCGTCTCGATGTCGTCCATCGCCGGCTTGCGCCTGAGATCGATGCAGCGGTTGGTGATGACCCTGTAGAGCCAGGTCGAGAACTTGGCGCGACCGATCTCCATGCGCTTGCGGTGCGTCCACAGCTTCAGGAAGCTGTCCTGCACCACGTCCTCGGCATCATCTGAGTTCTTCAGGATGCGCAAGGCCAGTGCGAAGCCCCGATCGGCGTGCCGTTCGACCAATCGAGCGAAGGCGTCCCGATCGTCGTTTGCGATACGCTCCAGCAGCAGATCGTCCTCGCTTCGAGCTGGCGTCGCGGAATCGCTTTTCACCGCGCCACGAGACGGAAACGGCAGCGGAACCGTAGCGCCAAACGAACTTGCAGCAGCAGCCATCATCGCACACCCCTACCCCAGACACGACATCGAATTGGATTGCCCCACTTGAACCTTGTACGAAGCAACAGAGAAATTCAGGCGCACAAAAACGAGAATTCAGAGAGTTTTGTAAGTATAGGCAATTATTTCTCTGGTCTTAGGCAAGTTATTCCGCAAGGAAAAAACTGCCGGGCAGCCATTGCCTATCCACAAGACCCTCAAATCCGAGATTTCCGCCATTCCTCACAAACGTTGTTCGCAAAATGCAACTGAGGCCATCTCCAGCGCCGTCTTCAGGGTAGAACGTTGCAAGCTCTATGCTATTTTTCTGAGTTTTATAAGTTTTTACAATGAGTTACAGATCGTTGCGATCGGCAACACACGCCGGCAAATTCTGCCTGCAAATCCGCTAATTCACACGGGACGGAGCGCGGCCGGCGAGACCACTGCGCGCAGGCGACTGCAGCACCCAAGAGGAGCATGACAAATCTTGCCGATCACGATCGGAGAAAATGCTCAGGCGCGGAAAGACTGCAGGATATGGGCGAGTCCAGGCTCGTCAACCAGGACGGCGGCGTCTTCGCGGCTCATCCACTGACGCTGACGTTCGCTGCGCTCCGGCCAGTCGGCGAGGTTTTCGCTCACTTCAAGGCTATAGACGTCCACATCGACCAGCGTGAAGCAGTCCTCAAGGCGTTTCCAGTAGCGATAACGGCCGATCGGCGCCTTGGACGGGGTACCGATGACACCGGCCTCCTCCATCGCCTCGATCGCTGCCGCCTTGCGATCGCTCTTGCCCTTCATGCGCCATCCCTTGGGGATCAGGGGGCGATGCGTCTCGCGCGAGGAAACAAGCAGCACCGAAACATCGCCATCCGCTGTCCGTCGAAACGGAAGCGCGGCGACCTGATGTTGAACCTTCTCCTTGGCGGCAACCTTACCCATCTGACCCAGCGGCGATTGTCTATAGAGCTGAAAGCCCGACTCGTTTCGACTTAACTAGATTAACGGAGAAAAGTTTCCAGTCCGTAGAGAAACGGTGGCGCCTTGCCAGCTCTGTCTCCGCACTTCGTCTTAACAGCGGCGGGACTCGTCCTACCTCAAAGTGCGTCATGGCCCCGCCGCAATTCGCGGTACACTGTCCGTGTCAGCGTTATTCAACTTCTGTGGGATTTGCAGCCATGTCATTTACCACGATCGACGCTCACACTGCCCTTATCGTTATCGATTTGCAAAAAGGTATTGCCGCACTGCCCCCGCGGGAGCTGGCACGCCCTGCAATCGCCAATGCCGTTAAGCTGATCGGCGCTTTCAGGGCAGCGAAGCGGCCGGTGGTCTTGGTCAACGTTGTCGGCGGGGCACCGGGTCGCACCGACAAGAAACCGAGCGGTGACAGGCCTGCCGACTGGGCCGAGCTTCTTCCTGAACTCGGCTCTTCACCAGACGACATCCGCATCAGCAAGAAGACCTGGGGCGCCTTTACTGATACCGGCCTCGACGCCCGCCTTCGTGATCTCGGCGTCACCGGCGTCGTCGTCTGCGGCATCGCCACCAGCCGCGGCGTCGAGTCGACGGCCCGCTTCGCCCACGAGCTCGGTTACAATGTCGCCCTGCCCGTCGATGCGATGGCCGACGCCAACCCGGAGGCGCACAGGCGCAGCGTCGAGCTGACTTTCCCATGGATCGCCGAAACCGGCAGCACGGACGAGCTGATCTCGCTCGTCAGGTGATGTCAGGCAAAGAACCGCCGCGCCAGGGCGTGCAGGAAGATGGGGCCACGTTCCAGAAGGGCGTCATTGAAGTCGTAGCGACTGCTATGCAGCCCCGCGCTGTCTCCATTGCCGAGGAAGAGATAGGCACCCTTCACCTTCTCCAGCATGAAGGCGAAGTCTTCGCTGCCCATCATCGGCCGGTCGAGCGGCTCGAAGGCATCGTCATCGAAGATGTCGCGGATTACCTTGGCGGCCAGATCGACCGAAGCGGCATCGTTCATGGTGACGGGGTATCCGACCTGCCAATCGATGCGCACCTCGGCGCCGAAGCTCTGCGCCTGCGAGCGAGCGATTTCCTCGAACCGCCGGCATAACTTGGTCCGCACATCGGGGTCTGTGGCGCGCAGGCTGACCTCCAGCACCGCCTCATCGGGAATGACGTTGCAGGCCGAACCGGCGTGGAAGGCGCCGACGGTGATCACGCCGGCTTCCTGCGGCGGCACATTGCGCGATATCGCCGTCTGCAATGCCATGACGATGCTCGCCGCCGCCACCACTGGATCGACCGTATCCTCCGGGCGGGCGCCGTGGCCGCCGGCTCCCCGCACTGTCAGCGTTGCGGCATCGATCGCTGCCATCATGGCGCCAGTCCGCGCCGAGAAGCGACCGGCGGCGAGACCTGGATAGTTATGAAGCGCGAAGACCGCATCGCAAGGAAAGCGCTCGAACAACCCTTCTTCGATCATCCGTGCCGCGCCGCCCGCCGTCTCCTCGGCCGGCTGGAAGATGAAATGCACCTTGCCCCGGAAGTCGTCGTCATGAAGCAGGCGGAAGGCGGCGCCGATCAGCATCGTCGTGTGGCCGTCATGACCGCAGGCATGCATCATGCCTGGCGCACGGCTTGCGTAGGCGACGCCGGTTTCCTCGACGATCGGCAGGCCATCCATGTCAGCCCTGAGGCCGATTGCCCTGTTGTCACCGCCCCGATCGAGCGTCGCCACGAAGCCGGTCTCGGCAAGACCGCGCGTCACGGTAAGGCCCCAGCCTTCCAGCAGATCGGCAACGAAGGCCGAGGTTTGCCTCTCCTGGTAACCGGCCTCCGGCATCTGGTGCAGGCGCCGACGGATGTCGACCAGCTCGGGCAGGAAGGTCCGAAAGACGGATTCGTCCATGACTTTAGCCTTGTTGCGGCCGTGCCGGCTGGCGATAGAGCGTCAGGCGGCGTTCGACCTCGGCCATGACACGGGTCAGCACAACGACCACGGCGAAATAGAGAAGTCCGGCGGCGATCAGCGGCTCGAAGATCAAGAGCGACTGGCGTTGCAGCATGCGGGCCGTGCCCATCATTTCCATGATGGTGATGGTCGAGGCGAGCGACGTCGACTTCAGGAGAATGATGACGTCGGAGGTGAGCACCGGCAGGCAGAGCCTGAGCGCCTGCGGCAGCGTGATGCGCCTCAGGATGGTGACGGGCCGCATGCCCACGGCGATGCCCGCTTCGGTCTGGCCCTTGGGAACGGCAAGAATGGCGCCGCGGATCACCTCGGCATTGTAGGCGGCCTGATTGAGCGACAGCGCGAACACGGCATACCAGAGGCCGTCGCGGAGATAGGGCCACAGGAAGGAATGGCGGATGAAGGTGCCCGGCAGCACCTGCCCGAGGCCGTAGTAGATGAGGTAGAGCTGCACCAGGAGCGGCGTGCCGCGGAAGGCGAAGGTAAAGGCCTTGGCCGGCCAGGCAGACGTTCGCCGACCGTAGACCATCGCCACAGCGACAAGCGTCCCCATCAGCAGCCCGAAGACGACACCGGTCACCGTCAGGAACAGCGTCAGCGGCATGGCGGCGACAAGCGGCGGCAGGAACGAGATGACGTGGGCGAGCGACTCCATCAGCGGTAGCCCCTCGAGAAACGCCGCTCGATGCGGGAAATCGCCCAGACGGACACCGCCGTGATCATGAGGAACAGCACGGCCGTAATGCCGTAGAAGAAGATATACTGCCGCGTGCCCGCCGCCGCCCGGTAACCGACGTAGAGGAGATCGTTGAAGGCGCCGAGCACCGAGATGATGGCGCTTTCCTTGGTCATCTCCAGCCAGAGGTTGCCCATGCCGGGAATGGCGTGGCGGATCATCTGCGGCGCAACGATGCGCACGAGAATGAGCCCGCGATGCATGCCCAGCGCCAGACCCGCTTCGATCTGCCCCAAGGGCACGGCAAGATAGGCGGCGCGCAGCACCTCGGCCATGAAGGCGCCGGAGACGAAGGCGAGCGCCACCACCGCTGCCCAGAACGGACTGACCTGAAAGTTATCACCTGCAAGGCCGAAGCCCTTGACCAGTCGCTCGATGCCAGACGCGATCGAGAAATAGAGCAGCAGGATGACCAGAAGCTCCGGCAGGGCCCGGACAACCGTGGTGTAGACCCCGGCGATAATGCGAGCGGCGCGCCAGGACGACTGTTTGCCGGCGGCGCAGACCGCGCCGAAGACCAAGGCGATCAGGTAGGCCGACACCGACACCTTGAGCGTGGTGACGATGCCCCAGAAGAGATCGTCGCTCCAGCCCGCGTCGCCCCAACTGAGCAGTGAGAGAGTGCCGTCCATCGCGCCATCCGGAAAGGAAAACCGCCGCCGGCTCCGTCAGGGATCGGCGGCGGTAAAAGTCGGAGCTTACTTGGCCCCGTCGACCCAGTGAGCAATGCTCTTGTCGAGCGTACCGTCGGCCTTGATCGAGGCGAGCGCGTCGTCGACCTTCTTCAGCGTGGCCGCGTCACCCTTCTTGACGACATAGCCGACGCCTTCGCCGAGCACCTTGTTCTCGGGCGCGGCCGCCTTGATGTCGAAGTCGGCGCCCTGCGGCGTCGCCAGGAAGGTGTGGAGATAGAGGTCCGGCGACAGCACGAAGTCGATGCGGCCGGCGGCGAGGTCGGCCATGGAGTTGTCGGCGGTGTCGTAGGCCTTCACCTCGACCTCAGGGTAGTATTTGGTCACATACTGGTGCTGGACCGTCGAGGCTTGCACGCCGAGGATCTTGCCCTCGAAAGCCTTGGGATCGAGGATCTTGCTGCCATCCGGCGCGTCGACCGTACCGATCGTGACCTCTTCCGACTTCGGGCCGACCAGCGAGGTGCCCTCGGTATAGTAGGAGGCGCTGAAGTCCACCGTCTCACGGCGCTCGTCGGTGATCGAGAAGGCGCCGACGGCCACGTCGAGCTTGTTCTCCTTCAGCGCCGGCAGCAGGCCGTCGAAGGCCATGGCCGAAATCTCGCACTTCACCTTCATGCGCTCGCAGAGGGCGTGGGTGATATCGGCCTCGATGCCTTCCCACTCACCAGCGGCGTTGACCTGGCCGAACGGCAGATAGGGCTCCGGCGTCATGCCGATCCTGATCACATCCTCGGCGAGAGCCGGCAGCGCCACCGACGAGGCGACGGCAAGCGCCAGCGCCGCTTTGACAACCATATTGGACATTTGGGACGTTCCCCTTTTCCTTGACATCAAATGCTTGGGCCAGCCCTCTCGGCTCAGCCGCGCCGCCAGCGCAGCGACATGCAGGAGAGGCCGGCGTCGATCTTGCCGATCTCCGTCGTCTTGAGCGGCACCACCTTGTAGCCGTGCGAGGCCAGCAGTTCGCCGGTACGCGGATAATCCGAGCCGACGAACACCACGTCGTTGACGCGCAGGGCGTTGGCAGCCGCTTCCTCGCCGGCCGGCACCAGCAGCGTCTTGAAACCCTTGAACACCCCCGAACGCTCCAGACGCTCGGTGGTCAGCACCGTCTCCTCGTCGAGAAGCGAGCAATCGGTCTTGAAGTGCAGGACATCCTTGGGCGTCTCGACGATTTCGCCCTTGCGGCCGAGCTTGGCGAGACACTCGATCAGCGCCTCGGCGCCTTCGCGATTGGTGCGGGCCGACAGGCCGATCATCACGCTCTTCTGCGTCGTCAGCACGTCGCCACCGTCGGCGAAGCCGCGCGGCAGGTCGAGCACGGTCGAGAACAGCCGCTTCAGCACCGGCGCGATCTCGGCGGTCTCCCCGGCGCGCGTCGCGGCGCCCGGACGCAGCAGGATGGCGCCCTCGGGGAACACCAGCGCCGGATCCTCGACGAAAATGGAATCGGGAAAGGCTTCGAGCGGCGGCAGCACCGTCACTTCGACGCCGGCCTGGCTGACCGCATGAATATAGGCGGCGTGCTCGGTGAGGACGCCTGCGTGCGTCGGGTTGCCACGGTCATCGGCGCGGAGGCCGTTCACCACTGAAGACGACGGCGTGCGCACGATGAAGGAATCAAAACGATAGACGGGAAGAGAGCTGGCCATTCGGACACCTTGATGGAAAGCGCTGTCATAGACGAACCGTCCGTCAGGGTGCAACAACCGGAAGGGGCATTGTCCTTCGTGAGAAGACGGATGCCGGCCGGAAACGAGCCCGACCGGCACGGATATGCTGGAGACGGCGCGAACGCCGCCGCCAATGTCTCATTTCAGCGAGTAGAGGTTGATCTTGAAATACTTGTCGTTGATCGTCTTGTAGGTACCGTCGGCCACCACTTCGTCGATCGCCTTGTTGATGGCCTCCTTGAGCGCGCCATCTTCCTTTCGGACGGCAATGCCGACGCCCTCGCCGACGAAGGCCGGATCGGTGATCGGCTCGCCTGCCAATTTGCAGCAGGCGCCGGCCTCCTTGGCCACCCAGTCGAACATCGGCAGGAAATCGCCGACCTGCAGGTCGAGGCGTCCAGCCGCCAGATCGAGATTGGCCTCGTCCTGCGTCGGATAGGTCTTCAACGTGGCGCTCGGGTAAGTCTTCTCGGCATACTCGGCCTGCGTCGTGCCCGCCTGCGCGCCGATGATCTTGCCGGACAGCGCCGCGTCGGAGAACTCGGTGATGTCGCTGTCCTTGGGAACGACGTGAGTCATCGCCGCCTTGTAATAGGGCTTGGTGAAGTCGACGACCTTCTTGCGTTCCTCGGTGATGAACATCGAGGCGATGATCATGTCGTACTTCTTGGCGAGAAGCGCCGGGATGATGCCATCCCAGTCCTGGGCGACCACCTCGCACTTGACCTTCATCTTCTCGCAGAGGGCAAGGCCGATCTCGACGTCGAAGCCTTTGATGGATCCATCGGTATCCACATAGTTGAAGGGTGGATAGGCGCCCTCGGTGCCGATCTTCAGCGTCTCCTCGGCGTGGACGGCGAGAGCGGAGGCAGCGAGAAGCGCGGCGGTGGCAAGCCCGCGCATGATGCTTCTGGTCATTGTGGTTGTTCCCCTGACATTACGGTGGGCCGGTTTTTCTCTTTGCCCGTGACGCTGAAAGATTAGCGGCAAATCGCAGGAGATGACAATTCTCTGTCAGGAAATTTGTTGGGGCATCGCCCCATCATTCGCCCTGCCGCTTCAGGATCGCCGAGAAACTCGGATCGAAGGCGCGTCGGATGGGGTCCGCGGCGGCGCCGATGGCCACCGCCCAGGGATCGGTCATGCCGAGCCGCAGCCGCGGAACGCTCCGGCCAGCCGTCGGGACCAGCGAGGGGCGCAAGGGTTCGATGGCCGCGATCAACCTCGGCATCAACGAGCCGGGAACTCCGCTCGACAGGATGACGGTCTGCGGGTCGAACAGCGTTTCGGCCGTATGGACAGCGAGCCTCAGATCATGCCCCGCCCGTTCAATCCACTCGCCAACGCGCCGGTCGTCTTCCAGGACGAGCCGTTCCAGCTTGTCGAACTGCTGCGGATCGGCCGGTTCGATGTCCAGCATCGCATAAAGCGAGGCGATGGAGGCGCGATGCTCCAGAGGCACGAGGTTCTCCGGCTGGCCGAACAGCACCATGCCGATTTCGCCGGCGTTGCCCTTGGCGCCGCTGTAGAGTTCGCCGCCCAGGATCAGCCCGGCGCCGATGCCGTAACCGACATAGATGCAGACGGCATGGTCAAGGCCATGGGCGGCGCCCACCATTCGCTCGGCCGTCGCACAGGCGGCAGCGTCGTTCTGCAGGCTGACGGCAAGGCCGGTGCCGGCAGCCAGCCGGTCAACCAACGGAAAGCTTTGCCAGGCCTGCATCAGCCACAGGCTGTCATCGGCGATTTCGACCCCAAACGGGCCGGGCATGGCGACGCCGATGCCGGCGATGCGCGCCTCGGCCTCCGGCCGGTTCATGGCGAAGTCGCGCCTCACGTCGGCGAGCAGATCGAGCAGCACCCCGATGCCCTCCTCCGGCGCCCGCGGCGGCACCTCGGCGGTGGCGCGTGCCAGAATGTTGCCGACGAGGTCAACGACGATCGCCCGGCTGACGTGGCGATCGATCTGAAGCCCGATGGAATAGGCGCCGTCTGCCACGAGCCGGTAAGGCGTCGATGGCTGGCCCCGTCCCTTGCGCACCAGTTCCTCGGAGGCAATGAGGCCTTCATTCTCCAGCGTCTCGACGAGGTTGGACACCGCCTGTTTGGTGAGGCCGGTGGCGCGCGCTAGGTCGGCGCGTGACAGGGCGCCATTCACCCGCAGCGCGTCGATGATGACGCGCCGGTTGTGAGCGCTGGTTCCCTCGTGGTTGGCGCCGCTCTTGGCGCGGATCGGCCGCTGTTCGTTCATGCCCAAATCCATCTTGACAGCAGTTGATATTTCGCCCACGAATAAGTCAAGCAATTTGACTTAATAAGGAACCGAAGAGTTCCGGGGAACGCTAGTCCGCCCGAAAGGTGTGACGACGCTCCATGCCACCGGCCCGTTGGGCCACCAGACGACCGGTCGTGGCGGCAGAGTGCCGCCGCGATCCCTTCCGCGTAGTCACTGACCAAAGGGAGCCCATAATGAACAGGTTTTTCGGCAGGACACTCCTCTCCGCGACGCTTCTGACAGCGCCGCTTTCCCTTCCGGCTTTCGCCGAGACCCAGATCAACGCGCTGTTCATGGCCCAGGCCGCCTATAGCGAGGCCGACGTGCGCGCCATGACCGAGGCCTTCACCAAGGCCAATCCCGACATCAAGGTCAATCTCGAGTTCGTGCCCTACGAGGGGCTGCATGACAAGACGGTGCTCGCCCAAGGCGCCGGCAACGCCTATGATGTCGTGCTGTTCGACGTGATCTGGCCGGCCGAGTTCGCCGCCAACAACGTGCTGGTCGACGTCTCCTCCAAGATCACCGAGGATATGAAGAAGGGCGTGCTGCCCGGCGCCTGGACCACCGTGAAGTATGACGAGAAGTTCTATGGCATGCCCTGGATTCTCGACACCAAGTACCTGTTCTACAACAAGGAAATTCTTGAGAAGGCCGGCATTGCCAACCCGCCCAAGACTTGGGAAGAGCTGGCTGCCGATGCCAAGATCATCAAGGACAAGGGCATCCTCGCCACGCCGATCGCCTGGAGCTGGGCGCAGGCTGAAGCGGCCATCTGCGACTACACCACGCTGGTCAGCGCTTTCGGCGGCGACTTCCTGAAGGACGGCAAGCCGGCCTTCCAGTCGGGTGGCGGCCTCGACGCGCTGAAGTACATGGTCGATACATATACCTCCGGCGTCACCAACCCGAACTCCAAGGAGTTCCTGGAGGAAGACGTCCGCAAGGTGTTCCAGAACGGCGATGCCGCCTTCGCCCTCAACTGGACCTACATGTACAACATGGCCAACGACCCGAAAGACTCGAAGGTCGCCGGCAAGGTCGGCGTCGTGCCGGCACCGGGCGTCGCCGGCAAGAGCGAGGCGTCCGCCGTCAACGGCTCGATGGGCCTCGGCATTACCTCGGTCAGCAAGCACCCGGACGAAGCCTGGAAGTACATCGTCTTCATGACCTCGCAGGCGACGCAGAACGCCTATGCCAAGCTCAGCCTGCCGATCTGGGCCTCGTCCTATGAGGATCCGGCCGTGACCAAGGGGCAGGAAGAACTGATCGCCGCCGCCAAGGTCGGCCTCGCCGCCATGTATCCGCGCCCGACCACGCCGAAGTACCAGGAGATCTCCGTCGCCCTTCAGCAGGCGATCCAGGAGGCCCTGCTCGGCCAGTCGAGCCCGGAAGATGCCCTGAAGACCGCCGCGGAAAACAGCGGCCTCTGAGCACCTGATCATGCCGGGCGCCTCTGGGCGCCCGGTCTCCTGCTTTACAGTTATCCGACGAGGACACCGCATGTCCGGCACCTGGATCACCACCCGGGCGTGGCTACTCATGCTGCCGCTCCTCATCGTCATGGTGGCCGTCATCGGCTGGCCGCTGGCCGACACCGTGCATCTCTCCTTCACCGACGCCAAGCTGGTCGGCACCTCCGGCAGCTACGTGGGCTTCGACAACTATGTCCGCCTCGTCACCGGCAACGCATTCGGTCGCACGCTCTTCACGACGACCTTCTTTGCCGTTGTCGTCGTGACAACTGAAATGGTGCTCGGCGTGCTCGCGGCGCTGCTCTTGAACCAACAGTTCTATGGACGCACGCTGTTACGCGCCTTGCTGATCCTGCCCTGGGCTTTGCCGACCGTCGTCAACGCCACCCTGTGGCGGCTGATCTACAATCCCGAATACGGCGCCCTCAACGCGGCGCTCACCCAGCTCGGCTTTCTCTCCGAGTATCGGTCTTGGCTCGGCGAACCCGGCAGCGCCTTGACGGCGCTGATCGTCGCCGACTGCTGGAAGAATTTCCCGCTCGTCGCAATGATCGCGCTCGCCGCCCTGCAGGCGGTGCCTCGCGACGTCATCGCCGCCTCCTTCGTCGACGGCGCCAACGCCTTCAACCGCTTCCGCTTCGTGACGCTGCCCTATCTCGCCGGTCCGCTGATGGTGGCGCTGGTGCTCCGTACCATCGAGGCTTTCAAGGTGTTCGACATCGTCTGGGTGATGACGCGCGGCGGTCCTGCCAACTCGACGCGCACCATGTCCATCCTCGTCTAC
The DNA here is from genome assembly GCF_002844595.1 of Pleomorphomonas diazotrophica. Classification (GTDB taxonomy): domain Bacteria; phylum Pseudomonadota; class Alphaproteobacteria; order Rhizobiales; family Pleomorphomonadaceae; genus Pleomorphomonas; species Pleomorphomonas diazotrophica. Next base: position 641,087 of record NZ_PJNW01000002.1, on the reverse strand, counting down.
CAGGAAGCCTTTTCCTTCCAGCGCGCAGGATCGGGAGCCTCCCTTGCCCTCATCGTCACGCTGATCATCACCGTGCTGGCCATCGCCTACGGCACAATCGTGAAGAAGGTCGCGGGGAGTGCGACCTGATGGAACGCCAGAACCCGCTCTTCCGCCTGTTCCTGCATGTCGCGGCGTTGCTGCTTGCCGCCGTCATCCTGATGCCGCTCGTCTGGCTGTTCGTGATGAGCATCTCACCGGCTGCCGATCTCGCTGCCAAGCCGCTCAGGTGGTGGCCGGAGACCATGGACTTCTCGCGCTACGCCACCCTCCTTTCCACGCTGGAGAACAGCGCCGGTGCCGCCTTCGTGGCCAGCCTCCGCAACTCGCTGATGGTGGCGGGCATGGCAACGACCGCCGCCGTGGCGCTGGCCGTTCCGGCCGGCTGGGCCGTGTCGCGCACCCCGTCCGTCGGGTGGTCGCTGTCGCTGGTCATCGCCACCTATATGCTGCCACCGGTGGCGCTGGCCGTGCCGCTCTACATGGCGCTGGCGAACTTCGGCCTGCTCAACAACGTGTTCGGCCTGGCGCTCGTCTACCTCACCATCCTCGCCCCCTTCACCACCTGGCTGATGAAGTCCGGCTTCGACGGCATCCCGCGCGAGATCGAGCAGGCGGCGGTCATCGACGGCGCCAGCCTGTGGCAGACGCTCAGGATCATCACGTTGCCGCTGGCCCTGCCCGTGGTGGCCACTTCGGCCCTGTTCGCTTTCCTGCTCGGCTGGGACGAGTTCTTCTACGCGCTGCTGTTCACCTCCGACCAGCGGGCCAAGACGCTGACCGTTGCCATTGCCGACCTTGCCGGCGGCCGCGTCTCCGACTACGGCCTGATCGCCACGGCGGGCGTGCTCGCCGCGCTGCCGCCGGTTGTCGTCGGCCTCGTCATGCAGCGGGCGCTGATCTCCGGCCTCACCTCCGGCGGCGTCAAGGGCTGAACCGAAAGGACAACAAGATGACCGCTCCCCGTCCCGAAAGCCTCCTCGCCATCGACCGCGAGATGGCGCGCCAGCACGCCGACGCCCTCGCCTCCTTCGAGCAGAACCGCGACGTCGCCGCCCGCGCCGCCGCCTCGCTCAAGAAGACTGGGCGCCTCCTGATGCTCGGCATGGGTGGCTCGCATGCCGTCGCCCGCGCCGTCGAGCCCCACTATCGCGCCCTCGGCGTCGACGCCGTGTCGCTGCCGGTGTCCGAACAACTTGCCGCCCCCCTGCCGATCAAGGATCGCACGATCTTTGTCACCTCGCAGTCAGGCGAAAGCGTCGAGGTCGTGCGCTGGTTCAAGGAGACGGGCGGCACTGCCGACACCTTCGCGCTGACGCTCGAGGGCGGTTCCTTCCTCGGCAAAGCTGCCCCAGCGCTGGTCGCCGCCGGCGGGTCGGAACTTGCCTTTGCGGCGACGCGCAGCCTGACGCTGACCTTCGCGCTGCATCTTGCCATTCTCTCGGCCCTCGGTGCCGATCCGGAGCCGGCGCTCACCGTGTTGAGGACCCCGGAGACCCCCGACGTATCGTCGGCGCTGGTCGCCCTGAAGAGCGTCCGCAACGTCGTGACCTCCGGCCGCAGCCTGCAGGGCGTGGCCGAGGCCATCGCCTTGGGCTTCACCGAATTGTCGCGCCGGCCCTGCTTCTCGCATGAGGGCGGCCAGCTTCGCCACGGTCCGATGGAAATGCTGTCGCCGGAGATCGGCGCCGTGCTGTTCCGCGCCAAGGATCCGACGTCGCCGCTGATTGCCGGCATGGCCGGCGAGATCCTCGCCGCCGGCGCACCGGTGGTGATCTTCGATGCATCCGGCGAGCAGCCGGTGCCCGGCGCCGCCACCATCGCCGTCAGGCCGGCCAGCGGCATGGCCGCCGTCTTTGCGCTGCTGCCGGCCGCCCAGACGCTGATGGTCGCCTTCGCCGCCGAGCGCGTTGAGAACGCCGGCACGCCCGTCCGCTCGAACAAGATCACCCGGAGCGAGTAAGTGAAGCCGATCGCCGTCATCGGAAACGTCAACGTCGACCTCATCCTGGGACCGGCCGCGCCCTGGCCTCAGCCGGGAACCGAGATCATCGTCGACCATGACGAGTTGCGAGTTGGTGGCTGCGCCGGCAACTCGGCGCTGGCGCTGAAGGCGCTCGGCGTGCCCTTCACGCTGGCGGCCAGCATCGGCAGCGATCGCTTTGGCGCCTGGCTGGCGGAGGAGTTCGGCGACCAGTCCAAACGCTGGCGCGTGCACGCGGAGAACACCACCATCTCCGTCGGCATCACCCATCCCGACGGCGAGCGTACCTTCTTCACGACGCTCGGCCACCTGCCGCATTACGGTGCCGCCGACGTGCTGGCCACCCTCGACGGCGATGCCCATCGCGACGGCTACGCGCTGTTCGCCGGGCCCTTCCTGATGCCACGTCTGGCCGATGAGTATGACCAACTCTACGATTGGGCCGACCGTTTCGGTATCCGCGTCGCCTTGGACACCGGCTGGCCGCCGGCCGGCTGGACGCCGGAGGTCATTGCGGCGGCCAAGGGCTGGCTCGCCCGCTCTGCCATCGCTCTGTTCAACGAGGTGGAAACCACGTCGATCACCGGCCGCGAGGACGTGCGCGACGCCGCCCGGGCCATGCTCGACCTGATGCCAAAAGGGGCGATCGCCGTCGTCAAGCGCGGGCCGCATGGCGCGCTGGCCGCATCGGATGCCGGCCTTGTCGAGGTTGGCGCACCGAAGATCAGGGTCATCGATACCATCGGCGCCGGCGACGTGTTCAACGCCGGCTTCCTGGCAGCGCTGGCCGCTGGAAAGTCGCTCGAAGAAAGCCTCGCGGCGGGAACGGCCACCGCCTCGCTCGCCGTCTCCACCTATCCCCGCCGCTACGCCCCGCCGGAGTCCCGTTCATGAGTGCCCTCGTCGTCGACAACATCCGCAAGTCCTTCGGCGACGTCGAAACGCTGAAAGGCATCGACATCTCGCTTGAGAGCGGCGAGTTCCTGGTGCTGCTCGGCGCGTCGGGCTGTGGCAAGTCGACGCTGCTCAACATCATCGCCGGCCTTGCCGAACCGACCGGCGGCGACATCCGTCTCAACGACCGCTCTCTGATTGGCGTTCATCCGAAGGACCGCGACATCGCCATGGTGTTCCAGTCCTATGCGCTCTATCCGAACCTGTCGGTGCGCCGGAACATCGGCTTCGGCCTCGAAATGCGGAAGGTGCCGGTTGCCGAGCGCAAGAAGGCCGTGCTCGAGGCGGCGCGCCTCCTGCAGATCGAGCCTCTCCTCGACCGCCGGCCGAGCCAGCTGTCCGGCGGGCAGCGTCAGCGTGTCGCCATCGGCCGTGCCTTGGTGCGCAATCCCAAGCTGTTCCTGTTCGACGAGCCGCTATCGAACCTTGATGCCAAGCTCCGCATGGAGATGCGCACCGAGCTGAAGCGCCTGCATCAGATGATGAAGACCACCGTGGTCTACGTGACCCACGACCAGATCGAGGCGATGACGCTCGCCACCCGCATCGCCGTGATGCGTAACGGCCAGATCGAGCAGCTCGGCACGCCCGAGGAGATCTACAATCGACCGGCCACGCTCTACGTGGCGACCTTCGTCGGCGCGCCGCCGATGAACCTGCTCGACGTTCTCGCCATCGACCGAGGCCTGCAGGTCACCGGCAGCGATACCGTCATCCCGCTTCCCGCCGCCCTCCTTGCGTCTCTGCCGCGCGACAGGAACATCAAACTCGGCATTCGTCCCGAGTGCTTCCGCACAGAAGCCGAGGGCGGCCTGCCGCTGACCCTGCGCTGCGAGGTGGTCGAACTCACCGGCCCCGAACTGATCCTGTCGGGTAGCATCGGCACCCAGCGTCTCGTCGCCACCCTGTCGCCGCGCACGCGGGCAGCTCCCGGCGCCGACGTCACGCTGTTGCTCGATACCGATGCGCTGCATCTCTTCGATGCCGAAAGTGGTCGGCGCCTCAACGCGGACTGAGACGCAGCAGGCGGCCGGGGCTCTCGTCTTCGATCACCCACACTGCGCCGTCCGAAGCGACGGCCACATCGCGGATGCGCCCCTCCATGGCGAAGCGCTCCTCCTCGTGTGCGCTGGTCCCGGCGATGGTCACGCGCGATAGCGTCTGGGTCTTCAGACCGCCGATCAAGGCCGATCCCTTCCAGGCGGGAAACAGGTCTCCCTCATAGAACGCCAGGCCGGCCGGCGCGATCACCGGCGTCCAATACAGCGCCGGCTCCCGGAACTCGGGACGCGTCGGCGGCTTGGGTATGGGTGTACCGTTGTAGTTGTCGCCGTAAGAGACCTCCGGCCAGCCGTAGTTGACGCCCGGCTCAATGAGGTTGAGTTCATCGCCTCCTCTCGGGCCCATTTCGTGAAGCCAGAGGCGGCCGTCGGGCGCGAAGGCCAAGCCATACGGATTACGGTGACCGGTGGTCCAGGTTTCGGCACGCGCGCCACCCGCATCGGCGTCGGGATTACCCGGCGCGGGCTTGCCGTCGAGCGTCAGGTGTAAGACCTTGCCGAGTGCAAGATCGGGATCCTGGGCGGTCTTCGGCCGCATGCGGTCACCCGAGGTCAGGAACAGCGACTTGCCGTCCGGCGCGAAGGCAATGATGCCGCCCGGCTGGCCGCCCTTGCCCTTCGGCATCTGCCGCCAGATCACATCGAGGCCGCTGAGCTGCGCCTTGCCCTGCTGTTCGGCCAGCGTCGCCCGGGCAAGCACCAGCGAACTGCCGCCCTCACCGGGCTCGACATAGGTAAAGTAGATGCGACGGCTTTGAGTGAAGTCCGGCGCGAGCGCCACGTCGAGCAGGCCGTTCTGCCCTGCGTGCTCGACCTTCGGCACGCCGCTCACCTCCACCGGATCGCCGCCTCGGTGATCGACCAGGAACATCTCACCCGGCTTGGTGGTGACGATCAGCCGATCTGCGTCGATGATGGCGATCGCCCACGGCAGATCGAAGCGGGCCACCGTCTGCGCCTGAAAGGGCTGTTCCGAGGTGGCCTCGGTGCGACCGGCATTCTCCGGCTCGGCGATGGCCGGCGAAGCAAGCGCGGCAACGGCCGCAGCAAAGGTGAACGGGCGGAACATGGCGGGCATGTCGGCATCTCCCTGGGATAAGCCGGCCAAGCCGGCGCCTCCAGGAGATTTGGGGAGCCGCGAACCATTCTCAAGAGAAGGGCGGTCACAGCCAGCCAAGCAGCTTCCACCACAGGAAATCGATCGGCACCAGAACGACGAGCGTGATCAAGGCCAGGGGCACGGTGACCCTGACGAGATGATCGAGCTTCTCGCCCGACAGCTGCATCGCCACCACCAACGGTCCCACTTGGTAGGGAAACAGTACGGTGGAGAAGCCGACCACCTGGGTCATCAGCACAGTCGTGGCTCCGTAGCCGGTCAGAGTCGCAAGGTCACCAGTCATCGGCGTCAGCACCGCCGGCGCGCTCGGGACCGTCGTGAACATGCTCGTGACGAAGGACAGGAACGTCAGCGAGAAGAAGTTGGCGGCGTCGTTTCCTGGCGCCAAAGGCAACACCGAGGTGAGAAAGGCACCGAGCCTGCTACCGAGGCCGGAGGCGCCTACCAGCGCGCCAAGCGCCAAGGCGCCGGCCACGAACAGCAACAGGCCAAAGTCGATCGATTGCCGAAAGGCCTGCGGCCCCACGACATCGATGCCCGGGGCAAGCAGCAGCACGGCAGCGCCGAGGCCGATCCATGCCGAGTTGATGCCATGCAGGCTGTCGGTCATCCAGAAGATCAGCGTCAGAATGAGGATGCCGATCACCTTGCCCTGCCCCGACTTGCCGGTCGCAGCCGAAACCGCCACCGTACCAAGCGGATCGCCAACCTGGGCCGGGAACAACGCGAGCACCAGGGCCACGGTGAGAGTGGACTTGACGATGCCCAGCACGGGATAGTGCAGCAGCAGATAGTCCGTGTAGGTGAAATGAATGCCGAGGATGGTTTCAGCCGAGCCGGCCAGAACCATGTTCGGGATATTGGACGGCAGAATGGCGAAGCTTGGCATGTTGCAGCCGATGGCCAGGATGGCGGCGATGCCGATGCGGCCGTTCGACCCTTTCGCAAAGCCGCATCGATCTGCCAGCGCCATGCCGATCGGCACCATCACCACCGCGCGCCCCACCGACGACGGCATCAGGAAGCCGAGGATCATCGAGGCGAGCATCAGGCCGCCGATGAGGCGCGGGTAGCTCCGCGTCAGAAACGGCGCGATGACACCGGCAAGCCGGCCGTCGAGGCCCGTCGCGTTGACGGCGGCGCCGATGACGAAACCGGAGATGATCAGCCACACCGCCGCCGAGGCAAAACCCGAGAAGACCAGCGGCGCCGGTTGCAGACCGGCGATCAGTACCGACGAAAAGAGCAGCAGGCTGGCGAAATAGCCCGGCACCAGCGCGGTCGCCCAGAGCCCGAGCGTGACGAGAACGATGGCGAGCGTGACGCCACCCGTCGGTCCGAGAGTTGCCGGCGACCACAGAGCAATGGCGGCGGCAAGCAGGAGAACCGCCGCAAGAATGAGGTGGCGAACGGTGAACGCCTGGGGACTGATCATGAATGGGCTCTTGGCTGTTTGCGCGGGCCGATTCTGCGGGTGCCACCGCAGCCTATCCGAAGCCTGGCCTTGGCGTTAGTGTGACGCCCGAGGGGAAAGTTCGCCAGGCAGGTTTTAAAATGGATCTTCTCGTAAAACTCTATGACGTCGAACCCGATGTGGATCTCGATCGCCGGCTGAAGGAAGGTGGCATCGTCATCCGGCGGGCGCTGGCGCCAGAACTCGACACCGTCCGCACCTGGATCGCCCCCCGTTTCAGCCCCGGTTGGGTGAGCGAGGCGCAGGTCGCCTTTGCGCGCGATCCCAATGCCTGCCTGATCGCCGTACGGGACGGCAAGCTCCTGGGCTTTGCCTGCTACGACGCCATTGCACTCGGCTTCTTCGGTCCGACCGGCGTGGACGAGGCAGCGCGCGGCCTCGGCATCGGCAAGGCCCTGCTTCTCAGGACGCTGCTTGCCATGCGCGAACGCGGCTACGGCTACGCCGCCATCGGCTGGGCCGGACCGGTCGATTTCTACGCCCGCACCGTCGGCGCCATCCCGATCCCGGATTCGGACGGCAGCGTCTACACCGGCCTGCTGGATCCGCTGGTCCACGCACCGACCGAATAGACTCTCAAAAGCTCGGGCAGAAGCGGATCAGTCCCTGAAACCGCGACCAATCCTTGGCCGCAGCCGGCGTCCACCCCGCCTCGGCGACGGCAGCGAGACGCGGGAACACCAAGTGATTGAAATGGGCGCGGCTGTCGATGAGTTCGGTCCAGAGACAAGCCTGGATGCCCTTGAGGCGCGGCAGCAGATCGGAGGGAATGTCGTCTCCCACCTCGTATGCATAGGCCGTTTCCAGCGAAGTGGCGCCCGCCCAGCTCATGCCGACTTCGTCCCACCCCTCGGAATGGGCGATGTCCAGATAATAGGCCTCGGCCGGTGCCATGACGATGCCATAGCCACGCCGGGCGAGACCGGCACCGATCGTCGCCTTCTGCCAGACGGTGAGAAGCGTTCCCGCCGTCTCGACGCCGGCGCCATTGCCGACCTCGTTCCAGCCGGCCAGTTTCCGGCCCCGTTCGGCCAGCATCGCCTGTACCCGACGCATGAAATGCGACTGTAGCGCCTCCGGATCGTTGATGCCGAGATCGGCCATCAACCGGACAGCGAGAGGCGATTGTAGCCATGCGCCATGCGCGACCTCGTCGCCACCGACATGCAGGTGTGACGAAGGGAACAGGGCCGCGAGATCATCGAACACCGCCTCCAACATGCTCCAGGTGAGATCCACGGCCGGGTTGAGGGCGTTGTTGGCAAACCCCTGAACCGAGGCATAGGCGTCGGCGGGCTCGCCCGGATCGGCAAGCGCCGGCAGGGCGGCAAGCGCGGCAGTGCTGTGACCGGGAATATCGACCTCCGGCACGATCTCGATGTTGAGGCGGCGGGCGTGGGCGACCAAGGCCCGCACGTCGGCATGGCCATAAAAACCGCCGCTCACCTCCAGGCCATCGCCGAGCTGCGGCGGCAATGCCGCGTCGGGCCCGCGTACTGACCCAACGGAGGTCAGTTGCGGATAGCCGCCGATTTCGAGCCGCCAAGCCTCATCGTCGGTCAGGTGCCAATGGAAGACATTGAGACGGAGATAGGCAAGACAGTCGAGAAAGCGGGCGAGATCGCCCACGGGGAAGAAGCGGCGGGCCGTGTCGAGATGGCATCCACGCCAGGAAAAGCGCGGCCTATCAATGACATGGCCTTCTCCCGGAAAGCAGAACCCGGCGCCGGTGCGCGCTCCGCGCAAAAGCTGGCCGAGCGCCGTCAATGCATACTGCCGGCCGGCGGCGTCTGCCGTTGTGACGAGGATTTCGTCGACCTGGAAATCCAGACGATAGTCCTCCCGACCCAGCGCCGCGTCGGTGGCAAAGCGCAACAGCCCATCACCCGGCAACGCCATCAGCGAAAAAGGTGCGGGTTCGATCGGAAACAGGCGACGGAACAGCGCCATTGCGCCGGATACCGCCGACAGTTCATCGGCCGTCGCACCGTCGGCCGGTGCCAGATAGCCGGGCAACCGGTCCGCCGGCACGAGTGCGACCTCGGCCGGCCAGGGCGTGAGCGCGAACGGTTGCACCGCGACCGCGCCGGAGGCACGTTTCTCCCCGGATGGTTCGCGCCGGAGATCGCCGACCGTGACGGGTTTCCGGCTGCCATCGGCCAACGTCACATAGGCCGAGACGATCCCCTCGCTCCGGTGCTGCGGCTCACCGGTGATGCCGCCGAGCGAGAAGCACCATCTGTCACCCGACGCCAGGCGAAAGCCTTCCGGCGGCGCAACGTCATGGAAATAGCCCCGTCGATCCAAGAGACGCACGTTCTCGGCAGCCGGGTCGCGCTCGACGAAGCGCAACGTGGTGAAGGCGAGGCGAAAGCCGGAGATCGGGTCACTGCCGGTGTTGCAGAGCTCGAAAATAAACCGGCCGGCAGGATCACCTGCCAACGGCCGCCAGAGGCAATCGACGTGAAAGCATGATTGGTCGGGAACGCCGGGCGCCCGTTGCTGGTCGGTCATCAGAGTTCCTCCCCCGCGTCCTAAGCCACGCCGGAGCCGTCGCGCTCGCCGTGCGACGCACCCGACGGATCGTCGGAACGACGTTGGCAGTACCATTGACCAAGAAGCAAGATCACGCGTCTTCAAGGGTATGAAAAGTCGACCAAGGTGGAAAGGCTACGATCCCGACGCATTGATACCTTTCCTGTCGAGAAGCAGCGAGACGACGAACACGGCCGAGCCGACCAGACCGAGCAACGCGCCGACCCACCCCGTCGAGGCCCAACCGTAGCCGGCGGCGATCGAAACGCCACCGAGCCAGGCACCGAGGGCGTTGGCGATGTTGAAGGCGGAGTGGTTGAGCGCGGCCGCCAGGGTCTGCGCGTCCTTGCCCACGTCCATCAGGCGGGTTTGAAGCGTCGGCACCACCGCAAATCCAGTACCGATGAGGAAGACCACGGCCACCGCCGTCACCGGCTGCCGCACCGCTACGGTGAACAGCACGAGGACCAGCACGTTCCAGGCGAGCAGGCCGGCGATCGTCGGCAACAGCGCCCGGTCGGCCAGCTTCGGCCCAAAGATGTTGCCGGCGATCATGCCGGCGCCGAAGACGCTGAGCACGAAGGGCACGGCACTTTCGGGAATGTGCGACACGTTGACCAGCGTCGGGGTAATGTAGCTGAAGACCGCGAACATGCCGCCGAAGCCTGTGGCGCCGATGGCCAGCGTCAGCCAGACCTGCACCTCGCGCAGCGCGCCCAGCTCCCGCAGCGGACTGGCACCGGGTTGAGGCCGATCGCGCGGGACGCAAACGGCAACCAGCGCCACTGTCGTCAGGCCGAGCACCCCGACAACGGCAAAAGCGACGCGCCAGCCGAGCATCTGCCCGGCCCATGTGGCGAGCGGCGTACCGGCAAGCGTCGCCACCGTCAGGCCGAGCATGACGCGGCCGATGGCACGGGCTCGCCCGTCAGGCCCAGCCATCCCGGCCGCCACCAGCGCCGCCACGCCAAAATAGGCGCCATGCGGCAAAGCCGTAACAAACCGCAGAATCACCAGACTGGGAAAGCTGGGCGACATGGCGCTGGCGAGATTTCCCAGGGCAAAAACTCCCATCAGGATGAGCAGAAGAACGCGTCGGGACAGCCGGGCACCGACGACGGCGATCAGCGGCGCCCCGACGACCACACCGAGCGCATAGGCACTGATGATCCTGCCGGCCTCCGGCACCGTTACCTGCCAGCCGTTGGCGACATCGGGCAGAAAGCCCATGGCGGCAAACTCACCGGTGCCGATGGCAAAGGCGCCGATGGCCAGTGCGAACTCGGCGATCGTCGCGGCGGAAAACAGGGAGGGCTTGGCGGCAATATGCATGGGGACCAATCGAGCTAGCGATCTCGCGGGACGGTCCCGGAGTCGATCTATCACGACCAACCTAGGTTTGATTTCACCGTCGATAAACATATGATCTCGGAAGGACCTTTCGGAAAATCCGGAAACTACGATGCGGGCAGATCTGGAAATGGCCGTGCTGGCCGCCGTCGTGCGGCACGGCAGCCTCTCGGCGGCGGCGCGGCACCTCGGGCTGGCCGTATCCGTGGTGGGAGACCGCCTGGCCAACCTTGAAAATCGGCTGGGGGCGCGATTGATCGCCCGGACCACGCGACGCCAATCGCTGACGGAGGCCGGCCGGCTTTATCTCGCGGAAATGCAGCCGATCCTCGCAGCCATCGAGACGCTTGAGACGCGCATTCGCGACCTGTCGTCCATTCCGCAGGGGACCTTACGGATTTCCGCGCCATTTCCGATTGGTCGCCGCTGGATCGCTCCCTTTGTCGGCGAGTTCGCCGCCCGCTACCCCGATGTGCGCCTCCAGCTCCTTCTTGAAGACCGCTACGTCGATATCATCGGCGAAGGCTTCGACCTGGCCATCCGCGGCGGCCCCGCCGTGGAATCCGAGTTTACGGGTCGCTTCCTGGTCTCGATCCGACGGGTCGTTGTCGCCAGCCCGGACTATCTCAGCCGACATGGCTCCCCGTTCTCCCCCGAGGATTTGGATGCCCATGCCTGCCTTGTCTTCAATAGTGGCGGTCACTTCCACGCCGACTGGCGGTTCGGTCGTGGCGAGGCTGCAAAGATCGTGCGGGTATCAGCCCGATTGGCGACTTCCAACTCGGAGCTGCCGGTGGTCTGGGCGTTGGCCGGGATGGGACTGACCCAGAAATCGTTCTGGGAAGTTCGAGAGCATCTCGAGCAAGGCCGTCTGGTCACGGTGCTCGATGACTTCGAGCCGGATCCGGCGTCCTTCTATGCCATCCATCCGGTCAGCCGATCCCAGTTCCGCCTGCTGTCGCTGTTCGTCGGTGAGTTGTCCGACTATCTGAGGCAACGCTTCCCGGCATAGCCAGTTCGGCATCATCCCTTGCGTAGCGCCCTGTATTGCGTCGGCGAACTGTCATGCACCCGCCGGAAACAGCGGGAGAAATAAAGGGGATCGTCGAAACCGAGATCGGCAGCGATAGCCTTCACCGACTGGTCCGTGGTGTCGAGCAGGAAGCAAGCGCGCTGGATCTTCAGGCGAATGAAGAAATCGAGCACCGTGAAGCCGGTGCGCTTCTTGAACACCGCCGCCAGATGCGACGACGACAGGTTCGCCTCGCGCGCCAGATCGTCGACCTTCAGCGACCTGCCAAAGTTGTTCTGCATCACGTCGATGACCCGGCGGATGCGCTGGTCGAGATTGTCATCGCGGTTGGGCGAGCGATGGCGCAGCACGACGAGGTGGGTGACGAGTTGGCCGAGCGCCATGGACGCCGACAACAGATTGTCCGGCGTATAGCCGCTGCCAAGGATCGACAGCATCTTCTCGAACAGTGTGGGGATGGCCGGATCGCGCCCCGGATGCAGCAGTGGCTCTTCCGGATCGAGTTCGAGCAGCTCTGGCAGCAGCGCCACCTTGGCGCCGTCGAGGTGAACCCAGTAGATCGTCCATGGATCCTCGGCATCGGCACCATAGGCATGCGGCACGCCGGCCGGTGCCACCAGCGCCTGACCGGGGCGGACGCGCAGGCTGATATCGCCGACCCGCGCCCAGCCACAGCCGTCGGTGCAATAGATCAGGACAGACTGGGAAATGCCCTCCGGCCGCTCAACGAAGTGCCACTGGGCACGCGGATAATGGCCGACGTCGCTAGGCAGAAGCTCGATCAGTGGCCGTCCTTCAAGCCAGCCGGAGACCACCGGGCGCGGCAGCACGATCGACCGCTGCCCCGGAAAGCCCTCCTTGATCCGCTGTTCTCCATCCTCCGTCATGCCCCGATGCTATCAGAGGATCCTCCATGATGTCCATCGTTCCCGCTATTCACGATTGAAGGACCGGCGCCTAGCGTTCCGACAATGACAGATCCCCGGCTACGGGATGGGAAGGAACGCGCCATGAAACAAGTCGAACTCCCCGCAGCGCCCCGGGCGCTTACCGGGCCGGTCAAGGCGTGGTCGGAACCCCTTGTCATTCCCACCTACGAGCCCGCCCCCGCCGACCGCAATCCGATGTTCCTGGAAAAGCGGGTCTTCCAGGGTTCCAGCGGCCGCGTCTACCCGCTGCCCTTTTTCGATCGCATCGACTCGGAACTGCACGACAAGAGCTGGACGGCGCTGCATATCGAGAACGACTATCTGCGCGTCACGGTGCTGCCGGAGCTTGGCGGCCGCATCTATGCCGTCGTCGACAAGATGAACGGCTACGACCTCGTCTATCGCAATCGCGTCATCAAGCCGGCCCTGGTCGGCCTCGCCGGCCCCTGGCTGTCCGGCGGCATCGAGTTCAATTGGCCGCAGCATCACCGGCCCAGCACCTACATGCCGACCGCCTGGGAAATCGTCGAGGAAGCGGATGGCTCGCGCGTCATCTGGCTGTCGGAACACGAGCCGATGAATCGCATGAAGGGCATGCACGGCGTGCGGCTCAGCCCCGGCAAGGCCTGCCTGGAGCTGGCCGTTCGCCTGCACAACCGCACGGAGCTGACCCAGACCTTCCTCTGGTGGGCGAACGTCGCCACCGAAGTCCACGAGGACTATCAGAGCTTCTTCCCCGAGGACGTTCACTTCATCGCCGATCATGCCAAACGGGCGACCTCGGCCTTTCCCGGTTGCGAAGGCCGCTACTACGGCGTCGATTATGCCAGCCGCGCCAGGGACGGCGTGCCGCCCGAGGAAACGCCGTCGCAGTTCGTTCCCAAGCGCGGTTACGCCCCCAACGACCTTCGCTGGTATGCCAACATTCCGGTGCCGACCAGCTACATGTGCCTTGGCTCGCGCGACGATTTCTTTGGCGGCTACGACCACGCCGTCGATGCGGGAATCGTCCATGTCGCCAACCACCACATATCCCCCGGCAAGAAGCAGTGGACCTGGGGCAACCATGACTTCGGCTACGCCTGGGACCGGAACTTGACCGAGCCGGACGACAACGGCGTCTACTGGCCCTACATCGAGATCATGGCCGGCGTCTACACCGACAACCAGCCCGACTTTTCCTTCGTCGCCCCCGGCGAGACCAAGACCTTCTCGCAATACTGGTACCCGATCCGCGAGATCGGCGCCGCGGCCGCGGCGACGCTCAAGGCCGCCATCGGCCTGAAATTCGACGGTGTCAGGTTGACGGTCGGCATACAGGCAACCGAGGCGGCCACTGGCGCGCGGATCATCGTCTCAGTTGGCGAGAAGACGCTGGCCGAGCGGACGGTCAACCTCGATCCGGCGAAGCCGCTTCTCATCCCCCTCGACCTCCCCGGCGGCGTCGATCCCGATGGCGTCCGCGTCGTTGTCGAACAGGATGGCGTCACGCTGGTCGAGCGCCGCCCCGTGGACCGGGATAAGGTAACCATCCCGCCGCCGGCCACCGAACCGCCTCGGCCCGAGGACATCGACAGCGCCGACGAACTCTGGATGACGGGCGTCCACCTCGACCAATACCGCCACGCGACCCGGCCGGCCGACATCTATTGGCGCGAGGCGCTCCGCCGCGATCCCGGCGATGTCAGGTGCAACACGGCTCTCGGCATCTGGCATCTTCGGCGCGGCGAGTTCACAGCAGCCGAAGCCTGCTTCCGCAAGGCGATCGAGCGCCTGACCCGCCGCAACCCCAACCCACCGACCGGCGAAGCGCACTATCACCTCGGAATCGCCCTGCGCTATCTCGGCCAGCCCGACGCCGCCTACGATGCCCTCTACAAGGCGACCTGGAATGCCGCTTGGCGCGGGCCGGCGCATCTGGCCTTGGCAGAGATCGACGGCACGCGTGGCGCTCTCGCCGACGCTTTGGGCCATGTCGAGGAGGCGCTGCGCCACGACGTCGAGAACTCGGTTGCCCGCAGCCTCAAGGCCGCCCTGCTCATCAAGCTCGGACGTGCGGCCGAAGCCGACACGCTTCTCGCCGAGACGCTGGCCCGCGATCCGCTCGATGCCCGCGCCAGGATGCTGAACGGGCTGCCGTTCAACGGCGACGACCAGCTCTATCTCGACATCGCCATTGAGACGGCCCGTAGCGGTTTCGTTGCTGACGCCCTTGCGCTTCTCGAAGGCCGCGCTGCGGCGGTTGGCCGTGCAGCTTCGCCGCTTCTTCACTATCACGCGGCCCTCCTTGCGGGCCGGCTCGGCAAGTCCACGGAATCCTACCTCGCCGCTGCCGCCGAGGCGTCGCCCGATTACTGCTTCCCGGCGCGGCTCGAAGACATCGCCGCGCTGGAGGCGGCGATCGGGGCGAACCCGGCCGATGGCCGTGCACCCTGCTATCTCGGCAACCTTCTCTACGATCGCCGGCGCCACGCCGAGGCGATTGTCCTCTGGGAGAAATCGGTGGCGATCGACCCGTCATGGTCGATCCCCTGGCGCAACCTCGGCATCGGCTATTTCAACATCGAGGGATCCGAGGGAAAGGCCGTCGCGGCCTATGACAAGGCGCTTGCCGCCGCCCCACATGATGCCCGTCTCGTCTACGAGCGCGACCAGCTTTGGAAGCGTATCGGACGCTCGCCCGCCGAGCGCCTCGCCGAACTGGAGAGCCGACTGAATCTCGTAGCCAGCCGCGACGACCTCAGCGTCGAGCTGTCGGCGCTTTATAACCAGCTTGGTCAACCGGAGAAGTCGGCGCCGCTGATCGCCGGCCGCGCTTTCCAGCCCTGGGAAGGCGGAGAAGGCCTTGCCCTCGACCAGTGGGTGCGTAGTCACCTCGGCCTCGGCCGGCGGGTTCTCGCAGCCGGCAAGGCGGAGGCCGCGGTGGCCGAGTTCGAGGCGGCGCTCAACCCGCCGCGATCCCTCGGCGAGGCGCGTCACCTGCTCGCCAACCAGAGCGACGTCCAGTACTGGCTCGGCAAGGCGCTCGCCGCCGCTGACCGCGGCGAAGAGGCGACACGCTGGCTGACGCTGGCCGCCGAGTTTGCCGGCGATTTCCTCGGCATGGAAGTGCGCGCCTATTCGGAGAAAACCTTCTTTTCGGCCCTGTCGCTAATCGCGCTCAGCCGCAAGGCGGAAGCCGAGACGCTGCTTTACGAACTCCGCGCCTACGCCGAGGAGACGATGGCCAGCCCGGCGAAGATCGATTATTTCGCCACCTCGCTACCGACCATGCTGCTGTTCGACGACGACCTGCAGCTTCGACGGCGCGTCTCCGCCCACGTCATGCTCGCCGAAGCGGCCATTGGCCTCGGCGACCCCGCAACCGGCCGCGAGCATCTTCAGGCTGCCCTGAAGCTGGACCCCAACCATGCGCTCGCCGCCGACCTCCTCAGCGATCTTCCCAATGGCTGAGGAGGCCTGACATGGACGTGCTGCGCCTCCGGACGAACGTCGCCGAGCTCAAGCTCTCGACACAAGGCGCAGCCGTCCTCGGCTGGGAGATCGACGCAAGCGCCGGTCGCCTCCCCCTCCTGCGTCCGGCTCGCCATGGCGGCAACGGCGCACCCGATGAGACTTCCGCCTTTCCGCTGGTGCCTTTCGGCAACCGCGTCGGCGGCAACGCTTTCACCTTCTCCGGTCGAGACTATCGGCTGACAGCCAATGCCGGCGACCGCTATCGCCTGCACGGCGACGGCTGGCTGTCCGACTGGGGCATCGAAGCGGTATCCGACAGCAGCGCCACCCTCATCCTGCGCCACATGGCCGACGCGGCTGCCCCATGGGACTATCTCGCGCGACAGACCGTGACGCTCGACGGGCGGGGCATGGCGCTGGCCCTGTCAGTTGAGAACACGGGAAAAGTCCCCCTGCCCTTTGGTCTCGGCTGGCACCCTTATTTTCCGCTGGCCGCGCGCACGCGACTGACGGCGCCGGCTTCCTCAGTCTGGCTGGAAGGCGCCGATCACCTTCCCACCGAAGAAGTCCCCATCGCCGCCGAACTCGATTTTCGGAAAGCCGCACCGCTGCCCAACTGCTGGGTCAACAACGGCTTCGAGGGCTGGAACGGCTGCGCGCGCATCGACTGGCCGGAGCGGGGGGTAACCCTCAAGATCGACGCGGGGCCAGCTTTTTCCCGGTACGTCATCTATCGTCCCGATACCGACCGCGATCCGGCCTATGCCGGCGACTGGTTCTGCTTCGAGCCGATGACGCACTCTGTCGATGGTTTCGGCTTGGCAGGGATGGGCGGCCTGGTGCAGCTGGATCCCGGCAACTCTCTTGAGGGGCGCATCGTCCTCGAGGCCTTGGTGCATTAATCCGCTACGGCGTTCGGTGGAGGACGCTACACTGCGTCCAAAACGGATGGTACAGGTTTGCCATGCAGGCAACGGGCACCCATTCCCAATGGATCACGGCGGACGGGCGTCGAGGCACGCACGGCGATGCCTCCCTGCTTTTCCCCTACTGGAGCTTCACCAAGACCGTCATCGCCATCTGCGCGCTGAAACTGTACGAGCGCGGCGAGATCGATTTGGATCAAGTTCTCGACGGTGAGCGCTTCACGCTTCGGCAGTTGCTGAACCATACCTCCGGCCTCCCGGACTATTCCGCCCTATCCGACTACCATGCAGCCGTCGCAGCCGACGAAGATCCCTGGCCCCGCGACAGGCTTCTCACTGCGGCACTGGTTAAGGGCTATCTTTTCGAGCCCGGCCAAGGCTGGTCCTATTCCAACGTCGGCTTCATGCTGGCGCGGGAACAGTTGGAAGTCGCCTCAGGGGAGGATTTCGCCGCCCTTGTCACCGACACAATCTGCCGCCCTCTCGGCTTGAACAGCATCGAACTTGCGACAACCCGCGAGCAGTTTCGTCGGGTTCACTGGCCTGCTGGAGCGAAATACCACCCCGGGTGGGTCTATCACGGCTGCCTGATTGGAACGGCCGAGGATGCCGCGCACCTGCTGCACGCCCTTCTTTGCGGAGCCCTGCTGGGCACGACCGCAGTCAACGAGATGCTGCGGCGCATTCCCTTGGGCGGCGCTATCGAAGGTCGCCCTTGGACGGATTGCGGCTATGGTCTGGGCTTGATGATCGGCCGCATGGAAAGTGCCGGGCGCGTCATCGGCCATTCGGGAGGAGGACCGTTCAGCGTCAATGCGGTCTACCATTTTCCCGAGCGCCCCGACCCGGTGACTGTTGCAGTTTTCAGCGAAGGACAGAGTGAGGGGCTGGCAGAGTACGAAGCCGCGGCGATCGCCGTAGGTCGATGAACGCGCCGTCGCTGCAACAAATGGGCTGCGTCTTCTGGCCGCACATTTGACGATCAACATGGAAATAGTGCGAGGACTCCGCTAGTCTAGACGCTCAATAGCGTGTGCTGCGTGCGCTACGGGTAGCCCGAAATCGACGGAGACTTCGATCAACCTTCCGATCATGGGAGCGAAAATCCATGTCTTTGCCGATCGCACCAAGGCGCATCCAGTCGACCCTTCGCCGCTTTCTCAATGACGAGGCGTCGGGTGGTCTGGTCCTGATGGTCGTCGCCGCACTGGCCATCCTGACCGCCAACTCACCGATCGCGGAAACCTACTTTCACAGTCTCCACGTCTACATCGGTCCGCTCAGTGTCCAGCACTGGATCAACGACGCGCTGATGGCGCTGTTCTTCCTGCTCGTCGGGCTGGAGATCAAACGGGAAATGCTGGACGGCCAGCTTTCGAGCTGGAGCCGGCGCATCCTGCCAGGCGCGGCGGCAGCCGGCGGCATGCTGGTTCCCGCGTTCATCTACGGCGCCTTGAACTGGGGCAATCCATCGGCGTTGCGGGGTTGGGCCATTCCGACGGCAACGGACATCGCCTTCGCGCTCGGCGTGATCTCCCTGTTCGGTTCCCGGGTTCCGAGTTCACTCAAGATCTTTCTGGCGGCCCTCGCCATCATCGACGATCTTGGCGCCGTCATCGTCATCGCGCTGTTTTATACCAGCGATCTCAACACGATGGCCTTGGGAGGCGCCGCCGTCGTCCTCGCTGCGCTCTACGGACTGAACCGAACAAAAGTGATCGCGCTTTGGCCGTATCTGGCTCTGGGACTCATGCTGTGGGTGCTGGTGTTCATCTCCGGCGTCCACGCTACACTGGCCGGCGTCATGCTGGCGCTGATGATCCCGCTGAAGGTAACGCCCGGTGCCCCCGAAGCCTCCCATGAGGAGTCCCCTCTTCATCGCCTGGAGAACCTTCTTCACAAGCCGGTGGCCTTCGTCATCGTCCCGATATTCGGCTTCGCCAACGCGGGCGTTTCGCTCGCTGGAATTTCGCTGGACGTGTTCACCGAACCACTGACCATGGGCGTCGCGCTCGGTCTGCTCTTTGGAAAGCTGGTGGGCGTCGTAGGAACCATCGTCCTGCTGGTGAAGCTCGGTCTCGCTCACCTTCCGGCCAAGGCAAGCTGGGGCCAGATGACCGGGACCGCACTGCTCTGCGGTATCGGCTTCACGATGTCGCTGTTCATCGGGCTGCTGGCCTTCGACGACCCGGCCGTTCAGGACCACGTCAAGATCGGCATCCTCATGGGATCGGTCGCCTCCGGCATCGTCGGCGCCATTTGCCTCGCCGCTTTCGGACGACGCGAACGGCACCCCGACGTATAGTGCGGACGGAGCTGGCCGGCGCGAGTTCAGGTCCGCTGCCAAGCGCGGTTGTTTTGCTTCGGAGACCCGCGCTCCGCGCCGTTGGAGAGCGCCATGAATGAGATCGGCTGCAGAGTGGGGTCGGGCAAAGATGCCGAGGTCTTCGAGTATGGCGAGCGGGTCCTGAAGCTCTTCCGGTCCGGTGCATCGAAGGCAGCGGCCTTCAGGGAGGCCGCCAATCTCGCCCTTGTCGAGCGCCTCGACCTGCCAACGCCGCGGGTGCACTCGGTCGACGACCACGACGGTCGCTGGGGCTTGGTCATGGACCGCGCAAGTGGCCGAAGCTTCGCTGAGCAAATGGTGACAGACGCTCGCTCCAAATGCATTGAAGAGATGGCACGTCTGCATTGCCAGCTTCATCAGAAACCGGGCAGTGGCCTCCCTTCTCTCAAGACGAGGCTGTCGACTAACATCAGGAGAACCGACCATATCGAGCCGGTATCCCGCGACCGCCTTCTGCGCCAGCTCGACGCCCTGCCGGAGGGCGAAAGCCTGTGTCACGGCGATTTTCACCCATGGAATATCCACGGCACGGCCGATCAGGTCACCATTCTCGACTGGTTGGACGCCAGCTGCGGGCACCCGGCGGCGGATGTCTGCCGCAGCTATGTCCTCATACATGGTGTGGATGGAGCGCTCGCGACCGACTACGTCGATGCCTATTCTGGCCTGACCGGAACGGCTGTCGCCGACATCATGGCTTGGTTGCCGCCAACGGCCGCCGCCCGTCTGGCGGAGGGAGTTCCCGCCGAAACGGAAAGTCTGCGACGCCTCGCCGGCCTGAGCGCTCTCGACACCTAGGCGGTCGCAGCCCGCCAAACGCCAACGCCCGGATGGTTTCCCGTCCGGGCGCCGATCGAAGGCTAGGTGCGGCTGATGCCCGTTACTTCCGGCCGAGACCGGTGCTGCGCACGTTGTCGAGCAGCACGGCGAGCAGCAGGATAAGGCCGCGCACCAGGTATTGGTAGAAGGCCTGGATATTGAGGAGGTTCATGGCGTTCTCGGCAATGCCGAGGATCAGCACGCCGACGATGACGCCCGTCATTGCCGCCCGGCCGCCGGCCAGCGACACGCCGCCGAGCACGCAGGCCGAGATGGCCGAGAGTTCGAGTCCGGTCGCCGCGTTGGGCTGTCCTGACGTGATGCGCGAGGCGAGGAGAATGCCGGCGACCGCGCAGACGAGGCCCTGAATGGTGAAGATCCAGATGCGCATGCCGTCGACGTTGACGCCGGCGAGACGCGACGCCTCGGGATTGCCGCCGATGGCCAGCGTGTTGCGGCCGAACACCGACCGGTTGAGCACGAAGCCGAACACGCAGAACAGGATGAGCATGATCCAGATCGGCGTGGGAATGCCGAGGAAACGCGACAGCGCCAGCTGATAGAAGCCCGGATCGTTGATGCCGACCGCCCGGCCGTCCGACGAGATCAGGGCTAGGCCGCGGACAATCTGCATGGTGGCGAGCGTGGTGATCAGCGCGTTGATCTTGAGCTTGGCGATGATGGTGCCGTTGACGAAGCCGACGAAGGTGCCACAGGCGAGAGCCGCGATCAGGCCGACGACGATCGAGCCGGAGGCGTTGGAGGCCATCACCGCCACCATGCCGGTGAAGGCGACGATGGAACCGACGGACAGATCGAAATCGCGCGACGCCAGGCAGAACATCATCGTGCAGGCAACGATGCCGATGGTCACCACCGACTGGAACAGGCCGAGCATGTTCCGCTCGGTGAGGAAGCTCGGCACGAAGATCGAAACGGCCGCGAAGGCGATGACGAAGATGACGAGGAGGCCCTGCTCACCCAGCAGGAGACGTTTCAGGAAGGCCATCACGATGCTTTCTTGTTCGGCTCGCCAGCCGTCCGGTCCGGCAGGGCCGAGGCGAGAATGGCGTGTTCATTGAAATCGGCGCGTTCATAGCGGGCGGCGATCCGCCCCTCGCACATGACGACGATGCGATCGGAAATGCCCATCACCTCCGGCAGCTCGCTGGAGACGACGACGATGGCCAGCCCCTTTTCTGCAAGCTCGTAGAGCAGCTCGTAGATCTCGGCCTTGGCGCCCACGTCGATGCCGCGCGTCGGCTCGTCGACGATCAGCACCTTGACACCGCTCTCGGCCAGCCAGCGGGCGAGCAGCACCTTCTGCTGATTGCCGCCGGAGAGGTTGACGATGTCCTGCTTGGCCGAGGGCGTACGGATCCTCAGTTGCTTGATGAACTCGGCGGCCGTGTCGGCCTCGCGCTTCAGGCTCAGCACGCCAAAGGGCGAGAAGTGCCGGCGGGCGGAGATCACGATATTCTCGCCGACCGATAGCCCCTGGACGATGCCATCGAACTTGCGGTCCTCCGAACAGAGCACCAGACCTTCGCGGATGGAGCGACGCGGGTTGCTGCCTGCGCTTTCGCCGCCGTCTATGATCACCCTGCCGGAATGACGGGGATCGGCGCCGTAGACGAGGCGCATCAGCTCGGACCGGCCCGAACCGACCAGTCCGAAGAAGCCGACGATCTCGCCGGCCCTCGCTTCGAAGCCGATCGGGTGCGGCAGCTTCGATCCGGTGATGCCTTCCACCTTCAGCCGTACCTCACCGGCCGTCCGACCGCGCCAGCCCCAGATGTCGGAAATCTCACGGCCGACCATCTCGGCGACAAGGCTGTCGCGCGTCACGTCGGCCATCGATGGATGATGGGCGGCGAGCTTGCCGTCGCGTAGCACCGTGCAACCGTCGCAGAGGCGGAAGATCTCATCGAGACGATGCGAGATGTAGATGATCACCTTGCCGGCGGCGCGCAGCTCGCCGATGATCCTGAACAGAACCTCGCTCTCCTGCGACGACAACGACGATGTCGGCTCGTCGAGCGCGATGACGCGGGCGTCGAGCATGATCGCCTTGGCGATCTCGATCATCTGCCGCTCGCCGAGCGATAGCTTGGATACCTTGGTGTCCGCGTCGACCGTAAGGCCGATGTCCTTGAGGCGACGGTTCACCTCGGCCTTCAATGCACGGAAGTCGATGATGCCCGCCCGGTTGGGAAAACGGCCGAGCCTGAGGTTTTCCGCCACCGTGAGCTCGGGCACCAGCTGAAGCTCCTGATGCACTACGACCACGCCGGCCGCGAAAGCATCGCGGGTGGAGGAAAAGTGCTGAGCAGATCCGTCGATGGAAATCTCGCCGCTGTCGGCGGCCGTGTCGCCCGAGAGAATGCGAATGAGGGTGGACTTGCCGGCACCGTTCTCGCCGATCAGCCCGTGAACGGAGCCCTTCCCCACCCCGAAGGAGACATCCGACAGCGCCTTGACGCCCGGATAGGTCTTGGAAATGTGGGAGAAGCTCAGAAAGTCGGCCATGTCCTCGCGCCTTGCTGGGGAGCCGGCAACTTGCGTCGCCGGCTCCATTTCACGTGCTAGCGGTCTTAGTCTTATTCGATGCCAAGGTTCTTGCGGACTTCGACATAGGTGTCGCGCAGCGCAAGCTCACCGGCGGTCAGCGTCAGGGCCGGCGGCGCCTTGTCGTTGGCAACCCACTCATACATGTTGAGCGCGGTCTCGTAGCCGTGGCGCTTCGGCGAGATGATCACGGTGCCGAAGAAGCCGGTGGCGGCGGGCTTCTTGAACTCGTTGATCGCCGAATCCGCGCCGCCGATGCCGACGCCGATGAAGTTGTCCGGCGTGATGCCGACGGTCTCGGAGGCGCGAACGGCGCCGAGCACCGCCTCGTCGTTGAGGCCGAAGGCCACCCAATGCTTCACGTCGGCATGCTTGTTGAGCACCACCGTGGCGGCGTTGAGGGCAGCTTCGGTGTCGGTCTTGGCCTGCGGCGCGTCGAAGATGTTGGCTTCGGGGAAGCCGGCCGCCTTCAGCGAGGAGATGGCGCCTTCGACGCGGTCGACGGCAGTCGGGAGCTGGTCATAGGAGACGCGGATGGCGCCAACGCTGGCCATATCCCAGCCACGCTTCTTGATCTCGTCGGCGATGGCAGCACCCACGGCCTCACCGATCTTCAGCGCCGAGATACCCATATGGGGCACGGCCTCGATCGGCGAACCGTCGGCATTGACCAGGCGATCGTCGACCGTCATCAGCTTGAGGCCGTTGGCTTCCGCCTTGGCGACAATGCCCGGGCCGAGCTTGACGTCCGGGGTGCAGATGATGAAGCCCTGCGCGCCCTGAGCGCCCAGATTGTCGATTGCCGACTGCACCTTCTCGCCGTCCTCGGCGCCGATCTTCACGAGCGTGAAGCCTTTTTCCTTGGCGGCGATATCGGCGAACTTCCACTCGTCCTGGAACCAGGGCTCCTCCGGCTGCTTGACTACGAAGCCGATCTTGATATCGGCCGCATGGGCCGCGGCTGTCAGCGCGCCGATGGCGATGCCGACGGCAGCGAAGCTCTTCAGAATGCGAAGCATGGCGTTTCCTCCATTTTCTCTTCAACGATCGCTCGCCAACCCGGCGCGCCTTTCGCTACTCCAAGCGACCCTTCGGCGGAACCGGCGGAAGCCCCATCATGGACGATTCCTTGCCCCGCCAGCGCAGGCCAACTCGAACCTTCCGCAACTGCGGACGTGAGGCGGCCAGGCATGCGGAGGACCGAGGATGAAAGGGGCGATGATCGAGGCCGGATGTACCGACGATCCCGGATGAACCGGCCCAGGCCCTTTCCCAGATTACCGCGCGTCTCTCGTCCCGTCGTCCTGTCGGCCCCACGCTTCCTCCCGGCGGCCATCCCACCGCCGGCCGAACCGGTCGCGCCGCACCATTCGCCCTGCCAGCAGGGACGATTGTGTGCGACGGGAAAGAGCCTAGGTGGCGGATGTCCACGCGGGAATGGCTGCATCCATGAACTCCATGGACGAAACTCTTAAGGGACCGAGAGCTTCGACCTTTGTCGAACACTCCGTGACGGAAATCAAAGCCCGTCCCCGACCGCCACCGGACGAGGCGATGGCGGCAGCCAGCCTAAGCATTCGCCCGGAGGGCAATCCCGACAGGCGCCATTGACCCGGCAGGCGTGGCTGCATACCCTTTTTCTCGCGTGAGACTCCGCTGCGCCGGGGGCCCATCTTGACCGACCAAGCGACCGTTACCGTTGGTGTCATTGCCAAGGAGATCGGCGTCTCCGACACCAAGGTGAAGAAGGCCATCGAAACCTTGAAGATCGAGCCGGTCGGCAAGCGCGGAGTTTGCAAGCTCTATGCGCCGGACGTCATTGATGCCGTCAGGAACTCACTTGCCTGACTTCGGTCCGGCTGGCGTTGCATGAGGTCGCAACTTCTTGGCGCCTTCGATGCGGGCAACCGGCGTTTACTTGGACGAACGGCGGAAATGCTTGTCTTTTCGGTCAATCCCTAACCTGAGCGGACAATCCCCCATTGCGGAACACACACGGAACATGTTAACTCTGTTCGTGATTTGTACCGAATCGCGTTTCGGCGCAACCAGCGCGCCGGCCGACCAGCGGGGACCAGAAAATGCTCACGCGCAAACAGCTCGAACTCCTGATGTTCATTCATGAGCGTCTGAAGGAATCGGGCGTGCCGCCGTCCTTCGACGAAATGAAGGACGCGCTGGATCTCAAGTCGAAGTCGGGCATTCACCGTCTCATTACCGCGCTGGAAGAACGCGGCTTCATCCGCCGCCTGCCCAACCGGGCGCGGGCGTTGGAAGTCATCAAACTGCCGGAGACCATGCAGCCTGGCATCGGCCGCGCCCGCAAGGGCTTCGCGCCGGCAGTCATCGAAGGCGATGGCGGCCGCAAAGCACCGCCGGCCAGTCCTCCACCCTCTCTCGACAGCCGCGACACGGTGCCGGTGCCTGTTATGGGGCGGATCGCCGCCGGTGTGCCGATCGCGGCCATCCAGAACCAGTCGCATATCCTGCATGTGCCGATCGACCTCGTGGCCGGCGGCGAACATTACGCCCTTGAGGTGCGTGGCGACTCGATGATCGAGGCCGGCATCCTGGATGGGGACACGGTCGTCATCAAGAAGTCCGACACCGCCGACTCCGGCGATATCATCGTGGCGCTGGTGGACGACGAAGAGGCGACGCTGAAGCGTCTGCGGCGCAAGGGCGCCTCGGTGGCCCTCGAAGCTGCCAACCCGGCCTATGAGACACGCATCTTCGGGCCGGACCGCGTCCGCATTCAGGGCCGCCTCGTGGCGCTAATGCGCCGCTACTGACCGCCTAAGGCGCGCGGCAAGCGTCGTTCGGCGTCCTGCGAGAGATGGCGACCGGAGCCGACCCGGCAGGACGACGTTACCTAGGCTGGGGTGGGCTAGCTCGCTTGGGCAGTCAACCGGCTCTCCGGCGACGGATGCAGCAGCGACGTGTCCCCATAGGAATAGAAGCGGTAGCCGCTGGCAATCGCATGGGCGTAGGCGGCGCGCATGGTGTCGAGGCCGGAAAAGGCCGACACCAGCATGAACAGCGTCGACTTCGGCAGGTGGAAGTTGGTCATCAGGAGGTCGACGGCGCGGAAGCGGTAGCCCGGCGTGATGAAGATGTCGGTCGGACCTGCGAACGGCCGGACGAGGCCATCTTCGCCGGCAGCACTTTCCAGAAGGCGCAGCGACGTCGTTCCCACCGCCACCACCCTGCCCCCGCGAGCGCGAACGGTGTTGAGCGCCTCGGCGGTCTCCGATGAAACGGAACCGATCTCCGAATGCATCTTGTGGTCTTCGGTGTCGTCGACCTTCATGGGCAGGAAAGTGCCGGCGCCGACGTGCAGCGTCACAAAGTGCCGGTCGATGCCGCGTGCCTCAAGGCGACCGAAGAGCTCCGGCGTGAAGTGAAGCCCCGCCGTCGGCGCTGCAACGGCGCCACTCTCGCGCGCATAGACCGTCTGGTAGTCGGCCCGGTCGTGCTCGTCCTCGGGACGGCGCGCCGCGATATAGGGCGGCAGCGGAATATGGCCGACCGCCATCAGCGCCAGATCGAGGTCCGGTCCGGCGCGATCGAAGGCCAGGGTGATTTCGCCATCCTCACCTTTCTCGGTCACCACGGCGCCAAGCGGAGCCACGCTCGGATCGGCGCCGGCAAAAGCCACGCGGTCCCCCGCGCGCAGCTTACGAGCGCCTTTGACGAAAGCCCGCCAGCGATCCGGAGCCTCACGCATGTGCAGCGTGGCCGAGAAGCGGGCCGGCTCGGCGCCCTCCCGGTCGCGCCGCCCTTCGAGGTGGGCGGGAATGACCTTGGTATCGTTGAACACCAGCGCGTCGCCCGGCCGCAGGAGATCGGCGAGATCGCGCGCATGCCGGTCCTCTAAGGGCTCGCCCGGCCGCACCACCAGCAGGCGCGATGCATCGCGTGGAACGGCGGGACGCAGGGCAATTCGGTCGGACGGCAGATCGAAATCGAAGGCTGAAACTTGCATGCTCCTGCATAGGCACGGTCGCGGCGAAAGGCAACGGTCACGGGCGGAAGCAGCGCCAAGCCCCATCGCAGATGGCAGTGATGATGACCATGCAACCGTCTCGTCGCTTTCATCGTTGCTCACCAACTGCCCGGAATGCAGCCCTGCCCGTCCGCGCACGCGGGGCTGAAAGGATATCCGCCTAAAAAAGGCCCCTTTTGGATAACTGCGACTAGCGCCGGCTTGGTTCATCGGCTAAACCGCGTGCCGAAAAGTCCAGAAAACAAGGACCAACCATGCTCGAGTGGTTCCGCAAGCTCCTTCCGCACGAAGAGCAGTTCTTCGACCTGTTCGCCCAGCACTCCGAAACCGTCGTCAGCGCCGCCCATTCGCTGAACGCCCTACTGTCCGGCGATGATCGCGATGCTCGCATCGCCGAAATCGTCGCGCTCGAAGACAAGGCCGATGGCATTACCCGTGAGGTTCTGCTGGCAGTCCGGCGGAGCTTCATCACCCCCTTCGACCGCAACGACATCAAGGATCTCATCCAGTCGATGGACGACACCATCGACACCATGCATCGCGTGGTGAAGACCATCCTGTTGTTCGAGCAGCATGCCTTCGACCCCGGCATGCGTGACATGGGGCTCGATATCGTCCAAGCGTCCAAGCTGGTCGCCGAGGCGATCCCGCTGCTGAAAAGCGTCGGGACCAACGCCCCCCGCCTGACCGCCTTGTCGGAAGAGGTGACGCGGGTCGAGGGGCACTCCGACTTCCTGCACGAGAATGGTCTCAAGGATCTCTACCGACGCCATGGAACCGGCAATGCCATGGGTTACATCATCGGCAGCCAGATCTACGGTGAGCTCGAGAAGGTGCTCGACCGCTTCGAGGATGTCGCCAAGGAGATCAGCGGCATCGTGATCGAGAACGTCTGATGGAGACGCTCGCCTTTCCGCTGCTGGCCGGCCTGATCGGCATCGCGCTGCTGTTCGACTTCCTGAACGGACTGCACGATGCCGCCAATTCCATCGCCACCATCGTGTCGACCAGGGTGCTCAGACCGCAATATGCGGTGTTCTGGGCCGCGTTCTTCAACTTCATCGCGTTTCTGTTCTTCGGCCTGCATGTGGCGACGACGCTCGGCAAGGGCATCATCGACCCGTCGATCGTCACGCCCCACGTGGTCTTTGCCGCCCTGATCGGCGCCATCACCTGGAATGTGGTCACCTGGCTTGCCGGCATTCCCTCGTCCTCCTCGCACGCCCTCGTCGGCGGCCTGGTCGGCGCCGGACTTGCCAAGACCGGCTTCAGCTCCATCGTCTGGTCGGGCCTTCTCAAGACGGCGGGCGCCATCTTCCTGTCTCCGGCCTTCGGCTTCTTCCTGGCCCTGATGCTGGTGCTCGCGGTGTCATGGACCTTCGTGAAGCGCACGCCATATGCCGTCGACAAGACCTTCCGGCATCTGCAGTTCGTCTCCGCATCGCTCTACTCGCTGGGCCATGGCGGCAACGACGCGCAGAAGACCATGGGCATCATCGCCGTGCTGCTCTACTCGCAAGGCTATCTCGGCGGCGAGTTCCACGTGCCCTTCTGGGTGGTGATCGCCTGCCAGTCGGCCATGGCGCTCGGCACGCTAATGGGAGGCTGGCGCATCGTCCATACCATGGGCTCCAAGATAACCCGCCTCAACCCGATGCAGGGCTTCTGTGCCGAGACCGGTGGCGCCATCACCCTGTTCATCGCCACGCACTTCGGCATACCCGTGTCGACCACCCATACGATTACCGGCGCCATCGTCGGCGTCGGTGCCGCGCGGCGCGTGTCGGCCGTGCGCTGGGGCATTGCCGGCAACATCGTCATCGCCTGGATCATCACGCTGCCGGCCGGCGCGGCCATCGCCGCCTGTTCCTACTGGCTGGTCGACCTGTTCGTCTGACGGAAGGCATCCCAACACGAAAAGGCCCGCGTCGGCATGCCGGCGCGGGCCTTTTATTCAGGCAGCGAAACGGCGATCAGGCCGCGTCGGCCGCCACCACAACGGAGATAATCTTGTCGGGATCGCGCACCGGCTCGCCGCGCTTGATCTTGTCGACGTTCTCCATGCCCTCGATGACCTTGCCCCAGACCGTGTACTGCTTGTCCAGGAAGCGGGCGTCATCGAAGCAGATGAAGAACTGCGAGTTGGCCGAATTGGGGTTCATGGCGCGAGCCATCGACACCGTGCCGCGCACATGCGGTTCGGCGTTGAACTCCTGCTTCAGATCGGGGTAGCTCGAGCCGCCGGTACCCGTGCCATGCGGACAACCGGTCTGGGCCATGAAGCCGTCAATCACCCGGTGGAAGACGATGCCGTCGTAGAACTTCTCGCGCACCAGCTTCTTGATGTGAGCCACGTGGTTGGGGGCAAGGTCAGGCCGCATCTCGATGACGACGGTGCCCTTGCTGGTTTCCATGACGAGCGTGTTCTCGGGATCCTTGATATCGGCCACGCGGGCCTCCTTTCGGGTCTGGTTGCCGGCAGTGCTCTTATCACGGCCGGCCGGGAAGTTCGATCGGTCAGTTCGGATCGGATGCGAGGCGCGCCTTGACGATCTTGTCCGGATTGGCCGGCGGCTCGCCGCGGTTGATCTTGTCGACCACGTCCATGCCGTCCGTCACCTGCCCCCAGACGGTATACTGGCCGTCGAGGAAGCTGCCGTCGTCGAACATGATGAAGAACTGCGAGTTGGCGCTGTCGGGATCCTGGGCGCGCGCCATGCCGACGGCTCCACGCCCGAAATGCGCCTTGGAGAACTCGGCCGGAATGTCGGGCAGGTCGGAACCGCCCATGCCTGTGCCGGTGGGATCGCCGGTCTGGGCCATGAAGCCCTCGATCACCCGGTGGAAGATGATGCCGTCGTAGAAGTGCTTGCCGACCAGTGTCTTGATCTGAGCGACATGCTTGGGCGCGAGGTCGGGTCGGAGTTCGATGGTCACCTTGCCCTTGCTGGTCTCGAGAATCAGCGTGTTGTCGGGCGAGGCGGCGTTAGCTCCGCTCGCCAGCATGATGCCGGTGGCGGCGAGCGCCGCGAGAAAGGTCCTGCGGATCACAGCGATCTCCCTGTTTTGCTGTTTGTCTTGTTGTGGAGGCCGTTCAGTCGGCCGGATAGCGGGCGCGGAGTTTCTCCGCCACCTGCGGCGGAACAAAGGCGGCGACGTCGCCACCCAGTCGGGCGATCTGCTTGACGAGACTCGATGCCACGTGGCGCACGCCCGAAGAGGCCCCGAAGTAAATCGTGTCGATCTCCGGCGCCATGGCGGCGTTCATGCCTGCCATGCCCACCTCGACGTCGAGATCGGAGCTGTTGCGAATACCGCGCACGATCACCCGTGCCTCATGCCGGCGCGCAATGTCGACAACAAGACAGGTGAAGGTGACGACCTCAATCGAGCCACCTGTCCGCTCCGCAACCGGGCCTACCAGCTCGCGCAACATGGCCTCGCGCTCGTGGGCATCGAACTCGCTCTTCTTGTCGTGATGGACGCCGATGGCCACCACAAGCCTGTCGAACAGACGCGAAGCGCGCTCGATAACGTCGAGATGGCCATAGGTGACCGGATCGAAGGAGCCGGCATAAAGGGCTGTCGTCATGGCCATCTGAATAGCCGTTTCGCCGGCGGTTAACAACTCCGACGCGCCTGCCGGAATGATCGCCCGACGACAGCCCGCGTCCCCTAGGCTTTTGGTCGCGTTTACCGCTCGTTAAGCATTAACCCCGATGCGTCTAATCGTCCGGATCACGTTAACTGCCGCGTAACGATCCCAACCCGAAACTCAACATCCACAGTAGGTCTCGCATCGGAAGGCGGACTGGCATGACGCAGCATCGTGTATCGCGTTTGAGAAAGATGGCCCTTGTCATGGCCGGGCTTTCCGCTGCCGTTCTGTCGATCGGCGCGACGGAGCCCATCTACCCAGAAGTCAGCCGGGGCGACCAAGTCTCGGATATCGGTCACTGCGCCGTCGAAACGGTTGACGGCTTGAAGGTCTGCGCCAGGGAGGCGCACAGCAGCACCGGCGTCACGGTCATCACCGTGGCGGCCGGCCTGACCGTCGTTGAGTGAAGACCAGGGCATCATTCGACCGGAGTGAAACGAGGATCGATAAGATGATGCTTAACAAACAAGAGCTTAGAGCGCCGATCTGATTCTATCAGATCGAGCAGCGCTCTAGGCTGGGCTCTCACAAGCCTCTGTGAAAATGCGGCAAGGGCGCAAGACGTTGGCCACCGTCTTGCGCCCTGACTTTTTTACGATGTGACGACGCCGAAATCACTCCTCGGCGTCGTTCTCCTCGCCGATGTCGGAGATGTGCTCGACCGACACCACCTTCTCGCCCTCAGCCGTATTGAAGATACGAACACCCTTCGACGCACGGGACACGATGCGGATCTGACCAACCGGCACGCGGATCAGCTGACCACCGTCGGACACCAGCATGATCTGGTCCGTCGGCTCCACCGGGAAGGCGGCGATCAGCTTGCCGATCTCGTCGAGCTTTGACTGATCGGTCGCCTTGATGCCCTTGCCGCCACGGCCGGAAATACGGAACTCGTAGGAGGACGAGCGCTTGCCGTAGCCCTGCTCATTGACCGTCAGCAAGAACTGCTGGGCCAGCATCATCTCGGCGTAGCGATCGGGAGACAGAGCGTCGATGCCGTTGCCCTCCTCCTCGGCCTCGTCGACGGCCACCTCTTCCACATCCGTTTCTTCTTCGCCGGCTACCCGCTGCTCGGCCGCCCACTGCTTCTGGAAGGCGGTACGTTCGGCCGGGCTGGCGTCGAAATGGCGGAGAATGGTCATGGAAATTAGTTCGTCGCCGTCGGCGAGCGAGATGCCACGCACGCCAGTGGAATCGCGTCCCTTGAAGACGCGCACATCGCCCACCGGGAACCGGATGCACTGGCCGAGCGCCGACACCAGCAGGAAGTCGTCGTCCTCGGTACAGGTCTCGACACCGACGATGCCATCGGCCTCGTCGTCGAACTTCATGGCGATCTTGCCGTTGCGGTTGACCTGCGTGAAGTCGCTGAGCTTATTGCGACGGACGGTGCCGAGACGGGTGGCGAACACCACGTCGAGGTCCGACCAGCTCCGCTCGTCCTCGGGCAGCGCCAGAATGGAGGTGATGCGCTCGCCATCCTGAAGCGGCAAGATGTTCTTGATGAACTTGCCACGCGACTGCGGCGTGCCGAGCGGCAGGCGCCAGACCTTCAGCTTGTAGGCGATGCCGCGCGAGGAGAAGAATAGCACCGGCGCGTGCGTCGAGGCGATGAACAGGCGGGTGACGAAGTCTTCCTCCTTCGTCGCCATGCCGGAACGACCCTTGCCGCCACGGTTCTGCGCCCGATACTGCGACAGCGGCACCCGCTTGATGTAGCCTTCGTGGGAAACGGTGACCACCATGTCCTCGCGGGCGATGAGGTCTTCGTCCTCCATGTCAGCGTCGGACTCGACGATCTCGGTCCGGCGCGGCGTGGCGTAGGCCGTCTTGATCTCGATGAGCTCGTTGCGGATGATCTCCAGCACCCGGTCGCGCGAGGCGAGGATCTCGAGATAGCCCTTGATCTCCTCGGCGAGCTGGTTGAGCTCGTCGGAAATCTCGTCCCGGCCTAGCGCGGTGAGGCGCTGCAGGCGCAGATCGAGGATGGCGCGCGCCTGCTCTTCCGACAGATTGTAGGTGCCGTCGTCGTTCACCTCGTGGCGCGGATCGTCGATGAGGCGGATCAACGCCTCGACATCGGCGGCCGGCCAGCGGCGGGTCATCAGCTGTTCGCGAGCGGCGCTCGGATCGGGCGCGTTGCGGATGACCGCGATCACCTCGTCGATGTTGGCGACCGCGATGGCAAGACCGACCAAGACATGCGCCCGATCGCGCGCCTTGCCGAGCAGGAAGCGCGTACGCCGGGTCACCACCGTCTCTCGGAAGGCGATGAAGGCGGAAAGCACGTCCTTGAGATTCATCAGCTGCGGACGGCCGCCGTTCAGCGCCACCATGTTGACGCCGAAGGACGTCTGCAGCTGGGAGAAGCGGTAGAGCTGGTTGAGCACCACGTCGGCGACGGCGTCGCGCTTCAGCTCGATGACGACGCGGATGCCGTCGCGCGAGCTTTCGTCGCGGAGATCGGCGATGCCCTCGACGCGCTTCTCGCGCACCAGTTCGGCGATCTTCTCCACCATCACCGACTTGTTCACCTGGTAGGGAATCTCGGTGACGATAAGCGCTTCGCGATCCTTACGGATCTGCTCGATGGCGACACGGCTGCGCATGACGACGGAACCGCGACCGGTCATGAAGGCCTGGCGGATGCCGGAGCGGCCAAGAATCATGGCGCCGGTCGGGAAGTCCGGTCCCGGCAACACCTCCATCAGCTCTTCGATGTCGGCGTCCGGATTGTCCATCAGGCGAATGGTGGCGTCGACCACCTCGCCGAGATTGTGCGACGGAATGTTGGTGGCCATGCCCACGGCGATGCCGCCGGAACCGTTGACCAACAGGTTGGGGAAGCGCGCCGGCAGCACCGACGGTTCCCGCTCCGATCCATCGTAGTTGGGGTTGAAGTCGACCGTATCCTTGTCGAGATCGTCGGTCAGCGCCTGCGCCACCTTTTCGAGGCGGACCTCGGTGTAGCGCATGGCCGCGGCGCTATCGCCGTCGATGGAGCCGAAGTTGCCCTGCCCGTCGACCAGCGGCAGCCGCATCGAGAAGGGCTGGGCCATGCGCACCAGGGCGTCGTAGATCGAACTGTCGCCATGCGGATGGTATTTACCGATGACGTCACCGACCACGCGGGCCGACTTGCGATAGGGCTTGTTCCAGTCGTAGCCGTTCTCGCTCATCGAGTAGAGGATGCGGCGATGCACCGGCTTCAAGCCGTCGCGCACGTCCGGCAAGGCGCGAGACACGATCACGCTCATGGCGTAATCGAGATAACTGCGCTTCATTTCCTCGATGAGCGACACCGGCTTGATGTCGGTCGGCTCGGAGCCGTCGGGTGTCTTCGTCTCTTCAGCCAATGGCTTCAACTTCCTGAACTACTCCGCCACATGGCCGAATGACCTCAAGGCGGCGGGATTGTCTTTGCGATTTTACCGTCCGGCGGGACAACACATCGTCCTTCTCGGCCGGGGCTTCCGGATATGCTTCGTTCTAGCCGATTCTGGCAGCGGAGGCCATGGCGAGCAGCCCCCGTCAACAGCCATCGTCTCGAGCAAATTTACCTTTTCACATCAACAGATTATTCGGGCTTTTTGGTGGCCGGGAACGGCCCAAGAAGAGCCTCGTCTGTTCTTTGCTCCCCTCGGGCCCGAATAACGGCTTGCCGCGCTCGCAGGCGAGACGTCCAGCCCCATCGAGCTCCCCATGGCGTCGCGCGCCGATCAATCCTTCTTGTCGTAGGGATTATCGCCGCCAGAGCGCATCTGCACGCGGATCGGCGTACCCGGCATGTCGAAGGTCTCGCGGAGACCATTGGAAAGATAACGCATGTAGCTTTCCGGCATGGCCTCGGGCCGCGAGCCGAAGATAATGAACATCGGCGGCCGCGTCTTGGCCTGGGTGATGTAGCGGATTTTCAGGCGACGGCCGGCGACGGCCGGCGGCGGATGATGCTCAATGAGGCCGGTCAGCCAGCGATTGAGCCGGCCGGTAGAAATGCGGGTGTTCCACACATCATAGGCACGCACCACGGCCTGCATCAGCTTGTCGATGCCCTGGCCGTTGATGCCGGACAGCGTCACCAGTTCGACGCCGCGCACCTGCGGCAGCAGTCGTTCGCACTCCTCGCGGAGCTCTCTGAGCTTGGCGGCGCGGTCCTCGACGAGATCCCACTTGTTGAGGCCAATCACCAGCGCCCTGCCCTCGCGAACGATCAGGTCGACGATGTGCAAGTCCTGCTTCTCGAAGGGGATGGTGGCGTCGAGCAGGACGACCACGACCTCGGCGAACTTGATGGCCCGGAGCGCGTCGGCCACCGACAGCTTTTCCAGCTTCTCCTGCACGCGCGCCTTGCGGCGGAGGCCGGCAGTGTCGAACAGCTTCACTTCGCGATCGCGCCAGACCCAGTCGACCGAGATGGAATCGCGGGTGATGCCGGCCTCCGGTCCGGTGAGCAGCCTGTCTTCGCCGATCATCCGGTTGATCAACGTCGACTTGCCGGCATTGGGTCGGCCGGTGACGGTAACTCGCAGTGGCCGCTGTTCCTGCGGCTGAACGAAGTTGCCCTCTTCATCGACGTCGAGGTTGACGACGGCCTCTTCGCTGTCAGGCTCTGCAAAACCGAGACGCCCCTCAAGTGCCTCGCGCAATGCGTCGTAGAGGTCGGCCATGCCCTGGCCATGCTCGGCCGAGACGGCGATCGCCTCGCCGAGACCGAGCTCGTAGGCCTCCATCAGCCCCGCTTCGACGCCGCGTGCCTCCGCCTTGTTGGCGACCAGGATCACTTCGCGATCCATGCGGCGGATCATGTCGGAGAAATGCTTGTCGAGCGGCGTGATGCCGGCCCGAGCGTCGTAGAGGAACAGAATCGCGTCGGCATCGCGGATCGCCGTCTCGGTCTGGGCGCGCATGCGGCCTTCAAGCGAGTCCGGATTGGCCTCCTCAAGGCCGGCGGTATCGATGACCTGGAACGTGAGATCGCCGAGCCGGCCGTTGCCGACGCGGCGGTCGCGCGTCACGCCGGGCGTATCGTCGACCAGCGCCAGCTTCTTGCCGACGAGGCGATTGAACAGGGTGGACTTGCCGACATTCGGACGGCCGACGAGGGCGACGGTCGGTTGCGCGGGCATGGTCGAAACTTCCTTCAATAGACGTTGCGGCGCCGGATCAGCCGATCCGCCGCCGCCCGTCCGTTATCCTATGGCGCCGCGATCAGTTCACGGCGATGAGCGTACCGTCCCCGGCCAGAACCATCATCTTGCCGGAGTTCAGAATGGGGGCGATGGCGCCGCTGAAGCCGATCTCTGTGGTGACACCGAGTGCACCGGACACGGCATCCACCGAGGCGATGCGACCGTCGTTGGAGGTGGCCCACAGCTTGCCGGCGGCCATCACCGGTCCGGCCCAGGACCCCTTGCGGCTCGACGACGGCCTGAGCGGCAGCGTCTGGGCCCAGATTACCTTGCCGGTCTTGAGATCGACCGCGATCATGCGGTTCTCGAGGTCGATCAGGAACAGGCTGCCGCCGGAAATGACCGGCGTCTCGGCGCTTCCGATGGGCTGCTGCCAGCGGACGTCGCCGGTCTTGAGATCGAGGGCCACCAGCGCACCGCCGATGCCCGTAGCATAGACGGCATCGCCGTGGATCACCGGGCTCGCCGACGCATCGCGCAGGCCGGTGATCGCAGAGATCGAGCTGTTGCCGGTGATCGACGCCTGCCACTTGACGCTGCCGGTGGCAAGATCGAACGCCTGGATCTGACCGGTCGATCCGGCCACGACCACCGTATCGGCGGAGATAGCCGCGCTACCGGCTCCAGCCAGCGCCGCACCGGAAACCTCCGTCGAGGCGCGCCAGCCGGTTGCACCGGTCGTCGCATCGAAGGCCTGCACAACGCCGGACTGGGCGGTGACGACCACCTTGCCGCTGCCGACGGCCGGCGCCGAGCGGGCCGGCGCGTCAAGCTTCACCCGCCACAGGATCGAACTGGTCGCGGTTTCGATCGAGAGAAGCTCGCCGTAGCCTGTCGCGACATAGACACGGCCGCCCGAGACGGCGACTCCACCGCCGCCGACAGAGTCCCGCGCCCCCTGGGGATAGGCGCCGACATGCCAGGTGGCACCGCTGTTGGCCACCTTGAAACCCGAAACGACACCGACCGCGTCATAGACGTAGACGACACCATCAGCCGCCACGGGACGGGCCGAGATGCCGCGTCCCTTGCTGGTCGACAGCCCCATCATGCCATTGCCGAAGCCGGACTTGCCGCCCTTGATCGACCAATAGTGAACGCCTTGCAGGGCACCTGCCACGTTGCCCGGGTCGTTGGTCGCCGTGCCGCCGGGTTGCGACCACGCGGTGAGCGCCGTCGCCGCGCCGATGTTCGCCCGACCATTGGTGATGCCGCGCGTCGGATCGGACACCGCCAGGATCGACGTGCGATTATCCTGGATGACCGGCTGGTCCTTCTTGAACGGGTTGAGGTTGGAGAGCGAATCCATCGCCGAATCCGAGCCGCAGCCGCCGAGCGTCGCGGCGACGACCAGTGCGAGAACCGCGTGGGAAAGGCGTGGAAAAGCTGTCATCCGGCAGCTCCGGTATCGCCGGCCTCGGAAATCGCGAGGTCGCGCAGAAGGCGGGCACGACTGCGCGCTGCCGAGGGCGTGGTCGGATCGTCGGTCAGCTTGCGAGCCTCCTCGCCCACCGATTTCCAATCTTCCGCGCGGACGGCGGCCAGCGCGATGATTTCGCGCGCCGCATGACGCCAGGGGGAAATGTCGTTGTTGTAGCCCGAGACACGCGACTTGATCTGATCAAGGTTCTCGCGGTCGACGGCGATCAGCGCGGCGCGAATGGCCGCAAGATCGCGGACGGCCTGATCGACACCCGACGCCTTGGACAGATCTTCGAAGGCGGCAAGCGCATTGTCCGTTTCGCCCATCGCCGCATGTTCGGAGGCGGCACGGAAGCGCGCAAGTATCTGGTACTGGGCCGGCGCGCCGCCGGCATAGGCGGCGAGCGCCTCGGCCAGCGCCTTGTGATCGCCAGGCTTGGTCGAGGCCAACACCTGCGCGTAGGCATCACCCGCCGCATTGGCGCGGCTGGTCGCCCAGTAATCATAACCGCGCCAGGCGGCGGTGCCGATGACGATGAGAGCGGCCGCCACATAAAGCACCCAGCCGTAACGCTTCCACAGGCCGGTCAGCCGGTCGCGGCGCAGGTCTTCACCGACTTCGTCGAAAATATCAGACATCTTCTACCCAACTATCGGACGCCGCCCCGGGGCACGGCTCGCACCGGCTCCGGCCGGCGCAACTCATCGACGCCGTTTACAGCCTTTTTTACGGCGACGCCACCTCTTCATGCGGACCGCACAGAGCCCGTCACAAGAGCGGCATGCCGATCAGCCAGTCGTGCAGCAGGAACATCAGCGCCGCCCACACGGCAAGGCCCACCGCCACGGCGATCCAGTCGTTCAGCGGTTCTGGAGTGGCCGTCGTCGCCGCGGTCATTGGCCGGGCGATCAGCGAGAAGCGGGCGGCCAGCGTCCATATGAAAAAGACCGCGCTGAGCAGCACGCCGGCGAGCGTGCCGATTGCTAGCGCATGTGCCACGGACCAGAGCGTCACCGACATCAGCATCGGGTGACGCACGAAGCGGCCGATCCGCGTCGGAACGGGAAAGAAGGAGGCCACAAGCAGCGGCAGCGCCACGGCCATCAGCACGAAGGAAAAGACGCGCGCCCACGACGGCGGCTCGAACAGCAGCACCGGATCCTGTCGGGCGAGACCGTAACCGTAGATCGTGAGGATGAGCCCGGTAAGCGCCACAAGCGAATAGATGCCCCGCCACGGATTGTAGCCGACGCGGGCAATCGCCGCCTCGCGAATGCCGGGTGCAAGGATATAGATGGAGTGGATGCCGACGAAGAGAACGAGGCCAACAAGGAAAATGGACATTCCCGGCTCCCTGAACAGTCGAGGTGCTGACCGGCCGCCTGTCGCACTCCGACTGTCGCCCGGGCCAGCCGCCACTTCGGAAAAATCGGCTAAAAAGCGATATCTCTCCCAAAGACGCCAATGACCATAATCAATTAACGCCTGCGTGCAATATTGATCCGCATCTTTACGGGGGATGTCATGTATCGCGCCTTCGC
Source organism: Pleomorphomonas diazotrophica (assembly GCF_002844595.1). GTDB lineage: Bacteria > Pseudomonadota > Alphaproteobacteria > Rhizobiales > Pleomorphomonadaceae > Pleomorphomonas > Pleomorphomonas diazotrophica. The sequence goes on along the minus strand of NZ_PJNW01000002.1, from coordinate 602,672 downwards.
CCTGTTGGGATTGTCCCTTTGCCTGACCATCGCCGCGCCCGCCCGCGCAGCGACGGACGACACTCCAAGCCTTGGCGACATCTCCATGCGGCCGTCATTGTCGCCTGACCGAGCCAGCGAACTCGCAATGACGCTGCCGCCCGCCGCCGACATCGCCGAGGCGCTCGGCGCCGGTCCCGCCAGCCGGCAGGCGCTCGGCCCCAAAGTCATGGTGCGCGTCGACATTTCCTCGCAAACCATGACCGTACTGGTTCACGGCAAGGTCGTTCATGAGTGGAAGGTGTCCACAGCCGGACGCGGCTACATCACACCGACCGGATTCTGGACGCCCTACCGCATGCATGTGATGTGGCGGTCGCGGAAATACGACAACGCGCCGATGCCACATTCCATCTTCTTCCATGAGGGGTACGCGATCCACGCCACCCCCCATATAAAGCGTCTCGGCAAGCCCGCCTCGCATGGCTGCGTTCGCCTGCATCCGGACAATGCCAAGATCCTGTTCGCCCTGGTCCGGCAATATGGGCCATCCGTTGTCCGCGTTTCGGTCGAGCCGTGACCGAGCAGCCGTCCGCTCGCAAGGCCAGTCGACAGGACATCAGCCAAACGCCTGCCCGAGGTCCGCTTGTCGCATAGCGACCCGGCAGTCACTCACATCCCGGTAGCGGCGGGTCATATGGACGGCAAAGCCGAGGACCACCGCGTCCGTATGGCACCACCCCAGGAGATGCAGCAGCATTGTCCATGACAACGCTGTCATTTTCGGATGATCGTCCATAGGGTTGGTGCGGAGTGGTGAAAACGATTCAACTGGAACAACCAGAACCGCGTACCATCAGCCAAAACCGATTCAGGCGCCTATCTGGATCTACGTATCTATTTTCGAGCCGTTCCAAACCCGACAGGGGCATTCATAACCGCGGCCGCCTTTCAAAATTTCTTTGGGGAGGTTTTAGGCAACGTTTGTGCTGCATCGCAGCAATAGCTCGTTCCTGATGTAATCACATCAAATTGTCACTCAAAAACATGAAATAGCGGCAAATATGCGCCACACCCTCCGTCGAAAGTCGTATTTCAGCCGCAATCGGACGCCGACAGCGTTAACTTTTAGCGCGACAAATGCTGCCGCGCGAAAACTGCATTCCTGACATGCATAGCCCCCTCTAGCCTCGCATGCCTCGATCGCCTAATTGTCTCCTTGTCGAGAGCGAAGCGCAGCAGACACCAGACTGAAGAGCGCAGCGCCTCACAACCCGAATGGATGAATGAAATGCTGGACACCGTTGTCAACAAGCTCCGCAGCTACCGCAAGTACCAGGAGACCTACCGCGAGCTCTCCCGTCTGAGCGCCCGCGAGCTTGCCGACCTGGGCATCTCCCGCGGTGAGATCTCCAACGTCGCCCGCAAGGCGACGCTCTGAACCCACGAGATTAGGCTCGCCTGCCGAACTTTCCTCCTCCCAGTTCCGCGGCGACCCTGATAGACACCCTGCCGGTTCCTCCTCCCTCCGGCCGGTGTCTTGGAAAGATGGTCCTCCTCCCCCATCTTTCCGTTAGGCGACGATGGTCCGTCCTCCTCCCAGGACCATTTCGCCGGATTTGTGAGTACCGACCTGCCCTTCCTCCTCCCTGGGCAACGTCGGTTTGGTTGCAGCAATCCTCCTCCCTTGCTGCGACCCTCCTGCGATGCTCCTCCTCCCGCATCGCAGGCTAGCTGTAGCGGCATACCTCCTCCCATGCCGTCTACAGAAAATTGCGGCGCCCACCGGATCTCCTCCCCCGGTGGGCGTTTGCATTTTGAGGCTTTCCGGATCTGTGTGCTCATAGGGCGCAACTCAGGAAAAACGCTGCATGTGCCCGGCGGACATGCTATCCCCCCGCCATGACCAATCAGCCCCACGCCCCCATTCACATCGTCGGCGCCGGCTTGGCCGGTTCGGAAGCAGCCTGGCAGCTTGTCTCGCGCGGCATTCCGGTCGTTCTTCACGAAATGCGTCCCAAGCGCGGCACGGAAGCCCACAAGACCGGCGGCTTCGCCGAACTGGTCTGTTCCAACTCCTTCCGGTCCGACGACCATGAGAACAATGCGGTCGGCCTGCTACACGAGGAAATGCGCCGCGCCGGTTCGCTCATCATGGCCTCCGCGGATGCCAACAAGGTTCCCGCCGGCGGCGCACTGGCCGTCGATCGCGACGGCTTCTCCGACAAGATCACCGCCACGCTGCGCGCCCATCCGCTCGTGACCGTCGCCGAGGGGGAAGTGGACGGCCTTCCGCCCGAGGATTGGGGCGATGCGATCGTCTCGACCGGCCCGCTTACCTCTCCGGCACTTGCCGACGCCATCCGGGCGACCACCGGCGCCGCATCGCTCGCCTTCTTCGACGCCATCGCGCCCATCGTCCATTTCGACAGCATCGACATGGACAAGGCCTGGTTCCAGTCCCGCTATGACAAGCCCGGCCCTGGCGGCACCGGCGCCGACTACATCAACTGCCCGCTGGACCGCGACGAGTACGAGGCCTTCATCGATGCGCTGCTCGCGGGCGACAAGACCGAGTTCAAGGATTTCGAGAAGACGCCCTATTTTGACGGTTGCCTGCCGATCGAGGTGATGGCTGAGCGTGGCCGGGAGACGCTACGCCACGGGCCGATGAAGCCGGTCGGCCTCACCAATCCGCGCAATCCCACCGTAAAGTCCTACGCCATCGTCCAGCTACGCCAGGACAACGCGCTCGGTACGCTCTACAACATGGTGGGCTTCCAGACGAAGCTGAAATACGGCGCTCAGGTCGACATTTTCAGAATGATCCCAGGGCTCGAGCGGGCCGAGTTTGCCAGGCTCGGTGGCCTTCACCGCAATACCTATCTCGACAGCCCGCGTCTGCTCGACCCGGTGCTTCGCCTCAAGGCCGCGCCGCGCCTCCGGTTTGCTGGCCAGGTGACAGGCTGCGAGGGCTATGTCGAGTCGGCATCGATCGGACTTCTGGCCGGTCGGTTTGCTGCCGCCGAGCGACTCGGCAACGCAGCCGTTCCTCCGCCGCCGACCACCGCGCTCGGCGCCCTGCTCGGCCACATCACCGGCGGGCATATTTCGGCGGAAACCGAAGGCGCGCCCCGCTCCTTTCAACCGATGAACGTCAACTTCGGGCTTTTCCCGCCAGTCGAGATACCGCGCGAACCAGACCGACGGCTGCGCGGCAACGAGAAGACCATTGCCAAGCGTCAGGCGATCTGTCGCCGCGCGCTCGCCGATCTTGCTGTTTGGCTTGGCTGACATAGAGAAAATCCGAGTGGGACCGAGAGCTCATCAACCAGAGGAAGTATTTGTTTCCCCAGTAATAATTACAAAAGGAAAATCTGGCTTATAGAGAGACAGCGTCCTCTTCTGGAATGCAGACGATGGCTCTTGGTGGCTTGCTGCGGGTTTTGCGCCGTTTGAACGGATGGGTTCTCCGTCCCGCCAGTCTGCCAGCATTGATCGCCCTCATTGCCGTCGGGCTGCTTGGCCTGCTCGCCGACTACCAAAACCACCAGATATTCGAGCAACACTCCCGCGCCGCTGTCGCCGATCGCCTGTCTGTCATCCGGGCACGCCTAGAGGGCAACATCAACCGCGATATCCAGATCGGTCGCGGCATCGTGGCGGCTTTGGCCACGCGTCCGGACCTCGACAGCGCGGAGTTTGGCGCGCTTGTCGAGCATCTGCTGGCAGCCGGCTCCGATCTTCGTCTGATCGCCGCCGCGCCGGACATGATCGTCCGAATGGTCCATCCCCTCATCGGCAACGAGAAGGTGATTGGCCTCGATTATACAAAGACGCCCAGCCAGCGAGATGCCGTTCTGCGCGCCAGGGAAACGGGCCAGCTCGTCCTTGCTGGCCCGATTGAGCTGGTTCAGGGCGGCGTCGGCATTGTCGGGCGCTTTCCCGTCTTTATCGACCGGCCTGCCGGACCGCCCGTGTTCTGGGGGATCGTCTCGGCGGTCATCGACATCGAGCGCCTCTATGCCAACAGCGGCATTACCGCCGCCGATTTCACTCTCGACCTCACCATACGCGGACGGGATGGCAAGGGAGCAGCCGGCGAGATTTTCTTCGGCTTGGAAGACGTGCTGGCCCGAAGTCCGCTTACCGCCACGATCAACATCCCCGGCGGCACCTGGCAACTCGCGGCCACGCCGAAAGGCGGCTGGCCGGCGCCACCCAACACCGTCAGCTTCCGCCTGATGATCGCCCTCATCGGTGCGCTGGTGGTTCTCCCGATCCTGATTACCGGCCATCTTTATGCGGAGCGGCGGCGAAACCTCGATGAGCTCAGCGAAGCCAAGAGGCTGGCCGAGGCCCGCAATATTCAGCTCGAGGAGGCCAATCGTCGCGCACGGCACACATCGCTGCATGATGAGCTGACGGGGCTGCCCAACCGCCGTCATCTCATGGACCATCTCGGCCGTCTGGACACCGGCGCACCGAGGGGCAAGGCCCGGATCGCTGCTCTTCACATCGACCTCGATCGTTTCAAGCAAGTCAACGACACCTACGGCCACGCGGCGGGTGACCGCCTCCTCCAGCATGCCGCCGACCTCATGCGCGCGGTGTTCCGGCCAGATGACATGGTGGCCCGCATCGGCGGCGACGAGTTCGTCGCCGTCTGCATCAGCGAGGAGCCTGAAGAGTTGGCCCGCACTTTGGCCGACAACCTGATCGCCGGGTTCCGCCACCCGATCGATCTTGGGGAAGTTCGGTGCCGCAGCGGTCTTTCCATTGGCATTGCCTGTGGCGATCTTCGCAGCGATCAATCGTCCAAGCTGCTGATCGACGCCGATATCGCTCTCTATCGAGCCAAGAAACTCGGCCGCAATCGCTTCGAGTTCTTTACGAGAGCTCTGGAGGCGCAAGTCGTCAGCGCCAAGCGACTGGCCGACGAAATCCTGACCGGCATTGAGGAAAATCAGTTCACCGCCCATTACCAGCAGCAGTTCGATGCCTCGACGCGCGAGCTGGTCGGGCTTGAGGCGTTGCTCCGGTGGAATCATCCGACGGAAGGACTGCTCGTCCCTGCACGCTTCATGGAGGTGGCGGAGGACATCAATGCCCTGCCAACGCTCGATCACATGGTGCTGGAAACCGCTCTCGCCCATCGCCGGCGCTGGTGTTCCGCCGGCCTGCGGGTGCCGAGAATCGCCGTGAATGTCTCGATGGGCCGCCTTCGCGACGAACGCCTTGCCGACATGCTCAGGGCGATGGCGATCGAGCCGGGGACGCTGTCTTTCGAGCTGACTGAGGCGATTTATCTCGACGAAAGCGACGAGGTCGTCTGCGACAACATTCGCGGCATCAAGGACCTCGGGATCGACATCGAGATCGATGACTTCGGCACCGGCTACGCCTCGATCGTCAGCCTGATGCGCTTGCAGCCAACGCGCCTCAAGATCGCAAGCCAGCTGACGGCTGCGGTCTCCACCTCGTCGGCCCAGCGTCAGCTCATCCGGTCGATCGTCGAGATCGGGCGAACGCAGGGTATCGGTGTTGTCGCCGAGGGAGTCGAAACGCTGGAGCAGGCACATATTCTCACCGAACTCGGCTGCCAGACGCTGCAAGGTTATGCCCTCGGCCGGCCGGCGGACGCCGACGAGATGGCCCGCCTGATGATCGAAGAAAGCAAGGTTTCGGTCGTGAAGCGGCAAAATCTACGCTCGGAGACGCTCGACGCCCTGCTTGTTTCCGAGAGCGATCAGAGCTAGAGAAAGGTCCGGTCGGCAGTTCACCAAGGCGTCGCTGTCCCCATTCGGGGAAGCTAAACCTGCCAGTTCCTATCGGAAGTCGACGGACACCCTCCCGTGCCCCGCCGCAAGCCAGCGACCAGCGACAATCAGCAATGATCGGCACGCTCAGGGATAAACCATGTCCAGAGACATCCTGCCGCTGACAGCGCCCGACATTTCGGCCCTCGCAAAAACCCTCGGACGGGAACTCGCCGTCTTCGACGGCAAGCCCGGTCACGTTCAGCTCCTCAACATGCTGGCGCGCGCTTCCGGCTATCGCAACTTTCAACACTTCCGCGCTGCCTCCCTGGCGGAGGAACGCCTTGCCGAACCAACACCCGCGCCGGAACCCATCGACCACGCTCTGGTCGAGCGGGTGTCGGGCCACTTCGATGCCGACGGACAGCTCCTGCGCTGGCCGTCGCGCTATGGCCACCAGAGCCTGGCGCTTTGGGTGCTCTGGTCGCGCCTTGAGGCCGGAGCCGTCTACAGCGAGTTCGATGTCAGCCTGATCATTCGCAACAACCATCGCTTCGGCGACCACGCATTGATCCGCCGTGCGATGATCGATGCCGGTCTCGTCATGCGTACGCCCGACGGGCGGGAGTATCGGCGCGTCGAGCGCAAGCCGACTGGAGACGCACTGGCGCTGATCCGGCGGATCGCTGGCCGCACCACAGCTTGACGACGGCAAGGGCTGAAGACTTCTTCAGGCCTTGCGCGCGGCGTAAAGCCGTTCGATGACGAGGTCGAAATAGCCGTCGGCATCGACCTCGGTCAGCACCAGCGCATTCTTCGGCCGGCTCGTCACCGAATGCCAGTCGACGACGGTCATGCCGCGCGTCAGCTCATCGCAGGAGATCTCGACGTTGACGAGGCGCCCCCGGAACAGCTCGGGCTTCAGGAGATAAGCCGTGACGGTCGGGTCGTGCAGCGGCCCACCGTCCATGCCCCAGGCCTTTTCGTCGAAGCGCTTGTTCCATTCGAGAAGGTGGTAGAAGGCCTCCATGTGCGGCCCGCCCATGGCACGCAGCTTGTCGAGGCGGGGCTTCTTGGTGAGTGCCGTGTGGGTGCAGTCGAGCGGGATCATGACGATGGGTGCGCCGCACTCGAACACCTTCTTCGCCGCCTCAGGGTCGACATAGATGTTGTACTCCGCCGCCGGAGTGACGTTACCGCCCTCCGAACGCGCGCCGCCCATCAGCACGATGCCTTCGAGGCGGGAAGCAAGCCGCGGCTCTCTCGCCATGGCCAAGGCGATATTGGTGAGCGGCGCGAGACAGCAGAGCGTTACCGTCTTCTCCGGCCGCGACATCACGAGCTCGACGATCTTGTCGGGCGCGAAGCCATCGGCCGCCGTGGCCACCGGGTCGGGCAGATCATAGCCCTCGAAACCGGTCGCCCCATGCACATACTCGGCCGTCTCAAGCACACGCACCATCGGGCCCGCGGCGCCGGCATAGACGGGCACCTCGCCTGCCCGTCCCACGATTTCCAGCGCCTTCAGTGCGTTGCGGGTCGTGTAGTAAAGCGGCACGTTTCCGCCGACCGTGGTGATCGCCAAGAGCTCCAGATCGTCGGGCGAACCGAGAGCCATCAGGAAGGCAACGGCATCGTCGGGCGACGGATCTGTATCGATGATGATGGACTTGACCATGAGGGGCTCCGGAAAGGCCTGTCGGCTCCCGCAGCCATATCCGTTCAATTACCTAGAGGCAACGGCCGAATCTAGGAGCATGGCAGCTCAGTCCGAAACGAGCAGCTTTCCATTGGCCAATCCAAGCAGCGTCGCCAGCACGACCACCAGCACCAGAAGCGAGGTAATGGCGAGTTGCGCCCACAACAACCAGTCGGCAAAGGGGAAGGGATAGGCCCTCACCAGGGTGAACAGCGCCACCGTGAAGGCCGCGGCGGGGAAGGTATAGCTCCACCACGACAGTGCCAGCGGGGCTCTCAGGAAGCGCGGCAGGATGGTGAGGAACACGACCGCGAGGAAGGAGGCGTAGCCGAACAGAGCCAGCGCCGGCCAGTCGACCTTGCCTTCGAGTGCCACCAGCGACAGGAAGGCGACGGAGGGCGGCGCCAGGAAGATCACCAGCGTTGGCTTCAGCTTTTCCGGAAAGACCGGACCGGCGGCGATGCGCTGGAACAGTAGCGGCTGCACGGTCAGCCAGAAGATCATGCCGATGCCGAACAGCAGCCATGAAGGCATGACGAGGCCAAGCCTGACGCCGAACACCGGCGCCAGCAGCATGCCGACCAGCGGGATCAAGGTTGGCGGCATCAGCGACATCGGGTCATGACGCGGCGTCAGCATCAGCCCGCGCACCGTGAAAAGCGCCACAAGAACATGCAGCGACACGGCGACCGTCCACGCCCAGAGGGCAGCGGCGGGCTGCGTCGGAATCAGCATGGCCGATATCATCATCAGCCCGATGGTGAAGGCGCCGGCAAAGGCAGCGCGGGCCGGTTGGCCAAGATCGGCGAAAAGGGCGCGCGGATGGCGGATCTCCCGCCAGATATGCAAAAGGGTGAGCAAAACCCAGATCAGTGCCGCCACCGACAGCAGCGCTTCACCGGGAAAGGCCGGCACGCCGAAATGGGCCGTTGCCTCGCGCCAGGCAAGGCCAAGGCCACCGATCCCCATGGGAGCCGAGAAGAGCGGAAACGGAAGATGGGCGATGCGGTCGGGTCGCGCCGGCGCGGCCGCGGGCTCCGCTGCGTCACGGTCGGTTGGGGTGGCGGTCGCCATGTCGTCCTCCTCGCGCGGATGGGAAGTCCGCGACATGTTTCCATTCTCACATGCGGAGGCTAAGGCTCCGTAAAGCCTAACGGACCAAACTTGGCCTTAAGCCGCCTTGCCAAGTCCGCCCAAGCCACCAGTATGAAGGAAATGCCGGCGCATCGTCCGGCTGTTCTTCCGAGGTGCAGATGTCCAGCCAGCCCGTCATCACGTTCCACGGCGCCGCCGAAACCGTTACCGGCTCCTGCCACATGGTCGAATCCGGCGGGCATCGCGTCTTGATCGACTGCGGCATGTTCCAGGGCTCAAAGACGGAAAAAGAGCTCAACTATCGCGCCTTTCCCTTCGACCCTCGCGCCATCGACGCCTTGATCCTGACCCACGCCCACATCGATCATTCCGGTCTCCTTCCAAAGCTGGTCAAGGACGGCTTCACCGGTCCGATCTTCGCAACAGCCCCAACCGTCGACCTTTGCAAGGTGATGCTGCCCGATTCCGCCCACATCCAGGAGATGGAGGTGGAACAGCTCAACCGCCGCAATAAGCGGCGCGGACGGCAGGAAGTCACGCCCATCTATACGCTGCTCGACGCCATGGAAACGGTGAAACGGATGCGCGCCATGCGGCTTGGCGAGTGGCACGAGGCGGCGCCGGGCATCCGTTTCCGGCTGTGGAACGCTGGCCATCTGCTCGGTTCGGCGTCGGTCGAGATGGAGGCGGCCGGCGGTGAGCGGCCGGTACGCATTCTGTTCTCGGGCGACCTCGGGCCGGACAACAAGCTGTTGCAGCCGGAGCCGGAGGCCCCCACCGGCTGGGATCACGTGGTCATGGAATCGACCTATGGCGACACCGACCGGCAGGAAGTGACCGAGGCCAGGCGCCGGGCGGCATTGCGCGCCGAGGTGAAGGCGGCGATCAACCCCGACGGCGCCCTGCTGATCCCCTCATTCGCCGTGGAACGCACGCAGGAGCTTCTGGCCGATCTCGTCCATCTCTTCGAGACCGGCGAACTGCCGCCCTGCCCCGTCATCATCGACTCACCGCTCGCCAATCGGGCCAGCCAGATCTTTCGCTCCTACGCCCGCAGCCTCGACAATGGCGACCTGCTGTTGCGCGCCTTCGCCTCGCCGCATGTTCGTTTCACCGAGAGCGTCGAACAGTCGATGGCCCTCGACCAAATGCACGGCTTCCACATCGTCATCTCGGCGTCGGGCATGTGCGAAGCCGGACGCATCCGCCACAGGCTTCGCAACTGGCTGTGGCGGCCGGAAGCGACGGTGCTGCTGGTCGGTTATCAGGCCGCGGGCACGCTTGGACGGCTGCTTGCCGACGGCGCTCCCATCGTCCGCATGAAGGGAGAGCAGATCGACGTTCGTGCCCGGATCCGCAAGCTCGACCTTTACAGCGGCCATGCCGACGGACCGGAGCTTGCCACCTGGCTCAAGAAGCGCCTGCCGGTGGCCGGCACCGTGTTCATGGTGCATGGCGAGGAGAAGGCGATCGGCGGCCTCAGAGCGCGGCTCGCCGACAGCCTGCCTCGCGAGCGCCTCGTCGACCCGCGCCTCGACGCCTCGTTCCGCCTTGGCCACGCCGCCGCCGTCGAGATCCTGGATAGCGCGAGGAGGCCGCGCCTCGCTCCGGCGCAAGTCGGTCACACCGACTGGCACAACGATTATCAGAGCCTCCTGCTCGACATCCAGGCGGAGATCGGCAAGGCGGCCGATGAGAGAACCCGCGCGAAGGTCATTCGGCGGCTTCGGGACGCCCTTGCCGCCGAATGACTTGAGGAGTTCCCCTCGCCGCCGCACCGGCATAGAAAGGCTGTGGGCCGACTGTTGACGCAGGCGACCCCGCAGCCAAGGACGAACCGCATGCCGATCAATGCCTCGATCACCCTCAGAAGCGACGGTCCGACGTCGGTCAACGGCGATCGCATCCGCCTCCTGGAGGCGGTAGCTCGCGAGGGCAGCATCTCGGCCGGAGCCAAGGCTGTCGGCATTACATACAAGGCAGCCTGGGACTGGCTCGACGCTCTGGCCAACCTGTTCGGCCTGCCGATGCTGGATACCCGCACGGGTGGCCGGGCGGGCGGCGGTGCGACCCTCACGCCGGCCGGTGCCAAGGTGATCGAGGCCTATCGCCGGATGGAGGCGGAGATGGCCCGCGTGGTTCGCCTGATCGAGCCTGACCTCGCCGGCAGCGGCATTTCTCCTCTCAACCTCTTCTCGGGGTATTTCATGCGGACATCGGCGCGCAACGTTCTCCGCGGCACCATCGTCTCCATCGACGCCGACGCGCTCAACGCCGACGTCGCGTTGGCCGTCTCGGACGAGACCACCATCCACGCCACCGTCACGGCCAGCAGCCTCAAGGATCTCGGTCTCATTGTCGGTCGCGAGGCGATCGTTCTGATCAAGGCGCCCTTTGTGATGATCGCTCCGGGAACGAAACCGCCGACCGTCTCCGTTGCCAACCGCATCGCCGGCCGCATCGCACGCATCGAGACGGGCACGGTCAATGCGGAAGTGGTGCTTGACATTGGCGGCGGCAAATCGCTCGCCGCTTCCATCACCGCCCGCTCCGCCGAGGCGCTGGCGCTTGCGGAAGGTAACCCCGCCTTTGCGCTGTTCGATGCCGGGCACGTCATCATAGCCATCGATTGACAGCGCCCACCCGTGTCGTGCGGCCATCATCCTGACAGATCCTGACTCCCACCTTTCCTAATACTGCGGCAACGAGGTCCATGGCGCTTTCTCATCTGGCATGGGCCGGAAGTTGGCGCTAAATCTTGGTTTGAATCGATTCTGCGCTCCATCTCCATCCGTTCGGTGATCCGATGACCCAAGTTCGCCTGATCATGCTGATTTTCCTGCTGGAGCCGCTTGTCTTCGGCAACTGGCTCTCGCGCATTCCGGAAGTGCAGGCGGGCCTCGGCCTCAGCCCGGCGGAGCTTGCACTCGCCCTCCTGGGCATGCCGATCGCCAACCTTCTGATCCTGCCGTTTGCCGGTCGCATCTGCCACGTGGTCGGCGCCCGCAACCTCTTGATCGCCACCTTCGCGGGCATGCTGCTGATCCTGACCCTGCCGGGGCTCGCCTTCAACATTCCCTCGCTGTTTCTCATCCTTGCTTCCTGCGGTGCCCTGCTGGCGCTGGCCGAGCTCGCCATGAACGTCGAGGCGGCGCGCATCGAGGAAGAAGCCGGCCGGCTGATCATGAGCACCTGCCACGGCTGCTGGAGCGTCGGCATCGGTGTGGGCAGTTTCGTCGGCGCGACACTGGCCACCTTCGGTTTGTCGGTGACCGAGGCGCTGGTGCTCTCCGTGGCCGTCATACTGCCGATCGCCGTCTGGGCCGGGCTCCAGTTGCCGGCGGAACCGGTCAAGGAAACGAAAGCCGAAGAAGCGCCGATGCCCTCCTTCTTCACCATTCCACCCAAGGCCTTGCTTTTGGTCTGCATTTTCAGCATCGGCTTCGCCGTCACCGAGGGCGCTATGGGCGATTGGTCGGGCATTTTCCTGCGCGACGAGACGGGCACACCGACGTCGATGCTCGGCTATGGCTACGCCGTCTTCGCGGCGCTGCTGTCGGCCGGCCGCTTCATGGGCGACGCGTTGCGTCAGCGCTTGGGCATGGTGATGCTGGGTCGGCTCTCGGTGTCCATCGCCCTGGGCGGCGCCGTGCTGCTTTCGGTCGCCACCAACTTCTGGGTGGGCGCCGTCGCCTTCGGCATGATCGGCCTCGGCATTTCCACCGCCTTCCCGATGGCGGTGACCGCTGTCACCTCGATACCGGGTACGGCAGCCGGCAATGTCGCCATCCTCTCGGCGATCTACGTGCTCGGCTTCCTGGCCGGTCCGCTGGTGATTGGTGGTCTGGCCGAATTCCTCGGCATTCGCGTCGGCCTGATGTTCCTCATTCCGGTTCTGTTCGTCAGCCTGATGCTAACCGGCTCGCTTCGCCCCGGCGACCGAAAGGCACCGGAGGAGGCCGAACCGGCCCGCGCCTAGAGCGCGCTGTCAAGCTGTCCGGTTCAGGATGGCGACGAAGAAGCCGTCCGTGCCGGTAAGCGCCGGCGTGAGCCGCAGCATGGATCCGTCCCGTCCATCGAGGCGGAGACGGGTCAGCTCTGGCGCGTCCTGGCCGGTCACCGCCCTGAATGCGGCGGCCGCATCGCCCAGGGCGAACGCCGGCGTGCGGCTCAAAAAGGCAGAGATCTGCGCCTCGTTCTCCTCGGGCAGCACCGAGCAGGTGATGTAGACGATACGGCCGCCTGTTTTGACCAGCCGCACCGCGTTGTCGAGCACCGCCGCCTGTTCCTTGAGGCGGATGTCAAGCGCACCCGGAGCAAGCCGCCACTTGGCATCGGGCCGCCGGCGCCAGGTGCCCGAGCCCGTGCACGGAGCATCGACCAGCACGAGATCGCTCTTGCCGGCGAGGTCGCCGAGCACATCCTGGTCGCGGCGCGGCTCGCGGATCTGGATGTTGCGGCTGCCGGAGCGATCGATACGGTCGAGAATATCGCCGAACCGGCGCTTGTCGCTGTCATAGGCGTAGATCTGGCCGTGGTTGCCGAGCGCGGCCGATAGCGCCAGCGTCTTGCCGCCGGCCCCGGCGCACAGGTCGATCACCTGCCGGCCGCCACCGGTCGCGGCGATCAGCGCAGCGAGCTGGCTGCCCTCGTCCTGAACCTCGAACCAGCCCTTCTTGTAGGCGAGATCGGAGGAGACGTGACCCGGCCGGAGATCACCGTCGACCGCCGGAATACGAATGCCCACGGGGGACCAGCGGCACGTCACGGCCTTGAGGTGGTCGAGGCCGGCCAGCACCTGTTCGCGCTCGCTCTTCAGCGTGTTGACGCGCAGGTCGACGTCGGCCCGGCCGGCCAACGCCTCGCCCTCCTCCACCACGCGATCCCCGAAGGCGCGGTCCAGAGAGCTGGCCAGCCATTCGGGATAGTCGCCCTTCGTCCAATCCGGGGCATCGGCGGGGACGGTACCCGAGGACAGCGCGACGCGCTCATCGTCAGTGAGCGAAGCAGGCGCAAACTTGTCCTCTGCGAAGAGTGCGTCCAGGGAAGATACGTTGCGACCCCAGAGGCGCACCGCGGCGGCCAGCGCTAGCGCCCGCGGACTGTCGGAGCCCATGATGGCGGCGAGCGATGCCTTGCGGCGCAACACATCGAACACCAGGTTGCCGATGGCGCTGCGATCCTTGGAGCCGGCGAAACGGTGGGTGAGCCCCCAGTCCTTCAGCGCATCCTGCACCGGACGCCGCGTGCGCTCGACATCCCCCAGCACCTCGATCGCCGCCGCGATCCTGCCGCCGTCTCTCATAGCGATATCCTTCGGTTGCCCGTCCAATCTTGTTGCAGACATATAAACAGTCGGCCGCCGGGAGCAAGCCCTGCGGCCGTCTTGAATGCGGCAATATGGCCCTGATCCCAGACCTCAGGCAGCGCCGGGATAGTTGGGGCTCTCGCGGGTGATGGTCACGTCATGGGCATGGCTCTCGCGCATGCCGGCCGAAGAAATGCGCACGAACCGACCCTTCTCCTGCAGCTCCGGAATGGTCTTGGCACCGACGTAGCCCATGGCGGCGCGAACACCTCCGACAAGCTGATGGACGACAGAGCCAAGCGGCCCCTTGTAAGGCACCTGTCCCTCGATACCCTCCGGCACCAGCTTCAGCTGGTCGCGCACCTCCGCCTGGAAGTAGCGGTCGGCCGAGCCGCGCGACATGGCACCCACCGAGCCCATGCCGCGGTAGCTCTTGTAGCTGCGGCCCTGGTAGAGATAGACCTCGCCCGGGCTTTCGTCGGTGCCGGCCAGAAGCGAGCCGATCATGCAGGCCGTGGCGCCGGCGGCGAGTGCCTTGGCGCAGTCGCCGGAGAAGCGGATGCCGCCGTCGGCGATGACCGGCACGCCGGCGTCACGCGCGGCTTCGACGCCTTCCATGATCGCCGTGAGCTGCGGCACGCCGACGCCCGCGACGATACGCGTGGTGCAGATCGAACCCGGGCCGATGCCGACCTTGACGGCGTCGGCGCCGGCATCGATCAGCGCCTTGGCGCCGTCGGCGGTGGCCACGTTGCCGGCGATCACCTGCACGTGGTTGGACAACTTCTTCACCTTGGTGACGGCCTTCAGCACATACTCCGAATGGCCGTGGGCGGTATCGACCACCAGCACGTCAACGCCGGCATCGATCAGCGCCTGCGAGCGCTCATGTCCCTTGTCGCCGACGGTGGTGGCGGCAGCGACGCGGAGACGCCCCTGGTCGTCCTTGGCGGCGTTGGGATTGAGCCGGGCCTTCTCGATGTCCTTGACGGTGATGAGGCCGACGCACTGATAGGCCGAATCCACCACCAGCAGCTTCTCGATGCGGTGCTGGTGCAGCAGCCGCTTGGCCTCGTCGTGGCTGACGCCTTCGCGCACCGTGACGAGGTTCTCCCGCGTCATCAGCTCATAGACGCGCTGATTGGGGTCGGAAGCGAAGCGGACGTCACGGTTGGTCAGAATGCCGACCAGGCGCCCATGCGTGCGGCCGCCGTCTCCCGCGTTCTCCACCACCGGAATGCCGGAGATGTTGTGCCCCTTCATGAGGTCGAGCGCTTCCTTCAACGTCGCCTCGGGGCCGATGACCACCGGGTTGACCACCATGCCACTCTCGAATTTCTTGACCTGTCGCACGTGCTCGGCCTGGGTCTCGACGTCGAGATTGCGGTGGATGACCCCCATGCCGCCGGCCTGCGCCATGGCGATGGCAAGACGGGACTCGGTCACCGTATCCATGGCCGACGACAGCAGCGGTATGTTCAGTTCGATGGTGCGGGTGAGCCGGGTACGAACGTCGGTATCGGCAGGCAGGACCTCGGAATGACCCGGCATCAGCAGCACGTCATCGAACGTCAGCGCAAGATCGCCGCCGGCAGAAGGAACGAAGAATGAGGCCATGACCAACTCCTTGGGCTCGGGGCGACGAAATGAAAATACGCCTGTCCGAAATCGCGTTTCGCGACTCGGGGCAAGCACTCATCACCGAATGAAGTTGGCGGTGGTCTCTACCACGGGTACGGCGTTTGGCAAAGGCAAAAGCGCGACTTTGGTATACTTACGCGAAAGCGCGGACCGATAGCCGGGCTGCTTGAATCAGTGCACGAAGTGAAGTGCATCCGCGAGAAGCACCGGAATCACCATATGAAGTTTGGGAATCAAAGTCTGAGTCAAGCGCAATTTCCGTTAATCTTTTCAACTACGTCCACGACTTTCCGAATGTTCTGCTCGATGAAGAGGCGTGGGTGTTCGACCGTCTCGTCGACGTGCTCGTAGGTCCAGGTCAGATCGTGCGGAATATGCACGGCATAGGCTCCGGCCTCGAGCGCCGGCAAGATGTCGGAACGCAAGGAGTTGCCGACCATCAGCCCTTTGTCCGCCCCATCGCCACGGGCGGCAAACACGCGAGCATAGGTGGAAGCGGATTTCTCGGAGACGATCTCCACGGCGTGAAACAGATCGGCGAGGCCCGATGCGGTGAGCTTGCGTTCCTGGTCGAACAGGTCACCCTTGGTGATGAGAACGAGCGGATAGCGATCCGCCAGCGCCTCCAAGGTCTCACGCACCTCCGGCAGCAGTTCGACGGGATGACCCAGCATCTCCCGTCCCATGGCCAATATGCCCGAGATCACCGACTGATCCAGCCGGCCGTCGCTCACCTCCAGCGCCGTCTCCATCATCGACAGCACGAAACCCTTGATGCCAAAACCGTAGACGGGAATGTTGCGCTTCTCGACGGCGAACAATCGGCTCGACAAGGTCGCCCGATCGCCGAAGTCGGTGAGGAGGTCGAGAAAGCGCCCCTCGGTGTAACGAAAGAACTGCTCGTTCTGCCAAAGCGTATCGTCGGCATCGAAGCCAAGAGTGGTGACTGCAGCTTGAACCATCTCTCCGTTCTCCGCTCGAAGTCTCGATTGCCGACGCGGCACGCTCCGATTAAGGAGAGCGATCCGCTGTAATCCGCAAGGATCCGATATGCCGATTCGGGCCGTTCTGTTCGACAAGGATGGAACCCTTCTCGACTACCACCTCACCTGGGGACCTATCAATCTCGCCGCCGCCGAGCTGGCGGCGGCCGGAGATCGCGCCTTGGCTGAGCGATTTCTCGCCCTCGGCGGCATGGATAGCACCAGCATGGTGACAAGGCCCGGCAGCCTGCTTGCCGCCGCCCACACCATCGAGATTGCCGAGGCTTGGGTGGAAGCGGGAAGTCCTCTTCCCCTTCAGGATCTTTCCCGCCGGCTCGACGCCTTGTTCACCGCTTCGGCCACCGGTTCGGTGCCGATCGGCAACCTCGACGCCTGCTTCTCGGCTCTCCGAGCGATGGGTCTGACGCTAGGCATCGCCTCTTCCGACAATGAAGCGTCCATCCGGCTTATGCTGGATCACCTAGGCCTCGCCCTGCACATTGCCTTCATTGCCGGTTACGACAGCGGGTATGGCGTGAAGCCCGGTCCCGGCATGGTCCAGGCTTTTGCTGCCGCGCTCGATCTTCAACCGTCGGAAATCGCCGTCGTCGGCGACAACAGCCATGACATCGACATGGGGCGCAACGCCGGCGCAGGTCTGGTCATCGGCGTCCTGAGCGGTACCGGCGACGTGGCGACGCTCGAACCGATCGCCGACGCCTGTCTCGCCGACATCGGAGAGCTTCCAGCCTTTCTGGCGCCCCATCTCACCGCCTGAGGCGGCAAGTTTGCGTGAGGCGTTGACTTGCGCGTCTTGCCGCGCGAAGTCTCGCGCCGCCTTCCGCACAGCCAAGGAGTCCCGCCATGCAGCCCGGCCGCGACATATCCGTCCTGATCGACATCATGGCTCGGCTGCGCGACCCCGAGGCAGGATGTGCCTGGGACCTGCAGCAGACCTTCGAGACCATCGCCCCCTATACGATCGAGGAGGCCTACGAGGTCGCCGAGGCAATCGCCCGTGGCGACCGGCATGATATCTGCGATGAGTTGGGCGATCTTCTGTTGCAAGTGGTCTTCCACGCCCGCATGGCCGAGGAGGAAGGCGCCTTCGCCTTCCCCGACGTGGTGGAAGCCGTGACCCGCAAGATGATCCGTCGCCATCCCCATGTCTTCGGGCCGGAAGAGGCGCGCACGCCCCATCTCGTCAAGGGCCTGTGGGAGAAGATCAAGGCTGAGGAAAAGGCCGAGAAGGCGGCGCGTCACGGCGGCGAATTGCCAAAGGGTCTCTTGGACACCGTGTCGATCGCCATGCCGCCCATGCTGAGGGCCGTCAAGTTGCAACAGAGGGCCGGAACGGTCGGATTCGACTGGAACGACCCGCGCGCAGTGCTCGCCAAGATTCGCGAGGAACTCGACGAACTGGAAGCGGAGATGGATCGGGCCGACCGGGAGGAAAGCGAGAAGGCCGAGGCGCGTACCGCCATCGAGGCCGAACTCGGCGACGTGTTGTTCGCACTCGCCAATCTGGGCCGTCATCTCGACATCGATCCGGAGGCGGCGGTGCGGGCAACCAACGAGAAGTTCAGGAAGCGCTTTTCCTATATCGAGCGGAAGCTTGAGGAAGCAGGACGACGACCGGCAGAGGCGACGCTCGAGGAAATGGAAGCGCTCTGGCAGGACGCCAAGGCCGAGGGCTGACGGTTCGAGAGCCCCTCAAATGCGAGAAACCCGGCACGAGGGCCGGGTTTCACAATCCTCTCGGGGCCGGACCGTCTTCGAGCCTGCGGCTCGTGGTCCGGGGCAACTGGCGAGCGATCCCTATGACGGGATCGATGTGGCGGCGATCAGAAGCCGGCATTGCGGAACATCCCACGGTCGACGGCGCGCTGACGATACTCGAGGTCGATGCGGTCGGTGGCCTCGTTGAGGTAGGCGACTTCACGTTCGGCGGCGGTGGCGGGGCGAAGGGCGCGGGCGGCCTTGCGAAGCTGAGTGAACATTTTATCTTCCTTTTCGATCCACGAACCGCCGGTTTTTCTTCAGGACCCAGCGATCCGTTCCTCTGTCCTGACGCTTATGAAGATAATGCATTCTGTACTTTGGACCAGATCGAATGTTGCATGCCGCTCATGCATCCTGCGAATTGGTCTCAACAGATTTTCTTTCGCTGGCTTTCAGAGGAACTTCATTCCACTTCGCCAAGCGCAGAAAAACTTAACGAGCAGTTAACGCCCGCAAGGTCTCGAACGGTCGCACCAAGCGCCGGGAGCATGTGACGTGGCGCCTGCCGGCAGAACGACAAAAGCGCCCGGGCAATCAAGCCATGCGGGCGCTCGTCAGTCGGTCAGGAAATCCGCCTTGGAGGACCCAGGCCCTGGGGTTCGCCTGATCCTCCCTTTTAGTTTCACCCATCGCCGGCGTGTCTAAACGTCGGCGATTTCTATATCATATCAAAGCGTTAAATCAGAGCCCGAGGTTGCGGTTCCGGCGGAACAGGCCACGATCAACTTCACGCTGGCGAAGCTCGAGATCGATGCGGTCACCAGCCTCATTAAGATAGGCTGCCTCGCGTTCGGAGGTGCTGACGGAGCGGAAGGCCTTCTTCAGGTTGGCAAACATAGCTGCATCCTTTCTCTGGGTGCCGCCGGGATCATCTTCGTTCCGGCGTTCGTTTCTTGCTCTTGCAAGTCAAACCTAGCTATTTTTGCTGATAGTACCAGCGCGGATATCGCAACGCCGCCATGCGCCACGCGAAAGCCGATCTTAAGAAGAACTATCGATGGTCTTCAGATAAACTTTCACCCGTGAAAGAAACAAACATCGGCCTCCCAGATATGACAAAAGCGCTCCGGCCTGTCAGGGCTTTGGAGCGCTTTCCATCTTGCCGGTTCCAGTCCTGCGGACCGAACCGTCCAATCAAAGGCCGTAGGGGCCCCGCCGGAACAGTCCGCGATCGATCTCGCGCTGACGGTACTCGAGCTCGATCCGGTCGCCGGCAGCGCTCAGGTACCGCAACTCGCGCTCCTCGACAGTGGGAACGTGCAAGACGCGGGCGACCTTCTTCAGCGGACCGAACATGACTCTCTCTTTTCTCAACGATACGGATCGGCGATAGCGTGATCGCCCGGTCTGGACGCTCAGCTCATCGTCACGACACTTCATATATACTTTCGTCGTAGTCGAACCAAGACCGACGGCGCAAGTCAGCCATGCACGGCGCTCGGAATCGCGCCATTCTTTCTTCATGATCGCTTCAATTGGGTCTGGGCATGGCAAAAGCGCGGCATCGGCCGCAACCTTCCGTAACGTCACCAACCTCGCGTCAAGCGGAGACGTCGATCACCGAGCCATTCTCGATCACCATGCCGTCGTAGGATGGCATAACCCCGTCCGGAAGATCGGAGGCCAAGGTTCTGTAATCGAGGTCGTGATGCATATGGGTGAGCACGATCAGCTTCGCGCCGACGCGATGACCAGCCTCGATCGCCTGATCCACCGAGAAGTGGCTGACATGCGGCCGATAACGGAGCGCATCGACGACAAACACGTCTACCCCCTCGATAAGCCGCCAGCTTTCATCGGGCATGGCGCTGACATCGGAGGAATAGGCGAGCCCCCCGAAGCGATAGCCGATGGTGTGGATGTCGCCATGCATCTGCGTGTAAGGCATCACCTCGATCGGTCCGCCCTTGCCTCCGATGGAGAAGGGCACGCCCACATCGACGCGATGCTCGGCGACGATGGGCGGATAGCCAGAGCCCAGCGGTGTCTCGAAACAATAGCCGAAGGCATCCTTGAGCCGGGCCGTTGTCGTTTCGTCGGCATACACCGGAACGCGGTGGCCGCTGTTGTGGAAGAACTGCCTGAGCTCGTCGATGCCGTGGATATGGTCGGCATGCGAGTGGGTGTAGAGCACGGCGTCGGCCTCGCCCACCCCGGCCCGCAGCACCTGCTCGCGAAAATCCGGGCCGGTGTCGACGATGATGCGGGTGATCCCGCCATCCTCACCGATCCGCTCGACCATCAGCGACGACCGGAGACGTCGGTTGCGCGGCTCGTTGGGATCGCAGGCGCCCCAATCGTTGCCGATGCGCGGTACGCCGGGCGAGGCACCGCAGCCGAGAATCGTAAAGCGCAAGCGTTCGGTCATGACGCGAAGACCTCGCGCGGCACCTTGGCGAACAGCCGGGCGAAGTTGGCCGTCGTCGTCTCGGCCATCTCGGCCGGCGTGACGCCCTTCACCTCGGCGAGCACTTTGGCCGTATGCGCGACATAGGCCGGCTCGTTGCGCTTGCCGCGCCAGGGCAGCGGCGCCAGATAGGGCGCGTCGGTCTCGACCAGCAGGCGATCGGCTGGCACATCCTTGGCGATGTCCCTGAGATCGTCGGACCGCTTGAAGGTCAGGATGCCGGAGAAGGACACGAAGGCACCCAGCGCCACCGCCCGCTCCATCAGCTCGCGACCGGACGAGAAGCAATGCAACAGGATCGGGAAGGCGCCCTTCGCCGTTTCCTCCTCCAGAATAGACGCCATATCGTCATCGGCGTCACGCGAATGAATGCAGAGCGGCAGGCCGGTGCGCCGTGCCGCGTCGATATGCCGGCGAAAGACCGCACTCTGAACGTCGCGAGGCGAGGAATCGTAGTAGTAATCGAGCCCGGCCTCACCGATCCCGATGACCTTCGGGTGGGAGGCCAATGTCACCAGCTCGTCGACGCCGACATGCGCTTCCTTCTCCGCCTCGTGCGGATGGGTCCCCACCGTGCAATAGACCTCAGGGTGCGCCTCGGCGATCGCCAGGACCTTGGCGAAGTCGCGCACACGGGTGCCGATCGTCACCATGAGCCCGACATCGGCCGCCGCCGCCCGCGCTATGAGCGCGTTGGTTTCGCCGGCGAAATCGGGAAAGTCGAGGTGGCAGTGGCTGTCGACGATCATTGTATCTGAACGCAAAAAGACAATGGATTGTTCCGACATAGCCGCTTGCTCCGTCCCTGTCGAGCAGCGGCAACGGTCGGGCTGGTAGGCGCTGGGCGCCGGTCGTCACAAAACTCTTATATGCGGAAGATAGGAAAGCTGCGGTTGCGGCACCCATTCAGCCGCTCAACCGTAAATTTGACCTATGGCGTTTGACAGCCGTCGGCTTTTTCGCCGGCCAGATTCTTGGGCGCCTTCGGGCGTCCTTTTTTTGGCTGGAACCAGCCCCAGCGACCATTCGAAAAGTCTGCAACTTTTCGGGCGGATGCGCGCCCCTATCAGCATCCGCCGATCCGAAAAGTCTGCAACTTTTCGGGCGGATGCTCTAGCATCCCCCCATGCGTCCCGATCTCCTCAACCCGTTGTTCCAGCCGTTGACCTCGCTTCCCGGCGTCGGGCCGCGCACGGCGCCCAAGCTCGAGAAACTGGTGGGCCCAGCCGGCGAAGCGGCGCGTGGCGCCGTGGTGCTCGATCTTCTCTTCCATATCCCAACCGGTCTGATCGACCGCAGCCACGAGGCACTGGTCGAATCGGCGCCCGAAGGCGCGATCGTCACGCTGCGGGTCCACGTCGATCGCCATCGCCCGACACCACCGCAATCGCGGGCGCCCTACCGCATCTCCGTCCATGACGAGAGCGGTGAACTGACCATCACCTACTTCCGCGCCGACAAGGGCTGGCTGGAAAAGCTGTATCCGCTGGGCGAAACCGTGCTCGTGTCCGGGCGCGTCGAACGGTTCAACGGCACGCTACAGATGAGCCATCCCGACCACGTGGTCCTGGAGGCGGAGGCCGACAAGCTGCCTCGGATCGAACCCGTCTACCCGATGACGGAAGGCGTCGGCGGCCGTCTGATCGCCCGCCTTGCCGATGCAGCGCTCAGCCGTCTTCCATCCCTGCCGGAATGGCTCGACGAAGCCCATCGCCGCCGCGAAGGCTGGCCAACCTTCGCAGAGGCGCTGCGACACCTCCATAAACCCGAAGAACCGGATACCACCGATCAGCCAAGCCCGGCGCTGACGCGCCTCGCCTATGACGAGTTGCTCGCCAATCAGTTGGCCCTCGCCCTGGTCCGCCGGCAGCTCAAGGGCGTCACGAGCCGGCCGCGCCTGCCAACCGGCGACATCGCCCGCCGTCTCCGCGCCGCCCTGCCCTTTCATCTGACGGCGTCGCAGGAATCGGCCATCGCCGACGCGGTCGCCGACCTCTCCGCCCCTTCGCGCATGGTGCGGCTCATTCAGGGCGATGTCGGTTCGGGAAAGACCATGGTGGCTCTATTTGCCGCCGCCGCCGCCGTCGAGGCCGGCGGTCAGGTGGCGGTGATGGCGCCGACCGAGCTGCTGGCCCGCCAGCACGCCCGTTCCATGTCGGGCCTTGCCGAGGCGGCCGGCCTGCGGCTGGCGCTTCTGACCGGCGCCGACAAAGGGAAAGGCCGGCGCGAAACGCTGGAGCGGATCGCCGCGGGCGACGTGGACATCGTCGTCGGCACTCACGCCCTGTTCCAGTCGACGGTCGAGTTCAGCAACCTGACGCTGGCCGTCGTCGACGAGCAACATCGCTTCGGCGTCCACCAGCGCTTGGCGCTGTCGGCCAAGGGTTCGACCACCGACCTCCTCGTCATGACGGCGACCCCCATCCCCAGGACGCTCATGCTCGCCTATTTCGGCGACATGGACGTCTCGCGCCTCACCGAGAAGCCGGCCGGCCGCAAGCCGATCGCCACCGTCACCGTGCCGCAGGAGCGCATCGGCGAGATCGTCGGGCGCATCGGCTCGGCCATCCGCCTGGAAGGCGCCAAGGTCTACTGGGTGTGCCCCCTGGTCGAGGAAAGCGAGAGCATCGACCTTGCCGCCGCCGAGGAACGCTACGCCGACCTCCGGCAACACTTCGGCGACGACGTGGCCCTGGTCCACGGCCGCATGAAGGCGGCCGAGAAGGACGCCGCCATGGCCCGCTTCAAGGCCGGTGAGGCGCATATTCTGGTGGCCACCACGGTGATCGAGGTGGGCGTCGATGTTCCGGACGCTACCATCATGGTGATCGAACACGCCGAACGCTTCGGCCTCGCCCAACTGCACCAGCTGCGCGGCCGGGTCGGACGCGGCGACAAGTCGTCAGCCTGCGTGCTGCTCTACAAGGGACCGCTGGGGGAAACGGCCAAGGCGCGGCTGAACGTGATGCGCGACACCGAGGACGGCTTCCGCATCGCCGAGGAGGATCTGAAGCTCCGGGGCGGTGGCGAGTTGCTTGGCACGCGACAGAGCGGCATGCCCGGCTTCCGCTTCGTGCGCGCCGAGCACCACGGGGCGCTGATGGAAACCGCTCGCGACGACGCTGCCCTGCTGCTCGCCCGCGACGCCGGTCTCGCCGGCCCACGTGGAGAAGCGCTGCGACTGCTGCTCTATCTGTTCGGCCGCGACGAGGCGGTACGATTGATCCGCGCCGGCTGAGCGCCGATCAGCGCTCGCCTTCCGCCCTCACCTCGGCGGCCACCTCTCGGATGGCCGCCATCATCAACTCGGCGCCCAGCGAAAGCGGCGCCCCCGACCAGACAACAAGCCCGAGCGGCCCGAAGGTATCGGACGTATCGACCGGCAGTTCCCGCAGCGTACCGGCGGCAATGTCGCCGGCCACCTCGCCATAGTGAGCGATCCAGATGGCATCGCTGGCGGTTGTGAAGGATCGGCCGAACACCGTCGACACCGTATCGATGCGCCGAAGCTGCGGGCCGGCGGCCAGCCTAATCAACAGCTCCACGGCATGATCATGGATAATCGAACCCGGCGGCGGGACGAGCACCACATAGTCGAACAACCGACCCAGCCCGGAACCTTGGGCGAACAGCGGGTGATCCCGCCGCGCCACCACCGCCACGCGCTCGGTATAGAGATGCTCGAAGGCAAGACCCACCATATCGGCCGGCGAGCCCATGCGCCCCAGTGCGAAATCGAGCTCTCCAGCTTTGAGCTGGTTGAGGATGGAGACGTTGTCGGCGGTTATGATTTGTGGGGTCGTTCCGACGCTGGCGCCGAGAAACCGGCTGACCGCATCCGGCAGGACGCGCGCCGAGGCCGAGGCGAGCGCGCCGACACGAACGATCGATGCCCCCTGCTGCAGCGCCAGTTCCACCGATTCGACGCCCTGGCGCAGCGCGGCGATGGAAGCCCCAGCAAAGCGCAGGAACACCTCGCCATAATAGGAAAGAACCACGGATCGGTGGCTGCGGTCGAACAGTTCGACGCCGAGGATTTCCTCCAGTTCGCGGATGGTCTTCGACACCGCCGGCTGGCTGATGGACAGCGAGATCGCCGCCTTGCCAATGCTTTTCAAGCGGGCGACTTCCACAAAGGAACTCAGGTGCCTATGTTTGATGCGGTTCTCGATCACGTCGGGCCCTCTATAACCGGCCGTTATGTAACGGGGCAATGCGTTCCTCTGCCATGGAACATTGGTCGAGTCCGTGTCCGCCCTCGTCCGTAATCGGTGGTAGGATGGCCCAAACGCCGCCCAACCGGGCGATCACCCAGGAGTCCTCATGCAGAAGCCCAAACTCCATCTCGACGTCATCGTCGATGTAGTCTGCCCCTGGTGTTTCCTCGGCAAGCGCCGGCTCGACGCCGCGATCGCCGAACTCGACGATCTCGACATCGAGGTTCGCTATCGGCCGTTTCAGCTCGATCCCACCATCCCCGAGGAAGGCATTGAGCGCGAGGAGTACGTCATCGGCAAGTTCGGCAGTGCCGACGCGCTGGACGAGGCGCACGCCCGTCTTTTCAGCCTCGGCGCCGACGTCGGCATCACCTATGCGTTCGACCTCATCGAAAGGTCTCCCAACACGCTCGACGCCCATCGCCTCATTCGCTGGGCGGCAGCGGAAGGCCTCGGCGACCCCATGCTGGAGCGATTGTTCTCCCTGTTCTTCGAGGAAGGCGCCGATCTCACCAAGGCGGACACGCTGATCGCCGCTGCCGAAGAGGTCGGCCTCGACGGCGACGAAGTGACCATGAAGCTCGAGGATGGCGTGGACCTCGACGCGGTGAAGGCTGAAATCGCCCATGCCGGCCGGATCGGAATCACCGGCGTACCGACGGTCATCGTCGAGAACAAGTTTGCCATCTCCGGCGCACAGACCTCGGAAGTGCTGGTCGACGCTTTGCGCCGGATCGCCGCGGAACTGGATGCGACAAAGGCCTGACGACAAAGGTCAGAAACGACGAAGGGGCGCCCCGATCGGGGCGCCCCTTTCTCTCTTCATGACGAGCGACGCGTCAGACGACGCCGATCTTGTCGCGGTCGATATGCTCGGCCTTGATGCGACGGACGGTACCGGTCCACGACCGCATCACCACGGTGTCCGTGATGATCTTGCCGCCCTTGAAGCGCACGCCGTCGAGCAGGTTGCCCTTGGTGACGCCGGTGGCGGCAAACAGCACGTCGCCCTGCGCCATGTCCTCCATGCTGTACTTCTTGGCGATGTCCTCGATGCCCATGCGCCGGGCGCGCTCGATGTGCTCAGGGCGGTTGATCATCAGCCGACCCTGCATCTGGCCGCCGAGGCAGCGGAGTGCCGCTGCGGCCAGCACGCCCTCGGGCGCGCCACCTACGCCGAGATAGATGTCGATGCTGGTCTCTTCCGGATCGGTCGTCTGGATGATGCCGGCGATATCGCCATCGCCAATGAGGCGAATGGAGGCGCCGAGACCGCGCACCTCGTCGATCAGCCGGGCATGGCGCGGCCGATCGAGAATGCAGCAGGTGA
The DNA here is from genome assembly GCF_002844595.1 of Pleomorphomonas diazotrophica. GTDB lineage: Bacteria > Pseudomonadota > Alphaproteobacteria > Rhizobiales > Pleomorphomonadaceae > Pleomorphomonas > Pleomorphomonas diazotrophica. The sequence goes on along the minus strand of NZ_PJNW01000002.1, from coordinate 576,472 downwards.
TCGCCGACACCGGCACGCCCTTGGCCTTGGCCAGGGCGCGGATGTTATCGGTCGGCGTGGCGTCGAGATCGACGAGGCCGGGCGGGAAGCCGGGACCGATGGCGATCTTGTCCATGTAGACGTCGGGGGCGTTCAGCAAACCGCCCTGTTCGGCGATGGCAATGCAGGCCAGCGAGTTTGTCTGGTTCTTGGCACACATGGTTGTGCCTTCGAGCGGGTCGACCGCGATGTCGACACGCGGTCCTTTGCCGCTACCGACCTCCTCGCCGATGTAGAGCATCGGCGCTTCGTCACGCTCGCCCTCACCGATCATGATGGTGCCATGAACCGGCAGTTGGTTGAGCTCGGCGCGCATGGCATCCACGGCCGCCTGGTCGGCGGCGCGCTCGTCGCCGTGGCCGCGCTGGCGGGCGGCGGCCATGGCCGTGCGTTCGGTAACCCGAACAATCTCCAGGGTCAGAATACGGTCGAGAGAATTGGAGAATTTTTGCGACATGAAACAACCCGCGGTTCGGACAGCCAACCAAGTTCGTCGCTGCAGCCAAGGGAGGTCTTTTGGCTGCGCGAACGGGGAGAAAACCCGGTCGATACCTTAGCGAGGTATGAAGAACGAACGATAGAGGTCAATGCGCCATAGGACGCAATACGGATGTTCCGTCGATGAGTTAACCATGCCGCAAGCGCGCGGCATCACGGATACTGGCGAAATACCGCCATTTACCCGAACCATCGTCAGTTCGACCATCAGACATGCAAAAAGTCGATAGCAGCATTCCCCAAGTCGGACCTGGAAATACCCCGAGGACCGACAGGGTCGCCTTACAGACTTTCGATGCGGATCAGCGTCGGCTTCTCGGCGATGTGGCCGGCCGCCTCGATCGCCTCAAGCGCGGCCCGGATCTCCGTCTCACGCGTAGCATAGGTGATGAGCACCACCGGCTGCGGCGCACCGGTGTGGCCGGGCGCCTCATCGTCGTTCGAGCGGCGATGCTGAACGATCGACTCCAGGGATATGTCGCGGTCGGCCATGCTCTTGGCGATCCCGGCGAAGGCGCCCGGCCGATCATAGACTGAGAGGCGCACGTAGTAGCCGCCCTTGTGCGCCTGTATCTCGGCCTTCTGGTAGAGCATGAGCTCGTTCACCGGCAGTCCAAACACCGGAGTGCGGTGGCCACGCGCCGCGTCGACGATATCGGCGATGACCGACGACGCCGTGGCGCTGCCGCCAGCGCCCGGCCCGACGAGGACCACCTCGCCCAACGCGTCGCCATCGAAGGCTACAGCGTTGAGCACGCCGGAGGTCTGCGCCACCACCGATTTCTTCGGCACCATGGCGGGGTTGACCCGCGCTTCGATGCCGCTGTCGGTCCGCCGCGCAACGCCCAAAAGCTTGATGCGATAGCCCAGCTCGTCGGCCGCCTTGATGTCTTCGAGCGAGATCGAGGTGATACCCTCGACATAGATGGCGTCGGCATCGATCTCCGTGCCGAAGGCGAGGCTGGTCAGGATGGCGAGCTTGTGCGCGGTATCGAAGCCGCCGACGTCGAAGGTCGGGTCGGCTTCGGCATAGCCAAGCCGCTGTGCCTCGGCGAGGCAGGTCTCGAACGACAGCTGCTCCTTTTCCATCCGGGTCAGGATGTAGTTGCAGGTGCCGTTCAGGATGCCGACGATGCCGGTCACGGTGTTGCCGGCAAGGCTCTCCTTCAGCGTCTTGATCACCGGAATGCCACCGGCCACCGCCGCCTCGAAGCCGATGGACAGGCCCGCCGCCTCGGCGAGACGGGCAAGTTCGACGCCGTGCCGGGCGAGCAGCGCCTTGTTGGCCGTGATCACCGGCTTGCCGGCAGCAAGCGCGGCGCGCACCACGGCCTCGGCGGCACCGGACGCGCCGCCGATCAGTTCGATCACCACATCGACGTTCGGATCGGCGACCATGGCCACCGGATCGTCGTACCAGGCAAAACCGTCGACATTGATGCCCCGGTCGCGCTTGCGGTCGCGCGCCGACACGGCCGTGATCGTCACCGGCCGTCCCGCTCTCAGCGTCAGCGAGCTGAGGTTGGACTGAACGATGCGAACGACGGATGCGCCGACGGTCCCGAGACCGGCGATGCCGAGGCGAAGCGGTTTACCCATGGTGCTTTTCCGAAACTCTCTGTCTGCAGAGCCTTTCCGGAGAAGCGAGTTCACCGGAAAGGCCATGTCCGTTTTTTAAGGTGCGGGGTCAGCGGTCGCGGCCGACCGGGGCGTAGTTATGCATGGTTTCGTCGGCCGTGTCGAAGAATCGACGGAGCCCGCGTGCGGCCTGGCGAATGCGCTGTTCGTTCTCCACGAGAGCGATGCGGACGTAGTCGTCGCCCTGCTCGCCGAAGCCGATGCCGGGCGCGACGGCCACCTCGGCCTTCTCGATCAGTAGCTTGGAAAACTCCAGGCTGCCCAGCGACTTGAACCGCTCCGGCAATGGCGCCCAAGCGAACATCGAGGCGCGCGGCACCGGGATCTCCCAGCCCGCCCGGCCAAAGCTCTCCACCATCACGTCGCGGCGGCGCTTGTAGGTCTGGCGCACGTCTTCGATATGAGCGTCGGCTTCGGGATCGTTGAGCGCGGCTGTCGCCGCCACCTGGATCGGCGTGAAGGCACCATAATCGAGATAGGACTTGACGCGCGACAGCGCGGCGATCAACCGCTCATTGCCCACGGCAAATCCCATGCGCCAGCCGGCCATGGAGAAGGTTTTGGACATCGAGGTGAACTCGACGCAGACGTCCATGGCGCCCGGCACTTCCAGCACCGACGGCGGCGGAACGCCGTCGAAATAGATCTCCGAGTAAGCGAGATCGGAGAGCACGAACACCTCGTGCTTGCGGGCGAAGGCCACCACGTCCTTGTAGAAGTCGAGCTCGACCACCTCGGCCGTCGGGTTCGACGGATAGCAAAGGATGAGGGCGAGCGGCTTCGGGATGGAGTGGGTCACTGCGCGCTCGAGCGCGTGGAAGAACTCCGGCCCCGGCGTGACCGGAACCGACCGGATGACGCCGCCGACCATCAGGAAGCCGAAGGCGTGGATCGGATAGGACGGATTGGGGCAGAGAATGACATCGCCCGGCGCGGTGATGGCCTGCGCCATGTTGGCGAAGCCTTCCTTGGAGCCCAGCGTCGCCACGATCTGCGTGTCGGGGTTGAGCTTCACGCCGAAACGGCGGGCGTAATAGGCCGCCTGCGCCTTCCTGAGGCCGTTGATTCCCCGCGACGCCGAATAGCCGTGGGTGTCCGGCCGCTGCACCGTTTCGATCAGCTTGTCGACCACGTAGCGCGCCGTCGGCAGGTCGGGATTGCCCATGCCAAGGTCGACAATATCTGCGCCCGAAGCTCGCGCGGCAGCCTTGAGCCGGTTGACCTGCTCGAAGACATACGGCGGGAGGCGCTTGATCTTGTGGAACTCGTTGTTGCTCATGGGGTTGACCTCAGTGTGGTCGTGGAAGCCGGCGGTTTTCGCCCCGCGCCGGCAGGCGGGTCTGTGCTTCTAGATCAATTCCGGGCGGAGGGGGAAGTGGCTTTTGGCCGGTCGTCGACCGATCTCGCCAAAAAGCCGCCGCTGTGGCCGCCCTACCCGGCCCGCCGCGGTTTCAGCCGATGGTGGAGAGAGCCGGGAAGTTTTCCAGAAGCCAGAACGACGCGCGCTGCATGCCGCCTGACAGGAACAGCGCGCCGGTAACAACCAGCACGCCGCCCATAGCTCGCTCCACCAGGGGAAAATGGCGGCGGAACCGACGCATGAACAGCACGAAACGGGCCGCAAACAATGCGGCAATCAGAAACGGGACGCCAAGTCCCAGAGAATAGACGGCCAGCAGCAGCGCCCCGTCGCCGACGGTATCGCGGCTGCCGGCCACCGACAGAATGGTGGCGAGCACCGGACCGATGCAGGGGGTCCAGCCGAAGGCAAAGGCAAGGCCGAGCAGAAACGCGCCGCCGAGACCCGCCCTGACGCGGAAATCGTGGAATCGCGCTTCGCGATAGAACAATGCCACCCGGAACAAGCCAAGAAAATGCAGGCCCATCACGATAATGAACAGGCCGGCCAGAACTCCGAGAACCTCGGACCACTGACGAAGAATCTGGCCGAAGACCGAGGCCGTCGCCCCCAGCGTCACAAAGACGCAGGTGAATCCGAGGATGAACGAAAGTGCAACTTCGGCCGCCCGTCGCTTGGCAGCCAGCCGGGTCATTTCCTCACCGGTCAGCTCTTCGATCGACGCTCCGGTCAGGAAGCCGAGATATGGCGGAACGAGCGGCAGCACGCAGGGGCTCACGAAGGAGAGCAGTCCGGCGCCGAAAGCTGCAATCAGTGTTACGTTCGCGTCCATATGGCCTCTGCAAGGCGGGCACCGACTGATACTCGATTTCAGGATCGCATGCGAGGCAGGTTTTTTAGTCTTCTATCAAATTGCCGGGATGCGCATTTCGAGCCCCCCTCGGTCAAGTTAAGCGCTCGACCTATGCAGACTTAACAGCCCTCGTTTCCCCGTCATTAGGCAAGTTTCTCAATTCAAGAAGTTCTACAGGTAGAAATCATGCATCTCTGATTGAATTGGCAAATTTCGAGACTAGACCCGTCAGCACCGCCAACGACAAAGATACGCGCTGGGGACGAAGTTCAAATGGAGTTGCTTTTCCGGGCGAAGCAGGGTTTCCTGTTTTTATCGGAACAAGGTGCGGCCCCACGTTTCGCAAGTTAACCGTTATCTAGCATTGCTCGCATATGTTGACCCCTAGGGTTGCGGGTGGTTGTGCGCTTCGGGGGAACGGATGATCAGACTGTCGGCGATCGCCGGACTGGCATTGACTGCCAGCCTCGTGACGTCTGCATTTGCGGGCGACGCGAAGGTGATTCACGTCGCCAGTACGTTCCCGCTGTCGCTGCCGCTATTCTCCGAGGCCGTGGGCCGACTGAGCGAACAGGTCGATAGCCTGACCGGTGGCGAGGTCCAGCTCGTGTTTCACGTGCCGGGCAATCTCGCTCCGGCGTCGGACACGGTAAACAGGGTGACCACCGGCGAGATCGCCGCCGCCTGGTCGACCGCAGGTCAGTTCGCAGCTCACGACAGCGCCTTCGAGCTTCTGAGCGCCATTCCCTTCGGACCAGACACCATCGAGTACATGGCTTGGCTGTTCGAGGGGGGCGGCCTCACCCTGTCGCGCGAGCTGTTTGCGAAATACTCCGTCCACAACGTGCCCTGCATGGTGCTCCCGCCCGAGGGCGCCGGATGGTTTTCCAAGGAAATCCGCACCATCAACGATCTGAAGGGCCTTCGTATCCGTTTTTTTGGCCTAGGAGGCCGCGTGCTCGCCCGGCTCGGCGCCGATGTGATACAGAAGTCGCCAGGCGAAATCGTCGACGCGATCAAGAGGGGGGAGATCGAGGCGGCGGAATACTCATTGCCGTCGATGGATTTGGCCCTCGGCCTTCAGAGCGTCGCAAAATACTACTATTTTCCGGGCTGGCATCAGCCGTCGACACTCTACGAGCTCTACTTCAACGACGCGACGTGGGACGGGCTCACCGGAAAGCAGCAGGAGACGATCGAAACCGTCTGCGCGGCGGTGATGCGCGACAGTCTCGGCCGAGCCGAAACAATGCAGACCGAGGCCCTTGAGGAAATCAAGAAGCGAGGCATCAAGCTCCGCCGCTGGTCACCGGATCTCCTCCTCACCTTCGAGGCTGCCTGGGGCAAGGTGGCCGAGGAGGAGATGGCCGCCAACCCGAGATTCAAGCAGATTTACGAGTCCTATGTGCGGTTTCGTAACGACTATGGGTTCTGGAAGCGTTTCAGTTATCTTCGCTGAGACTGACAGTTAAGGCGGTTTGCCCACGAAGCCCGGCGGGCACGGAGGATCAGCCCGGACCGAGCTTGAGGGAGCAGACGGAGCAACGAGTTGGCGGTGATCTGGGTATCAATCTTAGGTAGCGGGCCGGGGTCGGGAGCGCCAGGGACGCACGGGGAGAAGCCAAGACAGATGAGTTGGCACGACGAGCCGATCGGTATCATGAGAAACGCCAGCATCCGGGCCAAGCTGTCCGGTGCGATCGTTTTTGTCATGTTGCTGATTGCCGCCGTCAGCGGACTGGGTGTTGCCCAGATCATCTCGGTCAACAGGGTCACCACCGAGATCCGCGAAGTCAGGCTTCCCCAGGTGGAGCTTCTGGAGAAGTTGCGTCGTCTCGCCTTGCAGCACAATCTGGTCGTCATGCGGCGTCTGCAAGTCATCGACTACCGCAATCTTGCCGAGATCGATGCCAGCCTCAACGAGACGCGCCTCGACCTCAACACGGCCTCTGCCAGCTTCAAGGCGACCATCAGCTCGCCCGAGGAGGCAAGGCTGTTTGCCATCTTCTCCCATGCCTGGGAGATCTATCTCGCCTCGCTCGATCAGGTGAACGACGCGATCGACAGCGGCGAGCTGGAACAGGCGACCGAGTATGCCAACGGCACGACGCGTCTTCAGTATCAGGCGGCGGTGAACGAACTGGAGAACCTCATCGCCTATGCCAAGGCGCGATCCGAAGACGCCGCTGCACGGGCCTCCACGGCCGTGTCGCGGGCTGTTACCCAATCTCTGATCGCCTTGGTGATCGCCAGTCTGGCGGCTCTCGGAGCGGTTTTCTGGGTTCAGCGCAACGTATCCGGCCCGCTCCGCAATGTCGCCCACGCCATGCGGCGCCTGACGATCGGCGACCATACGACTCCCATCCCGGAACCGAGCCCCCGACGCGACGAAATCGGCGTGCTTCTGTTCGCCCTGGCCGGCTATCGCGACGCGCTGATCCACAGCCGTGAGTTCGCCCGCAATGCCGAGCGGGAATGGGAGCGCCTGAGGGCAGCCGTCGCCAACATGCCGGTCGGTCTCTCGATGTTCGACGCCTCCGACCGGCTGATCATCTGTAACCGGATTTATTGCGACATGTATGGCTTGGCGCCGGAGGACACGCTGCGCGGCCGCACCCACCATGAGATCTTCGCCGATGCCTTCCGGCATGGCGGCATCTACGTCCCGGTCGCCGAAGTGCTGGCCGAAGCCCGCTCCAGCCATTCCGGGACCACCCATTTCGTTTACGAGACCAGCGACGATCGCATCCTGTCGTTGGGCATTCAGAACATCGCCGGTGGCGGCTGGATCGCGATTCACGAAGACATCACGGCCCGCCGGCGCGTCGAGGAGAAGATCCGCCATATGGCGCGCCACGACGCGCTGACCGATCTCGGCAACCGCCTGCTGTTCCGCGACAGCCTTGAAGACGCGCTGTCGGAGATCAGCGACAAGGAACGCATCGCCGTTCTCTGCATCGATCTCGACCGCTTCAAGAACGTCAATGACACCCTCGGCCATCCTGTCGGCGACGCGCTGTTGCAGGCTGTGGCCGACCGCCTGCGGTCTTGCATCAGCCAGAATGACATCGCCGCGCGCTTCGGTGGCGACGAGTTCGCCATCATTCAGCTCGGCCCGGTCCAACAGCCGGAAGCCGCCACCGATCTTGCCCGGCGCATCGTCCGAATCGTCGGCGAGCCCTATGAGATCGACGGCCAGCAGATCATCATCGGCGCCAGCGTCGGCATCGCCATCGCCCCGTTGGACGGCAGCAATGCCGATACCCTGCTCAAGAACGCCGACATGGCCCTCTATACGGCCAAGGCCGACGGTCGCGGCGTCTATCGCTTCTTCCGCGACGAGATGAGCCTGCGCTCTCAGACGCGCCGCCTGTTGGAACTGGAACTTCGCCGCGCCCTGATCTCGGAGGAGCTTTGCCTCCACTACCAGCCGATGTTCAGCATGGACAATCGCGAGATCATCGGCTTCGAGGCGTTGTTGCGCTGGAACCACCCGACGCGCGGCATCGTCGCACCCAACGAGTTCATCTGGCTGGCCGAGGAAGTGGGCCTGATCGTGCCGATGGGCCAGTGGGTCTTGGAACAGGCCTGCCGCGACGCGGCGAGTTGGCCCGGCCATATCAGCATAGCCGTCAACGTCTCCCCGGTTCAGTTCCGCGAGCGCACCTTCGCCGATCAGGTCCTGGCGGCGCTGGCCGCCTCCGGCCTCGAAGCCCATCGGTTGGAGATCGAGATCACCGAGCGCGTGCTGATTGCCGACACCTCGATGACCCTCGCCATCCTGCAGCGGCTGCATGAGATCGGCGTGCGCATCGCCATGGACGACTTCGGCACCGGCTATTCCAGCCTCGGCTACCTGCGCCAGTTCCATTTCGACCGGATCAAGATCGACCGATCCTTCGTGGCCGACCTCGGCGAAGGCGACCAGGAATCGCTGGCCATCGTCCGGGCCGTCGCCAGCCTGTCGTCCAATCTCAATATCGCCACCACCGCCGAGGGCGTGGAGAGCGAGCAGCAGTTCGAGCGCCTGCGCGCCGAAGGCTGCGACACCGTCCAGGGCTTCCTGCTGGGCATGCCCGTGCCGGCCGAAGAAGTCTCCCGGATGTTTGCGGAAGGCGGCTCCGCCATCTCGGCCGCCTAAGCATGTGAGGCCCGCCAGGGCCCTTCTGCGCGTCTCGATGTCGCTCGTGCCGAGCAGCGACGTCGGGGAAAACCTCCAACGCTCGATTTCTTGAAAGAACGATGGTGGGCGGTGACGGTCTCGAACCGCCGACATCCAGTGTGTAAAACTGGCGCTCTACCAACTGAGCTAACCGCCCGCCCTGGCCCGCCGCCAGAGCACCCGCCGATCAGGTTTTCTCAACCTGATCGAAAAGCGGCTGCTCCAGCAATGAACTGGAGCATTCGCTGGGCGACCAAATGCTTCAGTTGGTCGACGAATGCTCCAGGGCGAACCGGCCCCCTGCTCTACCCACTCGGCCAGCCGATTGCAAGATCGATGGCCTGACGCGATGTGGACGCAGGACAAAAGCAAAAAGGGCGCGACCGTCGCCGGCCGCGCCGTTCAAAGTCACTAGCGTCGGTCCCGATCCGGTTGCCGGCCGGGCCGACTCGGAGGTCAGCCGTTGACCGCGTCCTTGAGGCCCTTGCCCACGCGGAACTTCGGCTGCTTGGAAGCAGCGATCTTGAGCGGCTCGCCCGTCTGCGGGTTGCGGCCCTCGGAAGCGGCGCGCTCGGTCACAACGAAGTTGCCGAAGCCGACGATGCGAACTTCGTCGCCCGCCTTGAGCGCCTCGGTGATCGTCGCGAAGACCGCGTCGACGGCGGCACCGGCCTGCGCCTTGTTGAGCGACGCCTTCTCGGCGACCTGCGTGACCAGATCGTTCTTGTTCATGTCGTGTCCCTTTGTCTGACTCTGTCGGTAGCGGACTGCCATCTTGTAGTTAGCCCGTCACCCCGGCGGCACGTTTCCCGGATTTCCGGGGAAAATCAAGTGCGGAAAGACGGCTTATGCGCGATTTTTTGACCGAAAACGAAAAAGACCCGGGCTTTGGGGGCCCGGGTCGGAAATTTGCTGGACAAGTGTCCCACGTTGGTTCAATGGGCGGTAATCGGCGCTAGATCCCCGGCATCGCCTTCGGCGACCGGCGCAGACGTCGCTTCCTTCGATTCGTCCCATGCGATCGGCTCCAGCGGCTTCACCAAAGCCACCTTCAGCACATCGTCCATGTGGGCCACCGGAATGACTTCCATGCCGTTCCGGACGTTCTCCGGAATGTCGGCGAGGTCCTTGGCGTTCTCGTCGGGGATCAGCACCGTCTTGATGCCACCGCGATGAGCGGCGAGCAGCTTCTCCTTGAGACCGCCGATGGGCAGCACGCGGCCGCGCAGCGTGATCTCACCGGTCATGGCAACGTCGTGGCGCACCGGCACGCCGGTCATCACCGACACGATGGAGGTCACCATGGCGATACCGGCCGACGGACCATCCTTCGGCGTAGCGCCTTCCGGAACGTGCACGTGGATGTCACGCTTGTCGAACAGCGGCGGTTCGATACCGAAATCGATAGCGCGCGAGCGGACGTAGGACGCCGCCGCCGAGATCGATTCCTTCATCACGTCCTTCAGGTTGCCGGTCACCGTCATGCGGCCTTTTCCGGGCAGACGCACGCTTTCGATGGTGAGCAGCTCGCCGCCGACCTCGGTCCACGCAAGACCCGTGACGACGCCGACCTGATCGGTACCCTCGGCCTCTCCATGCCGGAAGCGCGGCACGCCGAGATACTGCTCGACCTTCTCCGGCGTCACCGTGACCGACTTCAACGCGCCCTTCGACTTCTGAAGCTCGGTCACCGCCTTGCGGGCGAGCGACATCATCTCTCGGTCGAGGTTACGCACGCCGGCTTCCCGGGTGTACTGCCGGATCACCGCGCGAATGGCATCGTCGGTGATCTCATACTCGCCCGCGCGAAGACCATGGTCGGCGATCGACTTCGGCAGCAGGTGCCTTTTGGCGATCTCGACCTTCTCGTCCTCGGTATAGCCGGCGATGCGGATGATCTCCATGCGGTCCATCAGCGGGCCGGGGATATTCAGCGTGTTGGCGGTCGTCACGAACATCACGTCCGAGAGGTCGTACTCGACCTCAAGGTAGTGGTCCATGAAGGTGTGGTTCTGCTCGGGGTCGAGAACCTCCAGCAGGGCCGACGACGGATCGCCGCGGAAATCCATGCCCATCTTGTCGATCTCGTCGAGCAGGAAGAGCGGGTTGGACTTCTTCGCCTTCTTCATCGACTGGATGACCTTGCCGGGCATCGAGCCGATATAGGTACGGCGGTGACCGCGGATTTCCGCCTCGTCCCGCACGCCGCCCAGCGACATGCGCACATATTCACGGCCGGTCGCCTTGGCGATCGACTTGGCGAGCGAGGTCTTGCCGACGCCCGGCGGACCGACGAGGCAGATGATCGGCCCCTTCAGCTTGTTGGCCCGGCTCTGCACCGCCAGATACTCGATGATGCGTTCCTTGACCTTGTCGAGGCCGAAATGGTCCTCGTTCAGCACCGCTTCGGCATAGGCGAGGTCGTCACGGGTCTTGGAGCGAGCCTTCCAGGGAATGCCGAGAATCCAGTCGAGGTAGTTGCGCACCACGGTGGCTTCGGCCGACATGGGAGACATCTGCCTGAGCTTCTTCAGCTCGGCCGTTGCCTTTTCGCGCGCTTCCTTGGAGAGCTTGGTGCGCTTGATGCGCTCCTCGAGTTCGGCAAGCTCGTCCTTGCCTTCCTCGCCGTCGCCGAGCTCCTTCTGGATCGCCTTCATCTGCTCGTTGAGATAGTACTCGCGCTGGGTCTTCTCCATCTGCCGCTTGACGCGGCTGCGGATGCGCTTTTCCACCTGCAGAACGGAAATCTCGCTCTCCATCAGGCCCAGCACGCGCTCGAGCCGCTCGACCACCGACTTCAGAGACAGAACTTCCTGCTTCTCGGAGATCTTGACGGCGAGATGGCTGGCGATGGTGTCGGCGAGCTTGGCGTAGTCGTCGATCTCCTTGATGGTGCCGAGCACCTCGGGAGACACCTTCTTGTTCAGCTTGACATAGTTGTCGAACTCGACCAGCACGGAGCGGGCCAGCGCCTCGACCTCGACGCGGTCGCTCTCCACCTCATCGAGCGGGCGCACCTCGGCCTCGAAGTAGTCGGAGCGGTCGATGAAATTGATCACTTCGGCCCGGCGGGCGCCTTCGACCAGCACCTTCACCGTGCCGTCGGGCAACTTGAGGAGCTGAAGCACAGTCGCGAGCGTGCCGACGGTATAGATGTCGCCTGAGGCAGGATCATCGTCGGAGGCGTTGCGCTGCGTCGCCAGGAGGATCTGCTTGTCGGCCGTCATCACTTCTTCGAGGGCGCGGATGGACTTCTCGCGGCCCACGAACAGCGGCACGATCATGTGCGGGAAAACGACGATGTCACGAAGCGGCAGGACGGGGAAGACGTCCCGTTCGGCGCCGGTCGCGGAGGTGGATGCGGCCATGGAGTGGTTTCCTTTCTGGTGGCCCGCCGGCTTGGCCTTTCGGCGCCGACGTCCGTCGCACGCGGTTTACGGCAAGGGCTGCCGACTGGATCATCGGATGGCCCTGGTTCCGGCAACGGGGGAGAGGATCGGAGTGGGTGATCCGCTGCGTGGCCGTCCGGTTCGCCCCGTCATGGGCGCGAGGCCGGGCGCCTTTCCCGTTTCCGTTGCCGCCGCGTAAGCGGATACATGGATCGCGGCGACTGTGCTTTCAAGACCTTGACACGAAAGCGTCATTGGCCCCGACGCACGACGCTCCCGACCCCTTTTGGCCGGGAAGAAGGGCGGCAAATCAATCGCCGCCCATGGAGACTATCAGGCACCCGTGCCCGTATCGTCGAGGCGCTCGCCATAGACGTAGATCGGCTTGGCCTTTCCGGCGACGACGTCAGCGGAAATCACCACTTCCGTCACATCTTCAAGGTTCGGCAGCTCGTACATGGTTTCGAGCAGAATGCCTTCCATGATCGAGCGGAGGCCGCGGGCGCCGGTCTTGCGGTCGATCGCCTTGCGGGCGACGGCGGACAGCGCATCGTCCTGGAAGGAGAGCTTGACGTTCTCCATCTCGAACAGGCGCTGGTACTGCTTGACCAGGGCGTTCTTCGGCTCGGTGAGAATGATCACCAGCGCCGCCTCGTCGAGGTCTTCCAGCGTGGCGAGCACCGGCAGACGGCCGACAAACTCGGGGATCAGACCGAACTTCAGAAGGTCCTCAGGCTCCACCTGGGCGAACAGCTCGCCGGTGCGCCGATCCTCGGGGGCCGTCACCTGGGCCTGGAAGCCGATCGACGTCGACTTGCCGCGCGCCGAAATGATCTTCTCGAGGCCGGCAAAGGCGCCGCCGCAGATGAACAGGATGTTGGTGGTGTCGACCTGCAGGAACTCCTGCTGCGGATGCTTGCGGCCACCTTGCGGCGGAACGGAAGCCACCGTGCCTTCCATGATCTTCAGCAATGCCTGCTGCACGCCCTCGCCCGACACGTCGCGGGTGATCGACGGGTTGTCGGACTTGCGGGAGATCTTGTCGACCTCGTCGATGTAGACGATGCCGCGCTGGGCCCGCTCGACATTGTAGTCGGCAGCCTGGAGCAGCTTCAGAATGATGTTCTCGACGTCCTCGCCGACATAGCCGGCCTCGGTCAGCGTGGTCGCGTCCGACATGGTGAAGGGCACGTCGATGATGCGGGCGAGGGTCTGGGCGAGCAGCGTCTTGCCCGAACCGGTCGGGCCGATCAGCATGATGTTCGACTTGGCCAGCTCGACGTCGTTGTTCTTCGAGGCATGGTTGAGGCGCTTGTAGTGGTTGTGAACCGCCACAGCCAGCACCTTCTTGGCCTTGTCCTGGCCGATGACATAGTCGTCGAGCACCTTGCGGATTTCCGAAGGCGTCGGCACGCCATCCCGCGACTTCACGAGATTGGACTTCGACTCCTCGCGGATGATGTCCATGCAGAGCTCGACGCACTCATCGCAAATGAACACCGTCGGTCCCGCGATGAGCTTGCGGACTTCATGCTGGCTCTTGCCGCAGAACGAACAGTAGAGGGTGTTCTTCGACTCGCCGCTAACCTTAGTCATCCAATCATTCCCGCTCGGTTGACGGACGGTCCGCCGCCCCGCCCTTGGGCAAGCACCGGACCGAACCTTCCCTCTCGAACCCTCACCAATGGCCGAATCCGCCGAAACCGCCATTCGCGCATGCTGCGCCCCAAGGACTCAAGATAGCTTTAACGTACCGATCTCAAAGCGCCGCCGCCTCCGGCGCCGGCAAACCTCTTTCCTCAGGGCAGTTCGGGAACCGCCCGCTTCTGGATGACGTCGTCCACAAGGCCGAATGCCTTGGCCGCTTCGGCATCCATGAAGTTGTCGCGCTCCAGCGCCTCTTCGACCGCTGCAAGATCGCGGCCAGTATGCTGGACGTAGATCTGGTTGAGGCGGCGCTTCAGCTTCAGGATCTCCTGAGCGTGCAGCATGATGTCAGCCGCCTGACCACGGAATCCGCCCGACGGCTGGTGCACCATGATGCGCGCGTTGGGCAGCGAGAAGCGCATGCCCGGCTCGCCGGCGCAGAGCAGCAGCGAGCCCATGGACGCCGCCTGGCCGATGCAGAGCGTCGCCACCTTCGGGCGGATGAACTGCATTGTGTCGTAGATGGCGAGGCCCGCCGTCACATAACCGCCGGGAGAATTGATATAGAGGGAGATCTCCTTGTTGGGGTTCTCCGACTCCAGGAACAGAAGCTGGGCGCTGACCAGCGTCGCGACACCGTCGTCGATTCCGCCGGTGATGAAGATGATCCGCTCCTTGAGGAGGCGCGAGAAAATGTCATAGGCGCGCTCGCCACGGTTCGTCTGCTCGACGACCATCGGGACCAGCGTGCTCATGGTGAAATCGACAGGATCCTTCATACGTTCCCTCGGCGTTCGACGGACGAACCGGCCTTCCTATCCCCTTTCGGGGCCTTGCGGAGTGGCGGTGGCGTCGCCTGCAAATCACTCTTGCCGTGATCGTTACATCCCAAGCGGACACTTGGCTACACCAAAGCCGCTGAATTTTCGGTGCATGGTGTACGGCCTTCCATGCCCCTTCGGCCTTCGGGGAACCTCCCCATAAAAGCCACTTATGCATCGCCGGCAAACTCTGCAAGCGGTCGGAACCACATGCAGGGCTGACCGCCATGAAACGCAACGGGCCGGGGCGTCGCCGCCCCGGCCGCGGTATTCATGGTGACAATAGCTGCCTGACCGGTCAGACGGCCGGCTCTTCGTCGTCCTTGAACAGCTCTTCCTTGGTGACGGTCTTGTCGGTGACCTTGATCAGCCCGAGCAGCACGTCGACCACCTTCTCCTCGAACACCGGCGCCTGCAGCGAGGCAAGCGCATTGGCGTCGCGGCGATAGAAGTCGAACACGGCCTTCTCCTGGCCGGGGAACTGGCGGGCCCGCTCGATCAGCGCGCGCTGCAGTTCCTGCTCGTTGACCTGAACCTTTTCGCGCTCGCCGAACTTCGACAGCACGAGACCGAGACGGACGCGACGCTCGGCGATCTTGCGATAGTCGGCGCGGGCCTTCTCCTCGGTGGTGTCCTCATCCTCGAAGGTCTTGCCGGCAGCCTTCATCTCGGCCTCGACCTGACCCCAGATGGCGTTGAACTCCTGCTCCACCAGCGTCGCCGGCAGCTCGAAGGAGTACTGCGCGTCGAGGGCGTCCAGAAGCTGACGCTTCACCTTCTGGCGGGTCTGGCCGCCGTTCTGAGATTCGATCTGCTGCTTGACGATGTCCTTCAGCGCGTCGAGGCTGTCCATGCCGAGCGTCTTGGCCCAGTCGTCATCGAGCTTCAGTTCGCCCGGAGCGGCGACCTCGAACACTTCGATATCGAAGGTGGCGGGCTTACCGGCCAGATGCTTGGCCTGATAGTCCTCGGGGAAGGTCACTTCGATGACCTTCTTGTCGCCGACCTTGAGGCCGATCAGCTGCTCCTCGAAGCCGGGAATGAAGCGGCCCTGTCCGAGGAAGATGGCAGCGCGGTCGTCAGCGCCGCCTTCGAAGGGCTCGCCGTCGATCTTGCCGAGGTAGGAGATGGTCAGGCGGTCGCCATTCTGGGCAGCGGCGCCTTCCTCGCGGGCAACGTAGGAGCGAGCACCCTCGGCGATCTGGGTCAGGCGCTCTTCGACTTCCGAATCAGCCACCTCAACGACCGGACGCTCGATGGCGATGCCGTCGACCGGCGCCAGCTCGAACTCCGGCACGATCTCGTAGGAGAGGTCGTAGGCGAGATCGAGGTCACCCGACAGGATCTTCTCGGCGTCTTCGTCGGAAAGCTTGATCTGCGGCTGCATGGCCGCCTTCTCGGAGCGCTCTTCGAGGGCCTTGTTCGAGGTCTCGCCGATCACCGTGTTGACGATCTCGGCCATGGCCGACTTGCCGTAGAGCTTCTTGAGGTGAGCCTTGGGAACCTTGCCCGGACGGAAGCCGCGGATCTGGGCGCGCCCCTTGAGGTCCTCGAGGTAGGCGTCGAGCTTTTCAGCGAGTTCGGAGGCCGTGATGACGATCTTGAGCTCGCGCTTCAGGCCTTCGGTCGAGGTTTCAGTCACCTGCATGGATGTTTTCTTTCGTCTCTGATCCCGAGAACGCCTCACGGACCGTTCCGGCGGTTTCCCCAGCCGAGCCTGTCCGAAGAAGCGGTTCAATTCTGTCTTCACCACCGGCGGGACGCCACGGAGGCGTACCTGACACCGACCGCATCACCCTCGATCACGGCGGGCCGATCTGGTGCGGGCGAAGGGACTTGAACCCCCACGGCTTTCGCCACTGGAACCTAAATCCAGCGTGTCTACCAATTCCACCACGCCCGCGACCCAACCGCGCCGACCATCGCCTCCGATGCTCGAAGCGGGGTCTCCATAGCAAACTTCCCCGCGGGCACAAAGCAAAAAGGGAGGATTCGTGACGAACCTCCCCTTTGGTCGACTTTGCCGGCTTTGCCGGGCTCAGGGCGCGGGCTGGCCGGCCGCCGAGGCCGACGCCAGTGCGACGCCCAACAGCTCAAAACTATCGTGACCCGACGCCCTGGCGAGCCCCGCCACCGTATCCTCGGCCGAGGTGACCTCGACGCCGATCGCCTTGAGCCGTTGGGTCACCGTCGCTTCGTCGGTGTGGGCAAGCGCGGCGAGCGCCGTCACCGAAGCATTGCCGAGAGCCCCGAAGATGACGGCGCGGGGATTGTCGGTGGAGGCGCTAGCCCCCTCGTAGACGAAGGCGCCGGCGGCCGCGAGGCAGACGACGGTCGAGATCCACATGGCCGGGTGACGGAAATAGCTCATGAGCGTCCGCCAGTTGCGCCAGACGTGCAACCCGAAGGGGACGATCAGGAACAGCGACAGTATCTCGTGCATTTCACGGAAATACTGCGTGCCGACGCCGAGAAAGAGAGCGACGCCGGAGACCAGAGAGATCAGGAACAGCCAGGTGGTCAGCGGCGTGGCATAGCGGAACAGGGTGTCTTTGGCGGACATGGCGAAAACTCGACAAAGAAAGAAAACTTAAGGAAGCCAGTCCTTTGGCTCTTCTTTCTTCTATCGCTTCGCCGCGTCCCGATCCTCTCAAGACGGTGCCGAAGTGTATCAATCGGTATCGGCCGTCGTCTTGCGCTTGCGGCTCACCTTGCGCGCCTTTTCCTCGGCCTTGGTCGCCTCGCTGCGACGGGCAACGCCGACCGCGGCGCGACACCAGTCGAGGAACTCGTCCGGTTCGTCGTAAAGCCGCTCGGGCGCGCGCCAATAGGGCATCTGCGCCGTCCGGCCGTCCTTGGTGGTATACTCGAACTGTGGGCAGTCCTCGGCAACGAACCGACCGCGCGTTTCGTCATCAACCTTGAAGTAGAGGCTGCCCTCGATCTCCAACGCGAACACCATGCCGTCTTGATAGATGGAGAGCCCGCCGAACATCTTGCGGAAGGTAACGCCGCCGAGCGGCTCCATCAGTTCGCGCAGATACTCCCTGAAACCGTCGTCCGCCATCGCCATCCCCGCAAATATGATCGATAGGAACATAAAGCGAACAAACCGGCACGTCCAGCCATCACGCCAAAAAAGCCGTGGACGACTTGCACCGCCGGCATACAGGCGTAAATTGCTGCCATGCAATTCCACATCCGAGCGTTAGCGGCCTCGCTTCTGATCCACATGGCCGCGCAGGTGAGTCAAATGACTGGCGCCATGGCCGGTGAGGCGGAACTCGCTCGCCTTGAGCAACTGTTTCGCTCGCCCGATCAAGCGAGCATCCTGTTCTCGAAGTCCTTTCTTGCCGAGGTGCCCGCCGATCAGGTGGCACAGATCGTAAAACAGCTCACCAGCTCGCTTGGGGAACCACGAACGATCATCCAGGACGGCGAGGACTATGCCGTCGAGACCGGCACCCATTCCATTCCCACCAAGGTCACCCTGGATGACGACGGCCTGATCGACGGGCTGCTGTTCGAGCCGCCCGTCGCCCTGACCGCCTCCCTTGACGAAACGCTGGAAAAGCTCGGCGGCCTCGCCGACACCGTCTCCTATCTGATCGAGACGGACGGAGTTATCCGCCACGAACGCGACGCCGAACGACCGCTTGCCGTCGGCTCGGCGTTCAAGCTCGGCGTGCTGAAGGTTCTCACCGAGGATATCGCGGCGGGACGCCGCCGCTGGGACGACGTGGTGACGCTCGAGGCGACCGACCGCTCGCTGCCATCGGGCCAACTCCGCCTCTATCCAGCCGCCTCGCCCCTCACCCTGCACACGCTGGCAGCCGAGATGATCG
Source organism: Pleomorphomonas diazotrophica (assembly GCF_002844595.1). Lineage (GTDB taxonomy): Bacteria > Pseudomonadota > Alphaproteobacteria > Rhizobiales > Pleomorphomonadaceae > Pleomorphomonas > Pleomorphomonas diazotrophica. Next base: position 558,220 of record NZ_PJNW01000002.1, on the reverse strand, counting down.
CTCGCAGCGACAACACGGCGACCGACACGCTGATCCGTGTGGTCGGGGCCGATCGGATCGCCGGGGTACTCGGACTTGATACGCTGCTCACCACGCGCGCGCTGTTCCAGTTGAAAGCCGACAAGCCGCTGGCCGACGCCTACCTCTCGGGTTCGGCCAAAGACCGGGCCACCATTCTGACGCAGCTGGCCGAACGGGACCTGCCGTCAGTGACGGCGGCGTCCACCCCCTACACACCCGGCCTCGAATGGATGATTCCCGTCCGGCGGCTCTGCAGCCTCGCCGTGGAGTTGGCCGACACCGACATCTTCGCGATCAATCCCGGCCCGGTCCGCCCCGCTCCCTGGCAACGCATCGCCTTCAAGGGCGGCAGCGAAACCGGCGTCCTGAACCTCACCGCCGCGCTGATCGGCAAGGATGGCCGCAAGCACTGCCTGTCGGTGACGCTCAACCGAAACGCGGAAATCGACGAGACGGTGGCCGCCGGCCTGTTCGCCAGGGCGGCAGCCCAACTCGCGACGGTCAAGTGAAGCTTCAGGCCCGATCGAGCCCCATCTGCCAGAAGGCAGCCTCAAGCCGGCTGGCTTGCGCGAAGATGCCGGCGATCTGGCGAAAACGCACTTCCCCCACGGCGCCGTCGGACAGCGTGTCGAGATGCTCGACAGTGGACGCCGCGAGTTGCTGATACCCGTCGCCGGCATATTCGGCGATCCACGGGGCGTAGGGATTGCTCGCGGCGAGCGCTCCCGGAATGGACGCGAGTCGGCGGGCAATCACCGCATAGCCGATGATGCAGGGGGCGAGCGCCACGTGGAGGTCGAGGAGATCGCCGCGAACGCCCCAGTCGAGCACGAAACGGGTGTAGGCCGTGGTCGGCATGTCCTCGTCGGCCGCCTCGAGATCGGACGGCGTCAGGCCCCAGCCGGCGCAATAGTTGACGTGCAACGCCATCTCGCCGTCGAGGATCGCCCTGAGGCCATCGAGGCCATAGCGCATTTCCTCGATGGTCCGCCCCTTGTAGGCGGCGAGCGCGTAGGCGCGGACGAACTGGATCAGGAACAGGTAGTCCTGAACGAGATAGTGGCGAAAGGCCGTCTCGGGCAGCGTGCCCGCCGCCATCATCTCCACGAAGGGGTGCTCGGTATAGGCGCGCCAGTCGTCGGCGCTGGCCTCGATGAGACGGTCGTAGAGGCTCATCCGTTCTCTCCCCGCGCCCAGGCAGCCTTTGTCTCAGCCTTGAACTCCTCGAAGCGGCCGGCCTCGATGGCGTCGCGAATGCCCTGCATCAGCGACTGGTAATAAGCAACGTTGACCCAGGTGAGCAGCATGGCGCCGAGCGCCTCGCCGGTGCGCACGAGGTGATGGATGTAGGCGCGTGAATAGTCGCGGGCCGCCGGGCAGTCCGACGTCGGATCGATCGGGCGGGGATCATCCATATGGCGGGCATTCTTGAAGTTGAGCTTGCCGAAGCGGGTATAGGCGAGGCCGTGGCGGCCGGCCCGCGTCGGCATGACGCAATCGAACTGGTCGATGCCGCGCGCCACACTCTCGATGATGTCGTCGGGCGTGCCGACGCCCATCAGATAGCGCGGCTTGTCGCGCGGCAGGATCGGGTCGACGACGTCGATCATCTTGAGCATGACCGCCTGCGGCTCGCCGACGGCGAGACCGCCCACCGAATAGCCCTCGAAGGGCATCGCGGACAGCTCGCGCGCGCTCACCTCGCGGAGCGACGGCACGTCGCCGCCCTGCACGATGCCGTAGAGCCCCTGCCCCTTCTCAGGCCCGCCCATCGCCTCAAACTGCCGGCGCGACCGCTCGGCCCAGCGGAGGCTGAGTTGCATGCCGCGCTCGACTTCCTTGGGCTCGGCCGGCAGGCGAACGCACTCGTCGAGCTGCATCTGGATGTCGGAGCCAAGAAGCCCCTGGATCTCGATGGAGCGCTCGGGCGTCAGCTCATGCCGGCTGCCGTCGATGTGACTTTGGAAGGTGACGCCGCGCTCGTCCATCTTCCGAAGCTGGGCGAGCGACATCACCTGGAAGCCGCCGCTGTCGGTCAGGATGGTCTTGTCCCAGGTGGAGAACTTGTGCAGGCCGCCGAGCGCCGCCACTCGTTCGGCACCGGGCCGCAGCATCAGGTGGTAGGTGTTGCCCAGCACGACGTCGGCGCCCGTCGCCTTCACGTCGTCCATGAACATCGCCTTCACCGTTCCGAGCGTGCCGACCGGCATGAAGGCCGGCGTACGGACGACGCCATGCGGCGTGACGATCTCGCCACGGCGCGCCCGGCCGTCAGTGGCAAGAAGGCGGAAGGAAAAAGGCTGGGTCATCGACATTGCTTTCCGGCGCTGGGCGGCCGCCCTCCATCAAGGACAGCGGCGCCGCCCGCCAATAGCGAAAAATGCCGCCTGCAACAATGTCTCTTAGCTCCGGAGCAGCCGGTAGATGGCCGGAATGACCAGGACGGTGAGCAGTGTCGAGGACGCGAGCCCGAATAGCAGGGATATGGCGAGCCCCTGGAAGATCGGATCGGTCAGGATCACCGCGGCGCCGATCATGGCGGCGAGCGCCGTCAAGAGGATCGGCTTGAAGCGGATCGAGCCGGCCTCGATCAGAATGTCGGCAAGCGGCCGCCGCATGGCGTGAGACATCCCCTCCTCATCCGTCACCACAACCTCGCGCGGGGCGTGGCGGATGAAGTCGACCAGCAGGATGGAGTTGCGCACGATGATGCCGGCGAGCGCGATGAAACCGATCATCGATGTTGCCGTGAACGGCGCGTGGAACAGCCAGTGTCCGCCGAGGATGCCGATGAAGGTCAGCGGAATCGGCGTCAGGATCACCAGCGGCAGCTTGAACGAGCCGAACTGCGCCACGACGAGGATGTAGATCCCGAGCACGGCAACGGCGAAGGCCGCCCCCATGTCGCGGAAGGTCACCCAGGTCACCTCCCACTCGCCGTCCCAGAGAAGCGTCGACGAGCTCTCGTCGGCAGGCTGTCCGTGGAGGGCGATGACGGGCTTTTCGAGCCCTGTCCAGTCCTGCCGGTCCAGCGCGTCCTGAACGGCCAGCATGCCGTAGAGCGGCGCCTCGTAGTCGCCGGCCAGTTCGGCCGTCACCATCTCGGCGAAGCGACCGTTGTGGCGGAAAATCGGGAAGGAGGCCTTTTCCTCGCTCACCCTGATCACGTCGCCCAGCTCGACGACACCGCGATCGCCCGGCAATACATTGGCGGGAATGGGCGTGGTCAGCGCCGTCTCATCGAGCACCTTCTCGCCCTTCGGCCGCTCGACGACGATGGGAATGGCCGCTCTGCCGCCGCCACGATGCGAATAGCCGACCGTCGACGAACCACCCAGGATCGCCAGAGTATCGAACACGTCGCTTTCGGCGACGCGGAAGAAGTCGAGGTCGTCGGTGGATATGGTTGCCCGAAGCCGCCGGGCAGGTGTGCCGAAGGAGTTGTCGACGTCGACGATGAAGGGCACTTCGCGGAAGGCGGCCTCCACCTTCTCCGCCGCCCGCCGCCGCGCGTCGGCATCCGGACCGTAGATCTCGGCGAGCAACGTCGCCATCACTGGCGGCCCCGGCGGCGGCTCGACCACCTTGAGCGAGGTACCGGCCGGAACCGGCAGTGCCGAGACGCGCTGGCGCAGCTCGAGCGCAATATCGTGCGAGGCCCTGTCGCGCTCACCCTTCGGCGTCAGATTGACCTGGACGTCGCCGAGCTGTGGCTCGGCGCGCAGATAGGAGTGGCGGACGAGACCGTTGAAGTTGAACGGCGCGGCGGCGCCGGCATGGGTCTGGACGGAGACCACTTCGGGCAGGTCGAGCGCCGTTCTGGCTACCGCCTGCGCCACGGCGTCCGTCGCCTCCACCGAGGCCGCTTCCGGCAGGTCGATGGTGACGGCGAGCTCCGCCTTGTTGTCGAAGGGCAGGAGCTTCACCGTGACATGTTTGGTGTAGAAGAGTGTCAGCGAGCCCAGCGTCAGGACGCCCACCGCCAGCAGGAAGGCGAGGCTGCGGCCCTTGCTCTGGAGGACCGGCCGCGCTACGGCAGCATAGGCCTTTCCCAGCACGCCGCCGGCACTGTCACCCTGATGGTGATGCGCCGATCCGTCCCCGGCCACCTTCAGCATCAGCCAGGGCGTCACGATCACCGCCACGAAGAAGGAGAAGATCATGGCCGCGGAAGCGTTGGCCGGAATGGGGCTCATGTAGGGGCCCATCATGCCGGAGACGAACAGCATCGGCAGCAGCGCCGCCACCACGGTCAGCGTCGCGACGATGGTTGGGTTGCCGACCTCGGCGACGGCCGCGACCGCGCTCTCCCGACGGCTGACGCCCTTGCCCATGGCCGCGTGACGGGCAATGTTCTCGATGACGACGATGGCGTCGTCGACCAGGATGCCGATGGAGAAGATCAGCGCGAACAGCGACACGCGGTTGAGCGTGTAGCCCATCACCTTGGCGGCGAATAGCGTCAGCAGGATGGTGACGGGGATGACGATCGCCACCACCACCGCCTCGCGGAAGCCGATCGCCACCCACACGAGCGCGATGATCGACAGCGTCGCCAGACCGAGATGGAACAGCAGTTCGTTGGCCTTCTCGTTGGCGGTCTCGCCGTAGTCGCGCGTCACCTCGACGGCGAGGCTGTCTGGAATGAGGCCGCCCTTGAGGCCGTCGACACGGGCAAGGATGTCGTGGGCGACGGTGACGGCGTTGGCGCCGGCCCGCTTGGCAACAGCCAGCGTCACCGCCGGCAGTCGCTCGACCGAGCCATCGGCCGCCTTGCGGACGGTGGACACATAGAGATCGGCGGTGTCCTGGACGAACGAGACGTCGGCCACGTCGCGCACGTAGACGGGCCGGCCGTCGCGGGTCGTCAGCAGAAGGTTGGCAATCTCGGCCGGCGACTGCAAGGTCTCGCCGGCGACCACCTGGATTTCCTCGCCGCCGCTTCGCACGGAACCGGCCGGGAACGACCGATTGGCGGCGGTGACCTTTGCGGAGAGCTGTTGCAGCGTGACGCCGTAGAGGGCGAGCCGATCGGGGTCGGGCGCGATGCGGATGGCATCGCCCGTCTCACCGACCAGATAGGTGAGGCCGACATTGTCGACCTTGGCGATCTCGCTGCGGAGCTCGCGAGCGACGCGCGTCAGATCGGCGGCCCTGACCGAGGCCGCCGCTTCCGGCTTCGGCGACAGCGTCAAGGTGACGATGGCGACGTCGTCGATGCCACGGCCGACGATCCTGGGTTCTGGGATACCGACCGGGATTCGGTCGAGATTGGCCCTGATCCGGTCGTGAACGCGCAGCACCGCAGCATCGGCCGAGGTGCCGACCAGGAAACGGGCGGTGACCATCACCTGCTCGTCGCGGGTCTGCGAATAGACATGTTCCACGCCGTCGATGGCCTTGACGATGGTCTCGAGCGGCTCGGTGATCAGCTTTCCTGCATCCTCGGCCTTGAGGCCCGGCGCCGACACGTGAATGTCGACCATCGGGACCGAGATCTGCGGCTCCTCCTCGCGCGGCAGGGTCACGAGAGCAACGAGGCCCACCGCGAAGGCGGCCAGCAGAAACAGCGGCGTCAGGGCTGAACCGATGAACGCGCGGGTGAGATGGCCGGCGATACCGAGCTTCATGGCAGCACCACCGCGTCACCGCCGGAAAGACCGGAAAGGATCTCCACATCTTCGCCATGCCGCTCGCCGAGCACCACGGTACGGCTGGTCTCTTCTCCATCATAGGCGACACGCACCGTATCGATGCCGGACCGGCTGTGGATGGCGGTAGTCGGAACCAGAAGGGCTTGTCGCGTACCGACGGGCACGCGAACCAGGAGGCGGGCATCGACGAAGTCGGTGGGCAGGCCGGAGACCTCGACGTCGGCGGTGACGCGGCCGCCCTGGATCTGCGGATAAACCTTGGCAAGCCTGCCCTCCAGGACGCCGTCCACCGTTTCCACGGCAAGCGGCGCGCCCTCTTTCAGAAGGGTGGCGTGGCGCTCGGGAATGGACAGACGCAGGAAAAACCCGCCACCCCCCAAGGTGATGACGGTCTCACCCGCCATCAACACGGACCCCTTTGTGACGGGAACCGTCAGGACCTTGCCATCGACGGGAGCCAGCACGTCCCCTTCGGCCCCCTGCTGCACCACCACCTGCCGCTGTGCCTCGGCGGCGGCGATCTGGTTGCGGAAAACGTCGACCTGGGTCCGCAACTGGTCCAGCCGCTGGCTTGTTGTGACGCCCTTCTCGACCAGCGTCTGACCACGACCGAGCTCGGCCTCGGCATTTTGCAACTGCGCTGCCAACGCCTTCAACTGCGCATCGAGGGCGGAAATCTGGAACTCGATCTTGTCGTCCCGCACGACCGCGATGCGCTGTCCGGCCGTCACCACGTCGCCCTCGGACACGTCGAGCGATATCAGCGTGCCGCCGACGCGCGCCCGTGCGGCGAGACTGTCGCGCGCCTCGACGCGACCATAAACCGCCTTCAACTCCGGAACGGTGACCGGTTGGACCACGAGGGACCCGGCCTCGGCCAGCGAGACAAGACAGAGCGAGGCAAGCCCGGCGAGAACGAGGCGCATCACAACCTCCCCTTCAGAAGGCGGTGCCGGGCTTGACGCCGAGCTTGCGAAAAATGATCGCCGCCGGACAGAAACCGGTGAAGGCCGACTGGATGAGGTTGAAGCCGACGAAAGCCGTCAGCCACACGAAATACGGCGACACGAAATAGGTCAGCAGCAGCGAAGCGAGCAGCACGCTGCCCGCGAAAGCTAGAACGGCGCGATCAAGGGTCATCACAACCTCCTTTAGCAGTTATATTATAATATACTCATATACGGAAAGGCAATGAAACGCAAGCGCGCAGCAGCCTGCGTTTGGCGATTGCCGGCCGATGGCAGCGGACCGCAGCCAAGCCCACCGAGGCTGTGACGATACGGAGGAGCCGTCAATCCGCCATCCGGCGAAGAAATGAGTGATTTGTTTAGTTATTTCATCAGGATAACGAGCCAGACGCAAAGTCTGGCGGAAAACATCTCTTGGCCTGAGATCGCCTTTCGGCCTGCTTTGATGATAGCCTCGAGCACGAATCTCTGAGAGGAACGCATGGTCATAGCCTTCGACATCGGCGGCACCAAAATCGCGGCTGCCAGGGTGGGCGCCGATAGGACGGCCAACGAAATCGGGCGCCTACCGACGCCCATCCGAGACTACGATGCTTTCTGCATGGCGATCGGCGATCTTGCCGGACCGGGCGGCGAGCCGATCGGCATTTCCATTGCCGGCGTCGTTGACCCGCGCGACGGCCGTCTCACGGTCGCCAACATCCCCTGTGCCGATGGCAAGCCGCTTGCGGCGGATCTGGAGGCGCGGCTCGGCCGCCGGGTCGGTGTGCTCAACGACGCCAAGGCGTTTGCCCTGGCCGAAGCCACCGTCGGCCTAGGCAAGGGGCATGCTTCGGTTTTCGCGGTGATCATCGGCACCGGGATCGGCGGCGCCTTCGTCCTCAATGGCAGGCTTGTCATGGGCTCGACCGGCAGCGCCGGCGAGTGGGGCCACGGCCCGGCGGCCGCGACGCGCACCGGCGCAACCCTTCCCAACGTCCGCTGCGGCTGCGGCCAACCCGGCTGCGTCGATACGATTGGCGGCGCGCGCGGCCTCGAGCGCCTGCACCAGCATCTCTCGGGTGTCGAAGCGGACAGCCCTGCCATCCTCACCGCATGGCAGCAGGGCGATCCGGACGCCGTTCGCACCCTTGATGTCTATCTGGACGTCGTCGGCGGCGCGCTCGCCAACACGGTCAATATCCTTGACCCCGACATCGTGCCGATCGGCGGCGGCCTTGCCCGCAACGCCGCGCTCATCGCCGCCATCGACGCCGAAGTGCGCGCCCGTACCCTCGGCAAACGTCTGACGCCGCTCTGCCTCCCCACCGAGACGGGGCCGGAGAAGGGCCTGATCGGCGCGGCGCTGCACGTATCGGATACGCCACCGTCATGACCATTCGCCTCGAAGTCTGCATCGACGATGTTCTCAGCCTTGATGCCTGCGCCAAGGGCGGTGCCGACCGCATCGAGCTCTGTTCGGCCCTCGATCTCGGCGGACTCACCCCCTCCCCCGGCCTGATCGCCGCCGCCGCCAAGTCCCCCCTGCCGTCCCGCGCCATGATCCGGCCGCGCGCCGGCGACTTCCACTTTGCCGAGGCGGAGGTGGAGGTGATGCTCGCCGATATCGCCACTGTGAGGAACGCCGGTCTTGCCGGTGTGGTGCTCGGGGCGATGACCGCCGAGAACGAACTCGACGTTGCAGTGCTCGCTCGCCTCGTCGATGCGGCCGGTAGCCTTGGCAAGACGCTGCATCGCGCCATCGATCTGCTGCCCGATCCGGTCGCCGCCGTCGACCTTGCCGTCCACCTCGGCTTCGACTGCATCCTGACCTCGGGTGGAGAACTCACTGCCGAGGCAGGCGTCCCGGTCATCGCCGCCATGGTGGAGCGCGCCGCTGGCCGCATCGACATCATGGCCGGCAGCGGCGTTCGTCCCGAGAATGCTGCGATCATTCATCGGGAAACAGGCGTTCATTGGCTGCATTCGTCCTGCGGCCGCGCCGAGGCCAATGCCGACGATGTTCGCCACTTCGGCTTCGGGCCCGCCGAGCGGCGCTTTGCCGATGCCGACCGCATCCGGGCATTGAAGGCGGCCGTCTTTTCTGGAGAGCGCGCGTGATTCTCAGCGATAATCTCAAGGGCGCCATCCTCGCCGTCGGCGCCTTCGGCATCTTTTCGGTCGCCGACACCATCGTCAAATATGAGAGCCAGTTCCTGCCCGTTGCCGCCGTGACGGCGATGCTCACTGGCGCCGCGACGGTGCTCATCGCGCTCTATGCCGCCCTGACCGGTCAAGGTCGAGCGCTGGTGCCGGCGACGCCGGCCTTCACGCTCGGTCGAGGGGCGCTGCTCGCCAGCGAAACGGCAATCATCTACTACGCCTTCTCCGTCGTTCCGCTCGCCGACGTTTATGTTCTCACCTTCCTCACGCCGATCTTCGTGTCGGTGATCGCCATCGCCTTCCTGGGCGAACGTCCGTCGCCGCTGGTGGCAATCGGCATTGCGCTCGGCTTCATCGGGGTGCTCGTCGCCTTCCGCCCCGGCGCCATGGAATTTGGTCTCGGTCACTTCGCGGCCGCGGGTTCCGCCCTGGTCTTCGCCGTAACACTGGTGATGATCCGCATCGCCCCGCCCCGCGAGTCCGACCTGGCGCTGGTCATCAGCCCGATGGCCATTCTCGCCCTCGGCAGCGGCATCGTGACGCTTCTGACCACCGGGTTCTCCGGTCTGTCGACCGGTGACGTGGCGCTCGTCCTTTTGGGCGGCGTCTGTCTGTTCGCCGGCAACCTGCTGATCGTCCGCGCCTATCGTGTCGGCACCGCCTCCTTCGTCGCGCCCTTCCAGTATTGCCTGATCTTCTGGGGCGCGCTCAATGGCTGGCTGGTGTTCGGCGCGTCGGTGGAGCTGTTCACCTGGATTGGCGCAGCCATCATCATCGCCGCCGGCCTCATGGTGCTCAGGGCCGACCGGACTGCCAGCTGATGAATCGCGCCCGACTTGCCGTGAATGGTTCCTCGGCATAGCCTGCCGTCAGGGAGTGGACGCAGGCGTCCGAGCACCGCTGCAGGGGGAGATGCGATGGCAAACCTTGAGGGAACGGTCGCGGTGGTTACCGGCGCCGGCCGGGGCATTGGACGGGAAATCGCCCTCCATCAGGCGCGAGCCGGCGCGAAGGTCGCCGCTCTGGCGCGCACTGCCCGTGAAATCGAGGAGACTGCGGCCCTCATCGTCGCCGAGGGTGGACAGGCGATCGCCCTCCCCGTCGATCTCGTCGACCGCGCCGTCGTCGAAGCGGCCATTGCCCGCGTCGTCGCCGATCTCGGCCCTGTCGACACGCTCGTCAACAACCACGGTTCCTTCCGCGCCTTTGGCCCGATCTGGGAGTGCGACCCCGACACTTGGTGGTCCGACGTCGAGATCAACCTGCGCGGCACCTTCCACACCTGTCGCGCCGTGGCGCCGGCCATGCGCGCCCGTGGGCGCGGCCGCATCGTCAATCTGGTCGGTGGCGGCACCGGCACCAGCTTCCCCAATGGGTCCGGCTATGCCGCGAGCAAGGCGGCCATCATGCGCTTCACCGAGTGCTTCAATGACACCGTGAAGGACGCCGGCGTCCATGCCTTCGCCGTCGATCCAGGGCTGGTGCGCACCGCCATGACCGAGCTTCAGCTTTATTCCGACGAGGGCAAGAAGCATCTGCCGGACATCGAGCGGCTGTTCGACGAGGGCGTCAACATCCCGCCGAGCCGGGCCGCCGCCCTCATTGCCGACATCGCCGCCGGTCGCTTCGACAAGCTGGCCGGCCGCATGTTGCGCGGCGTCGAGGATCGCGATGCACTGGAACAGGCGATGGACGATCTCGTCGCCAGCGATGGCCGGGCGCTGAGGCTGACCCGCCTCGACGACTGACAAGGGCGAGGCGCGCCCTACCCGGCCGTCTGCGCCTCGGCCCGTTCGAGCAGCGCCAGCACGTGGGCGTGCGAAGCCTCGAAGGCCGCCTGCTCCTCTTCGGTGAACCGGCAGGCGACAATGGCCTCGCGGCCGGCGCGACCGATGACGCAGGGCACGCTCATCACCACGTCGGAGACGCCGTATTCGCCCTGGAGCAGCGTACCGACCGGCAGCACGGAGCGTTCGTTGCCGGCGATCGCCCGGATGATGCGGAACACCGAGGCGGCGATGCCGTGGTTGGTGTTGCCCTTGCCGGCGAAGATGTCGAGGCCGATCTGCAGCACCCGACGCCGAACCTCGGCGCGGTCGATCGGCGGCAGGCCGTTCAGCTCGCAATAGCTGTCGACATCGAGGCCGCAGACGTTGCAAAGGCTCCAGGGAATGAAGCCGGTGTCGCTGTGATCGCCCAGCACCCAGCCGAAGATATTCTTGGGGTCGATCATCACGTGCTCGCTGACGATGCGCATGAGGCGAGCGGTGTCGACGATGGTGCCGAGGCTGATCACGCGTTCCTTGGGGAAGGACGAATGGCGCAGCACCACCTGCACCAGGATGTCGACGGGATTGGTGACCATCAGCACGATGGCATCGGGCGATGTCCGCTCCACTTCGGCGATGATCGACTTGATGATGGCACTGTTGATCTGGGCCAGCGCGTCGCGCGTCTGCCCCGGCTTGATCTGCGCTCCGGCGGTGATCACCACGATGTCGCTGCCTGAGGAGCTCGCGTAATCGCCGGTCACGAGGCGGGGATTCTGGGCATAGATGAAGGATGTCGTGTGCGAGAAGTCCCAGAGCTCCGCCTGAGCCTTGGCGGTCGCTTGATCGATCACCACGATTTCCGAGGCGACGCCGCTGTTGAGAAGGTGGCCGACCACTTCGGTGCCCACCGCTCCCATGCCGATGACCGTGATCTTCACCGCTGCCCCCTGATGCAGGATCCCTTGCGGAATCTAGATCACTTAACACGATAGGAGGCAATCGCCGGGTGGGATCGGCCCGCGATCCCTATGACTTTTTAATACCTTTGCCCTCCGCTCCGTCTCGAACCCCTATGCGGTTCAAGCCTACCTTCAGTCCAGAGTTCACGCACAGCCCCGCTGCGACACGGCGGCGGGGATGAATTCTCTGCCGCACCGAGTTCGGAGCTCGAAGATGGATATCGTCCTCTCGCTGACAGGCATCGCCTTTTTCGCGTTGATGCTTGGCTATGTCCGGGCCTGCGACCGGCTTTGATCGCTGGAGTGCCTACCATGCTTTTTGAATACATCCTGGGGGGCGCCACCGCGGCGTTCCTGTCGGGCTATCTGATTTACGCCCTCGTTCGCCCTGAACGCTTCTGAAGCGCCCATCGACCAGGAATTTTCCCATGACCATCAACGGATGGATACAGATCCTCGTCTTCTGCGGGATCATCATTCTGCTCGTCCGGCCGCTCGGCGGCTACATGACGGCAATCTTCAATGGCGAGCGGACGCTGCTCTCGCCGGTCTTGGGCCCGGTCGAGCGCGGTCTCTACCGCCTCGCCGGCACCGCCGAACAAGAGGAACAGCATTGGAGCACCTACGCGGTGTCCATGCTCCTGTTCAACCTTCTCGGCTTTCTGCTGCTCTATCTCATTCTGCGCCTCCAGGGCTCCCTGCCGATCAACCCCACCGGCATGGCCAACGTGCCCCCCGAACTCGCCTTCAACACCGCCGTCAGCTTCGTCACCAACACCAACTGGCAGAACTATGGCGGCGAGACCACCATGTCCTACCTGAGCCAGATGCTGGGGCTGACCGTGCAGAACTTCCTGTCGGCGGCTACGGGCATCGCGCTGGCCATGGCGCTGATCCGGGCCTTCGCCCGCAAGTCCACGCGGACGGTTGGCAACTTCTGGGTCGACATGACCCGCGGCACGCTCTACCTGCTGCTGCCGATCTGCATCGTCATGACGCTCGTCCTCGTTTCGCTCGGCATGCCGCAAACGCTCGGCGCTTCGGTCGATGTGACGACGCTGGAAGGCGCCAAGCAGACCATTGCCATCGGTCCCGTTGCCTCGCAGACCGCCATCAAGATGCTCGGCACCAACGGCGGCGGCTTCTTCAACGCCAACGCCGCCCACCCCTTCGAAAATCCCAACGCCATTTCCAACCTGATCCAGATGGTGGCGATCTTCTCCATCGGCGCGGCGCTGACCAACGTCTTCGGCCGCATGGTCGGCAACGAGAGGCAGGGGTGGGCGATCTTCGCCGCCATGGGCACGCTGTTCCTCGTCGGCGTCGCCGTCTGCTACTGGGCAGAAGCGGCCGGAAATCCGCTGATCCACGCTCTCGGCATCGACGGCGGCAACATGGAGGGCAAGGAGGCGCGCTTCGGCACCGCTTTGTCGGCCCTCTTCGCGGTCATCACCACATCCGCCTCCTGCGGCGCGGTGAATGCCATGCATGACAGCTTCACGGCCCTCGGCGGCATGATCCCGCTGATCAACATGATGCTCGGCGAAATCATTATCGGCGGCGTTGGCGCCGGCTTCTACGGCATCCTGATGTTCGTGGTGATCGCCATCTTCGTCGCTGGCTTGATGGTCGGCCGCACGCCCGAGTATCTCGGCAAGAAGATCGAGGCCAAGGAAGTGAAGATGGCCATGTTGGCCGTTCTCTGCCTGCCGCTCGCCATGCTCGGCTTCGCCGCCGTGGCGGTTGTGCTGCCGACCGGAGTCTCGTCCATCGCCAACGCCGGACCGCACGGCTTCTCGGAGATCCTCTACGCCTATACCTCGGCGGCGGCCAACAACGGCTCGGCCTTCGGCGGTCTCTCCGGCAATACGCCCTGGTACAACGTCACCTTGGGCATCGCCATGCTGATGGGCCGCTTCCTTGTGATCGTTCCGGCACTGGCGATTGCCGGCTCCGTCGCCGCCAAGAAGACCGTTCCCGTGTCCGCCGGCACCTTCCCCACCGACGGCCCGCTGTTCGTCGGGCTGCTCACCGGCGTGATCGTCATTGTCGGCGGCCTCACCTTCTTCCCGGCGCTGGCGCTCGGACCGGTGGTCGAGCACCTGGCGATCACCGCCGGTGAGACCTTCTGAGCCATCGGACGGACAAGGAGTTTTTCATGTCGAAGTCCAGATCCGCGAGCCTCCTCGACGCCCGCATCCTGTGGCCGGCGGTCGGCGGCGCCTTCCGCAAGCTCGATCCGCGCAGCCTGATCCGCAATCCGGTGATGTTCGTCGTCGCCGTCGTCTCGGTGCTGACCACCGTGCTGCTCGTCAAGGACGCAATCGCCGGCAGCGGCCAGCTCGGCTTTTCCTTCCAGATCGTGCTCTGGCTGTGGTTCACCTTGCTGTTCGCCAACTTCGCGGAAGCCGTTGCGGAAGGGCGCGGCAAGGCGCAGGCCGACGCCCTTCGTCGCACCCGCACCGAAACCCAGGCCAAGCTCATCACCGACGGCGGTAAGGCCTACCGCACGGTGCCCGGCCACAGCCTCAAGGTCGGTGACGTGGTGCTAGTCGAGGCGGGCGACATCATCCCCTCCGACGGCGAGGTGATCGAAGGCGTCGCCTCGGTCAACGAGGCGGCAATCACCGGCGAGTCCGCCCCGGTCATCCGCGAATCCGGTGGCGACCGCTCGGCGGTGACCGGCGGCACCGAGGTGCTGTCCGACTGGATCCGCGTCCGCATCACCGCGGCGGCGGGCTCCACTTTCATCGATCGCATGATCTCGTTGGTGGAGGGCGCCGAGCGGAAGAAGACGCCCAACGAGATCGCCCTCAACATCCTCCTGGCCGGCATGACCCTGATCTTCGTGCTCGCAACGGTGACCATCCCGAGCTTCGCGAGCTACGCCGGCGGCTCCATTCCGGTGGTCGTGCTGGTCGCCCTGTTCGTGACTCTGATACCAACGACCATCGGCGCGCTGCTGTCGGCCATCGGCATCGCCGGCATGGACCGTCTCGTCCGCTTCAACGTGCTGGCCATGTCCGGCCGCGCCGTCGAGGCGGCCGGCGACGTCGACACGCTGCTGCTCGACAAGACCGGCACCATCACGCTCGGCAACCGACAAGCCACTGGGTTTCACCCGGTTGAGGGCATCTCCGCCGAGGCACTCGCCGACGCAGCGCAGCTCGCCTCATTTGCCGACGAGACGCCCGAGGGCCGGTCGATCGTCGTTCTCGCCAAGGAAAAATACGGCCTGAGGGGGCGGGAGATGGAGAGCCTGCACGCCACCTTCGTTCCCTTCACCGCCCAGACCCGCATGAGCGGCGTCGACCACGACGGGCACAGCATCCGCAAGGGCGCCATTGACGCCATTACCGCCCAGGCCGACCCGGCCGCCGCCGCGGCCTTGCGCGAGGTCCGGTCGATCGCCGACGGCATCGCCAGGACGGGCGGCACACCGCTGGCGGTCATGAGGGACGGTCGCCTGCTCGGCGTCATCGAGCTCAAGGATATCGTCAAAGGGGGCATCCATGAACGTTTCACCGAACTGCGCCGCATGGGCATCCGCACAGTGATGATCACCGGCGACAACCCCATGACCGCCGCCGCCATCGCCGCCGAAGCTGGCGTAGATGACTTCCTCGCCCAGGCGACGCCCGAGGACAAGCTGAACCTCATCCGGGCCGAACAGGCCAAGGGCAAACTGGTGGCCATGTGCGGCGACGGTACCAACGACGCACCCGCCCTTGCGCAGTCGGATGTCGGCGTCGCCATGAACACCGGCACCGTCGCCGCCCGTGAGGCCGGCAACATGGTGGACCTCGACAGCGACCCGACCAAACTCATCGAGATCGTCGAGATCGGCAAGCAGCTGCTGATGACGCGTGGGGCGCTCACAACCTTCTCGATCGCCAACGACGTTGCCAAGTATTTCGCCATCATCCCTGCGATGTTCCTGGCCTTCTACCCCCAGCTCGGCGCGCTCAACGTGATGGGTCTCGCCACGCCGGAAAGCGCCATCCTCTCGGCGATCATCTTCAACGCCCTGATCATCGTGGCGCTCATCCCGCTGGCACTGAAAGGCGTCCGTTACCGGCCGGTAGGTGCCGGCGCACTGCTCGGCCGCAATCTCCTGATCTACGGCCTCGGCGGCCTCATCGTGCCCTTCGTCGGCATCAAGGCGATCGATCTCGCCGTCACCGCCCTCGGCCTCGTTTGAAGGATAGTCCCATGTTGAAGCAACTGAGGCCGGCGGCCGTCACCCTCCTCGTTCTGGCAGCCTTGACCGGGCTCGCCTACCCACTCCTCATGACCGGCATTGCCGGCGCCATCTTTCCACATCAGGCGTCCGGCAGCCTGATCGAGCGAAACGGCGTCGTGATCGGCTCGGAGTTGATCGGACAGGCATTCGCCAGCGAGGCCTATTTCCATGGCCGCCCATCCTCGGCGGGCGCCGGATATGATGCGTCGAGTTCGAGCGGCTCCAACCTCGGCCCTGCCAACTCCAAGCTGATCGACCGCATCCGAGCCGATGCTGACCAGCTGAAAGCTGAGAATCCCGGCGCAGCCATACCGATGGACCTCGTAACGACGTCCGGCAGCGGTCTCGATCCCCAGATATCGCCGGAAGCGGCCTATTTCCAGATTCCGCGCGTCGCCAAGGCGCGCGGCCTCGAACCGGAGGCACTCAGGCGCCTGGTGGATGCCGAGATCGTCGGGCGTACACTGGGCTTCATGGGCGAACCGACCGTCAACGTATTGAAACTCAACCTCGCTCTCGACGACCTGCGGAAGAAGTGATCGAATTCCGTCGGGGTTGGTTGACGACCCCGACCCGCCACAAGAGGCCGACATGCCGCTTCAGGACGACCGTACCGCTGATGACAGGCCTTCCCCGGATGCGCTGCTCGAGAGCGCCGAACGGGAAACGCGCGGGCGCCTGAAGATTTTCCTCGGCGCGGCTCCCGGAGTCGGCAAGACCTACGAGATGCTGATGGACGGACGCGCCCGCCGGGCCGACGGAACGGACGTCGTTATCGGTGTGGTGGAGACCCACGGGCGTCTGGAGACCGAAGCGCTGCTCGATGGCTTCGAGATCGTTCCCCGCTTCAAGCTCCACTACAGGGGGCACGACCTCGAGGAAATGGACCTCGACGCGATCATAGCCCGCCGCCCCCACCTCGTTCTCGTCGACGAGCTCGCCCACAGCAATGTCGAGGGCAGCCGCCACCCCAAACGCTATCTCGATGTCGAGGAACTGCTCGACCGCGGCATCGACGTCTACACGACGCTGAACATCCAGCACGTCGAGAGTCTCAACGACGTGGTCGCCCGCATCACCCGCATCCGAGTGCGCGAGACGGTGCCGGATTCGATCATCGACCGGGCCGACGACATCGAGATCATCGACCTGACGCCCGACGACCTGATCAAGCGGCTGCACGAAGGCAAGGTCTATCTGCCGAAGACCGCCACCCGTGCCACGGCCAACTACTTCTCGCCCGGCAACCTCACCGCCTTGCGCGAGCTGGCCTTGCGGCGCACGGCCCAGCGCGTCGATGACCAACTCGTCAGCCACATGCAGGCCCATGCCATCGCCGGCCCCTGGGAAGCCGGCGACCGCGTGTTGGTCTGCATCGACGAGCAGCCCCGCTCGGCCGCCCTGGTGCGCTATGCCCGCCGGCAGGCCGACCGTCTCAGGGCGCCGTGGGCGGCGATCCACGTGGAGACTGCGCGCTCGGTGGCGTTGGCCGAGACGGACAAGGACCGGGTTGCCGACCATCTGCGCCTTGCCGAACAACTCGGTGGCGAGGCCGTAACGATCCCCGGCCAGGAGGTGGCGCGCGACATCCTTCGCTACGCCAAGGCCAACAACTTCACCCATGTCGTCGTCGGCACGCCGCATAAGGGGCGCTGGCGTGAGCTGTTCGAGGGATCGGCCTCGCACGATCTGATCCGGTGGGCCGGCGACATCAGCGTCCACGTCATTTCCGGCTCTGAACGAACACCCGCGCCGACGCGGACTGTCCGAACGGCGGTGCCCAATGGGACATTCCCGGTCAGGCCCTACCTCGTTTCGACGGTGTACGTGGCTGGCGCGCTGGCGATGAGCGTGTTGCTCGATCGCTTCCTGGATGTCCGCAACCTGGCCCTTGTCCTCCTGATGGCGGTGCTGGCGTCGGCCATCACCTACGGTCTATGGCCGGCGCTCTATGCCTGTATTGCCAGCGCCTTCGTCTTCAACTTCTTCTTTCTCGAACCCCGCTACACGCTGACCATACGGGATCCCGAAAGCGTCATCGCTCTCGTTTTCTTCCTGATCGTCGCCGTGACGGCCAGCAACCTCGCCGCCCGCCTGCACCGGCAGGCCGCCGCCGCCCGCAAGCGAGCGCGAATGACGGACGACCTCTATCAGTTCTCGCGCAAGCTGGCCGGCACCGGCACGCTCGATGACGTGTTGTGGGCCACCGCCTATCAGATCGCCTCCATGCTGCGCCTCAGGGTGGTCATCCTGATGCCCGAGAGCGACACGCTGGCCGTCAAGGTGGGCTATCCGCCTGACGACACGCTGGTCGACGCCGACATCGCTGCCGCCCGCTGGGCCTGGGACCACGAACAGCCGGCCGGACGTGGCGCCTACACCCTGCCGGGCGCCAAGCGGCTCTACATGCCGCTCCGGACGGGCCGCACGCCGGTCGGCGTCATCGGCCTCGACAACGACAAGCCAGGTCCGCTGCTCACGCCGGAGGAGCAGCGCCTGTTCGACGCGCTGGCCGACCAGGCCGCCATCGCCATCGAGCGCATCCAGCTCGTCGCCGACGTGGAGCGCGCCCGCCTGGCCGCCGAGGCCGACCGGCTGAGAACGGCGCTGCTGTCGTCGATCTCCCATGACCTCAAGACGCCACTGGCTGGCATTCTCGGCGCCGCCGGCACGCTCAATGACTACGCCCCATCGCTGCCTGAGACCGACCGGACCGAACTCGTCTCGACCATCATCGAGGAGTCGGAACGTCTTCACCGCTTCATCGGCAACCTGCTCGACATGACCCGTCTCGAGTCGGGCGCCACGCAGCCCAACGCCTCGCTGCATTTTCCCGGCGACATCGTCGGCAGCGCGCTGAGGCGCGCCAGCCGAATGCTCTCCCGCCACAGGGTCGACGTGGCGCTGCCTTCGGACCTGCCGATGCTCAAGGTCGACGCCGTGCTCTTCGAGCAGGTCGTCTTCAATCTGCTGGACAATGCCGCCAAATACGCGCCGCCTGCCTCCACCATCGCCATTCAGGGATGGCGGGACGGCGGGCATGTGTTGCTGCGGGTCGTGGACGAGGGACCGGGCATCCCCCCCGACGACCTCGAACGCGTCTTCGACAGCTTCTATCGGGTACGCAAGACCGACCATGTCCCGGCGGGTACCGGCCTCGGCCTCTCCATCTGTCGCGGCTTCGTCGAGGCGATGGGCGGCACCATCACGGCAGCCAACCGCACCGATCGCCCCGGCGCGGTGTTCACAATTCGGCTGCCCATCCCCTCTCAAACCGACAGTGTGAAAGGTCCGTCATGACAGCGCCGGCGGTCAAGATACTGGTCGTGGACGACGAAGCGCCCATCCGTCGCCTGTTGCGCGTCGGCCTGACAACGGAAGGCTACGTCGTCCAGGAGGCGGCCGACGCCGCCGAAGCCGGGACAACCCTCGCCGAGGAAAACCCGGATGTCGTCATCCTCGATCTCGGTTTGCCCGACGTCCAGGGGCATGACCTCCTGTCGGGTTGGCGCGCCTCGGGGCTCGAACTGCCGGTCATCATCCTCTCGAGTCGGACCGATGAGGCAGGCATTGTCCGAGCGCTCGAACTCGGCGCCGACGACTACGTGACCAAACCTTTCGGTGTCGCGGAACTCGCGGCCCGCATACGCGTCGCCTTGCGCCACCGTCTGCAGCAACAGGGCGAACGACCGGTCTTCCAGGTCGGCGATCTCTCGGTCGATCTGGTCAAGCGTATCGTCAAGGTGGCCGGAAAGGAGATAAGTCTCTCGCCCAAGGAGTATGACATCCTCCGCCTGATGGTACAGCATGCAGGTAAGGTATTGACCCACCAACACATTCTCAGGCAGGTCTGGGGAGCGTCGGCCGATGTGCAATATCTGCGCGTCTATGTTCGGCAGCTTCGGCAGAAGATCGAGCAGAGTCCCGACCAGCCCCAATACATCCTCACCGAGACGGGAGTCGGATACCGGCTTCGCGTCGCGGACTGAAGGCGCTTCGAGCCGCTCCGCCCCCGCGAAGGCTCGACACTCGATGTGAGACAATCATGGAACTTGCCGAAATGATTGAGCCGCAGGACGTGCTCATCAATCACCGCGCCGCCTCCAAGGCGGACCTCATGCGCGATCTGGCCAATCTGGCTTCCCCTCGGACGGGTATCGACGCCAATACCATTCTCAGCCTGCTGATCAGCCGCGAGCGCCTGGGATCGACAGGCATTGGCAGCGGCGTCGCCATTCCCCACGCCAACGTGCCCGAGCTCGCGGCGTCCTTCACGCTGTTGCTCCGTCTGAAGCAGCCCATCGATTTCGAGGCGATCGACGAGGCGCCTGTCGACATCATCTTCCTGACGCTGTCACCCTTGCACAAAGGGGCCGCGCATCTGAGCCTCCTCGCCTCCATTGCGCGGAACGCGCGATCGGCCGTTTGGCTGGACGAGGTGAGACGGGCGCCCTCGCCCGCCGCCCTTCATGCGCTGCTTGCCGGCAACGCCGCCTGATATACCGCTCGCGCCGGTTCGCGGATTAGCGCAGCAGCCCCTGGCCGCCGTCGATCCAGATCGGAGTACCGGTGATGTGCGAAGAGGCATCGCTCGCCAGGAAGGTGACGAGGTGCGCCACGTCCTCCGCTCGGCCGGGCCTGCCGCCGGTCAGCGGTACCTGCCCCTCCGGAAACACCACAGGGATGGCTGTTTCCTCCTCGGCCCGTTTCGTCGTGCTGTCGTCGATGTTGGTCTCAATCGCACCCGGACAGACCGCGTTGACGCGGATGCGATGACGGCCGAGCTCCAGGGCCAGCTGCTGCACCATGGCAAGCTGGGCGGCCTTGCTGGCCGAGTAGGCGGTAGCGCCGGGCGATGTGAAGGTTCGCGTACCGTTGATGGAAGAAACGACGACGATCGATCCGCCTCCACCATTCTTGAGGTGGGGAACCGTGAAGCGGAGCGTCAGGTAGGTGCCGCGCAGGTTGACGGCGATCGTCTGATCCCACTCCTCGGCCTTGATGTCCTCGATCGGTGCCCAGGTGCCGTTGATGCTGGCATTGGCCACGACGACGTCCAGGCGGCCGAAACGCTTGATGAGCTGATCGACCGCCGCGCTCATCTCCTCCTCGATGGAGATGTCGGCGTCCAACCTTTCCGCCTCGGCGCCGGAGCTGCGAAGAAGCTTCGCCACCTCCTCGAGCTCCGAAGGGGTGCGTCCGAGCAGGCCGACGGCAAAGCCATTCCTTGCCAGCTCGATGGCAGATGCCCGTCCAATGCCGGACCCCGCACCCGTCACCAGAGCAACTTTCTTGTTCGGCATGTCAGTCTCCTCGGCTGATCCTGAAAACGGCGTTACCTCTAGGTTGCAAACGTTTCTCGTCACGGATCCTTAACAACGAGCACAGCCCTCGCGAATGGCGTCTTCCAGCAGAGGACTCAATGAGCTATGATGGCAACCGGCCCCATTTCCTTTGGTTGTACCGTCGTCGGCCAATGCCGTTTCCCGAGTCCCCCTGAGATCTGTCCGGCCTGTTCTGATTTCCCGGCTTTTTTGACCGCCTAGCCTCTCGCAACGCGCCTTTTCGGCCGATCGAGTTGTCATGCCGGATGATTGATCCCTTGCGTCCGCTTTCTCCCGTTTCAGGGGGAACCAATGCATGACGGTTTGGTTCCAAAGACATCAGAAGCGTCGGTCGCCATCCGGCAAAAGAGGTGACGCAAGTGACCCGAAATCTCGAAATTGCACCCGCCGGCAACGACGTTGAGCAGATGCCGAATGGAGTGCGGCCGGACGCCGACGACGCCTGCATTGTCAGGCGCTTCGAGCCGCTCTCGGTCCTGGCGGTCGCCTCGGAAGCTTTTCCTGTAGTCAAGACCGGCGGGCTTGCCGATGTCATCGGATCGTTGCCCAAGGCCTTGATGTCGCTCGGCGTTGCCACCCGGACGCTCATCCCGGCCTACCCGATCGTGCTTGCCAACTGCGGGGACAAGGAAATCGTCGGGCAGATGTCGGTGTTCGGCGAGGACGTCACCTTATGGGCGAGCCACTGCCATGAACTGGAACTGCTGCTCGTCGACTGCCCGGTGCTGTTCGATCGGCGCGGCGGCCCCTATCTCGACGACCAGGGCATGGACTACCCGGACAATTGGCGCCGCTTCGCCCTGCTGTCGGCGGTCGGGGCTCGGATCGCCGCTGAAGGTGTCGACGGCTGGCGTCCCGATATCGTCCATCTTCATGATTGGCAGGCCGGTTTGACCGCCGCCTATATGCGGGCGGCCGGTGTCGACGTGCCGACGGTGATCACCATCCACAACCTCGCCTTCCAGGGGCAGTTCCCCGCCAGCGTGTTCCCGGAACTCGGCCTGCCCGACTATTTCTTCCATATCGACGGGCTCGAGTATTACGGCGACATCAGCTTCCTGAAGGCCGGCATCCGGCTCAGCGACGCGGTGACCACCGTGTCGCCCACCTACTCCCGTGAGATTCTCACGGAGGAACTGGGAATGGGTATGGCCGGTGTGCTTCAAAGCCGTCGCTCCGTGCTCTCTGGGATTGTCAACGGCATTGATGAGGACATCTGGAACCCGCAGACGGACCCCCACATCACCGAGAACTACGATCTTGAGACCCTCGAACGACGCGTTGCAAACCGCGATGCGGTCGAACAGTTCTTCGGTCTGACGCCGGGAGATGGAGCCATTCTCAGCGTCATCAGCCGTCTCACCTGGCAGAAGGGGATCGATCTTTTGGCGCCGGTGGTGCAAGGCATCGTTGATCGCGGCGCGCGTCTCATCGTCATCGGCGAAGGCGACCCCGGCATTGTCTACGGCCTCGCCCAACAGGCCCGGCAGCACTCCGGCCGCGTCGTGGTTCATGTCGGCTTCAGTGAGGAAGCCGCCCATCTGCTCCATGCCGGGAGCGACATCGTGGTGCAGCCCTCCCGCTTCGAGCCCTGCGGGCTGACCCAACTCTATGCCCTGAGATATGGCGCCATACCCATCGTCTCGCGTACTGGCGGACTGGCGGAAACGGTGATTGACGCCAACGAGGCGGCGACGGCTGCCGGCGTGGCGACCGGGTTCCAGTTTCACCCCGGCTCGATCGAGGATCTCTATCACGCCATCGACCGGGCGCTGACGGCTTACGACAACTCCACCGCCTGGCAGCAACTGCAAACGCAGGCCATGCGGACCAACTTTGGCTGGGCGCGCAGCGCCGAACGTTACGCCTGCCTCTACCGCCGGCTCGCCCGCGACCGTCGTGCTGCAGTCTTGGGGCACGCGTGATCCGCGGCCGAAACCGTGACTAAGGGACCAGCCAGAACCTGATGCCGGCGGCAACGATCGAAACCACCACGACGCCCGCCAGCCAATAGCCGCCGAACCACAGGAGCCGCACCAGCGTCGGCCGAACCGCCATCAGTGATACCCCTCCTCAGGCCGCACCTTGCCGCGGAACACCCAATAGGCATAGGCGGTGTAGGTGAGGATGATGGGGATGAGCACTGCCGCCCCGACCAGCAGGAAAGCGAGGCTTTCGCGAGGCGCGGCGGCCTCCTGGATGGTGAGCGACGGGGGCACGATGAACGGATAGAAGCTGATCCCGATGCCGATGAAACCCAGCACGAACAGAGCGAGCGCGGCAAGGAAGGGCTGAACGTCCTTCAGGCGATTGAGGCCCGACAGGATGAGCGTGACGCAGGTCAGCACCAGGAGCGGTACCAGCACGCTGAAGATCACTGCCGGGAAGGCCAGCCAGCGGCCGAGATAATGCGCCCCTATCAGCGGCGTCCACAGGCTGAACACGCCCATTCCAAGTAGTGTGAGGTAGGTCGCGGGGCGGGCAATGTCGCGGGCACGGGCAGCGAGGTCGCCGGTGGTCTTCATCACCAGCCATGTCGCGCCGAGCAAAGCGTAGCCGATGACCAGCGAAATGCCGGTCGCCACCGAGAAGGGCGTCAGCCAGTTCCACCAGCCGCCGGCGTAGGCGCGATCGGCAACCGGTATGCCTTCGATCAGCGCGCCGAGGGCGATGCCCTGCGAGAAGGCCGCCACCATCGAGCCAAGTGAGAAGCCCCAGTCCCAGACCGGAAGCCAGCGCGTGGTGCGCCAGCGATACTCGAAGGCGACGCCGCGAAAGATCAGCCCCAAGAGCATGGCGATCAGCGGCACATAGAGCGCCGGCAGAACCGTCGCATAGGCCAATGGAAAGACGGCCATCAAGCCGCCGCCGCCCAGCACCAGCCAGGTCTCGTTGCCGTCCCAGACCGGCGCCACGGTGTTCATCATGGTGTCCCGGTCGTGTTTCTCCCGGAAGAACGGGAACAGGATGCCGATGCCGAGATCGAAGCCGTCCATCACCACATAGGCCAAGACGGCGAAGGCGATCAGGAAGGCCCAGATGAAAGCGAGGTCAATGCCCATGGCTATCTCCCTGATGCGTGCCCTGAGCCGGACCAGGAGTGATGCCGGCCGTCCGGACCGGCCCCTTGTCCAGCACCTCTTCGTCGGCCTCGACAGGCAGACGGGCCATCAGGCGGAAAATGTAGAACACACCTGCGCCGAACACGAAAAAGTAGACAATGACGAAGGCCGTCAGCGAGGTCGCGACGGCTGGGGCGGCGATCGGCGACATGGAATCGGCCGTCAACAGGTGTCCATAGACGGTATAGGGCTGGCGGCCGACCTCGGTGGTTATCCAGCCGGCCAGCACCGCTACGAATCCGGCCGGCCCCATGACGACCGCGGCCCTGTGCAGCCAGCGATCGGTCGTCAGGCGACCACGCCACCAGGAGAAAGCCGACCACAGGCCGAGGAGCAGCATGGCCATTCCCAGGGCGACCATGACGCGGAATGACCAGAAGACCACCGCGACGGGCGGCTCCAGTTCGTCGGGAATGGTATCAAGGCCGGCGAGCGGCTCGTTCCAGCCATGCCGCAGGATGAGGCTCGAGAGGCCCGGGATCGAGATCTCATAGTCGACGCGCTTGTTCTCCTGATCGGGTAGCCCGAACAGGATGAGCGGCGCCCTGCCCTCAGGATGGCTCTCGAAGTGCCCCTCCATCGCCATGATCTTGGCTGGCTGATGTTCCAGCGTGTTGAGACCATGAAAATCGCCTGCCAGAATCTGCAAGGGCGCCACCACGGCCACCATGCCCATCGCCATCGTGAACATCGTGGCGCTGCGCCCCGGGGCGGTCCGTTTCAGCAAATGCCAGGCGCCGCAGGCACCGACCACCAGCGCCGTGGTCAGATAGGCCGCCAGCACCATGTGAACCAGGCGATAGGGGAATGAGGGCGTGAAGATAATCGCCCACCAGTCGAGCGGAATGAACTGGCCGGCCTCGTTGGTGCCAAAGCCTTGGGGCGTCTGCATCCACGAGTTGGCGGCGAGAATCCACGTCGCCGACAGCAAGGTGCCCACCGCCACCATGCCTGTCGCTAGGAGGTGCAGGCCATGGCCGACGCGCTTGAGGCCGAACAGCATGACGCCGAGAAAACCTGCCTCCAGGAAGAAGGCGGTCAGGACCTCGTAGCCCATCAGCGGGCCGATGACCGGACCGGCCTTGTCGGAAAACACGCTCCAGTTGGTGCCGAACTGGTAGGACATGACGATGCCCGACACGACGCCCATGGCGAAGGCGACGGCGAAAATCGTCTTCCAGAAATCGAAAAGTTGCTCGTAGACCTGCCGCTTGGTGATGAGCCAGAGCGCGTTGAGAACGAAAAGATAGCTCGCCAATCCGATGGTGAAAGCAGGAAAGACAATATGAAAGGCGACGGTAAAGGCAAATTGCAGCCGCGCGAGCAGAAGGGCATCCAGGTTTTCAAGCATCAAACGCGTTCCCCTTCCCCGGCGGCGATCTGGCACAACGATAGCCGGCCGGCAGAATGCCGCCAATCAAATGACCGGCATGTGGCCGGCGAGGCGGGCCAACCGGCCCTGCCTGACATCCTCACGCGCAACGCCCATCCCTGGAAAAAGTTCCAAGGCCCTTGCATCATTCTTGTTGGCAAAGCCGTCACTGCTGGACCGCGTGGGGCGGGAACTCCTTTTGATCCTCGCCGCGGCCAAGGTTTCCGCCGAGACGGATCGCCCCGATCACCACCACGACGACGAGGAGCAGCCCCAGGGCAAGCATCAGCGGATTGGCGCGCATCTTCGGATCCTTCCGGTGCATAGGTCACCCGCCCAACCCCGCAGGTGCCAACTAGTTCCGGACCGGTCGCGAGAAAGGGCTTTTCATGGAACCAATCCCCGTCTGAACGCTTCAATAGGCTGACGATTGAAGAGGGAATGCCGGCGATGGTGACTTTCAGCGCTCTTGTGGCGGGCCTGTTCGGCCTGCTTCTCCTCGGCGGCGGCACCTATCTCGTCACCCTCGGAGGCAGCGCCTACTACGTCCTTGCCGGCGGCGGCATGCTGATCACCGCTCTCCTGCTCTACCGACGAAGCGCGCAGGCCCTCACCGTCTACGCCGCCGTTCTGTTCGGCACGCTGGTCTGGGCTCTCTGGGAAGTCGGCTTCGACTGGTGGCAGCTCGGTCCTCGCGGCGGCCTTCCCGTGCTCCTCGGTCTGTGGTTGCTCATGCCCTTCGTCCGCTGGCATCTCAAGCGCGCCGCTGCGTCCCCCAGCCTTGCCAGCCCACCCGCCTTGGCGCTGGTCGTTGCCTGCCTCCTGTCGGCTGGCGTCGCTGGTTGGTCGATGTTCGTCGATCCTCACGACATCAATGGTCGGCTGCCGGAAAAGGGTGGTCAGACGGCGGCCGATCAGCGTGGCATCCCCGATGGCGATTGGTGGCAGTATGGCCGAACTCCCCTCGGGCAGCGCTACTCGCCGCTCGCCCAGATCACGGTCGACAACGTCAGCCACCTGAAGGAGGCGTGGCGCTACCAGACCGGCGACGTGAAGCGCCCCGAGGACGTCGGAGAGACCACCTATCAGGTAACGCCGCTCAAGGTCGGCGACACGCTTTACCTCTGCACGCCGCACAACTGGGCCATCGCCCTCGACGCAGCCACCGGCAAGGAAAAGTGGAAATACGACCCTGAGGCTGGTCTCAATCCCAACCGCCAACACCAGACCTGCCGGGGCGTGACCTACTATCGTGATGCCGCCGCAACCGCCGGCGCCGCCTGTGCCGAACGCGTCTATCTGCCGACCTCCGACGCCCGCCTGATCGCCCTCGACGCCCGCACCGGCAGCGTCTGCACCGGCTTCGCCGATCAGGGCGCGCTGCATCTCGAAACCGGCATGGAGCACAAACCGGCGGGCTACTATTATTCCACCTCGCCGCCCGTCATCGCCGGGCGCAAGATCATCATCGGCGGCGCCGTCAACGACAACTATTCGACGCAGGAGCAATCCGGCGTCATCCGGGCCTTCGACGTCGACACCGGCGCCCTGATCTGGAACTGGGACTCCGGCAATCCCACCGAAACCGCCCCGCTGCCGCCGGGCCGAACCTACACTACCAACTCGCCCAACAGTTGGTCGGTGTTCAGCGTCGACGAGATCCTTGGGCTCGTCTACATCCCACTCGGCAATCAGGTGCCTGATCAGCTCGGCATGGGCCGCAGCGCCCACGTGGAGAAATACTCCTCGTCGATCGTGGCACTGGACGTGGAAACCGGCCGGGATCGCTGGGTCCGCCAGACCGTTCATCACGATCTCTGGGACATGGACGTGCCGGCACAGCCCGTCCTCATCGACCTAACCAGACCCGACGGAACCACCGTTCCGGCGCTCGTCGGCCCGACCAAGCAGGGCGACGTCTATGTGCTGGACCGCCGAACCGGCGAGCCGATCCTGCCGGTCACCGAGATACCCGCCCCCGGCGGCGCCATTCCCGAGGACTTCACAGCCCCAACCCAGCCGGTCTCAGCCCTTTCCTTCATGCCGCGACCGCTTCAAGAGAAGGACATGTGGGGCGTGACCATGTTCGACCAGCTGGCCTGCCGCATTCAGTTCCACCAGCTCAACTACGAGGGCCGGTATACCCCGCCCTCGCTGAATGGCACGCTGGTCTATCCCGGCAACTTCGGCGTCTTCAACTGGGGCAGCGTCGCCGTCGACCCCGAGCGGCAGGTGATGTTCGGCATGCCCACCTACCTCGCCTTCACCTCGCGTCTGGTGCCGAGGGCCGATATCCCGCCGCCCGGCGAGAATGAAAAGGGTAGCGAACAGGGCCTCAACCGCAACGAAGGCGCGCCCTATGGCGTGGTGATGGGGCCTTTCCTCGGTCCGCTCAAGATTCCTTGCCAGGCGCCGCCTTGGGGCTATGTCGCCGGCGCCGACCTCAACACCGGCGAGATCGCCTACAAGCACCGAAACGGCACGGTCTACGACATGACGGCCTTGCCGCTGCCCATCAAGCTGGGCGTTCCCGGCATCGGCGGTCCGATCATCACCAAGGGCGGCGTCGCCTTCCTGGCGGCGGCGGTGGACAACTTCCTCCGCGCCTATGACCTGACGACGGGCAAGGAGCTCTGGAGGGCACGACTTCCGGCCGGCGGACAGGCAACGCCAATGACCTACTCCCTCGCCGATGGCCGCCAGATGGTGGTGATCGTGGCGGGCGGGCACGGATCGATCGGCACCAAGGCGGGCGATTACGTGCTCGCCTATGCCCTGCCCTGACGAAGAGGACGCCGGACGGGCGCCCCCTGCTCTTGATGCCGGCACATCGCATAGCCCGGCAAGCTCCGAGGACGGGAACAAAGGCCGGTGGACGGAGTTCCTCCGGCCCTCACAAGTTACCGCAGGAGACTGGCATGAAGGCGCTGACCTGGCACGGCAAGGGCGACATCCGCTGTGAAAGCGTCGCCGATCCCAGCATCGAAGACGATCGCGACATCATCATCCGCGTCACCGCCTGCGCCATCTGCGGCTCCGATCTTCACCTGATGGACGGCTACATGCCGACGATGAAGACGGGCGACGTGCTCGGGCACGAGACCATGGGTGTGGTTGAGGAGGTTGGCCGCGCCCACAGCAAGTTCAAGCACGGCGACCGGGTCGTCGTTCCCTTCAACCTCTCCTGCGGCGAATGCTTCTTCTGCCAGAAGCAGCTCTACTCCCTCTGCGACCGTTCCAACCGCAACGCCGACCAGGCCGCCAAGGTCATGGGCCAGTCGCCGGCCGGTCTTCTCGGCTATTCGCATATGCTCGGCGGCTATGCCGGCGGTCAGGCCGAATATCTGCGCGTGCCCTTCGCCGACGTCGGCCCGATCCGCGTGCCGGATGAACTCGATGACGAGCAGGTGCTCTTCCTGTCCGATATCTTCCCGACAGGCTACATGGCCGCCGAGAACGCCGACATCGAGCCAGGAGACACCGTAGCCATCTGGGGCTGCGGGCCAGTGGGCCAGTTTGCCATCCAGAGTGCCTGGATGCTCGGCGCCGGACGGGTGATCGCCATCGACCGGGTGCCCGAGCGCCTCGCCAAGGCACGCGAACACGGGCGTGCGGAAACGCTCGATTTCAGCCAGGTGGATATCTATGACGCTTTGATGGAAATGACCGGCGGGCGCGGTCCCGACCGGTGCATCGACTGCGTGGGAACCGAATCCAACCCCACCGGCAGCTTTGACTCGGCCCTCGATCAAGTGAAGGCGGCGCTCTTCCTCGGCACGGACCGCCCGCATGTGCTGCGCGAGGCGATCTTCTGCTGCCGCAAGGGGGGAACCATTTCCATCCCCGGTGTCTATGTCGGGCTTCTCGACAAGGTGCCCTTCGGACCGGCCATGAACAAGGGCCTGACCTTCAAGATGGGACAGACCCACACCCAGCGCTATCTGGAACCGCTCCTGCAGAAGGTCGTCTCCCGGGAGATCGATCCGACCTTCGTCATCACCCACCGCGCCGGCCTCGAGGCGGGACCCGACCTCTACAAGACCTTCCGCGACAAGCAGGACGGCTGCATCAAGGTGGTGATGAAGCCGGGCCTTTGAGCGCGTCTGGTGGCGCGGCGGCGAGAGGATCCGATGGCTGAACAAGGCTTGGTTTATGGTCCGCTGGGGCCGGGGACGCTGCATCTCTGCGTCGACATGCAGAGGGTGTTCGGCCCCGGCTACCCTTGGGCCATGCCATGGTTGGAACGGGTTACGCCGGCAATCGAGCGGTTGTGCGAACGGCATGCCGACCGCACCCTTTTCACCCGCTTCATCCCGGCCGCCCACCCCGGCGAGGGGCGCGGCACCTGGGGGCGCTATTACGAGCGCTGGGCCGACATAACGCTCGAGAAGCTGGGCACAGATGCCGTGCGGCTGGTTCCGGCGCTGGAACGCTTCGTCCCCCCGGCCAAGGTGCTGGACAAGCACGTCTACGCGCCTTGGACCGAGGGCAAGCTCGACGCGATGCTGTCCGGCTCGGGCGTGGATACCCTCGTCATCACCGGTGGCGAGACCGATGTCTGCGTGCTGGCCTCGGCGCTCGGAGGCATCGACCGCGGCTATCGCGTCGTCCTGGTCGGGGACGCCCTATGCAGCTTCGTCGACGAGACGCATGACGCGCTGATGGAGCTCTACCTCACCCGCTTCACCGAACAGCTCGAAGTCACCACGGTGGACGAAGTCCTCGAAAACTGGCGATGAGTAGGGTCGCAGCCTAGCCGACAATCAAAAAACCGTTGGAACCACAAGGGTTCTTGCGGGTTGCCTGTCCAACAGACGGTCTCATCACCCTTGCGGAGAGAAAGCCATGAAACCCCGTCTCCAGGAGCTTGAAGACGAGTATCGCGACTATCTCATCGAAAGCGGCGACGCCCCGCCGGACATCCTCCGCCTTACCGCTCAGGATTTCGTCAGGCGGAACGAAGAGCTCGCCGAGCCCGAAGGGCGGCTCGGCGGCAACCGTTGCGATCCCCGCATCACCGAAATGGCCGCACTGATCGGCCATCAAGCCTGACGCCCTGCCGAGGTGCCTAGACCCCCGCCCCAAGTGGGCGCGCACCCGGCCAACTCTCCCCGTGCCGTCCGCCCCGGACGCACGGGGTTTTCTTTATCCGAGTACGGCGACGAGATATCAATCGAAGCTCAGTGATCAGACGAAAAGCACCGAGATCAACGAATAGGCGGTGGGATGGTTTATCCAGCCAACACTTCTCCGCTTTGCGATGGCAGGCGCTCGCCGATCCAGCCGAGAATGTCGGACATCACCTGCTCGCGTCCGACATCCTGCAGCAGGTCGTGAACATGCCCGTCGTAGAGTTTGAGGCCTTTGTCCGCCGAACCGGCGCGCGCGAAAAACTCCTCACTGCCCTCCCGCAGGGTTACCTTGTCCGCGGTTCCGTGCAGAACGAGAAGCGGCAGGGTAATTCGGGGGAACCCCTCCCGAAGCTCGTCCCCGGCGCGCACCAGAGCCGCTACCGTGCCGACGGGCTGTTTTTCTCCCGCAATGAGCGGATCGCGATCGAGCGCTGCCACGGCGTCCGGATTGCGCGAGAAATCCTCCGTTTTCAGCTTCAGGGCTGGAACCTTTGGGATCAACGGAGCCAACAGCTTGAGCGTCGCCAACGCGATCTGGGGTGCCGGCACGCGATAGGCGAAGCTCTCGCAAATGAATCCGTCCAGCAGGTCCTGGTGCCGAAGGGCATAGAGCGAGGACACGACACCGCCGGCACTATGCCCGAGAAGGAACACTGGCAGCCCGGCATTGCGGTCACGGGCCAGGGCGATCACCTGGGCAAGATCGCTCACATATTCGTCGACGCTGGACACCAGGAACCGCGCGCCCTCCGACCGCCCGCGCCCCCGGAGGTCGAGAGCGTAGACCACGTACCCCGCCTCGGCAGCTCGCTCGGCGGCCCAGACATAATGACCGCTATGGGCCATGACGCCATGGCAAATGACAAGAACGGCTCTGGGCATGCCCTGCGGCAGCCAGGAGCGAACAAACAACCGAAGACCACTGCTACCGGTCAAATACTCGTCGTGACTTGCGAACTCGGTTCCGGTCGACATGATGGTGACCTCCACGAACACTTCACGTAAGAAAACAAACCAATAAACGCGGCAATTGAGATCTAGAAAAACAAGAGATCTCACTTCCATTTTTGTCGCACTCGGTCGGCGCGGCAAGCCGTTTCTTTCAGCAGGGCAGAGGCGGCACGCAGACAATCTCCATCCGGCGACGGCAAGGGAGGCGGCGGCCCGCCTCCTGTTTGACGAAAGTGTCCCGACTCTCCGCGAACAGGTTCAGTCACCCTGAACCAAAGCGACGGCATCGGCACCCGCTGGATAGCGCAGCCGACCGGAGGCATCGTTGGCCGCCAGCCACACTGCCTCGGCCACGTCACTTTCCCTGGTCGTCAGCGACGGGTTGGCGAAGGCCGCGAAGATGGGACGTGCATAGTCGGCATAGGTTTCCGGAATGAGATCCATGACTGGAATGTCGGTGTTCTCGGCAAAGCGCGTCGTCGGCGCATATCCGGGCTCCACCAGTTTTGCCCGTATGCCGAATGCCGCGAGTTCATGGGCCAGCGACCCGGTGAAGCCCTCGATGGCCTGCTTGCTGGCCGTGTAGGCGGCGGCAAGCGGCATCGGCGCCAGCGTCACGCTGGAGGTCACGTTGACGATGACGCCCGACTGGCGCTCCCGCATCTGAGGGATGAGGGCCTGCGTCATCGCCATGACGCCGAAGGTGTTGGTATCGAACACCTTGCGCACATGCGCCATCGGCGTCGCCTCGAAGGCACCGACCACGCCGATGCCCGCATTGTTGACCAGCACGTCGATCGGGCCGGCTGCCTCGATGGCTGCAGCGATACTGTCGACGTTGGTTACATCGAGTGAGAGAACGCGGATGCGATCCGACTTCGGAAAGAGGTCCTCGCGCGGGTTGCGCATGGTGGCAATAACGGCCCAGCCCTGGGCGTGGAAATGACGAGCGGTCTCCAACCCGTAGCCGGACGAGCAGCCGGTGATGAGCACAGTTTTCATGGCAATCTCCTATTCTCCGTTGACAGGAGTGTTGTAGCGGGCATTATCAGGATTATCGCCGATCACTAGTCCACATTTCATTGGCAATAATCCAAATGACCGATCCACTCTCCGATGTGATCCGCCTCCTGCGGCCCCGAGCCATCTATTCCAAGGGGATCAGTGGCGCCGGGCGCTGGGCGGTGCGCTACGCCGAGTTCGGTCAGCCGGGCTTTTGTGCGGTGACCGAGGGACGGTGCCGGCTTGCCGTCGACGGCGAGGAGCCGGTCATCTTGGAGGAAGGCGACTTCGTTCTCCTGCCGGCGACACCGGCCTTCACCATGTCGGGATTTGAGCCGGCGCCCGTGGTCCGCATCGATCCGGCGACTGCATCCCCGCCCGATCGAGAGGTCCGCCACGGTCGGGTCGACGGCCCCCCAGATGTCAGGCAATTCGGCGGCTATTTCGCTTTTGCCTCGCCGGACGCCGATCTTCTCGTGTCGCTCCTGCCGCGCATGATCCACATCCGTGGCGTGCCACGACTGACGCAACTGGTTCGTCTCGTTGGCGAGGAGGCGGCGCGCGACGACATCGGCCGCGACCTCATCCTCGAACGGCTCGTGGAGATCCTGCTGGTGGAGGCGTTGCGGGCGGCGCCGACGCAGGAAGCACGGCCGGGTCTGTTGCGTGGGTTGGCCGATCCGCGCATCGCCGTTGCGCTTCGCCTGGTGCATGGCGATGTCGAACGGGCATGGACGGTGCCGGAGCTCGCGCGCGCGGCGGGCATGTCGCGCTCTGCTTTCTTCGGCCGCTTCACCCGCACGGTTGGCGTCCGCCCCATGGAATATCTGCTGTCCTGGCGCATGGCGCTCGCCAAGACCTTGCTGCGCAATGGCGACATGGCCCTGGAGGAGGTCGCGAGACGGATCGGCTACGGTTCCGCCAGCACCTTCAGCACGGCTTTCAGCCGGCATGTCGGCCTGCCGCCAGGGCGATTCATGCGCCAAGCGGCGTAAGAGACGAGATCGCCGGGATTCAGCCGCCCTAAGCTGAGTCCAGCCAGAACACCGAACCAGCCATCAGGCCGCGAAAGGAACTCAGATGGTCCTTCTGGAATTTGCGATGTACCCCGTCGGCAAGGGCGAAAGCCTAAGCCCCTATGTCGCCCGCTCGCTCGACATCATCGACAAAAGCGGCGTTGCCTATCAGCTCACCCCCATGGGTACGATCCTCGAGGGCGAATGGAACGAGGTGATGGCGGTGGTGACCCAATGCTTCCAGGCGATGCGTGCTGACTGTCCGCGCGTCGAGGTAGCGCTCAAGGTCGACTATCGCGAAGGAGAGACGAGCCGCCTTGCCACCAAGATCGCCTCGGTCGAAGACCGGTTGGGTCGCAAGCTCAGCACGGGCTGAGACCCTTAACCCGATGGCCGGAAGACGCCCAATCGCTCAGGCGCCTTCCGGAAAAACCGAACCCGTCAGAACGCGCCCAACCCGTTCAGCAGCACTATGGCGATGGCCACCGGCGCCACGAAACGGACGAGGAAGAACACGCTGCGGATCACCACACGCTGAACCGACGTTCCTGCTTCGGCGAGCCGCTTTTCGGGCGCCGCCAGACCATAGACCCAGCCGACGAACAGGCAGATCAGGATGCCGCCGACCGGAAGCAGGATGTTCGAGCTCAGGAAGTCGAACAGGTCGAACGGATTGAGGCCGAAGATCTTGTAATCGGCCATCACGCCCTGCGACAGCGCCGCCGGCACGCCGAACACGGCGATCATGGCGATGGTGCTGATCGCCGCCGCCTTCCTCGGCAGGCCGAAGCGCTCCGACAGGATGGCCACCACCACTTCGAGCAGGGACAGGATGGCCCCGACGCTGGCGATGGCCGTCAGCAGGAAGAACAAGGCCATGAACACGGTGCCGCCCGGCATCGAGGTGAACACGGCCGGAATGGTCATGAAGACCAGCGAGGGGCCGGCTGCCGGCTCGAAGCCAAAGGCGAACACGGCCGGGAATATGGCGATGCCGGCGAGCAGCGACACCGAGAGGTCGGCGAGCATCACCCGCGTCGCCGTCTTGGCGATGTTCTGGTCCTCGCGGAAATAACTGCCGTAGGTCAGCATGGTGCCCATGCCGAGCGACAGCTTGAAGAAGGCGAGACCGAGCGCCGTGAGCATCACCGCGGGGGTGATCTTGGCGAAGTCCGGGTTGAACAGGAAGGCCAGCCCGTCTCCGGCGCCCGACAGGGTCAGGCTGCGGACACAGAGGATCAGCAGCAGGATGAACAAGAGCGGCATCAGCCGGCGCGTCACCGCCTCAATGCCCTTGGAGACGCCGAAGGCAATGATGAAGCCGGTGAGGCCGAGCACCACCCACTGCCAGATCAGCGAAGACCAGGGGTTGGACACGAGCTGGCCGAACACCACCTCGGCCGCCTTCGGGTCGGTGGTGGCGATCTCGCCGGTCAGCGACTTGAAGATATAGGCGTAAACCCAGCCGGCCACCTCGGAATAGAAGGCCATGATGAGAAGCGCGGCGGCAAAGCCCATCCAGCCGATCGCCTTCCACCACCACTGGTTCCTCGGGGCCAGCTTGTCGAAGGTGGTGATCGCGTCGGCCCGCGCCGTCCGGCCGAGCATGATCTCGGAAATCATCACCGGCAGACCGACCAGAATGGTGGCTGCGAGATAGACCAGAAGAAAACCCGCGCCGCCGTTGGTGCCGGTCAACGATGGAAACTTCCAGATATTGCCGAGACCGACGGCCGACCCGAGGGTGGCCATCAGTGCACCGAACGTCGTGGTAAACCCGTCGCGACCTTGAGACATGTTCGCTTCGCCCCTGCCCAGTATTGTTTATTGGGCAAAGCTATCGTCTACCGGAGGACAGCGTTCAAGATAGGGTCCTTCACCACCCCTGAACCATCCTGTGCAAAAGGCAGGAATCGCGCCTAACGGCTTAGCGATCGGCAGCGCTGGCGGAGGCGGCTACCCCAGGACGGCAGGCGGGAGCAACGCCGCTAGCTGGCGATCGCGCTCGGCACCGGTGATCGCATGGGCCACCTCGTCCGGGACGCCCGTCGCGGAAAGAACGGCTTCGGCGAGCTGCAAGCTCGCCTCAAGCGGCAATAGAACGACTTTGGAGGCCCCTGATTCCAGCAACAGCCGGGCATGCTGCGTATCATGGGCACGGGCAAAGATCGGCAAATCAGGCCATTCCGCCCGGGCGACACGAACGACATCGGCGGCCGCAGCCGTATCGTTCATGGTGACGACGAGCGCCGCCGCCCTGCCGGTTCCAAGCCGTTTGAGGAGCGGACGATGGATGGCGTTGCCCCAATGAATGGCAACGCCGGTCTTGCGCAGGGCGCCCACTATGAGCGCATCCGAGTCGACCGCAGCAATCGGAATGCCCGCTTCCCGGAGCGCACCGCCAACCGCCCGGCCGACACGACCGTAGCCCGCGACCACGACGTGGCCGTCCTCTTCCTCCGGCGGCAGGTCGGGAACCGGCTTTTCGTTGCGCAGGAGGTGCGGGACGACACGTCGGGTAATGACGCCAACCGTCGGCGCAGACAGCATGGAGAGGCCAACCACCACCACGATCAGGCTACTCGCTTCCGTCGTGATCAGGCCGAAACCGCCGGCGATGCCGACCACGACGAAGACGAACTCACTTCCGCCGGCGAGCAGCAGCGACAACTCGGCCATCAGGGACTTGGGAAGTCCGATCGCCAGGCATACCGCCAGCAATACGGTCGCCTTGATGACCAGAAAGCCGATCAGTGCCCCGAGATGCAGGAAGGGCGCGGCAACGACGCGGTCGAGATCGATGCCAAGCCCGACGGATACGAAGAAAACGCCAAGCAACAGGCCCTTCACCGGTTCGATGTCGACGGCGATCTGATGGCGGTATTCGGTCTCGGAAACGAGGAGGCCGGCAAGAAAGGCCCCGAGCGCCAGCGACAAGCCGATCGTTTCCGTCAGAACCGCCGTGCCGATCGCCGTGACGAGAACGAGAGCCAGGAACAGCTCGCGGATGCCGGTTGCAATGACCATGCGAAACAGGGGGCGGAGCAGAAGACGACCAAGTGCCAGGATCACGGCGACGGCGATTGCCGCCTTGATCGCGGCGAAGGCCAGATCGAGGACGACGGGCTGCCCGCTCCGGTCGCCAAAGGCCTGTGTCATCAAGAGAATCGGGATGACCGCCAGATCCTGAAACAGCAGAACGGCCAACGCCGAGCGACCGAGGCGGCCGCCGACCGCGCCACGCTCGGCAAGGATCTGCATGACGATGGCCGTTGACGACATCGACAGGGCGGAACCGATGACGATGGCCGCCGGAAGAGGCAGGCCTGCCGTCAGCAGCAAGACGATCATGACCGTGGCCGTGGCAACCATCTGGGCGCCACCCATGCCGAACACCCGCACCCGCATCGCCCAAAGCCGATCGAGAGACAGTTCGAGGCCGATCATGAACAGCAGAAACACCAGCCCGAGTTCGGAGAGAACGGCGATTCCGGCACGATCGGTGATCAGCAGGAAGTCGATACCCGGCACCATTCCCGAAAAGCGCCCAAGTCCGCCCGGACCGAGCAGCAGGCCGATGCCGACGAAGCCGATGATCGGGCTGATGCGCAGACGATGCATGAAGGGCAGCACGACGCCGGCGGCCGCGAGAAACACCACCATTTCGCGGAGATCGAGCGCGGCGTTGGTCATCATCGAAAGTCCCCTGTGACGACCATCCTACAGGGACGCAAGTTGCTGAAGTGATAAGCAATGCGGCCGAAGCGCTATCCGCCCAACACCGACATGTGCCTCTTCAACGCCGGCTCCCGCCCCGGGCTCGTGCCGAACCCATGTGACTTGGGCTTGGCGGCAACAGCGCCGTGGATTGCATTCTCGATGGTCTCCAAGTCGGCGCCCTGACGCACGAGCCCGCGCAGATCGGTGGCGTCTTCGTGGCCCAAACACGTGTAAAGAGACCCGGTGGCGCTGAGGCGGATACGGTTGCAATCGCCACAGAAGCAGTGGCTCAACGCCGTGATGAAGCCGATCAGGCCGCCGGTGTTGGCCACTCGCACATAGCGCGCCGGACCACCGCTCGACTCGTCGGTGTCGATCAGCTTCCAGCGACGCTCGATCAGCCGTCGCAACTCGTCAAGCGGCAGATAATGATCGGCGCAATTGTTCCGGACCTCGCCGAGCGGCATGGTCTCGATGAAGGTGATGTCCAGATGCCTGTCCTGGGCGAACCGGACGAGAGCCTCGGCATCCTGCTCGATGTAGCCCTTCTGGGCCACGGCATTGAGCTTGATTGCCAGGCCAGCGTCGCGGGCCGCGTCGATCCCCTTCAGCACCGTATCGAGATCGCCGCCGCTGGTGATCTCGGCAAACCGTTCGGGATCGAGCGTGTCGAGCGAAACATTCAGTCGGCGCACGCCGCAGTCGGCTAGGCCGCGCGCATACTTGGACAGCAGCACGCCGTTGGTGGTCATGCAGAGTTCGTCGAGCGCGCCGGTCCGCAGATGGCGCGACAGCCCCTCGACAAGGTGCATGATACCCTTGCGCACCAAGGGTTCGCCGCCTGTGATCCGGACTTTCCGGATGCCACAGGCGACGAAGGCCGAGGTCAGAGACCCGAGTTCCTCGATAGTCAGCACGTCCTGACGCGGCGAGAAGGAAACGTCGCCGGCCATGCAATAGCGGCAGCGCAGGTTGCACCGATCGGTCACCGAGACCCTGAGATAGGTGATTTCTCGACCAAAGGTATCAACGAGTCTGGGCTGCATCATTCGCTCTCCGCGGCTCACTGAGGCTCATCGAAGCGCACGGCATCTCCGGGCGCTGGTAGCGGTCAGGCCTTGGGATCGTCGGCGTTCGGGAAGAAGAGCTGCTGATCGCCGATGCGATAGCCTGCGATCATCGCCTGCCCTTCCGGCGAGATGAGCCAGTCAATGAAGGCCTGACCGTCGTCGACCTTGACCGTCGGGATCTTCGTCGGATTGACCAGCATGACGCCGTATTGGTTGAACAGCTTCTTATCGCCTTCGACGACGATCCCGAGGTCGCCCTTGTTGGCAAAGGCGATCCAGGTGCCGCGGTCCGACAGCGTGTAGGCGACCATGGCGTTCGCGGTATTCAGCGTCGCCCCCATGCCCTGTCCGATCTCCCGGTACCATTCGCCCCGCACCGCCGGCAGATCGATGCCGGCCGCCGTCCAGAGCTTCAGTTCCGCGCTATGGGTCCCGGACTTGTCCCCACGAGAGACGAAGGGGGCTTTCTTCTCGGCAATCGCCTTGAAGGCGGCGGCAACATCCTTGCCGCCGGCGATGCCGGCCGGATCGCTCTTGGGTCCAACGACGACGAAATCGTTGTACATCACCGGGTAGCGCTTCACGCCGAAGCCGTCCTCCAGGAACTTGAGCTCCTGAGCCTTGGCATGCACGAAGACAACATCGGCGTCACCGCGACGGGCCGTGTCGAGCGCCTGTCCGGTTCCCTGCGCGATGACCTTCACGGTGATGCCGGTTTTCGCGGTGAACGCCGGCAGCAAGGCGTCGAAAAGCCCCGAGTCCTGGGTCGACGTCGTGGACGCGACCGTGATGAACCGTTCCTCGGCCTCGGCCGGATGGAACATGCCAAGGGCGACCAGCATGGACGCCGCAGCGGTGACGAAGGTACGACGCAGCATTGGGATTCTCCCGTTTCGTAAAGATGGAGCAGCCTCACCAGAACAGGCGATGTTCTAGGAAAGCCTTGGCTTCAGGGGTTTGCGGGGCTGTGAAGAAGCGCTCGGCATTGCTCTCTTCGACGAGCCGGCCGTTGTGAAAGAAGAGGATCACGTCAGCAAAACGACGCGCGAGCCCAAGGTCATGCGTGGTCAGCACGAGCGTGACGCCCCGCTCATGCAGGATCTCCAGCATGTCTTCGATCTGACGACTGGCGGTCGGATCGAGCGAGGAAGTCGGCTCGTCGAGAAACAACAGGTCGGGCCAGAGGCTCGCCGCGCGGGCAATCGCAAGCCTTTGCTGCTCGCCGCCGGACAGTACGCGCGCCGGCATGTCTGCCAGCGAGGAAAGGCCGAATTGCGCCATGGTCTCGGTCGCGATCCGCCTACGCTCCCTCCAGCCCACACCGGCCATGGCGAGCGCGTGCATAAAGTTGGCCCGAACCGACCGGCGGAGCATCACCGGCTTCTGGAACACCATCGCCTGCTTGCGCCGGTTGTCGGCGGCGGACGCCGGACGGGTAAACTCGATGCTGCCCGAGGTCGGCGGAACCAGTCCGTGGCAGGTCTTGAGAAACAGCGACTTGCCCGCACCATTCGGGCCGAGAATGACATTGCGCTGGCGGTTCTGAATGCGGGCGATGGGAACGTCGAGAAGCACCCGGCCATCCCGCTCCAGGCGGAGGTCGCGCACGATCAGCGGCAGCAGAGACGTGGTATCGCGCATCAGCTTTTCCCTGAAAACCGCGCGCCGACGCGCGAAATGCCATAGGCGAGACTGTTGATGGCCAGCGTCAGGCTCATGAGGACGACGCCGAGCGCCATAGCGAGCGGCAGATCCCCCTTGGAGGTTTCAAGGGCGATCGATGTGGTCATGGTGCGGGTGAAGCCGGCGATGTTGCCGCCGACGATCAGGATGGCGCCGACTTCGGCGCTGGCGCGGCCAAGACCGGCGAGCAGCGTCGTCACCAGCGAGAAGCGCGCGTCCCACAGCAATGTGGGAATGGACCGCAGCCGCCCGGCGCCGAGCGACGTGAGGTGATCCTGATATTCGGTCCAGAGATCCTCGATCGTCTGCCGGGTCAGTGCGACGATGATCGGCAGCACCAGGACGAACTGGGCGATCATCATCGCCTTCGGCGTGAACAGCAGCCCCATGTCCCCGAGCGGTCCGGAGCGCGACAGAAGCAGGAAGATGGCAAGGCCGGCGACGACGGGCGGAAACCCCATCATCGTGTTGACCAGAACGATGATCACCGTGCGACCGGGGAAACGGGACAAGGCCAGTGCCGCCCCAAGCGGCAGACCGACAAGCCCGGCACAGGTGACGGCCGTGATCGTGACCTGAAGCGACAGGAAAATGATCCCCAGAAAGTGCCCGCCGTCGCCAAGGAGCAACGACAAGATCGAAGCGGTGGATATCGCGTCCTGCTGCATGCCTCGTCCCACGTAGTTTTACTGGGTATAATTTAGTCTTATGTGGTCAATGGCAGTCCGATTAGGCGTTCATCACGGTATTTTTCTGGTTTAGGAAGCAAGACATTCGGACAAAACATGCCAGAATACGCCTATAGTCTAAGCGTCACCGATGGTCTGAGACGTTTTTAGTCAATAGGCGCGCAACTTCCCTCCCACTCCCTATCCTCGCTGGCAGGTTTCTCCTCCTGACCTGACCATTACTCACTGCACTTACCTTGGCCTCGGCAGAAAGGCTGTCGCCTAGGCGACAAATCCCAACACGTAAGTTTTCTTCCCAAGTCCAGTATTGCGACGGGCAACCTACGTCTCCTTCAGCCGCGACGTGGATCGCAGGCGTGCCCCGGCCGGGACCCGCGTCCGGCCGTTTTCATCAGAACGATGTCTTTAGGATCACAGCGCGCGCTGCAGCTCCGCCCGAAGCCTGTCGAGATCGGGGATGTCGAGGGCGCGCGGGTTGGTCCGGCGGATGTCGCCGGACCGGATGAGTTCGGCAAGAACGGTGGAAACGGACTGTCGCGCCGCCCCGATGGCGGTTGCCAACTCATCGCCGGTGGGGGCCGGATCGATCGTGATCCCGGCCGGCGTTTCACGACCGCTGCGTTCGGCGAGGGCGGAGATATGCCGGATCACCCGGTAGCGGACGCTTCGGAAGGCCATGTCGCCAACCATCGACAATGACCGGCCCAGAAGCCCCTCGATGACCGACAGGACGCAGCGGCCGAACTCCGGATAATCGCGAACGAGCCTTTGGAAGACCGCCCGCGGAACGATGGCCGCGTCGCCATCGGCACAGACTTCGACGGCGAGGTCGGCCCGAAGCGGCAGCGCGTCGCCACAGCCGAGCGTGAACAGCGTCAACTCCCGCCCGTCGTGCGAGGCGAAGCAGCGATAGCGACCGGAGGCGACGATCAGAATGGCCTCGCCACACTCGTCCAGCAGATCGGCTCCATAGATGAGCTGGCCTGCCGTCATCGGACGAAACCTGAGCGTTCCCCGCCCTTTGATCTGCTCCAGCGCCAGGTGGGCGCGCATGTCCTCGCGGCCGGTCTCCGTGTAGGCCGGGGCTTTCGGGTCGTGCTGCCCGGATGGAGCGGGGCGGGAACGAGAGCTCTGCGGCAGTTGCAGGCGCGCAAAGAACTCCGCCCCTTCCGCCGAACGGAGCCGACACTCGCCCGACGATGCTGTTCGCTCGATGACGTCGTAGCCGGCTGAGAAGAGATGCTGGAATCGAGCCGTCCCGATCGCCGACCAATCGTGGCCGAGAAGCTCCAATGCGGCGCGATTGGCGCCGATCAGGCGATCCTCGTCGAAGGCCAGCAGGCCATCGCGGGGGCCGCCGAACATGTACTGGTTGGAATGGAAGCGGAGTTGCGCGTGCCCGGAAAAGCGCTGATCGAACAGGCGACGCTCGATTTCGATCACCGAGCGTTTGAGCAGCGGCAGCAGATAATCGTGGGTCACGGTGAACGAGGTCGAGACGTCGAGAACGCCGGCCAGCACACCCGACGGATCGAGGATCGGCACCGCCGAGCAGCTCAGGGAGGTGTTCAGACAAAAGAGATGCTCGGCGCCGATTACCGAGAGGGCAACCCTTTCCAGGGCCACAGTGCCAATGGCATTGGTTCCAATCGCCTGCTCGGACCAGTCGACGCCTTCATTGAGGCCCAACCGGTCGGCATCGTCGGAAAAGGCGCCCTCGCCCATGCGGCTCAGCACGATGCCCGAGGGATCGGTCAGGACCACCACGCCGCCACGATCGTTCAACTCGTGCCCCAGCGACGCCATTTCCTCTCGCGACGCCGCGATGAGATCGGCGTGGCATTCCCTGAGGCTCCTCAGCCCCGATTCCTCCAGCCTGTCGCGCTGCCGAGCCGACGCCGGCGGCGCGAAGCCGAACTGGCTGCTCCTCTGCCATGACCGGACAAGAGGCGTCGGCACGCCCTCCGGAACGGAACCGGTGGACAGGAAGCGCGACCGCGCCGCCAGAATCTGGCCGTGATGCGGCAAGCGGCCAACGGGGTTGCTCGGACCGGACTGCCTTGCCGAAGAGGCGCATTGCTCGCAGTTGGGGTCGGTGCCGCAAGCCGGGCCGCAGTTCGGCGCATGGTTTCCCATTGGCAGGTTCATCCGAGCCAACTCCTGCACAGAACCGAAGGGGATGCCGAACCCGCTGCGATGCTCATCGGATGCGGCCCTCAGGTGAGCTGGCTATAGGCGAAAAAGGAAATCGGATCGCCGACCCGAACGTTCGTACAGGCTTCGGGAAGCTCGACCATCCCATCGGTCCGGGTCAGCGAGGTCAGAACTCCGGCACCGTCGACGGGGTACTTCTTGGCAATGGCCGGCCCCTCCGAGCTTTCGAGCGACACGCGAACATACTCCCGGCGGCCGGCCTTCTTCCTGTAGTCGAACCCCGAGATAACGGTCATGGCGGCGATCGGAGCCGGTGTTCCGCCCGACAGCGCGATCACCAGCGGCCGCAATACATGGGCAAAGGTGACGAAGACCGCCACCGGGTTGCCCGGAAGCCCCACCAGCGGCACACCATTGATGATGCCCATAGCCAAGGGCCGTCCCGGCTTGATGGCAAGACGCCAGAAGACCATCGAACCGCTGGCGGTGATGGCGGCCCTTACGTGATCCTCTTCGCCGGTCGAAACGCCGCCGGAGGTCACGATGAGGTCATGCGCGTGAGCGGCTTCGCCGAGACGCGCGGCCGTGGTGTTGCGATCATCGGGAAGAATGCCGAGGTCGGACACCTCGCATCCGGCCCGCTTCAGCATGACCTGGAGCGAAAAGCGGTTGGAGTCGTAGATCGCCGCGGCTCCGAGTGTCTGTCCCGGATCGCGCAGCTCGTTGCCGGTGGAGAACACCGCCACGCGCGGCCGCCGGCGAACCTCGACGGCGGTAATGCCGAGCGCAGCCAGCAGCGCGATGTCGCGCGGCTCCAGCCGCCGGCCGGCTGGCGCGGCCACGCTTCCGCGGGCGATATCTTCTCCCTTCGGGCGGCAGTTGGCACCCTTGCCGAGCCCCGGCGGCAGCTCGACGCCACCATCCTCACGGACCGTCACGTCTTCCTGCATGAACACGGTGTCCGTTCCGGGCGGCATGGGCGCGCCCGTGAAGATGCGCGCCGCCGTTCTCCCGGCAATGGGGGTGGATGCCGCCTGCCCCGCCGCGATCCTGGCACCGACCGGCAGTACGGTAGGCCCACTAGCCGCGAGATCCGCGTGTGCCACCGCGTAGCCGTCGACGGCCGAGTTGTCGAACACCGGCAGGTCGATCGGAGCGATCACATCCGAGGCGAGGAACCGACCGTCGGCATCGATCAGGCTCACCTTCTCGGTTTCGCTGAGCGGCGGAATCCGGGCAGCGACCAGCGCCAGGGCGTCTTC
Source organism: Pleomorphomonas diazotrophica (assembly GCF_002844595.1). Classification (GTDB taxonomy): domain Bacteria; phylum Pseudomonadota; class Alphaproteobacteria; order Rhizobiales; family Pleomorphomonadaceae; genus Pleomorphomonas; species Pleomorphomonas diazotrophica. The sequence goes on along the minus strand of NZ_PJNW01000002.1, from coordinate 513,943 downwards.
AACCGGCATCAGCTCACCGCCGAAAGCGAAGGCGTCCGAACTCAACTGCACCATGACCTCGACTCTCCGCTTCAATCCGTGTGTTGTCCGCCGCCTACCATAGCCTGAGAAAGCGCCTTGTCCGCAACGCGTCCGTCGCTTTCACGACGATAGGCCCGGGCCAGCAACTCGACGGGATGGGACACCGGCCTGTCCTGCATTTGCGTGAACTGCAGCCGGCAGGCCAGGCACTCCGTGACGATCCGATCCGGCGCCGCCGTCGCGATCCTCTCGATCAAACCGCGCCCCATGGCCAGCGACGCGGCATGGAAGTCCCTCTTGAACCCCATGATGCCACCGAGGCCGCAACAGTCCATCGGCTGCCCCACCGGCGAAATGTCGGACTGCGGCGCCTCTTCGAGCAGGCTCAGCCACGGCCGACCCATGTTCTGTTCCCGGAGATGGCAGGGCGGGAAATAGGAGAGCTTTTCCGACGGCTCCATGGGCGGCAGGCGCAAGGCTCCCTCGTGGTCGAGGGCTCTGAGATACTCGCCGAGCTCGAAGACATGCGCGGCCACCTTGATCCGCTGGTTGGCATCCCAACCGGCAAAATAGCCCACGTCCCCGCCATCGGCCTCGGCATGCAAGCCGAGATTGTAGTTGATCACCCAGGGCGCCAGAAACTCGGATGCGACGCTGCTGGTGCGGCCGGATGGAGCGGCGACCTCGGCCGTGAGCGCATTGGCGATAGCCCCGGTATCGCCGCCGCATTCAACCGCCAAGTCCCGGATGCGATCGCGATAAACAGGTGAGAACTGAGCATCGCGCGCCAGGACCGACTTGAACATGAAGGAGCAGGTTGGGCAGGCCGTCACGATGTCGTAGCCGTCCTCGACGCACTGCTGAAGAACCGGCAGGTTGGCGGCGACAAGATCAAGCGTGAACGGCTTGTCGCCTTCGAGGTAGGTGGGCATGCCGCAGCATTTCTGCTCCGGCACGTAGACGGTGACGCCGTTTCTTTCCAGCACCTCGATGGTCGCCTTGGCCACATCCGGAAACATGTAGCGCGCCGTGCACCCGACGAAATAGGCAACCTTGCGCCCCTCCGCCGGCTTCGGGCGGTCGAGGCCGCGCCGCCTGACCCATTTCGCCAGGCGATCTCGCGGAAACGACGGCATCTTGCGGTCCGGATGGACGCCGACGAGCCGCCGGGCCATCCGCCCGAGCAGCGGGTTTCTCATCACGATGTCGACCAGCGCCGGAAAGGTGCCGCAGAGCCGGCCGACCAACTGGACGTTCTCGATGAATCGGGTGGCAAGCGGCAGGCCGTCCCGTTCCACGAAAGCGTCCTTGGCCCGGCGGATGTCGCTCTGAACGGGACGGCAGGGACACTGGCCGCAGGCGTTGCAAAGGTCGATGAGTTCGGCAAGATCCTGCCCCGATACCGGCTTGCCGCCCGACTTGGCGCGGTCGGCAAGGTGGAACAGGCGCGGGAAATACTGGCAGGGCGCGTCTTCCATCAACTCGCGGCACTGTTCGCAGTTGATGCAGATCGTCATGGCGGCGCGCGCCAGCAGTTCCGGCTTGTCGAGGGTCATTGGTCCTCGTCTTTCTTGGTGTCGTTGTCCGTGTCCGAAAAGACCATGCCGAAGGGCTGCGCCGGCTTCGTCTGACCATGGATGCCGAGCAACAGACGGTGCGGCCCCGGCACGCCCGGCGGGACCAGGGCAACGCGATCGCCCGGATGGATGATCGCCTCCTCGACGGCGATGGCCGAGCGATTGACGATGAACGATTCCACCTTGGCGCTCTCGATCGACAGGAAGCGCAGCAGCTCCTCGCCCGTCATGTCGGTCTCGATCTTGAGAAAATGCGGGATCGACCAGCCGCGGTCACCGAACAGCTTCCGCAACCCCATGAAGGCAATGAGTTCTATCTCTCCGCCCATGCGAGCACCTCAGCCTTGTCCGAACACGGGAGACGCCGGATTTCGGTAGTAATCGACGAGGTCGAAGCCCATGTCGCGGATGTCGACCATCAGGAGACGCCCGATCAGCGGCGTGCCGACGCCGGTGATCAGCTTCAGTACCTCGCAGGCGGCAAGCGTGCCGAGCACGCCAACAACGCCCCCGAGAATGCCGACTTCCGAACAGGTGAGCGCGGCTGTTTCCGGCTCTCGCGGCATCAGGCAGCGCCAGCTCGGGTTAGGCTGGCCGTTGGTGTCCATCGCATATGGCAACAGAGTCGTCACGGACCCGTAGAATTCCAGCACGCCGGCCGTGACCAGCGGTTTGCGCCGGGCATAGGCGGTGTCGGCCACCAGAAAGCGGGTCGGAAAGTTGTCGGTGCCATCCACGACGTAGTCGTAAGCCCCCACAAGCTCACCGACATTATCCGCATCGAGTCGAAGCGGATGCAGTTCGACGGCAACATTGGGATTGATGGCGGCAATCCGCTCGCGGGCGCTCTCGACCTTCAGCTTGCCGACATTCTCCGTCGAGTGCACCACCTGCCGCTGCAGGTTGGAGAGGCTGACCCTGTCGTCGTCGACGAGGCCGAGTGTGCCGACGCCGGCCGCCGCCAGATACTCGATCACCGGCGATCCGAGACCACCTGCGCCGACGCATAATACCCGAGCGGCCTTGAGCTTGTGCTGGCCTGGGCCACCGACGTCCCTGAGCAGGATATGCCGGCTGTAACGCTCGAGCTCCAGTTTGGATAGCAAGGTGCCCCCTCCGACTTGCCTGGCTGAAACGGCTGAGGAGGCCCATGTCGGGCCTCCTCCACGTTCGTTCCGGTTGCTCCACGAAAAGCACGCGTTGGGGGCGCGTACTCCACGACTAAACGCACCTAGGAGGAAACGAGCCTAGCCCCCTCCGAGGAGGGGAAAGAGCGCCAGAACGTCGCCTTCTTCGAGCACGCGATCGAGTTCGGCCGCGCGCCCGTGAATGAAAATCATGCCGATCAGGCCCGCCTCGATTTCAAGCTCCGCCGCCACGTCGGCGACGGTAGTTCCCGGCGGATACTCCCGCCGGGCCTCCTTGAAGCGGTTCTCGCGAAAGGTCGCGAAGAGCTTGACCGTGATCCGCATGACCATCTCATCTCAGAACGCATTCTGCGAATGCGCTCCATCCACTAGATTCAGCGCAGTTTCGGACGCAAAACCGGTCCCCACTTTTGCTGAAACTGCTTTAGAAGTTCCAGAAGGTGGCGAGTTCCTTCTGGTCCATGTCCCACTTGACGTTGTGGGGAGCGATCGCTTCGAGCTCGAAGAACTCGGGCAGGCGGTCCTGTTCCGGGCCGATGCCGGCCGCGAGGTTGAACTCGTGCTCAAGCTTGAGCACCGTCTTGCCGAGGCCCACCACGTCGTCCATCGTCAGCTTTGTGCCGAAGCGGGCATTCAGCATGTCGACGGTGGCCGGCAGACACTCGGCGATGTCCAGCGCCGGGAAGGCGATGAACAGGCAGAGGCCGGTGGAGTCGATGGCCGCCGTGGCGATCTGGAGATTGCGCGACAGTTCGACCTGGCCCACGTTGGACAGCGGATCGACCTTGCCGCCGACGTTGAGCACGTTGGTGGCGACGGCGTAACCCGCCGTGTGGTCGGCGCCCTGGGTGGTCGTGGCGTAGGTGACGCCGATGCCCTTGACCGAACGCGGATCATAGGCGGGAATGCCCTGCCCCTTGACCACCGGCACGCGGGCAACGCCATAGGTCTTGCCGACCAGGGCGGTGCCGCCGCCGAGGACGCGACCGAGCGGCGTGGCCTTGCCGATCTCCTCGCGCAGCAGGCGCAACACTTCCTTGCCGTCGCCAAACTTGAGGATGCCAGCCTCCATGGCGACGCCGAACATCACCGGCGTTTCGATGCTGTCGACGCCAAGGTCGTCCATGACGTTGTCGCACTCGGCGATCAGGTCGAGGTTGTCGATCAGGCAGTCGGCGCCGAAGGCCCAGATGGTCTCGTATTCAAAGCCGGAGGTGAGATACTTGCCGTCCTTGTCGTTGTAGACCTGCGAGCACTGGATCACGCAGCCGAGCGAACAGCCGTGCGTCGGCTCGCCGCCACGGGCGACGATGGTGTCATACATGTGCTCGCCCGAGATCATGTCATGGTGCTCGCACTGACCCGACGTGAAGTTGCGGGTCGGCAGACCGCCGATCTCGTGCAGGATGTTGACCAGCACGGCGGTGCCATAGGTCGGCAAGCCTTGGCCGGACACCGGGTGATCCTTGAGCGCCTTGGTGAACACCATGTTGGCGGCCTTGAAGGCGGCCGAGTCGACCAGCGGAACCGGGCGGGTGCCGTCCTGGTCGATGGTGATGAACTTGACGCGCTTGGAGCCCATCACCGCGCCGAGACCTCCGCGGCCGAAGCTGCGCAGCTTGCCTTCGGGGTCGCGGGTCGAGATGTTGGAGATCAGCATCAGGTTCTCACCGGCCGAGCCGATGGTGATGACGCCCTTGTCCTCGCCGTAGCGGCGGGCAACCGATTCCAGAACGGCGAAGTTGTTCAGCCCGACCGTCTCGGTTTCGGGCTCGACCACCACGCCCTCGTTGCTGATGCGGATGTTGTACCAGGCGTCGGTCGAAGCCGGCTGGCCCTCGATGATGATCGCCTTGATGTCGAGGCGGCCGAGCATGCGGCCGCAGGTGCCGCCGGCGTTGCTTTCCTTGATGGTGCCGGTCAGCGGGCTCTTGGCGCCTGCGGACATGCGGCCGGCGTTGCCGGCAGCGGTGCCAGACAGCAGGCCGGGAGCGAACACCAGCTTGTTGTTGGGGCCGAGCGGATGGCAGGTCGGCGGCACTTCGGCGGCGACGACGGTCGACGTCAGGGCGCGTCCGCCGAGGCCGGCCCAGGCGGCCGGAGCTTCCTCGATACGGACCGAGAGATCGGTCATGTTGACGCGAATGACTTTAGGCATGGCTCTTCCTCCAACTGCCGATCCGGAGGTCCCCAAATGCCTCGTGATTTCGGCCTTGCCAGACAATGGTTGGCTGCGTGATCGCCACGCTCGCCTGAACCATCCTTGCCGAAAGTCACAAATCCAAGCAAATCAGATGAAATACGAACCTATACTATTATGTTTGCGGCGACATAATTGAATTCGCATTCTCATGGAAAGAAAGAAAAATCCAATACTGAAGTATTTTTAGCGGAAACCGGCCGCAAAAGGCTCACGCGCATCAAACAGTTGAAATTATACGATTGAGAACACAATTGCCCAGACAGCCAAAGACCCGCGGACCGTCTTTAGTCTAGGTCGTCGTCCTGCGAGTCCGCATCCGAGGCGGCAACCGAACCGGGTGTCAGGATCGCCGCATCGAGGGCGGCAATGTGGGACGCGGCACTCTCCCGCGCGAGTTCCTCGACAAGGCGGAAGCGGCGGACTACGTCGCTTCCCAGAGCGGTCAGCGACGCCCCGCCCGCGCTTCCGGTATGCCCAACGACCAGCGGCTGGCCAAAAGCCTTGTTCATGTGGTCGATGAGTTCCCAGGCGCGACGGTATGTCATTTCCAGCTCGCGGGCGGCGGCCGATATCGAGCCAGCGCGGGCGATCGCCTCCAGAAGCGAAATCTTGCCCGGGCCGATGCGCGTGTCGGCATCCACCCGCAACTGAATCCGAAGTTCGATCATCAGCCCCTCCCTCGCACTATGCGATGATGGTCAAGTAAGGCCGCGGACGAACAACCAGCACCGCCCCCTGGCGCCCCGGCGCGGCAAGTCATTGACAGTTCAGGCCCGGCTCCGCAACCCGAAGCTCAGTGTGCGGCGGCGGTAATGACACAATCTAGACGCATCTCCCCCTCGGCGACGGAGGGGCAGTGAACGGCGACCTGGTCGCGGCCATTGCCCTTGGCGAGATACAGGGCGCGATCAGCGGCCGCATGCAAGTTCTGAACGTCCGATCCGGTTTCGCCCATACCAGCGACGCCGCAACTGACGGTCAAGCGTACCGTGCCGCTGGCCGCGGCGATACGAAGATTGGCCGTCATGCGGCGGATGTCGTCGGCTACCTCGGCAGCCTCGTCCGTGGTCGCTTCCGGCAGGAACAGGGCGAACTCCTCGCCGCCGATGCGCGCCGCCACGCCGCCGGCCGGTACTGCCGCCGCAAGGCCGAATGCGAACGCCACCAGAGCCCGGTCGCCGGTCGGGTGACCATGCGTGTCATTGATCGTCTTGAAGTGATCGATGTCGAACAGGATCAGGGCGCCAGGTTGGCCACCTTGGCTCATGGCGGCACCAACGTGGCGGAAAAAGTGGCCCCGGTTGGCAAGCCCAGTCAGGGAGTCTGTTTCCGAAACAATGCGATAGCGACGTTCTGACCGCTGCCCGATCATCACCAGCTGCAACAGGCCGAGAAAGACCACGAAGATCGACGACTCGGTGAACCTCAGCCCCATGGCGAGGCTGTTGGGCAGGACGACCGTGGCGGGCTCGATCGGCGCAACGATCGCTGAGGCTATCCAGTAGACCTGCACCGCAGCATGGGTCCCGACCAGTACGGCGGTCAAGCCAACCGATGGCAGAGGCTCCTCCGTATGGTGGCGAACAAGGCCGGCGACGATGGACAGGAGATACACCAGTTCGATGCCCGACAGGACGGACGCTCGAATGTTGACATCATCGAACAAGGAGCTGACCGCAGAGAGCGCCAGCCAGACCAGAGCGCCCGCTCCGGCCATCCAGGGAGCGGCGCGGCCTGCACGGCCGATGAACTGTCGGTATCCCAACCAGAGAGCGCCGAAGGATGCGAGCAGGACAGCATTGGCGATGGTAACAGACAGGACGTGCGGGACCTGACCGCGTAGCGCGACCAGGATCATGGTGAGCACGGCCAGGGCAAAGGCCGCCCCCCACGACAGGGCGCACGTCTCGCCGCGCGACGTCGCCCAGGTCAACATCAGACTGACGCAGATGCAGCAGCTCGCCGCAGCCAGGATGAAGAAGAGCGTCGGAATATGGAGAAACTCGCCCAACTCGCCCTCCCGTTCTCCGCAGGAGAACGCACCGGATCAGGATAGGAAGACATTCGTCTTCCAAAATCGATCGCAGAGTTCGCAATGATGGGCATTTAGCAGATGAATCTAAAAGCCGCATGAATCGGTCGGCCGCCGAACGTCGGCCAGACCGATCAATGGGCTCATCCGCGCGTCGAGCAAGCGAGGGCGTCGACTTCCTCAGGGCCTGCTACGCCCCAGGAACGATCCGGAGATCCGCCGGATCAAAACCCACGTGGACCTGCTCACCGACAGCGAATGGCTTGGCCTTGGGCGCCACGGAAGCGAACAGCGGCCCCGCCTGGGTTTCCAGCGAATACTGAATCTGACTTCCGAGATATGCGGCGTAAGTGACCTCGGCCGGCAGAGAATAGGGTGTCGGCTCGGCGCGGATGACCATCTGATGCGGCCTCAGCACCAGCTTGCCGGCACCCCGAACTGTCGTTGCGAGCGGCAGCTCGATCCGCCGGCCGAGCAGGTCGACGGCGGTGGTCGCTCCGCCGGGGGTCACATCCACGTCGATCAGATTGGCGTCGCCGATGAAGTCGGCGATGAAGGCGGAGGCGGGTCGTTCGTAGAGGTCTTCCGGTGCCCCCTCCTGAGCGATCTCGGCATTCTTCATGACGATGATGCGATCGGAGACGGCCATCGCCTCTTCCTGATCATGCGTCACGTAGACGGCCGTCAGCCCCAGCCGCTGCTGGATTTGACGGATCTCCTCGCGCACCCGGCGCCGGAGCTTGGCGTCGAGGTTGCTGAGCGGCTCGTCGAGCAGCAGAACCTCAGGTTCGAGAACGACGGCACGCGCCACGGCGACACGCTGTTGCTGGCCGCCGGAGAGCTCGGACGGCAGACGCCGGCCGAAACCGGCGAGGCCCACCATGGCCAGCCCCTCCTCTGCCCTGGCATGGGCCTCCGCCTTCGGCACGCGCTTGACCGTCAGGCCATAGGCCACATTCTCGAGCACCGTCATATGCGGAAAGAGCGCATAGGACTGGAACACCATGGATACCCGCCGATAGGTGGCCGACAGGTTGGTCACGTCGGTGCCACCGATGAGGATGCGCCCCTCGGTGGCGCTCTCCAGACCGGCGATCAGCCGCAATGTCGTCGTCTTGCCGCAGCCGGATGGGCCGAGCAGCGTCACCAGCGTGCCCGGCTGGACATCGAGATCGAGCGGCTTCAGGGCCACCACTTCGCCGAAGCGCTTCGTGACGCCTTGGAATTGGACGGAACCTTTTTCGGACATCGGAATGCGCTCCGGTCAATGGGCTTCAACGCGATCGGCGCGGCGCAGGCGGCGACGGCCGATCAGCAGTTGCATCAAGAGGATACAGGCCAGCATGGTGACGATGAGCACCGATGCGTAGGCGATGGAGATGCCATATTCGCCGTTCTCGACACGGCCGACGATGAAGGCCGTCGCCATGTTGTACTGGGCCGAGACGAGGAAGATGACGGCGGAAACCGAGGTGATGGCCCGCACGAAGCTGTAGGTCAGCGCCGCAAGGATTGCCGGCCCCAGGAGCGGCATGATGACCCGCCTCAAGGTGGTGAAGCTGTTCGCCCCCAGCATGATCGACGCCTCGTCGAGCGACTTGTCGAGCTGGCTCATGGCGGCGATGCCGCCCCGCACGCCGACCGGCATGTTGCGGAAGACGAAGACGATGACCAGGATGATCGCCGTTCCCGTCAGCTCGACGGGCGGGAAGTTGAACGCCATCACATAGGCCACGCCGATCACCGTGCCGGGAATGGCAAAGGACAGCATGGTCGAGAACTCGAAGGCATTCTTGAAGGCGAACTTCTGCCGCACCAGCAGATAGGCGGTGGCGAGCCCCACAGCGGCGGTGAGCGGCGCCGAGATGCCGGCGATCCACAGCGTGGTGAAGTAGCTGTCCCAAGCGGATCCGACGAAATGGATGCCGTTGCGGAACACGATCTTGAAGGCCCGCACATAGTGCTCGAGGGTGAAGCTGTGATCGTAGCCCCAAAGCTTCACGAAGCTACCGAAGAGGATCAGGGCATAGATCAGCGCCGTGAAGACCGCCCAGGGAATGGCAACGCCATAGCAGGTCCAGCGCAGCGCGGGGCTCAGGGCGGCGTTGCGCCCGGAATCCGCCTTGCCGGTAACCGTGGCATAGTTCTTCTTGCCGACCCACTGCCGCTGGATGAGGAACACCGTCAGCATCAGCACCAGAAGCGTCACCGACAGGATGGCGGCTTGCGCCGGATCGGCGACGGTGCCGACGATCGAGAAGTAGATCTCCGTCGACAGCACATCGAAGTTGCCGCCCAGCACCAGTGGATTGCCGAAGTCGGCGAGGCTCTCGATGAAGGCCAGCAGGAAGGCGTTGGCCAGCCCCGGACGCATCAGCGGCCACGTCACGTAACGGAAGGTCTGCCAGCGGTCGGCGTCGAGCGTCTGGCTCGCCTCCTCCATGGATGGGCTGACGCCCTCGACGACGCCGATCAGCACCAGGAAGGCGATGGGCGTGAAGGACAGCATCTGCGACAGCCAGACGCCCCAGAACCCGTAGAGCCAGCGGCTTTGTTCGATCCCGAAGATCTCATGGAGACCGACGGTGATCGTACCGGCCCGGCCGAACAGCAGGATCAGCGCGAGACCGATTACGAAAGGCGGCGTGATGATCGGCAGGATGGAGAGGACGCGCAGCAGCTTCTTGGCGCGGAACTCGGTCCGGGTGGCGATCAGCGCAAAGGCAAGCCCCAGCAGCGTCGTTCCCGCCGCAGTCGCCAGGGCCAGGATGACCGAGTTCACGGCCGGGCCGCACCAGCCGGCCCCGACGAAGCAGGCGCCGCTCCAGATTTCCGGCGAGAACAGTCGTGGAAAGAATTCGCTGACGCCGAAGCCGGCGCCATTGCGAAGCTCGAAGGCCCGCCCCAGCACGAAGGCCATGGGATAGAAGACGAACAGCCCGACCAGCGCCACGATAGCGCCAACCAGCCCGGTGATGAAGGCATCGCCCCGCCCCTTGCCGAGCCCGGAAACACCGGTGGTCAGCACAAAGAGCAGCGCGGCGGCCACCACCAGCGCGCCCGCTCCCATGCCTGGTTGGCTTGCACCCTCGGGCACGCCCAGACGAGGCCCGTGACCGAGGATCAGAAGACCCTGTGCCACCATCAGGGCGAGGCCGAGCGCGCCGGATGCGACCAGACCGCGGGCTGCCGTGAGCTGCCCCTTGCCAAGCCCCAACGTTGCAGCGGTGGCTGCAAATCCGACGAGCGGCGCCGCCAGCCACCATCGTCCCTCGAGCATCGAGACAAGGGCCGACGGCCCGAGATGAACCGGATCGGCCAGCCAGCCGAACCGCCAGAAGCCGGGGTCGCCCACGAGGTACCAGGGCAACAGGGCATAGCCAATCAGGCCGATCAGGAGCCAGAGCCCCGCCGTGCGTTTCATGCCATTCATCCTGAAGGGGATTTTCGGCCCGGCTCGCATTGGAAACGGGCCGAAGTACGACGGGTTATTCCTGGATCTGACCGCCGGCGTTCTTCACCTCGGCGTCCCAGCGTTCGAGCAGCCGGGTGCGCGTGTCGGACGAACCATAGGTCTTGTAGTCGTAGTCGATCAGCTTGACCGAAGCCATGTCGGGCGCATCGGGATCGGTCTTGGCGCCGGGATTTGAGGGGATGTTGTAGACGCCGACCTCAAGGCCCGCCGACTGGGCGTCGGCCGAGATGACGTATTCAATCCACTTCTTGGCCTCTTCCTTGTGCGGCGTCCCCTTGACCATGCTGACCGCGCCGGTCTCATAGCCCGTGCCCTCGCAAGGCGCGACGATCTGAACCGGGAAGCCCTGCTTCTTCAGGTTGACCATGTCATGCATGAAGCCGATGCCGATGGTGGTCTCCCCGCGCGCCACCGCCTTGCCGGGCGCAGAGCCGGATTTCGTGTACTGGTTCACGTTGGCGCCGATCTCGGCCAAGAGCTTGAAGCCCTCGTCCTCGCCGAACAGCTGCACCAGCGTGGCAAGTTCGGTATAGGCGGTGCCCGACGATTTCGGGTTGGCCACCTGGATCTCGCCCTTGTACTGGGGCTTGGCAAGATCGCGCCAGCAAGCCGGCGCATCGAGCTTCTTCGCCGCCACCACCTCGGTATTGTAGATCATGCCGAGCAGGCCGACGTGGACGCCGATGGCCTTGCCGTCGGTCATGTCAGTCATGTTGCGCGCCCAGCCCAGCAACTGCGAGGTATCGACGCCGGAAGCCTCGGTCAGGTCTTCGGCAGCGGCGATCATGTGCGGATCGCCGGTACCGCCCCACCACACGTCGATCTTCGGATTACCGGCTTCCGCGCGGATCTGCGCCAGCACTTCGCCAGTGCTCTTGCGCACCATGGCGACATCGATGCCGGTGTCGATCTTGAAGTTCTGAGCCATCAGATCGCACCAGGCCTGCTCGTTGGAACAGACGACGTTGAGTGTGGCGGCGCCGGCTGCGGATACAGAAATACCGGCCGCCAGCGCGATGGCGCTGACAGTGCAAAGACGGATCATGTTGTCCTCCCGTTCGCCCGGTCCTCGTCCGGGGTCGCTGAAACGTGACATGCCACCCGACACTGAAACCAGATCCAAAAGGTCGGAAAACAGCCGCGATCGCCTGGTTTTGTATGAACAATGTTTCAAAGCCGGCGAAATCGCTCCTCAAAGCCGGTCAACGCGACTGACGGCGAATTTCCGAGACGCCCCGCATCGGCGATTGATGGGGCATGACTCAGGACAATGAACGCCAGGCTTCCGGTGGAGCGATCATCGCCATCATTGACGACGACGACGACCTGCGCAGCGCGATGACGGCGCTGCTCAGCGAGAATGGCTTTACGCCGCTTGCGCTCCCCAACGCGGATGCCTACCGCCAACTCGATCCGCCCCCAAAGCTCGATCTCGCGCTGATCGACCTCAACCTGGCTGGCGAGTCCGGGCTCGATCTGGCCATGGACATCCGCGACCGGCTGGGAGTTCCCATCGTCATGCTGACCGGCTGGGGAACCGAAACGGATCGCATCGAAGGGTTGGAGACCGGCGCCGACGACTACCTGATGAAGCCCTTCAACCCGCGCGAACTGCTCGCCCGTCTCAGAGCCGTGCTGCGCCGCGCGGGGTGGAAAACGCCGGCGCCGGACCGATCCGGTCATCAGTTGCAGAGCTTTGGCTCCATGACACTCGACCTGACGCGGCGCGAGCTTCTCGCCTCCGACGGTGGTGAAATACCACTCACCAACGGCGAGTACCGACTGCTGGAATACCTGGTCCGGAACCGCGACCGCATCATTCCGCGCGTCGAGCTCCTCAAGGAACTCGGCAGTGACCTCTCGACCTATGTCGACCGGACCATCGACGTCCTGATACTGCGCCTCCGCCGCAAGATCGAGGCCGTTCCGTCCAAGCCGGTCTATTTGCAGACCCGCCGAGGCCAGGGCTACATCTTCGTCACCACGTCACGGAGCGAGCCGTGAAAGCATCGCCCAACCTGTCGGTTCGCACCCGTCTGCAAGCCGCCCTGGCAATCCTCGCCCTGTTGACCTGTTTTGCCGGTGCTGTTGCCTGGATAACGCTCGAAAGCGGACAAAGCCGCCTCATAAGCCTGAACACCGGCACCCTCGCCGAGGTAGACGACGCACTCCGCCTGTCGAGCGACGCCGCCGATCTGGCGACACGCATGCCGTTTCTTCTGGCCCTCGACAGTCCATTCCGGGTTCACCAGGAGGGCGAACATATCCTCGGCCTGATCGCCAATATCGAGAACCGTCCAGATCTTCAGCCCGGGATCGCGGCCGATCTCATGAGGATGCGTCTCGCGGTGTTCGATCTCCTCGCAGCGACCCAGTCCCGCTCCGCCCTGCTCGATCGCATCTTGCGCCTCAACGCGGAAGTGGCTCGTGAGGAGCGCAACCTCGCGCTCCTGTCGGCGGGAACCGACCAGTCCATCAACGAGCGGGGCGAGTGGCTGACGCTGCAGCGCATCGCCTCTGCCCTTCTCGGCGCGGGGCGGGCCGAGAACCTGATCGGCCTCGGTGAGTTCCAGCGGGAGTTCCATGGCCTTACCCGGAGACCGCCGGCGGCCGGCACCACGATCGGCCGGGAGGCACGCGACCGGCTCGCCGCATTTGCCGAAGGCGACGACGGCCTGTTCGAGCTGCGCCGGCGCGAACTTGCCCATCGCATCGCGGCGGCCAACGCCCTGGTTCGCATCCGCATCGGTGCCGAGATGGTCAGTTCCTACGCTGCCGCTGTGACCGCCACGGCGAAAAAGGAGATCGCCAGCGAGCTCACCAGCACCACGACGCTGATCTCGGTCGCCAAAAGCACGATCCTCGTAGTCATGGCTGTCAGCACGGCCATCGCACTGTTCACGGCGAAGTTCGTCGCCAGCTATGTCACGGCCCATCTGTCGGCCATTGCCGACGGCATGATGCGTCTCGCCGCCGGCGATCGTTCGAGTTCGCTGCCCCGCGGCTCCGGCAAGGGCGACGAGATCGGCAAGCTCCTGCGGGCCTTTCGCGTGTTTCGCGCCAACGCGATACGCCTCGATCGGGCGCATCGCCAAAGGGTTCGTCAGACCGCCCTGCTCGGGACCATGGTGAGCGGCATGTCGGACGGCGTTGCGGTGCTGGCCCCCGGCGGCGGCATAACGGCCGCCAACGATCGCTTGGCCGAAGTGCTCGGCTTGCCTCTCTCCAACCTCGCAAGGCCGGCCAACCTCGATCAGTTGCTTGAAGCCAACGGCTGGCGCTCCAGCTCGACGACAGCCGGTTATGCCGAGCTGACCGACCCGGCCGGCCGCACCATAGAGCGCCGCGACCGGTCGCTGCCCGCCGGCGGCGCTGTCGCTCTGTTCTCCGACGCCACCGAACGACGACAGCTTCAGGATCGCATGCAGCAGATTCAGCGCATCGAAGGTCTCGCCAAGATCTCCGGTGAAGTCGCCCACGACTTCGGCAACATCCTCTCCACCATTTCCAGCAGCATGCACATGCTGGAAGCCGCCTCGCCGGAGCGGAGTCGCGAACTGCGCCATACCATTGCCAGCGCCGTCGAGCTCGGCACCTCGCTCACCCAACGGCTGCTCGCCTTTGCTCGTCGTCAGCATCTCGAACCCGAGCTTGTGGAACTCAATGACCTAATGGAGGGGCTGACGGACCTCATCTATTTGACGCTGCGAGACAATATAACGCTCGGCGTGCAACCTGCCGACCAGGACCTTTTCGTCCGGGTGGACGCCGGACAGTTGGAAAGTGCCATCATCAACATCTGTCTCAACGCCGCCCAGGCCATTTCGGATAGCGGTCGGATCACCATCACCCTCGCCTCGCCCGATGGCGAGCACGCCGTCATCACTGTGGAGGACACCGGAATCGGAATGTCGCCACGAGTCCTAGCCCATGCCATGGAGCCCTTCTTCAGCGCGAGGCGCGATGGCAAGGGCACAGGGCTGGGGCTCGCGATGGTCTACGGGTTCATTCGCCAGTCCAACGGCGACGTGCAGATCGAATCGGAGGAAGGCAGAGGTACGATCGTGCGACTCACCCTTCCCCTCGTCGGGCAAGCCGCCGACCTGTCTCCTCCCTCGCTTCCCTGGCAGCGTATCCTGTTGGTGGAGGACGATCCGGTCGATGCCAAGCGATCCTCGGATCTGCTGATCGAGGCCGGCGCAACGGTCGAGCTTTGCACCACTGCGCAAGGTGCGTTGGACTGTCTGGCGAACCAGGACGGATTTGACGCCGTGATCACCGACCTGCATCTCGGCAACGAGACGGCCGGCTGGCAGGTGGCGGAGCGGGCGCTCGACCATCACCAGAGGGTCAAGGTCTTCGTGGTCTCGGGGCACTTGCCCGATGCATCGCCGTTCGGAACGCGCTACGGGCCGCGGCTCAAGCTACTCGAAAAGCCGCTCGATCTCGCAAATCTGCTGGGTGACCATACCGTTCCATCCGATGGGTGACAGACGGCACCCCTCGACAGAGGGCACCACAAACATCGACGATCAAGGAGGAAGATTGGCTGGGGGACCTGGATTCGAACCAAGACGAACGGAGTCAGAGTCCGTCATTCTACCGTTAAATTATCCCCCAGCGGGACCCCGACGGTTCGGAGGCGGCGGCGAAGCGGCGCTTCGTCGGCTGCGGCGTTCTGGTACCCGATCGAAAACACCCTGTCAAGGCGCCGGCAAACGTTCCACGGACCGCTTCGCGACGTCCGGAATGGGCGCAATCAAGGCGGTTGAGAGGATCCTCTGCAAAACCTAGCCTTTATTACGCATGGGATAAATGACAGGGATTTTTAGGGTATATTAAGAGAACCGCATCCAAAAGTCGCGGCGCGACCTGACGCTCCCGGTGTTCCGTGCCAATATGGCCGTTACGCGATCGCGCCAAGATGCCGGCCGCCACAAGGCACGCCTGCCCAGAACAACGATAGCGACGCCGACCCAGTCGCCCGATGACGGACTACGCCGCACACCGATGCCGTGGACGAGTTTTGCCCATGATCTCCCGCCAGAAGAGCCGGGAACGCCAGACGACAGCGGTGCTCTGCTGCGCCTGATGCAGCTCGTGCTGGCTGGCGTCGACGCGTCGGGAAGCGAGGGCTGCCGACTCACCCGCGATTCGGCCATCGTCAGCGTGGCGCGCGCCCTGGTCGGCGAGGCGACCGACTGGACCGCCGCCAGCCGCACCGCCACCATGGCGCTGCGCGATCTCGTCTGGCGCGTCGACACGGCACGCGGCCTGTTGCTCGACAAGGTCGGCGACCGTGCCCGTCAGGAGGTCGAGGCCCTGCTCGACACGGCGGACATCCACGCCTTTCTGAAAACCGCCCTCGGCACGCCGCCCAGAGCGGAAGACGGCGAAGAAATCGCCTGAAGCGGTTGACAAACGGCCCGGCGCGGTATGGTTTGGCGGCCTTTCCGGGACCGCCGCGAGAACCATGAGATGAGCAGCCTTGAATCCCCCTCCTCCGCCGAAGCGCGGCTTCACCGCGAGATCGAGCGGCGGCGCACCTTCGCCATCATCTCGCACCCGGACGCCGGCAAGACGACGCTGACGGAGAAGCTGCTGCTGTTCGGCGGCGCCATCCAGTTGGCCGGTCAGGTGCGCGCCCGTGGCGAGAACCGCCGCACCCGATCCGACTGGATGAAGATCGAGCGTGATCGCGGCATCTCGGTCGTCACCTCGGTCATGACCTTCGAGTACGGCGGCAACGTCTTCAATCTCTTGGACACGCCGGGCCACGAAGACTTCTCCGAGGACACCTATCGCACGCTGACCGCCGTCGACAGCGCCATCATGGTGATCGACGCCGCCAAGGGCATCGAGGATCGGACGCGCAAGCTGTTCGAGGTCTGCCGCATGCGCGACATCCCGATCGTCACCTTCGTCAACAAGCTCGACCGAGAGGCCCGCGATCCGTTCGAGACGCTGGATGAGATCGAGAAGACGCTGGCCTTGGACACGGCGCCCATCACCTGGCCGGTCGGCTCGGGCAAGGACTTCATCGGCACCTATGACCTGAAGCGCCGGCAGACCCGCCTGATGAACGAGAAGGGCGACGATCACCGCGACGAGATCGGCGACGACAAGCTCGATGCACTTCTGGAACAGCGTTATCTCACCGAGCTCAGGGAAGGAATCGATCTCGCTGCCGAAGGCACCAACCCCTTCGACCTCCAATCCTTCCGTGAAGGGCATCTGACGCCAGTCTTCTGGGGTTCCGCGCTCAGGAACTTCGGCATCAAGGACATCCTGGACGGCCTTGCCGCCTATGCCCCTCCGCCGCGCGATCAGGCGGCGAGCACCCGCGTGGTCAAGGCGGAGGAGCCGAAGATGAGCGCCTTCGTCTTCAAGATCCAGGCGAACATGGACCCCAACCACCGCGACCGCATCGCCTTCGTCCGCCTCTGCTCGGGCAAGCTCAATCGCGGCATGAAGGTCAAGCACGTCCGGACGCAGAAGACCATCGGCCTCACGGCGCCGCAGTTCTTCTTCGCCCAGGAGCGGCAGATCGCTGACGAGGCCTGGGCCGGCGACGTCGTCGGCATTCCCAACCATGGCACGCTCCGCATCGGCGACACGCTGACCGAGGGCGAGAACCTCGCCTTCGTCGGCGTGCCCAGCTTCGCCCCGGAAATCCTGCGCCGCGTCCGCCTCGAGGATGCCATGAAGGCCAAGAAGCTGAAACAGGCCCTGCAGGAGCTCGCCGAGGAGGGCGTCGTGCAGGTCTTCCGGCCGATCGACGGCTCGCCGGCACTGGTCGGCTTCGTCGGCGCGCTGCAGCTCGACGTGCTTCAGGGGCGGCTCGACCAGGAATATGGCCTGGAGGTCGGCTTCGAGGTCAGCCAGTACAACATGGCCCGCTGGCTGGATGGCGAACGGCAGGACGTCATCGACTTCCAGAACGGCAACCGCTCGGCCATGGCCGAGGACGTCGACGGCGACCCCGTGCTGCTCGCCACCTCCGGCTATGCCTTCAACTACATCAAGGAGAAGTGGCCCAAGATCCGCTTCACCGACGTCAAGGAAACGCAGGCGCGACCGGCCGAAGGGTGAGCCACGGCTGACCAAAAGAAGCAATCGCCAGAACGAAAAGGCCGGGCACTGAGCCCGGCCTTGCTGATTCTGAGGATATGCGCAGCCCCTCACTTGCCGAAGGCGGCGGCCATCAGCTCGCGGGTATAGGTCTCGCGCGGCGCGTCGAAGATCTGGTCGGTCGCCCCTTCCTCGACGATCTTGCCGCCCTTCATCACGACGATGTAGTCCGACAGCGCCCTGACCACCGCGAGGTCGTGGCTGATGAACAGATAGCTGAGGTCGTGCTTGGCCTGCAGGTCGCGCAACAGCTCGACGATCTGCTTCTGCACCGAACGATCGAGTGCCGAAGTCGGCTCGTCCAGCACCACCACCTGCGGCTTCAGAATGATGGCGCGGGCGATGGCGATGCGCTGGCGCTGACCGCCCGAGAACTCGTGCGGATAGCGGTTCCGCGTCGCCGGGTCGAGGCCGACTTCCATGAAGGCCTTGATGGCGCGGAGGTCGCGGTCCGACTTGCTGAGCTGCGGCTCGTGGACCAAGAGGCCCTCGGTGACGATCTGGCCGGCGGTCATGCGCGGGCTGAGCGAACCGAAGGGATCCTGGAAGACAAGCTGCATCTGCCGGCGGTGGCGGCGCATCTCCTCGCGGCTCGCCTCGGAAATATCGTCGCTGCCGAAGCGGATGGCGCCGGTGCCGTGGTTGAGACGCAGGAGCGCACGCCCAAGCGTCGACTTGCCGGAGCCGCTCTCGCCGACGATGCCGATCGTCTGGCCTTCCTTGAGGCGGATGTCGACATGATCCACGGCGTGAATGTCGAGCTTCTTGCCGCTGAGGAAACCGCCGCCCATGGTGAAACGCACGTCGACGTCCCGGCCTTCCAGCAGCACCGGCGCGTTGTCGGCCGGCGGCGCCTTGCGGCCGGTCGGCTCGGCGGCGAGCAGCATCTTGGTGTAGGGATGCTGCGGGTTGGCGAAGATGTCGGCCACCGGCCCACTCTCCACCACCTCACCGGTCCGCATCACCGCGACCCGATCGGAGAATCGCCTGACGATGCCGAGGTCGTGGCTGATGAACACGATGGCAAGGCCGATCCGCTGCTTCAGCTCGGCGAGCAGCTCCAGGATCTGCGCCTGGATCGTCACGTCGAGGGCCGTGGTCGGCTCGTCGGCGATCAGCAGCTCCGGATCGTTGGCGAGCGCCATGGCGATCATCACGCGCTGACGCTGGCCGCCCGACATCTCGTAAGGATAGCTGTCGACGCGCCGTTCCGGGTCGGGGATCTTGACGAGCTTCAGGAGCTCGATCGCTCTCGCCCGCGCCGCCTTGGCCGAGAGGCCGCGGTGGCGCATCATCGGCTCGGCGAGCTGCTTGCCGATCTTGTAGAGCGGATCGAGCGAGGTCATCGGCTCCTGGAAGATCATGGTGATCTTGGCGCCGCGGATTCGGTTCAGCTTGCCGAGCGGCAGGCCGATCATCTCCTCGCCCTGGAACTTGGCCGAGCCTTCGGCGCGGCCGTTGGCGGCGAGCAAGCCCATGACCGCCATCATGGTCTGGCTCTTGCCCGAGCCGCTTTCGCCGACGATGGCCAGCGTTTCGCCCTTGCTCACCTGGAGGTCGATGCCCTTCACCGCGTGAATGTCACCGGCCGGCGTCGAAAAGCGGACGTTGAGCCCGCGGATATCGAGAAGCGTATCGGCCATGTCAGCGGTCCTTCGGATCAAGGGCGTCGCGCAGGCCGTCGCCGATGAAGTTGAGGGCGAACAGCGTCACCACGAAGAAGATGGCCGGGTAGATGAGCAGCCACGGCACCGCCTGCATGCCCGTGGTGCCCTCGGCGATCAGCGATCCCCAGGAGGTCATCGGTTCCTGAACGCCGAGGCCCAGGAAGCTCAGGAAACTCTCGAGCAGGATGACCTTCGGCACCAGCACCGTCACGAACACCACGACGGGGCCGATGGTGTTGGGGATGACGTGCCGGCGGATGATCTGCCAGTTGGAAAGCCCCATGGCATGCGCCGCCTCGACGAACTCCCGTCGTTTCAGCGACAGCGTCTGTCCGCGGACGATACGCGCCATGTCCAGCCATTCGATGGCGCCGATCGCCGCGAAGATCAGCACGAAATGCCGGCCGAAGAACACGACGAGCATGATCACGAAGAACATGAACGGCAGCGAGTAGAGGATTTCGACGAAGCGCATCATCACGTTGTCGACGCGGCCGCCGACGTAGCCCGACACGGCGCCATAGGTGACGCCGATGATCAGCGACACGAAGGTGGCAAGCAAGCCGACGGTAAGCGACACCTGCCCGCCGACCATGATGCGCGGCACGAGGTCGCGGCCGTTGCGGTCGGTCCCAAACGGGAAATACTGCCCGTTGATCCTGCCCTTCACCTCGACGGTCTTGCCGTCGTTGAGCGTCGATATGATCTCGGCGCCGTCGAACTCGTCGGGCCTGTCGAGATAGCGCGTGGCGCGCGGGTCCACCGGCTTTTCGGAGCTGATGCGCGCCGTGTAGCTCGTACCATCGGCATCGAAGGCGTCGAGCTTGAGGCGCGCCCGCTCCACCGCCGTCTGCATCACCTGCTGCAGCGTATCCTCGCGCGGATAGGGATCGAGCGACGGCGGCACCGCGACATAGGACGGGAAGATCTGGTCATAGGTGTGCGGGTAGACCCAGGTGCCGGCGAAGCTGAACACCGCCACGATCACCAGCACGAACAGGCTGGCCATGGCCGCCTTGTTGCGCAGGAAGCGGTGACGGGCCATGGCCCACAGGCTGGTGCCGCGCACGGCGGCCGCCGGTTCTGCGAGGACTTGCGTCATATCAGTCATAACGGACCCTCGGATCGAGAACGGCGTAGAGAATGTCGACCATGAGATTGAACACGACGATGAACACCGAGATCAGCACGACGGTGCCCATGACCAGCGTGTAGTCGCGGTTGAGGGCTCCGAGGACGAAGTAGCGACCGACGCCGGGCAGCGAGTAGACCGTCTCGACCACCACCGAGCCGGTCAGCACCGCCGCGGCGACCGGACCGAGATAGCTGACCACCGGCACCAGCGCGGCACGCATGGCGTGAACGATCACCACCACGCGGGTCGGCAGACCATAGGCGCGAGCGGTGCGGATGTGATCGGCGCGAAGCGTCTCGATCATCGAGCCGCGGGTGATGCGCGCAAAGATCGCAAGCTGCGGCAGCGCCAGCGAGATCACCGGCAGCAGCAGATGGGTAGGACCGCCGTCGCCCCAGCCGCCGGCCGGCAGCCAGCGCAGCACCACGGCGAAGACGAAGGACAGGATCGGCGCCAACACGAAGTTCGGAACGGTAATGCCGAAGCTCGCGACGCTCATCACGGCATAGTCGACCAGCGAGTTCTGCCGGAGCGCCGCGTAGGAGCCGATGGTCACGCCGCCAACGAGCGCGACAAAAAGCGCCCAGGCGCCGAGTGTCATGGAATAGGGAAGACTCTTGGTGATCAGCTCCGCCACGGTGAAGTCGCGGAAGACGAAGCTGGGGCCAAGGTCGCCGTGCACCAGGTTCCACAGATAGTGGCCGTATTGCACCACCAGCGGACGGTCGAGCAGGAAGGCGCGCTTGAGGTTTTCGAGAACCTGCGGCTCCAGCGGGCGTTCAAGGTTGAACGGACCGCCAGGGGCGACACGCATCAGGAAGAAGGATAACGTAACGACGATGAAGATGGTCGGCACCGCCGACATCAGCCGTCGCAGGACAAAACGTAGCATGGACCCGTCCCCGTTGGATGGTCAGGAAAGGCGAGAACGGCGCGCCGACCGGACATCCTAGACGGACGCCTCAAGGGCCGACGGACGGCGCCCCCCGCATTCGGGAAGCGCCCGCGTTCCAATGCCGCCCCTCCCCCGGGTTCCGGGAGAGGGGAGCAAGCCGCACCCTTACTTGAAGGAGAGGAACTTGGTCAGATGCTCGTTCTGCGGATTGGGCGCGAAGCCCTGCACCTTGTTGGACACGAGCCAGGTCGACGCATGGACCATCAGCGGAGCAAGGGCGTGCTCGTCCATGGCAATGCGCTCGGCATCATGCAGGATCTGCATGCGCTTGGCAGGATCGCGCTCCTCGTAGGACGCCTTCATCAGCTCGTCGAACTTCTCGTTCTTCCAATGACCGTAGTTGAAGGTGGTATTGGTCGAGATGAGGAGGTTCAGGAAGTTTTCCGGATCGGCGTAGTCGGCCGTCCAGCCGGCGCGCGCCGCATCGAAGGCGCCGCCTTCCTGCATGTAGGCGTAGTGCGACTTGATGTCGAGATTCTGGATGGTCACCTCGGCGCCGATCGCCTTCCACATGTCGGCAATGGCTGTCGCCACCTTCTTGTGGTTGTCATTGGTGTTGAAGCGGATATCGATCTTGAGCGGCTTGCCACCCTCGCCATAGCCGGCCTCCTTGAGCAGTTCCTTGGCCTTGTCCTCGCGGTCGAGCTGGTCCATGTCGGCCCAGGTGACGGTCGCCGCCTCGTAGCCCGGAATGCCCGGCGGCACGAAGGAGTAGGCCGGCATCTGCGTGCCGGAATAGATCTTCTCCGACAGGAACTCGCGATCGACGGCCATGGAGAAGGCCTGACGGACGCGGGCGTCGTCGAACGGCGGCTTGCGGCTGTCGAACACGTAATAGTAGGACGCGAGATCGGAGAAGGCCAGGACCTGGTCCTTGCCGAGCTTCTCCTCGAGGAATTTCTTCTGGTCGGCCTGGAAGTTATAGACGAGGTCCAGCTCGCCGGCCTCAAACATGCGCTCGGTGGTCGCCTGGTCTTCGGACGGGTTGTAGATGATCTTGTCGATCTTGACGTTGGCCACATCCCAATAGTTGGGATTCTTCACCGCGGTGATGTGATCGTTGGGAACGTTCTCGGTCAAGCAGTAGGCGCCGTTGCAAACGATGTTGCCCGGCTTGATCCAGTCGCCGCCGAACTTCTCGATGGCCCACTTCGGCACCGGCAGCGCCGAATAGTGCGCGAGCAGCTCGATGAAATAGGGGGTCGGCCGTTCGAGGGTGATCTCCAGGGTCTTGGGATCGATCGCCTTCACGCCCAGCGCTTCGATCGGCAGCTTCTTGCCGTCGACTTCCTTGCCGGTATTGATCGCTTCGGCATTCTTGATCGGATAGAGGATGTTGGCGTACTCGGCCGCTTCACTCGGGCTCTCCATCCGGCGGTAGGCGAACACGAAATCGTCGGCGGTCACCGGCGTGCCATCCGTCCACTTGGCGGCCTCGCGCAGCTTGAAGGTATAGACCAGACCGTCGTCCGAAAGCGTCCAGCTCTCGGCCACGCCGGGGATCACCTTGCCGTGCGGATCGAAGATGGTCAGCCCCTCGAACATGTCGCGAACGATGAAGCCTTCCACGTCGATCGAGATATGCGCCTGATCGAGGGTCTGGGGATCACCACCGTTGCCGCGCCTGATGACGACTTCGGCGAGCGACGGCGTCGCGAGAACGGCGAGCATCGAGCCGGCGATCAGCGTCGCCGACAATGCGCGAAATACGCGGGGGGTGTTGTTCATGTTCTAGAGCCTCCTGCCTGTGGTGATGGCGACCGGGCGCCTTGCCGCCGATCGTCAAAGGGATTCATTGTTGCCGGTTTGCTTGCCAGTGGTCCAAAGGCATCAGTAATGCCGGACGGCGCCGGTCGTTGTTCTCTTTCTTCTTCTTATCTGCCCTCAGCCGCCGGGCCTGTGCTGGGCGATCCAGTGCCAGGCGATATCGATCCGGCGCGGTATCCAGACCTTATCATGCGACAAGACGTAGTCCAGAAAGCGCTGAAGCGCGGCAAGGCGCGCCGGCCGCCCGACGAGGCGGCAGTGCAAGCCGACGTTCAGCATTTTCGGACTGCCGTTCCGGCCTTCCTCATAGAGGACGTCGAACGCGTCCTTGAGGTAGGTGTAGAACTGATCACCCGAGTTGAAGCCTTGATTTGTCGCAAACCGCATATCGTTGGTGTCGAGCGTATACGGAATGATGAGGTGCGGTCCGTTGGGACCGTCGATCCAGTAGGGCAGATCGTCAGCATAGGAGTCCGATGAATAGAGGAAGCCGCCCTCCTCCATCGCCAGCTCCGTCGAATGGATCGAGGCGCGGCCGGTATACCAGCCGAGCGGTCGCGACCCCGTGACCTCCTCGTGGATGCGGATCGCCTCGAGCATGTGCTCGCGTTCGGCCTCCTTGGTATAGTCCTTGTAGTCGATCCACTTGAGGCCGTGGCTGGCGATCTCCCAGTCGGCCTCCTTCATGGCCGCCACCACGTCGGGATTGCGGGCGAGCGCCGTGGCGACCCCATAGACCGTCACAGGGACGGCGCGCGAGGTGAACAGGCGGTGCAGCCGCCAGAAGCCGGCGCGCGAGCCGTACTCATAGATCGACTCCATGTTGGCGTGCCGCTGGCCGGGCCACGGCTGGGCGCCGACGATCTCCGACAGGAAGGCCTCCGAGGCGGCATCGCCGTGCAGGATGCAGTTCTCGCCGCCCTCCTCGTAGTTGACGACGAACTGAACCGCGACATGCGCGCCATCCGGCCAGGCGGCGTCGGGAGGATTGCGGCCGTAACCGACCATGTCGCGGGGATAGGTCTTGTCGATCATGTCGCGTCACCTCGTCAGGTTGCCGGGCGGTCGGCGTCGGGGGGCGGAAAGCCCGATCGGCCGCAAGGCCGGCTCAGGGCGTGGTCTCGTCGTCGGGAAAGGGACCGCCGACATCCAGCGTCAGCTCGTCTTCCTTGGCGCCGTGGGCGCGCGCCAGCCGGTTCCAGGCGCGCCAGCCGAATGGAATGTAGGCGAGATAGAGGATCGTCAGAATGCTGAGCACATGGAACGGGTAGCTGACCAGAAGCATGGCCAGGATGACGACGCCGATCAGGATCGGCACCACCCATTCCCGCTGGATGCCGCCATATTTCTTGCCCGAGAAGGTCGGCACGCGGCTGACCATCAGCGCCGCGATCAGCACCACGTAGGCGACGACCGCCGGCGCGGCTGCCTGGGGTACGTCGATGCCGACGCGATCGACGTAGATCGGCAGCAGCACGGCCAGCGCACCAGCCGGGATCGGCACGCCCGTGAAGAAGTTGGACTGCCAGGCCGGCTTGTCCTCACCCAGCATGGTGTTGAAACGGGCAAGCCGCAGAGCGCCGGCAATGGCGAACAGCACCACCGCCACCCAGCCGAAGGAGTTGATATCGTGGAAGTTCCACACGAACAGCAACAGCGGCGGTGCCACGCCGAAGCTCAGGAAGTCGCTGAGGGAATCAAGCTCGGCGCCGAACTTGGAGGTGACGCGCAGATAGCGGGCGAGCCGGCCGTCGAGCCCGTCCAGCACGGCGGCGACCAGAATGGCGTAGACCGCCATGTCCACGCGACCTTCAAAGCCCATGCGGATCGACGTCAGTCCGGCGCAGAGCGACAGCAGCGTCACGAGGTTGGGGATGACGCTGCGGATCGGAATGCGACGGAGCCGCCCGGGGCGCTCGGCGGCCTCCGGCTCGGGATCGAACGGCGGGAAGAGTCCGGGCATCGCCGTCCGCCTCAGGCCACGCGCACGAAAGGCGTCTTGGTGGTGCCGTCGATATCGGCGAGCACCGTCTCGCCGGCGATCGCCCGCGCCCCCTCGGAGACGAGCGCCGTCGCCGTTGCCGGAAGGTAGACATCGACGCGCGAGCCGAAACGGATGAGGCCGAAGCGGTCGCCGACGGTGAGCCCCTCGCCCTCCCGCGTGAACGAGACGATGCGGCGGGCGATCAGGCCGGCGATCTGCACCACGCCGACGACGCGACCATCCGGCCGCTCGATGACAAGGCCGTTGCGTTCGTTGTCCTCACTCGCCTTGTCGAGTTCGGCGTTGATGAACTTGCCGGCCTTGTAGGCGATGCGCACGACCCGGCCGGTCACCGGCGCGCGGTTCACGTGCACGTCGAACACGTTCATGAACACGCAGATCCGAAGCAGCGGCTCCGGGCCAAGGCCGAGTTCGCGCGGCGGCACGGCAAGACCCACGGCGGAGATGCGGCCGTCGGCCGGCGAAACGACCAGCGAACTAGATACCGGCGTCACCCGCACCGGATCGCGGAAGAACAGGGCGCACCAGATGGTGAGCGCCAACCCGATCCAGAACAGCGGCTCGAACAGCCAGCCAAGAAGCACCGTTCCTGCCAGGAAAACGAGGATGAACTTGTGCCCTTCCGGGTGAATCGGCGGCACGGCGTTCTGGATCGACTTCAGCACCGACATGTTGTTTAGTCCGTAGAACGCGGGGCAACCCCGCTGAGAGAAACGGACTTTTCGCACGAAAGAGCGACACATGCAAAGCCGGTCGCCGCCGCGCGCCGGTTGTTCACACCGCTTTCAATAAAAAGGCGGCCGGCGGAACTCTGCCCCGCCGGCCATATGGATCAAATTGGAAGACGGGCGCTTTCCACCCGCCGTCAGCTCAGGCCGGTACGGGCTCGTTGTCGATGCGCTTTCCCGCCTCGGTGCGCAGCAGATAGAGCGACGCGCCGACGATCATCAGGGCGCCGATCCAGAGATAGCCGTCGGGCGCATAGGCAAACACCAGCCAGCCGGCCAGCGTGTTGAGCGGCAGGCGCACGTTGTCGAAGGTCTGGAGATAGGAGGCGTCGGCGCGCGCATAGGCGAGCGTCAGGAGATACTGCGCCGCAGCGGTCAGCGCGGCGAGCGCCAGCACGACCCAGAGAACCGTGCCGCCCGGCAAGGCAAAGGCGGAGCCGACGTCAAAACCGGTCGAAGTCAACAGGAAGGCGGCGTTGATCGGCGTGAGCAGCGCCAGAAGATAGATGGTCACCGACTCCGGCCGCTCGACGGCGGCCAACTGCTTGGTCATCACCGAAGACCCCGCCCACATCGCCGCCGCCCCGAGCGGCAGCAGACTGTAGACCGAGAAGCTGTCCGACCAGGGCGCCAGGATCAGCATGCCGCCGACGAAGCCGACGGTTGTGGCAAGCGCCCGGTGCGGGCCGATGCGCTCGCCGAGAATGAGCCGGGCCGCCACGATCACGATAAACGGCGAAGTCATGTCGATCGCCACCACCTGGGCAATCGGCACGCCAGCCGCCAGGGCGCCGACGAAGAACTGCACGCCCAGCGTCGCGAACACCACGCGGACGACATGGGCCACCGGATGAGCGGTGCGGAAGGCTCCGGCGCCGAGCTTCAACAGCGTGGGCAGGAAGAAGACCAGGGAGAGGCCGTACTGCCAGAAGGCGAGCGCCTGCGAGGAGAAATGATAGGTGCCGGTCACCCACTGGGTGAGCACGTTGATGGCGGCGAAGATGACGCCGGCGGATACCATGTAGGCCGCTCCGAGCACGGGAAACGACCGGGTCTGGTTCGGGCTCTGATTCAAGGTACGGGTCCTTCAGACAAAGGAACGACGCGGAATCAGGGCGATCGGGTCATGAAGACAATCGATCGCGAACGGCTGGGGCCGGTCGCGAACGGGAGTTTCAGCACACCCTTCTCTTTCATCCGGACTGTACCGTCGGCTCCGGAATCCAACCGGATCTGCTGACCTCCGGCCGTGAGGCCGAAGCGCTCGCGGGCTAGGCGGCTCGCGCCACCATTACCGCCGGTGGGGAATTTCGCCCCGCCCCGAGAATGGTCGCCGGTGTGGGGAACCACCTCGGCAGACCGGACATTACTGTAGGAAGCCCTGGAAATCAAAGGCGACACACCGTTTCCGCGCGCATGACAGTCATGTTCTCCGACATGTGATCGTCCTGCTCTCGACCCCGGTTTCCGCTTCCGCCATAAACCGGACGAAACACGAGAAAGCCATGCTCATTCCGCTGATTGTCGCCTGCGCGCTGTTCATGGAGAATCTGGACAGTTCGGTCGTCTCCACCTCGCTGCCACAGATCGCCATCGACCTCGGGGTCGACCCGATTTCCCTGAAGCTCGCCTTCACCAGCTACCTGATCTCGGTCGCCGTCTTCCTGCCGATTTCCGGCTGGATGGCCGACCGCTTCGGCGCCCGCACCGTCTTCCGTCTCGCCATCCTGGTCTTCGTGACGGGATCGGTCTTCTGCGGTCTTTCGTCGTCGCTCGAAGGCTTCGTCGCCGCCCGCATCGTGCAGGGAGCCGGCGGCGCCATGATGGTGCCGGTGGGCCGGCTGGTGATGCTGCGCTCGGTCAGGAAGTCCGACTATCTGCGCGCCATGAGCTGGCTGACGGTACCGGCAATGATCGGCCCGGTGCTCGGGCCGCCGCTCGGCGGCTTCATCACCACCTATTTCGAATGGCGCTGGATCTTCTGGATCAACATCCCCATCAGCATCGTCGGCCTCGTCCTGGTCAGCATCTACATCAAGAACTACAAGGAAGAGAACCTGCCGCCCCTCGACACACGCGGCTTCCTGCTGTCGGGAGTCGGGCTCGCCGGCTTCGTGTTCGGCATCGCGGCGAGCGGCATCGGCGTGCTGCCGCCGTGGATCGACATCGCCCTCGTCCTGCTTGGCGCTGCCGCACTCTACGCCTACGCCCGCCACGCCCTGCGGACGCCCGAACCGCTGATGGACCTTACCCTCTTCCGCCTGCCGACCTTCCGCGTCTCGGTGCTCGGCGGCCTGCTGTTCCGCATCGGCGTCGGCGCCATTCCCTTTCTGCTGCCGCTCCTTCTGCAACTGGGCTTTGGCATGTCGCCCTTCGAGAGCGGCATGCTCACCTTCGCCACCGCCGCCGGCGCCGTGCTGATGAAGTTCACGGCGCCGCGCATCCTTCGCGCCTGGGGCTTCCGCATGGTGCTGATGGCCAACACGCTGTTCACCACCGCCTTCCTGCTGGCCATCATCTCCTTCACCAAGGATACGTCCCATGCCGCCATCTTCGCCGTGCTGCTGATCGGCGGGTTCTTCCGTTCCCTGCAGTTCACCGCCCTCAATGGCCTCGCCTTTGCCGAGATCGACAATCGGCGGATGAGCCACGCCACGTCGATTTCCTCGGTCGGCCAGCAGATCTCGGCGGCGCTGGGTGTGGCGGTCGGCGCCGCCGCCCTCGAAGTCACCCGCTCCATCCGTGGCGACATGGCGGTACTGCCGGGCGACTTCGTGCCGGCCTTTCTGGCGCTGGCGGTGATCGGCCTTCTCTGCATCCCGATCTATGCGCGTATGTCGCCGAACGCCGGCTCGGAGGTCTCCGGCCATCGCGCCGAGGCGGCGGGCGAGCCGTCAGTCTAGCCTGGTTGCAGGATCGATATGGGCGCCGGTCCAGCGCGCGCCGGTCCAGGGTCGCCACCAGCGATAGGCCGGATCGATCGTCTCCGGCACCGGATCGAAGCCCGAAGAGCCCCAGGGATTGCAGCGGAGAATGCGGGCAAGCCCCATCCAACCGCCGGCCCACAAGCCGAAACGGCCAATGGCCTCATCGGTATAGCTGGAGCAGGTGGGTAGATGGCGGCATTGCCGCCCCATCAGCGGCGACAGGAGCAACTGGTAGGCACGGATCAGCGCATGGCCAATGATCCGCCCCGGCATCGATCCCCGAGGACCGGAACTTGAACAGACCATATCCGCATGCCGCTGCCCGCAACTGCACATGCCCTGCCCCTCAGCCGGTGGCACGCGCCGCCGCGATATCGTCGAGGCAGGCGACGACCGCCTCGAACACCAGCATTGTCGACGTATGCCGCGCCTTGAAGTCACGGACCGGCTCGAGGCAGCTGATCTCGGCAAAGCGCCCGGCCGGCGGCGCGGCGCCTTCCTTCAGCATGGCGAACATGTCGTCGCGGGCCTGTCTGAGCTCTGTCGCCGTGGCGCCGACGACATGTCTCGCCATCACCGCTGCCGCCGCCTGCCCCAGTGCGCAGGCCTTTACCTCATGGGCATAATCGGCGACGACGTCGCCTTCCATGCGAAGATCCACCGTGATCTGCGAGCCGCAGAGGCGGGAATGGCGGGTCGCCGTGGCGTCCGGCGCGGCGAGCCGGCCGATGCGGCCAATATTGCCGGCCAGATCGAGGATGCGGGCGTTATAGATCTCATCGAGCATGCTGACACCTAAGGCAGGCCGTCGGGCATATCGTTCCCGCTCGACGCCAACCACTTTGAACTCGAGTTCCTGGCGCGTATATAGGCCTGAGACGGCCATACCGCCAAGCGCGGTACACGCCGGACTGTCGTGGCGCCGCCGATCGAGGCACCTCGGCCCCAGGAAGGACCAAGCATGGACGATGCCATCTTCACCGCCGGCGCTCGCAAGACCCGCCGTCCCAGCCGCGAGGAAGCCGAGGCCGCCGTGCGGACGCTGATCGCCTATGCCGGGGAAGACCCTGATCGCGAGGGGTTGCTCGACACACCGAAGCGCGTGGTAAAGGCTTATGCCGAGCTTTTCTCCGGTTATGGCCAGACCGATGAGGAAGTGCTCGACCGCATCTTCTCCGAGGTGGCCGGCTACGAGGAACTGATCCTCGTGCGCGACATTCCCTTCTATTCCCACTGCGAGCACCACATGGTGCCTTTCATCGGCAAGGCCCATATCGCCTATTATCCCACCACCGGTGTCGTCGGCCTGTCCAAGCTCGCCCGCATCGTCGAAATGTATGCGCGGCGGTTGCAGACGCAGGAGACTATGACGGCCCAGGTCAGCAACGCCATCGACAAGGTGCTGAAGCCACGCGGCGCCGCCGTGCTGATCGAAGCCGAGCATCTCTGCATGGCCATGCGCGGCGTCCAGAAGCCGGGCGCCTCGACGGTGACCGCGCGCTTCACCGGCTGCTTCAAGACCGACCCCACCGAACAGGCCCGCTTCATGATGATGGTGCGCGGCGAAGGCAAGTGATCCCGAGATGACGTCCGAGACCAAACTGTTCCCGCCCGCCGGCGACAAGGCCGCGCTCGAGGCCGGCGACGTGCTGACCCCGCGCTTCGGACCGGATGGTACGATCGCCTGCGTCACCGTCGACGCCGACAGCGGCCAGGTGCTGATGGTCGCCTACATGAACGCCGAGAGCCTGGCGCTGACCATCGAAACCGGCGAAGGCTGGTACTGGAGCCGGTCGCGCGGCGAACTCTGGCACAAGGGCGCCACCTCGGGCAACGTGCAGAAGGTGGTGGAGTTGCTCACCGACTGCGACCAGGACGCGCTGGTACTGCGCGTGCGGGTTGAAGGCGCGGGCGCCACCTGCCACACCGGACAGGTGTCCTGCTTCTACCGGCGCGCGCCGCTCGGCCAGAAGGCGGCGGAGGGTCCGGTGCGGCTCGAACAGGTCGGCGGCGAGCGCCGCTTCGATCCGGCGGAAGTCTACGGCCACAAGCACTGACGAGGGCCTGCCGCATTTTCCCGTGGTTGACGGTGGGTCCCGCCGCCGTCAATAATCCTGCACTCGTCACTCAAGCATTATGATGGCATGATCCGCCGGCTCCTCGCCTTCCTCGCGCTACTCACGCTGGCCTTGATGTCGGCGGCCTCCGCGCATGAGCATGGCAGCATGGGACATCCGATGGCGACCTCAGTCCAGGCGACGGCGCAGCAACCAACTGCCACGCCTGCACCGGTTGCCGCAGCCCACGGTGCCGTGGCCTGGCTTGCTTCTGCTGACGTCAACACCTGCGCCGACAGCGACCAGACCGGTCACAGTCATGCCAAGCTCGCCGGATGCACCTGCCCTGCCGCCTGCGCCGGCCTGTTCAACGCCGCCGTCGCGGCGCCGCACTTTACGGCCGAGTTCTCCGCCGGCGCGCCGTCTGTTGCCAAGCGCCTGTCTGCCATGTCCGCGGCGCCGCCGACGCCGCCGCCCCGCGCCTGATCGCCCTCCGAACGAACACATCATTCAGCATTGCCGCAGCCGCCGGCCGGAGCGCCGCGCCTGCCGCACGGAGACAGACGATCATGCCCATGACCCACTACATGGAACTGCTGGCCGCCAACCAGCCGTGGAACCTCATCATCTTCATGGCGGTCCCGGTGATTCTCGCCGAGACCATCGCCATCGCCGAGCTCTACCTGCTCTACACGCGCCGCCTCGACGGCGCGGTGCGGCAGGTGAGCCGGATCGCCGGATCGATCGCCGGCATCTATTTCCTGGGCGTGTTCCTCTATCTGTTCTTCACCGCCGTGGTGCCGCTGACCAGCGGCGGCGCCTGGCGCGGCCCGGCGGACGTGATCGCCGTCGGATTCTATCTTGCCGGCGTCATCCCGCTCGGCGGCATCGCCCTGATCGATCTCGGCCTTCTCTGGAAGGATCGCCGCCCCGAGGCAAGGCTCGGCCTGCACGCCGGCTTCGTGGCGCTGTTCCTGATCGTCGCCCATGTGGCGATGATCTTCGGCATGCTCGACCCGACGCTGTTGACCGGCGCCGACCCGATGGCGGCCATGCCCGGCATGGTACACTGACGACCAACTGACCGGTGGCGGGCAACCAATGTCCGCTGCCGGATTCCACCGCTCGGCTCGTGTCAGACCGTCAGGTTGTGGCTTTCGTCGCCGAAGCTGAACTGGATGCCGGCCTCTTCGGCGCGCGCCCAGGCAATCACTCCGTCCAGCACCATCTTCTGGGAGGGGATGCGGACGACCACCGGGTCCCCCCGCGCGAACAGCGTGCCGGTGGTACGAATACGGCAACCACTGTGGCTGATGTTCTCAACGACGCAGGCAATGTCTCGCGGCTCGGAATGCACCAGAGCCGGCCAATGGCAGTTCAGCCGGTCCGCGCCGCGCTGTTCCCCAACCCGGACATTGGGATTGCGCAAGCGGGCGATCAGCTCCGCCATTTCCCGCTTCGACAACTTCTGGCTTTTGTGCACGTCTGAAATCCGTCAAAAGCAACAATTTTAAATAGAGCCCTTCCCGTTAATGCTTGGTTTCGCTCTGAGAAGCCGTGAAGGTCGATCGGCCTGAGAAATCGGAGATTTGCCTCGTCTGCCAAGTCCGGTCTATCCTAGGGACTAACCCTTACTGGCCACGACTCCTTCCATCCATGCCCCATTCGCTCTCGCTGCGTACCGCCGACACGCTTGCCGCCGTGGCCAAGGCCGACTGGGATGGCCTTGCCAATCCCGGCTGGGAGACCGGGCCGCGTGGTGCCATCCGCTGGATCGGCGAAGGGCCGCCCTCGTCCTACAATCCCTTTGTCAGCTACGACTTTCTTCTCGCCTGCGAGGAATCGGGATGCGCCGCGGCCGAGACCGGCTGGTTGCCGAGCCACCTGCTGCTCGAAGACGAGAACGGACGTCTGATCGGGGCCGCGCCCGCTTATCTCAAGGGGCACTCCTATGGCGAGTATGTCTTCGACCATGGTTGGGCCGATGCGTGGGAACGCGCCGGCGGGCGATACTACCCGAAGCTCCAATCGTCAGTACCCTTCACGCCGGTCAGTGGCCCGCGCCTCTTCGCCGCCGACGAAGCGACTCGCCGGGCGTTGGCCCGCGGCATGAAGCTCCTCGCCGACCGCTACGAGCTGTCATCTGCCCATGTGACCTTCGTCGACGAGCCGGGTGCCGCCGCCCTCGGCGCCGAAGGATGGCTCGAACGGTTGGACCAACAGTTCCAGTTCAGGAACGAGGGCTACGAGAGTTACGACGACTTTCTCGGCCGCCTCGCCTCCCGCAAGCGCAAGGCGCTGAAACGCGAACGGCGGGAAGCGCTTCAGGATGGAATCGACATCGAGTGGGTGACCGGCGGTGACCTCACCGAAGCCCACTGGGACGCCTTCTTCGCCTTCTACATGGATACCGGCGGTCGCAAGTGGGGCACGCCCTATCTCAACCGTCGCTTCTTCTCCCTGCTGTCCGAAAGGATGGCCGACCGTATCCTGCTGGTCATGGCGCGGCGCGCCGGGCGTTATATCGCCGGCGCGCTCAACCTGATCGGCTCCGATCGGCTCTATGGCCGCAACTGGGGCGCCATCGAGGAACACCCCTTCCTGCATTTCGAGGTCTGCTATCACCAGGCCATCGACTATGCCATCGCCCATCGCCTCGCTGTGGTGGAGGCCGGCGCTCAGGGCGAACACAAGCTGTCCCGTGGCTACCTGCCGGAGACCACCCGTTCGGCCCACTATATCGCCAACGCAGGTCTTCGTCGGGCGGTGGCCGACTTTCTCGCCCGGGAAAGACGAGCCGTCCTCAGGGCGGAAGAAGAGCTCGAGGGGCTCGGCCCCTTCCGGCGCGGCCCGCTGCAGGAACGGGATTGACCGTTCGGACGCAACAGACCACCTTGCGCTCCGACAGTTCCTCTCGGGAGAGCACGATGACCGCCTACGATGTCGACAACATCTTCGCCAAGATCCTGCGCGGCGACATTCCGGCCTACAAGGTCTACGAGGACGACGATGTTCTCGCCTTCATGGACGTCATGCCGCAGTCGGACGGTCACACGCTGATTCTCCCCAAGACGCCGGCCCGCAACATTCTCGACGTCGAGCCGGACGTTCTTGCCAAGGTGATCAAGGTCACCCAGAAGATTGCCAAGGCGGCTGTGAAGGCCTTCGAGGCCGACGGCGCGGTCATCATGCAATACAACGAGGCACCGGCCGGCCAGACCGTGTTCCACCTTCATTTCCACGTCGTGCCGCGTTACCTCGGCGTGCCGCTCCGTCCGCACACCGGCAAGATGGCCGATGCGGCGCTGCTCACGGCTCACGCCGAAAAGCTCAAGGCCGCCCTCGCCGCGTAAGGGACATCCGTCAGACGTTTTCCCGGTCGAAGGCGGCGCGCGCCGCCTCGACCTCGCCGCGCGTTTTGACAGCCCAATCGACCAGCCCAGCCAGCGGCACCATCAGCGATCTTCCGAGATCGGTGAGCCTGTATTCGACGGCCGGCGGAGTGGTTGGAAACACCTTCCTCGCCACATAGCCGTCGCGCTGAAGGTCGCGCAGCGTCTGCGTCAGCATGCGCTGGGAAATATCGGGAATGGCGCGCTTCAGCTCGCCAAAGCGGTGCGGCCTGAGCGCCAGCGTCAGCACCATCAGCGTGCTCCACTTGTCGCCGATGCGGTCGAGAACGCCCCGGATCGGGCAATTGTCGAAATCCGGTTCGATTCCGATCGCCCGCCGAAAACCGTCGAGCATGGCGTCCACTTCGCCGGAAATTGATGCCGTCACCGGTTCCCTCCAAGTAACTAAGGCAGGGCAAACTGCCGTCTTGCCCGCCCAAACCTGCGCTCTATCTTAGGGTCGATCTCAAAAAGAGACAATGTTGCGAAACGGAATCAAGGAGCTTTCATGAGCGAGAAATTGATGGTCACCGGTGCCACCGGCAAGCTCGGCCGCAGCGTGGTCAATCTGCTTCTTGGCGAGTTCGGCATTGCGCCTGCCGACCTCGTCGCCGGCACCCGCGACCCCGGCAAGCTCTCCGATCTCTCGACGCGGGGCGTAACCGTTCGGGCGGTCGATTTCGACAAGCCCGAGACGCTGCCCGCCGCCTTCGCTGGCATCGATCGCCTACTCATCGTCTCGACCGACGCCATCGGCGTCCGCCTTGCCGGCCAGCAGGCCGCCGTGAAGGCCGCAAAGGCGGCCGGGGTCAAGGGGCTTGTCTACACTTCAGCACCCAACCCACATGGCGACAATCATCCCCTGTCCTTCGCCGGCGATCATGCCGGCACCGAGACGGCCATCTTCGACAGCGGCCTGCCCTACCGCATCCTGCGCAACAACTGGTACCAGGAAAACCTGGCCATGAGCCTGCCGGCGGTTTTGAAGAGCGGCACCTGGTATACGTCTGAAGAGCCGGGCACCAAGGTGGCCTATGTCGCCCATGAGGATTGCGCCCGTGCCGCCGCTGCCGCCCTCATTCGTCCGTGGAAGGACGATCGCGCCATCTACGAGATCACCGGCGCCGAAGCCCTGACGATCGAGGAACTTGCCGCCCTCGCGTCGGAGAAGCTCGCCAAGCCCATCAACGTCGTCCATCTCTCGCCTGAGGCACTGGCCTCGGGGCTGAAGGCGGCCAACCTGCCGCCGCCGGTCATCGAGATGCTGCTCTCTCTGGACGCGACCAACAGCGCCGGCCTTCTGGCCAAGACGTCGGGGGCGGTGGAGGAGCTGACCGGCCGCAAGCCGAGCCCGATCGCCAGCTATCTTGAGGCGAACCGGGCTGCTCTCACGGCGTAACAACGGGAGGCGTCGCTCACGGCGCCTTCCGCTTTCCTGGAGGAGATCCCGTCAGGCGTCGGGATCGAATCCCTCGAACACCAGCTGGGCACCGAACTCCGCGGCCATCCGGCGCTCGTCCGGCTTGCGGATGGTCCAGGCCGTCACCGGCAATTTCCACTCGTCCCGCACCTTTCGGCTGACGTCGTTGCCGATGAGCTTCACCCAATAGCTCACGAATTGGAAGTGCGACCAGGAGCGATGGGAGAGCGTCGCGAGCTCCTCCTGCGCCAGGACGCGATAGTGATTGTAATCCTCGGCGCTCATCGCATCGTCGGCGACGATGCCGCGCGGCAGGTCGGGCGCAATCTCGGCGAGATCCTGGATCTGGCGCGGGTCGAAGGATTCGACCACCACCGGTCCGCCATAGGTGGCTAGCTCGCGCGCCGTCGCCTCCACGAGGTCGCGCTGACGCTCGGCAAAGTAGCTCTTGATCTCGACGACGAGGCCGGTGCGCCCGGCGACGAGGTCGAGCACTTCCCTCAGTGTCGGAATGCGGTCCTCGGTCCCGACCATGGGGATGGCCTTGAGCTCGGCCATCGTCCGGCCGGCAACCGGACCTTGGCCGGTGGTCAGGCGGTCCAGCACGTCGTCGTGGAAGACGTAGACGACGCCATCGGCCGAGAGATGGACATCCATCTCCATCGGAAAGCCCGCCCGCGCGGCGGCATCGAAAGCCGAAAGCGTGTTCTCGATCCGCCCGACCTTGGCGTCATGCAGGCCGCGGTGGGCGATCGGGCGGGCGGTCAGCCAGGAAAAATCACTCATTTGCCTCAGGAAACCTCGATGATGGCGTCGATTTCCACCGCGACACCGAGCGGCAGGGAGGCGACGCCGACGGCCGTGCGGCTGTGCTTTCCCTTGTCGCCGAGCACGTTAGCCATGAGATTTGACGCTCCGTTGACAACCTGCGGCTGGTCGATGAACTCCGGGGCGGAGTTGACGAAGGCATTGAGACGGACGACCCGCACGATGCGGTCGAGATCGCCGACGGCAGCCTTCACCTGCGCCAGGATGTTGAGGGCGCAGAGTTCGGCCGCCTTCTGACCGGCGGCCACGTCGACATCAACGCCGAGCTTGCCGGTGACGGCCGCGCCGGCCGTCGTCTTGGAGATCTGCCCCGAGACGAACAGCAGGTTGCCCGTGCGGACGTAGGGCACATAGTTGGCAACCGGGGCAATCGCCTCGGGCAGCGTCAGGCCGAGGCCGATGAGCGCGGATTCGACGGAACTGGTCATTTCGGGAACCTCCACACTGAAGCCCCTTTGAAAACAGGCCGCTCCAGCAAACAAGTGTGAGCCTTCGCTTTCCGATCGGTTGTTTCAACCTGGTTGGCCAATGCTCGGGTGGCCGAGTCATGCCGCATCACGGCAGCCAGCGCAACTCGTCCGGCCGAAAGCCGATGCGCAGGAGGAGACGACTGGGTGAGGCAGCTCGCGCATCGTCAAAAATGCGAAGCCCGGCCCTGAGCAGCGTTAACGGCCAGTTCACTCACTCGCGCAACACTTCTTGCGCTCCGAAAGGCGCGCGGCCTCTTTTTTCCTCGCGGCCGCCTTTCAGAGTTTGGATCTATCGGACAGGATAGGTGATATCCTGCGAGGCTTATCCATATACTCATACTCAACGAAGCCATTTTTTGACGCCGGGGACCCAATGATGAAATCGCTTCTCCGATCGGCGACGATTGCCTGCGCCTTTTCGGTGCTGATCGAGCCGACGCTCGCCGGCGGTCTTGTACCGCACCGCGTCGCCTATGACCTCGCTCTCGAGAGCAACTCCCAGATGAGCGACCTCGCCGTCAACATGAAAGGGCGCATGGTCTACGAGTTCACCGGCAACGCCTGCCAGGGCTACAATGTCAACTTCCGCTTCGTATTGGAAACCGGCGACAGCGAAGGCAACTCGGC
Organism: Pleomorphomonas diazotrophica; assembly: GCF_002844595.1. Taxonomy (GTDB): domain Bacteria; phylum Pseudomonadota; class Alphaproteobacteria; order Rhizobiales; family Pleomorphomonadaceae; genus Pleomorphomonas; species Pleomorphomonas diazotrophica. The sequence goes on along the minus strand of NZ_PJNW01000002.1, from coordinate 476,378 downwards.
GGTGACCGATCTCCGCAACAGGAACTTCGAGAGCGCCGACGGCCAAAGCTTCGACTTCCGCTCCCAGACCTTCGTCAACGAGGTACAGACCGAGGACATCACGGGAACCGCCGTCCGCGATGGTGACAAGGTCAAGGTCAAGCTGAAGCTTACCGAGGATACCGAGTTCACCATCGACAAGCCGGTGATCTTTCCCACCGCCCAGCTCCTCAAGACGATCGCCGAGGCTGAAAAAGGCACCACGGTGTTTTCCGACGACATCTACGACGGTTCGGACGGCGGTCAGCACGTCTTCCACACATCGACGGTCATCGGCTCGCCCAGGGATATCCCGCCCGACGAGAGCGAGAAGCCGATCGGCGACTTCCGGCGCTGGCCGGTCACCGTCTCCTATTTCGGCGGCGAGGCCGGCGGCGACCAGCCCCCGGATTACTCGATCTCCTTCGATCTCTGGGAGAACGGCATTTCCTCCAAGATGCGCCTCGACTACGGCGACTTCATCCTCAATGGCAAGATCGTCCATCTGGAGCTCCTGCCCGAGACGGCCTGCACCAAACCGCCGGCCTCCGCCGACCTGCCGGCTGCCGCACCGCCAGCCGAGGACAAGCCTGCCGCCGAGACCCCGGCCAAACCGGAAAACGCAACAAAGGACGCCGAGCCGCCGAAGAGTGCGGCTCCGGCGACGGAAAATCCGCCGGCAGCTACCGAACCGCCTGCGACCGACAAGGCGCCTGCTACCCCAGCCGATCCGGAAACGAAGCCCGACAAGTGACCGTCAGGCGACCACCCTTCTCGACTGTCGAAGAAACAGGCCGAGGGCCAGAAGCATCAGGCCGGCGGCGATGAAGAACGACACGTCGGGGCTGCGGATCGGTGCCGCCGGTGACAGGAAAAAGCCGAAGGCCTGAGTGTAGAACACTGCTCCGGTCAACATGGCAAGGTTCATCAGAGCGGTTATGCCGCCCTGCAGCGCGCCTTGGGTATCCTCCGGTACCGCCTTCGACATCAGCGCCGACAGCATGGGGTGGGCAAATCCCTCGATGGCGTTGATCACCAGCATCACCACGACCAGGGCCGTGGTCGGCGACAGGGCAAAACCGACGCAGGTGGCCGCCGCGCCGGCGAGGCCGACCGCCGCCATCCGCCGCTCGCCCCAACGGGCAACCGCCGGTCCGGTCCCGAATCCCTGCAACAGCGCCACCGTCAGGCCGGAGGCTGCGAGCGTCAGCCCGACGGTGGTGCCGGACCAGCCATACTTGGCGATTCCCCAGAACGGCCAAATCGCGGGGTAGATCGAGGTGCCGAAGAAAAACACCGTCAGCACCACGGCAGACGGCAGCACGCCGGGGTAACGGGCGAACACCGCCAGCACGCCGAGCGGGTTGGCTTCGCGCCAGCGAAACGCCCGCCGGTTGCCGCGGCCGAGCGTCTCCGGCAGACCGAATAGCCCGAACAGGAAGTTGACGCTGGCGAGCGCCGCCGCGCACCAGAAGGGAACGCGGGTACCGAACTCCCCGAGCAGCCCACCGATCGCCGGCCCCAGCACGAAACCGAGACCGAATGCCGCCGTCATCCGGCCGAAGGACCGGGCGCGATTCTCCGGCGAGCTGACGTCGGCAAGACACGCGCCGGCGATGACGTGCGACGAGCCGCAGACGCCGGCGATCAGGCGGCCGACGAACAGCCACAGCACGGTCGGAGCCAGCGCCTGCACGACATAGTCCACCGCCAGCCCGGCGATCGCCAGCAGCAAGAGCGGCCGGCGACCGAAGCGATCGGACAGTGCGCCGGCCAGCGGCGCGAACACGAACTGCGCCAGGCTGAAGACGGCGAACAGCCAGCCGCCGATGCGGGCCGCGTCGTCGAGGCCGGTATGCCCCACTTCCTCGATGAGCCGCGGCAGAACCGGAATGATCAGGCCGAAGCCGACCACGTCAAGAAACACGGCAACCAGCGCGAAGATCGTAGCCCGACGGGCCGCGGCGGCTGTGACAGGGGCGGACAAATCGGCGGCACTCATCTGCGGCATCCTTGGAATGGGAAGGGCGACTATAGAAAGCCCTGTGTCAGAACCTGTCCGCAGTGGCGCCCGCCGGTTCCCGGCAAGTCCAAAATGCAAAAAGGCACCCGCGTGGGGTGCCTCTTGCGTGGAGCCTCGTCCAGGCCGGGCGCCCTCTGGCGCATCCGGCCCCGAGCCGGATCACTTGATCTTGGATTCCTTGAACTCGACGTGCTTGCGCGCGACCGGGTCGTACTTGGTCTTGGTCATCTTCTCGGTCATCGTGCGCGAGTTCTTCTTGGTGACGTAGAAGTACCCGGTGTCGGCAGTCGAGACGAGCCGGATCTTGATGGTCGTTGCCTTGGCCATGGCATCCGATTCCTTGTGTTTGTTGACGGTGACAGCCAAAGCGGCTGGACGCCCCACGCGGGTAGCGTCGTTCGTTCGGCGGGCACCCTAGTCGAAAGCGCCCGAAAGTCAAGACGAGCTTGTCGATACTCCGGCTTTCGGTTCAGGCACCCGGCGGATGCGAAAAAGGGCGAAACCGGCGTAGCCGGCAAGAATCACCGCCGTCACGATCACCAGGCCCTGTGGCCCCAGCGCATCCATGCCGGCGCCGGTCGCCGCCGGCCCCACCAGCATGCCGACCGAGTACATGAAGACGAACGCGGCATTGGCCGAGGCGAGATCGCTGCCGGACAGACGGGCGCCGAGATGGGTCAGGCCCACCGCGTAAAGGCCGGCCACCAACCCACCCCAAAGCCCGATCACGATCATCAGCAGGAGACCGTTCGACGACACCGCCGCCACCAACCCGGCCGACACGATGCCGCCCAGAGCGACGTAGAGCAGCAGGTGCCGTCGATCCATGCGATCCGACAACATGCCGAGAGGCAACTGCGCGACGATGTTGCCAATCGCTACCGCCATTACAAGGAGCGCCGCCATCTGCTCACTATAGCCAAGACGCAAGCCGTAGACGGGCGAGAAGCTCATTATCGACGACTCGACGGCGCCTACGGTGAAGGCGGCAAAGGTGCCAAGCGGCACGACGGTGAGAAAATGCAGGAAGTTTCCACCCTGCCCTTCGTGCATCGGCGGGTCGGCCCGGAAGCCGGCGATGATCGGCAGGACGGAGACGGCCATCAGCCCGGTGCCAACGGCAAAGGGCAACCAGCCTTCCGATCCGATCAGGCTCAGGATGGCCGGCCCTACCGCGAAACCTATGGACAGGATGGTGGCATAGACCCCCATCACGAAGCCACGCCGGGCGGCGGGCGCCAGCGCGTTGATCCAGAACTCGGAGACGATGAAGGCCGTGTTGAGACAGAGCGAGAAGACAAAGCGCAGCACGAACCAGACGATGATCGAATCGAAGACATAGAACAGCGGAAAGGTGAGCGTGCCGAGCACCACCGCGACCAGCAGCACCCAGGCGGCGCCGAACCGGCGCGTCAACATCGGGACGAAGGGGGTGCTAAGAAGTGCCGCGACGCCGGCCGCCGTTGTTACCAGGCCGATGACCGAACTCGAATGGCCACGCTGTTCCAGGATGACGGCGAGAAGCGGCATGCCTAGGGAAAGCGATGTGCCGACGGCCGAGATGGCGCCGATCGCGGCCGCGAGACCGGCAAGACGGCGCCGGTCGAAACCTTCGTGATCGGGTGAAACCATGGTGAAAATCCGGAAAGGGACTAGCCTTCTACCGGACGCCAGCCATAAATCCAATCCATGTTGTCGGCCAGCCGCTCGGCGCCGATGAGGCGCATGCCAAGATTGCGCGCTTTCGCCGGTACTCCGCCGAGATGATAGATGACGCCGTTGCGCCTTGCGGCGGCGGCCACCTTGTCTGTGCGCGCCTTGCGCCCCTCGGAAAAGGCGCGGAGGCGGTCCTCAATGTCTTCTCCCGAGTCGGACGCCAACACGCCGGCCAGGACGCGGGCGTCCTCGATGGCCATCGCCGCCCCCTGGGCCACGAAGGGCGGCATGCCATGCACGGCGTCGCCGATCAGCACCGTCCGTCCCTTGGTCCACGGCGTGTCGCGCGGCGCCTCGCAAAGCGCCCACTTTCGCCAGATGTCGGGCATGGCGATGAGCTTGCGCACCGGCTCCGGCCAATCCTGGAAAGCTGCCTGGATCTGCGCCGGGTCGCCCGGCGCGTCCCAGCCGTCCTCGTTCCAAACGTCGTCGATGGCGGCGACCAGGTTGATCTCCCGGCCGGCGTCTATGGCATAGTGGACGAGATGAGCATGGCGACCGAGCCAGAGGCCGGTTTCGTTGTGTCGGAAGGACTGGGCAAAGAAGCCCTCAGCCTCGAACGTGGCCCGCCATGCGGTGCGCCCGGTATAGCGCGCGGGGCCGCCGCCGACGACGTTCTCGCGCACCATGGACCGGACGCCATCGGCGCCGACCAGCACGCTGCCCTCAAATCGAACCGGTTGATCGGCTTCGACGCCCTCGACCGCGACGCCGGCTGCGGTCTCGTCAACGGACGTGACGTTGACGCCGAGATGCAGCGTGACGCGCGGCTCCTGCTCGACCGCGGCGAGCAGCGTTCCCTGGAGATCGGCGCGATGGATGACGATATACGGCGCGCCATAGCGCTCGACCATCGCCTCGCCAAGCGGCATGCGCAGGATGAGGCGGCCGCTCGCCCCGTCGCGGATGGTCACCGCCTCCGGACGAAGGCCGGTGGCGTCGAGTGCCGTGCCGAGCCCGAGATGAAAGAGAATCGAAGAGGCATTGGGCGACAGCTGGAGGCCGGCTCCAACCTCCCGCAGCTCGGGCGCCTTATCGATTACCGTGACCCGCACGCCGGCACGCGCAAGGCATAGCGACAACGTGAGGCCGGCTATTCCGGCCCCGACCACCACCACCGGTAAGTGATCCGGCATAGCTCCATCCTTGGCGTGGGTCAGGCCGCTTTCGGCTGCCACGCGGCGTCCTTGGGTTCCGATTCGGTCGCCTTGAGCGACGGATCGTAGCGATAGACGGTCGAGCAATAGGAACAGACGACTTCGGCGTCATCTCCCATTTCCAGGAAGATGTGCGGATGGTCGAAGGGCGGCTTGGCGCCGATGCACATGAATTCCTTCGCGCCAATCCGGATGGTCGTCACCCCGGCGTCGTTGGCGAAATGAGGAACGATAGCGTCGGCCATGCACGATACCCTTGTTGAAATCCCTGACGCCAGGAAGCATACCGGCAAGACGGCAGCAAGAACAGTCCCTTTGCGGCAAAAGGGATGGCACTTGCCGACCGGCGCCAACGGCGCGATGGAGGTTCGTTTCATGCCGAGCTTTTCGACCGCCGATGGCGACTTCGCCTATCTCGACGAGGGGAGCGGCCAGCCGGTCGTCCTTGTTCACGGCTTTGCGTCCAATGCCCGCGTCAACTGGCTCGACACCGGCTGGATCGACTGGCTTGTCCAGGCCGGCTACCGGACGATCGCCCTCGACAACCGCGGGCATGGCGGCTCCGTCAAGCTGCACCACGTCGACGACTATCGCCTCGAGCGAATGGCGGACGACGTCACGGCACTCATCGATCACCTCGATCTGTCGCGCGTTCGCGCCATCGGCTATTCCATGGGCGCGCGTATCCTCATCGATTTCGCCAGCCGCCAGTCCGATCGTCTGGATCAGTTGGTACTGGGCGGCATTGGCGGCACCATGGCCAGAGCCGGCCTCGACCGAGAGCACATTGCCGCCGCCCTCCTCGCCCCCACCCTCGACGATGTCACCGATCCGATCGGCCGTGGCTACCGCCTGTTCGCCGACCAGACCCGTTCCGACCGGCAGGCGCTCGCCGCCTGCATCCGCGGCTACGGTCGCCCGGTCGATGCCTCGGAAACGGCCCGCATCGGGGTGCCGACGCTGGTTGCCGTCGGTTCAAAGGACGCCGTCGCGGGGCCGCCGTCCGAACTCGCTGCGATGATTCCAGGCGCGGAGGTGCTCGACATTCCCAACCGGGATCACATGCGGGCCACCGGCGACCGGGTGTTCAAGGAAGGCGTCGCGGCCTTCTTCGCCCGATAAACGGAAAAGGCGGCGCGACCTGTTCGATCGCGCCGCCTGAACCAAGATAATCTTCGTCCCGCCGATTACTCCGCCTTGGCACTCTGCTTCGGGCGCTTGCGCGGCTTCGGCGGCACCGGAGCGTCGGCCACCTTGGCGTCAACCTCTTCCACCTTGCGCTTCAGCGCCGGGTCGGGCAGGCAGTCGAGCTTGAGGCCGATCTCGCCGGCCTCGTTGGTCTCGACCGACACCTTGACGGTGCCGCCCTTCTTGAGCACGCCGAACAGCACCGCATCAGCGAGCGGACGCTTGATGTGCTCCTGAATGACCCGACCGAGCGGACGGGCGCCCATGTGCTCGTCGTAGCCCTTGGTGGCCAGCCACTCGATCGCCGCGTCGTCCAGCTCGAAGGTGACGTTGCGGTCGGCGAGCTGCGCCTCGAGCTGCATGACAAACTTCTGCACCACCGACCGCACCACGTCCGGCGGCAGCGCGCCGAAGGGGATGACCGCGTCCAGACGGTTGCGGAACTCCGGCGTGAACATGCGGTTGATCGCCTCGCTATCGTCACCCTCGCGCCGACTGCGGTTGAACCCGATCGGCTCACGGGAGAGATCGGCGGCGCCGGCATTGGTCGTCATGATCAGGATGACGTTGCGGAAATCGACCTGTTTGCCGTTGTGGTCGGTCAGCTTGCCGTGATCCATCACCTGCAACAGGATGTTGAACAGGTCCTGATGCGCCTTCTCGATCTCATCGAGCAGCAGCACGCAGTGCGGATGCTGGTCGACGCCATCGGTCAGAAGGCCACCCTGGTCGAAACCGACATAACCCGGAGGCGCGCCGATCAGCCGGCTGACGGTATGACGCTCCATATACTCCGACATGTCGAAGCGCAGGATCGGCACGCCCAGGATCGAGGCGAGCTGACGGGCCACCTCGGTCTTGCCGACGCCGGTCGGACCGGAGAACAGGTAGTTGCCGATCGGCTTTTCCGGTTCGCGGAGGCCGGCGCGGGCCAGCTTGATCGCCGAAGACAGGGCAGCAATCGCCTTGTCCTGACCGTAGACCACCCGCTTGAGGTTGGTCTCCAGGCTTTCCAGCACCTCGGCATCGTCCTTCGACACCGATTTCGGCGGGATGCGGGCCATGGTGGCAATCGTCGCCTCGATCTCCTTGACGCCGATCACCTTCTTGCGCTTGCCCTCGGGCAGCAGCATCTGGCTGGCGCCGGTCTCGTCGATCACGTCGATCGCCTTGTCCGGCAGCTTGCGGTCGTTGATGTAGCGCGCGCTGAGCTCCACCGCCGACTTGATGGCGTCCTGGGTGTAGCGAACCTTGTGGAAGTCCTCGAAATAGGGCTTCAGCCCCTTCAGGATCTCGATGGCGTCGGTGACGGTCGGCTCGTTGACGTCGATCTTCTGGAAGCGACGGACCAAGGCCCGGTCCTTCTCGAAGAACTGACGGTACTCCTTGTAGGTGGTCGAGCCGATGCAACGGACCGAGCCGCTGGACAGCGCCGGCTTCAGGAGATTGGACGCATCCATCGCGCCGCCCGAGGTGGCGCCGGCACCGATCACCGTGTGGATCTCGTCGATGAACATGATGGCGCCGGGATAGTTCTCGATCTCCTTGACCACCTGCTTCAGCCGCTCTTCAAAGTCGCCGCGATAGCGGGTACCGGCCAGAAGCGCCCCCATGTCGAGCGCGAAGATGGTCGAGTCCTTCAGAACGCCCGGCACGTCGCCATCGACGATGCGACGGGCGAGGCCCTCGGCGATCGCCGTCTTGCCGACACCGGGATCGCCGACATAGAGCGGGTTGTTCTTGGACCGGCGGCACAGCACCTGGATGGTGCGGGCGATCTCGTCGGCCCGGCCGATCAGCGGATCGATCTTGCCCTTCAGCGCCTTCTCGTTGAGGTTGACGCAATAGGCATCGAGCGCATCCGCCTTCTTCTTCTCGGCGGTTGGCCCGCCGGTCGGCGGCGCCTCCTGAGACGGCGTCTCGTCATCGACGCCGCGCGCCGCGCGGCTCTCGCTCATGCCGGCGCGCTTGGCGATGCCGTGGCTGATGTAGTTGACCGCGTCATAGCGTGTCATGTCCTGCTCTTGCAGGAAGTAGGCGGCGTGGCTCTCGCGCTCGGCGAAGATCGCCACGAGCACGTTGGCGCCGGTCACCTCGTCGCGACCGGACGACTGCACGTGGATCACCGCCCGCTGGATGACGCGCTGGAAACCGGCAGTGGGCTTCGCCTCCTCGCCGAGTTCGGTGACGAGATTGTCGAGCTCGGTGTCGATATATTCGACGAGGTTGCGCTTCAGGACGTCGAGGTCGACCGAACAGGCCCGCATGACGGCGGCCGCGTCGGGATCTTCCACCAATGACAGAAGAAGATGTTCGAGCGTCGCGTATTCCTGGCGGCGTTCATTGGCGAAAGCGAGGGCCTGGTGAAGGGCTTTTTCAAGACTGCGCGAGAAGGATGGCACGATGGACCCTCACTTTTTTTCCATGACGCACTGAAGCGGATGCTGATGGCGACGCGCGAAATCCATCACCTGCGTCACCTTGGTCTCGGCGACTTCATAGGTATAGACACCGCACTCCCCCACCCCATGATGGTGGACGTGCAACATGATCTGAGTTGCCTCTTCACGCCCCTTGTTGAAGAAACGCTCCAGGATGTGCACCACGAATTCCATTGGCGTGTAATCGTCGTTCAGGATCAGAACGCGATACATGCTCGGTCGTTTGGTCTTGGTCAGGACCTTGGAGGCTATCCCGGTTCCCGAGTCCGACCCGTTCCCACTCTCCCCGTCATCGTCGTCGGCCGATAGGACCGAACGGCGCGTCTTGTCTTCCATCCCCCTGTCGGCCCATTGGTTGGCCACAGGATGACTTTCAGGCAGACCGAAAGATAGATCCGCCAGTGTCATTCCCCTCGCGCCAGCCAGAACCGCCTCAACCAACTTTTCCTCCGATTGCTTGCCCCGATCTTGCGGGCTGTGCAGCCATATTGAATCAGGGACAACGGGGGCGCAATTCCAATCTGGATTCCAGGCGGGAACTCCACGCACTTGTGAGAAGACGATGGGCTGCCCGTCTGTATCTGGTAAGGAGTTTCGCTTAGGTCAAGGCGCGATGCAATATAGTGAAATGTTGGCAGCCCCCTGCTTTTTGCATGCCCCGCGCGCCTACCGCCAATCTCCCTAAAAATGCCGAGTCCTATTTCGGGACGGTGCAAATCCGGAAAAGTCGATTCAAACTTTACGGTTCCGTAACCGCGTTGCCGCTAATTTTGCGACCGTTGCCCGTTGGGCTCAGGGGAGTGGAGAACAGGTCCGTAATGGGCTTTCAAACCCGCCGAAGCGCGTGGAACGAAGCCTGTGAATTGGCGTTGTGAGGGCGGTCCATTGTTGAGTTTGCGTAGTCTGGTCTCAAAGGTTCTGCATCGAATGGCGGCCCCTGCGGCCGCCGCAGTCATCGCGGCGAGCGCATCCACCGTCGCCCTTGCGGCCAAAGGGGCGCCCAGCCAGGTCGTTCCCTCCAAATACGCGGCGATCGTCGTGGATACGGCCACTGGCAAGGTGCTCTATCAGGCCAACCCGGACGCCCGGCGCTACCCGGCTTCGCTGACCAAGATGATGACCCTCTATGTCCTTTTTGAGGAACTGAACCGGGGTCGTTTCAAGCTGTCGACGCCTCTGCGCGTCTCGGCGCTTGCCCAGAGGCAGTCGCCGACCAAGCTCGGCCTTCGCGCCGGCGAGACCATTACCGTCGAAGACGCCATCAAGGGCCTCATCACCCGCTCGGCAAATGATGCCGCCGCCGTCATCGCCGAGAATGTCGCGGGCTCCGTGCCGGCCTTCGCCGATCGCATGACGCGCACCGCCCGCGCCCTCGGCATGAACAACACCCGTTTCCGCAACGCCAACGGCCTGCCCGACCCCGGCCAGTACACGTCGGCGCGCGACATGATGAAGCTCGGCGTGGCACTGCAGGTTCGTTTCCCGCAGTATTACCCTCTGTTCTCGATCCGCTCCTATACGTTCCGCGGACGCACCATCGGCAACCACAACAGGCTGCTCGGCCGCGTCAACGGCGTCGATGGGATCAAGACGGGCTATGTCAACGCGTCCGGCTTCAATCTCGTCACCTCGGTCAAACGCGACGGCCGCAAGATCGTCGCCGTCGTCATGGGCGGCAGGACGGCCGCGCAGCGCGATGCCCATATGGTGCAGTTGATCAACACCTATCTGCCCAAGGCCTCGCGGTCCCGCGGCTATGACGACGAGCTCGTCGCCAGTGTGATGAACGCGCCGAAGGTTGCCGCCGCCAGCGTGGCGGCGCCGACCGAACCGGCTATCCGCGTCGCTGCCGCGTCTGCACTGCCCCCGCATCCGGCGCCGCTGCCCCGCCCGGCGATGATGACCGGCACGGATATCGTCGACCCCGATCCGGCTGTCGTCACCGCGTCGGTTGCTCCGATGCCGCCGGTCGCGCCGGCCGTCGTTGAAGAGGTTGCCGCAGCGCCGGTGGCGACGCCGCAGTTCGCCCCCTCGCCCGAACCGGTCAGCCTTGCGACGGCGACGTTGCCGGCAAGCCTTGCCAACGCCCGCCTGCCGTCATCGGCCGCCGAAGCCTTTGCCGACGTTGGCCCGGCGCCCCAGGCCGACCCGTTGGCCGACCTCGTCGCCCGCGTCGATGCCCACCCGCGCCGCGCCGCCAAGACCGTCGAGATTGCCTCCGCCGCGCCGGCCAACGTTCTGAGCGATGCGACACCGCACGAGGCGCCGGCCGCAGCGCGTCCGAGCGGCTGGTACATACAGATTGGCGCCGTCGGCTCGAAGGCCGCCGCCATGGATCTTCTCGACAAGGCGAAATCGACCACCCCGCAGCTTGCCGATGCCAGCCCCTTCGCCGAACCGGTCAGCAAGGGGGGCTCGACCGTGGTGCGGGCGCGTTTCGGCGGCTTCGCCAACGAAAAGGCCGCCAACCGAGCCTGCGCGGCCCTGAAGAAAAGCGACTTCGCCTGTTTCACAATCAGGCTCTGACCGCCCCTCCGGCGGTCGGAGCGACCCGCGCCATATCCGCAAGGCACGTCTCCGCCTTTCAGACGGCGCGGCACACACAGTCAGTCAACGGCACCCACAGTTTTGCGTAACGGGAGCTAGACATGTTTGGACAGAAGCCGGTCCTTGGCCTGGTTGATACGTACCGCCAGGAAAGTGGAGCCGCCCTGGTCGGGATGCACCCGCTTCATCAGCCTGCGGTGGGCGGCCCGGATATCGGCCTCTCCGGCGCCCTTTTGAAGCCCAAGGATCTCGTACGCCTCCTCCTCGCTCATGGCGCTCGCATTCGTCGCTCGACGGCTCCGCGATGCGGCCTCACCTTGCATGTTCTCACGCCATCCGGGCATTCGGCGGTCGAGGTAAATCTCTAGCGTTGCGCGGCTTCGGCGGTCGCCGGCCGTCTGCGCATAGAGGTTGGACAACTCCTGCTCGTCCAGCCGGTTGAGGTCTCGCCCTCGAAGACTGCCCGCCACAACCCGGCCACCGATGGCCTCGCCGTCGATCACCACTTCGATCATGGGGGAGCGATAAAAGGGTTGTGTCCGTCGCGTTCCCCGCCGGGGCTGCAACAATCCCGCCCGATGCAAGCCGATCAGCAAGACCAAGCCAACCGCGGCAAACGCCACCCGCCCCGTGACTGCCAGAGCGGCAACGACGCCTAACCCCGAGAGCAAGCCGTAATTCCGGGCGATCGCGTCGATGTCGCTCCGAATGCGAGCCCCTCGCCATCGGATGAGCCAAGCGCCCAAGGCGAGCAGCAGAAACAGCGTGAAGGCCACGTTCATGGAAAGGTGGGTCCGGCTTTCGGGTGTTCGATGCTCCATTTCGGACTTTGCCGGCTGGAATGCAATGGGAATGGTCCGCCCGACTTTCTTGACCAAGACGACCACGCCGCGCTTGAAGCGCCATGCCTTTGCCGCCATTTTGCCTTTCAATGGAGTCGGCGGGCGAGGCACCTCGAACGCCACAATTGTTTGCGCGCTGCCACAACCGACGACGGGATGCTTCGCTCATGATGCTACGCCAGCCGACCCTCCGACGCTTCGCCATGGGACCGCTTCTCGGAACGGCGCTGGCCCTGACCCTGCTCGCTCCCCTTCCGGCCGGCGCGCGCGGGGCCGCAACGGCCCAGCCGGACGAAGGGCTGCCGGTCGCCTCGTCGCTCGAGGGCAATTATCTGGCCGGCCGGTTCGCCGGCAGCATTTCCGACTATCGCGCTTCGGCCGACTATTTCGCCTCGGCGCTGCTCGATGCACCCGATGACAAGTTCCTGCTTGAGCGCACACTGTCTCTCTATATCGCCGCCGGCGAGCTGACGGAGGTCCGCACGTTTGCCGAACGGCTGCGCGATCTCGATGCCAAGAGCCCGATCGCCGCGCTGACCATCGGCCTTGACGATTTTCAATCGGCCCGTTGGGAGGAAGCCATCGCCTCGTTCCAGCAGGCGCGTTCCGGACCACTCCTGACGCTGGCCGTCGAAGTCCTCTCGGCGTGGGCGGAACAGGGCGCCGGCAAGACCGACGAGGCGCTTGCCCGCCTCGCCAAGCTCGACGGCGAGAAGTGGTATCTGTTCTTCCGTCATTACCATGCCGGCCTCATCGCTTCGGTCGCCGGCCGCGGTGAGCTGGCGGCCGAGGAGTTCAAGGCGGCGCTTGCCATCGACGACGGTCCGGTCTCGGTGATCGATGCGGCGACGCGCACCTTTGCCCGTAACGGCGACTTTGACGCCGCCAAGGCCACCATCGACAAGGCGCTGGCCTCGGCTCCGGGGCATCCGCTGCTCAAGGAGGTGGCCGCTCTTGTCGAGGCCAGGCGCCGCCCGGCAGCTCGCGCCCGGACGGTCAACGAGGGGGCTGCCGAAATCCTCTCCGGCCTCGGCTCGGCCGTGGTGCGCGAGGATACCAATGATTTCGGCGTCATCTTCCTGCAGCTCGCGCTGGCTCTCGACCCGAGCGACGACATGAGCCGCATCACGCTTGCCGAGAACTTCGAGCGTCTGAACCGTCCCGACGACGCGATCGCCCTTCTCGACAAGGTTGCGGCCCAGTCGCCGCTCCGGCGCAACGCCGATGTCATGGTCGCCTTCGATTACAATGCGCTTGATCGTGTGGACGAGGCACGCGCCGCGCTGAAGCGCGTCATTCGCAAGAATCCGAAGGACAAGGAAGCGCTGAACGCCCTTGGCAACATCCTGCGGACGCGCAAGCTGTTCGCCGAGGCGGCCGACGTCTACACGCGCACCGTCAAGGCGATCGGCGACAAGCCGCAGGCCGAGGACTGGCAGGTCTTCTACAATCGCGGCATCACCTACGAGCGCACCAACCGCTGGCCGGAAGCCGAAGCGGACTTCAAGAAGGCGCTGGAGCTGAGGCCCGACCAGCCGCTGGTGCTCAACTATCTCGGCTATTCCTGGGTCGACAAGGGCATGAACCTCAAGGAGGGCATGGCGCTGATCGAGAAGGCCGTCGCCCTTGCCCCGACCGACGGCTACATCGTCGACAGCCTCGGCTGGGCGCACTACAAGCTCGGCCAGTATGACGAAGCCGTCGAGGAGCTCGAGCGGGCGGTGTCGCTGATGCCATCCGATCCGACCATCAACGATCATCTGGGGGATGCGTACTGGCAGGTGGGTCGCCGCCTCGAGGCGCGCTTCCAGTGGAACCACGCCAAGGCCAGCAAGCCCGAACCGGAAGATCTCGCCAAGATCGAAGCCAAGATCGAGCACGGCCTCACCGACGAGACCGCGAACAAGGCAGCAGCCGAAGTCGCGGACCCCAAGCCTGCCCCGGCGACGCCCTGATCCATCGGGTAAGGTCATGCCGATCGTCGAAGAGGCTCGCGCCAAGATCAATCTTGCGCTGCACGTCACCGGACGACGGGCGGACGGCTACCATGACCTCGACATGCTCGTCGCCTTCGCCGACGTTGGCGACAGCGTGACGTTGGCGACGAGCGACACGGACCGTTTCACGATCGACGGGCCGATGGCAGCCGGCCTTTCCGCCGATGCCGACAATCTCGTGTTGCGCGCCGTGCAAGGTTTCCGCGAGCGGATCGGCCCGACAGAGCCGCTATCCGTTCGGCTGATCAAACGCCTGCCGGTCGCCTCCGGCATCGGCGGCGGCTCCGCCGATGCCGCGGCCACATTGCGCGGTCTCTGCCGGCTGCAGGGCATCGATGCCAACGACCACGCCCTTGCCTCCCTGGCGCTGTCGCTCGGGGCCGACGTACCGATGTGCCTCGCCGGGCAACCCGCCCGCGTCACCGGTGTCGGCGAACGGATCGAGCCGACAGCCGGGCAACTGGCCTTCGGGCTGCTTCTGGTGAACCCGCGCGTCGGCGTCTCGACCCCGGCGGTCTTCCGAGCACTCGAACGACGGGACAACCCGGGCTTGCCCGCCCTCCCCGCCCTCGGGACCATCGACGATCTTTCGACGTTTCTCGCCGAGAAAACGCGCAACGATCTCGAAGCCCCGGCAAGAGCCATTGCGCCTGTCATCGGCGAGGTGCTTGCCGCGCTCGGGAGCTTGCCGGGAATCCGGCTTTCCCGCATGTCCGGATCGGGCGCCACCTGTTTCGGTCTGTTCGCCGACAGATCGTCGGCTGAGGCGGCCGGAGCGCGCCTTGAGGCCGATCATCCCAACTGGTGGGTGGCACCCGCGAGCACTACCCTCTAGAGATCGACGGCCACGTCCTCGGCAGCAATCACCCGATGAACGCGCTCAAGCTCGGCCGATTCTTCGCCGAAGGGCGCCACAGGCCAATCCCATGTGTCGAAGGGAAACGGCGGCGTGACGCCATGCAGCAGGTCGCGACTTTCCACGATGGTGCCGTCGCGCTGGCGCCGAACGTAGGACACGTCGGTGACGATCACCGTCTTGCAGGGCAGTTGCGCCAACCCGTCGAGATGACCGGCAACGAGCTGCGTCACCGCATCCTCCGGCATGATCCGCGCCTGCCCGTCTTTCGCGTGCAGGCGGCTCACGGCACCGACGGCGATCTGCGACAGAACATTGGCGGAGATGACCAGATCGAGCTCATCGATCTTGCGGAGAAAACCCAGGGGATCGAGGCGAACGCCAAGATCCTCCTGCCCGGTGGCGAGCTTGATGCGCGACTGCTCGGCGAGCCGATCATAGCCGGAGATGTCGCGGGTCATGAAGGTGACGTTGGGATAGCGGCGGAGGAACACCCGTAACCGCACCGTCGGCAGATGGACGATGTCCACCAGCACCACCTTGTTGAACATGCTGGAGAGACGCTCGATCGGCACGTCACGCAGCAAGCCCGAGCCCAGCACCACGGCCGTACGGCGGACCGCCACGCCATCGATCGCCCGATCGATCGCCGCCCGCGTACGCGCCTCGTGCTCGGCCCAGGCGGCGCGGCAGCGGTCGGCCCGAGCTCTCAACCCGATGGCGTCCCGGATGGCGGCAGGACGGCTCTTCGGCGACGTCAGGCGGGTGGCGGCGAACAGGAAGGCATCGGCAAGCATGCGCGGCATCCGGAGGCAATGGAAGAGCGACGCTTCGGCGCGCCGCCCGATGGATCAGGCGATCTCGCCGCAAACAACAGGCGTCGGCGTGCCAGTGGTGGTCGAGAAGGACGACGGCAGACCCTTCAGCCGGCGGGCAGCCAGATAGGCGAAGGCCTGCGCCTCGACGAAGTCGGCGTCGAAACCGACATTGCCGGCCGGAACCACCTCCACGCCGGACCGCTCCGCGATCATCCTGATCATGACCGGATTGCGGGCGCCGCCACCCGACACGATGACCGTCCGGACCGGCGCGCCGGCGAGACGGAAACCGGCGGCGATCCCCTCGGCGGTGAAGGCCGTCAGCGTCGCCACGCGATCGGCAAACGGCAGCCGGGCGGCCGCATCGGCGCGGAAGGTGTTGCGGTCGAGCGACTTGGGTGCCGGCGTCTCGAAATGCGGATGATCCATCAACTGGCCCAGAACGGCGGCGTCCACCCGTCCCTGGGCTGCGATGGCGCCATCGACATCGAAGCGGGCCCCGGTGGCGTTGAACACGAGATCGTCGATCAGGGCGTTGCCGGGGCCGGTATCGAAGGCGATGAGTTCGCCGTCCTCGCCGATCAGCGTGACGTTGGCGACGCCGCCGATGTTGAGGAAGGCGACCGGGGGTGTGAGTCCGGCCTTCCGGGCCAGCGCCCGATGGTAGACCGGCACCAGCGGCGCACCCTGCCCGCCCGCGCGAATGTCGGCCGAGCGGAAATCATGGACGACCGGCAGATTGAAGCGCTCGGCGAGCACGCCGGCATCGCCGATCTGGGCGGTGAAACCGCGATCGGGCGCGTGATGCACCGTTTGGCCGTGGAAGCCGATCACCTCGGGCCGGATGCCCTTCTTCTCGGCAGCGATCAGCAGCACGGCCACCGCATGGGCATGTGCGTCGGTCACCACGGTTTCCGCTTCGGCGAGCCGGCCGAAGCGATCGTCGCGAGCCGTCATGCCGAGCGCGTCCTTGAGTGCGGCCCGGAGGACCGCCCGTTCCTCGTCGCCATAGGCCTGGAACAGCGTCGGCCCGAACTCGGCGATCCCCTCCCCATCGGTGCGGATCAGCGCCGCGTCGACGCCATCCATCGACGTGCCGCTCATCAGACCGAGTGCCCACATGGCCGAATCGCCCGACATTTTTGACCTCATACCCCGTGAAATCCGGTTTCGTTCCTGATAGGAAGCCCAGCGGACTGATACGTCAATTCGGGTCCGCGAACAAACCAAAGGTATAGACAGATGAGCGGCTTCAAGTCGGATTTCCTGCGCACGCTCGACGAGCGCGGCTTCATCCACCAGATCTCGGACCCCGAGGGTCTCGACGCGGCGTGCATGAAGGGTCCGATCACCGCCTATGTGGGCTATGACGCCACCGCCACATCCATCCACATCGGCAACCTCATCACCGTCACCATGCTCTACTGGCTGCAGGAGACCGGCCACCGGCCGATCAGCCTGATGGGCGGCGGCACCTCAATGGTGGGCGACCCCTCCTTCCGTGACGACCAGCGCAAGCTGCTGTCGCCGGAAACCATCGCCGCCAACATCGAGAGCATCAAGAAGGTCTACTCGCGCATCCTGCGCTATGGCGACGGTCCGACCGACGCCATCATGGCCAACAATGCCGACTGGCTGATGAAGCTCAACTACGTCGAGTTCCTGCGCGACGTCGGCCGCTTCTTCTCGGTCAACCGCATGCTGTCCTTCGACAGCGTCAAGCTGCGTCTCGACCGCGAGCAGTCGCTGTCCTTTCTCGAATTCAACTACATGATCATGCAGGGCTACGACTTCGTCGAGCTCAACCGCCGCTACGGCACCATCCTGCAGATGGGCGGCTCCGACCAGTGGGGCAACATCGTCAACGGCGTCGATCTCAGCCACCGCATGGGCGGCCCGCAGCTCTATGCGCTGACCACGCCGCTGCTCACCACATCCTCGGGTCAGAAGATGGGCAAGACCGCGAACGGCGCCGTCTGGCTCAACGGCGATCTCTTCAGCCCCTATGACTTCTGGCAGTATTTCCGCAACACCGAGGATGCCGACGTCGTCCGCTTCCTGAAGATCTTCACCCGCCTGCCGCTCACCGAGATCGCCCGGCTCGGCGCACTCGGCGGCGCCGAGATCAACGAGGCGAAGAAGATCCTCGCCACCGAGGCGACCGCCGTCGTTCACGGACGGGAAGCGGCCGAAGCGGCCGCCGAGACGGCGCGGCTCACCTTCGAGGAAGGCGTCCATGCCGACGATCTCCCCACCGTCGAGGTGCCGAGAGCCGAGCTCGAGGCCGGCGTCGGCGTGCTCACCGCCTTCGTTCAGGCCGGCCTTGCCGCCTCCAACGGCGACGCCCGCCGCTCGGCCCAGGGCGGCGGCCTCAAGGTCAACGACCGCACGGTCACCGACCCGAAGGAAATGCTGACGCTCCAGAGCCTCAACGACGACGGCGTGATCAAGCTGTCGCTCGGCAAGAAGAAGCACATCCTGCTGAAGCCGGTGTGATCGCCTTAACGATCGCGAACTGAAAGAGCGCCCTCGGCTCCCGCCGGGGGCGCGTCCGCTACGGGACCAAACACCTAAAGAGCGACGGTCTCGCTGCGCTGAGGCAGTAAAGCGACAAGGCTTTCCTTGGGAAGAGCCTTTGAGAAATAGTACCCCTGGATCAGGTCGCAGCCCCAGGCAGCAAGGGAGTCGAGCTGCTCCCGGGTCTCCACGCCCTCAGCCACCACCTTGAACGACATGACCTTGGCAAGCTTGATGATCGTCGAGGCCAAGCCGCACTGTTGGGCATCCCGAGGAATGTCGGTGATGAAACTGCGGTCGATCTTGATGCAATCCCACGGCATCTCCCTGAGATAGGAGAAGGATGAGTATCCCGTACCGAAGTCGTCGATCGCGATGCTGATCCCCATGTCCTTCAGGTCTTTGAGAAGCGGCGTTACCTCGTTCTCGCGCTCGATGTAGGAGGACTCCGTTATTTCGATTTGCAGGTTGTGCGCCGGGAAGCCCGTCTCGGCCAACGTCTTCGACAGAACGGACTTGAAGCTGCCGAACCTGACCTGGCTCGCCGATATGTTGACGGAGACCGATATCGGCGCATAGCCGCGCTGAAGCCACTCCTGACCGTCTCGGCAAGCCCTCTCCAGAACATACTCCCCGACCGCCTCGATCAGGCTGGTACCCTCGGCCACCGGAATGAAATCGCTCGGCGGAATCACGCCGAGTTCCGGATCGGTCCATCGCGCCAAGGCCTCGACACCGCAGAGCCTGTGACTCACAGCATCGAACTGTGGCTGGTAATGGACTTCAAGCACGTTGTTCGCCAAGGCGTTTTTCAGCTTCACGCCCAGCTTCATCTTCTTCTGGCTCTCCGCCGTCAGCCTGTCTTCGTAGATGCCGATAGACCCTCGCCGATTGCGCTTGGCCTCATAGAGAGCCGCATCGGCTTCCGAAAGAGCGTCATGGCCGCCGGCCTTGGGCTTGTAGCTGACGCCCAGCGTGGCAGAGGAAAAGACCTCCAGATTATCGTCGATGCGAACGGTCTGACCGAGCGTCAGTTGTATTTTCTCAAGAATGCTCTCGATGAAACCGCTGTTTTCCGAACGAACGAGAAAAGCGAACTCGTCGCCGCCAATACGGCACAGGATGTCGTCAGGCCTCAGATATTCCCGCCGGACCGCATCGAGGCGATCGGCAACGACCTGCAGAACCCGATCACCGGCTCCGTGTCCATAACTGTCGTTCACATCCTTGAAGTGGTCGAGGTCGACAATGATCAGGGCGAAGGGGGCGTCTCTGAGCTCGGCAAGGCGCTGATCTAGAACACGGCGGTTGGAAAGCCCGGTCAGTTGATCCCGCGAGGCAAGATACCCGAGCCGCTCCTGAGCATTCTTTTGCTCGGTGATATCGATGAGCGAGTAGACATAGGTTTCGCCGCCCTCCGTGTCCTCACCGGTCGGGGTGATGGAAAGAATACCGGGGCGGCTTCTGTCTCGCCCAAAGGTCACTTCCCGGCGCCACATTTCCTTTGGCTTCTGCGGCAGCAGAACGGGTTTGTCGTCGCACCAGAAGGCTTCGTTCAAGTTGGCCGGACGCAAATCGACGGTGCCATCGCCGATATCCAGCATTCGCTGAAAGGCGGCGTTGGCTTTGAGCATGATACCGGTGGGACCGACAATGGCGAGACCTTCGGTCGAGTTCTTGAACACGATGTCTCCCCGCCGGACGTCCTGATCCTTCTTCGCCATCTCCCTGATGAGATCGGCACTGCTGGAGACCAGCAGCCGCCAGCGCACGGTGTCGGCTTCCAGATACTCGACGAAAGCCCTTCGCTTCCAGATGACGAACAGGGCAAGCGGTATGCCGAACGCGGCAGCGATCGAAATTTTTCCCGCCAGCCCTCCGAAGACGATCGCGGCGATTTGGGCGTTGATTCCGAAAGCGATGAACGGAAAGGCAATGCCATCAAGCACGAGGACTAGCACGAAGGAGAGAATGTAGATGGCCGCGGTAATCGGAAGAGGCGGCTTTCTCTTCTTCGTAAACTCGAAGATGTACAGGAGCAACAGGAGCTCGGAGACAATGAGAACGCCTCCGAGCGCAATCAAGGCGGTTGAAACCTCAAACAGTGCGGTAGGCACACCGTGCGGATTGACAACCCCGTTGGTCTTGAGAATCGACTGCGTCAAGAAGGAAACGACAATGTTGAACAGGTCGACAACAAAAACCAGCCGAACCAGATGACGCAGGATGAAAGCATTTCTTTCAATCCAGACGAACATGACCGCCGTCATCATGAAAGCGCCGTAACATAGATTACCGCCGGATACGACGATACCGTCGGCAATCGGAAGAGAGTAGATGTTTCCCCAGAACCCACCGATTAGAAGAACAAGAGAAATATAGACATAGAAGTGCACCTGCCTAATCGGGCCGGAAAGTGTAGTGAAGTAAAGCGGGAACACAGAGAAGGCGGCAATTTGCAACACCAGCAAAGCGAACATGGCAGCCTGTCCGTGGTTGGATTATTGAGAAAACTATACTGGCAGCACATCAAACGCCGACGCCGCGACCTATCGGCGCCTTGCCCCTTGTTGATCAAGCCCTGCGCCCAGCGAACCCAAAGCCGCTCTCGCGCCCCGCGAGCGATATCAAGTGCCCGGAAACCCTAACATCGCGCACGCGTTTGCTCATCCGAACTATTGGCGTTGCCAACTATCAGAAAGTCTATCGACCCAGTGCTTGGAGGTTCGCCGTCCGGGAGATGGACAGAAGCGCGCTCGAAGCGCGAGGTGTCACTTCAGCTCGAACAGACGCCGGAATATGCCGGGAGCGATTGCCGATAGCGGGTTGACCGACAGGGACGGCGCATCGATCGGTCCGCTGAGGCGGTAGGAGACGCCGAGCAACCCGGAACGGCCACCGCCAGCGAAAATCGTTTGACCCAATAGGGGGATGGCCGCCAGAACGCTGTCGAGCTGGCTGGCCGGCAGATAACTGCCTGCAAGGCGCAGCGCGTTTTTCGAGAAGTCGACGTCGCCGGCCATGGTAAGGCCCGCCGTCTCGGTGCGAATGAACCCCTCACCGATCGACAGCATGCCATTGCCGAACTTGACGTCGAACATCAGCCTGCGAATATCCGCCGTCGACAACCCCTCGGTCGGCCCGTCGCGCGAGGCCGTGGAAAGCTGTGCCAGCGCCGGTTCCGCCACCACCTTCCATCGGTTGCCGTCGATGCGCGCCGACAGGATTCCCCGATCGTCGATGACGCCGGTCAGCGTCGCCCGTCCGCCGTAGACCCGGCGATAGACGCCGAGGAAGCGCAGAAGACGCCCCACCTCGCCGGCTTCCACCTTGATGGCCCGTCCGGTCGCGGCCGGCTGCACCGTCGCCGAGGCCGAACCGCCGCCCGACGTCTGCACCGTCAGCGACAGATCCACGATTTCGCCGTCGGTGATGGCCGCCGTGAGATTGAGCCCATCGAGCTGCTCGCCGGCCTCTCCGAACACATTGGCTATGGTGGCGGACAGGGTGAGAGCGGTATCGCCGGGAATGCCGGTCGCGCTCGTTCGGCGCAGAAGATTGGCGACCAGCGAACGCGCGTCGAGCCGTGACCCGCTGACTGCAACCTTGAGACCGCCACTTCCCCTCGACGCTTTCAGGGTCATCCGATCGGCAGTCGAGAAGTTGAACTTGGTGAGGTTGGCGCCGATGAAATCGCCGGCGCCATTGAGTTTGACCTGTCCTTCGACCTCTGCCGCTCCGGCTTTCAGAACAAGATTGTCGATGGTGGTCCCAGCGGATCCGGACGACAGGTCGAAGGAGAGCGTGCCCGGTTTGCCCGCCGGCTTGTGGAACCCGACCAGCGGCAGGCTGATATCTGCCTTGGCAAGATTGACGGACACCCGTCGAGAAGTGCCGGTATCGGTCATTTCCACCGCAACGACGCCACCGAGCATGTCTCCGAGATCAAGCCCATAGCTTTTGGCGGCCGCAGCATCGAGATTCAGCTTCACAACCGATTTCGCTTCGCCATCGCCCGACAGGGGCAATGTCAGGAACACGTCGGCCGGAGCGTCATCGATCAACGCCTTTCCGCTGACATGCGCCGCGCCGTCGTGGAGCTCGATCGCCAGATTGCCGCGCGTTACGGATCGACCGCTGATCGGCGTGCCGGGCGCGAAGCCAGCGAGATCGACTCGCCCTGCATAGACGATGTCGGTGTCGGCAATCTCCGCGGCGAGTGGCAGGCGGATCGACAGATCGGCCATCACCTCTCCGGCGACGTCGGCCGGGTCCGGCGAAAAATCGGCAGCCTCGGCAAAGGGCAAGCGATTCCAGAGGGCGACGCCAGCCGCCGCCGAACCGGAGAGACGCAGAGCCACCTCACCGTCCGGCACTTTTGCGTTCACGACAGGCACCACGAAGGTTGAAGGCTGAAGGTCGAGGCGCCGCCCCTGCCCCAGATCGACCCAGCCGCTGTCGACGGCGATCTCGAAGCGGTTGCCGGTGAGTTTGCCGCGCCCGACCGCATCGCGGATCATCGGGGCATCGTCGAATGGCGTGAAGACGGCCTTGGAAAACTCGAAAGCAAGCGTCGCCTCCGGCGCAACCATGCCGCTGCCGCCCGGTTGATCGCCGCGCATCGCGAGATCTACCGTGGCATTGGAAACCAGGCCCTCGTGGATATGCGTGCCGATCCAGCTCCGCACCTCGGGAGCGACGGTGATCGGCCAGAGCGCCTTGAGAGCGGCGAGCGGCAGACGCGGCGAAACGCCGGACAAGACAGCAAAGGCGGCGCCGTCTCGATGCGACGCCCGCGCCGCAGCCGTGAAGCTGATGCCGGCCCCCTCGACGTGCATGTCGTCCATGACGAGCATTTCGTCCGACTGATCGTAGCTGCCAGCAATCCGCCCGTCGCTGGTCCGAATGCCACTCAGCACGTCCTGCCCCTCGAACTTGAAGTCGAAGCTCCAGAGCTTGTCGCTCCGAGGCGGCACCACTTCGCCATGGGCGAGCAGATAGCCATTGTCGAGGATGATCGGCGACGGATTGAGGGAGATCAGCTCCTTGTCGGGATCCCAAGAAAAATCGAGGCGGACCGGCCCCGCGAGAGCATTGGCCTCCGTGTCGCCAAACCGAAGCGACGGGCCGAGCACCACCTGCCAGCCGGCCTCAGTGACTCCCTTGCCGGGAGCAACGGTGATGGCGCCGGACAGACTGATCGAACCGGCCAGATTGAGATCGTCGCGACCCTTTGCCGAAGCAAGATCGGCGAGATCGAAACCGTGCGTCTCAAGGTTGACGACAGTCCGCTCGTCCGTGGCCGACAGATCCGAGGTGAGACGCAGGGACACGGCGCCGCTCGCTCCAAGGCCGATCGCCTGCGCCTCGACGATATGTCCCTCCCGGACGCTGCCGGTTACCGACACGTCGGATACGACATCGCGCCGCATCTTCCCCGGCCGTTCGATACCGAACCCGAAAGAGCGGATCTCCAGGAAATCAAGACCGTTCTCCTCGACGGCCTGCCGTACCGCCAGCACCACTCGATCGATCGGCGGTACTTTCACCTTTGGACCTATGTCGCTGACCAGCACGTGATCCAGCACTACGCCGTCGAGAGGAATGTGCTTGTCGGTCGGTGCCGGCCAGCGGGCGGCAATGCGCATTTCGTTGACCGATACCGCGACATCGTTCGGCCGCTCCAGCCGAATGTCACGGACGACCAGTTCGGGGTTGAGATCGTCTCCGAGTTCGATGCCGGCAAGCCCGACCTCGATGTTGACGTCCGGGGCCGCGTTGGTCACAGCGCCTTCAATCCGGCTTGCCAGAAACGGCAGAAAAAGCGGTCCTTGCGACAGCCGCCAGGCAAGAAAACCGGCCGCGACACCGGCTGCGACAAGCAGAATCGCCGCGAACCGGAGGGCGCGTACCCACCAGCGCGTTCGCCCCTTCGGCATCCTCTCGTCGGCGTCGGTCCCCGCTATGTCAGCATCCCCCTGGAACAGGCCGCACCGGCGTAGGGCCAGTACGGCTGGAATCATCACTGGCGGCGGCCGCAGGCTTGCCTCACCTCCGACAGCCGGCTACCAATCGGAAACTACGTAGCGACACGCCCAATGTGCACGGAAAGCTCCGACCATGGCCGATTCCTTCCTCTGCCGCCTCGAAAGCCGTAGCGTCGTTGAAGTCGCCGGTCCAGAGGCCTCCGACTTTCTCGACCGCATGATCACCCAGAACACCGAGGTTGCGGATGGGCGCTCCGCCGCCTTCGGAGCGCTTCTGACCCCTCAGGGCAAGATCATTTCGGATTTTCTGGTTGTCCGGCAGGAAAATGGCGGATTTCTGCTCGATGCCCCGGCGGCCGGCGCCGCAGAGCTCCGCAAGCGCCTGACGATGTTCAAGCTTCGGGCCAAGGTGACGATCGATGCCGCGCCGCTTGTCGTCTATGCCGGCACCGGTACGCCTCCGGCCGGCGGCCTTGTTGCGACAGACCCCCGTCATCCCGACCTCGGCTGGCGCCTCTATGCCCCCGAAGGGGCCGTCGCCACCAACGCCGATGAGGCCGTCTGGCAAGGTCACCGCGTGGCACTCGGTGTTCCGGAGGCCGGCGCCGACCTGCCGCTTCTCGACGCCTTTCCCCATGACCTCGCCATGGACAGCCTGCATGGCATCAACTTCGACAAGGGCTGCTACGTCGGCCAGGAGGTGGTGAGCCGCATGCGCTACCGCGGCACCGCCCGTCGCCGGCCGGTCATGCTTTCGGCCGATCGAGACCTGCCGCCGGCCGGCACCGAGATCCTGGTCGGCGGACGGGTTGCCGGCCATCTCGGCTCGGCAAGCGGCCCGCGCGGCGTCGCCGTGCTGCGGCTCGACCGTGTTCAGGAGGCAATGACGACCGGCGAAACCATCACGGTGGACGGACTGCCGGTATCGGTTGCGCTTCCGGCATGGGCCGACTACGGCTGGCCGGAAACTCCAAAGCCTGAAACATCCAAACCGGACGACTGACATCCATGGCCGACAAAGCCGGCTCACCGCCCCGGGCCTGGCAGCGCATGCTGTCGGGGCGACGCCTCGACCTTCTCGATCCCTCTCCGCTCGACGTCGAGATAACCGACATCGCTCACGGCCTCGCCCGCGTTGCTCGCTGGAACGGCCAGACCGTCGGTGACCACGCTTTCTCAGTGGCCCAGCACTGCCTCGTCGTCGAGGATATCGCCGGTCTTCTCGAGCCCGAGCTCACCGCCTGCCAACGCCTCGTCGTGCTGCTGCATGACGCGCCTGAGTATGTGATCGGAGACATGATCTCGCCGTTCAAGGCGGTGATGGGCGGCGACTACAAGACCGTCGAGAGGCGCCTCGCCGATGCCATCCACCGTCGCTTCGGCCTGGAGAAACACGATACCGAACGCCTGAAGAAGCTCGCCAAGAAGGCGGACCTCATCTCCGCCTATTTCGAGGCGGTGGAGCTTGCCGGCTTCACCACGGAAGAGGCAAAGCGCATTTTCGGCTTGCCTCGGGGCATTGGCCGCCAGACCCCGACCGGGCCGGTGCTCGGCCTCGATCCGCTGCCGACCGTCGCGGCGGAGGAGGCTTTTCTCACTCGATTCCAACAGCTTGAAAGCCAGCGATGACTGCCACCACCATCCACGTCTGCTCCCTGACCAAGCTCGAAGAGACGGTGGCCCTCACCGGCGCCCGTCATGTCATAACGCTGATCAACGCCGGCACACCCATGCGCCTGCCGGCGACCATCGGCCATCAGAACCACCTCTTCCTCGCCATGCACGACATCGTCGAAACGCTGGACGGCATGACGCCGCCCGGCGAAGCGCACGTGGCGCAGATGCTGGACTGGGTGAACGACTGGGATAGGTCCACGCCGCTGGTGGTCCACTGCTTCGCCGGCATCTCCCGCTCGACGGCCGCCGCCTACACGCTGGTTTCGGCACTCAATCCCTGGCGTGACGAGGCCGCCCTCGCCACTTTGTTGCGCGAACGGGCGCCCTCCGCAACGCCCAACCGCCGCATCGTCGAGATCGCCGACCGCCTGCTTGGCCGGAATGGCCGCATGATCGCCGCCATCGACGCCATCGGCCGTGGCGCCGACGCCTTTGAGGGCACACCCTTCGCCCTTGACGTCGAGGCCGCGCGATAAGGCCTGCGGCCGGCTCCGCTCCGCTTTCGACGGAGAAACGGGTGAGCGTCTCAACGGACGCACACACCGGGTTTCCGTGTTATAGGCAGGTCATGGATACTCGCGACACGCAACTGGAAAGCGGCAGCATGCCGACGTGGGTCTACAGCTTCGGCGAGGGCGTGGCGGACGGTGGCATCCGGCTCCGTCACCTTCTCGGCACCAAGGGCGCCAATCTCGCGGAGATGGCCAGTCTTGGCCTGCCGGTGCCGCCCGGCTTCACCATCACCACCGAGGTCTGCCGGCACTATTATGCCAACGATCATCGTTATCCCGACGATCTCGAACGGCAGGTGAGTGCGGCGCTCGATCTGCTCAGCCGGCGCACTGGCCGCTCCTTCGGCCATCCCGAGCGGCCGCTTCTGGTATCGGTCCGGTCCGGCGCGCTCGCCGCCATGCCGGGTATGATGGACACGGTGCTCAACCTCGGCCTCAACGACGTCACTGTCGAGGCCTTGGCCGCCGAGTCCGGCGATGCCCGCTTCGCGCTCGACAGCTACCGGCGCTTCATCCAGATGTTCGGCGACGTGGTGATGGGCGTGGACGGCCAGGCCTTCGAGGAAATCCTCGACGACCTCAAGGAGCGCGAGGGCTACTTCAACGACACGGAACTCACGGCCGACGAATGGCGCAGAGTGATCGCCAGCTACAAGGAGCTGATCGCCGACGAGACCGGCAAGCCCTTCCCGCTCGATCCGCTTGAACAGCTCTGGGGCGCCATCGGCGCCGTTTTCGGCTCCTGGGGCAACAGGCGCGCCGTCACCTTCCGCAAGCTGCACGGCATTTCCTCGAACTCCGGTACCGCCGTCAACGTCCAGGCCATGGTGTTCGGCAACATGGACGAGCGGTCGGCGACCGGCGTCGCCTTCACGCGCAACCCGTCCACCGGCGAGCGCCAGCTCTATGGCGAGTTCCTGCTCAACGCCCAGGGTGAAGAGGTGGTGGCCGGCCTCCGAACGCCGCAGGACATCACCGAAACGGCCCGCCTTGCCAGCCGCTCCGACCGACCGTCGCTCGAAGCGCTGATGCCCGAAACCTATCGCGAGTTCATCGGCTACTGCCAGAAGCTCGAACGGCACTTCAAGGACATCCAGGACCTCGAGTT
This sequence comes from Pleomorphomonas diazotrophica, assembly GCF_002844595.1. GTDB lineage: Bacteria > Pseudomonadota > Alphaproteobacteria > Rhizobiales > Pleomorphomonadaceae > Pleomorphomonas > Pleomorphomonas diazotrophica. The sequence continues at coordinate 448,974 of NZ_PJNW01000002.1, read as the reverse complement.
CACCATCGAGCGCGGCAAGCTGTGGATGCTGCAGACGCGCTCCGGCCGCCGCACCGTCGAGGCGGCCCTCAGGATCGCCGTCGACATGGCCAACGAGGGCCTGATCACCCGCGAAGAGGCCATCGAGCGCATCGATCCGTCGTCGCTGGAACAGCTCCTGCATCCGACCATCGAGGCCGACGCGCCGCGCGATATCCTAGCCACTGGTCTGCCGGCCTCGCCCGGCGCCGCCGTCGGCGAAATCGCCTTCAACTCGGAGCAGGCCGAGAAGGCCCGCCAGCGCGGCATCAAGGTCATCCTGGTTCGCGCCGAGACCAGCCCTGACGACGTGCATGGCATGCATTCGGCGGTCGGCGTCGTCACGGCGCGCGGCGGCATGACCTCGCACGCCGCCGTCATAGCGCGCGGCCTCGGCAAGCCCTGCGTGGTTGGCGTCAGCGCGCTCAAAGCCGATCCGGTCGCTGGCACCGTCACCGTCGGCAAGCGGGAGCTGCGAGCCGGTGACGTCATCACCATCGACGGTTCGTCCGGCCAGGTGATGGCCGGCCGGGTGCCGATGAAGGAACCGGAACTGTCCGGCCCCTTCGCCGAGATCATGACCTGGGCCGACGCCATCCGTCGCCTCGAGGTGCGCGCCAATGCCGAAACGCCGGTCGAGGCACGCATCGCCCGCCAGTTCGGCGCCGAGGGCATCGGCCTCTGCCGCACCGAACACATGTTCTTCGAGCACTCGCGCATCTCGGCGGTGCGCGAAATGATCCTCGCCGAGACGCCCGAGAGCCGCCGGGCGGCGCTCGAGAAGATCCTGCCGATGCAGCGTCAGGACTTCGCCGAGCTGTTCGAGATCATGGAGGGCCAGCCGGTCTGCATCCGCCTCCTCGACCCGCCGCTGCACGAGTTCCTGCCACGCACCGAGCGGGAGGTGACCGAACTGGCCCGAACCGCTGGCGTGGCGCCGGATGTGCTGCGTCGGCGCATCGCCAATCTCGAGGAATATAACCCGATGCTCGGCCACCGGGGCTGCCGCCTCGCCGTCTCCTTCCCGGAGATCGCCGAGGTGCAGGCCCGTGCCATTTTCGAGGCGGCGATCGCCGCGGCGGACAAGCTCGGACGGCCGGTGGTTCCGGAAATCATGGTGCCGCTCGTCGCCGCCCGCCAGGAACTCGACTATGTCAAGTCGATCATCGCCCGCGTCGCCATCGAGGTGTCGGAGGCCGCCGGCCGGCCGGTGAACTACAAGGTCGGCACGATGATCGAGCTGCCGCGCGCCGCGCTGATGGCCGAGGACATCGCCCAATCGGCCGCCTTCTTCTCCTTCGGCACCAACGACCTCACCCAGACGACCTTCGGCATCAGCCGCGACGACGCAGCGTCCTTCCTGCCGACCTATCTCCAGAAGGGCGTGCTCGCCCGCGACCCCTTCGTCAGCATCGATCGCGACGGCGTCGGCGAACTGATCCGCATCGCCATCGAACGCGGACGGAAATCGCGACCCGACATTGGCCTCGGCATGTGCGGCGAACATGGCGGCGACCCGGCGTCCATCGCCTTCTGTGAGGAGGCCGGCCTCGCCTACGTGTCCTGTTCACCCTTCCGCATGCCGATCGCCCGCCTCGCGGCGGCCCGGGCGGTGGTCACGGCTCGCAAGGAGCGTCTCAGCCGCTGACGCGGTCCGCGATGAAGCGTGCGGTCGCCGGCCCGGTCAACAGCACCATGAAGAAGCGCATGGTCTGCATGGCCATGACAAAGGACATGTCGACGTTGCTCGACGCAGCGATGATGGCCACCGAATCGGCGCCGCCCGGCGAGGTCGCGAGATAGGCAGTCAGGAAATCGACGCCGGTCACCGAGGCGAGCACGCCGGCATAAATGGCGCAAATGGCGACCAGCACGGCGATGGCCAGGAGAATGGTTGGCAGCGCCCGCGCCGCGTAGGCGATGATCTCGCGGTTGAAGCGGCTGCCGATCGCCCAGCCGCAGACGGCATAGGACGCGGCAAGCAGGACTGGCGGCAGTTCGACGGTGAGCACGCCGGCGCCCTGCAGGCCGATGGCGAACAGCATCGGCAGGATCATGGCGCCCGTGGTCAGGCGGAACAGACGGGACAGCAGAAGGCCCGCGGCGATGACCGCCAGCGTGCCGGCGAAATTCACCCAATGCACCGGCGGAAACCAGGCGGCCGCCGTACCGCCGGTCAGCGTCGCGCCGAGATAGAAGCGCGCGGCCAAGGACGCCATGGAAGCGACGATCAGCACCCGTAGATATTGCATGACGGCGACGAGGCGCGTGTCGCCGCCGTAGGCCTCGGCCATGATCACCATGGCGGTGGCCGCCCCCGGCGAAGCGCCCCAGACGGCGGTGGTGCCGGGCAGCACGCGGAAGCGGGCCAGAGCGTAGCCGATCACGTTGGCGGTCAGCACCACGGATGCCACGCCGAGCAGGATGACCGGCCAGGCCGCGAGGATCTCGCCGAGCACCGTCGGCGGCATCGCCCGCGCCATCATCGTGCCGACCACGCCCTGCGCCGCCATGAAAGCCGGCCGGGGCATCATTACTGCCCTGCCGTTCACGCCGAGCAGGATTGCCGCCACCATCGGCCCGAGCAGCAGCGCCGCCGGCAGGTGAAGCAACTCGAAGACGATGCTGATCGCCGAGGATATCGACAGCAGGACGATCCAGCGAACGGCTTGGGCATGAGAGCCGGAGGCCGGCGACGGGAGGGACATCAGAAATACCGAACCGGCGTGACGATGGATCGCGAGTTGGGCCGCGACTTGAGCAACGGATGGCCGCGCGTCCTTTGCCGACCAGCGCTACACCCTCCCCATCCTCTCGACCACACTCGTTTCCGAATGGCAGCTCCGCAGGGGTGACCATCTGCGAGCGTAGAGGACAAGTCGGCTCAACCTGACGATAGTAAATCCAGATAACCTTACTTCTTGTAGGCAGTTTTTATCATGCGTTACAGCGCCGTTACTTTTGCAAATCGAAAAGAGAGGGTCCCCGAGAGTTACCATTCCTAAATGGATTGGCGATTAGTTTACATCGCAATCAATAGCCGAGAGTCGAATTGACATGCTCCTTCTCAATACGCGCGGCAAGCTCCTGCATCGCATTATCTTCATCGCGTCGCTGATCGTGATCGCGAGCTTCGCCCTCTTCTCCACGACGATCTACGTGCTGGAGAGGCAGGATCTGAGAGACAATGTCGCCCGCACGCTTGCGACAACGGGGGCGAGCGTCGCCTCTGGTACGGGCAACTGGTTCCAGGGGCGTCTTCTGCTCGCGACCCAGTCCGCCGATGCGATCGGCACGTCCAAGGAGACGCTCGGTCTCGTACTGTCGGGCAAGACGCTGAGTTCGGAGTTCCTGTCGGTCTATCTCGGCGAGGAGAACGGCGCCTTCACCATCTCGCCCAAGGCCGAGATGCCCAAGGATTATGACCCGCGCAAGCGGCCCTGGTACATCGACACCGCCAAGGCCATGTCGGTCCAACTGACCGAGCCCTATGTCGATATGGCGACCAACAAGGTCGTCATCTCCGCCTGCGTGCCCGTCAGCGCCGACGGCAAGCTGATCGGCGTGTTCGGCGGCGACTTCGCGCTGGACGCTTTGATCGATCGCATCAAGGCGTCCAACTTTGGCGGCATCGGCCAAGCCTTCCTGGTATCCTCGGACGGTAAGATTCTCGTCCACCCGGATGCCGGCCTGGTCGGCAAGCCGCTGTCGGAGGCCTTTGCCGGCCTGTCGGCTCCGGTCGCCGGAGGCGTGATGGAAACTACCTTTGCCAACCGCGACCACGTCGCCAGCTTCGTCGCCGTCGATGGCCTGCCGGTCAAGTGGTACGTTGGCGTCGCCGTCGACAGCGACATGGCCTATGCCAGCCTCAACCGGTTGGGGATGACGGCCATTGCCGCCACGCTTGCCGCGACGGCTCTGATGCTGCTTGCCCTCGGACTGGTGCTGAGGCGCGTTGTCGCCCAGCCGATCACCGCGATGACCGCCGCCATGCGCTCGCTGGCGAACGGCAACCTCAAGACCGAGATCCCCTGTCTCGAACGTCACGACGAAATCGGCCAGATGGCCGCCGCCGTCGCGGTGTTCCGCACCAACGCCGAAGAGCGGGAACGGTTGGAGGAGAGCCAGAAGGCCGCCGCCAGCGAACGCGAGCGGCGCGCTGCCCGAGCCGAAGCTCTGATCGAGCGATTCCGTTCGGAAGCGTCGGGAACCATCGGATTGGTCGTCACTGCCGCCCAACGCCTTGAAGGGTCGGCCCAGGAACTGATGGCCACTGCCGAAGGCAGCGAGCGCAGCAGCAGTGTCGCTGCCGCTGCCGCCGAGCAGGCGTCCGGCAATGTCCGTTCCGTCGCCTCCACCTGTGAGGAACTGGAAGCCTCGACCAACGAGATCGCCCGTCAGGTCGGCACCTCGCAGGCCGTCGCTGGCAAGGCCCGCGCCTCGGCCAACGAGACGCGCGAGACGGTGGGCCAGTTGCTCGCCGCCACCGACCAGATCAACCAGGTGGTCAGCCTGATCACCGCCATTGCCGAGCAGACCAACCTCCTAGCGCTCAACGCCACCATCGAGGCGGCACGAGCGGGCGAGGCGGGCAAGGGCTTCGCGGTCGTTGCCGCCGAGGTGAAATCGCTCGCCAACCAGACGGCCAAGGCCACCGAGGACATCTCGCGCAAGATCGGCGAGATCAAGCTGGTGTCCGACAACACCGTCAACGCCATCGTCGAGATTGGCGCCATCATCGAGGAGGTCAATACCGTCTCCGCGAGCATCACATCGGCCGTCACTCAGCAGACCGGCGCCACCGGCGAGATCACCCGCAACATGCAGGAAGCGGCCCGCGGCAACAGCGACCTGTCTCGCACCATCGTGGAACTCAGCAGTGGCGCCGCCACGACGCGCGCCGAGGCGAAGACGGTGCTCGATGCGGTCACCTCGCTGAAGGCCTCGTCGGTCGACCTCGGGCGCAAGGTCGAGAGTTTCCTGGCCGAGATCGACGCCGCCTGAGCATCCAGTAAAAACAAAAATCTGAGCCCGGCCGCTCCTGGCGGCCGGTTTTCTATTTAGGTCGACCGCGCAACAAAATATCAAACCAACGGACTCACTCGCAACAAAGCAAAAACAGACAGCACTACAAAGCAATTTCAGTGATCAAGCATCAGATAAACTATCTAGGAAATCTCCGTCAATTTATAGCCCGGATAAATGTTCTTATTGAGAAGTGTATCTGACACCGAGTAAAAGGTTACTCTTCATAAAGATCTTGAGACCTAACTCTTGGCAGCCCCTTGCAAAAGAGTCCATCTGCCATGACCTTCCTGAACATTCGCGGCAAGCTCCTCCACCGGATCATTCTCACCGCATCGCTCATTGTGGTCGGCAGCTTCGCGCTGTTCTCGACGACCATCTACGTGCTGGAACGACAGGATCTGAGAGACAACGTCGCCCGAACCCTTGCGACGACCGGGGCGAGCGTCGCCTCCGGCACGGGCAACTGGTTCGAGGGACGTTTGTTGCTCGCCGAGCAGGCCGCCGACGCCATTGGCTCCTCCAGGGACAGCCTGGATCTCATTCTGGCCGGCAAGACGCTAAGCTCGGAGTTCCTCTCCGTCTATCTCGGCGAAGAGACCGGCGCCTTCACTGTCCTGCCCAAGGCTGAGATTCCGAAGGGCTTCGATCCGCGCCAGCGGCCATGGTACACCACCCCCGCCAAGGCGATGTCGACCCAGCTCACGGAACCCTATCTCGACAACGGGACCAAGAAGCTGGTCATCTCGGCCGGCGTTCCCGTGATGATCGATGGCAAACTGGCCGGCGTGTTCGGTGGCGACTTCGCCCTCGATGCCCTGATCGAACGTATCAAGGCCGCCAACTTCGGCGGCATCGGGCAGGCCTTCCTGGTGTCCTCGGACGGCAAGATCCTGGTTCACCCGGATGCCAGCCTGATCGGCAAGCCCTTGTCGGACGCTTTCAGCGGGCTGTCGACCCCGACGGTGGGCACCATGCTGGAGACGGCCTTTGCCGATCGTGCGCAGGTTGCCAACTTCGTTGCCATCGAGGGTGTTCCGAACAAGTGGTATGTCGGTGTGGCCCTCGACAGCGACATGGCCTATGCCAGCCTCAACAAGCTGAGGATCACCGCCATTGTCGCCACCCTCGCGGCCACGATCCTGATGCTGTTCGCGCTCGGGCTGGTGCTGAAGCGTGTCGTCGCCCAGCCGATCACCACCATGACCGCCGCCATGCGCTCGCTGGCCGACGGCGATCTGCGGACGGATATCCCCGGTCTCGACCGCCACGACGAGATCGGCCAGATGGCCGCTGCCGTCGCCGTGTTCCGCACCAATGCCGAGGAACGCGATCGCCTTGAGACCAACCAGCGCGCTGCCATCGACGAGCGTGAGCGTCGGGCCGCCCGTGCCGAGACGCTGATCGAAGGTTTCCGTGCCGAAGCCACCGCGACGATTGGCATCGTCGTGGAAGCGGCCCAGCGTCTCGAAGCCTCGGCGCAGCAACTGATGGCGACGGCCGAAGGCAGCGAACACAGCAGCAGCGTTGCAGCGTCTGCCGCCGAACAAGCCTCTGGCAACGTCCGCTCCGTCGCCGCCACCTGTGAGGAGCTGGAAGCCTCGACCAACGAAATCGCCCGTCAGGTCGGCGCCTCGCAGGCCGTCGCCGGCAAGGCCCGCGTCTCGGCCAATGAGACGCGCGAGACGGTTGGACAACTCCTCGCCGCGACCGACCAGATCACGCAAGTGGTCAGCCTGATCACCGCCATTGCCGAGCAGACCAACCTCTTGGCCCTCAACGCCACCATCGAGGCGGCACGAGCGGGCGAAGCCGGCAAGGGCTTCGCGGTCGTTGCCGCTGAGGTGAAGTCGCTTGCCAACCAGACGGCCAAGGCCACCGACGACATCTCGCGCAAGATCGGCGAGATCAAGCTGGTGTCCGACAACACCGTCAACGCGATTTCGGAAATCGGCGCGATCATCGAGGAGGTAAATGCCGTTTCGACCAGCATCACCTCCGCCGTGACCCAGCAGACCGGCGCCACCGGCGAGATCACCCGCAACATGCAGGAAGCGGCGCGCGGCAATAGCGAGCTGTCGCGTACCATCGTCGAACTCAGCAGCGGCGCCGCCACCACGCGCGCCGAAGCGAGGACGGTGCTCGACGCAGTGACCTCTCTGAAAGCGTCGTCGGTCGACCTCAGCCGTAGGGTGGAAAGCTTCCTCGCCGAGATCGACGCCGCCTGAGTATCCCCCTACTGGATCTTCAAGCCCGGCCGCGCATAACGGCCGGGCTTTTGCTTGAATGAAAAGCCCCTGCCACAATGCCGGGGATTCTCCTGTTCACTCGAATTCCCCACCCTTGCCGGGGGCGCAAAACGCCTCTATCAGGGGGGCTTATGACAACGAAAGCCGCCAATCCCTACGGATTCAGCCGCCCGCATCTCCTCGGGATCGAAGGCCTTTCGCCTCCGGAGATCGTCGACCTCCTCGACCGCGCCGAAGAGAACATCGAACTCGGCCGACAACCCTCCAAGAAGCGCGACAGCCTCCTGGGCCGCACGCAGATCAACCTGTTCTTCGAGAACTCGACGCGCACCCAGTCGTCCTTCGAGCTGGCCGGCAAAAGGCTCGGCGCCGACGTGATGAACATGGCGGTCGGCCAGTCGTCGGTGAAGAAGGGCGAGACGCTGATCGACACGGCGGTCACGCTCAACGCCATGAACCCCGACGTCATCGTCGTCCGCCACAATGCTTCCGGCGCCGTGGCGCTCCTGGCGCAAAAGGTCGACTGCTCCGTCGTCAACGCCGGCGACGGCAGCCACGAGCACCCGACCCAGGCCCTCCTCGACGCACTGACCATTCGACGCCACAAGCAGCGTATCGACGGCCTTATCGTCGCTATCTGCGGCGACGTTGCCCACAGCCGCGTTGCCCGCTCCAACGTGTTGCTGCTCACCGCCCTCGGTGCGCGCGTCCGCCTGGTCGGTCCGTCGACCCTGGTGCCCGGCGCCTTCCGCGAGATGGGTCTCGAAACCTTCACCTCGATGCGCGAAGGCCTCAAGGACGCGGATATCGTCATGATGCTGCGCCTGCAACGCGAGCGCATGCAGGGTTCCTTCGTACCGTCGGTGCGCGAGTACTTCCACTATTGGGGTCTCGACGAGGAGAAGCTGTCCTATGCCAGGCCCGACGCCCTCGTCATGCACCCCGGCCCGATGAACCGGGGCGTGGAGATCGATCCGGCCGTCGCCGACGGGCCACAGAGCCTCATCCGCGAACAGGTGGAAATGGGCGTCGCCATCCGCATGGCCGTGCTCGACGCGGTGGTGAACGCCCGCGGCAACGGCGGAGAGGCCTTCCGATGAGCAGAATGGTCCAAACCCGCCCGCTCTGGCTGACCAACGCCCGCGTCGTCGATCCGTCGCAAGATCTCGACGGCCTTGGGGCCGTGCTGATGATCGATGGCCGCATCGCGGCCGCCGGCCCCTCGGCAGTCAACAATGGCGCGCCCGAGGGCGCCGAGATCGTCGACTGCCGGGGCCTCGTCGTCGCACCCGGCCTCGTCGACCTCTGCGCCCATGTCGGCGAACCGGGTCACGAGCATCGGGAGACCTTCGCCTCGGCCGGCCGGGCCGCCGCCGCCGGCGGCATCACCACGCTCGTCGCCATGCCCGACACCGATCCCTGCATCGACGATCCGGCACTGGTCGATTTCGTAGCGACCCGTGCCCGGCGAACATCGGTGGTGCGTGTGCGCGTCATGGCCGCCCTGACAAAGGGACAGGAAGGCAACGAGCTGACCGAGTTCGGTCTTTTGGGCGAAGCGGGCGCCGTCGGCTTCACGTCGGGGCGCGGCGCCATCGCCAACGCCCAGGTACTGCGCCGGGCGCTGACCTACGCCAAGGATTTCGGCGCCCTCGTCTGCAACCGGCCGGAGGACGCGGCTCTGAAGGGCTCCGCCGTCATGAACCTGTCGGAGACGGCGGTGCGGCTCGGCTTGCAGGGCATCCCGGCCGAGGCCGAAACCACCATGCTCGCCCGCGATCTCCGCCTCGCCCGCCTCGCCGGCGGCCGCTATCACGCCTCGCTGCTGTCGGCGGCCGAGTCACCCGAGCTGATGGCCTGGGCCAAGGACAAGGGTATCGCCGCCACCGCCTCCGTCTCGGCGGCGCACCTGACTCTCAATGAGATGGACATCGGCGCCTACCGCACCTTCTTCAAACTGTCGCCGCCGCTCCGGGCCGAGGCCGATCGCCTCGCCCTCGTCGACGCCGTGAAGACCGGCGCCATCGACGTCATCGTTTCCAACCATGACCCGCAGGATGTCGAGACCAAGCGCCTGCCCTTTGCCGAAGCGGCCGATGGCGCGATCGGGCTGGAGACTTTCCTGGCGGCGGGACTGAGGCTGTTGCACGACGGCTCGCTGACGCTTCCAAGGCTCATTGAGGCGATGTCGACGCGGCCGGCCGAGATTGCCGGCCTCGATGCCGGCACGCTCAAGAAAGACGCGCCGGCCGATGTCATCGTGTTCGACCCCGAGGAGCCTTGGGTGCTGAATGCCAAGGATATCCTCTCCAAGGCGAAGAACACGCCATACGACGGCGCCCGCTTCACCGGCCGCGTTCGCCGTACCTATGTGAGTGGTGTGCCGGTGTTCGTGCGCTGAAGGTCGGCGCAGAGTGACATATAGGACGTAACCGGTTCCCCAGTTACCCAAGCTCGCCGAGGGCATCATGTTCGAGTCCGCCGCTCCCTGGATCATCTATCTCGCCGCCGCGCTGATCGGCTATGGTCTCGGTTCCATTCCCTTTGGTCTCCTGCTGACGCGGGCAGCCGGCCTTGGCGACGTCCGCAGCATCGGCTCAGGCAACATCGGCGCCACCAATGTTCTCCGAACCGGCAACAAGAAGCTCGCGGCCGCGACGCTGCTTCTCGATCTCCTCAAGGGAACGGCGGCCGTCCTCATCCTGCGCCTTCTGATACCGACCCAACCGGATGCGGCCACGCTCTCCGGCGTCGCCGCCTTCCTTGGACATCTCTTTCCAATCTGGCTCGGCTTCAAGGGCGGCAAGGGCGTTGCAACCTACATCGGCGTTCTGCTCGGCCTGTTCTGGCCGGCAGTGCTGATCTTCGCCGGTGTGTGGATCGCCGTCGCCTATTTCAGCCGCTACTCGTCACTTGGCGCTCTCGTCGCCACCCTCGTGGTGCCGCTGTCGCTCTGGGGGCTCGACGAGACCACGCTGGCGGCCGTGTTCGCCCTTTTGACGGCGATCGTCTGGGCCAAGCACCACGCCAACATCCGTCGTCTGCTCTCCGGCACCGAGGGCAAGATCGGGCATAAGGGATGACCGGCCCGGAACGCGCGGTTGAGCTTTCGGACGATCAGCGCATCGCCTGGCTGCGCCTCATTCGCTCGGAGAACGTCGGGCCCGCCACCTTCCGCAGCCTCATCAACCATTTCGGCGCGGCCGACGCAGCGCTCGAAGCGTTGCCGACGCTGGCCCGGCGGGGCGGATCTGCCGCGATTTCGGTCCCCTCGGTCGCCGAGGCCGAGGCTGAGATCGAAAGAACGCATAGTCGTGGCGCGCGGCTCGTCGCCATTTCCGAGGCCCTCTATCCGGCCTACCTGCGCCAGATCGCCGCGCCGCCACCGCTCGTCACCATCCGCGGCGGCTCGCCAGACCTGTTCCGTCGGCCGACCGCGGCCATCGTCGGCTCCCGCAACGCCTCGTTGGTGGGGCACAAGATGGCCGAGCGCATCGGCCGGGGCCTTGGCGAAGCCGGTTTTGTCGTGGTCTCCGGCCTGGCGCGCGGGATCGACGGTGCCGCCCATCGGGCGTCCCTCGACACCGGCACGGTAGCGGTGATCGCCGGCGGCATCGACCACGTCTATCCCGAAGAGCACGGCCCGCTGATGGAGGAGATCGTCGGCCGGGGCGGCGCCATTCTCACGGAAATGCCCTTCGGCTGGATGCCGCGCGCCAAGGACTTCCCGCGCCGCAACCGCATCGTCTCGGGCATGAGCCTTGGCGTCGTCGTGGTGGAGGCCGCCGCCCGCTCCGGCACGCTGCATACCGCCCGCTACGCACTGGATCAGGGCCGTGAAGTCTTCGCCATACCAGGCTCGCCGCTCGACCCTCGTGCCGAGGGGACCAACCGTCTGATCCGAGATGGCGCAACACTCACCCGCTCCGCCGACGACGTCATCGCCGTGCTTCGTCCGATGTTGGAGACCGACGCACCAACCTTCCTGGAGCTACGGGAAAGCGAGGAAAGCGCGACCTTCGATGCCGTCAGCTCTCAAAGCCGCGCCGCGGTTATCGGAGCGCTCGGTCCGGCACCGGTTGCTGTCGACGACATCATTTCGCACACCGGACTGAGCCCCTCGGTCGTGTCGGTGATCCTTCTGGAACTCGACCTTGCAGGACGGATCGAACGGCATGGCAGCCAGCTCGTTTCGCTCATCCGTTGATCTCACGGTTTGTCCTGACTGAGATCGCTGCCGGTCGCCCTGGGTGGCTTGAAAGCCGCCTTCACACGGCTGGAGGACGCCTCTTCCGCGGCCATGCCGAGAATATAGGCCAGAAATGGCAACTCGGCTGCTGCCGCGACGCGACTCATTTCGCGGATCATCTTCTCCAGATACTCGGCGCCTTCATTCGGTGACATCTTGTCGTCGGCGGAAGAATCGTCACGCATGATCGGTTCCGTCCCTTTTCCAAGACATCGCTCCGCGACATGCCGTCGCCCGGCCGCCAATGACACACCCTTTCATGTACACCGTAGGATTGCCGACACTATAGTTCAACCATTTCAAGGAGAGTTAACACCAAAGGCCTGCCGACTACGGACGAAACCGGCTGCTTGCCGTGTTGCCGCAAGGCAATCGTTGCCCCCCTTCCCCGCTCCCACGGAAAGCGCCTCGCCGGCTCGACCCTTGCTTAATCCGGAGGCCGCACTTAAAGAGGGCGGAGCTTTTTTCCTGAAATTGTCCGGCGCACCTGAATGAACCTCGTGATCGTGGAGTCGCCTGCCAAGGCGAAAACCATCAACAAGTACCTCGGCCGCGACTACACGGTGCTGGCATCCTACGGCCACATCCGCGACCTGCCGGCCAAGGACGGATCCGTTCTGCCCGACAGCGATTTCGCCATGAGCTGGGAAGTCGATGGAAAGTCCGGCAAGCGCATGGCCGACATCGCCGCCGCCCTGAAGGACGCCGACAAGCTCATTCTCGCCACCGACCCCGACCGCGAGGGCGAGGCGATTTCCTGGCACGTGCTGGAGGTGCTCGGCGCCAAGCGCGGTGCGCTCAAGGGCAAGACGATCCAGCGCGTCGTCTTCAACGCCATCACCAAGCAGGCCGTTCTCGACGCCATGGCCAAGCCGCGCGACGTCGACCAGCCGCTGGTGGAGGCCTATCTCGCCCGCCGCGCCCTCGACTATCTCGTCGGCTTTACACTGTCGCCGGTGCTGTGGCGGAAACTGCCGGGTGCCCGCTCGGCCGGCCGCGTCCAGTCGGTGGCGCTGCGCCTTGTCTGCGACCGCGAGAACGAGATCGAGACTTTCAAGCCGCAGGAATACTGGTCGCTGATCGCCCGGCTCGCCAATCCGGCCGGCGATGAGTTCGAGGCCCGCCTTTCCGAGTGGAAGGGCAAGAAGATGAGCCGTCTCGACGTTGCAGACGGCGTGACCGCCAATGAGATCCGTGCCTTCCTGAACAGCGCCACCTTCGCGGTCACCGACGCGGAGCAGAAGCCGCAGAAGCGCCACCCCTTCGCGCCCTTCACCACCTCGACGCTGCAGCAGGAAGCCTCCCGCAAGCTCGGCTTTTCGGCCCAGCGCACCATGCAGGTCGCTCAGCGCCTCTACGAGGGCGCCGACATCGGCGGCGAAACGGTCGGTCTCATCACCTACATGCGTACCGATGGCGTCCAGATCGCCCCGGAAGCGGTCAACGCCGCCCGTCGGGTGATCGCCCAGGAATACGGCGAGCGCTATCTGCCGGAGAAGCCGCGCTTCTACTCCACCAAGGCCAAGAACGCCCAGGAGGCCCACGAGGCCATCCGTCCGACCGACCTCGCCCGCCTGCCGAACACGGTGGCCCGCCATCTTGAGGCCGACGAGGCCCGCCTCTACGAACTGATCTGGAAGCGCACCATCGCCAGCCAGATGCAGAGTGCCGACTTCGAGCGCACCACCGTCGACATCACCGCCAAGAGCGGCGGCACGGCGGCCGGTCTCCGCGCCACCGGTTCCGTCCTGAAGTTCGACGGTTTCCTGGCGCTTTACCAGGAAAGCCGCGACGACGAGGAGGACGAGGACGGCTCCCGCCTGCCGCCGCTTGTCGTCGGCGACGTGCTCGCCCGCAAGTCCGTCTCGGCCAGCCAGCACTTTACGGAGCCGCCGCCGCGCTACACCGAGGCGACGCTGGTCAAGAAGATGGAAGAGCTCGGCATCGGCCGCCCATCCACCTATGCGGCGACGCTCGCCACCTTGCGCGACCGCGATTACGTGTCGATCGACAAGAAGCGTCTCGTCCCCTCGGATAAGGGCCGCATCGTCACCGCCTTCCTGGAAAGCTTCTTCACGCGCTACGTCGAATACGATTTCACGGCCAGCCTCGAAGAGGATCTCGATCGCATCTCGGCCGGCGAGGCGGAATGGCGCGAGGTGCTGCGCCGCTTCTGGACCGACTTCAACACCCGCATCGGCGAGGTGAAGGAGCTGCGCGTCGCCGACGTTATCGACGCCCTCAACGAGGATCTCGCCGCCCATATCTTCCCCGATCGGGGCGATGGGTCCGACCCGCGCTCCTGCCCCACCTGCGGCACCGGCCGGCTTTCGCTGAAACTCGGCCGCTTCGGCTCGTTTATCGGTTGCTCCAACTATCCGGAATGTCGCTACACCCGCCAGCTCGGCGGCGACGGCGATGCAGAAGCGTCCCTGGGCGAAAACGGCGTCAAGCTGCTCGGCACCGATCCGGAAACCGGCCTCGACGTCACGCTGCGATCGGGTCGCTTCGGCCCCTATGTACAGCTCGGCGAGGAAGGCAAGCCGAAGCGCGCCTCGCTGCCCAAGGGCTGGACGGTCGAGAGCATCGACCTTGAGCGCGCCTGCCGCCTGCTGTCGCTGCCGCGCGTCGTCGGCAACCACCCGGAGACGGGAAAACCGATCGAGGCCAACATCGGCCGCTACGGTCCCTATGTCAGCCATGATGGCGCCTACGCCAACCTGTCGTCGGTCGACGAGGTGTTCGACGTCGGCCTCAACCGCGCCGTCGCCGTTCTCGCCGAAAAGAAGGAGCGTGGCGGCCGCGCCCGCGCCACGCCAGCGGCCCTCAAGAGCCTTGGCGAACATCCGGCATCCGGCGGTGAGATTACCGTGCGCGATGGGCGTTACGGTCCTTATGTTTCCTGGGGCAAGGTCAACGCCACGCTGCCGCGCGGCAAGGACCCGCAGACGGTGACGTTGGAAGAGGCCGTGGCGCTGATCGCCGACAAGGCCGGCAAGGCACCCAAGGCCAAGCCTGCCAAGGCGCCGAAGGCCGGCGCGAAGGCGGCGGGCGGTGACGAAAAGGCGACATCGAAGGCCAAGTCCGCAGCCGGAACGGCGAAGAAAGCTGCCACCAAGCCTAAAGCGCCCAAGGCAAAGTCGGCCTGATGTCACGCCAGAGCGAGGCCGCCGGTTCCTCGGCGGCCCTGCGATAATTTACAATTTTATCGTTTTGTTTGCCTGAATCCTTACATTCCTCCTATACTGTTGAACGATGAAGGCCTTCGCCTCGTTCAACGGTCTAGAAGAACGATAATGTACGGTGAGATCCTGCGGACGCTCCTCAACAGGCCCGTCCAATCCGAGCGCGACGTCAGGATCTTCGCTTTGCGCGTTGCCATGGTCTGTTTCGTTCTGGCCATGCTGGCGGACACCGCCCTGCAACTGATTGCCTTTCATGGCTGGCTCAACCTGTTCCGCGGCTGGGCGATCACCATTTTCGTCGTTGCCCTGGTCGCCTATCCGCTCGGCGTCTACATCGGCACGACCCGCCTCGAACACCATCGCACCAAGACCAAACTGAACGAGCAGAGCCTCGCCGACAGCCTCACCGGGCTCCGAAGCCGGTCCTCGCTGCCGGTCGATTATGATGCCATATCCGACGCCTCTCGTCTTTTGATCCTCGTGTCGATCGATCGCTTCAAGGCTGTGAACGAGCGTTACGGCCATGTGGTCGGCGATCGTGTACTAATCCGCGCCGCCCGTCTGATCGCCGAGGAACTCGCCAATCTCGGACGCATCTACCGCACCGATGGCACGGAGTTCGTCGTGCTTGCCAGCGGCTGCACCGTCGCCGAAGCCAAAACCCAGGTTCTGGCACTACTGGCAAGGTTCGAGAGCAGCAACTTCGGCACGCTGGAAAAGCCGATCTCCCTGACGGCTTCGGCCGGCATCGCCGAAGTGTCCCAGGCAACCACCTTCACGCAGGCATTCGCTGCCGTCGACGCTGCACTCGACTCCGCCAAGGCCACCGGCCGGAGCCGGGTCTGTCTTGCGTCGGAACCGGCCACGCCCGGCCTCGTGGAAGGCGACGAGGTGGTCTGGAACTCAGACCTGCCGCCCCTGCCGAAGCGTGGCAGAGCCAGCCGTTCCTGAGGCCCTCGTTGCGAGCGCCAAACCGGCCGGTCGATTGCGAGGCTGGCCTTGCATCTCCATCTGTGGTCTATCTCGCTCCGTCCTCAATCCGCAGGGAAGACCCGTTTGGCCCGCAAGTTCCGCCCTACCGACGAACCCGCCACTCCCACGCGTGAAGCGATCCTCCGCTTCGTCTCGGAGCATCCCGGCAAGGGGACGAAGCGCGACATCGCCCGTGCCTTCGAGGTGCATGGCGAGGGCCGCGTCGTGCTGAAACGCATCCTGAAGGAACTTGAGGGTGAGGGCCTCATCGAGCGCCGCCACCGCCGCTTCGCCGAGCCCGGCGCGCTGCCCGCCGTGCTGGCCTGCGACATCGTCAGCCGCGACCGCGATGGCGATCTTTATGCCGAACCGTCGGAATGGGACGCCGATCGCGGGCCGAGGCCTCGCTTCGTGGTGGTGGCCGTGCGCCGCCGGCGCGGCGAGCATGGCCCAGCCGCCGGCCTCGGCGACCGGGTGCTGGCGCGCGTCGTCGATCTGCCGGATGGTTACGAGGGCCTCGCCCAGGCCGGCCTCCGGGTCATCAAGGTGCTTGAGAAGAAGCCGGAAGGCGTGCTCGGCATCCTGCGCGTCACCGACGGCGGCGCCCGCCTCATGCCGATCTCCAAGAAGCAGTATGAGGAACTGGTCGTCGACGCAGCCGATCTCGGCTCGGCGCAGGACGGTGACCTCGTATCCGTCGACATCATCCGGTCCAGTCGCCTCGGCCTCGGCCGCGCCCGGGTGCGCGAGACCATCGGAAATCTCCGCTCGGAAAAAGCGGTGTCGATGATCGCCATCCATGCCAACGACATTCCCCACATCTTTCCCGACGCGGTGATCCGCGAGGCTGAAGCGGCAAAACCCGCCACCATGGCCGACCGCGAGGACTGGCGCGCCCTCCCGCTCGTCACCATCGACCCGCCGGACGCCAAGGACCACGACGACGCCGTCCACGCCGTTGCCGACGAAGACCCGCAGAACACCGGCGGCTACATCGTCACCGTCGCCATCGCCGACGTCGCCGCCTACGTCCTGCCCGATTCCAATCTGGATCGCGAGGCACTGAAGCGCGGCAACTCGGTCTATTTCCCCGACCGCGTCATTCCGATGCTGCCGGAGCGAATCTCCAACGACCTATGCTCGCTGAAGGAGGCCGTCGACCGGCCGGCCATCGCGGTGCGCATGGTGTTCGACTCGGACGGCCGCAAGAAGAGCCACAGCTTCCACCGCATCATGATGCGCTCGGCCGCCAAGCTCTCCTATGTCGAGGCGCAGGCGGCCATCGACGGCGCGCCGAACGATCGCACCGCGCCTATCCTCGACGGCGTGCTGAAGCCTCTCTGGGCGGCCTACGACACCCTCGCGGCGGCTCGCGACGCGCGTGGTCCGCTCGAACTCGATCTGCCCGAGCGCAAGGTGCTGCTGAAGCCCGACGGCACCGTCGACCGCATCGTCACGCCCGAGCGCCTTACCGCCCACCGGCTGATCGAAGAGTTCATGATCCAGGCCAACGTGGCCGCCGCCGAGACGCTGGAGAAGCGCCGCACGCCGCTCCTCTACCGCATCCACGACCAGCCGTCGCTCGCCAAGCTGGAGAGCCTGCGCGAGTTCCTGGCGACGCTCGACATGAAGCTTGCCAAGCAGGGCCATATCGAGCCGGAGCTGTTCAACCGCATCCTCGAACGGGTGGACGGCACGCCGCAGGCCTATCTCGTCCACGAGGTAGTGCTGCGCTCGCAGAGCCAGGCCGAGTATTCGCCGGTCAACATCGGCCACTTCGGCCTCAATCTCAGGAAGTACGCCCACTTCACCTCGCCGATCCGCCGCTATGCCGACCTCGTCGTGCATCGTGGGCTGATCACCGCGCTCGGACTTGGCGAAGGTGGCCTGCCGGACGGCGCCGAGGATACGCTGCCGCGCGTCGCCGAGGACATCTCGGCCGCCGAGCGGCGCGCCATGCAGGCCGAGCGCGAAACCATCGACCGATTGATCGCTGGCTGGCTCGCCGACCGCGTCGGCGCCATCTTCCGCGGCCGCATCTCCGGCGTCACCAAGGCCGGCCTGTTCATCCGTCTCGACGAGACCGGCGCCGATGGCTTCATCCCGATCTCGACGCTGGGAGCGGACTACTTCGCCTTCGACGAGGCGCGGCACGCGCTGATCGGATCGAGGTCCGGAGAAACCTATCGGCTCGGCGACAGGGTGGAGGTACGCCTCATCGAAGCCGCACCATTTGCCGGCGCCCTGCGTTTCGAGATGATCTCGGAAGGCGCCGCCGGCCGGCCGCTTGGTCGTGGAGCCGCCATGCGAGCTGCAAAAGCGCGCAAGGACCGCGAGCGCAAGGAGCGTATGGGCAAGGTGAGGCGCGGCCGCTAAAGGACAGCCGCGCCGGCCGCTCATCACACGCCAAGCCGCGGCGCCTCGATCGCCGGGCAACGGTCCATCACCACCTTGACGCCTTTCGCCTCGGCCCGCGCGAAGCCCGCCTCGTTGATGACGCCGAGCTGCAGCCAGATGGTCTTTGGCGGCACCGGCAAAGCCAACGCCTCGTCGATGGTGTCCCCGGCCGCTTCGGAGTTGCGGAACACATCGACCATGTCGATTTCGGCAGGCACATCGGCAAGGCTGGCGTAGACCATACGCCCTTGCAGTTCCTTGCCGGCGAGACCCGGATTGATCGGGTAGACCTCGTAGCCGCGCCCGATCAGAAAGCCCATGACACCATAGACGGCGCGCGACGGATTCTGGCTGGCGCCGACCACGGCGATGGTCCGCGTCTCCTCGAGGATGCGGGTGATGTCGTCATCGGTCTTGCCGTCCATGGCCATCGGGGACACTCCTTCTTGCCGGTTCAAAGCGTCACTATGCCATGATCGTCGACCTTGACGAAGGGGTTATGGGCAACCTCCCAGAGATGGCCGTCGGGATCGGCGAAATATCCCGAATATCCGCCCCAGAACACTTTCTGTGGCTTCTTCTTCAGCGTTGCGCCTGCGGCAAGCGCGTGTGCCATCGCGGCGTCGACCGCCTCTTCCGACGAGTAGTTGTGGGCGAGCGTCAAGCCGTCGAAGCCGTGACCGTCGTCAGCGACCGCAGCGTCTTCGGCGAGCAGGGTGCGGGGATACAGGGCCAGCACGAGCGCACCGATCTGAAGAAACACGATGTGTTCATTCGATCCCGGCCCCGCCTCGAACCCGAGCGCCTCATAGAAGCTGCGGGCGCGACCAAGGTCGGCAACGCCGAGCGTAAGCATCGAAACGGTGGAAAAATGTCTGTCTTGGGCCATGGATTCCTCCTTGTGTTCAGCGCTTCCATAAGCCCGGAGCCAGCCGGCGCGAGTCAGCAGTCTTCGGTCAGATGGACGGCGAGGTGACTGGCGGACGCGGGAAAACTGGCCCTTGCCGCTTGACTCGGCGCAGCCGACGTGGTGTCAGGCCGTCGAGCAAGGCGCCGGCGACAACCGGCCGGACGCAGGAACGAGGTGGAAAGCCATGTTCGACTTGACTGGTATGACGGCGCTGGTGACCGGCGCCTCCGGTGGCATCGGCGGCGCGATCGCCACGGCGTTGCATGCGCAGGGCGCGAAGGTGGCGCTCTCCGGCACCCGCCTCGCCCCGCTGGAAGAGCTGGCCGGCCGGCTGGGCGAGCGCACCCACATCGTCACCGCCAACCTGTCCGATCGCGCCGATGTCGACCGTCTGTTCGCCGACACCGAGGCCGCCCTCGGCCAGGTCGACATTCTGATCAACAACGCTGGCATCACCCGCGACGGCCTGTTCATGCGCATGAAGGACGAAGACTGGGATCAGGTGATCGAGGTCAACCTCACCTCCGGCTTCCGTCTGGCGCGCGCCGCCATCAAGGGCATGATGAAGCGCCGCTTCGGCCGCATCATCGGCATTACCTCCATCGTCGGCGTCACCGGCAATCCCGGCCAGGGCAACTATGCCGCCGCCAAGGCGGGCATGATCGGAATGACCAAGGCGCTGGCCGCCGAGGTGGCGACGCGCGGCATCACCGCCAACTGCGTGGCGCCCGGCTTCATCGAAACGGCGATGACCGACGCGCTCAACGACAAGCAGAAAGAAGGCACGCTCGCCGCCGTGCCGATGGGCCGGCTCGGCACGTCCGAGGAAATTGCCGCCGCCTGCGTCTATCTTGCGAGCCGCGAAGCGGCTTACGTCACCGGCCAGACGTTGCACGTCAACGGCGGCATGGCGATGATCTGACCGGCGGACCGGGCGTGACGTCCGGCTTAGGTTTTTCAGGGTTTCGCGAATGGTAAAGGAACCGTTCGCGATCATCGGCGGTTTCGCCGGGCATATTCGGCTCGAATTGTAATGATCCGAACCAGGAGAGTATGCCCAAACGATTGACTCCGGAGTATTTCCTCGCCGATCGGGCGGTCTTGTTCGATCGGGAAATGCTCTGGGGGCCGCTAGTCATCAGGGGCGAAGTGTGTTACCAAGCCCGCGATCTGATCGGGAACCGTCCGAGGACCCGCCCGAAGGTCGTGAGCACGAGCATAGGCTGAGATCGCCACGATTTCCGAGGGGTTCGGACTTGTTCGACCCCGGGGGCGGGCGATCGGACCAACCGGGGGAGTGCCGTCAGGCACTGGCATGCTCGACACCTTCGGTAGCCGGTCTCCGCCGCCAAGGCATCGCGAACGCGAGGCAGGCGGCGAGCGGCCGACGTCCCGTTCGGCAATGGATTTGGACTAACAAGGATTCGTGAACATGAGCGAAGTCGCTGAAAAGGTGAAGAACATCGTCATCGACCATCTCGGCGTGGACGCCGACAAGGTGGTTCTCGAAGCCTCCTTCATCGAAGACCTGGGTGCCGACTCCCTCGACACCGTCGAGCTGGTCATGGCCTTCGAGGAAGCCTTTGGCGTTGAGATCCCCGACGATGCCGCCGAGACGATCCTGACGGTCGGCGACGCCGTCAAGTTCCTCGAGAAGGCGACGGCCTGATTTCCGAACGCGTTCGGCTGGGAAGCAGTTCCTCTCCGAGGGACTGCTTCCTTTGCTTGACGACGCGTTCGCGGGACCGGCGCCGGTTGTCCGGCTGGCGGCATTCTTGCGCGCTGCCGGCCAACTGAACGGTCCCCCGCTCCGTCAATCGCGTCCCGCTCGCACGTGTCCTCCCCATGCGGCGACGGACCTGGCGGAGACGACAAAAAGGGAGGCTCTCGTCCAATGAGGCGAGTCGTCATCACCGGTCTCGGCATGGTCACGCCGCTCGGCTGCGGGGTCGAGCAGAACTGGGCTGCCATCAAGGCTGGCAAGAGCGGCATCCGCCGCATCGAATCCTTCCCCGTCGATGATATTGCCTGCCAGATCGCCGGCCTCATTCCGCGCGGCGACGGCACCAACGGCACCTTCAATCCCGACCTCGCCATGGATCCCAAGGATCAGCGCAAGGTCGACGATTTCATCATCTTCGCGCTCGAAGCGGCCCGTCAGGCGGTCGAAGACAGCGGCTGGAAGCCGACCGACTACGATGATCAGGTGCGCTCGGGCGTGCTGGTCGGCTCCGGCATCGGTGGCATCAACGGCATCGTCGAGGCGGGCTATACGTTGCGCGACAAGGGTCCGCGCCGCGTCTCCCCCTTCTTCATCCCCGGCCGGCTGATCAACCTCACCGCCGGTTATATTTCCATCGCCCATGGCTACAAGGGTCCGAACTCGTCGGTGGTCACCGCCTGTTCGACCGGCTCGCACGCCATCGGCGACGCCGCCCGGCTGATCGCCAACGACGAAGCCGACGTGATGATCGCCGGCGGCTCGGAAAGCCCGGTCTGCCGCATCTCGCTCGCCGGCTTCGCCTCGATGAAAGCGCTCTGCTTCGCCTTCAACGACCGGCCGGAACAGGGCTCGCGTCCCTATGACCGCGACCGCGACGGCTTCGTCATGGGCGAAGGCGCCGGTGTGGTCGTCGTCGAAGAGCTGGAGCACGCCAAGAAGCGCGGCGCGACCATCTACGGCGAAATCGTCGGCTACGGCATGTCGGGCGACGCCTACCACATCACCGCCCCCTCCGAGGACGGTGACGGCGCCTACCGCTGCATGAAGGCCGCCCTCAGGCACGCCAAGATATCGCCCGACGAGATCGGCTACGTCAACGCCCACGGCACGTCGACCATGGCCGACGGCATCGAGGTGGGCGCCGTCGAGCGTCTGTTCGGCGATGCCGCGAGGGACCTCGCCATGTCCTCGACCAAGTCGATGACCGGCCACCTCCTCGGCGCCGCCGGCGCCATCGAGGCGATCTACACCACGCTCGCTGTGCGCGACGGCGTCCTGCCGCCGACCATCAACCTCGACAATCCCAACGTCGAGACGTCAATCGACCTCGTGCCGCACAAGGCCAAGGAAAAGAAGCTGCGCTACGCGCTCTCCAACTCCTTCGGCTTCGGCGGCACCAACGCCTCGCTGATCGTCAAGGCCTTCGAGGGCTGATCTTCGGTCGACAACGATGAGTAAACCGGCCCGCCAGGCCTAAACCTCTGGCGGGCCGTTTGATTCGAGCCCTGAAAGCTGTGGCAATCACCAAAGCGGCGCTTGCCAACGCAGGAGACGACGTGTTGCTTGGAGGCTTGCCCGAACGGCCGGGAAGACGCTGCTCCCTGTGGCAAAAGCGCGTCAACCGCCGCCATTCCGCGCTACTGCCACAATTTTGGGCGGAAGTGGCGGATCGCGCCCCATGAAGAGACGAAGGCCCATGGACGACAGGCAGGACGCAAACGACACCCCGCAGGCCATGAAGACGCGACTCAATCCCAAGAGCCCGCGCGAGGCGCTGGCGCCCGAGCAGGCCCCACCGCTGCCGCGCTCGCGCCGGGCTCGCAACCCGATCGTCGTCGTCATGAATGCGCTCGTGACGCTGCTGCTGCTCGGCGTGATCGCCGCCGGTGCGTTGCTCTATTGGGGCAAGTCCGAGTTCGAGAAGCCCGGTCCGCTCACCGAGGAGAAGGTCGTCGTCATTCCCGCCGATTCCGGCGTTGCCCGCATCGCCGACATTCTGGAAACCGAGGGGGTCATCGAGAGCCCCTACGACATGCTTGGCCACTATATCTTCATAGGCGGCGTACGTGCCTACCAGCAGCAGGGCCGGCTCAAGGCCGGCGAATATGCCTTCCCGGCCGGCATCAGCATGCGCGGCGTTATGAGCATGCTGGTGTCCGGCAAGGCCATCCTGCATCAGATCACCTTCCCCGAGGGTCTTACCTCGCAGCAGATCGTCAATCGTCTCAATCAGAACGAGTTCCTCACCGGCCCCGTGCCGACGGTGCCTGCCGAAGGTACTCTGTTGCCGGAGACCTACAGCTTCACGCGCGGCGCCTCTCGCAGTCAGATCCTCGATCAGATGAAGGCTGCCCACGCCAAGGCGCTCGACGAGATCTGGGCCGGCCGCGATCGCGACCTCCCCTTCTCCGAGCCCAAGGAACTGGTAACGCTGGCGTCCATCGTCGAGAAAGAGACCGGCAAGGCCGACGAGCGCCCGCATGTCGCCTCCGTCTTCCTCAACCGGCTCGAGCACAACATGCGCCTGCAATCCGACCCGACGATCATCTACGGTCTCGTCGGCGGCGCCGGCACGCTCGGCCGCCCGATCAGCCGCGCCGACATCGACAAGCCGACGCCCTACAACACTTACCACGTCAACGGCCTGCCGCCGGGGCCGATCGCCAACCCCGGCCGGGCCGCGCTGGAAGCCGTGGCCAACCCGTCCAACACCAAGGATCTCTATTTCGTGGCCGATGGCACCGGCGGCCACGTCTTCGCGGCCAGCCTCGCCGAGCACAACCGCAATGTCGCCAAATGGCGCAAGGTCGAGCGCGAGAAAGCCGCCGCCGGCAAGGCCGACATCGACACCAAGGATCCCGATGCGGTCGATCTGCCGCCGGATACCGAGGCCGACGCTCCCGCCGCCAAAGCCGCCGATCCCAACGACCTGCTGGACGGGGCCGCTCCGCGCGATCCATCAAAGCCGATGGTGCCGCAGCCCAAGCCGGAGTGACCGGCGAAAAGGGTGGATCGACGGCGCGTCGCCGACGCGGCGCGCCGTTACCCGCCTAGCCCGGCGCGCATCAGCAGCCGTCGCATCGGAGGAAACTCGCGGGCCAAAATCAGGCCGGTAGCGCGGGCGAGTTGCAGGGGCAGGAAGCCGCTCAGCAGCGATCGATTGAGAAGATCGACGCCGGTGACCCGCCCGGTCACGTCGAGGCGGCGGGCATTGGAATAGCTCAAGGCGGCGGCCGCACCGTCGAAGGGCTTGCCGGCCGGCGGCGGCATCAAACTGCCGATGATCTTCTCCATCCGCTCGATGTCGCGCAGCGTCAGGTTGAAGCCTTGCGCACCGATCGGCGGAAAGCCGTGCGCTGCCTCGCCCACCAGTGCCACACGGCCTGAGGCAAGCCGCCGCGCCTGGAAGCCGGAGATCGGCCAGCGCTGACGCGGACTGTCGATGGTGACCGCGCCCAGGGCCGAACCGGAGCGACGCTCGATTTCAAGGGCAAGAGCGGCGTCGTCGACGCCGCTGACGCGCTCGATCACCTCCGGCCGATCCATCCAGACGAGCGACGAACGTCCTGGCCCGTGGGGCACCAGCGTGAAGGGGCCCGCCTCGGTGTGGAACTCGACCGAGGTGTCGTGGTGCGGCTCGCGGTGCGAAAGCGCCAGCACCAGCGCCTCCTGCGGATAGCTCCAGGACTTCACGTCGATGCCGGCCGCCTTGCGCACAGCCGAATTGCGGCCGTCGGCGGCGATTACCAGGGCGGCGGAGACTGTCTCGCCGGAAGACAGGGTCAGCAAATCGGTCGTCTCGCCGCCGGCGAGCGCCTGGAACAGCGCCTCGAAGCGAACGATGCGGTCGCTGCGGGCGGCCACCGCATCTGACAGCGCGGCAACCAGCGGACCGTTGGCGACGTTGTAGCCGAAGAGATCGCGCCCGATCTCGCGCGCGTCGAATGTGACATCGGGCGCCCGAAACAGGCGGCTGGTGGCATCGACGAGGCGCATGTGCCGGAGGGGCGCGGCAACGGCATTCAGCCCCGTCCAGACGTCATGCCGCTCCAGGAAATCGATCGAGCCGCCCAGAAGCGCCGTCGTCCGCCAATCGTCGACGCCAGGACGCGGCGCGACCAACGCCACACGGGCGCCGGCGTCGGCGCTTGCGATGGCGGCGGCAAGGCCCGCCGGCCCTCCCCCCACCACGGCCACGTCAAAATGCTGGGGCGCCTCGCTCATGCCTTGCTCCGAAAAACTGGAGCCTTATCTGGCCATATTGAGCAGGTTTGACAAGGCCGGCTCGCCGCCCCCCTGGCGTCCTTCAAACAAAGCTGCGTGACGGCGGAACAGCGCAGTCATGCGATCGACCACGGCGCGAATCTCCGGCCGGTGACGATCCTCGTTGTTCATGACCAGCCAGCTCCGGTGGCGAAGCTCGGTGATCTCCTCACCAACCCGGCGGAGCTCGGGATCGCCGTCGCCGACGAAGCAGGGCAATACACCGACACCGGCGCCCGACAGGATGGAATGGCGCAACCCTTCGGCACGGCTGACCGTCGCAATCAGGTTGTTCGGCCATTTCTCATGCGGATAGCGCAGATAGCAGGAGATGGCCGCCTCCTCGGAGACGGCAATCCACCGCTCGGCATGAGTCTCCGGCATGTCCAGGGCCGCGTAGACGGCATAGGCCACTTCCGGCAGGCGCACAGCGGCGAGGTTGCTCTCCTCCGGCTCAAAGGCACGAATGCCGATATCGGCACTGCGATGGGCCAGAGAAGCGCGCTCCTCGCCGATGCTGATATCGATGCCGTGCCGGTCGCCCGGCAGGACGAGTTCGCCGAGATTGCGGGCGAGGAAGCGGGCACACCAGGACCCGGCACAGATGCGCACGCGCACGGCGCCGCATAGCCCGTCGTTCCAGATTTCCATTTCCCGTCCGGCAGCTTCCATGCCGGCAAGATGGTCGAGCAGCGCCTGCCCGCCGCCGGTCAGCGAGTAGCCGGACTGGCTGCGCACGAACAGCCCGCACTCCATTTGCCGCTCCAACTCCAGCATTCGCCGGCCGATGGTGGCGCTGGAAAGACCGATGCGATCCGCCGCGGCGCTCAGGCTGCCGCTGCGGGCCACGGCGAGGAAGATTTGGTACGAGTCCCAGGGGATGTGTTTCATTTCTGCATGCCAAGTTGCAATCTTGAAGGATTGAACCGATTCATCGGTCGCCGTATCTAGATGGTGAAACAAGGGAGAAATGCCATGACCCCTGATCAATATATCCATCTTTTCATGCAGCCCAAGCCGAAGAAAAGGTCATATCCGGACCAGAGTCAATATGACTACGAGCTGGAGGTGATTGAACCCTGCCAGAGGACTAGCGTCGTCAGACGGACGGTCCGCTATATTGTAGGATTAATGAGATAGCAGACCAAATTTTGTCAGCAGAACTCTGAAATGGAGATGTTTTTATTCATTTGAAGAAAACAAATCATATTGATGAACTTCAGACCTAAGAATACAAAAAGGCGCCGGCCCCAGCCGACGCCTTTTCTATCGCTATGCGCCCGGCTTACCGCGAGTTGCGGATCACCTGCACGTCGAGATCACGGATCTTCTTGCGCAGCGTGTTGCGATTGACGCCAAGCAGTTCCGCCGCCTTGATCTGGTTGCCGCGTGTCGCCGCCAGCGCCGCCCCGATCAGCGGATACTCCACCTCTTTGAGGATGCGGTGGTAAAGGCCGGGCGGCGGTAGATTGTCGCCGAACTCGGCGAAATACTTGGCGAGAAAGCGCTCCACCGACTCCGACAGATCCTCGTCGGTCGGCGTCTCTTCTTCCACCAGCGTCACCGTCGGCGTCGCCAGTTCGGCCTCGATCAGGTTCACCGTGATGGTGTCCTGGGGATAGAGCGCGGCGAGACGGCGGACAAGGTTTTCCAGCTCGCGGATGTTGCCGGGCCAGCGGTACCGCTTGAGCCGCTCCACCGCCGCCGCTTCGATCTGCTTGGACGGCAGGCCTTCCTTCTCGGCGACGGTGAAGAAGTGCCGCACCAGATCGGGAATGTCCTCAATCCGCTCGCGAAGCGGCGGCAGGCGGATCGGCACTACGTTAAGGCGGAAGAACAGGTCCTCGCGGAAGAGGCCCTGATTGATCAGAAGGCGCAGATCCTTGTTGGTGGCGGCAACGATGCGCACGTCGGTCTTGATCGGCGTACGGCCGCCAACGGTGGTGTATTCGCCCTGTTGCAGGACGCGCAGCAGACGCGTCTGGGCATCCATCGGCATGTCGCCGATCTCATCAAGGAACAGGGTGCCGCCCTCGGCCTGCTCGAACCGGCCGGCCGACCGGGCCTGCGCTCCGGTAAAGGCGCCCTTCTCATGGCCGAACAGCTCGCTTTCGATCAAATCGCGCGGAATGGCTGCCATGTTGATCGGCACGAAGGGGCCAGTGCGGCGCTTGCCATAGTCGTGCAGCGCCCGGGCCACCAGTTCCTTGCCGGTGCCGCTCTCACCGGTGATCATCACGGTGAGGTCGGTCTGCATCAGACGGGCAAGGACGCGGTAGATCTCCTGCATGGCCGGCGAACGGCCGACCAGCGGCATGTTCTCCGAGCCGTCCTCGCCGGCTTCGAGCCGTTGCTTGCCCTTGGGCTCGGCGAGCGCACGACCGACGATGGAGATCAACTCCTTGAGGTCGAACGGCTTGGGCAGATACTCGTAGGCGCCCTTCTCCGACGCGCGGATCGCCGTCATGAAGGTGTTCTGCGCGCTCATTACGATCACCGGCAGATCGGGACGCGCCTTCTTGATGCGGGGCAAGAGGTCGAACGCGTTTTCGTCAGGCATCACCACGTCGGTGATGACCAGATCGCCATCGCCCTGGCTGACCCAGCGCCACAAGGTCGCCGCGTTGGAGGTGAGACGCACTTCATAGCCCGCCCGCGACAGCGCCTGATTCAGCACCGTGCGGATTGCGGAGTCATCGTCGGCGACGAGTATGCTGCCGGTAGGCATCTGAGAAGACCCTTTCAGTCCGCGGTCTTGTCGACGTAGGCGGGAAGGAGGAGGCGGAAGGTGGTGCGACGCGGCTGGCTCTCGCATTCGATGACGCCGCCATGGTCGCCGACGATCTTGGCGACCAGGGCGAGGCCGAGGCCTGTGCCGTTGGTCTTGGTGGTGACAAAGGGATCGAACATGTGCGTCTGGATCTCCTCCGGCACGCCGGGGCCATTGTCGCGCACGCAGAATTCCAGAGGCAGGCTGACGCGCTCGCGCGTTCCGGGCACGGAAAGCCGCACGCCCGGCCGGAAGGCCGTGGTCAGGGCGATCTCGGCATCCGGCGTGTCGGTCAACGCCTCGGCAGCATTCTTGACCAGATTGAGGAACACCTGCACCAATTGGTCACGGTTGGCATAGACCGGCGGCAGCGACGGGTCGTACTCCTCGACGATGCGGATGTCGCGGGCGAAGCCGGAGAGCGCCAGCCGTTTCACATGCTCCAGCACGGCATGGATGTTGACCGGCTCGCGCTCGATCGGCCGCTCGTCGGAGAACACCTCCATGCGGTCGACCAGCTTGACGATGCGATCGGCCTCATCGGTGATCAGCCGCGTCAGCCCCCGGTCCTCGTCGTCGGCCGACTGCTCCAGAAGCTGGGCCGCACCGCGAATGCCCGAGAGCGGATTTTTGATCTCGTGCGCCAGCATGGCGGCAAGACCGGTTACGGAACGGGCCGCGCCGCGATGGGTGAGCTGCTTGTCCATCTTGTCGGCCATGGTGCGCTCTTGCAGCATGATCACCACGTAACCGGGCCGCTCAGACGCCGGGGCGGCATAGATGTCGACAACCCGCTCGCCGCCGTTGCGCGGCGTGCCGACGTCGACCCGATACTCATTGACCGAGGAGCCGCGCTCGCGCACCTGCTCGACGAGTTGCAGCAATGGGCTGCCGAACGGTACGAAATGCCGGAGCGAATGCCGGCCGAGCACGGCGGCGCTCGACTGGAAGAAATTCTGCGCCGCGTCGTTGGCCGAACAGACCCGGCCCTCAGTATCGAGCATGATGACCGGATGCGGCAGGGCATTGAGGATCGACACCCCGAGATCCCGCTCCGCCGGAACCTCCGCGCCCGGTGCGGATGAAGACGTCGTCATGCGGCAACCCTCTCGAAACTCGCTTCGCTATCGCCAAACCACTCGTCGATGGCGTCCATCACGGCGGCCGGGTTTTCCGACGTCAGCGCCCGGCGCCGGATATCGGCGGCCGCCGCGTCGCTGCGCGGCACCGCCTCGAAGGTCCAGCCCACGTGCTTGCGGGCCATCCTGAGGCCGAGGAGACCCTCGCCGTAGTAAGACAGCATGTGTTGGTATTGCGCCTTGAGCGACGCCAGGATCTCGTCCATGCCCGGCGCCTCCGCTTCGCCGCCGTTGGCGAGCGCCGTGGCAATCCGACCCGGCAGCCAGGGGCGACCATAGGCACCGCGACCGATCATGACGGCATCGGCGTCCGACTGGCGGAGCGCCTCGCGCGCCGAAGCGGCGTCGACGATATCGCCGTTGACCACCAGTGGGATGGACACCGCCTCGCGCACCGCCCTCACCTTCGACCAGTCGGCCGAGCCCTTGTAGAACTGGTTGCGGGTACGGGCATGCACGGTGACCATGGCGACGCCGGCCGCTTCCGCCCGCCGCGCCAGCTCCGGCGCGTTGAGGCAGGTCTCGTCCCAGCCGAGCCGCATCTTCAGCGTCACCGGCACCTTCACTGCGCCGACCACCGCTTCGATCAGCGTCAACGCGTGGTCGAGGTCGCGCATCAATGCCGAGCCCGAATAGCCGGACACCACCTTCTTGGCCGGGCATCCCATGTTGATGTCGATGATGTCGGCGCCACCGGCTTCCGCGGCCCTGGCACCCTCGCCCATCCAATAGGCCTCGCGACCGGCGAGCTGCACGACATGCAGCCCTTCACCGTCGGCCTCGGCCCGTGCCGTAGCCTCGGGATGCCCTTCCAGCAGCGTTTCGGAGGCCACCATTTCCGACACCGTCAGACCGGCACCATAGCGGCGCGCCACGCGGCGAAACGGCAGATCGGTGATGCCGGCCATCGGCGCCAGGAACACCGGCGCCGGCACGACCACGCCGCCGACATAAAGCTCCTTCGCCGTCGCCACCACCGCTTCGCGATCCGGCCTGGAAACCGCCATGCTTACACCTTGTGCATGAAATGCCGCTGCATACAAATTACGCAATTGATAGCTGTTTGGAAGAAATGACGCAAGCGTCTTGCGGTGCATCCGGCGGATAACGTAACGAGAATGCACATTTTTGCCGCGACCGCCATCCGGTCGCCAGCGGAGACCGGTGAACGGCAATGCCTTCGAGCGTGACCCCTCGTGACCGTCCTTCAGCCCGCCCAACCGTCGCTGTGATACTGGTCGCGGCGGGGCGCGGCTCGCGTGCGGCCAGCGCCGGCGGCCCGCCCAAGCAATACCGGCAGCTCCACGGCAAACCGGTCATTGCCCGCACGATCAGTGCCTTTCTCGATCACCAGGGCATCGATCGCATTCTCGCGGTCATTCACCCCGATGATCTTGAACTCTACAACGCAGCCGTCGCCGGCATCGACGATCCACGTCTCTTGCCGCCCGTACCCGGCGGCGCCGATCGGCAGGCGAGCTGCCTGGCCGGCCTCGCGGTGCTCGACACGGAGGCGCCCGATTATGTTCTCATCCACGACGCAGTGCGGCCGTTCATCCGCTCCGATGCCATCAACAGGGTGATCGACGCCCTCGCCCACGAGGTGGCGGTGCTCTGCGGCGTGCCGGTCATCGATACCGTCAAGCGGGCCGATGCAGAAGGTTACGTGGAAGAGACAGTGCCACGCGAGGGACTGTGGCGAGCCGCGACGCCGCAAGGCTTTCGATACGCAGAGATTGCCGCCGCCCACCGGGCTCTCGCGGCACGCGGCATCTCAGGCGTGACGGACGATGCCGCCGTCGCCGAACTCGCCGGTCACCGCGTGCTGCTGGTCGACGGTGGCGCCGACAATATCAAGCTGACCACCGCAGAGGACTTCCACATGGCTGAACAGCGCATCGCCGCCGAAGCCTTCCTTGCCTGCCCCGACGTTCGCGTCGGCACCGGCTACGACGTGCATGTGCTGGAACCCGGCGACGGGGTGACGCTCTGCGGCGTGTTCATTCCCCACAACCAGCGGCTCAAAGGCCATTCGGATGCCGATGTCGCCCTGCATGCGCTCACCG
The DNA here is from genome assembly GCF_002844595.1 of Pleomorphomonas diazotrophica. Taxonomy (GTDB): domain Bacteria; phylum Pseudomonadota; class Alphaproteobacteria; order Rhizobiales; family Pleomorphomonadaceae; genus Pleomorphomonas; species Pleomorphomonas diazotrophica. The sequence goes on along the minus strand of NZ_PJNW01000002.1, from coordinate 418,008 downwards.
ATGCGATCCTTGGTGCCCTGGGGGACGGCGACATCGGCAAGCACTTTCCGCCATCTGACGAGCGCTGGCGCGACGCCGCCTCCATGCTGTTCCTGAAGGACGCCGTCCGCCGCATTACCGAGCGCGGTGGCTTTCTTGCCCATTGCGACGTCACGCTCATCGCCGAGGCTCCCAAGGTGGGGCCGCACCGCGAAGCCATGCGCGCGGCGATCGCCGAAACCTGCGGCATCTCCATCGATCGCGTCGGCGTCAAGGCGACCACCAACGAAGGACTCGGCTTCGCCGGCCGCCGCGAGGGCATCGCCGCCATCGCCACAGCCACCGTGCGATTGCCGCTGGTGGGGTAATAGCGGGATTGCGCCTCACATTGGCGGGATGCCGACCTATATGTCCTTCATGCCCTGCCGAAGAGGAGAGACCGTCATGACCGACCTTTCGCCGCTCCATCCTCGTGCCCAGCATTTGCTGGAAAAGGCTCGTTCCAAGGGTGTGACGATCGCCACCGCCGAGAGCTGCACCGGCGGCCTCGTCGCCGGCCTGCTGACCGAAATCGCCGGCTCGTCGGACGTCGTCGAGCGCGGCTTCGTCACCTATTCCAACGCGGCCAAGATCGAAATGCTCGGCGTGTCAGAAGCCACTCTGATCGCCCACGGCGCCGTTTCGGAAGCCACCGCCCGCGCCATGGCCGAAGGCGCCCTCGCCCACTCGCGCGCCCTTGTGGCGGTATCCATCACCGGCATTGCCGGACCGGGCGGCGGCACCGCCGACAAGCCGGTTGGCCTCGTGCATTTTGCCTGCGCCGGCAAGGGCCGCGCCACCGTCCACGCCGAGCGACGCTTCGGCAGCCTCGACCGTGCCGGCGTGCGCTATGCGGCGGTGGTTCAGGCGCTCGCCATGCTGGAAGAGGCCGTCGCCGACTGGAGCCTCACCGCCTGATCGGGCGCCGCCGCGCGCGCCTTGACGAAGTCGATGAGGGCTCTCAGCGGAGCCGGCACCAGGCGACGACCAGGATAATAGAGATAGGGGCCGGAGAAACTCGGCCACCACTCCTCCAGAACCGGCTCTAGCGCACCGCTCGAAAAGTGCGGCCGTATCCAATCCTCGAACAGCCCCATGATGCCGACACCGCCAGTCGCTGCGGCAACTATCAGCTCCGATGCTCCGGTCCCGACGATCAGTTGCCCCGTCGGGTCGACGTTGAAGACCTCGCCATCCTTCTCCAACTCCCAGGGCGCGATGGCACCGCTGGCAAAGCGGCTGCGGATGCAGTTGTGAGCAAGAAGGTTGCGCGGATGGGCCGGCCGTCCGTGCCTGTCGAGATAGGCAGGCGAAGCTGCCAAGGCGTAACGTTGCCGCCGCGGGCCAATCGGCACGGCGATCATGTCCTGTTCGAGTCGCTCGTCATAGCGGATGCCGGCATCGCACCCCGACGCGACCAAGTCGACGAAGGTGTCCTCGGCGACGATTTCGAGATGGATATCGGGATAGGCAGCAAGGAAGGGAGGCAGGATGTCCGGCAGCACCAGCCGCGCCGCGCTGACGGGCACGTTGAGTTTGAGCCGCCCGGCGATCCGCTCGCGATAGCCGTTGACGACGTCGAGCGCCAGATCCACCTCGGCCAGGGCCGGCCGCAGGCGGTCGGCGAGTTCCCGGCCGACCGGCGTCAGTTCGACGCTGCGCGTTGTCCTGTGAAAGAGTCGCACGCCGAGCCGCGCTTCAAGCCGGCGTACCGCTTCGCTGAGCCGCGAGGCGCTGTCGCCGGTCGATCGCGCCGCGTCGCGGAAACCGCCGGCCCTGACGACCGCCAGGAACGCTGAGATGTCGCCGAAGTCTATGCTCATTGTTCGTAGATCCGCACAGCCTGTTCCGATTGTAACCTGTTCTCCGTACAGCCACCAAGGTTTATCTCTGGATCCCATCAGCGCAGGAGACAACCATGTCCTCGATTGAGAAATCCGGAACCTACCGCCTCGGCGACCGCAGCGTGAAGCGGCTCGGCTACGGCGCCATGCAGCTCGCCGGCCCCGGCGTCTTCGGCCCGCCCAAGGACCGGGCGCAGGCCGTCGCCGTGCTGCGCGCCGCCATCGGCGCCGGCGTGGACCATATCGACACCAGCGATTTCTATGGCCCTCACGTCACCAATCAGATCATCCGCGAGGCGCTGCACCCCTACCCCGCCGATCTCACCATCGTCACCAAGGTCGGCGGCAAACGCGGCTCCGACGGGTCCTGGCTCAAGGCCGACGCTCCGGATGAGCTGCGCTCGGCCGTTCACGACAACCTCCGCAACCTCGGCCTCGACGTGCTCGACGTGGTCAACATGCGCTTCATGTTCGACCCGCATCACCCGGCCGAAGGCCCGGTCGAGCCGCAGATCGAGGTGCTGGCCGAGTTGCAGCGGCAGGGCCTCATCCGCCACATCGGCGTCAGCCACGTCACGCCGGCCCAGATCAAGGCAGCGCAGCGCATTGTCGATGTCGTCTGCGTCCAGAACCTCTACAACTTGGTCCGCCGCGACGATGATACCCTGATCGACGAGCTTGCGGCCGAGGGCATCGCCTACGTTCCCTACTTCCCCCTCGGCGGCTTCTCGCCCCTGCAGTCGGAGACGCTCAACACCCTGGCCACCCGGCTCGGCGTCACACCGATGCAATTGGCACTCGCCTGGCTGCTGAGACGGTCGCCCAACATCCTGTTGATCCCCGGCACGTCCTCTCCCGCCCACCTTGAGCAGAACCTCGCGGTGGCGGAGATCGAACTCGACGAGGCGACGCTCACCGAGCTCGACGCCATCGGCAAGTCATGACGCCAAAGTGGGGCTATCGGCGTGGCCGGAGCCCCACTCAGCGCCTGAACTGGCGGTAGAGCGTTATGAGGACGACGGCGCCGATGGTGCCGCCGATCAGGTTGGCGATCCAGCCGCGCGGGAAGAATCCCAGTTGGCCGGCGACCCAGCCAAACACCAGGGCACCGACGACACCGAGAACGAGATTGGTCAGGAGACCATGATCGGAGCGGGTAAAGCGCTCGGCCAGCCAGCCGGCCAGAAGTCCGATGATGATGGTTCCGATGATGCCGACGCCAGCCATTTCGACCCTCCATGGTCAATCATGGGCGTCAATGTAGGGTGCGCTCAGGGTGTCGGAAAGAGGGAAAGCGGCACCGCTGCCCGTCTCATCGCAAGTGGGCCGTCAGTATTTTGAAGCTGGCATAGCCGAAGGCGACGGCGAGCAGGCCGTCGAACAGGCGGCGGACACGGGCGAAGCTGCGGGCCACGGTCGCAGAGGAAAACAGAAGCGCGTAGGCGAGGAAGATCAGCGTGCTCTGCAAGCCAACGGCAATTATGACCACGAGAAGCGTTGCCGCCGGAGCATCCGGCGGCACGCCAACCGAGTAGAGGGCGCCAAAGAACAGCACAGCCTTGGGATTGGTGAGGTGGAGCAGCAGGCCCTTGCGGTAGGCCTCGCCGGAAGTCACGACGCCCGTGCTTCTGAACGTCAATGCCTGGGGATGAAGCGCCCTCCACGCCAACTTGACGGCGAGATAAAGAAGATAGCCGGCGCCGACATAGCGGATCGTTTCGAGAATCCAGGCATTGGCCAACATGACCGCGCCGAGGCCGAGGGCGGCCGCGGCCGACCAGGTAAGCGAGCTGGTCACGACACCCAGCGCCATGGCGACGCCACGCCCCCGGCCAGCGCCCATGGACATCGAGGCGATGCCGAGTGTGGCCGGTCCCGGACTGGCGGTGGCGATGAAGGCGGCGGACAGGATGATCGGCAGATTGACGGCAAGGCTCATGTCAGCCTCCGGAAATCAGGCACCGACCCCGTAGAGAGCGTTGGCGCGCTGCTCGAAGGCCTCGGAGAACTTGCGGAACGCCCGGTCGAACATCGATCCCATGAGGGCACCGAGCATCCGGCTGCGAAACTCGTAGGAGATCCAGAAATGGACATCGGCGCCACGCTCGACGCGCGGCGTGAAACCCCAGCGATTGTCGAGGAAGCGGAACGGGCCGTCGATGTATTCGACCTTGATGACGAGCCCCACCCGGTCGAGCGTCACCATCGAGGTGAACGTCTCGCGGATCGGTCCGTAGCCTGCGGTGAGATCGGCGATCAGCACCTCGCGGCCCGCCTCGTCAACACGGCGCTGCCGGACGGTCAGGCGCTCGCAAAGCGGCACGAACTCCGGGTATTTCTCGACGTCGGCCACCAGATCGAACATCCGCTCCGGGCTGTGGTTGACGTGGCGCACGGTCTCGAAGGTCGGCATTGTCCGGCAAGGTCCTGTTGGTCGGCGAAAAACGAGGCGGCCGTTTGGGCCGCCTTACGCTTTTCAGACTTCGTGTCGAAAGGCAATCCTGCGGGGCCTCAACCCCTTGCCTCGGCGAGCTTCTTGGCGCGGTTGGCGCGAAGCTGCTCGAAATCCTCGCCGGCATGATGCGACGAACGGGTGAGCGGGCTCGACGACACCATGAGGAAACCCTTGGTGTAGGCAATGGTTTCATAGGACTTGAACTCATCCGGCGGCACGAAGCGGATGATGGGGTGGTGCTTGGAGGTCGGCTGCAGGTACTGGCCGATGGTCAGGAAGTCGACGTCGGCCGAGCGCAGGTCGTCCATCAGCTGCAGCACCTCGTTCCGCTCCTCGCCGAGGCCGACCATGATGCCTGACTTTGTGAAGATGGTCGGGTCGAGCTCCTTCACCCGCTGCAGCAGCCGGATGGAGTGAAAATAGCGGGCGCCCGGCCGGACGGTGAGGTAGTTCGACGGCACCGTCTCGAGATTGTGGTTGAACACGTCGGGCTTGGCCGCAACCACCACCTCCAGCGCGCCGTCCTTCCTGAGGAAATCGGGCGTCAGCACCTCGATTGTGGTGGACGGCGAGCGAGCCCGGATGGCGCGGATCACCTGAGCGAAATGCTCGGCGCCACCGTCCTTGAGGTCATCGCGATCCACCGAGGTGATGACCACGTGGTGGAGGCCCAGCTTCTCGACGGCCAGCGCCACGTTTTCCGGCTCGTTGGGATCGAGCGGCGCCGGCAGACCGGTCTTGACGTTACAGAAGGCGCAGGCGCGCGTGCAGGTATCGCCCATGATCATCATGGTCGCGTGCTTCTTCGACCAGCACTCGCCGATGTTGGGGCACCCCGCCTCCTCGCACACCGTGAAGAGGCCGTTCTCCTTCACGATGCCCTGGGTTTCCTTGTAGACCGGCGAGCCCGGCGCCTTGACGCGGATCCATTCCGGCTTGCGCTGGATCGGATTGTCCGGACGATTGGCCTTCTCGGGATGGCGCGCCTTCGGCGCGGTCTTCACGGTGTCGAGAATGGTGACCATTGTCCGTCGCTTTCTGCCCGTTTGGCCGGCCCTTAGCCGGTCTTCTGTATCTATAGTCCTAGCAAAACTACTGAGAGCGGACCATGCCGCTCCCGTCGCAGCAGGGCTGCATCGCCGTCATACGGTGACTTGAGCACGTCCGGCGAACTCTGGTTCGCCAACGTGCTCCAGTCTTTTGGTCTCACGCAACTCCGGACGCAAAACCGGTTCCCACTTTTGCTGGAGTTGCTCTAGAAACCGCCGCCGGTCTTGAAGCCGCCACCACCGGAACCGCCGCCCGTCCCGAAGCCGCCGCCACCAGAACCACCTCCCCATGACCCGCCGCCGCCCCATGGGCCCCCGCCGGCCCAGTGACCGCCGCCGAAATCGTCGCGCCGGCGGGGCTCGCCGCGCCGGTAACCATCGCGGAACGCACCCTCCAGCACCGCCGCCGTGATGGCACCGGAGATGATGCCGCCGATCAGGTTGCCGATCATCTCGCCGTTGGAAAAGCTGCCGTTGGGCCGGTCATAGCCGTTGCGGCGGAAGGTGTCGCGCGAATGCTCAAGTTCCTCCCGCTTGCGGGCAATATCGATCGACGTGCGTCGAAGCTCCTCCGCCTGGGCATCGACGCGGATGAGGTCGCGCTCGATCTGGCGCAGTTGCTTGACGATGCGGTCGTCCTCCGGCGTCGGCGTCGCCTCGGCGCGCCGGACGAGATCAACCATGTCGGAGCGGGCCAGCGTGCCTGCCAGGTCGTCGATCACCCCGCGGACCGCCGGATCGGCATTGTCGTCGAGCGCCGTCGCGGTCTCCTTGTCGATGCTGCCGACGTCGGACATGACGCGGGCGATGTCGGTTTCCACCTTGGCGAGCCCCCGGTCGGCCTCGGCCACCGCCGCTTCCAGCGGCTTGATGCCATCCGCTTCCAGCGCCGCCCGTTCGTGAGCCTGACGGGCTTCCACCGCTGTGGCCACTTCCGCCTTGAGGCGATCCGCGTGCTCGGCGAGACGCAAGGGTATCTCGGTCAGCATGAAGTAGTTGACGCGCGCCGCATCATAGCCGGCCAGCCGGGCGACCTTGCCGTCGAAATAGCGCGTGAGCGGTCCGGCCCGGTAGGCGGAGGTGCCGTAGCCGCGCTGCCAAAGATACATGAACAGACGATCGGCCTCGTAAGGCTTGCCCTTGGCGGCGCGATCCTCCTCGGCCTGCCGCCGCTTCTCCTCGGCCGCCGCCGCCGTCGCCTCGGCCGCTTCGATGGCGGCAGTCAGGCGTCGCCACTCGTCCTCGGCGGCAAGGCGTGCTTCAACGGCGTCGGTCTTCGCGTCGACCGCGGCCATCGCCGCGTCGCGCAGCTTGGCAGCCTCTTCGCGCTTGTCTTCGAGCTCGTCGAGCTTCTGCGACGCGCCTTCGCGGCTGGCCTTGAGTTCGGCCAGCCGGTCGCGGCGCTTGTCGAGGGCGACGCGCGCCCGCCGCTCGACGCTGTCGAGCTCTCCGACCACTTCGTCGCGGGCGATGGCGTCGAGCCGAAGACGGGCCAGCGCCCGAAAGGCCTCGGCCTTCTCGGCTCTCAGGCGGTCGCCCTCGGCCTTGGTATCGGCCAGCATGGCGACGAGGCGATCCTCGTCGCGTCGGACACCGAGGATCGCCCGTTCGATGTGGTTGAGCGCCTGCTGCGCGGAAATCATGCTGCGTCCTTGGGTTCAGAAATGAGCCTACCAGCTGGTGATGGCACCCGAGAGAACATCCATCTCGTAGACGGGGTGAAGGCTGCCGCGCGGCTTTTCGCCGAGAATGTTGTCCTCGACGATGCCGTCATCGCTCTTGTCGGCCGCCACCCGGTCATAGGTCGGCTTGGGGACGCGGACGCCCCATTTGTCGACGGTCTTGACCGTGCCGTCTTCCTCACTGGTGACTGGCATCTTCAGGACGTCGCCCGACGGCGTCACCGCCTCGACGATCAGATAGTAGTTGCGGGCCTGGGTGTTGATGTCGGGCACCCGGAAGACGCCGGTTCGCTCGCCCGGCCGGGAGACGATGCGGAGCTCGTAGGTCTGTGCGAGCGTTGCCCGGAGATCGGCGACCGCCGCCACCGCCTGACGCGCCGCGCCGGCATCGCCGCCGGCGATCGCTGCGCGGGCGGCAGCGATCCGCCTGTCGGCCTCAGCCTTGGCATCGGACGTCAGCGCCTCGGTCGCCAGCGCCGCCTCGGCGGTATCGATGGTTTCCGGCAGCGTCACGCTCATTTCGATGCGTGCCGCCTCGGATGCCCGCTCAGTCGATGCGGCCCGCCAATAGGTGACGCCACCGAACACGGCAACGGCGACAAGCACAACCGCCGCCACCTTGGCCACCGTGGCCCGACCGACCCACAGCAGCGCCATCGTCCGGGCAAAGGAGGGCGGTGCCGGATCATAGGTGAACCGGCTCTCCTTCAGCGCCCGGATGCCGTCATCCAGGATGCGGTCGGAAACCCTGAGCCCCTGCCCTTCGTAGAGCGTCCTAAGCCGTTCCTTCAGCGTGGCATCGCGGCTGTCCTCGCTGAGCGCCTTCTCGACCAGCCCCTCCTGGTGACGAAGCGTGTCGACCACGTCCATCGCCAGCATGAGCTCGTCGAGTTTGGGGGCGACGGCGCCGCCCTGAGCGATGTCAGCCATTCAACACCAGCGCGTTGCCCTGCTCGGCGAGGCGAGCGATCCGCCGCTTGCCGTCCTCGACGGCGGCGCGGATCTCCTCGGAGTTCTTGGTGGCGAGCGTCCGCATCTCGGCGATGATCTCGGTCGAGCGCTCCTGGTAGTTGACCACACTGTCGACCAGCTTCTTCACCGCGTCGGCGCGCACGGTCGGTCCGTAGCCGGCCTTCAGCGCCTCTTCCTGCACCTTGCCACCGATGTCGGCCAGCACTTCCAGCGACTTCGACACGCCTTCCTTCATGGAGTTGAGCGTCTGCGTCGACTCGTGCAGCCCGAACACGCCGGTGAACGATGCCTTCAACGCCGTCAGCACCGATTCGTTGGTGGTGAAGAAGGAGACGGACTGCTGATAGACGCGCTCCTTGGCCGACGTGGTCTGAAGGAGGCGCGCCATGATCACTTCGGAGGTGTTGTAGCCGATAGTGAGGTTGTCGGCGAGATCCTTGGCGATCTGATACCGGCCCTCCTCGTTCTGCATTGCCCTGAGCTTCTCGTCGCGGATGAGCTCCAGGCGCGCCCGTTCCGAAGCGTCCGTACCCGCAAAGCCGGCCACCGCTTCGGACGCCTTGGTGAGCTCGTCCTTGGCAACAGTGAGCTTCGCCTCGCCCGCCTTCAGCACTTCCAACGCCGCCACCTCGGCCTGCTTCAGCGCGCCGCGGAAGTCTCGATAGGCCTCGAGGATGATCTGCTCGCGCTCGATGTTGGTCTTGGTGTCCCGCGCCACTTCGACATAGGTGTCGCGAATGCTGTCGAAGCGGCTGGCAATGTCGCCGCGCGAGATCTTCATCCAGGCATTGGTTGCCCGCTCGAACAGGTCGAGCTTGCCGTCGGAGATCTGATCGACCATCGCCTTGGCATCATCCCGGATCGAATTGAAGCCCTGCGTGATCTTCTCGTAGCGCTCGCCGATCGACATTTCCGAAATCTGCTCGCGCACCACCTCGTTGAAGACGCTCATCTGGCTGAGCGTGCGGGTGATCACCGCGATCTTGTCGGGATCGAGATCGGTAATCCGCTCGAGGAGGCCGACGATCGGTGCCTCCTCGGTTCGGGCCGGCAAGAGGCCGAGGTCGCGCAATCCACCCATCGCCTTGTCGAGATACTGCATGGGCGTCTTCACAATGTCGGTCGTAGTCAAGGCCGTTTCCCCCAGTCACCGAATGCGCGGATGAACGTCCGCGGGGCGTCGCGGAAGATGTAGTATTCCCACAAGCTGCCGCAAGCAGACGTTCAGCGAAAATTCAAGCACCGAACACGGCTTCCAGCGCGCCGCGCATCACCTTGGCGTCCGGCTCGCGGCCGGCCCACAGGCGAATGCCGATGACACCCTGGTTGACCAGCATGCCCAAGCCGTCGAGCGTTATGGCGCCATGCGTCTCGGCCGTCCTGAGGAAAGCCGTGTGCGGCGGATTGGGAATGACGTCGGCCACCACCAGACCAGGCCGGAGCGAGGTGAAGTCGACGGCCGGCAGATCGTTCACCCCTGGAAAGAGGCCGATGGACGTTGCGTTGATGAGAATGTCGGTTTCCCCGGGGACGACGTAATCATCCTTCAGAGGCACGAACTCCGCTGCCGCCGAGGTGTGCGCCGCCACGAGCTGTACCACCGCCTTGCCGCGTGCCGCGTCGCGGTTGACGACGGTGATCGAGGCGGCGCCTGCCAGCGCGGTCTCCACAGCGATCGCCCGTGAAGCACCGCCGGCGCCGAGCACCACGACATGCTTCCCCCTGGGATCGGTCACCGTCTTGAGCGAGGCGAGAAAGCCCTTGCCGTCGGTGTTCTCGCCGATCAGCCGGCCGTCCTCGTTGATGACGCAGTTGACCGCGCCGATGATCTCGGCCGATGGCGCAAGCTCGTCGATGAAATCGATCACTGCCACCTTGTGCGGCAGCGAGCAGTTGAAGCCGCGCCAGCCCATGGCACGGGCACCGCGCACGGCGTCGCCGAGATCGGCCGGCGCCACGTCGCAGTTGATGTAGCGGGCGTCGAGACCCATGGCGCGATAGGCCGCCTCGACCATGGCAACCGTGGGATTTTCGGCCACCGGCGTTGCAAAGCAACCTGTGAGAAGGCTGAGGAAATTGAGCTCGACCGGCATGACGCCATCCTCCCGCGGAGGGCGTTCCTGCCATCACGCCCTTCCTTGGCGCGATCTTATCGTCTGGAGACTGGATTGAAAACGCTACCCTCGGGCAGTTGCCGGTGAGGGACGCTAACGGCGGCCTTTGATCGGTGTCACCGTCGCCGATGGCTTCTCGACGGTAAACCGCTGTTCGATCACGCCGCGCCAGCCGAGGCCCCGATAGGTTTCGTAGCCGGGCGTCACATGCTGGGCGATGATCCGCCCGTCGCGCACCTGCCAGCCCGCCTCGCCGCCACCGAAGGCCGACAACCGTTCCGTCAACAGGCCTGCGCCGTCGGACGACGCAATGACGCGGTTGTCGCGATCGACGATCAGCACGCGGCTCACGGCTCGCTCGTCATCGGTCAGACGGACGCCCTCGACGATGGTCCGCGATTGCGGCTCCCAGTCGAAATGGATGGCGAGAAGGCCGACCGGCCGGCCGTTCACCTCGCCGCCGGTCCGCACCGGCGTCACGAAGGTGGCAACCATGGTGTCGGCGAGCAGCGCCTCGCGGGCGATGTCCTCGGCGTGAAAATCGTCGCCAGTCCGGAGCCCCATGCCGGTACGGAACCAAGAGCGCGACGAAACGTCGGCGCCGGCCACCGGAAAGCGGTCACCGCGACCGGACGCCACCACCCTGCCCGAGGGGTCGCAGAGCCAGATGTCGAGATAGACGGTGTAGGCGCGCAGAATGACATTGAGACGCCGCGCCGCATAGGCGAAGGCCGCCTCGCCGGGCTGCGTCATGGCGTCGACGAAGGCCGAATCGGTGGCCCACCAGCGGACGTCGCAGGTGCGTTCGTAGAGGTTGCGATCGACGATCTCGATAGCATTGAGCGCCAGATCGACAAGCCGCTGCCCTTGCGACGACTGGCTCATCTCCTCGACCAGCGAAGAGATCTCGCCGATTTCCGAGGCAAGTTCGGCCTCGAGGGCGGTCGACAGCTTCTCAACCTCTTCGGAGATGCCGCGCACCTCCTGGCTGACCACCGCGAAGCCGCGCCCGGCGTCGCCCGCCCGCTCCGCCTCGATCAACGCGTTGAGGGCGAGGATGCGCATGCGGCGATTGATCGCCCTGATCTGGCCCACCTTGTTGAAGGCGATTTCCTGGACCGAGGCCGACTTTGATGAGATATCGCGAATGGATACAACCGAAGCTGTCATCCGATCCCCCGATCACCGTATTTTACTTTGCAAAGAGTCGCATCGACCCCGTTAACAAAGTAAAAACAACGAGCGAGGAACTACATACGGGACTGCTGCTTTTATTTGCAGAATGGCCTTGCAAGGGGGATTTTGCGCTTAGAAACCGCTCAGACGACCATACGCGCTAGAAAAACGAAGATGATCGCACCAATGGTTGCGACGGCGACTTCGTGCAAAAAGGGGCTGGCGATAGGAAGGCTGATTCCCGTCCATTGCAGCACCAGGCCGCCGACGAACGAGCCGATCAGGCCGGACACGAGATATCGGATGAGGCCGCCGCCGCCCACCACGAAGCTCGCGAGCCAGCCGGCCAGAAGGCCGATGGCACCCCAGACGAGAAAGGCGTGTCCCTGCATCGGTATCTCCTGGCAATGAAAAGGCCGGCGGGTTTGCCGCCGGCCTCACGTTAAGTCGCGACTCGCGGCTTAAATATGGATGGCCCGGCCATAGGCGGCAAGCACGCTCTCATGCATGGTCTCGCTGACGGTCGGGTGCGGGAACACCGTGTGCATCAGCTCTTCCTCGGTGGTTTCGAGCTGCATGGCGACCACGAAACCCTGGATCATCTCGGTCACCTCGGCACCGACCAGATGGGCACCGAGCAGGCGGCCGGTCTTGGCATCGAAGATGGTCTTGACGAGGCCCTCCGGCTCGCCGAGCGCCACCGCCTTGCCATTGCCGATGAACGGGAAGCGGCCGATCTTCAGTTCATAACCAGCTTCCTTGGCTTTCTTCTCGGTGAGGCCGACGGAAGCCACCTGCGGATGGCAATAGGTGCAGCCCGGGATCTGCAGCTTGTCCATCGGATGCGGATGCAGGCCGGCGATCGCCTCGACGCACAGCGTACCCTCGTGCTCGGCCTTGTGGGCGAGCATCGGCGGACCGGCGACGTCGCCGATGGCATAGATGCCCGGCACGTTGGTGCGGCCGAGACCGTCGGTGACAATGGTGCCGCGCTCGATCTTCACGCCGAGCCCCTCGAGGCCGAGGTTCTCGACGTTGCCGACGACGCCCACCGCCGAGATGACGCGATCGGCGACGATCTCCTGCTTCGACCCATCCTTGAGCTCGACGGTGGCCGTCACCTCGTTGGCACCCTTCTTCAACGAGGCCACCTTGGCCTCCAGAAGGATCTTCATGCCGGCCTTCTCGAAGCGCTTCTTGGCGAGGTCGGCGATCTCGTGATCCTCGACCGGCATCACCTGGCTCATCACCTCGACGACGGTCACTTCCGAGCCGAGCGCCCGGTAGAAACTCGCGAACTCGATGCCGATGGCACCCGAGCCGACCACCAGCAGGCGCTTCGGCAGCGCTTCCGGTACCATGGACTCGAAATAGGTCCAGACCAGCTTCTTGTCCGGCTCGAGGCCGGGCAGCACGCGTGGACGGGCGCCGGTCGCCACGATGATATGCTTGGCCTCGAAGTCGCCGGCCGGCAGCCAGCCCTTGGGCGCGCCGTCGATGGCCTTCACCTTGACCTTGCCGGGCGCGGCGATGGTCGCCTCGCCCCAGATCAGGTCGACCTTGTTCTTCTTGAGCAGGAAGCCGACGCCCTGGCTCATCTGCTGGGCGATGCCGCGCGACCGCTTGACGATGGCCGGAATATCGACGCCCGGTTTCTCGGCCTTGATGCCGTAGTCGGCGGCATGCTCGATATAGTGGAAGATCTCGGCCGAGCGCAGCAACGCCTTGGCGGGAATGCAGCCCCAGTTGGGGCAGATGCCGCCGACATGGGCGCGCTCGACGACGCCGACCTTGAGGCCGAGCTGGGCGGCGCGGATGGCGGCGACATAACCGCCGGGGCCGGAGCCGATGATCAGGATGTCATACTGGGACATGGGTCTCTGCCTTCAATCTGGGTGCGGCGCCGGCCTGGCCTCGCGCCGGAAGCAGGCGGCGCCGGTTCAGCCGGCGGCCGCCTCCCGAAACGCACGACGGAGGTGTTCCGTCACACCAGCATCGACATCGGCTTCTCGATGAAGCCCTTGAACGCCTTCAGAAGCTCGGCGCCGAGCGCACCGTCGACGGCGCGGTGATCGGTGGAGAGCGTGACGCTCATCACGGTGGCGACGGCCAACTGGCCGTTCTTCACCACCGCCCGCTGCTCGCCGGCGCCGACCGCCAGGATGGTGGCGTGCGGCGGGTTGATGACGGCCGCGAAGTCCTTGACGCCGAACATGCCGAGGTTGCTGACCGAGGTGGTGCCGCCCTGGTACTCCTCGGGCTTCAGCTTGCGATCCTTGGCGCGCTTGGCGAGATCCTTCACCTCGTTTGAGATGGTGGACAGGCTCTTCTCGTCGGCCTTGCGGACGATCGGTGTGATCAGGCCGCCGGGGATCGACACGGCCACGCCGACATCGGCGTGCCTGTGCTTCAGCATGCCGCCGTCGGTCCACGACACGTGGGCGTCCGGCACGGCCTTGAGAGCCAGCGCGTAGGCCTTGATGACCATGTCGTTGACCGACACTTTGTAGGTCGGCTTGCCGTCGATGGTCGGCGCCGCGTCATTGATGTCCTTGCGCAGGGCCAGGAGCGCGTCGATCTCCACGTCGACGGTGACGTAGAAGTGCGGCACCGTCTGCTTGGACTCGGTGAGGCGGCGGGCAATGGTCTTGCGCATGCCGTCGTGCGGGATCAGCTCGTAGCTCTCCGGGTCGAACAGCTTCAGCGTCACCTCGTCGCTGGCGCCGGCCGGCTTTGGAGCAGGCGCGGCGGCTGGAGCCGATGCAAGCGGAGCGGGAGCAGCAGCCTTCGGGGTCGCCTCGGCACCCTCGACGTCGCGAAGGATGATGCGGCCCTTGGGTCCCGAGCCCTTGACGGACTTGAGGTCGAGCCCCTTCTCCTTGGCGACGCGGCGAGCCAGCGGTGAAGCGAAGACCCGGTCACCCTCGCCCGACCTGGAGCTTTCGGCCTTGGGAGCCTCCTGCTTGGGCGCTTCCGCCTTGGGCGCTTCCGCAGGCTGTGCCTTTTCCTCAACCTCCGGCGCTTCCGCCTTGGAGGTGGCGGGAGCCGCGCCGTCGGCGGCGGCAGCTGCGGCGGCGACGTCCTCGCCCTCTTCGGCGAGAACGGCGATCACCGCATTGACCGGCACATCGGCCGTGCCTTCGGCCACCACCAGCTTGGCGACGACACCCTCGTCGACCGCTTCGACTTCCATGGTCGCCTTGTCGGTCTCGATCTCGGCGAGCACCATGCCGGACTTCACGGCATCGCCCACCTTGACGTTCCACTTGGTCAGGTTGCCCGTCTCCATGGTGGGAGAGAGCGCCGGCATCAGGATCTTGATCGGCATGTCAGCTCTCCTCAGCGATAGGTGACGGCGCGCACCGCCTCGATCACCTCGCCGACGTTCGGCAGGGCGAGCTTTTCAAGGTTGGCCGCGTAGGGCATCGGCACGTCCTTGCCGGTGACACGGCCGACCGGCGCATCGAGATAGTCGAAGGCGTTGGCCTGGATCTGGTAGGCGATCTCCGAGCCCACCGAGCCCTGCGGCCAGCCCTCTTCCACCGTCACGCAACGGCCGGTCTTCTTCACCGAGTTGACCACCGTTTCGATGTCCATCGGGCGGATGGTCCTGAGGTCGATCACCTCGGCGTCGATGCCGAGACCGGCCAGCTCTTCCGCCGCCTTGGTCGCATAGGTCATGCCCATGCCGAAGGAGACGATGGTGACGTCCTTGCCTGCCTTGTGAATACGCGCCTTGCCGATCGGCAGCACGTAGTCGTCGAGCTTGGGCACATCGAAGTGATGGCCGTAGAGGATCTCGTTCTCAAGGAAGATCACCGGGTTGGGATCGCGGATCGCCGCCTTGAGCAGGCCCTTGGCGTCGGCCGCGGTATAGGGCATCACCACCTTGAGGCCGGGGATCATGCCGTACCAGGCGGCGTAGTCCTGGCTGTGCTGGGCGCCGACGCGGGCGGCGGCGCCGTTGGGGCCACGGAAGACGATCGGGCAGCCCATCTGGCCGCCGGACATGTAGAGCGTCTTGGCGGCCGAGTTGATGATCTGGTCGATCGCCTGCATGGCGAAGTTGAAGGTCATGAACTCGACGATCGGCTTCAGGCCGGCGAAGGCCGCGCCGACACCGATGCCGGCAAAGCCGTGCTCGGTGATCGGCGTGTCGATGACGCGCCGGGGGCCGAACTCGTCCAGGAGACCCTGCGAGATCTTGTAGGCGCCCTGGTACTCGGCGACTTCCTCGCCCATCAGGAACACGTCGCCATCGCGGCGCATTTCCTCGGCCATCGCCTCGCGCAAGGCTTCGCGCACCGTCTTGCTCTCGAACTGCGTCCCGGCGGGAATGTCGGGATCGGCCTCGGCCTTGACTGCGGGCGCCGCCGGAACCGTGCTCGACGCCTGCGCCATCGGCTGCGGCTTCTCGGCCGGTGCGGCCTGGGCCGCGGGCTTGGGATCCTCACCCGTCACCGGCTTGGGAGCACTCGCCTCGCCTTCCTCGCCAACACGGGCGATCACCGCGTTGACCTTCACGCCCTCGGTGCCCTCGGCAACCAGGATTTCGAGCAGCTTGCCCTCATCGACGGCTTCGATTTCCATCGTCGCCTTGTCGGTCTCGATCTCGGCGATCACATCGCCGGATTTCACGTCGTCACCGACCTTTTTCAGCCACTTGGTGAGCGTGCCTTCTTCCATGGTCGGCGACAGCGCCGGCATCAGGATATCGATAGCCATTTTGAAAAACCTTTCGGCGCTGTCAGCGAAGAATGTCGGTCCAGAGCTCGGACGGATCCGGCTCGGCATCGGCGGAGGCGAAGTCGGCTGCTTCGGTCACCACGGCGCGAACGCTCTTGTCGATCTCCTTGAGATCGTCCTCGCTGGCCCAACCCTTCTCGACCAGCCGCTTCCTGACCTGCTCGATCGGATCACGCTCGTCGCGCATCTTCTGCACTTCGTCCTTGGTCCGGTACTTGGCCGGATCGGACATGGAATGGCCGCGATAGCGGTAGGTCTGCATTTCCAGGATATAGGGGCCGTTGCCGGCGCGCGCCCATTCGACGGCCCGGTCGGCGGCCGCCTTGACGGCGCGAACGTCCATACCGTCCACCTGCTCGCCGGGAATGTTGAAGCTCTCGCCACGCTTGGCGAAATCGGTCTGCGCCGACGAACGGCTGACCGACGTGCCCATGGCATAGCGGTTGTTCTCGATGACGAAAATCACCGGCAGCTTCCAGAGCTGCGCCATGTTGAAGGTCTCGTAAACCTGACCTTGGTTGGCCGCGCCGTCGCCGAAGTAGACCACAGACACGTTATCGGTGCCGCGATACTTGTCGGCGAAGGCAAGACCGGCGCCGATCGGCACCTGGGCGCCGACGATGCCGTGGCCGCCGAAGAACTGCTTCTCGCGGCTGAACATGTGCATGGAGCCACCCTTGCCATGCGAGTAGCCGCCCTTGCGGCCGGTCAGCTCGGCCATGACGCCCTTGGGGTCCATGCCGCAGGCCAGCATGTGGCCGTGGTCGCGATAGGAGGTGGTGACTTGGTCCTCACCCTCGCGCAACGCCTTCTGGATGCCGACGACCACCGCTTCCTGGCCAATATAGAGGTGACAGAAACCGCCGATCAGCCCCATGCCATAGAGCTGGCCCGCCTTTTCTTCGAAGCGGCGGATCAGCAGCATGTCATGATAAGCCTTGAGCTCATCGTCCTTGTCGAAGTCGGCGACCTGATAGTTGATGGCCGGATTGGATGTCTTGCCGGTTTTTTTCGTTCCGGAGGTCGGTGCCGAAGCGCGAGCGCGCTTCTCGGTCGCCGGTCGAACAGCCATTGCTTGCTCCTCCCGTATCGGGATTATTCCGTAGAGGCGCCGACGGAACCCCTTTCCGGGGAGCAAGTCAAGGTTTGCAACGCATGTCAATCATGCGAAAGCCGCATCACTGGCGCACGCAATTAACTGAAATCAAGTTAATTCATGGAAAATATAGCAATATCAATTGCTTTTTGCCTGCGCCAGCTTGTCAAAATCCATGATGACCACTTCATTCGGATTGACCACCGAAAGCTGGATGCGCGCCCGTTCGTCGACCATGTCCTGATCGAGACTGGAAGGGCGCAAAAGCCTGACATGCGCCTCCAGCGCCGCCTTTTCGGCGTTGAGACGAGCCAGTTCGGCATTGAGTTCCTGGGTACGGTTCTCGAAGCGGGCGCGCCCCACCATGCCATACTCGCCATTGACGGCGTGGTAGCCGAAATAACCGAGAAAAACGGCCGTCACGGCCGGCAGGATCAGGCGGCGGAGCCAAGACGGGCGATACTGGCGGGTAATCATACGCAACGAACTCACGCGGAAGGCGGGACCATTCTGCTCCCCTGCCGAGAAATCTGGACCAACGTGGTAAAGGGAGGGTGAACGTCGGCGAAATGAGTTCCGCGAAGAGGCGAGCGGTGAAAGGTGGCAGTCTTTCCACAGCTACCGACGATCACGAGATCGTGTCCCGCCCTCGTCTCCCAAAACCGCCACGAAGGCCGGCGATGGGTATGAAAAAGCGGGGAGGATAGAGAGTGAGGAGAGCGCTGCCTTGGCCACGGCCGGCAACCACGCTGTCCGTGCTTGCCCATGCCCTACTCCTTGCACTCCTTGCGATTGAGGCGCCTCGCCATATACCCGTCGCGCAGCCGCCGGCGGCAATCGAGGTGGTGATGGTCGCTCCGGCGAACCGCACCCCCGCTCCGCCTGCCCTCGGCAAGCCGATCGCAGCGCTGCCCGAGGTTACGCGCCAACCATCACCTTCATCGCCGAGGGCCGCCCGCCCTCGCGCCGAGGGACGCATTGCCGCGACGGACTATTTTGCGGCCGGCGTCCTCAATGATCCGCGCAATCTTGAAACTCGGCAAAGGCTTGCGTCGCTCGCCAGCGACGAACGGCTGATCCAGCTCTGCAATATCGAGGCGATCGAACAGTTGAGGCGCTGGAAAGCCGACTTCGTACCCGATCACGTCGTTGCCTACGCAACCGCCGATCCGCGGCTGACCCCGACGTCAATGGATGCGACCGGCGCCGCCGTCTACGCTGGCGGGCAATGGTACCGGCTGTCGTTCAGCTGCAGCGCGACGAGCGACCTCACGCATGTGGCATCGTTCGACTTCAGGCTCGGCACGCCGATCCCGCACGAAGAGTGGGAACGGGACAATCTGCCCGAACAGATCGACGGCGACATGACCGACTGAGGCGAGCCTCAGCCGGCAATGGCAAGGCTCTTCAGCTTGCGGTGCAGCGCCGAGCGCTCCATCCCGACGAACTCGGCCGTGCGCGAGATGTTGCCGCCGAAACGGTTGAGCTGGGCCTTGAGATACTCCCGCTCGAAGATCTCGCGCGCCTCCCTGAGCGGCAGCGCCATCAGATGTTCGCCGCCCGAACCAGACGGCAGGGACGGCAGCATGGTGCCGATCTCCGATGGCAGCAGGTCGGCGGTGATCACCGCCTCCGGATCGCCGCGAGTCAGGATCATCAGCCGCTCGACGTTGTTGCGGAGCTGACGAAGGTTGCCCGGCCAGTCGTGCGACTGCAGTACGGCCATGGCATCCTCGCCGATGCGCCGGACCGGCAGGCCGGTGGCCCGGGAGATCTGATGCATCATCTGCTCGATGAGAAAGGGAATGTCTTCGCGGCGCTCCGAAAGGCCCGGCACGCGCACCGGCACCACGGCAAGGCGGTGAAACAGGTCCTCGCGGAAATGCCCCTCGGCGATCTCCCGTTCGAGATCGCGCGCCGTCGACGACACATAGCGCACGTCGACATGCACCTTCTGGGTGCCACCAACGCGCTCGAACGCCTGTTCGACCAGCACACGCACCATGCGGTTCTGCATTTCGCGCGGCATGTCGCCGATCTCGTCGAGATAAAGCGTGCCGCCATGCGCCTCTTCGAGGGCGCCGACCTTGCGCTTGCCGTCGGCGTCGGACTCGCTGCCGAACAGCTCGATCTCCATGCGGTCCGGCGAGAAGGCCGCCGCATTCAGCACCACGAAAGGACCGGCTGCCCGGTGCGAACGCTCGTGGATGGCGCGCGCCACCGATTCCTTTCCGGACCCGGATGGGCCGGAGATCAGCACGCGGCTGTTGGTGGGCGCCACTCGGTCGATGGTGTTGCGAAGCTGATTGACCACCGACGAACCGCCGACCACCCCCTCCGGGCGGTCCGAGCGGATTTGCAGTTCGCGGATCTCGCGCTTGAGGCGAGACGATTCCAGCGCCCGCTCGGCGATAAGCACCAGACGGTCGGCCTTGAACGGCTTTTCGATATAGTCGTAAGCACCGCGCTTGATGGCCGAGACGGCCGTCTCGACATTGCCATGGCCCGAGATCATCACCACCGGCACGTCGGGATTGCTGGTCTTGATCTCATCGAGAAGCTGCAAGCCGTCCATGCGGCTGCCCTGCAGCCAGATGTCCAGGAAAATGAGCTGCGGACGTCGTTCGGCGATGGACTGGAGCGCCTTGTCGCAGTCCCCGGCCGTGCGGGTTCCATGACCTTCGTCTTCCAGGATGCCCGCCACGAGATCGCGGATATCGGCCTCGTCGTCAACGATCAGAATATCGGTCGCCATTGTTTCCTGCGTATCCGTTCCGCCGCCTAGCGGCCGTCCTCAAGCCCCGGCCGCATCGGCAGTAACATAAATGTCACACGATCTGAAGCCCTATCGTCCGTAAACCCCCGACAATCAACCCGTTCTGTTTGGATCGATCGGCAGGCTGATCCGGACCATGGCTCCACGCCCGCCGTTCGCCACAGCCGGCGAGTCCAGCAGATCTATGCTGCCGCCGTGCTCCTCGACGATCTTGCGCACGATGGCGAGCCCGAGGCCGGTGCCCTTTTCGCGCGTCGTCATGTAGGGCTCCAGGAGCCGGTGCCGCTCTGTGGTCGGCAGGCCGATGCCGGTATCCACCACTTCGACGATATTGAAGCCGCCGGCTTCGCGGCCATAGACGTCGACGCGCGCGCCGGTCCGCTCGCCCTCGGGCAGTCCCTCGATCGCCTCCACCGCATTCTTGACGAGATTGGCGACCGCCTGACTGATCAGTCGATGATCGAAGCGCCCCTTGAGCGGCGTCTCCGGCAGATGCGCCTCGAAGGTGATCTCGGGGTGGCCGACACCCAGCAGGAACACCGCCTCCCGCACGCATTCTCCGAGGTCGCGCTCCTCGAAGGACGGCTTGGGCATGCGCGCGAACTGCGAGAACTCGTCGACCATGCGGCCGATATCTCCGACCTGCCGGACGATGGTGTCGACGCACTGATCGAACACCCGCCGGTCGTCGTCGGCCACCAGCTTGCCGAACCGCCGCCGGATGCGCTCGGCGCTGAGCTGGATCGGCGTCAGCGGGTTCTTGATCTCGTGGGCGATGCGGCGGGCCACGTCGGCCCAGGCCGAGGTCCGCTGCGCCGACACCAGCTCGGAAATGTCGTCCAGCGTCACCACGTAGCCGTGCTCGCGGTCGAGCGACCGGTCGGGCGTTACCCTGACCGAAACGGTGCTCTTGTGGCCGTTGCGCACCAGCGCGATGGTCGCCTGATGCGACCGCCCCTCGTCCTCATCACGCAGAGCGACCGAGAGAAGGTGAGCCAGTTCCGGCACCTCGTCGACGAGCAGCCGTCCGACCAGGTCGAACAGCTCCACCCCAAGCAGAGACAGCGCGGAGGCATTGGCGATGGTGACGTGACCGTCGTTGGAAATGCCGACGACGCCGGCCGACACGCCCGACAGCACCGCCTCGGTGAACCGCCGCCGTCTTTCGGCTTCCTCCGAGGCCGAAATCAGCTCCTGTCGCTGGCTTCTCAGCTCCACGGTCATCTTGTTGAACGAGGCACCCAGGCTGGAGATGTCGTCCGAGGTGGCCCCGACTGGCACGGCGGCGGTCAGATCGCCATGCGCCACCCGGTCGGCGGCGCCGATCAGGTGACGGATCGGCGCCACAAGGTAGTTGGCGAACGACAGGCCGATCCACATGGCGCCGAGCAGAAAGACGATCGACATGCCGCCGAAGATCATGGCAAAGCCGATCTGCACGTCGGATCTGTTGTTTTCCAGCTCGCGATATTCCATGGCGCTGTCGCGGGCGAGTTTCAGGTTGTCCAGCACCTGCTTGTCCAGCAGCCTGACGATGTAGAGATAGGTTTCGTCATAGGTCCGGAGCTTGAGGAGACCGCCGACCTGGTTGGACTGCCCGGGCTGCAGGAGCACCGCCGTTTCCTTGCGGGCCTCGTTGATCGCCTCCACCGGCGGCATCACCGTCCTGACGCTCGGGTCGATGTCGGAGCGCAGGATGACGTTGGCGTTCTTGTCCAGGAGGTAGGCGCTTTGTAGGCCATGCAATGAGGCCTGAAGCCGCATCAGATTTTCGAACCGGGTCGGTTCGTAATCATAAAGCGACTTGGCTGCGTCGAGCGAGCTCGCGATGCTGATGAGATCGGCCCTCAGCACGCGGGCATGTTCCTGCATGTAGGCGCTCGCCACGGTCAAGACGTTGTCCACCACCTGTCGCGTGCGCGACTCGAACCAGTGATCGAAGCCCTGGTTGAGCGAGACGGTGAAGGCCACCGCCACCATCACCGCCGGCAGCGCGGCGATGAAGGCGAACAACGCGACAACGCGCAAATGGAGTCGCGCCGCCGCCCGCCCCTCAAACCAGGCACGTCCCAGCTTCCACACTTCCTGGCCGACCATGAACATGATCGCCAGAAGCAGAAGACCGTCGATCACCAGGGAGCCGCGAATGAGATCCGTGGTCGGCGGTATCGGCAGGAGATTGGAGATCAGCGCGAAGATGCCGAGCGAAAACAGCGTGGCGATGCCCACCAGCACGAGGCCGGTCAGCCGCCGGCCGCGTCCCTCGGCATAAACATCTTTCATGGCCATCGGCCTTGCGGCGACCTCAACCCGACCAACCGACACGTCCGCCATCGTCCGTCTCCACTGCATCACGTGATGCCGTCTATCACGATTGCGGCTTCTTGACGAAAACCGAGTGCAAAAGCGGTCCTTCCGCCTTTTTTTGCCCCGGTGCCGCCACAAGCCACGCTTTACATCCGGCCGCAATGGACTAACAAGGCGGCCAGCCAACAATCGCGGATCCACGCCGACATGACCGACAGCCCGCTTCCGAAGCCCGCCCTCGCGGCGGCGCTGCATGCCATCGAGATTACCCGGACGGGCATTGCCGCCCTTGAAGAAGCGGCACTTCATGGGCCGCTCGGCGAGGCCATCGACAAGGCCATCGGTATCGTCGCAGAGGGCAAGGGCCGGCTCATCGTCACCGGCATCGGCAAGAGCGGCCATATCGCCCGCAAGCTCGCCGCAACCTTTTCCTCCACGGGCACGGCCGCCTATTACGTCCATCCCACCGAGGCCGGGCACGGCGACCTCGGCATGGTCGACGGCTCCGACGTCATCCTGGCGCTGTCCTGGTCGGGCGAGACCACCGAACTCGCGGTGGTGCTCGCGTTCGCCAAGCGCTTCGACGTGCCGGTCATCGCGCTCACTGCCGGCGCCGAGTCGACCCTGGCCGCCGCCGCCGACGTGGCGCTGATCCTGCCGAGAGTGCGCGAAGCCTGCCCGCACAATCTCGCACCGACCACATCGACCGTGCTGCAGCTCGCCATCGGCGACGCCATCGCCATGGGCGTCATGGTCAGGAGAGGCTTCTCGGAGACCGACTTCCACATCTTCCATCCGGGCGGCAAGCTCGGCTCGCAGCTCCGGCGCGTCTCGGACATCATGCACACCGAACGGCTGCCGCTCATTGCCGCCGACAGCCGGATGACGGACGCCATCCTGGCCATCAGTTCAGGCGGCTTCGGCGTGGTCGGAGTGGTCGACGGTGACGGGCACCTGATCGGCATCGTCACAGACGGCGATCTCCGCCGCTTCGTGCACTCCGATCTCGGTCCGCAGTTGAGCGCCAGCAAGCTGGAAACGCCGGTCGCGCAGGTGATGACGCGCAAACCGATCACCGTTGCGCCGCAGATCTTCGCCGCCGAGGCGCTCGACCTCCTGCAAAACCGCAAGATCTCCGTGCTGTTCGTCGTCGAGAACGAGAAGCCGATCGGCATTCTGCATACCCTCGACCTGCTGCGCATCGGCGTGGCCTGATCAGTCCCGGGTGTCCCGCTACCCCCTCACGGGCTCAGGATGGCTGACGATGCGGCGAATCTCCGGGAACGCGATGCGCGCCGCTCGCTCCACCGCATCGGCGCGGCGGTGCACCTCGGCGGCGGGGAGCGACGCCGGGAAGCGGCAATGGAACGCGACGAACACCCCTTCGTCAATCTCGCGGGCACGGACGTTGTGAACATCCGAGACACCATGCGTCGCCGCGGCTTCCCGGAGGCTCGCGGCATAGGCCGCAACCCGGTCGTCCGGTAACTGCTCGCCTTGAATGAGGTCGGGATACAGCGGTTCGAGATGGGTCTCCACCTCGATCTCGGCGCCGATTTCAGCCCGGATGGCTGCTTCGAGCCGGCTCGCCACCTCATGCGCCTCTCCAAGAGGCATGGCGCCATCCACCTCGCAATCGAGCGACACCGAGAGACGGTCGCCGAGATGCTGAATGGTGATGTGGTGGACGGGAATGCGTTCGCGCGAGGCGGCGAGGAACACCCGCTCCCTGACGCTTTCGTCGTCGATCGGCACCGGCCTGAGGCTGACCGTCGCCTCGGCGTCGGCGATCTCCGTCAGAATGGCCGCCACCATCGCCCGCTTGACCACGGCGGTCTCGCCGAGGCTCAGCGTTCGCGGCACGCCGGCCGATATGTCGACGAAGTGCCGGGGACCGACCGTTCGCACCCGAAGCTGGTCGATGGCGACGATACCCGGCAGGTCGAGGAGCAGTCGACGGAGCGTGCGCGCAATCGTCGGCGACACGCGGTCGGTCAGTTCGTCGGCGGTACGGCGGATCATTCTGAGGCCAAGCCAGCCGATGAACAGCGCAATGGCCGCTGCCGTCACCGAGTCAGCCCAATCGGCACCATAGAGGGTGGCGACAAAGCCGACGATGACTATCGCCGACGACGCGACATCGGAGAGGAAATGCATGGCGTCGGCGGCAAGGGCCCGGCTGCCGGTCTCCACGGCCGCCTTGTTCAGCGCCCGAGCCCGCCAGAGATTGATCACGATCTCGGCACCCAGCACAGCAAAGGCGATGGCGTTGACCGACGGCGGCGGCGCCTCTCCGACAAAGCGGTTCCAGGCCTCCATGGCGACGCCGCCAGCCAGCACCAGCAGCAGCGTTCCCTCGCCCAGCGCCGCGAGGTCCTCGAACTTGCCGTGTCCATAGGGATGGTCGTCATCGGCTGGGCGATCGGCAAAGCGAACCGCCAGAAAAGTGACCAGCGTGGCGATGGCGTCGGTACCCGAATGCAGCGCGTCGGTGATGAGGGCCAGCGAACCGATCATCAGGCCGATCGAAAGCTTGGCGACCGTAAGGCTGAGGCTGGCAATGAGCGATACCAGCGCCACCCGTTCCTTCCTGGTCATCGCCTTCCCTCGCCGTCCGCCAAACCGATGGAGACGGGCATGCCCCTCAACCGGCCAAAAGGCAAGCGCCCGCGCCGGCGCGCTGCGCTCATTCCACGAAAACGGTGATCCGATCGGCCCTGCCCTCGCCGTCGATCACCGACAGCGTCAAGAAGCCAGCCCCTTTCGGGACATAGCTGAACTGCCGCGCCCACGGTTCCCGTGCCACCGGCGCGCCATCGGCAAGCCAGGTAAAAGGCCCCTTGCCGTTTCGGACCCGGAGGGCGAGCGGCTGCGGCGAACCGGCGGCAAAGCCGAGATCGACGCGGGCACCGGCCGGCGGATAGGCGATCTCCGGCCCGGCATCTTTCAGCGCAACCGCCGCCCGTGCCCCGCGCAGCCGCTGGAGCGGCGGCGGCAACTCGGCATTGGAGACCTTGAGCAGGCCTGGCGGTTCGGGCGGCAGGCGCGTGGTTCCTCCCGCCCGGACGAAGGTGTCGGCGAGCACAGGCACGGCCACGTCGACGCCCATCAGGCCGGGCAGCGGTGCGCCGTCCGGCCGGCCGACCCAGACACCCACAACATTGCGGCCGTCGTATCCCATCGCCCACGCATCACGGTAGCCGTAGGAGGTGCCGGTCTTGATGGCGACGCGCACGTCGCCTTTGGCGGCGCCGAGCGGACCGGCCAGGATGTCCGTGACATAGGCAGCGGCACGCTCGTCCATAAGCGGCTTTGGCGGCTCGGCCGGCCCCAGGGCATCGACCCTCTCGCGGAGGGCGATCGGCCGACCGCCACGCGCCAGTGCCGTATAGAGCGTCGTCAGGTCGTTCAGCGTCAGCCCCACGCCGCCAAGACCGACCGCGAGGTTGGCCGGTGCCATGTCCGGCAGCTTCGCCTCGACACCCGCCCGGCGAAACCGCGTGACGAGCCGCGCCGGTCCCACCAGTTCCAGGGTCTGGATGGCCGGCACGTTGAGACTGTCGGCCAGCGCCTGCCGCACCGTCACCGTGCCCCGGAAAGTCTTGTCGAAATTGTTCGGCGTATAGCCGGCGAAAGTAGTCGGCCGGTCTTCGACCAGCGTTTCGGGATGGGCGATGCCCGCCTCGAAGGCGAGACCGTAGATGAAGGGCTTCAACGTCGAGCCGGGCGAGCGGATCGCTCTGGTCATGTCGATGGAGCCGGCGCGCTTCTGGTCAAACAATCCAGCCGAACCAACCGACGCCAGCACGTCGCCGCTCGCCTCTTCGGCCACCATGATGGCGACCGAGACGTTCGGGCCGATGGCGCTTGCCCGCTCGGCCGCGAGGCCTTCCAGCAAAGCCTGCAGCTTGCCGTCGATCGCAAGGCGAATCTCGCCTTCTCTGGGAGCCGCCGCCACCGCCCGATCGGCGGCGTGCGCAGCAAGCAGCGGAAAGTCGCGCCGACGAGTCGGTACCGGCTCGGCCATAGCCGCCTCGGCGTCGGACAATGCAAGAATGCCGCGATCGGCGGCTCGCTTCAGGATCCTGTCCCGCGCCGCCTTGGCGGCTGCCGGATCGCGGTCGGGCCGGCGAGCCTCGGGCGCCTGCGGCAAGGCAACGAGGAAGGCGGCTTCGGCCGGCGTCAGACGCGCCGGCTCCTTGCCGAACCAGGCGAGCGACGCCGAGCGCACGCCCTCGAGATTGCCGCCGAACGGCGCGAGGCTGAGATAGGCGGCGAGGATGTCGTCCTTGCTGGCAAAGCGCTCCAAGGCCAGCGCCTTGACGATCTGGCCGAACTTGCCGCTTGGAGAGCGGGTGTGAAGACGTTCCGAAAGCCGAACCACCTGCATGGTCAGCGTCGACCCGCCGGAGACGATGCGGCCGTGTGTCAGGAGTTGCCAGCCCGCCCGCACGAGCGCTTTCGGATCGACGCCGGAATGCTCGAGGAACTGGCCGTCCTCGGTGGCGAGAAGCAGCTTGACGTAGCCAGGGTCGACCCGCGCCGGATCGACCGGCAGCCGCCAGAGGCCATCTCCTACCGTATAGGCACGTAAAAGGTCGCCGTTCCGTGCCGTGACGACTTGCGAGGTGGGGGCGAAGAGATCGACCGGCGGCGTGGCATCAACGAGGGCGCGAAACTGCGCAACCGCCAGCACACCGGCAACGACAGTCACCGACAGGACAATGAGACATGCCTTGATCAGTCGATGTGGCGCTCTCATCTGGCGGCACCTTCCGGCTCACTTCAGCAACGTCGGTTTTCAAACTCTCAACAGCGAGCGCCCAAGCTGAACCCCTCTGAACAGGACGCGCGTCGTCTCGAGGAAAGCACGATACGGAAGCACTGTCAGATATCTGTACCGGGGGAGTTTGTAGGCCCGGATATTTATCTGAACCTGGGTCTCCATGTCATTCAGCTGGCTGGCGGGTTGCGGCAGGACCCAGCACGCCCTGAGGCCGCTCAAATACTCAAGGTCATAGGCAATATCATAGGACAGCCGCATGGGTATCAACGCATCAACCATCCAAGCCGCCGCCCGACGATTGACGATATAGGCTCCCGACCCTTTCTTCCGGGTCAGAGCGACAGCCAGGGACCGCGACGCCGAGAGTTTCCTGAACGTCACGCCCCCTTCCCGATTGACGGTCGTCAAACGCAGGATATCCCAATGCCGGCCCTGAACGCAGGCAAGATCGATGGCCTCAACGAAGTCCGGAGAGAATGTGACATCATCCTCCACGATCAGCCCATAATCGGCGTCGGAAGCCAGGAGCTGCTTGGCACACTCGATATGGCTGAGATAACAGCCGACTTCGGCCGGAATGATCCGCCGTCCATGCAGGAGCTTGAAGGCAAGCTCGCTAACCTCGGGAATGGGGAAGCGTAAAAGCTTGCCGTCGACCGCCTTGACCACGTCGTGAGTGAGCCCTCTGGCCTGAAAGCGCGCCTCCATCATGGCGCGGCGATCGGGGGCACGCTCGAGATTGATGAGATAGCAGGCCAGCTTGCTTCCGCTCGTCGGCAACCTGTTCATCAAATCCCCCCGATATGGCAGCTCTGCCGGCAAAGCCTCTCATGGCTTGGCTTCGCCACTTGATTGGCACGGCGCAGGCCTGCAAGTAAACGCCGCCGCTATTCGCGTCACAGACAAATTGTCGTCTCCCCGCGCGTTTGGTACTTGCGAACCGGATCGATGACGGCCGGGCAGTCACGCTTCGACGGAGCGGAGCTCAAGCATGGCAGCTTCAGAGCCAGCAAAAATAGAAGTTGAAAAAGCAGCATTGACGCGAATCTCGAAGGAGCATGTAACTATACTTTCAAAAATCGAATAAAACTCAAATGCGAGCGCCATGCTGTTAGCGTAGATCGGATACCTCTTCGCAACGGAACACGACCCGAAGAACACCGCAGCTTAATTCGTAGCTGACGAAAATAATAGACATTCGCAATAATACACCATTAACGCTCATCGCATAAAATGCGGAAGGAGAGAAACGGGCGGATACTGAATTCTGGAGGATAAAATGGGACTATTCGACAAGATACTGTCGAAGCAGAAAAGCGGAGCTTCGCCCGAAAACGCGCTCGCACGCTCGGAGACTGAACGGAGTATCGCCCTGAGCGATGCACCGCCCGCCGTCGCAGAACCCCTCAGGATCCTACGGACGGACGCGTCCCTTTCGGGCATCGGTCCGGACAAATTCCTGTTTGATGGCCGAGAGGCCAGCCTTGTCCTCGCTTTCGTCTCGCCGAAAGCGGACTTCGCGAGCGTGACCCGCAAGATCAAGTCGCTTGCTCGTTCGGCCGAAGTCGTGGCGACCACGACGGCCGGCGAGCTCTGCGCCGTGACCGGTGAGAAACTCTACTGCGAGACGGACGGCGCCTGGCAGAACGTGGTTCTTCAGGTCTTCTCGCCGGCCCTGATCGAAAAGGCCGAGGTGTTCTCGGTTCCGCTCTCCTCGCAGGATCTGCGAGCCGGCCGCTCGACGATGTCGCACGGCACCCGCATTGCCAAGATCGTCTCGGCACTCAGCGGCGTGAAGCCGACCATGCATCTCGATGCCAGGTCGACTTTTGCACTGACCTTCGTCGACGGCCTGTCGATGTCGGAAAGCTACTTCATGGAGGCGGTCTATGAATCCGGCCGCTTCCCCTGCCTGTTCGTCGGCGGCTCTTCCGGCGACGCCTTGACCTTTACGGAGACGCTGCTGTTCGATGGCCGGCAGATCGTGAAGGACCACGCGGTCGTCGCCTTCGTCAAGATGGCGGCAGGCCAGCGCTATGGCGTCATGAAGAGCCAGAATTTCCGCAAGATCGGCCCGAGCTTCGTGGTCGTCGATGCCGATACCGACCGCCGGTCGGTCAGCGCCGTCATCGACGACAAGACTGGCAAGGTCGTCTCGCTGGTCAAGGCCCTGTCGGCGGCCTTGAAGGTCGAGCCCGCCCAGCTCGAAGCCGCCCTCAAGGGAAAGGCCTTCGGCATCGAGCTGGGCAAGGAGCTGTTTGTCCGGTCGGTGGCGAAAATCGATATCGAGAAGGAAGTGTTCTACTTCTATTGCGACATCGGCCCCGGCGACGAACTCACGCTGCTCGAGCAAACCGACTTTCTCGAGCAAACCCGCGCCGACGTCGAACGCTACCTGCGCGGCAAGCCGAAGCCGGCCGGCGTTCTGATGAACGACTGCATCCTTCGCCGCCTGTCCAACGCCCAGGCACTGGCGCGCACCGGCGGCATCTGGCCGGCGCCCGTCGCCGGCTTCTCGACCTATGGCGAGCTGTTCGGGATCAACATCAACCAGACGCTGTCGGCGATCGTCTTCTTCTCAAACGTCCAGACGGATTTCGCCGATGAGTATCTCGACAACTTCGCGATCCATTACGCCAGCTTCGTCAACTACTTCACGCGCAATCGGCTGAAGCGCGTCGAGATTCTCAATCGCCTGAGAACCGGCGTCATCGACAAGATCTCCGACTATCTCGAAATGTCCTCGAAAATCGAAGACACCCTGTCGGAGATTTCCAACGTTGGCGACATCATGTCCGGCATCCGGGCCGCCATGGTCGGCTCTCGCTCGGAAAAGGGCGGCCAGCCGTCCAACACGGAGGCGCTGGCAGCCCGCTTCGGCGGCCTCAACGACGCCCTCACCGCCTTGCGCCAAGTGGTGGCCGTCATCGACAACATCACCGGCCAGACCAATCTCTTGGCGCTCAACGCGACCATCGAGGCAGCGCGCGCCGGCGAGGCCGGCCGGGGGTTCGGCGTGGTGGCCGGCGAAGTGAAGAAGCTCGCCAACGACACCAAGTCGACGCTGGGTCACACCCAGACCGCCATCGCCAATATCGAGGAATCGCTTCGCGAGCTCGGCGTCATCATCGAGGCTACCAAGCAGGAGTTTTCCGAGGAAGGCGAGCGCTACAAGCACATCGTCAGCAACGTCGAGGAAATCTTCGCCCAGAGCGGCCACTTCGAGCGGTCGATTGCCGGACTGTCGTCGATCGTCGCCAGTCATCGCAGCAGCGTAGAGCAGGCGGTCAGCGGCATCGAGTTCCTGCATCGGCTCGACAAAAGCGACCGGGACGTCGCCTGATCCGGCCTTTGGCAAAACTTCCCCAACAGAATCGCCGCGCGGGTCTCCCTGCGCGGCGGTTTTCATTTTCAGGATATGGCGAGATCAGCCGTAGATCGGGAAAGCGTCGGTCAGCGCTCTGACGCGCCGCTTCACGGCCGCCTCGACGCCGTCATTCTTGTCCTCGCCGTTGACTTTCAAGCCATCGAGCACCTGCAGGATCAGGTTGGCGATTTCCTTGAACTCACCGGCCCCGAAGCCGCGCGACGTGGCGGCCGGCGAGCCGAGGCGGATACCCGAGGTGATCGTCGGCTTCTCCGGGTCGAAGGGCACGCCATTCTTGTTGCAGGTGATGTCGGCCCGGCCGAGCGCCGTCTCGACCAGCTTGCCGGTGAGGCCCTTCGGGCGAAGGTCCACAAGCATCAGGTGGTTGTCGGTGCCGCCGGAGACGATGTCGACGCCGCCGCGCTTCAGCTCGTCCGACAGCACACGGGCATTCTCCACCACCGCCTTGATATAGGCCTTGTAGGCCGGCTGAGCCGCTTCCAGCAGCGCAACCGCCTTGCCGGCGATGACATGCATCAGCGGGCCGCCCTGCAAGCCGGGGAACACCGCCGAATTGATCTTCTTGGCGATGTCCTCGTCGTTGGTCAGCACCATGCCGCCGCGCGGTCCGCGCAGCGTCTTGTGGGTGGTGGTGGTGACGACATGCGCATGCGGGAACGGCGAGGGATGCTCGCCGGCCGCCACGAGGCCCGCGAAATGGGCCATGTCCACCAAAAGATAGGCGCCCACCTCGTCGGCAATGGCGCGGAAGGCGGCGAAGTCCCAGACGCGGCTATAGGCCGAGCCGCCGGCGATGATGATCTTCGGCTTGTGCTCCTTGGCCAAGGCAGCGAGCTGGTCCATGTCGATGCGATGGTCCTGGGCACGGACGCCATAGGTGACCGCGTTGAACCACTTGCCCGACATGTTCGGCTTGGCGCCGTGCGTCAGATGGCCGCCGGACGCGAGGTCGAGGCCGAGCACCGTGTCGCCCGGCTGCGCCAGCGCCAGGAACACCGCCTGGTTGGCCTGACTGCCCGAGTTCGGCTGCACGTTGGCGAACTTGCTACCGAACAGCGCGTTGGCGCGCTCGATGGCCAGGTTCTCTGCGATGTCGACGTACTGGCAACCGCCATAATAGCGTTTACCTGGGTAACCCTCGGCATACTTGTTGGTCAGAACGGAACCCTGCGCCTCGAGAACCGCCTTGGAGACGATGTTCTCCGAAGCAATCAGTTCGATTTCATGCTGCTGACGACCGAGCTCCTTCGCCACGGCGGAGGCGATCGCGGGATCAACCTCGGCGAGGGAGCTATGGAAAAAGTTGGCAAGCTCTGCGCTGGTCGTGTTGGACATTTGGGTTTCCGTTCCGTCAAGGGACGTTTCTTGGGCCGGACTGACCGGGACGAAATGCCCCGGCGCCACGCGCGCCCGTGACGGGGGTCGCTTATCACGGGCGGGGGGGTGCCATCAACCTGAGGGCGGCCCATCCGGCGGGCGGCAGACCCGCCTAAATCGAATATGCGACCTGTTCAGGCAACTGCGGCGTCGAGCGCGGCGATCTTGCCGGCGTCCTTGGCCCGTCCGGCGAGACGATAGAATCGGCCGAGATCGACCGGCGAAGCGACGCGGAACCGTCGGCCGCCCACCTCGATCCTCTCTGTCTCGCCCAACTCGTAGAGCAGCCAGCCTCCGGCAGTCCGAATGCTCATCTCGGCCATGACGTCGATGACCAGCGGGGCGCCCTCAAGATGGAGATGCACGCGCGAACGAAACTGGTCGTTGCCGCTTTCTCCGCCCGGATCGACGCCGGCCGCCGCCGCCATCGCCCTCGCCTCCTCCTCGCTGACGATGACGTCGAGATCGGTCGCCAGGAAATCGCCGATGCCCTGAAGCTCCAGAACGGCAGTACCGAACAACACCGGCTCGACGCCCGCGCGTTCGGAAAGAGCGACGAGAAAGGCTAGAGTTTCAGCGAGTTCGGGGCGCATTCAGACCGTGAACCCTTTCCGGCCGGCTTGGGGCAGCGGTTGCGCCTTGGTCTCGGCGAGACGCCGTTCAAGCTTCCTGAGCGCCAGTCGCTCCAGATCGAGCCGGGCAGCGCCGGCCGGACCGAGCACCTGCACCTCGACGCCGGTAACCGAGCAAATGGCGGAGACTCGCACGACATTCCCGAGCGCGACGAACTCGAAGTAGACTTCCCGCTCTTCCGTAGGTCCGGCCATCCAGCACCGTCAAACAAAAAGCCCGCCCGGAAATCCCGGACGGGCCGAAGCTAACACAAGACGCTGCGAAAATCAGCCGGCCTGGGCCTGACTCTGCGCCTCCGGCGACATAGGGACGCCGAGACCGTCGCGCTGGTAGATGTCGTCGCGGAACTCCACCGTATTGTTCGGCGTCGCCCAGGCGGTGATATACTGGAAGTAGAGCGGCACGGGATCGGCCACCGGCGCGTCGATGCGCTCACCCGAGGTCAGGGCTTCGGTGATGCGATCCTTCGGCCAGTCGGGCGTGTTCTTCAGGATCCAGTAGACATACTCGCGGACGTTCTGGACGCGCACGCAGCCCGAGGAGTGGAAGCGATCGTTGCCGCCGAACAGGCCCTTGCTCGGCGTATCGTGCATGTAGACGCCTTCCGGCGACGGGAAGTCGATCTTCACCGTGCCCATGGAGTTGAGGTCGCCCGGCTCCTGACGGAACATGTAGTTGACTGCCTGATCGGTCTTCCAGTCGATCGACTGCCAGGAGACCTCGGTGCCCGAACGCGGGTCGAACACGTGGATCTTCTGCCGGTCGAGATAGGCGGCATCCTTCTGCATCTGCGGGATCAGATCCTTGAGGATGATGCTCTTCGGAACCGTCCAATAGGGGAAGAAGCGGATGATGGTGATCTTGGAGTTCAGAAGCGGCGTCTGCCGGTCGATCTTGCCGACCACGCCCCGATGGCGCGAATGGACGACATCGCCGTCGACGGTCTCAATCTCGGCGCCGGGCACGTTGACCATCACATAGCGGTCGCTGCCGCCGCCAAGCGGGTTGGGCAGCGTCTGCAGGCGGACGAGGTTGAGCTGGAGTTGCTGGATGCGCGTTTCGACGGGAACGTTGAGCTGACGCAGCGTCGCATTGTCGACCACGCCGGTTGCGATGATGCCGTGGCGAGCCTGGAAGCGGCGGACGGCACCGTCGACGAAGGTGTCGTAGGCCGTCGAGATGCCGGCGCTCTGATCAAGGTCGCCGGTGATCATCAGCCGCTGGCGCAAGGCACCGACAGCAGGGCTTTCCATGCCCAGGCGAAGCGTACCGCCAGCCGGCACCTGCGGCCAGCCGCCCTGCATCGCAATCGAGGAATACTGGGAAATCGCCTGCTCGGTGTAGAAGCCCGACTGGCCGGAAATCGACGGCCGGGTCGTCTGCGTCGCGAGATCGGCGGGAGCGGAAACGTCGAAACCTTCTGTCCATTCGGTCTGGGCCAACAGCGTCTGGGCCTTCGAGGCGGAGGCCGCCAGCGCGGTCATTCCGGCGATCCCGGCCTTGAGCACCCCACGGCGGCTGGCCGCCATCGACAAAAATGATTCCTTCACGACCGCACTCCAGATCGAACCGTTCGGACGCCAAAATCGCGCAAAAGCATCGGAACCTCGGCCCAATGGACAATGGCCTTGGTTAACGGAGCCTTTCCAGCAGATTCCCGCACAGATTCGGCGCCTGCGACAGACTCGCATGACGGCGCCAGTGGCTCGCCGTTTATCGGCAATTCATGGCGAAATCGAGGATTATGAATGCCCTGCCCTTCACGCAGGCCAGACCCGATCAAATGGCATGGCAACGTGAAGACGTGAAAAGACCCTGAGCGCAGGGAGGGCGCCCAGGGCCAAGTCGCGCGTCTCGGGAGGAGTTGAGACGTTCGATGCATCCGGTCTCAGGAAAGGGGAGGAAGCATTCCAACCGACATGCTCGATACACTTAACATCTGACAGCAAAGTGTTAAAGAATGGTTAACGTGACAGAAAAAGCCCTGTATCGACGTTCACCCTGTCGCATTTTTTCTGCCATTACTCACTTCTGAATACACCTTTGTCAGTTTTGACAGTGGATGGAACTCATTTTTGGCCTATCGACTTGAGAGACCCATAGCGCCGAACCGAAGTCCTACTCTCCCCCGCAAGGCAAAGCGGCCGCCGTGGAAACGACGACCGCTTCGGATCTGCAAGTCGCGGAGCGCTCCTGGAAGCGCTGTCACAGACGGTAGGGTTTGGTCGGTCCAGAAGCGCACCGAAGTCGGATGTTTCCGACTTCGGATTTCCAAGTCACGGAGCGCTTCCGGAAACTCCGTCACAGACGGTAGAGGATCTGGTCGGTCCAGAAGCGCTCCAGCCGCTGCAGCGACTTGTTGAGCACCTTGAAGTCGTCGCGGTTGATGCCGCCGACCGTCTCGATCGAGATGATGTGACGATTGTAGAGCTTGCCGACGATGTCGGCGATCGCCTGGCCCTTGTCCGTCAGCTTGACGCGAACCGAACGGCGGTCCATGCGCGAACGCTGATGATGAATGTATCCCATCTCAACCAGCTTCTTGAGATTGTAGGAGACATTGGAGCCGAGATAGTAGCCGCGGGTCCGGAGCTCACCGGCCGTCAGCTCGCTATCGCCGATGTTGAACAGCAGGAGCGCCTGGACGGCGTTGACGTCGGTGCGGCCCGAACGGTCGAACTCGTCCTTGATGACGTCCAGCAACCGGCGGTGCAGACGCTCGACGAGGCGAAGCGCCTCGAGGTAAAGCGGCTGGAGCCCCTGCTCTTCTTCGGGCTCGTTGGCGTAAAGATCATAGGCGCGCTTGGCGTTGGCCATGGTGGAAAGCCTCTCTGTCGTACTTTTTGGATGCGGCTCTTTGTCCGCCTTGATCACGACAGTAGCCGAGAGCTTTGAAAAACGGCTTAAGGGGCAAGCTGAATATTAGTTTAACGCGATTCCAAACCCACCCGAGTCTTCGCTTTGGTAAAGCAGGACTTTACGCCCCTAAAAGGCGAGGCAACGCAGGAATTTCAGCCAGATTCCGCACAATTCGACCTAGATTTCATCGATCCGACTCAGGCCAAGAGGGTCAGTTGAGATGAATTGGCAAATTTTACGCAATAACTCTTCGTTGACTCTCACAAACGATCGCGCGTCCGCTCGTAATAAGCCGAGAGCACGGCATAGAGCGCCACGGTACCGATGTGGAAGATCATCAACGGATAGTTTCGGCCGAACTGCGGATTATAGGCGCTGTATAGCGCCGTCTCGGTGAGCGCGCTGATCATCCACACCACGGTGCCCCAGGAGGCGAGCAGCCACAGGCCGACCGCTGCCACGAGATCGGCGACGGCGAAGAACAGCGTGGCCACGATCACCGGCGAGGAAAGGGTCAGGAAGTTGCCGCTCGGAACGCCGAAACCGAGAATCGTCGCCCAACGAAAAAGGCCGGCGACCAGAAACACCGTTGACAGGAAGCGGACATAGATCACCAGCGTCAGGCGGGCGTCAAACCTGCTCCACAGGCTTGCATCGAGCCCCTCGGACTGCCGCGTATCGCCGTTGCCGCTCATCCGATTATCCTTTCAGTCTGTCGGGCTGCCTCATTTTTGCGCCGGAGTATCGATCAAATCACGACCCGCGTATAGAGCGACAGGCTGAGCCGTGCTAAAGCGGCACCGCTTTCCGCAGGCAGGACCTCCCACCATGACCGCGAACACTCCCTTCTCCAAAGGCGCCGCCGCGCCCGACATGCGCGCCATCCTGAACGGCCGCCGCATGCGCCGGCTGCGCCAGACCGACTGGTCGCGCCGTCTCGTGCGCGAAACCAACATCACGGTCGACGACCTCATCTGGCCGATCTTCATCATCGACGGCGTCGGCGTGCGGACGCCGATCGCTTCCATGCCCGGCGTCGAGCGGCTGTCGGTCGACGAGGCGGTGCGCGATGCCGCCGAGGCGGCTGCCCTCGGCATTCCGGCCATCGCCCTCTTCCCCTATACCGATCCTGCCAGGCGCGACGAGAACGGCAGCGAGGCACTGTCGCCGGACAATCTCGTCTGCCGCGCGCTTCGCGCCATCAAGACCGCCGTTCCCCACATCGGCCTGATGACTGACGTCGCGCTCGATCCCTACACCAGCCACGGCCACGACGGCCTCCTCGAGGGCGAGGTCATCCTCAACGACGAGACGGTCGCCGTTCTGTGCGAGCAGGCGCTCAACCAGGCACGGGCCGGCGCCGACATCATCGGCCCCTCGGACATGATGGACGGCCGCGTCGGCGCCATCCGCGCCGCGCTGGACGATGCCGGTTTCGAGCATGTGCAGATCATGGCCTACTCGGCCAAATATGCGTCTGCCTTCTACGGGCCGTTCCGCGACGCCATCGGCACCAGCAAGACGCTACGTGGCGACAAGCGTACCTATCAGATGGACCCCGGCAACTCGGATGAGGCAGTCCAGGAAGCCGAGCTCGATCTCGCCGAGGGCGCCGACATGATCATGGTCAAGCCGGGCATGCCCTATCTCGACATTCTGCGTCGCCTGAAAGACGAGTTCCAGGTGCCGACCTTCGCCTACCAGGTCAGCGGCGAGTACGCGATGATCATGGCGGCGACCCGCAACGGCTGGCTGGACGGTGAGCGGGCGATGATGGAAAGCCTCCTCGCCTTCAAGCGGGCCGGCGCCGACGGCATCCTCACCTATTTCGCCCGTGACGTTGCCCGCAAGCTGAAAGGCTGACGTGCGAGCGGCTCGCCTTCTCAGGATCGGCCCCGCCGCCGCGATCGGTGCGGTGCTGGCGACCGGAACGTGGTGGCTGGCCGAAGGCTACCGCGACGCCCACGTCTGTCTCGACGCCTTGCCCGCCCTCGAGGAGCGCGGCGACCTTGTCGCCGACCATATCCAGCGCTCCGGCAGCTTGGGCCGCGTCATCGAGATCGGCTACTTGCAGATCGACGACTCCGGCAGCAGGCTCGGCCGGCTGCGGTGCGCCTTTGGCGACGACTTGGACGGTCGGCGGCAGTTGCTGGGTCTGGAGTTCGGGGGCCGGCCGCTCGGCGAGGCACGGCTGTATGTCCTCGAACGCTTCTGGCTGGAGGATGAAGCGGCCGTCCAAAGCGGCAGGGCGCGCCTCAGGGTCGAGATAACCCCGCTCGGCTTCCTCGCCGCGATGATCGGCCGGCCGCACCCCGCGCTGGTCGGAGGCCTCCTTTGCGCCCTTCTTGCCGCCGCCATGCTGGCGGCAAGACGCTTCGCCGGAGGCAGACGCCGAGACTGACGCCGCACTTGTCTCCCCGCCGGTCGAAGGATTAGGGTGTCGGCCCAAATGCCGGCCGACGTGCCCGCCGATCCGCAGCCTTGTTGTCGGTTGCGCCCTTTCGCGAACGGCGAACAAGGCTTGAGAGGCGATGAGGGAGAGACAGATGACCGAACAGACCCCCGGATTCTCGACGCTTGCCATCCATGCCGGCGCCGCTCCGGACCCGACCACCGGCGCTCGCATCACCCCCATCTACCAGACGGCGTCCTACGTCTTCGAGGATGTGGACCAGGCAGCGAAGCTGTTCGGCCTCGAGACCTTCGGCAACATCTACGGCCGCCTGACCAACCCGACGCAGGCGGTGCTGGAAGAGCGCGTGGCGGCGTTGGAGGGTGGCGTCGCTGCGCTCGCTGTGGCGTCCGGCCACGCCGCGCAGCTCATCGTCTTCCACACCCTGCTGCAACCCGGCGACGAGTTCATCGCCTCCCGGAAGCTCTATGGCGGCTCGATCAACCAGTTCTCCAACGCCTTCAAGAACTTCGGCTGGAACGTCGTCTGGGCCGATCCGGCCGACCCCGCCTCCTTCGAGAAGGCGGTGACGCCGCGCACCAAGGCGATCTTCATCGAATCGATCGCAAACCCCGGTGGCATCGTCACCGACATCGCCGCCGTGGCCCATGTGGCCAAGCGCGCCGGCGTGCCGCTGATTGTCGATAACACGCTGGCGACGCCCTATCTCTGCCGTCCGATCGAACATGGCGCCGACATCGTCGTCCACTCGCTGACCAAGTTCCTGGCCGGCCACGGCAACTCACTCGGCGGCATCATCATCGACGCCGGCAATTTCGACTGGTCGCGAGAGAACCGGTATCCGATGCTTTGCGAGCCGCGGCCCGAGTATAATGGCCTCGTCTTCCACCAGAATTTCGGCAACTTCGCCTTCGCCGTCGCCTGCCGGGCGCTGGGCCTGCGCGATCTCGGCCCGTGCATCTCGCCGTTCAACGCCTTCCAGATCCTGACCGGCATCGAGACGCTGCCGCTCCGCATGCAGCGCCACGCCGACAATGCCAAGGCGGTGGCCGAGTTCCTGTCCGATCACCCCAAGGTGGCCTGGGTGTCCTATGCCGGCCTGCCGGGCGATCGCTACCACGGCTTGCAACAGAAATATGCCCCGAAGGGCGCCGGCGCCGTCTTCACCTTCGGGCTGAAGGGCGGCTATGACGCCGGCGTGACGCTGGTGAAGAGCGTCGAGCTGTTTTCCCACCTCGCCAATGTCGGCGACACCCGCTCGCTGGTGATCCATCCCGCCTCCACCACCCACCGCCAGCTCACCGACGCGCAGAAGGTGGCCGCCGGCGCCGGGCCGGACGTGGTCCGCCTCTCCGTGGGCATCGAGGACGTGGCCGACATCATCGCCGATCTCGATCAGGCGCTGTCCCACATCGACTGACCAAAGCGTCGCGCGGAAAGGTGGGGCCACTTTTCCGCGCGAGTGATGTGTCCATAGAAGGCGGAGGCACGCGTGTCGCCGAGTCTCAGGAAGCTCCTTGGCACCATCATTCTGGTGATCACCGTTCCGATTTACGCCCTCATTGCCATGGTGGTTGCCGTCGCAATGCTTCCGGGCGTGAACTTCTGGTGGCAGCTCGTCTATTATCTGCTGGCAGGGCTGCTCTGGGTGCCGCCGGCCGGCCTGCTCATCGCCTGGATGGCCAGGGCGGACCGCCGAGTCTAGGCGAACGCGCTTGCCGACCTTAGCCGGATGTAGGTTGGGCGGCGAGGGCTCAGGCCGCCAGTTCGCCGGCCGGGGTCGCCACACGGGTGATGCTGGTGACGCCCCGGCGACCGAGTGCGGCAAGCAGCGTGTCGACGGCGGCCGGATCGGCTTCTCCAGTCAGCATGAGCTGCCCCGCGAGCCG
Organism: Pleomorphomonas diazotrophica; assembly: GCF_002844595.1. Taxonomy (GTDB): domain Bacteria; phylum Pseudomonadota; class Alphaproteobacteria; order Rhizobiales; family Pleomorphomonadaceae; genus Pleomorphomonas; species Pleomorphomonas diazotrophica. The sequence goes on along the minus strand of NZ_PJNW01000002.1, from coordinate 378,428 downwards.
GGCAAACAGCGTGAAGGCCGGGTCGGCCCGCAATCGACCGAGGTCGATCAGCACCAAGTCATAGGTCTGCTCCAGCGTCTCAAGCAGCATGGCCGCCTCGGTGTCATTGGCAAGCGCCGCCAACGACCTGAGGCCGGGGCCGATCTCATGGGCGCGCGAGGCGGCGTTGCGCTGAATGACGTCGGAAAAATCAGCCTCTCCGATCAGGAGCTCGGCAAGTCCCGGCCGATCATCGGTGCGTCGACTCGCGTCGACGACGACGATGCGGGCACCGTTGAAACCACCGGCCAGGGCAAGCTCATCGATGAGGCGGCGGTTCTCGCCGCCCTCTCCGAAACTGGCAACCGCCACACGCCGCCGCTCGGCAAGATCGACACCGGGAATGGCAACTGGTGGAGAGGAAGAGGAGGCCGCTGCCGCGGCGTCTTCCACTAGCGCCGTTTCGCCGCCCGTGTCCTTCAAATTAAGGGGTTCGAGCACGCCAACAGCCAGCGGCGTCTCCTCGAGCATTTCGCCCGTTTCGCGCCGGCGCCAGAGGCCAAGGGCGGCGGCGGCTCCACCGAGGGCCAGCACCGACAGGCCGGCCAGCGCCGCGCCCGCCCAGGGCGAAACGCCCGGCGCCAGTTCCACCGGCGCCGCGCCCGAAACCAGCCGTGCCCCGACACCACCACTCGTGCCCTGCAAGGCGAGATAGTCGGCGATGACCCGATCAACGAAGCGAATGGCGAGGTCAGCATTCTCGGCCGAAAAGCGAATGTCGATAGACCGGCCGCGTCCCGATGGCTGGGCTGAGAAGCCAGCCGCCAGGGTGTCGGTCAGCCGCTCTTCCGGGGACACGAGCTTGCCCCCCATGCCCAAAGCCGTCAAAACGCGCCCGTAGAGCGGCGGCTTCGACAGGGTGCCGGCATCGGTGATCCCAAGTTCGCTAGCCGCCCGGCGCAACGTGTCGCGGGAGGTGATGAGCTTTGCCTGCGACTCGAGGAAGGCGGCGTCGACCACGCTCTCGGCCGTTCCCTTTCGATCGATGGCGAGGCGGGCGCGAATCTCGACGCCCGATGGCAGCGCCGAGAGAGCGCCAAACGCCGCCAACGCCACCGAGGCCGCCAGTGCAAGCAGAACGGCCTTCCGCCTGAGGGCGGACCGCAGAACAGACGGACGCAGGCCGTCACCCGCTTCGCCAGCGGGGGCCACGCCGAACACATTCATGGGTCGAGCTTGCCTATCCATGCGAAAAGCATGGGCGGGTATGGTAACCAGCCCGTTAAGCATCTCGAAAATGTTACCGGAGCGGCCGGTTTCTCCACTGCGGTAAGGTTTCGGAAAGAAGTGTTAAGCGGCATTTCCCTTTCCTTAACCATACCGGACTAGGGTCGTTCGCGGAATTTGCGCTGATTTCATGGGGACATTCGCATGCAGCGACGCGCCTTTCTCGGTCTGGCTCTGCTCGGCCTCGGCGCCTGCACCACTGCGCCCCGGCGGCAGCCGGCAGGTGCGCGCCCGTCCGTTCCGGACGGGCTCGACGGCCCCTACCGGCTCGATAGCGGCGACAAGCTGCGGGTGACGGTCTTCGAGCAGACCGCACTCTCCGGAACCTTCACCGTCGATCAGGCCGGCTATATTGCCTACCCCCTCGTCGGCAATGTCACGGCGCGTGGTTTGACGACTCAGGAGCTGGCCGGAGCCCTGACGCTTGGCCTCAAGAAGGGCTATCTGAACAATCCCGACGTGACGGTGGAAGTCGACACCTACCGCCCCTTCTTCATCATGGGCGAGGTGCGCAACCCCGGCCAATACACCTATGTCAACACGATGACCGTCGAGACGGCGGTGGCCATCGCCGGCGGCTTCACCTCGCGCGCCAGCGAACGCGGCATCGAAGTGTCGCGCCGCCTGAACGGCAAAATCTACACGGGAACACTGCCGCCGAATGCCCTTGTCCGGCCCGGCGACGTTCTGCGGGTTGCCCAGCGGCTGTTCTAAGAACGATGTTTTAAAAGCAGACTATTTCCTAGCAATTTTACTCCACTTCAGGACTTTCAGATCAGAATGGCGACTTCGTTTGCCTTGATCACCGGGATGAGTTGCGATGAGCGCCAAAGAGCTGGCCACCGGGTCGGAACCCCACCTCACGACGGCGGCAGAAACCGTTGCCCGAAACTATCGGGACGCTTCCATCGCCCCATCGCTGGTGAGTGGCGCCGCTGCGGCCTTTGAGTGGCTCTGCCTCTCTGCCGTCGGCGTCGGCCTGCTGCCCGTGTTCTCGGTATCGCTCGCCGGTCTGACGGCGGCTGTTCCCATCGGCACCGCCTTCCTGACCCTGCTCGTCGCCCAGGCGCTGGGCGCCAACGACCTGTCGCTCCTGCGTCGCCACTCGCGGCGATTCGCCAAGCTGCTGGTGGCCTGGTCGAGCGTCTTCGGCTTCGTCTCGGTGCTGTTGATCATCGGTGACGGTCTGCCCGACGTCGCGCGTCTGTGGTTCGTGGTCTGGTACGTGGTCGGTGTCCTGGCGCTCGGCCTCGCCTCCGCCGTCACCGCGTCGGTCACCCGTCGTCTCACGCGCGCCGGTCGCCTACAGAAGCGAGCCGTCATCCTCGGCGGCGGCGCCATGGCCGAGTCGCTGATCACCGCCCTGGAAGAGACCGGCGGCAACGAACTCGCCATCCTCGGCATCTTCGACGATCGCAACGACGACCGCAGCCCCGAGAACCAGCAAGGCTTTCCCAAGCTCGGCAACACCTCCGATCTCGTGGATTTCGCCCGCCTCGCCGCCGTAGACGTGGTGATCGTCGCGCTGCCGCAGACGGCCGAGGTACGCATCCTGCAGCTTCTCAAGAAACTCTGGGTGCTGCCGGTCGACATCCGCCTCTCGGCCCATTCGAGCAAGCTTCGCCTTCGGCCGCGCTCCTACTCCTACATCGGCCGGGTGCCCTTCCTCGACCTGTTCGATCGGCCGATTACCGGCTGGTCGCAGGTGTCGAAGCGGCTGTTCGACGTCACCATCGCCAGCCTCGCCATCGTCGCGCTGTCGCCGGTGATGCTCGGCGCCGCCATCGCCGTAAAGGCCACGTCGAAGGGACCGATCCTGTTCCGCCAGCCGCGCTACGGCTTCAACAACGAGGTGATCTCGGTGATGAAGTTTCGGTCGATGTATGCCGACCAGGCCGACATCAAGGCCGAGAAGGTGGTGACGCGCGGCGATCCGCGGGTGACGCCGGTCGGGCGTTTCATCCGCAAGACATCGATCGACGAACTGCCACAGCTTTTCAACGTGCTGAAGGGGGACCTGTCGCTGGTCGGCCCGCGTCCGCACGCCGTCAATGCCCATACCGAGCACAAGCTCTGGGAAGAGGTGGTGGACGGCTATTTCGCCCGCCACAAGGTGAAGCCCGGTGTCACCGGCTGGGCCCAGATCAACGGCTGGCGAGGCGAGGTCGATACGCCTGACAAGATCCAGGCACGCGTCGAGCACGACCTCTACTACATCGAGAACTGGTCGGTGCTGTTCGACCTCTACATACTCATGCTGACGCCGGTTCGCATCCTCAACCAGGAAAACGCCTACTGAACGGACGAGATGTCGCGGGCGGCGCGGAAGTCGACACCGAGCCCCAGCGCGTCCGACACGACGATCGTTCCCTCGGCGATCGGCGCGGCAACCGACATGCCGCGCAACAGGCGCAGGCAGTCGAAGATGCGCTCCTTCGGTACCGGGCTGGCGGAGACAACCGGCAACAGCCCCAGGCTTCCGCCCGACACCCGCACCGTCGTCGTCACCATGCGTTTGGGCGACACCACCTCCTCGGCGGCATAGGCCAACCCCTTGTTGCAGGTGAAGCCGGTCATCTCCGAGACGCTACCGTTCTCGACGATCACCTCGCCACCGCAACCGATCGGGCAGCCGATGCACTGGATGGCATGAACCACGCGCGCCATCATGCCTCCTCCTCGATCTCGTCGTCCGCCTCGATCTTCTCTGGCGCCGGCAGGACGCGGAACTCCAGCGTCGCGGCGTCACCGATCTTGCGGACCGGAATGTCGGCGACGATCATTTCACTCGGCTTGACCACGCGGAGCTTGCGCTCGAAGGCAAGCACGCCGTCAGCCCAGAACTGCAACAGCGACGCCCCCATAGGCTTGGCCGCCCGGAAATAGAAGCGGACGCTCATCTTCCCCTGCTCGAAGGCGGACAGGCGCTGCGGCACGACGGTGCGCAGCCCTTCCCCCACCGCGACGGATCGCTGAGAGCCCGACAAGGGAAGCTCGCCTTGGGCGTGACGCGCCGCCGAGCGGCCGGCGATTGCCGCCTCCTCCGACACCCAGTCGACGAGATCGTGGACATGCAGCACGTTGCCGGCTGCGAAGAAGCCGGGAGTCGCCGTCTGACGAAACTGGTCGGCCAGCGCCCCACCGGTAATCGGGTCAAGAGCAAGGCCGGCGGCCCGCCCCAGCTCGTTCTCGGGAATGAGCCCGACCGACAGCAGCACGCAATCGCAGGCGATATCGAAGGCCGTGCCGTCGATCACCTCAAGCCTGTCGTTCACCTGAGCCACGGTGACGCCGGTCACCCGGTCCTTGCCATGGATCGCCGTCACCGAGTGGCCGAGATAGAGGGGAATGCCGAAGTCCTCGAGACACTGGACGATGTTGCGCGTCAGGCCGTTGGAATATGGCATGATCTCGAAGACGGCCTTCACCTTGGCGCCCTCGAAGGTCATGCGGCGAGCCATGATGAGGCCGATGTCGCCGGAGCCGACGATCACCACCTCCTTGCCCGGCAGATAGCCTTCCATGTTGACCATGCGTTGGGCGGCGCCGGCGGTGAACACGCCGGCCGGGCGGCTGCCCGGCGTACGGATGGCGCCGCGCGTCCGCTCGCGGCAGCCCATGGCGTAGACCACGGACTTCGCCTTGACGATCGTCATCCCGGCATGCGGGCTGACCGAGGTTATGACGCCATCCGGCTCGGCGGCGAGTACCGTCGTATCGAGCCAGACGTCGATATCGCTCGCCCTGACCATGTCGATGTAGCGGTGGGCGTATCCCGGTCCGGTCAGCTCCTCCTCGAAGCGCCTGAGGCCGAAACCGTTGTGAATGCACTGCTGCAGGATGCCGCCGAGTTCGCGGTCGCGCTCGATGATCAGCACCCGCGCCGCACCGGCTTCCCGGGCTGCAAGCGCCGCCGCCATGCCGGCCGGGCCGCCGCCAATGGTCACCACGTCATAGGAGAACTCACGCATGGCTGGCCTCCCCGGCTTCGAGGGTGGCGCGCGACAGGAACAGCCAGGAGTCGATCGAATCCTTGCGGATGGCGGTGATCGGTATCCCGAGTTCGCGGGCGAGAATCGCCGTGACGCGCGGTCCGCAGAAGCCGCCCTGACAGCGGCCGGCGCCGGCTCGCACCCGTCGCTTGACGCCATCGACGGTACGGGCGCCGCAGGGCGACTGGATGGCCGCGACGATCTCTGCCTCGGTAATGGTCTCGCAGCGGCAGATGACGCGACCGAACAAGGGATCGCTGGCAATCAACAGGGCCTGAGACTCGCGGTCGAGGTCGTGAAAGCGTGGCTTCTCCGGGTTGACCGGCACGAAGCTCGCCTTCGGCTTGAGCCTCAGACCGACGTCCTGCAACATCTCGACGATCACTTCGCCGATGGCCGGCGCCGAGGTGAGGCCCGGCGACTGGATGCCTGCAGCATGGACCAGACCGCGGGCTGCGGGCGACGGACCGATGATGAAATCCTTGCCAGCGGCGGCGCGCAGGCCGGCGAACTCGGTGATCGCCGTGCCCAAAGGCAGGCCCGGCACGATGCGGCGGGCACCGGCAATGATACCACCGAGACCGGCGGCCGTCGTTTCCCGATCCTCGGGGTCGTCGATCTCCGTGGCGTCGGGGCCGATGAACACGTTGCCGTGCACGGTGGGCGCCACCAGAATGCCCTTCGATACCTTGTCCGGCGTCGGGAACAGCACCGTGTTGACCAGTTGGCCGACGCTGCGATCGAACAGGATGTACTCGCCCCGGCGCGGCTTGATGGTGAAGCTGTCGTCGCCGGCAAGACGCGCCACCTCGCCCGAGTGGAGGCCGGCGGCATTGACCACGAACCGAGTCGCGATACGGCCTCGCGTCGTCCGCACGCCGACAATCTGCCTGTCGGCCATATCAATCCCGGTCACGGTGCATTCGGTGACGATGCGCACGCCGTTGCGGATGGCGTTCTCGGCAAAGCCGACGGTCGCCAGAAACGGGCAGACGATGGCGCCGGTCGGAGCCCAGAGCGCGCCGGCCATGTCGGGAGAGATGTTCGGCTCGTGGGCAATGACTTGGTCGCGGGTCCATATCTCCAGGCCCGGCACGCCATTGTCGATGCCACGGTGGCGGAGCTCCGCCACGGTTTCCATCTGAGCGGCGTCCTTGGCAACCACGAGGGATCCCGTCGCCTTACGCGGAATGCCGAGCCCCTCTGAGAGTTCGGCGTAAAGCCGCGAACCGCGCACGTTGAGGCGCGCCTTCCAGGTGCCGGGATCGGCGTCGAAGCCAGCATGCAGGATGCCGCTGTTGGCCTTGGAGGTGCCGGTTGCGACATCCGGCGACCGCTCGATCAGCACCACCGACAGGTCGAAGCGCGAAAGCTCGCGGGCGATGGCGCATCCGACCACGCCACCACCAATGACGACGACGTCGGCACTGTCCGGAAGAGGCCCCGGTCCGAAGCTTCCCGCCATGCTTCTCTCCGTCTCCGACAAAGTTCGCTTGATCTTCGTTTTGGTTCGATTTTTCTTTCGTATCATGCCAAGCGAAGCTTTCGGATCGGTACGAACGCCTATTCAGGGATCTCGCCAGTCCAAATAGCCCTGGCAAACAAACAACGCCGCCCTCCCCTCGGGAAAGCGGCGTTGCCGTAGAACTTGAGGACGCCGCCGGTTCGAGACCGGCGGCTATAGAAGCGTCAGGCAGACAGAGCCTGAGCCACTTCGCCGGCGTCATCGCCGACGATCAGGTGGTAGTTGGCGGCGCCCAGCGTCGCCACGGCACGCACGCCGGCCTTCTTGACCAGTGACTGGTCGAACCGCTTGGGATCGGCCACTTCGACACGCACGCGGCTGCCCGACACGGCCTCGACCGAGACGATGTTCGCGCGACCGCCGAGGGCGTCGATCATCTGATCTGCCTTCAGCCTGGCGGCAGCCGACGGAGCACCAGCAGCGGCCTTGGCAACGACCGGCGCCGCGACGGCGGCGGGAGCAGCCCCGCCAGAGGGCATCGAACGCAGATACTCGTCCATGTCGGTCTTCATGTTCTCCGACTGGGTGCCGAAGATCACCTGCAGGCCCTGGCCGACCACCATGACGCCAGCGGCGCCCATGTCCTTGAACGTCGCCTGGTTCACCTTGGCGATGTCGGCGACGCCGACGCGCAGGCGGGTGATGCAGGCGTCGAGGTTGGTGATGTTCTCGGCGCCACCGAAGGCGGTGACCAGCTTGCGTGCGGTGGCAAAGCGATCGTTGCCATCGACGGCTTCGCCGACAACGTCCGAAGCGACGGTCTCGTCTTCGCGGCCGGGGGTCTTCAGGTTGAACTTCTGGATGGCGAAGCGGAACACGCCGTAATAGATCGCGGCATAGATCGGCCCGAGGATCAGCGTCATCCACCAGTTATGGGCATTGGAGCCGAAGACGTTGAACAGCAGGAAGTCGATGCCACCCTGCGAGAAGGTGAAGCCCATGTGGATGTCGAGCGTGTTGGCCACGAACTGGGTGGTGGCGGCCAGCACGGCATGCACGGCGTAAAGCGCCGGGGCGACGAACAGGAACGAGAACTCGATCGGCTCGGTGATGCCCGTCAGGAACGAGGTCAGGGCGGCCGAGATCATCATGCCCATGACCTTGAGACGGTTCTCCGGCTTGGCGGTATGGGCGATGGCGATGGCAGCGGCCGGCAGGCCCCACATCTTGAACAGGAAGGCGCCCGACAGGATGCCGGCCGTGGCGTCGCCCGCGAAGAAGCGGTTGATGTCGCCATGGACCACCTTGCCGGCGGCATCGGTGAAGGAACCGATCTCGAAGAAGAACGGCACGTTCCAGATGTGATGCAGGCCGAACGGGATCAGCAGGCGCTCGACGAAGCCGTAGACGGTCGCGGCAAGGCGCGGGTCGTTCTCGGCCGCCCAGTGCGAGAAGATGTCGATGCCGGCCTGGACGGGCTGCCAGACGAACGACAGCACCACGCCTGCGACGATGGCGGCGAGACCGGTGACGATCGGCACGAAGCGCTTGCCGGCGAAGAAGCCGAGGTAGGACGGCAGTTGGATCCGGAAGTAGCGGTTGAACAGCGACGCCGCGATGGCGCCGATGATGATGCCGCCGAACACGCCGGTGTCGATGGTCGGCACCGTCTTGCCGGCGAGCACCGGCACGTCCAGGAACACGGCCATGGCGCCGAGCGTCGCGGTCATGACGAAGTAGCCGACGACGGCCGCGATGGCGGCGACGCCGTCATTCTTGGCGAGGCCGAGGGCGACGCCGACGGCGAAGATGATCGGCAGGTTGCCGAAGATGGCGTCGCCACCCTTGGCCATCACCTGCGACACGATCTCCGGCAGGAAGGAGAAGTTGGACGCGCCGATGCCGAGCAAGAGGCCGGCGACCGGCAGCACGGCCACGGGCAGCATCAGCGCCTTGCCGATCTGCTGCAGCACTCCGAATGCGGACTTGAACATGATCTACGATCTCCGAGACTTAAACTTCGGGCCAGGACTGGGCGAGCATTCGGCGCACCGCCTCGCCGGATTCGAGGGCGAGCGCCGCTTCGGCAACCGCCTTGCACTTGTCGATGTCGAGCGTCCGCACCATCGCCTTGATCTCGGCGATCGAGCCTGATGTCGCCGACAGTTCGGTAACGCCGAGGCCGATCAGCACCGGCGCGGCGAGCGGGAAGGAGGCGAGCGAACCGCAGACGCCAACCCAGCGGCCGTGCGCCTTCGCTCCCTCGACCGCCAGTTGGATCAGCCTCAAGACTGCCGGATGGAATGGGTCGAGCTGCTTGGCGAGGCGGGGGTTCACCCGGTCGATGGCCAGCGTGTACTGGGCAAGATCATTGGTGCCCACCGACAGGAAGTCGGCCTCGGCAGCCAGCGTCTTGGAGATGAGCGCCGCCGAGGGAACCTCGACCATGATGCCCACCTCGATCGGTGCGGTACGCGCGAGCGCCTTCATCTCCTCGTCGATCACCCGGCGCACGTCCCTGAGGTCGGCGAGCGTGGCGATCATCGGCAGAAGGATCTTGCACTGGCCGTAGGGCTTCACCCTGAGGATGGCGCGGATCTGCGTCCGGAGAAGCTCGGGCTGCCAGAGGCTCATGCGCACGCCGCGCAGGCCGAGGGCGGGGTTTTCCTCCTTCGGCAGGTTGGCGTAGGGCACGTCCTTGTCGGCGCCGGCGTCGAGCGTGCGGATGATCAGCGGCCGTCCCTTCAGGCCGTCTGCGATGGCCTGATACTGGGCGTACTGCTCGTCCTCGCTCGGCGCCGAGGTGCGGTTGAGGAACAGGAACTCCGACCGCATCAGGCCACAACCTTCGGCGCCGCTCTCGAGTGCCACCGCAACATCGGCCGGACCGCCGAGGTTGGCGACCACTTCGATGCGCTTGCCGTCGGCGGTGTAGCAATCGTCCTGGGTGGCGGCGCGGTTGGCCGCAAGACGCTCGCGGCGGCGAACCACGGCGGCCCTGATGTCGGCAAGGTCGGTTGCCGGCGGGTTGATCCGCACCGTCGCTTGGTCGGCATCGAGAACCACCGGCTGGCCATCGGGTACGCACAGCACGCCGACGCCGGCGGCGACGATGGCGGGAATGCCCTTCGACGCGGCGAGGATCGAAACATGCGCGGTCGGACCGGCATAGGCCAGCACGATTCCGGCAACCTTCGTCAGGTCCAGATCGGCGAACTGCGACGGCAGCAGATCGGCCGCGAAGATGATCGCGTCGTCGGGCAGCACCGTCGCCGAGCCGGAAACGCCCAAGAGGATGGCCAGAACGCGGCGACGAACATCCTCAAGGTCGGAAGCGCGCTCGGCCAGCACGGGGTTGCCGAGCTTGCGCAGCGCTGCGACCTGACGATCGATGGCCGTCTTCCAAGCGTAGGCGGCGCTCTTGCCGTCGCGGATCATCGTCCAGGCGGCGTCGCGCAGGTCCGGGTCCTCGACGAAGGACAGATGGGCGGTGAGGATCTCAGCCTGCTGTCCCTTGCTGGCGGCGATCTTGGCGCCGATGTCGGCGGCGGCCGTCTTGAGCGCGGCGCGCAGCTCCTTGATTTCCTGCTCGACGTCGGCGCCGGTTTCCGAAACCTCGAAATCCTCGGACGTGATGCGCACCGAGACACCGGCGGCAAGGCCCGGCGATGCCGTCGTGCCGTCGATGGTCTTGGCAACGCCGGGTCCCCAGAGCTCGGGGGTGGCGGTGGAAACAGGGGCAACGGCGACTTCAGGCGCGACGGCCGCCTGCGGCGCGGCGGCGGGAGCGGAAGTCTGAGCCAGCTCCGGTCCGCCCAGAAGCGCGGCGATGCGGTTGGCAACCTCGGCGCCGTCGGCGCCCTTGGCCTCGATGGTCAGCTCGTCATTGTGCTGGGCACCCAGCAGCATCAGCCCGACGGGGCTGGCGGCGCTGGCCTTGCGATCGCCCAAGCGGATGATCACCTCGGCCGTGCCGGACTTGGCAGCCTCGGCGACAAGACCGGCGGGACGGGCATGGATGCCGTTGGGATCGGCAACCCGCACCTTGACCGTGATCGCCGCGCCGTCCGACGCTCCGGCCGGAGCCGACAGGGCCTCGCCTTGCGCAGCGATCGTGGCGACCGCCTCGCCGGCGGCGATTTCCCGATCGGCAGCCGAAACAGCCAGAGCAAAACGCTCACCGTTGGTCAGCACCACCGGAACGACCAGGCTGCGCACCAGTTGCGAGATGACGTCCATGTCGAAGCTGATCAGCGGATCGCCGGTCTTGACGCGGTCACCTTCAGCGACATGCGGCGTGAAGCCCTCGCCCTTGAGCGCCACCGTATCGAGGCCGATATGCATCAGAACCTCGGCACCGTCCTCGGCCCTCAGCGTCACCGCGTGATGGGCACGGTGAACCGACGTGACCACGCCGGCAAACGGCGCGCGCAACGTCGCATCGGTCGGGTCGATGGCAAAGCCGTCACCGAGAATCTTGCCGCTGAACACCGGATCCGGCACGTCGGCGATGGATACGAGCCAGCCGCCGATCGGTGCGCGCAGGTAAAGACCGTCCTTCGCGTCGAGCGGCTTGCCGCCGCCGGACGCGTTTTTCACATGATCAACCACATCAAGACTCCGTCAGATCTCGGGTTTCTCCATCAGGCGGCGATAGCGCCCTGTTTTCTTCAACTGTTCTCGATGCCTTCGGCTCCAGGGCCGCCGTCATCGTCGCGGCGGCGCTTGCGCACTGTCGCGGAAGATCAGATCGACCGGCCAGACCTCGGTGAGGTCAGCCGGATCGGAGCCGCCCACCAACTGGGCGGCAAGCTCGGCGACACGGATGCCCGCGGCGCGAATCGACGAGAATGTGGTGGTGAGTGCCGGCTCGAAGGCTTCGGGCCGCACGGTCGCAAGGCCGTCATCGTGGGCAATGATCGAAACGTCCTCACCTATCCTGAGCCCGCGGTCGCCGATCGCACGACAACAGCCGGAGGCCAGGAACATCGATGCGCAGACGAAGGCGGTCGGCGGCGTCGGCGCATCGAGCAGCGCGCGCGTCGCACGATAGCCATGGCCCTCGGTGGACGGGCCGGCGGTGAAAAGATGGGCTGCGGCCGAAAGACCGTGGCGACTCAGAGCGGCGTGCCAGCCGACCATGCGCTGCTCGGAGGCCGAGAGGTCGGCGGGACCGCTGACGAGCGCGATCGTCCTGTGACCAAGGCCGGCCAGCAGTTCCACGGCCCGACGCACGCCGTCCTCATGATCGATGTCAAGGTGCGGATAGATGAGCGACCCGGCGGTGCGGCCGCAGGTGACGGTCTGCAGCCCGAGGTGCGACAACAGGCGTATGCGGAGATCATCGATCTTGAGATTGGCGAGGATCATCACGTCGACCGCCTTGGCGCGAGCGAGGCGGCGATAGCCGGCCTCCTCGCCGTCGAAGGTGGCGTTGACGTAGAGATCGCGGCCGCAACGCCCTGCCCCATCGGCAAGCCCGGCCAGGAACTCGCCGAACACCGGATCGGCCATTTCGGCGGAAGCACCGGGCAGAACCACGCCGAACGCACCGGTCTCACCGGTGGCGAGACGCTTGGCACTGACGTTGGGCGTGTAGTTGAAACGCCGCGCCGCCTCGACGACGCGCAGGCGCGTCTCCTCGTTGACCTCCGAAAAACCGTTGAGAGCCCGGCTGACGGTCGTCTTCGACAATCCCAGATGCTGCGCGAGCTCTCTCAGGTTCACCGCAGGCCCTCCAAGCCACGGCCGGACACGTACCCTGACAAATCCAAGGTTCCGAACCGGTTTGGAAACCCGCCCCGTACGAGACACCCGCCTATTCCGGAGAAAGTTTGGGTTGCCATCGACAGCTTGCGGATTAATTCAACGAGAGAAATAAAGGAGTCCGAACCGGTTTGGAAGATATGTAGTAATCCGCTATCAAGTTTGGCGAGTCGATTTCGGAAAAACCGCAGCGGTGAGAAAGCGCGGTTCGCCCTTTGCCATCGCCAAGGGCGTGGAGCCTTGGCAAGACGGAACATCCTGCGGGATATGGTCCACACTGCAGCCGACCGCTCCACCGCGCGAGCAAGGCTCGCCCCGGCGACCGGTGCGTCTCAAGATCGGTTGATCACTTCAAGGGGGAAAGGAATGGTCGGGCAGAGAGGATTTGAACCTCCGACCCCGTGTCCCCCAGACACGTGCGCTAACCAGGCTGCGCTACTGCCCGTCCCATCATCGTCCAAGCGTCGCCGCCGGACGGGAGGGATTTAGCCGGTTCGATCCGGCGGGACAAGTGCTAATTTCACCCCTCCCCCAGAGAGAGGGCGTATCAGCGCGTCTGGTCCAGGAGGCGCTTGCACTCCAGGAGCTCGAACAACGTCGACTGCAGGCGCCGGATATCCTCGCGCGACAGGCCGCCGGAACCCGACGGCTGTGCGTGTTCCGGCGCTGTCCGGAAGCGTTCCATGAAGCGGAAACCGCCACGGCTGGCATTCTCGGGAAGGATACCGGCCGGCAGCGGCTCCTCTTCCACCTCCGGCGCGCGCGACAGCACGGGCTCCACCCGAGGTTCGGCGCGGGGAGCAACGCGCGGCGGCGGCGGGGCCACCTCCACCTCCGGCTCGTCCGCTTCAAACTCGGCTTCATCCACCGCCGTATCGACTTCGTCCGCCATCTCGGCGTTCGGGGCCGAGGGTATCGGCTCGCCGGGATGGCGCCAGACCTCCATCACGAAGCGGGCGCCCTGCTCCTTCAGGATGCGTTGAACGCCCTTGATCGTGTAGCCTTCGCCATAGAGCAGATATTGGATACCGCGCAGCAACTCGACATCGTCGGGGCGATAGTAACGGCGGCCGCCGCCGCGCTTCATTGGCCGAATCTGGTTGAACTTGGTCTCCCAGAATCGCAACACGTGCTGCGGAAGATCCAAGTCTTCCGCAACCTCGCTGATTGTCCTAAACGCGTCCGTTGCCTTTTCCACGCCGCCGCTCGACCTGATGCCGTACTCGGTCTCGAAGACCGGAATCGCAAAGCGCTCTACTATAGAAGCGACAAGCGAAAGAAGCCAAGCCCGTTCTCACGGCAACGCGAAGAACGGTGGCTAGCAATCTGTATTATAATGAAATTCTAGGGTGGACCGGCCTTTTGCCGGCCCGCTCTCAGTCGTCGCCTTGAACGGAAGAGGCATCCCCGCCATTGATTTCCGTCTTCAGGACATTGCTGGGCTTGAACACCAGCACACGCCGGGGAAGAATCGGCACTTCCTCGCCGGTTTTCGGATTGCGGCCGATGCGCTCGGTCTTGGAGCGGACCGAGAATGTGCCGAAGGACGAGAGCTTTACGGTTTCGCCCGTTACCAGGCAATCGGCAATCTCGCGCAACACCGATTCCACGAGCTCAGCCGACTCACTCCTCGACAGACCGACCTTCTGGTACACGGCCTCGCAAAGATCGGCGCGGGTTACAGTTTTGCCCCCCATGGACCGCAAGCTCCCGTTGTTCCAGTCGACCGTGGATCTGGCCGACGGTCGAGATCCAAAGACACAGGCGACGAACGTAGTGCCAGTTACGGATGCGGTCAATCCATTTTTCGCGCAAGTCTTTCCAAACAAACAAAAAACCGTGGCATGCTACCAACGGAGGATTACCGCTCCCCAAGTGAGGCCGCCGCCGACCGCTTCAAACAGCACCACGTCGTCGCGCTTGACCTTGTCCGAACGCACCGCGAAATCCAGCGCGAGCGGAATGGTTGCCGCCGAGGTGTTGGCATGCCCCTCGACGGTGATGATGGTCTTCTCCAGGGGTATCCCGAGCTTCTTGGCCGATCCCTCGATGATGCGGCGGTTGGCCTGATGGGGAATGAACCAGTCGATGCTGGCGCCGTCGAATCCGGTCGCCTCGAACACCGACTTGATGACGTCACCGACGCCGCCAACGGCAAACTTGAACACTTCCTGACCATGCATGCGCACATGGCCGGGAGCACCGGTCATCGACGGTCCGCCGTCCGTGCACAGCTTGTCGACATGGCGTCCGTCGGCCCTGAGACTGGCGGCGAGCAGACCGCGATCGATCACCGTGCCCTCGCCCTCTTCAGTGCCGAGCACCACCGCGCCGGCACCGTCGCCGAACAGCACGCAGGTGGTGCGGTCATTCCAATCGAGGATGCGCGAGAAGGTATCGGCACCGATCACCAGCGCCTTGCGGGCAAGCCCGGTGCGCAGCAGGCTGTCGGCAACGGTGAGCGCGTAGATGAACCCGGAGCAGACGGCCTGCAGGTCGAAGGCAAAGCCGTGGGTGACGCCGAGCTTGCGCTGCACCTCGACGGCCGACGACGGGAAGGTGCGATCGGGCGTCGCCGTGGCGAGCAGAACGAGATCGATTTCGTCGACGGACACACCGGCAGCTTCGAGCGCCTTGGCGGCAGCAGCGGCGGCAAGGTCGGAGGTCATCTCTCCATCGGCGGCGACATGGCGCTCGCGGATACCCGTGCGCTGAACGATCCACTCATCCGACGTGTCGACAATCTTGGTGAGGTCCTCGTTGGTCAGGACCTTGGCGGGCAGGTAGCTTCCCGTGCCCAGAATGACGCTGCGGATCACGCTCAGCTTCCTTTCTCGCCGGCGGCAAGGCTTATGGCTGCCTGCTCCCGGTAATAATGTGCAAGGTCGGTCTCGATCTTGCTCATCAGGCCGTTGCGGGCCATGTCGTAGCCAAGATCGAGCGCGGCCGCGAAGCCAAAGGCGTCGGTTCCGCCGTGGCTCTTGATGACGATGCCGTTCAGTCCGAGGAAGACGCCGCCATTGTACTTGCGCGGGTCCATCTTCTCCCGGAGCCCCTGGAACGCGCCGCGCGCCAGGAAATAACCGATGCGGGTCAGCCAGGTGCGACCGAGCGCCGTGCGCAGATAGCTCGTCAACTGCTTGGCCGTGCCCTCCGCCGTCTTCAGGGCGATGTTGCCGGCGAAACCTTCGGTGACGATGACATCAACCCGGCCGCGACCGATGTCGTCGCCCTCGACGAAGCCTTCATACTGAAGGTTGGCAAGCGCCGTTTCCTTGAGGATCTGGCCGGCCGCCCTCACCTCCTCGTTGCCCTTGACGTCCTCGACGCCGACATTGAGCAGACCAACCGAGGCGACGTCGGTATGAAACAGCGCCCGGGCCATGGCCGCACCCATCACGGCAAAGCCGATCAGCTGCTGGGCGTCGGCGCCGATGGACGCCCCGACGTCGAGCACGATCGATTCCGACTTGAGGTTGGGCCAGAGCGCCGCCAGCGCCGGGCGCTCGATGTTGGCCATGGTGCGAAGACAGAACTTCGACATGGCCATCAGAGCGCCGGTGTTACCGGCGGAAACCGCGAAATGCGCCTCGCCCTTCTTCACCGCCTCGATCGCCCGCCACATGGACGACTTCCAGCGGCCATGACGCAGCGCGCTGGACGGCTTCTCGTCCATGGCCACGGTCACTTCGCAATGATGGAAGCGGGAGGCGGCCTTGACCCTCGGATACTGCTCCAGCATCGGCAGCACCACCGCCTCATCGCCAAACAGTTCGTAACGGAGATCCGGGCGCCTCGTCAGCTCGAGGTCAGCGCCGGCGAGCGTCACCGACGGCCCGAAGTCGCCGCCCATGACGTCGATGGATATGATAAGGGGTTCGGCCATGTATCCTCGGAAGCGCGGCGACCGCCGAAATTGATCGGGCGGGAAGATAACCATTCCCCCCCAGGAAACAACACCAAAATGCGCGCCGTCCGCCGCCGGACGACGCGCCTGCGATCACGACGCGCCCTTGTCCTTCAGCCCGGCGAGGCCGGCGAACGGCGATTCCGCTTCATCTTCGCTGCCGTCGTCCTCGATGAAGGGCGTGAACTCGACACCCGGCTTGCGCGGATAGGGATCGAGGCCGACCGCGATGAACTCGGTGGTCAGCACGCCGAGATCGACAGTGGAGCCCAGGATCGGCTCCGGCGGATCCTCGGCATCGATGTCGACCTCGATCTCTTCGGAAACCGGCTCGATTTCGCTTTCGGGCAGGAAGCGCAGGTCGACGGTCTCGCGGATGCTCTCGGGCACCGGGTCGAGGGTGACGACGCAGGCCTGTTCGACCTCCGCCCGCACCTCACCCACCATCTTGAAGCCAGTCTTGCGGAACGGCGAGATGGTGAGTTCAGCCGAAGCGCTGGTGACCTTCAGAATGCCCAGGGCGTCGGCAATGGCTTCGCACTCCGCCGGGCTGGCCTCGAAACTCACCGGCGTGCCACGCGGCTGCACCCCGCTCCATGCGAAGACGCGGGAAAAGGGGATCTTGGCTGCTTCGGTCATGACTTGATATCCGAAAATGCCGGCTCGCCGGCAGAAATGGGTGATTGGGTCGAGAACGGCAAGTCCCCGGCGGCAAGGTCGTCAACCGGCGTGTCGGCCAGACCTCGCGCAAAGCCGGTGACATGGGCGGCCAGACGGGCGACGTGCGCCGGATCAGCCGCCGCATCCCCATAGACATTGCGCAGGAGCGTCTCGGCGAGCGCCTCCGGACGTTCTGAGGCAAGGGCCGCCGCCGTTGCTTCCGCCCGGCCATAAAAGGCTCCCGCTACTTTCTTCAGACGACGCTTCAGGCCGCTGTCGTCGTACCCGATGTCACGCAACGACCGTTCCATGTCGTCGATGAAGAGTTCGCTGAGACGGCGAGCCGTCTCTCGCCCGGCAGTCTCCTGGGACAGGCGATGAACGGTGAGGCCGACATGCAGCATCAGCATTTCGAGCCGCCCCTCGACGGTATCGGCGACCCCGAGTTCGGCATAAAACACCGGCTGGCGTGATGCCCGCATCAGCGCTTCGTAGAGCGGAGCGATGCGAGACGATCTCTTTCGCCTGAATAGGCCGAACACCATAGTTTTGCCGTTTCCTTCCCCGAAGACCGATTCCAGCACGGTGATCGACAGGAAACCGCACCGGGCGCGCGAATTGACGTTGCCTCGTGACCTAGCGCAAGGTAACCAAGTTGCCAAGCGTAGAGTCAGCATAAGCTCAAAGCCGTCTTGTGCGGCTTCCGGCGCCAAAAGGTGCCGTGCCGAGCGGTCTGGCGACTGAGGCGAGATTAGACCCGAAGCTGCCTTGCGCGGCTTCCGGCGCCAAGTGGCGCCGTGCGAAGCGGAAGCCGAGGGCCGGAGGCCCGCCGGCGACTGAGGCGAAGTTAATGCGGGATGATTGCTTTCATCCCGGGTGTGGTTGTGAGTGCCGGGAGGCTCATGTGAAGTTCAGCCGCAGTGAACGCCCGTCGGGCATGATGTTTGGTCTGAAGGGTGTCGCTATCGCTCTGTTGACCGCCGTTTCCCTGTCGGCCTGCGGCACGCCGCCGATCCAGCATGGTTACGTCCTTTCCGAGGACGCCTTGGCGCAGGTGCCGGTCGGCTCGTCGCGCGAGCAGGTGCTTCTGGTGCTTGGCTCACCGTCGACCACCTCGGCGCTTGCCGGCGACACCTTCTACTATATCTCGCAGACCATCGACGAAAGCCCGCTCATGGGTCGCTCCATCACCGACCAGCGGGTACTCGCGGTTTATTTCGATGAGAAGGGCCTGGTCAAGCAGATCGCCAATTACGGCCTGAAGGACGGCAAGGTGTTCGACTTCATCGAGCGCAAGACCCGCACCGGCGGCGCCGACCTCAATCTCCTCAGCCAGATCTTCAAGGGCGTCGGCAACGTCAACCCGCTGGGCAATCTGAACTGAGCCATCCTGGCCCGAACGACCAAGGGCGCGGCATTGACCGCGCCCTTTTTCATTCGACGGGGTCGCATCATCCGCCCGATCAAGCGGCTACTCGGCGTCCAGAAAACGCTGGTGGAACTCGGCGATCTCCGCTTGCAGGCAGCAAAAGACGATCTTCTCCAATCCCGTACCGCCCGCCACGTACCGCCGCACCGTATCGATGGCGATGCGCGCCGCCTGAAGCGCCGGGAAGCCATAGACGCCGGTGGAAATGGCTGGAAACGCCAGGGAGCGGATGTCGTTTTGCTCCGCCAGCGCCATGGACGATGTGTAGCATCGCGCCAGCATCTCCGCTTCCCGATCGTGTCCACCCCTCCAGACCGGACCGACGGTATGGATGATGTGGCGCGCCGGCAGCGCGAATCCGGGGCTGAGAACGGCCTCTCCGACCGGACAATGGTCGTGGTGCGCCCTCATCCAGGACAGAAGCTGTTCCTGGCCGGCGGCGCGATGGATTGCGCCATCAACGCCGCCACCGCCGCGCAAGTGGGAGTTGGCCGCGTTAACGATGGCGTCGACGTCCAGCGCGGTTATGTCGCCGCGAACGACCACCAGTTCAGTCATGCCCGACCTCGCCAATCAAGGGGCAACCACGTCCGGCTTTCCAGCCGGACACGTCTGCCTCAACGAGCGCATCCGCAAAAGCGACACATGCTGCAACGAGAGATGCCGGCGGCTCCGGTCCTGCCGTTTACGCCTTGCGCCCCGTGAACATCGTCGCGGTATAGACGATCAGCGCCGCCCAGATGAACATGAAAGCGATGAGCTTGCCGACCGAGAACGGCTCGTGGAACACGAAGACGGCGGTCAGGAAGATCATCGACGGTGCCATGTATTGCATGAGCCCGATGGTCGAGTAACGCAGGAGCCGCGCGCCGTAGACGAACAGGATGAGCGGTACCGCCGTCACGAGGCCCGACGCGGCGAGCAGCAGCGTGTCGGACGAGGTGGTCACCGCACCGGTGCCGGCAAAATGGCCGGTTCCCATGAATGCCAGCCAGCCGATATAGATCATCGCCAGCGGCGAAATCAGCACCACTTCCAATAGGAACCCTTCCGTAGGGCCGATCGGCAGCGTCTTCTTGAGATAGCCGTAGACGCCGAAGCTCAGCGCCAGCGCCAGCGACACCCATGGCAGGCCGCCGCTTTCCACCGTCATCAGGCCGACGCCAAAGACGGCAAGCGCGACGGCGAACACCTGGGCGCGGGTCAACCGCTCGCCAAGGAAGATCGTGCCGAGGGCAACGTTGACCAGCGGATTGATGAAATAGCCGAGCGCCGATTCGAGCGCCCTGCCCGAGCCGATCGCCCAGACGTAGATCGCCCAGTTCACCGAGATGAGGCTGGCGGTCAGAAAACCCATGGCGAGCGTGCGCGGCTGCCGGAAGACCGTGAGGAAGCCTGAAAAGCCGCCTAGTGCCAGGAGAATCGCCGCGGTGATCGGCACCGACCACAGCACGCGGTGCGCCACCACCTCGTAGGGCGAGATATGGGCGACCGCCTTCATGTAGAAGGGCAGAAAGCCCCAGAGGAGATAGGCCGAGAAGGCGAAGGCGAAGCCGCGATAGCGGCCGGGGCCGGCCGGGGCGGCGGCTTGGGCGGTCGTCATGATCATGGTTCCGGACAGTGGCCGATGGCGCCAACGCGCGCCACCCGAAATGCCAAAGCGGCGGCCGGTTGCCCGACCGCCGCTTCGTTCAGTCGCAATACTGATGTGGTCTATCAGCTATGGGCGAGAACCGCCAGCAGCAGCAGCGCCACGATGTTGGTGATCTTGATGGCCGGGTTGACGGCCGGACCGGCGGTGTCCTTGTAGGGATCGCCGACGGTGTCGCCGGTCACCGAAGCCTTGTGGGCATCGGAACCCTTGAAGTGCTTGACGCCGTCCTTGTCGACGAAGCCGTCCTCGAAGCTCTTCTTGGCATTGTCCCAGGCGCCACCACCCGAGGTCATGGAGATGGCGACGAACAGGCCGTTGACGATCACGCCGAGCAGCGAGGCGCCGAGAGCGGCGAAGGCGTTGGCCTTCGAGCCCGAGGCGAGGAGCACGCCGAAGTAGACCACCAGCGGCGACAGCACCGGCAGGAGCGACGGGATGATCATTTCCTTGATCGCCGCCTTGGTCAGCATGTCGACGGCGCGGCCGTAATCCGGACGCTCCGTGCCGGCCATGATGCCCGGCTTCTCCTTGAACTGACGACGGACCTCTTCCACGACCGAACCGGCGGCGCGTCCGACGGCGGTCATGGCGATGCCGCCGAACAGATAGGGAATGAGACCACCGAACAGGAGGCCGGCCACCACATAGGGGTTGGACAGCGACAGGTCGATGGCGCCGATACCCTGGAAGTAAGGCACGCCGCTTTCAGCGAAGTGCTTGATGTCGTTCGTGTAGGCAGCGAACAGCACCAGAGCGCCGAGGCCGGCCGAACCGATGGCGTAGCCCTTGGTGACGGCCTTGGTCGTGTTGCCGACGGCGTCGAGCGCGTCGGTGGTGTGACGAACGTCCTTGGGCAGACCAGCCATCTCAGCGATGCCGCCGGCGTTGTCGGTGACCGGGCCGAAGGCGTCGAGCGCCACGATCATGCCGGCGAGACCGAGCATGGTGGTCACCGCGATGGCCGTGCCGAACAGGCCGCCGAGCTGGTAGGTGGCGATGATGCCGGCGACGATGACGATGGCCGGGAGGGCCGTCGACTCGAGCGAAACGGCGAGACCCTGGATCACGTTGGTGCCATGGCCGGTGACCGACGCCTGGGCGATCGACGTCACCGGACGCTTGCCGGTGCCGGTGTAATACTCGGTGATCCAGACGATCAGGCCGGTGACGACCAGACCCAGGATGCCGCAGATAAACAGCTTGGTGCCGGTCAGCGCGATACCGTCAACGACACCGATCTCACCCCAGCCGATGGTTAGCGACGTGGCGCCGCCGAGGCCGATGACCGACAACAGCGACGAGGCCCAGAGGCCCTTGTAGAGGGCGCCCATGATCGAGTTGTTGGCGCCGAGCTTCACGAAGAAGGTGCCGATGATCGACGTGATGATGCAGGCGCCGCAGATCAGCAGCGGGTAGAGCATCGCGTTGGCCAGAACCGGCGAAGTCGCGAAGAAGATCGAGGCGAGAACCATGGTGGCGACCACGGTGACCGCATAGGTCTCGAACAGGTCGGCGGCCATGCCGGCGCAGTCGCCGACGTTGTCACCGACGTTGTCGGCGATGGTGGCGGGGTTGCGCGGATCATCTTCCGGAATACCGGCCTCGACCTTGCCGACGAGGTCGGCGCCGACGTCGGCACCCTTGGTGAAGATGCCACCGCCGAGACGGGCGAAGATGGAGATCAGCGAGGCGCCGAAGCCGAGGGCGACGAGGGCGTCGATGACGACGCGGTCATTGACCGCATAGCCCATCGGGCCGGTCAGCACCCAGTAGTAGACGGCAACGCCGAGAAGCGCGAGGCCAGCCACCAGGAGGCCGGTGACGGCACCCGCCTTGAAGGCGATGTTGAGACCGCCGGCCAGCGACTGCATGGCAGCGGCAGCGGTGCGGACGTTGGCGCGAACCGACACGTTCATGCCGATGAAGCCGGCAAGACCCGAAAGCACGGCGCCGACGACGAAGCCGATGGCGACCGGCAGACCGAGCAGCCACGCGATCAGCACAAGGATCACCACGCCGACGATGCCGATCGTGGTATATTGGCGCTTGAGGTAGGCCTGAGCACCCTCAGCGACAGCCCCTGAGATTTCCTGCATGCGGGCGCTGCCCGCGTCCGATGCCATGACGGACTTGATCGCCCATACGCCGTAGGCGATGGACAACAGTCCGCAAATGATCGCGATGTAAAGAACGTTCATGATCCCTCCGCAGTGCCGGGCACTCGAGGGCCCGGCCTTGGCGCCACGAACCGAAGGCGAACGCCCCTTGGGAGCCTGACGGTTCCCGTGCCCGTTCGCCTTGGGAGCGACCCTCTCTTCTTCCGCCTTGCAGAAGGCGCCGACATGCGGCGTCAATCCCGTTCTGCGGACAGATACGAGGGCGGGACTACCGATATAGTCTCGTTTGGTGGCGTCAAGGGCGTGAAAGCCCGAAGCCTACGATTTTATGGATTTGTCCCCATTCGGGGCGAAACCGCGGCCGCTCCGCTTCGCTTGGCGCCGAAAGCCGATGCCGCCGCGACCTCAGACGACGTACCGCGCCGCGACGAATCCGCCAACGATGACGATCAGCAGCCCCCACATCACCGCATCGAGCCGCCGCTCGATGAACTCGCGCACCGGCTCGCCGAACAGGCGCAGCAGGAAGGCGACGAGGAAGAATCGGGCGCCGCGCGTGATGGCGCAGAGCAGCACGAACAGCGGGAAGTTATAGGCGGCGAAACCGGAGGCGATTGTGACCAGCTTGAAGGGAATGGGGGTCAATCCCTTGATGAGGATGATCCAGGCGCCATAGTGGGCATAGGCGGCACGGAACTCGTCGAAGCTCTGGCCGTAGCCGTAGACGCGGATCAGCCAACCGCCGATGCTGTCGAACAGAAACAGCCCGATGGCATAGCCGAGGATGCCGCCAAGCACCGAGGCCACCGTGCAGATCAGGGCGTAGGTGAAGGCCTTGTCGCGGCGGGCCAGCACCATCGGCACCAGCATGACGTCGGGCGGAATCGGGAAGAACGAGCTTTCCGCAAAGGAAACGGCGGCGAGCCATGTGCCGGCCTTGCGGCTGCCGGCCAGTGACATGGTCCAATCGTAGAGCTTGCGGAACATCGGCCCTCCGGAAAATGCAAAAGAAAAGAACGGATCGACAAATAGGTTGGCGGCGCCGAAACGGAGCCCGCCGCGAGGTCTACTGGCTCGACACCGCCAACGCAAGCCGGACTGCCGCCCCGGCGGCGGCCTTTGCCGGGCCTAGCAACGATCGGGCCGAGATTTCAGAAATGCCGATAGGAACCCGCCCCAAGGTCGGCGAGCGCCGGATGGTCGCCTCGAACCGAAGCGCACTCGCCCGACGACACCCGGCCGATCACCGCGGCACCGATGCCGGCCGCGTCGGCAGCGGCCAGAAAGGCCGCAGCCTCTGCCTCAGGCATGGACAACGCCAGTTCGTAGTCGTCGCCGCCGGTCAGCGCCGTGGCGAGGAGATGCGGATCGGAAGTCACCGCTGCCTGGGCCGCCTCCGACAGGGGCACCCGGTCGGCGTCGATCTCGATGGCAACGCCGGAAGCGGCCGCCATCTTGCCGAGGTCGCCGACGAGGCCGTCGGAAATGTCCATGCCGCCCGACGCATGATCGGCGACTGCCGCCGCCAGAGCGCCACGCGGTCGCGGCAGCAGGTAGCGGTCGAGAAGATAATCGCGATGAGCGTCCGAAAGACCGAGGCGGGTGGCCAGCGCGGCGTCGAGACGTAAAGCCAAACCGAGCGCTGCGTCGCCGATCGTTCCGGTGACGACGATCACATCTCCGGCCTTGGCGCCACCGCGCCTGACCATGCCGCCCTCTTTCACCTCGCCGATCGCCGTCACCGACAAGGTGAGGCCGGCCGGCGAACGCACGGTGTCGCCGCCATAGAGCGAAATGCCATAGGTCGCCTGATCGGCGGCGAGACCGGCGCCCAACGCGTCGATCTCTTCGACTGTGAAGCCTTTCGGCAGACCAAGAGCCAGGAGATAGCCGACCGGCACCGCGCCCTTGGCGGCAAGATCGGAAAGGTTGACGCGCAATGCCTTCCGCGCCACGGCGTCCCAGGGATCGTCGGCGAAGAAGTGCACGCCGCTCACCACCTCGTCCTTGGTCAGCACGAGGTCGCGTCCGGGACGCGGGCGATAGAAGGCGGCGTCGTCGGTGAGGCCAAGGGCGCCATCGGCGGCCAGTGGCGCAAAGACGCGGGCGATCAGCTCGAACTCACCGATGCTGCCCGCCGCCATGTCACGCTCCCTCTTTGGGGAACTCGTCGGGCCGGACTTCATGAGCTATGCGATCGAGCACGCCGTTGACAAGGCGCGGCTCGTCATCCTCGAAGAAGGCGCGGGCAACGTCGATATACTCGGAAATGATCACCCGGCCCGGCACGTCGCCGCGCTTGAGGAGCTCATAGGCGCCGCAGCGCAGGATGGCGCGGAGTGTGGCGTCGACGCGCTTCAGCGGCCAATCCTCCACCAGCGCGGTATGCACCATCGGATCGATGGTCCGCTGCTCGACCACCACGCCACCGACGATGTCGCGGAACCAGCCGGCATCGGCCTGCCGATACTCGAAACCGTCGAGCTCCTTGCCAAGGCGGAAGGCCTCGAACTCCTGCACCACTTCCATGAGGTCGCCGCCGCCGATCTCGAGCTGATAGAGCGCCTGCACGGCCGCAAGGCGGGCGGCGCCCCGCTGGTTGGCCGGGCGCGGCTCGGATCTGGCGCCGGATCGGTCGTCGTTCATGGTCCCAATGTCTCCCAGGGCGACGGGATCGGGAGGCTTTGCCACCGAAGCTCCGTCCGCGCTGAATCGTCGTTCAGGACGCCGCCATGCTCCGATGAAAGCGGCGCGAAGGCGCCGCCGGTCAGCGGCCGGTCCTGATGTTGCTGTGGCGGCGCAAAGACCACGGAACGACCGGTTTGTCCAGCGGAAAAGGGCGTTTTCGGCAACGCTACGGATCAGGCGAGTCCCTTTTGCTTTTTCCAGCGCCGGAGACGCTTGCGCGCGTTATCCAGGGGAGACGAGGTGTTGAACTGGATCATGCGTCCCAAGGTGTAGGTCTCGTACCAGGGCTTACCATAAAGATCCTCCTCATCACTCGCCTCGATGACCGCGAGGATGCGATCCTTGGCCGTGGCGAGACGGTCGAGCAGCGCCGGATAATCGAGCCCCGCGTAGTCGGCGTAGAACTTCTGCGCCAGCCGGCCGAGCTCGTTCCACTTGTAGCCGGTCTCCGGAAAGTCCACCGGCACGCCGGCGCTCCGGCCGGAATGCCACTTCAGCACCAGCTCGCCCCAGCCAACGAGATAGGCGACGGGGTCGTGCACGCTCATGACCGTCCCCTTGGCGTGGCCTTCGAGCGTCGGCTCGCGTGTGAGCGCTTCGGGAACACCGTCGAGATCGTTACGGAGTTTCAGGTAGTTGACGCGAATGGCATCGGCAAGTTCGGTCTTGCTGGCAGGTATGGCCACGTTTTTCCTCATCCAGGCGACGGACGAACCGACGTTCCCCTTTCGGCGCCGCGGCTTTTCTGGCACAGCAACGGGCACCTTCCGAAACGGCGGACAGACCATGCCGATCGACTATATCCTCAATGCTTTCGCGACGCTTTTCGTCACCATCGATCCGGTGGGGCTCGCGCCGCTGGTGCTGGCCCTGACGGCCGGCGCCCGCCCAGAGATGCGCCGCGCCATGGCCGTTCGCGCCTCGATCATCGCCTTCCTGGTGCTGATCGCCTTCGCCTTTGTCGGTGCCGGCATCCTCACCTTCCTCGGCATCTCCATGCCGGCCTTCCGCATCGCCGGCGGCCTGCTGCTGTTCTGGATCGCCTTCGAGATGGTGTTCGAGAAGCCCAAGTCGGCCACCGGCGACAAGGGCGGCCATGCCGACGTCGCCGTCGGTCACCCGCAGCCGATCGGCGAGGATATCCGCCATCTCGCGGTCTTCCCGATCGCCATTCCCTTCCTCGCCGGCCCCGGCGCCATATCCGCCACCATCCTGCTGGCCGCCGACGCACACAGCGCGCTGACCATGGCGACGCTGGTGCTGATCATCGCGGCGATCATCGGCCTGTCCTTCGCCATCTTCCTCGCCGCCGACCGGATCGATCGCTATCTCGGCGACACCGGCCGTAACGTGCTGACCCGCCTTCTTGGCGTTCTGCTCGCCTCGCTCGCCGTCCAGTTCGTCGCCGACGGCGTCAAGGCGATCATGGCCTGACGGCACGACTATCCGTTCCGTGGGGCGAGGAGACCTACGGGAAGAACGGCCGGGCTTGCGAGGGACTTTACTTCTTCGCGAAGGCAGCAGCGACGGCGGCGCGGATCGCCCTGTCCTGCTCGGCGGTGAACTTCGAGCGCGATGGCGCATCGAAGCTGTCGCCCTCGAACTGCGTCATCGCCTGCACTGATGCCTTGCGGCACCTGTCGATCATCGAGTTACGGTCGATCCCTTCGACCCGGTACTGGGTGTTGACGCAGTAATCCAGGAACTTGCGCGCCAGATTGTCGCGGGAGATCGTGTCGGCGCTGGCCGGCATCGCTCCCACCACGCCGACGGCAAGTGCAACGGCGGCAACCGTACCGGAAATAACCCGCATCATGGCCTCGTTCTGAAAGAATCGCCGGACCGCGCCGCGCGGCCCCAAAACGGCGGTTTCTTAAGGCAAGGTCACCGACGCTCGCAACAGGCTTCCATTGGACGAAACCGCTTTCGGGCTGCCGCCTTGCACATTGGTCACAGCTTTCTGAGCCAGACCTTGGTGTCGTGGAAGGCGGCACCGCCGAAGGGCGCGATCTCATCGGAACCCGTCAGCGTGTTGATCCCAACCCCACCTCGGTGAGCTCGATTCGCCCAGATGCCCTCGGCCACCACCACGCCGGCCTGCAGGCCGTCGAACAGCTCGGCGTTCAGTTCGACGCGGCCACGATGATTGCCGATCACCACGGCGTCACCGTCGGCGATCCCCAGCCGAGCCGCATCGTCCGGCCGTAGCTTGAGTGTCGGCCGCCCCTCACGGACCGACGAGGTCGCCGTCTCGCTGAAGGAGGTGTTGAGGAAGTTGCGCGCCGGGGCGGTGACCAGGCGGAAGGGATGGGTCTCGTCCGCTTCTTCGACCACAGGCCAGTAGTCCGGCAGCGACGGCATGTCGCGCCAGGGGCCCATCGGTCCGATGTTGGACGACTTGACGTTGGCCCAGTCCGGCTTGAAACGGAACTTGCCGTCCGGATAGGCGAAGCCGTTGACATAATGCGCCGTCTCGAAATCTGGCTGCATGTCGAAAAAGCGCTTTTCCTCCAGCTCGGCCAGCGTGCCGAGCCCCGAGTGCCGCAACATCCAGTCGACATGCTCGCGCGCCGTCATCGCAAAACCGGGATGCTCGGCGCCCAGCCGCTTTGCCAACTCGTTGATGACGTAGATGTTCTCGCGTGGTCCCTCCGGCGGTTCGACGAGCTTCGGCCCGAACAGGATGCTTTGCTGCCCGCCGGCCTTGTAGATGTCGTCGTGCTCCAGGAACATGGTGGCCGGCAGCACGATGTCGGCCATCTTGGCCGTGTCGGTCATGAACTGCTCGTGCACGCAGACGAACAGGTCGTCGCGCAGGAAGCCGCGCCGCACCTTGTCCTGTTCGGGCGTCACCGTCATCGGGTTGCAGTTCTGGATGATCATCGCCTTGACCGGCGGTCCGCCCTTCAGGGCATCCGCCTCGCCGGTGAGCACCGGGCCGACGCGCGAATGATCGAGGTGGCGCACGCTGTCGTCCTCGACGTCGCCGCCCTCGATCATCGTCTTGTTCAGGCGGAAAATGGCGCCGTT
Source organism: Pleomorphomonas diazotrophica (assembly GCF_002844595.1). GTDB lineage: Bacteria > Pseudomonadota > Alphaproteobacteria > Rhizobiales > Pleomorphomonadaceae > Pleomorphomonas > Pleomorphomonas diazotrophica. Next base: position 350,454 of record NZ_PJNW01000002.1, on the reverse strand, counting down.
GTTGTGGAAGGCCCCTGCCCCCTCGCGCTGCCACAGGCCGAGCACCGTGGCGATAGATTGAGCCGCATGCATGGACACGACGCCATTGCGCGACCGGGTGAAGCCGTAGCCGAGCCGGAAGAAGGTGCGCGGCGTCGTGCCCACCAGCTTGCCGAACGCCTCGATCTCGGCAACAGAGAGGCCGGTGATCGCCGCCGCCCACTCCGGTGTCCGGGATTTCAGATGCGCTTCGAGTTCGGCCGGCGCGTCGGCGTATTTCGCCATATAGGCACGGTCAGCGTAGCCATCGCGGAAGGCGATGTGCATGACGGCACAGGCGAGCGCCGCATCGGAGCCGGGCCGCAGCACCAGCCCGAGGTCCGCCTGCCGCACCGTTTCGGTCTCGTAGACGTCGACGGCGACGATCTTGGCGCCCCGGCTCTTGCGAGCCCGGATGGCGTGGGTCATCACGTTGACCTGCGTGGTCACCGCGTTGGTGCCCCAGATGACGATGCAGTCGGACTGCGCCATTTCGCGCGGGTCCGGTCCGGCGAGGCGGCCCGTGCCGGCGATCCAGCCCGTCCAGGCTGGCGTCACGCAGATGGTGTCGTGGCTGCGCGAGTATTTCTTGACGTGCCGCAGCCGTTCGATGCTGTCGCGCTGCACAAGGCCCATGGTGCCGGCGTATTTGTAGGGCCAGACGCTCTCGGCACCGAACTGCCGCTCGGCGGTGACAAAGGCGTCGGCAACGCGGTCGAGCGCTTCCTCCCAGGAGATTTCCTGGAACCTGCCCTCACCTTTGGCCCCGACGTTGATGAGCGGCTTGGTCAGACGCTCCGGATGGTAAAGCCGCTCGGCATAGCGGCCAACCTTGGCGCAGATGACGCCGGCCGTATAGCTGTTGTCGGACGAGCCACGCAGCCGACCAATACGACCATCCGGCATCAGCTCGACGTCGAGCGCGCAGGTCGACGGGCAGTCGTGCGGACAGGCGGAGTGAGCGAAGTCGGGACGAAGCGTAACGTTCATTGCCAGGATCCAGTGGACAGCGGATCACCAAGTTACAGGCTCCGGTCGCCGAGGTCGCGTCTTATTTGAGGCGCTTCCTCAAGTTCTGTCCGCGTCGGCGAGGGAAATGGAGCGACGAGCCCCTCCACCTCGGCAGGCAAGCACACAAGCAGAATTACTTAAAGCCACCAAAACATGCGAAATTTCTAATATATCTCAGTCAGAGCTGCCTGCAGATGTTGCACCTCCTGCGTGATATCAAGGCAGTCCATCAGGTTTCTTGCCTTGCTAAAGGCCTAAACTGCAGGAACTGACAATAAGTCCGGCATGAACCTGCTGAATTCGTGTGCATTCTTATGCCGCTTAACCAAATACAAACACAGATCGAGCGCCCATTGGACTTTATCGAGTGGTATTAGCGCGCCGTTAAGCAACCAAAAGTCTAATAGAGCCAAAACAAACAGGGGATTCAGCATGTTGTTTGGCTCAAAACCGGCTGGCTCGCGTCGCCCTCGTGGCGGGCTGTCCATCCGTCTCAAGGTCGCTTCGCTCTCTCTCGTCTGGCTTGCCGGCCTCACCGTCGTCTCCGGCACCGGCGGCTATGCCGTGGTCTCCATGCGCGCCCTGGAAGAAACCTCGTCGGCCGCCGCCGGCCTGTCGCTTCTGTCCGAGCAAACGCAGAGCCTCGCCAACAAGCTCGCCGCCAAGGAACGGCTGTTCATGGTCGCTCCCAGCTCCGAGCGGGCAACCGAGATCGACGGCCTTCTTACCGAAACCCGCGAGACCATCCGGCATCTCGGCGATGCCGCCGGCGCCGTTGGCGCGGCAACCAGCGAGGCTGGCCAGCTGGCGACGCTGTTCGACAAGATCGCAGGGCAGTTCGCCGAGGTGAAGAGCGGCCAGATCAAACTCGGTTTCGGCAACGACAGCGGTATTCAGGGTGAGATGGAGGCCGCCTTCCAGACGCTTCGCACCGATGTCAACAAGGCCACCAAGAGCGGCCAGAATCCCGATACCGTCCGCGTTGCCCAGGCCTTTGCCCAGCTCAACCAGGCGCGAGCCGAGTTCATGCTGCGCCACGACGGCCCGAGCTCCGGTGCCTTTGATGCCGCCGCCGGCCGCTTTACTCGCGAGCTCGACAAGACCCAGCTCAGTGCGGAAGCTAAGGATGGGCTGAAGGCGCGGCTCGCCGCCTACTCCTCCGCCTTCACGTCCTATGTCGAACTCTATGCTTCCTGGGTGAAGATCGCCGACCAGACGTCGCTGTCCTTCGATCTCGCCGAGCCGCTTACCCGGGCCATCAAAACCGCTGCCGGCGACCTCACCGCATCGACCACCCAGGCCTTCTCCGAAGGTACCCAGTTTGCCCTGCGCCTCATCTACCTCGTCGTGCCGCTGACGCTGTTGGCCGGCGCCTTGATCAGTTGGCAGATCAGCCGCTCGATCACCGGCCCGCTCGGTCGCATCCGCACCACCATGGACGTGCTGTCGCGCGGCGAAGCGGCGACCGTCGCCGATACCGAGCGTACCGACGAGATCGGCGCCATGGCCCGTACGCTCGCCGTCTTCCAGGCAAACCAGACCGAGAAGGCCCGTCTCGAGGACGAGCAGCGTGCCGATGCCGAGGAGCGGCTCCGTCGCCAGCAAGCCTTCGAGGCCGCGGTTCGCGACTTCCGCTCCGTGGCAGGCGAGCTGACCCAAGCGGTCACCGACACCATGGCCGGCATGCAAAGCACCGCCGACGGTTTGCTCGACGAGGCCGGCCGCACCCGGACGCAGGCTGAGAGCGCGTCCACCGCCTCGCGGGGCGCCTCGGAAAAGGTCACCGTCGTCGCCGGCGCCGCCGAGGAACTTGCTTCGTCGATCAGCGAGGTGGTGAGCCACGTCAGCCGGACCACCACGATCATCGGCAGCGCCACCGAGGGCGCCCGCCGCACCAATGAACAGGTGGCGGGCCTCGCCGACGCGGCGAGCCGCGTCGGTCAGGTGGTGACGCTGATCCGTTCCATCGCCGAGCAGACCAACCTCCTGGCCCTCAACGCCACCATCGAGGCGGCGCGGGCTGGCGAGGCCGGCAAGGGCTTCGCGGTTGTCGCCGCGGAGGTGAAGGGGCTGTCCGACCAGACCTCGCGGGCCACCGAGCAGATTGCCGCCCAGATCTCGGAAATGCAGGCCTCGACCGCCGAAGCGGTGGATTCGATTCGCGCCATCGCCGCCACCATGGAAGAGGTCAACCGCGCGACGCTCGGCATCGCCTCGGCCGTGGAACAGCAGGAGGCGTCAACCAACGAGATCAGCCGCAACGTCAGCGAGGCCTCCGGCAACACGGTCACCGTATCCGAGAGCGTCGGTCACGTGGTCGAAGCGATCGGCAAGACCTCCGACACCGCCCGCCACGTCGAGCAGGCGGCGGCCCTGGTGCTGAGCCAGACGCGCGACCTCGAAGCGGCGATCGACGAGTTCCTTGAACGGGTTGCGGTGTAAATCTAGCCGTTGGAACTAGCGCGAAGCTTGGCTTCCGAAGAGACAAAGGCCCGGATCGCTCCGGGCCTTTGGCATTCAAGACTGGTAGGAAGCCGCTTACGCTTCGGCGAGCGCGCGCTTGATGTCGGGCGGCACGATTTCCGCCTTCACCATGGCAAGCGCCTCCTCGAGCGACATCGACTTCGGATGCTGCGAGCCGAGGGTGCGGACGTTCACCGACTGCTCCTCGGCCTCCTTGCGGCCGCAGACGAAGATCAGCGGGATCTTGGCCAGCGAGTGCTCACGGACCTTGTAGTTGATCTTCTCGTTCCTGAGGTCGATGTCGACTCGCACGCCTGCCTTCAGGAGCTTCTGGTAGACTTCCTGCGCGTAGCCGTCGGCCTCCGAGGTGATGGTGGTGACCATTACCTGGGCCGGCGCGAACCACAGCGGGAAGTGACCGGCGAAGTTCTCGATCAGAATGCCGAGGAAGCGCTCCATCGAGCCGCAGATGGCGCGGTGGATCATCACCGGCGTCTTCTTGCCGCCGTCGGCATCGACGTAGAAGGCGCCGAAGCGGTCCGGCAGGTTGAAGTCCACCTGGGTGGTGCCGCACTGCCACTCGCGGCCGATGGCGTCACGTAGCGTGTACTCGAACTTCGGGCCGTAGAAGGCGCCCTCGCCCGGGTTGATGCCGGTCTTGATGCGACCATTCGACCGCTCGGCGATCTCGCCGAGCACGCGGGTCATCACCTCCTCGGCGTGATCCCAGAGGTCGTCCGAGCCGACGCGCTTCTCCGGCCGGGTCGACAGCTTCACCGTGATCTCGTCGAAGCCGAAGTCCTCGTAGACCGAGAGGATCAGTTCGTTGATTTTCAGGCACTCGGCCGCCATGTCGGCCTCGGTGCAGAAGATATGCGCGTCGTCCTGCGTAAAGCCGCGCACGCGCATCAGCCCGTGCATGGCGCCCGACGGCTCGTAGCGATGCACCGCGCCAAACTCGGCGAGACGCATCGGCAGGTCGCGGTAGCTCTTGAGGCCGTGCTTGAAGATCTGGATATGACCGGGGCAGTTCATCGGCTTCAGCGCGAAGATGCGCTTGTCCTCGGCCTCGTCTCCGGCCGACTGCACGGCGAACATGTTCTCCTTGTACCAGCCCCAGTGGCCGGAGGTCTCCCACAGCACCTTGTCGAGCACCTGGGGCGCATTGACTTCCTGGTAGTCGCCCTTGAGCCGCCGCCGCATATAGGCGGTCAGCTCCTGGAACAACGCCCAGCCCTTCTGGTGCCAGAAGACGACGCCCGGACCTTCTTCCTGGAAGTGGAAGAGATCCATCTCGCGGCCGAGGCGGCGATGATCGCGCTTCTCGGCCTCTTCCAGCATGGTGAGGTAGGCTTTGAGGTCCTCCTCGGTATGCCAGGCGGTGGCGTAGATGCGGGTCAGCATCTCGCGGTCGGAATCGCCGCGCCAATAGGCGCCAGCCACCTTCATCAGCTTGAAGGCGTTGCCGATCTTGCCGGTCGAGGTCATGTGCGGACCGCGGCAGAGGTCCATCCAGTCGCCCTGCGCGTACATCTTGATCTTCTGATCGGCCGGGATGGCATCAACCAGCTCGACCTTGAAGGCCTCGCCCTTCTTCTCGAACCAGTCCTTGGCCTCGTCGCGGCTCCAGACCTGTTTGGTGAACGGCTTGTCGCGGGCGACGATCTCCCGCATCTTGGCCTCGATCTTCGGCAGATCCTCGGTGGTGAACGGCCCTTCCGGACGGTAGAAGTCGTAGTAGAAGCCGTTGTCGATCACCGGGCCGATGGTCACCTGCGTGCCGGGAAACAGCTCCTGCACCGCTTCAGCCATCACATGCGCCGCGTCGTGACGGATCAGTTCGAGGGCGCGCGGGTCGTCGCGCGTCACGATCTCGAGCCGGGCGTCGGTGACGATGGGATCGTTGAGGTCGGAGAGCACGCCATCGAGCGCCATGGCGACGGCCTTCTTCGACAGCGATTTGGAAATCTGGGCGGCGATCTCGGCGCCAGTGGTCCCCGGAGCATATTCGCGCTGCGAACCATCGGGGAAAGTCACGTGGATCATGGTCGGTCCTCTCTCGCTCACTCCCGCAGACGAAGCGGGTAAGCGGCTTGCTTGAATGGCAAAGGCTTTAGCGGCTCGAACGCCGGTTTGTCCAGAGCGCGCCTAAGCCGATTCTAGTGGCGGAAGCTGTTTCATGGCTCGCTTCGAGCGGCCTTTACCAACTGGCGGCCGGAGTGGACCTCAGAAATCCTGATTCCGGAGGAGCTGCGCCGGGATGAGCAGACCGGCACCGATCGCCCCCAGCGTGAAGATCACCCTGAGCAGCGACTGCACGGCGACGATCAGCGTCGCTTCGGCGTCGACAAGGTTGGGCGCGGTGACAGACAGGAAGCCCAGGAGAGCCTGCCCGAAGAAGGCACCCGGCACCATGGGAATACAGCCGGCCAACGCCACCGCATTGCAGGCCGGACCGAGATGCCGCCTCAATGCCGACACCGAACAGCTGGTGACGATGGCCGCCGCAAACGAGGCGCCTTCGAGGCTCCAGGCGAGATCCTGCCCCACCGTGCGCACCGCAAGCGCCAAAGCGCCGGCGGCTGCGCACCAGGGCAACGCCTTGAAGCCGAAGTTGAACAGCACGCCGAAGCCGGCGGCGGCGAGCGCGCCGAACAAAGCCTGATGCAGGAGGTGCGGCAGGAGTTCGAGCATCAGAGCGACCTCAATCCGAGCAGCGCTTCGGCGAACCAGACGCCGACGGAAGCAAACACCATGATCATCAGCACCCAGACGGCGCGGGCGCTTCCCATGGTGGGGTAGCCGTCCATGATGTCGGTCTGGGCGTTGGTGGAGGGAACGCCCGGCACCAGCAGCAGGATCGACGCCATCATGGCGAGACTGACCGTGCCGCTGTTCAGAAGTGTCGAGCCGATGCCGCCGAGCGTCGCCGCGAGAAAGGCGATAAGGCCTGCGACAATGAACACGTTGACGCCGTGGTGCAGCAACTGGTGGCGCATATACTGCCCTACCGTGCCGGCGACCAGCACGGCCCCGAAAGCCGGCCAGTCGACGCCGAGCAAACGCCCGAAGGACGCGCAGGCGATGCCGACGGCGAGCGCCACCACCCAGGCCGGATGGCGCGGCGTTTCCCGAACCAATCGCCCGATTTCCGCCTCCACCTCGTCGACGCTCATGCCGCCTTGCGAGACCCTCACCGCGAGACGCCGGATCGCCTGATCGAGGCGGTGGTTCACGCCGAGCCGGCCGACCTGCATCATGCGGGTGATGGTGTTGCCGCCGGCGTGCACGGTGACCTCCAACGAGGCATAGCCCGAGCGCATGCCGACATCTTCCACGCCAAAGCCACGGGCGATCATGCCGACGCCGGCGTGGACGACGGACACCGAAGCGCCGCTCTCCATCATGATCCGGCCGGCCCGAAGCGCCATGTTGGCGATCCGCTCAAGCTCGCGATGCCGTGTGATGACCGGGTCGTTCTGCTGTTCCATGGCGCCCCGCCGGCTCATGCTATCCGAAATCGGTCGGCGGAATTTGCTGTCGCCGGGCGACGACCGATTCCGTCTGACTCTACAGGCCAAGATGAAATATCAGGGCCACGACAGCCCGGGCAAGCGGCCCTCCAAAGGACGCCTGCTTTTTGTTGAGCCATCAATGCCGAAAAGCGCGCCAGGGTCCAACGAGGCGGCCCCAACGAGGCGACCAAGACATCCTGAAAACGCCCTCTCAGGAGAAAGGTCGAAATTCTCGGCGTTTTCGATTGGAATCGATCTTGGAGTTGCTGCTTTGGCCGCCTGTTCCAACGGTTGAACAACATTGGCGCTAAGGTTCGATTGACCTTTCGTAGTACCTCGGTGCTTGCACAAAAGGCTTAGCTGTGCCAAGACCTATGCTGAATGGACTTGCTTGAAACAGAACGATTTCGGCAGCTCCTTGTCAGGGCGGCCGTGGCCACGCGGGGGGAGACTGCGCGGCCCGGTATTGCGAAATGGGGAGTTCAAGGCTGGACTGGCTGCGTCTCAGAGAGGCTTACCGAGAGCAGAACCAGGACAAACGGGTGGGAGATTCAATTCAGACGGAATGCGGTTGACAGTCAGACAACCTCTGATTGTGCGTGAATTTGCGCAAACACAAACGCCACGGAAATAGATACATTCCGCGGCAGTGTAGTTGATCTACGACATGGCTTTTGTAGCGAGACCGCGCTAAACCGACAACCAGTCCAAAAGGCGTAGTGGGCAAGCCCGCTGTGCCGAACGGGACCGGCAAAAGACGCCGATCACGGCGCATAGACCGGTGGAAAGCAGGAAGCGTCTGGAACTGGGCCGTTACGAAACAACGACGGGCGATGAAATAGCGACCAATGAAACCGATCGTCACGCTCACACTCAATCCATCCATCGACGACACGGCCGAAGCCGAGGTCGTCAAGCACACCCACAAGATTCGGATCACCAACGAGCAGCATGATCCGGGCGGCGGCGGCATCAACGTCACGCGCGTGATCCAGGAACTCGGCGGCAGCTCCATCGCCCTGTACATGTCGGGCGGGACCACCGGCCAGATGTTCGACGAGCTCCTGGCGGCGCGCAACATCCCGCGCCGGCGTATTCCGATCGCCCAGAGCACCCGTGTCGCCCATCTCGTCTATGAGCGATCGACCGGGCTGGAGTATCGCTTCATTCCGGAAGGTCCCGAGGTCAGCGAGATCGAGTGGAAGCGCTGCCTTTATGCGCTCAAGGATCTCGAATGGGACTGGTGCGTCGGCTCTGGCTCGCTGCCGCGTGGCATGCCCGAGAACTTCTATGTGCAGCTCGCCGACCTGGTGCTGGAGCGCGGCGGCAATCTGGTGCTCGACACGTCGGGCAAGCCACTCGATCTGGCGCTCGAGCGCGGCGGCATCACGCTGTTCAAGCCGTCGGAAGGCGAGTTCGCCAAGCTGGTCGGTCGGCCGCTGCCCACCGTCGATGACATGGTCCCCGCCGCCAAGGAGCTTATCGGCAGCGGCAGGGTGAAGATGATCGCCATCACCATGGGCGGCGACGGTGCGTTGCTGGTCACCGCCGACAATCACCTGTTCCTGAAGGCGCCCGATGTCGAGGTGAAGAGTGCCTCGGGCGCCGGCGACAGCTTCGTGGGCGGCATGGTCTATGGCCTCGCCTCCGGTCTCATTCCGGAAGACGCCTTCCGTCTCGGTGTCGCCTCCGGCACCGCGTCGGTGATGATGCCGGGCACGCAGCTCTGCCAGAAGGCGGACGTCGACCGCATCCTCGAGGAAATCGGCGCCCACCAGCACAATTGGTGACCTGACGATACGGGCTACAAACGAAGGGGAGCAGGATGATCGTCCTGCTCCCCTTCTCGCATTTCACGTTCTGAACAAGAACCGGTCGCCGGAACCTCAGGCCTCGGCCGGCTCCGCCGGCTTCAGGCTGACACTTTCGCCACAACCGCAAGAGCCAACTTGGTTGGGATTGCGGAAGACGAAGCCGGTGCGGAGCGGCGTCTGCTCGAAGTCCATTTCCGTTCCCAGCAGGAACAGCACCGCCTTGGCCTCGACGAATACGGTGGCGCCATGGGCCTCGACGCGCTCGTCGCCCGGCTGCGCCTCGCGCGCCAGATCGAGCGTATAGGACATGCCGGCGCAGCCACCGTTCTTGATGCCCAGGCGGATGCCCACAGCATCGTCGGCGTTGTCGACGATTTCGCGCACACGCTCGGCGGCGGATTCGGTCAGCGTCATCACGGCGAACTTGGCGAGAGCCATGCGATCAATCTCCAAAACCGCTCCGGTTCAAGGCCGGAGCGACCCGTTTGAAAATAGGGAGCAAACGCATCTTCGACAAGCGTCTTGCCGCATGGCGGCAATGCGAAGCCGGATACTGGAGCAAATCCAGCAAAAGTGTATCGCAGTTTGCGCCAGGATTTGCGTGAGAACAAAGAGCCAGAGAGTTTCCAGTGAAACTGGTTTTCACCAGAAACCCGCTAGCGAGCCAGATGCTGCCGCACATAGGCTTCGAGCTTGGCAAGATGCTGCTTGCCGCCTTCGATAGCCCCATATTTGCTGACCACCTCGTCCCGGAAAGCCTTCGTCTCGTAGAGCTGCCGCAGCCGGATCAGCGTGCCGCCCGCCGCCTCGGCCAAGGTGATGGTGGTCTCGAACCAGACTTTCTCACCATCGCCATGATCGAACACCAGCTTCGAGGGCGGAACGATTTCCTTGAATACCGAATGGTTGGGATAGCGGGTGCCATCCGGCCCCAGCATGTCGAAGCTCCAGGCGCCGCCGACGCGGAAATCCATGCGCACGTGTTCTGAGGTGAAGCCGTCCGGACCCCACCAGTTGTTGACATGAACGGGGTCGGTCAACGCCTTCCATACCAATTCGCGCCGGAACGGAATGTGCCGCTCCAACACCAGTTCGCGGCCTGCTAGGTCGGTCATCGCTTCGTCCCCTCTTCGTTTTCAAGCGTTCCGAGATAGGTCTCCAGGCGATCGAACCGCCCTTCCCACACTTGGCGCTGTTCCTCGATCCAGCCGGCCGCCGCCTCGAGCGGGGCTTCTTCCAACCGGCAAGGCCGCCACTGAGCATTGCGGCCGCGGCTGATCAGCTTGGCCCGCTCCATCACCTTGAGATGCTTGGTGACGGCCGGCAGCGATATGCCGAGTGGTGCGGCCAGTTCGCCGACCGTCGCTTCCCCCCTGCCGAGCCGCGCCAGCATGGCGCGCCGTGCGGGATGAGCGAGCGCCAGAAAGATCGCGTCGAGTTCGACCTCGTATTTAACCATAAGGTAAAGTACGTAAGAACGTGGGAGAATGTCAAGGCCGAGCTTCCAGCCAAACGACAACGGCCGCCGGATTGCTCCCGCGGCCGTATGTTCATCCTTCTACGCAGACAGAACCGAAGGTCAGTACCAGTCGGTGGCGACCTGGGCTTCCTCGCTCATGCGGTCGGGCGTCCAGGGCGGATCGAACACCATGTTGACCTTGACGCCATAGACGCCGGGCACGACGCCGACGGCATTTTCCACCCAGCCCGGCATTTCGCCGGCCACCGGGCAGCCCGGCGCGGTCAGCGTCATGTCGATGGTGACAAGCCGGTCGTCGTCGATGTCAATCCGATAGACGAGGCCGAGCTCATAGATGTCGGCCGGGATTTCCGGGTCGTAGACGGTCTTCAGTGCCGCGATGATGTCGTCGGTGATGCGATCGAGCTCGGCCGGGGGGATGGCCGAGCCGGCGACGGTCTGGGGTTGGTTGGGGGACGGATCGGCTTGGTCGGTCATGACGGTCATCCGAACAGGGCCTCGGCCTTTCTGAGGGCCGTGACCAGCGCGTCCACTTCGGCGCGCGTGTTGTAGAGGGCGAAGGAGGCGCGGCAGGTCGAAGTCACGCCGAAACGGGCGAGCAGCGGCATGGCGCAATGGGTGCCGGCGCGGACGGCGACGCCGGAACGGTCGATGACCGTGGCGACGTCATGGGCATGCGCGCCGTTCATCGAAAAGGCGACGATGGCGCCCTTCTCCTTGGTGGTGCCGTAGATGCGGACGGAGTTCATCTCGCCGAGCCGCTGCATGGCATAGTCGCGCAGATCGGTCTCATGGGCGAGGATGGCATCCCGGCCGAGGCTCTCCATGTAGCGCAGGGCTGCGCCGAGGCCGATCGCCTGGACGATGGGCGGCGTACCCGCCTCGAAGCGGTGCGGCGGCGCATTGTAGGTCACGCCCTCGGTAGTCACCGTCTCGATCATCTCGCCGCCACCCTGCCAGGGCGGCATGGCTTCGAGGAGATGCTTCTTGCCAAAGAGAGCGCCGATGCCGGTGGGGCCGTAAACCTTGTGGCCGGTCAGCACATAGAAATCGGCGTCGAGATCCTGCACGTCAACAGGCAGATGCACAGCGCCCTGGCTACCATCGACCAGCACCACTGCGCCATGGGCGTGGGCGATGCGCGTCACGTCCTTGATCGGCACGATGGTGCCGGTGACGTTGGACATCTGGGTGATGGCGACGATCTTTGTGCGCGGCGTGAACAGCGCCTCGAAGGCCTCGAGGTCGAAGCTGCCGTCGTCGCGAACCGGCGCCCACTTGATGACGACGCCCTTCTTCTCGCGGTGGAAGTTCCACGGCACGATGTTGGAGTGATGCTCCAGGATGGAGAGGATGACCTCATCACCCTCGCCCAGCACCATGCCGCCATAGCTCGCTGCCACGAGGTTTATCGCCTCGGTCGATGAACGGGTGAAGATCACCTGGTCCACCGACGGGGCATTCAGAAAGGCGCGCACCGCCTCGCGGGCGTCCTCATAGGCCTCGGTGGCGGCATTCGACAGGTAATGCAGGCCACGGTGAACGTTGGCATACTCGTGGGTATAGGCGTGGCGCATGCGGTCGAGCACGGCGAGCGGCTTCTGCGCCGAAGCGCCGTTGTCGAGATAGACCAGCGGCTTGCCATAGACCTGTTCGGCGAGGATCGGAAAATCCTCGCGCACGGTCTCGACGTCATAGGACGGAACGGACATCTTCATCGTCTCTTGTCTTGGCCGCCCGGCAAGCCGGGCAGCGATGCCGGCTCACGCCGCCCTGGCCTTCAGCCAACCCTCGACCCGGTGGATGAGCGCGTCATGCACCGCCTGATTCTGGATCTCGTCGATCGCCTCGCCGAGGAAGGCGAGGATCAGCATGCTCTCCGCCTCGACCTTGGGAATGCCGCGCGACAGGAGATAGAACAGGAGATCCTCGTCGATGGCGCCGCAGGTAGCGCCATGGCCGCACTGCACGTCGTCAGCGAAAATTTCCAGCTCCGGCTTGGCGTCGGCCTCGGCTTCCTCTGAAAGCAGCAGAGATGCCGTCATCATGCGCGCGTCGGTCTTCTGGGCATGCGCCGGCACAGCAATGCGGCCGGCGAACACCGAACGCGCCTCGTCGTCGATCACCGCCTTGTAGAGCTCGCGGCTCTGGCAGTTCTCGGCACCGTGGATCAGCGACAGCGTCGTATCGGCGTGGCGGCGGCCACTGAGCATGGTGATGCCGCGGAAGCCAGCCTGGGCATCGCGCCCGGCGAACTCGGCGAAGATCTGCGCACGGGCGAGACCGGCGCCGAGCGCCGCGTTGAAAGTATCGAAATTCGCCTCACGGCCGATCCTGGCCACCAGCGTGGTCAGGCTGACCGCCTCGTCCGGTTCGAGCTGCAGACGGATATGGTCGACCTTCGCCCCCTCGCCTACCTCGAGCACAGTCATCACATTGGAATGATGGGCCACGGTATCGAGCGATTCGATCGTCTCGATCAGCGTCAGCCGGGCAGCCTTGCCGACGGTGACCAGATGACGCACCGCCGTCGATGCGGCAGGCTCGCCCTCGGCGATATGGACCAGTTCCACCGGTCGGCCAACCTCGGCACCCTCGGCCACGTCGATGACGAGGCCGTCGGTCATGAAGGCGGTATTGAGCGCCACAGCCGTGTTCGAGGCGACGGCGTCGTCAAGCTTCAGCGCCGCGAGCACAGTCGCGTCACCCGCTTCCAGCGCGGTGGCCAGCGAGAAGATGGAGAGGCCGGGCTCAAGATCCTCAAGATCGGACAGCTCGGGCCGGTAACGACCGTTGGCGATGACAAGGCGGCGGGCCTTGTCGCCCTCCACGGCCGGCGCGGCGATCAGCACGCGCGCCACGTCGCCGGGGCCGGCGGCGGGCGGGAAGGTCTTCAGCCGGGCGCGAAGATCGGTGTATTTCCAGTCTTCGACGCGGCGGTGCGGCAGGCCGCTCTTCTCGACGCCGCCAAAGGCGGCATCACGGATGGCGATGACGTCGGCCGTTCCGGGCAGCGACGTCCTCTCGGCCGGGTAGCGGGCGGCAAGCGCCTGTTCAGCTGGCGTGCGGACGGGGGTGGCAACCATGGTCATCCCCCTCAGGCGGCCGCGTCGGCCACGTAGGCGGCGTAACCGTTCTTCTCGAGATCGAGCGCCAACTCCGGCCCGCCGGTGCGGACGATGCGTCCGTCGGACAGCACATGCACGATATCCGGCACGATGTGATCGAGCAGGCGCTGGTAATGGGTGATCACCACGAAGGCGCGGTCTGGCGCGCGCAGCGCATTGACGCCCTCCGACACAACCTTCAGCGCGTCGATGTCGAGGCCGGAATCGGTCTCGTCGAGAATGCAGATCGACGGCTGCAGCAGCGCCATCTGCATGATCTCGGCGCGCTTCTTCTCGCCACCGGAGAAGCCGACATTGACCGGCCGCTTCAGCATGTCCGAGGTGATGTTGAGCTTCTCGGCGACGCCCTTCACCAGCTTCATGAACTCCGGCGTCGTCAGCTCGTCCTGGCCCTTGGCCTTGCGATGGGCGTTGAGCGCCGCCTTCAGGAAGGTCATGGTGGCGACGCCGGGGATCTCGATCGGATACTGGAAGGCCAGGAACAGGCCGGCCACCGAGCGCTCGTTAGGCTCAAGGTCGAGGATTGATGCGCCGTTCAGCAGCACCTCGCCCTCGGTGACCTCATAGTCCTCCTTGCCGGCGAGGATGTAGGAGAGCGTCGACTTGCCGGCGCCATTCGGCCCCATGATGGCGTGCACCTCGCCCGGCTTCACCGTCAGGGTGAGACCCTTCAGGATCTCGCGGTCGCCGATCCGGGCATGGAGGTTCTTGATCTCAAGCATTGGTCTTGTCCTGTCGTCCGTTTGGCCTCGACGCCCGTGGCGGAGGCTCATTGTCGTTGGTTTGAAGAGAAGAGCGCGTGTCGCGGCGCGCCCAGCAAACTTAGCCGACGCTGCCTTCGAGGCTGATGCCGATCAGCTTCTGCGTTTCCACCATGAACTCCATCGGCAGCTGTTGCAGCACGTCTTTCACGAAGCCGTTGACGATGAGGGCGATGGCTTCCTCTTCCGGCAGGCCGCGCTGCAGGCAATAGAAGAGTTGGTCGTCCGAGATCTTCGACGTGGTGGCTTCGTGCTCGACAATGGCCGAGGCATTCTTGCTCTCGATATAGGGCACGGTGTGAGCGCCACACCTGTTGCCGATCAGGAGGCTGTCGCAGTTGGTGAAGTTGCGGGCGCCGGAGGCCTTGCGACCAACCGACACCAGGCCGCGATAGGTGTTGTTGGACCGGCCGGCCGAAATGCCCTTGGAGATGATCTTCGACGAGGTGTTCTTGCCGAGGTGGACCATCTTGGTGCCGCTGTCGACCTGCTGGCGACCGTTGGAGATGGCGATCGAGTAGAACTCGCCGCGCGAGTTGTCGCCGCGCAGGATGCAGCTCGGATATTTCCAGGTGATGGCCGAGCCGGTTTCCACCTGCGTCCAGGAGATCTTCGAGTTCTTGCCCCGGCAGTCGCCGCGCTTCGTCACGAAGTTGAAGACGCCGCCCTTGCCTTCCGAGTCGCCCGGATACCAGTTCTGGACGGTGGAATATTTGATCTCGGCGTCGTCGAGGGCGATCAGCTCGACCACGGCGGCATGCAGCTGGTTCTCGTCGCGGGAAGGCGCCGTGCATCCCTCGAGATAGGAGACGTAGGCACCCTCGTCGGCGATGATCAGCGTCCGCTCGAACTGGCCGGTCTTCTTCTCGTTGATGCGGAAATAGGTGGAGAGCTCCATCGGGCAGCGCACGCCTTTCGGCACGTAGACGAAGGAGCCATCGGAAAACACCGCCGAGTTCAGCGTGGCGTAGAAGTTGTCGGTCACCGGAACGACCGAGCCGAGATACTTCTTCACCAGCTCCGGATGGGTCTTCACCGCTTCCGAGATCGGGCAGAAGATAACGCCGTGCTTGGCGAGCTCGGCCTTGAAGGTGGTGACCACCGAGACGCTGTCGAACACCGCATCGACGGCAACCGGCCGCTCGCCCCGTTCGACGCCGGCCAGGATTTCCTGCTCCTTCAAAGGAATGCCGAGTTTCTTGTACGTATCGAGCAGCGCCGGATCGACCTCGTCGAGGCTCTTCGGGCCAGCCGTCTTCTTCGGAGCCGCGTAATAGTGAAGGTCCTGGAAGTCGATGGGCGGGTACTCGACGCGCGCCCAGGTCGGCTCTTCCATGGTCTGCCAGCGGCGCAAGGCTTCAAGCCGCCACTCGGTCAGCCATTCCGGCTCGTCCTTCTTGGCCGAAATGAACCGGACGATATCCTCATTGAGGCCCTTCGGCGCCAGCTCCGACTCGATGTCGCTGACGAAGCCATACTTGTACTTGTCGACGTCGATCGACAGAACCTGATCGACCGTCTCCTTGACTGCTGCCATCTCTCGCTCCTTCCACGCGGTTTCAAGGACCGTGGGAAATATGTCCTCAATGTAGTCGCTTTTTCCCGCAGCCGGTAGTCACTCAGGCTGCGGCTGTCCCATGTTGTTTCTTCATAGCGGCGAAGACGTTGCGCGCCCGCAAACCGAAAGCGGCGATCTCCTCGTCGGAAGTCTCCGCGCCAATCGAGACGCGCAGTCCGCCCTTCACCAGCGCCGGATCGACGCCCATCGCCGTCAGCACCGGGCTCGCCGTCACTTTGCCCGACGAGCAGGCCGAACCGGACGACAGCGCCACGCCGGCAAGGTCGAAGGCGATCACCGCCGTCTCCGCGGCGACGCCCGGCGCCGCGAAGGATAGCGTGTTCGCCAGCCGCGGCACACGCTCGCCAAAGATCACCGCGTCCGGCGCGATGTCGCGGAGTGTCGCCGAGAGGCGGTCGCGTCGCGCCGCGACCTCCGCCATGGCACTGAGATCGGCGACCGCCGCATCCGCCGCTACGCCGAAGGCGGCAACGGCCGCGACATTCTCTGTGCCGGCCCTGGCCCAGGATTCCTGGCCGCCGCCGACAAGGAGCGGCGGAAAGGCAAAGCCGTTGCGGCCGCGCACAATTGCGCCCGTTCCCTGCCCACCGCCGATCTTGTGGGCGGAAAGGGTCAAGACGTCGAGCCCCAGCGCCTCGATGTCGATCGGCAGTTTGCCGGCTGCCTGTACCGCGTCGGAGTGTACCAGCGCGCCATGGGCCCTGGCGATCCGGGCCACCTCCGCCACCGGTTCGATGACGCCGGTCTCGTTGTTGGCCATCATCACCGAGACCAGCGCCCGCTCGCCGGCCGTCGCGAGTTCGGCAAGGCGGCGATCGAGAAACCCGAGATCGACGATGCCGTCAGCGTCGACGGGAATGAACTCCGTCCGATCGGCTGGGAAGCGGCCGCCGCGCGCCACGGCCGGATGCTCGACCGCCGACACCAGCAGCCGATCGAGCCGGTAGGGCTTGCCGAACAGTGTCCAGTCCGGTGACAACACCGTGTTGGCAGCCTCTGTTCCACCCGAACAGAAAGTGACGCCCTTCGCCTCGGTGCCGCAGAGCCGCGCCACGGATCGGCGGGCCTCTTCGAGAACGGCGCGCGCCGCCCGCCCTTCGGCATGCACAGAGGAGCCGTTGCCGGGCCGGTCGAGCAGGTCGACGAAACGCGCCCGCGCGACCGCTTTCATCGGCGCGCCGGCGTTCCAGTCGAAATAGAGGCGCGCTTCCGCCATGCCTACCCCATTCGCGATTGCCGGTCGGAACGGCCCGCCGACTTGCGCGTTCACTATACCATCTGCTTTTGACCTGCCAGACCGGCTTCAGACCGCTCAGCGATCCTTGACGATGCGATTTTTCTTGACGTCGGACCGGCCGGCGGTCCAGTGCAAAACGCACAAGCCGAAACGATGCGCTGCCTGCATCAGTTTTGAGTCATTCTAAATCTAGGACCAGACCCTTCCCGCGTCAATATGACGGGTCCTGCCGGTGACGGCGACGACAGAGGTGAAGGGTCGAGATCGAGGACGATATGCCCGAAGTGATCTTCAACGGCCCTGCCGGACGCATCGAAGGCCGCTACCAACCGGCCGCGGTGCGAAACGCACCGATCGCCATGATCCTGCATCCGCATCCGGAATTCGGCGGCACCATGAACAATCAGGTGGCCTACCGGTTGTTCTACATGTTCAAGGAGCGCGGCTTCGCCGTATTGCGCTTCAACTTCCGCGGCGTCGGCCGCAGCCAGGGCCAGTTCGATCACGGTTCGGGCGAACTGTCGGATGCCGCCTCGGCGCTCGATTGGGTGCAGTCGATCCATCCGGAAGCCCGCTTCTGCTGGGTGGCCGGCTTCGATTTCGGCGCCTGGATCGGCATGCAGCTCCTGATGCGCCGCCCGGAGATCGAGGGCTTCATCTCGATCGCCCCGCCGGCCAACCTCAACGACTTCTCCTTCCTCGCCCCCTGCCCGTCGTCGGGCCTGATCATCCATGGCGACATCGACAAGGTGGTGCCGCAGAAGGACGTGCAGGCGCTGGTCGACAAGCTGAAGGCTCAGAAGGGCATCGTCATCGACCATAAGATCATCGAGGGCGCCAACCACTTCTTCGACCAGAAGATCGACGAGCTGATCGATCATTGCGGCCGCTATCTCGACATGCGCCTTGCCGCGCAGCCGAGCGAAGGCTGATCGCCCGATAGCTCGGAAAAAGCGAAGGGCCTCGAACCGCCGCGGTTCGAGGCCCTTTTCGTTGCCTCTTCAAACTCAAGGCCGAACTCAGAAGCGGGCAATCAACTCGATGGGGTCGCGCACCCAGTCATCCCGCTCGGACGAGGCCTCGTGCTTCCCCTCCTCGGAGGGGGCGTTGAAATGGGGCTGGTACTCTTCGATCAGCTCCTCGACGAGGTGCTTGCGATCAAGGGCGAAGGGCGACGCCTTCCAGAACACACCGGCGGTCAGACGCTTCAGGACCGGATTGGCAGCCAGAATGGCCGAAACCGCGACGATCATGGATTCGCTTTCGCCCACGTAGATCGGATGGGCTCGGCCGGACAGCTGGGTGGTGAGCACGAAGACGCCGGGCCGATCGGGTGCATAGGCCCCCGTTTCGAAGGCGTGGCCGGCATAGCGGGCCGGGGTCTGCCCGATGGCCGGCAAGGCCTTTCCGGTAGCCGCCGCAGCAGCCGCTGCGACGAAAGACACTTCGGTGACGTTCATCACACATCCTCCCAAATATGTTCGACGCGACACTGCCGGAAAAAGATAACACTAACGTGAAGAAGATCAAGGCGCATAACTCGAAATTGCTATGCGCCCCTGGAATATCTTTTTAAATCATACTTTAATTATCCGCACTTCCCCGTACATCCAGCTATTTGTCGCAGTAATCGTCATCTGGAGAATGTCAGGAAATATTTACTTGCCGGTTTTACCTCGTCGCCAAATCTATAAACGCGCAGCAACGGAATATGTTCCCAGGCCAGCCGATAATTTTCGACTGTTCATAAAAAGAAAGAGCGATTTCAACCTTTTATCGAATCAACTTCACCACCACACGCCACGCGGGCCACCCAGCCGAAACCGACGCAGGGCGCGAACGGGCCTGCGCGCACGCCGGCGGAGGCGTTCGACAAATCGTCTCGCCGACCACTAAACAGACTGTTTTGATGATCAGGCGAGGACGACCCGATCGCCGCCGGCTGCCTTGGCCTTGCGCATCGCCCTGTCCACTCGCTCCATCGCCGAGCTGAGGTCTTCGCCGGCCATCAGCGCGGTCACGCCGAGACTTGCGGTGAGTTGGGCAAGCGCGTCATCGCCGTAGGTTTCGGCGTCGATGACCTTGGCGAGGCTGTCGGCGAAGCGGACGGCGGCATCCGAGCCCCCCTCCCGGATGATGGCAAAATCGTCGCCGTCGAGACGGGCGATCACCCCAGCATCACCGGCGACCTCGGAGATGATCCGACCGATCTTGCGGAGGGCGGCGTCACCCGCCGGGCGCCCGAACCGATCGTTGAAGGCGCCGAAGCCATCAAGGTCGACGAGGACCAAGCTCAATGGCCCGTGCGACGCCCGGCGGGCAGATAGCCGCATCTCATACTCGGCCTCGAAGCCGGAACGGTTGATGAGGCCGGTCAGCGTATCGCGGAAGGCCACGTCGCCAACCCGCCTCTTGTAGACGCCGAACGCCATGGAAACGAGTACGAGCGATACGCCGATGACCAGGAAGCCGACGGCGAGGTTGAACAGGAAGCCGAGCCAAAGCGGCCGCATCGCCACCGCCTCGTCCTGCTCGACCATGACGCGCCAGCCAAGGTCGGGGATGAGCCGGTGCGACAGGAGGATGGTCCGTCCGTTGCGCTTGAACGAATACTCCCCGCTTTCCTCGCGGAGAATCTTGTCGGCGACGCCATCGAGTCCCTCCGACGTCCGGATGGACGCGCCCACCGGTGTATCGGCATCGGTGGCCACAACGATATCGCCGCGCGCGTTGACGAAATAGATGTTGCGGTCGAACTGGTCGCGGTAGCGCGACACGATGTTGCGAACCGTCCGGAAGTCGAGGCCGACACCGGCGAGCGCGATCATCCGGCCGCTGTGGTCGACGACCCGGTAGTTGATGAAGACGGTCAGCGCATCGTTCTGCTGCTTGTTGATATCGACGTTGACCTCGTAGGGAGCCGCCGCGTCGATCGAGCGGAAGAACCAGATGTCGGCCGGATCCTCGCGCTTGAGATGCCGGGGCGGCGCCTGGAAATGGTAATAGGCCTGGGTATCCCGCGACACCAGGAAGGCGGTGAAAGTATTGTACTGGCGCTGGATGCGCTGGAGATAGCGGGTGATCGCGCCGAGATCGAGTTCGCCCGAATGCAGCCAGTCCTGCACGAAGGTGTCGTTGGCCATCAACGAGGAAACCAGGATCGGCCGCACCAGATCGGTCTGGATCTCTGAGTAGATGTTGGACCCGGTCAGCGGCAGCTCGGTCTCGACGATCGACTGCCTGACGGTATCGACTGCGATGAAATAGCTGACCGTGTTGGTGATCAGGAAGCCGATGGCAAGGATGGCCCCGATCAGCGGGATCATGCGCATCCGGTCCAGCTTGGCGATCATTCTTCCTCCCGGCACGGCCAAAGTCTGCCGTCGCCCCTGCCCATGGGCAGACCCTGCGATTCGTTACAATGCTCTTCTACCATGGGTCGATGAATCTCGCCGGTCAGTCCTCCGGGAACGACGGATTCTCCTCGTCCTTGTCGCTGACCTCGAAGCCGAGGAGGTTCCAGGACTGCAGCATGTGCGGCGGCAGCGGCGCAGTGACGTCGATCGGCTCGCCGCCGGCCGGATGCGGAATGGTGAGGCGTCGGGCAAGAAGGTGCAGCCTGTTCTGGACGCCACCCGGCAGCTGCCAGTTCTCAATGTCGAAATAGCGCGGGTCGCCGATGATCGGATGCCCCATGGCCTGACAGTGAACGCGCAGCTGATGCGTCCGGCCCGTTGTCGGCTTCATGGTCAGCCACGACAGGCGGCCCGCCGAATGCTCGACGATCGAGTAATAGGTGACGGCATGCTGGGCGTCGGGTTCGCCGTGCTTGGCAATGGTCATCATGTCGCCATCCGGTCCCGGCACGCGCTTCAGATAACTGGAGATCTTGCCCTGTGCCGGCTTGGGTTGGCCGAACACCAGCGCCCAGTAGATCTTACGCGCCGACCGGGTCTGGAAGGTGCGGGCCAGCGTTGCCGCCGCGAGGCGCGAGCGGGCGACCAGAAGACAGCCCGACGTCTCGCGGTCGAGGCGATGGACGAGGCGCGGCTTGACGCCCTTGCGGTCGCGCAGCGCCTCCAGCATGCCGTCGATGTGGCGCGTCATGCCCGACCCGCCCTGCACGGCAAGGCCCGCCGGCTTGTTGAAGACGAAGACGTGCTCGTCCTCATAGAGCAGCAGCGATCGCAGATAGTCGGCCTCGTTGGCCGAGGCCACCTGTTTCGGCCGGGCCATCGGCGCACCGCTCTCGCCGTCGTAGAAGGACGCGCCGCTCTGCGCGGCGTCGCCATATTGCAGCGGCGGCACCCGCACCGTCTGGCCCACGGCGAGACGCTGGTCGGTCTTGCAGCGGCCGCCGTCGACACGCACCTGGCCCGAACGGATCAGCTTTTGCAAATGGCCGAAGCCGAGGCCGGGGAAATGGTCCTTGAACCAGCGGTCGAGGCGCATGCCGGCCTCGTCCTTTGCCACGACGATCATCTCGACGCGCGGCCCGCCAGGCGTTCCATGGGTCATGCGAAGGCCCTCACGAAATGGAGACCGGCGACCAGCGCGGCCAACGACAGCACGATCGACCCGCCGACATAGACGGCGGCGGCGGAAATCGCGCCACGCTCGAACAGCACGATGGTGTCGAGCGAGAAGGAGGAAAGTGTGGTGAAGCCGCCGAGAATGCCCACCGCGACAAAGAGCCGCAGGGACTCCGACCCATCGAATTTCAGGGCCAGTAGCTCGATGAACACTCCCATAACGAAGGAGCCGACGATGTTGACGATCATCGTGCCGAACGGAAAGTCCGGCCCCAGAAGCCGACCGGCACCGATGCCCACCAGATAGCGGCAGACCGAGCCTAAGGCACCGCCCATGGCGACGAGAAGCACGGAGACAAGTGACATGGACTAGAACTCGGGCGGAAGGACGCCGGATCGACGTCTGCAATGACGGTCGGCAGCGGTTCCGCGCTTTCTAGAGCATCACCCGTCAAATTGGAACCGCAATCGCCGAGTGGCGTTGATGGAGCGCGGGCCGGCGGCGAGTCCATGGCCGATTTCCGGGGAACTGCGGGACGAAGACCTCGACAACTCGGACGAAACTGCCCGGATCACGGGCACCCTGCCCGGTGGGTGTGCTTGCGGATTTGCGTGTATTCCGGTATTTCCTCGCCGCCGGATCGAGCCGACGTCACCGACGTCCGATCCCTGTGACGGTTCTACATGAACGACGCCAAAGCAAAAGATCCCCACGCAACCGCCCCCTCGATCGCGGACACCAACGTCCATGGAGAGTCCCATGCCAAGGGGTCCGTGGTCGGTCTCGCCGTCGGTTCGGTCGGCGTCGTCTATGGCGACATCGGCACCAGTCCTCTCTACGCCTTCCGCGAAGCGTTGCACCACACCGCCACGGATGGCCTGACCCGCTCGGAAGTGACAGGCGTCGTATCGTTGCTCATCTGGTCGCTGACGCTGGTGGTGACGCTGAAATACGTCCTGTTTCTGATGTATGCCGACAACAAGGGCGAAGGCGGCACGCTGTCGCTGGTGGCCCTGGTGCGCGGCGCGCTCGGCAAGCGCGGCGGATTCGCACTGATAATCGGCATTCTCGGCGCCTCGATGTTCTTCGGCGACGCCGTCATCACACCGGCCATTTCCGTCCTGTCGGCGGTCGAGGGCCTCAAGGTCGTGGCGCCGGGCTTCTCGCACTATGTCGTGCCTCTGACCATCGTCATCCTCATCGCACTGTTCGCCATCCAGAGCTTCGGCACCGGCCGGGTCGCCGCCTGGTTCGGGCCGATCACTGCTCTCTGGTTCCTCTGCCTCGGCGCCCTTGGCCTGATGCATGTCAGCGACGATCCTTCCATCCTCTATGCGCTGCTGCCGACCTCGGCGGTCGCCTTCGTCATCGAGCATGGCTTTCTGGCGCTGGTTGTCATCGGCTCGGTCTTCCTTGCCGTCACCGGCGCCGAAGCGCTCTACGCCGACATGGGCCATTTCGGCCGCCGGCCGATCCAGCTTGCCTGGCTGGTGCTGGTGTTCCCCGCGTTGACCCTCAACTACCTGGGTCAGGGCGCGCTGGTGCTGTCCAACCCTCAGGCACTGGAAAACCCGTTCTTCCTGATGGTGCCGGCGCCGATCCTGCTTCCGTTCATCCTTCTTGCTACCATCGCCACAATCATCGCCAGCCAGGCCGTCATCACCGGCGCTTTCTCGCTGACCCAGCAGGCGGTGCAGCTCGGCCTCATTCCTCGCATCGAAAGCCGCCACACGTCCGAGACGCAGGCCGGGCAGATCTATCTGCCACGCATCAACTGGGTGCTGCTGATCGGCATCCTGGCGTTGGTCATCTTCTTCCGTTCGTCGAGCGCGCTGGCCTCGGCCTATGGCATCTCGGTCACCGGCGAGATGGTGATGTCGTCCATGTTGGCCTTCATCGTGGTCTGGAAGGTTTGGAAATGGTCGATCTGGGTGGCCGTGGCTATCGTCGCGCCCTTCCTGTCGATGGAGATCATCTTCCTGTCGGCCAACCTCCTGAAGGTGTTCGACGGCGGCTATCTGCCGCTGACGCTGGCCGTCTGCGTTGCCAGTTGCATGTGGACCTGGGTGCGCGGCAGCGAGCTGGTCTATGAGAAGTCGCACCGCGAGAACATCCCGCTCACCGATCTCATCAAGATGCTCGGCAAGTCGCACCCGGTGCGGGTTGGCGGCACCGCCGTGTTCCTGACCTCCGACCCCGAGATCGCGCCGAGCGCGCTCTTGCACAATCTCAAGCACAACAACGTCCTGCACGCCAAGAACATCATCATGACCGTGCACGTGGTGACGACGCCGCGCTTCCCCGACGACCAGCGCGTGAAGATCGAGCCGCTGTCGGAAGATTTCATCCTTGTCGAGCTGACCTTCGGCTATATGGAGACGCCGAACGTGCCGCGCGCGCTCGCCCAGTGCCGCAAGCAGGGCATCAAGTTCGACATCATGGCGACCTCCTTCTTCCTGAACCGGCGCTCGTTCAAGCCGAGCCCGCAGTCGCCGATGCCGGTGTGGCAGAACCGCCTGTTCATCTCGCTGACCCGCATGTCGGCCAACGCCACCGACTTCTACCGTCTGCCCTCCAATCGTGTGGTCGAGCTAGGCCAGCAACTCACGGTGTGACGCTGTTGCGGCAAGGTGCAGCGGCCGGTTGGGAAAACCGGAGCGCGACCGTTGCATTGTGGCAACAAAGCGGCCGGAAGGCGGAACCCAGGCCGGAATTCCGCGTATAAGCGCTTGAAGGTCTGCGACGCACTCTGCATCGTCTTTCCGTCAGTTTCCGGTTCGGCGCGGTTTCGAGTCGAACCTCAGTTTTGTTGCGCCCTCCTCTCAAACTATCGGATTCCGGTTCTTTCATGATGAGAAAGATGCTTCTCCTTGCGGCGGTTGCCACCATGGCCGCGTCGCTCCACACGGGCGCCGCCCGTGCCGAAGAGGAAACCGTTCGCTTCTGGGACCCCGCCACCGGCGGCTTCCAGACGATCGTCCGCAAACCTTCGGCGCGGTCGATGGAAAGCCCGATCAAGAAAGAGCTGATCGATTATACCGGCCCCTACGGCCAGGGCACGATCATCGTCAACACCACCGAGCGCCGGCTCTACTACGTGTTCGGCGACGGCAAGGCGATGAAGTACGGCATCGGCGTGGGACGGCCGGGCTTCACCTGGCAGGGCACGCATCACATCACCCGCAAGGCCGAGTGGCCGGGCTGGACGCCGCCGCCTGCCATGCGCAAGCGCCAGCCGAAGCTGCCCTACTTCATGCCCGGTGGCCCCGACAATCCGCTCGGCGCCCGCGCCATGTACATCGGCTCGACCATCTACCGCATCCACGGCACCGCCGAGCCCTGGACCATCGGTCAGGCCGTTTCGTCGGGCTGCATCCGCATGACCAATGACGATGTCGCCGATCTCTATGAGCGCGTCGGCGTCGGCACCAAGGTCGTCGTCGTCCGCTGATCGACCAGCGACATGAAACACAGCGCCGTCGCGGCCAGCCGCGGCGGCGTTTTTCACGTCTAGTCTCCCGATCAGCGCGAGAGCCCCTTCGCCGCGAGTTCGGCGGTATAGGCGGAGAACAGCGCCTCCTGATCCCGGCCGGTCTCGTAGAGGATGGTCCAGGTATAAAGGCCGCTGTCGTGGCCGTCATCGAACACCAGACGGACGGCATAGGACCCCACCGGCTCGACGGCGGTGATCCTGACGCCGCTCTTGCCGGCGACGGTGACGCGCTGGCTCGGGGCATGCCCCTGAACCTCGGCCGAAGGCGAGTTCACTCTCAGGAGCTCGGCAGGAATGGAAAAGGACTTGCCGTCCTCGAAAGCGACCGCCAGCGAACGCTTGTCGGCAGAAAGGCGGATTTCGGTGGGCCAGACGGCCATGGCGCGCTCCGATCGGATCGGGGTGATTGGATCGTGCCTACATAACGCCGCCACGCGATGCGGCCAAGTCCGTTGACGCAGGTGGCGTCATGTCGCTTCGTGGCTGCGTCGCCGTCCGGTCTCGTCGCCGATGATGCTCGCCAGCCGGTCACCGAGCCGGCGGAGATGTTTCACCGAGGCGACGGCGTCCGGGTAGTTGGCGTCGCGCCAGGCTTGGAACTCCTCGTTGGGCATCGGCTTGGCGAAGTAATAGCCTTGTACCAGACAGCATCCTAGGCGCTGCACGAGGTCGAGCTGATCGGCCGTCTCGACACCCTCGGCCACCACTTCGCAATCGATCGCCTTGCCGATGCCGATGATCGCCGACACCAGAGATTCCATCTGGCAGTTGCCGGCCAGGGTGGCGATGAAGGTCTGGTCGATCTTCAGCCTGTCGGGCTTGAGTTGCGACAGATAGGCGATATTGGAATAGCCCGTGCCGAAGTCGTCGAGCGCGATGTGCACGCCGAGGGCTTCGAGACCCTTCAGGTTGCGGGTCACCTCGATGTTGTTGCCGAGAATGACGCCTTCGGTGATTTCGAGTTCGAGCCGGTCGGGACTGACGTTGTGGCGGCGCAGGATGTCGCGCACCTGCCCGACGAACTCGCGCCGCTGGAAGTGCACCGCGGAAACATTGACGGCGACGATCGGCGGATACTGCCAGATCGTCGCCCATCTGGCGGCCGTGCTCACCGCCTCCTCGATGACGAAGTTATCGATCTCGATGATCAGATCGGACGCTTCGGCGGCCGGAATGAACTCACTCGGGGGAACGAGACGCCCGGTCTCCCGGTCGACCCAGCGGATCAACGCCTCGGCCGACGGAACATAGCCGCGCTCCACGTCGACCTGCGGCTGCCAATGGAGACTGAGTTCGCCATCGCGCAACGCCGCCCGCAGGCGCTCGCGCAGCGCCAGCACCTTATGGCGTTCGTTGAGGATGTCGGTGTCGTAGAACTGAAGACGCGACTTGCCGCGCGACTTCGCCTTGTAGAGGGCAAGATCGGCGAGCTGCAGCACTTCGTGGAAGTCGCGGCTGTCGGACGGCCAGAC
This sequence comes from Pleomorphomonas diazotrophica, assembly GCF_002844595.1. Taxonomy (GTDB): domain Bacteria; phylum Pseudomonadota; class Alphaproteobacteria; order Rhizobiales; family Pleomorphomonadaceae; genus Pleomorphomonas; species Pleomorphomonas diazotrophica. The sequence goes on along the minus strand of NZ_PJNW01000002.1, from coordinate 323,950 downwards.
AGCGGCACCGCCCGAGCAGCGGATATCTATATCGGTGTCGCCGAAGCGCACGATCGATTGCAATCGCTGAAACGAGGCACGCAGCAGCGTTACCGCGCCTGCCTCGACAAACCCGTCGGTGGACACCACGACGACAAACTCGTCGCCTCCCCAGCGCACCACGAGCGCGTCCTGGCCGAAGGAGGCGACCAGATTGCGGACGAAGACCTTGAGCACGTGGTCGCCGGCCATGTGCCCCAGTTCGTCATTGATCTCCTTGAAGTTGTCGAGATCAAAGACCATGACCGCCTTGGTGGCCTGCGGATCGAAATGAATGCCCTCGATCCAGCGCTCGAAGGCCCGCCGGTTGAGCACGCCCGTGGTGACGTCGTGGTCGGCGCGATAATTGGCCTGCCAGGTGGCGCGGCGGTTCAGCACGAGAAGCGCCAGCATCGACACGATGGCGCCAACCAGCGCGATCGACAGCTTCAGCATGGCCGAATAGCTCGCCGTCAGCGTCTCACCCTGCAAGGCGATGTAGCGGGAGCCCTGCTCCGTCATGTTCTCCTGAAGCAGGCGGAACTTTTCCGAAAGGCGCCGGAGGTCGCCGTCGAGGGCGTTGAGGATGGCCGTATCGTCCGGTCCGACGTTCGCAAAGGCGACGCTCAGACCGGATGCCAGCTCGGCGATGCTGTCGATCTGGGAAATCAGCGCCGCGTCGCCGGGCATGATGAAGGATGGCCTTGCGGCTTCGATGGTGGACAGCAGACGCCCAAGGGCCGATCGGATGTCGGCGGCATCGTCCGTGGTAAAGCCGAGGATCAGCCGATTGCCGAGCTTCCGGCGCGACATTTCCACGAGCTTGGCCTGGTCGCCAATGTCACGACCGGCCCGGATGGCCTCGCTGGCGTTGGACGCTTCGATGCGCTGGAAGGTGCGATAGGCTTCCAGGGCGGAATTTTCGGCGAAGACCAAGAGTATGGCGGTGAAGATGATCGGCAGCAGGTTCGCTGCCTGTCGCAAGAGGTCAGCCCTTCGGAAACGCAGGAACGCAAGAAGGTTCATGCTGCCACCTCTCGGCGGCGCTTGTCATCCTTTCTCGCCTTCTCCCAGCCGAACCGCGACATGTCCGCACGCTCCGCCCACAAGCACGAACAACGAGCTTAGGAGCGAACCGTTTCAGAAGTCTTTCTTTGCTAGGACTTTCGACGGAGGGTGTTATCCGAAGTGAAGCGGGCGACTTTCAGCCGATCGACTGGGCGACAACGATGAAGAATGGCAGCAGCATGACGCCCGAGCAAAGGCTCCAGGCGCCAGCGATGGCCGTCGAAGCCACAAGCCAGCCGAGGTTGCGGTGCTCGATCCGCCGGCCACGAATGGCATTGCGCATCAGGATGGCCGGGCCGGCGAACATGATCAGGAAAGTCTGCGCGATGCCGAGCAGAATGGTCTCGGCCTGCATCTCGAAACGGGCCGGTTTGGACGTCACGAGCTGGTAGAGCGACGACAGCAGGCCTGCCAGCACAAACCCCAGCGCAATCGAAAAACAGGTGACGAGAATCTCCATATCCATCGCTGTTAACCCCGCCTTAACCCTGATCCGAAATGAAACAATAAGCATAGACCTGCCTGCAATATCGCAAGGTACGGACCGCGGCGGCGTGGACCGGGCCAAGTGACGGAACGGGCGGAGTTCGGCGATGTCTTCGGATGGCCGATCACGGCGGTCCGGATACGTGTCTCAATTCGGGAGGCGGTCGTGACCCACTACGCGGCATATCAGGACGAAAGCCTGCTGCGTCCCGCCCGGCGCCCGGCGCGCCGCCGCACCAGCGCGACGGCCTGGTTCCTGCGCGCCATCCTGACCTCTTTCCTGCTGGCTGGCGGCGTCATGCTGGTGAACATCCTGATCGGCCTGTCGGACAACTTCGACAGTCGCGACGGCCGCTCGACCGACCCGGCCCCGGTGGCACTGTTCATCGGTCAGCAGCGGCTGGTGATCCCGGCCAACATGTTCCGATTCCCCGACCAGAGGAACGTCGGTCCGCACGACCGCATCGACCTTGCCGTGCATTTTCCGGAGATGGCAGGCTACACGCGCGCCTTCCGCAAGGACTTCCTCGACCTCGGCGCCAACGCGCCGATCGTCTACCTGACCATCCGCACGCGCGACACGCCAACCGACAGCGTCGGCCGACTGATCAACGTCTACCAGCATTTCTTTGCCGAAGGGACCATTCCGGCACCGAGCGGCCTCGTCGGCCACAGCATGTCCGAGGAATCCGGCCTGAGCGGCGAAGAGGTATTCTTCGAGGCAGGGTCGACCAATCCGTTCACCACGCACTGCACGGCGCCTGACGACAGCGAGTATCCCGCCTCCTGCCTGACCGAGACCCACGCCGGCAACGACCTGTCGGTGCAGATCCGCTTCCGCAAGGGCCTGCTCGCCGACTGGGCCGGCATCAAGAGCGGCGTGCGCGTCCTGCTCCTGTCCTTCGGTGTCACGGCGTAATACGCCAGCCGAGTGCGTGCAATCCGGTTCGGACGGCTACCAGCCGCGCCGGACGACGCTGCGCCGTTAGCCCAAAAGCACAGAGCGTCCCGCGTCCTCAACGAACACGAAACGCTCCATGGAGTCTGCGTCGGTGCGTCGCCAGCTCAGCCGGCGATATCCTCGGCAAGGATGGCCATCTGGAAATTGAACGACTTCTCGTCGTCCTCGTCGTCCTCATAGACCACGCCGATGAACTCCTCGCCGACGTAGACCTCGGCCGAGTCCGTCTTGCGCGGCCGCACCCGCACGCTGATCGTCGGCGACTGCAGCGTCTTGCGCAGGAATTTCTCGATGCGGGCGATTTCGTCTTTGGTCAACGTGGTTCTCCAATATGGGCCGGCGGTCGCTCGCGATGGAGTGAACCGGCGGCAACGAGTCGCCGGCGTCGGCGTGTTCTGGCACGGACGGACTGGCAAGGAAACCCGTGAACGGCGGGCCGGTTGCATGGTCCCCCGCTCTTTCTCAGCCTTCGCCGCCCTCCGGCAAACGCTGTTCCATGGAATGGGACGGGTCGCTGCAGCCGGCTTCGCCGATTACCCGCGCCGGCACGCCGGCCACGGTCGTGCCACGTGGCACCGGCTTCAGCACCACGGAACCGGCCGCGACGCGCGAGCAGCAGCCTACCTCGATGTTGCCGAGGATCTTCGAGCCGGCTCCGATCATCACGCCATGGCGGATCTTGGGATGGCGATCGCCGGTCTCCTTGCCGGTGCCGCCGAGGGTGACGTTCTGCAACAGCGATACGTCGTCTTCCACCACCGCCGTTTCGCCGATGACGATACCGGTGGCGTGATCGAAGAACAGGCCGCGCCCGAGCCGCGCGCCGGGATTGATGTCGACCTGAAACACTTCCGACGACCGGCTTTGCAGATAGAGCGCCAGGTCGCGCCGGCCATGGTTCCAAAGCCAGTGGGCTAGCCGATGCGCCTCGATGGCATGGTACCCCTTGAAGTAGAGCAGCGGCTCGATGAAGCGGTCGCAGGCCGGGTCGCGATCCTCGAAGGCCACGATGTCCGACCGGAAGGCGGCGGCGATGCCATCATCGTCGGCCACCGCCTCGCGGAAGGCCTGGGCGATCATTGCCGAGAGAACGGTGGTGTTGCCGAGCCGATCGGCGACGCGCTGGATGACGGCGTCCTCCAGCCTGACATGGTCGAGCACCGTCAGATGCATGAAGCCACCCAGCGCCGGCTCGTTCTCGACGACGGCTGCGGCTTCTCGCCGCACGCGGGCCCACACCGGATCAATGGCGTCGAGCGGGCGGCTCACGGATTGGGGGCTGAGGGGCAACGACGACATCCTTGGGCAAAACGCGGATAACCGCGCATCAGCGAATGTGGGCCATGATAGTCGGACGGTCGATCCAGGAAAAGTCCGAAGGCGACGCTTTTGTTGCGCAGACGGTGAGTGAAAGGCAAACGGCTTCTCATCGGTGGTCGTCAACCGAAACGGCAGACCTGTTCGGAAAGCCGAGAGGGAAACGACCAGCGGGTGGAGAGCGCTCGCTCAGGACCGCACTGACGGGCAGAGGCGCACCTCATCGCTGAGCTCGCAGGGCGGTTGAAAGCATCAAGCCGACCTGACTCGAACTTGGGCAAGCCATCTCTGCCAATGGCCTGAAATGACTCCCATTTAGGCTTGATCGAGGCCGTCGGTTTTGATTCATTATCTCAAGCGACGGCGCACCGGACTCCTGGAAGTTGCAGCCGGCGCGGAAAATCGAGACTTGGCGCCACTGTGGATCCTCTCGCAGAAGAGGGCTTCGGTCGAGCGTGGGGGAGCTTAAAAGAAGGCATTTCTGACGTTTTCGGGGCCACTTTGCCGCCCCATCATCTGCTTGAGAAAAATCGCCACAAACCGCACGGCAAATCGAAAGATGGTCATCCATCCGTTTGATTTTGCTTGAGCTTTACGACAAATCGCAAGTGCGGCAGCAACTGCGAGACAAAAACGCGCGTGCGAGTTGATCAGTCACATTAACAAAGCTCATCAATGCTTTGTTAATCATAAATATTCACGCCTTGTTCATCCGAATTGAGAGCACCTTCAACCAACTTCCGATACAAACCTTTGGTTGCGTCACATTACCGGCGGCTCGCATGAAGAGTCCCATGGAGGGGTTACCGATCGATGAATCGATCACCTTCGGCACAACCGGGCCCGACCGGAGAGCTGAGTCCGGTCAGGCACTTCCAGCAAAGGGTGGGAATCCGGTCTCAGGAACGAGCCATCTGCTCGATGGCGGCGAGATCCATTTTGCCGGTGCCGAGCACGGGCAAGGCATAGGTTTTGACGACCTTCCGCGGTACCTGAAGCTCCGGAATGCCATGCTCGCGCGCATAGGCGGTGAGCGCTTCGACGCTGGCGTCGCCCGCGTCGGTGACCAGCACCAGAGCCTCGCCCTTACGTGGATCCGATATGGCGACGACAGCATGCGACGAGTTGGGCCAGAGCGCCGCGGCGAAGGCCTCGACGGCGGCAAGCGAGATCATCTCGCCCCCGATCTTGGCGAAGCGCTTGGCCCGCCCGAGCAGTATGACGAAGCCGTCGTCGTCGATGGAGACGATGTCGCCGGTATCGTACCAACCATTCGGGTCGTTGCGCTTGAGCTCACCCGGTTGGTCGGCGAGGTAGTAGCCAGCCATGACGTTAGGCGCCCGCACGTGGAGACGTCCGCCAACCTCAAGTCCGGGCACCGGATCGAGACGTGCCTCGATGCCCGGCAGCAGGCGTCCGACGGTACCCTCGCGGAAATTGCCCGGATAGTTGACCGACAGCACCGGCGCACACTCGGTCGCGCCATAGCCCTCGTTGAGCACCACGCCGAAGCGATCCATCCACAGAGCCCGCGTCTGTTCCTTGACGCGCTCGGCGCCGAGGATGGTGAGACTAACCTTGTTGAAGTCGCCATCCTCTGCCGCCCTCGCCCAGCCGGCGGCGAAGGTGTCGGTGGAGAGCAACACGGTCGAGCCGCTGTCGCGCACCAGACCGGGAATGATCTTGTAGTGCAGCGGCGAGGGATAGAGGAAGGATTTGAAGCGGCCGTAGATCGGCAGAAGCAGACCGGCGGTGAGGCCATAGGAATGGAACACCGGCAGCGCGTTGAACATCGTGTCTTCAGGACGGAACGTGTAGAGCGCCAGGATCTGAGCAACGTTGGAGAGGAAGTTGGTCGAGGCCAGCCCTACCCCCTTCGGCGCTCCCTCGGTACCCGACGTGAACAGCACGGCGGCGATATCGCCCGGCGCCCGCCGATAGGGCCGGTGCAGCATCCGCGCCCAGCGGGCATAGGTGGCCCCCACCGCCTTGTCGAGCAAGGAAAGGCCGGCCCGCACGTCCTCGAGATAGACGATGCGCACCTTGTCCTTGAGGTCATCGATCACCGGTTCGAGCTTGGCCGTCTTCACGAAGGCGCTGGAGGTAATCACCGTCCGGATGGTGCCCACCCTGATGGCGCCACCGAGGCCATGGCTGCCGGCGGTGAAGTTGAGCAGCGCCGGCGTTCGCCCATAGGCGAGCAACGCGAAGAACGCGATGGCCGCGCCATTGACGTTGGGCAGCAGCACCCCCACCCGATCGCCCTTCCGACTGACTGAGGTAAGCCGTCTGCCGAGCACGCAGGCGGCGAGCAACAGATTACGGCGCGTCACCTGCTGCCGGTTTTGGTCCTCGATGGCGACAAGATCGGGATCGGCCTCGGCGGTATCGATCAGCGCATCGAACAGCGACCGCTCGATGAAAGCCGTGTCGAGCCCTGACTCCGCCATCGGCTGTCCGTACAGGCGACCGTCCTCCACGCCCCCCATGGTTACCTCTTCGTTAGCCTTCCTCCGGCCGCACTTGAACTCACAAACGCCCGGCGCGCAAGCGCTCGAGATCAAGCAGTTAGGCGAGTTCCCGGACTCTGCGCACAAGAAAACGGGCTGAATCGGATTCTCAACATGAAGAAGCCGCCCCGACCGGCAACACCGGAAGCGGGACGGCCAGACCTGAATCAGAGCCTTAACGATCGACAGGAACACTCGCCCAATCAATGGGTTGAGACATACTTCCCGACTTCATCAATGGCGCAGATAATGTGGTAGAAGGTCGAAGCAGGCGCCGGCTCGATCACGAAGGAGCCGTCCGGGTTCATGCGATCGCGCCAGAGGCCTGGTGTGTCCACCTCGAAATAGCGCTGCAAGGCCCTTGCGGCCGTTACCACCTTCCCGAGGTGGTCGTCGCGCTCCGCTTCGCTTGAAGCGATGGCCGCCAGCGCCACGTTGCCTTTCATCCGCTCGGTTTGCGACCACATGCGCGCCGTACCGTCATGGATGGAGAGGTCGTCGAGAATGCCCATGATCGCCACCTGCTGCGACACATTGATGCCGTGCTTCTCACCCAGCTCGCACAGGCGGCTCGCTGCGGCGACGGCATCGGGACGCTTGCGCGAGGTTCCCCAGCGGGTCAGCAGCCAGGCCCACTCGAACTGGTGGCCTGGCTCGCAGATGCGGCCTTCGACCCCGCCCACCACCGACCAGTCGGCGTTGAAGAACTCCTTGAGCCAACCTTCCTTGGGATCGAGGAACTTGGAAAGGCACAGCTCGGCGATCTCGTCGGCGAGCTTGCTCCACGTCGCGTCGCCGCCCACCTCCTCCCAGGCGAGACAGGCCTCGAACATGTGCATATGCGGATTGGCCTTGAGCGGCAGGGTGCGAGGATTGGCGGCCTCCTCGAAGCCGGCGATCGAATTCTTGTACTCGGTCATTAGCAGCGTGCGGAGCTTCACCGCCGCCGCTTCGACCGCCGACCGATCCTTGACCACCGACGCAGCAGCCGCCATCGCGAACAGCGCGAAGGCCTGATCGTAGAGGGAGAAGCTGTCGTCCTTGGGCGAGCCGTCGGCATTGGTCACCATGCGCACGGCACCGTTCGGCAGCACGCACTTCTCAAGGAAGTAATCGAGCCCCTCTTCCACCGTGCGTTCCCACGGGCCGGTCCAGCCGAGCCGGCCGGCCAGCGCGAAGGTGAAGATCTGGCGGGCCGTGACGCGCACCCGGCGCGGTGCCGGCGTGATCTCGCACCTGAGGCCCAGCACTTCGTGGAAGCCGCCGTTGACGTGATCGACGCCGAAGGCCCACCAGATCGGCAAGGCTTCGGTCATCAGCCACGACCTGAGTTCCTCGGTGACAGTGGCAAGCTCGCGCTGGGCTTCGGAATAACTCACGGCAATCTCCTCAAAAATGGATCACACCAGGTCACGATGAAACGCGACAAGGCGGCGATCGGATGCAGCAATGAACGATGGGTTGGCAAAATCGGCAAGGCCTGGCCGGTCCCGCTTGCCATAGGGAAAGAGTTCGCCATCCGGCAGCACCATGATCCCGCCGGCCGCCCTCAGCACCGCGTCACCGGCTGCCGTGTCCCATTCCATGGTGGGACCGAAGCGTGGATAGACGTCGGCCTCGCCGGCGGCGATCAGGCAGAACTTCAGCGACGAGCCGACCACACGTCGGTCGGCCACGGCCACCGTCGGCCGGAACGCATCGGTGGCGGCTGTGGCATGACTGCGGGAGACGAGCAGCGTCGCCCCTTCGGCAGGCACATCGCGCACGCGGATCGGCCGCCGCTCGACGATGGCATCGCCATCGACGGCCATTTCCCAGGCGCCCTCGGGCCCGCCGGCGAACAGTCGCCCGATAGCCGGCGCATGGACGACGCCCATCACCGGTTCGCCCCGCTCGATCAGCGCGACGTTGACGGTGAAGTCGCCGTTGCGACGGATGAACTCCTTGGTGCCGTCGAGCGGATCGACCAGGAAGAACCGGTCGGCGGCGGCAGGAACCCGACCGGCCGAAACGCTCTCCTCGGCCACCACCGGCACATCAGGCGCAAGGCGCGTAAGGGCGGCGAGCAGCACGGCTTCGGCCAACCCGTCGGCCTCGGTCACCGGCGAGGCATCGGCCTTGAACGCAACGTCGATCGGCCGGGCGTAAATGTCGAGAATGACCTGCCCGGCCTCGATCGAAGCGGCGATCAGGCCGTCGAGCAGTCGCGGGCTGGCAATGGTCATGGTCGGCATCCGGCGATGTTGATTACGCCGCGTGTGGCAGCAAGGAGGGATGGTGTCAATCGATCCGGCGCTCACTCGGCATTGCGCTTTGCCCACATCGCCTTGAACCCCGGTCGCGCCTGGCAACGTTCCAGCCACGCCATCACCCTGGGATAGGGCTCCAGCAGCTCCGGATGGTTCTGCACGTAGCGAACGATCTCCGCCAATGCCAGATCGACGACGGTAAAGCGGTTGCCGACCACGTAATCGCCGCCGGCGAGATGCATCTCGAAGGCGGAAAGCGGCCGCCTCAGCGACTCTCCTATGCCGACCAGCCGCTTCTTGCCGGCGTCGGTCTTCCATTCGCCGCTCTCATCGCCCTGGGTGACCACCACGGTGATCGGTTCCAACGCCGTCGCCCCCCACATCAGCCATTGCAGCATCCGTCCTTCTTCGGCGAGATCTTGCGGCGCCAGCAGACCGCCATGCTTCTTGGCGAGATAGAGGAGGATGGCCAGCGACTCGGTCAGCACGAGGCCGTCATCGTCGATTGCCGGGACCTGCCCCATCGGATTGATGGCGAGGAAAGAGGGGGTCCAGGTGTTGATCGGAGCATCGGCAGCGAGCGGATCCGGCACCTTGCGAGCCTGGAGCACCGGCTCCTTGTGAAACGCCAGTCCAAGTTCCTCCACGAGCCAATAGAGGCGCGATGCGCGCGATTTATAGACGCCGTAGATGGTCAGCATGGCAAAGCGCTCCGGTTTGAAAGGCACTCTGAAACCTTCGCCGTCATTTGGCAATCGGCGCCGCGAGCCCTCGTCGGAAAGCTGCTCGCGCCAATGCCGGCCATGCTACCGTTCTCCGGCGCGTCAAAGGAACTTACCGTCATGAAAAGCCTTCTCCAGTTCTGGCAGACCTGGGCCGTCCTGTCGGCCGTCGCGGCGGCGGCCACTGCCATTCTCGCTAAAGCGGGTGTCGAGGCGATTAGTTCCGACCTCGCGACGCTCATTCGCACGGCTGTCGTGCTGGCACTCGTCTGCGCCGTCGTCGCCTTCAGCGGAAGCTACGCGGAGATCCCGGCCGTTCCCGGTGGCGCCTGGCTCTTTCTCCTGTTGTCCGGCCTTGCCACCGGCGCGTCCTGGCTTTGCTACTTCCAAGCCCTGAAGCTTGGCGAGGCGGCACGCGTCGCGCCGGTCGACAAGCTGTCGGTGGTGCTGGTCGCCATTTTCGCGGTGGTGTTCCTCGGCGAACGCCTGTCGCCGCAGGGGACCGCCGGCGTGGCGCTGATCGCCGCGGGCGCTATGCTCGTCGCCTGGCAGTGAGGCCGCTTCCTGGCCTCCGACAGCGCAAGCCTTTACACCGACGGACAAATGCGGGTAACAGAAATCCGCTCCTTTGCCGGATTCTCCAGCAGCGGCAAGACCGACGCCGACCGATCGGCATCCACCTTTCGGATGATTTAGTAAAACTTTACTACCCGGAATGGTCATTTGGCCGTAGACTGGAACGGTTGATCGGCGTTTGGGCAACTGGGTGAGAGTGCACGGATGGTCACGATCAAGGAAATCGCCAAGGCGGTCGGAGTTTCCTCGGCCACCGTTTCGCGCGTCCTCAATTACGACGCAACGCTGTCGATCACCGAGGCAAAGCGGCAGGCGATCATCGAGACCGCCGAGGCCCTCAATTATCTGACGCCGCGCAACCGGCCGCGCCCGCATCGGCCGCAGGCATCGAGCGACCACACCGGCGCCCGCATCGGCATCGTGCATTTCCTCCGCCCCGAAGACGAGCTGGCCGACCCCTACTACATCGGCGTCCGCATGGGCATCGAGGCGCGGGCACGCGCCAACCGCGTCGAGGTACAGGTCATCTATCGCTCGACCGAGCTGCCGCCGGCCGAGGACCTTCAGGGCGCGGCCGGCATCATCGCGCTCGGCATGCATACCGACGCCGAGATCGACTGGGTGCGGCACATCAACGCCAACCTGGTTCTGGCCGACTTCGCCCCCAACATCGACCTGTTCGACATCGTCGCCTGCGATCTCTCCTTCGCCATGACGCGCCTGCTCGACCAGCTCTACGCCGCCGGTTACCGCCGCTTCGGCTTTCTCGGCGACGACCGTCCGTCGGGCAACGTGCTCTACCCGGCCAACGAGGAACGCGCCAAGACCTTCCGGGAGTGGACGGAGAAGCGAGACCTGTTCAACCCGGCGCATTACCTGCTGGCCGAGCAGCTCCGCTTCGAGAGCGGCTATCGCCTCGCCTGCCAGATGATGGCCGAAGCCAACCTGCCGGAAATCGTCGTCACCTCCAACGACAACGTGGCGATCGGCGCCTACCGGGCCATCCAGGAGCGCGGCCTGCGCATTCCCACAGACATCGCCGTGGCCAGCTTCAACGACATTCCCGCCGCCCAGTTCCTGGCGCCACCCCTGACTACAGTGCGCATTCCGGCCGAACGCATCGGCGAGAATGCCTTCGACCTGTTGATGGAGCAGTTGGGCGGCCGCGACTATGTCAAGCGCGTCACCATTGCCACCGAGCTTATCTGGCGCGACAGTTGCCGCCGCCCCGATGGCGCCGCGTAAACGCTTCCGGCCATCCTGATTGCCCTCGCCCGAATGCGCCCTTCGTCGGATCGCGCATGTCCGTACCTATCCTAATTGGTCATCCCGGCCCGATTGGCATTCGCCCCTGTCGCAGGTAAACTATTTACCTCTGACCCCGACATCTCTGCCGCCGAAAACTGGTAAAATTTACTAAATAATACCTTGCGTCGGGTGAACGAGTATCGGATAGTGCCCCCGAGAGGCTGAGGACGCCTCGGACACGAGTGGAGGAAAACCGCATGAACCGCAAAACTGTTGCGCTCGCCTTCGCGGGCGCCAGCCTCATTGCCATCACGGCCGCCCAGGCCGCCGAAGTCACCGTCTGGTGCTGGGACCCGAACTTCAACGTCGCGATCATGAAGGAAGCCGGTGAGATCTACGCCAAGACTCACCCGGACTTCAAACTGAACGTCGTCGACTTCGCCAAGGCCGACCTCGAGCAGAAGCTGCAGACCGGCCTCGCCTCCGGCGTCGCCGATGGCATGCCCGACATCGTCCTCATCGAGGATTACGGCGCGCAGAAGTACCTGCAGTCCTTCCCCGACTCCTTCGCTCCGCTCAGCGACAAGGTCGATTATTCCGGCTTCGCTCCCTACAAGGTCGCCCTCGCCACGCTGGACGACAAGGTCTATTCCATGCCCTTCGACTCGGGCGTGACCGGCTTCTACTACCGCAAGGACCTGCTGTCGCAGGCCGGCTTCCAGCCCGCCGACCTCCAGGACATCACCTGGGACAAGTACATCGAGATCGCCAAGATCGTCGAGGAGAAGACCGGCAAGAAGATGCTGGCCTATGACCCGAACGACGCCGGTCTCACCCGCATCATCATGCAGTCGGCCGGTGGCTGGTACTTCGACAAGGACGGCAACCTCGCGATCGAGGGCAATGCCGCGCTGAAGGCCGCGCTGGAAGTCATCCAGAAGATCCAGACCGCCAACATCTTCCGCCCGGCCGCCGGCTGGGCCGACTGGGTCGGCGCCTTCACCGCCGGCGAAGTGGCTTCCGTCACCACCGGCGTTTGGATCACCGGCACCGTCAAGTCGCAGCCCGAGCAGTCCGGCAACTGGGGCATCGCCCCGATCCCGAAGCTGACCATCGAGGGCGCGACCCACTACTCGAACCTCGGCGGTTCGAGCTGGTACGTCCTGTCGGCGTCCGCCGCCAAGGACGAGGCCATCGACTTCCTGAACGAGATCTACGCCAAGGACGTCAACTTCTACCAGAAGATCCTCGTTGACCGTGGCGCCGTCGGTTCGCTGCTGGCTGCCCGCGAAGGCGAAGCCTACAAGTCGTCCGACGCCTTCTTCGGCGGCGAGCCGATCTGGCAGACCTTCTCCGACTGGCTGTCCAAGGTGCCCTCGGTCAACTACGGCACCTTCACCAACGAGGTGGACTCGGTGGTCGCCGCCCATCAGCCCGAGCTCGCCAAGGGCGCCTCGGTGGACGACGTGATCAAGGCCATCAACGAGCAGGCCCAGACCCTCGTTCAGTGATGACGTGACCGGCGGGCGGCAGACATGCCGCTCGCCTCTCCGTCCTGCCCCCGCGTCATCCGGCAATGCCGTCGATGGACGCGGCGCATCTGAAGGCAACGTCCACCGCTCTTCCGGACCCAAGGCCGGAGCGAACCGGGCGTAGCGCCACGCAAAGCTACCAGATTCATCGGCACCTCCCCGGCCGGACCGCCAACCGGAGGATGCCCGAGAGCCCCGCTCTACCGGAACGGTGACCCATGTCAGCACTCTCCCAGCGGCGCATGAGGCCGCGCTTCGACGTCAACGGCTGGCTGTTCGTCGGCCCCGCGCTGGTGCTGATCGCCACCTTCATGATCTTTCCGATCTTGCACTCGCTCTGGATGTCCTTCCAATCCGGCCTCGGCATGCGCCTCTCGTTTGCCGGGCTCAAGAACATCTACCGCCTATTCAACGATCCCCTGTTTTTCATGGCACTGAAAAACACGTTCATTTTCTTCCTGGTGCAAGTGCCGATCATGCTGACGCTGGCGCTGATCACCGCGTCGCTGCTCAACAGCCCGGATCTCAAGTTCCGCGGGCTGCTGCGCACTGCGATCTTCCTGCCCTGCGTCACCTCGCTGGTCGCCTACACGGTGCTGTTCAAGTCAATGTTCGTCGCCAACGGGCTGATCAACACCACACTGATCAACCTCGGCATCGTCGACACCGGCATCCCCTGGATGACCGATCCCTTCTGGTGCCGGACCATGATCATCATCGCAATCACCTGGCGCTGGACCGGCTACAACATGATCTTCTACCTCGCGGCCATGCAGAACATCGACCGCTCGGTCTATGAGGCGGCCCGCATCGACGGTGTGCCGACCTGGGCCCGCTTCCTGTACCTCACCGTTCCCATGCTGAAGCCGGTGATCCTGTTCACCACGGTCACCTCCACCATCGGCACGCTGCAGCTTTTCGACGAAGTCTCGACCATCACGGGCGGCGGTTCGGCCGGCGGAGCGGCCGGCCCCGGCAACTCGGCGCTGACGCTGTCTCTCTACATCTACAACCTGACCTTCAAGTTCGCCCCGAACTTCGGCTACGCCGCCACCGTCTCCTACGTCATCGTCTTCCTGGTGGCGGTCCTGTCCTTCCTGCAATTCTATGCTGCCCGGGAGCGCAAGGCATGATCAGCTACGGTCTCAAGCAGCGGCTCTCCTCCATTGCCGTCTATATCATCCTCGGGTTGATGGCCTTCATCTCCATCTTTCCCTTCCTGTGGATGGTCGTCGGCGCCACCAACAGCACGTCCGACATCATCAATGGCAAGATGAGCTTCGGCTCGGCGCTACTCCTCAACGCGACGACGTTCTTCACCCAGGTCAATGTGCCGCTGATCTTCTGGAACTCCGCCAAGATCACCATCATCGCCACGGTGTTGACGCTGCTGATCTCCTCGCTTGCCGGCTATGGCTTCGAGATCTTCGCCTCGCGCTTCCGCGAGAGGCTCTACACGCTGATGCTGCTGACGCTGATGATCCCCTTCGCGGCGCTGATGATCCCGCTGTTCATGCTGATGGGCAAGTTCGGCCTCATCAACACCCATATCGCCGTGGTCCTGCCCACCATCGCCTCGGCTTTCATCATCTTTTACTTCCGCCAGTCGACCAAGGCATTCCCGCACGAGCTGCGCGACGCCGCCCGCGTCGACGGATTGAAGGAGTGGCAGATCTTCCTGCTGATCTACATGCCGGTGATGCGGTCGACCTATGCCGCCGCCTTCATCATCGTCTTCATGACGATCTGGAACAGCTACCTGTGGCCGCTGGTCGTGCTGCAGTCCAACGACACCAAGACCATCACGCTCGTCATCTCCTCGCTCGGCTCGGCTTACTACCCCGACTACGGCGCGGTGATGATCGGCACGGTCCTCGCCACCATTCCCACCCTCTTCGTCTTCTTTGCCATGCAGCGCCAGTTCGTCGAAGGCATGCTCGGCTCGGTCAAGTAACAGGTAGAAAATGCGCAAGACCATCAACTGCAACACCGGCTGGACCTTCCACGAGGGCTTTTCGGCCGACCTCGCCGCCGCCTTCCGCAAGGGCGAGGCCGTTAACCTGCCGCACAACGCCGTCGACCTGCCCTACAACTACTTCGACGAGACCTGCTACCAGCGCCCCTTCACCTACCAGAAGGTCATCGCCTGGCGGCCGGAGTTCGAGGGTCGCGAAGTGGCGCTGGTGTTCGACGGCGCCATGGCCGACAGCGTCGTCTACGTCAACGGCGAACAGGTGGTGGCCCATCCCGATGGCTACACGCCGTTCACCGCCCGGCTGACCGAGCGGCTCGCCAAGGGCGACAACCTCGTCACCGTGAAGATCGACGGGTCCGAGAACCCGGCCATTCCGCCCTTTGGCGGCCAGATCGACTATCTCACCTATGCCGGCATCTACCGCGACGTCTGGCTGCGCGTGACGTCGCCGGTCTATGTCGGCAACGTCAAGATCGAGACGCCCGACGTGCTCGCACCGAAGAAGACGGCGAAGATCCGCGTCGACATCGCCAACCCGCGCGGGCTGAAGCTGGCCGGCCAGGTGTCGGTGACGCTGAAGGATGCCGCCGGCAAGACGGTGGGCAGCGCCAACGCCTCCTATGCCGGCGACAGCGTGACGCTGGAGATCAACAACCTCGACGGCATCGCCCTCTGGGACATCGACAATCCCAACCTCTACGAGGCGGTTGTCGACCTCGTCCACGAGAGCGGCGACGATCAGTATTGCGTCCATTTCGGCTTCCGCTCCGTCGAGTTCACGACCGAGGGCTTCCGCCTCAACGGCAAGCCGCTGAAGCTGCGCGGCCTCAACCGCCACCAGGCCTACCCTTACGTCGGCTACGCCATGGGCCGCCGGGCGCAGGAGCTCGACGCCGAGATCCTGAAGAGGGAACTGAAGGTCAACGTCGTCCGCACCTCGCACTATCCGCAGTCGCCGTGGTTCCTTGATGCCTGCGACCGCCTCGGCCTCCTGGTGTTCGAGGAAATCCCCGGCTGGCAGTATGTCGGCGACGAGAAATGGCAGGCGCTGGCGATCGGCAACGTCCGCGCCATGATCGAGCGCGACTGGAACCACCCGTCGATCATCATGTGGGGCGTGCGCATCAACGAGTCGCAGGATTTCCACGACTTCTACACGGCCACCAACAAGCTCGCCCACGACCTCGACCCGACCCGTCAGACCGGCGGCGTCCGCTACATCACCGACAGCGAGTTCCTGGAAGACGTCTACACGATGAACGACTTCATCCAGGGCAACGAGGAACTGCCCGGCGTCAACCGGCCGCGCACCGCGCTACGCCCCATCTGGGAGACCACCGGCCTCAAGAAGCCCGTCCCCTACATGGTGACCGAGTTCAACGGCCACATGTACCCGACCAAGCGCTATGACCAAGAGCAGCGGCAGGCCGAGCATGTCACCCGCTATCTCTCGATCCTCAACGCCGTCTATGGCGATCCGAACATCTCCGGCTCCACCGGCTGGTGCATGTTCGACTACAACACCCACAAGGACTTCGGCTCCGGCGACCGCATTTGCCATCATGGCGTGATGGACGCCTGGCGCGAGCCCAAGTTCGCCGCCTGGGTCTACACCAGCCAGTGCGATCCCCAGGAGGAAGTCGTCCTCAAGCCGGTCACCTACTATGCCCGCGGCGAGCGCAACATCGGCGGCATCCTGCCGCTGATCGTGCTGACCAACTGCGACGAGGTCGAGCTTCAGTACGGCCCGGATATCGTCAAGCGCGTCAAGCCCGACCGCGAGACCTACCCGCACCTGCCGCATGCGCCCGTCGTCATCGACCACCGCGCCTTCTCGGCCGAAGAACTCGGCCTCTGGGGCATGAAGTGGGAAGAGGCGACCGTCACTGGTTACGTCGGCGGCAAGCCGGTCAAGACCGTCAAGTTCGCCTGCGATCCCGTTCCGACCACGCTGGAAGTCGCGCCCGACTGGACCAACCTGTCGGCCGAACCCAAGGACTCGGTGCGCGTCATCGTCCGTGCCCTCGACCAGCTTGGCAACCTCCTGCCCTTCCTCGACGAAGCGATCCGCATCGAGGTGAGCGGGCCTGCCAAGCTGCTCGGCCCTTCGGAGGCGGTGCTGAAGGGCGGCGCCATCGGCTTCTGGCTGGAGACCACCGGCGGCGCCGGTGATGTTGTCGTCAAGGTCGCCTGCCATCGTCTAGGCGAGACCACCGTCACCATCAAGGCCGGCTGAACGGCGCAACCGATCGAAGCGGAAAGCATATCATGAGCGACGTTACCCTCAGGGACGTGAGGAAGTCCTTCGGTGCTGTGGAGGTCATCAAGGGCGTCGATCTCGACATCAAGTCGGGCGAGTTCGTGGTCTTCGTCGGGCCGTCGGGCTGCGGCAAGTCGACGCTGCTGCGCATGATCGCCGGCTTGGAGACCATCACCTCCGGCGATCTTGCCATTGGCGGCGACAGGATGAACGAGGTCGACCCGTCGCAGCGCGGCATCGCCATGGTGTTCCAGTCCTACGCGCTCTATCCGCACATGACGGTGCGCGAGAACATGGGCTTTGCGCTTCGCTTCGCCGGCATGCCCAAGGAGGAGATCCGCAAGCAGGTCGACGAGGCGGCGCGCATCCTGGAGCTCGAGCCGCTGATGGACCGCAAGCCGAAGGCGCTCTCCGGCGGCCAGCGCCAGCGCGTCGCCATCGGCCGGGCCATCGTCCGCCATCCCAAGGTATTCCTGTTCGACGAGCCGCTCTCCAACCTCGACGCCGAACTGCGCGTCCACATGCGCATCGAGATCGCCAAGCTGCACCGCGACCTCGGCGCCACCATCGTCTACGTGACCCACGACCAGGTGGAAGCGATGACGCTGGCCGACAAGATCGTCGTGCTCCGGTCGGGCATCGTCGAGCAGGTCGGCGCGCCGCTCGAGCTCTACGACAACCCCGCCAACCTGTTCGTTGCCGGCTTCATCGGCTCGCCCAAGATGAACTTCCTGAAGGGCGTCGTCGAAGGTGGCGGCACCGGCCGCGCCGACGTCCGCCTACCCGATTTCGGAGGCGCTGTCGTTCCGGTGGCTCTGAAGGGCGACGCTCCCGCCGCCGGTACGCCGGTCACCTTGGGCATCCGCCCGTCGCAATTTGCTGAGTCTGGGGATGCAGCGCTGCCGGTCACCGTCGACATGCTGGAGCATCTTGGCGCGGAAACGCTGATCTACGCCCGCTCGGCAGCCTCCGACCTCGTCACCATCGCCAGCCAGAGCCGGCCGAACGTCGAGATCGGCGACACGCTGACCGCCCGCTTCCCGTCGTCGGCGGCACTGCTGTTCGGCGCCGACGGCAAACGCATCTACTGACGGCTCCCTCCACCGTCGGCAAAGGCAAGGCCGGGCACTCCCACGAGTCCCGGCCTTCGCTTTTGGGAGAGTGTCATCAGCCCAGCCGGTCGGCCGCCGCCGTCACCATCACCACGGCTGGAATGCCGCCCCGATCGGCAGAGCGAATCCATGCCGCTCCCGACTGGTCGAGCGCCGAGGCGACGCGCACATAGGCGTCGGTCGGGCAGGTGTCGCGTCCCGCGTCGAAGCCCACCCAGCCGAGACCGGGAATCAACGCTTCCGCCCAGGCTGCGAGCGCACCGGTCGCCGTATCTTCCTCCTGCCAGAGATAGCCGGAGACGAAGCGGGCGGGCAGCGACAGGCCGCGCGCCGCGGCGATGAACAGATGGGCGAGATCGGCGGGCGTGCCGGCGGCCTCGGCGAGCACGTCCTCGGCGGCGACCTCGCGCACCCCACAGAGTTCCGCCGGATCGGCGCCAAGCGCTTCGACCTCGTCGTGGATGAGGTGCATCAGCTTGTGGCAGAGGTCGAGCGGCGTGCCGTCGGACATCGCCTTGGCCTTGTCGGCAAAGGCCGCGATGGCCGGCGTGCGCATGGTGACGCGCGTCTCGCGCAGGAAGACGGCCGGCGGAATGCGGTCGAGCGGCGCGCCCTGCAACACGCCGGTGGTGTCGTCCACTTCCACCTCACCCTCGGCGGCGATGGCGATCTCGTCGAGTGGCCCCTCGACGGCGCAATCGTAGACGATGTTGCCGAAGGCATCCGACGATCGCGCCTGCCGGCAGTCGCCGGTGATGTCGAGATGCCAGGCCCGCACATATTGTCCGTCGAAGGTGCGCGGACAAAGATGCAGCGACCGGCTGGCCAGGGTGACCGGCTCGTCATAGCGAGCAACGATGTCGTGACGGATGCGCAGCCGCATCGAGTTACCCCAGGTATTGCTCGGCGATGGTGTTACCGAGGCTGGCGTTGTCGAGGATGAAGCGCTCGAGGAAATCCTTGAGGCCGATGGCGAACAGACCCGGCAGCGTCGTGTCCTGCAATTGGCTGAGCAGCATCCGCGCCTTGCGCTGGCTGGCGCCCTGACGGCCGTAGTCGCGCGACAGGCTGTCGAGATTGAGGGTGACGTTCTCGTAGCAGGATACCAGCGATCGCGGCATCTCGGCCTTGAGGATCAGGAACTCGGCGACGAGATTGGGCTTCAGGTTGTCGCGATAGACCCAGTGATAGGACGTCAGCGCCGATACCGAGCGCAAGATCCACGACCACTGGAAATAATCGGAACTGCCGCCAATCGACGGCCGGTTCGGGTCGAGCACGTCGGCTTTCAGCGCCAGCACGCGGGCCGTGAAGTCGGCGCGCTCGATGAAGGTGCCGAGGCGCAGGAAATAATAGGCATCGTTCCGGAGCATCGTCCGGTAGGCCGAGCCATCGAAGCGTAGCGACAGCTCCTTCACCCGCGACAGGAAATCAGACAACTCCTGCCGCGTGAGACTGGGGCTGTTGACACCGCGCGTCTCCATCCAGCCGGAGTTGATGGTCTCCCACATGTCCATCGTCAGCGCGGTGCGGACCGAACGGGCGTTGGCGCGGGCGATGTCGAGGCAGTTGCGGATCGACGAGGGGTTGGCATGCGAGAAGGCAAGAAAATCAACGACTGTGCGCTGCGTCGCCTCGGCGTGCTGCTCGTGGAACAGATCGAGCGTGCCGGTGCCGTCGACGGCCATCTCCCATTCGTTGCGGCCATCCTCGGCGGTAATCGGCGTCGCCGAGAGGCGGGTGGCGGCCTCGAGAAGCCGGGCGGTGTTCTCGGCGCGCTCGACATAGCGGGCGAGCCAGTAGAGACTGTCGGCGTGACGGCTCAGCATGGTCAGCCCCCCGCCTGCGATTGCGACTGCGCCTGACCCGCCGCGGGAGGCGTACCCTCCGCCGGATCCTCGATGATCCAGGTGTCCTTGGTGCCACCGCCCTGACTGGAGTTGACCACCAGCGACCCCTCCTTCAGCGCCACGCGGGTGAGCCCGCCGGGCACGATGCGAACCTTGTCGGCACCGGTCAGCACGAAGGGGCGCAGATCGATATGGCGCGGCGCGATGCCGTCGCCGACGAAGGTCGGCGAGGTGGAAAGCGCGAGCGTCGGCTGGGCGATGAAGCCATCGGGATCGGCGATCAGCTTGGCCCGGAAGCTGTCGATCTGTTCCCTGGTCGATTTGGGCCCGACCAGCATGCCGTAGCCACCGGAACCCTGCACCTCCTTGACCACCAGTTCGGGCAGGTGATCGAGCACATAGCGGAGGCTGTCGGGCTCGCGGCAGCGCCACGTCGGCACGTTCTTCAGGATAGGCTCCTCGCCGAGGTAAAAGCGCACGATGTCGGGCATGTACGTGTAGATGGCCTTGTCGTCGGCAACGCCGGTACCGACGGCGTTGGCCAGCGTCACGTTGCCGGCGCGATAGGCCGAGATCAGGCCGGGAATGCCGAGCACCGAATCCGGCCGGAACACCATGGGATCGAGGAAATCGTCGTCGATGCGGCGGTAGATGACGTCGACGCGTTTCGGCCCGCGCGTCGTGCGCATGTAGACCACACCGTCGAGCACGAAGAGATCGCGCCCTTCCACCAGTTCCACGCCCAGCTTGTCGGCAAGGAAGGAGTGCTCGTAATAGGCCGAGTTGAGCGGCCCCGGTGTCATCAGCACCACCGTCGGCTCGGCGGGCGCCGAGGCGGGCGCCAGCGACCGCAACGAGGCGAGAAGCTCGTCGGGATAGTTGTCGACCGGCTGGATGCGCGTTTCAGCGAACAGGTCTGGGAACAGGCGCATCTGCACGTCGCGGTTCTCCAGCATGTAGGAGACGCCGGAGGGCGTGCGGGCATTGTCTTCCAGGACGTAGAAGTCCTTGTCGTCCGTCCGGATGATGTCGATGCCGGCGATCTGCACGTAGACGTCGTGCGGCAGCTTGAGACCGACCATCTCCGGCCGGAAGGCCGGGTTCTGATAGACGAGATCGGCCGGCACGACGCCGGCACGGATGACCTCCCCTGCCCCATAGACATCGGCGAGGAAGCGGTTGAGCGCGGTGACGCGCTGCGTCAGTCCTTTGGAAAGGGTGGACCACTCACTGCCCGTCAGCACACGCGGCACAATGTCGAAGGGGATGATGCGCTCTTCGGCTTCGGCATCGCCATAGACCGCGAAGGTGATGCCGATCCTGCGAAACAGGAACTCCGCTTCCTTTTGAAGGCGTCTCAGGTTTTCCGGGTCGGAGCTGTCGAGCCAGGCCTGGATGGTCCTATAGGCGGGTCGGACACCCTGCCCGAACCCGTTCATCTCGTCGAAAGCCGGCAATCCCGTTCCTCCGCCGTTTCCCCAGCATCACCGCCGTTGATGAATTAAGCGGCAAACCGCCCGGAAGGGCAAGAAACATCATGGAGCAAAGCGGGGTAGCATTTGCCCATAGATTAAGCAGGCGAGCTTCATTGCTCCCTCCGCTTCGACGGGCATTCCATCGAGAAAAATCGGGAACTTTCCTCGCTCTCATCGGTTGTCAGGGCTCAAGACCAGCCATGAAAGGGGTACAAACATGAAAACTCGTCTTCTTTCGGTTCTCCTGCTCACCGCTGCCTTCCCGCTCAGCGCGGCCGCCCAGGATACGACCACGAGTCCTGGCGCTACCCCTGGGGCGACCCAGACGCAGCCGATGGACGGCACGACGGCCACCGACCCTGCCGTGACGCCGACCACGCCGACCGATAGTTCCGTGATGGCCTCGACCGAGACCTTCGTGACCGTCCCGGAAACCGGTGCCTGGCGGGTCAGCGACCTTCAGGGCAAGGCCGTTTACGGGTCCGACGGTGCCAGCATCGGCGAAATCAACGACGTTCTCGTCAGCCAGGATGGTAGCATCAACGCCGTGATCATCGGCGTCGGCGGCTTCCTCGGCATCGGCGAGAAGGACGTGGCCGTCAACATGAGCGCCCTCCAGCTTGGACCGGGCGACACTCAGGCTCAGGCTGACGCGGCCTCGCGGGCGCTCCCCGACGCGACGGACGCCACGGGCGCGACGGGCGCGACTGGTACCGATAGCGCGGCGACCGGCATGGACGGGACCGGCGGCGCGGCGGGCACCGCCGGCGCAACCGGTGACATGACCGCTGCCAACACCAACAACGGCGCGTCGATCGGTGACGATGGTCTGCCGGACCGCATCATTCTCAACGTAACGCGCCAGGAGCTGGAGCAGGCGCCGGCGTTCGAGGGTGTGCGCGCCCAGACGCAGCAGCCGTAACCGGCCCAACAGAACAACGAAAGGCCTCCGCAGACCATCTGCGGAGGCTTACCTGTATCTGGCACTCAGTTCAGCAACATATCCCACCGCATCCGACGTGTATATCAACTAAAGTCGCATCCTTTCTGCGCGATATCTGAGAATCCCGGGAACATTGTCAGCTTACGACGGTTCTTGCAGGGCCTTCAACCAGCCCCAGAAAGGGTTTCGTCATGAAAGCTCAATTTCTTTCGGCACTTCTGCTCAGCGCCGCGCTCCCGCTGGCCGCGGTTGCTCAGGACAACTCCTCCGGATCTGACAGCAGCGGTCCGACGCTGGACGGTTCCGCACAGCAGAACTCTGGCAACGGCTCGTCTGGCGACGATTCCAATGGCACTGGCGCCAACTCCAATGGTGCCGCGGCGCAAGGCAATGCCGGCGGTGACTCCACCGACCCGAGCGCCGGCTCGTCGACCGAGCAGGCGGGCGCCGGTCCGGGTCTGTCCAGCGCCAACATGTTCGTGACGATACCGGGTAGCGGCTCCTGGCGCCTCAACGACCTTCAGGGCAAGACCGTCTACAGCGCTGACGGGTCGAACATCGGCGAGATCAACGATGTCGTCCTGAGCCAGAACGGCAGCGTCAGCGCAGTGATCATCGGCGTCGGCGGCTTCCTCGGCATGGGCGAGAAGAATGTCGCGGTGAATGTCGGCTCGCTTCAGGTTGTCCCGGGCGACACGTCCGGCCCGACGGCCGCCACGTCCGAGGAGTCCGACGACTCGCCCACCGGTCCGGGCTCCAACTCTTCGGCTTCGAGCCGGCTCGTTTTGAACGTGACGCGCGATCAGCTCGAATCGGCTCCGGCTTATTCGGGCATGGCCAGTCCGTAATCCGATCTCTGAAGGAAACTGGACGGCCTCCGCGGGGATCTGCGGAGGCCGTTTTGCGTAGGTCCGTCTCATCTCAGCGGCATCGCCAACCTCAGATGAGCTGCAGCCCCTTCAGGCTGGCATGACCATCCCGGCCGATGATGATGTGGTCATGCACGATGATGCCGAGCGGCGCGGCGGCCTCGACCACCTGTTTCGTCATGGTGATGTCGGCGCGCGACGGCGTAGGATCCCCTGACGGATGGTTGTGGACGAGAATCACCGCCGTTGCCGCGAGCTCCAACGCCCGCTTCACCACTTCGCGGGGGTAGACGGGCGTGTGATCCACCGTGCCGGTCTGCTGCACCTCGTCGGCGATCATCTGGTTTTTCTTGTCGAGAAACAGCACGCGAAATTGCTCGCGATCCTCGTAAGCCATTGCGGTGCGGCAATAGTCGATCACTGCCGACCAGGACGACAGGATCGGCCGCTTCGTCACCTCGGAACGGGCGATGCGACGCGAGGCGGCGTGAACCACCTTGAAGTCTAGAATGGTGGCGTCGCCGATGCCTTTGACCGTTCTGAGGCGCGCCTCCGGCGCCCCGATGACTTCGGCAAACGAGCCGAAAGCCGCAAGCAGCTGCTTGGCAAGCGGCTTGACATCCTGGCGGGGAATGGACCGGAACAGGACGAGTTCCAACAGTTCGTAGTCGGCCATCGCCGCGTCGCCGCCGGTACGGAAGCGCTCGCGCAGCCGTTCGCGGTGACCGGTATAGTGCGGCGGGGTGACCTTGCCGTCCTGAAATTCGCCCATGGCCGATTCCGTTGTGACGCGCCAACCTAGAGCAACTCCAGCGAAAGTGGGAACCGGTTTTGCATCTGGACTGGCGTTTTAACGCGGGGGAGCTTTCTCGGTGAACCCGAGTTCACCGGAAAAGCCCTGCCAGATTTCAAAAGCATCTCGGCGGCGGACGCGCCCAACGCATTCTCTCGACGAGCACCTGCAACATAACTGTTACGCAGGTCTGACAGGGTGCGGTCGTTCTCGGGGGTGGCTGCGCTCCATGACGCCGTCATGCCGGTGGCAGCCTGAAGCCCCAAGCAGCAGACCCGAACGCCGATTGCGCATCTCCTTGCGAGACGCGTGGGCGGGCGCAGCCTAACCTCGCCCTCTTCAAGAAAGCGGGGCGCCGGGCTGCGGTGGATGTCGGCGTCTGGGCCACGGCTCCGTCTCCCGAAGCCGCCCGACGCCGCATCCATGCCCCGGCCCCACCGCCGGCTGCCTGGGAACTCCAGCATCCTCGGCGAAGGACGCTTGGGCAGAAAATGTCCATGGACAAAACAGCTTCATTGGCCGCTCAGATCTCGGAGATTTTCCGCGGATAACTGAGTGTGATATGGCTTTCATATCGATGATATCTTGAGTAGCAAACTTATATAAAGATTTATGGAAGATAAAATGAGATACATACGATATTTTACGTCAACAATACTATTTATAAGCAATTAAACGTACATTTGGGGATGATGATCTGGCTAATAATATAGATATTTAGCTAGATAGACGATTGAAGTTGCAAATATGCAACATGTATTTTCCTTCCACATATTCGCAGTCGAGTCCGTAATTATGACATTGAATGTCATGTGTGCCTCGTCCATCACGGCGCCCGTGGGGCACCGAACACGGTCCTCACTGCCGCGGGGATGCAATCGGGCTGGGGTGGCCGGAGGCTCCGCGGTAACACATGGGGAACGGCCTCTACCGACGATCGGCAACCGCCACCGTTGAGATTGGAATGGTTCCTCTCGATCCTTTGGAGACCGCGAGATGAATATGAAAATGCTGCTCGGTACCGCTGCCGGCCTGATGGTCGCTTCCGGCGCCTACGCGGCCGATCTTCCGGGCGAGGCCGCTCCGGCCGCCGTCGACTACGTGAAGGTTTGCGACAGCTACGGCAAGGGCTTCTTCTATATCCCCGGCACCGAAACCTGCCTGAGCATCGGCGGTCGTGTTCGCGCCCGCGTGGTCTACACCGACGGCAACTCGGTGAGCGGCGTGACGGGTGCTGACACTGACACCGTCACCTTCAAGACCGATGGCCGCGTTTCCTTCGATGCGCGCACGGCCTCCGATCTCGGCACCGTCCGCTCCTTCTTCCGCATCAAGGCCGATAACGCCGAGGGCTCCTTCGCCGCCGACGATATGTACATTCAGGTCGGCTACGTGACGGCCGGCAAGTTCGCCAATGCCTATAGCGACGCGTTCTACGGCGACACCGGCGCCATCTTCGGCGCCTTCGACCAGAGCTCCACCGGTGCTCAGGTGATCGTGGACAAGCTCGGTTCCGGCTTCTACGTCGGCGCCGGCGTCATGACGTCGCACACCGACAGCGACTGGGACAACACCGCCGCCAAGGACAAGTGGAACTCGGTCGTCTGGTCGACCGGCACCAGCGCCGAGCTGATGTATATCGGCCGCCTCGGCATCACCGACCAGTCCTGGGGCAAGGCCGATCTGTCGGCCTTCTATCAGGCCTTCGACGGCGGCAGCAACGATAACTGGGGCGTCAAGGCGACCGCCGATCTCAAGCTGGTCGACAAGCTGAGCACGCGTCTGGTCGCGGTCTACGAGGACTATGCCGCGGTGAACGACAGCTACTTCGGTGCCGCCGCGGCCCTGAAGTACCAGGCGACCGACGCGCTGGCCGTCTACGCCGGTGTCGGCGCAGCCCTTTGGGACACCGCCGACGAGGCCTACAAGGCGCAGATCGGTGCGGACTATGCCTTCACCAAGGACCTCATCCTGACCGCCGAAGTGAACTACACCAGCGAAGGCGGCTGGGGCAAAAAGGCCGACTTCGGCCCCGGCACGGGCGGCACCGCCGACGACTCCTGGTCGGCCATGCTGAAGCTGACCCGCAACTGGTAAGATCGCTCCCACAAGCGACACGAGGAAAAGGCCCGGCTCGTCCGGGCCTTTTCAACGTATTCAGAAGGCGGCAATCGCCGCGTCGAGCGCTGCCCGTTCACGGTCGGCTTTCGCCTGCGCCTCGGCACGCGCCGCCTCGGCCTCCTCGATCGCCTTTTCGCTGCGCGTCAGCTTGGCGATATAGGACTTGGCGCTGTCGGAGGTTTCCGGCAGGGCAGAGAGATTGGCGCGGATGCGCTCCTGCTCGTCGGCCTGGCGCTCGATGGTCCTCTCGGCTCGCTCGATGGCGCGTTCCGCATCCGCGACCCGCGTCTTGATGGCGGCAATCGCCTTGAGCTTCTCCACCACCGCCGGGTCGGCGCCTCGGGTCGAAGCATAGAACAGCAGCGTGTCGGCGGAACTGTCGGAGAGATGAACCGCCTCCGCGTCGACACGGGTCTCGGTCACTCGAATGTCCTTCGTCATCCCCACCGGGACATCTGTCCGCAGGCGCAGCCGCTCCGGTTCGCTGGACACGACCTCGCCGTCACTCGTCACCTCGGTACCGGCGATGCGGGCATGGTCGATCATCACGGTGCGCGCTTCTTCCTTCGGCGCTGCGAGGTGGTAGACGGTCGTCCAGGCGAGCGATCTCTTCACGTTCAACACGCCATCCCGCGCCGAGAAACCGACAATGGTCTCCACATGATCCCGTTCGCTTGTGACGCGCATCTTCGGGTCGGCGGCAAAGGCCGCAAAGCGTTTCTCGCCGGGTGGAATGCCGGCCACCTGTGCGTCGCCGAGATAGCCGTCCGCGCCATAGACGGTGAAGATGCCCGGTGGCACGCTCTTGCCGGTGGTATTGGACAGGAACACGGCCGCCTGCGGCGCGCTACCGCTGCCCTCGCGCCAGAGCGAGACCACATCGGCGTCGAGATCGGCATCGATGATGGGAACCGTCAGTGTCGCCCCCGCTTTCAGCGTCACCGGCTGCGGCAACGTGAAGGTGACGCCTACGTCTCCCTCTACCGACACCATCTCCTGCCCTCGTGACGGGGCAACCGGTTCCGGCATGACCTCCGCTCGCATCGCCATGGGGGCCGGAGCCGCTGCCGGCATGTCAGCGTCGCCGGACATGTCATACATTTCTTCCCGAGCGCCACCGGCCGCCGCCCCATCGACAAACAGGTCGACCGGTCCGCCGGGTAGCAGAAGCGGCACCTCTCTCCGGTCGCGCCAGTACATGTCAACGAGCCGCTGCTTGAGCGCCACGGGGTCGGCCGACGACAGCGTCAGCTGCACGCCAGTCCAGTCGTCCCCGCTGCCGTTTTCCAGCACAGCCCAGCCCTGGACGCGGTACTTGCCGCCGTCGACCGGCACGATGCGATAGGCCGCCTTCCATACCGGCGCAGCCACGACATAGGAGAGCCGTACCGTCCGCGCGCCCTTCCCGGTCGTTTCAATGGCCAGTGTGCGGAAGTTGGTGTCGGCTGCGGTGCGAACGGCGGTGATCGCCGCGTCGATCCTGGTCTGGAGATCCTTGTCGGCAAAGACGATTCCGGCACCGGGACCGAGCAGAACCTCGGCAAAACTGCCGTCGTCCTGGCGCAGCGTCACCGCCGGCACCTCGATCGGCTGCCCCTCGGTGGCACGCGGCACCTTGCCGACGCCTAAAATGATGCCGCTCGCCTTGTGGCCGACCCCGTCGTCGATCGTTGCGGCATAACCGGTCATGGCGGCAGCGATAGTGGCGGTGGAGGCGAGGTCCTCACGCTTCAGCGGCAGGCGCTTGAAGGCCTCGGCGACGGAGTTGGCGCCGTCGATGGTCACCGAGACGATGGTACCGCCGGGATCGCTGACGAGGAGGCTTTTCAGAACATCGTCGGCCTGGTCGGCTGGAATTTCCAGCGCCAGACGGCTTTCCCCCTCCGCAAGGTCGACGGTGCGGACGATCTCGGCGAGACCGCCCGACGACAGCAGCACCGATCCCACCTTGTCGGCGGACAACGCCGCCGTGGTGAAGACGAAAGGCGACACGCCGGCAAAAAGCACGGCCGCAAACGGCATCGATTTCACGTTGATCTCCCCCGAGACACGGTTTCATCCGATGGCGGCGATCCTGCCCGAGGATTGCGATGGCGCGAAGACCGACCTGTGGCGGCCTTGCGGCTTTTCACGGGGAATCCGGGGTTCTGCGCTTGACAGGATCGGCCGCCACGGCGACCTATCGCCGACCGAAAAGCGAAAGACCCCGGCCCGCCATGATCCACTTCAACCTGCACTGCGCCGCCTGCGGCCACGACTTCGACGACTGGTTCAGCGGCAATGCCGACTGGGAAGCGAAGAAGGCGGACTATGCCTGCCCGTCCTGCGGCACTGCGAAGGTGGAAAAGGCTTTGATGGCGCCCAGCCTCGGCGCAGCCAAGGCGTCCTTTGCCGCCGAGCCGGCCTGCAACCCCTCGACCTGCGCCAATCCCGGCTGTCCGATGGCGGCAGGATTCTGAGTTATCTCAGGCGACCGTCAGCGGCGGCTTGAACAGGCCTTTCGGCGACAGCGTGAATACCTCGCAGCCCGTGTCGGTGACGCCGACGGCGTGCTCGAACTGCGCCGACAGCGAGCGGTCGCGCGTCACTGCCGTCCAGCCGTCGGACAGCACCTTCACATGCGGCCGGCCGAGATTGACCATCGGCTCGATGGTGAAGATCATGCCCGGCTTCAGCACCGGGCCTTCGCCCTTGCGGCCGTAATGCAGGATGTTCGGCGTGTCGTGGAACAGCTTGCCGACGCCATGGCCGCAGAAATCGCGCACCACCGAGCAGCGTTCGCCCTCGACATAGCGCTGGATGGCCTCGCCGATGTCGCCGGTGGTGTTGCCCGGCCGGACGGCGGCAATGCCGCGCATCAGCGATTCATGGGTCACCTCAATCAACCGCTCGGCGGCCCGCTTGATGGCGCCGACACCGTACATGCGCGAGGAGTCTCCGTGCCAGCCGTCGACGATGAAGGTCACGTCGATGTTGACGATTTCACCCTCGCGCAGCGGCTTCTCGTCGGGAATGCCGTGGCAGACCACGTGGTTGATCGAGGTGCAGACCGACTTGGTATAGCCGCGATAATAGATGGTGGCCGGCAGAGCGCCGTGGTCGCGGCCGTAGCCGTAGACGAAGTCGTCGATCGCCTGGGTGGTGACGCCGGGCTTCACGAAATCCACCAGTTCGTCGAGGCAGGAGGCCGTCAACTGGCAGGCCTTGCGCATGCCGTCGAAGTCGGCAGCGGCGTAAAGGCGAATGTCGCCGGTGTTGCGCAACGGAGCGACCGCCGCGTCGACGTAATTGATCATCGGATCAACCAACCTCAGTCTGGCATTGGAAGCCGGGCGGCTTCGCGTTTTGGTCGTCATATACCCAAGCGCCGCGAGAAGTACATGCTCGCTGCGCATTCTGTCAGAAATCGCTCCGGATTTCGATGCCCGCCGGCGTGACCTCGGCACGCACCACCAGCATCTCGACCCCGGCAAGGCGCGCCGTCTCGGCCGCCGCCGCATAAATGGGGTCGATGTCGGCGGCAAGCTGGAACCTGTCGCAATCGCCACGCTGCACCAGATAGACAAGCACGGCCCGAGCGCCCGCCCCCACCATGACGGCGAGCTCGGCCAGATGCTTGGCGCCGCGTGCGGTGACGGCATCGGGAAACTCGGCAATGCCCGGCCGGCGCGACAGGGTGACCGACTTGACCTCGACGTAGCAGGGCGGCCGCCCCTCGCCTTCGAGCAGCATGTCGACGCGGCTGTTCACGCCATAGACCACTTCGCGGCGCAGCGTCCGGTAGCCGGCGAGCGCCGGAACGCGGCCGGCAGCGATCGCCTCGGCGACGATGCGGTTGGAAAGGCCGGTGTCGATGCCGACCAGGGCGCCATTCGCCTCAACGAGCTGCCAGCTCCAAGCAAGCTTGCGCTTGGGATTGCTGGAACCGGCGAGATAGACGCGGGCGCCCGGCGTCGCGAGGCCGAGCATGGAGCCGGAGTTGGCGACATGAGCGGTTACTGCCTCGCCACTGTCCAGGAGACAATCGGCGAGGAAGCGCTTGTAGCGGCGGACGAGCCGGCCGGGCACCAGTGGGAGGGGAAACAGCATGCCGCCTTCTCCCTGTTCCGGCCGCCACCGTCAAGGCGCGGCTTGCGCTTCGACGGCCGCCGACGCAGCCTTGGCGGGGACGAGACGATCGAGAATGTCCCTGGCCACCGGTTTGTAGTCATCGTTGAAGTGATGACCACCGGGATGGACGAGCAGGCTGAATCCCTTGTCCTTCGGCAGGCGGATACAGGCCGTCTCGTCGTCCTCGCTACCGTAGATGCACTGCACCTTGGCCGGCTCGATCTTCAAGAGATCGGACAGGGTCGACGGTCCGTTCGGGTCGGTCTTGCCGCCGAGAATGCCGGAGACCTGGATCTCGAACTGGCGGGCGCCGGTGTAGGCGATGAGCGAGATGAGATCGACGTTGGCCTTTCGGTCGTCGGGCAGTGCCTCATAGATCGCCGGCAACGCATCCGCGCCGAAGGAATAGCCTATGAGCATCACCTTGTGGACGTTCCACTTCTTTTCATAGGCGTCGATGACCTTGGCGAGATCGTCGGCCGCGGCGGCGGGATCCACGTCGTTCCAGAAGTAGCGCAGAGAGTCGATGCCGACCACGGGAACGCCCGCCTTGGCGAGATAGCCGCCGATCTCTGCGTCGATATCGCGCCAGCCGCCGTCGCCCGAGTAGATGATCGCCATGCTGTCGTGTTTCGGCGCGGCGGCCAGCGCGGTGATCGGAATGCCGGCGAGCGGCGACCCGCTGTCCTCATCGCGAGCCAGCTGCTCCAGCAGCGCGCCGTCGAGGGTCCGCCCGGCGCCCTTGACGCTCTTGGCGGTGGCGATGGGAAAGCCCGACCCGATCAGTTCGTTCACATGGGCGGCGCCGTCCGGATCGGTGTGACGGGTCAGGTAGACGTCGATCGGATCGGGGAGATGGCCCTTTTGAAGCTCGTAGACCCAGCCGTTGCCGTCGGCGCTCTTGACGTGCTTGGCCTCGCTGCACAGCTCCTTGCGAAGCGGCAGCGCGGCACGCGGGTCAACGGCGATGGTGCGGCCGATCGTCGCATCCGGCGACTGGGCGGCGAGCGCCAGCGCGAAGGTACCGCCGAGACCGGAGCCAGCGATCACAGGCGAATGGTAGCTGTCGACGTCCAGCACGCGCTGAATGTTCTGGCTGACCTGTTCGACATCGGAAACGAAGTAGACGCAGTCGTCCGGCAACTTTTCCGCCTTGGCGAAGGTGGCCGGCGTGTCGATGCCGACGACGACGGCGCCGTTTGCCGCATAGCGGCGAGCCTGCACGCGATCCCAGAAGCCATAGCCGCCATCCCCCGACAGCAGGTAGATGAGGCCGGTCGGCTCGCTGCGCGGCGCGATCACCTCGGCGATGCCGAGCGTGTCCGTCTTGTCGATCGGCAGATGCGGAAAGAGGTGGAAAAACGTGCCCGCCCCGATGCCGGCCAGCGTGAGGACGCCGACCATGACGAACAATATCAGTCGCTTCATTTGGAAACGGCTCCCTTGAGGCCGCGGGAGATGACGAAGGTGACGTCGGCCAGAGCCAGGAGTGGATTGAGGCCGCCGGCCACCGCCATGTAGCGCTGCCGCCAGACAGGATCGAACTTGGTCTTGAAGGCGCGCAAGCCGTGGAAGTTGTAGAAGGCATTGCCGTGCTCGAAGGCGGCGCGGCCGAGCTTGTGCCAGAGCGGCGCCATCGGGCTGTCGGAGAGGCCGGCGAGCGGCGCCATGCCAAGGCTGAAGCTGGCAAAGCCTGCCGCCTTGAAATGCAGGAGCACCCGGGTGAACAGCAGTTCCATGGTGCCGTTGGGCGACTTCGGCGTGAAGCGCATTAGGTCGATGGCCGCTTCCCGGCCATCACCAGAGATCATCAACGTCGCAAAGGCGAAGATGCGCCCTGCCCGTTTCAGCACTGCCACCGGCTGCGATGCGACATAGTCGGACTCGAAGGCGCCGAGCGAGAAGGTTTTCTCGCGTGCCTTGCGGGCCTCCAGCCAGCTCGTGGACACCGTCGAGAGTTCATCGAGAACGGCCGGCACGCCATCGGCCGGCACCACCTCGAAGACCACGCCGTCGCGCTCGGCCTTGTTGATGGCGTTGCGCAAGTTGCCGCGGCGCGTGCCTTTGATATCGAAGGCGGCGAGATCGACGATCGCCTCCTCGCCGAGCTTGAAGGCCGAAAGGCCGGCATCGGCATAGAGCGAGAGGCTCTCGGCCGGCACCTGGTAGAACACGGCGCGGCCGCCGTGGGCGCGGGCCATCTCGATGAAACGCCAAGCGAGTTCGTGCTGGCCCGCCTCCGTGCCGACCGGATCGCCGAGCGATATCCAGGAACGGCCGCGCTTGGCATACATCAGAAAGGCGCTGCCATCGTCGGAGAACATCAGGTTCTTGTCGCCCATCCGCACGAGGTTGGCCGACGCATGACCGCCGCGTTCGAGTATGGCCACGGCGCGCCGAACGTCGTCCGCGTTCGCCGGCTCGATGCGGCCGGACGGCGGCCGGATCAGCAGCCAGGCGGCGACGGCGGCCATGGCGAGCCCGATGCCGACGGCGGCACGCAACGAGCGCGGCGCGGCGGCCGACATCTCGAACTGCCACCAGAGGTCATGGCTGTAGGGGACTTCCTTGTAAACGAAGAACAGGATGCCCAGGGCAAGCGCCAGGATCGAGGCGATGCACAGCCACCATGACGGGCTGAGCTGGTCGTGCAGCAGCGATGCCGGGCGGATATAGAGGTGCCGGGCTGAGATGAGACTGACGATCAAGATGGCGAGCAGCACGGCCTCGCCGACCGCCAATGCCTTGAGAAGCGCCAGCGGAATCGACAGGGCCGCCAGCGTCATCGTCAGCCACCATGCGCCGTCGAGCCGGTGCACGAGGCCGCGACCGGACACCAGCAGGAAGACGCCGATCACCGAGCCCACGAAGTGTGAGCCCTCCACCAATGGCAGCGGAATGAAGGCCGACATCAGGTCGAGCCGCGTGTCGGCCGGCGGCGTCACGCCGGAAAACACCAGCATGGCGCCGAGCACGATGGCCAGCGTACCGAGCATGACCGGCGTGATGCCGGACACCGCCGCCACGAGCGCCGGACTGGCCATGGTGGCCCGGCGCGCCTCGCTGACGATCATCGCCCCAACGGCTACGACAAGCGGCACCACGTAGTAGATGATACGGTAGAGAAGCAGGGCCGAAATCACCCCGTCAATCGGCAGCCGTGTGCAGAGCGCGCCGACGACGATGGTCTCGAAGATGCCGACGCCACCCGGCAGATGGCTAAGCACACCGGCGCCGATCGCTACCGAGAAGACGGCGAGAACCACCGGAAACGACACGTCGCCATCGGGAAGCAGCACGTAAAGCACGGCGGCCGCGCAGGTCACATCCACCGACGTTGCGAGAAGCTGCGACAAAATGTCGGAAGTCCCGGGCAACGCCACGGCGCGGCCGAACACGGTCACTGAACCGCGCCGCAGAGTGGCGAAAACCAACACCGCCGCAACGCCGGTGAGAACTAGGACTCCGATGCCGCGCACCGTGGCGCCGGGCAGACCGATCAGCGCGGCGAGATCTGACCCTGAAATGGCGAGCCCCAGGCCGGCCACGAAGGCGAGCCCGAAACCGAAGGCCGCCGCGACATAGGCGACCACCTTGGCGATCGCCTCCGGCTCCAGGCCGAAGGGCGAGTAGAAGCGGTAGCGGACCGAACCGCCGGTCAACGGGCCGAAGCCGGCGATGTTGCCGACGGCGTAGGCGCAGAAGCTCGCCAGCGCCACCAGCCGATAGGGAAGCCTCGCTCCGGCGAAACGGAGCGCATGCACGTCATAGACGGAAAGGGCCAGAAAACTGCCGGCCATGAACAGCAGGGCCAGGCCGACTCGCGACCAGGGGGTGTTCTCGATGGCGGTGATGAGGTCGTCGTAGACGATGGCCGACAAAAGACGAGACAGCGCCAACACCGACAGCCCG
The DNA here is from genome assembly GCF_002844595.1 of Pleomorphomonas diazotrophica. Taxonomy (GTDB): domain Bacteria; phylum Pseudomonadota; class Alphaproteobacteria; order Rhizobiales; family Pleomorphomonadaceae; genus Pleomorphomonas; species Pleomorphomonas diazotrophica. Next base: position 289,843 of record NZ_PJNW01000002.1, on the reverse strand, counting down.
ACGATGAGAAGCGCCACCGCCGCGATGAGCACCGGCTTCAGTCGGATGAAGCGAATGGGCTGCGCGACAGGAGCATCGGAGGGGCCCGAAGGCAATGCGGTGGGCATGATCGACCTGAAAAAACAAAGCCGGGCGGGCGCCCTGCAATGGGCGCCTTATCTTGCTCGATTGCGTCAATCCGGCGGCAGGTCCGACGTCGGAACTTTAATTCCGCGTAATGTTGGCGATTGTCTCGCGCCCCGGAATACCCGACAAACGAGGCAACGATTCCAAAGGCTCAGACATCCATGACAGCCCAGTCCCCCAGCGCCGCCGTCCTCATCATCGGCGACGAAATCCTGTCCGGCCGCACCCGCGACAGCAACTCAGGCCATATCGCCGCCTTCCTCACCGAAATTGGCATCGACCTCCGGGAAATCCGCGTGGTTCCCGACGAGGAGGACCGCATCGTCGCGGCGCTCGATGCGCTGAGGACCGCCTATACCTACGTCTTCACCACCGGCGGCATCGGGCCGACGCACGACGACATCACCGCCGACGCGGTGGCCAAGGCCTTCGGCGTTGCCATCGAATATCATCCCGAGGCCATCGAGATCCTGCGCCAGCACTATGTGGCGCCCGAGGAGTTGACCGAGGCCCGTCTCCGGATGGCGCGCATCCCCGTCGGCGCCACGCTGATCGACAACCCCGTCTCCAAGGCGCCCGGCTTCCATATCGGCAATGTCTTCGTCATGGCCGGCGTACCCAAGATCATGCAGGCAATGCTGCTCAACATCGAGAAGGAACTCCATGGTGGCGTTCCGGTGCAGTCGGTCACCGTCGACTGCCCGTTCGGCGAAGGGGTGATCGGCACCGCGCTTGGCGAGGTGGCAGAGGCCCATCCGTTGGTGTCCATCGGCAGCTATCCGGTGCTTGCCGCCCGCAACTTCTCGACCAAGCTGGTGATCCGCTCGCGCGATGCGGCTGCACTCGCCGTGGCCAAGACGGCGGTGGAAGCCATGCTCGCGGACATAGCCCGCCACAAAGCCGGGGATAGCACTCTCACCGACTATTGAAATCGACACGAAACGGGCATTTGAGAAAGCTCGACGCCAGATCTCGAAGGATCGCCACCATGTCCCCGCAAGACGCCCAGCCGCTCGCTCCCAAGGCTTTCCCGGTTTCCTGGGATCAGTTCCACCGCGACGCCCGGGCGCTGGCCTGGCGGCTCGCCGGCCTCGGCGAATGGAAGGCCATCGTCTGCATCACCCGCGGCGGTCTGGTGCCGGCGGCCATCGTGGCGCGCGAGCTCAACATCCGCATCATCGAAACGGTCGGCATCGCCTCCTATCACGACTACACCACGCAGGGCGAACTGCAGATCATCAAGCAAGTGAGCCCTGATATCGTCGCTCTCGACGGTGGTGAAGGTGCGGGCGTGCTGATCATCGACGACCTCGTCGACACCGGCAAGACGGCCCGCATGGTCCGCGACATGCTGCCGAAGGCGCATTTCGCCACCGTCTATGCCAAGCCCAAGGGCCGGCCTCTGGTCGATACCTTCATCACCGAGGTCAGCCAGGATACGTGGATCTACTTCCCCTGGGACCTGGGTTTTGCCTTCCAGCCGCCCATTTCCCGGCAGGGCAACGACTGATCTGCTAAAATTCTATTCACCATGTAAATAACTGATTCGCAGACTTTTAAGGCGGCTAAACCGACTTCCGGTTGTCCGCCTCGAAAAGGCGTGGCCTGATTCTCGCCGCATTTCTCCCTGTTTTGAGCCTCCGTCGCTGATCGCCGGTAACCGCCGGTGGTCCCTATGGAGGCTCGTCCGCGCTGCCAACGCGGGTCAAACAGGATTGACTGAATGCTCTTCAAAACAAGCGCTGCACGCGCTTTTTTCACGGCCGCCATGGCGGTCGCGTTTTTTAACCAGGCAGCGCCGGCGCTGGCCCAATGCGGCAAGGCATCCTGGTATGCCGAGCGCGGGCGCACCGCGAGCGGCGAGCGCATGAAGGTCGGCTCCCGCACCGCCGCCCATCGCACCCTGCCCTTCGGCACCCTTGTCGAAGTCGAAAATCTCAGAAACGGTCGCACCGTGGTGGTGCGCATCAACGACCGCGGTCCATTCATCAAGGGGCGAGTCATCGACCTGGCCCGCACCGCCGCCAACGAACTCGGCATGGTGAGCTCCGGCACGGCCAACGTCCGTTTGTCGGTGCTCGGTGGCAAGGACGCGCCGCCCGCCAAGATGTGCGGCTGATCCATCCTCCGAGGCGGCGCTTCCGGGAACTGAACGGAAGTGCCGCTCCGCCTCGATCGGTGGCGATCGGGGCTTGACCCGACCGCCTCGGCCAGCAATATCGCCGGCAACGCGGACGTGGCGAAACTGGTAGACGCAAGGGACTTAAAATCCCTCGGCCTTGGTCATGCGGGTTCGATCCCCGCCGTCCGCACCATCCCTTTGAGAGAGGCGCCTCAAGGCGCGGATTCCAACAGATAGCTGGTCCAACGCTCGTTCCGGTCCGTCACCGGATCGCATGGCTAGCTTCGACAGGGACCGCTGCTATCGCCAAGCCCTATCAATGCCCCAGGCAACGCGCGAAACATGAGCCCGCCGGTTGATTTATTTCGATCGGTAACATTACGCGCAAATACGGTTTCCGGCGGCGGGCATTCGCGCAAAAGTAACTTCATATGTAAAGCAATTTTTAGCACCAACGTGACCGGGTTGGCTCTGGCCGGCTCGGTCTTTTATCTTGCACGTCGCGCTGCTGCGCAAAGCCCTTCGACTCCATCGGCTTTTCCGATCGCAAGTATCGTAGCTTCCCGTTTCCGGTGAAGGACATCCGTCGTTAATCTCTTCTCGTCGAGCGTCTAGACGCGCCGTCCAGCCGAGGAGATAGAATTTGTCAGACACAAAAACTTGCGAGCATGTTCTTGTTGTGGGCGGAAGCTCTGGAATGGGGTTCGCACTTGCTTCACGCTTGCTTGCCAGTGGAACCGCCGTGACTATAGTTGGTCGGTCGTTGGATCGACTGAACGAGGCACGGGCGACACTTGGCGACAGGCCCGAGTTGAACACCGTCGTCGCCGATGCCACGCGGGAAGACGAGGTGGAGCGCCTGTTCGCCTCGATCGGCCCGCTTCATCACATCGTGTCCACGGCTGCCGACGTGGGAGGAGTGTACGTTCCGCTGCCAGAGATGCAGGTTTCGGTTGCGCGCCGCGTTATCGATTCCAAGGTGCTGGCGCCGCTGCTGCTAGCCAAGCACGGTGCTCCACGCCTTGAAGCAGGAGGATCGATCACTTTCACCTCCGGCATTGCTGCCTATCGGCCAGCGGCGAAGGGATCGGTGGTTGCCGCCATCAACGGCGCGCTCGAGTCCCTTGTCTATGCGCTGGCCGTCGAGTTGGCGCCGATCCGCATCAACGCCGTTTCGCCCGGTTGGGTCGATACGCCCATTTGGGACTCGGTCGCCGGCAAAGGCAAGACGGCGGCCCTCGAGGCCATGGCGAAGCGCCTGCTGGTTCGCCGGATTGGCCATCCGGACGACATTGCGCAAGCCATCGAGTCGATCATGCGCAATGGATTTATGTGCGGCACCGTCGTTCACGTCGATGGCGGCCAACGGTTGGTGTGAAGCCGAAAATGGTCTCGGACGGCGGCGAGAAATGCCGCCGTCGCGGGAGATTGAACCCGTCTGTGCCGCCACAGCATCGAAATGGGCGTGCTCCCCGCCCCAGCCCAGGGCTTGGCGACAAGCCGAGAGGTTCGCGCGGCCACGGCCGAGGCCGGCACCAGTGCACAGCCCTGACCGGCTTCGACAAGCCCCAAGATGGCACCGATGCTTGCCGCCTCTCCCAAGCGTTTCGGCTCTCCGGGCAAGCCCCCCATCGCTTCATCGAACATCTTCCTGTAGACGCAGCCGCGTGGCGTAACGACAAACATCTCTTCGGACAGGTCTTCCGACAAGAGCGTGGCACGCCCCGCCAACCTGTGACCTGGCGGCAAGACAATCAAAAGTTCCTCGTCGGCCAAGACCTCGCTGCGGATGGCGGGCACCGTCGGCGGCGCGCCAAACATGAATGCCACGTCGAGCTCGCCTCCCATCAAGCCGTTACGGAGCCCGCTGCTGTCGGCGGCCTTGAGTTTGAGTTCCACCGAGGGATGCGCGCGTCCGAAATCGGCGAGCAATCCAGGCAAACGCGTCGAGCAAAGCGTTTCCAGGCCGCCAACGGCCAGCGCCCCCGAGACGGCAGCCGAGGTCATGGCGACGGCGGAGCGTGCCTCGCCGGCAAGATCAAGAAGTTCGACCGCGTAGGGAAGCAACCGCTGACCCGCCGACGTCAGCGCCAATCTTCGGTGAGATCGATCAAAGAGGCTCACGCCAAACTCGGCTTCCAAAGCCTGGATCTGCTCCGTCACACTCGATTGGGACAGATGAACGGCCTCGGCCGCGCGGGTGAAATTCAAAGTTTGCGCAGCTGCAATGAAAGCTTTGAGATGACGAAGTTGCACGGACAGTCCGCTCCCGAGTTCCCAACCAAACTGCCGAAGTCTCGCATAGAACAGCGAGCTTTCTAAGTGAAAATAACTACAAGCCGAATAGGCTACGGGAAAACAACTACACAGGCGAAATTACCCGCAGGTAAACCGTTTTTATTTCCGGACCAACGACTTAAACGTTTTTAGATCGCTTGCGTTTCTGCCGCCAAAGTCTGATCTAGACATCAGGAAATAACTTCCGGCGTCAGCCAACCGACTGACACCACGCCTGAATTTGCCACCGAGAGCCCGCCTGCCACCGCCTCCCACAAAGAGTCGGAACGGACTGCCATGTCCGGACGAGCCCTCCCTCGTTCCGACAGGAGACTGAGATGACCGTGATGAACTTCTCCATCCCCCGCACCATCATCTATGGCGAGGGCTCGCTCGCCAAGCTTGCCGACCTCAAGGGCAAGAAGGCGGCGCTGGTCACCGGCGGCAGCTCGATGAAGCGCTTCGGCTTCCTGGATCAGGCGATCGCCATCCTCAAGAAGGGCGGTATCGACTCCATCGTCATCGACGGCGTCGAACCCAACCCGTCGGTCGAAACCGTCTGGCGTGGCGCCAAGGCCATGCAGGACTTCGAGCCCGACTGGATCGTCGCCATCGGCGGTGGCTCGGCGCTCGACGCCGCCAAGGTGATGTGGTGCTTCTATGAGCATCCGAACCTCACCTTCGAGGACATCATCCCGGTCGGCGCCATGCCGCCGCTCCGCAACAAGGCCCGCTTCGTCGCCATTCCCTCGACGTCCGGCACCGCCTCGGAAATCACCGCCTTCTCGGTGATCACCGACACCAAGAACCACATCAAGTACCCGATCGTCGCCGCCGACATGGTGCCGGATATCGCCATCCTCGACCCTGCCCTGCCGATGGTGATGCCCGCCAACGTCACCTCCAACACCGGCATGGACGTGATGTGTCACGCCGTGGAAGCCGTCGCCTCGATCGCCGCGACCTCGTTTACCGACCCCTATGCGGTGGAAGCGATCAAGCTGGTGCTGGAGAACCTCGAGAAGGCCTTCACGACGCCGACCGACAAGACGGCCCGCTTCAACATGCACAACGCCTCGGCGCTGGCCGGCATGGCCTTCACCAACGCCTCGCTCGGCCTGGTGCACTCCATGGCTCACAAGATCGGCGGTGAGTTCGGCGTGACGCACGGCCTCGCCAACGCGATCATGCTGCCCTACATCATCGACTTCAACCGGCAGTTCACCGACAAGTATGCCTATGTGGAGCGTGTGCTTGGCATCAAGGACCTGGCCCAGGCGATCCGCGACCTCAACAAGAAGCTGGCCATTCCCTCGACCTTCAAGGACTGCGACGAGGTCGACTTCGACGAGACCAAGTTCAAGACGGTGTTGAACCGCATGAGCGAGAACGCCTTCGCCGATCCCTGCACGCTGACCAACCCCGGCACGCCCTCGGTCACCGACGTCAAGGCGCTCTATACGGCCGCCTATTACGGCTGAGAGCAGCGATCACAGATCCGATCGGGCGCGGCATCCACAGGTGCCGCGCCCGTTCTTTTGTGGATGTACAATATCAAGAATTTTGCCCCTCCCCGCATTTTCCCGGATTGTTCGAGAGCTATACTAAAGGCTAAAAGTGATAATCATTTGCAACAAGGAAGCGCGGACGCGAATTGCTGCCGCCGAGGCGCTTCCAGATGGTATCGCATCGTCTCCGGGCCTTGCTTGGTTGTTCAAAGGATGGCGGTCGCTGGTCGCGCGGCGCCCGTCGTCTTCGTCGCCCTGGATCAGTCACTCCTCATGCGACGGTGGTGCTTCGGCGGTTCCCCGCCAAAACGATCGGTTCCCGCGTTGTCCGTGCGGGCGATCGCAGACTTCAGGCCGGATATCCTCTGGATATTCGGCCTTTTCTTTGCCTGCTTCCGGCCGCCTCCCATGTCAAATGCCGCTTTGGAATCGCAAACCGATGTTCTAAACAGAAGAAAATTCTGGCCGCCTGGGAGAACAAGATGACGTATTGCGTTGGCATCCTCGTCAAGGAAGGCCTGACGATGATCGCGGACACGCGCACCAACGCCGGTCTCGACAACGTCTCCCAGTACAAGAAGCTGCATATCTTCGAGAAGCCGGGCGACCGCATGATCGCCGTTGCCACCGCCGGCAATCTCGCGATCACCCAGGCCGTGCTGTCCTTCCTCAATGAAGGCATCGAGAACAAGGACACCGGCCAGATGGAAACCATCTGGACGACACCGTCGATGTTCAAGACGGCCCAGCTCGTCGGCCGCGCCGTGCGCGAGGTCTACCGCATCGACGGAGAAGCGCTGGAACAGTCCAACGCCGGCTTCGAGGTGACCATGCTGGTCGGCGGCCAGGTGGCCAAGGGTCGCCTCCGCCTGTTCATGGTCTACCGCCAGGGCAACTTCATCGAGGCGACGGAAGACACGCCCTTCCTGCAGATCGGCGAGCACAAATATGGCAAGCCCGTCCTCGACCGCGCCATCACCTTCGCCACCGATCTCATCGAGGCGACCAAGCTTGGTCTGATCTCGATGGATTCGACCATGCGCTCCAACCTCGGCGTCGGCATGCCCATCGACCTGGTGACGGTGAAGCGCGACGCCATCGCCCACGACATCCTGCACCGCATCGAGGCGGGCGAGCCCTATTTTCACGATCTGCGCGAACGCTGGAGCGCCGCCCTGCGCGCCGCCTACCGGGCGATCCCCATTCCGCCGTATAAATAAGGCTTAGCCCTTCCCCTACCCCCGATCCCTGAACCGGTTGGTGATCGGATAGCGGCGGTCGCGGCCGAAGTTCTTGGTGGTGATCTTCACGCCGGGCGCTGCCTGCCGGCGCTTGTATTCGGCGATGTAGAGCAGATGCTCGACGCGACGCACCGTCGCCTCGTCGAAGCCTGCGGCGATCAGTTCGGCCACCGTCTTTTCCTCCTCGACAAGGCCGTTCAAAATGCCGTCGAGCACCGGATAGGGAGGCAGGCTGTCCTGGTCGGTCTGGTTCTCGCGCAGTTCGGCGGTCGGCGCCTTGGTGATGATGCGCTCAGGGATCACCTCACCGGCCGGCCCCTTGAGGCCATCCGGCCGGTGGGCATTGCGCCACTCGGCGAGGCCATAGACCTGCATCTTGTAGAGGTCTTTGATCGGGTTGAAGCCGCCGTTCATGTCGCCATAGAGCGTGCAGTAGCCCACCGACATCTCGCTCTTGTTGCCGGTGGTCAGCACCATCGACCCGAACTTGTTGGACACCGCCATCAGGATGGTGCCGCGGGCGCGCGACTGAAGATTCTCCTCCGTTGTATCGGCCTTGGTGCCCTCGAACAGCGGCCCGAGCGACTTGAGGAAGCCCTCCACCGGATCGGCGATGGCGACCACATCATAATGGACGCCGAGGAGAGCAGCGCATTTTGCCGCATCCTCAAGGCTATCGGCCGAGGTATAGCGATAGGGCAGCATCAGGCAGCGCACCTTGTCGGCCCCGAAGGCATCGACGGCCATCGCCGCCACCACGGCCGAATCGATGCCGCCCGACAGGCCGAGCACCACGCCGGGAAAGCGGTTCTTCTCGACATAATCGCGCAGCCCGATGACGCAGGCGAGCCAGTTGGCCGCCTGAATGTCCGGATAAGGCTCGACGTCGCCGGGCACGATCCGCCAGCCGTCTTCGCCTTCGGCAAGCGTGACCAGCGCCATCGTCTCGCGGAAGGCCGGCAGGCGGCAGGCGAGCTCGCGATCAGGGTTGAGGCCAAAGCTGGCGCCGTCGAACACCAGTTCGTCCTGGCCGCCAACGGTGTTGAGATAGACCATCGGCAGACCGCTCTCCACCACCCGTGCAGTGGCGATGTCGAGGCGTTCGCCCGTCACCGTCCAGCGATAGGGCGAGCCGTTGATGACGACCAGCATCTCCGCGCCGGTTTCCGACAGGTGCTCGACGACCTCCGGCTTCCAGATATCCTCGCAAACCGGCAGGCCGAGCCGGATGCCGCGGAAGATCACCGGCTGCGGCAACGGCCCCGGCGCGAACACCCGCTTCTCGTCGAACACCGAATAGTTGGGCAGGTCGGCCTTGAAGCGCAGGGCAGCAACCGCGCCACCGTCGAGCAGGGCAACCGCATTGCGCAACGCGCCGTCATCACCCAGCCAGGGCGTGCCGATCAGCACCGCCGGCCCGCCGTCGGCCGTCTCGGCCGCCAACTGCTCCACCGCCCGGCGGCAGTCGCGCTGCACGGCCGGCTTCAGCACCAGATCCTCCGGCGTATAGCCGACGATGTAGAGCTCGGGCAGGACCAGAAGGTCGGCGCCGAGCCGGGCCGCCTCGGCGCGGGCCTGCCGCGCCTTGTCGAGGTTGCCGAAAATGTCGCCCATCACCGGGTTGGCCTGGGCGAGCGCGAGCTTCAGGGTGCGGAAGGATTTTGTCATGATGTCCGCGATTTAGCCAGAAAGCCCGCGTCGCGGCAACCTCGGGATTTAATTCGTCCCGATGCGATCAGCGGATCGTCTTGCCCCGGAGCGGCGAACGCACGTGGATGATCTCGCTCGGGCCATCATGAATGACCTTGGCCGGCGGCACCGCCGGGATCAGGCGATTGCCGCGGCGTGCATAGAGCTGCCGCGCCGACGACAGTTCGGCAAGACGATCGTAGAGGCGGCGCGCCGAAAGCGGCTTGACGAGCACGTCGTTGGCGCCGAGCTCGACGGCCGTGAGCATGCGGCGCTTGTCGGCATAGGCGGTGACCATGACCACGGCGAGCGTCGATACCCGCTCGTCAGGATGGCGACGCAGCAGATCGAGGAGCGCCGCGCCGTTGCCGGCCGTACCGAGGTTCCAGTCGAGCAGAAGGACATCCGGTGACTGCGTCATGACCAAGGTCAACGCTTCCGCCTCGGTGGCGGCCTGCAGGATGACGCGTACACCGAAGGCGCCGAGCATCGTTTCCGCAAGTTTGCGAAAATAGGCGCTGTCATCGACGATTCCGACGCGTAACGCGTCGAGACGCACATAGGTACCTGGATCCATCGGATCGATCATGAAGCGAAAAACCCTACGACAACAACCATCTAGAGCGTCATATCTCCCCTTCCAGGCTTGAGGCTTGCCATGGAATGAAGAAAATTTCGTTTACGACTGAAACGTTTTCTGAACCATGACAAAGTGTCAAAAAAAATAGGCGCCCGGTTAAGGGCGCCCACTTGAGCTCGGTCAGATCGCGGAAACTCAGCCGACGATTTCGGTCGCGGAGAACCAATAGGCGATTTCCTGGGCGGCCGTCTCCGGCGCGTCCGAGCCGTGCACCGAGTTCTCGCCCATCGACAGCGCGAATTCCTTGCGGATGGTGCCCTCGGCAGCCTTCTCGGGATTGGTCGCGCCCATCACTTCGCGGTTCTTGGCAATGGCGTTCTCGCCTTCCAGCACCTGCACCACGGTCGGCGCCGACGACATGAACTCGACGAGTTCGTCATAGAAGGGCTTGCCCTTGTGAACAGCGTAGAAGCCTTCGGCCTCCTTGCGGCTCATCCACACGCGCTTGGACGCGACGACGCGCAGGCCGGCCGCCTCGAGCTTGGCGGTGATGGCGCCGGTGAGGTTGCGACGGGTCGCGTCGGGCTTGATCATCGAGAAGGTACGTTCGATCGCCATGGAAAATCTGCCCCTCTGTGGTTTGGCGGCAAGGCCGGGCCCGGTCCGAACCGGATCCTCTGGTCAGGCGGGCTTATAGCGGCGCAACGGCACGTGAGCAAGCACGGTAGAGAGGCAGAAGCCTTGAGCGGTATTTAGGCAAGAGCTCAGGCCGGAACGCCATCGAGCTCCGGTCTCATCTCGGCAATCAGGCCAGCAATCCTCTCGCAAAGCGTCGACAGCGGGCTGCTGCGCCGCCAGGCAAGGCCGACGGTGCGGTGCGGCTCGGGCGCGTCGAAACGGCGAAGGCGCACGCGGCCTGCCTCAAGCGGGGTAGATGCGAGAAAGAGCTCTGGCAGCAGCGTGATCCCCTGCCCGGCCGCCACCAGTTGCAGGATGGTGGCAAGTGAGGTGACGCCTGTCCGCGTCAGCCGCCGGGCATCAAGCGCGCCGCATGAGGCGAGCGTCTGGTCGCGCAGGCAGTGGCCATCTTCCAGAAGCAGCAGCGCCTCGGTCGGGATGTCGGCGGCGCTGCCGAAGGCGCCGAGCGACAGCGGCCCGGTCGCCGGCGTCGCCAGCAGGAAGGCATCGCTGAACACCGCTATTTCCCTGAACGACGGATCGCCGAGCGGCAGGCTGGCAATGACGAGGTCGAGCCCGCCGTCCTGCAACTCGCCCACCAGCGTGGCCGTGACGGTTTCGCGCACGCCGACCCGCAACGCCGGAAAGGCTGACGCGAGCGACGGCAGCAGTTTTGGCAGCAGGTAAGGGCCGATCGACGGGATGATGCCGAGCCGCAGCGACCCGACCATCGGGTCGGCGGCAACGCGCGCGAAGGCTTCAAGGTCGCCCACCTCGGTGAGGATGCGGCGGCCGCGCTCGACGATCTCCTTCCCAGCCGGCGTCAGCCGGGCTCCCGAGGCCGCGCGTTCGACCAACTGGCAACCCAGAGCGTCCTCCAGTTCGCGGATCTGTGCGGACAAGGCCGGTTGGCTGACCGCCGCCCGCTCGGCAGCGCGGCCGAAGTGACCTTCGGCGGCAAGCGCATCGAGGTAGCGCAGCTGGCGCAGGGTGATCTTCATAAGGAAATCCTATCAGCCCGACCGGACAAAGCAATTGGAATGATTCCAGAAAATGCCGTCATGTCATTGGCGTGAGGCACAAGGCCTCCCCCTCTTCCGCCGCAGAAAGACCCGCCATGTCCGACAGACCGATCCAGACCACCACCGCCGGTTCGCCCATCGCCGACAATCAGAACTCGCTCACCGCCGGCTCGCGCGGTCCCGTACTGATGCAGGATTGGCAGCTCATCGAGAAGCTCGCTCACCAGAACCGCGAGCGTATCCCCGAGCGCGTGGTGCACGCCAAGGGCTGGGGCGCCTTCGGCGAGCTTACGGTGACGCAGGACATCAGCCGCTACAGCCGCGCCAAGCTGTTTTCCGAGGTCGGCAAGAAGACGCCGCTGCTCCTGCGCTTCTCAACGGTGGCCGGCGAACTCGGCGCCGCCGACGCCGAACGCGACGTGCGCGGCTTCGCCCTGAAGTTCTATACCGAGGAAGGCAACTGGGACATCGTCGGCAACAACACGCCGGTGTTCTTCGTCCGCGATCCGCTGAAGTTCCCCGACTTCATCCATACCCAGAAGCGCCACCCCCGCACCAATCTCCGCTCGCCCACCGCCATGTGGGACTTCTGGTCGCAGTCGCCCGAAAGCATCCATCAGGTCACCATCCTGTTCTCCGATCGCGGCCTGCCGACCGACGTCCGCCATATCGACGGCTTCGGCTCGCACACCTATTCCTTCATCAACGAGGCCGGCGAACGCTTCTGGGTGAAGTTCCATTTCAAGACGATGCAGGGGCATCGCCATTACACCAACGCCGAGGCGGCGGAAGTGGTCGGCCGCAGCCGCGAATCGACACAGGAAGACCTGTTCGGCGCCATCGAAGCCGGCAACTATCCGCGCTGGCGCTTCTTCGTGCAGATCATGCCGGAACTCGACGCGGAAAAGACGCCCTACAACCCCTTCGATCTCACCAAGGTCTGGCCGCATGCCGACTATCCGCTGATCGAGGTCGGCACCCTCGAGCTCAACCGCAACGCCGACAACTATTTCAATGAGATCGAGCAAGCCGCCTTCTCGCCCTCCAACATCGTTCCAGGCGTCGGCTTCTCGCCGGACAAGATGCTGCAGGCCCGCATCTTCTCCTATGCCGACGCCCACCGCTACCGGCTCGGCACCCATTACGAGGCCTTGCCGGTCAACGCGCCGAAATGCCCCGTCCATCACTACCACAAGGACGGCGCCATGAACTTCATGCCCAACAAGCCGAACCCGGACGCCTATTACGAGCCCAATAGCTTCGGCGGACCGCGTCAGGCGCCGGAATATCGTGAACCGCCGCTCAGGATATCGGGCGACGCCGACCGTTACGACCACCGCGCCGGCAATGACGACTACTCGCAGGCCGGCGCGCTGTTCCGTCTGTTCAACGATGAGCAGAAGCAGCGGCTTTTCCAGAACATCGCCGCCGCCATGGCCGGCGTGCCGCTGGAAATCGTCGAACGCCAGCTCGGCCATTTCGAGAAGGTCGATCCGGCCTACGCTGCGGGCGTGCGGCAGGCGCTTCGCGTTGCCTGAACCTGGCGTGCCGCAGGTAACAAAAAGCCCGGCTGGGAGACCAGCCGGGCTTGATTGTTTGAAATGCCAGCCGCCGATCAGGGCTTGGTCGCGGCGCCGGACGCGGCGTTCTGCGCGTCGAGCAGCTTCTGCTGGGCTTCCTTGGCCTTGCGCTGCACCTCAGAGGCGAGCTGCTCGCGCTGGCGCTGCAGTGCCGCCGTGTCGATCGCCGGGCCTTCGTAGGAAGCCGTGAAGCCGCTGAGCGAAATCGGGAAGTTCAGCGCCTTCGCCTGCTGGTTCTGCGTGGTGATGATCAGATCCTTGCCCTTCTTCATCGACGCGGTGAAATCGTCGGTGATCGGGATCTCGGCGAAACAGGCGTTGGGCATGCAGATGGTGTACTTGCCCGGCACCTGGGTGTTCTGGTCGACCTGCACGCGGATGCCCGGCTGAATCAGCATGGACACCGGCGTCTGCACCAGGAGGATCTTGCGCGACTCGCCGTCCACTTCGCGAACGCCGGCCGAGGCGAGGAACTGGCCGCTGTCGGTGCGCAGTTCGCGAACCGTGAAGCAGACCTGCTTCTTAGTGCGGGAGTCCTGGCCGCAGAGCTTGTTCCACGGATTGTTGCTGTCGCCGGCCGAGGCCGCAGCCGGTGCGCCGGCGGAGGGTGCTGCCGGAGCAGCCGGCTTGTCCTGCGCCATGGTAGCCGTCGCCGACACGAGCAGCGCCGCGACGCAGGTCAGAGTCCTGAAAGAATTAACTGTTGCCATTCGCCCAATCCTTTGCATGCGTCGATCCGGAGGCACACATCTGTGGCGCTACCGATCGTCTGATTTCGATCGACTTGTCAACAGCGCTTCACGCAATCTGAAGCCCAGGAAGCCGCCGAAAGTGACTTTGTCTCCCCCCTGCGGCACGCGGGGCGCACCTCGCCCCCGCCCGGAAGTCACCGAACCCGATGACGGCAAATTTGGGCAACAAGGTGACCCGACGGCCACAGAGGAAAAAACGCTGCCCATCCGCACGGTTCGGCGGTGGACCACGAGCCGCTCAAGCCAAAAATCATCGGTCCGGACAGGGTGGACGTGTTAACGTCCTGGAAAGATTCGCGTCCGAACGGAGCCTGGTTCATGTCTGGCGTCATTACCCGCCGCGTCTTCTGTCTTGGCACCGCCAGCGCCGGCCTTCTCCTGTCGTTGCCGGCCCGCGCGGCTCCGGCTCACGGCATCGCCATGCACGGCGAGCCCGCCTTGCCTGCCGGCTTCGAGCATCTTCCCTATGCCGATCCCGCCGCGCCGAAGGGCGGCACCTTCGCCTTGGGCTTTCCCGGCTCTTTCGACAGCCTCAACCCCTTCATCGTCAAGGGCAACGCGCCGCGCGGCCTGTCCGACGTGCTCTATGGCTACAACGTCTGGGACACGCTTCTCTATCGCTCCGCCGACGAGGCCTTCTCGCTCTACGGCCTGCTCGCCGAAGGCGTCGAGATGCCGCCTGACCGCAGTTGGGTCGAGTTCACGCTGAATGCCGCCGCCAAGTTCGCCGACGGCCAGCCGGTAACCGTCGACGACGTGCTGTTCACCGTCGACCTCCTGAAGACCAAGGGGCGGCCGGTCTACAAGCGCCGCTTCGACAAGGTGGTCTCGGTCGATCGGGTCGGCGAGCGTACCCTGCGCTTCTCCTTCGCCGATGGCGCCGACCGCGAGCTGCCGCTGCTCATCGGCGGCTATACGCCCATCCTGCCACGTCACGCGGTGAACCCGGACACCTTCGACCAGTCGTCCATGAAGCCGATGCTTGGCTCAGGTCCTTATCAAGTGGCGAGCGTCGACGAAGGCCGGCAGGTGGTACTGAAGCGCAACCCCGACTATTGGGCGCGCGAGTTGCCCGTCAAGCGCGGTTGCGACAATTTCGACGAGATCCGCATCGAGTATTTCAAGGACGGCACCGCCTTCTTCGAGGCCTTCAAGTCCGGCGCCTTCGACGTCTACATCGATACCGATCCCGGCCATTGGGCCAAGGCCTATGATTTTCCGGCAGCCAAGGATGGCCGCGTCGTTCTGGAGAAGATCGCCAACGGTTCGCCGAAGGGCATGACCGGCTTCGTGTTCAACACCCGCCGCGATCTGTTCAAGGACGCCCGGGTGCGCGAGGCACTGACGTTGCTGTTCGACTTCGAGGCCGTCAATCGCACGCTCTACTACGGCGCCTATGCCCGGAGCGGTTCCTATTTCCAGGGCTCCAGCCTGTCGGCTCTCGGTGTTCCCGCCTCGGAAGCCGAGAAGGCGCTGCTCGCTCCCTTCGAGGATCAGCTGCGGCCCGACGTGATGGCCGGAACCTATGCGCCGCCGGTCAGCGACGGTTCGGGCCGCGACCGCAAGGCGCTGCGCTCCGCGCTCGACCTGCTCGGCAAAGCCGGCTGGAAGCTCGATGGCCGCCGGCTGGTTGACGCCGGCGGACGGCAGTTCGCCTTCGAGTTCATGGCCAAGGTGGCCGACGAAGAGCGTCTCGCCCTCGCCTATCAGGCGACGCTCAAGCTGGTCGGCATCGACATGTCGGTGCGGCTCGTCGACTCGACGCAGTATTACGACCGCCAGAAGGCGTTCGACTTCGACATGCTGCAGATGCTGTGGACGGCAACGCTGTCGCCGGGCAACGAGCAGGTGAACCGCTGGTCGCAGAAGGCGGCGGTCACCGAAGGCACGTTCAACTATGCCGGCGCGTCCAGTCCGGCGATCGACGCCATGATCGACGCCATGCTCTCGGCCACCGAGCGCCCGGCGTTCGAGACGGCCGTCCGCGCCCTCGACCGCCTGCTGATCTCCGGTCTCTACTGCATACCGCTCTACCACCTGCCCGAAGATCTGGTCGCCCGCTGGACACGTATCCACCGGCCGGACACGACGGCGCTCACCGGCATTCAACCGTCCGCCTGGTGGGCGGACGCCAAGTCCTGACGCCCAAGTCCTGCAAGGGCAAACAGGGAAAAGCGCGATGATCCTGACGTCCGAACAACGAGCCGAAACCTACGTCGCTTCCGGCGCCTGGAACAACGTGACGCTCGTCGAGCTCCTGCATCGCAATGCTGACGCGGTGCCCGAGGCGATCGCCTTCGAGGATGTCGGCGCCGGCGCGGTGCCGGGCCTTTCGGCAAGCTACAGCTTCGCTGCGGCGGAAAGACGCATCAACGGGCTCGCTGCCTTCTTCGCCGCCGTGGGCCTCCGGCCGGACATGGTGCTGGGCATCCACCTGCCGCCCTGCGCCGACGCGGCCATCATCCTGTTCGCGGCGCTGAAAGCCGGCCTCGTGGTGGCGCCGCTGCCGATCTACTGGACCAAGTCGGAGATCGAGGCGGCCATCGAGGCAGCCTCGATCAAGGCCATGGTCACCGGCTCGGAAATCGAGGACGAACCATCGGGCGAGCTGGTGCGCGACGTCGCCGCCGACACCTTCGCCATCCGCTTCGTCTTCGCCGTCGGCGACGGCCAGCCGGACGGCCTGATCGACCTTTCCGAAGTGCTCGCCGACCTCGACGCGCTGGGCGAACCGCCGGAGGTGGCGCGGCGCGGCGAAGCGGCCGATCACGTCGCCTTGCTCTCCATGGCGCGCACGCCCGACGACGAACTGCTGATCGTTCCCTACAGCCACAACCAACTGCTGGCGATCGCCACCGGCCACCTCATCGAGACCGGCATCGTCGCCGCCGAGACCGTGCTGTCCACCATGCATCCGGCCAGCCTCGCCTCGGTGGCCGGTTCGATCGCCACGGCGCTGGTATCCGGCGGCCACGTCGCCTTCCACCACGGCACCTCGCTCGCCGGCCTCGCCGACGCCGTCGAGACCGTTGGCGCCGACCGCGTCGTGCTGCCCGAGGTGATGGTCGCCCCGCTCGCCGCCCGTATCGACCGCCCGGTTGCCTTCTCTGCTGTCGGCGTCGGCCTGGGCCTCGCTCCGGCGCCGGTGGCCCGCACCGTCGATCTTCTGACCCTCGGCGGCCTCTGCCTCATCCCGCGCGCCCGCGACGCCGCCGGCGGCGCTCTGGCACTGCCATCGGGCGCGGTGCATATGGGCGGCCTCGACACGGCGCCGGTTCTGTACGAGGCAAAGATCAAGGCGAAGGCCGGCGCGCGAGGCCGCAAGGCGGAGGGCGGCGAACTGCTGCTGGGCGGCGCGGCCATTCCCGACGCGCCCTGGCCCGAGCCGCAGTCCGGTCGCCGCAGCGCCCTGCTCGGCGTCACCTCCGAGGGCTTCTTGCGCACGGGCCTCGCCGCCGAGGAACGCGACGGTCGCCTCGTTATCACTGGTACGCTCGGCGAGACCATCGGCATCGCCGGCATCACCCTGTCGCCGAAGCGGCTCGATGCGCTGTTCTCGCGCCACCCCAGCGTCGAGGACGCCGCCGTCTTTCCGATCGAGGCGGGTCCCGTGGGTCATCGTCTCGGCCTCGCCGTGGTGCCGAAGAGCGGCGAACGGCCCTCCCTGACCGACTTGCTGATCTGGCTCGACGGCGAGGAAGCTGGCAAGCTCGATCGCCCTGCTGCGCTGATGTCGGTGTCGGAAATCCCGCGCAACGCCGATGGCTCGGTCCGGCGCGAGGCACTGTTCCTCGCCGCCGTCGCCTGACGCGGGTCAGGTGAAGTTCGAGGAAACCTGCCGATGCTCGGCCTCCAGCTTGCCGAGCATCTGCGACCGCGCCGGCGGAAGATCGATCGCCCTGGGGCCGGCGACATGCCGGTCGAGGAAGAAGCCGGTGAGCTTCAGGGCTGCTACGACGTCGGCAGCGTCGGGTGTTTCCTCGCCTCCCGGCAGCAGAAACGCGGGAAGGCCGAGCAGACGGTCGGCATAGGGTGCGCCGGCTTCGCCACAAACCGCCCGCGCCGACTTGGGGCTGACGAAGCGAAGGTCGTCGGTTCGCCCCGTGGCGGCGCATGAGGTGAGGTCGAGCCCGAAGCCTAGTTCGTCGAGCAGCATCAGCTCGAAGCGGGCGATCAGCGCCGCCGATTGTAGAAGTCCGTCGAGATGATCGAGCAGCGCGATGGCCGCCCGATAAAGCCCCGGATGTGCCTCCCGCTCGGCCAGGAGCCGCAGGTGGCCGGCGACGATCTGCACCCCGAACACGCCGGAGGCACTCTCCATCAATCGCGCCGCCCGGGCTTCCGCCAGTTCCACGGAAAACAGGCCGAGATGCGTCTCAAGCCGCGCCCGCCAGGTGACCAGCAGCGAGTTGCCGGTCTGCAGAACCGGCTGCAAGCGCCTGGACCGCGCGCCTTTGACGAGGCCGAGATGGCGACCGTAGTCGGGCGTCATCACCTCGATCACCGCGCTGGTTTCCCCATGCGGACGAAGGCCGATCAGCAGCACTTCCGACACCCATTCCATCGACGATGATCTCAAATCGCGCCGAGCTTTTCCTCGGCTTCCTCGGGCGACATTAGCACGACGGCACGCCCAAGCTGAGTGGCAAAGCCCTGCCGCGCCAGGATGGCGATTTCCTTGTTGAGGCCGTCGCGATCCGGCCGCTCGCCCCGCCGCCACGGGCCGATCCGCCGGCGCCGGCAAAAGCGCAGGGCCGCCACCGTCTCGTCAGTGCCCTCCTCCTCGATTGCCGTTCGAGCCAGTTCGCCATCGACACCCTTGGCGCGGAGGCCAAGCGCGATCTTGAGGCGCGACGTGCCCTTGCGACGCGCCGAGGCGACGCGCGAGGCGGCAAAGCCCGCATCATCGAGCAGACCGAGTTCACGGAACTCCGCGGTCAGTTCGGCCACAAGGTCTGCAGGCCGGGCTTCGCCCAGACCGACATAGCCGGCCGCTTCCCAGCGACGCAGCTTCTGCTCCATCAACTCGGCGAAATGCGCCTCGGAGGCCGAGTAGCGCTGGAGATAGGCAAACCCCGAGCGGCGCAGCTTCTCGCGGAGTTTCTTCGGGTCGGTCGGCGCCGCCCGGATGGGAGCATCCGGCGCATCGGGGATTCGATCCCATCCGGCGTCCCGCTTGCCTCTCACGGCCGATCGTCCTCGTCTGCCTCCGTCCCGGCCGACGGTCGGCCCTTGAAGCCCTTGGCGACGACATACATCTCGACGCTTTCCTGCCGCGAGGACGGTGGCTTGAAGTGGAAGACCTGCGCGAAATTCTGCTTCAGCGTCGCCAGAAGCTCGTTCTCGGTGCCGCCACGGAACACCTTGGCGACGAAGGAGCCGCCGGGCCGCAGCACATCGACGGCGAAGGCAGCCGCCACTTCGCAGAGATAGGTAGTGCGGAGATGGTCGGTCTTGTGATGGCCAGTGGTCGGCGCCGCCATGTCGGACAACACCACGTCGGGCGTGTGGCCGCCCAGTGCCGCCATCAGCGCGTCCGGCGCATCCTCGTCGAGAAAATCCTTCTGAAGCAGCGCCACGCCCGGCACGCCGTCCATCTCCAGATAGTCGATGCCTACCACCAGCGGGTTGGCCGGCGTCGATCCGGTCTTCTTGGCCGCCACCTGACACCAGCCACCCGGCGCGGCGCCGAGGTCGACCACCCAGTTGCCCGGCTTCAGGAGATGGTATTTCTCGTCGATCTCGATCAGCTTGAAGGCGGCGCGCGAGCGCCAGCCTTCCTTGCGTGCCTTCACCACATAAGGGTCATTGAGCTGGCGTTGCAGCCAGCGCACCGACGAAGCGGTGCGGCCACGCGCGGTCTTCACCTTCACCTTGAGGCCGGTCTCGGCCCTACCTTTGCCCTTGGGTTTATCTGGGCCCTTGGACTTGTCCGGGCCGGCCGGCTTGTCTCCGCCGGATTTTCCCTTGTCAGACATGCGCTTCCGTCCTTGCGGGCTGCGGCCGGCGGCGCCAGACGCCGTCGCGGGCCATGAGTTCGACCAGGATGCCCTCGCGCAGGCCGCGGTCGGCGACGCGCAGCCGCTGGCAGGGCCACTTGCGGCGGATGGCTTCCAGAATGGCGCAGCCAGCCAGCACCAGATCGGCACGATCCGAGCCGATGCAGGGATTGGCGACCCGCTGATCATAGCCCATGCCGATCAGCCGGTTGATCATCTCGTCAACCTCGCTGCCGTCGAGCCAGACACCGTCGACACGCCGGCGGTCGTAGCGCTTGAGGCCGAGGTGGATGCCGGCCAGCGTCGTCACCGTGCCGGAGGTACCCAGCATGTGCGCACCGCCCGAAGCGACCAGTTCGGCGGCGCCTTCCATGCCATCGAACCCTTCGAGAAGCCCGACCACCTCTTCGACCATGTCGCGATAGACGTCCGGCGTTACCATATGGCCGCCGTGCCGCTCGCTGAGAGTGACGACGCCGACCGGCAGCGACGTCCAGCTCTTGATGAAGCGGGTGAGCGCGAAGCCGCGCGCCTCTCCCCGCCGCCGGAGATCGAGCCAGACCAGTTCCGACGAGCCGCCGCCGATGTCGAACAGCAGCACGCCCTGCGAGCGCGGATCGATCAGCGTGGCGCAGCCGGCCACGGCAAGGCGCGCCTCGGTCTCCCGGCTGACGATTTCGAGGTTGAGGCCGGTCTCGCGCCGCACCCGATCGAGGAACAGTGGCCCGTTCTCGGCCTGCCGGCAGGCTTCCGTGGCAATCAAGCGCATCCGTCGTACCTTGAGATCGGCGAGCTTGCTTCGGCAGACCGCGAGCGCGTCGACGGCACGATCCATCGCCGCATCGGACAAACGGCCCGTGCGGCCGATGCCCTCGCCGAGGCGGACGATGCGCGAGTAGGCGTCGACGACGCGGAACCCCCGGTCCTGCGGCTCGGCCACCAGCAGGCGGCAATTGTTGGTGCCAAGATCGAGCGCCGCATAAAGCGGACCTGTTGCGGGGGCGCCGTGACGGCGATCGCGCCCGTGCGAGCCGTGGCCGTGATGATGACCCGCGCCTCCAGCCGGCCGCGCCTCGCCAGCCTCGGCGTGCCGATCGCCACCCTTGCGACGATCGCCCTCCCGGCCACGCCCCTCTTCGGGGCGTCCATCCTCGCGTCCGGGCTTGCGCACGCCGCGTAGGGCACCCTTTGACGGGCCACGCCGACGACGACGGCGGGCGCCATCTTCACGCGTCTTCCCCGGGGGAGTGTCCGTTTTCTCTACAGAAGTGGTAGCGGGCGAATCGCCACGGGCCGGATGCGGGCTGGCTGCCCGTTCCGGCTGTCTGTCGCCCGATGCTGGCGCATGTCCCACCGAGGTCCTGTCGCCCGCCGCGCCCGAACCGGACCGGCGTTTGCGGCGGCGTCGCGCCGCCCGCTTCGACAGGGCACCGGACGCTCCGTCCGCCGCATTCGCGGCGGGATCGGCACGTCCTCGCGTGGAATCTGCGCGGTCGCCTTGATCGCCCGCGTCACCCACAGAAAGTACTCCGGCGCGCCGCGATCCGGAGCCGGTTTCCCGTTTCAGGTGAAACCAGCCTGTCATCCGCCCCTTCCCTTCCGGGTCGGCGCGGGGGCTCGAGCGGCACGCATGCTCGTTTGTCGTCGGGTTGACAGTACCAGTTGCTGGCGGCAAACGCCAGTGGAAGCCGCGCATGGCCGCCGGCCAAGGGCAGCTCCTAGCGGTTGCCGAACTCAGCGCAGCGGCACGAAGGCCCCGCCACGCCAGACCTGCGGCACATAGGTGGCGCCGCGCCAGTCGCCCTTGCCATCAAAGACGACCTTGCCGAGCACGGTGTTGGCGCCAGGCTTGCGAAGGAACGCCGCCTCCGCCGGCAGATCTTCACCGTTGGCGAGCGCTGCGATCGCCGCCTCGGTGGCGGCGTGGGCGGTGAAGATCGTATCGGTCGGCATCAACTGCCGCTCTTCGAGCGCCAGCAGGAGGTTCACGGCCTCGGGTCGCGACTTGTCGACGGTGGGCAGGAAGAACACGGCGCCTTCGGCGGCCTCTCCGGCGAGAGCCTTGAACTCGGAGAGCGCCAGCGCCTCGTTGCCGATCAGCGCCGCGTCGAGCCCGCGCGCCCGAACCTCGCCAGCAATCACCGCCGCGTCGGCCTGCAAGGCGCCCATCACCACCGCCGACACCGCCGCGTCCTGGATCTTGCCGATCAGGTTGTTCTGGCTCTTCTCGCCGGGTGTGAAACTCTCGGTCATGGCGACGGCGCCGCCGTCGTCGGCGAACAGCTTGGCCGCCTGCTCGACCAGCCCCTGGCCATAGACGCTGCCATCGTGGACGAAGGCGACGCGCTTGCCCTTGAAGCTCGCCTTGAGATACTCGGCGATCGCCCGCCCCTCGCGATCGGAGCGGATGGCCAACCGGAAAACACCGGTACCGATCTTTTCATCGGTGAGGCGTGGATTGGTGGCCGCCGGCGACAGGAACAGCACGCCCGCCTCGGCATAGACGCGGCCGGCCGGCAACGCCGCCGCCGTGCAGGCGTGACCGACGACGGCCTTCACGCCCTTGCCGAGCAACTGGTTGGCCACCGCGGCGCCGGTCTCCGCCTCGCATTTGTCGTCAACGGAGACCGTGCGGATCTTCTCGCCATCAATACCGCCGCGCGCGTTGGCTGTGGCCACGGCGATTTCGACGCCAGCTTTGATGTCGCGCCCGATATCGGCGAAGCTGCCGCCCATCGGACCGGCAATGCCGATCACCACGTCGGCGCGCGCATGTGAAAAGGGAACAGCGGTAAGGACCGCGACAAGAAGACAAGCCCGCCCGATGCCGCTCATGACCACCATCGCCTCTGCCATCCATGCTGCCTCCTGCAGCAATAGCAGCTTGGCCTGCAAAACGAAACGCCGCCGGATCGCTCCGGCGGCGCTCGATGAGACCTTGCGACATTCGGCCGCCACAGCGGCCGGAAGGCAGCTTACGGCAGCATCTTGTAGGTGATCTTGCCGTCGTCGGCCTTGTACCACTGATAGACGGTGTAGTCGGCGTCCTTGCGGTCGCCCTTCTCGTCATAGGCGAGTTCGCCGATGACGGTCGGGATCTTCTCGCCCTTGTGGATGTTGTCGGCCACAGCCTGCGGATCGACCGAACCGGCCGCCTTGGCGCCGGCGGCGATGATCTGCACGGCGGCGTAGCTGTAGAGCGTATAGGCCTCGGGCTCGAAGCCGGCGTCGCGGAACTTCTTCACGGCATCCGTGGCGGCCGGGTTCTGGCGCGGGTCGGGACCGAAGGTCATCAGCGTGCCCTCGACGGCCGGACCGCCGATGGCGGCGAACTCGTCGGAGGCGATGCCGTCACCCGACATCATCGTCGCCTTGAGGCCGGCTTCCGACGACTGGCGGGCGATCAGGCCGCCCTCGGTGTGCAGGCCGCCCCAGTAGATGACCTCGACGCCGGCTTCCTTCATCTTGGAGATGAGGGCCGAGAAGTCCTTGTCGCCGACGTTGACGCCTTCATAGAGGGCTTCGGTGACGCCGGCGGCGTTGAGCGCCTTCTTGGTCTCGTCGGCGAGGCCCTGGCCGTAGGTGGTCTTGTCGTGCAGCACGGCCACCTTCTTGCCGGCCAGCTTCTCGGCAATGTACTTGCCGGCGACGGCGCCCTGCTGGTCGTCACGACCGCAGACGCGGAAGGTGTTCCAGAGGCCGCGCTCGGTGAAGTTCGGGTTGGTGGAGGCCGGGGTCACCTGGAAGATGCCGTTCTCGGCGTAGACTTCCGAGGCCGGGATCGACACCGACGAGTTGAAGTGGCCGACCACGAACTTGACGCCGTCACCCACGAACTTGTTGGCGACCGAGACGCCCTGCTTGGGGTCCGACACGTCGTCGCCGAGCTCGATCACCACCTTCTCGCCGTTGATGCCGCCGGCGGCGTTGATGTCGGCAGCGGCCTGCTCCGCGCCCTTCTGAAGCTGCGCGCCGAAGGCGGCGTTCGGGCCGGTCAGCGGACCGGCGACGCCGATGATGACGTCGGCGGAGGCAGCGCCGGCAAAGGCGAGGCCAGCGGCGAACACGACGCCGGACAGGAGGAACTTCTTCATATTGTGGTCTCCCATTTTTCTGTCACTGGAAGTCAAGCGGGTTCAAGCCCGAACCCCTGGGTCTCAAAGCGGTGACCGGCGGAGAAAACCCCTGCTCCATGACCGGTCACCACCCGGAACGCCTTGCCGAGGCCGAAAGCCGGCCGCGGCCATGTCGTTTCCGCTCAGCCGCGCCCCTTCCAGGAGAAGGGGCCGGTCAGCTCGTATAGCCAGTAATACTGCGTAGCCATTTGCCGCGCCCGCGTAAACTGGAATCCGGCGAAGGCGATCGCTTCGAGCACGATCGCATCGACGATATAATAGTGCGGCGACAGAAGTGTGCCGCCGAAGATCGAGAAATGGATGAAACGGATGCCGACGCTGAGGATGGCGACGTAGATCGCCATGACCAGTCGCGGACGCCAGGTCTTGGCGCAAGCGCGGCCCGTCATCCAGGCGCCGAGGCCGCCCAGAAGCAACGTCACGAAGACGAAGGTGAGGCTCGAGGCTTCTTCGTAGAGGATGCCCTGCATTCTGGTTCTCCTTAGTGGGCACCACCCTCGAGATACGCTGCGCGCACCTCGGGGTTCTCCAGAAGTTCGCGGCCGGAGCCGCTCATGGTGATCACGCCGTTGACCATCACGTAGCCGCGATGGGCGAGCTTCAGCGCATGGAAGGCGTTCTGCTCGACCAGGAACACCGTGAGGCCGTCGCGACGGTTGAGCTCGCGGATGGCGTCGAAGATCTGCTTGACGATCAGCGGCGCCAGACCGAGCGACGGTTCGTCGAGCATGAGGAGCTTCGGCCGGGCCATCAGCGCGCGGGCGATGGCCAGCATCTGCTGCTCGCCGCCCGACAAGGTGCCGCCACGCTGGTGGAGGCGTTCCTTGAGACGCGGGAACAGGTCGAACATGTACTGGATGTCGGTGTCGAAGAACTCCATGCCGTCGATCGACGCGCCCATCTGCAGGTTCTCGAGCACGGTCATGCGCGGGAAGATGCGCCGCCCCTCGGGCGACTGGGCGATCCTGAGGCGGGCGATCTCGTGGGTCGGCAGACGGGTGATGTCCTCACCGTCGTAGACGATCGAACCCTCGCGCGCCCTCGGATTGCCGCAGATGGTCATCATCAGTGTCGACTTGCCGGCGCCGTTGGCCCCGATCAGCGTGACGATCTCGCCCTGGTGGACGTCGATGTCGACGCCCTTCAACGCGATGATGTTGCCGTAATAGGTCTTGACGCCCCTGACGGTCAGCAGGGGCTTGGTGTCCGTGGCGCTCATGCCCTGCCCCCTTCGCTGCCGGTCACTTCGTCGAGCTCGTGCTCGATCTCTTCCACCTCTTCGTCGTCGACGCCGAGATAGGCGGCGATGACGCGCGGATCGTTCCGCGTTTCGGTGGGCGTACCGTCGGCGATCTTGGTGCCGTATTCGAGCACGACGACGTGGTCGGAGATGCCCATCACCACGGACATGTCGTGCTCGATGAGCAGGATCGAGGTGCCGTCCTGTTCACGGATCGACAGGAGCAGCGAGTTGAGCTCGGCCGATTCGCGCGGGTTGAGGCCGGCGGCCGGCTCGTCGAGGCAAAGGAGGTCCGGACCGGTGCACATGGCACGGGCGATCTCCAGACGCCGCTGGGCGCCATAAGGCAGATCGCCGGCCGGATCGTCGGCGCGGCCGCTGAGACCGATCTTGTCGAGCCAATAGCGGGCCCGTTCGATCGCCTCCCTTTCCTTGGCCTTGTAGCCGCCGATGCCGAGCACGCCGAGGATGGTCATGCCCGAGGCGATCATCAGCGGATTGTGCTGGGCGACCAGAAGGTTTTCCAGAAGCGTCATGCCCGAGAACAGGCGGATGTTCTGGAAGGTGCGCGCCACCTTGGCTTTCCGGGCGACGATGAAGTCGGGCAGCCGCTCCAGAAGGTGGACCGACCCATCCCTGGGCCGCATCGACATCATGCCGGTGGTCGGCTTGTAGAAGCCGGTGATGCAGTTGAACACCGTCGTCTTGCCGGCACCGTTGGGGCCGATCAGTGCGGTGATGTCACCGCGACCGACGGAAAAGCTCAAATCGTTCACCGCCACGAGACCGCCGAACCGCATGGTCAGATGCTCGACGGTGAGGACAGGATCGCTGTCCCATTTCCTGAGAGAGGTCGTCATGTCAGCCGTGGCCTTCCTTCACGAGATCGCCGGATACCGTCTTTCGCTTGAACAGGAAGGCGGTTGGCTGGCGGGCTGAGACGAAGCCTCTCGGCTTCCACACCATGATGATCACCATGGCGAGGCCGAACAGCAGCATGCGATACTGGTCTGGGTTGAAGTCCTTGCCGAACACCAGCTTCAGGAAGTCGAGTTCGCGCAGGAGCTCGGTACCACCGATCATCGCCACCGCGGCCAGCGCGACACCGATCATCGACCCCATGCCGCCCAGCACCACGATGGCGACGATCACCGCCGATTCCATGAAGATGAAGGATTCGGGGGAGACGAAGCCCTGGCGGGCGGCAAAGAAGGAGCCGGCGAAACCGCCGAACATGGCGCCGATGGCGAAGGCCGTCAGCTTGGTGTTGGTGGTGTTGATGCCGAGCGACCGGCAGGCCACCTCATCCTCGCGCAGCGCCTCCCAGGCGCGGCCGATTGGCAACCGGCGCAGCCGGATGGTGATGAAGGCCGTGAGCAACGCCAGGAGCAGGATGAGATAGTAGAGAAACACCTTGTAATAGGCCGAGGAGGCCGCGAGGTGGAACGCCTTGGCGAAGTTATTGGGGGCGCTGACGTCGAAGGAGTAGATGCCGAACATCGTCACCTTGGGGATCGACGAGATGCCCGCCGATCCGCCGGAGAAATCCTTCCAGTTGATCAGCACCAGACGGATGATCTCGCCGAAGGCCAGCGTGACGATGGCGAGATAGTCGCCCCGGAGCCGGAGCACCGGGAAGCCGAGGATGATGCCCCAGAAGGCAGCGAGAATGCCGGCCACCGGCAACAGCACCCAGAAGCTCAGGTGGAAGTTGATGGCGAGCAGCGCATAGGAATAGGCGCCGACCGCGTAGAAGGCGACATAGCCGAGATCGAGCAGGCCGGCGAGGCCGATGACGATGTTGAGCCCCCAGCCCAGCATCACGTAGATCAGGATCTGGACGCCGTAGTTGTCGACCCACTTGATCGACCCCTGCACCCCGAACAGCGAAATGATCAGGATCGGGTAGACGAACAGGAAGATCAGGCCGGTGATCGAGAGCCCCCGGGTGACGCGCGCCCTGGCTTCCAGTTCGGCCAGCGTCACCGCCGCCTTGGAGCGGTTGCCGCGCGCGGCGATCCACGGATAGACGAAGGCCGACAGCAGGAACCGTCCGACGCCGACGATGACCGACAGGATGGCCGCAAGGCCGAGCCTGTTCTGCAGGATCAGCTCATTGGCCATGTTCTGGTCGGTCTTGAGACCGACCAGCGGCCCGAGCAGGGCGAAGGCGATGATGCCGATGATCACGCCATCCTTGAGGGCGCGGCCGAAATCGATGCCTGCCCTGTCCTTTGACTTCACAACTGAACTCATGATCAGACCTTCTCGACTTCCGGACGCCCGAGCAGGCCCTGCGGCATGAAAATCAGCACGATGACCAGGATGGAGAAGGCGGCGACATTCTGATAGTCGGCCGACACATACTGCCCCCATAGCGTCTCGATGAGGCCGATCAAGAGGCCGCCGAGAACCGCGCCGGGTAGCGAGCCGATGCCGCCGAGAACCGCTGCCGTGAAGGCCTTCACGCCCGGCGTGAAGCCGTCCGAGAACACCACAACGCCGTAGTACATCAGGAACATGGTGCCCGCGACGGCAGCCAGCGCCGCGCCGATGACGAAGGTGAGCGAGATGGTGCGGTCGACGTTGATGCCGAGGAGCGAGGCCATCTTGCGGTCCTGCTCGCAGGCGCGCTGCGCCCGGCCCAACGCCGTCTTCTGCACCACATACCAGAAGGCGGCGAGCAGGAGCGCCGTCACCACCCAGATGATGATCTGCTTCAGTGAAATGTTGACCGGATAGCCGCTCGCCCCTTCCCAGAGCGTGTAGACATCACGGGTGACCGGCGGGATGGGCTTGTTGCGCGGACCCTGAGCGACCTGGATGAAGTTGGACAGCACGATCGACATGCCGATGGCCGAGATGAGCGGCGCAAGGCGGAACGATCCTCTGAGCGGCGCGTAGGCTATTCGCTCGATCGCCCAGACGAGCAATCCGGTCAGCACCATGGCGACCACCATCACCAGGATGAGCGCCAGGGTCATCGAGGCGATGCCGAACCATGACGTCAGCACCAGGAGAAAGATGAGCGCGAAAAAGGCAGACACCATGAACACATCGCCATGGGCGAAATTCACCATGCCGATGATGCCGAACACCATGGTGTAACCAATGGCGATCAGACCGTACAGCGATCCGATCGTGATCCCATTGATCACCTGCTGGACGAAAACTTCCATGAAACTGAGACCCCCTGCCAGACGCCCTGTGGCAGCATTTTTAGCTGCTTCATTTGTAGGCGTTATGGATTCCATTAGCAGCATCGATTGATCAAGACAACTCAGCCTACTTGTTAATCCGTAAGGAATTCCCCATTAGTGGAAACGAGCGGCAACCCCGCCCAGGTGTAGGGAATGCAACTGCCATCGACCGACATCGCCGTGACTTACGCGCAATGTCCGAAAAAGAGCGGTCAGATTTCCAACCCCGTTCCAGAGGGCCCATGCAAGAAGTTTGCCGGTTTGATCGCGGCGCCAAGAATGGGGTCCGCCAGCTGCGACGTTCGTGATAAGCCTAGCGAGATCAAGGGATTCGATTTGCAAGAGGCAACAATGGCCAACGACAGCACAGCCGATCGCGATCTAGCGAGGCAGTCCGGCACCTTGGCCGATCTGCCGCCGGCTACCGGCGAAGCCTTTCGCGACGCCATTGCCCGCCTGCCATCGGGCGTCAACATCGTGACATCAGCGGGTTCCGCCGGAAAAGCGGGCTTCACGGCCACGGCGGTCGCCTCGGTGTCCGACGATCCGCCCACCGTGCTGGTTTGCCTCAACCGCAAAAGCCCGCAGAACAAGCTGATGCGGGAAAATGCCCAGTTCGCGGTCAACCTGCTACCCAAAGATGCAGTGACGCTGGCCAACATTTTCGCCGGACGGACCGGGCTTCACCTGGAAGACCGCTTCAAGCACGGCGACTGGACCACGCTGACCACCGGCTCGCCCGTGCTGAAAGGCGCCGTGATGGCGCTCGATTGCCGCCTCCTCTCTTTCGAGGATGTCGGGTCGCATACCGTCTATTTCGGCACGGTGCTCGCGACACTGACCAAGCCCCGTCACCCCGAGGGGGCAAAAGAGGTGCTGATCTACCACGACCGGCACTATGGCGAGGCGTGATTCTCTTTCGGAGCAGCGTCGGAAAATTACCGGATATCAGCCGCTTAGCCCTCGTTCCGGATTCAGGGTGCGAGTTGAGGAGGAAGCAACCGGCCGCCGCGGCTCCGAGCAAGGTTGAGCCCCCTCGCCCTTCCTGCTAAACCGCGCCCATCCCCTCAAGAGAAGGCCGAGCCATGATCCCGCGCTACGCCCGCCCCGAGATGACCGCCATCTGGAGCCAGGAAACCAAGTTCCGCATCTGGTTCGAGATCGAGGCGCATGCCACCGACGCGCTCGCCGCCATCGGTGTGGTGCCGAAGGAAGCGGCCAGGACCATCTGGGAGAAGGGTGGCGCGGCGACCTTTGACGTCGATCGCATCGACGAGATCGAACGCGTCACCAAGCACGACGTCATCGCCTTCCTGACCCATCTCGCCGAGTTCGTTGGCCCCGACAGCCGCTTCGTCCATCAGGGCCTGACCTCGTCCGACGTGCTCGACACCTGCTTCAACGTTCAGCTCAAGCGCGCCGCCGACCTGTTGATCGCCGACGTCGATGCCCTGCTCGCCGCGCTGAAGCGCCGCGCCAAGGAGCATAAGCATACCGTCTGCATCGGTCGCAGCCACGGTATCCACGCCGAGCCGGTCACCTTCGGCCTCAAGATGGCCGAGGCCTACGCCGAGTTCGACCGCTGCCGCGCCCGCCTCGTCGCCGCCCGTGAGGAGATTTCCACCTGCGCCATCTCCGGCGCCGTCGGCACCTTCGCCAACATCGACCCGCGCGTCGAGATCCACGTTGCCGAGGCGCTGGGCCTTCGGCCGGAACCGGTGTCGACCCAGGTCATCCCGCGCGACCGCCATGCCATGTTCTTTGCAACGCTCGGCGTCGTCGCCTCGTCGATCGAGCGCCTGGCCATCGAGATCCGCCACCTGCAGCGCACCGAGGTTCTGGAAGCCGAGGAGTATTTCTCGCCGGGCCAGAAGGGCTCCTCGGCCATGCCGCACAAGCGTAACCCGGTGCTGACCGAGAACCTCACCGGTCTCGCCCGCGTGGTCCGCGCCGCCGTGACGCCGGCGCTCGAGAATGTCGCCCTCTGGCACGAGCGCGACATCTCGCACTCCTCAGTGGAGCGCTACATCGGCCCGGATGCCACCATCACCCTCGACTTCGCCCTCGCCCGCCTCACCGGCGTCGTCGACAAGCTCCTGGTCTACCCCGAGCGCATGGTCGCCAACATGGACCGGCTCGGCGGCCTCGTGCATTCGCAGCGCATCCTGCTGGCGCTGACGCAGGCCGGCGTGTCGCGCGAGGACGCCTACCGTCTCGTCCAGCGCAACGCCATGAAGGTATGGGAGAGCTACCACCACGGCGGCAGTTCGACCGTCGACTTCCTGTCAGAGCTCCTGAAGGACAGCGAGGTGCGCGCCGCCCTCTCCGAGGAGGAGATCCGCGACAAGTTCGACCTCGACTATCACTTGAAGCACGTCGAGACGATCTTCGCCCGGGTGTTCGGCGAAGGAATGTGACGGAAGCCCCGGCGAGCGGGGCTTCCTGCATCACCTTGAGGGGTGGTCAGGCCGCATCGGCGTCCTGGGCGTAAAGCGCCAGGATCATCAGCCAGCCGCCGGCGTCCGAGCCGATCATCTCGGCCATCGCGGCGGCCTTGGCGCCGAATCGCTCGATGTTGCGATGCTCCAGTTCGACGCGCGTGCCGGCACCGTCGGGAATGAACTTCACCTCGACCTCGGTGATCAGATCGGGATCGAACTTCCAGTCGGCATCGATCTGCCAGGCGAGCACCAGGCGGCCCGGTGGCTCGTAGGCCAGTACCTTACCCCAATCGCAGGTCGAGCCATCCTCGCTCACCTCATACCAGCGTCCGCCGACCCGCGGCTCCAGCACGGCCTCGGCCAGCGGCTTGCCGCCGATGGCATGGCTCTTCGGCCACCAGCGGCCGATGTTTCCCACGAAGGCCTGGAAAGCGCGCGCCGGCTCGACCTTGACGGTCACGGACCGGCGAACGGGGGCGGCAACGATCGTCTTAGTCATGCTCGTCATCCTTGTCGTCCTTTGCATGCGTTTCGAGTTCTTGCGCTTCGAGATCGGCGGCGAAGGCGTCGAGAGCCGCACCCCAGAACTGATCGAGCCATGCCCTGAGCGGGCCGAGCCCCCTGGGATCGATGCGATAGATGCGCCGCGCGCCATCGGCATGGTCCACCACCAATCCAGCCTCCTTCAGCACTTTAAGATGCTGCGACACGGCCGGCCGGGAGACGGGCAGGCCCTTGGCGATGTCGCTCACCGGCGCGGGAGCCCGCGCGACGCGCTCGAACACGGCGCGGCGTGTGGGATCAGCAAGGGCGAGCAAGGCAGAATTCATGTTAGCCATGACTTACCGTAAGTCATAACTTACATTTTATCAACGTCCGAAGCGACTCGCTCCGTTGAAGCTGAATCAGAACATCAGGAAGACCGCCCCCCCGGCGAATCATCGTCTCAACCAAGGCGGCGCCGAGCCCGGCCCCGTTTACACCCTCGCCGGAAAGGCTATTTATATCAGCCGGTTCGAGTTGAATCTCTACCTGAACTTCATCCGCATCCGAAGCTGAGCCCCGGAAGCCACGGCCTCTCGCACCCATGAAACAGCTTGCCTTGCATTCCGCCCGAAAGGCATTCAAGGTCGCGCCATGAAGACCTCGGAATGCGATATCCTCATCGTCCCCGGCTGGAACAACTCCGGCCCCGATCACTGGCAGACCCGCTGGGAAAAGCGCCTGCCGACCGCGCGCCGCGTCGCCCAGCGCGACTGGGCGCATCCCGACCGCGACGCCTGGGTGTCCGCCCTGGGCATCGCCATCGGCAAGGCGAAGCGGCCGGTGGTGCTGGTCGCCCACTCGCTCGGCGTCGCCACGGTGATTCACGCCGCGCCCTACGTCGGACGGAAGGTGGCCGCCGCCTTTCTGGTCGGCTTGCCCGACGTCGACCGGCTCGACGTGCCGGAGATCCAGAGCTTTGCCGGCCTGTCCAGCGATCCCCTGCCCTTCCCCTCGATGTTGGTGGCCAGCCGCGACGACCCCTACTGCGCCTTCGAGCGGGCCGATGAGTATGCCGCCGCCTGGGGCTCGGATTTCGTCGACGCAGGGTTCGCCGGTCATATCAACGGCGACACCGGCTACGGTCCCTGGCCGGAGGGCCTCACGCGCTTTGCGACGCTCTTGAAGCGGGCCGGCGCGCCGGCGGCACCCTGACGGGCACCGCCTTCACTGTCAGCTTAGCCTTCCACCTCGGCGATCGCCGCCCTGGTGGCGACGGCCAGCAGATCCATGTCGGTCGACAGCGTCGCGAAGGTGAAGCCGAGCCCGAGATAGCGGCGCACCAGCGCCGCGTTGGCGCCGAAGGCGCCGCACACCTTGCCGGCTGCCTTGGCCTGCCGCACCACCCGCTCCATGGCGGCAATGGTATCGGACCGGTCGAGCCCCGGCTCGCCATCTGGCGACAGGGCAATGGAGAGGTCGTAGGGACCGACGAACACGCCGTCGATTCCCGGCACCGCCAGGATGGCATCGAGATTGGCGAGCGCCGCGCGCGTCTCGATCATCACCACAGCAAGCGTCGAGCCATTGGCGGACGTGCGATAGGCATCGGCCGACAGTCCTGACAGCTGTACGGCACGGGCCGGCCCGTAGGAGCGCTGGCCGTCGGGCGGATATTTCATGAAGGCGGCGAAGGCGCGGGCGTCGTCCGCCGTCTCGATCATCGGCGCCACCACCATCTCGGCGCCCCAGTCGAGGAGGCGCGAGGCCGACTGGTATTCGCCGACCGGAATGCGGGCGAGCGCATGACCGCCGGCGGCGCGGACGGCGGCGAGCATGGCCGGGGCCACGCCCATGTCGATCACGCCGTGCTGCAGGTCGAGCAGCACCGCCTCGAAGCCGGCCCGTACCATGATCTCGGCGGCCAGCGGATCGGGCAGGCATGACCAGCCGACCCTGAGCGGACGAGCACCGGCAAGAGCGGCGCGCAAGGATGGACGTTCCATTGATTCCCTTTCGGACGGATCAGGCTTCGGTCCTGACCTCGAACTCGGCGCGCGCCATGAAGTCGCGCATCGCCGCTTGTATCTCGTCGTCCGTCACGGGAACGCCGGCATCGGCAAAGTCGGCCGCCAGCTTGGAGGCGATATCGCGACCACCGACCCGGTTGAGATCCGCAAAGACGACGGTCCGAGCATAGTCGGCCGCCTCGGGATCGCCCATCCCCAATTTGCGTGCTGCCCACAGACCGACGAGCTTGTTGCGCCGCGCCGTGGCGCGGAACTTCATCTCTTCTTCGCGGGCGAACTTGATCTCGAAGGCTTTTTCGCGGTTATCGAAGACTGCGATGGGGCCATCGTGGCCACTTTCGCCCGACAAAGGCAGGCTTCGGCTCCATGACGTGGACATCCGAACCTCCTTTCTCTGACAGGCAAAAGCTCAAACACTCTCCTTGCATTCAATATATGCTTTCACACTGTTGTGATCAACTTGGACGGAAGTCGGTAAACAACCGTCAGAGTTAAGGAATGACCACTACGCGAAATTGCAGCACGACGGGATTGTTATCGCCGACCCGATCGGATAGTGTGCAACAAGGCGAGGGAGCGGGCGGACGTCAGTTCGCCCGCTTTCTGTGCTTAGAATGTGTCCACGTTACGAGGCGTCACCCGCCGGTCATCGTGTCGACGCATCCTGGATTCCCGCCGAGGCGACAAGCGGGCTAATTTGTGAATCGGACCCGGAGCCCCGGCCTCATGGATTTCATCAACAGACCACGGTATATCCCCATGAACCGCCGCCGGCGTATCTACGAAGGTAAGGCCAAGATCCTGTACGAAGGTCCCGAGCCGGGTACGTTGATTCAACACTTCAAGGACGACGCCACGGCGTTCAATGCCAAGAAGCACGAGATCATCGACGGCAAGGGTGTTCTGAACAACCGGATTTCGGAATATCTCTTCACCCATCTCAACAACATGGGCATCCCCACCCATTTCATCCGCCGCCTCAACATGCGCGAGCAGTTGATCCGCGAGGTGGAGATCATTCCCCTTGAGGTGGTGGTGCGCAACGTCGCGGCGGGCTCGATCGCCACGCGACTCGGTATCGAAGAGGGCACGCAGTTGCCGCGCTCGATCATCGAGTTCTATTTCAAGAGCGACGAGCTCAAGGACCCGATGGTCTCCGAAGAGCACATCACCGCCTTCGGCTGGGCCTCGCCGCAGGAAATCGACGACATCATGGCGCTGGCCATCCGCGTCAACGACTTCCTGGCCGGCCTGTTCCTCGGTGTCGGCATCCGCCTCGTCGACTTCAAGATGGAATGCGGCCGCCTCTGGGAAGGCGACATGATGCGCATCGTCGTCGCCGATGAGATCAGCCCCGACAGCTGCCGCCTGTGGGACATCGCCACCGGCGATCGCCTCGACAAGGACCGTTTCCGCAAGGATATGGGCGGCCTCGTCGAGAGCTACACCGAAGTCGCCCGTCGCCTCGGCATCCTCAACGAATCCGAGCAGACGCGCCCCTCCGGCCCGACCTTGGTGAAATGAGGACCGGCGCCGCGAAAAGCAGCGCCCCTAAAGGCGAAAACGCCACGAAAACCGACTTGTGAATCCGAGAACGCCGGGTTATTCCCCCGGCGTTCTTCATTTTCGGGATACGGCCATGAAAGTGCGCGTCACCATCACCCTCAAGGCGGGCGTTCTTGATCCGCAGGGCAAGGCGATCGAGGGCGCGCTGCGCGGCCTCGGGTTTGCCGGCATCGACGGCGCCCGCCAGGGCAAGATCGTCGATCTTACCCTCGCCGAAACCGATAAGGACAAGGCCCGCGCGACGGTGGCCGACATGTGCGAGAAGCTGCTCGCCAACACCGTCATCGAGAACTACGACATCGCCATCCTCGGCTGAGGCGGACATGGCCGACGGTTCCGACGATACGCGCCGGATCATTCGCTTCATGCTCGCCAAGGCGGCGATCTTCATCGGCATACCGGTCATCGCCGCCACCCTCGCCGTCCTGTTCCTGATGCCCTGACCCTTCGAGGAGAACACGATATGCGCTCTGCCGTCGTCCTCTTTCCCGGCTCCAACCGTGACCACGACATGGTCAAGGCCCTGCACTCGGTCACCGGCATCAAGCCGACGGTCGTCTGGCACCAGGACGCGACGCTGCCGGACGTCGACCTGATCGTCCTGCCCGGCGGCTTTTCCTACGGCGACTATCTGCGCTGCGGCGCTATCGCCGCCCGCTCGCCGGCCATGCTCGACGTGGCAAGGAAGGCCAAGGCCGGCGTCCGCGTCCTCGGCGTCTGCAACGGCTTCCAGATCCTGACCGAGGCCGGTCTCCTGCCGGGCGCGCTGATGCGCAACGCCCATCTCCGCTTCGTCTGCAAGGAAGTGAAGCTCGAGGTGACCAACAACGACACCGACTTCACCCGCGCCTATGCCAAGGGCCAGGTGATCCGCTGTCCGGTGGCCCACCACGACGGCAACTATTTCGCCGATCCCGAAACGCTGGCGCGCCTCGAAGGCGATGGCCGCGTCGCCTTCCGCTATGCCGAGGGCACCAACCCCAACGGCTCGATCAACGACATCGCCGGCATCCTCAACGAGGCGGGCAATGTGCTGGGCATGATGCCCCACCCGGAGAACCTGATCGAGGCGCTGCACGGTGGATTCGACGGCCGTGGCCTGTTCGAGAGCGTCGCCACCTCCCTCGCCGCCTGACGGACTGGCGCATCGTCGGTTGCGGCGGTGCGCCATTGACAATTATTGCGAGCCGGTTAACCCCGATTTACCTTAAAAAGCAGATAGCCCGGCGTTTTTCTGCCGCCGCCGGCTTCGGTAACCATTTGTCTGCCGGGTGAGAGCATAGCCTCTGTGTTGATTGGATCAACATTGGCCGGAGCCTTGTGCCATGCTGTCTCGCCTGGTGTTCTACGGTCGCACCAACGTAAAGATTGGTGAATCCGCCGGGATGATCAAAAGCATTCTGGCGGCGGCCAGCGACTACAGCCCCGCGTCCGGCCTCACCGGCGGCCTGGTCTTCAACGAGAAATACATGATGGAGGTCATCGAGGGCGCGCGCGAGCAGGTCTCGAAGCGCCTGCGGCTGCTGTTCGAGGACCCGCGCATCGAAGACCTGACCGTGCTGGCCATCAATACCATCGACAAGCGCGTTTTCGAGGGCTGGGCGGTGGGTTATGCCGGACGGACAATCGACGCCGAACGGCTCTACCTGAAATACAGCCCGACGGTCGACATCAATCCAACCTCCATGTCGGCAGCCGCCGTTCTCGATTTCGTGCGGGAGTTCTGCGCCCTCGACACGCTCTATGTCCAGCGGACCGGCCTCGCCGAACAGCGCATGCCGACTATTTCGCCCCAGCAACCGACCGCACCGCGCCCGGCTCCTCCACGGCAGGATCCGCCGGTCGAGACGATCAAGGTGGTCAACACCAAGACCGCCGTGTGAAATGATGACTCGTCCTTGCGCTTGAAAAAGCGGCGAGACGCGCTTTTTTGTGCGGCCGCTTTCTTGCGGTTTTGCGCCAGTCGTTCTATCCCCTGCCCAACCGTCGGCCCGGTCTCCAAGGGGATTGCCCGTGTTCCAGAACGACATCGACATTACGCCCGACCTCATCTCCCGCCACGGGCTGAAGCCCGACGAGTATGACCGCATTCTCCGGCTGATCGGGCGCAAGCCGACGCTGACCGAACTCGGCATCTTCTCGGCCATGTGGAACGAGCATTGTTCCTACAAGTCGTCCAAGAAGTGGCTGAAGACGCTGCCGACCAAGGGCGAGAAAGTCGTCATCGGCCCCGGCGAGAACGCCGGCGTCATCGACATCGGCGACGGCGATGTCGCCATCTTCAAGATGGAAAGCCACAACCATCCCTCCTACATCGAGCCCTATCAGGGCGCGACTACGGGCGTCGGCGGCATTCTCCGCGACGTGTTCACCATGGGCGCCCGGCCGATCGCCGCCATGAACTCGCTGTCCTTCGGCGAGCCGGACCATCCGAAGACCCGCCATCTTGTCGCTGGCGTCGTCGCGGGCGTCGGCGGCTACGGCAACTCCTTCGGCGTGCCGACCATTGGCGGCGAAGTCCGCTTCCACGCCCGCTACAACGGCAACTGTCTCGTCAACGCCTTTGCCTTGGGCATCGCCAAGCGCGACGGCATCTTCCTCTCGGAGGCCAAGGGTGTCGGCCTGCCCGTCGTCTATCTCGGCGCCAAGACCGGCCGCGACGGCGTCGGTGGCGCCACGATGGCGTCGGCCGAATTCGACGACACCATCGAGGAGAAGCGCCCGACCGTGCAGGTCGGCGACCCCTTCACCGAGAAGCGCCTCCTGGAAGCCTGTCTTGAGCTGATGAAGACAGGCGCCGTCGTCGCCATCCAAGACATGGGCGCCGCCGGCCTCACCTGCTCGGCGGTGGAAATGGGCGCCAAGGGCAACCTCGGCATCCGCCTCGATCTCGACCGCGTGCCACAGCGCGAAGAGGACATGACGCCCTATGAGATGATGCTCTCCGAGAGCCAGGAGCGCATGCTGATGGTGCTCGAGCCGTCCAAGGAGAAGGAGGCCGAGGCCGTCTTCCGCAAGTGGGAGCTCGACTTCGCGGTCTGCGGCGTCACCACCGACGACCTGCGCTTCCGCATCATCTGGCAGGGCAAGGAAGTCGCGAACCTGCCGATCAAGGAACTGGGCGACGAGGCGCCCGAGTATGATCGTCCCTGGGTCGAGCCGAAGACGGCTGCGCCGCTCGCCGACGACGCCATTCCGGCCGTCAACGACGTCGGCGCCGCCCTCATCCGCCTGATGGGCGCGCCGGATCAGGCGTCGCGCGCCTGGGTCTACGAGCAGTATGACTGCCTCGTCCAGGGCAACTCGGCGCAGATCCCCGGCGGTGACGCCGGTGTCGTCCGCGTCGAGGGCACCAACAAGGCACTCGCCATGTCGGCCGACGTGACGCCGCGCTACTGCGACGCCGATCCCTTCGAGGGCGGCAAGCAGGCCGTCGCCGAGAGCTGGCGCAATGTCACCGCCGTCGGCGGCGATCCGATCGCGCTCACCGACAACCTCAACTTCGGCAACCCCGAGAAGCCCGAGGCCATGGGCCAGTTCGTGCGCGCGCTTCAGGGCATCGCCGAAGCCTGCCGCGCCCTGAACTTCCCGATCGTCTCGGGCAACGTATCGCTCTACAACGAGACCAACGGCGTGGGCATCCTGCCTTCTCCTACCATCGTCGGCGTCGGCCTGCTGCCGGACGTGACGAAGATGGCCACCATCGCCTTCAAGGCCGATGGCGACGAGGTTCTGCTCGTCGGCGGCCACGGCAGCCATCTCGGCCAGTCGGTCTATCTGCGCGACCTCCACGGCCGCGAGGAAGGAACGCCGCCGCCGGTCGACCTCACGCTTGAAAAGAAGAACGGCGATTTCGTGCGCGGCCTCATCGCCTCCGGCCGCGTCACCACCTGCCACGACCTTTCCGACGGCGGCCTCGGCGTGGCGCTCGCCGAAATGGCGATGGCCGGCCGGCGCGGCGTGCGCGTCGAGCTTGGTGGCCTCGCTCCGCATGTCGCAGTCTTTGCCGAGGATCAGGCCCGCTATCTGATCGCCTTGAAGCCCGGCGACGTCTCGGCCATTCTTGCCGACGCGGCTAAGAGCGGCGTCAGCGTCGAGCGGATCGGCACGGTCGGCGGCGATGCCGTCGACTTCGGCCCGGCCGGCAAGGCGTCGGTTACCGACCTCAAGGCGGCCTATGACAGCTGGTTCCCTGCTTTCATGGGCGGCAAGGCATAAGCCAGACTCGGACCGGATCAATGGAATATGCTCTGGGGTATGCGCCTGGAGCATTTTCTTTTCGGCCGGATGATGCCATCGATCGATATGTGCCAGGTGACTCCTGGCCGGCAACGAAAAGAGGGGTGTTCGACATGGCGATGCAGGCAAGAGACATCGAGGCGATGATCAAGGAGGCGCTGCCCGACGCCAGCGTCGAAATCCGCGATCTTGCCGGGGACGGCGACCACTATTCGGCCATCGTCGTATCGGAAGCCTTTCGCGGCCTGACGCGTGTCAAGCAGCACCAACTCGTCTACGACGCCCTCAAGGGAAAGATGGGCGGCGAGCTGCATGCCCTTGCACTTCAGACCAGCGCGCCTTAACTTTGAATGCTTCCAACTCGGACCTTGAATCCGACCGACCGAGGTAGACCAATGGCTGACATCAAGTCGTTCATCGACAACGAAGTGAAGAGCAACGATATCGTCCTGTTCATGAAGGGCACGCCGGACTTCCCGCAGTGCGGCTTCTCCGGCCAGGTGGTGCAGATCCTCAGTTACCTCGGCGTGCCCTTCAAAGGCATCAACGTGCTGGAAAACCCCGAACTGCGTGACGGCATCAAGACCTATTCCAACTGGCCGACGCTGCCGCAGCTTTATGTGAAGGGCGAGTTCGTCGGTGGCTGCGACATCGTCCGGGAGATGTTCCAGAAGCAGGAGCTGCAGGCCCATCTCAAGGAGGCCGGCATCGCCGTCAACGAGGCGGCAGCCGAGTAAGGGCCACCCGTATTTCTGGTCTCATTCAAAAGCCCTTGTCGATCCTCGGCAGGGGCTTTTTCTTTGCCTGACAGGCTGCGAGGACACGCGAAACAGCCGCAGCGGAGCGGTTTCAAGGGCGGCGGAGATGGGCTTTTTGCGAATTTCTCGCAAAATTCTCGCCGCAAGCACGATGCGTTCGTGAACGGCCCGGCGCCCTCTTCACAGGCTGACTCACGCCGTGTGAGCCAGCAAAGGACGGTTTCCCGCGCAAGACTGCGGACTTTTCCTGACCACCCCGAGCCGTTCAACTCCCCGCACACTTTTTCGCGACTCGCGTTCAACAGACCGGCGCGCATACGTCAGCGCCGGCCGGTTTGAACGTGAACGGTCAGGGTCCAAATGAGGGTCATCGGCAGCGCCCCAAGATCTCCACCAAGACCTCCACGCTGCCAAGACACCAAGCGTAACGCGTACATGTCCCTCACAAGCACATGTCCCTCACAAGGAGTTAAGACCATGAAGACCTCCATCATCACCGCCGCTGCCGTTGCCCTGTTCGCCCTGCCGACCGTCGCTTCCGCTGCCGGCCTCATGTATGACCCGGCTGCGGCCGACGACAGCGCCGAGGCGCGTTGGGTCCAGGTGAACCCGGCTCCCAATCCGGCTAACGCCGCTGCCGCCAAGGCCGATGCCGCCCGCTATGCCGCCGCGGCCAGCACCGACACGTCCGGCGCCGTGATCGCCACCCATGGTGACACCGGTGCTCGGATCGTCACCGAGGTGAACCCCTCGTCCGATTCCGACGAACCGCTTCTCGTCAACCGCGTGGTGATCGAGAACCCGGCCAACGCTGCGGCTGCCAAGGCTGACGCCGCCCGTTATCCGGCGCCGGTCTACTACAGCGGCGACTCCTCGGACGAGAACGCCACTGTCAACTTCCGCCGCGGCTTCGCCGGCTGAACGCCGATAGTCCAGCGGTAATGAGGTGAGGGAAGGTCGAGCGACCCATCGGCCGCCGGCCCTCGGTCCGGGCGGACGCGCCCGGATCTGAGCCTCAATCCAGCGTAATATTCCGAAGGGCCGTCCTCAAGGGCGGCCTTTCTGCTTGTCTGCGTACCGCCTACGCACCAGGCCGTCCGGGCATCGAGAAGGTCCGCCCCGTTTCGACCAGCGTCTTCAGGCGAGAGATGGCCTCGACCCAGCCGGCCGTCACCATGCGGCTGGTGGTGGTATCGCCGCCGAAATCATCGTGTACCAGCGTCAACTTTGTTGCTCCGTCGCCTGCCGGCTCCAGATCCCAGGTGACGCGTGATGGCGGATCGCCGGCGACATCGTCTGCCCACCGGGCAGCGAAGCTGTGAGACAGACGCTTCGGCGGCGTCAACTCGAGCAGTTCGCCAACGATCATCGAATGTCCGCCCAAGAGGAACTCGATCTTGCCGCCGACCCGCCATTCAGTGCGCGAGGCCATGTTGAAATGCTGCCAGAGCGGCGTCTTGGCGTCATCTGTCAGAACGGCCCAGACGGCCTCCGGCGCGGCGTCGATGAAAAGCTCGTAAACATGCTTCGGTGCAACCACTGCGGTGTTCATCTTGAAAATCCCCTGCTGAAATCCGCCCTTGAGATCGGCAAGACCGCGGGCAAACGGCGAAGCGTAGCGCGAGATCCAGCGATCGCTCACTTCCTGAATGGGAACGGGGTTGAGATAGTGAAACTTCTCGCGCCCGACCTTGCGGGTGACCACCAGCCCGGCATCCTCCAGAACGCCGAGATGCTTCATCACCGCGAAGCGTGACAACGGCAGACAGCCTTCGAGCTCGCCCAGCGTCTGGCCGTCCCGTTCTCTGAGGGCGTCCAGCAACTGGCGACGGTGCGCACTGGCGAGGGCATCGAAAACATCTGCCATGGCGAGATAATATGTTCCATTTTAGTAACGTGTCAATATGGTAACGTATTGTAACTTGGCGACCGCTTATCCGAAAGTGGTCCACTCGCCATCCTGCCAAAACTCGACCCGTGAGATATTAGGATGCCGGCCGCAGCCATAGAATGGCAGAGTGCATGCGAACAATCTGAGGGAGAAGACGAAGTGGGCAAGGCCAGCCAGTTTCCAGGAGTCGACAGGGTCGTCGACCGCGCCGTGGACAGAACGATCGTCGGCGCCAACATATTGATCAAGCTGAATGGCGAGCTTGTCTACGATCGGCAGGCCGGCTTCTTCGATCGAGAGGCCGACTGGCCCATGGCGCCACACACTATCTTTCGCCTGGCGTCCGTGACCAAGCCGATGGTTTCCGTGGCCGCCCTTGCCATGGTGGAGGCCGGCAGGATGCGGCTCGACGATCCGGTCACCCGTTACCTGCCCGACTTCCGGCCACGCCTTGCCGACGGCAGTGCCCCGCCGATCACCATTTCGCAGCTCATGAACCACACAGC
The DNA here is from genome assembly GCF_002844595.1 of Pleomorphomonas diazotrophica. Lineage (GTDB taxonomy): Bacteria > Pseudomonadota > Alphaproteobacteria > Rhizobiales > Pleomorphomonadaceae > Pleomorphomonas > Pleomorphomonas diazotrophica. The sequence continues at coordinate 247,779 of NZ_PJNW01000002.1, read as the reverse complement.
CGGCCTCAGCTATGACCTCGACAATGGCAACGGCAGGCCAGCGGCCGGCGGTACCGGTCCGTCCGACTTCGACCTTGCCGAGAACATCCGACGCATCGCCGCCCTGCCCCTCGCCTTCCCGCCTGGTGCCGGCTGGCGTTACTCCGTCGCCATCGACGTGTTGGGCGGAGTGATGGAAGTGGCCGACGGCCGCTCCCTGCCCGAGATCGTCAAGGCCCGCGTCACCCACCCGCTCGGCATGGCCGACACCGCCTTCCGCCCCGTCGATCCCTCCCGTCTTGCCGTGGTCTATGCCGATGGCACCCCACCGACCCGCATGGGCAACATCGAACGCGTGAAGGACGGCGAGGGGTTTATCGAGTTCTGGACGGGGCGCGCCTTCGACCCCACGGCCTTTCCCTCCGGCGGCGCCGGCATGATCGGCACGGCCGAGGACTTCCTTGTGTTCCTCGAAGCGATGCGCCAAGGCGGCAGGCCGCTCCTGTCGCCGGCCTCCATGCCGCTGCTCGCCGAGGCGCACACGGTGGATATCGACCCGGCACCGTCCGGCCAGGGCTATTCGCATGGCTGGTCGGTCTATCGCGATCCCACAGTGCAGAAGGCGCCCTGCAAGCCCGGCACCTGGGCCTGGGGCGGCATCTACGGCCATCAGTGGTATGTCGATCCGGCCAGCGGCCTCACGATCGTCATCTTCACCAACACGGCCATTGAGGGCTGCGTCGGTGCCTTCCCGAAGGACATCTTCCAGGCCGTTTATGAGGATCTGGGTCTCTGAACAGCAAAAAGGCCGCCTTGCGGGGCGGCCTTTCCACTTGTCCGAAGCTCGGAACCCTATCAGCGCGAGTAATACTCGACGACCAGGTTCGGCTCCATCTTGACGGCGTAGGGAACGTCGGCCAGGGCCGGCACGCGGACCAGCTTGGCGATCTTCTTGGAGGTGTCGACCTCGATGTAGTCGGGCGTGTCGCGCTCGGCGAGCTCGACCGACTCGAGAACGATCGCCAGTTCCTTGGACTTCTGGCGAACCTCGATCACGTCGCCGACCTTGCAGCGGTACGAACCGACGTTGACCTTGCGGCCGTTGACGGTGACGTGGCCGTGGTTGACGAACTGGCGGGCCGCGAAGGGGGTCGGCACGAACTTGGCGCGATAGACGACGGCGTCGAGACGGGTCTCGAGCAAGCCGATCAGCGCTTCCGAGGTGTCGCCACGCAGGCGGACGGCCTCTTCGTAAATCTTGTAGAACTGCTTCTCGCTGAGGTCACCGTAGTAACCCTTCAGCTTCTGCTTGGCGCGCAGCTGCAGACCGTAGTCCGAGGTCTTGCCCTTGCGGCGCTGGCCGTGCTGGCCGGGGCCGTATTCACGCTTGTTGACCGGGCTCTTCGGGCGACCCCAGAGGTTCTCGCCCATGCGGCGGTCGATCTTGTACTTTGCACTATGGCGCTTAGACATCGCGTATCCCGCTTTTTGTCAGTGTTCATTCAGGACGCGCGCCCTCCTCTGCTTCGATCTGGCCCGATAGCCACCCGAAACCGACAGGGAAACACTGCGCGCGGCAGGTCCCCCACGGGACACGTGAACGGCCACGCCGGCTCCTCGTTGCCAAGGAACCGGCGGGTTGAGGGGTGAATAGTCGAGGGAGCGGCCGCTGTCAAACTGAAAGCGCGGCTTTGCCGGCTTTCGAGCCGAGATCAGCGCTTTTTTCCGCGGCAGCGCTGAAAAGCCCAGTGCCTTCGACGAATCCGAAGGCATCGAGCATGGCGCGGGCCGGACGGCGGCCGGTCGAGAAGAAGCGGAGCGGGAGACCCTCGTCGCGCGACGGACCGGCGCCGGCCGTCACCGTCGCGACGCGGCGCGCGATGGCCGGTGCTGGATCGATCCACTCCACCGGCCACGGCGCCAGCGCCTTCAGCCGATCGAGAACGAGCGGATAGTGGGTGCAGGCGAGCACCACCGTGTCGGTCCGCCTGCCCTCCTCTTCCACGAAGCAGGGGGCGATCTCGGCGAAAAGCTCCGTGTCGGTGACCGCCTCGCCCGAGAACTGCCGCTCGACGAGCCCGGCCAGCGCCCCGGACCCCACCAGCGTGAAGCGACAGTCGCCACCGAAGGTTTCGATGAGGTCGTGCGTATAGTCGCGCTTCACCGTGCCGGGCGTTGCCAGCACCGAGGCCAGGCGCGACCGACTGTGCTCCGCCGCCGGCTTCACTGCCGGCACGGTACCGACGATCGGCAGTTTGAAACGGGCGCGCAGTGGCGGCAGCACCAGCGTCGAGGCGGTGTTGCAGGCGATCACCAGCGCCGCCGGATCGAGCACCGCAAACGCCTCGTCCATCAGCGAGACGACGCGCTCGATGAGGACGTCCGGCTCAAGAGCGCCATAAGGAAACACGGCGAGGTCGGCGACATAGTCCATGCCGGCATCCGGCAACGCCTTGCCGATCTCGCGGGCGACCGAAAGGCCGCCGACTCCGCTGTCGAACACCAGGATGCGCATGGAATTCCCTAGAGCCTGCCTCGTCCATCCAGCCTTGCCAGCCGAATGCGGCGACATCGGGCCGAGCGGCTTTCATCCTGCGGCCCGCAGGGTTAACGAAACCTTTGGCCTAGGCCTCGCCGTTGTCGGTGACAGGCTTCTTCGGCCGATGGTTCTTGCCATCAAGGCAAGTGATGATGCCCCGGAGCGTCCGGATCTCCTGCTGCGTCAGTTGCTGGCGCTGGAAGATGGCGCGGAGGTTTCGGATCATCGTCGGCCGCTTCTCGGGCGGATGGAAAAAGTGCCGCTCGTCGAGCACCGATTCCAGATGATCGAACAGACCGAGCAGTTCCGCCTTGCCGGCCGGCGGCGATCGATCGGACGCGGCAAAGGGCAGCGCCGCATCTGGATCCTCGAACCCGGCTTTGCGCCACTCGTAGGCCACCACCAGCACCGCCTGGGCGATGTTGAGCGAGGCGTATTCCGGCACCACCGGCAGCGTCAGGATCTCGTCGGCCAGCGCCACCTCGTCGTTGTTGAGGCCCCAGCGCTCGCGCCCGAACAGCAGCCCGACGCCCGCGCCCTGGGCTTCGAGCGCCCGCATGTGCTTGGCGGCATGCACCGGCCCGCGCACGGCCTTGGTGACGTCGCGATCGCGCGCCGTGGTGGCGTAGACGAAGGAAAGATCGGTGATCGCCTCTTCCAGCCGGTCATAGACCCGCGCGGCATGGATGATGTGCGTCGCCTTGGCGGCATTGGCTTCCGCCTTCTCGTTGGGCCAGCCGTCGCGCGGCGCAACGATCCGAAGATCGGAAAGCCCGAAGTTCGCCATGGCGCGTGCTGCCGCGCCGATATTCTCGCCCATCTGCGGCTCGCAGAGGATGATGGCCGGTCCGCGGCCGGCCGCTGTGTCGTCCGACATGATCTTGCCTGTCCCAAGTTTGGCGCGGGTTTGGCACATCACGTCGGTCAAGAAAAGGGCGATATTCGGAACACGCGGTGGGTGGCGCCTCGCCGCACCACCCGACCGATCGTTCAGCGTGGCTTGGCGACGGAGGCCAGGCGCTCGTTGCCCTGCCGCTCCAGCATCCAGCCGGGATATTCGGCCGGCAGGGCCGAGACGGCATCGAGGCGGGCGAGTTCGTCGGCCGACAGGACCACATCGCCAGCGGCAATATTGTCGTCGAGCTGTTCGACCGACTTGGCGCCGATGATCACCGAGGAGACGAACGGCTTGTGCAGCACGTAGGCCAGCGCAATGCGCGCCACCGACACACCCTTGTCTCTGGCGATCTCGGCCATCACGTCGATGGCGTCGAAGGCTCGGTCCTTGTTCACCGGCGGGAAATCGAAGTTGGCCCGCCGCGCGCCCTCCGGCGCCGACCCGTCGCGGCCGTATTTGCCGGACAGAAGGCCGCCCGCCAGCGGGCTCCACACCATCAGGCCAACCTTCTCGGCCTGAAGAAGGGGCGCGATCTCGCGTTCGAGGTCGCGGCCGGCGATGGAGTAATAGGCCTGAAGGCTGGCGATGCGATCGAGACCGAGGCGGTCGGCGATGCCGAGCGCCTTCATGATCCGCCAGGCCGGCCAGTTGGAGACGCCGACATAGCGGATGAGACCTTCACGCACGAGATCGTCGAGCGCCCGCACCGTTTCCTCGATCGGCGTCACCACATCCGTGCCGTGGATCTGGTAGAGATCGATGTAGTCGGTGCCGAGCCGCTTCAGACTGCCTTTGACGGCATCCATGATGTGGCCGCGCGAGGCGCCGCGATCGTTGACACCATTGCCAACCGGACCGAACACCTTGGTGGCCAGCACCACGTCCGAGCGGGCGCGGCCGGAGTTGCGGATCGCCGCGCCGGTGATCTCCTCCGACAACCCTTCCGAATAGACGTCGGCGGTGTCGATGAAGTTGACGCCCTTGTCGAGAGCGCCGGCCACGATGCGGTCGGCCACCGACTGATCGAGCGAACCGACGACGGTCCAGAAACCCTTGCCGCCGAAGGTCATGGCGCCGAGGCAGATTTCCGAGACGAGAAGGCCGGTGCCCCCGAGCGTGTTGTAGCGCATGTCATCACCTTGAAGAATCGATTGGGAAACAAGAAAGCGGCCGGCGCGGCGGGCGGATGGGGTCATCAATGGAAGCGACCAGCGCCCACCAATGACATAAGCCTCGACTTGCGGTCGGAATAGCCAGGCCGAACGCAACAGGCTAATTAGATCAACTATACAATGATCCGCTATTGAGGCGGTTATCATGCATCGTCCGCAGCGGAGCTGCCAAATCGCGCTTGGGCGAGCCCGCACCACGCGCGCGCAGGAGTGATCATGGCACGGCCCGACCTCTTTGATGGCATCAGCGAGTTTCTTGCGGTGGTCCGGCGCGGCAGCTTCCGTGCCGCCGCCGGCGAGCTCGGCGTCACGCCCGGCGCCGTCAGTCAGGCCGTGCAGACACTGGAACGACGCATCGGCCTGCCACTGTTTCACCGCACCACACGTCACGTCGCCCTCACGGAAGCCGGTGAGCGGCTTCTCGGCGAGGTCAGGCCGGCCGCCGATGCCATTGCCGGCTCGCTCAGCAATCTCGCCAGCCTCAGCTCCAAGCCGTCGGGCACACTCCGCCTTCTCACCCATCCCATCATCGCGCGCGAAGTACTCACCCCCATGCTGCCGGCCTTCCTGACGGCCTACCCCGACATTGCCGTCGAAGTGATCACCGACACCAAGCGCCACGACCTGGTCGAGAGCGGCTTTGACGCCGGCATCCGCATCGGCGAGTTCATCGATCAGGATATGCTGACAGTCCGCGTCACCCCGCCCTTCTCCTGGGTCGTCGTTGGTTCGCCGGCCTATTTCGCCGCGCACGGCCGGCCTACGACGCCTGACGATCTCGCCCACCACGTCTGCCTGCGCTTCCGCCTGCCGCCGAGCGGGGATCTCTATCGCTGGGAGTTCGAGCGGGAGGGAATCGCCGTCGCCATCGACCCGCCGGGGCAACTCACCTCCGACGACTCCGCCCTCCTGCTCGCCATGGCGGTGGCCGGTCTCGGGCTTACCTATGCCTCATCGCAAAACATCCGCCGCGAGTTGGCCGACGGGCGTCTCGAAACCTGCCTTGACAACTTCGCACCGGCTCAGGATGCGCTCTACCTTTATTACCCCAGGTCGAGCCGGCTGCAGCCCAAGCTGCGCGTTTTTATCGAGGCTTGCCTCAGGAGCATGCGCGAACGATCGAGGGGTTAGCGCACAAGGCCGAGCACGAAGGATCCCACAGCCAGCAGGCCGAAGGCGAGGATAAGGCCACCGGACAGACGGCCGACCCAGAGCGCAAAGCGGTCGCTCAGCTTGTGGCGAACCAGCGACACGCCGCCCGTCAGAATGATCCACCAGGCGAGCGAGCCGGCGAAGACACCGGCCACCACCACCAGGGCGGACGGCGCGTCCGCCGCCGAGGCGAGGCCCAGTCCTGCAAAGAACACCGCGAAAGAAAGGATCGTCGTCGGGTTGGCGATGGTGAGGAGAAAGGTGGCGCCTATGGTGCCGAGAAGGTCACGTGCCCCGATCTCGGCCGCCGGGCGCGGCGGCTTCGGCTGCATGCCCTTCCACCCAAGCCAGATCATGACAAGGCCGCCGACAAGGCGCATCGGTCCGTCGATCGTGGCGAGAAAGGCCGAAAAGGCAGCAAACCCAAGTGCCGCCAGGGCTCCATAGAAAGCATCGGCGAACGCTGTGCCCAGGCCACCGGAAAGCCCCACCCAGAAGCCGCGCTGCAGCGTCCTGTTGATGCAGAGCGCCCCGATCGGTCCCAGTGGTGCGGCGACGGCAAATCCGAGAGCGAAACCCTTGGCGGCAAACAGCAGCAAACTCACGATCTATCCCCTCTTGGCCGAAACGGCGGCTCGACGACGGTGGAAAGCGCAATCATCGTCTCGCTACGAGCGATCAACCGCCGCCGCTTGAGATCATCGAGAAAGGCCTCGATGCCGGAAAGCGACGCCACGCGGATCTTGACGAGATAGTTCCAGCCGCCAGTGACGTGCTGGCACTCGACGATGGCGGGGTGTTCGGCGGCAACCAGCCTGAACGCCGCCTCATCGGCATCGGCAGCCAACCCGATGAAGACGAAGGCGGACACACCAAGACCCATCGCCTCGGCGTCCGCATCGACGGTAAAGCGGCGGATCACCCCGCCTGCCTGAAGGCGGCGGATGCGCTCGTTCACCGCCGAGGTCGACAGACCGACTTCGCGGCCGATGTCGGCCAGCGAGCGGCGCGCATCGTCGCCGAGGCAGATCACGATTTGACGATCGATCTCATCCATTCCGACAAAATTCCTCTCATTCCCCTATCTGTCAATAGATTTTCACGCCATCAAATCACTAGACAGGAAATTTTGACGACACAGACTAAATCCCCCAAACAATCCTGCGCATGGACAGCATTCCGGCAAATCCCCTATAACGATGGCGGCAACCCGCCGGACACAGGAGGAAAGCATGGCCTATGACGTCGCAGTTCTGGTCGGCAGCCTGCGCAAGGGATCCTTCTCACGGGCAGTGGCCGAAAATCTCGCAACGCTGGCCGCCGACAAGCTGGCGCTCCGCATCGTCGAGATCGGCGACCTGCCGCTCTACAATCCAGACCTTGAAGGCGACGCTCCGCCGGCTGCCTGGGCCAAGTTCCGGAGCGAGATCGCTGGCGCCGACGCCGTGCTGTTCGTGACGCCAGAGTACAACAGGTCGGTTCCCGGCCTCCTGAAGAATGCCCTCGACGTCGGCTCCCGCCCCTATGGCCACAGCGTCTGGAAGGGCAAGCCCACCGCCGTCGTCAGCGTATCGCCGGGCTTGCTCGGCGCCTTCGGTGCCAATCACCACCTGCGCCAGTCGCTGGTCTTCCTCGACATGCCGCCCATGCAGCAGCCGGAAGCCTATGTTTCCAAGATCGGCGACATCCTGGACAAGGACGGAAAGCTCATGAGCGAGGACACCAAATCCTTCCTCAACGGCTTCCTCGCCGCCTTCGCGACCTGGATCGGCAAACACAAGTAAGCGCCGCGTGGCGCCGAGAAAGACGATATGACCGTTACCAACGAAGACGAGCTCGACGGCCTCAAGGCCATCGGCCGCGCCGTGGCTGACGCCATCGCCGCCATGGCCACCGCCGTCCGCCCCGGTATCACCACCGCCGAACTCGATGAGATCGCCGGCCGCGTTCTGGACGAAGCCGGGGCCATCCCGGCGCCGAAGGCCAGCTACGGCTTTCCCGGCATCGCCTGCATCTCGGTCAACGAGGAGATTGCCCATGGCATCCCCGGCGACCGGGTTCTCAAGGCAGGTGACCTGATCAACCTCGACGTATCCGCCTCCAAGGACGGCTTCTTTGCCGACAGCGGCGCCTCCTTCGGCGTCTCTCCCATTCCGACCCGGCTGGACAAGCTCTGCCGAGACGGTAGGCGGGCCATGTGGGCCGGCATTGGCGCCGTGGCGCCCGGCAAGCCTCTGGCCGGCGTCGGCCGCGCCGTCGGCGCCTTCGCCCGCAAGAACGGCTACACGCTGGTGCGCAACCTCGGCAGCCATGGCGTCGGCCGCGCCCTGCACGAGGAGCCGTCCGATATCGCCACCTGGCCGGACCCACGCGAACGGCGCGTCATCACCGACGGCCTCGTCTTCACCGTCGAACCCTTCCTGTCGCTGGGCGCCGAATGGGCTGAGGATGGCGACGACGATTGGACGCTCTATTCCGAGCCGCGTGCGCCGACGGTGCAGTTCGAGCACACCATCGTCGCCACCCGCAACGGGCCGGTGGTCGTCACTCTGCCGTCCTGACACCTTCCGTTTACGTTAGCGTACGCCCAAAAGCGTACTGGCCGGACTGGTCTCGGCAGCAACGCCATGCTACAGGCGGTTCATCCGTGCGTTTGCGTATCGGCAGGCGCGCGAACCGGCCCCAGGGCCCCGGTCCCACGTTCGGAAGGTCACCCCACTATGGCGAAGATCAAGGTTGCGAACCCGGTCGTCGATCTCGACGGCGACGAGATGACCCGCATCATTTGGCAGTTGATCAAGGACAAGCTGATCCTGCCCTATCTCGATATCGACATCGAATACTACGACCTCTCCGTTGAGAACCGCGACGCCACGGCCGACCAGGTGACGGTCGATGCCGCCAACGCCATCAAGAAGCACGGCGTCGGCATCAAGTGCGCCACCATCACGCCCGACGAAGCGCGCGTGAAGGAGTTCAACCTCAAGGAAATGTGGAAGTCGCCCAACGGCACCATCCGCAACATCCTGGGCGGCGTCATCTTCCGCGAGCCGATCATCTGCAAGAACGTGCCACGCCTCGTGCCCGGCTGGACGCAGCCGATCGTCGTCGGCCGTCATGCCTTCGGCGACCAGTACAAGGCTACCGATTTCAAGTTCCCCACCAAGGGCACCCTCTCCATCAAGTTCGTCGGTGAGGACGGCGCGGTGATCGAGAAGGAAGTTTTCAAGGCCCCCGGCGCCGGCGTGGCGCTCGCCATGTACAACCTCGACGAATCGATCCGCGAGTTCGCCCGCGCTTCGTTCAACTACGGCATCATGCGCAAGTGGCCGGTCTACCTGTCGACCAAGAACACCATCCTCAAGGCCTATGACGGCCGCTTCAAGGATATCTTCCAGGAGGTGTTCGACGCCGAGTTCAAGGGCGAGTTCGACAAGCTGGGCATCACCTACGAGCACCGCCTGATCGACGACATGGTCGCCTCGGCGCTGAAGTGGTCCGGCGGCTATATCTGGGCCTGCAAGAACTACGACGGCGACGTGCAGTCCGACACCGTGGCCCAGGGCTTCGGCTCGCTCGGCCTGATGACCTCCGTGCTGCTGACGCCGGATGGCAAGACCGTGGAAGCCGAGGCGGCCCACGGCACCGTCACCCGCCACTATCGCGAGCACCAGAAGGGCAAGGAGACCTCGACCAACTCCATCGCCTCGATCTTCGCCTGGACGCGCGGCCTCGCCCATCGCGCCAAGCTGGACGACAATGCCGAGCTCGCCAAGTTCGCGGCGACGCTGGAGAAGGTCTGCGTCGACACCGTCGAGGCCGGCTTCATGACCAAGGATCTCGCCCTTCTCATCGGGCCGGATCAGAAGTGGCTGTCGACCACCGGCTTCCTCGAGAAGGTCGCCTCCAACCTCGAAGCCGAAATGGCCAAGTGGTAAGCCGACATCTACGAATGGAGATATCACGCGGCGGATCGGAAACGGTCCGTCGCGTTTCGTTTGGCTAGACATATTGATGAGAACTTCAAGCCGAACTCATACCTGAAGAGCAATGACAGCTTCCAAGGCTGGCAATACTTTCCCGTTGGATGGTGCTGTCCGCAGAGCGTCGCCTTAGGGCAGGATATCGGACAGCTCATCCAACGTCTGAAACTTCAAACGGAGGGGCAAACGTGGCACACAAGTTCGAGATCAAGAAGAACAAGGCCGACGAATACGTCGCCTACTTCAAATACAACGGCGAGACCATTTTCTGGACCGAGGGCTACAAGTCCAAGGCTTCCGCCATGAACGCCATCGAGTCGATCAAGAAGAACGGCCCAGATGCCCCCACCGAGGACAACAGCTGATCCTCTCCCACCTGGATAAGCTGAGGCCCCGCCGACATCCGCCGGCGGGGCCTCGGTGTATCAGGCGGTAACGGCAAAGATGCGAATGCGGTGGCCGTCCGGATCGGTCACCATGAAGCTACGACCGAAATCCATGTCGGTGGGGGCCTGAAACACCTGTAAGCCGCGCGCGATCCAGCCTTCATGGAAGGCATCGACCTCGGCCGGCGCCTTCATGGCGATGCCGATCTCCATGGCGCCCGGCGCTCCGCCGGTTGCCGGTTCGACGGTGGCACCGGACCACAGCCCTACCTTGATGCCGCCGTCGAGAACGAACAGAACGAAGGTCGGCGACGTCTCGACCGGAGCTCGACCGAACAGCTCGCCATAAAAGCGACCACTCCGTTCGGGGTCGGCGACATGCAGCAGGTAATAGGTGGGCGTGACCATGAACATCTCCTCGCAATAGTGCGATGGAGCATACATACGTCACCATGCTGCCAAATTTTGTCAGCAGCAAAACCCTGGAAAATAGTCCGATCGTTCAGGGAGCCTCAGATGCGCGGCCGCACCGGCAGGAACGGCAGGCGGACGTGAACCAGCATGGCCCCCAGCGCATAGGCAACTTCAAAGAAGATGGCGGCTTCGGCGATATGCAGGGCGATACGTGACCCGGAGGCGCCAAGTGTCATGGCTTCCAGAAAGGCACAGGCGCAAGCCGCAAGCGCTAGCGGCGCCATGGCGATGAGTCGGAACTGAGTTCCGACGACAAGGCCGGCCACGACCAGTACAAGCACCAACTCGAGCGCAAGCATGTATCGGCCTCCGACACTCGCGATCGCCTCTCCCCGCCGCGGGACAGAACAACCGCTCAGGCTGCGATTTCAATCCGTCAGGAATCTATCATGTTTAAATCTTACCGATCGGTCTATTTCTACTTAGTCGTAGTAACACGTGAAATCGCTACCCATTTGCAAATATTGCCCCGACGACATGCGTTCGCCGAGCGAGTATCCTGTTTTGTTCAACAGTTTGAACACTATATCCAATCATTAGACTTTAGTTGAGGGTCGGCTCGGACCGACCGTCAGCTACGCGCCGTTGCCCAGGCGGCTTTCTCTAAACGCTCGCGCTCGGCACGCTCAGGGTCGAGCGTTCGATAAAGCGAAACGCAGTTGGTCGGCAGGTAGCCGAGCGCCGCGTAGAAGGCGAGCACGACCTGGTTCTCGTTGCGAACGAGAAGGTTGAGCTTGGGCGCGCCGCGTGTCTTGCACCAAGCCTCAGCCGCCCGTACCAGCGCCTTGCCGATGCCACCCCTGCGGCAATCCGGATCGACGCCCAGATAGTAGAGCGCCCCCCGATGGCCATCATGACCGGTCATGGCGGCTCCAACGATGCGTCCCTCTGCTCGTGCCACGAGAACGGTGGCATTCTCGGTCGCCTCGGCCAGCGCCATATCCGCCTCCGGATCGTTCCATGGCCGCGTCAATCCGCAGCGTGACCACAGCGCCATCACCCATTCCCGCTCATCCCGAACCATCTCACCGATCTCTGTCTCAAAAGACACCGCCCGCCTCCATTTCCTGGTTGGCTCTCACCGAACGACCGACAGTCACCGGCCCATTTAGATATAGCCGATCCCGATCGCCGAGCGAGAGCAACGGGCACCGCGTTATCGGGAGCGGAGAACACGGCTTTGTGATCAAGTGATTATACCGATATTTCTCAAATACTTGAGCAAATCGCCTTCGACGGAAACGCATGGCCATTCACATCTCAAAACCTCTCGCCTCTTGTCATAAGAGTCATTTTAGATATATCTAATTGCATCACGAACTAACGGAGATATCCATGCATCACAAGTTCCACTTCCTTCGCGGCCTTCACGATCAGGACCATGACGATTCCCGCGCCACCGGTGGCCGCGGTCCGTTCGGCCGCTCCCTCTGGGGCGAACGCGGCGAACGTCCCGACCGTCACGGCCCCGGCCATCGCGGCGGCCCCTTCGGCCGCGGCCGCTTCTTCGACAACGGTGTGCTGCGCCTCGTCGTGCTGGCGCTGATCGCCGAGCAGCCCCGCCACGGCTACGAGATCATCAAGGAGATCGAAGAGCGCACCGGCGGCGCCTATGCACCGAGCGCTGGCGTCATCTATCCGACGCTGACGCTGCTCGAAGAGACCGGCCAGATCGAGGTCGCGAGCGCCGAGGGCAACAAGAAGCTCTACGCTGCCACCGAGACCGGCCGGGCCACTGTCGAGGAGAACCGCGCCGCCATCGACGCCGTCCTCGCTCGCTTTGCCGAAGCCGGCTCGGACCGCCGGCCCGAGCGCGATCCGCGCCTCATCCGGGCCGTCGAGAACATGCGTCTCGCCCTGCGCCTGAAGACGCATGGCGCCACGCTGACGGCCGAGCAAATCGACGCGCTGGCCGAGCTTCTCGACGAAACCGCCCGCAAGATCGAACAGATTTGACAGTGGCTTTCGCTGAAAAGAAACGCCCGCCCGAGCCACCGCTCGGACGGGCGTCCTTGTTTCTGTCTGTCGACAGACCTTAGCCGGCCAGCGCTTTCCTGACGGCATCGAGCGCGTCCGCCGCCTTGGCACCCTCCGGGCCGCCGGCCTGCGCCATGTCGGGACGGCCGCCGCCTCCCTTGCCGCCCAGCGCCTCGGACGCCACGCGCACCAGATCGACGGCCGAGAAGCGCGCCGTGAGGTCCGGCGTCACGCCGACCACCACGCCCGCCTTTCCGTCCTCGGAAACGCCGACCAGCGCCACCACGCCCGAGCCGAGCTTGGCCTTGCCTTCGTCGACGAGACCCTTCAGGTCCTTCGGGCTGACGCCCTCGGCCACCCGTCCCAGGAACTTGACGCCGGCGATTTCCGCCACCTCGTCGGCGGCCGCGCCGCCGCCCATGGCGAGCTTGCGCCGGACCTCGGCGAGCTCGCGCTCCAGCTTGCGCCGCTCTTCCACCAGGGCAGCCACGCGATCGACGACGTCGCCGACCGGTACCTTCAGCTCCCGGGCGACATTGCGGACCGTCTTCTCCTGATCCTCGAAATAGGCGCGCGCGCCATCACCGGTCAGCGCCTCGATGCGGCGCACGCCGGCCGCCACCGCGCTTTCGGCGACGATATGGACAAGGCCGATCTCACCGGTGCGCGACACGTGCGTGCCGCCGCAGAGCTCGGTCGAATAGGTCTTGCCGGCCTTCTCGCCTTCCAGCGCCGTGCCCATGGTGACCACGCGGACTTCATCGCCATACTTCTCGCCGAACAGCGCCATGGCGCCCTCGGCGATCGCCTCTTCCTGCCCCATCAGGCGGGTCGTCACCGGGCTGTCCTGCAGCACGATGGCATTGGCAAGGCGGCTGACCTCGGCAAGCTCCGTCTCGTCCATCGGCTTCGGATGCGAGAAGTCGAAGCGCAGCCGGTCGGGCGTCACCAGCGAACCCTTCTGCGCCGCATGCTTGCCGAGTACCTCGCGCAGCGCCTCATGCAAGAGGTGGGTCGCCGAGTGGTTGGCACGAATGCGCGACCGGCGGGCGTGGTCGACGGTAAGTTCCACCGCCTCGCCGACCTTCACGGCGCCGCTCTCGACTGTCACCTGATGGACGAACAGGCCGTCGGCCTTCTTGGCGACGTCGGTCACCACCAAGCGGAAGCCGGCGCCGGAGATGACGCCGCTATCGCCCACCTGACCGCCCGACTCGCCGTAGAACGGCGTCTGGTTGACGATCAGCGAGCCCGTCTCGCCAGCCTTGAGCTCGGTGATTTCCTTGCCATCCTTGACCAGGGCCACGACAACGCCCTCGGCCTTCTCGGTGTCGTAGCCGAGGAACTCGGTGGCGCCGACCTTCTCGCGCAGGCCGAACCAGACGGTTTCCGTCGCGGCTTCGCCCGAGCCGGCCCAGTTGGCGCGCGCCTCTGCCTTCTGCCGCTCCATAGCGGCGGAAAAGCCGTCGGTGTCGACGGCGATGCCGCGCGCCTTCAGCGCGTCCTGCGTCAGGTCGAGCGGGAAGCCGTAGGTGTCGTAGAGCTTGAACGCCGTCTCGCCATCGAGGCTGCCGCCCTTTTCCAGGCCGCTGGTGGCTTCGTCGAGCAGGCCGAGGCCACGCGCCAGCGTGCGGCGGAAACGGCTCTCTTCGAGCTTCAGCGTCTCGGTGATCAGCGCCTCGGCGCGCACCAGCTCCGGATAGGCCTGCCCCATTTCACGCACCAGCACCGGCACCAGACGGTGCAAGAGCGGCTGCTCCGACCCGAGGAGATGCGCGTGGCGCATGGCCCGGCGCATGATGCGGCGGAGAACATAGCCGCGGCCCTCGTTGGATGGCAGCACGCCGTCGGCGACGAGGAAGCTCGAGGCGCGTAGATGGTCGGCGATGACACGATGCGAGGCGAGGCGCTCGCCTTCGGCGGCGACGCCGGTCGCCTCGACCGAGGCGCGGATCAGCGCCTGGAACAGGTCGATGTCATAGTTGTTGTGGACGCCCTGCAGCACGGCGGCGATGCGCTCGAGCCCCATGCCTGTGTCGATCGACGGCCGCGGCAGGTTGACGCGCTCGGTCTTGGAAATCTGCTCGTATTGCATGAACACGAGGTTCCAGATCTCGATGAAGCGGTCGCCGTCCTCCTCGGCCGAACCCGGAGGACCGCCCCAGACGTGATCGCCGTGATCGTAGAAGATTTCCGAGCATGGGCCACAGGGGCCGGTGTCGCCCATCGCCCAGAAATTGTCCGAGGTGGAGATGCGGATGATGCGGTCGTCGGTGAGACCGGCGATCTTCTTCCAGTAGCCTGCGGCTTCCTCGTCCTCGGAATAGACGGTGACCAGCAGCCGATCCTTGGGCAGCCCGAACTCCTTGGTGATCAGGTTCCAGGCCAGCTCGATCGCTCGATCCTTGAAATAGTCGCCGAAGGAGAAGTTGCCCAGCATCTCGAAGAAGGTGTGGTGGCGAGCGGTATAGCCGACGTTATCGAGGTCGTTGTGCTTGCCGCCGGCCCGGACGCACTTCTGCGAGGTGGTGGCGCGGCTGTAGGGACGCTTCTCGAGGCCGGTGAAGACGTTCTTGAATTGCACCATGCCGGCGTTGGTGAACATCAGGGTCGGGTCGTTGCGCGGCACCAGCGGGCTCGACGACACCACCTCGTGACCGTTCCTGCCGAAATAGTCGACGAAGGTCTTCCTGATCTCGTTCACACCACTCATGACGATCCGCCTGCCTGCGCTGGGACGGCACCGCTCGCGTCATCACGCAGCCGGTCCGCCCGAACCCCATTTCCCGCGAGCCGCTCGCACGCTCCCGCAAACTTGAGCCCTGCGTCGAGAGACAGCGAAACAGGGCACCAGCCGGCGGGGATCGTCTCGGCAATCCGGAGGGCGCCTCGTGGGGGCAGTCTCTCGGAGGGAAGGACGCGCAGGCCAGACCGGCTCCGACGTCATCGGTTCCAAGCAAGGCAAAGCGTTATTTAGCCGCCGGCCATGCGACTGTCCAGCGGCGGCGAAAGACTGCAACCGACCGATTTCTGTGCAACGGAGCCGCTTTCATCCAACAGGCCGGGTCAGCCCTCCTGCGCCTCACGCGCCGCCCAGGCGTCGACCTCGGCCTTGAGGGCCGGCGTACCCAGCGCCGACACATAAAGAAGCGTGGTGCAAGGCCGATGATCGCCGAAGAATGCGCCGAATATCTGCCGGCGCCGATCGGGATCGACCTCGCCAACCAGATAGGTCGTCATCTTGACCAGATCGCCGATCCCCATGCCCGCCGCTTCAAGATTGTGACGGACGTTGTCGAGCGCCACTTCGAGCTGTTCCGCCGGGTCAACAGGCAGGCTGCCGTCGGGCCGCATGCCGACCTGACCGGCCATCACGAGCCAACGGGCTCCGGCCGGTACCTCGGCCTGGTGACTATAGGCAGCGACCGGCGCGTGAACGCCGGCCGGATTGCGAAACTGCATTTCTGTCTCCCGAACCGGCGCCGAACGGGCCGCCCTCCCCCCTCGGGCGGGGGCGACACGCGCGGCAAGCCTAGCTCATTCGAGATCGGGTGCCGTGCCCTCGGCATCGTCCTCGGGCGCACCCTTGAGGATGGAGTCGGCGATGACGCCGGCATTCTGGCGGATGGCCGCCTCGATCTCGGTGGCGAGCGCCTCGTTCTCGCGCAGGAACTGCTTGGCATTCTCGCGCCCCTGGCCGAGACGCTGGCTGTTGTAGGAGAACCAGGCGCCGGACTTCTCGACGATGCCGGCCTTGACGCCGAGGTCGATCAGCTCACCAACCTTGGACACGCCCTCACCATAGAGGATGTCGAACTCGACCTCGCGGAACGGCGGCGCCAGCTTGTTCTTGACCACCTTGACGCGGGTCTGGTTGCCGACGATCTCCTCGCGGTTCTTCAGCGCGCCGATGCGGCGGATGTCGAGGCGAACCGACGAGTAGAACTTGAGGGCGTTGCCGCCGGTCGTCGTCTCGGGGCTGCCGAACATCACGCCGATCTTCATGCGGATCTGGTTGATGAAGATCACCATGGTCTTCGACTTGGAGACCGACGCGGTGAGCTTCCTGAGCGCCTGGCTCATCAGGCGGGCCTGCAGGCCCGGCAACTGATCGCCCATCTCGCCTTCCAGTTCGGCGCGCGGCGTCAGCGCCGCCACCGAGTCGACCACCAGAACGTCGATGGCGCCGGAGCGAACCAGGGTGTCCGTGATCTCAAGCGCCTGCTCGCCGGCGTCCGGCTGCGAGATGAGGAGATCATCGAGGTTGACGCCCAGCTTGCGGGCATAGACCGGATCGAGCGCGTGCTCGGCGTCGATGAAGGCGCAAACGCCGCCGCGCTTCTGGGCCTCGGCCACCGTATGCAGCGCCAGCGTCGTCTTGCCCGACGATTCCGGCCCGTAGATCTCGACGATGCGGCCCTTCGGCAGGCCGCCGATGCCGAGCGCGATATCAAGGCCGAGCGAACCGGTCGGCACGGTTTCCACTTCCACCACCTGCCCCTTGCCGAGGCGCATGATGGATCCCTTGCCGAAGGCCCGTTCGATCTGCGACAGGGCGGCGTCGAGCGCCTTGGTCTTGTCCATGGAGGTTCCTTCCACGAGGCGAAGTGAATTCTGCGACACTGCTCCGCTCCTTATTTCACGGGCGTTCCCGGATTTCAAACTCACGGTCAATGTACACGATTTGTTCCCTAGAGCAAGCGGCATATATGTCCTTGACATAAAAATACAAGTCTGGTTTCGTTCCCGTCGTGTTCCGGTCAGGTTAAGGTGCCGGAAAATAGGGAGAAAAATTCTGAAATCGGGGAATCGAAACGGCGGCTTTCGATCGCTTCTTGTGGTCGGCGGTTGTCACCAGGATGTGCTTGGCCGAGCGGCCTTCATCTATGAGCCTGCAACCTCCTGTCCGGGGATCGTCACGCGCCGTCCCGGCGGGGTGGCGCGCAATGTGGCGGTGCTGCTCGGACGGGCCGGCGCGCCCTGCCGCTTCGTGTCGAAGGTCGGCAACGACGCCGCTGGCCGCGAGCTCATCGCTGAGCTCACGTCCGCCGGTATCGACACCTCCGCCATGGTCGTCGACGCCAACGGCCGCACCGGCACCTATCTCGCCATCCACGACGAGGCCGGCGAGCTCGTATCGGCCATCTCCGATCTTGGTCTCTATGACAGTTTCGTTCTGCCGGCAGCCGCGCTGAACAACGATGGCGATCCGCTCGTCTTCGCCGATGCCAACCTCGCCCCTGGCGAACTTGCCCGCCTCGCCGACGCCTATGGCGACAGGCTGGTGTTCGACGCCATATCCAGAGCCAAGGCGCCGCGCCTCAAGCCACTCGTTGCCTCGGGCGCGCTCATCATCTGCAACCTGCCCTCGGCGGAGCTTCTGGTCGGTCATCCTGTAGAAAGGCCGATCGAGGCTGCCGAGCGGCTGCTGACCACCGGCGCCCGGCGAGCCGTCATCACCGGCGGTTCCAAACCGCTGGCGATCTTGGACGACGGAGGCATCATTGAGTTGACGCCCCTGCCGACCGAAGTTGTCGACGTCACCGGCGTCGGCGATGCCCAGACGGCCGGCATACTCTTAGCGCTGGCGGCCGGCGCTCCGCTCGCCGCCGCCGTCAAGGTCGGCATGATGGCCGCCCGCGCTGCGCTCGCCACCGCCGGTGCCCTTGGCGAACTTCCGGCCGACGTGATCGCTGCGGCTCTGGCGGCGGAGACCTAGACGGCATTCAAGATCCGCAGCCTTGATTGAAAGATCAGGGCTATTCCCCTTTTCGGCGCAAGCCGCGTCTTCCCTCTTTCGCAAGGCAGCCGTCTCGTCGTATAGGGTTTGGCTCGGAGATCCATCACCCGCCGCCGACGTCGCGTGCCCACTCCGTGGCCCTGTCGTGCGGCCACATTCGGAGGCATGATGGCATCCCTGCCACTCGTCTATTCGCCGGAAGTCGACGCTGCGCTCGCCGCCGGCAAGCCCGTCGTCGCGCTCGAGTCCACCATCGTCACCCACGGCATGCCCTACCCGGACAATGTCGAGACGGCGCGCGCCGTCGAGGCGGAAATCCGTAGCCGGGGCGCCGTGCCGGCCACCATCGCCGTGCTGGAAGGCAAGATCCGCGTCGGTCTCGACGCCGAGACGCTCGACCGGCTCGGCACCATGACCGGCGTCATGAAGCTGTCGCGCGCCGACCTCGCCTTCGCGCTGGCCACCGGCCGGCCGGGCTCGACGACCGTCGCCGCCACCATGATCTGCGCCCGTCTCGCCGGCATCGACGTGTTCGCCACCGGCGGCATCGGCGGCGTCCATCAGGGCGCCGAGGAGAGCTTCGACGTCTCCGCCGACCTCGAAGAGCTCGGCCGCACCTCGGTCATCGTCGTCGCCGCCGGCGCCAAGGCCATTCTCGACCTGCCGAAGACGCTGGAAGTGCTGGAAACCAAGGGCGTGCCGGTGGTCGGCTATCGCACCGACGAGTTTCCGGCCTTCTGGTCGCGCGGCTCCGGCCTGAAGGCCCCCCTGCGGCTCGATTCGGCCTCGGAGATTGCCGCCTTCCAGAAGGCGCGCGAGATGATCGGCATCGAGGGGGGCATGCTGATCGCCAATCCGGTGCCGGAGACCGACGAGATCCCGGCCGTCCGCATGCAGGGCTTCATCGCGGCGTCGCTGGCCTCGGCCAAGGCCGCCGGCATCTCGGCCAAGCAGGTAACACCCTATCTCCTCGCCGACATGTTCGAGCGCACCGCCGGCTCGTCGCTCAAGACCAACATCGCCCTGGTCATGAACAACGCCCGCCTCGCCGCCGACATCGCCAAGGCCCTGAAGGCTTGATACCAGGAGGCATCAAAAATGCCTCTTGGTATTCTGCTTGCCGATTTCTCATGCCACTGATGCAAATGAGAAATCGGCAATAATCTCAATGAGCGGATGCGCTAGCATCTTCGCGAATTGGCTTGACAGCCGAAATGCTTCGGGACTGGTTCACCCAGCCCCGAAGACATGCGCCCGCGCTGAGAAAGTCTCGGCCAAGCTACTCGGCCAGCGTTTCCTTGACCGTCGTCGCCAATTGCTTCAGCGAGAAGGGTTTGGGCAGGAAGTTGAACTGCTCGTTTTCCGGCAGGTTCTTCTTGAACGCGTCCTCGGCATAGCCCGACACGAAGATGATCTTGAGGTCGGGCTGCGTTTTGCGCAACTCGCGCAGCAGCGTCGGGCCATCCATCTCCGGCATCACCACGTCCGACACAACCAGATCGATCTTGCCGCCCACGTCCGCCATCACCTCCAGCGCCTCGGCGCCGGTGGACGCCTCGTGGACGGTGTAGCCGCGCGAGACCAGCGCACGTGCCGCGAAGGCGCGCACCGCCTCCTCGTCCTCGACCAACAGGATGGATGCGTTGCCGGTGAGGTCGGCGATCGGCGTCGCCTCGACGTTCTTCTTCGGCACCGCCTCGGCCGGCGCTTCGTGGCGCGGCAGGAAGATGTGGAAGGTGGTGCCGACGCCCACCTCAGACACCGGATAGATGTAGCCACCGGTCTGCTTGATGATGCCATAGACGGTGGAGAGACCGAGGCCGGTACCCTTGCCCACTTCCTTGGTCGAGAAGAAGGGATCGAAGATCTTCTCCATGATCTCCGGCGTCATGCCCGAGCCATTGTCCTCCACCTCGATGTGCACGTAGTCGGCGGCCGGCATGCCCTTGAAGGGATAAGAGGCGGCACAGTCGGCCTCCATCACGTTGGAGGTGCGGATCTCCAGCTTGCCCGCCTTGGTCATGGCGTCGCGGGCGTTGACCGCGAGGTTGATGATCACCTGCTCGAGCTGGTTGAGGTCGGCCATAACCGGCCAGACGTCGCGGCCGTTGTTGACCTTGAGCTGCACCTTCTCGCCGAGCAGACGGCTCAGAAGGTTGGTCAGCTCGGCCAGAACGTCGGACAGCACCAGCACCTGCGGCCGAAGGGTCTGGCGGCGCGAGAAGGCCAGCAGCTGCCGGACGAGGCCGGCTGCGCGGTTGGCGTTCTGCTTGATGTTCATGATGTCCTGGAAGGACGGATCGGTCGGCCGGTGGTTGTTGAGCAACAGGTCGGAGAAGCCGATGATGGCGGTCAGCACATTGTTGAAGTCATGCGCCACGCCGCCGGCCAACTGGCCGACTGCCTGCATCTTCTGCCCTTGCGCGAACTGCGCCTCCAGCGCCCGCTGCTCGGTGGTCTCCAGAGCGTAGACGATGGCCACCTCGCCGTCGCCGGCGCCCTCCTCGACGGGCGACACGTAAACGCGGGCCGAGCGTTCGCCCTCTCCGGCCAGCGATACATCGATGCCCGAGAGGGTGCCCTGCCCGTTCACCGCCGACACGATGGCCTCGGAAATCGCCTTGCGGTCGCGTTCCGCCACCACGTCGGTCAGCCGGCCGCGCGGCGCCGAGGGGTCCGGCCGGATGGTGGCGCCGAACAGGCGCATGAACGGCGCGTTGTTGCGGCCGATTCGACCGTCCTTGTCGATCGAGGCGATGGCAGCCGGCGTGTTGTTGAAGAAGCGGGTGAAGCGCACCTCCGCCGCCCGGAGCGATTCCGACACATCCTCGCCGGGCGAGCGGTTGAGCACCAGCGTGCGGCTGTCGCCGACGGCGCCATCGCTGCCCACCGGCACGCGGTGGATGATGCGGACCGGCAGGATCTGGCCGTTGCGCTTGACCATGTCGAGGTCGACGATGCCGGTCTTCACCTCGCCCGAGGCGCCGCGGATGCCGTCGAGCAACGCGACACCATCGCCGACCACGATTTCCTTGAGCTGCATGGCGCCGGCCTCGAACTCGGCGAGGTCGTAGCCGAGCCAGTCGGTCAGCGTGGCATTCATGTAGACGACGCGGCCGAGTGCGTTGGCCGACAGGAAGCCGGCCGGCGCATGATCGAGGAAGTTCACCGCCCGCTGCAGCGCCTGGAAGCTGTTTTCCTGTTCATCGCGGTCGCGCGTAATGTCCGCCACCTGCCAGACGTTGAGCGGCTGGAACAGGCCGTTGAGCGGCCGCACGCGGATGCGGTACCAGCGGGCAGGCCCGTCGATCCGGCCGAGCGGATGAGCGACGCGCAGTTCCTCTGTCGCCCGCCGCCCTTCGCGCGAGGCCTGGGCCAGCCGGAAAATCACGTCGGCCGTATCGGGATCACCCGAGAACACCCTCTCGACGGTCCGGACGTCGACCGCCGATTCGGCGCGGATAAGGCGGCCATAGGTGGCGTTGGCATAGACGATGCGGCCATCGCCGTCGGTGACGCAGACGCCGTCCGTCATGGTGTCGAGGAAGCGCTTGGCGAGCTGCACCTGCCCATCGTTGCGCGACGACAGGCGTACGAGACCGATGGCGATGGCGAACAGCGAGAAGACGCCGATCACCGCCAGGAGGCCGAGAAGGCCGAGCACAAAGGGTTCTGCCGCTGCCCGGTCGAGCACGGCGAACACCGCGGCGGCGGCCACCAGCGCCAGCGCCAGCGCGATCACCAGCCCGACGTTGCCGCCGCGCTCGGAACGGTCGACGATCGGCGTTTCGATGGAAGGTGCCGACGGCTCGGTTTCGTTCATGCTGCTGTTACCCTGCCCGCCTGCCGATGCTCCGCGCCCCGGCCGGGAATCGTCTGTTCTCGGCATGATCTTTAACAATCACCCGTGACGAGGCAAACGCCGACTTGCGCCTTTTCGCCGATCTGGCCCGATGATTCCGGCTTTTGCCGCTCGTCGGCACCCTGCACGCCGCCATCAGGACCGCCAGCTCGGCTTTTTCTTGAGGTTCAACACGTAGCCCACCACCTGCGCCACCGCCTTGTAATGCTGCTCCGGGATGACCTCGTCGAGATCGACGCTGGCATAGAGGGCGCGAGCCAGCGGCGGGTTCTCGACGATCGGCACGTCGGCGCCCTTTGCCATCTCGCGAATGCGCAGCGCCACCTCGTCGACGCCCTTGGCGACGCAGACCGGGGCGGGCGTCGTATCGTCATATTTCAGCGCCACCGCATAATGGGTCGGGTTGGTGACGACCACCGTTGCCTCCGGCACCTTCTGCATCATGCGCTGCCGCGCCCGCTGCATGCGCAACGAACGGATGCGGCCCTTGATATGCGGGTCACCTTCGGTCTGCTTGTGCTCGTCCTTGACTTCCTGCAACGACATCCGCTGGCGATGCATGTAGCGGTAACGCGACCAGAAGTAGTCGGCGGCGGCGATCAGGAACATCAGCACCAGCATGAAGCCCAGCATGCGCAGGGCAATCGACTTGGCCACCGAGAGCGTCCGGGCAATGTCGATGGTGACCAGCGCGTCCAGGCGATCACGCTCCGGCCACAGCACCATGGTCATCACCGTGCCCAGGATCGCCACCTTGAGCAGGCCCTTGACGAAGTTGGCGAGGCTCTCGGGCGAGAACAAGCGCTTGAGCCCGGCAAGCGGCGACACCTTGTCGAGCCGCGGTTCCAGCGACTTCCATGAGAACACCATGCGATGCTGGGCAAGGCTGCCGACAATGCCGCCGAGCGCCATCAGCACCAGCGGGAAGGCAAGCGCCAGCATGAAGCCGCCGACCAGGGTGAGGTAGAGGCGGCGAAGACCGCCGCCGTCCACGGAGATGTCGGCGGCGTGCTCGAACAGACCCCTGAGAGATGGCAGCAGCACGCCGGTCATTCCCGAACCGGTAAGCCCGACGACGGCGGTCACGGCGACGAGCCCGAAAAAGGTGCTCACCTCCATGCTCTTGATGACGTCGCCCTGCTCGTGCGCCTGCTCGAGTTTTCGTTGGGTAGGTTCTTCTGTTTTGTCGCTGTCGTCGTCCGGACCGGCCATGGCGCTGCCCTCAGGTGGGAACGAGGCGCATCAGACCGGTTTCCATGAAGGACCGGTAGAGGCCGAGAATGGTGGCGATCAACGAGGCAAGGATGGCGAGGCCGATCATGATGGTCAGCGGCATCGCCAGGAAATAGACCTGGAATTGCGGCATCAGCTTCTGCAGCACGCCGAGACCGAGGTTGTAGACCAGGGCAAAGACCATGAAGGGCGCGGCGATTTGCAGGGCCGTCTTGAAGGATTCGGCGATGGTCAGGATGGCGGCGTCCTTGAAGTCGCCGACCGGCACCATCTCGCCGGGCGGGAACATGGTGTAGCTGCCGGCAATGCCGGCCAGCGCCACGTGATGCAGGTCGGTCATGAAGATGACGGTCATGCCCGTCACCGACAGGAAGGACGAGATGATCGCGCCCTGCTGGCCCATGGTGGGATCGACGCTCTGAGCAAAGCCGAGACCGATGTCGGAGGCGATGGCGGTGCCGGCGGTCTGGATCACGCTCATCAGCAGGCGGGCGGTGAGGCCGATGGCGAGACCGATGATCACCTCGGCGACAAGCGCGAAGATCAGCCGGTTCATGTCGTTGGCAAGCCCTGATGGCAGCCGGTTCGACAGGACGGGGTAGAAGACCAGCGTCAAGAGCAGCGCGAAAGTGAGACGGGCGCGGGCCGAGATCGTCGGCTCACCGATGCCGGGCATCAGCATGCAGAGCGTGCCGACGCGGGCGAACAGCAAGAGAAACAGCACCGTCACGTCGGGGAGGATCCGGATGGTCATCCTCGGATGATCCATTCGGAAAGCGTCACCATGAAGCTGTTGAGCGAGTCTGCCATGAAGGGCAGCGTCAGCATGAGCACGATGAAGATTGAGAGTATCTTCGGGATGAAGGCCAGCGTCTGTTCCTGGATCTGGGTCAGCGCCTGAAACAGGGACACGACAAAGCCGACCGCGAGACCGGCCAGCATCACCGGCGCCGCGATCTTGATGGTCACCCAGATGGCGGTCCGGGCCAGGTCGAGAACCTCAGCGCCACCCATACCGTCCGCTCCGAACCGGCGCTGGCGTCAGATCGCCATGCGCATGATTTCCTCATAGGCCGAGATCACCTTGTCGCGCACCGACACCATCGTATCGAGCGCCACCTCGGCTTCCGACACGGCCGTGACGACGTCGATGATGTCGCCCTTGCCGGCCATGTAGCTCGCCTGCTTGACTTCCGAGGCATTGCCCTGATCGACCACCTGCTGCACCTGGTCGCGCAGCATGGCGCCGAAGTCGGACGCCGTCACCCCGGCAGCCCCGGCGGCTGCGCCATCAGCCTGCCCCGCCTGGCCGCGATTCGCCAGCCTCGACATGGCGCCGTACACACTGCTGGCGTTGAGGGCGGTGGTGGTGAGCGCCATGGTCAGGGTCCTCCTAGATTACGCGCTCAGCCGCGCAGGATGTCGATGGTCTTCTGGAGCATGGCGCGCGTCGAGGAGACCACGTTGAGATTGGCCTCGTAGGTGCGCTGGGCGCTCTGCATGTCCACCATCTCGATGAGCGGCGACACGTTGGGATACTTGACGTTGCCTCTCGCATCGGCGGCGGGGCTGTTCGGCTCGTATTTCAGCTCGAAATCCGAGCGGTCGGGCACCACCTTGCCGAGCCGCACCATCTCGGCGCCGAGTTCCTTGTCGAACTTCGAGGTCACCGTGGGAATCTGACGCCGGTAGGGATCGCCGCCCGGCGTCGACGCCACCGAGTCGGAGTTGGCGACGTTCTCGGCAATGATCCGCATGCGGCCGGTCTGCACCTTGAGGCCAGCGGAAGAGATCATCAGGGTCTTCAGAAAGTCCATGGCCTCACCTCACTTCTTGCCGACGGCGGTCTTGAGAAGGCCGAGGCTGCGCTGGTAGAGCGAAGTCACGGTCTGAAAGTCCATCTGGTTGCTTGTGACCTTCATCATCTGGTCTTCGAGCGACACCGCATTGCCGTCGGGCGTCACCTCGTAGCCACCGACTTTCTCGGACCGGAAGGGCGTGCCGGTGCTGATGCGCGGCCCGGCGATATGCATCGGGTTGGTCAGCACGGTTGAAACGCCGACTTCGCGATCGCCGTCCACCGCCATGCGGAAGAAATCCGGCGCCTTGAGGTCACGCGCCGTGTAGCCCGGCGTCTCGGCGTTGGCGACGTTTTCGGCGAGCACCTTCTGCCGCGTCTCGTGGAAACGCAGTTTCCCTTTGATGGCCTGCAATACCGGCAGATCGGTCATCGACATCGAACAACTCACCGCAGATGGCGGCCGAACCGGCCGGCTGATACACCGCCTGGGGAGCGGCGCCCTGAAAGTCACAATCCGGCACAAGGATTCGCAACTTGAAAACCATAGGCAATATTTGCCGACCTCACGGTTAATGAATGGTTAACAATCCTTTCTTCTGCCCGCCTAGAGACTTGAAAAACGCCTGATTTGGCTGATAGCTGGGAAAAAGTGCCGAATGAGCTTATGGTTGCGCTCTGCAACGGCTGCCGGGTGGAGGAATTTCGGAGCCAAGCGGGGCGATGCCGACATTGGCGGAAGACGTTTCCGATTAATTTCCCATTTCGAGATAAACCGGCTATCGACTTGACGAACTGGCGCCTTCGACGAAACGGGTCTTGAGTGGAAAAGTAAGATGCAGGATTTGCTGGTAACCTGGTTTGGCGACACGGGAGCAACCGTCGTGCGCTATGTCCTAGCCCTGACGGTGGTGGTCGGACTGCTGCTGCTGCTCCGCTGGGTGCTCCGGACCTATGCCACCGGCGGCCAGCTCTCGATCGGCCGGAGCCGCCAGAACAGGCTGACCGTCGTCGAGCAGGTCGCCCTCGACCAGCGCCGGCGGCTCCTGCTCGTCCGGCGCGACGGCGTCGAGCATCTCATCCTGGTAGGCGGTGGCAACGATCTCGTGGTCGAGCCGACCATCATCAGGGGCGTCCCGGTCGGCAGCCTTGGACGGGCCGCCCGTCCGGCTCCAACCGCGCCGACCGTCGCCGAGGATGGCGAGTCCCACGCGGTTGAAACGCCCGCCGCGGCAACGGCTTCCGTCGTTCCGATGGTCGAAGCTGCCGCTGCCATCCGGCCCGCGCCGGTTGCGCGGCCGTCGACCGCCGAGCCGGTCCGCCCCGCCTTCCCCTCGCATGTCGCTGGCGAGCACCCGAAGGCCACATCGATCCAGGCGCGTCTCAACCGCGCCCAGCCCCGCACCCCGGAAGCCCCCCGGCCCGCGCCGACCTCGCCCTATATTCCACCGGAAGCCCATCGCGTCGAGCCGACGGTGGCCGCCATCTCGCCGATTGTGCCTGACAAGCCGGGAACGGACAGGCCGGCCGCCGACAGATTCGAGCCCGCCCAGGAGGCGAAGGTCGAACGCAGGGTCGAGCCGGTGCGTCCTGTGCCAGTCAGTGAGCCGGCCGTTTCCGAGCCCGACGATGCCCTCGGTTTCGACGACCTCGCCCGTCAGCTCGATGAGGCGCTGAAAAGCGAAATCGAGGAAATGAAGATCGAGGCCGCGACCCCGACGGCCGAGACGCCCGCCGCGCCCCCCGCCCCGGAGCCGGCGCCCAAGGTTGAGCCGCCGAAGCCGGCTGCCGCCGCCGCTTCCGCCTGGCTTCGGCCGCGCGCCACCCAGGCGCCACGCCCCATTGCCCCGCGCGAGCCGATCGTTCCGCGTGAGCCGGCTACCGTACGCGAGCCCGTCGTCGCCCGAGAGCCCATGGTTCCTCGAGAACCGGTCGTCCCGGCCGCACCGGCTCGCTCGCCGATCCGGCCGCCTGTCGCCGAGCCCCGCGCGGCCGAGCCAACCCCGGAACCGGCTGCCGCGCCGGAACCGGTGGCGACGCCCCGCCCGTCAGGCAGACCGGCAGAGGCGCCGGAAGAAGACGGCCGCGACAACTCCGAGTTCTCCTCGCTGGAAAGCGAGATGGCTCGCCTGCTCGACGATCTGGCCGGCGATTCCAAGGGAAAACGCTGAGCGCTTCTCCGCTTTCGACGGCTGTCGCCTTGAGCCCTCCGCCAGCCGGGGCGACAGTGTCGCGGGAAGCCGGATGATTCGTGTCCGGCCGTGACCGGCGCAGCGTGCGCCGGCCTCTCGGATGGGCGCGATGACCACGGACAATGGCGGAACGGGCGAGACTGAAACCAAGAAAGCCGACGCGCAGGGCCGCTCTCACGGCTGGCGGTTGATCCTCGCTCTGCTTTGCCCGCTCTTTTTCTGCCTGCTCTGGCTCGGCCTTTCCGCCGGCATGGCCCTCGCCCAGGACGTCAGCATCTCGCTCGGCGAGGGATCGACGCTGACGGAACGGGCCGTCCAGCTCGTCGGCCTGCTCACCGTTCTCAGCCTTGCTCCGTCGATCGCCGTGATGATGACCTCATTCACGCGCATCGTCGTGGTCCTTTCGCTCCTGAGATCGGCCATTGGCTTGCAGACGGCCCCGCCCAACGCGGTGATGATCTCGCTGGCGCTGTTCCTGACCGCCTTCATCATGGCGCCAACCTTTCAGGACGCCTACACCAACGGCATCGAACCGGTGGTCAACAATCAGATCGAGCTGACCGAGGGCTTCGCCCGTACCATGCAGCCGATGCGCACCTTCATGCTGGCCCACACCCGCGAGGTCGATCTGCGGCTTTTCGTCGATCTCGCCGGCCTGCCGCAGCCGGAAAGCCAGGAAGATCTCGAAACGCGCATCATCATTCCGGCTTTCATGATCTCCGAGCTGCGTCGTGCCTTCGAGATCGGCTTCCTGATCTACCTGCCCTTCCTGATCATCGACATGGTCGTCGCCTCGATCCTGATGGCCATGGGCATGATGATGCTGCCGCCGCAGGTGGTGTCGCTGCCGTTCAAGCTGATCTTCTTCGTGCTGGTCGACGGCTGGGCCATGTTGGCCGGCAGCCTGGTGCGCAGTTACGGTGGCTAGAGCAACGCCAGCAAGAGTGGGAACCGGTTTTGCGTCCGGAGTTGCGTCTTGACAAGCTCGAGGCTTTCAGCCGGCGCTGGTTGCGCCGCCCGCATCCACCGACGCGTTGGACTCGGGCTGCGTCGGCGCGGCGCCCCCCTCGGGAGGCGCGACCATATCGGGCTTGTCGCCGGTTTCGACGTCGAGATAGCGCTTCCGATAATCGGCGAGGAAGCTCTTCATGGTGTCGGCGTCAGCGATCGACTTGACGATGCTCTGGAAATCGCTGCCACTCGCCACGATCGGGCCGGTCACGGCGTCGAAGGCCGAGCCGTTGGCGGTCGGAGCCATCTTCTCCGTATACTTGGAGCGAAGCCGGTCGACGCTCATGCGATCGCCGGACAGAGTATAGGCGATACCTGCCTTCAGCACGGCCAGTTGCTCGCTGTCGCTGAGTGGCATGGCATCGGTCCAGCGGGCGCCGAGCGTCCGCTCATAGGCCGCTCCCGCCTCGGCATAGCGATCGGCCGACCACATGATGTCGGCCTTGAGGCGCCCGATCTCCACGCCATCGAGCGGCATCAGCACCTCGAGCGCGCCGTCGGGGTTGCCGGACTCGGCCATCGCCTTGGCTTCGACGGTGCGTCGCTGCCGCTCGATCGCCACCGGCAGTGACGCCTGGCGCGTGGTCGACAGCGTGAACAGCGCCTTGTCCGGCCGATCATCCAAGAGATAGACCAGCGCCAGATCAGCCGCCACCTGGGCGCGCGCCGCGCCGCGAAGACGGTTTTTCACCTGATACTCAAGCAAGGACGCCGCCTGCGGCAGCAAGTCGACCTCGACGAGGCGGTCGGCCAGCTTGCGGACCATGGCGTCGCCCCGGCGTCCGCTCGGAGTCAGTTCGCGATAGTCATAGTAGAGCGACAGCGCCTGTACCGGGCTGAGATCGGAGTTCCTCTTGTCGAGGAACACCTGCGAGAAGGCGGCCTGCATCTCCTCGGTCATCTGCCGCGAGGTGATCGAGTCGGGATTGACCTGCTCGGCAACGCGCATCACCTCGAAGGCACGACGATAGTTGCCGCGCTCGATCGAGTACTGCCCCAGCAGACGCAGTGTCTTGAGCTCCATCTCGTCGCCGCGCCAGGTGACGGCCAGTTGCTCCAGCCGATCGATCGCCTGATCGAGCGTGATGAGGCCTTCGCGCCGCTGGAGCTGGACCAGACGATAGGTAGCCTCGGCGGCGATCGGTCCCTTGTTCTCGCGCACGATGTTGGACAGGAGCGTCACGGCGTCGAGAGCATGACCGGCCGCATCGCGCGCAAGGGCGTTCAGCAGATCGAGCCGGGCGCGCTCGCTGGCGCTGACGCTGCTCGGATCGAGCCGTGCCAGGAGGTCGCGCGCCGTCGTGTAGTCCTTGAGATCAATGGCCGATGCGATATGGCTCAGCGCATAGCGCCGTTGGATGACCGGCGGGAAGCTGCCGATCACTGCATCGCCCTTGGCGAACTCTGGTACGGAGTCGGCGTGCCGGCCGAGATCGCTGAGCGCCATCGCCTTCCAGACCGCCGCGTCCGGGCTGTCTTCCAGCTCGCGCCGTTCCAGGAGCTTCAGCGTCCGGTCGGGGCGATAGGTGAAATACTCCCCGCCCGCCCTCAACGCGGCCATGCGGTTGGAGACGGTTTCCTCCGGCGCAAGCTTGCCGACGAGGTCGAGTATGCCGGTGGTCTCGGGGCCGAGGCCCTGGGCCAGCGCGAAGGTCGCCGCCTTGTACCAGCGATCGACGCGCTCGGGCAGGTCGCGCGCCTGGGCGACATCGGTCATCAACTTGTGGCGGGTTTGCCAGTAGCTGGCCGCATCGACATTGCGGGCGTCGCCAAAATCGATGACGGCCGCCTTGCGGGCGACCGAGGAACCGAGCGCGGCCGGCAGATCGAAGAGGGTGGCCTTCTTCTCCTCGGCCAGCGTCGACACGGCCAGCCCTCCGGGCCGGCCGATCGAGACCAGGATGCCGTCGGACGTCACCGTGAGATCGTCAACCTTCGGCAACAGGGCGAGGCCGTGGATCGAGGCCAGCGCGTCCAGTTCGGCGAAGGCATGAGGCTTGACGAAACCGCGCGCCTGCCCCTTGCCGGTCACGACGATGACGGCGTCCTCGCTGTGGGGATCGGTCAGCTTGTGAATGCGAGAAACAGGACCGAACGGAATGTCGAGCGACTTGGAGCCATCGGGATGAACTTGCCGGCCGATCGACAGCGGCCGGGTCGGATCGGTGACCAGTTCGCCGATCGTCACGATCCACTTGGGCCCGTCCGGGCTCATGGTCGAGACGAAGCGGTCGGTCATCTCAATGCGGATGAGCTGGGCACCGTCGATCGTCGTCGGCTCGATGCTGCGGGCAAAGCCCACAAAGGCATCCTGCAACGTGGCGGCATCGATGGGCGCCGTGTCGTCGAACACCATCCAGAGCGTGCTGTCGCGCATGAACAGCGCCGCGCCGACCTCCTTCTTGTAGGGGAAGGTGATGTGAACGGCCTGACCGACGCGCTCGGACTCGACGCGGATGACGCCGTCGACCAGCGCTCGCGCCACGGCGTTCTCCGGCAGCTCGGCAATGTCGGCACGCGGCTTGTCGGCAGACGAAACGATCACCGGCCGCGCCGGCGAGGCTTGGGCCGTGTGCTCGGATGGGGAGTCCGTTGGCGGCGTTGCGGCGGCGACCTCACTCGCCGTCGGAGGTGTTTCGCTAGGGGGCGTCGCTTCGGCATGGGTGGCCGCTGCGACCTCATGGGAGGCGGCTGGCACGGCTTGATCCGGCGCAGGCGCAGCGTGATCGGGAGTGGCCGGCGCGGCATGCGGTGCCTCACCGGCGGCCAGTGCCGCGACCTCATGCGAAGCTGACGGCGTGGCTTGATCCGGCGCGGCCGCAACGTGATCGGCAGCAGCGGGCGCGGCATGCGGCGCATCGCCGGCAGCCGGTCCGGTGGCTTCGTGCGACGTCGTCGGCGCGCCATGGTCGGCTTTCGGCACGGCATGACCTGAAGCATCGCCGCCGCCGGCGCTGACCGCTTGCGTCGCACCGGCGGGAACGGCCGGCAGCGGCGCGACGGCCGCCTGCAACGCACGATCAAGCGGCGTCATGGCGGCCGGGTTGTCCGGGCCGCGCACGTCAACGACATAGCTGTCGTCGTCCTTGTAGGCGCGGACATCGGCAACGCTGTCGGTCAGTATGTGAACGACCAGTCCTTCATCGCCCTGCTCGGCGGTGATGTCGTTGACGAAGGGCGGAGGATCGGAACGGATGGCCGTCAGATCCGGCATCGACACCCGGTTGAAACGCAGGTCGACGCCGAGATCGGTGCGGCGGAAGTCGACGTCGAACGGCACGTTCCACTTGAAGTTCAGGCGACTGAAGGTCGGCGCCCGCGCGGCCGACACGTCGATCCGGATCGGCTTCTCGGTCTCGGCGATGAGCCGCTGCGCAGCCGCGGCCGCCTTGGCCATCTCGTCGGCCTTCTTGGCAAGGGCCGTTACGACCTCGTCGGGCAGGCGCGGCGGTTCGCCCTTCCATGTGCCCGGCAGGAAGTCGACGAAGAGTTGCGGCCCGGCCTCCATCACGTTGACCTTGACCGAGCGGGCCAGCGCCATACGCACGCCGAAACCGTCGGGATCGGTGCGCACGATCAGCACATAGTCGGCAAGCCGGGTTACCGCCGCCTCGGCATCAAGGTTGACGGGCTGATCGAACTGGATGACCAGCACGCCGCTGTCCGACGTCACCTTGTGCGTGGGCAGAAGATTGAGATTGGGAAAGGTGAGGACCATGCGGCCGAAATCGGGGCCTGACCGGAAGTCGACGGTCACCGGCTCGGCGGCGTCCTGCGCCCTGACGACGTTCGCCGCTCCGATCGTGACAAGGCATAGCGTCGCGGCGACGGCCACAAGGCGAACCGACGACCGAACACGCAACAAAACCTCACGCACCAACCGGGTCAAACGCATGAACACACCCCGATGACGCCGGACACACCGGCGCATCGAATAGCCTAGGCGGCATGCGCTTAATTTGACGTTACTTCCGTTTGGAAAACGGTCGGGTTTTCAGGGAAATACCGTAGCGTCCGCCGCCTGTCACGGCGCCGCTGGCGCCGGCATGATCTGCGGCAATTGCGAGGCGTCTTCCGGCGCCACCGCGCCCTCGGCGGATGTCGGGCCGACCTGCGGCGCGACCTGTTCCACCTGGACGACCACGCGCTTCTGCGCCTGCTGGGCGCCAACCATCAGACTGGTGATGCGACTGGCCTTTTCCGGGTCCATGGCCGCGATGATGGGGGACAGCTTGCGCGGGCTCATGTGGCCGGCCAGTTCGAGCAACGTGCCGGTATCGAGCTTGTCGAACACGGCGGCGGCGGCCTTTGGCTTCATGCCCTCGTAAAGCGAAACAAGCGCCGCGAGCCGCTCGTCAACGGCCGGCTGCGCCGCTGCGCCGGGTGCAGGAGCCCCTCCGGGCGTCGCTGCGCTGGCCGCCGGTGCAGCTCCGGCGGTCGGCGAGGGGGCTGCGCCGCCTGCTGCAGGCGCCGAAGCCGGCGGGGGAGTTGCTTCCCCTGCCGCCAGAGGCGCGGCGCCGGCGCCGCCGAGCTGGGATTCGATGGACTGGAGTTGGTTGAGCCGTTCGTTGAGCCGCTTTTCCGTTGCCTCAAGCAGCTTGGCACGCAGATCGAGATCATGCTCGCGCTTGTCGAGCGCATCCCGGCGCACGGCGAGGCCTTCGAGGATCGCCCGTTCCGACGAGCCAATTGGCGGCGAATACTCCTTGGGGCGCTCGGTATAGAGGTCGGCAGGCGTCTTGGCGCCATGCTCGCCCCCAGCAGGCGCGCCGTGGCCAGCATCGGCGGGTTTCTCGGCCGCCGCCGGCGCACCATGACCGGCATCGCTGGCCGGCGCTTCTTCGTGCCCGGCGTCGGCGGGCTTCTCCGCCGCCGGCGCGTCGTGCCCGGTCTCGGCAGCGGGCGCTGCCTCATGCCCGGCATCGGCAGGCGTCTCGGCAGCCGGCGCATCGTGCCCGGTCTCGGCGGCGGGCGCAGCCTCATGCCCGGCGTCGGCGGGCGTCTCGGCGGCCGGCGCGTCGTGCCCAGGTTCGGCAGCAGGCGCAGCCTCGTGCCCGGCGCCGTCGGCCGGCGCGGTCGCCTCGCCATGCCCCCCGGCCGGCGCCGCCCCATGTCCGCCGCCTTTTTCCTGCTCGGCCTTCAGCTTCTTGTATTCATCGGCCAGGTTGATCGGCGCCGTCAGACGGTCGACGGTCGACGTGTCGGCCCCGCCCCCCGTCTCGGCTGCCGCTTCGCCGTGTTCCGCCGCCGGCTCGGCACCCGAGGCAACTGCCGAACGCGGCCCCACGGCAAGCGGCTCCACCCCCATCACGAAGCCGAGCACTTTCACGGCAAGCAGCGCCGTGATCGCAATCAGCACCAATGGAAGCAGGCGGATTCGTTTCACGCAGCGGCCTCCCGCTTGCCGCGCCGAAGCGCCGACAGACGTTCCGCCGCCGCCTCGGCCGCCGCCTTGAGATTGCGCGCCGTGCTCTCGCGTGCCACCGGCTCAGCCTCGACCTCGGCAATCGGCGCGACTGCGCCGCTACGGGCCGCGCCGACGATGGCGCCGATGCGTTTCACGATCTCGTTGCCCGCGGTCAGCCGCTGATCGAGGTCGCCGAGCAGCGTCTCGGCGGCCAGCATGCGGCCGCCCAGCGCCCGCTCGCATTCGGAGGCCGTCGCCTTGAGACCCAGGATCGCCCGCTCGGCGATCTCGGTGGCGGTGATCAGCTCGGAGATGGTGGCACGCAGCACCTCTTCATCGGCCCTGAGACGCGTCAGACGGCGATTGAGAATGGCGCAATAGACGATGGTGAGCGCGAGGAGAATGGCAACGACGATCTCAATCGCCACGCCGAGATTGAGGCCGGAAATCATGTGTTCTGCATCTCCTTCTGGACCGCGCGCTCGAAGGCGGCCAGCGTCATGCGCGGCCGCTTCAGGTTCCTGTTGATCTTCACCGATACCTTGTCGCCAAGCCGGCCGATATTGCCGGAGGTGATGTGGACGTCGCCGCACTTGATCGCCACCGGATCCTCCGGCGACACGCCGAACAGCAACGTCTGCCCGACTTCGAGATCCATCACCATGGACAGCGGCAGCTCTTCCTCCACCAGCACGGCGTCGACCTCGATGCCGGCATTGTAGATCTCGGTGGCGAGGTGGCCTTCCCAGATGTTGTCGCGGCCGAACTTCTCGCCCATGATCATCTGCAACAGAAGGTTGCGGATGGGCTCGATGGTGGCGTACGGCAGCAGCATCTCGACGAGGCCGCCGCGGTCTTCCATGTCGACGCGGAACTGGATCAGGATACAGGCGTTGGCCGGCCGGGAGATCGGCGCGAAGCGCGGGTTGGTTTCGAGGCGCTCAAGGGTGAAGTTGATCTGGGTGAGCGGGGCGAAGGCCTTCTCGCAGTCGGCGAGCAAAAGGTCGATCATCCGCCGCACGAGGTTCATCTCGATGGTCGTATAGGGCCGGCCCTCGACGCGGATTGCCGTCGTACCCCGTCCGCCGCCCAGCAGAACGTCGATGATCGAATAGATGAGCGACGAGTCGACCGTCATCAGGCCATAGTTGTCCCACTGCTCGGCCTTGACCACGGCGAGGATGGCCGGCAGCGGAATGGAGTTGAGATAGTCGCCGAAGCGCACCGAGGAGATGCCGTCGAGCGACACTTCGACATTGTCGGAGGTGAAGTTCCGGAGCGTGGTCGTCGTCTCCCGCACGAAGCGGTCGAAGACGATTTCCAGCATCGGCAGACGTTCGTAGGAAACCAGCGCCGAGTTGACCAGCGAACGGATGCCGCTCTGGTCGCTGGACACGTGGTCCTCGACGTTGAAGCCGAGGAGGTTGTCGATTTCCTCCTGGTTCAGCACGCGGTCGGCGCCGCGGCTCGATGCGTCGAGCTCGGCGTCGTTGTCGTCGATCATCGCCGCCCACTGGGCGGCCACCGCGTCGGCATTCTCGACGCCCTGCTCCTCAAGCGCGGCGCCCCATTCGGCGGCCAGGTCGTCCATGTCGTCGCCGCTGTCGGCCCGCTGCTCGGCCAGTGCCGCGCCCCAGTCCGCCGAGAGATCGTCGTCGTCAGCCATGCTCGACATCCTTATTGCACGATGACGTTCTTGAAGAGCACGTCGTCGACACGGGCCGGATAGACCGCGATGTTGACGCGCCGCTGCAGCTCTTCCTTCAGGCGGAACAGGCCGGCCGAGCCCTGCAGGTCGGAAGCCCTGAGCTCGCGCATGTAGGTCTGGAAGGCGTCGAGCACGCGCGGCAGGTTGGGCTTGATCACCTCCAGCATCTTGTCGTCACTGACCTCGAGCGCGATCTCCATCTTGACGAAAGTCGGCCGTTCGTCGGCCGTCGACAGGTTGAGGATCATCATCGGCAGGTCATAGTAATAGGCGTGCGGTTGAGAGGCCGCCTCGACCGCCGCGACATCGGTCACCGCCGGCGTCGCCGGCGTGCCGCCCATCAGAAAGAAGGCCGCGCCGCCACCGACCAGTACCACCGCCGCGGCAGCGCCGCCGATGATGATCAGCTTCTTCTTCGAGCCGCCGCCGCCGGCCTCGCCGCCTTCCTGCTCGCCGTCTGTTTTCGGGGTCTTGGCCATGGCCTCTGGCGCCTGTTCCGGAATCGGGGGAAGCCAAGCGCCTCCACCACAAAGCTATGGGTCGGCCCCAAGTCAGCGACAACGATTCTTTGCCGGCGCCCACAGCCCATTCATTGATGGTCAGGATAGTTAACGATTGGTTGATAATTGGTTAACGGCCCGGCAAAAGTTGCCGCCCTCGGCTTGCCGGTCGGCAAGAAACGCCATGGGTCTTCGCCGACAAAGAGCCGATAACCAATTGAAATACCTTACATACCAAGTTGGCACGTTCCCTGCGATGAATGTCTCGGGCGGCGACGCTGGGGAGCGTGACGCCGTCCGACTGGGACTTGGGAACGATTTGCCATGCAGAATGCAACTCTGGTGGCGCTGTCGGGTCAGGTTGCGCTGAGGCGCAAGCTGGACGTCATCGCCAACAACGTAGCCAACATGGACACCGCCGGCTTCAAGCGCGTTTCGCTCGACTTCGAGGAGACGACGATGCCGAAGGCGTCGGCAACGCTTTTTCCTCGCCGCGACCGCGACAACCGCTTCGTCCGCGAGCTGGCCACGGTTCATGACTTCTCGGCCGGCTCGGTCGAGATGACCGGCAACGAGCTCGACGTGGCGA
This sequence comes from Pleomorphomonas diazotrophica, assembly GCF_002844595.1. GTDB lineage: Bacteria > Pseudomonadota > Alphaproteobacteria > Rhizobiales > Pleomorphomonadaceae > Pleomorphomonas > Pleomorphomonas diazotrophica. The sequence continues at coordinate 211,179 of NZ_PJNW01000002.1, read as the reverse complement.
TCGAAGCCGAGGACAGCTTCTTCGTCGTGGGAACGCCGGCCGGCGAGCGCTATACCCGCGCCGGCGATTTTGCCATCGACAACACCGGCCGTCTGGTGACCGCCGACGGCAAGCCCGTGCTCGGCGACGGCGGCGAGATCGTCTTCGGCAACGAAGAGACCAACATTGCCATCGCCCGCGACGGCACCATCTCCTCCAGTGCCGGCCTGAAGGGCAGGCTCCGCATCGCCGCCTTCACCGACACGAGCGTGCTCTCCAAGGACGGCGACAACCTTTATTCGGCCAGCGCCGCACCCACGCCCCCTGCCTTTGTCCGCGTCCGCCAGGGCGCCCTCGAGAAGTCCAACGTCTCGGGCGTTCAGGAACTCACCGCCATGCTGGGCGTCCAGCGCGCCTACGAGCGCATCTCCAACATGGTCAAGCAGCAGAACGACCTCAGCGCCAGGGCGATCGAGCGCCTCGGCTCCGTCAACGCCTGATCCGGAGCGATAGAACATGAAAGCCCTGACCATCGCCGCCACCGGCATGAAGGCCCAGGAGACCAACGTCAACGTTATCTCCAACAACATCGCCAACATGCGCACCACCGGCTACAAGAGCCAGCGCGCCAACTTCCAGGATCTGCTCTACCAGACGCTGCGCCGGCAGGGCGCCACCACGTCCGACGCCGGCACCCAGGTGCCGGCCGGCGTGCAGCTCGGTTCGGGCGTACGTGTCGTCGCAACGCCGCGCAACATGACGCAGGGCGACCCCGAGTCCACCGGCAATGACAAGGACATCGCCATCCGTGGCGAGGGCTTCTTCCAGATCACCCTGCCCGATGGCCGGACCGCCTACACCCGCGACGGCTCCTTCGAGCTCGATTCCACCGGCACGCTGGTCACCGCCGACGGCTACACCGTCAATCCGGCCATTACCGTGCCGCAGAACGCCAGCGACCTCAGCATTTCCAACACCGGCCAGGTACAGGCCAAGATCGGCAACGACACGACCGCGACGGTACTCGGCCAGATCGAGCTCGCCCGCTTCGTCAACAAGAACGGTCTAGAGCCCATGGGCGACAACCTGTTTCTCGAGACGGCGTCGAGCGGCGCCGCCCAGACTGGCAATCCGGGCGATGCCGGCTACGGCACGCTGCTGCAGTCCTACCTCGAATCCTCCAACGTCGAGTCGGTGAGCGAACTGTCGTCGCTCATCTCGGCCCAGCGCGCCTATGAGATGAACTCTCGCATCATCACGGCCGCAGACGAGATGTCGCAGACGACGTCCAACCTCGGCAAGTAAGGCATGGCCACGATGCACGCCCTCCTCCTCCGGATCGTTCTCGCCGCCGCGCTCGCCACGCTCGCAGCCGGCTTCATCGCCACCCACCCGGCGTCGGCGGCCGACCTTCGGCCGCGCATCGAGATCGACGGCGCCATCGTCACGCTCGGCGACCTGTTCGACGGAGCCGGCGATCTTACTGACCGCGCCGTGTTCCGGGCGCCCGACCTCGGCGTCACCGGCGCCCTGCCCGCCGCCGACGCCGTCAAGGCCGCCGTCGCCGCCGGCCTCGCCGTCGATCGCTTGCCGACCTTCGCCAGCGTGACCGTCGTCCGCCGCGCCGTCATGGTCGACGCCGAAGCCCTCAGGATGCTGGTCGCCGAAGCCGCCGCCACCCGCCTGGGCGCCGCGACCGAAAACGTCGAGGTGACCATCGACGGAACCGTCGCCCCGGTTGCCGCCGCGGCGACCGCCGTAGCTCCGGCCGTTCTCTCCGACTTCGTCCTGCAGTCGGCATCGGGCCGGTTCAACGCCATCATCGCCATCGATGTCGGGGGCAGCAGCCGCCCGATTGCGCTCTCCGGCCGGGCCGTCGAGACCATGGCCGTGCCGGTGCTGAACCGACCGATCGACCGCCGCGCCGTCATCCACGCGTCCGACGTGACCATCGTCCGCATCGACAAGCGGCGCGTGCCGGGAACGGCGGCGATCGACACAGACGAACTCGTCGACATGGCCGCCAAGCGCCCGCTCCGGGCCGGCGAGTTGATCGCCACTGCTGACGTCGAGCCGCCCCGCGTCGTCCTGCGCGGCGACCTCATCACCTTGCAGTACTCGCGCCCCGGCCTGACGCTCTCCGCCCGCGGACGCGCGCTCGGTGACGGTGCCAAGGGAGACATCGTCTCCGTGCTCAACGAGCAGTCCAAGCGCACCATTCAGGGCATCGTCACCGGCGCCGGCACCGTTGCCGTCACGGCGTCGAGCCCGACCGTCGTCAAGACGGCAATGAACTGAGAAGAACCGAGGATCATCCGATGCGTTTCTCCACCACCCTCGCCATCGCCCTCCTCGGCATCGGCCTTTCCGCCTGCGGCAGCACCATGGACCGCCTGTCGCAGGTCGGTCAGACGCCCAAGCTGACGGCCATCGAGAACCCCACCGCCCAGCCCGGCTACAAGCCGGTGCAGATGCCGATGCCCGTCATCGAGCCGGTGGCCTACAGCCCCAACTCGTTGTGGCAGTCCGGTTCGCGCACCTTCTTCAAGGACCAGCGCGCCCGCAATGTCGGCGATATCCTCACCGTCAAGGTGTCGATCTCCGACAAGGCCGCCTTCGACAACTCGTCGGAACGCTCGCGCGACTCCAGCGACTCGACTGGTGTCGGCGGCGCGCTCGGCACGGCCATCGACACCATCGCCCTGCCGGCCGGCATGGCGGCCAGCAATCTCGCCTCGACCGAGGGCGCCTCGTCCTACAAGGGGACCGGCTCGATCGACCGCTCGGAAAAGCTGTCGACCAACGTCGCCGCCGTCGTGACCCAGCTCCTGCCCAACGGCAATCTCGTCATCGAGGGCCGCCAGGAGGTGCGCGTCAATTACGAGATCCGCGAACTGGTGGTGGCCGGCGTCGTCCGCCCCGAAGACATCGCCGCCGACAATACCATCGAGAGCACGAAGATCGCCGAGGCCCGCATTTCCTACGGCGGCCGCGGCCAGATCTCCGACGTGCAGCAGCCGCGCACCGGCCAGCAGGTGCTGGATATCCTGCTGCCCTTCTGACGGAAGCCACGGCTCCAAGCCCCCAAGAGATCGGCTCGCGCTCCCCAAGCATCCCAAGCGAGCCGTATCGCCGAAGGCCGCTCCCCAAATGGCCCGACGCGATCCCGCCGGCCCCTTCCCCAAGTCCGGGCCGGCTTTCCCCGAGCGGCGCGACCTCCCTTCCCAAGTCATCACGGAGGTCGCGCCCAGGGAGACATCCGAACTGCCGGGAACCAGCGACCAAGACCAACGAAAAAGGGGCGCCCTTAGGACGCCCCTTCGTCAGTTCCGCTCAAGACGGCAGCATCACTCGTCGCGATAGACCTTCTCGCGCCGCTCGTGCCGCTCCTGCGCCTCAATCGACAGCGTGGCGATCGGACGGGCGTCGAGGCGCTTCAGCGAGATCGGCTCGCCGGTCTCCTCGCAATAGCCATAGGAACCATCCTCGATCCGCTTGATGGCTGCCTCGATCTTGGAGATCAGCTTGCGCTGGCGGTCGCGCGCCCGAAGCTCGATCGACCGGTCGGTCTCCGACGACGCGCGATCGGCGATGTCGGGCAGGTTGGTGTTTTCGTTCTGAAGGTTCTGGAGGGTCTCCTTGCTTTCGCGCAGGATGTCCTCCTTCCACTGAAGCAGTTTGCGCCTGAAGTACTCGCGCTGGCGGTCGTTCATGAACGGCTCGTCGTCGGACGGCCGGTAGTCATCGGCAAGCTCAATCGACATCGACGGTCCTCATACACCACAAAGGCGGGCGGAATATAGCTATCTGACCCCCGCCCGACAACGGCAAATGCAAGAAAATCACCAAACCTTGTAGGGCAGGCGATTAGCCATACATATCAATCATTTAAGCTTAACTTCGTGTCATCACCCAGGGGCGGGCTGCTCAATTTCTGAAGTAGCCGAGCTTGGCAAGTTCCACTTCCGCCCTCAGCGCGATGTCCTCCATCAGGCCGTCGAGACGCGGATCGCCGGTTGGCTCCGCTTCGTCCAGAAGGTTCAGGATGCGGGCAATCGCCTCGCCCGACAACTGTCCGGACAGGAGGCCGATGCGGATCTCGTCGAGCCGATCCAGAAGGTCGCGCCCTCTTTTGACGGCCTTGCGTTTCTTGCGCGGCGCATCGGCATCGACCGCCTGCAGGGCGATCAGCGCATCGAGGCCGGCGAGCGCGTGGGTCGCCGTGGCGGTGGCGGCTTTCGGCGCGCCGCCCTCGCCCTCGGACGGCAGCGCGAATCCCGACCCATCGGTTCGCTTGGTCGGCGACCCCGTGGAGACGCCACCGAGGCGGTTCGGACCCTGAATGCGCATCGCTCGTTCCCTGAAGCTGACCCGGCAGTTTCGACCCGCCAAGGTTACCGCTTCCCCGCCGGCCCGGCAAGAAATGCCGCCCCAAAAACACTGGCGCCGGTCCGATCTCACAAACCCCTAGAGAATATATTATATTTCAAATACTTACATAGAATCCCCATTTCCCCATAGCTTGGCACGCCGATTGCGAACCGTTCGTTGGGAAGCCGTGTCGGGAAACACGGGGATGATGACAATGCGGATTAGGATTCTCGGCGCACTGGGCGCCTTCATGCTCATCCTGATGGGCGCCGAAGCGGCGGTTGCCGCCTCGCGCATCAAGGATATCGTCGACGTCGAGGGTGTTCGCGAGAACCAGCTCATCGGCTACGGCCTGGTCGTCGGCCTTCAAGGCACAGGCGACAGCCTCAACAACTCGCCTTTCACCAAGCAGAGCCTGCAGGCGATGCTGGAGCGGCTCGGCGTCAACGTGCGCGATTCCACCATGCGCACCGCCAATACGGCCGCCGTCATGGTCACTGCCAAGCTGCCGGCCTTTGCCGCCCAGGGCACCGCCATCGACGTGTCGGTCAGCGCGCTCGGCGACGCCAAGAACCTTCAGGGCGGCCAACTCCTGGTAACGCCGCTGATGGGCGCTGACGGCGAAGTCTACGCCATCGCCCAAGGCGCCATCGCCGTCGGTGGCTTCGACATCCAGGGCGAAGGCGCCAAGATTTCCCGCGGCGTGCCGACCCAGGGGCGCATCAGCAACGGCGCCGTCATCGAGCGCGAGTTGCAGTTCAATCTCGCGCAGCTCGGCGCCGTACGCCTGTCGCTGCGCAATCCTGACTTCACCACCTCGCGTCGTATCGCCCTCGCCATCAACGACCTCTACGGCTCGCCGGTGGCCGAGCCGACCGACCCCTCCACCGTTCGCTTGTCGATGCCGCCCAAGTTCCGGGGCAACATCGTCGACCTCCTGACCGACGTCGAGCAACTGATCGTCGAGCCGGACCTGCCGGCCAAGGTTGTCGTCGACGAGGCCACCGGCATCATCGTCATGGGCCAGGAAGTGCGCGTGTCGACGGTGGCCGTCGCCCAGGGCAACCTCACGGTGATGATCACCGAGGACCCGCAGGTGTCGCAGCCGGCGCCGCTGTCGGACGGCGAAACCACTGTGACGCCACGGACCCAGATCCAGGTCGCCGACGGCAAGGAGCACCAGCTCGCCGTTGTCCGCTCCGGCGTGACGCTGCAGGAACTGGTCGACGGGCTCAACGCGCTCGGCCTCGGCCCGCGTGACCTCATCTCCATACTCCAGGCAATCAAGGCGGCCGGCGCGCTGCAGGCCGACGTGGAGGTGATGTGATGGAAACCAACGGTCTCTCCTCGGTCGCCTCCGCCTTCGCCTCGAAGGCCTATGCCGGCATGGACAGGAACGCCGTGGCCAGGAAGGCCCACGAGGTCGCCGCCGACTTCGAGTCGATCTATGTCGCCGACGCCTTCAAGGCCATGTTCAAGGACGTGTCGGTCGACCCGCTGACCGGCACCTCGAATACGTCCAACGAAACCTGGCGCGACATGCTGCTGGATCAATACGCCATGGATTTCGTCAAGAAGGGCGGCATCGGCATCGCCGACGGCATCGCCGCGCAACTGATCAAGATACAGGAAGGGCGCGCCGAATGAGCGTAGCACTGCAAGAGAACCGTCCGAGGCTCGTCACGAGCCCGGAAATCGCCGGCAAGCTGGTCGAGAAGCTCGGCAACGCCATGGAAGACCTCCTCGTGCTGCTCCGCGAGGAGACGGCGCTGGTCAAGGCCGGCAAGCTCAGGCAGGCCGGCGAACTCGCCATGGACAAGGAGGAGAAGGCCGCCCTCTACACCCGGCTGATGCTCGCCGCCCGCGACGAGATCGAAACGCTGAAGGGCTACGTGCCCGACGCCACGGCCGCCCTTCTCAAGCGCCACGAGCTGTTCCGCTCGGAAGTGCAGATCAACCTCGCCGTGCTCGACACGGCCCGCGACGTCGCCGAGGACATTCTGCGCACCGTGGCGACCGAGGTCGGCCAGGCCGAAACGCCCGCCGTCTACGGCCGCAGCGGCCATGCCCAGGCGGCCTACGCCATGAGCGCCCGGGGCGTCGCCGTCAACCGTAGCCTTTGACCCGCTTCGTCCCGTTTCGCTGACATCAGCGTCACCGCATGACCGGCGCAGCCCGCCGAACGGATGCGACCTACGTGTTGTCGCGGATTGTCAATCTTTCCATGGTCGGCGGCCCCATCCGTTGGCGCTTTGTTAAGACTTGAGCCCTTATCTGAAGCGGCCGGAGGAGCGACAGCCCGTACTCTCCCAGACAATTCGACCATTCAGTAACCTGCGGAAAACGCCGGATCGATAAAACTTTACCAGTTTCCTAAACGCCGCTTTCATTTTTCAATGCTAACGTCCTTTTCAGGCGAACCCCATGGGATTCGCGGAAAAGGATATTGGTCATGGATATCGGCAGCGTGAGACCGGTGATAACCGGCATGAACGCGCCGGTGCCGAGAGCGCCGGCGGCGGCGGAACAGGCGGCGAGCACCGACCTGCCCGTCGGATCGGCAATCGTCAGGTCCGGCGATACGGCCTACGCCGGCAATGACACGCGCGGCAACGCCAGCCAATCCTCCGTCTACTCGCAGAACCTCAAGTCCACGGTCACCCGAGACGAGGAAGCCGACATCATCGTCTATCGCCAGATCGACAAGGTGACGGGCGACGTTGTCGACCAGATTCCCGATGAGAGCCGTCTGCGCCTCAGGGCGATGATCAATGCATGGACCGAGGCGGCGCACAGCCCGACGACGTCGGCGGCGAGCACCTTCGCCTGAGCTCCCCGTGCGACCGCGCCCGGACCGATGAGCCCACAAACGACAAAAGGCGCCTTCTGGGCGCCTTTGCTGTTCTGGGGTACCTCCCCCCTCGCCTATTCCTCGTCGGCCTGTCCACGCAGCCCCTGAGCCAGCGAGCGATTGATGGAGATCAGCGCCGAAAGCTTCTCGGGCGACGGATCGTCCATGATCTCCAGCGTGCGCTTCAGGACGAACACGGTGAGATTGCCGATGTTCTCCTTGATCGCCGCCGGCAAGGGGTTGGTCTCGTCGGTCGCCGACGTGCCGAGGATGGTCCAGAGCTTGCGGTTGAGCATCAGGGCCTCTGCGACGGCACTCTCGTCGTAAGACCAGTTGTCCTTGAACGACTGCAACTGCGCCGCTGCCTTGAGCAGCAGGTGCGCTTCCAGATCGCGCGGTCCCAATGTCGTCTGGACCCGCTGGTACGCCGACGCTCCATAACCGTTCATCGAACAAACACTCCCCAGTGTTCTCGTACCCGTGGCCTTACCTGTCGCCTTCGGGCCTATTATCGTTCCATCCCGTCAGGAAACCTGTTGGTTTTCATGAGGGCGGTATCGCTCGTCGCGTTCCGGTGTTCGGAAACCGGCCCAAGCCGACTCCTCCCATCACCCTGATTAGACACCCATCACGGTTAACAACAAGTTTCGCCAAAGACCTTTGCAATCAAACGAAGTTAACGATCCCCAAATATGCTTCGTTCTGCAAATAACGGAAGAGTTGTCGCAACCAGCGAACGAAAAAGGCGGGCCTTTCGGCCCGCCCTTGCATTTCGTTCTTGCCCTCTCCGGAGTCGGCGTCAGCGGAGAAGCTGAAGCACGTTCTGATCGGCCTGGTTGGCCATGGAGAGCGAGGAGGTCGCCAGCGACTGGCGGGTCTGCAGCGCAACCATGTTGGCCGCCTCCTCGTTCATGTCGGCGAGCGTCAGGTTGCTGGCGCCGCCCTGCAGGGTGTTCATCATCTTCTTGGTGAAGTCCTGGCGGTTTTCGACGACCGACAGGTTGGAGCCGAAGGTCGACGCCTGCGCGCGAACCTGGGTGATGGCGGCCTTCACATCGTCAAGAAGGGCATCGATGCCGTTGTCGGTATCGAGATCCTTGGCGACCATGGTGGTCGGCAGGCCGAGCTCGGTCGAGTCGACGGATTTGCCGTCCTTCACCTGAATGTCGATCGACGACGTACCGGTCTCGTTGAAGGTGATCTTCAGCTTGTCGCCACGCAGCAGGTTGACGCCGTTGAACGAGGCATCGTCGGCCATCTTGTCGAGCTGGTCGCGCAGCACGTTGAACTGGTCGGCGAGGCCCGAGCGGACCGAGTTGCCGTCGACCACCGAGCTATCGCTGGCATCGCCCGTCGCCTTGCCCGAGCTGTCGGTGCCCTGGACGGTAAGATCCTGGGTCGACAGGTTCTGGATGCGCAGCTTGCCGTCGTCGTTGGAGGCCTTGATGATGCCCTTGGTCGTGGCGTTGTTGTTGATCTCGGCGACCAGCGTGTCGATCGTCTTCATCACGACCAGAGCCGCGTCCGTCGTACCGGCGACACTGGTGACGTCGGCAGTGCCGGAGAAGATGTCTGCGTCAGCGCCGGTGATCTGCAGCGCGCCTGCGTTGGTTGTGGCGCCCTGGATCTGCAGCGTCGAGCCGGGCCCGATGATCGCCTTGAACTTCGATCCGGCCGCCGCGAGCTGGCTGTTGACATTCTCAACGGCCGTCGTCACGTCCGAGCCGGTGGTGGCGTCGAGCGTGATCGGCACGCCATTGACCGAGAACTCATACTTGCCAGAAGCGCCGTTTACGTCCGCCGGGCCACCAGTCAGGAAGTTCGAGATGTTGCCGGTGGTGGTGATGTTGCTGTTGAAGGTGTCCTTGGCCTGCAGTTGCAGGGTACCGCCGACCAGCTTGGCTTCCAGCTTGCCGTTAAGATCACTGCCGGCGATCGCCTGGTTGATCGTCGTCACGACACCGGTCGCATCGACACCCGCCGCGTAGTCGGAAAGCGTGACCGAAACCGACTTGCCTTCGTAGGTGATGGTGGAGACGCCGTTGCCGGTGATCGGAGTGGCACGAGCGGCGGTGAGGTCTTCGGCGCTGTTCAGCGTGGCCTTGGCGGCCGTCGCCGCCGGTGCCGCGTAGGCGGCGTTCGAGACCACTTTCTGGCCGGAAGCAGTCGTCGTCAGATCGATGCTCGGGGTGGACGTTCCGAAGGCGCCACCGACCAGGGTCAGCTTCGCCGCACCAGAGGTCAGCGACACATTGGCCGGGGAGAGCGTGTAGGACGCCGTCTCGAATGTCTTGTCCTGGCGAGCCTGACGTAGTGTCGACTGCATCGATTCCAGCGTCTTGGTGATCGAAGTCAGGCCGTTGTCCGCCGCTTCCAGCGTCTTCACGCCGTTGTTCATCGAGTCGAGCAGGGCGTCGAGTTCGCCGGCTCGCGAGTTAAGCGAGGATGCTGTGAAGAAATTGGTTGGGTTGTCGAGGGCCGTATTGACCTTGTTGCCGGTTGCCAGACGATTCTGTGTCGTCGCCATCATCGAGGCGGTGTTCTGCAGAGACAGAAGGTTCTGGCGAACTGCCTTGGTCAGATTGATCTCGCTCATTTCTGCATCCCACTTCCTTGGGCTGACGGGTTTCTTTCACCCGAAAACGAACCGGACCTGACCGTCGACCATCAAGAACGGCGGACGCGGCGGTGCCTTTCGGATGCGAGTTAACACCCGACATGGTTAACAAAAAGTTTCTCAGTGGCGTTTTGCAACGAAGCGGAATTAATTCGGATAAACCCTTGTTAACCGGAGCAAACCAAGGCATCCGATCCACAATGGCCGGAACGGCTTCTATCGCGCGCACCGGCTCGCCCAATCCGATGGACAAGCGTCAGCCACACCGCATCGATACGATGCAAAATATTGATTTAATTACTTATTTCACATAGACGCGACAAACGCCGGCCCAGCATAGCGGGCAAAGCCTCGCCATTGCCCAGCAAGGAGATCGAAACAGTTCGTTAAGAACATGGAAAGGAGCGCCGCTCGCCCCAAACCGGCGGGTGCAAAATGAAAGAGCGCAAAAAGAAGGGGCGGGCCTTCTGGCCCGCCCCCACATCTGTCGTTTGATTCGGCCAGACTTGGCGTCAGCGGAGAAGCTGAAGCACGTTCTGGTCGGCCGAGTTGGCCATGGAGAGCGAGGAGGTCGCCAGGGACTGGCGGGTCTGCAGCGCAACCATGTTGGCCGCTTCCTCGTTCATGTCGGCGAGCGTCAGGTTGCCGGCGCCCGTCTGCAGGGTGTTGATCATGCTCTTCGAGAAGTTCTGGCGGTTTTCGACGACCGACAGGTTCGAGCCGAAGGCCGAAGACTGCGAACGGACCGTATTGAGGGCCGTCTTCACCTTGCCCAGCGTGACGTCGATATCGCTATCCGAGTCAAGGTCCTTGGCCGTCAGCGTGGTGGGCACGCCGAGGGTGGTGGAGTCGACGGACTTGCCGTCCTTGGCCAGGATATCGATCGACGAGGTGCCGGTCTCGTTGAAGGTGATCGTCAGCTTGTCGCCACGCAGCAGGTTGATACCGTTGAACGAGGCGTCGTCAGCCAGCTTGTCGAGCTGGTCGCGAAGTTCGTTGAACTGGTCAGCGAGGCCCGAACGAACGGAGTTGCCGTCCACGGTCGAGCTGTTGCTGTTGCTGCCGGTGATCTTACCCGACGAGTTGGTACCCTGGATTTGCAGATCCTGCGTCGACAGGTTCTGCACACGCAGCTTACCGTTGTCGTTGGAAGCCTTCACCAGACCGGTCGTTCCCGATCCGCTATTGATCTCCGACACAAGCGTGTCGACGGTCTTCAGCAGGTTGAGGCCGCTGGTCGCAGCACCGGCAACGCTGGTGACATCGGCAGTCGCGGAGAAGATGTCGGCGTCATTACCTGTGATCTGCAGGCTGCCGGCATCAGTGGTTGCCGCCTGGATCGCAAGCTTACCGGCGCTTGCAACGGCCTTGAACTTGGATCCGGATGCCGCAAGCGTCTTGTTGATGTTGTCGACAGCCGTCGTGAGGTTCGAGCCAGTCGTGGTGTCAAGCGAAATCGCCGTACCATTGACGGAGAACTCGGTCTTGCCCGAATGGCCCTTGTGGTTCACGCCTGCAGCTGCCACGGCATCCGATGCCGCACCCGACGCACCGGCACCCACCAGTTCAGCAGCCAAGCCAGCCGTACCGCCGAACGTGATATCGCTGTTCTGGGTGTCGGTGGCTTCGATCTTCAGCTGGTTGGAACCGTCGATCGTGGCAGTCAGCTTGCCGGCGAGATCGCTGCCGTCGATCGCTTGCTGAATGGTTGTGGCCACGCTCCTCGCGTCGGCCGCCGCAGCGAAAGCGCCGATGGTCGACGTAACGGTCTTACCAGCGTAGGTGATGCTGAGCGAGCCGCCGGTGACACCGCCGGCATTCGTCAACAGATTGACGTTACCGCTGGCCGAAGCCTTGGTCGCAGCAACCGGCGCCGCGTAGGCAACATTGCCGGTCACAGCCTGGCCGGAGCCAGTCGTGGTCAGATCGACAGCCGGCGTCGTCGTACCGAACGCACCGCCAACGAACTTGAGCTGCGGCGAAGAACCGAGTGCGACGTTGGCCGGGTCGAGGCTGAACGACGCGGTCTCGAAGGACTTGTCCTGGCGGGCCTGACGCAGCGTCGACTGCATCGACTCGAGGGTCTTGGTGATCGAGGAGAGGCCGTTGTCGGCGGCTTCGATCGTCTTGATGCCGCTCGCCATCGAATCCATCAGGTTGCCGAGATCGCTGGCACGAGAGTTCAGCGACGCGGCGGTGAAGTAGTTCGAGGGATTGTCGAGGGCAGAGTTGACCTTGTTGCCGGTGGCCAGCTTGTTCTGCGTCTTCGCCATCATCGAGGCGGTGCCCTGCAGCGTGAGCAGGTTCTGACGGACGGCCTTGGTCAGGTTGATCTCAGACATTTCTTGTATCCCATTCCTTGGGTGATTGGTCTTCCCCTTTCTGAGGAAGTGCGCCGACCCTAGCGCCGAGGTGTTGCCGACCCGTTAATGCATTGGTTCAAATGCCGTCTTCGCCACCGAATTCCGCCCAAGTACGTCTTTGGTCGTACATGCGGAGCCACAGCGACCGATCCAAAGGTTAATGGCGGAAAATCGAAAATTAGGCCGATTTTTCGGACTGTTCCCGTCTTTTCATCGTCTGGCGAACAGCTATTTTTAACGAGTTGGATGGTATGATTCTCAAAATGCAACGAGCCGCCCCGAAAGGCATCCACCAGAGGCACGCGCATGGTCGACATTTCCCTCACGAAATCGCTGCGCAGCACCGTCTCGGCGCTGAACTGGGTGAGCAATGAATCGGCGGCTGCCAGCCAGCGCCTGACGACCGGCATCAAGGTCCAGACGGCGCTCGACGACCCCAGCACCTATATTTCAGCGAAAAGCCTGTCGCTGCACGCCGCCGCGCTCGACAAGTATCTCGAGCGCCTCGATCAGGGGCTCGGCGTCATCAACGCCGCCGACAACGGTCTCTCCTCGATCAGCGACAGCATCAACACGCTGAAGGGCGTGGTATCGCGGGCCGCCGCCAGCAAGAACGCCTTCGAGCGCGCCGACCTCGTCAAGGAATACAACGACATCCTGGACAAGATCGTCGATACCGCCAAGGACTCGTCCTACAACGGCAAGAACCTGCTGCTCGGCGACGGCAACGACCTGACGCTCTACCTGTCGTCCGACCAGAACGAGTCCGTCACCATCGAGGCGGTGGACTTCACCGATCTTCTCAACACGCTCGGTCTCAAGAAGCTCGACGAAGGCAAGCTCGCCACCTACGAGACCAAGCTGACCGACGGCGGCGCGCCCGCCAAGCCGCTGAAGTCCACCAGCAAGCTCGTGGAGTCCCCGGAGTACGCGGTTGGCGACGAGATCGCCGTCAAGGATGCGTCCGGCACCATCATCAGCACGTTGAAGATCACCGCAGACACCACCGCCGGCGATCTGGTCACCGCCCTCTCCCAGCCCGACAAGGGCCTGCGCGCCACGCTCGGCAGCGACGGTGTCCTGAACGTCGAGGCGGCGGACAAGATGACCGTCAACATCACCCGCGCCGCCGATACGATATCGTCCGCCGGTGCGCCGCCCTCCGCGTCGACCAGCCCGCTGATGATCGGCGCAACGCCGGCCACCGGCACCGACCTGTTGACGGCGACGGGCCAGTACAAGCAGGGCGACGTCATCTCCATCCGCCAGGGCAATACCGTCGTCGGATCGTTGACGGTCGGCCCCGCCACCACGGTGGACGACCTCGTCAACGCCTTCACCATTCCGGCCTCCGGCCTCAGCGCCTCGCTCGACGCTGCCGGCGTCCTGACCGTCGACTCTGCCTCGGTCGCTTTCGCCATCGACAAGTCCTCGATTTCCGCCGATCTGACCACCGGCACCGCATCATCCTGGGTGAAGCGCACCGATGCCGAGGCCGCGCAGCAGACGGTCACCGACGCCCGCCACGCCGCCGAGAAGCACGCCACCAACATCGGCATCGGCTTGACGCTGCTGAAAAGCCGCGCCGAATATGTCGGCGGCTTTTCCGACGTGTTGAGTTCGACGGCCGAATCGATGCGCGCCTCCGACAAGGACGAGGAAGCGGCGATCATGCTGGCGCTCAGCACCCAGCAGCAGCTCGCCATCAGTTCCTTCTCGATCACCCAGACGGCCGACAACGGCATTCTCCGCCTGCTGGGAGGCGGAAGTAGCTGACCCCCCTGACAGGATTGCGAAGAGATGACCCTAAAGGTTGAACTGAAGCCCGGCGAGCGCATCATCATCGGCGAGTCGATGATCACCAACGACGACCAGCGCACGCGTCTCTACATCGAGGGCAATGCCCCTATCCTGCGCGAAAAGGACATCCTGACCGTCGAGTCGGCCGACACGCCGGCGAAGCGGATCTACCTCGCCGTGCAGCTCATGTACCTGTCGCGCGAGGTCACCAAGTTCCAGGACAACTATTTCGCGCTCATCCAGGACATCATGCAGGCGGCACCGAGCACCATTCCCTTCGTGACGAAGATCAGCAATCACATCATCGCCGACCAGCTCTACAAGGCGCTGAAGGAAGCCCGCGCGCTGATCGAGCACGAGAAGAAAATCTTCGCCGCCCTCAATCCCGGCGCGATGGCCGGCGAGGAGAAGTAAGGCCGAGCGACAAGTTCACTCCCCCGAGATGGCGTCCGCAAATGCAAACCGCCGACCAGGTCGCAGCCCGGTCGGCGGTTTCGTTTGCGGCAAGCGGATAAAGCCGCCAGCGTCCCTTACTTCATGTAGTTGAGAAGGCTGAGGTTGTTGAGCATCATCGACGTGGTGTAGCTCGCTTCCATCCGGGTCTGCAGCGTCAGGATCTGCGCCGTCAGCTCTTCCTTGTTGATGCCCTCGACGCCGTCCAGCATCACCTGCAGCGTCGTCTTGGAGTTGGTCTGCCGCTCGGCCGCACTCTTGGCGACATTGCCGGACACGGCGATTTCCGTGTGGATGTCGGTCGGCTTCTGGCTGCCGTCGGCGAAGGCGAGGACACCGTCCACCCGCGAGGCCAAGGCCGAGTAGCGAGCCTTCTCGACTTTGAGGTTCTGCTGCCGCTCAGCGTCGGTTGTCGCGTTGGGGTCGCCCAGCGTGCCGGCCTTCGGGTCGAACTCGGCAACGGTCATGACGGCGAGCGAGCGCACCATTTCCGTATAGGCGGCCTCGTTGGCCCGGACGCCGTAACCAACGGTGATGTTGGTGTCGACGCGCGCCGTCACGTCGTTGCGCGGCGACGTCGCGCTGTCGGCGGGGTCGATCGTCGCGTTGTAGCCCACATACCAGTCAACCGTGTCCGTGTCGGTACCGTCGCGCAGCCCTGTGGCGGTAGCCAACTGGCTGTTGTCGGTGGGATCGAGGACGTCGACCCGCTGCGGTTTGCCGCCACTGGCCGTTTCAAAGAAGGTCTCGGACGCCCGCATCATCGACGCCGCATGGAAGGTGGTCTTCGCTTCGATCTTGAGGCTGTCTTCAAGACGGGTCTTGAAGTTGGCGGCGGTCGCGTTGACGTCGACCGTGGGCGGCGTGGTGCTGGTATCCTGGGCGATGGTGAACTGGCCCTCGCCGGGCGGGCTGGTCAGCGTCGCCGTCAGCTTGACGGTCGATTTCGTGCCATCGGGGTTTTCGAGCTCCAGCGAGACGCTGTCGCCGGCCTGCAGGTTGGCGCCGAACTGCACGCCATAGGCGGTGTTGACGGTGTCGCCGGCGCTGTCGAGGCCCGTGGTCGGCGTCACCGCGATATGGGTGGTATCGGTGGTCGAGGCCGACGCCGAGGCGATCTTGTAGCCGAACTCGGCGGAGGGCGGCGTACCCTGACGGGTGATCGTCACCGTGTCGGGAGTGGCCACGGGATTGTCGAGGTTGAGGCGGCCGAGCTTGCCGGTGCCAAGGTCCGCCGTGTAGCGCTCAGCGACGACCTTCTGAAGCCCGTATTTGCTGCCGGTGCCGTAGAGCATCTCGTTCATGCCGACCACCGGCTTGGTGTCGGTGGTCTTGCCCGACATCAGATAGCGGCCGTCGGCCTCGGAGTTGAGCAAGCCGATCACCTCGTTCAAGGCGATCTTGGCGCCCTTCTGGCCGGTGGTGGTGCCGGTGGAATCGATGTTGTAGGTGTTGGGATCGATGGCGGCCGACGCCTCGCTGGGAATGTCCTCAAGACGCCCCATCGCCTTGTCCAGCAGCGAGATGCGCATGTTCAGGACGTCGGTGTTCTGAAGGTAGCCGTTGATCTCGGAAATCTTCGAGCGGAAGGTGATCGACTGGGTCCGCCCGGGACCGAGCGTGCCGTAGGTCGCCGCCTTCTGCCCGGTGGAGAGCTGGCGCTGCATGTCCTCGAGCTGCTCCCGCATGGTCGAGAGAAGCGACATGTTGGGGCTGACGAGCACGCTGTTGATCGACATGGCATTCTACCCGTGACTTGGCGGCGCGAGGCCGCCTACTTGAACGTGGCCATCAGAACATCCATCAGCTCCTGCGCCACGGATAGAACCCGGGCGTTGGCCGAATAGGAGTTCTGAAGCTGGATCAGCGACATAAGCTCGGTGTCGAGGTCGACGGCACGGCTGTTGTCGTAGCGTTCCTTGAGATTCGAGGTGACGACCTTCTGGCCGTCGGCGACATTCTTGGCGTCCTCGACGATGGAGCCCTGGGTGTTGACCACCTGGGACAGCAGCCCCTCGAAGGTGCCCTTGAACGGTGTGGTGACCGAGCCGATGCCGATCGAGGAGGAATAGGAAAAGACACGGCTGTCGAGCGCGTCGAGGATCGCCTGCGGCCGCGTGCCGTCGCCCGACAAGGTGCTGCCGCTGTACTTCACCGTCAGCGACGGATCGGCTACCACCTTGGGATTGACCGAGATGCGCGAGGCAAGACCGGTGATGGTGTCGGCGCCGCCGGTCAGGCCGGTATAGGGCTTGCCGGTGGAGCCGTCGATGAACAGCGGATATTCCTGGTATCCCGCCTGCTCGGACGGCACGGAGATCTCGCCGGACAGGCTGTTGACGACGCCGTGGGCTCCCGCAGCCGTCGTCGCATTGATCGTGACCGAGGTCGGAGCGGCCGGCGGCGCAGGCAACGCCGCCCCGGTGAAGTCGGTGCCGCCGCCATTCGCGGCATTGAGCGCCGCTGCGATCTGGGCGCCGATATCGGTGCCGCTCGACAGATCGAGACCGACGACCGTGTCGTTGGGATCTGGCGTGAATCCATTGCCGGGGGCGGTGCCGCCATTGTGGGCGACAAAGGTGAGCGACCCCTTGGTGCCGGCGGCGGTGGTATACTCAACCTTGAGGGTGTTGCCCTCGGTGAGGCCCGAGACGTCCAGCGTATAGCCGGCCGTACCGGCGCCAGTCACGGTCGTGCCGGCTGCCTGGCGCGTCGACGTCGCCCTCGACAGCGTCGCGGCAATGGTGTCGAGCTGGGCCTGGGCGTCGACCAGCGTCTCGTCGCGCAGTTCCTTGTAGGCGGCGATCTTGCCCGAGCGGATCGATCCGCTCTTGAAGAGGTCGACACCCGAACCAGGGCCAGAGCTGATACGAATGGTGCCGAGCGAGCGCTGGCTGTCGTCGGTCGAGTAGACACGCGAGGCATCGACCACGCCCTGCTGGTCGAAGCTCAGCGTCACCGCCACGTCGTCGTAGAGCTGGGTACCGTCGGTCAGCGAGATAGCGATGGCGCCGCCCGGCTGATCGGTGACCCGAATGTCCATGTACTCGGACAGCTCGTCGATGGCAGCGTCGCGCTTGTCCTGCAAGGCGGCGGTGCTGTTGACGCCACCGGCACCAACCGCCACCACCTGCTTGTCGAGTTCGGCGATGGTTTCCAGCAGCGAGTTCACGCGGCTGACGGCATTGCCGATGTTGGATTCCGCCTCCTGGCGTAGCGACTGCACGTCGCCCGACAGCTGGTTGAGGCGGGTGACGAGGTTTTGCGACGCCGACACCGCGCTGCCCTGCAGCGCCGTGTCGCCGGGCGTGGTCGCCAGCTTCTGCAGCGTGGTCGTGAAGCTGCTGTAGACCGAGTTGAGCGAGCTGGCGCTGTTGGGGGCGCCCCAGTAGTTGTCCAGTGCCGACAGCGCCGTGACGCGCGTCTCGGCATAGGCGGAGTTGGCCTGCGAGACCCGCCACTGCTTCTGCACGAGAAGGTTGATCTCGCGCGTGACCTGGTTGGCCTCGACACCGTAGACCCGCGAGTTGGCAACCTGTGCCGACGACGAGGTCGACAGGCGGCTGTAGCCGGTGCTCTTGGCGTTGGCGATATTGGCCGACGTGACGCCCAACTGTTGCTGGGTCGTCCTGATGCCGGACAAAGCCGTGGAAAGGGCACTCGATACAGCCATATCCGTCTCGCAGTCGGTAATCGTCGCGGATTGGGGAGGCGGCCGTCACGCAGCGAGCGCGACCGCCGCCAGAGGCATCAGCGGATGATCTGCAGGATGTCCGACATCATCTGGTCGGCCGTCGTGATGACCTTGGAGTTGGCCGAGAAGGCCTGCTGCGTGACGATCAGCTTGGTGAACTCTTCGGAGATGTCCACGTTGGACGCCTCGAGGGCCGAGCTCGAGAGAGCGCCGTCGATATCGATCGGGCTGCCGCTCTGGATGGTTTCGGTATAGGCGCCGCCGTCTTCCGCCTTGAGATAGCTCGCGCCGTTGAAGGCGACGATCGGGATCTTCCACTTCTCGACAGTCTGGCCGTTCGAGTAGTTGTAGCTGACGATACCGCTGTTATCGTCGATCGATACCCCCTCGAAAGCGCCCGTCGAATAGCCGTCCTGCGTCAGCTGGCTGGTGGAGGCGAGGCCATTCTTGTCGGCGAACTCGGTAGCGCCCATGTCGAGCGTCATGGTGCCGAAGTTCTTGCCGCCAACGGTGAGGTTGGTGATCGCCAACGACGACGTGGAGTCGAGCTGCTTGCCGTTCTTGTCGAAGAAGAACCCGGTGGGATTGGCAACCGGGCTGGCGTAGGTCTCGACCCAGGCAGCATTGCCAGGCGCGTTGGTTCCGTCGGTTATCGCCTGGCGTCCCAGCGTACCGTCGGTGATCGTGGTGCCCGAGGGGATTTGCGTCCAGACGGCATCGGTCGTGTTGGCGGAGTTGTAGGTCTCCAGGTTGCGATAGAACAGTCCCCATTCACTGCGGCCCGTGCTGGTTTCCTCGAACTTCGCCCAGCGGAGCTGGACGACGGCGGGAGTGCCCTGGGCATCGTAAACCGTGACCGTGCCGCCGGAAATCGAGTTGTCCATGAAGTCCGAGACCTGCGTACCGACCACCCTGCCGGTATTGGCGATCTGGTAGGGAATTGGACCCGCAGCGGCGCCGCTAGGCCAGTCGGGATTGTAGATGTTGGCACCGGCAACCGTCTTGTTGGCGGCGGAATGGGTCGTCACCGGCTCGGTCGGCAGGTTGAGCTTGTAGGTGATCTGGGTGCTGGCCTTGGCGCTCTGCGACGTCTTGTCGATGGTGATCGGGCCTTTCGGGTCCTCACCGACAGCCGGCGTCAGATTGACGCCGATCAGGCTGTAGCCGGACGCGTTGCGCAGGTAGGTCTGGCCGTTGCGCGAGTCGTAATACTGCTCGAAGTCGCCGGCGCGGGTATATCGGGTACCCAGCGTGTTATCGAGCGGGTCGGCGGACACCGAGAAGAAGCCGGTGCCGTTGATGGCAAGGTGTGTGTCGACCTTCGAGCCCTGGATGTCGCCGTCGAGCGTGATGGTCGAACGCGAGTTGGCCGTGACGCCACCCGAGGTGACGCGGGCTGCATTGGAGGTGTTGGAGCGCACGAGGTCGCCGAAGCTGGTGTCCTTGCGCTTGAAGCCGGTGGTCGAGGAGTTGGCGATGTTGCCCGAGATATTCTCGAGGGCGAAGGACTGCGCTCCGAGGCCGCCAACGGCCGAGTTCATTGCGGTCAGGATACCCATGCTCGTTTCCCTTACGATCTGCAACGCGGTCGGCCGGACGATTGGCCGCTACCGATCTAAGGGCAACGGGCGTGCCAAACGGCCGCTCCGATTTTTTCCGTTTGTTTTCAGGAAACAGGCGTTTGTCCCTGGTGAACAAGAAGTTAACGCGCCGGCAAGGTTCGGCTCATCCGGCAAATCCTGCCGGGCCGAACCGGCCACCCGGCATTATTTGGCGCGCGGTGCGCGGATGCCGGCCATGATCTCGGAGAGCTGCGGCCGGCGTCGTTCGAGGAACGGCAGGGGGCGGCAGACGTCGATGGCCGCGACGCCGACGCGGGCGGTGAGCAACCCGTTGATCACCCCTTCGCCGAGGCGCGCCGACAGCTTGGCGGCAAGGCCATGGCCGATCAGTTGCTGGGCGAGGCCGTCGCCTATGGCGATCGAGCCGGTCACCGCCAGGTGGGTGAGGACCAGCCGGGTCAGCCGCGCCAGCCCGATGAAACCGGGCCGGCCGCCGTAGAGCGCGGCGAGGCGGCGGATCAGGCCGAGCGTCGCCACCACGACGAAGATGACGTCGATGGCGGCGCGCGGCGACACCGCCGTCACCACCGACACACGGGCGGCGGCATCCGACACCAGCCGGCGCGCCGCCGCGTCCAGCGGGGCAAGAAGGTCGGCCTCGGCCAACACCAACCGGTCGCGGCCATCGATGACGTCATGAACGCGCGCCTCGGTGGCCCGCCGCCCCGGCGCAAGGTCGGGCCGGTCGGCGTAGAGCGTCATCAGTTCGCCGACCACCGCCTCGGCCTCCGGCCGGTCGTCGCGGACGGCGGCAAGGTCGGCGCGTTTGCGCATCCGGTCGATGCGCCTCAGCCAGATGAGACCGGCGATCTCGCGGGCAGCGATGGCGACGACGGCGAGAACCGCCAGCGCGATCAGCCCGATCGCCAGCCAGCCGAGCCAGTCGTCACGGGCGAACAGCTCGCGAACCAGTTGGTCGAGCCACAGACCGATCGCCAGGGACAGGATGCCGGCAACAGCGCCGAAGAACAGCCGCGACCAAGGGAAGCGCCGGCGGGCAGATGGCAGCGGAACGGGCAGATCCTCCGTCTCGGCGGCTTCCTCGACGATGACGGCCGCATCCGGCAGTGGCGCCTCGCCGGGGCGGACGTGACTGACGTCATCGGCCTTGAGATCGAAAGCGGTGGGGCGGCGCGTCATGCCAGGCGATCTCCGATCAGGAAGTCCAGGGCGCGGTCGAGGCGGATATGCGGCAACGACAGGCTGACGCCCTCGGCCGTCACCTCCACCGGCGGCGGCCGGAAGCGCAAAAAGCGCAGCGCGTCGAAGGCAGGCTCTCCGACCTCGGGCTCGCGGAACAGCGCCTGCGGGTTCTCCGGAAGATCGCCGGGGAACAGGGCGATTTCTTCCTTGCCATCATAGAGATGGTCGTCAAGCAGTTCGCCCTCCTGCGGCACGCCGAGGATGCAGGGCAGGCTCTCGCCATTGCGCCTGACCGTCGCCTCGCGCGTCGCCCGCACGGCGGCGAGCGCCTTCACATCCACCTCGGCACCAGAGAAGGAAGCGCGGGCGATCGCCCGATCGGTGAGGCGCCGTAGGATCAGCTCAAGCCTGTCGTGGCTGACGTGGTGGAGGTGGTCGGCCTTGGTGGCGGCGAACAGGATGCGGTCGATGCGCCGCGTCAGCACCTGCCCCAACCAGGAGGAATGGCCCGGCCGGAAACAGGCAAGGATCTCGCCCAGCGCCACTTCCAGATCAAGGAGCGCCTCCCGGCCACCATTCAGCGCCGCAAGCACGTCGACCAGCACCACCTGCCGGTCGAGGCGGGCGAAATGGGTGCGGAAGAAGGGCCTGACGACTACGTCCTTGTAGGCCTCGAAGCGGCTCTCCATCAGCGCCCACAGGCTGTCACGCGGCGCCTCGCCCGTATCAGGCAGATCGAGCGGCGCAAAGGTCAGCGCCGGCGAGCCGGCAAGGTCGCCCGGCATCAGGAAGCGGCCCGGTGGCACCATGGAAAGCGACAGGCTGCCGCCGCGCGCCGCGCCGAGATAGGTCGAGAACAGCGCGTGCAGGCGTCCCGCAACCTCGTCATCGGCCGGCCCCAGCGGATCGACGCCGGACGTATGGGTCAGCCAGTCGGCGGCAATGGCGGTGCGGCGCGGCTCGCGCGCCCGCTCCAGAGTCTCACGGGAAAAGGCGCGATAGTCCTTGGAGAGCAGCGGCAGATCCAACAGCCACTCGCCGGGATAGTCGACGATGTCGAGATCGAGCTTGCCGCGCCCCAGCGACCGCCCCAGGAAGGTGGCGCTCTCATAGGCAATGGTCAGCCTGAGCTCGGAAATCTGGCGCGTCGACTCCGGCCATACGCGCGCGTCGGTCAGTTTGCGCACGTGGCCGCGGTAGTCGAAGGTCGGCACGTCCGGGTGGAGCTGAGGCCGGATGTCGGCGCCTTGCAGACGGCCGGATCGCCAGGGCTCGAACATCGGCAGCCGGCCACCGTGGGTCAGGTTGTGGATCAGCGCCGTGATGAACACGGTCTTGCCGGCGCGGGACAGGCCGGTGACGCCGAGCCTGAGCGACGGCGAACCGAGGCTGAAGGCGAAATCGGCCATGTTGTCGAGCGCGATGCGCGCTTCGTCGGAAAGCGTGGTGAAGCTCACGGCCTCGTCGAACCTCGTTCGGCGCAAAAGGCGCCGCGCCTCTATGTAGGCACCGCCCGCGCCGCCACAATGGCCCAGCGCATCGGACCGAAAAGTGGAATCCGGTTTTCGGAAAATCCGATGCACAAATAAAGAATTAGTCGCCGGCCGGACCGCCAAGATCGGCCGGCGTGACGAAGGCCACGAGCCGCCCGCCATCTGGCCGGACCTCCCGCCAACTCACCGAGAAATCGATGACGGCCAGCGATGCCGTCGGATACTTCGCCTCGACCTCGGCAAGCAGGGCAGGATCGCCCTCTCCCGGCAAGGTTGCCGCCAGCCTGTGGATCGAAGGATTGTGCCCGACGACCAGAAGCCGTTCGGAACTGTCGGCGTGGCTGGTGATCACCCTGAGCATGGTGCCCAGCGAGGCTTCGTAGAGCTCCCGCACATAGTCGACGGCCACATGATCGGGCAGAAACGGCCTCAGTTCCTCGAACGTCTCGCGCGTCCGTGCTGACGGGGAACAAAGCACCAGGTCGGGCACATAGCCTTCCTTGGTCATGTAGCGCCCTACCGCCGTCATCGCCGCCCTGCCCCGCTCGGCGAGCGGCCGGTCGAAGTCCTTCTGTCCGGCAACGGCCGGAGGCGACTTGGCGTGGCGGAGAAGAAAAAGGCGTGGCATTGGCGGCCTCCGGACTCCCATCGCGCCGGACTTGGCGTAATGTTCAATCATTCTAACCTGATTCCGGGCTGCCGACGCGGCCTCGACGATCCGCTGCCCCATGGGGCTCGCGAATCCGGTCGGTCCGGGTCGCCGAGGATCATTTCATGCCCACCGCTTCAGACGTCGCGCCGCGTTTTTCCAACCAGGCCGACGCCATTCATTGGCTCCGCGACCGTCGTATCAACGAGGTCGAGTGCATCATCCCGGACATGAACGGCATCATGCGCGGCAAGATCGTGCCGCGCGAGGATTTCATCCGCATCATCGAGGCCGGCGTACGGCTGCCGGAGTTCGTGTTCTTCCAGGCGGTGACCGGCGACAGCGCCGTCGAAAGCAAGATCGTCAACCCGCTCGACCGCGACATCCGCTGCGTGCCCGATCTCTCGACCCTACGCCTCGTCCCCTGGTATGACGAACCGACGGCCCAGGTGATCTGCGACTGCCATTTCGCCGACGGACGCCACGTCGATTTCGCGCCGCGCTCGGTGTTGCGCCATGTCGTCGAGCTCTACGCCGCCCGCGGCATCCGCCCGGTGGTGGCGCCGGAGGTGGAGTTCTACCTCACCGGTCAGAATGACGACCCAGACCTGCCGCTGGAAGTGCCGATCGGCCTGTCCGGCCGCAAGGAAAGCGGCAGTCAGGCCTATGGCATCGAGCATGCCAACGACTACGACCACGTCGTCAACCAGATGTATGACTACTGCGAAGCTTCGCGCATCGAGATCGCCACCATGGCGCACGAGGCCGGCCCGGCGCAGCTCGAGATGAACTTCCGCCACGGCGACCCGATCGAACTCGCCGACCAGACTTTCCTGTTCAAGCGCACCGCCCGCCTCGCCGCCCGCAAGTTCGGCATGGTCGCCACCTTCATGGCCATGCCGCATCAGGAAATGCCGGGGTCGGCCACCCATATCCACCAATCGGTGGTGCGCGTTGGCGACGGTGGCAACATCTTCGCCAACCCCGACGGCACGGACACCGATGAGCTCAGCCACTACATCGGCGGCCTGCAGCGCTATGTGCCGAAGTCGATGAGCCTGTTCTGCCCCAACGTGAACAGCTATCGCCGCATCCGTCTCGAGAGCGACGCGCCGATCAATGTCCACTGGGGCCGCGATAACCGCACCTGCGGCCTGCGTGTGCCGGATTCCGGTCCGGAATCCCGCCGCGTCGAGAACCGGGTGATCGGCGCCGACAGCAATCCTTACATTGCCATGGCGACGACGCTGGCCTGCGGCCTGATCGGCCTCGAAGACAAGGTGAAGCCGGACGAAATGGTGACGGTCGACGCCAAGACGCTCGGCGTGACGCTACCCATCCACCTGTCGGACGCTCTGATCGAACTTGGCGAGTGCGAGCGGCTGAAGGCCGTGCTTGGTTCTCGCTTCGTCGAGGCCTACATTGACGTCAAGCAGCTCGAACTCCGGCTCTACAACCGTGTCATTTCGAGCTGGGAGCGCGAGTACCTGCTGCTCAACGTCTGAGCTCCGCCGATGCGGGCGGCGATCTTTGCCGCAAGACGCTGCCCCGGCAGCTCGATAAGCCGCCACGTCACTGACGACATGACCAGCACCAGTCCGATGTAGATCGCTGCCACCGCCATTTCGCGCAGCGCAAGAGCATCCGGCAGGAACTTGCCGACGGTTTGCGACAGGCGAGGAACGACATAGGCAACCAGGAACAGGTGGGTCAGGTAGATCGAATAGGAAAGCCGGCCGAGCAGTTGCATCGGCGCGGTTGCCATGATGCGCGACAGCGGGCCACGATCGCTGGCATGGGCGAACACCAGCAGCATGAAGACCAGCGGCGCGGCGTAGCGAGCCGCCGGCTGCGAGGCAGTGACCCAGAGAAGGACGATGCCGGCCAGCATCGCGGGGATCTCGGCTCCTCCGCCGGCAAGCGCCCGGAAGGTGCCCCGCCGGTGCAGCCACTCCGCCACCACGCCGGTGAAGAAGCCCAGGAAGCAACGGACGATGCCGAACACGTCGGTGCTGATCATGCCTCGGCCGGTAACGTCCACGAAGAGGACGATCCAGGCCGCGATGGCGATGGCAGCCGCAGCGGCCGCCCGGCGGCCGGAACGGCCGGCCGTGGACAAGGCGACCAGCGCAAAGACGGCATAGGTCCAGATCTCCGCCGAAATGCTCCAGCTCGGGAAGTTCCAGCTCAGCTCGGGGCCGAGGCGAACCGTCTGAAGGAAAAGGGCGATCGGCAGGATGTCTGACGGATCGCGGGCGGTGCCGAAGGCGGGTTGCCCCACTGGCGAGCCCGTCTCGCGCTCCACGGCCAGTTTGGCGAGTTCCACCGCGACGAACAGGGCCAGCATGAAGAGATGCAACGGCCAGAGGCGGCCGAGGCGCCGCACTGCGAAGACGGCGGCATGCTCGCGGTCGGTCAACTCATCGGCATAGACGCGGGCGATGACGAAGCCGGAGAGCACGAAGAAGAAGTCGACCGCAAGGATCCAGGAATCGAGCGAGGGTACCGAGGTCAGGTACCCGTTGAGCTGCAAGTGAATGAAGCAGACGGCGAGCGCTCCGATGCCTCTCCAGCCGTCGAGTGCCTTCATGCGCATGATGACGCTCCAGTTCGCGGCCCGCATGCCGGAACCGGTCCGGCCACGCTGCGGCGACAACCCAACGGCAAAAGTCCGCGGGTACGCTCATCTTTAATGCCGATCTGCGGCTGGAAGCAATCTAAACAAGGAATTAAGGATAACGACGCCCTGCCTGGAGCACCCGCCGATCAGGTTTTCTCAACCTGATCGAAAAGCGGCTGCTCCAGCAAATAACTGGAGCCTTCTCTGGACGACCAAATGGTTCAACTTGGTCGGCGAAGGCTCTAGCGTCAGGCTTGGCGCTCGGGAATATGTACCACCAGACCGTCAAGCTCGTCCTTCACCTTGATCTGGCAGGAGAGGCGCGACGTCGGCCGAGGGTCGGCGGCGAAATCCAGCATGTCCTCCTCCATGGGGTCGGGCTCGCCGGTAGCCGCCACCCAGGCTTCGTCGACATAGACATGGCAGGTGGCGCAGGAGCAGGCGCCGCCGCACTCGGCCTCGATGCCGGGAACCAGATTCTTGACGGCGTTTTCCATCACCGTGGTGCCGAGCTCGGCCTCCACCTCGTAGCGGCTGCCGTCGTGGGAGATGTAGGTGATCTTGGGCATGGAAACCTGCGGCTGCGGGGCGGTGCCCCTCTCGGCCGATGGTTCGGACTCGGCATTCGCATCGCCCGACAAACGGGACGCAACGCGGGCCTTCACAGAGCCATCGGCAGTTTGTTGTTTCGATGTCGCTTTTTGAACTCGGCGCTCGACCGGGCCGTGGCCCGCCGGAATTCAAGCGCCGAACTCGCTCCGTCGGAGCCAACTGCACATATAGCAGCGTCCGGCGGCGTCAACCCCCAGCGCCGAGATGCGCCTCGATAAAGGCATTGGCCGCGACCACTGCCGCCTTCAGCCGCGCCAGTTCGGACGCGCCGCCGTCACCGCGCAACAGGGCGGCTTCCAGGGCCGATGCGGCGTCGGCCACCGCCTTCGCCCCGATGCCTCGCGCCGAACCGAGCAGAAGATGGGCGTCACGGGCGTCAGGCGCCGTCGAGAGCCGGTCGAGACAGTCGCGGCTCTGTGTCAGGAACAGGCGCAGCACTTCGGCCTCGAGAGCGGCGCTTCCGAACGTCTGCTCGGCAAGATGTTCGAGGTCGATGGGAAAGGCAGGACTTGGCTTGTCGTTGCTCATCGCAGATCGTCTCTTTTCGCCCCTCGGCGAGGTCCTCCGCGCCTTCCATCCTGTTGCCGGATGGGGCTCGATGACGCTCCGTCGGCCTTGAGGAGCGGCTGGAATTCTGAAGATATGGTTAATTCAGCTGATGCAATCCAAGCCTGTTGTCGCCGTGAAGCAAGGCCTGCCGGTCTCAGGAGGACATCGAGGGTGCAGACCGAACGCCCGCCAGGATCGCGACAGGCGGCAAGGCAGCCGGTAACCATATGTTTTAAGCCAATATTCAACTCGATGGCCTAGCGTCTTGACTGTGTCCGCCCGGCATCTCCCCCACCATGGAAGCCGGCTTGCGCGTCGACGGCGAGGGATCGCCAGCCATTCTGAACATCCGCCCTCGGGCCCGGAAATAACAACCAGAAGATGAGTCACAATGTACAACGCCTATTAGCGGCTTGTTAACAATATGGGCCACCGGGGGAGCTTTCCTTGTCCGGAAGAGCCTGTTGTGCCATTACGTTTTGATAGGCAATCCTCGGCCGGCGTAGCCATTGCTGTCTCCTGGAGGCGGCGTGGCGGTCGAGAAAGCCCGAGTTCATGTGTCTCGCCTAGGCCGGGTGAGCACATGGTTCGACCGGGACGGCAACCGGGAGTACGCTTCCGATACCGTCCGGCTTCAAGTATGCGGACATGAGGGTATCATGGTAAAAAGCACCAAGGCATCGGATCCGGCGGAGGCCGCTCTCTCCGCCGTCGAGGAGGCCCTGAAGATCGACTTCGGCGTCTCGGCCGATGCGCCGACATCGCCCGACCAGGATACCTTCAACGAAAGCTCTGACACCGCCTCGCGCCAGTCGCTTGCCGAGCCCGCCGACGCACCGCGCGCCTCCGCGCGCCCCGGCCGCGCCCCGGCCAATGACGACCGTCGGTCCGTTGCGACGCTGCTCTATCAGATGCAGCGCCGGCCGTCGGCCCTTCCCTTCTGGATCGCCCTGTTCGCCTCGGTTGTCTGGGTTGCCGGCGGCTTCTATGTCGCCCGCGCAGCCTTTGGCGACTTCTCGGTGCTGGCCGACCCGGCCGCCCTGTTCGCCCGTCCCGATGGCTTCGCGCTGGTCGGCGGCATCGTTGCGCCGGTGGTGCTGTTCTTCGCCATTGCCACCATGGTCTGGCGCGCCCAGGATCTCAGGCTCGCCGCCCGTTCGCTCACTGAAGTCGCCATCAAGCTCGCCGAGCCCGAGATGTCGGCCAAGGAAAACGTGGTCACCGTCGGTCAGGCCATTCGCCGCGAAGTCGCCGCCATGGGCGACGGCATCGAGCGGGCCCTCGCCCGTGCGAGCGAGCTTGAAGTGCTGGTCCACAACGAGGTGTCCTCGCTCGAACGGTCCTATGCCGAAAACGAGATGCGCATCCGCAGCCTGGTCGAGGAACTGGTCAGCCAGCGCGAGAGCGTGATCGCCAACGCCGAGAAGGCGCGCGTCGCCATTTCCGGTGCCCATCAGAACCTTTCGGAGGAGCTGCGCACCGCTGGCGATCTCCTGACCAACCGTATCGACGAGACCGGCCGCAACGTCACGCGGACCTTCGGTTCCAAGGCCGAGGAACTGGCGCTGGCCTTCGAGGCTGCCGGAAACTCGGTGACCGAGACCGTAGCCAAGCGCGGCGCCGACTTCCTGGCGACGCTCAGCACCGAGCGCGAAAGCCTGATCGGCGGCCTTGCCGAGACCGGCACTGCCATCAACGAGGCGATCTCCAGCCGCAGCGAAGCGCTGACGCGCACCATCACCGAGGAGGGTGGCCGCCTCACCTCCGCCATCGGCAAGGAAACCGAGCAGCTCGGCAGCGAACTCGCCAAGCGGTCCGACGAACTCGTCTCCACCATTGCCACCCGCGCAGCCGACCTGTCGGCGGCCCTCAGCGACGGCACCGGCGAGCTGGCCTTCACGCTGGCCTCCCGCACCGAGGAACTGGTCTCGACGCTGGCTGCCCGCTCGGAGGAGCTGTCGTCGACGCTCACCGATCGCACCGGCGACATCGCCTTCACCCTGTCGGCCCGCACCGAAGAGATCGTCTCCTCCATCGCCGCCCGGTCCGACGAACTGTCGTCGACGCTGTCCGTCCGCACCTTCGAGCTCAGCAAGGCGCTGGGCGAGAAGGCCCAGGAAATCGGCAGCACGCTGGAAAGCCGCACCGCCGAGTTCTCCACCGCCCTTACCGAGAAGAGCGAGGCGCTGGAAAGCACGCTGGCCCTGCGTTCTGCCCAGCTCGCCAGCACCATCGAGGCGCGCACCGGCGAGCTCAGCGCCGAGCTGACCGACAAGACCGACCTCATCGACCGGACGATCTCCGGCCGCACCGCCGAACTCGCGGAGACGCTGGCAACGCGCGCCGAGCTGTTCGGCGCCACCCTTGCCGAGCAGTCGGCCAACTTCGACCGCACCATCGGCCATCGCGTCAACGAACTGGTCTCGACCGTCGCCACCTCGACGTCGGTCATGGAGACGCAGCTTCTCACCCGCACCGACAATCTCGACAAGGTGCTGACCGAGCGGTCGCAGGAGATCGCCTCCACCCTCGAAAGTCGCACCGGCTCGCTGGAAACGCTGCTGCGCGACCGCAGCGACGCCATCATCTTCTCGATCGACACCACCGTTGCGGCGCTTGAAGAGAACCTCTCTCTGCGTACCAAGGAGATCGACGAAACGCTGGCCCGCTCCGGCCAGACCTTCGCCGAGGACATCTCCCAGCGTGCCTTTGCCGTCAGCGAGCAGGTCGCCCGCACCACGGACGAGGCCTCCAAGGCGATGGCCGAGAAGATCGAGACCATCAACGAAACGCTGCGCTCCACGTCCGAAGGCGTGCTGCTCGATCTGTCGATCCGCGGCAGCGAGATCACCGACCGCCTCGACCAGACCGGCAACCTCATCACCTCGACGATCACCGAGCGCGGCACCGACCTCGTCAACAAGCTGGCCGTCACCGGCGAAGCCGTCCACACGGCGATCAACGTCAACGGCGTCGATCTTGCCGATCGCATCGCCGCCACCGGCCACGAAGTGGCCCGCATGATGGACGACCGCACCACGTCGATCCGCGGCATCATCGACGGCGCCACGCTGTCGGTGGAGACGCTGCTCGCCGACAGCGGCAGCCTGTTCTCCGAGCGCCTGTCGACCATCGGCGCCGAGATCGCCCGCGCGGTCAACGCCCGTGGCGAGCGCGTCGCCGAGACCATCCTCGCCGCCGGCAGCCAGATCGCCAACCTGCTCGACGATCGTTCGGACAGCATGTCGGTGAGCTTCGCCGAGCGCATCCGCGTGCTCGACGAAATCATCAACGGCCGCGCCGCCGAACTGGTGGAAAGCCTCGTCAGCCGTACGTCGATGCTCGACGGCTCGCTCGAAGAGCAGATCGCCCGCATCGAAGCGGCGTTGGCCGAGCGTACCCTCACCATCCAGAACGCCCTTTCCGAAGGCACCAACGCCCTTGAGGCGACCCTCAGCGGCCGCTCCGGCGCCATCACCGGCCTCATCGACGAGCGCGTCGAACGGCTGGGCGCGGAGTTCGACAAGCGCTCCGGCGCTCTTGTCGAGACGCTGGACGGGCGCACCCAGGCGGTGCTCGCCTCGCTGGAAGGCCGCGCCGGCAGCTTCGGTGAAGCGCTGGAAGGCCAGCTCGCCGCCTTCGACGGCAGCGTCGGCAAGCGCCTCGAGGACGCCACCCGCACCTTCGCCGACAAGGCGGATGCGTTGACTGGCACCCTCGACAACCGCATCGAGCTGATCGACCACGCCCTCGACGGCCGTGCCCGCCAGATCACTGAAACCCTGATGGCCCGCACCCGCGATCTGGCCCAGGCCTTCTCGGCCGGCCAGTCGGAAATGGTCGACGCCATCGAAGGGCGCCTCGACGCCGTCGGCCGTTCGCTGCAGCGCAAGACCGAGGAGTTCACCGAGACGCTCGCCGACAAGGTGGCCGAGATCAACGTGTCGCTCGGCTCCAAGGTGTTCGAGGTCGCCGAGACGCTCGACAGCCGCGCCAGCTCGCTGGAGGTGTCGCTCACCCAGCGCCTCGCCTCCATCGTCGACATGCTCGGCAGCCAGACCGAGACGGCCCGCGAGGAACTGGCCCGCGCCCTCATCAACGCGGCGTCGGTGCTCCAGAAGGAAAGCGCCCGTGCCCGCGAAGACCTCACCGGTTCCGTGGAAGCGGCTGCCGACAAGCTGCGTGTCGAGGCCGATCGCGCCAAGGCCATCGTGACCGAGGCCATGACCGCCATCGCCCACGAAATGGAAAGCGGCTCCGTCCGGGCACGCGACGTGGTCTCCAGCGTGCTGGAGGGCATGTCCGAACGTCTCGCCGGCGAGAGCGAGCAGGTCCGGAGCGTGGTGGTCGCCGCCATCGACGGCGCCGCGACACGGCTTGCCACCGAGGGCGAGAGTGTGTCGCTCGCCGTCAGCCAGTCGCTGGCCGGCGCCGAGGATCGCCTTGCCGGCCTGCGCGATGAAACGCACGGGACCCTCAACGAGCTCATCACCACCCTGTCCGACGTGCTCTCCACCGAGAGCCAGAAGGCCCGCGAGAACGTCTACGAGGCGATCACCGCCGTCGAAGGCCGCCTCGTCAGCGAGAGCGAGAGGGCGCGTGCCGGCCTGATCGGCGCCATCGACGAGGTCACCGACCGTCTTTCGGAAGAGACTGCCCGCGCGCGCTCCAACCTCATCGGCTCTGCCGAGGCGGTCACCGGCCGCATCGCCGGCGAGACCGAGCGGTCGGGCGAGATCCTGGCGGCCGCCATCGCTGCGGCCACCGAACGCCTTGCCGACGCGACGCGCGACCTCGAGGCTGTGCTCGATGCCCGCACCGAAGCCGCGGCGAGCGCCATGGATGGCCGCGCCGAGAAGGTGGTCGACCTGCTCACCCGCCGCATGGCCGAACTGGCCGAGCTGGTGGATGGCCGTGGCGGCGATCTTGCCAACGCCTTCCTGTCCGGCACCCGCGCCCTCGACGAGGCCGTCGGCAGCCGTGGCGAGGAAGTGGCCGGCTTGGTCCGCAATGCCGCAAACGACGTGCTGTCGGCGCTGGCCAAGGGTGGCGAGGGCGTCAGCCGCGCCATCACCCTGCGCGGCAACGAGGCGGCCGATGCC
The DNA here is from genome assembly GCF_002844595.1 of Pleomorphomonas diazotrophica. Lineage (GTDB taxonomy): Bacteria > Pseudomonadota > Alphaproteobacteria > Rhizobiales > Pleomorphomonadaceae > Pleomorphomonas > Pleomorphomonas diazotrophica. The sequence goes on along the minus strand of NZ_PJNW01000002.1, from coordinate 179,261 downwards.
CTGAAGCAGGCGACGCTGTCGCTGATGGCCACCTTCGACGAACAGGGCCGCGACGTCCTGCAGTCGCTCGACGACACTGCGTCGCGCGTCAAGACCGACGTCGTCTCGGTTCTGGAACAGGTGGACGGTGCCAACCGCAACCTCCGTGCCATCGTCGATCAGGCGGCCGGCAACCTCTCCCGCATCGAGCGCGGTCTGGAGCAGCAGACCGGCGACCTGCGCCTGTCGCTCGAACGCGTCGTCGCCGACACGACCGCCTCCAGCACCACCGTCGCCGAGACGACCGAGGTGTTGCGCGAGGTGTCGCGGACGGTGCTGGCCGACATCGGCACCATCGCCTCCTCGCTCGCCGAGCAGACCGGCGACCTGCAGTCGTCGGCCCGCGCGCTGTCGTCGGTCGGCGGAACGCTCCAGGGCGTCATCGGCGATCGCCTCGCCGCCCTCGACGGCGTGGTCTCCACGCTGCAGGAGCGCACCGAGACGATGTCCGAAAGCCTGCAGTCCATCGCCGGCCAGATCCAGGACACGCTGTCCAACGCCGAGCGCCGCGCCCGCGACGTCGGCTATCAGCTGGCCCGCAACGCCGAAACGGCCATGAACGGCGTCACCCAGCAGCTCGAGCAGCTGTCGGTCAGCGCCGAAGAGGAGGGCCGCAAGACGCAGGTGACCATCGAGCGGGTGCGCGGCGAGCTGATCTCCGAGATCAACGCCTCCATCGGTTCGGCGGTCGACCGCTTCGCCGGCGCCACCGAGGAAATGCGCAAGGCCACCCGCGCCGTCGGCCGGGAGCTGGAGCAGATCCGCGAGGATCTGAGCCGTGGTGTCCTCGACCTGCCGGAAGAGACCAGCCAGCACACCGCCGCCATGCGCCGCGTGGTCAGCGAGCAGATCCGCGCCCTGAACGAGCTCTCCGAGATCGTCTCGCGTCAGCTGCCCGGCGAGAGCGTCACGGCGGAAATGCCGGTGCGTGCCCAGGCGTCGGCCCAGGCAAGCCGCAGCCTGCCGGCCCAGAAGCCGTCGCAGCCTGTGGAGGCACCGCGCGCCTTCAGCCGCCAGCCGGCCAACCAGCCGCCCCGCCCGGCCGTCGCCGAGAGGCGCCAGGAGCCGACCCGTCAGCCGGCCGCCGATGAGCGCGGCGAGCGGTCGAGCGGCTGGATCTCCGACCTCTTGCGCCGCGTCAACGACGACGACGCTCCGTCGCCGCGCCTGCCCTCGTCCGACCGCACCAAGGCTGGCAACCCGCTGGACGGTCTGGGGTCGCTGACCTCCGACATCGCCCGCTCGATCGACCCCGATGCTTATGCCGACCTCTGGGATCGCTATCGCCGCGGCGAGAGCAACGTGTTCACGCGCCGCGTCTACACGCTGCAGGGTCAGCAGACCTTCGACGAGGTGCGCCGCCGCTATGGCCGCGAAGCCGACTTCCGCGAGGCCGTCGATCGTTACATCGACCACTTCAGCGCGCTCTACGAGGAGGCGGTTCAGAAGGATCCGAACGGTCGCCTTGCCGAGAACTACCTGAACTCCGACACCGGCAAGGTCTACACGCTTCTGGCCCATGCCAGCGGCAAGCTCGGCTGAGCCTGACGGTATAAGAGCCATCACGGAAAAGGGCGCCACGCGGCGCCCTTTTTTCGTTGGCGTATATCCTTGCCTTCACGCGATCACGCCTTCGTGATCAACGCATCTGTAACAAAACGTAGTCCGCCTCCGAGTTCCCTACGTGCCCAGGACAAAGGGCGCGTCTCGAAACACGGAGAACATCATGCTGAGGACTTCCGTCACCACCGCCCTTCTCGCCGGCGCTGTCACCACGGCCCTCGCCACCCTCGCGAGCGCCGCCCCGCTGACCCAGGCGGAGGCCGACGCCGCGATGGCCGCCAAGAAGGAGAAGTGCTACGGCGTGGCACTCAAGGGCCAGAACGACTGCGCCGCCGGTCCGGGCACGACCTGCCAGGGCACCTCGATGAAGGACTTCCAGGGCAACGCCTGGAAATTCGTTCAGGGCGGCACCTGCGCCTCGCTTGAGCTGCCGGGCGGTCGCCACGGCTCGCTCATGCCGCTCGACCGCGACATCTAGAGCGCTGTTCGATCTGACTGAATCAGATCGGCGCTCTAGGTTCTTGTTTGTGAAGCATCATCTTGCCGATCCTCGTTTCACTCCGGTCGGATGATGCTCTGACCCAAGCGTTCGGAAAGTGGAGGCGACCATGGCCAAAGCCGAAATGACGTCCAGCCTTTTGGAAACGGGCGCGGCGCTCCGCTTTCCGAGGATTTCGCCAGCCGGGCAGGCCGGCACCAGCTTCAAGCCGGAACACCTCGCAGCGATCATCGCCGAGAGCGGCCCGCAGGGCTTCTTCGAGGTGCACGCCGAGAACTACATGGGCGCCGGCGGCCCGCCGCATCGGGCGCTCGAACGCATACGCCGCGACTACCCCGTCTCCTTGCACGGCGTCTGCATGTCGCTGGGCGGCCCGCAGCCGCTCGACAGGGAGCATCTCGCGCGCTTCAAGACCCTGGTCGACCGCTACGAGCCGGCTCTCGTCTCCGAGCATCTAGCCTGGTCAACCCACCTCGACACCTATCTGAACGACCTCTTGCCCCTGCCCTATACCGCGGCGACGCTGTCCCACGTCTGCGACCACATCGATGAGATGCAGACTGCCATCGGCCGGCCGATCCTGCTGGAAAATCCCTCTACCTATGTGCTGTTCAAGGACTCCTCGATGAGCGAGACCGAGTTCATCAGCGAGATTTCGCGGCGAACCGGCTGCGGCCTGCTGCTCGACGTCAACAACGTCTTCGTGTCCGCCACCAATCACGGCTTCTCGGCGCTCGACTACCTCCGCGACTTCCCGCTGTCGAAGGTGGGCGAGATCCATCTCGCCGGCCATGCCGAACAGGCGGATGACGAAGGCGACCTGCTGCTGATCGACAGCCACGACGGACCGGTCGCCGATGCCGTCTGGCGCCTTTATGAAATCGTGATCGCCCGTCGCGGACCGGCTCCCACGCTGATCGAATGGGACAGCCAGATCCCCGACTGGCCGGTGCTTCGCGCCGAGGCGCTGGCCGCCCAGGCCATTCTGGATCGACACGCGGGCCATAGGGAGGCCTCCCATGCCCACGGCTGACATCCTGCCGCTGCCGCGGGCAGACTTCGCCGGCCCGTTTTCGGCCGCCCTACTCTTCCCCGACGCCGAAACGCCGGCGCTGGTGACCGGCCCGCGCGGCAAGCGGGCGGAGAAGCGCTACGACGTCTATCGAAACAACGTCACGGTCAGCCTGATCGCCGCTCTCGCCTCGATCTTCCCGGCGGTCGAGCGCATCACCGGGCCGGATTTCTTCCGCGCCATGGCCCGCTTCCACATCCGCGAGACGCCGCCGACCTCGCCATTGCTGTTCGACTATGGACGCAACTTTGCCGACTTCATCGACCGCTATGCCTACGCGCAGGACATGCCCTGGCTGTCCGATGTGGCTCGCATCGAGCGCCTGTGGCTCGACAGCTACCACGCTGCCGACGCACCAGTCCTTGCGGCCGAGGCGCTGGCGGCCGTACCGCCGGACGACCTGCCCGCCTTGAGGTTCCAGCCGCATCCGGCGGCGCGTCTGGTGTCCTCGCCCCATCCTGCCATCACCATCTTCGCCATGAACCGCGGTAGCGGTCCCGTCGGCCGCGTGGAGAACCAGTCCGAACACGGGCTGATTGCCCGGATCGATGACGAGGTGACGGTCCGCCGCCTGCACTCGGGCGTCTTCGCCTTTCTTCGGGCCCTCTTCGACGGAGACCCACTTGCGGCAGCCGCCGCAACCGCACTCGACGCCGACGCCGCTTTCGATCTTCCTGGGGCGATCGGCGAGATGATCTCCGCCGGGGCCTTCTCTCACATCCGGACAGAGGCCGATCATGTCGAGCACGCCTGATACCGTACCGCACACGAACGCCCGCCTCGGACTGGCGGGCGTCGTGGCGGCAGCCAGCCAACTGATCCGCGCCGCCGCGCAGCCGGACCTGGTGCAACTCGTCCTGCGCGTGGCACTTGCCGTTCCCTTCTGGCGCTCCGGCATTCTGAAATGGCAGGGCTTCCTGCAGTTGAACGAAACGGCAGTCGACCTGTTCAGCCAGGAGTTCATGCTGCACCTGCCGGGCGGCCCCTATCCCTTCCCCGCCCCGGCGGTAGTGGCCTTCCTCGCCGGCTGCGGCGAGATCGTCCTTCCGGCGCTTCTCGTTCTGGGCCTTGCCACCCGGTTCGCAGGTCTTGGTCTCCTGGTCATGACGGCCGTCGTCCAGCTCACCGTTCCCGATGGTTGGCCGATCCACATCACCTGGGCGGCGATGGCGCTTGCGGTCATGCGGCATGGGCAGGGCCGTCTGTCGCTCGACCACCTGGCTACCAGAGTCGCGGGCCTCCCCTTGCGCCCGTCATGACCGACGTCACAACACCCCACCGAGGTGGCGCGTTCTCTTGCCTTTTGCCCGACGATAGGCTCATCTCCCATCTCAACTCCGGCGCTGCCGAGTTGACGACGGCCCGCATCGGGGGATGGCGGCGGATGGACCACTCGGCCCGTGAAGAGGAATGGGCGGCTTGGATGCGGGCTGCGATGGCCGGCGATACGCTGGCCTATCATCGTTTCCTGAAGGCCGTTACGCCCTATCTCCGGTCGATTGCCCGCCGGCGCTGCGATCAGTTCGGCGCCCCGGCGAGCGACGTGGAAGACGTGGTACAGGAAGTCCTGCTGGCTGTTCATCTGAAGCGCGGCACCTGGGACATGTCTCGGCCGGTTGGTCCGTGGCTGTCGGCCATCGTGCGCAACAAACTGGTCGATAGCCTGCGTCGACGCGGCCGCCAAGTCAGCGTACGGATCGAAGACGTTATGGAAACGCTGGAAGCCACACGCCAGGATGAGGGCGCCGATCAGGTCGACGTCGATCGCATGGTCGACAGCCTGCGGGATCCGCAGCGTGAGATCGTGCGGTCCATCTCGCTCGGCGGCGCCGGCATTCGCGAAACGGCCGAGCGGCTGCAAATGACCGAAGGCGCCGTGCGGGTGGCCCTGCATCGGGCGCTCAAAGGACTGGCGGCCCTCTATCGGAGCGACAGACGTGCAAACGGATGACCTCATCACACTCCTGGCCAGGGATGCGCGGGTTCGGGTCCGCTTCGGCCCGCTGTTCCTGAGCGCGCTGGCAATCGGCGTGGTGCTCTCCGCCGGGCTGCTGCTGTCGACCTATGGCGTCCGCGATAACATGAGCGAGGCGATCGGCACGCCGCGTGTCGCCTTCAAGCTCGGACTGACGTTGCTTCTGGCAACCACCGCCACGCGCCTCGCCTTCCGTATCGGCAAACCGGGGGTGTCGCTGCGCTCAGCGAGCATGTCCCTGATCTTGCCGCTTGTCCTCTTGCTGGCCGGCATTGCGACCGAGCTGTTCGTCTTGCCGCGGGAGGCGTGGGGGGCGAGCATGAAGGGGCTGCACTGGAGCTTCTGCCTTGTCTTCGTGCCCACCCTGTCGATCGCTCCGCTTGCCGCCCTCCTCTACTCGGTCCGCCAGGGCGCTCCGGAACACCCCGGCATGGCCGGCGCCGCCGCGGGCCTTGCGGCCGGTGGCATCGCGGCGGCCATCTATGCCTGGCACTGCCCCGACGACAGCCCGTTGTTCGTGGCGACCTGGTACACGATCGCCATAGCCATAGTGACGGCGGCCGGCTTCCTGATCGGCCGGCGCTTTCTCCGCTGGTGAGGAGCGTGACGCCGAGGAGCTACAGCGCCCCGGCCGTCCAGACCACCACCTCGGCCACCGCCGCCGACGCGGCCTGATCGATGGCAGTGATGGCGTCCTTCGGCCGATCCGACGCGGCGGGACGGCTGACATCGAATACCTTGCTGGCCCGCACCTTGCCGTTGCGCTCGTCGAGCAGCTTGACGCCGAGCGTGACATGGGCGGCCGGCGAACCAGTGACGTCCAGCTCGAAGGCGCGGATGTCGACGATCACCTGATCGTCGATGGCGAGGCTTTCGCCCGGCTTGCCCACCGCCTTCACCCGGCCGGAGTTCTCGAAGGCGCGCACCATGATCGTCTGGATCAGCGGCGGCAACTCGTCCGACCAGGAGACACCGGGCAGATAGGAGATCGACCCGCCATCGGCGCGAACGGCAATGCGCGCCGAGGACAGGGCATCGCTGGCGTTCGGCAGCGGCACCAGGATTTGCGCCGAGGATCGTCTGGTCGAGCCGTCGAAAGCGGTTGGCGCGGCAAGGTCGAAAATGTCGTCGGGTTTGGGCGTCGACCCGAGACCGAGCGTCGAGCAGCCCGCAAGGCTGAAAACAAGGAGGACCGTCGCCAAAGAGGCCGTGCGCCGGCCCGAACGAACTGAAACCAACATAGCCTCCTAAAGCATCTGCCCGAAAAGTTGCAGACTTTTCGGAAAGCGCAAATGCGTAAAACCTAGAGCATCTGCGCGAGAAGTTGCAGACTTCTCGGAAGGCGCAAATGCGTAAACCCTAGAGCATCTGCGCGAGAAGTTGCAGACTTCTCGGAAGGCGCAGATGCGTGAAAAGCAACGCGCGACCGCGAGTATCGTTGCGAACCCTGGCCCTTTTCTATCTGCGCGGCGCGTACTCCGGTACGCCCTGCCCACCGAAGATGAACTGTTGCGGATTCCTTTCAACGCCCTGCAGCACACGGTCAAGACGCGCCAAGGCCTGCCGGCCCTGATCTGCGAGCGCCACCACGCTGTCGAGCCCCCGGCTCGAGAACTTCGAGACATTGTCGGCAATCGGCCCGACTTGCTGGTTGAGCTTGTCGGCCACCTCGCGGATCGATTTCGCCGCCGCCGTCGCCTCGGCGACAAGGCCCTGCCCATCGCCAGTGACGTAGCCGTCCACCTTCTGGAGAATGCCGTCGGCGCGCGCCGCGATGCCGTTCAGCTGTTCGGCCAGGGTGCGCGTGTCGCGGACGATGCGATCAACGTCGGGAGTGCGCGCATCGATGGTATCGCCGAGATTGGCGAGGCTGGCCGAGGCGCGGTTGACGTCGGCCATGATGGAGTCGATTTGCGGCTTGTAGCTTTTGAGCATGGCCGCGAAGTCGCTGACGTCGGTCACCGTCGAGCGGATCTTCGCCGGATCGACCGCCTCGACGACGCTGCGCGCCGCGCCGAGCGTCTGACGTGTGTCTTCCACCACCATGCCGAGAGAACCGGATGCCGCCGCAATATTCTGTGAGGCGGTGTCGACCGCCGATACCACAGAGCGCACCTTGTCGGTATCAACAGCCGCCAGCAGGGCATCGGCGCGGGCGGCCGTGGCGCGCAACTCGTCCGACGTTTCGGTGAGGCTCGCCACGAGACGGTCGACCTCCTGCGGGTCGACGGCGCCCAGGATGGTCTTCGCCTGGGCGATGGTCTCGTCGAGCGTCCGCGCCGCGTCGGCGACATTCTGGACGACGCCGTTCACCGTGGCCGGATCGATACCCTCGGCGATGACGTTGGCGCGCTCCAGCACGGCGTTGAGCTGTTCCGACGACTTGGCCAGTCGCTCTGTGATCTCCGTCACCCGCTTGGGATCGACGGCGTCGAGGATGCGCGTCACCTGCGCCGCCGCGCCCTTCAAGTCCTGAGCGATTTGCCCGATCGAGTCGGCAGCCGACGAGATCGACACCATCGCCTTGGAAATGTTGTCGGAATTGTCGGCCAGCGCTGCCGAGAACTTCTCGACGTTGTTGACGGTGCGATTGAAGGCCGGACCATTTTCTGTGATGAAGTCATCGATCGCCGCCATGGCGCTGTCGGCGCGTGTCAGCACGTTGCGGGCGCTTTCGAGAATGTCCTGGAAGGGCGAGATCTCGCCCAGCATGGTTGGCATGCCGTCTGGCGCCGCATCGAACAGGCCCGGCGCATTGCGCGAACCGCCTTCGAGCTGCAAGGTCGCCGCGCCCGTGAGGCCCTGATAGGACAGCATGGCCCGGGTATCGGTCTTGAGCGGCACGTCGCGGTTCACCCGGATCAGGGCGATGACGGTGCGCGGATCCTTCTCGTCGAGCCGGAGTTCCCGCACCTCGCCGATCTTGATGCCGTTGAACAGCACCGCCGATCCCGTGGAAAGACCAGTCACGGCGCCCGAGAACACCACCCGCACCTCGGCCTGCCGCTGGCTCTCGCCGGCGTTGCCGAGCCAGCCGAGGAACGCGAGGGCGACCGTCAGCATGACCAGGACGAAGCCGCCGATCACCGCATAGTTGGCCCGAGATTCCATGGCGTTTCCTATCCGAAGGTGAAGTGCTCGGCGCGCGGGCCGTTGAAGTAGGCGCGCACCCATGGGTGGTCGAAGGACTTGAGCTCGGCGAACGTTCCATCCACTAGAACGCGGCGGTTGCCCAGCACGGCGATGCGGTCCGTGATGGTGACGAGGCTATCGAGGTCGTGCGTCACCATGAACACGGTCAGGCCGAGCGTGTCACGCAGTTTCAGGATCAACTGGTCGAACTCGGCAGCGCCGATCGGGTCGAGCCCGGCGGTCGGCTCGTCGAGAAAGACGATGTCCGGATCGAGCGCCAAGGCCCGCGCCAGCGCCGCGCGCTTGATCATGCCACCCGACAACTCGGCCGGATACTTGGCGCAAGCATCGGCCGGCAGGCCGGCCATCTCGATCTTCAGCCGCGCCAGATCCTCGGCAAGGCCATCGGGCAGCCGCATGTGCTCGCGAAGCGGCACGGCCACGTTCTGAAGTACGGTGAGCGAGGAGAACAGCGCGCCCTGCTGGAACAGCACGCCCCAGCGGCGGCCGATATCCTGCCGCTCCTGGCCGGAGATGGCATCGAAATCCTTGCCGAACACCTTGATCGTGCCGGACGAACGCCTGTTGAGGCCGATGATCGTCCGAAGCAGCACCGACTTGCCGGTACCCGATCCGCCGACGATTCCAAGGATCTCGCCACGCCAGACGTCGATGTCGAGGCCGTCCAGGATCGGTTCGCCGGAAAAGCCGACGACCAGACCGCGAGCGGCGATCACCGCCTCCCGCTCTTCGTCATCCCGTCGCGCCGTCTCGCCGTTCATTGCTCAGATTCCGATCGTCGCGAAGATCATGGCGAAAACGCCGTCGGTCACCACCACCATGAAGATGGCCTTCACCACCGCAGCGGTGGTGTGCTCGCCGAGCGATTCGGCCGAGCCTTTCACCTTCATGCCCTCGATGGCGGCAATGAGGCCGATGATCGCCGCCATGAACGGCGCCTTGGCCAAGCCGATCATCACATAGGTGACCGTCAGCGCCGCCTTGAGACGGTCCAGGAACACGTCGGTGGGGATGCCGATGTAGAAGAGGCTCACCACCCAGGCACCGGCCAGCGCCGCAAGGTCTGCGACCAGCGTCAGGATCGGCAGCGCGATGATCAGCGCCAGGAGGCGCGGCAGCACCAGCACCTCGACCGGAGACAGGCCGAGCACCTTCAGCGCGTCGACCTCCTCGCGCATCTTCATCGATCCGATCTCGGCCGTGTAGGCGGCACCCGAACGGCCGGCGATCATGATGGCGGTGAGCAGCACGCCGATCTCGCGGCAGGTCAGAACGCCGACAAGGTCGACCACCAGGACGTCTGCGCCATAGGTGGAAAGGTAGAAGCCACCCTGCTGGGCGATGATCATGCCGATCAGGAAGCTCATCAGGCCGATGATCGGTACCGCCTGGATGGAGGCGCGGCTTATGTTGTTGAACAGGGCTGCCCAGCGCATGCGCCGCCGCAACAACAGCATGTCGAGGAAGCTCACCGATGCCTCGCCCAGCGTGGCCAGCAGCAGATAGGCATCGTCGATGATGCCGGCCGCGCCGCGTCCGATCTCCTCCAGCGTCCAGGTGATGGGATTGACGCGCACCGGCGCCGGCAGTTGCTCGCGGCCGAGCGGATCGATCTCGGCGATCAGTGTCGCCGCCGGTTTGGAAAAGGACCTGAGCTCGGACGAGCCGCCGGCCTCCTCCTGCTGGCGCATCAGACCGACCAGTGCCCAGGCGCCTGCGGTGTCGAACCGCCCGAGTTCGCTGCCATCGAACACGAGGTGCCGCCCAGCCGCCACCTTGCCGGCCACAGTGGGCAGCACCGTTCCGACGGTCTCCACCGTCCAGTCGCCGGCAATGCCGAGCACCGTCACATCGTCCCGCGCCCCATCCGCCGACCGCACGCCGCCGCTCCTCGAACACCCGCGCCACGCCCGGAAGCGCCGCATCCTCGTGCACGATACATCAGCCTCGCCTGCCGGCGCCAGCCTTCAAAGGCAGTCCGCGCGCTCCCAAAGTCGTGACATCACCCTAGACCAAAGATAAGGGTTTCGACATAGCGGTCCCCCTTTAAGGATTCCCATGTCGCCTTGATATCTCTACTCTGGGAGAATGATCGCACCGCGTCAGCCAGGCGTCCGTGGAGCAACTGATGGACAAAGTTGACCGAAACGGACAGTTGTTCGGTCCCCATGATATGGCGTTTCCCGGCCTGTCGCCGGTGGCACCGGCCAAAGCCGCCTTATCCGCGCGGAAATCAATGTGAGGTCGCCTTGCGTAAGCTCAGCATAGCCGTCGAGAGGTTTCCCATCGCCGGCACCTTCACCATCTCCCGCGGCTCCAAGACGGAGGCGGTCGTGGTGGTGGCCAGCATCAGCGAGGGCGCCGTATCGGGGCGTGGCGAAGGCGTCCCCTACGCCCATTACGGCGAGTCCGTCGACAGCGTCATCGCTGAGATTGAAAGCGCCCGCGACTTCATCGAGAAGGGCGGCGACCGCTTTGCGTTGCGCAACACGCTCGCCCCCGGCGCCGCTCGAAACGCCCTGGACTGTGCGCTGATCGACCTCGAAGCCAAGGCGACCCAGCGCGGCGTCGCCCATCTTCTCGGCTTGCCGCCGCTCGAACCGGTCAACACCGCCTTCACCATCTCGCTCGACAGCGTCGAGGCCATGGCTGCGGCCGCCAGGTCGGCCAGTGACCGGCCGACGCTGAAGGTGAAGCTCGGGGGCGACGGCGGCCGCGAGCGTCTCGTCGCCATCCGCCGGGCCGCGCCGAGGAGCCGCATCATCGTCGACGCCAACGAAGGTTGGACGCCGGAGATGTTCCCCGACATGATGGAGGCCTGCATCGAACTCGGCGTCGCCATGATCGAGCAGCCGCTGCCGGCCGACTCCGACGACTATCTCATCGAAGCCAAGCGGCCGGTGCCGGTCTGCGCCGACGAGAGCGCCCATACCTCGGCCGACATCAAGCGGCTGGTCGGCCGCTATGACGCCGTCAACGTCAAGCTCGACAAGACCGGTGGCCTCACCGAGGCACTGGACATGATCGCCGCCGCCGAGGAGGAAGGGCTGATCGTCATGGTCGGCTGCATGGTATCGAGCTCGCTCGCCATGGCACCGGCCTTCGTCGCCGCCCAGCGCGCCCAATATGCCGACATCGACGGCCCGCTTCTCTTGGCCCGCGACCGCCTGCCGGGCCTGATGTTCTCCGGCTCGATCGTCCACCCGCCCTACCCCGACCTCTGGGGCTGATCACCCCCGGGCAGCGGCTTCGCCTCCAGCGGTGACGGTGATCGTCGCATCATGGGCCGGCAGGCGCCTTGCGCCACCGCCGGCCGCCGTCAGGATGATCAGGCCGAGGATGGGGAAGATCGACATCACCACATAGACGTCCGAGCCGAGCGCCGGCACCAAGCGTCCGGCCAGCGCCGTGCCGAGCGCCATGGCGAGCCCGTTGAAGATGACGAAGGTGCCCTGCGCCGAGGCGGCGCGCTCGGTCGGCACCACCTCGCGCAGGAAGCGCATCAGGCCGATATGGGCGAGCGCGAAGGAGCCGGCGTGCATCACCTGCAAGACGAGCGTCGGCAACAGCGGCAGATCCAGCGAGAACAGCAGCCAGCGCAGGCAGCCAATCGTCGCGCCGCCGGCCATCAGCTTCAGCGGCGAGACGACGCGGAACATTCGCCCAGCCAGCGCGAACAGGATGATCTCGGCGATGACGCCAATGGCCCAAAAGATGCCGATGGTGAAGTCGGAAAAGCCGTTGGCGCGCCAGAGGATGGTGCCGAAGCTGTAGAGCGCGGCATGCCCCGCCTGGTTGACCGCATGCCCGAGCAGAACGGCGAGGAAGGCCGGCTTGCGCAGCACGGTGAGCGCCGCGGCCGAGGATTGGGCGGCGGCCGGCGGCGGTGGTGGAATAGCCACCGTCGACACCATGGCGATGGCAAAGCCGAACAGCACCAGGAGATAGACCGCCATCGACCCGGAATGATCCATGGCATAGCCGCCGACGACATTGCCCAGGATGAAGGAAACCGAGCCCCAGAGCCGCATCTTGCCGTATTCACCGAGGCCGTGGCGGTCCATGATCATGGCGAAAGCGTCGGCAAGCGGTCCGACGCAGTAGGACAGCACCAGGAGGACTGCGCCGACCGCCATGACCGTGACGTCGCCCTTGGCGATGCCGAACAGCAGGGCGAAGCCGAGCGTCAGGCCGATGACGCCGGCCATCACGTGGCGCCGGTCGCCCGCCCGGTCCGACAGGCCGCTGACCACCGGCATGGTGAACATGCGCATGACCTGCGGCGTCGCCAGCACGAAGGCGATCTGTTCGCCGCTCAGTCCCTTGACCTGCAACAGAACCGGAAAGAACGGGGTCATCACTCCATTGACGAAGAAGGCGATGGCGTAGAAGGCGCTCATCAAATAGGCGGGGGCAAAGCGCCCGATCATTCTTGTCAACGGAGCAACTCGGAATAAACTCGTTGTGAAGGATTCGCACCGATGATGGCAGCTCGCGGATTTGAATCGCTTGCCTGTCCTCGGCCGGCACTTTACCTGTAGCTTGGTCCGATTAGTCTACAAAGGGGTCTGCGGCGAAAATATGGAAAATTCGCAAGCCCTCTCGCCCTTGCGCGAATCCGATTACGAGGCGATCGAGGCCGCCGTCATGGAGACGGAAAAGGGCCGCTGGTTCCTCTTTGAATACGCCCGGCGCCATCGATCGGCCGATACCGATCAGGTGATGGGGGCCATCGGTCGCCTGGAAACCCTCTTGAGACGCGAGCGTCGCCCCGACGCCGATCGCATTCGCCTCGACATCGGCGAGATGAAGGATGCCATCGAGCGCACCAAGCTCGAAATCGCCCAGATCAAGAGTGACGGCCGCACCCCGCTGAGCCGCTTCGACCGTGCATCCAGCGAGCTCGACGCCATTGTCGAGCAGACCGAGGCGGCAACGTCGGAAATCCTCGGCTCGGCCGAGAAGATCCAGGAGTTCGCCTGGACGATGCGCGAGGCCGGCGTCGATAACGCCCTATGCGACGAGATCGAGAACCTCACCACCAATATCTACATGGCCTGCTCGTTCCAGGACCTCACCGGCCAGCGGACGCAGAAGGTCGTGCAGGTCCTGCGCTATCTTGAAAACCGCATCAATGCGATGATCGAGATCTGGGGCATGGACGACGACGAGGTGCACAAGTCCTCGGCCGACCGGCGCGTCGCCGTCAATGCCCACGATCATCGTCCCGACGCCCACCTGCTCAACGGCCCGGCGCTGGCCGGCGAAGGCATCGAGCAGCATATCGTCGATGACCTCCTGGTCGAGGATGCCGATGCCGACCGGGCGGCGCTCGACGCCGTGGCCCATCATGCCATCGACGAGATGGACTTCGACCGCATCGACGCCATGACCGCGCTCGACACGGCGCCGTCGATGGTCGGCGCCGACGGCCAGATCGACTTCGACGCCATTCCGACCGACGAGGACATGCCGCAAGACGCTGCCTCCCTCGCCGACAGCATCGACTTTGACACGATCGAAACCGACGAAGCGCCGCAGGACGCTGCTGCCCTCGCCGACAGCATCGACTTCGACGCCATCGAACCCGAGGACGCGCCGCAGGACGCTGCTGCCCTCGCCGACAGCATCGACTTCGACGCCATCGAACCCGCCGAGGACCAGCCCAAGACGGCGGCGGAACTGGCCGACAGCATCGACTTCGACGCCGTCCAAGCTGCGCCGGACGAGCCGGAGGCCGGCGACGAGCCGAGCGACGAAGCGCTGGCTATCGCCTCTGAAGCCGTCGACACGGCCATCGAGGCGCTGAAGGAAGTCTCGGATACCGTCCGCCAGGGCAAGGACACCGACGATCCCTTTGACCAGATGACCAAGGCGGAACGGCAGGCGCTGTTCTCCTGAGAGAACAGGACTTTGGCATCCAGAGCGGAAGGCGAGTACCGGAAATGGACGTTGCGACCACCGCCGCCACCATGATGCAGTCTGGCGCCAAGAGCGAGATCGGCATCGCGGCGTTGAAGATGGCGCTGAAGTCGGAACAATCGGCAGCGGCCCTTCTCAGCAAAGCCGTCGAGTCGGCCGCATCCGCCCCTCCCCCACCCGGCATGGGCAGGCAAGTGGACATGACCGTCTGACGGCAGCTCGCTGCGAGACGCGTTGAAAGCGCTAGGCCGTCGCCGGCGCGAGAGGCGCCTCGTCCAGCGTTTCGCCGTTGGCAAGCCGGACATTGTCGAGAAACTGCTTGGCCGCCCGTCGCCAACTGAAGGACAGCGCGAGCTCCCGCGCCGCCGCCGGATCGATTTCGAGAGCGCCGAGGCAGGCGGCCCGAAGATCCTCGTCGAGAATGCCGGCGTCGCTGTCGCCGAGAATGTCGAGCGGCCCCATCACTGGATAGGCAGCGACCGGCAGGCCCGAGGCCAGGGCTTCCAGGAGCACGTTTCCGAAGGTGTCGGTGCGCGACGGAAAGACGAAGACGTCGGCCGAGGCATAGGCACGGGCCAGTTCCTCGCCAATCATGATGCCGGCGAAATGGACTTGGGGATAGCGCTTTTCGAGGCTGGCCCGCTGCGGACCGTCCCCCACCACCACCTTGGAGCCCGGCAGGTCGAGCGCCAGGAAGGCTTCGAGGTTCTTTTCCACGGCGACGCGCCCGACATTGATGAAGATCGGCCGCGGCAGATGGTCGAACATCCCGGGCTCGGCCGGACGCGGGCGGAAGAGATCGGCGTCGATGCCCCTGCCCCAGCGCATCAGGTTGCGGAAGCCACGGGCCGACAGTTCGGCGGCCAGCGTGTCGGTCGCCACCATGCAGCCGGCGCCGCCGTTGTGAAAGCGGCGCACGAGGGCATAAAGCCAGGACTCGGGCACTGGCAGCCGCGCCGCCACATACTCGGGAAAGCGGGTGTGGTAACTCGTCGTGTAGGGCATGCCGTTCCGGCGGCACCATTTACGCGCCTTGAGGCCGAGCGGCCCCTCTGTGGCGATATGAACGTAGGACGGCTGGCCGCGTTCGATCTCCCTCGCCACGCGTCGGTAGGTGGAGATGGCGACCCGGATCTCCGGGTAGCTCGGCAGCGGAATGGTCCGGAACAGGTCGGGCGTCACCATGGTGACCTCGGCGCCCATGGCAATGAGTTCGGCATTGGTCCGCTCGATCGAGCGAACCACGCCGTTGACCTGAGGATGCCAGGCATCGGTGACAACGGTGATGCGCGTCATTCCGCGGCCTCGGCGCGCGGCAGCAGCAGGGGCTGCTGACGCTCATGCTCGAGGCGCGTCCAACGGATGATTTCGAGGCTGCCGTCGTGGTTCTCGGCGATGGCCGTGCAGCTTTCCACCCAGTCGCCGGTGTTGACATAAGCGATGCCGTTCATGTCGCGCATGACGGCGTGGTGGATGTGGCCGCAGATGACGCCATCGGCGCCGACACGCTTTGCTTCGTGGGCCAGCGCATCCTCGAAGGCGCCAATGAAGTTGACGGCATTCTTGACCCTGAGCTTGGCCCAGGCCGACAGCGACCAGTAAGGCAGGCCGATCGAACGCCTGGCCCTGTTCAGCCAGGTGTTGATCCACAGTGCCGTCTCGTAGGCCCAGTCGCCGAGATAGGCCAGCCAGCGGGCGTGCCGCACCACCACGTCGAACTGGTCGCCGTGGATCACCAGGAACCGGCGCCCGTCGGCGGCCTCGTGCAGGCAACGGTCCATCACCTCGACGCCGCCGAAATGGGTGCCGAGATAGTCTCGCAGGAACTCGTCATGGTTACCGGGGATGTAGACGACGCGTGCGCCCTTGCGGGCCTTGCGCAGCAGTTTCTGGACCACGTCGTTGTGGCTCTGCGTCCAGAACCAGGAGCGGCGCATCCGCCAGCCATCGACGATGTCGCCGACGAGATAGATCGTCTCCGCCTCGTGGACGCGCATGAAATCCAGCAGAAGATCGGCCTGACAGTCGCGCGTTCCGAGATGAATGTCGGACAGGAACAACGCTCTCAGGCTACGGGTAGTATTGGCGTCCGTCATGGCAAACAAAGATGCTCGTCGCATCTTCTCCGGAGCGGGAATCGATGGCAACTCGCCTTTCCCGTTACCTCCTTTTGTCCCGACAGCTTCTCAGTTTTATGACAGAGACGCCCGCTTGCCTCCCAATGAAGGTCGGTGGAACCACTCAACCCGCTGCAAATGCAAAACGGCCCGGTCGAAACCGGGCCGCAGGGGGATCAGTTCGAGTCGCTGAAAATCTGGCTTGAAACTCGCTGAGGTGAGGCAGATGGCGATGAGTTCGAGCACCGGAGCGGAGCGAACTTGAGGTTCGTGAGCACCGGAAGCGCAGAACTCGAAGCCAGATGCCCGCCTCAGTAGAGTTTCGGATCAGATTTCAAGGGCACCAGAGAACCTTCACCAACTTCTCCGACTTGAGGAGGCTGCGCACCGGCATCTCCAGCACGTCGTCGCCGGCCACCGCCTTCTCGAAGGCGGCCCGCTTCTCGGCGCCCTCGATGTGCAGCAGGATCTCGTCGGCGGCCAAGAGCAGCGGCAGCGTAAGCGTGATGCGCGGCTCGCCCGCTCCGTCGGCGTTCATCGCCATCACCTGCGCCTTGCAGTCCGGCGAGTTGGCGGCCGCAAGGTTGTCGCCACCCGGATAGAAGGAGGCGGTGTGGCCATCCTCGCCCATGCCGAGCACGACGGCAGCGAACGGCAGCGGCAGGTCGGCGATCACCCTGTTCACCTCGGCCACCGCCTCCTCGGGCGTCGGCACCGGCCGGTAGAGCGGCACGAACTCGATATTGCTGAGCGGCCCCTTCAGGAGATGGCGGCGAGCTAGGCCGGCATTGGAACGCTCGTGCGTCTCGGGCACCCAGCGCTCGTCGACCAGCGTCACCACGACGTCGTTCCAGGGCATGCGATAGCGCGACAGCGCCTCAAGGAAGCGCACCGGCGTCTTGCCCCCCGACAACGCCAGCGCCGCCTTGCCATGCAGGCGGATGGTATGGGCCAGCGCACCGGCGACCTCGACGGTCAACGCATCGGCAAGCGCGGCGCCGTTCTCGAACTCCTGAAACTCGTACATCCCTTCCTCCAGATCGGCGACCCCGTGACGCCGCCGCTGTCATCGGCTGCGCGGCGGCAGGGTCCATGCACGATGCCGTGCCGGCCAGCTTTCCCCTTGTCTTGTCTTATACACAATCGGCCGGCGCTGGCACCGGCCGACTTACAACACTTGCAGGAATCCCCGCCGGCTGCGCCTTGGCGGCAACGGCCGGGGGAACAACCGGTGGCAAGGTGCCACCGGCCTTGTTGGAAAGATCAATCTTTCTGCAGCGCCTTGATGGCCGCAACCAGTCCCTTGGTCGAGGCGTCCTGGCTTGCCGCCGGCTCGGCCTCGCCCTTGAGGACAGGCAGAAGACGGTTGGCGAGCTCCTTGCCCAGCTCGACGCCCCACTGATCGTAGGAGTTGACGCCCCAGATGGTGCCCTGCACGAACACCTTGTGCTCGTAGATGGCGATCAGCCGGCCCAGCGTCTTCGGGTCGAGCGTGCGGTAGAGGATGGTGTTGGTCGGGCGGTTGCCGGGGAAGGCCTTGTGCGGCGCCAGCGCGGCGACGTCGGCATCCGACTTGCCAGCCTTTTTCAGCTCGGCAGCGGCCTCTTCCACCGTCTTGCCCAGCATCAGCGCCTCGGTCTGGGCGAGCACGTTGGACAAGAGCTTGGCATGATGATCGCCCACCTGCTCGTGTGGCACGGCGGCGGCCAGGAAGTCGGCCGGGATGATGTCGGTGCCCTGGTGGATCAACTGGTAGAAGGCGTGCTGGCCGTTAGTGCCCGGCTCACCCCAGACGATCGGACCCGAGGCGCGCGGCACCGGCGTGCCGTCGGTGCGCACGCCCTTGCCGTTCGATTCCATGTCGAGCTGCTGGAGATAGGCGGCAAAGCGCGAAAGGCGCTGGTCGTAGGGCAGCACGGCATGGGTCGAGAAGCCCCAGACGTTGCGGTACCAGACGCCGAGAAGGCCGAGGATGACCGGAATGTTCTTCTCGAGCGGCGCGGTGCGGAAGTGGTTGTCCACCTCATGGGCGCCGGAGAGGAAGGCGACGAAATTGTCGAAGCCGACGGCGATCGCCACCGGCAGGCCGATGGCCGACCACACCGAATAGCGGCCGCCCACCCAGTCCCAGAAGCCGAAGGCGCGCTTCACGTCCATGCCGAAGGCGGCCACCTTGTCGAGCGCGGTAGAGACGGCGCAGAAGTGGGCGCCCACCGCCGCCTCGCCGAGATGCTGCTTGATCCACTCGCGGGCGGTGCCGGCGTTGGTCATGGTCTCGGAGGTGGTGAAGGTCTTCGACGCCACGACGAACAGCGTCGTCTTGGGATCGAGCCCGGCCAGCGTGTCAGCGATATGGGCGCCGTCGACGTTGGAGACGTAGTGCAGGCGCGGGCCATTGCCCCAATAGGGCGACAGCGCGATGGTAGCCATGGCCGGGCCGAGGTCGGAACCGCCGATGCCGATATTGACGACGTCGGTGAACTTGGCACCGGTCGACGAGGCGATCTTGCCGGAGCGGATGCCCTCGGCGAAGTCGCGGATGCGGCCGAGCACCTCGTTGACGTCGGGCATGACGTCCTTGCCGTCGACGATGACCGGCGTGTTGGCGCGGTTGCGCAGCGCCGTATGCAACACGGCGCGCTTCTCGGTGCTGTTGATGATGGCGCCGGAGAACATGGCGTCGCGGCGCTCGGCGACGCCCGCCGCCTTGGCGAGCTCGATCAGCGTTGCGAAGGCATCCTTGTCGAGGCGGTTCTTCGAGAAGTCGAGCAGCATGTCGTCGAGACGAACGCTGAAGCGGTCGAAGCGACCGGCATCCTCGGCGAACAGCTTGCGCATCGGGCGGTCAGCCAGTTCGGCCTTCTTGGCTTCCAGACGCTTGAAGATAGGATCCAGCTCCGCGACCATGTTCACGCACTCCCAATGCCGGGCCATTGCCCGTTTTGTTCCGCCGATTGGCGCGGGATATTACGGAGAGGCGCGGAGCAAGGCTAGTACCTTCGTCTAGGTTTGATTGCGAACTTGGTAGCGTTGCCGTGACAATATGCTTGAACTCTCAGCCTATTCGGCCACGAGGTCAGCCACGGTGACGACCACGGCGTGCCGATCGGCGAGTCCTGCAAGCTCCGCTCGCTGGAGTTCGGCCGCAGTCGTGATTCTCCCGAACAGCTGTAGATCGCGCGTGGCGGTCGCATCGGCAGCGACGGTCGGCAGGATCCCGAGGTCGAGGGCGGCGCGGGCGGTCGAGGAAACGCAGTTGTGCGTCATGAAGCCGGCGATGATCATCTCGCCGCCGCACTCCCCGAGTTCAGCGAGCAGTGTGGTGTCGGAGAAGCCGTTCGGCCGTGCCTTGACCACGATGCTCTCGCCGTCGAGTGGCGCGAGACGGTCGATGACGGCGCCACCGGGGCCACCGAGATCGAACAGGCCACCGGCCGCCCCGCGCTGAACGACGTGGATCACCTTCGACCCACGTGCCCGCGCGGCGTCGAGCAACCGGCCGGTTGCCTCCACCGCAGCGTCAATGCCGGAAAGCGCCAGCGGGCCTGAGAGATAGTCGTTCTGGCAATCGATCAGCACCAGCGGCGCCGTTCCGAGGCGGGCGGGCTTGACGGTGCGGCCGAAGATTTCATTGAGCGTGCGCGGCATGGTCAGCTCCTTTTCTGCTTGAACTGAAAGCGAGGATACGCTCTGCATTGACGCAGAAAACCCGCGATTTTCGGAGTTTAACCTGCATGAGCGCAGATCTGCGTTGGGACGAACTGGAACTGGTGGCAGAGATCGTCGCCGGCGGCACGCTGAGCGAGGCAGCACGTCGCCTCGGCGTCGATCAGACCACGGCCGCCCGCAGGCTCGGTCGCATCGAGGCACGGCTCGGGGCGGCGCTGTTCGACCGCATCGATCGTCGGCTCAGGCCGACCCCGCTCCTCAGGACAGTTCTGCCGCAACTATCCGCCATGGCAGCAGTCGCCGAGGAGGCCGACAGCCGGCTGCGCCGCTCGCGCCAGGAAGCGGCCGGCAGCGTCCGCGTGTCCAGCCTGGGGCTCGTTCACAGGTTGATTCTGGCGCCAGCGCTCGGCGACCTCACGGCCCTGCATCCCGAGATCGAGGTGGCGCTTTCGATTGAGGATCGCAGCATCAGTTTCGAAGAGCGGGAAGCCGACCTCGCCGTGCGGCTCGGCCGCGGCCCCGAGGACAACGCAACCATCCGCCGGCTGGGCCGTCTTGCCTTCGCCCTCTATCGGCCGAAGATCGGCGCGCGGTCCGGCATGGCCGTCGCCTACGGTCAGGACTACGCCGAGATGCCCGAGATGATCGCCCTGACGGCGCTTCGACCGGACGCCCGCATCATCGCGCGCTCCAACCGCCTCGACGTGCTGGCCGAGGCAGCGGCGTCGACCGGCGCGGAGGTGATGCTGCCGACGCTGATGGGCGACACCGATGCGCGATTTTCCGAAGTCGAAGGCACGCGCGGCAGCGCCTTTCGCGATCTCTATCGCCTTGCCCATCCCGAGCGCAGCAAGGCGCCGGCAGTCCGCGCCGTCGCCCGTTGGATCGACGCGACCATAAGCCGCCGTCTCGAAAGCTCCTAGAGCAACTCCAGCAAAAGTGGGAACCGGTTTTGCATCCGGAGTTGCGTCTTAACAGGGAGATGGAGCTTTTCCGGTGAACATGAGTTCACTGGAAAAGCTCCTAGCTCACCACCAGGCGTGGAAGTGATGCACCGGGCCGTGGCCGTGGCCGATCTCCAGTCGGTCGGCCGCGACGATGGCCGCCGTCACATAGGCCTTGCCCTCGGTAACCGCCGCGACGAGGTCGAGCCCCTTGGCAAGACCGGCGGCAATCGCCGACGACAATGTGCAGCCGGTACCGTGGGTGTTGCGGGTCGCATGGCGCGGCGCCGTCAGCCAGCGCGCACCATCCGCATCGAGATAGAGATCGGTGCTTTCGGCGCCGGTGCCGTGCCCCCCCTTGACGAGCACCGCCTTGGGGCCGAGCGACAGCAGTTCGCGCGCCGCCGCCAGCATGTCGTCGGCCGTCTCGCCGACGGTTCGCCCCAACAGCTTGCCGGCTTCCGGCAGGTTGGGCGTGATCAGGCTGGCCAGCGGAAACAGCGTCTCGCGTAGCGTCGCCACCGCCTCGCCCTTGAGCAGGCTGTCGCCGGAGGTCGCCACCATCACCGGATCGAGGACGACGCGGGTCTGGCCGTAATCGCGAAGACCGCCGGCCACGGTGCGGATCAGCTCCGGGCTGGCCAGCATGCCGATCTTCACCGCATTGACGGCAAGGTCGGAAAAGACGGCGTCGATCTCGGCGCGGACGAAGTCGGCTGGCGCCTCGTGGATGGCCGTCACGCCGCGCGTGTTCTGCGCCGTCAACGCCGTGATTACCGATGCGCCGTAGACGCCGAGCGCCGAGAAGGTTTTGAGATCGGCCTGGATGCCGGCACCGCCGCCCGAGTCCGAACCCGCGATGGTGACTGCGATCGCCGTCATGCCCGCGCCTCCCATGCCCTAGCCGCATCGAGCCACTCGGTCATCCGCGCCTCGGGGCTTGCCGCCGACAGCACGTCGGAGATCACCGCCACGCTGTCCGCGCCGGCCTCCCAGCAGATCGGCGCCCGGTCGAGCGAGATGCCGCCGATCGCCACCAGCGGCTTTTTGGTGATGCGCTTCCACTCGGTGAGCAGCTCGGGGCCGCTGGCCGGCGCCGCATCGTCCTTGGAAACGGTTGACCAGATCGGCCCCAGCGCCACGTGGTCGGGATCGACGGCCAAGGCACGATCGAGCTCCGCCCGGTTGGCAGTGGACACGCCCAAGCGGATGCCGGCGGCGCGGATGGCCTTGAGATCGGCGGTATCGAGATCTTCCTGCCCGAGATGCAGCCACTCGGCGCCGAACTCGATCGCCTCCCGCCAGTGATCGTTGACCACGCAGATGGCGCCGGCCGCCTTGCAGAGGGCGAGCGAGTCGTGGATCTCGCGTCGCCGCGTCTCGATATCGGGCGCCTTGGTGCGGATCTGCACCAGCTTCAGCCTCAGCGGCAACAGGCGCGGCAGCCAGGCGGCGCGATCGATGATGAGATAGAAGCGGTCGAGCATGGGTTTTCCGTCTGGGAACGAACCGGGGTCAGTGGCGTATCGGTCGGCTGGCGTGAATGACCTTGGTCGCCTGCGTGTAGATCACGCGCAAGAGGTCTTCGGCAATGGCCGGCGCCACCATCCAGCCATAGCGGAACAGGCCGTTGACGGCGATCACCCGGTCGCCGACCACCACCTTCGGCACGCCGTTCATCAGCACCGGCATCATCCCGGAGCGCAGTTCCAGCACCTCGGCATCGGCGAAGGCCGGCAGCAGCGACACCGCATGCATCATGAGTTCGCCGGCCGATCGCACCGACACGCCGCCGCGATCGTCGTCGACGGTGGTGGCACCGATGACGTAGACGCCTTGGCCGCGCGGCGTCACATAGAGGGAGTGGCGATTGTGCAGGAGCCGGACCGGCCGGTTGAGCTCGATCTTGTGGCTGCGCACCATGGCCATTTCGGCCGTGACCGCCCTCAGCTCGGGAAAGCGGTCGCGCGCGCCGAGCCCGCGCGTATCGACGATGCGCTCGGCTTGCAGGCTCTCGATGGTACCGACCCAGTCGAAGCGGATGCGAATGCCGCCGGCCTCGAGAACATCCTTGAGGCTGTTGAACAGAGTACGCGGATCGGCGTGGCCGGCCTGTGGGAAGAACATGCCTCGGCTGTAGACGCCGGCCAGCGCTGGCTCGAGGAACGCGATGCGCTCCTCGTCGACCCAGTCGTAGTTGAGGACGAAGCTGGAGTAATCGTCGAGCGCGGTGGGCGTGCGCCTATTGCCCAGCACCAGGGCGCCGTTCACGGTGAGGCCGGCGGCGAGCGTCGGCCACAGCTCGATCGACCGGCGGCCGAGATCGACGATGGTGGCGTCGGCGGCATCCGCCTCGCTGTCCGGGGCGAGAACACCGGTGCCGTTCCAGGCGGGCGAGGCGGAAAAGTCGCTCTGGCGCTCGTAGATCGCCACCTTCAGGCCGGCGCGGGCGCACATCAGGGCGGTGACGAGGCCCATGGGGCCGGCGCCGACGATCGCCACGTCGACATGATCGCGCTTGCCGTTCGCAATTTCGCTCATTGGATGTCTCTCGCGCCGAATTATCGTGGCTCGGACGGACCTTATGAGCCCGCTCCCGTTGCAGTGTCAACGCCAACCGACCAGCTGAAGCCGCCCTGCGGCTTCCGGCGCCAAACGGCGCCGCGCGGAGCGGGCCTTTCGTGCGAAGCCCGAAAGGCGCAAAGCGAAGCGGAAGCCAAGGGCCGGAGGCCCGCCGGCGACTGAGGCAGAAAGTCAAGTCGGCGTGTCGGCGCTTCTCGCCTTGGCCTTGGCTTCGAGAATGCCGAGGCGGCGCTCACGCCAGACGACGAACACGCCGGATGCGATCACCACCAGCGAGCCGGCGATCACCGCCGCCGTCGGCACGTCGCCGAACACCAGGTAGGAGATGATGACGATCCAGATCATGTTGATGTAGTCGAAGGGCGCGATCACCGACGCCTCCGCCAGCCGATAGGATTGCGTCATCAGCACCTGCCCGATACCGCCGAACAGGCCGGCCACGATCAGCATGGCGGCATCGGCAAGGCTCGGCACCACCCAGCCGAAAGGCAGCGTCACGAAGGAGAAGGCGGAACCGCAAGCCAGGAAGTAGAAGACGATGGCGCCGGTAGTCTCGGTCGCCGTCAGCTCGCGCACGGTGACGGCGGCCACCGCCCCGAGCATGGCCGAAGCCAGCGCGCAGGCTGCACCGATCGACCGCCCGCCCTGCAATGCCATGCCGAAGTCGCCCATCTGCTCCGACAGTACGATCAGAACGCCGAGAAAGCCGATGCCGACCGCCGCCCAGCGGAAGGCCCTGACGCGCTCATGCAGCAAGAGGGCGGCGAGGCAGACGCCAAACAGCGGCCCCGAATAGCTGATGGCCGTGGCGTCCGGCAGCGGCAGATAGGCGACCGCGGTGAACCAGCAGAACATCGAGGCGGTACCGACCAGTGACCGGCGCACGTGGCCGAGCGGGCGCCTCGTGGCGAGCGAGGACGGAAAGACGCCGAGCGCCGCAAGATAGACGACGACTGGAACGATGCCGAAGAAGGAGCGGAAAAACAGCATTTCCCCTGGCGGCACGCGGCCTGACACCAGCTTGATCAGCGTCAGCATGATGGCGAAGGCGATGGTCGAGGCGAGCTTGAAAAGAACGCCCGCGGCAGTCGGCGACATGGGAAGGACAGCTCCTTGCTGAGCCGCTTATATAGCGATTTGCCGCGGGACCAAGTCCCGATTTGTCATATTTTTGACCGCCAACACCTCAGGCCCAGCTTCAGGCAAGGTGCGATTTCAGGAAGTCGACCGTGCGTTTCCAGGCAAGATCGGCCGCCGCCTTGTCGTAACGCGCCGCCGAGGTATCGTTGTTGAAGGCGTGATTGACCCCCGGATACGTGTGGAGTTCGTAGGTCTTGCCCGCCTCCTTCAATGCCGCCTCGAACACCGGAATGCCCGCGTTGATGCGGTCGTCGAGACCGGCATAGTGCAGGAGCAGCGGCGCCTTGATGGCCGCCACCTGTTCGGCCGCCGGCTGGGCGCCGTAATAGGACACCGCCGCGCCGAGGCCGGGATCGGCCACCGCCGTTTGAAGTGACAGCCCGCCGCCCCAGCAGAAGCCGATGCTGCCGGACTTGCCGTTGCCACCCTCATGCCCGCGCAGGAAGGTGGCCGCCGCCACGGCGTTGCCCACCGCCTTCACCCTGTCGAGCGCGCCGATCATCTCGCGCGCCTTATCCTCGTCGGTGGGCGTACCACCGGCCGGTGACAGGAAGTCCGGTGCCAGCACGAGGAAGCCTTCAAGGGCAAGACGGCGGGCGACGTCCTCGATATGGCCGTTGAGGCCGCGATTCTCATGGATGACCATCACCGCCGGCAGCGGTCCGGTGGCCGACTTGGGACGGACGAGATAGCCTTTCATGGTGCCGCCGTCGCCGGGGAACTCCACCGTCGAGGTCTCCAGCCGGTCATCGCCGGCTTCGACGATTGCGGCCTGGGCCTGCCGCGCCTCGATCAGCGGCACAATGGCCGCCGCCGCCGCGCTCGACCCAGCAAGCTTGCCGAGCTTCTCCATGAAGCCTCGGCGGTCCAGCGTCAGGTGGGTGTACTCGTCATAGAGACGGATCATGTCCTGGGTGATGACGATGCGTTCGCTCATGTCGATGCTCCCTGGGCCCGTTCGGCTACGAGGTTCGTCCGCCATGACTCGTAGAGCGAATATCGTAGCAAAACGAACCACTTACGATCTGGTGTTTCGGTGGAGCTTTTGGATTCAGTATTTGAATCTCTTGATGAGGACGAGCTTGAAAAGCCGGCCTCAGCTCCCCGGGTGCAAGACGCCCCAACGCCCGCGCCGACAGTCACGTATTTTTACTGACATGTAAACCGCATAATTCTGCCGTCGCGGCCGTCAGTCCAGCGACAGATCGTCGGAGCGGCGCTCCCAGATGGCCTTGGCGCGCGCGCTGTGCCAGCCGAGGCAATAGCCGATGGCCCGCTCCACCGCGCCCGCCTTGGGCCCTGCGGCATGGACATCGTCGAGCAGGAGATGCGCCATGTGAATGTCGTTGAGCACGCCCAGCACATCCTGGGCCGCCTTGACTCTCGGCAACAACTTGCGCCGCACCGATTTCTGCATCAAAGGCTCAAAGAAATCATAGGCATAGCGTAGCCGTTTGAATCTCTTCCTGAGTTCGTGCCGCTCATCCGGACTCAGTGCTTCAGGATCGCGCCCCAGCTTTTCCACCTTGCGCCGGAGGCGGCCGACAACGCGTTCGGCGAAGGGCGTGATCGGAGCGGCGAGATCGCCGCTCTGCCCGACATCGTCCGTCGACAGCCAGCCGCGCGCCTCGGTGAAGGCGAGGAGATCGATCAGGAAGTCCCCGGTGCGTCGGTCGGCAAGGACGGTGGCAAGATGAGTGCGCGCCGCCTTGCGGCGCTTTTCCAGGAGGGCGATCAGAACGGCCATGTCGTCACCACCATCCAGCGGGGCCACCAGTTCCTCGATCAGCACGTCCAAGTCGCGCACCGCGGCCACCTCGCCGGCCAGCCGCTGCGCCTCGTCGGCCAGCGGCTCGGCGGCGCCAGGCGCCATGACGGGCGCAAAGATCTTCAGCGCCGTCCGAAGCCGACGCAGCCCGACACGCAACTGATGCGCCCCCTCGGGGTCGTCGCCCACCCGGAGCGCCGCGACGTTGGCGGAAATCTGGACGGCGCAGGATCGCAGCACCTGTTGCAGCGCCATCTCGACCGACATGTCGTCGTCGAGGTCCGTGTCGGTCGCCGTCGTCGGCTCGCAGGCGCCAACCTCTCCTTCCAGCAACGAATAGCCGAGGTCGGACTTGGCTTCGATGGAGAAGTGGAAGGGGATGCCGGCAAGTGCCGGCCGCGCCACCTCGAACAGCGCCCGCCGATCGCCGGCGAGAAGCTCGAACTCCACCTCGCGGATGTCGGCCCGCCGGCTGCCGGCCGTCGCACTGCCCCGGTCGAGCGCCATTTCGATGCGGTCGCCGCCCGGCGTAGCGATCTCCCAGCGGCGTCGTGTCACCCGCATGGAGAACAGCGGCACCAGCGGCCGGCCGTCGACCAGTTTGGTCAGTTCGACCGCCGCCTCGTCGGGCAGGCGGGAGAGATCCGGCACCCGGCCGGCATGCGGCACGGTGAACTCCGGCCGCTCGGCGAGGCCGAGCGAGAAGCTGCCGGAAAACTTCACCGTCTGTTCGCCGCTGCGGCCGGAGCGGCGCAGGCGCAAGCTGATGCCCTTGTCGCGCAGGGCGAGGTCGGGCGTGTCGAAATAGGTGCTGACGAGCCGCTTGTCTCCCTTGGCGGTCACGGTCAGTCCCGGCAGGGCGGCAAGGCGCGCCAGACGCGATGCGCCGGCTGAGTCCACGGCCACCTTGAGCTCCGCCTCGATGCCGTCCGCCATCTGATCCTCCCTCGGTCCATCCGATCCTATCGTTGCCGGACGGTTTTGACGAGACGACTGCAGACGATTCGGAGCGCCGGTTGTCATTCCGCTCCATGAAACCGCTGAGCGATTGGCGCGGGAGCCAGCCGGATGCTTCTTTTCTGACCAGACGGAAAAAAGGCTTGCCAACACGTCAATTGTCGGCTCGGATAAGGGCTCGCCGGCTGACGGGCATAAGTCACAAAAAGACCGTCTGACCAGGCACGGGGTTCGCCGACCTCGTTCGGCAACAGGGGAGTATACCTTATGAAAACGATGTCCCGCCTTCTGGCGGCCACCATGCTCGTGGCAGGCCTTGCCGGCGCCGCCCACGCCAAGACCTTCGTCTATTGCTCCGAAGGCAGCCCGGAAGGCTTCGACCCGGCGCCCTACGCCGCCGGCACCACCTTCGACGCCTCGTCGAAGCCGGTCTACAGCCGCCTGACCGAGTTCGAGCGCGGCACCACCAACGTCGTTCCGGGCCTCGCCGAGAGCTGGGACATCTCCGAAGACGGCACGGTCTACACCTTCCACCTCCGCAAGGGTGTGAAGTTCCACACCACCGAGTATTTCACGCCGACCCGCGACTTCAACGCCGACGACGTGATCTTCTCGTTCCAGCGCCAGAACGACAAGAACGACCCCTGGTATTCCTACGCCGGCGGCACCTGGGAGTACTGGACCGGCATGGATATGCCGAACCTCGTCAAGTCGGTCGAGAAGGTTGACGACTACACCGTCAAGCTGACGCTGACGGCCGCCAACGCGCCGATGCTCGCAAACCTCGCGATGGACTTCGCGTCGATCCTCTCCAAGGAATATGCCGACAAGCTCGCCGCCGAAGGCAAGCAGCCCGACCTCAACCAGCTCCCGGTCGGCACCGGCCCGTTCCAGTTCGTCGCCTATGAGAAGGACGCGGTCATCCGCTATCAGGCCTTCGCCGACTATTGGGGCGGCAAGCAGAAGATCGACGACCTCGTCTTCGCCATCACGCCGGACGCCTCTGTCCGCCTTCAGAAGCTGAAGGCCGGCGAATGCCAGCTGATGCCCTACCCGAACCCGGCCGACGTCGAGGCCCTGCAGACCGACGACAGCATCCAGTTGATGAGCCAGGCCGGCCTCAACATCGGCTACCTCGCCTACAACACCATGATGAAGCCCTTCGACGACGTGCGCGTCCGCAAGGCCTTGAACATGGCGATCAACAAGAAGGCGATCATCGACGCCGTCTTCCAGGGCACCGGCCAGGAAGCCAAGAACCCGATCCCGCCGACCATGTGGTCCTACAACGACAACGTCCAGGACGACCCCTATGATCCGGAAGCGGCCAAGAAGCTGCTCGCCGAGGCCGGCGTCAAGGATCTCAGCATGAAGGTGTGGGCGATGCCGGTGTCGCGTCCCTACAACCCGAACGCCCGCCGCATGGCCGAGCTGATCCAGGCCGACTTCGCCAACGTCGGCGTCAAGGTCGAGATCGTCTCCTACGAGTGGGCCGAGTATCTGAAGCGCGGCCAGGACAAGGCGCGCGACGGCGCCCTTCTCCAGGGCTGGACGGGCGACAACGGCGACCCGGACAACTTCCTCGCCGTGCTCTTGGGTTGCTCGGGCGTCGGCGGTTCCAACCGCGCCAACTGGTGCAACGAGGAGTTCAACAACCTCGTCGTCAAGGCCAGCAAGGTGTCGGACGTTGCCGAGCGCACCAAGCTCTATGAAGATGCGCAGGTCATCTTCAAGAAGGAAGCGCCCTGGGCGACCATCGCCCACTCGACCACCTACGTGCCGATGTCCAAGGCCGTGATCGACTACAAGGTTGATCCGCTCGGCTCGCACCGCTTCGACGGCGTCGACATCGCCGAGTAAGCGATACCGCCAAGACGCATGCGGTTCCGGGGAGCCCTCCCCGGAACCGTTTTCGCATTCGGACCCAAGCTGGCAGCGTCCGACCAGCCGCCTCTCATGCGTGAAACCATATAGGTTGGCGGG
Organism: Pleomorphomonas diazotrophica; assembly: GCF_002844595.1. GTDB lineage: Bacteria > Pseudomonadota > Alphaproteobacteria > Rhizobiales > Pleomorphomonadaceae > Pleomorphomonas > Pleomorphomonas diazotrophica. The sequence goes on along the minus strand of NZ_PJNW01000002.1, from coordinate 149,877 downwards.
AAACGCGGCCGTTTGGTGCCGCGAAAATGGTCAAATGTCGACGTTGTCGCTTGCAGCCCGGGTTTTCGGCGGCTACTGGAAGCGCCATGCCTATCGCGCCCACCCTCCGTTCCTACCGTTCCGACGACCGCGCCGCGGTCGTCAGGCTATGGCACGACGCCTGGCACGACGGCCACGGGACGGTGCTGCCGGCGCATGTGGTAGCCGAGCGGACGCTGGAAAGCTTCGATCTGCGCCTCGAACCGCTCGAGGCCGGCTGCCTCGTCGCCGAGGTGGAGGGTCGCATCATGGGTTTCTCGGCCATCGAGGGCAACGAGATCGACCAGCTCTACGTCGCCAGGGAGGCACGCGGCACGGGCCTTGCTGCTGCCCTGCTGACTGCCACCGAGACGAGCCTCGCCCGGCGCGGCATACGCGACGCGGCGATCCAGTGTTCGGCCGGCAACGACCGGGCCCATCGGTTCTACGCGCGGGCCGGCTGGCGCGACAGCGGCGTCCGGCAAGCCCCGATCTGGACTCCCGACGGCCGCCATGAAACGCATCCGACCCACATCTTCGTCAAGCAACTCTCGAGCCTGGACTGACCCCGCACCATGTTCGGTTTCATTCTCCGACGCCTCGGCCTGTTGATCCCGACCTTCATCGGCGTCAGTCTGGTCGCCTTCTTCTTCATCCGCCTGCTGCCCGGCGATCCGGTGCTTCTCCTGGCCGGTGAACGCGGCATATCGCCCGAGCGTTATGCCGAGCTGATGCACCGCTTCGGCTTCGACCTGCCGCTCTGGCAGCAGTTCATCACCTATTTCACCGACTTGGTGCAGGGTGACTTCGGCACGTCGATCTCGACCAAGAAGCCGATCTTCACCGAGTTCTTCACGCTGTTCCCGGCGACGCTGGAGCTGTCCTTCTGCGCGGTGATCTTCGCCGTCGTCCTCGGCGTGCCGGCCGGCGTCATCGCCGCCGTCAAGCGCAATTCCTGGTTCGACCACACGGCGATGGCCACCGCACTGGTCGGCTATTCCATGCCGATCTTCTGGTGGGCGCTGCTGCTCATCATCGTCTTCTCCGGCATGCTCGGCTGGACGCCGGTGTCCGGCCGCATATCCTTGATGTTCTTCTTCCCCAAGGTGACCGGCTTCATGCTGATCGACAGCCTGCTGTCCGGCAAGGCGGGCGCCTTCCAGTCGGCGGTGAGCCACCTCATCCTGCCGACCATCGTGCTCGGCACCATTCCGCTCGCCGTCATCGCCCGCCAGACGCGTTCGGCCATGCTGGAGGTGCTCGGCGAGGACTATATCCGCACCGCCAAGGCCAAGGGCCTCAGCCCGTTCCGCGTCGTCGCCGTGCACGCGCTCCGCAACGCCCTGATCCCGGTAATCACCACCATCGGCCTGCAGATCGGCGTGCTGATGGCTGGCGCCATCCTGACGGAGACGATCTTCTCCTGGCCGGGCATCGGCAAGTGGATGGTCGATTCCATCTTCCGCCGCGACTACCCGGCGGTGCAGGGCGGCCTCGTGCTGATCGCCCTCATCGTCATGGGCGTCAATCTCGTGGTCGACATGCTCTACGGCCTCGTGAATCCCAAGATCCGGCACCAGAGGTAACCCGATGACCGCCGTCTCCGCTTCCGTCCGTCCGGGGCGCCTCAAGGAATTCTGGCGCTACTTCTCGGAAAACCACGGCGCCGTCGCCGGCCTCGTGCTGTTCGCGGCGCTGGTGTTCGTCGCCCTCGCCGCGCCGCTCTTCGCCCCCTTCAATCCCGACCAGCAGTTCCGCGACGCCCTGCTGGTGCCGCCGATGACCCGCGGCAGCGAAGGCCTGTTCCTGCTGGGCACCGACGCGCTCGGCCGCGACATCCTGTCGCGCCTGATCTACGGCGCCCGCTTCTCGCTGTTCATCGGCGTCGTCGTCGTCTCGGTGTCGCTGATCGGCGGCGTCATCATCGGCATGTTCGCCGGCTTCTTCCGCGGCTGGGTCGACACCACGATCATGCGCGTCATGGACGTCATCCTGGCCTTCCCGTCGCTGCTGCTGGCGCTGACGCTGGTCGCCATCCTCGGCCCCGGCCTCACCAACGCGATGATCGCCATTGCCATCGTGGCGCAGCCGCACTATGTGCGCCTCACCCGCGCCGCCGTGCTCTCCGAGCGCAACCGCGACTATGTGACGGCCGCCCGCGTTTCGGGCGCCGGCCCGCTGTGGCTGATGTTCGTCACCATCCTGCCGAACTGCATGGCGCCGCTGATCGTCCAGGCCGCCCTGTCGTTCTCGGGCGCCATTCTCGATGCCGCCGCCCTCGGCTTCCTCGGCATGGGCGCCCAGCCGCCGACCCCGGAATGGGGCACCATGCTGGCCGAGGCCCGCGAGTTCATCACCCGCGCCTGGTGGGTGGTGACCTTCCCGGGCCTTGCCATCCTGATCACCGTGCTGGCCATCAACCTGATGGGCGACGGCCTGCGCGACGCCCTCGATCCGAAGCTGAAGAGGTCGTGATGCCCATTCTCGAAATCAGCAACCTCTCGGTCGACTTCCGCACCGTGGGCGGTCAGTTCCGCGCGGTCGACGGCGTGTCGATGACCGTCGAGCCGGGCGAGATCGTCTCCATCGTCGGCGAAAGCGGCTCGGGCAAGTCGGTCTCCATGCTGGCGCTGATGGGCCTCCTGCCCTGGACGGCGACCATCACCGCCGACAAGATGATGTTCGACGGCAAGGACCTTCTGACGATCCCGGCGCGCGAGCGCCGCCGCATCGTCGGCAAGGACCTCGCCATGATCTTCCAGGAGCCGATGAGCTCGCTCAACCCGTGCTACACGGTCGGCTGGCAGATCGGCGAGGTGCTGAAGGTTCATCTCGGGCTCGACAAACGCGCCCGGCGCGACCGCACCGTCGAGCTTCTGGAGCTGGTCGGCATCCCCTCGGCCGCCGAGCGCCTCGACACCTATCCGCATCAGATGTCGGGCGGCATGAACCAGCGCGTGATGATCGCCATGGCGATTGCCTGCAATCCCAAGCTCCTGATCGCCGACGAGCCAACCACCGCCCTCGACGTGACCATCCAGGCGCAGATCCTCGACCTGCTCGCCAAGCTGCAGCGCGAGACCGGCATGGCGCTGGTGCTGATCACCCATGACATGGGCGTGGTCGCCGAAACCGCCAACCGCGTCTCGGTGCAATATGCTGGCCAGAAGGTGGAGGAGCAGCCGGTCAGCGAACTCTTCGCCGATCCGCACCATCCCTATACCGCGGCGCTGCTGTCGGCGCTGCCGGAACGGGCGACCACCCGCCGTCTGCCGTCGATCCCCGGCGTGGTGCCCGGTCAGTACGATCGCCCCAGCGGCTGCCTGTTCAGCCCGCGCTGCGCCTTCGTCACCGAGCGCTGCGTCGAGAAGGCGCCGGTCACCCAGGGCCAGGCCGCCGGCTACGCGCTCTGCCACTATCCGCTCAACCAGGGCAAGCCGGTCGGCCATCCCGGCCCGGCCGCCATCCTCGACCGGAGGCTTTCGGCATGAACGCGCCCGTTTCGCCAAACGTCGTCCTCGAGGCCCAGCACCTCGCCCGCCACTACAGCCTGAAGCGCGGCATGTTCGCCGAGCCGGCCACCGTGCGCGCGCTGTCGGAAGCTTCCTTCAAGCTCAGCGCCGGCAAGACTCTCGCGGTCGTCGGCGAGTCCGGTTGCGGCAAGTCGACGCTCGCCCGCCTCGTCACCATGATCGAGCCGCCGACCGCCGGCGAGCTGATCATCGACGGCAAGCAGGTCCACCACACCGAGGCGCCGAGCCACGAGCTGCGCCGAAAGGTACAGATCGTCTTCCAGGACCCCTACGGCTCGCTCAACCCGCGCCAGAAGGTCGGCACCATCCTGGAAGAGCCGCTGCGCCTCAACACCTCGCTGTCGGCTTCCGAGCGACAGCAGAAGGCGCGGGCGATGATGGAAAAGGTCGGCCTCCGGCCCGAGCATTACGACCGCTATCCGCACATGTTCTCCGGCGGCCAGCGCCAGCGCATCGCCATCGCCCGGGCGCTGATGCTCAACCCGAAGATCCTGGTGCTCGACGAGCCGGTGTCGGCGCTCGACGTATCGATCCAGGCGCAGGTGCTGAACCTCCTGATGGACCTGCAGCAGGAGTTCGGCCTCGCCTACCTGTTCATCAGCCATGACCTTTCCGTCGTGCGCCACATCGCCGACGAGGTGATGGTGATGTATCTCGGCCGCCCCGTCGAGTTCGGAACGGCCGACGAGATCTTCAACACGCCGCGCCATCCCTACACGCGCGCCCTGCTTTCCGCCACGCCGACCACCGAGCCGGAGAAGCGGCGCGAGCGCATCCGCCTCACCGGCGAACTGCCGTCGCCGCTGCGTCCGCCCAGGGGCTGTGCCTTCCATCCGCGCTGCCCCTTCGCCTACGAGCCCTGCGACGTCGACCAGCCGAAGCTCTTGCAGGCGCCCGGTGGCAACGCCAAGGTCGCCTGCTTCGCGGTGCAGGGCGAGCTGCTCTGACAGCGCCGCAATATGACAATCGGGGCGCGGCACGATCGATCCGTACCGCGCCCCTTTTTTGTGGCTAGAGCTCGGCACTCCCCGGAAGCGCGGCCGCCAGCGCATCGATGGCAAGCCGGACACGCAACGGCAGATGCGGCGTTTCGGGCCAGATGGCGTGCGTCTTGAACACCCGGCGCGGCACGTTGCCCAGCAGGGGAACGAGCGTACCGAGTCTGACCTTGTCGCGGATCAGCCAGCAGGGCAGCCAGGCCAACCCATGACCCGCCTCCGCCGCATCGGCGATCGCCTCAAGGTCGTCAAACCGCATTCGGCTCGGCGGCGTCACCTCGAGTGAGGCACCATCGCCCACCGGGAACTGCCACGCCCTGACATGGCCGGCACGGCCGTAGACGACCCCGTGATGGGCGGCCAGATCGTCGAGGTTTTCCGGCCGTCCGTTGCGGTCGAGATAGGCCGGCGAAGCGCAAACCGTCATGCGTTGCAGGCTCACCGTCCGGATCATCAGACCGGCGCCGTCGCTGATGTCACCGTTGCGGAGCGCCAGATCGAATCCGTCTTCAATCAAATCGACCCGTCGGTCGCTGAAGGACAGATCGAGTTCGAGCCGGGGATGCTCGGCGGCCAGCCGGGCCAGCACCGGCGCGACGCAGCGCTTGCCGAACAGCATCGGCATCGACACGCGCAGTCGCCCCACCGCCTCGCGTCGCCCTGACTCCAGGGCCGACTCACCGGCGCGCAACGCCTCCATGGCCCTCAGGCAGTGCTCGTAATAACCCTGGCCGTCCTCGGTGAGCGCCAGGCTTCGTGTAGTGCGATGCAGCAGGCGAACGGCGAGCCGCGCTTCCAGCCGCGCGATCGTCTTGGCAACCGCCGAACGCGTCACATGCAGCCGCTCTGCCGCCGCGGCGAAACTGCCCGTCTCCACGGCCGCCACGAACACATCCACGCCGTTCAATATCTCGCCCATGATTGTCATCCTGAAGGAACCAGTGCTTGGAGCATAAGTCACCACCGGCTCCATTTGCTCAACGGTATGCTGCGTGCTCGTCACTCACGTCAAGGAGCAAACAATGACGGACACGATGCAACGTTGGGAAATGGACGGGATCGGACGCGACAAGCTGGCCCTGAGGCATGCGCCCATCCCGGAGTCCAAGCCGGGCGAGGTGCTGGTGAAGGTGGCCGCCGTCTCCCTCAACTACCGCGACAAGCTGATGATCGAGAGCGGCATGGGCATGCAGTTGACCTTGCCGTTCACGCCCGCCTCCGATCTCGCGGGCGTGGTGCAGGCGGTCGGTGACGGCGTGACGCGCTTTGCCAAAGGGGACCGCGTCATTTCGGTCTTCTCGCCGGAATGGACCGATGGCCCACCGCGCGGCAATGGCCGCGTCCCGCCTTATCAGACGCTCGGCGGATATTACCCCGGCGTTCTCGCCGAACATGTCGCCTTCCCGGCTGACTGGTTTGTGCGCGCCCCAGCGTCGCTCGACGACGGCGAGGCCAGCACCTTGCCGTGCGCCGGCGTGACGGCCTGGTTCGCGCTTATCGAGAAAGGTCACCTCCGCGCCGGTGAAAGCGTGGTGATCGAAGGAACCGGCGGCGTCGCCCTGTTCGGCTTGCAGATCGCCAAGGCGCGCGGCGCCAACGTCATCGTCGTCTCAAGCGGCGCGGAAAAGCTGGAGCGCGCCAAGGCGCTCGGCGCCGATCACGGCATCGACCGGTCGCAGGAGGACTGGGTGGAGACCGTCTATCGCCTGACGGCCGATCGCGGTGCCGACCACATCCTCGAACTCGTCGGCGGGCCGCATCTAGCCAAGGCCGTGCGGGCGGCCGCCGTCGACGGCCGGATCTACCAGATCGGGGTTCTGGAGGGTTTCGAGATCGCCTCCCCCGCTGGGCCGCTGATGTTGAAGAACGTCACGGTGCAGGGTATCGGCGTCGGCCATCGCCGGGCGCTGGAAGAGCTCGTCGCCGAGGTGGAGCGCACCGGTCTCAAGCCGGTGATCGACAAGCGCTACCCGCTCAAGGACGTTCCGGCCGCCCTCGACCATCTCGATCGAGGCGCTTTCGGTAAGATCGTGATCGAAATGCCATGAACCGCAAGCCGCCGACGCTTCGCTTGCGCCGGCGGGTTCTGTCTCGTCTTCGGTCAGACCTGGATCGATGCCAGCGCCTGCGGCAGCGGGGTCGCCACCAGTGGCCCCGTTACCGTTTCAAGCCGGCGGTCGACAAGCCGGTGCGGCACGCGCCAGAGATAGGCCATCTCGCGCGAGGCCCGGATCACCGGATCGAACAGGCCGATCAGCGTGAAGGCGAGGCCCGGCACGCGCCGCACCCGCATCGGCCGCCGATGGGCGACACCCGCCGCCTGGGCGATATCGTCGATTGACGCGGTGTGCCCCTCGAAGTGGAACACCTCGAAGCCGCCGAGCCGGTCGCGCCGTTCGGCCAGACGAACAAAGGCGCGGGCGAGATCGGGTAGATAGGCCCAGGCATGCGGCACATCCTCCGGCCCTGGCGAGCGGATGACACCCTGCCCGGCTTTGGTGGCGATCAGCGCCGACAGCCAGCTCTGTCCCGTGATGGTCGGGCCGAAGAAGTCGCCGGCCCGGAGAATGCAGGTGCGAACGCGCCCGGCCCGCGCCGCTTCCGCGAAACTTCGTTCGATCTCGACGCGGATCCTGCCCTTTTCCGAGGTGGGCGCCGCCACGAGGTCGGGCGTCAGCCGGTCCGGCATTCCCTCGCCGAAACCGTAGACATTGCCGGGAAAGAGATGCAGCGCCCCGAGCCGCTCGGCGATGGCGAGCGCAGCGGCGTAGAGCGGCTTTGCCAGTTCGGCCCAGCGATGATAGGGCGCGTTAAGGCCGTCGAACACTACGTCCACCTCGGAGCTCACCGCCTTGGCCACCGCGTCGGCATCATGGAGATCGGCCTCAACCGGCCAAACCCAATCCGGCAACTCTCCAGCCCGCCCCTTGCGAACGAGGCCGGACACCTGCCAGCCCTGATGATGGAACTCTTCGGCAACCGCCTGGCCGACGCCGCCAAGGGCACCGAGGATGAGAACATGTCCAGCCATGATGATCTCCTGGGTAAAACGCTTTGAGGCAAACTTGGCTCGATGAAGGCAATCCGTGCCCCGAAAAATGGATGGTTTCATTTCGCACATCAATTCGCTATGTTTGTCAAAGAACCATTCATTTTTGCATGGCTATGCTCGACTGGACCCTTCTCCGCTCCTTCCTCGCCGTGGTCGACACCGGCTCTCTGTCGGCTGCCGCCGACAGGCTCGGCCTCGTCCAGCCCACCGTCGGCCGGCATATCCGCGAGCTTGAGGAAACACTCGACACACCGCTGTTCCGCCGGCAGCCGCGCGGGCTCGAACCGACACCCGCCGCGCTCGACCTCGTCGAGGACGCCCGCCGCATGGGCGAGGCGGCGTTGGCGCTGGAGCGCAAGGCGAGCGGCACCGGCGACAGCCTCGCCGGCACAGTGCGCGTCACGGCGAGCCGCATGGTAGCCACCTATCTGCTGCCAGACATCATCGCGGCACTGCATGTCGAGGAGCCGGCCGTCGACATCGAGATCGTCGCCAGCGATGAGACGCAGAACCTGTTGCGCCGCGACGCCGACATCGCACTCCGCATGTACGAGCCGCGCCAGCCGCAACTCATCCGCCGCCGCATCGGCGAGGTTCCGCTCGCCGTCTACGCCTCGCCCGCCTATCTCGCCCGACGGGGCACGCCAACCCGGCTGGCCGACCTCCTCGACCATGACGTCATCGGCCTCGACCGGGCCGACGACCTGCTGCAAGGCTTCGCCCGTGCCGGCTTGCCGGTGCCGCGCGAGTGGTTTCCGATCCGCTCCGACGATCACGTCGTCGGCTGGCAGATGGTGATCGCCGGTGCCGGCATCGGCTTCGCCCAGGTGCCGATCGCCGAGGCCGAGCCGCGCGTCGTGCGACTGCCGGTCGAGGACATCGGCTTTGCGCTGCCGCTCTGGCTGGTCTATCACGAGGACCTCAAGCCGAGCCGCCGCATCCGCTTCGTCGCCGATCGCCTCGTCGACGGCCTGACAAAACGCCTCGCCCGGAAAACCCCGTGATCGCTTCCCTCGCTCCCCTCCCCGCCGTCGAGCTGGCGCCGCTGTTGATCGGCGCCACTTTCCTGGTCGACGGCGTCGGCGGCATCATCGTCGAGACCGAGGCCTACGAGGCCGACGATCCCGCCTCGCACTCCTTCAGTGGCGAGCGGCCGCGCAACCGGGCCATGTTCGGACCGCCGCTCACCGCCTATGTCTATCGCTCCTATGGCGTGCACTGGTGTTTCAACATCGTCACCGGTCCGGTGGGCCATGGCGCCGCCGTGCTGCTCAGGGCGATCGAACCGACCGTCGGCCTGGCGGCGATGGCCGAGCGGCGTAGGACGGCTGAGCCGCGCCTTCTCGCCTCGGGGCCGGGCCGGCTGACTGAGGCGCTCGGCATCACCATCGCCCACAACGGCCTGCCACTCGATGCGCCTCCCTTCGAGTTGATACCGCGCGAGGGAACGCCCGATATCGTCAATGGTCCCCGTATCGGCATCACCAAGGCCGCCGACCATCCCTGGCGCTTCGGTCTTAAGGGCTCGCCCTTCGTCAGCCGGCCGTTCCGCTGAGCGGTCATCTCAAAAGGCGCAGCGAGCCGGTGAGCGACTTCACCCACTTGGTCGGCCCGCACAGGCCGACGCCATCGATCACCTCGTCGCCGAGACGTTTACCCGGCAGCAGCGCCTCATATTCGCGATAGTCGTGCAGCGCCCGCGAGAAGGCGGGGAATACCACCAACGCGCTGTCCTCGCCGCGCGGCATGGCCTTCAGCATCAGTGCGACAATAGCCTCTGGAGTGGCCGCCAGGATGGGCACCGGCAGGATGGAGCTGTCGTCGATGACCCTCCCCTCCGCATCGCTGAGCTGTCGGTTACCAAGCCACGGCAGGCGGGCGCCAAGGCCGATGCCGATGGCGCCGACCGTATTGGCGAGCAAACCGAGCGGCAGCTCGGGATTGACGACGATGGCGAGGCGGTGGTCGGGCGACATGAGAACTCCGAAGCGAATGAACACCTCGGCAGGTTATCTGCGCTGCCGGGATACTTCTTACCGAAGTTTGCGTCGGAACTGCCGAATACGGTAGGATCTACCCACAAAAGATCAAGAGAGGGTAGGACATGCCGAACTCGCCGCTAGAGCCAGTCGACAACAAGATTCTCGATGCGCTCCAGGCCGATGGCCGCCTCACCAACCAAGCGCTCGCCGACGAGGTCGGTCTCTCGACCTCTCCTTGCTGGCGGCGCGTAAGGCAGCTTGAGGAGAGCGGTGTCATCGGTGGCTATCGCGCCACGCTCGACCGCCAAAAGATCGGCCTTGGCGTACTCGCCTTCGTCCGCGTCAAGATCGACAGCCACAGCGAGGCCGAGGCCGAGGAGTTCTCGAACAGCGTCGCCCGCTTGCGCGAGGTGATCGCCTGCTACTCGATCGCCGGCGACGCCGACTTCCTGCTGCAGGTGGTCTCGCCCGACCTCGACACCTACGCCGATTTCGCCATGACGGTGATCCGCCGCCTGCCGCGCATCAAGGAGATGCAGACCACCTTCGTGTTGAAGGAAATCAAGCCGTTCAAGGGTTTCCCGGTGGGGCTTGGCTGATCCGAACGATCAATAAACAGGCCTGCCGCCGATGGTCAGCAGCCCCAGCATGTCGTCATCGTCCGACACCCAGCGCTGCAGGGCGGCCACTGTCACCATATCCGTGCCCTCCTCGTCGCCCACGCCCGCGATATGCTGGTAGGGCTCGAAGGGATCGCCGAGGTGCGACAGCACGGCGAAGGCAGTGCTGAAATCGTCGCCGCCGGCATAGCGGCTGGGCGTGACGATGGTGCGGATGCCGGCCGCCGTGGCGGCGGCAAGACCTGGCCCGTTGTCCTCGAACACGATCGCCGCGCGGGGCGTGAGACCAAGCTTGGAAAGCGCCAGCTCGTAGACGTCGGGCGCCGGCTTCGGCCGCACCGCGCCTGCGCCGCCGACGATGGCGCTGATCTTTTCAAGCCCATCCAGCCCGAAGTTGGCGAGGATCAGCGCCTCGGCATTCTCGACGCTCGACGTCGTCGCCAGCACCACGGCGAGCCCCTGCGAACGGGCATCCTCGATGAGCCGCTCGATGCCGGGGCGCGGCCGGGCCAGCCGGCGATCGACCAGCTTGGCAAAGAGCCGCGTCTTGGCGGCATGCAGCTCGTCGATCTTCTGCCGGCCGACATCGGCCATCGGCGGCGCGTGATGCTCGATGAAATGGGCAAGCCGCGCCCGACCGCCGTGGACGGCCAGGAGCTCGCCGTAGAACTCCGACTCCCACACCCAGGGCAGGCCGGCTTCGGCAAAGGCGCGATTGAAGGCCAGCCGGTGAACCTCTTCGGTTTCCGCCAGCGTGCCGTCGACATCGAAGATCAGCGCCTTGATCGGGGGTGCCATTACGCCCTCGCAGCCAGAGCATCCTGCGGAGAAGTGAGTATCGGTTTTCCGCTCAAGCGATACGGTCTATTGGAGTTGCTCCAATACTGCCGGAAGACCCCGGAAATCGTCCATCACGAAATCGGCGTTAAGCTCGTCGGCGGGAATGTCGGTATAGCCGTAGCGCACCACCGCCACCTTGATGCCCGCGCCCTTGGCCGAGGCGACGTCATTGGCGCTGTCGCCGACCATCAGCACCTCCTCCTTGGGAAGGCCCAGCCGGTCGGCCACCAGCCACAGCATGTCCGGCGCCGGCTTCGGCGTCACGCCGCTGTCGCCGCCGACCACCACCGAGATGTCCGTGCCGATGCCGAGGCCGTCGACGATCTCGCGCGACACCGCCGTCGGCTTGTTGGTGCAGACGGCAAGGCGATAGGTCTTGGCGAGCTCCTTCACCATGTCGGCGGTATGCGGGAAGAGACGCGTCAGGCGAGTGGCGCGCGGCTCGTAGAAGCCGAGATAGGTCTTCACATGCGCGTCGAGCACCTCGCCGGCAACAACCACCCCATGGGCGGCGAAAGCCTTCTGCACCAGTACCGGCACGCCCTTGCCGACCATCGAGGAAACAGCCCGTTCGGCATGTGGGGCGAGACCATTCTTGGCCATCAGCTCGTTGATCGCTTCGGCGAGGTCCGGCAGGCTGTCCACCAGCGTGCCGTCGAGGTCGAAGATCAGGGCGCGAATGCTCATAGGCTGTCTCTCAGGGCCTGGATGTTGCGGCGATAGTCGGCCTCGGTGCCGCCCTTGAACACGGAGGTGCCGGCCACCAGAACGTCGGCGCCGGCGCGGGCCAAAAGGCCGGCGTTGGCGGTGGACACGCCGCCGTCGATCTCGATGTGGATGGGCCGGTCGCCGGTCAGCGCCTTCACCTTCTTCACCTTCTCGATGACGGCGGGAATGAAGGCCTGGCCGCCGAAGCCGGGGTTGACGGTCATCACCAGCACCAGGTCGATCTCGTCGAGCATGTACTCAAGGCAGCCGACGTCGGTGCCGGGGTTGAGCACAACGCCGGCCTTCTTGCCGAGCGAGCGGATCACTTGCAGCGACCGATGGATATGCGGCCCGCCCTCCTTGTGGACGCTGATCACGTCGGCGCCGGCATCGGCGAAGGCGGCGATGAACGGGTCGGCCGGCTCGATCATCAGGTGCACGTCGAAGGGCAGCTTGGTATGCGGGCGCATCGCCTTCACCACCGCCGGGCCGAAGGTGATGTTGGGCACGAAATGGCCGTCCATGATGTCGATGTGGACCCAATCACCACCCGCCCTTTCGACGGCGGCGAGCTCTTCGCCTAGGCGCGAGAAATCCGACGACAACACGGAGGGGGCGATCTTGACGGTCATGGAAAGGCGTGTCCGTTGAAAGGGATCCGAGGTGAAACGTTCTTAAAGCAAGACGCCGCCGAGCGCTAACCCCGTTTCCCAAGACCGGGGGAAAATCCGACCGTAATCGATCAAGAGCCGGCGACGGATAAAACCGCCGCCGAAAGCTACGAGAGCTGCAAGACGCGTAAAGGCGGTTGGAAATTCGCTCCGGCGAGTCGGCTGGTGTGGCTTTCGAGGACCGGAGCGGAGCGGACGTTGAGCAACTCCAGCAAAAGTGCCTTGCGGTTTTGCGTCCGGAGTTGCGTCGAGCAGAAGACAGGGCATTGGCGGTGACCCGCCAATGCCTAGAGGTCCGTGAGCACCGGAAGCGGAGAAAGTCGCATCAGACGGCCGCCAGAGTAGAATTTACGACTGTCTTAGCGATTGTCCGGTTGCGAGCGCACCAACTCCAGCCCGCGCTGTGTGATGCGATAAGGCTTGCTGTTGCGCGAGGCGATCGCCCGCTTGTTCTTCAACTTGCGGAACATCGTGAGATTGAAGTCGGTGTAGAGCCAGCCGTCGCGGCTGAAGCAGGCGAGCTCTTCGATGTCGCCGCGATCGTCGCGGGTGATCTCGATGCGTCCGCCCTGGGCGAGCAGGTGCAGGATGCGCTGCTCGGCACGTGAAATATCCATCGTCTGAAGTCCGGGAATGGCGCCGCTAGAGCACCCGCCGATCAGGTTGAATCAACCTGATCGAAAAGCGGCTGCTCCAGCAAACAAACTGGAGCATTCGCTCGACGACCAAATGTTTCAATTTGGTCGGCAAATGCTCTAGGGCACACCAAAGCGTTCCGGAAGCCGAGAGGGCTTTCCGGGGCGACATTGGGATTGGCCCGCTCTGCCGGCACCATGCCGGGGCAGGCCCTCACCGGGATTCAGACAGACGTGACATCCACGCTCCTGTTGCGACGGACCGATCCTGCCGGGCGCGCCGTGAGCCGTCAACGGCATCCGCCTTTGTCGCCGCTCGTCGTCTGTCGATTGTTGCCCCGCGGTCACGATCCCGTCGCTTTTGAGGGGCACCGAGGGCGCGCGATCGGCGCGGAACTTTTCCCCGCGACAATGGTCGAAACGCCGCCCGGCAAATGGTGTCCGAGGAGAGCTTGCGGTAAGCTTCGGAAGACCATTGTGATTCCGGAGCGGGCACCCTCGCCGGGCACACCGGCAGCAAGACATGGAGAGACGGGAATCCGAGCATGCGCCACACGACTTTGAAGCAGCTGCGATTCCTGTCGGCGGTCATCAAGACCGGCACCGTCACCGCCGCCTCCTCCGCCATGAACGTCACGCCGCCGGCCATCACCGCCCAGGTGAAGGCGCTGGAAGACCTCGTCGGCCTGCCGCTTCTCGAACGCGTCGGCGACCGCTTCATCGCCACGTCGGCCGGCAAGGAGATCGCCACCACGCTCGATCGCATCGAGGCGCTGCTCAACGAATGCTCGGGCGCGCTGGCCGAGATGCGCGAGGCCGGATCGGGCCGCGTTGCCGTCGGCGTCGTCTCCACCGCCCGCTATTTTGCGCCGACCGTGCTCGCCGCCTTCCGCAAGGTGCGCCCGAAGGTCGACATCGACTTCATCGTCGGCAACCGCGACGAGACCATTCAGCGCCTCCGGAACTACGAGGTCGACCTCGCCGTCATGGGCCGGCCGCCGGTCGAGTTCGAGGTCGAGGCCAAGCCGATCGGCAAGCATCCGCAGGTGATCATCTGCGCGCCCGACCATCCGCTGGCCCATGAGCGCAACATTCCCATCGAAGCCTTGATGGGCGAGACATTCCTGGTGCGCGAGGTCAACTCCGGAACCCGCAACTCCTTCGGCCAACTGATCAGCCAGCACGACGGCGGACGCGACATCCGCGAGTTCGAGATGGGCTCCAACGAGACCATCAAGCAGGCGGTGATGGCCGGCCTTGGCATCTCCTTCATCTCCTCGCACACCATCGCCGCCGAGGTGGAGAGCGGCCGCCTCGTCATCATGGACGTGGTCGGCCTGCCGCTCATCAAGACCTGGAATGTCGTCCGCCGCACCGACAAGCGGCTGCTGCCGTCGGCCGAGGCGATGTATCGCTTCTGGGTCGAGCACGGCGGCGAATACCTGCCGAAGATCAGCGGTCACGTCGACTGACGAGAGTCAGTTCCAGGCAGCACCTTGGAGAGCACCATGACAGCCACCCCACGCCCCTTCCGGGTGATCGAAAGCCTGTGCGCCTCCGGCAAGGACTCCGACGCCAAGAAGGAAGACTGGCTGGTCGTGACCGACGACTTCGCCGCCGTCATCGACGGCGCCACCTCCTCCGGCCCGATCGGCGGCCGCCCAGGCGGCATCGTCGCAGCCGAGGCGGTGGAGCGAGCGGTCAGGGAACTGGCGCCGGACGCCACGGCCCGCGACTTCGTCGACCGCGCCACGGCCGCCATCGCCATGGCGATCGGCGACTGGACGGACGAAACGATCATGCGTCCCTCGGCGGTCGCCGCCGTCTGGTCGCGGGCGCGCGGCGAAGTGTGGCGGGTGGGCGATTGCCACGTCCGCATCGACAGGAAAGACTATCCCGGCGGCAAGGAGATCGACCGCATCGGCTACGAGTTCCGTTGCGCCGTCATCCGGGCGCGGCTCCGGCTCGGCATGACCAGCCTTGATGCCGAACTGCGCGTGCCGACCATGGAGCAACCCTTCCGGCCGCTCGTCCTCGCCCAGCACGCCTTCCTCAACCTCGACAGCGACGATCCCCTCGCCTACGGCGGCCTCGCCGGCACCTTCGTGCCCGACCGCTTCGTCGAGGTGTTCGAGGCGGCGGACGCCCGCGAGATCGTGCTGGCCTCCGACGGCTTCCTCTCGCCCCCTGCAACGCTGGCCGAAGGTCTGGCGGAAATCGCCCGCATCAGGGAGAACGACCCGCTGATGGTGGAACTGGTCACCGGCTCGCGGCCCTTCGTGCCGGGCCGCGATTACTTCGACGATACGACCTATCTCAGGATCGCCATCGGGTAACGCATCCGCCCGAAAAATTGCAGACTCTTCGGAAAAGCGGATGCGCAAACAACACGCTTACTGCGCGGCGGCGCGCTCGTCGTCCAGCCAGCGCGCCTCGTAGGCGGCGAGCATCTCCCAGGTCGCCTCGTGGTCGGGCAGGCGGCTGTCGACGCCCGCCACCTTGCGGCCAATGGTGATGCCGAAGCCGCCGAGGTCGCGCGACTTGGTAAAGCCTGGCTCGTCGGGCGTGTCGTCGCCGACATGCACCGGCACGCGGCCGGCAAACGGCTTGTGCTCCATCAGGAAGGCGATGCCCGAGCCCTTGTTGGCGCCCTGCGGCACCACGTCGATCGACACGCGACCGGGGATCACCGCCACATGGCCGCCGGAATGGCGTTCGGCCAATGCCGCCACTTCGGCGGCCAGCGGTTCGCCTTCGTTATAGACGATGGCCAGCGCGCCGATCTTCCACTGGACGTCCATGGTGGGATAGGTCTCGACCACCACCTTGGCGATCTCGTCGAGCGCCTTGCGCTCCTCCGGAGTCTGCACCGGCGTGAAGCGCCGGCCGTCGGCGAAACGGCGGTCGGCACCCTGCAGCGCCGCGACCGGCAGCGTCAGCGGCACGAACATGGGATCGACGGTTTCCACCGAGCGGCCACTGACGATGGCGAGCGCTCCGTTCAGGAGATCGTAAAGCCGGCCGATCAGGGCGATGCGGTCGGCGGCAATGCCGCGCTCGCGATCGGCGTAGGTCGGGCCGATCAGCGTGCCGTCGATATCGAGGAACAGGGCGAGGCGGTCGGGCGCGGGCAAACGGGCGGCAAGGTCGAGCGGATCGGTGAAGGACATGGGCCTGCTGTGGTGGGCGAAAGGGAGGTCGCTCAGACGAAAGTATCGTCCGCAACACTCCCTAGCTCTACAGCCAACGCCGCCCGCCGACAATGCCTCGGCGGTTGAATCGATATGAAAGCCGTCGGAAAGGCGGAAATGCTCCGTTCACACTTCAAAATCGTAGACGAGGATACCCTCCAGCCCACCCTCGGCCGCCGCCACGATCTTGTCGCCGACCTTCACGTGCTCGGGGTGGACGAGATAGGCGTCACGCGCCGCCGCGTCGGTGAAGGTGACGACGAAACCGTGCTGGAAACCATGGCCGAGGCCCTCCGGCGAGGCGTTCGGGCCGGCCTTGAAGTCGACCATGCCGGGGACGAACGACTTCAGGGCCGCCACGGCGCCATAGAGCTTCAGGATGTCGGCCGACGAAGTGCCGGCCGGCATCTTCATGAACACGCAATGCAGGATCATTCAAACTCCTCCCTCGCCGACCGGCATCGCCGGCCGGATCTCACTCTTCCACCGGCGGTGGCGTACGGCCGCGCAACGGCCGCTCTTCGATGCGCATCAGGAGCGCCAGCGACAGAAGCTGCGCCACGGCGGCGGCAAAGAACAGCGCGCGGAAGGCGGCAATGGCGGTCTCCCTCGCCGCGGGATCCAGCGCGCCAACGCTGATATGGTCGCCGATGCCGGCGCTGCCGACGATGGCGCCCAGCACGGCAATGGCGACGACCGAGCCGAGCGAGCGCACGAAGGTGTAGGCGCCGGTGGCGGTTCCGAGATCGCGCGGGTCGGCGGCGTTCTGCACCATGACCGTGCCGACCGGGAACAGCGTGCCCTGACCGAAGGCTGTGAGGACGGCCAGCGCTTCGATCATCCAGAAGGAAACATCGCCGACCAGCAGGCCGACCACCGCCAGCGATGCCAACGACAGGAAGCTGCCGATCACCGGCAACCGCTTGTAATGGCTGCCCTTGCGCAGGATCCGCGCCGAGATGCTCGAACCGGCCACCGAGCCGATCATCGGCCCCAGCAAGGCCAGACCGGCCGCCGAGGCGCCGAAACCTTCGATGAGCTGCAGATAGACCGGATAATAGACCGAAAAACCGAACAGACCGGCTGCCGCCAGGAAGGCGGTCGCCGAGGTGAGCGCGATCACCCGGTCGCCGAAGATGCGTGGCGGCAACAGCGGCTCTTCGGGCTGGAACTGGTACCAGGCGAACAGAATGAAGGCCCCGGCCGCCACGGCGAGCATGCCGAGGATGAGCGGCGAGCTCCAGGGATAGCTGTGACCGCCCAGCGTCAGCGCCAAGAGGAACAGCAGTGTCGCCGCCATGATCATCAGCGCGCCGAGGATGTCGAGCTTGTGGTCGCGGCGAATGTTCGGCAGGCGCGACAGCGGCTTCAGCGACAGTCCCACGGCCATCGCACCGAGCGGCAGGTTCAGCCAGAAGATGGCCGACCAGTGGACGTATTCGGCAAGGACACCGCCGAGCACCGGTCCGGCGATGCTCGCCGTCGCCCAGATACCGGCGATATAGACCATGTACTTGCCGCGCTCGCGCGGCGGCGCCACGTCGCCGATGATGGTCTGGACGAGTGCCATCAGCCCGCCGCCGCCGAGCCCCTGCAGCGCGCGGCCGGCGATCAGAACCGCCATCGACGGCGCCATGGCCGAGATCAGCGATCCCGCCACGAAGATGCCGACGCCTGTGTAAAGCACCGGCCGCCGCCCCTTGAGATCGGCGAGCTTGCCATAGAGCGGGGTCACCGCCGTCGCCGTCAGGAAATAGGCCGAGACGATCCAGGACACCCACTCGCCGCCGCCGAGCGAGGCGCCCATCACCGGCAGCGCCGGGGTAACGATGGTTTGGTCGAGCGCGGCCAGGAACATGCACAGCAGCGCGGTCACGACAATCTTGGTCTTGTCGTCCTCGGTGAGGACCTGCGGGTCGGGCGGCGGCATTTCGGTCATGATGGGGTCCGGCGGATTGCGCGGCGCACCCTATCCGCTGTCCGGCGCGAATGCCAGCAGCGGTTCCTACCGATCCAAGCGGTAGATTGGGTCTTGCGCCTTCCGTTCGGCCTCCGAGCCCCTATACTGGCGCGGATGAACCCGGAGCTGCCGCAATGACCGCCGTCCTACCCCGCGCCGTCGATCTCAACGCCGACCTCGGCGAAGGCTTCGGCGCCTATCGCATGGGCGATGACGCCGCGCTGCTCGACGTGGTCACCTCGGCCAACGTCGCCTGCGGCCTGCACGCCGGCGACCCTGAAATCATGGCCGAGACCTTCCGCCTCGCCAAGGCGGGCGGCGTCACGGTCGGCGCCCATCCCGGCTTTCCGGACCTTTGGGGCTTCGGCCGGCGCGTCCTGCCCTACTCGGCCGGCGAGATCGAGCGGCTCGTCGCCTATCAGATCGGCGCGGCGGCAGCGTTGTCCGCGTTGGCCGGCCACCCCATCGCCTATGTGAAGCTGCACGGCGCGCTCGCCAACCTCGCGGTTGTCGATCCCGACGTGGCCGCCGCCAGTGTCAGGGCCATCAAGGCCGTCGACGCCTCGCTCGCCTGCCTTGCCATCGCCCACGGCAAGCAGGAGCGGCTCGCTCGCGACGCCGGACTTCACACCTACTCCGAGGTCTACGCCGATCGCGGCTATCAGGACGACGGCAGCCTGATGCCGCGCAATCGCCCCGGTGCCTTCATCCACGATCCGGCGGAGGCGGTGGAGCGGGCCTGCCGCATGGTGGAGGCCGGCGAGATCGTCTCGGTCGGCGGCAAGACGCTGCCGACGTCGGTGGATTCTATCTGCGTGCATGGCGACAGCCCGACGGCGGTGGTAACGGCGCGGCTGCTCGCCGAACGGCTCGCCGCCGAGGGCGTCGCGTTCGCCCCCTTTGCGGGCAAGCCATGATGTACGACGCGCTTCTCGACCGCCTCGTGGCGCTCCTCCACGACTCCAGCCTTCACGAGATCGACTATGAGGAAGGCGACATTCACATTCGTCTGGTGAAGGACGGCGAGGGAAAAGTACGGCCGGACATGATGGTCCAGCCAGCCGCCGCTATGCCCGAGTCAACCCTGCCGGACGACCACGCCGTCGTCGCGGGCCTCACCGGTACCTTCTACCGATCGCCGTCGCCCGACGCTCCTCCCTTCGTCGAGATCGGCGACCGCGTCGAGGAGGGGCAGACCGTCGGCCTTCTGGAAGCGATGAAGATGCTCAACCCCGTCGAGGCCGACCGGGCCGGTATCGTCACGGCCATTGCCGCCGAGAACGGCGCGCTGGTGACGCGCGGTGCCGTGCTCATCCACCTTGCCGCCCCGGATGATCCATCATGACCTTCGATGAGATCGAAGCCATCGTCCGCCGGCTCGATAACAGGGGCATTGCCAGTGCCGACATCCGCATCGGCGCGGCCCGGCTGAAACTCCGCTTCGCCGGCGAGGAGCCAACCGAAGCGGCCCCACTCGAGCCACCGCCGGCGCTCGCCGCTGCCCCGTCGCCCGGACGCTTCCGGTCGCGGCATCCATTGCAAACCAACCCGCGCTTTGCCGAGGGCGACCGGGTCAGGAAGGGCGAGACCATCGCCTATGTCGAGGCCAACGGCCTGTTGCTGCCGGTGATCGCCGCCGCCGACCTGACGCTCGGCCCTCCCCTGGCGGCAGATGGCGAGGCCGTCGGCTGGGGCGCATCCCTCTACGAGACGCGATAGAGCGACGCCGCCTTTCGCAGCCCGTCGAGCCATTGGGCCGTCTCGCGCAGCGCCGCCAACGCTTCGTCGCGGCCCACCACGGCAAAGCGCAACGCGTCGCCCGGCATCGCCTGGCCGAGGCGCCAGAGATCGGCCTCGATCACCGTGGCGATCTTGGGATAGCCGCCGCAGGTGTTGGCCTCGGCGAGCTGGACGATCGGCTGTCCCGAAGGCGGCACCTGCACCGTGCCCGGCACGATGCCGTGCGACAGCAACTCGCGCCGCCGCTCGCGCATGAGCTCCGGTCCGTCGAGCCGGCACCCCTGCCGGTCGGCTTCGGCGGTGACGCCCCAGCCCACCGACACGAACCGCTCACGCGCCTCTTCGGAGAACTCCGCCCACTCCGCGGCCGGCAGCACGCGCAACGGCCCATCGGCCTCGGTTCGCCCCGGCGGCGGCGGTGCGCCGATGCCACCCTCCGGCAGCCCTCCGGGGGGACGACGCCCCAACGGCAACCTGTCGCCGCGCTTCAGTCCCCTGCCTTCGTGGCCGCCGTAACCGCTCTTGAGCTCGGTCGCCCTGGCGCCGAGCAGCAATGGCACGTCGATGCCGCCGCCGACCGCAACATAGACGCGGGCACCGGCCGTTGGCGGCGCGATCGTCAGGTCGTCGCCGGCATGCACTTCCGTTGCCCACCAGGGCGGCAGCCGGCGGTCGGCCAGTTGCGCCTCGGCAAGGGCGCCGGTGACGGCGACCGTCGTCGCCACGTCGAAACGCATCCGGAACGGGAAGGCCGCCACCTCGATCGCCGCCGCATCCCGGTCGTTGCCCAGAAGCGCGTTGGCGGCATCGAGCGCTAGGATATCCATGGCGCCGGAGCGGGAGACGCCGCTCGACAACAGGCCGCGCCGGCCGCGGTCCTGCACGGAGTTGAGCGCGCCGGAGGACAGGATCTCGATCACCGCTCCACCCCCGCGATGGTGAAACGCACCCTGTCGCCGGGCCTCAGCGTGGCCGGAAAGGCGCGATGCGGATCGAACAGCGTGAAATCGGTGTGGCCGAGGATATGCCATCCCGACGGCGCAGTGATCGGCATGATGCCGGCCTGCCCGCCGCCGACGATCACCGCCCCCTTGGGCACGCCCTGGCGCGGCAGCGCCCGTCGCGGCGTCGCAAGCCTCGGGTCGAGGCCGGAGAGATAGGGAAAGCCCGGCATGGCGCCGACCGCCGCCACCCGGTAGGCGCCAGCGGAATGCAGATTGACCACGTCGTCGGCGGAGAGGCCAAGTCCGGCCGCGAACTCCTGAAGATCCGGTCCGCCGTAGACAACGGCGATGTCGTGCGACCGCCCACTGTCTTCGATTGGCGTTGCGCGGTGCCACCCCTCAAGGAGGCGCCGCTCGATCTCGCCGGCATCGACTGCAAGCGGATCGAAGGTCACCATCAGGTTGTTCATGCCCGGCACGACGTCCTCGACTCCATGGGCGTCGGAAAGGCTCTCGGCGAGCGCCAAGAGCCGCGCCTGTCGCCCCTCATCGAAGGCGCTGCCTTTGGCAACATCCAGCAACATCGCGCCGGTTCCGGCGTCGGAAAGGATGAACTCGTCGGCCACCGGGATCCCCTTAATTAACCGCGATTATCAGTGGCCAATGCCCGCCGCGCAAGGGAGCCACGCGGCAATGCAGTTGGTGGATGTGCGCCGAAAGTCTATAATCACAGACCGATAGCCGGCCGGAAGACGCCGACGGACACCAAGGACCGCCTCATGACCCCTGAGACCCAGACCCGCCTCGCCGCCCTGCGCGAGCGGATGGTCGCGACCGAAACCGGCCTCGTCGCCGTGGCTCCGGGCTCGCATATGCAATGGCTGCTCGGCTTCACCCCCGCCTCCGACGAGCGCCCCTGCCTGTTGCTCGTTTCGCCAGGCGGCACCGCCTTCCTGATGCCGGCCCTCAACGCCGACGACGTGCGCCAGCACACCGACATCGACTTTTTCCGTTGGTCCGACGAAGTGGGGCCGCACGTCGCCCTCTGCCAGGCACTCGGCGCCATCGGCGCCAACGCGCCCGACCGAGTCGCCATCGACGAGACCATGCGTGCCGACTTCGCGCTCCTGGTGCTCGATGCCCTGCCCTCCGACGTCTTGCGTACCTTTACCGCCGACACGCTTGGCGGTCTGCGCATGCGCAAGAACGAGCGGGAATACGATCTCCTCAAGATGAATGCGACCATCGCCGACCGGGCGATCGAGGCAGCCGTCGCCGCGCTCAAGCCGGGCATGACGGAGAACGAACTCGCCGCCATCATCCGCAACCATTTCCTCAAGGAAGGCGCGGCGCCGAGCTTCTGGATCGTTGGCAGCGGCCCCAACGGTGCCTTCCCGCACCACACCGCCTCCGACCGCCATATCACCGAGGGCGATGCGGTGGTGATCGACATCGGCGGCATCAAGTCCGCCTTCCCGAGCGACATCACCCGCGTCGCCGTGGTCGGCCAACCGCCGCAGGGCTTTGCCGAGATCCACGCCATCGTCGAACGGGCCGTGCAGGCGGCGCTTGCCGCTGCCAAGCCCGGCGCGCTCGCCCGCGACGTCGACGCCGCCGCCCGCACGGTGATCACCGAGGCCGGCTATGGCAAGTTCTTCACCCATCGCACCGGCCACGGCATGGGCATCGACGGCCACGAGCCGCCCTATATCACCGCCACTTCGGAAACCGTGCTGGAAGAAGGCATGGTCTTTTCCATCGAGCCGGGCATCTACCTGCCCGGCCGCTTCGGCTGCCGCCTCGAGGAGATCGTCATCCTGAGGAAGGACGGCCCGGAAATCCTCTCCGGCCTTCCCCGCAGCATCCTCACGGCGAAGGGCTGACCTCTCAGCCCTTGCCCGCCACCTTCTCGCTGAGCACGCGGTTGGGCGACACCTTGCCGGCTTCCTCATCGGCGATGTTGCCCATGGTGGTCTCGGCGATGGCCAGCAGCGCCTCCTCGGTGAAGAAGGCCTGATGGCCGGTGATCAGCACGTTGGGGAAGGTCAGCAGGCGCTGGAACACGTCGTCCTGGATGATCTCGCTGGAAAGGTCCTCGAAGAACAGGTCCGCTTCCTGCTCGTAGACGTCGAGGGCGACGCCACCGATGCGGCCGCTCTTGAGGCCGCCGATCACCGCCTCGGCATTGATCAGCGCGCCGCGCGAGGTGTTGATCAAGAGAAAGCCCTGCTTGGCACGGGCAATCGCCGCCTCGTCGATCAGGTAATGCGTCTCCGGCGTCAGCGGGCAATGCAGGCTGATGATGTCCGAGCGCTCGATCAACTCGTCGCGGTCCACGTAGGTGACGCCGATCGCCTTGAGATCATCGACTTCGTAGCGGTCGTGGGCGACCACCTCGCAGCCGAAGCCGAGACGATAGGCGCGCGCCACCAGCGCACCGATGCGGCCGGTGCCGACGATGCCCACCGTCCGGCCGTGCAGGTCGTGGCCCAGCAGGCCCTCCAGCGCGAAGTTGTTTTCACGCACCCGCGCCCAGGCCCTGTGGATGCGTCGGTCGAGGGCCAGCAGCAGCCCAACCGAGAACTCGGCAACGGCATGCGGCGAATAGGCCGGCACGCGCAGCACGGTGACGCCCTTTTCCTCGGCCGCGTCGAGGGCGACATTGTTGAAGCCGGCGGCCCGAAGCGCCACGATGCGCGTGCCGCCGGAGGAAAGCGTTGCGATCACCTCGGCGTCCAGCGTGTCGTTGACGAAGGCGCAGACGGCCGGAAAGCCCTCGGCAAGCCGCGCCGTCGTCCGGTCGAGCCGCGGCTCGAAGAAGGTAAGCTCGTGGCCGTGCGAGGCAGCGGCCCGGCTCAGGAAGGTGCGGTCGTAGGGCTTGGTGCTGAAGATGGCAACGCGCATCGGGCTCTCCGGATCGATGGTCTGAGCGCGAGCCTATCAGGAGCGACGGCCAAGAAAAGAGGGGCAAATTGCGGCGGATAGCGCCTCTGCGGCAAAAGCATGGCCTTGGCCATCCGCATCAATCCATGCTGGCGAGATGCATCAAAGGATGCGAGACTGCCAGCATGCGCTTTCTCGCCGCTCTCCGCCTCGTTCTCGTTGCCGCCGCCCTGATCGGCCTTCTGGCCGGCCGGAGCATCGTGCTGCCCGTGGCTGCTGCGCATGCGGAAATGGCGATGACCGCCGATAGCGAACATGACTGTTGCGACAAGGACCGAGGCGTCACGGCCGACAAGGCGAGCCTGGGCAACAAATGCTTCGGCCTGGGTTGCCCGATGATCGCCCCCGCCCTGCTGCCGGCTTCGCCGGCCCTTGCCCAGACCGCCGAGCTCTTTGCCGCCCCGTCCGGCATCATGGGCGAACTCGAAGGCCGGTCGCCGAGGCCACTGCTGGAACCGCCGCGCGCCTGAGCGGCTTCCAGTTCACTATTTTCCATATTCCCTGTCGTCGCAGGCGCCGACCGCGCGCCGCGACCGTTCAGACAGCATCACAGGCAAAACCATGAAATCCCAACTCCTCGCCCTCATCGTCCTCGCCGCGTCCACCTCGCTTGCCGGCGCCGCCGGCCAGAAGGTCGACGTCGTGCTCAACGAAGGCTGCATGTGCTGCCACGAGTGGATCAGCCACATGCAGGCCGCCGGCTATGAGGTGAACGCCACCGAACTGGACTATGACGCGATCACCGCCAGGAAGAAGGAGGTCGGCATTCCCGACGATGCCGTCTCCTGCCACACCGCCATGGTCGGTGGCTACGCCATCGAGGGCCACGTGCCGGCCGCACTGGTCGATCGGCTGCTCGCCGAGAAGCCCGACGCCGTCGGCCTCGCCGCTCCCGGCATGCCGCTCGGCTCGCCCGGCATGGGCGCCGACGCCGATGCCGAGCCCTACGACGTGCTGTTGATCGGCAAGGATGGCAGCACCACGGTGTTTGCCAGCGTCGAGCCCGATCGGGGCTGACAAAGGAGCGCGGTCGGCGGTGTTCCGCCGGCCGCGCCACTCCTGGCCTACTGCTTGGTCATCGCCTCGACATGCGCCGATATCTCGGTGATTTCCTTTGTCTGCGCATTGATGATCATCTCGGCCATCGTCTTGCTCCAGGCATCCTTGCCGTATTTGAGCTGGATCCGCGCCATGTCGAGCGCCCCCTGATGATGGACGAGCATGCCGCAGTTGAAGGCGAGATCGGGGTCGGCGATCCTGGCCGCCGCCATCATAGGCTCGTGCATGCGGTTGACGGCGTCGAGGGCCTCCTGCTGGGCACCGCCCATGGCCGCATCGTCGGCTGGCTTGGTCATGTCCATGCCCGGCATGGCCTTGGAAGCCTCCGCGCCGCCGTTGCCGGCCGCGCTGGGTCCGGCCATCGTGTGGTCGGCGGACATCATGGCGGCGCGGCAAGCCTGCGGCAGAACCGCCACGTCGCCGCTCGCCGCCTCCTGGGCGAATGAAGCGGACGCGGGCGCGATGAGCACCATGGCAAACAAGATCGCGCGTTTCTGCATCGTGAGCCTCCTATGTCTGATCGCCGGCGAGCAGGCGTGAGCCGAGCAAACGGGGCGCCAGACGACGGCGAGAGGGCTACAACACCCGGCGTGGCGCTTTGTTCGCGCCAGCGCTCAAAAAGGCAGTCTCTCGAAGAGGGTCGCAGCTCTGAAGCGCCTCGACGGTTGCCGGACCCAAAATCGGCAGTAAATGAAATTGCGAGGCATTGGCACTTTCGTCAGGAGGTGAAAGACCCCGTTCACGTCGTCCGACGGCAGACGGATGAACGGCAGAATGCATCGAGTCTGAGAGGGTCAACTTTATCCCTTGTTAAGCGCCGGCAGGCCTTTTGGGTACGTACTTGACCGGAGAACTCGATGTCACTGAAGAATCTTTCCCTGCTCGCCAAAGTGGTTTGGGTCGCCAGCGCGATCGGGCTTGTCGCCATTTCGGGAGCCACCTACTTCGGCTGGCAGACCAACACGGTGAGCCAGAGCTACGAAGAGTTGCTGCAGAACAATGCCAAGGCGCCGTTCCTGATGGCACGGGCCAACCGCAACATGTCCGACGTCGTGGCCTCGCTGTTCAAGAACGCCGCGGCCACCACGGAAAAGGACAACGCCGATGCCGCCGCCTCTCGTGACAAGGCGCTTGCCGACGCGCAGGCCAACTTCGGCAACGCGGCCGAGCGTCTTCCCCAGCAAGCAAGTGAGATCAATGGCTTCTCCGATCGGATCAAGACCGTGCTGACCGGCACCTGCGCTGAAGTGGTGAGCTTGTCCGCCAGCACCGACCCTCAAGTAACCGCCAAGGCGCTCCAACTGCTGATCAGCGATTGCCAGCCGGCCATCAACAAGATCCAGCAGGATACGGTGGCCTTCAACGAAGAGGTCCTGAAGAACGTCGACGCTCAGATCGCCAGCAACCACGCCAAGGTCACGCAGACCATCTGGTTCACTCTCGCCGGCATTCTGCTTGCGACGCTGATCATCGGCGGCATCGCGATCGTCGGCATGCGGAGGTCCGTCGTGCAGCCGCTGGCGCTTCTGCTGCGGCAGATGCGGGCGATGCAGGACGGCGACTATGGCGTGATCATCGAGAACCGGGATCGCAAGGAAGAAATCGGCCGGATCGCCAACAGCCTCGAAGAGTTCCGCTCCGCCCTCAAGCTGGCCGAGGAGGCCCGGCACGCCGCCGAGGCGATCAAGGCGGCTGAAGCGGCGGAGCTGAAGCGTCGCTCAGATCTGACCGACGAGTTTGTGGAGCGCATGGAAAACCTCTCCGCTTCTTTCTCCGGATCGTCCATCGAGGTCGCCGACGCCGCCAAGAATCTCTCGGCCACCGCCGAGGAAACGGCGCGGCAGGCCCAGTCGGTCGCCGGTGCGTCGGAAGAGGCATCGACCAACGTCCAGACCGTGGCCGCCGGTACCGAGGAACTCACCGCGTCGATCGGAGAGATCTCGCAACAGGTGACCAACTCCTCGAAGATCGCCCAGGAAGCGGCGGCAGAAGCGGCCGCCTCCAGCAAGAATGTCCAGTCGCTGTCGGTGTCGGCCCAGCAGATCGGCACGGTCGTCGAGCTGATCAGCAACATCGCCGCCCAGACCAATCTCCTGGCGCTCAATGCCACCATCGAGGCGGCGCGGGCCGGTGAAGCGGGCAAGGGTTTTGCCGTCGTTGCCGCCGAGGTCAAGCAGCTTGCCGATCAGACCGCCAAGGCAACCACCGAGATCAACAGCAAGATCACCGAGATCCAGTCGGCGACCGGCGTCGCGGTCGACTCCATCTCCAAGATCGTCAGGACCATCGACACCATCCAGACGGCGGCCGAGGCGATCGCCGGCGCGGTCGAGCAGCAGGGCGCGGCCACCAGCGAGATCGCCCAGAACACCCAGCGCGCCGCTCAGGGCACCGCTGCCGTCAACCAGAACATCTCCGGTGTCGGCACCGCCGCCGAGATGACCGGCGCCGCCGCCACCCAACTGATGGGCCTGTCGGACGCCATGAACGGCAACTCGGCAACGCTGCGGCGGGAGGTCGAGACCTTCGTCCTGAACCTCAAGGCCGCCTGACGGCCACGCAATCTCCGGTCAGTGACGCCCCCCGTGCCCAAAGCGCGGGGCTTTGCTTTGGCAGCCCCCTGGAAACCATGGCTGTCGTCGCCATATCCCGATAGGGTTGAGAAGCCGAGCGGACAGGCCCGATGCACCGGGCGCTGCCGGTCGCAGATCGGAGCTGGGGATGGACAGCGCATTGTCTCGAACCGAAGCCACCGTCCCCCACATGCGGACGGCCGATGAGGTTCTCGCTGATCTCCGCACCGACGCACGACGCGGCCTTGCCGGGGAGGAGGCGGAGGAGCGACTGCGGCAGGCCGGGTCGAACGCTCTCGCCGAGGAAGCGCCAGTGCCCGCTTGGAAGAAGTTCCTGGCACAGTTTGCCAACGTTCTGGTCGCCCTGCTGCTCGCCGCCGCGCTGGTGTCGGCCGGTCTCTGGCTCTACGAGCGCGACTCCGCCATGCCCTTCGAGGCCATGGCGATTTTCGCCATCGTCATCCTCAACGCCGTCATGGGCTATCTCCAGGAATCCCGCGCCGAACAGGCGGTCGCCGCGCTGCAGAAGATGTCGGCGGCGCACGCCACCGTGCTGCGCGACGGCACGCGTCAGAGCGTGCCGGCGACCGACATCGTTCCCGGTGACATCATCCTCATCGAGGAGGGCGACACGGTCCCGGCCGACGCCCGGCTGATCGAGGCCGTCTCGCTCCAGATGGCGGAGGCGCCGCTGACCGGCGAGAGCCTGCCGGTGGTGAAGACCGTCGCGCCGATCCTCTCCGACGTCCCGCTCGGGGACCGCGCCAACATGATCTTCTCGGGCACGGCGGCGACCTATGGGCGTGGTCGCGCCGTGGTCGTGGCAACCGGCATGTCCACGGAGATCGGCCGCATCGCCGGCATGCTGGAGGGCACATCCGAGGAGGCCACGCCACTGCAACGGGAGCTCGACAAGGTGGGTCGTCTCCTCGGAGCCATCGTCGTGGTGATCGCCGTCGTGATGATCGGCACCATCCTTCTGGTCGAGCACGTGCGCGGCCTCTCGGCGATCTTCGACGTGCTGATCCTCGGCGTGGCGCTGGCGGTGGCCGCCATCCCCGAGGGGCTGCCGGCCATCGTGACGGCGGTGCTCTCCATCGGCGTCCAGCGGATGGCGAGGCGCAACGCCATCGTCCGCCATCTCGCCGCCGTGGAAACCTTGGGGTCGGCCAATGTCGTCGCCTCCGACAAGACCGGCACGCTCACCCGCAACGAGATGACGGTGCGCGTGGTGGTCACGGCGAGCGGCAGGGCCACCTTCAGCGGCACTGGCTACGCCCCGGAAGGCGACCTCAGTGGCAATGACGGCGATGCCCTCGCCGGCGATCATCTCGACGAAACGCTGCGGGCGCTGGTCGCCGCCGACCGCGCCAACAACGCCGTGCTGTTGGAGCGGGATGGTCGCTGGTCGATCGAGGGCGACCCGACCGAGGGGGCGTTGATCGTGGCCGCCCGCAAGGCCCGCCTGGAGCCGGAAGGGCTCGACGCCCGCTTCGATCGCGTCGGCGAGGTGCCCTTCTCCTCCGAACGCAAACTGATGAGCACGGTCCACACCGACAGCGACAAGCCGGGGCGGCTCCGGGTTCTCACCAAGGGCGCGCCGGATGTGCTGCTCGAACGATGTTCGCACGAACTGGTAGCCGGTGAGGCGCGGCCGCTGTCGGAGGAACGGCGCCAGGAGATCGCCGCTCTCAACGACAGTCTGGCCGGCGAGGCGCTCAGGACGCTCGGCCTTGCCTTCCGCACCCTGCCCCACGAGGGTGCGCCGGCCGAGGCCTTCGACGACGGCGTCGAGCGCGACCTGGTCTTTCTCGGCCTCGTCGGCATGATCGATCCACCGCGCGACGAGGCCAAGGCGGCCATCGTCAGGGCCAAGGCGGCCGGCATCCGTCCTATCATGATCACCGGCGACCATCCGGTCACCGCAGCCGTCATCGCCGCCGAGCTCGGCCTTTCCGACGGCCGCGCCGTCACCGGCGCCGAACTGGAGGCGATGACCGAGGACGCGCTCGACGAGACGGTGCGGGAGGTGTCGGTCTTCGCCCGCGTCAGCCCCGAACACAAGCTCCGCATCGTCAAGGCCTTGCAGCGGCATCGCAAGACGGTCGCCATGACCGGCGATGGCGTTAACGACGCCCCAGCCCTCAAGACCGCCGACATCGGCATCGCCATGGGCATCACCGGAACCGACGTCTCCAAGCAGTCGGCCGACATCGTGCTGGCCGACGACAACTTCGCCTCCATCGTCGCGGCGGTCGAGGAAGGCCGTGCCATCTACGCCAACATCCGCAAGTTCCTGCGGTATCTCCTGTCGTCGAACATCGGCGAGGTCATGACGATGTTCTTCGGCGTTCTGCTGGCCGGGACGATCGGGCTCACCCCGTCGGGCGCCGACGGCATCGTCCTGCCGCTGCTCGCCACCCAGATCCTGTGGATCAACCTTGTCACGGATGGCGCGCCGGCACTGGCGCTCGGCGTCGACCCGGCGGAGACCGCCGTCATGCGCGAACCGCCGCGCCCGCGGGACGAGAGCGTCATAACCCCGGCCATGTGGGCGGGCATCGTGCTCGTGGGCTTGGTGATGGCCGTGGGCACGCTCGCCGTGCTCGACGCCTCGCTACCCGGCGGCCTCATCGAAGGCAGCGGCACCATAAGTTACGCCCAGACCATGGCCTTCACGACGCTGACCCTGTTCCAGCTCTTCAACGTGTTCAACGCCCGCTCCGACCACGCGAGCGCCTTCCGGGGCGTGATCGCGAACCGCTGGCTGTGGGTCGCCGTGGGCGTCTCTCTCCTCCTGCAAGCCTTCGTCGTATACATCCCCTTCCTGCAACAGGCCTTTTCCACCACGCCTCTCAGCGCGGCCGACTGGCTGCTTTGTGCCGCCGTCGCAAGCTCGGTGCTCTGGCTGCGCGAGGCGGTCAAGCTGATCACCCGAAGCTTCACCAAGAACGCCTAAAGGCTACATGGAAAGCATCCGCCTCACCGCGATAAATGCCGGGATCGACGGGCATGAAGGCCGGAACGTGACGCATGGCACTCTTCTACTGGAACACGCATCTCGAAACCGGAAACCATCAGATCGACGGCCAGCACAAGCGGCTTTTTGAACTGACCAACAACATCGCCGACGCGGTTTCAGGACAGGGCTCACTGCCGGACGTTCCAGCCTTGCTGGCCGAACTCATCGACTATGCCAAAACGCACTTCTGCGATGAAGAGAAGCTGATGTGCCGCTCGTCGCTCACGGCGTCGAAAAAGCAACAGCACATCTGCGCGCACCGGGCGTTCGACAGCCGCGTCCAGGCGATTGCCGCCAAGTCCGACCTCGAGCAGGCCGAGGCGGTGAACGAGATTCTCAACTTTCTCGTCAACTGGCTGGTCACCCACATTCTGAAGCTCGACCATCGCATGGTTCACGCCCTTCCGGACCGCGACGATGGAGACGCCCCATCCCTCTCGGTGCAGGAGATCCTGATCGCCGCGCTCAACGAATCCGAGCGCCGCTTCCGTCAGCTGGCCGAACAGGCGCCGACCATGCTGTGGTTTGCTGGAACGTCCGGCGCGCGCGAGTTCGTGAACCGGGAGTGGTCGGAGTTCATGGGCCTCACGGAAGGCGAAATGCGGGCCGCGGACTGGAGTTCGTTCCTGCACACCGACGACCGGGAGCGCTACAGGTCGTTTCTGGACGAGCGGTTGCGTCAACACGACGCCGGCCTGATCGAGTATCGGATTCGCGCCAAGGACGGCCATTTGAAATGGGTTCTGGAGAAGGTCATGCCCCGGCTCGACGAGAACCGGTTCGTCGGCCTCATCGGAGCCGATACCGACGTCACCGCCATGAAGGAGACGACCGCGACACTGGAACATCTGGTCGCCCAGAGAACCGAACAGCTCGAACGGCTCGTCAACTCGGACTCGCTGACCGGACTGCTCAACAGGCGGGCCTTCGACGAGCGGCTCGATCAGGAAATCCAGAGAGCGCAACGCTACAATCGGCCCCTCTCCCTGCTTTTCATCGACATCGACCACTTCAAAGAGGTCAACGATCGCCACGGGCATGTGGTCGGCGACGAGGTGCTGAGAGCCATGGCGTCCGTTCTGAAAAAGGGGCTGAGGGCGACCGACGCCGCCTGCCGTTATGGCGGCGAGGAGTTCGCCGTCATCCTCGTCGAAACGGACAAGCTTGAGGCGCTGTCGATCGCCGAGCGTATTCGCATCGCCGCCGAGAACACCAAACTCGAGCAGCTCGATAGAAGCGCCACGATCAGCATCGGGGTGTCCTTCCTCTCCTCCGAGGATCTGGCGGTGGACCTCATCCAGCGAGCCGACGATTCCATGTATGTCGCCAAGAAGAACGGGCGAAATCAAAGCTACATGCAATGACCACGCGCTGAGGAACAATCCGGGCTCGGATTGTGCGAGACCTTGCCGGTGTCGCGCCGTCACGGCACTGAACGACCGAAGGTCGCGCGGCCCGGAACCGGACCGCGCCCTTGCCTGTCTCGCAGCGCTCAGCCGGCCACCCGATAGCGCGTCGCCGGGTGGATCTCGGCAAAGCCCGGGATCATCGCCTTGCGTGCCGCCTGGTAGGCGTCCCACCCTCCGGCTTCCGGCAGTGGTGGGATGGTTATGGCTTCACGGCGATCGAAACCGACCAGCGCGGCATCGACGAGTTCGCCCACCTCCATCATCGGCGGAAGGGAGGCGGCATCCCGTCCGGACCGCTGCCAGATCTCGGTCTGCGTTGCCGCCGGCAGAACCGCCTGGACATAGACGCCCTTCGGGCCGAGTTCGAGGCTCAACCCCTGCGACAGGAACGTCACGAAGGCCTTCGTCGCGCCATACACCGTCGAACCGAACTCGGGGGCCAGCCCGACCACCGAGGATATGTTGATGATCGCCCCCTCCCCGGCACTGGCCAGACGAGGCGCCACGGCGCTGGCCAGACGGACGACGGCGACCGCATTCAAGGCGACCAGCCGATCGATGTCGTCGGTCGCCTGATCCACGAAAGTCTTGCCGATGCTCATGCCGGCATTGTTGACGAGGATGCCGATCCGACGGTCATCGCGAAGCCTGGTCTCCACCACCGCGAGTTCGTCGGCATTGGTGAGGTCGGCCTGTAAGACCTCGACCGCCACCTTGTTCTCCCCGCGCAGGCGGGCGGCCAGTGTTTCCAGCCGTGCCTTGTCGCGGGCGACGAGGATGAGGTCATGACCGCGCCGGGCGAAGCGGTCGGCATAGGTGGCGCCGATGCCCGTGGAGGCGCCGGTGATCAGAACTGAGGGCTTGGTCATAATGCGTCTCTTGCTGGGTGACTATTTATGATGATCGTCATCAATAAACGTAAATATGACGTACATCATGAATATGTCAACGCCGGATGAAGGCGATCCGACACCCGCCGGTTCAAGAGATCGTGTTTGCCGGAGAACCGAGCGCCCTTTGGATCCGTGGAGCGAGCGGGAGGCTCAGTCGTCCAGGCCGGCGTCGATCCAGGCGCGCGTCTGCTCCAGCACCTCGTCCGAAAGCGAGGCATCGTCGACGGCGCGGGCAAGAATGATGGCACCGACCATCGCCGCCCAGCTTCCGATTGCCCGCCGACGCCTGTCTGCGTCGTTGCCCTCCGGAAGCAGGCGGCTCACATGATCGATCTGCTCACGCAACCCGACCGTCATCGCCGCCCGGGCGGACAAACCTTCATGGCGGGTTTCAGCCGCCAATCCCGCGGTCGGGCATCCGTTGCCGGGATTGTCCCGATGCGCCCGCGACAGATAGCCGTCGATGAAAGCTCTGAAATCCGAAGTCTTGGCGACACTGGCCTTGAGGTCACGCTGGAGCGCATGCGCGATCAGGTCGTCCTTGGAGGCGAAATGACCATAGAAACCGCCATGGGTGAGGCCAGCCGCTTTCATGACCTCGGCGACAGTCACCGCCTCGAAGCCCTTCTCACGAAACAGCCGACCGGCCTCGTCCAGAATCCGGATGCGGTTCTCCGCCATCTGCTCACGGCTGACCTTCATTGCGCCTCTCCCGACACGGCCATATCCAATAGATGATGACCGTCATCAATATAGGAGACTGAAGCTTTGAGAGCAAATCAGCGGGAACGTCGCGGCAGCTGATGACTCGGCAACCACAAGTCAGCGGCACATGTCTGATCGTCTTTGGGAAAAGTGGTGGGCGCGACAGGGATCGAACCTGTGACCCGCTGATTAAGAGTCAGCTGCTCTACCAACTGAGCTACGCGCCCACTTTTCTCGCCGGACGTTGGTGTCGTCCGGAAGCGATGGCGGCTTATAACCATGCCGGAGATTGGGCGCAAGCCCTTTTCGACCCCTTAGGCGAAAAAAATGAATGCGCTTTGATTTCAAATGGCTAGCCACGAATACGCGTTGCACCGGAGACGAAGCTAGGTTCCGACGTCGGGCCATGCAAAAGCAAACGGCGGCACCGTTAGGGCCGCCGCTGTTGCCTTGCAACGGGGTTGCTTGGGCTCAGACGTAAAGTTCGCCGCGACCAACGATCACCGCCTCGCCGCCGATGCGGCCGCCGGTGAGCTTGCCCTTCTCGATGATGATTTCCAGCTCGATGAGGCTCGGCCGTCCCATCTCGAAACCCTGCTCGATGATCAGCTTGTGCTCGCCGTCGGCCGGCCGGTCGAAGCGGCGCACCACGGCCGAGAAGGCAGCGGCGGCCGAGCCGGTGGCCGGATCCTCGCCGATGCCGAGGTTGGGGGCGAACATGCGAGCATGGAAATCATGTCCGTTGGTCACCACGTCGCGCGTGTAGACGAACAGGTCGAGCTCGGCAGAACCGAAGGCGCTCGCCCACAGCGACTTGTCGACGCGGATGCGGCGCATGGCGTCAAGACCGGCCAGCGGCAGGAAGACGAACACCGGCCCGCCGCCATCGAAGACGCAGGGCACGTGGTTCTCGAAGCCGATATCGCCGCGATTGAGGCCCAGAGCCGAGGCGGCGAGGCCGACGTCGCCATGGAACGGACGCTCCTCCGGCAGCTTCGGCAGGTCGAACACGGCGCGGCCAGAGCGCTCCGGCGAGATGGTGACGCCACAGCGGACGACACCCACCTGCTCCTCCAGCACCACCATGGCGTCCGTCTCACGCTCGATGCCTTGCAGGCGCTCATGGGCGAGCAGCACCGCCGTGCCGACAGTCGGATGGCCGGCGAAGGGCAGCTCACGACCGGGCGTAAAGATTCGGATTCTGGCCGACGTGCCGGGCCGCGACGGCGGCTCCACGAACACGGTCTCGGACAGATTGAATTCCTTGGTGATCGCCAGCATGGCAGCGCTGTCGAGGCCGGCGCTGTCCAGAACGACCGCCAGCGGGTTACCCGTCAGTCCCTTCGCGGTGAAAACATCAAGAATCGCATATCGACGAGCCACTTGGTTCTCTCCTGAGGCACACGGGTGCCGGCCACCATAGAGACGGCGCGGACGTTAGTCCACGTCGGTTATCACCCGAATTTCACCACGGGCCTTCCAAAATGCGACCAAAATTACCAGCTATGACTAACGGAAAGGATGCACCGGTCCGTCAAGCTTCGGGGACCGGGCGTGGAGACGAGAAATGTCCAGGCTCTCGAAGATTGCCGCCCCTGTCGCCATTGCCGCCGTCCTGTCCACGCTGGCACTGCCGGCCATGGCGGATGGCTACCATCATCGTCACCATCGTTACGATGGCGGCGACGTCGCGGCCGCCGGAGCGATCGGCCTGCTGGGGGGCGCCCTGCTCGGCGCCGCGCTAGCTTCGCCGCCGTCCCCACCGGTCTACTATGAGCCGGCCCCGCCGGTCTATTACGCGCCGCCCCCGCCGCCGGTCGTCTACCGGCCGGCTCCGGTTCCGGTCTATCGCCAGCCGGCCCCGATCTATGTGGCAGCGCCGATGTCGGCTGAACACCAGGCGTGGTGCTCGGGCCGCTATCGCTCCTACAACTCTTACGACAATACGTGGGTCGACAACCGCGGAAACCTGCGCCCCTGTCAGTCGCCGTATTTCGGCGGCTGACCGGAAAGCCACCACCCCAGGCAGATCGCAGTACCTCATCCGCCCGCCGTGACCTCCCGGCGGGCGGTTTTTCTATTAATCAGCGAGCAGCCGGCGCCCAAAGGCACGGCTGTAGGCGGTCACCTCCGGGCGGTCGAGTTCGGCGGCGGTGCGGAAGGCGATGACCTGCTCCAGCTCGCGGTCCTCCTGCCGGTCGAGTTCCGCCATAATGACGGCGACCAGTTCGTCAGCCGGAAGCGGAAAGCGGAACACCCGGCCGATCGACACGCGCGGCCCGTCGAAGGCCGCCAGCATGCCCTCCATGACCGCTTCGGCGGCCAGAAGGCCGGTCTCCTCGCGAAGCTCCCGCTCGATGGACGCGATCACGTCGACATTGCCATCGCCATCGACGTCGGACGGCTCCAGGCTGCCGCCGGGCGGATAGATGCGACCGGCATTGGCCGTCGTCGCCCCCATCTTGCCGAGGATCAGCGCGCCGTCAGACGACATCACCAGCGCCGAGCCGAACAGGTTGCGGATGCCGATCTCAGGAAAGCCCCAGTCGCGCCAAGCCAGGAAGCCGGCGAAGTCTCCCTCCACCGCCTCGCCCGTCAGCACGCCGCCATCAATGGCAATGCCGCCCGGCTCGCCCGGCGCGATGGTGCCGAGCACCCGGCCGTTCCAGAGATGCGGGTTGGCGGCGAGGCAAGCCGCCCAATGCGCCTCGATCCTGGGGCGCAAGTCGTCGTCGATGGGCCACGCGCCGGAACGGAGGCGAAGGCGGACGTCGGTTATGTCGTGGAGCATGGGAGGTTCCGGAAAGGCCGGTCGATCGGTTGAGTCGATCAACCCTAGGCCGTCAAGACGACCACAGGAAGACGCCTTCAGCGATCAAACGAGAATCCCCGCCGGAGGCCGGCAGGGATTGAAGTAATCCAGGGATCGCATGGAGCCTGAGCTGAAATTCGCTGGGATGCGGCAGGTAGCGACGGCTTCGAGAACCGGAGCGGAGCGGACTTAAAGGTCCGTGAGCACCGGAAGCG
Source organism: Pleomorphomonas diazotrophica (assembly GCF_002844595.1). Classification (GTDB taxonomy): domain Bacteria; phylum Pseudomonadota; class Alphaproteobacteria; order Rhizobiales; family Pleomorphomonadaceae; genus Pleomorphomonas; species Pleomorphomonas diazotrophica. The sequence continues at coordinate 113,354 of NZ_PJNW01000002.1, read as the reverse complement.
CAGAAGACTAAGCTAGATGCCGCATCCCAGTAGAATTTCCAGTCAGGCTCTCAGGCGGCTCGGATGGTGCCGACGAACGCCGATACCTTCTGCTCCAGCACCGCCGACTGCTTGGCAAGGTGCGACATGCGATCGAGAAGATCTCGCGAAGCAGCGCCGCTCTTCTCGGCCGTGGTGCGGACGCCGACGATGGTCTGCGCCACCTCGGCGGCACCGACGGCCGCTTCCGAGATGTTGCGGGCAATCTCGCCGGTTGCCGCGTTCTGCTGGGTGGCCGCGCCCGATATGGACGAGGTGATGTGGTCGAGTTCGGCAATGCGGCGGGAGATGTCGGCGATCTTCTCCACCGACTGCTGGGTGGCGCCCTGGATGGTGCCCATCTGCGCCTCGATGTCCTGCGTCGCCTTGGCCGTCTGACTGGCGAGCGCCTTCACTTCCGAGGCGACGACGGCAAAGCCGCGTCCCGCCTCGCCGGCCCGCGCCGCCTCGATGGTGGCGTTCAAGGCCAGAAGGTTGGTCTGCTCGGCAATCGCCTGGATCATGGCGACGATGGTGCCGACCTTGGAGGCGCTGTCGGCCAGCGAGCGAACGTCGTGATCGGTGAGGCGCGCCTGCTCGACGGCCGCGCCAATCAACGTCGACGCTTCGCCGATCTGACGGCCGATTTCGGAAATCGACGACGACAGTTCTTCCGACGCACCGGCCACGGCCTGAACGTTGGCCGACGTCTGCTCGGAGGCGCTGGCCACGGCGATCGACCGGCCGGAGGTTTCCTCGGCGTCTGTCACCATCACCTCGGCCGCCTTCAGCGTCGACTGCGCGGTCTGAGTCACGGCGGCGAGCACCTCGCCGACCTCGGTCTCGAACTCGCGGGCAAGCCGATCGAGCAGCGCCTTCTGTTCGGCGCGCCGCTGCGCCTCGGTCTCGGCCTGCGCCGCCTTGAGCCGCTCGGTCTCGACCAGAGTGTCGCGGAAGGTGCCGACGGTGCTCCAGAGGAGGCCGATCTCGTCTCGCCCGATCTTGACGGGGATGGAAACGTCCATCTTGCCTTGGGTCAGGTCGCCGAGGGCACCGTTGACGCGCTTGAGCGGGCCGGCGATCTTGGCCGCTCCGATCCACGAGGCAATGGCGATGCCGGCCAGGATGCCGACGACGGCGAAGATGATCAGGGTCTGGCGGCCGGCGACATAGTATTCCTGGATCGAGGCACGCACCGCGTCGAGATCCTGCCGATCGAGTTCGACCAGCTTGTCGACATCGGCCTGAAGCTGCTTTCGGTTGTTTCGGTTGGCGTCATTGTTGCCCTGCTCGTTGGCGGCGGCCGGCGACTCCTCGGTGCCGAGACGGGCCGTCTCGGTGCGGAAGGTCTTGAATTCCTTGGCCTTGGCCACCACTGCATCGAACGCCGCCTTGCGGTCATCCGGCACGCGTGCCGACCAGTCGACAAGCAACTCGTCGATCGCCTTGAGGCTCTTGACGATGCCTTCGGCGAAGGGCTTGGCCTTCTCGACATCCTTCGCGGCATAGACGCCGCGCGAATCCATCACCACGGCGGTGATCAGCCGGTTGAGATGCTCGCCGTCATAGGCGCGCTGCGAGGCCAACTGGAAGGCATCGACCTGTTCGTTGTAGCCCTGCATGAGACGGATGCCGAGCAAGGCCACGCCGATGGCGATCACGCCTAGCAAGGCGACGATCGAATAGAGCTTTCCTTGGATCTTCATTTTCTAGCTTCCGCAAACGTCGTCAGTCTTGATTGGGAGAGGGCTGACTGAACAGAAGAATAGAAATGTTTCCATTGCCGAGTGATTAACGCGTGGATTGTTTCCAATGAACTGTATCGGACAGTTGGACAAATACGGGCGATCATGAACCAAAGTTGCACACCTTTCGGTACAATCCTCACCGTCGATAACGATGACTGGTTTATGGGAAACGTTGTTCTATCTTTGGTTGCGTCTGTTCCCTGTGTCTTCAGAAAATAAAAAGCCGGAAAGCCTCGTGGCTTTCCGGCTTTGTCATCTTAAAGACTGACACGCTTAGCTGTTGCGAGCCTTACGCTCCAACCGTCGAAATCGATCAGTTGCGAGCCTTGTCGACCAACTTGTTCTTGGCGATACCCCGCGACCGGGCGGCTCGCCGCCCGGCGCATAGCCTAAAGCGTGGATTGCCAGAGGCGATCAGTTGCGGGCCTTGTCGACCAGCTTGGGCTTGGCGATACCCCGCGACCGGGCGGCTCGCCGCCCGGCGCATAGCCTAAAGCGTGGATTGCCAGAGGCGATCAGTTGCGGGCCTTGTCGACCAGCTTGTTCTTGGCAATCCACGGCATCATGGCGCGCAGCTTCTCGCCGACCGCCTCGATCTGGTGGGCGTCGTTGTTGCGGCGGATGCCCTTGAAGCGGGCGGCGCCGGCCTTGTATTCCTGCATCCACTCCGACGTGAACTTGCCCGACTGGATGTCGTTCAGCACGCGCTTCATCTCGGCCTTGGTCTCCGAGGTGATGATGCGCGGGCCGGAGACATACTCGCCCCACTCGGCGGTGTTGGAGATCGAATAGTTCATGTTGGCGATGCCGCCCTCGTAGATGAGGTCGACGATCAGCTTCACTTCATGCAGGCACTCGAAATAGGCCATCTCCGGCGCGTAGCCGGCCTCGACCAGCGTCTCGAAGCCGTTGCGGATCAGCTCGACGAGGCCGCCGCACAGCACGACCTGCTCGCCGAACAGATCGGTCTCGCACTCTTCCTTGAACGTCGTCTCGATGATGCCCGACCGGCCGCCGCCGACGCCCGAGGCGTAGGAGAGCGCCAGCTCAAGGGCGTTGCCCGAGGCATTCTGCTGCACGGCGACGAGGCAGGGCACGCCGCCACCCTTCTGGTACTCGCCGCGCACCGTGTGGCCGGGGCCCTTCGGGGCGATCATGACGACGTCGAGCGTCGCCTTCGGCTCGATCAGGCCGAAGTGGACGTTGAGACCGTGGGCGAAGGCGATGGCGGCGCCATCACGGATGTTCGGGGCGATCTCGTCGCGGTAGATGTCGGCCTGCAGCTCGTCCGGCGTGGCGATCATCAGGAAGTCGCCCCACTTGGCAGCATCGGCCACCGACATGACCTTCAGGCCGTCGGCTTCGACCTTCTTGGCCGTCGCCGAGCCCGGACGCAGGGCGATGACGATGTCCTTGGCGCCGGAATCCTTGAGGTTCAGCGCATGGGCGCGGCCCTGCGAGCCGTAGCCCACGACAACGACCTTCTTGCCCTTGATCAGGTTGAGATCGGCATCACGATCATAATAGACGCGCATGTTGGTATCCTTCCTCGCCTCTGGCGTTCGTGGGACGCCGGCCCCCGCCGGTCGTCGGTTTACTCATGAACCTGGGTTAGTCGATGTCCTGGGCGCCGTGCCCGTGGAGACGGAAAAACTGGGCGATCGCCAGCCGCGCCCGCCTCGGCAGGTCGTCGGATGTGCCCACAGGCGGCTCGCCGAGCAGCATGCGGACGTGACTGTCGCGTACGATGAGGCCATAGAGCGTCTCATAGGCCTCATGCGTGTCGGAAAACTTGAGATAGCCGTGCCGCCGGCCGAGCTCAAGCAGGGCGCGGGCGCGCGTCTCGATCGGCAGCCTGCCATGCTCCCGCACCAGGGCGCCCAGCCGGGCACCGTCACGGTCGGCCTGGCCGATGGCGAGGCGATTGAGCGCCAGCGACACCTCGCCGGCGAGCACACCCATCAGATCCTCGGCGAACACCGCAAGGCTGCGACTGAAATCCTCCAGCGTCGGCATGCTCTCGCGCGGACCGGGCGTCCGCACCTTGCTCGCCTGGTAGGTGATCATCGCCGCCAACAGGCCGTCACGGTCGCCGAACCACTTGTAGAGGCTTTCCTTGGAGCAGTTGGCCGCCCGCGCCAGACCAGCGGTGGTCAGCGCCCGCTCGCCACCGGCGACCAGGAGCTGCAGCGCGCACTCCAGCACGGCATTCTGGCGGGGGGTGAAGGGCTCCATGATCCTGCGTTCGCTCTCTGTCAGCCGGGCCAAATCTCATGTACCGTACGGTACGGTTCCGACGTTTTAGGTCTTGCGTCCGGTCTTGTCAAGCGCCCGCGAGGTCCGACCACATTTCGGTGAAGCCTCCGCCTTTCTCCTTAGGCATGGGTGGAATCCCTCATGAAAATCGCCTAACGTCCGGCCGCCCCGGACGACAGGCAAGACAGCAGGGAGTTTGCGTTTGTCCACCCGCATCGAATCCGACACCTTCGGCCCCATCGACGTTGACTCATCGGTCTACTGGGGCGCGCAGACGCAGCGCTCCCTCGGCAACTTCAAGATCGGCTGGGAGAAGCAACCCAAGGCCATCGTCAAGGCGCTGGGTGTCCTGAAGCGCGCTGCCGCCGAGGTCAACCGCGATCTCGGCAAGCTCGACGCCAAGCTCTGCGAAGCCATCGTCACCGCCGCGCAAGAGGTGATCGACGGCAAGCTCGACGCCCACTTCCCGCTCGTCGTCTGGCAGACCGGCTCCGGCACCCAGACCAACATGAACGCCAACGAGGTGATCTCCAACCGGGCCATCGAGATCCTGGGCGGCACGCTCGGCTCCAAGAAGCCGGTGCATCCCAACGACCACGTCAACATGAGCCAGTCGTCCAACGACACCTATCCGTCGGCCATGCACATCGCCGCCGCCTCGGAGGTGATCGAGAAGCTCTTGCCGGCGCTCCACCACCTCCACAAGGCACTCGACGCCAAGGCGAAGAGCTGGGCCGACATCATCAAGATCGGCCGCACCCATACGCAAGACGCCACTCCCCTCACCCTCGGCCAGGAATTCTCCGGCTACGCCAAGCAGGTGGAGAACGGCATCAAGCGCATCGAGCAGACGCTGCCGATGCTGATGGAGATCGCCCAAGGCGGCACCGCCGTCGGCACCGGCCTCAACGCGCCCAAGGGCTTTGCCGAGAAGATCGCCGCCCGCGTCGCCGAGCTGACCGGCCATTCCTTCACCTCGGCGCCCAACAAGTTCGAGGCACTGGCCGCCCACGACGCCGTGGTGATGAGCCACGGCGCCCTCAACACGGTGGCGGCGAGCCTGTTCAAGATCGCCAACGATATCCGCCTGCTCGGCTCCGGTCCGCGCTCCGGCCTCGGCGAACTGTCGCTGCCGGAGAACGAGCCCGGCTCGTCGATCATGCCGGGCAAGGTCAACCCGACGCAGTGCGAGGCGTTGACCATGGTCTGCGTCCAGGTGTTCGGCAACCACGCCGCGCTGACCTTCGCCGGCAGCCAGGGTCACTTCGAGCTCAACGTCTACAATCCGGTGATGGCCTACAACTTCCTGCAGTCGGTGACGCTGCTCGCCGATGCCGCCATCTCCTTCACCGACAACTGCGTCGTCGGCATCGAGCCGCGCGAGGACAACATCAAGGCCGCCCTTGGCCGCTCCCTGATGCTTGTCACCGCCCTCGCCCCCAAGGTCGGCTACGACATCGCCGCCAAGATCGCCAAGACGGCGCATAAGAACGGCACAACGCTGCGCGAGGAAGCCGTCGGCGGCGGCTACGTCACCGACGCGGAGTTCGATGCCCTGGTCAGGCCCGAACGGATGATCGGGCCGGAGTGAGCCGTCAGTACCTGTGCCAGCCGTCGAAGTCCGCCTTGCCGAGCTTCACGCCTTCCCAGCGCGCGATGGCGTAGGCGATGGAGAGGTGGAACAGCATGTTGGGCAGCGCGTAGTCGACGACGAAGCAGGCCGCCGGCAGGGCGACCTCGGCGAGGCCAGCGCGGTCGGTGACGATTTCCGCTTCCCGCCCTTCGAGATCGGCCGGCTCAACCCTAGACACTGCGTCGAGGGCGGCGGCGACGTCGTCCCTGAGGGCGGCGAAGGACTCGGCTTCCGCGAACTGGAGGTCCGGCAGGCGTGGCACCAGCGGCCGCAACGCCCGTAGCGGAAAGCGAGCGGCAATCCTGACCTGCGCCTCGAAGGGTAGCATGTCCGGCGCAAGACGCGACTGAAGCAGCGCCGCCTCCGGCAGGCCGCGATCGGCCATATGGGCTGCGGCGATGATGACGAGCCCGTCGAGCCGTTCCAGATAGCGGCCGAACACCGGTACGGAAATGTCGTGAAGACGGATCATCTTGCGCTCCTTTGGCCGCAGTATCGCCGCCAGAACCGACAAGACCTGTCACCAGCGCAAGCGAAAGGGGCCGGTCAGCCCGCGCCGCCCGGCCCCTCTTGTACGGTGCGAGATCCGCTCAACCGACGCGGATGCGCGTCGCAAATTCCGACGACTTGGACTTCAGCCGATCGACGGTGCCGAGCAACTCGCCGGACATGTCGCAGATGGTGGCAACCGCCGCGCCCGAGGTCTGGGCCGTCTCGGCGACGCCGTTGATGCCGGCCGACACTTCCTGCGCGCCGGAGGCGGCATAGGTGACGTTCTGCACGATCGCCTGCGTCGCCGCCATCTGCTCCTGCATCGACGCCGACATGATGACGCTCACCGACTTGATCTCGCCGATGGTGGTGGAGATGCGGTTGATCGCCTTCACCGCCCGGTCGGTCACGTCCTGCACCGTGGAGATATGGCCGGAGATTTCCTCGGTGGCCTTGGCGGTCTGGCCGGCCAGCGCCTTCACCTCGCCGGCCACCACGGCGAAGCCCTTGCCGGCTTCACCGGCCCGCGCCGCTTCAATGGTGGCGTTGAGCGCCAGGAGGTTGGTCTGGTCGGCGATCGAGGTGATGAGGCTCACCACCTCGCCGATGCGATGCGTCGCCTGGCTGAGATCGCCGACGATGGCCGCCGTCTGCGTCGCCTGGGTGCCGGCTTCCTCGGCGATCCCCTTGGCGCTCTCCACCTGCCGGGAGATGTCCTCGATGGACGAGGATATCTGGCCGGCGGCCGCCGACACTTCCTGCACGTTCTGCGACATCACCTGCGACGAAGCCGAGACGCTGCGTGCCGTCGACGCCGTCCGCTCGGTGGCCGTCTGCAAGGACGACGCACCCTGGTTCATCTGGGCGGCCGCCTTGCCCACCGCCTCGACGACACCGCCCATGGTGCCCTCGAAGTCGCTGGCAAGCTCGGCCAGCAAGGCCTGACGATCGCGCTCGCGCGCCGCCTCGGTATCGCGCTGCTGGGCGCGCAGCCGTTCCGCCTCGATGCCGCTGTCGCGGAACACGGCGAGCGCCCGCGCCATGGCGCCGATCTCGTCCTTGCGTTCCGTGCCCTGCGGCACTTCGGAAAACTCGCCCTTGGCGTAGAGCGACATGGCGGCCGACAGGCGCCGGATGGGCGCCGCGATGCCGCGTTGCGAGATGGCCAGTGCCACCAGAAGGCCGGCCATCAGCCCGCCGGCCACCATCGCCACCATGACGATGACGGCGGAACCGGCTTCGGCGTCGAGCGCCGTGCGGTTGGCGACGAGCTGCGTTTCGATGGTCGATTGCAGCTTGGCCGTCGCCTGCAGCATGGCGTCGATGCGCGGCTCCACCTCGCCGGAGATCACCTCGCGGCCGTGGCCGGAGTCCATCAGCTTGGCCGCCTCGATCACCTCCTTGATCTTGGGGCCGAGTTCGTCGAGCGGCGCGGCAACGGCGTCGAGATCGGTCGACAGATCGGCCCGGCGCGCGCGGATATCCTCGATCGCCGCGCGGAACTCGGGCTCGGCGTTCTGCACCTCGGCGGTCAGCTTGTCGAGCTGCTCGCTGTCGAAGGTGGTGATCAGCCGGTAGAGTGTGGTGTTGAGCCGGTAGGCGGCGCCCTCGATGTCCTTGCCGAGAAGGCTGGACTGGGCGTCCCGGTCGATGAACTGCGCCTGCTCGGCGTTGAGCTTCATCATGCTTTCGGCGGCGTAGAAGATGGCCGCCAGCGAAAAGACGATGATGGAGACGAGCGAAATCGCGATCTTCAGCGAAATTCGCAGATTTTTAAGGGCCATGCATTCCTCCCACATACGCCCGATATATGGTTTTGTTTGCATGACTGCGGTTAAGAAACCCTCTAGATGTTTCCCGATGCGCAAGAAATAGCCGTTTTGTCCTTGTGAACAGCGCTATGATGCATAATCGACAGGCAGCGGCGCCCCATCCTTCAGCGTTTCCATGGAAATGGACGCCGAAACGTCGAACAGTTCCACCTTGCGGATGATCTTCTTGTAGATGACGTCGTAGTGCTCGACGCGCGGCAGGGCGAGTTTCAGGATGTAGTCGACATTGCCGGTGAGGCGGTGCGCCTCCACCACCTCGGGGATGTCGGCGATGACGGCGGCGAAGCGCTCCATCCACTCCGACGAGTGGTGCGCGGTGCGGATCAGCGCATAGACGGTGGTCGGCACGCCGAGCCTTCCGCGGTCGAGCACCACCGTGCGGCGGGCAATGTAACCCTCAGCTTCGAGCCGCTGGATGCGCCGCGAGCAGGCCGAGACAGACAGCGCCACGCGGTCGGCAAGATCGACCACCGAGAGGCCGGCATCGCATTGCAGCAGTTCCAGGAGCTTGCGATCGCGTTCGTCGAGCATGCGCCTGCGATTCCTTCTCGCAGTTGAGTTAGCGCGTCCATTTTGCACTATATCGACGATAAGCGCCACATTCTTGCGTCACCGGGTCATCTTGCGCCGATGCTCGCAAACGCCTTGCGCATGGCCGAGGCTATCATCGGCCATCGCGACAAGGGGATATGTCATGCGCACCATTGGCCTCATCGGCGGCATGAGCTTCGAGAGCACCACGATCTATTACAAGATGATCAACGAGGCGGTGCGAACCCGGCTCGGCGGCCTGCACTCGGCCGAGATCGTCCTACATTCGGTCGATTTCCAGGAGATCGTCGACCTGCAGAAGGCCGGTCGCTGGGACGCTGCCGCCGCCCGCCTCGGCAAGGCGGCGCAAGGGCTGGAGCGGGCCGGTGCCGACTGCGTGCTGATCTGCACCAACACCATGCATCTCGTTGCCGACGAGGTGGCCGCCGCCGTCGACATCCCCCTTCTCAACATCATCGACGAGACCGCCAAGGTGCTGAGCGCCGCCGGCATCCGCCGGCCGCTGCTGCTCGCCACCCGCTACACCATGGAGCAGGGCTTCTACGCCTGCCGGATGGCCGCGCACGGCCTTGCCATGACCACGCCCGGCGAGGCGGGACGCACCATCGTTCACAACGTGATCTTCGACGAACTCTGTGCCGGCACCGTCCGCGACGCCTCGCGCGCCGCCTTCCTCGACCTGATCGCCAAGGCCAAGGACGAGGGCTGCGACGCCGTCATCCTCGGTTGCACGGAAATCTGCCTGCTGCTCGACCCGAACGCCTTGCCATTGCCGGGCTTCGACAGCACGGCCATCCATGCGGCGGCGGCGGCGGATTTCGCGCTGGCGGGGGAAATGAAGGCAGCTGCGGAGTAATCAGGTTCCGCAAGGGTGCCCTATACCGGCCCCTTGCCTTCTCCTGCCTGAGGTGCAACGAAGATATCAGGCGCCCTTACGCGTCCGAATCCCCCAGCGCACAGCGATAGCGGCGCACCGTCTCGGCCATGCCGTAAACAAGGCAATCGGCGATCACCGCGTGGCCGATCGACGCCTCGGCGATATGCGGCGTTCTCTTCACCAGCGGCGGCAGGTTGTCGAGCGTCAGGTCGTGGCCGGCGTTGACGGCCATGCCGAGCTTGACCGCCGCGTCGGCCGTCACCGCAACCTCCTCGAGCCTAGCCCGCTGCTCCACGGGATCGAAACTGTGGCCATAGGGGCCGGTGTAGATCTCGATGCGCCGCGTGCCAGTCAACGCGGCGGCGGCCGCCTGCGTGGGGTCGGCATCGATGAAGATCGAGGCGCGCATGCCCTCGCCCTGGATGCGCCCCACCACCTCCGACAGGAAGGCCTGGTTGGTGACGCAGTCCCAGCCGTGGTCGGAGGTGTTCTGCCCCGGCATGTCCGGCACCAGCGTCACCTGATCGGGGCGCGCCGCCTCGCAGAGCTTCAGGAAATCCTCGGTCGGATAGCCCTCGATGTTGTATTCGCGGCCCGGCCAGTCAGTTCTCAGCATCTCCTGCAAGGCGAACACGTCGGTGCGGCGGATGTGCCTCTCGTCCGGGCGCGGATGCACGGTGATGCCGGCGGCCCCCGCTTCCAGCGCGATGCGGGAAAGGCCGACGACCGACGGCCACGGCAGGTCGCGCCGATTGCGCAGGTGGGCGATGGCGTTGACGTTGACGGAGAGCTTGGTGTGGGACATCGCTAGGCGCCTGAAGTTGGGACGCGCGACGATAGTCCGGTGACCCTCGCGGCACAAGCAACCTTCAGGTCGAGAATCCAGTCTCATCCTAGAGCTACATTTCAAAAGTCGGGCTTCGAAAGCCTACAACCTTTCTGTATAATTTTAAAAGTATGGAGGAGGATCGAGATGGAGAGCCGTAGTCTAGATTCGTTTATTGATGAAACCATCCGCATATCCAGTGTGCACGGATATCATCCGACAACGTTCATCGGCATGCGCCAACGCTATGGGACCGTAACAGCCATATCAAGACTTGTCGCCAGTGGGGAAGTTCAAAGCGGATTTAGGCGTTTAATCGAGCTTGGACTAAAAGATTACACTATTGAGCAAGCTGTAATACTGTTCTCGAATGAGTTCTCTAAATCGGTCTTTGAAGCGGCCAAGTGGCGCCTCTCCCAGGCCGCCAATGCATCAACTAAACAGTCATAAACGACGGCAGGCGGAGCCGACGGTCAGGCTCCAGGCCGATCAGCAGCTCCGGCTCGCCCTCGGCGATGTCCAGTTCCTTGATCAGACCGGCGCGATGGAAAGCATCAAGCGCACCGCCCGCCGCCGGCAGTCTCGGCAGCGTGAGGCGTTCGATGGTGAGGCGCGTAAAGCCGGCCGCCGTCTGCTGCCGCCCTGCCCGCCCGTCGGTCCATTCGGACGGCTGCGCCTTGCCCGGTGAAGAGAAGACGAAGGGCATTGCGGGATCGTCGCTCTCCACGGAAATGGCGATCGACACGCCGGGCGGAAAATCCGGGTTGCGATACGTCCAGCTCTCGCCCGGCAGCGCACCCCGGCAAGAAATGCCGAAAGGCGAGGCGCCGGTTTTCCGCCAGTTGGCTCGCTCGGCAAAGCCGGCGCGGCCGAGCGGCGAGGCTTTCAGCTCATCCTCGTCGACGACGTGGAGCAGTTCGAGATAGGCGTTATCTAGGGCATAGCAGAGGTTGGCCGTGCCCTGCCCCATGTGCCGGCGCATGAACGACGGCTCCAGACCGAGCGCGGAAAGCCGCTCGACCAAACCACCTTTGGGTTTCGTCTCCGCCTCATCGACGAAGACGAAGACGTGGTCGAGCTCAAGGCCGGCCATCGCGCTCGCTTCAAATACCGGCTTTGCCGCGCGCCAGCGCCGCGAGGCCGGTGCGGGCCAGCTCGACGAGGCCGCAGTCCTTCATCAGGCCGACGAAGCGGTCGATGTCGGCCGGGGCGCCGGTGATCTCGAACACATAGCTGTCGAGCGTGGCATCGACGATGCGGGCGTTGAAGGCCTGGGCGAGACGCAGCGCCTCGTCGCGGATCTCGCCTCTGCCGGACACCTTGACCAAGGCCAGCTCGCGCTCCAGCGCATCGCCGGCCCAGGTAAGGTTGACCACCTTGTGCACCGGCACGAGGCGGCCGAGCTGATGCATGATCTGCGAGATGACCGGCGGCCGGCCCGTCGTCACGATGGTGATGCGCGACATGTGGCTCGAATGCTCGATCTCCGAGACGGTGAGGCTTTCGATATTGTAACCGCGGCCCGAGAACAGGCCGACGACGCGGGCGAGGACGCCGGGCTCGTTGTCGACCAGCACCGACAGCGTGTGGCTGCGCTCGGTGGAGGGTAGCTCTTCCTCGAGGAAGTAGGCGGACTGGGACTGACCTGCGACGATCATCATGATGTCAATTCCGATAAAGCGTTGCGTGGGGATGCGAGGGGCTGCGTCAGCAGCCGCGCCTCACACCAGAACCTTGCCGGCGGCGCCAATGGCCGTTTCGATCTCCTCGTCGGAAACGTCGGTGCCGAGCAGCATCTCGTTATGCGCCTTGCCCGAGGGGATCATCGGGAAGCAGTTGGCAAGGCTGACCACGTGGCAATCGAACAGCACCGGACGGTCGATGCGGATCATCTCCTCGATGGCGTCGTCGAGGTCGGCAGGTTTGGAGCAGCGAATGCCCACCGCGCCATAGGCCTCGGCGAGACGCACGAAGTCGGGCTGGGAATCGACGTAGGAATGGCTGAGCCGGTTGCCATGCAGCAACTGCTGCCACTGGCGCACCATGCCCATGTACTGGTTGTTCAGGATGAAGGCCTTGACCGGCGCATTGTGCTGCACCGCCGTCGACAGTTCCTGGATGTTCATCTGGATCGAGGCATCGCCGGCGATGTCGATGACCAGCGCGCCGGGGTGGGCGAGCTGGGTGCCGATGGCCGCCGGCAGTCCGTAGCCCATGGTGCCGAGGCCGCCGGAGGTCATGAAGCGGTTCGGCTCCTCGAAGCCGAAATACTGCGCCGCCCACATCTGATGCTGGCCCACCTCGGTGGTGATATAGGTGTCGCGGCCCGCCGTCAGCGCATGCAGGCGCTCGATGGCGTATTGCGGCATGATCGCCTCGGCCGACGGACGGTAGGCGAGGCACTTCTTGGCCCGCCAGCCGTCGATCTGCTTCCACCAGGCGGCATGCGCCGCCTTGTCCTGCACCGGCTTGCGGGCGTTCCAGGCGGCGATGATGTCTTCCAGAACGGATCCGACGTCGCCGACGATCGGCAGGTCGACCACCACGTTCTTGTTGATCGACGACGGATCGATGTCGATGTGGATCTTCTTCGACTTGGGTGAGAAGGCGTCGATGCGGCCGGTGATGCGGTCGTCGAAGCGCGCGCCGATGCAGACCATCACGTCGCAGTCGTGCATGGCGAGGTTGGCTTCGTAGGTGCCGTGCATGCCGAGCATGCCGAGCCAGTTCTTGCCCGAGGCCGGATAGGCGCCGAGGCCCATCAACGTCGAGGTGATGGGGAAGCCGGTCATCTTGACGAGGTCGCGCAGCAGCGCCACCGCCTTGGGGCCGGAGTTGATGACGCCGCCGCCGGTGTAGAGGATCGGCTTCTTGGCGGCGGCCATCAGCTCGACGGCCTCGCGGATGGCGGCGTCGGAACCCTTCACCGCCGGATGATACTGCGTCAGCGCCTTGTCCTTGCAGTTATCGTAGGTCCCCATCTGGAACTGGATGTTCTTGGGGATGTCGACCAGCACCGGCCCGGGGCGGCCGGTGGTGGCGATGCGGAAGGCCTCGTGCAGGATGGCCGGCAGGTCCTCGATGCGGCGGACCAGCCAGTTGTGCTTGGTGCAGGGACGGGTGATGCCGACGGTGTCGGCCTCCTGGAAGGCGTCGGTGCCGATCAGCGTCGTCGGCACCTGGCCGGTGATGCAGACCATGGGAATGGAATCGAGCAGCGCGTCGGTCAGCGCCGTCACCATGTTGGTGGCGCCGGGACCGGAGGTGGCGAGCGCCACGCCGACCTTGCCAGTCGAGCGGGCATAGCCCTCGGCGGCGTGTCCCGCGCCCTGCTCATGGCGGACCAGGATGTGGCGAACCTCTTCCTGCTGGAACAGCTCGTCGAAGATCGGCAGCACCGCGCCGCCGGGGTAACCGAAAATGGTGTCGACGCCCTGGTCGATCAGCGCCTGGATGACCATTTCCGCGCCTGTCATCTGCCGTGTCATCGCCTGTTACCTCAAGCTCTCGTCCCGTCGTTCCGGGGTCTATTGCGTTTTTCGGGTAATAAAAAAGGCCCCGTTAGGGACCCGACTTCCGCGCACCATGATTTACCGGCAGGCCTCAGCAGGAGACCTCCGACACGGTGCGCCATCTAAGTACTACGAGAAGGGAACGCATGCCGCCCTCTGGTTCGAACGCCGGGACACCCCGGAATGGCCGGCAAACTACCGACACACGGCGGGTCGGTCAAGAGCCTATTTCATTCGTTGCGCGATATCGTCGGCCACAGCAAGAAAATGTCGCGTCGCCGCCGGATCGAGGCGTGGCCAGTCCGGCATCTGGTTGCGGAACCAGGTTTCCTGCCGTTTGGCATATTGCCGCGTCGCGGTGATCGCCGCTTCGACGGCGTCCTCGACGGTCATCTCTCCCCGCGCCGCCGCGATCATTTCCGGCACGCCGATCGCCTTCATGGCCGGCAATGCCGGGTCGAGATGAAGGTCGGCAAAGGCCCGTGCCTCCTCAAGCCCGCCACCTGCCGCCATGGCGCGGAATCGTTCGTCGATGCGGGCGTGCAGCCAGTCGCGCTCAGGCGCCATGACGACATGCGACACATGCCCGCCCGAGATCAGCGGCCGCGACCGCTGTTCCTGCCATTCCGACAGCGGCCGTCCCGTGCTGTCGGCCACCTCCAGCGCCCTCAGCACCCGCTGCGTGTCGTTGGGATGCAGCCGCCCGTAGAGCACCGGGTCGACCACCGCCAGTTCCTTGTGCAGGGCTGCCGGGCTCGCCGTCCGTGCCCGCTCGCGCCAGAAGGCGCGGACCCGTTCGTCGATGGGCGGCACGTCGGAGAGGCCCTGCGTCATGGCGTTGAAATAGAGCCCGGTGCCGCCAACGATCACCGCTGGCCGGCCATCGATGTCCTTCAGCGTCTTTTCGAGATCGTCGAGGTAGCGCGCAACGGTATAGCCGTCGCTGCTGGCGACATGACCGTAGAGGCGGTGCGGCGCCCGCGCCTCGTCCTCCACGGTGGGGCGTGCCGTCAGGATGCTGAGCTCGCGATAGACCTGCATGGAATCGGCGTTGACCACCACGCCGCCGCAGCGTTCGGCAATGGCGAGCGCCAGAGCCGACTTGCCGCTCGCCGTCGGGCCGGCTATCAGAACCGCGCGTCTTTCTCCCGTCGCCGTCACGCCCGGAGCCTCCCATGTCGCTTGTCGCAACGCTTGTCTCATCTCCGGCCGATCCGCAAGTGACAGATCGCCTGATTGCCAGCGTGTCGCGGCGGCTGGGTGGCGACGCCCACAGGGTGCTGGCCGAGGGTATCGCCGCCGATATCGCCGTCGGCGACTATCTTTCCCGCAGCGAGGCGATGCATCGGGTTGCCGAGGTGGTCGGCGAGGTCGCCGTCGATTTCGCGGTGCTGCCCACCGAGGGCCGACGCAAGAAACTGCTGGTCGCCGACATGGACAGCACCATGATCGGCCAGGAATGCATCGACGAACTCGCCGCCTTCGTCGGCCTCAAGGAGCACGTCGCCGCCATCACCGAACGGGCCATGCGCGGCGAGATCGCCTTCGAGCCGGCGCTGCGCGAGCGCGTCGCCCTCCTGAAGGGCCTCGACACCAGCGTCGTCAACGACGTGCTGCGCGAGCGCATCACGCTGACGCCGGGCGGCCGCGAGCTGATCGCCACCATGCGGGCGCACGGCGCCTACACGGCGCTGGTCTCCGGCGGCTTCACCCTGTTCACAGACCGCATCCGCGACAGGATCGGCTTCGATGAAGACCGCTCCAACTGCCTGCTCACCGAGGACGGCAAGCTATCAGGCTTCGTCGCCGAGCCAATCCTCGGCAAGGCGGCCAAGCTCGCCACCCTGATCGAGCTCCGGGAGGCGCGCGGCCTTGCCCATCATGAAACAGTGGCGATCGGCGACGGTGCCAACGATTTGGACATGATCAACGAGAGCGGCCTCGGCGTCGCCTATCACGCCAAGCCCAAGGTGGCCGAGGCGGCAGAGGTGTCGATCCGCCACGGCGATCTCACCGCCGTGCTCTATCTGCAAGGCTTCGCCCGCGAGGACTTCGCGGCGGTTTAGGCTTGCCTATCGGGACGACCTATACCGGCCTTTCGCTTTCTCGTCCTGAGGTCCTGCGCCTTCGCGCAGGATGACAATCTATGCATATGTTTTTGTTACATAATTTTGTCATCCTGCGCGAAGGCGCAGGACCTCGGGCAGAAAGAGGCACAACACCTAGGTCTCCTACATTCCCATCACCCACACGCGCACCGGATTGGCCGGATCGGCCAGCAAGCGGATGGCGAGACCGATGCAGGTGATGACGAGGAGCGGCCGGATGATCCTCGCGCCGCCCCGAACGGCCAGCCGCGACCCCATCTGCGCGCCGAGGAACTGCCCGGCGCCCATGACGAGGCCGGCCTTCCAGATCACCACGCCCGACAGCACGAACACCACGAAGCTGCCGACGTTGCTCGCGAAGTTGAGCAGCTTGGTATGCGCCGTCGCCTTCAGAAGGCCGAAGCCGGCCAGCGACACGAAGCCCAGCATGAAGAACGAGCCGGTGCCCGGCCCGAACAGCCCGTCGTAGCAGCCGATCACCGGCACGAAGACGAGGGTGAACAGGAAGGGCGTCATGCGCGCCTGACGGTCCTGATCGTTGAGGCCGCGCTTGAAGGCGAAATAGACGGCGATCGCCACCAGCATCACCGGCATGGCGACGCGCAGCCAATCGCCCGGCAGCACCGTGGCGAGCAGCGCCCCGAGGATGGAGCCGCCGCCCGACATCAGCGCCATCGGCAGCTGCGAGCGGAGGTTCACCTGCCCTGCCCGCGCATAGGCCATCGTGGCCGACGCCGAGCCGAACAGCGATTGCAGCTTGTTGGTACCGAGCGACTGGATCGGCGTCAGCCCTGCCAGCATCAGCGCCGGCACCGTGATGAGGCCGCCGCCGCCGGCGATCGAGTCGATGAAACCGGCGAGCAGCGCGGCAAAGAACAGCGCCGTCAGAATATGCAGGGAGAGGTCGGCCACGATGCGCCCGGATCTGGAGGGAGGAGTTCAGGAGGAAGCGGCGCGCTCAGGATCGGCAAGGCACGCGGTGAGATCGGCCAGCACGGCCACGCGGACGGCGCTCGCCAGGTTGCGGTCGCCGCGCGTCCGGTCGATGTCGAGAACGAAGGCCGCAAGGCTCTGGCCGCGCCGGTCGGCCAGCCGCTCGGCCGCGCCCCAGAACTCCGGTTCGAGGGCCAGGCTGGTCCGATGCCCGGCCAGCGACAGCGACCGCTTGACGTTCATGACGAGGCGTCCGGTGTCTCCGGATCGGCGGGCGTGTCGAGGCGGTGACCGTCGAGGCGGCGCGTCTCCAGCGCGTCCTGCGCCTTGGCCGTCTGCTTCTCCGCCTTGCTGCGGCCGAACTTGACGCGGTTTTCCGCCGCCTCATCCTCGCGGCGACGGCGGTCGCGATCCTTGCGCGCCCGGCGGAGGTTGACAAGGTCGCCCATCGCCGCCTCAGGGCTTCTTGCGGAAAGCGTCGAGGGAGACCACCGTCGGCCCCTTGGCGTCATCGGCCGGCTTGGCGTCCGGCTTCGGCTCTTCGGATGTCCTAGCCGTCTCCGCTGCGGGCTTCGCCGGCTTGGAGTCCTTGGAGGCCGATTCCTTGGCGGCGGGTGCCTTCGCCGCCGGGCGTGGCGCCGCCTTGGGACCGCCGCTGGCCGGACCGATCGCCTTGAGCGGGCCTTCCTCGGGCATGTCGGCGGCGTTGCCGCTCTCGTCGACCAGCGGGAACTGCACCGCGAACTCCACCGACGGGTCGAAGAAGCCGCGCACCGCCGCAAAGGGCACCACCAGCTTTTCCGGCACGCCGGAGAAGGACAGGCCGATCTCGAAGCTGGTCTCGTTGACCACCAGCTCCCAGTACTGGTGCTGGATGACGATGGTCATCTCGTCCGGATAGCGCTCCTTGAGCCGGGTGGAAATGCGCACGCCGGGCGCCCTGGTATCGAAGATGATGTAGAAATGATGCTCGCCCGGCAGGCCGGCGTGAGCCACTTCCGCCAGCACCTTCTTCACGAGGCCACGGAAGGCTTCCTGAGCCAGAACGTCGTAACGGATCATGTCCTTGGGCATTGAGGCTCCGCCTTGAGGAAGTCGCGGGCGACCGATCGGGCCGCGTCGTCGCCGCCAGTCTAAAGCATCGGGCGCAAGAGTGTAAACGCCCTCGCGGCGCATGGCCGAAAGCGCGGGGAAACTCTGACTTTGTTGGGAGAAGATTGAGTGGAGGCTTCTGTTGCCAGGTGCCTCCGAACCCCGCCTAAAGGTGCAACCCCTTAGGGCTTGATTCCCAGTTTGGGCACCGCATTACGCGGCGACGGCCACCGGAGCATAGTTGTCATTCGCAACTATAGGTTTAGCCCGATAACGGTGGTACAATGCCGAGTGAAAGAGCCGCCTTTACGCCCCCGTCGATCCTATTTCGCCCCCGCCGAAAGCCTTGCGCCAGATGGCTTTGCAAGGCCTTGGGTGGAGGCGCCGGGTACCGCCCCCGGGTCCGAATGGTTTATTACGCAGTCCGTTTATCACCATAGCCGGATTGCTCCGGCAGGAAGACATATAGGGTGAAGCGCCTCGCCTGTGAAGAGGCGGCAAACGATCGCCCCCAGATCGGAGCCTGCAACCGACTCGGGGCGGCTGACTCGCTGCCCGACTCCGGCTAATCTCTCTCGCCCCACGCCAGCAAGCGGACCGTCATGCAGCAATATCTCGACCTCCTGAAGCTCATCCTCGATACCGGCGCCTCCAAGGAGGACCGTACCGGCACCGGCACGCTGTCGGTGTTCGGCCATCAGATGCGCTTCAATCTCGCCGACGGCTTTCCGCTTCTGACCACCAAGAAGTTGCACATCAAGTCGATCGTCCATGAGCTGATCTGGTTCCTTCAGGGCGACACCAACATCAAGTACCTGAAGGACAATGGCGTTTCCATCTGGGACGAATGGGCCGACGAGCGCGGCAACCTCGGCCCGATCTATGGCCACCAGTGGCGCTCCTGGCCGACGCCGGACGGCGGCACCATCGATCAGATCGCCCAGGTGCAAGATATGATCCGCCGCAATCCCGACTCGCGGCGCCTGATCGTCACCGCCTGGAATCCGGCCGACGTGCCGAAGATGGCGCTGCCGCCCTGCCACCTACTCATTCAATTCTATGTCGCGAACGGCCGCCTCTCCTGCCAGATGTACCAGCGCTCGGCCGACGTCTTTCTCGGCGTGCCCTTCAATATCGCGTCCTATGCGCTGCTCACCGCCATGATGGCGCGGGCGACCGGTCTCGAGCCGGGCGATTTCGTGCACACGCTCGGCGACGCCCATCTCTACCGCAATCACCTCGATCAAGCCCGGCTGCAGCTCACCCGCGCGCCGCGCGCCCTGCCCCGGCTGACGCTCGCCGAAGGGATAAATGACGTGCGGGATTTCCGATTCGAGCATGTCGCCATAGAGGGCTATGATCCGCACCCGCACATCAAGGCCGAGGTCGCCGTATGAAGACGCTGCCTGCCGTCGGGATTGCCGCCGCACTGACAGGGATGCCGGTGCTGGCTCACGCCAACGACACAATGGCGGAACTGGCGGCCGGCGGGCTGACCTTCGTCTATGCCGAAAACGTCCAGATGCAGAGCGAGGACCTCTACATTTCGCCGAAGGAAGTGCGCGTCGATTACGTCTTCCACAACAGTGGCGACCGTGATCGCACCACCGTGGTTGCCTTCCCCATGCCGGACATCGAGGGCAGCGGCGACTTCATGATCTCGGTTCCCAATCCGGACGCCAACAACTTCATGAACTTCTCGGTGACCGTCGACGGTGAACCGGTCAAAACGGAGATCGATCGCCACGCCTTTGCCGTCGATGTCGACGTCACCGATCTGCTCGTCGAGCACGACGTCCCCCTGCTACCGTTCGGCGTCGCTACCGCCGAGGCCCTCGCCGCCCTCCCGAAGGAGTTGATCACCGACTGGATCGAGCGCGGCATCGTCATTCCCATGGAGTATGACGACGGCAAGGGCTGGAAAACGGAATACGTGCCGGTGTGGAAGCTCAAGACCACCTATTGGTGGCGCACCACCTTCCCGGCCGGCCGCGACCTCAAGGTCGCCCATCGCTATACGCCGAGCGTCGGCGCCACCGCAGGGCTCAACTTCGTCGGGCCCGACGAGAACGCTCCATTCTCCGGCGAGAACTTCGAGCGCGAGAAGCAGCGCTTCTGCTTCGACGACGGCTTCGTCCGGGCGGTCGCCAAGCGCCTCGACGCCACGCGGGCCGAGGACGGCTATCTGCAGCAGAGCTGGATTTCCTACGTGCTCACCACCGGCGCCAACTGGGGCGGCACCATCGGCCGCTTCCATCTGACGGTCGACAAGGGCGACCCGGACACGCTGGTGTCCTTCTGTGGCGACGGCGTCAAGAAGACCGGCCCGACCACCTTCGAGATCACCGCGACCGACTTCTACCCCGAGCGCAACATCGACATCGCCCTGATACGCCGCCCGACCGACTGACGGCCGCTTCCCCTTTTCCAACGAAAACGGCCGGTCCCCTCGGGAACCGGCCGCATCTCTTTCCGAACGGTATTGACCGTCAGTTGATCTTCACCGCGACGAAGCGCAGGTCGCCACCGGCGTTGGAGACGAGCAACAGCACCGACTTGCGGCCCATCGTCTTCTGCTTCTCCACGGTCTTGGCGACGTCCTCGGGCGTCAGCACCTCTTCCTGCGCCACCTCGACGATGAGATCGCCGGCCGCGATGCCCTTTTCGGCCGCCGTGCTTGTGGGCTCCACGCCGGTGATCACCACGCCGCGAACCTCGGCGTTGAGCTTGTACTTCTCGCGGGCGGCGTCATCGAGTGCGCCGAGCGTCAGGCCAAGGATCTTGGTTTCGTCCTTCGGCGGCTCGGCAGCGGGCTCCTCGCCCTGCGCCTCGGCGACCTTTTCGCCCTCCTCAAGACGGCCAAGCTTGACGGGAAGCGTCAGTTCCTTGCCCTTGCGGATCAGCGTGATCGACACTTCCTTGCCCACCGCCGTGTTGGCGACGAGGCGCGGCAGCTCGCGCATGGTCTTGATGGCGTGCCCGTCGAAGGCAACGATGACGTCACCCGGCTCGACCTTGGCCACCGCCGCCGGTCCGCCCTCGGTGACGCCGGCCACCAGCGCGCCCTGCGGGCTGGCGATGCCCAGGCTCTCGGCCAGGTCGTCGGTCACTTCCTGGATGTTGACGCCGAGCCAGCCGCGATGGGTCTCGCCGAACTGGCGCAACTGGTCGACGACGCCGACGGCGATCTCCGAGGGAATGGCGAAGCCGATGCCGATCGAACCGCCGGACGGCGAGATGATGGCGGTGTTGATGCCGATCACCTCGCCCTTCTCGTTGAACAGCGGGCCGCCCGAGTTGCCGCGATTGATGGCGGCGTCGGTCTGGATGTAGTTGTCGTAGGGACCGGAGTTGATGTCGCGGTTGCGGGCCGAGATGATGCCGGTGGTCACCGTGCCGCCAAGGCCGAACGGATTGCCGATCGCCATCACCCAGTCGCCGACGCGCATGTGCTCGCTGTCGCCGAAGCTGACGGCGGTGAGCGGCTTGTCCGGCTTGACGCGCAGCACCGCGAGGTCGGTCTTGGCGTCATGGCCGACCAGTTCCGCCTTCAGCTTGGTGCCGTCGGAGAAGTTGGCGATGATCTCGTCGGCATCCTCGATCACGTGGTTGTTGGTGATGATGATGCCCGTGGCATCGATCACGAAGCCCGAACCGAGCGACTGCACCTTGCGCGGGTCGCCGCCCTCGCCTGAGCCGCCCTCATCGGAGCCGCCCTCGTCCCCGCCGCCTTCGCCCATGCCGTCGCCGTTGCCGCCGCCCTTCTTGTCGAAGAACTCGTCGAAGAAGTCCTGGAAGGGTGAACCCTCCGGCACCTGCGGCAGCGGCACCTGCCGCGTTTCGGCCACCGTCTGGGTGGTGGAAATGTTCACGACCGCGCCGATGAGCTTCTCGGCGAGGTCGGCCACCGAATCCGGCCCCTGCTCGGCGGCGGTCGGTCCGACGCCCGCAAGGGCGAGCGTTGCCGCCAGCGTCAGTGCCGCAAGACCGGGTCCGCGTCGTCCTCCGACGCCCGGCACTGTCCTGTTCCATGAGACCATAGCCGGTCTTCCTCCCCTGGGGCGTCCTTTTGGAAACGGGACGCCAGATAACGTGAGCCGGAAAACAAAGGCCGACGGCCCACTGTTCCCGAACGGCGCGATCCGGCGACCGCGCACTTGTCGCATTCTCAGCAGAGCCGCCGGCCGACCAGGTTGGATCAACCCGATCGACCGGCGCTCCAAGCATTCGGCGAAGTCATAATCTGTTTCCCGGATGGAGACAAACCCCACCCGGAAGCCACTTGGGAGAGGATCACCCGCCCCGCACGGCCCAGACAAGGGCGACACCCACCGCCATCGCGGCGACACCGCCGGTTCGGAGCCAGAAGTCGGACGCCGCGAGCATTTGACGAAGCCCCTTGCGCATCAATGAAGGGGCTGCCGCGTAGAGCAGCCCCTCGATGACGGCCATCAGACCGATGGCAACCAGGAAGTCGTTCAAGACGACCTCACGGCGCGGTCGGAGCGGCCGGAGTCGACGCCGCGGGCGCAGCGCCCGACGGCCCGCCGAAGAAGCGGAAGAACTCCGAGTCCGGCCGCAGCAGCATGGTCGTGCCGCTGGCCAGCGACGACGCATAGGCCTGCATCGAGCGGTAGAACTCGAAGAAGCTCGGGTCGGCGCCATAGGCTTCAGCGAAGATGCGGTTGCGTTCGGCATCGCCCTCGCCGTGCAGGATGTCGGCGTCTCGCCGCGCCTCGGCCAGGAGCACCGTCGCCTGACGGTCGGCCTCGGCGCGAATGCGCGCCGCTTCCTGCGTGCCCTCGGCCCTGAGTTCGGCCGCCTCGGCGAGACGCTCCGAACGCATGCGGTCATAGGTCTGCTCGAGCACGTTGTTCGGCAGCTCGGTGCGGCGGATCCTGAGTTCGACGATGTCGAAGCCGAGATTGGCCGCCTCCGGGCGGACGAAGTCGGCCACTTCGCGCATCATGGCACCACGCTCTTCGGACAGCGCGTCGCCGAAGGAACGCGTGCCGTAGACGCGGCGCAACGCCGAATCGAGCCGGGTCGTCAGCCGCGTCTCGGCGAGCGCCATGTTGCCGGTCACGCTTTCGCGGAAGGCCCGGACATCGACGATGCGGAAGGCGGCGAAGGCATCCACCACATACTGGCGGCTGTCGCGAACCTGCACGACATTGTTGTCGATCTCGATGGTGTTGAGACGCTTGTCGACGATCTGGACGCTGTCCACCATGTTGGTCGGCAGCTTGAAATAGATGCCGGGCTCGGTGATCACCCTCTGGATCTCGCCGAAGCGCAGCTGGATGGCCTGATCGCGTTCGGTTACGATGAAGGTCGACGAATAGACCACCAGCGCGAGAACCGCGACGACGATCAGGACGAAGGGCAAGGCGATCGTGCGCATCACTGGGCGGCTCCCGTGCTCGAGGGGGTCGTCGGGCGCCCGACTTCCGGCAGCGGCAGGTAGGGCAGAACGCCCTGCGTCGAACCGCTGTCGAGCAGCACCTTGTTGGTCTTGGAGAGCACGCCCTCCATGGTTTCGAGGTAGATGCGCTCACGCGTGATGTCGGGCGCCTTGATGTATTGCTGGTAGACCGAGGTGAAGCGCTGGGCGCCACCGGTCGCCTCGGCGATCACCTGATCGCGATAGCCGAGCGCCGCCTCGCGGATCTGCGACGCCTCGCCGCGCGCCTCGCCGAGCCGCTTGTTGGCATAGGCCTGGGCGTCCTGCTTGAACTTGTCCTGGTCCTGCTGGGCGCGCTGCACCTCGCCGAAGGCGTCCTGCACTTCGAGTGGCGGGTCGGCACGGGTGACGTTGACGGCAGTGATCGACACGCCCGCATCGTAGGCGTTGAGCGTCTGCTGCACGCGGTCGCGCACCGCCGTCTGGGCAGCTTCGCGGCCGGTGGTGCGGAACTCGTCGGCACGGGTGCGGCCAACCACCTCACGCATCACCGATTCCGACACCTTGCGCACCAGCTCACGCTGGTCGGCGACCCGGAACAGATACTTGATGGGGTCTTCGATCTTCCACAGCACCGAGAACTCGACGCTGACCAGATTCTGGTCGCCCGAGAGCATGATGGAATCGGCGCCCGTCGATGCGCCCCCACCCATCACTTCCTGGTTTTCCGTGCGGACGGCCGGCGTTTCAACCTGCTCGATCGGCCAGAAGGCGAAGTGAATGCCCGGCTCGTTGAGCTCCGGCTTCACCTTGCCGAAGAACAGCTCGACGCCGACCTCGTCCGGCTGGACGACGTAGATGCTCTGATAGAGCCAGAAGCCGACGGCTGCCACGGCGATCAGCGGCAGCGCCGTCAGGAAACCAGTGGGCTCGCCCGATCCGGGGCGCCCACCGCCACCGCCGGGAAGAAGCCGGCGGATCTTGTCCTGTCCGCGTCGGAGCAGTTCCTCAAGGTCGGGGGGCTCGTTGCCTCCGCCGCCCTGCGGCCCACGGGGCGGCTGCCCCCACGGTCCATTGCCGCCGCCTTTCCAGCCGCCGCCACCACTCTGATTGCTCCAGGGCATATGGGTCCCTTCCTCCGAATGCAAAAATCTGGAGCGCTTCCTGATCGACCGAGCAATATCGCCCGACCGGGAAACGCTCCGGCTTGTCTGGTGCGGCGATCATAGGAGGCCAGCCCCCTGTCATCAATGCGCATACAGATCAAACGCCATTTGGGGTGCGAAGCCCTGCCGATCAACCGTCCGCCAGCGATTCTTTCGCGGCAGCTCAGCGGCGCCGGGTCCAGGTCTCGAAGGTGGCGTCGGCGCTGTCGCGCGGCCCGCGCACCATAGGCTCGCTGGCCGTGAGCTCCCACCGCGCCGGGTCGATCGGCGGGAATCGGGTGTCGCCTTCCGGCGCGGCGGCGACGCGGGTGACGAAGAGACGGTCGGCGCGCTCAATCGTCGCCGCATAGAGAACGCCGCCACCGGCCACCACGAAGGACGGAACGCCCTTCGCCACGGCGCTCGCCCTTGCCGCTTCAAGCGCCGCGTCGAGATCGGAAAGCACCGTGACGCCATCCGGCGCGAAGGCCGGATCGCGCGACACCACTAAGGTCTCGCGCCCGGGCAGCGGCTTGCCGATCGCCTCGAAGGTCTTGCGTCCCATCACCATCGGGCGGCCGAGCGTCAGCGCCTTGAAATGCTTGAGATCGGTCGACAGGTGCCAGGGCATGTCGCCGTCGCGGCCGATGATGCCGTTCTCCGCCATGGCAACGACGATGTCGAGGAACGGCTCGGTCACGGGCACTCCTTCGCCAGTTTCTCGATGGCTTCCCGCGTCATGCGCACCGGCACCCAGGCATCGTTGAGCGGCGCGCCCATCGCGGCATAGAAGCCGATGGCCGACTTGTTCCAGTCGAGCACCGTCCACTCGAAGCGCCCGAGCCCCTCATCGACGCAGCGCCGGGCCAGCCGGGCCAGCAGCGCCTTGCCGACGCCCTGCCCGCGCGCCGCCGGGTCGACGAAGATGTCTTCGAGATAGAGCCCGTGGCGGCCGAGGAAGGTCGAGAAGGAATAGAACCAGACGGCGATGCCGGCCGGCTTGTCGCCGATGAAGCCAAGTTCGCAGAAGACGCGCGGATTGTCGCCGAAGAAGGCGGCCGCATAATCCTCCGGCGTCGCCACCATCTTCTCGGAGAGGTTCTCGTAGGCGGCGAGCGACCGGACGAAGCCGGCGATCACCTCGATATCCTCGGGCGTGGCGGCGCGGGTGGTCGGCTTGGGGCGACGATGACGGCCGGGGCGGTCGGACGACGGGCTCATGGCGCGCTCCCCGTCACGCCGCCGGGCGGCAGGCCGACGTCGGACCGCGGCAGCTCCTTGAGCTTGGTGCCCGGCTCCGCCGGCGCCGCGCCGTTTTCCAGGATCTTGCCGATGGCATCGAGCGGGTCGCCCGCCGCCTTCTCCGCCCGTGCCTTCTGGGCAGCCAGGATCGCCGCCGCCTTGGCCTTCTCGGCCAGCGCCGCCGCAGCCGCTCGCTCGCGCGCCTCCAGCATCAGTTGGTTGCGGCGCTCAAGCGCCTCGCGGTCGCGCAGCACCTGCCGCGACAGCAGCTCGCGTTCGAGAATGTCGGCCTGCATGGTCAGCACCCGCTGCGTCTCCTTCTCGAGGGCGCGGATGCCGAGATAGGATGCGAAGGCGGTAACGTCGATGCGCCGGGACGGGTCGGCGACCGGCCCCTTGAACAGCACCGACACCTGCGGCACGCCGCCGGCGGCAGCCGCGTCGCCCGCATCGAGCGACAGCTGCCACTCGCTGTCGACGCTGAGGCGGCCGAGATCCACTGTCGCCGAGCCCGAGGTGGCGCCGTCTTTCGCCGTCACCACGATGTTGGGTGCCCGAAGCGTGCCACCGGCCAGCGTGAAGGCGGCATCGAGCCGGTCGAAGGCGAGATCACCCATGTCGACATTGTCGGTGAAGGCCTGCCGGATGCGGTCCTCGCTGAGTTCCTTGCCGGCGTCGGCCAGCCGGATCACCTGACCGAAGGCGCGCGTCGTCATGTGGGCGAGCCGGCCGCTCCGGAGCGAGAAGCTGCCACCGCCTGTCAGCGACGACATCCAGCCGGCCAGCGTCCGCCCGGTGGCGTTGACCTGGGCGTCGATGTTGAAGGCGCCGGTGACCAGCGGCCGACCGTCGCGCTGCCACGACAGTTCCTCGGCCGCCGCGCCGTCGAGGCGCAGGGTGCCGGACACGCCGGCCGTGCCGTCGAGGTCGCGCTTGATCATCAGGTCGCCGGAGAGCTTGCCGCCGGCCAGCGTCGCCTCGATGCCGTCGATCCCCGTACCCGAGGCGGAGCTGGCAATCGACAGCGCCACGCCCTTGGCCACCAGTCCGCCCTCGATGTCGAGCCGGCCGAACTTCAGCGCCAGATCGGTGTCGAAGCCGTCGATCAGCGCCGCGCCGAACGGCGCCTCCGGCCAGGGATTGCGGCTCTGGACGATCGGAAAGTCAAGGGATGCCGGGCCGAGAACGGCCTCGCCGAGGCCGGCCAGCGTTCCCTCGTCGAAGGAGAGCGCGCCGGTCACCCGCGGCACCGCCGGGGCGAAGTCGACGGTGATGTCGCCGACGGTCGGCACCTCGGCGAGCTTGCCCTCGATGCGGTTGACCAGGACCTTGCGGTTACCGATCGACAGGTGGGCCGCCACGTCGGCCGGCGTCGAGGCCATGACGCCCTGGACGATGTTGCCGGAGAGCACCAGCAGTGAGCCGACATCCGGCGATTTCAGGTCGAGATCGAGCTCGGCGCTGGGCGCGGCGCCGCGCGTGAGCGTCGCCGAACCGTTGAGCGTCACGTCCGTCGGCCCCATGGCGCCGCGCAGCACCACCGCGAGGCCGTCCTTCGACTTGCCCATGGCCGACAGCGTCAGGCTGCCGGCGCCGGGCTTGCCGACCTCGGGCACTTCAAGGCCGAACTGGCGCATCAGTTCGGCGCCGTCGGGACCGGTCAGGCTGATGTCGGTGGAAATGTCGGCGGCATCCCAGGCGTCGATGCGGCCCTTGAAAGCCAGTTCGCCGCGGATATCGGTGGCGGCGGCCGACCCGTTCAGCTCCACCTTGATGTCGGTGCCCTCGCCCGACGCCTTGGCGAGCACGGTGCCCTCGACGCTCGCCGGCCCGAGATGCGGGGCGGCGTCGCGCAGAAAACCAGCCACCGGCGCATTAGGCGAAAGGGCGCGGACGAGATCGGCGAGGCCATCGAGCTTCTCCGCCGAAACGCGCATCTGGATCGAGCCGTCGGGCGTCGTCGTCACGTCGCGAATGGTGCCGGCCGCCGTGACGCGGGCGCCCGACAGCGAGCGGACGAACAGGCGGTCGACATCCAGCGTCGCATCGACCAGCGATGCCGACACGTCGAAGCCCTCGGCGCGTGCGTCGCCGGCGATCAGCGTGCCGACGGCCGCCTTGATCACCATGTCGGCGCCGGCGCCCTGCCCCGTCGCAAGACCGGCCACCGTCTGGACGTCGGTGAGCCTCAGTTGATCGGCGTCGAGCGCCAGCGTCAGGCGCGGCTTGCGGCCGGCCGCACCGGGCGCGAAATCGAGCGAACCGCTGACCCGCCCCTCGTCGAGGCGGGCGTCGACCTCGTCGAGCCGCAGCCCGTCCGCCGAGGCGGCCACCTTGGCCGAGATGCGGAAGGGATCGAGCCCGACCTTCGGCCCGGCGGGCGCCCACCAGGCGATCAGCGTCGCCGGCTGGTCTGAGGCGAGCGTCACGTCACCGTCGAAACCGATGGTCGGCGCGATGGCGAGCCGGCCGCGTGCCGTGAAGGACGACTTGCCCGGCAGCGTCGCCTCCAGCGTGTCGATAGTCCAGCCGGAGTTGGCGGTGACGAGGTCCGCCCGCAGATCGGCGATGATGCTGCCGCCGACCACCACGCCGGGAATGTCGAAGCCGATGCGGCCGGGCACGCTCGGCACCGGCAGGCCGGCGATGGCCGCGCCGAAGGCAGTGAGTGCGCCGTCCAACGAGACGGGCTTGTCCGGCCCGGCGCCCAGCGTGCGGTCGAGGTCGATCTGGCGGGCCGACAGCACCGCCTCGAAACTCGGCACCGCCGCGAGGTCGAGCGTCGCGGCGCCGGAGATGGTGAACGGCCGCTCTTCGGCGCCGTAGCGGAACTCCAGCGTCTTGGCCAGCACCGCTCGGTTGGACACGTCGAGATCGGCGGTGAGCGACCAGGGCAAGGTCGCCTGGTCTTCCTTGGCGATCACCCGATCGAGCCTTGCCTTGCCGGCCCAGGTCGGACGATGGTTGGCGATCTTGAGCTGGCCGTCGAAGCTCGCCGCCACAGGATGAACGGCCGAGCGCACGTTGGCTTTCAGCGCGAAGGCGCCACTGCCGTCGGCGGCGCCGGTCGCCGCCTTGATGGTCAAGGTGTCGCCGCCGACCCGCGCCGTGCCCTCCATCTTGTAGGGACCGGCCAGGGCCGGCGCGTCGAGCCGGGCCTTGATGCCATCCACCACCACCGGCTGGCTGTGGCGCGCGTCGGCGATGACGAGGCGGCCGTCCTCGATGTCGACGCCCGACAGCATGACCCGGCTGGGATTGATGCCTATGCCTTCTTCCGAAGACATCCACTCGTAAGCACCGTTCTCGTCGACGCGAACGTTGAGCTGCGGCTGGACCACCTGCATCTCGGTGACGTGGATCTCACCCGACAACAGCGGAAACAGCTCGATTTCCATGTTGAAGCGGCCGACGGTCATCAGCGGCGCATTGGGGTCGTCGCCGATCACCACGTCGGAAAAGGACAGAGAAGGGTAAGGCAGGAGATTGGCGTCGGCCGTCCCGCGAACGGACACCTTATGTCCCAGAACATGCGCCGCTTCCGTCTCGAAAGCGGCCCGATAGGCCGTCCAATCGACAAACAGCGGCCCGACCAGCGCCACGAGGAGCGCCAGGATGACCGTGAATCCGATACCGAAATACAGCGAATTCAGCGTCTTGGCTCCCGTGTACCCATCTTGAGACGATGGCGGCGCTCTGCCCCGCCGCGCCGCCGCCCCTTCAGACCATCGCGTCGCCGTGCAAGCTTCGCACCACCGCGCCGTCACCCCTCACCGAAGACTTAGCAAATCGGAAGGCCGCTGGGAAACGGGGATTAAGACATAGTTCACCATTCCCAAGCCAGCGACCACCACTTTTCGCGAGCCCTAAATATGCTATTCGGGGTGATCTTTTCAGAGTTACCCGTGAACCGTCATGACCCTCGCCGCAACGCTGTCCGCCGCCTTGCTGCTCTTGCTGCTGCCCGGACCAACCAACGCATTGGTCGCCGCGGCCACGGCGACGGGCGGAGCCGGCCGGCTGCCTGGCGTGGTGGGCGCGGTCCTCGTCGCGTATGGCATCGCACTGGCGCTGCTCGGCGTGGGCGTTGGCACGCTCGTCGAGGCGGCACCGGCCGCCGCTCCCCTTCTGAAGCTCCTGGCGTCCGTGGCGCTCCTCTTCTCGGCGGTGAAAATCTGGCACTCAGATCCAGCGGCCGGAACGGCGGTGCCGACGCGCCGGGTGTTCGTCATCACGCTGATCAATCCCAAGGCGCTGGTGCTGGCCTTCGCCATCCTGCCGCCCGGCCCGCCGCCGCCGGTCCTGCTTCTGGGAACAGCCGCATCCATTGTTCTTGCGACGGTGGTCTGGGGCCTTGCCGGCCTCGTCATCGGCCGCCTCGGTCGACGCTACGTCGGCACGGGCGCCCTCAACCGGGCCACCGCCGCCGTGCTCGCCGCCTTCGCCGGCACGCTGACGGTGACGACGGCTGTCGCCGCCCTCTGAGATCTTGCACGGCACCGAGGCTTACGGTCTAACCAAGCCTCAGAACGAGCCTCAACGAGAGACGCGCGATGTCGGCCGAAACCAACTCCATTCCCGTCGAAGACCTCACCCAGGACGAGGCCGCCGCCGAACTCCAGCGCCTTGCCGCCGAAATCGCCCATCACGACGAGCTCTATCACGCCAAGGACGCGCCGGAGATTTCCGACGCCGCCTATGACGCGTTGCGCGGCCGCAATCGCGAGATCGAGGCGCGCTTTCCCGAGCTCGTCCGCTCCGATTCGCCGTCGCTCACGGTCGGTGCCCCCGTCTCCGAAGTGTTCTCCGAGGTCCGTCACGTCAGGCCGATGCTGTCGCTCGACAACCTGTTCAGCGAGGCCGACCTCCACGATTTCGTCCGCCAGGTGAGGAGCTTCCTCGGCACCACCGACACGCCGGTGTTTACCGCCGAGCCGAAGATCGACGGCCTCTCCATGTCCCTGCGCTACGTGGACCGCCGCCTCGTCACGGCGGCGACGCGCGGCGACGGCACCACCGGCGAGAACGTCACCGCCAACATCCGAACCATCGCCGAGATTCCCAACGAGCTGCCGGCCGACGCCCCCGATGTCGTCGAGGTGCGCGGCGAGGTCTACATGAAGAAGGCCGACTTCGCCGCCCTCAACGAGCGGATGATGAACGAGAGCGGCCGCCTGTTCGCCAACCCGCGCAACGCCGCCGCCGGCTCGCTGCGCCAGCTCGACCCCAAGGTGACGGCCGGCCGGCCGCTCAGCTTCTTCGCCTATGCCTGGGGCGATCTCTCCGAACCGCTCGCCCGCACCCAATATGACACGGTGATGCGCTTTGCCGACTGGGGCTTTCCCGTCAACCCGCTGATGGTGCGATGCCATTCGGAAGAGGAACTGCTGGCCCACTATCGGCTGATCGAGAGCCAACGCGCCGATCTCGGCTATGACATCGACGGCGTGGTCTACAAGGTGGACAGCCTCGCGCTGCAGGAGCGGCTCGGCTTCCGCTCGCGCTCGCCGCGCTGGGCCACCGCCCACAAGTTCCCCGCCGAGCGCGCCTCGACCACCGTCAAGGCCATCGAGATCCAGGTCGGCCGCACCGGCGCACTGACGCCGGTCGCCAAGCTGGAGCCGGTGACGGTGGGCGGCGTCGTCGTCTCCAACGCCACGCTGCACAACGAGGACTACATCAAGGGCATCGGCCAGGACGGCCTGCCGCTGCGCGACGGCCGCGACATCCGCATCGGAGACACGGTGGTTGTGCAACGGGCCGGCGACGTCATCCCGCAGGTGGTCGACGTGCTGATCGAGAAGCGTCCCGATGACGCCGCGCCCTATGTCTTCCCAACCCTCTGCCCGCGCTGCGGCAGCCACGCCACCCGCGAGATCAACGAGAAGACCGGCAAGATCGACGCGGTGCGCCGCTGCACCGGCGGCCTGATCTGCCCGGCTCAGCAGGTGGAAAGCCTGAAGCACTTCGTCTCGCGCCATGCGTTCGACATCGAAGGCCTCGGCGACAAGCAGATCGAGTTCTTCCATGCGCTGGAAGATGAACACCTCGCCATCCGCACGCCGGTCGACATCTTCACCCTCGCCAAGCGCGAGGCTACCGGCCTCAACCGGCTCTCCAACTTCCCCGGCTTCGGCGCGACCTCGGTGAGGAACCTCTTCGAGAGCATCGAGGCGCGCCGGCGGATCGACCTGCACCGCCTGATCTTCGGCCTTGGCATCCGCCATATCGGCGAGGGTAACGCCAAGCTGCTCGCCCGCGCCTATGGCTCGTGGGATCATTTCTACGACGCCATGAAGAAGACCTCGGCCCGCGATCCGGAGACGCTGGCCGAACTCGACGCCATCGACGGCGTTGGCGCCGTGGTGATCGAGGCGCTGACCGACTTCTTCGGCGAGGACCACAACCGCGCCGCCATCGACGCGTTGCTTGAGGAAATCGCCCCGCTCGACGCCGAGGCGCCGGTGACCACCAATAGCCCGGTGGCCGGCAAGACGGTGGTCTTCACCGGCTCGCTGGAGAAGATGACGCGCGACGAGGCCAAGGCCACCGCCGAAAGGCTCGGCGCCAAGGTGGCGGGCTCGGTGTCGAAGAAGACGGATCTGGTGGTGGCCGGTCCCGGTGCAGGCTCGAAGCTCGCCAAGGCGTCAGAACTCGGCATCGAGGTGATCGACGAGGACGCCTGGCTGGAGCGGATCAAGGGGCTTTAGCGCGAGCACAGATCCTGACTTGAAACTCGCTGGCGTGGGCCAGATGGCGAGAGGAAAGAGAACCGGAGCGGAGCGAAGTTGAGGTTCGTGAGCACCGGAAGCCCAGAACTCGAAGCAAGGGCATCCGCCCGAAAAGTTGAAGACTTTTCGGACCAAGTGGACGCCAGGGATGCCCGCGCCAGTAGAGTTTCAGGTTAGGATCTCAGCCGCGCGACCAGGAGATGGCAAGTGCCGCCAGCTCCGGAGTCGCCGCGACGAGTCCACCTGCCATGTCGAGATAGTCGCCGGGTTCGAGCCGCCAGGCCGGACTGTCGGCGTCGCTCGTATAGGCCGCCAAAGCGAGTCCTGCGTCGACCGAAGGCTGCGCGACGAAATAGGTGTAGATCCCGGAAGGCATCCCGTCTGAAGTCGCGATCATGTCTCATTCCCACCAAGAAAAGGCGTGACTGGCGGCCGATAAGACAATCTGAGACCCGACCTCTGAACAACAAGTAAACTCAGAGCATAAACCCGTTCGCCATTGGGGATAGACAAAGAGATTACGTAAAAACGAAGTGCTATGTTTTCCTTATGAGACGCACAAAAACACACTTTTATAGTTAGAAATGCCGAGTGAATTACCACCTATTAACTGAGCCAGGGCCAACGGCAGCATCAACCGCGCGTCACCATCGTTCCCGCAAACTTGTCGTAGAAGGACTGGCCTCGCCAGTGCAGAAAGGGAAAGAGATAATAGACGGCAAGAGCCA
This sequence comes from Pleomorphomonas diazotrophica, assembly GCF_002844595.1. Lineage (GTDB taxonomy): Bacteria > Pseudomonadota > Alphaproteobacteria > Rhizobiales > Pleomorphomonadaceae > Pleomorphomonas > Pleomorphomonas diazotrophica. The sequence continues at coordinate 80,225 of NZ_PJNW01000002.1, read as the reverse complement.
AACTCAGGACAGCGTTAGGGGCAGCCCATGCAATAGGAGCAGCCTGCATTTGCCTTATCAGCCGCATCGGATCTGAGCCAACAAGACACCATGCGGTCAGAGCGACGACAACGCCGACCATAGAGAACAGCATTAGCGGCCCGAGACGTAACAACTCACGCCGGAATAACCGGGGAGAAGTTCCATTCTCACCTCCCCGCTCTATTACAGTGAGCCGGAGCCAACGTTTGCCAGGCGAACGCCCGAAATAACGCGCCCAAGCAAGCATAAACAGATAGGCGACAAAGACCGTTGGATCGAGCTTGAAACTGGTATCAAGCCGATCACCCGAAGCGGTAACCCCAACGCTAACATACTGGGAACGAGCGGTTTTACCCTCCCGTGCTTCATTTTTCACAGTGAGCACGTAACTCGCCTTTCCACCTGCGGGCAGGGTTCGGCAGACGACCTCAGTTCTTTGCCAGTCTGGAACAGGGGGAAGGGCCGTGGTGAGTTCGTCCAGAAGGGCAGACGGGGGAGCAGTCACGCAAGCGGTTTGACTATAAACCCCTTTCCAATAGTAAAAGTCCCCTCCTGTGACTGCATCAACGGCTGTGAGAATGACTACCGCCAAGGCGTAGGCGAGCGCGAAATCAACTAGAAAGGCAGCAAGGCGCAGCCAGAGATATCTTTTCGGCCGACTATCCGTCTCCATGCGCCCCTCCCACGAAATCCCACACAGCTTCTGGACACGGAGTGCAGAAGGTCAAGTCGGGAGAAACACAACCAGAACGTTATTTCCGATGGTGGGAACGACAGGATCTCCAAAAGGCCACGACACTCTCGCGCCCGGCGCTCTGTTGCTTTATTGTTCTCATCATGACTGCTTCCCAGAATCACGACCAGACCGACTTCGACGCCTCTCCCTCGCTGGGCATCGCCGCCCGTGCCATGGCTGCCGCCCGCCCCGGCGCTGGCGCCGTCGGCTATCTGCAGGGCATGAACCCCGAGCAGCGCGAAGCGGTGGAAACGCTGGATGGTCCGGTGCTGGTGCTGGCCGGCGCCGGCACCGGCAAGACGCGCGTCCTGACCACCCGCATCGCCCATATCCTGGCGACGCGCCGCGCCTTTCCCTCGCAGATCCTCGCGGTGACCTTCACCAACAAGGCGGCGCGCGAGATGAAGGAGCGCGTCGGCCATCTGGTGGGCGGCGTCGTCGAGGGCATGCCCTGGCTCGGCACCTTCCACTCAATCGGCGTGCGCATGCTCAGGAAGCACGCCGAACTGGTCGGCCTCAAGAGCAACTTCACCATCCTCGACACCGACGACCAGATCCGCCTCATCAAGCAGCTGATCCAGGCCGAGGGCATCGACGAGAAGCGCTGGCCGGCCCGCCAGTTCGCCTCGGCGCTCGACGGCTGGAAGAACAAGGGCCTGCGCCCGGCCGACATCCCGGAAGGCGAGGCGCGCGCCTATGTCAACGGCCGGGGCCGCGAGCTCTATGCCGCCTATCAGGCGCGGCTCAAGGTGCTGAACGCCGTCGACTTCGGCGACCTGCTGCTCGAAGCGGTGACGCTGTTGCGCCAGAACCCCGACGTTCTCGCCGACTATCACAAGCGGTTCCGCTTCATCCTGGTCGACGAGTATCAGGACACCAACGTCGTCCAGTATCTCTGGCTGCGCCTGCTCGCCCAGGGCTCGCACAACATCTGCTGCGTCGGCGACGACGACCAGTCGATCTACGGCTGGCGCGGCGCCGAGGTGGACAACATCCTGCGCTACGAGCGCGACTTCCCCGGCGCCAAGGTGATCCGGCTCGAGCGCAACTACCGCTCCACCGCCCACATCCTCGGCGCCGCCTCGCATCTCATCGCCCACAACGAGGCGCGGCTCGGCAAGACGCTGTTCACCGACCTGCCGCAGGACGACGACGAGGACAAGGTGTTCGTCGCCTCCGCCTGGGATTCGGAGGAAGAGGCCCGTTCCATCGGCGATGAGATCGAGCGCTTCCAGCGGGGCGGCACGCCGCTCAACGACATCGCCATCCTCGTGCGCGCCTCCTTCCAGATGCGCGAGTTCGAAGACCGCTTCGTCACCTCGGGCATTCCCTATCGCGTCATCGGCGGCCCGCGGTTCTACGAGCGCGCCGAGATCCGCGACGCCCTCGCCTATTTCCGCCTGGTCATGCAACCGGCCGACGACCTCGCCTTCGAGCGCATCGTCAACACGCCGCGCCGCGGCATCGGCGACACGTCCGTCCGCACCCTGCACGACTACGGCCGCGCCGAGACGGTGCCGCTCACCGAGGCGACGCGGCAACTGGTCGCCACCGAGGAGTTCAAGGGCAAGACGCGCACCGCCCTGCGCGACTTCCTCGACAGCGTCGATCGCTGGCGCGATCTTCTGCCGGCCATGAAGCACACCGAGCTCGCCGAGCTGATCCTCGACGAGAGCGGCTACACCGCCATGTGGCAGAACGACCGCTCGGCCGAAGCGCCGGGCCGGCTCGAAAACCTCAAGGAACTCATCCGCTCCATGGACGAGTTCGAGAGCATGGAAGGCTTCCTCGAACACATCTCGCTGGTGATGGACCGCGACAGCGGCGAGGAGCTCGACGCCGTCTCCATCATGACGCTGCATTCGGCCAAGGGCCTGGAGTTCGACACCGTCTTCCTGCCCGGCTGGGAAGAGGGCCTGTTCCCGCACCAGCGTGCCCTCGACGAAGGCGGTAGAGCCGGGCTCGAAGAGGAACGCCGCCTCGCCTATGTCGGCCTGACGCGTGCCAAGAAACACTGCCTGATCTGGTTCACCTCCAACCGCCGCATCCACGGCTCCTGGCAGTCGTCGATTCCCTCGCGCTTCCTCGACGAGCTGCCGGCCGCCCATGTGGAGATCAAGGAAACCGGCAGCGCCTATGGCGGCTACGGCTCCTCCTTCGGCCGCCAGAACCCCTACGGCGCCTCGCGCTTCGACAGCGTCGAGCGCTTCCAGTCGAATTACGAGACACCCGGCTGGCAGCGCGCGCAGAAGGCCCAGAAGGCAGCCGGCGGAGGCCGCGGAGGCTTCTCCTCGCCGGCCCAGCAATCCTATGGCCGCACCCAGCCCAAACTGATCGAGGGCGAGCTGATCGCCAAGTCGGTGGTGGACGGCGCGCCGAAGTTCGGCGTGGGCGACCGGGTGTTCCACGTCAAGTTCGGCCCGGGCTCGGTTGCCGCCGTCGACGGCAACAAGGTCACCGTCGATTTCGACAAGGCCGGCCAGAAACGGGTGGTGGACAGCTTCCTCGACAAGGCGTGACTGGCCTCAATCGTCATAAAAGCCTGTCCTCACCGTGCAAAACTGCGCATTAACGCTTGAAGCCGGGCGTCCGAACACGCCAAGATTGCTTAGGCGGCTCAGACCATGGGCAGCTTGTGAATGGGGAGACAGAAGCATGACGAATAGACTTGCCGTCGGCATTCTCGCGGCGGGCGCACTGGCGCTTTCGGCCGGCACGGCACTGGCCGACTTCCAGCTCACCATCCTGCACATCAACGATTTTCACTCGCGCATCGAGCCGATCAACAAGTTCGACTCCACCTGCTCGGCCAAGGAGAGCGACGCCGGCGAGTGCTTCGGCGGCATCGCCCGCGTGAAGAGCGCCATCGACGCCAAACGCAAGGAACTGGAAGCCACCAACCTTCTGGTGCTCGATGCCGGCGATCAGTTCCAGGGTTCGCTCTACTACAGCACCTTCAAGAGCGCGCCGGTGGCCGAGTTCATGAACGGCATCGGCTTCGACGCCATGGCCATCGGCAACCATGAGTTCGACGACGGCCCGGCCGAGCTCGACAAGCTGATCGGCGCGGTGAAGTTCCCGATCATCTCCGGCAACACCGTCGCCGCCAAGGGCTCGCTGCTCGACGGCAAGTACAAGGGTTACGTCATCAAGGAGTTCGGCGGCGAGAAGGTGGCCGTCGTCTCGGTGCTGGCGACCGACACGTCCGAAACGTCATCGCCCGGCAAGGACATCACCTTCGAGGACGAGGTCACCTATCTCCAGAAGGCGGTGAAGGAGATCGAGGCTGAGGGCGTCAACAAGATCATCGCGCTCACCCATGTCGGTTACGTCAAGGACCAGGAGATCGCCGCCAAGGTCGACGGCCTCGACGTCATCGTCGGCGGCCACAGCCACACCTACCTGTCGTCCACCGACGAGAAGGCGTCCGGCCCCTATCCGACGCTGGTGAAGAACCCATCGGGCGTCGACGTGCCGATCGTCACCGCCTACGCCTATTCCAAGTATCTCGGCGACCTTACAGTGAACTTCAACGACCAGGGCGTCGTCACCGCCACCAAGGGCGCGCCGATCCTGCTCGACGCCTCGGTGACGCCGGACGAGGGCTACGCCGCCCGCGTCAAGGAGCTCGGCAAGCCGCTCGAAGAGCTGAAGGCCAAGGTGGTGGGTTCGGCCGCCGAGGCCATCGACGGCGACCGCAAGTCCTGCCGCGCCGTCGAATGCTCCATGGGCAACCTCGTCGCCGACGCGGCGCTCGAGCGCGTCGCCAGCCAGGGTGTCACCATTTCCATCGCCAACGGCGGCGGCCTCCGCGCGTCGATCGACGCCGGTGACGTCACCATGGGCGAGGTGCTGACGGTCCTGCCCTTCCAGAACACGCTGGCCACCTTCCAGATCGACGGTGCCGGCATCAAGGAAGCGCTGGAGAACGGCGTCAGCCAGGTCGACGAGGGCGCCGGCCGCTTCCCGCAGGTCTCGGGCCTGAAATACACCTTCGATCGCTCGAAGCCGGTCGGCAGCCGCGTCACCAGCGTCGAGGTCAAGGACGGCGACGCATTCGTGCCGCTCGATCCGGCCAAGACCTATGGCGTCGTCACCAACAACTACGTCCGCGGCGGCGGCGACGGCTTCAAGACCTTCGCCGAGAAGGCGGCCAATGCCTACGACTACGGCCCGAACCTCGAAGAGGTCGTGGCCGAGTACCTGACCACCCACAACCCCTACAAGCCCTATACCGACGGTCGCATCACCGATGCGACGCCGGCCGACTACGTGCCGCCGAAGAAGTAAGTTCGGCGCCGCACATCAATCGAAGCGACGGGCGGGGTTCCAGGCTCCGCCCGTCGTTTTTTACGCAAGCACGCTCGAAGAAACGCCCGATGGGATCAGCCGCGCGGCAGCGACAGCCCGAAGCCGACGATGGCCGCCCCGCGCAGCGTCAGGTCGGCCCTCAGCACCAGGTCGGCCGCCATGGGAAGATCGAGCCGGCCGTCACTGGTCAGAAACACCACCGTCAGGAACCAGCCGAGTAGGAACAGGCCGACGAGGCCGCTCGCCCCCACCCAGGTGAAGGCGCTGGCGTCGTGGACGGTGACGCCGATCATGAGGCGGCTGAGCGAGGACGCCGCAAGGCACAGGGCGAAGGCCACGAGCGACAGGCCCGAGGCAAGGCCGGGGTCGATGAGCAGCAGCGCGCCGATCAACACGTCGAAGGCGCCCATGATGAGCCAGTCGAGGTAGATGTCGGGGCTGGCGATCTTCAGGATCAGCATGATCTGCAGAAAGCCGCCGAAGATCGAGGCCATGCCGGGGAAATAGCCGCCGCCATTGAGCCCATAGGCGATGAAGGACACCACGGGAATGCCGGCGAGCCCCGCCAGCATGGAGCCGAGCGCCACCATCCGGCGCCAGCAGGCAGGACCGCTAAAGCGGTCGGCGTGTCTGTCGCGATCGGCGGCGAGCGCGCCGGCCAACAGCGCCAGAAGCCGCGACAGGAAAGCAGGGACCGGCGGGCGCCGCGAAGGCGGGCCGATGGATGGATGTGGATCGGAGGTCACGAAGGTCTCATCGCAAGCGAGGTTGCAGGCAGCTCCCCGGCCGTTTCGCCGGAGAGCCGCCTTTGGTCAGGTGGCTTCCGCCTGCCCGACGGGTATGGCGGGCACCGGCCGGATCCGGTGCCAGGCCACATAGAGCGCCGGCAGGAACAACAGCGTCAGCACGGTGGCCCCCGCGAGGCCGCCGATGATGGCGAAGGCCATCGGCCCCCAGAAGATGGTCGGTGCGATGGGAATCATGCCCAGGATCGCTGCCGAAGCGGTGAGCAGGATGGGCCGGAAGCGCACCACCGCCGCCTCGATCACCGCGTTCCACGGATCGAGACCCGCCCGCTTTTCCTGCTCGATCTGGTCGATCAGGATCACCGAGTTGCGGGCGATCATGCCGACGAGGGCGAGAATGCCCAGCATGGCGACGAAGCCCAGCGGCTTCTGCGCCACGAACAGCGCCATCACCACGCCGATCACCCCGAGCGGCGCCACGCTCAGCACCATGAACACGCCGTTGAACGAGCGGAGCTGCACCATCAGGATGGTCACCATGAGAAGCAGCATCAATGGCACCACGGCCATCACCGAGGCCTGCGACTTGCCGCTTTCCTCGACGGCGCCGCCGACGTCGATGCGATAGCCTTGGGGAAGGCTGGCGGAGATGTCCTGGATGGGCCCGCTCAGCGCTTCGACCACGGAGGCCGGCATGGCGCCCGGCGCCGTATCGGCCTCGATGGTCAGCGTCGGCCGCCGGTCGCGCCGCCACATAAGCGGGCTTTCGAGGCCATAATCGACCCGAGCAACCTGGCTGAGCGGCACCGACTTGCCGTTCTGAAGCGGCACTTGCAGGGTGCGGATGGTCGACAGCGACATGCGCTCGTCGGCCTTCGCCCGGATGACGACGTTGACTAGATAGATGTCGTCGCGCACCTGGGTGACGGTGCCGCCGGAGACGGTGGCGTTGATCGCCTGCGACACCTGGAGCGAACTGAGCCCGAGCAGCCGCGCCTGATCCTGATCGACGTGGATCTGCAGGGTGCGCACCGGCTCCATCCAGTCGTAGTTGATCTTCTGAACGCGCCCGTCGGCGTTCATCGCCGCCGCGACGCGGAAGGCGATCTCGCGAACCTTGTCCTCCGACGGGCCGCTGACGCGGTACTGGATCGGCCAGCCGACCGGCGGGCCGAGCTCCAAGGGATAGACGCGGCCGATGACGTTGGGGAAGTCCTCGGTCAGCGCGCGCTCCACCTTGGCCTTGACCCGATCGCGCTCGGCGAGGCCCTTGGTCACCACCACCGACTGGGCGAAGAAGTCGTTGGGCAGTTGCAGGTCCATCGGCAGGTAGAAGCGCACGGCGCCGCGGCCGACGTAGGTGCTGAAGTGCTCGACGTCGTCATCCTCGGCCAGCATCTTGTCGATCCGGGCCGAGATGTCCCGCGAGGCCTCGATGGAGGCGTTCTGCGGCAGCTTGAGGTCGACCAGCAGTTCGGGGCGGTCCGACGAGGGGAAGAACTGCTCCGGCACGAAGCGCATGCCGTAGACGGCGACGGCGAGCACGAGGAGCGTGACGCCGATCGTCGCCCAGCGCCAGGTCATGACGGCGGTGAGGACGCCGCGGAAGGCCCGGAGGATCGGCCCGTTGCCCGCCTCGTGATGCGCGCCCTTCGGCGCCTTCAGGATCCACACGCCGAGCAGCGGCGAGAACAGGGCCGCCACGAACCAGGAGGCGATGAGCGCGATGCCCACCACGGCGAAGATCGAGAAGGTGTACTCGCCGGCCATCGACTTGGCAAAGCCGATCGGCACGAAGCCGGCGATGGTCACCAGCGTGCCGGCAAGGCGCGGATAGGCGGTGGACCGGTAGGCGAAGGATGCCGCCGCCTCCTTGCTTTCGCCCCGTTCGAGCCGGGTGATCATGCTTTCGATGGTGATCATGGCGTCGTCGACCAGGAGGCCGAGGGCGATGATCAGCGCGCCGAGCGAGATGCGCTGCAGGTCGATGCCGAGGATCTGCATGGCAATGAACACGATGGCGAGCACCAGCGGGATTGACAGCGCCACGATGGAGCCGGCCCGGAAGCCGAGGCTGACCACGCTGACGATGAGAACGATGCCGATGGCCTCCCACAGCGCCTCGGTGAACTCGCCCACCGCGTGCTCGACGGTGGCCGCCTGATCGGCCACCTCATGCGTCTCGATGCCGACCGGCAGGTCGGCCGTGATGGCAGCCATCGCCGCGCGGATGTTCTCGCCGAGCACCAGCACGTCGCCGCCGTCGCGCATGGAAATGGCAAGGCCGATGCCCTCCTTGCCGTTGACGCGGAAGAGCGGCTGCGGCGGATCGGACGGCCCGCGCGTCACCTTGGCGATGTCGCCGAGGCGGATCAGCCGGCCGTTGGCCGCGAAGTTGACGGCCAGGATGTCCTTCTCCGACTTGAAGCCGCCGGAGGTGCGCACCAGGATCTTCTCGGCGGACGTCTCCACCACGCCGGCCGGGGCGATGGCGTTCTGAGCCATCAGCGCGGCGATCAGCGAGGTCTTGTCGAGGCCGAGCCCGGCGATCTGATCGCTGGAGAACTCGACGTAGATCCGCTCGTCCTGCACGCCGAGCATCTCGATCTTCGACACGTCGGGGATCTGCAACAGGCGGGAGCGGATATCCTCCACTTGGTCGCGCAGCTCGCGGCTGGAAAAACCGTCGGAGGTGAAGCCGTAGACGATGCCGTAGGTGTCGCCGAACTCGTCGTTGAACCAGGGGCCGAGGGTGCCCTGCGGCAGCGTGTCCTTGATGTCGCCGACCTTCTTGCGCACCTGGTACCAGATGTCCGGCACCTCGTCCTTGGGTGCCGATCCCTGGAGCGTCACGAAAATGGTGGTCACACCGGCCTGGGTATAGCTCTTGACGTAGTCGAGATGCGGCGTCTCCTGGAGCTTGCGCTCGATGCGCTCGGTGACCTGCTTCAGCGTCTCCTCGATGGTTGCACCGGGCCACTGTGCCACGACGACCATGGTCTTGATGGTGAAGGAGGGATCCTCGCCGCGCCCGAGGCCGGTGTAGCACCAGGCGCCGGCCAGCGAGATCACCAGCATGAAGTAGAGGATCAGCGACCGGTTGCCGATCGCCCAGGTGGAGAGGTTGAAGCCCTTGTTCATGACGAGCTCCCCAGAAGGCGTACCTTCTGCCCCGGATGCAGCGACTGAACGCCGGCGGTGACGATGGTTTCGCCCGGCTGCAATCCGCCGGAGAGAATGACGCTGGCCGGCTCGTAGCGGGCGACGGACACCTCGCGCAGCGAGACGGTCAGCTCCTTGGAGTCCACCACCCAGACGGCACTGGCGGCGCCGCCGTAGACGATGGCCGACGACGGCACTTCCATGCCCTTGGGCGCATCGAGCCGCGTGGTGCCGGAGACGGTCGAGCCGAGCTGCATGGCCTCCGGCGGATTGTCGAGCGCCACCTTCACCGTGTAGGTGCGGGTGACGGGATCGGCTTGCGGGGCGATTTCGCGGATGTGGCCCTGGGCGACGATACCCATGTCTTCGGTGAGGGCGACGCTGAAGGCCGGATCGGCCGGCAGGGCGCGCATGATCTGGCCGGACACCGCGAACACCGCGTCGCGGCCGCCGTCGCTGGCGATCTGCACCACCGGCTGGCCGGCGGCCACCACCTCCCCGGCCTCGGCGCCGGTGGCGATGACGGTGCCGGCGGCGTCGGCGGTCAGGATGGTATAGCTCAGCTGCTCCTCGGCGCTCTTCACCTGCGCCTCGGCGGAGGCGACCTGCGCCTCGGCCGATTCCAGCCCCTGCTGAGCCTGATCGAACTGGGCGTTGCTGGCAAAGCCCTTGCTGAGCAGGCCGTTCTGCCGCGCATAGGTGTTGCGCGCCTCGACGAGCTGCGCCCGGGCGGCCGACAGCAGTGCCTCGGTCTGGAGCAGCGTGTTCTTCTGGATCTGATCGTCGAGATGGGCGACCACCTGGCCCGGCTCCACCTGGTCGCCGACGCGCACCAGCCGATCGATCATGTGCCCGCTCAGGCGGAAGGCCAGGTTGATTTCGGTGCGCGCCCGCACCTGCCCGGTCAGCGCCACCGGCTCACCGGCCGGCCGCTGACCGACCACCACCGACTTGACGGGACGAACCTCCGGCGCCGGCGGCTTGTCCTGTTCGCATCCACCCAACAGGCAGGCCACCATCGCCGTCGCGACACTCGCCGCCAAAGACCAACCACGCATCGTCGCACCTTTCATGTTGCGGGTGACGCCCCGCGAAAAAACAAAGCTCCGCCTGCCGGGGAGCTCACGCGGCCACCCGGAGACAAGTCGTTGACGCTGCAAGCAGCAAAGATGTTAAATGCCGTGCAGGAACAGCTCCGTCACGGACATGGACAGGTAGAGATAGGCATCATCCCTCGGTATTTCGGGCGCCAGCTTCGACAGCGTGTCGGCAAAGCCGTGCGGCTGGCTGAGCGCGCTGGTCAGGATGAGGAAGAACAGCGCCGGATGACGGCTGCGAATGCGCCCCGCCGCGATCGCCTCCTCGAAGGTGGCCTTCCCCGCGGCATAGGCGGGCGCCAGCAGCTTCTCGGCGATGAAGTCGGCCCGCTCGCCGCCGTCGGCAATCGACCTGAAGGCAAAGTCGCGGATCTCCGGGTTGTCCCGGTAGAAGTCCGCCGTCTTCTGAATGATGATCGCCAGCCGCTCCTCGACCTTCAGACCGTGATCGCCCGAGAGCTGCGCCACCATCTCCATGATCGGCTCGGCGCGCGACAGAATCCGCTCGGCGGCCGCCGTCCAGAGCTCCGCCTTGCCGCCGAAATGCACCCGGACGAGGTTGGCGCCGACGCCGGCGGCCGACGCCACGCTGCGAATGTCCGTGCCGTCATAGCCATGCGCCGCGAACAGCCGAACGGCCGCGGCCAGCAGCGCCTCGCGCCCGCTCGGCATGTCCTTGGTCCGCCGCCCGCGCGGTGCTGTCGGTTTGTCCATGTTCGATACCCATCTGCTATATGTTCACGTGTACATATATCAGATCGAGGCGGTTTGCAACACGGTACCGCCGCGCGGAGGCCGTTGCGCTTTGACAAGACCCCGGCCACCGACTAAAGCGCAGGAACCCTCCCGGAACCCTTTTCAGGAACCGCCATGCGCCAGTACCAGCTTCACATGCCCGCCGCCGATGCGGCGGCCGCCGAGACGATCGCCGATGCCATCGAGGCCGCCTTCGTCGAGGCCGGTCCGGTATCCTGGTATGAGACCGACGGCGGCTGGGCGGTGGATGGCTTCTTCTTCGCCGAGGATGGTGAGGAGATCCTGGCGCCCGCCCGCGCCGCGCTGGCAGGCATCGCCGATGTCAGTGCCCTGACGGTCGAGCCGGTACCCGAGGATGTCGATTGGGTGGCCCAGAGCCTCGAAGGACTGAGCCCGGTGATCGCCGGCCGCTTCGTGGTGCACGGCGCCCACGACCGCGACCGCATTCCCAGGGGACTGATCGGCCTGCAGATCGAGGCCAACCAGGCCTTCGGTACCGGCCATCATCCGACCACCTGGGGCTGCCTCACGGCGCTGACGCGCCTCCTCGCCGTCTACCGCTTCGACAGCGTCTTCGACCTCGGCACCGGATCGGGCGTCCTCGCCATCGGCATTGCGCGCGCCACCAAGCGGCCGGTGCTCGCCTCCGACATCGACCCCTTGGCGGTGGAGATCGCGCTGGAGAACGCCGAGATCAACGGCGCCGCCAACCTCGTCACGGCCGTCACCGCCGCCGGTTTCTCCCATCCGGCCATCGTCGGCCGCAAGTTCGACCTGATCGTCGCCAATATCCTGGCCGATCCCCTGAAGATGCTGTCGCCTGAGTTTCGCGCCCACGCCCTGCCGGGCGCCGCCGTGGTTCTCTCGGGCATTCTGCGGACGCAGGCCGAAAGCGTGCTGGCCGCCTTCCGCGCGCAGGGCTTCGTGCGCGAGCGCCACCTCGTCAAGGACGTCTGGAGCACGCTGGTGCTGCGTTACGCCGGCTGAGGTCGACACATCGCGAACGAGCGGATCGCCAGGACTGGCAACGATGGTCGGTCATCTGGTAGCGTCCGGGCCGACTGAATGGGAACGCCCTGCCAATGCCCACCGCTCGTGAACGCCTGACGATCCGCGGCAACCTCGGCGCAGACAGCTTTTTGCCGTGGGTCGCCCGTCACGCGGCCCGTCTCGGCCTCGATGGCGAGATCCGCCATGCCGATGCCGAGCGGGTGGACATCGACGTTCGCGGCCCGGCCGACTTGATCGACGCCATGGAAATGGGCTGCCTGCTCGGCCCCATTGATGTCTGGGTGGACGCCATCGAGCGCTCCTCCGATCCGGAGTGGCGATAGCCAACGGGCAAAATCAAGCGAATGCTCGTTGTTGAGGCTTTCGCCTTCGATATCAGCAGGCAAGCCATGCATCTGCCTAAATTTACACCTGCCTCGCAGATGAGAATTTATTGGGCATAGGATATCTACTTAGATCAGGGTGAGACGGAAGCGCTCCTACGATTTCCGCCCCTCTTGACCGCTTTGATCTGAGACGAATCCATGCCCGTTGTGACGCTGCGCGACTGGATCCCAGTGGCCCTTTCTGCCGATCTGCCGGCCGCAACGGTAATTCCCGCGCACACGCCATCCGGCATCCTGGCACTGTGGCGTAGCGCAAATGGCGAGCTCGCCACCCTGGCAGATCGCTGCCCGCATCGCGGCATGCGCCTGTCCTATGGCTTCGTGCGCGGCGAGGCGCTGTCCTGCATTTATCACGGCTGGAGCTACGGCCAGAACGGCCAATGCCGGCGCATTCCCGCCCACCCCGACCTGACCCCGCCGGCCGCGATCAAGGCGGCGAGCTACCCGACCGAGGAGCGGAACGGCGTGATCTGGATCGCGCTGGGCGAACCCAAAGCGCCGCCGCCGGCGCTGGAGGGATTCAAGCCGCTCCGTTCGATCACTCTCGAGGTAGACGCCAAGCTCATCTCCGCGACCGGCGATGTTCGGACGCGGTTGGCCGGCGTCGATGTGTTGTTGCTGATCGTCGGGATCAGCGGCAGCGAAACGGTCGCCCATCTCATGGTCGACGCAGCGGCCACGGAGAGCGACTGCGTCACCGTCTCGCGAGCCGCCGAGGGATGGCGGCGCGAATGCGAACAGCTCGGCGTCAAGGAGCTCGCATCATGACGATCGGCCACCACGCAATGATCGACCAGTGGTACCCGGTGGCTCTCGCCAGCCAACTGCCGCCAGAGGGCCGCACCACGCAGCTGATGGGCACAGCGATCAGGGTTCTTCCCGGCGATCCGGTCCGCGTCGTCACCGGCGACGGCCGCGACCTCAGGGTCACCCTCCGCTACGGCCACGTCTGGACGTCGCTGGGCGAACCGTCAAAAGACCTGTTCGACATCCCCGAAGCCGATCAGCCCGGCCGTCGTCTCGTCGAGGTGGGCGTCGTGCGGGTGCGCTGCTCGCCGCTCAGGGCCGTGGAGAACTTCCTGGATATCGCCCATTTCCCCTTCGTTCACACCGACATCCTGGGCGCCGAACCGCATACCGAAGTCGGCAAATATGACGTCGAGATCCGCGAGAAGGAGGACGAGGTCTGGGCGACCAAGGTACAGTTCTACCAGCCGCAGGCCGCCAAATCGGCCACCGGCGGCATCACCACCGACTACATGTATCGGGTGCCGGCACCGACCTCGACGGTGCTTTACAAGACCTGCCCGGCGCGGCCGGGCGAATGGGACGTGATCACGCTCTTCGTGCAGCCGCTCACAGAAGAGCTCTGCGACGTCTGGCCGTGGATGGCGCTGTTCGACGATGAGACGGCGCTGACCGATCTCATCCATTTCCAGCAGATGATCTTCCTGCAGGACCGCTCGATCCTGGAAAACCAGATCCCCCGCCTGCTGCCGCTGGACCCGGGGCGGGAGATTCCCACCCGCGCCGACCTCACCTCGGTCGCCTATCGCCGCTGGTTGAAGCGGCATCAGTTCACCTATGGCGCGCAGCTGGTGGCCCAATGATCCTCTACGACTACATACTCTCGCCCGATGCCTACAAGGTGCGCCTGATGGCGGCGCTCACCGGCCTGAAACTGGAACTCTGGGCGGTGGACATGCATCCCGGCCGCGAACACCAGTCCGAGCCCTTGCTTGCACTCAATCCGGCCGGCTCGATCCCGATCCTGGTCGATGGCGACCTGATCCTCACCGAGAGCGCGGCCATGCTGGTCTATCTGGCCAAGCTCGCTGCGCCCGAGTGGCTCGGCGAAAACGACGCGGCGGACGCGGCTCGCATCCAGCAATGGCTCTCCTTCTCGCGCCGGCTGACCGACCACCTGGGTGGCGCACGCGCCACGGAAATGCTGGTGGAGCCCGGCGACCTGCCAAGCTTGCAGAGGGCCGGCACCGTCGATCTCCGCGAAGTTGAAGCCGCCCTCGCCGAGCGGCGCATCGTCGGCCAGTGCTTCCTGGCAGCCGACCGGGCGACGATCGCCGATATCGCCTGTTTCCCCTATGTGGCGCTCGCCCCGGACGGCGGCCTGTCGCTCGATCCCTACCCGTCGATCCGCCTGTGGATGCGGGCCATCCGCATGCTGCCCGGCTTCATCGAGATGCCCGGCATCCATCGCCTGCACGAGCTCAAGCCGGAACCGGTTTCCGACATGCCGGAGACGGTTTGACATGGGCAACTATCTTCTCAGGAACTGCGCGGCGGTGATGGTGGACAACGGCGCCGGCCCACGCGTTCGCCGTGACGTCGACCTTCTGACCGACGGCCCGGCCATCAAGGCCATCGCTCCCAACCTCAGCGCAACGCCGGAGGCCGAGGGCGCCGAAGTGATCGACGCCTCCGGCTGGTTCGTCTATCCGGGCCTCGTCAACACCCACCACCATTTCTTCCAGACCTTCGTGCGCAATCGCGCCGACCTCGACTGGACGAAACTGTCGGTACTGGAATGGCTGGATCGGATCTATCCGATCTTCTCGCAGCTCACCGAGGACTGCTTCTATCACTCGTCGCTGACGGCGATGGCCGAACTCATCAAGCACGGCTGCACCACTGCGCTCGACCACCAATACTGCTTCCCGCGCCATGCTGGAAAATATCTGGTCGATCGGCAGTTCGAGGCGGCCGAGCGGCTGGGCATCCGCTATCACGCCGGGCGCGGCGGCAACACGCTGCCGAAATCCGAAGGCTCCACCATCCCCGATGCGATGCTGGAGACCACCGACGAGTTCCTTGCCGACTGCGAGCGGCTGATCGACCGCTACCACGACGGATCGCCCTTCAGCCTCAGGCAGGTGGTGGTCTCGCCCTGCCAGCCGGTCAACAGCTACCGCGAGACTTTCGTGGAATCCGTGGCGCTGGCCCGCGACAAGGGCGTTCTCCTGCATACCCATGTCGGCGAGGGCGAAAGCCCGGTGATCGAGGCCCGCCATGGCAAGCGAACGGTCGACTATCTGGAAGAGATGGGTTTCGCCGGCCCGGACGTCTTCTACGCCCATTGCTGGGAACTGACCCATGCCGAACTGGCCAAGCTGGCCGCCTCAGGGACCGGCGTCTCGCATTGTCCGGAGCCGGTCTATCTCGTTGGCACCGAGGTGACCGACATTCCCGCCATGGCGGCGTTCGGCGTGCGCGTCGGCCTCGGCTGCGACGGAGCGGCCTCCAACGACAACTCCAATCTGATGCACTGCATCCACTCGGCCTACATGCTGCAATGCCTTGTCGCGTCGTCCCGCAGCCATCCGGTGCCGGCGCCCGTCGATTTCCTTCGCTATGCGACGACCGGCAGCGCGGCCCTTCTCGGGCGCACCGACATCGGCCGCCTCGTGCCGGGCATGGCGGCGGATCTCTTTGCCATCGACACGCGGCGCATGGATTACGTCGGCACGCGCCACGACCCGCTGAGCCTGCCGGCCAAGCTCGGTATCGGCATGGCCACCGACCTCACCATGATCAACGGCCGCATCGTCTGGGCCAACGGAGAGTTCCCCGGCATCGACGAGGCGGAAATGGCCGCCGATGCCGAGGCCACGCTTGCAACCATCGACTTCTGATCCAGCCGAGAGAGGGGCGTACCAGAATGACCAGAGGCATTACCCGTCGCAACCTGATCAAGACGGCGGCACTCGCCGGCGTCGCCACCACGGTCGGCGGCCGTTTCGCCGTCGCCGCCGAGCCGCTGGGCATAGCGCTCGTCGTGCCCTCGCCCATCGGCGATGTCGGCTGGGGCCACGCGCTGAAGGCGGGGCTCGATCCGGTGAAGGCCGCCTATGGCGACGCCGTCAAGATCACCGTGCTGGAGAACATTCCCGAAGGCCCGGACGCCGACCGCATCATGAACAAGACGGTCGCCGACGGGAACAAGTTCCTGGTCGCCGGCTCCTTCGGCTACCAGAACGGCGCGATGCAGATCGCCAAGCGCAATCCGGACGTTTCGGTGCTGCATGCCTCCGGCTACATGGTGGCTCCGAACTTCTCGCCCTTTGCGGCGAGATACTACCAGGGCACCTATCTGATGGGCATGGCGGCGGCCGCGCTGTCCAAGTCCGGCAAGCTCGGTTCGGTCTCGGCCTTCGCCATCCCCGAGCTGATCACCTCCATCAACGCCTTCACGCTGGGCGCCCAGGCGATCAACCCGGCCATCGAGGTGTCGGTGGTCTGGGTGAACTCCTGGTTCGACCCCGCCAAGGAGCAGGAAGCCGCCAAGGCGCTGATCGCGCAAGGCTGCGACGTCATCTTCTCCAACGCGCAGGATACGCCCTCGGTGATCTCGCTCTGCGAGGAGGCCGGCGTCTATGCCTTCAATCTCAACTCCTCGATGAAGAGCTACGCGCCGAAAACCTATCTCGGCTGCGTCGCCACCGACTGGTCGCCCTACTTCAAGGCGCAGGTCGATGCCCATCTGGCTGGCAAGTTCACCGGCGCCAGCGCCTTCCTTGGCGTCGCCGACAAGGTGGTGCAGACCGTCGACTGGAACCCGGCCATTCCGGCCGAAACCAAGGCGAAGATCACTGAGATCGAAGCCAAGATCGCCGACGGCAGCTTCTCGCCCTTTGCCGGTCCGATCGCCAAGGCCGACGGCAGCGAGGGCGTGGCGGCCGGCGCCACGTTGGACGACGCCGCCATCGTTGCCATGGACTGGCATGTGAAGGGCGTCACCTCGCCACTGCCGAAATAACCGGCCATGGCGGCGCCCCTCCTATCATTGCGCGGCATCTCCAAGCGTTACGGCGAGGTCCGGGCCAATCAGGCCGTGGATATCGACGTCGCGCCACGATCGATCCACGCCATCCTGGGCGAGAACGGCGCGGGCAAGTCCACGCTGATGAAGCTCATCTATGGCGTGGAGACGCCGGACAGCGGGGAGATGCTCTGGCAGGGCGTGCCCTTGAAACTGGCCTCGCCGGCGGCGGCCCGCCGGCGGGGCATCGGCATGGTGTTTCAGCATTTCTCGCTGTTCGAGACGCTGACCGTCATTGAAAACATCCGCCTCGTGGTGCCGGGGCAAACAAGGGCGCTGATCGCGCGCATTCGGGAACTGGGCACCGAGTTCGGCCTTGAGGTCGATCCCCATGCCCATGTCCACGAACTGTCGGTCGGCGAACGCCAGCGGGTGGAAATCATCCGCTGCCTGATGACCGATCCGAAGCTGTTGATCCTCGACGAGCCGACCTCCGTGCTGCCACCCCAATCGGTGGACAAGCTGTTCGATACGCTGCTGAGGCTGCGCGACGGTGGCGTGTCGGTGCTGTTCATCTCGCACAAGCTCGAGGAAATCCGCGCCATCTGCGACCGCGCGACCATCCTGAGCGCCGGCAAGGTCACCGGCCACGTCGATCCCCGCGAACACGACGCTCATGACCTTGCCCGCATGATGATCGGCCGCGACATGCCCGAGCCACCGCCGAGGACACCATCGGAGCCGGGTGAGACCATGCTGGAGTTGATCGGGCTGACTTACACGCCGGACGATCCCTTCGGCATGCCGCTCAAGGATGTGGCGCTCACCCTCAGGGCTGGCGAAATCCTGGGAATCGCCGGCATTTCCGGCAACGGGCAGGCCGAGCTTTCCGAGTTGATCTCCGGCGAGATCCGGCTGCCCTTCGAGAACCGCGAGCAGGTCCAGATGATGGGCGAGCCGGTGGGCCATCTCGGCCCCGCCGAACGGCGACAACTCGGCTTTGCCTTCGTGCCGGAAGACCGCCTCGGCCGTGGCGCGGTGCAAGGCATGTCGCTTGCGCGCAACAGCCTCCTCACCGCCCACCCGCTGGGTCTGGTACGGCACGGGCTGATCGCCATGGCGCAGGCTACCGAGTTCACCCGGCGCTGCATCGCCGATCACGACGTGCGCACCTCCGGCGCGGAGGCCGAGGCGAGCGGCTTATCGGGGGGCAACCTGCAGAAGTTCATCGTCGGCCGGGAAATGATGCTGGCGCCGAAGCTGTTCTTTCTGGCCCAGCCCACCTGGGGCGTCGACATCGGCGCCGCCACCGCCATTCGTCAGAAGCTGGTGGCGCTCAGAAACGAAGGCGTTGCCATCCTGGTGATTTCCGAGGAGATCGACGAGTTGTTCGACATCTGCGACCGCATTCAGGTTCTGAGCCAGGGACGGCTGAGCCCCTCGCTGGAGACGCGTGAGACGCGGCCGGAGGACATCGGGCGCTACATGATCGGCGCGGGGGCTGCGGCATGAGCGCCGCCCGCATCTGGCCGACGCTCGTCAGGCGCGAGCGGCCGTCGCTGTACCTCAAGGTCCTCGCCCCACTTCTGGCGCTCGTGGCGGCGACGCTCATCAACCTGCTGCTTTATCTGGTCATGGGCAAGGATCCGCTGGCGGTGTTTCATGCCATGATCCTGGAGCCATTCATTTCCTTTTCGTCCTTCTCCGAAGTGCTGCTCAAGACCGGGCCGCTGCTGTTGATCGCCGAGGGATTGGCGATCGGCTATCGCGCCAAGGTGTTCAACATCGGCGCCGAGGGCCAGTTCATCATCGGCGCCATCTTCGCCTCCGCGCTGCCGGTCTGGTATCCGATGGCGACGGGACAATGGATCTGGCCGACCATGCTTCTGGCCGGTGCGGTCGGCGGCGCATTGTGGGCGGGGATCACCGCCTTCTGGCGGGTGCGTCTCAGGGCCAACGAGATCCTCGTCTCATTGATGCTCAGCCTGGTGGCGGTCCAGGTTCTCAACTACCTGCTGCTCGGTCCCTGGAAGGATCCCAACGGTTTCAACTTCCCGCAGTCGGTCATGTTTCAGTATGACGCCATGGTGCCGCTGATCATCCCGGGAACGCGGGTGAATGCGTCGCTGCCGATCGCCCTCGCCTTGGCGCTCGCCGCCTATGTGTTCATGCAGAAGAGCTTCATCGGCTACAAGCTGGAGGTCGGCGGGCTTGCCCCGCGCGCCGCCGGCTACGCCGGCTTTTCCGAGGGGCGCGCGATCTGGCTGTCGCTGCTGATCGGCGGCTTTGCAGCCGGACTTGCCGGAGCGGCCGAGGTCGCCGGCCCGATCGGACAGCTGCAACGCTCGATCTCCACCGGATATGGCTACGCGGCGATCATTGTCGCCTATCTCGGCGGCTTGCACCCCATCGGCATCATCTTCTCCTCCGTGGTCATGGCAGCGATCTATATCGGCGGCGACAACGCGCTGGTGTCGGCCGACCTGCCGATCGCCGCCGTCAGGGTGTTCCAGGGCAGCCTCTTGCTGGCCTACCTGATGGCGGTGACCTTCGTGCGCTACCGGCTCGCCTTTCCCCGCCCCATGAGCGGAGCGCCGGCATGATCGCGGTGGAGTTCATCCTGTCCGGCATGCTGGCCGCGGCCACGCCCTTCCTTCTGGCGGCACTCGGCGAACTCGTCGGTGAACGCGCCGGCGTGCTCAACCTCGGCGTCGAGGGGCTGATGGCGCTCGGCGCGGCGGTTGCCTTCATCATCGTCTATCATGGCGGCGGGCATGCGCTGGCCTTTGCCGGCGCGGGCCTTGCCGGCGCGCTGCTATCCCTGCTGTTTGCCTTCGCGGCGCTGGGCTTGCAGGCCAATCAGGTGGCGGCCGGCCTTGCCATCGGCATTCTCGGCCAGGGTCTTTCGGCGCTGTTCGGCAAGACCTACGAGAGCCTGACGGTAAAGGGCCTGCCGAAGCTCTCGGTCCCCGGTCTCGCCGATTTGCCGGTGGTGGGCGGGCTGTTCGTCCAGGACCCCGTCGTCTGGTTGTCGCTGGCCGCCACCCCGGCCATCTGGGCCACCTTCGCCTTTACCAAAACCGGCCTGTTGCTCAGGGCCGTCGGCGAAAACCCGAAGGCGGCCCATTCCATCGGCTATCCGGTGATCGCCATTCGCGTCGCAGCCGTGGCCTTCGGCGGACTGATGTCCGGCTTTGCCGGCGCCTATGCCGCCACGGTCTATACGCCTCTCTGGGCCGACGGGATGATAGCCGGACGGGGCTGGATCGCGCTCGCCCTCGTCGTCTTCGGCACTTGGCTGACCCTCCGCATCTTCTGGGGGGCCTGTCTGTTCGGCGCCGTCTCACTGGCTGGGCTTGCCGCGCAGGCCGGCGGCGTCGAACTGCCGTCGCAGTTGCTCGCCAGCATGCCCTATCTGGTGACGATCGTCGTTCTCGGTGTCATCTCCTCGAACCGGCGTCTTCTGAAGCTCAACGGCGTCGCCTCGCTCGGAGAGCCCTTCAAACCCTGAACCGTGACGGTTGCGGCTCATACCAAGCTGCATTGAAAATGCAGCTTGGTATTCCGCTTGCCGATTTCTCGTGCCTCTGATGCAAATGAGAAATCGGCAATGCTCTCAATGAGCGGATGCGTCAGCATCTTCGCGAGTTGGCATTAAAGCGCGGCATCCACGGCGCGCGACCGCATGATGCCAGTGGAAGCGCGGCCGCAGCCGTGCTCGCGCGCCGACTGGTCGTCGAGCGAGGCAAGATAGGGCGCGACATAGCGCTGCGCCTGCCGCTCGCGCGTGCCGAGCGTCGCTTCGTAGGTCCGGCGGAAAACGCCACTTCGGTAGGATGTGGCAGTGGTCGGGGCAAATCGGCTCATTTTAGCACCTCTTGAATGTCATCGGCTTCCACCGAAGGTTCTCAAAAGCGCCGTTATCCTCATGGGACGCGAAACCAGCCCTCCGAACTGCTCTTGTAATAGCAGACTACGACTTTAGTATGAACGGACGGCAACGCAGCCCACCTTTGCAGGTGACTCATGGCTGCCGCCTCCCTTTCGCCGCAACCGCCCCTTGCCGCCGGATTCCCGCCAAAGGCGTGAACGTGGGATAAACGCCAAAGCTTGCCCGAAGCCAAACACCCGCCTTGACGGCACCCGAAACCAGGGGCCACAACTCTCCCTCTTTCGAGCACGGCGGAGTGACAGAGGTGTTCCAGACATTCGACAACGTCAGCGATCCCAGCCACGGCAAGGCAAGGCTCGCCGCCCTCAGGGGTGAGCTCAAGCGCCAGGGCCTCAAGGGTTTCCTGGTGCCGCTCGCCGATGAGCATCAGGGCGAGTACATCCCCGCCGCCGCCCGTCGCCTGCTCTGGCTGACCGGATTCGCCGGCTCGGCCGGCCTTGCCATCGTGCTCGACGACCGCGCCGCCATATTTGTCGACGGCCGCTATACGCTTCAGGTGCGCGAGCAGGTCGATCTCACGGTGATCGAACCGCACCATCTGATCGAGGAACCGCCGCACGACTGGCTGAAGACGGTGGCCCGGAAAGGCGATCGCATCGGCTTCGATCCCTGGCTGATGACCGCCGCCGAAGTCGGCCGCTTCGAGGCGGCGCTCGCCGCCATCGGCGCCGAGTTCGTCGCCGTTGACGCCAACCCGGTCGACGCCGTCTGGCCCGACCGGCCGGAGCCTCCCAAGGGCCGCGTATCGCTGTTTCCCGAGAGCCTTGCCGGCGAAAGCGCCGAGCAGAAGCTCGCCCGCCTCGGCGAGGCGATCGGCAAGGCCGGCGCCGAAGCGGCCGTGCTGACCCGCCCCGATTCCATCGCCTGGGCCTTCAACATCCGCGGTCAGGACGTGCCGCACACGCCGGAGGCCTTGTCCTTCGCCATCCTGCGGAAGGACGGCCGGCCATCCCTGTTCATCGACGGCGCCAAGCTCGACAACGTCGTCCGCGACCGGCTGGAGCAGATCGCCGGCGTCGAGCCGCCCGCAGGCTTCGCTTCGGCACTGACGGCGCTGGGTGGGAGCGTGCTGGTCGACAAGGCCTCGGCCGCCTTCGAGGTGGTGCGCCGCATCGAAGCAGGCGGCGGCAAGGTGGTGGCCGGCGCCGATCCCGTGCTGCTGCCCAAGGCGCTGAAGAACCCCACCGAACTCCAAGGGATTCGCGCCGCCCATGTCCGCGACGGTGTCGCCATGGTGCGCTTCCTCGCCTGGATCGACCGCGAGGCGCCGAAGGGCGGCCTCGACGAGATCGCCGTCACCAGGAAGTTGGAAGAGTTCCGCCGCGAGACCGGCGCGCTGCGCGACATCTCCTTCGAGACTATCGCCGGCGCCGGCCCCAATGCAGCCATCCCGCACTATCACGTCAGCACCGCCTCCAACCGCAAGGTGGAGATGGACGGCATCCTGCTGGTCGATTCGGGCGCCCAGTATCAGGACGGCACCACCGACATCACCCGCACCATGATCGTCGGCACGCCCAGCGAGGAAATGGCCGACCGCTTCACCCGCGTGCTGATCGGCCACATCCGCCTGACGCTCGCCCGCTTCCCCAAGGGCACCACCGGCGCCCATCTCGACGTGCTCGCTCGCGAGAAGCTGTGGGAAGCCGGCCTCGACTTCGACCATGGCACCGGCCATGGCGTCGGCCACTATCTCTCCGTCCACGAAGGCCCGGCCCGCATCGCCAAGACCGGCCACGTGCCGCTGGAGCCGGGCATGCTGATGTCCAACGAGCCCGGCTTCTACAAGGCCGGCGCCTGGGGCATCCGCATCGAGAACCTCGTCGTGGTCACCGCGCCAGAGGCGATCGACGGCGGCGAACGGCCGATGATGGGCTTTGAGACGGTGACGCTCTGCCCCATCGACCGCCGTCTGGTCCGCCCCGCGCTGATGACGGAGCGCGAGCGCGCCTGGCTCGACGCCTATCACGCCGAGGTGCGCGGCAAGCTCCTGCCGCTTCTGACCGACGAGGCCGATCGGGCCTGGCTCATTGCGGCCACCGCGCCGATTCCCGCCTGACGCCCGGCTCCTCTTTCACGCCTTGCGCGCGGCTCATGTGCCGCGCGTTTTGCTGCCATCGACAGCCCGTTGAAACTCAAGGAGAAAAAGCATCTTCGCCGGCGTAACACTCGGTAAGAAAGAGTGACTTTCCCGGGACGTCCCCATGTGTTTTATGAAAAATGTGCCGGATTGGCTCGTACTGCGCTTACCGGTCTTTTTTTTGGAAACATTCGATGCGAACGTCCTACGGCAAGCAGACCACTCTCGGCGAAAGCGTCCGGTTCTCCGGCATCGGCGTGCATTCCGGCAAGCCGGCGACCATTGTCCTGCATCCCGCCGAGGCCGACCGCGGCATCGTCTTCGTTCGCACCGATGGCGAGGAGGTGGAAATCGCCGCCCGCCACGACAATGTGGTTGCCACCGAGCTCTGCACCATGATCGGTATCGGTGGTCGCACGGTCGCCACCATCGAGCATCTGATGGCCGCGCTGGCCGCCTCCGGCGTCGACAATGTCGTCGTCGAGATCGACGGCCCGGAAATGCCCATCGCCGACGGTTGCTCGGCCGCCTTCATCGAGCTGATCGCCGAGGCCGGCCTGCGCCGCCTCGCCGCGCCGCGCAAGGTTCTGCGCGTCCTCAAGCCGGTGCGCCTCGAAGTCGGCGACGCCGTGCTGGAGTTCCTGCCGCATGACGGCACGCGCTACGATGTGACCATCGATTTCTCCAATCCGCTGATCGGCCGCCAGTCCTACGTGCTGGATCTCAATCCGCGGACCTTCGCCGGTGACATCGCCCGCGCCCGCACCTTCGGCTTCATGGCCGACGTCGAGAAGCTCTGGAAGATGGGCTTCGCGCTCGGCTCGTCGCTGGACAATTCCGTGGCCATCGGCGACGGCCGCATCCTCAATCCCGAAGGCTTGCGCTGGCCCGACGAGTTCGTCCGCCACAAGACGCTCGACGCGGTGGGCGACCTGTCGCTGATCGGCATGCCCTTCATCGGCCATTTCCGCTCCTACAAGGGCGGCCACAAGCTCAACTGGATGGCCGTCAGGGCGCTCGTCGCCGACGCCGGCGCCTATGAGATCGTCCACGATCCCGTGGTGGCTCGCGAGCCGGCCGGCGGCATTGTCCAGGCGGCGGCGCTGGCGCCGTCGCGCGATTGACCCCACCTCCGTTCCGCCGCGGTTTTCCGGCCTTGTCGCCATAATGTGGCCGAACATCACGGGCACGTAGCATCCGCGACGGCTTTACGATAAAAGAGCTTCCTGCTGCCCGGAGCGCGCCCGACTCGCGCCGGAGGCCTGGGAGGCTCGGCATCGGGCGGCGCCCGGCGGGCAGTGCGCGTGGGATGGATGGCGGCCGCGAGCGGTTGCGTACGGTGATGGGGTTTTCATGAGGCAGAGTTTCGTTCGTGTGGCCGCCGTGCTCGTTCTCCTCGGAGGCGCCACCGCCCTCGTCGGCTGTTCTTCCGACGAGCCGTTGGAACCCTTCGTGGAGATCCCGGCGGAGAAGTCCTACAACGCGGGCATCGCCTACCTGCAGCAGGGCGACTACAAGAACGCCACCAAGAAGTTTGAAGAGGTCGACCAGCAGCACCCCTATTCGGAGTGGGCGCGCAAGTCCCTCATCATGACCACCTACACCAACTACACGCGCGGCAACTTCACCGAGGCCATCACCCAGGGTAAGCGCTACCTGACGCTCTATCCCGGTTCGGAAGACGCCGCCTATGCGCAGTGGATGATCGCGCAATCCTACTTCAACCAGATGCCGGACATCACGCGCGACCAGAAGCTGACCACGCAGGCCATGCAGGCCATGCAGGAGCTGGTCGATCGCTATCCCGACAGCCCCTATGCCGCCGAGGGTCGCAAGCGCCTCGACATCGCCAAGGACCAGCTCGCCGGCAAGGAAATGGAAGTCGGCCGCTACTATCTGAACCGCAACCAGTACATCGGCGCCATCAACCGCTTCAAGGTCGTGGTGCAGGAGTACCAGACGACTCGTCACATCGAGGAGGCGCTGGAGCGTCTCACCGAAGCCTATTATGCCATGGGCATCGTCGACGAGGCGCAGACGGCCGCCGCCGTGCTCGGCCACAACTATCCTGACAGCCGCTGGTACAAGGATGCCTATAAGCTCCTCAACACCAACGGTCTCGAGCCGCGCGAGAACACCCAATCCTGGATCTCCAAGGCATTCAAGGCCGCGTTGCTCTGACGGGACGCCATGCTGCAGACGCTCGCAATCCGCGACATCGTTTTGATCGAGCGGCTTGAGATCGCCTTTACCGAAGGTTTGACGGTGCTGACCGGTGAGACCGGCGCCGGCAAGTCCATTCTGCTCGACGCGCTGTCGCTCGCCCTCGGCGGGCGCGGCGATGCCGGCCTCGTCCGGCACGGCGCCGAGCAGGGACAGGTCACCGCCGTCTTCGACCTGCCGGTCGGCCACCCTGCCCGTACCCTCCTCGTCGAGAACGACCTCGACGACGACGGCGACGTCATCGTCCGGCGCGTGCAGACCGCCGACGGCCGCACCCGCGCCTTCGTCAACGACCGCGCCGTTTCGGCCAACCTGCTGCGCCAGCTCGGCGCGGCTCTGGTCGAGATCCACGGCCAGCACGACGACCGCGCCCTGGTCGATCCGGCCATCCACCGGGGCCTGATCGACGCCTTTGGCGGCCTTGAGGCCGACGTGAAGGCGGTCGCCGTTGCCCATCGCGCCTGGCGCGACGCCGAGAAGGCGCTGGCCGACCTTGAGCGCCGCATCGCCGACGCCCGCCGCGAAGGCGACTATCTGCGTGCCTCCGTGGAAGAACTCCAGAAGCTCGCCCCCGAGCCGGGCGAAGAGACGGCGCTGGCCGAACGCCGGCAGGAGATGATGCGTGCCGAGAAGGTCGCCGTCGACCTGCGCGAGGCCTACGACCATCTCAACGGTTCCGGCTCACCGGTGCCGGAGCTCTCCGGCCTGCTGCGGCGCCTCGAACGCAAGGGCGAGGTGGCGGCGCTGGCCGGCCCGGCCTTGCAATCGATCTCCACCGCCCTTGATGCGCTGGAGGATGCCCGCTCTGTCTTCGAGGCCGCCCTGCGCGCCGCCGATTTCGATCCGGCCGAACTGGAGCGCACCGAGGAGCGCCTGTTCGCCATCCGCGCCGCCGCCCGCAAATACTCGGTTCTGCCCGACGAGCTCGGTGCGCTGGCCGCCCGCATGGCCTCCGACCTTGCCGATCTCGACGCCGGCGAGGACCGTCTCAACGCGCTCGCCCAGTCGGCCACCACCGCCCGCGCCGACTATGACAAGCTCGCGGCCAGACTGTCGGCCGCCCGCGAAAAGGCCGCCCGCCTGTTGGAAGACGCCGTCGCCGCCGAGCTGCCGTCGCTCAAGCTCGAACGCGCCCGCTTCATCGTCAACCAGCTCGCCGACCCCGAGACGCGCACCGCCGACGGCATCGACACGCTGGAATTCTGGGTGCAGACCAACCCCGGCACCCGGCCCGGACCGATGATGAAGGTGGCCTCGGGTGGCGAACTCAGCCGCTTCCTGCTGGCCCTCAAGGTGTCACTTGCCGACAAGGGATCGGCCTCGACGCTTGTGTTCGACGAGATCGACACCGGCGTCGGTGGCGCGGTGGCCGAGGCGATCGGCACCCGTCTCGCCCGGCTCGCCCGCAAGGTGCAGGTGCTCTCCGTCACCCACGCGCCGCAGGTCGCCGCCCGCGCCGACCACCACTTCCTGATCGCCAAGGACAGCGTCGACGATGGCGCCCGCGTCGCCACTTCGGTTGCTCGGCTTCCCGACAACCACCGCCGTGAGGAAATCGCCCGCATGCTGGCCGGCAGCCGCATCACCGAGGAAGCCCGCGCCGCCGCCGAGCGCCTGCTCAAGGGGCACTGAGCATCCGCCCGAAAAGTTGTGAGACTTTTCGGACAAAGCGGATGCTTGAGAAGGCAGCGGCGCATATCCTACCCTTATTCGATCGGGCTACCCAAGGCTCGCCGCCTCGATCAGCCGCTTCACCTCGGCTGCGGCCTCCGGCGCCGCGGGATTGTAGACCACCATGGAGAGATCGGGGCGGCCGTCGACGGCGAAGGCCGAATACTCGAGCGACAGCACGCCGAGCGTCGGATGGCGCAGCGTCTTGGTGCCCTCGCCGTGGTGTCCCACTTCCTTCTCGCGCCACATGGCGACGAACTCGGGGCTGGCCCGGCTGAGTTCGTCGACCAGCGCGGCGACGCTGCCCGACGCACCGGCCCGCACTGCCTCGGCACGGAAGGTCGCCACCACGAAACGGGCGACGCTCTCCCAGTCCGTCTGGCGCGCCCTGACGGCCGGGTCGCAGAACATCATGCGCAGCACGTTGCGCTCGCGCGGGGCCATGGCGCCATAATCGGCGAGGATCACGCTGGCCGCCCGGTTCCAGGCGACGATGTCCCAGGTGGCGGTCTTGATGAGGGCGGGGCTGAGCGTCAGCGCGTCGATCACCCGCTGCAGGCGCGGCGACACCTCGTCACTCTCGCGATAGCGCACCTCCGGCGGCCGGCCAAGGCCGATGAGGAACAGATGCTCGCGCTCGACGTCGGTCAGCATCAGGGCCCGGGCAATGCGGTCGAGCACGTCGGCCGACGGCGCGCCGCCGCGCCCCTGCTCCAGCCAGGTGTACCAGGTGACGGAAACGTTGGCCCGCTGCGCCACCTCCTCCCGCCTGAGGCCCGGCGTCCGCCGCCGGCTCGTCGGCAGGCCGAAAGCGGTGGCGTCCATACGGCAGCGCCGGTCGCGCAGGAAGGCGCCAAGCGCGTTGTCGGTGCTGATCTGAACATCCATGCGACGCGTCCTATACCAGGATAAGGCCGTCATCTTACCTGGATAAGAGGCCGGACGAAACGCGCTTCATCGAGAGCGGCAAACCAGCGTATCCTCGGGCGGGAACCCTTTGCGAGAGACGGGATGCTGATCCGCCCTGCCATACCCGCCGATGCCGAACAGGCCGCCGCCGTCCTGCGCCGGTCCATTCGCGATCTCTGCATCGCCGATCACCACGGAGATGCCGAGATCCTTCGTGAGTGGCTCTCCAACAAGACGCCCGACAACGTCCGTCTCTGGATCAAGGCGCCCGACCGGCTCATCGTGGTCGCGGAGGACAACGGCGCCATTCTCGGCGTCGGCGGTGCGTCAGGTGCCGGCGAGATCACCCCTGAACTATGTGACGCCGGAAGCCCGCTTCAGAGGCATCAGCAAGGCGATCCTCCGGTCGCTTGAAGCCTATCTTCGCGACCTCGTACATACGGAGTGCAGGCTGACCAGCACCGAGACCGCCCACGCCTTCTACCTCGCCATGGGATACGGGGACGCGGGCGAACCGGACCTCCGGCGGAGCGTATCCGGCCGCCCCATGCACAAGCTCTTGTGAGGACCGAAGCGCCGGCGTGGCCACCTGCCACGCTTGCCGCCTCCCCTCGCCGATGCAATAAATTCTCCCGACCATCTTGCCCCGGAGTCGCGCCATGCCCTCGCCCGCCACCGCCCTCATCGTCGTCGACGTCCAGAACGATTTCTGCCCCGGCGGTGCATTGGCGGTGGGCGGCGGCCATGCCATCGTGCCGGTGATCAATGCGCTGGTGCCCCGTTACGAGCAGGTGGTGGTCACTCAGGACTGGCACCCGGAGGGCCATGCCTCCTTCGCCTCCGCCCATCCCGGCCGTGAGCCCTTCGACACCACCGACATGCCCTACGGCCCTCAGGTGCTGTGGCCCGATCACTGCGTACAGGGCACGCCCGGCGCCGAGCTGCACCCGGACCTCCGCGTCACATCCGCCCAGATGATCATCCGCAAGGGCTGGCACCAGGGCGTGGACAGCTACTCCGCCTTCCGCGAGGCCGACCGCGAGACGCTGACCGGCCTTGCCGGCTATCTCCGCGAACGCGGCGTCGAGGAGGTGCATGTCGTCGGCCTCGCCACCGATTACTGCGTCGCCTGGACGGCGCTGGACGCCGCCGGCGCCGGGTTTCGCGTGTCGGTGATCGAGGACGCCTGCCGCGCCATTGACATTTCGGGCTCGCTGGAGCGCGCCTGGGCCGACATGACCGCCGCCGGCATCAAACGAACCACCAGCGGGACGGTTCTTTAGGATTG
Source organism: Pleomorphomonas diazotrophica (assembly GCF_002844595.1). Classification (GTDB taxonomy): domain Bacteria; phylum Pseudomonadota; class Alphaproteobacteria; order Rhizobiales; family Pleomorphomonadaceae; genus Pleomorphomonas; species Pleomorphomonas diazotrophica. Next base: position 51,099 of record NZ_PJNW01000002.1, on the reverse strand, counting down.
TTGCGACGCCGAGCGGTCAAATTTCCGGATCTTTCGGTTTTCGGGTGGACAGCACCCCAATAATAGGTCATACACACTGACCTATAAAGGTCAGAAATATTGACCTAAGGAAAGCTGGACATGACAACACGCCTTGCCGACTTCCGGGCCGGTCTGGTGGCGGTTTTTCCGACCGTCGCCGCCGCCGTGCCCTTTGCACTCATTCTCGGCCAGCAGGCGACGGCCAAGGGTCTGACGCCGGCCGAGATGCTCGCCATGTCGTCGATCGTCTTCGCGGGCTCCTCGCAGCTCATCGCCGTGGGTCTGTGGAGCACGCCTGCGCCGGTTGCCGCGCTGGCGCTGATGGCCTTCCTCGTCAACCTCCGCCACGCGCTGATGGGCGCCTCGCTGTCGGGCAAGATCGCCCATTTCGGCCGCCTGCGCTGGGTGGCGGCCTTCCTGCTCACCGACGAGGCCTGGGCGCTCAGCGAACGCCGCGCCCTCGACCGGCCGATCAGCCGCACCTTCTACTTCACGGTGGCGCTGACGCTGTTCGTTTGCTGGCAGATCGCCTCGGTGCTCGGCACGGTGTTCGGCGCCTATCTCGAGCACCCCGAGACTTATGGCCTCGACTTCACCTTCCCGGCCATCTTCATTGCGCTTGCCCTCGGCTTCTGGAAGAGCGTCCGCCGCACCGGTCCGGTGCTGGTGGCGAGCGCCGTGGTGGCCGTCGCCGTTCATGCCGTCGTCCCTGGCGCCTGGTATGTCATCGCCGGTGCCATTGCCGGCATCACCGCCGCCGTCGTCACCGCGCCGCGCGAGGCGCCCGCCGCAGATCAGGCCGCCGGAGACGCGACGCCATGACCATCGATCCCGTCAATTTCGCCGCCATCCTGGCGATGGGCGTCCTCACCTATTTCACCCGCATCCTCGGCTTCCTGATCGCCGACCGGCTGCCCAAGTCCGGCCCGGTCCGCGTCGCCCTCGACGCGCTGCCGCCCGCCGTGCTGGTGGCCGTGGTTGCGCCCATCGTCATGTCCGGCCCCATCGAGGCGGTCGCCGGTCTGGTGGTTCTGGTTCTGGCGCTCAGGCTGCCGCTGATCGCCACTGTAGTTGCCGGCGTCGCCGTCGCCGCACTGCTGCGCCTGGCCTTTATCTGACCATACATCCCAAAATGCAGCGGGCCCGCGAAGTCACCTTCGCGGGCCCGTTGTCTTTACGCTTAAGCCTCGATCACTTGCGGCGCAGGAAGGCCGGGATCTCCATGTCGTCGTCGGCGGCGCGCGGCGCCGGCTGCGGCGCCATGCGACCCTGCGGGTCGAGACGGCCGGCAGCACCCTGGATCGGGGCGGCGGGACGCTGCTTCACGAACTCGCTCGCCGCCGAAGGACGCACGGCCGGCTGCGGAGCAGCGGCGCGCGGCGCCTCGGGCTGCGCCTCTTCCTCGCGGCGACCGCCGAGACCGACGTTGGCGAGGCGGCGGAGCAGACCCAGCGGACGGCGCTCACCGTCATGGTCCTCCGGATGCACCTGCACCGACGCGGCAGCCTGACGCTGGGCGATCGGCGGGAACTCCTCGATCGACGGAACGCGGCTGCGCTGGGCGACGGCCGACGGACGCTCGGCGACCGGCGGCACGTAGGGCTGCTGCACCAGCGCCGGCTCGGCGGCGCGGACCGGCTGGGCGGCCGGCGCGGGCGCGTCATAGTGGTTCATCGCCGGCTCGTAGGGCTCGATCGACACGCGCGGGTCATGCGGCGTGGTGACAGCGCGAACCGGTTCCGGCTCGATGGCGGCCTCGGGCAGCGCCAGTGCCGCCTCGATGGCTTCGACGGAGGCAACCTGCGCAGCGGCAGCGGCGGCCTGGGCATAGTTCGGAACCGGCGCGGGCGCAGGGGCGATCGACGCGGCCGGAGCGGCCTCGCGGGTCACCACCGGACGCACGGCCGGCTGGCTAAAAGGCTGCCGCACCTCCTGCGCCGCGACGGCGGCAGCAGCGGACGTGGTCACCTGGGCCGGACGGGTCGGCGCGGCACGGCCGATGGCATCGGCGCTCGAGTTGCGAACGACCGACTCCTGACGGACCAGCTCCGGCTCGATGCCGGTGGCGACCACCGACACGCGGATCATGCCTTCCATGCTGTCGTCGAAGGTGGCGCCGAGGATGATGTTGGCTTCCTGGTCCACTTCCTCGCGGATGCGGGTGGCCGCCTCGTCGACCTCGAACAGCGTCAGGTCCTTGCCGCCGGTGATCGAGATCAGGAGACCCTGGGCGCCCTGCATCGACACTTCGTCGAGCAGCGGATTGGCGATCGCCGCCTCGGCGGCCTGGATGGCGCGCTTCTCGCCGGAGGCTTCGCCGGTGCCCATCATCGCCTTGCCCATGCCGCGCATGATCGAGCGGACGTCGGCGAAGTCGAGGTTGATCAGGCCTTCCTTGACCATCAGGTCGGTGATGCAGGCGACGCCCGAGTAGAGCACCTGGTCGGCCATCGCGAAGGCGTCGGCGAAGGTGGTGCGTTCGTTGGCGATGCGGAAGAGGTTCTGGTTGGGAATGCAGATCAGCGTGTCGACCGAGTTCTGCAGCTCCTTGATGCCGGCGTCGGCGATCTTCATGCGCCGGGCACCCTCGAACTGGAAGGGCTTGGTGGTGACGCCGACGGTGAGGATGCCATGCTCGCGGGCCGCGCGGGCGATGACCGGGGCCGCACCGGTGCCGGTGCCGCCGCCCATGCCGCAGGTGATGAACACCATGTGGCTGCCGGCGAGATGGTCGTTGATCTCGTCGATCACTTCCTCGGCGGCCGCGCGGCCGACTTCCGGCTGCGAACCGGCGCCAAGGCCCTCGGTAACCGCGACGCCCATCTGAATGATGCGCTCGGCGCGTGAGGACGCCAGGGCCTGCGCATCCGTGTTCGCCACGACGAACTCGACGCCCTGCAGGCCGGACTGGATCATGTTGTTGACGGCGTTGCCGCCGGCACCGCCGACGCCGAAGACGGTGATTCTCGGCTTGAGCTCCGTGAGGTCGGGCATCTTTAGATTAATCGTCATGGTTGCCTCGTTATTCTGCAAGCGGCTCTCGCCGATACGTCCTCTGTCCTAGATCAGCGGCCGCCGCTGCAACCGCACGTTCCTTTTACGCCTGTTACGCACCGATCCGCCCCGTTGCCGGCGCGGATCAGAAACTCTCCCGGAACCACGCCCCCATGCGGGAGACGAAGCCACCGTTGGCAGCCAGCGCCATCGACTTGCGCCGGCCGGAAAACTGTTCGATCTGCGCCACCTGCGGATAGATCATCAGACCCACCGCCGTGGCGAAGGCAGCCCCGCGAGCCGCGTCCGGCAGCCCGGCGACGCCGACCGGACGCCCGAGCCGGACATTGCGGCCGAGCACCTTGCGGGCAAGTTCCGGCAGACCCGTGAGCTGGCTGGCGCCACCCGTCAGAACGACGCGGCGGCCGACCCGGCCGGCGAATCCTGAAGCATGCAGCCGATCGCGCACCACCTCAAGAGTCTCTTCGACACGCGGACGAATGATTTCGACGAGCTGGGCGCGCGTCACCTGATGGGCCACGTCGTCGTCGCCCACCGGCTCGACGGTGACCATGTCGCGCTCGTCGCTGTCGGTGGCGATCACCGAACCATAGAGCGCCTTGATGCGCTCGGCGTCGACGAGCCGGGCCGACAGCGCCCGCGCCAGATCCATGGTGACGTGATGGCCGCCGAGGCCGAAGGCGTCGACATGGACGCACTGACCGTCGGCGAAGACGGAAATCTTGGTGGTGCCGCCGCCGATGTCGACGCAGGCGACGCCCATCTGCGTCTCGTCGTCGACTAGGGTCGACAGGCCCGACGCATAGGGGGTGGCAACCATGGTCTCGACTTCGAGATGCGCCCGGTTGACGGAGATCTCGAGGTTGCGGAGCGGCACGGCGTCGGCCGAGATGAGGTGTGTGTCGACCGACAGCGACGAGCCGATCATGCCGCGCGGGTCGCGGATGCCGCGGTTGTTGTCGAGCGCGTAGCCGATCGGCAGCGCATGAACGATGGTGCGGCCGTCCTTGACCTTGTAGGAGGCGCCGATCTCCAGCACTCGCTGGATGTCGTTCTCGCTGACTTCCGAACCGGAGAGATCGTATTTGACCGAGAAGGTCTCCGAACCCAGCCGACCGCAGGACAGCGACACGATCAGGGACTCGACGGTGAGGCCCGCCATGCGCTCGGCGGCGTCAACGGCGAGGCGGATCGCCTTCTCGGCCTGCTCGAGGTCGACCACGGCGCCGGCCTTGATGCCGCGCGACCGCTGGTAGCCGAAGCCGAGCACCTCGATCAGGTGGGTGCGGCCGGGCAGTACGTCGCCGACCGGGCGCGGCGTCAGGCGGGCAATGACGCAGCAGATCTTGGAGGTGCCGACATCGAGCACCGAAACGATGACCGGGCGCTTGGGCGGCAGCGGCCGCATGCGCTGAACGCGGGCGTCGGATGCGTGGGTCATGCGCCCTGCTCCCGCTTCTTGAGGGCCTTGTTGCGCGCCGCCACCAGCTCGTCGCGAGCCTTGCGCGCGTCGTCGGAAAGGCGAACCACCAGCCGGTCGGGCAGGCGCAGGTCAACGACGGTGATGTCGCGATCGAGGAGGCCCGAGTCCTTGTCGGTCTCCTGCAGCTCGGTCACCGCCTTCTGCGGGTTCACCTCCGGCAGCATCACCTGCACGCCGTTGTCGAGGAACAGGTCCCAGCGGCGATCGGAGACCAGCATCGAGGCGCGCACCTTCTTCTGCAGGTCCGGCACGTCGTCGAGCAGCGAGGTGATCTCGGCGACCTTGAGCTGGGCGCCCTCGCCCACCACGCGGGGCAGGCGGGAATAGCGGGTCTCCAGCCGGTCGGTGATCACCTTGCCGGCGCTGTCGATCACCACCACCGGCGCATCGATCGTCGGCTGCCACAGGGCAGCCGGCACGCGCTCCTCGATGATCACCCGGAGCGTGCCGGGGTAGAGCTTCATCACCGAGACGTCCTCGACCCAGGGAATGGACTGCAGGCGCTCGCGGGCGGCGGCGGCATCGTAGAAGAACAGCGACTGACCCGAATGGATCGACAGCGTGTCGAGCACGTCGGCCTCGTCGATCTCGCGCTGGCCGGTGATGCGGACGGCGGAGACGCGGAAGCCGAGCTCGGCGGAGGTATCGTTCAGCACTTCGACGGTGCGGCCCGACAGCACCATGCCATAGGCGCCCCAGGCGAGGAGATAGGCGACGGACATGGCGACGCCGGCGCCGCGCGGCAGCGCCGCGAGGAGGCCGGCCGGACGCCAGACGGGCTTGCGACGCAGGCGCGAAACACCGCGACGGCCGAAGAGGAAGAACCTCTTGCGCCCCGCCGGCTTCGCCATGCCTGTCGTCATCGCCTGCAACTTGCGTCCTCCACCATCCAGCTCACCAACTCGCCGAAACCGATGCCCGCATGGGCGGCCATTTCCGGCACGAGCGAGGTCGCCGTCATTCCCGGCTGCGTGTTCACTTCGAGGCAGATCACCTGCCCGGTTCCGTCACCTTGGTCGTCGAAGCGGAAATCGGCCCGGCTGACGCCACGGCAGCCGAGCGAACGGTGCGCTTCGAGGGCCAATGTTTGAATATTTTGGTAAATAAAGGGTGAAAGGTCGGCCGGCAAAACGTGCTTCGATCCACCGGGGCGATACTTTGCGTCATAGTCGTAGAAGGCTTCGCCCTGCGGCACCACTTCGATGATGTCGAGGGCGCGATCCCCCATCACACCACATGTAAGTTCCCGTCCCGGAATGTATTTTTCCACCATGACCATGTCGCCGAAGCGCCAGTCTGGGCCGGCGAGCTCCTGCGGCGGACGGGCCGCATCAGCCGGAACGATGATCACGCCAAAGCTCGATCCCTCAGCCGGAGGTTTCACCACATAGGGCGGTTCGAGCACGTGCTCGTTAACCACTTCGAGGCGATGAACCAGCTTGTGCTCGGCCACGGGGATGCCCGCCGCCTTCATCACATGCTTGGCCTTGGGCTTGTTCATGGCCAGCGCCGAGGCGAGGACGCCGGAGTGCGTATAGGGAATGTCCATCACTTCGAGGATGCCCTGGACGGTGCCGTCCTCGCCGTAGATGCCATGCAGCGCGTTGAAGCAGACGTCGGGGCGGAGCTCCGCCAGAACGGCGGCAATCGTCCGGTCGACGTCGACGCGGCTGACGCGGTAGCCGCGAGCCTCCAGCGCGTCGGCGCAGGCCTTGCCCGAGTTGAGGCTGACCGGCCGTTCCGACGACCAACCGCCCATCAGTACCGCCACATGCTTGGTCATGACCGTCCCCTTGCTGACGCGCACGCGTCAAGACTTGGCCGGCCGACCTCGGGTCACTTGCCGAGAAACGGCTCGACCTCAGCGCCGGGCACGAAGGCGCCCAGCCTTTTGATTTCCCAATCGAGACGGATGCCACTGGTCTCATAGACCCGCGCCCGCACCGTCTCGCCGAGCAGCTCGACGTCATGGGCCGTGGCTTCGCCGGTGTTGATCAGGAAGTTGCAGTGCATCTCGCTGACCTGCGCATCTCCGATCCGGAAGCCGCGGCAGCCGGCCGCGTCGATCAGCTTCCAGGCCGAATGACCCGGCGGGTTCTTGAAGGTGGAGCCGCCGGTGCGCGCCTTGATCGGCTGCGACGCCTCGCGATGCTCGGTCACCGCCTTCATCGCCTCGGAGATGCTCTCCTTGTCGGCGGGAATGCCTTCCAGCACCGCCGAGGTGAAGATGAAGCCGGGCGGCGGCGCCGAATGGCGGTAGGAGTAGCCGAGCTCGCCGACCGGCAGTGTCATCACCTCGCCGTCGCGGGTGACGCCGCGCACCTCGACCACCCGTTCGGCGGTCTCCGAACCGTGGGCGCCGGCATTCATGGTCAGCGCGCCGCCGAGGCCGCCGGGAATGCCGTGGTAGAAGGCAAAGCCTGATAGCCCGAGCTCCAGAGCCTTGGCGGCCAGGAACTTGTCAGGGATGGCCGCGCCGGCCCCGATGCGGGTGGGCGACAGCGCCTCGGTGCCGCCGAAGCCGCGCACCGACAGGCGGATCACCACGCCGGAAATACCGCCGTCGCGGATCAGCAGGTTGGAGCCGAGCCCGATGACGGTGACCGGCACATCCTGCGGCAGGATTTTCAGGAAGGCCTGGAGGTCGGCCTCGTCGGCCGGCTGGAACAGGATTTCCGCCGGTCCGCCGACCCGGAACCACACAAGGTCCTTCAGCGATCGATTGTCCTCGATCGGGCCGCGAATATGCGAGGTGTCGCCGAGGCGGTCGCGCAAGGTCATCCCTCAGCTCCCGCCTGCGCCTTGAGCTGGCCGGGCAGCGCATAGGCCCACTGGGTGATGTTGCCGGCGCCGAGGCAGACCACCATGTCACCGGGCTTGACCACGGAGGCGACGGTGGCGGCGAGCTTGTCGGGCCCTTCGAGGGCGCGGGCGTCGCGATGGCCGGCCGCCTTGATGCCGGAGACCAGATGATCCTTGTCGGCGCCCTCGATCGGCTGCTCGCCGGCCGGATAGACGTCGGCGATGATCACCGTGTCGGCGTCGTTGAAGGCCTTGCAGAAGTCCGGGAACAGCGAGTGGAGGCGACTGTAGCGATGCGGCTGCATCACCGCCACCACCTTGCCGGCCGCGCCTTCGCGCGCCGCCCTGAGCACGGCCATGATCTCCACCGGATGGTGGCCGTAGTCGTCGTAGATGGTGACGCCGTTGAAGTCGCCGGTGCGGGTGAAGCGCCGCTTGACTCCGCCGAAGGCACCGAGGCCCTTGCGGATCGCCTCGGCCGAGATGCCCAGCCGATGGGCGACGGCGATCGCCGCCGTGGCGTTGGACACGTTGTGGCGGCCGGGCATCGGCAGCTCCAGCGCCGGGATGACCGTCTCCTCGCCGGTAACCCGGTCGCGGATCTCCACCGAGAAGCGCGAGTGGCCGCCTTCGATGCGGAGGTCGGTGAAGCGGGCGTCGGCCTGCGGGTTCTGCCCGTAGGTGATGATGCGCCGGTCCTCGATCTTGGAGACCAGCGCCTGCACCTCCGGATGGTCGAGGCACATCACGGCGAAGCCGTAGAAGGGCACGTTCTCGATGAACTGCCTGAAGGCGGCGCGGGCGGCGTCGAAGGTGCCGTAATGATCGAGATGCTCGGGATCGATGTTGGTGACGATGGCGATGTCGGCCGGCAGCTTCACGAAGGTGCCGTCGCTCTCGTCGGCCTCCACCACCATCCAGTCGCCGGCGCCCATGCGGGCGTTGGTGCCATAGGCATTGATGATGCCGCCGTTGATCACCGTCGGGTCGAAGCCGCCGGCATCCAGCAGCGCGGCCACCAGCGAGGTGGTGGTCGTCTTGCCATGGGTGCCGCCGATGGCGATCGCCTGCTTGAAGCGCATCAGCTCGGCCAGCATCTCGGCGCGGCGGACGATCGGCAGGTGCCGCTCGCGGGCGGCCACCAGCTCGGGATTGTCGCGCTTGATCGCCGAGGAGACCACCAGCACCTCGGCGGCGCCGAGGTTCTCCGCCTTGTGGCCGATCATGACCGGAATGCCGGAGGCGCGCAGGCGCTCGACATTGCCGCTTTCGGCCTGATCGGAGCCCTGCACGCGGTAGCCGAGATTCTGCAGGACCTCGGCGATGCCGCTCATGCCGATGCCGCCGATGCCGACGAAATGAACCGGCCCGATGTCGCGGGGCATTTTCATGGACGTGTTTCCCTAGAAGCAAAATCAGCGGCCTTGCCGCCGGAGGCGATGAACTCGACGAGATCGGCCAGCCGCGCCACCGCATCGGGACGGCCCTCGCCCTTGGCGGCGGCCGCCATGGCAGTGAGGCGCGCCGGCTCGCGCACCAGCCCGGCAATGAGATCGGCCAGCTTGTCCGGTGTCAGCGACGCCTGCTCGGCCATGATGGCGCCACCGGCCTTCTCGAGGCCGAGCGCGTTGGTCTTCTGGTCGTTGTCGAGGGCGTGCGGCAGCGGCACCAGGATCGACGGCCGGCCGATGACGGTGAGCTCGGCCACCGACGACGCGCCAGACCGGCAGACGACGAGATGGGCGTTGGCGATGCGGGTCGGCAGGTCGACGAAGAAGGGAGCGATCTCGTGGTCGAGGCCGAGGCGGGCATAAATCTCGCCGACCCGGTTGAGATCCTCGGGCCGCACCTGCTGCACGAGGCGGAGCCGCGCCGCCACGTCGGCCGGCAGTTTCTCGAGCGTCGGCGGCATCAGGTCGCTGAACACCCGGGCTCCCTGGCTGCCGCCGAACACCAGGAGGTCGATCTTGCCGCCCTCGGCCGGCTCACGATAGGGCGCCACGGCGGCGAGCACCTTCGGCCGCACCGGATTGCCGGTGACGACGGCGCGCGACGCGCCGGCGCCCATCAGGCCGGTGTCCTTGAAGGTGGTGGCGATCGCCGTGACGCGCGGCGCGAGGAAGCGGTTGGCCCGCCCCATCACCGCGTTGGCCTCGTGGACGATGGTCGGGCGCTTGGTCAGCCAGGCGGCGAGAAGCGGCGGCAGCGTCGGATAGCCGCCGAAGCCGATGGTGACGGCGGGATCAAGCCGGCGGACCAACGACAGCGACTGCATTTCGCCGCGCGCAAGGTTGGCGGCCGATTTCATCAGGCCGAGCGGCGAGCGGTCGCCGAAGGTCGCCGAGGCGATGATGTGAATGTCCGTGGCCGGAAATTCCGAGCCGTAGTTGTTGGCCCGGTGGTCGGTGGCGAGATGGACGTCGAAGCCGCGCGGGGCAAGCGAATAGGCGAGCGATTCGGCGGGGAACAGATGGCCGCCGGTTCCGCCGGCGGCGATCAGGATGGTGCGGGTCATGGTCAGCCTCGGCTGGGCAGCGGCGAAAATTCGATCGGCGCCACGAACCGGGTCTGGTCGGGCCGCTTGCGGGTCAGCGCCAGCAGCATGCCCATGGACAGGGCCACCGCCACCAGCGACGAGCCGCCGTAGGAGATGAAGGGCAGCGTCATGCCCTTGGCCGGCATCAGGTGCAGGTTCACCGCCATGTTGATGCAGGACTGCAGGCCGAACTGCATGATGAGGCCGGTGGTGGCAAGGCGGACGTAGCCGTCATTCTCCTTCATCGCGTGGCTGATGCCCCGCAGCACCACGAAGGCGAACACCAGGGCGAGGCACATGCAGAGAATGAGGCCGAACTCCTCGCCCAGCACCGCGAACACGAAGTCGGTGTGGCTGTCGGGCAGGATGCGCTTGAAGGTGCCCTCACCCGGCCCTTGCCCCCACCAGCCGCCGTTGATGAAGGCCTCCTGGGCCGTCTGCACCTGAAAGGTGTCGCCGGCCTCGGGGTTCATGAAGCGCTCGATGCGCGAGCGCACGTGCGGCACCAGCGTATAGGCCGAGAGGATGCCGGTGGCGCCGGCGCCGGCGAACACCACGATCCACATCCAGCTCATGCCGGAAATGAAGAACAGGCCGGCCCAGGTGAGACAGATCAGCATGGTCTGGCCGAAGTCGGGCTGGGCGACGAACAGCGCCGCCACGATGCCGAGCAGCAGCAGCGAGAAGCTGCGGCCGGGCAGGTCGGGCCGCTTCTGGCCCTCGGCCAGCAGGAAGCCGACCAGCACGGCGAACATCGGCTTCATGAACTCCGACGGCTGCACCGACATGCCCAAGATGGTGATCCAGCGGCGCGAACCCTTCACCTCCGGGCCGACCAGCAGCGTCAGGATCAGGAGGATGACGCAGACGACGAAGCCGGCCAGGGCCGCCCGGCGGATCTGCTTGGGGTTCAGGAAGGAAACGCCGATCAGCGTGATGACCGCGGGTATGGCGAACAGCGCCTGACGCTTCACGAAATAGTAGCTGTCGGCGATGCCGATGCGTTCGGCAACGGCGGGGCTCGCGGCCAGCGACAGCACGATGCCGCCGAAGATCAGCGCCAGGAAGGCGATGAGCAGGAGCTTGTCGACGGTGAACCACCAATCGGCCACCGGGTTGCGTTCGGCACGCGAGACCATCAGGCTTTCTCCTGGAATGGCTTGACGCGGGGATCGGTCAGCACGAGTTCGCGGAAGTGGTCGCCGCGCACCTCGAAGTTCTTGAACTGGTCGTAGGAGGCGCAAGCCGGCGACAACAGCACCACCGCCTCGCGGCCGCTCGCCTCGGTGGCGGCCAGCGCGTCGGTCAGCGCCTCGGAGACGGCGCGGTCGAGCGTCTCGACGATCGCATGCGGTGCCGCGCCGCCGATGGTGGCGGCGAACTCTTCGGCCGCCACGCCGATCAGGTAGGCCTTGGCGATCTTCGGGAAGAAGCCGCTGAGCGGGGCGATGCCGCCGCTCTTCGGCTTGCCGCCGGCGATCCAGTAGATGTTGTCGTAGCTGGCGAGCGCCTTGGCGGCCGCGTCGGCGTTGGTCGCCTTGCTGTCGTTGACCAGAATGACCGAGCCGGAGCGGCCGATCGGCTCCATGCGATGGGCAAGGCCCGGGAAGGTCTCGATGCCCTTCCTCACCTCATCGAGCCCCAGGCCGAGCCGGCGCGTCGCCGCCACCGCCGCCGCCACGTTCTGGGCGTTGTGGACGCCCTTCAGGATCGGATGGCCATGCAGATCGTAGACCACCGTCTGGGCAAGGCCCATCGGCTCGATGATGCGGCCGGACACGGCCCAGACGCCCTGCGCCACCGAGCCCCGCGTCGAGATGCGCAGTGTTTCCAGGCCCTTGGACTCCCGGCGCGTCGCCATGGCGGCGCTGAAGACGTCGTCGACGCCGACCACCGCCACCTGGGCACCGTCCACCAGCTTCTCCTTCACCGCCGCGTAGCCCTCGATCGAGCCATGACGGTCGATATGATCCTCGGTGAGGTTGAGCTGGATGCCGACGGTGGGGTCGATGCCAGGCGCGAGATCGATCTGGAAGGACGAGCACTCGATGACATAGAAGCGATCGGGAGCGAGGTCATCGAGCCCGAGCACGGCCGGGCCGAAGTTGCCGCCGATCTCCACATCCTTGCCGGCCGACTTCAGAATGTGATGGATCAGCGCCGTGGTCGTCGACTTGCCGTTGGTGCCGGTGATGGCGACGAAGGGCGCGGTCGGGGCGCGGAACTTGCGCTCGCGGGCGAACAGGCAGATGTCGCCGATCACCTCGACGCCGGCCTCGCGGGCGATCTTCACCGACCAGTGCGGCTCGGGATGGGTGAGCGGCACGCCGGGCGCCAGCACCAGCGCCGAATAGGCGCCGAACTCGCTGCCCCGCCAGTCGGTCACCTGGATCTCGCGCGCCTCGGCGGCCGCGCGGGCACTCTCGTTGTCGTCCCAGGCGATGACCTCCGCCCCGCCGGCCACCAGCGCTTCCGCTGTGATCAGCCCGGACCCGCCCAGGCCGAACACCGCGACGCGCTTGCCTTTCATCGAGGTGATTGGGATCATCGCCGGGCCTCCATCAGCGCAGCTTGAGGGATGACAGGCCGATCAGCGCCAGCACGACGGCGATGATCCAGAAGCGGATCACCACCTGCGATTCGGTCCAGCCGAGCTGCTCGAAATGATGGTGGATGGGCGCCATCTTGAAGACACGCTTGCCCGTGAGCTTGTAGGAGGTGACCTGGATGATCACCGACACCGCCTCCAGGACGAACAGACCGCCGACGATGGCCAGCACGATCTCGTGCTTCACCGCCACCGCCACCGTGCCGATCAGACCGCCAAGGGCCAGCGAGCCGGTGTCGCCCATGAAGATGGCGGCCGGCGGCGCATTGAACCACAGGAATCCGATGCCGGCGCCGATCACCGCACCACAGATGACGGCGAGTTCGCCGGTGCCCGGCACGAAGTGGATCTGCAGATAGTTGGCGAAGACGTAGTTGCCGGAGAGATAGGCGATCAGCGCGAAGCTGCCGGCCGCGATCATCACCGGCACGATGGCGAGCCCGTCGAGGCCATCGGTGAGGTTCACCGCATTGCCGGCCGACACGATCACGAAGGCGCCGAACGGCACGTAGAAGTACCAGAGGTTGATCATCAGCGCCTTGACGAAGGGGAAGGTCAAGGAGGTGGCGAGATGTTCCTCGCTGGGCACGGCGGCGGCCTGGCCGGCCGACATGATGACGAGGCAGGCCAGCATGGCGATCACCGCCTCCAGCATCAGCCGGGCGCGGCCGGAGAGGCCCTTGTGGGACTGCTTGGTCACCTTGAGGTAGTCGTCATAGAAGCCGATGGTGCCGAAGGCGACGGTGACCAGCAGCACGGTCCAGACATAGGGGCTGGTGAGGTCGGCCCACAGCAACGTCGCCACCAGGATGCCCGAGAGGATCATCAGGCCGCCCATGGTCGGCGTGCCCTTCTTGGCGAGGTGGCTCTGCGGACCGTCGTCGCGGATCGGCTGGCCCTTGCCCTGGCGGATGCGCAGCGAGGAGATGATGGCCGGCCCGAACAGAAAGACGAACAGAAGCGCCGTGATCACCGCCGCGCCGGTGCGGAAGGTGATGTAGCGAAACACGTTCAGGACCGACAACTGCCCCGCCCAATCGGCCAAGTAGACCAGCATTTTTACAAGCTCTCCATTCCATCGCCGCCGCTGGGCATTCTCGCCCTTGTCTGTCGGCGGCGCGGCCCCGTATTAGTCCGTCTTCCCCGTCTTGCCTACCCGGATGCTTCACTGCCGAAGCGGCCGATCAACGCCTCGACCAGCGGCCCCATGGCGCTGCCGAGCGAGCCCTTGACCATCAGCACGTCGCCTGCCCTGACGTCGTCGAGCAGCGTGTCGGCCAGCGCCTTCGAGGTCTCGGCATAGGCGCCGCGCATGCCGCGCGGCAGCTCCTGCCAAAGATTGTGCATCAGCGGCCCGGCGCAGAACACCGTGTCCACCTTGGCCGCCCTGAGCGGCTCGGCCAGACCGGCGTGCAGGTCCGCCGCCTCGGGGCCGAGTTCCAGCATGTCGCCCAGCACGGCGACGCGGCGGCCCTGACCTTCCACCGAGGCCGAGCCAAGCAGCGCGATGGCCGCCCGCATCGAAGTGGGATTGGCGTTGTAGCTTTCGTCGATCAGCCGCGCCGTGCCGCCGAACACCTGCAGCACGTGGCGCTTGCCGCGTCCCTTCGGCTGCTGGTGCGCCTGCAAGGCCAGCATCGCCCGGGTGAGATCGCCCCCGACGATCTTCACCGCCGCGAGCACGGCGAGCGAGTTCTGGGCGATGTGCCGGCCCGGCGCGCCGAGCTTGTAGGTGACGGTCTCGCCGAGGATGTCGGCGGTGACGGCGGTGCAGGTCTCGTTGAGCGAGCACTTGAGAAGCCGCGCCTCGGCCTCGGGATGTTCGCCGAAGAACACCACCTGGGCGCCGCGGGCACGGGCGCGCTCGGCCAAGAGCGCCGAGAAATCGCCGTCGCGGTTGAGAATGGCGGTGCCACCCGGCTCCAGGCCGGCGAAGATCTCGGCCTTCGCCTCGGCGATCGCTTCGACGGAGCTGAAATGCTCGAGATGCACCGGCGCCACCGTGGTGACGATGGCGACATGCGGCCGCACCATGCGGACCAGAGGCGTGATCTCGCCGGGATGGTTCATGCCGATCTCGAACACGCCGTAGCGGCTGCCCGAGGGCATGCGGGCGAGCGTCAGCGGCACGCCCCAATGATTGTTGAAGGAAGCGGCCGAGGCATGCACCGCGCCCGACGGCGACAGCGCCTCGCGCAGCGCCTCCTTGGTCGAGGTCTTGCCCACCGACCCGGTGACGGCGATCACCTTGGCCGCCGTACGCTCGCGCGCCCGGATGCCGAGGCGCCCGAGGCTGGCGAGCACGTCGTCCACCACCACCAGCGGTCCGACATCCGCCGGCAGCGCGGCGCGCCTGTCGTTCGCCACCACGGCCACCGCCGCGCCCCTCTGAAGCGCCGCCTCGACGAAGTCATGTCCGTCGAACCGGTCGCCGGCGATGGCGAAGAAGGCACCGCCCCGTTCGACGGTGCGGCTATCGATGGAAATGCTGTCGACCGGCGGTACCGCACCCTCGGCGCGACCGTTCAGCGCCTTGACGAGTTCGTCGGCCTGCCACAGCGACCGGTCAGCCGGCGTCACGCCTGGCACCGCCAGCACCGCCTCGTGGTCGGAATAATGCACCGTCTCGCGGCCGATGGTCTGGCCCATCTCGTGGCCCTTGCCGGCGATCAGGAACACGTCGTCGGGCCCGAGCATGGCGATGCCCTCGCGCACCGCCGTCGTCCGATCGCCAATCTCGACGCCGCCGGGGCAGCCGGCCAGCACTTCCTTGCGGATGGTCGCCGCATCCTCGGTGCGCGGATTGTCGTCGGTGACGATGGCGACGTCGGCGAGGCGGGAACAGACCTCGCCCATCTGCGGCCGCTTGCCCTTGTCGCGATCGCCGCCGGCGCCGAAGGCGACGATCAGGCGGCCGGCCGTGAAGGGCCGCAGCGTCTGCAGCGCCACTTCGAGGGCGGCCGGCGTATGGGCGAAATCGACGAAGACCGGCGCGTCGGACGGCGCGTAGCCGACCAGCTCCAGCCGGCCCTTGGCGCCCTTGATGCCGTCGAGCGCGTCGAGCGCGTCGGTGAGCGACACCGAGCCGTCGGCGGCGGCGAGCGCCGCGGCGACCAGCGCGTTGGACACCTGGAAGGCGCCGACCAGCGGAATGCGCACGGGCCTCGGCCCGGCGCCGATGTCGACGGTAGCGATCTGCGCCCAGCCATCGCGGGCGACATCGAGAATGCGGATGCGGGCGCCGGCGGCGCCGACCGTCTGGAGATCGAGGCCGGAGATGCGCGCCGCCGAGGCGAAGGCCTCGCCATAGACGTCGTCGAGGTTGACCACGGCGCCGGAACCGGGCGTGAGGATGGTGTCGAACAGCCGCATCTTGGCGGCCATGTAGGCTTCCATCGAGCCGTGATAGTCGAGATGGTCGCGCGACAGGTTGGTGAAGGCGCCGGCCGCCACCTCGACGCCATCGAGCCGGCGCTGGATCAGGCCATGAGAAGAGGCCTCCATCGCCACGTGATCGATGCCGTCGGCGGCGAGGTCGTGCAGCGTGCGGTGCAGCGTCGCCGCATCGGGCGTCGTCATGTTGCCATAGGCGTTGCCGGCCTTGGTCGTCACGCCGACCGTGCCGATCGATGCCGCCTCGTAGCCGGCGGCCAGCCAGATCTGGCGGACGAAGGCGGCGACCGAGGTCTTGCCGTTGGTGCCGGTCACCGCCACCACCGTCTTCGGTTGCGGGCCGTAGAAGCGGGCCAGCATGCGGGCAAAGCGGCGGGCGGGGTCGTTGTCGCGCAGCACCGGCACGCTGAGGCTGTCGGGCAGTTCGTCCTCGGTGTCGGCGAGCACCACCGCCGCGCCCTTCTCGATGGCCTGGGGAATGAAGTCGGTGCCCTTGGCACGGGTGCCGGGCAGCGCCACGAACAGCGAACCGGGGACGACCTCGCGACTGTCGGCGGTCACGCCGGTGATCGAAATGCGGCGGAGAGCCGGATCGAGCGTGAGGATGTCGGGCGCAAGTTCGGCGAGTTTCATATGTTCGTCCATGGTGTTGATCGCGGGACGCCGCACACTGTCCTCGATTTGCGATCGAAATGAGGACAACTCACACTTTCCACACCGCCCTTTGCCTCGCGGATCACCCGCGACGGCTCGATCAGTAGGCAGCCATCAGCGGCACGTCCACGTCGTCGAAGCGTGGCTCGACGTTCAGCATCGGCGCGATGCGGCCGACGATGTTGCCGGCCGTCGGCCCGGCGTTCATGCCGGCGGTGGCCGGCAGGCCGGGCCGCTCGGGATTGGGTTCGTCGAGGACCACCAGCAGCAGATACTGCGGGTCGTCGATCGGGAAGGTGGCGACAAAGGCGTTGAAGCGCTTGTTGCTGGAATAGCGGCCGTTCTCCACCTTCTCGGCGGTGCCGGTCTTGCCGCCGATGCGGTAGCCGGGAATGTCGGCCGACTTGCCGGAGCCGCCGGGCGCCAGCACGTTGAGGCGCATCAGATAGCGCATCTGCTCGGAGGTCGACTGCTTCAGCACCCGCTTGCCGATGAGGCGCGCCTCCTCTTCGCTGCGCGGGAAGAAGGTGGGCGGGATCAGGATGCCGCCGTTCATCACCGCGCTCGCCGCCATGGCAGTGGCGAGCGGCGACACCGAAATGCCGTGGCCGAAGGAGACGGTGACGGTGACGAGGTCGGACCAGCGCTTGGGCAGGATCGGCCGGGCGATTTCCGGCAGCTCGGTCGGCACCTTGTCCATCAGGCCGATGCGCTTCAGGAACTCCTGCTGCCCCTGCGAACCGACCTTCAGCGCCTCACGACCGGTGCCGACGTTGGACGAGTAGATGAAGATCTCCGGCACGCTCAGCACGCGATGCTTGCCGTGGAAATCGTTGATGGTGAAGCCGCCGATGGTCAGGCCGCGCGTCGCGTCGAAGCTGTCGGTGATGCTCACCTTGCCCGAATCGAGCGCCATGGCCGTGGCGAACACCTTGAAAGTCGACCCCATTTCATAGACCGCCGCCGAGGCGCGGTTCATGTTGTTGGGATCGAGCGCTTCGGCCGGGTTCATCGGGTCATAGTCGGGCGCCGAGGTCATGCCGACCACTTCGCCCGTCTTGACGTTCATCACCACCGCCGCCGACGCCTTGGCCGTGTAGCGCTGCATGGCCGCCGTGATCTCGTCATGCAGCACCTGCTGCACGCGGAGGTCGATCGACAGCTTGATCGGCTCGAAGTTGTTGGAGGCCATGCCGGCGCGCTGCAGGTCGCCGAGCCACTGGTCATCGATATACTTCTCGACGCCGGCGATGCCCTGGTTGTCGATGTTGACGTGGCCGGTGACGAAAGCGACGGTCCGGCCCGACGGATAGAAGCGCTTGTTCTCGGTAAGGAAGCCGATGCCGGGGATGCCGAGGGCATGCACCGCCGCCTGCTGGGCCGGGGTGATCTCGCGCTTCAGCCACAGGAAGCCCTGCTTGGAGGCGAGGCGCTGGCGCACCGCGTCGGTGCCGAGGTCGGGGAAGACGGTGGCGAGCTGCTCCGTCGCCTCGTCCGGATCGACGACGCGCCGCGGCTCGGCGTAGAGCGAGGCAAACTTGATGTCGGTGGCGAGGATCTCGCCGTTGCGGTCGAGAATGTCGGGACGGGCGGCCGACACCGCCGCCTGGGCATTGCCCAGCGTCACCGATTCCTGCGGCAGGCTGACGCCCATCTGGACGAGGCGGCCGATGATGGTGCCGTAGACCAGGACGAAGCAGGCCGAGGCGAGAATGAGCCGGCCGCGCATGGTGTCGCCCGCACCGCGCCGCGCCGAAGCGCGAAACTCCGGACCGGTGGCGGCGGCCATCGGCTCGGCGGGCTTTCGGAACGGACCAAACCGGAAGTTCATTGCACCAAACTCGCGTCGTCTTGGATATGCGGCAGCGCGGCCGAACCGTCGGCCGACTGTTCGACCGGCGCATCGACCGGCGGCACCACCGGCTTTTCGGGAATGTCGGCGAGCGTGCCGATGTGGTCGGAAGAGAGCGGGGTCAGGCTCAGGATGTCCTTGTGCCGCTCCAGAAGGTCGCGCATGCGGGCGGGCCGCGTCAGCAGCGCCCATTCCGCCTTGAGCAGCGAGATATCCTCATGCGCCTGGGCGATCTCCGCCTGCTTCTGCTTGATGTTCTCGGCAGCGATCTCCGCTTCGTATTTCATGTCGTAGACGGCGGCGGCCGACAGCACCATCAGGAACACCAGGAGAGCGTTGATATAGCGGGTCATGACCTCTCCCCCGAAAGGCTGGGCACGCCAAGCGCGGCGCGGTCGATCGGCCGGGCGGGCGCCTCGGTGCGGATGCCGAACCTGAGCTTGGCCGAGCGGGCGCGGGGATTGACGGCAAGCTCAGCCTCGCCGGCTTCCACCGGCTGCCGCCCCCGCAGGCTGAAGGTGGCGGGCGGCACCGACGCCTCCGGCAGATGACGCGATCCGCCGGCCCGCTCGCGCGAACGGTCGGCGAAGAAGCGCTTGACGATGCGATCCTCAAGGGAATGGAAGGTGACGACGACCAGCCGTCCGCCCGGCTTCAGCACGCGCTCGGCGGCGGCCAGCGCGTCGGACAGCTCGTCGAGTTCGCCATTGACGTGGATGCGGATCGCCTGGAAGGCGCGAGTTGCCGGATGCATTTCGCCGAAGCGCTTGGCGCCCAGCACGCTTTCGATGGTCGAGACCAGCTCCGCCGTCCGGCTGAATGGCTGATTTTCGCGCCGCGCCACGATGGCCTTGGCGATGCGCATGGACTGCTTCTCTTCGCCATAGATCCAGAAGAGACGGGCGAGTTCCTTGGCCGACAGCGTGTTGACCACGTCGGCCGCCGTCGGGCCGGAAAGACTCATGCGCATGTCGAGCGGGCCGTCGGCGCGGAAGGAAAAGCCGCGCTCGGCCCGGTCGAGCTGCATGGAGGAGACGCCGATGTCGAGCACCACCGCGTCGACGGAGGCTTCGCCGGCCTCATTGGCCAGCCGGTCGAGCTCGGAGAAGGTGCCGGGCACGAGCGTCAGGCGGCCAGCGCTCTCCGCCACGACGGCAGCGCCCGCCTCGATTGCCGTGGGATCGCGGTCGATGGCGATGACGCGGCCGGCGCCACCGGCCAGAATGGCGCGGCTGTAGCCGCCGGCGCCGAAGGTGCCGTCAATGATCGTCGCGCCGTCGATTGGCGACAGCGCCGACAGCACTTCGGCAAGAAGAACGGGCACATGCGGCGCGGCGCCGGCGTCGACGAGCGCACTCATGCGGTTCCCTCCGGCTTCAAGCCGCGACGGAGCGCCCGCGCCCGCTCCCGGGCCGTCAGCTCGTAGGTCGCAAAGCGCGTGGGCTCCCAGATCTGGAACTTGTAGCCCTGGCCGACGAAGGTCACCTCGGAGGTGATTCCCGTGACTTCCAGAAGCTTTGGCGTCAGGCCGATGCGGCCCTCGCTGTCGATCGTCAGATGGTCCGACGAGCTGTAGAAGGCGGTCGAGAGGAGGTCGTGATCCTCGGAGAAGGGCGCGTAGCGAGACAGGTTGCGCTCGATTTCGGCCAGCAACTGGTTGCCACCGCAGTCCACCGCTTCCATGTCGATCGACGGATAGCAATAGAGCCCCTCGTAGCCGTCGCGCGCCAGAACCTGACGGAACGGCGCCGGGATGGACACCCGCCCCTTCCGATCGATCCTGTTGGTGACGCGCGATACGAAGCCGTTCATCGATCCCCGCAGCCCGCAACGAGCGGTGCTTCAATCCCCGTTTCTTTGGCCGGACCCCTGCCTCTTCGGAGGCAACCCGACCTGGCGGCTCGCATGGCGCGGACACGGCCCACGGCCGGGTCAGTCGTTGCATTCTGCAACGGGCTGTCGCGGCTGAACCCGGTCCTCTGGCCCTGCCTGACTCTCGAAATTCGCGAGACGTCTGGCTCGGATCACCTGCTTGCCGGGATGATTTGGGATAGCATGGGATCATGTGGGGCGTCAACGAAAGCCAAGCGTCACGCACTGCCTGTACGCAGCTCTCCACATTTATGAGGCGTTAGGCTTAACAAGTCGTTGCGCGGTCGCCGGACGGATTGAACCGGGCCGCGCCGAGGCGGATATCCGGGCGATTTGATCGTTAGCTTTGCCCTTTCGGCCGCCGCCCTTCCAAGTGCTGGAGCGCGCTTGTCGGCGAACTCCTTCCAACGAACAGGACGGTCTTTTCGTCCTACGCAAAAGCCCCGCCATCCTCACGGACGAGCGGGGCCTTGAAAAAAGCGGGCGCGGCGGCCGGAAACGACCTGTCCGCCCATGTCATCCCATGCCGGCCCCGCCGGCGAACAGTCAGCGCGCTGCGGCGTTGCCGACGTTGTTGCCGGCGGCCTGGGTTGCGTTGACGGCATTGGCCGTATCCTTGCCGACGCCGCGGATCGTGTTGGCGCAACCGCCCAGGGCGACGACCGAGAGAACGATGACACCGACGCTGAGGATGGACTTGGCAGACATGGGGGAGCCTTTCCTGTTGAGGTGACGGCCGGGCAGGCCTGCGCTGGATACGCGCGGAGCGTGCCATCGGTTCCATCGCTGCAAAGAAAAACGCCCGGAAGCGTTCTTCCGGGCGTTGTTTCGTCTTTCAGGCCGACAAAGCCCAGGTTGTTCCCGAAGCCGCCTCAGGCGGCTTCCGGCGCCAAGCGGCGGCGCGCGGAGCGTGTCTTCGAGACACGAAGCGTCTCGAAGATGAAAGCGAAGCGAAAGCCCGCCGGCGTTTGAGGCAGTAAAAAAAACTGATCTTGGCGATCGCCAAGATCAGTCCTTGGCGCGCTCGACGTAGGAGGCGTCCTCGGTCATCACCACGATGCGGGTGCCGACGGAGACGAAGGGCGGCACCATGGTGCGCACGCCATTCGACAGGATGGCCGGCTTGTAGGAGGAGGCGGCCGTCTGGCCCTTCACGGCCGGCTCGGTCTCGGTGACTTCCAGCGTCATGCGGGCGGGCAGCTCGATCGACACCGGCACGTCGTTGTAGACGCCGACGTGGCATTCCATGTTCTCGGCCAGGAAGGCGGCGCGGTCGCCGACCACCTCCTTGGGCACGGAGATCTGCTCGTAGGTTTCCATCTGCATGAAGGCGAAGCCATGCTCTTCCTCATAGAGGAAGGTGTAGGGACGCTCGTCGATCTGGGCGCGCTCGACCATTTCGGTGGTCTTGTAGCGCACCGACACCTTCACGCCGTCGTTGATGCGACGCATGTCGATCTGCGTGGTGGGCGTGCCCTTGCCCGGATGGAAACTCTCGGCCAGCAGGACGACGTGGAGCTTTTCATCCAGCTCGACGACGTTGCCCTTGCGGATTTGGCTAGCGATGACCTTGACCATGACGTATCGGATATCCTGACAAAAGGGTGGCGTGGCCTCGAAGCGTTGGCTCCGGGCGTGCTTCGCGTCTCTCCTGACATTTTTGAAGCGGAAAAGGAAGAGGCGGAATGCACGAAACGGCCGGAGAGTCGCCCTGGTGGTCGGTCGAACGGCACCTCGGCCGCCGTCCGTTCCTCATTGCGCGCGGCGAGATCAAGCGCGCGGTCCGCGCCTGGTTCGAGAACCAGGGCTTCACCGAGGTCGAATGCCCTGCCCTGCAGGTGTCGCCCGGCAACGAGGCGCATCTCCACGCCTTCGCCACCGAGAAGATCGGCCTCGATGGCACCCGCGCCCCGCGCTACCTCCATACCTCGCCCGAGTTCACGGCCAAGAAGCTGCTGGCGGCCGGCGAAACGCGCATCTTCGACTTCGCCCGCGTTTTCCGCAACCGCGAGAAGGGGGCGCTGCATTCCTCGGAGTTCACGCTGCTCGAATGGTACCGGGCGAACGAGCCCTATGAGCAACTGATGGACGACGCCGTGGCGCTGATGCGGCTCGCCGCCCAGACGCTCGGCCGCGACGCCTTCGTCTGGCGCGGCCGCACCGCCGATCCTTTCGCCGAGCCCGAGAAGCTCACCGTCGCCGAGGCCTTCTCCCGCTACGCCGGCATCGACCTGCTCGCGACGCTCACCGATGACCCCGGCGCGCCCGACCGCGACGCCCTGGCGACACAAGCCGAGGCCCGCGGCTTCCGCGTCGTCGCCGATGACAGCTGGACCGACATCTACTCGCGCATCCTCGTCGAGAGCATCGAGCCCAACCTCGGCATGGGGAGGCCAACCATCTTCTACGAGTATCCCGTCTGCGAAGCCGCCCTCTCCCGCCCGGTCGCCCGCGACCCGCGCCTTGCCGAGCGCTTCGAGCTCTATGCCTGCGGCGTCGAGCTCGCCAATGCCTTCGGCGAGCTGACCGACCCCGAGGAGCAGCGCCGACGCTTTCAGGAGGAGATGGAGATCAAGGAGCGCATCTACGGCGAGCGTTACCCGCTCGACGAGGACTTTCTCGCCGCCCTCGCCCATATGCCGGAGGCCTCCGGCATCGCGCTCGGCTTCGAGCGGCTGGTGGTGCTGGCAAGCGGCGCCCGCTCCATCGACGACGTCGTCTGGGCGCCCGTATAAGGTATTAGCTGGTGATCTCGATGCGCGTACCGTCCGGCGCGGCGATCACCGCCTCATAGTAGCCGTCACCGGTCCAGCGCGGCCCGGACAACAGGCAGCCATCCGCCTTGCATCGGGCGGCCAGCGCATCGACGGCGGCCTCGCTCTCCAGCGACACCGCAACGTGATCCCAGCCGACGCGCTCGGCCGGCGCCATCGGCTCGACCCAAGGACCGGTCATCAGCTCGACGGCGGCGCCATCCGGCAATCTCGCGAAGCGCGACCGGAAGCCCGGCCGGTTGCGGCTCTCGTAGACATCGCCGACCTCGGCGTCGAAACATCGGCGCCAGAAGGCAGCGGCGGCATCGAGGTCGAGCGTCCAAAGGGCGACATGGGCAAGGCGCATCATTCCCTCCTCAGTGCGGACGGCCGGCCACCCGGCCTGCGGTCAGCGTCACCAGCGCCAGAAGCGCGGTCAGCATCCACAGGGAGGCCGGAAGGCTGGTGAGCTTGGCGACGAAGCCGATGCCGGCCGGCCCCAGGAGCACGCCGGCGTAACCGGCAGTGGTGACGGCGGCGACGGCGAGCCCGGCCGGCATCACCGTCTGGTTGCCGGCCCGGCGGAACAGCACCGGCACGATGTTGGCAAGGCCGATGCCGACCAGGAGGAAGCCGGCCATGGCAACGGCGACGACCGGCGCCACCAGCACCAGCGCAAAGCCGGCGATGCCGATCAGGCTGCCCCAGAACAGCGTGGCCCGATCGCCGATGCGTCCGACCACCGCGTCGCCGGCGAGCCGCACCACGGTCATGGCGATGGAGAACACCATGTAGCCCATGCCGCCCTGCTCCGCCCCGACAAGGCCGGCACCGGTGAGATAGAGCGCGCCCCAGTCGAGCACCGCCCCTTCCACCAGGAAGACAATGGCCGTGAGCACGGCAAGCAGCAGCACGAAGCCGCGCGGCAGGGCGAACAGCGCCCCGCCCTCGGCCTTCACCGCCGTCAGAAGGCGCGGCGCGATCACCAGCGTCGCCAAGAGCATCAGGGCGGCGGCGACCAGCGTGGTCGGCAGCGGCCCGAGCTGCACCGACAGCAGGAAGATGGCGAATATCGAGCCGATGAAGCCGCCGACGCTGTAGAGACCGTGGAAGCCCGACATCAGCGGCCGTTTCGCCGCCTTCTCCACCTCGACGGCGTGGATGTTCATGGCGACATCGAGCGAACCCAGCGAGCCGCCGAACACGAACAGCACCAAGCCCAGCGTCAACGGCGTCGACGCCACCGAGAGAAGCGGAAGGAACAGGACCATGCCCACGGCACCGCCAATGATGATCGGCTTGCTGCCGTAGCGGGCGCTCAGCATGCCGGTCATCAGCATGGCGACCACCGAGCCGATGCCGAGGCAAAGGAGAAGCAATCCCAGCACGCCGTCATCGACGGCAAGGCGCGCCTTGGCATAGGGAATGAGCGGCGCCCAGCAGGCGACGCCGAAGCCGGCCACCAGGAAGGCGAGGCGCGTTGCCAGCCGGGTGGCCGGCCGATCTGCGGATATCATGTTGGCTCCAGTGTTCATGGGGGATCGCCGGCCTGAAGAACCTCGGCGCCGGTGCGCCTGAGGTCGGCGACAACGGTCTCGGGCGCGTCCTGCTCGACGACGAAATGGGAAAAGGCGCTGGCCGGAGCGATCCGGTAGGGCGCGCGCGCCTCGAACTTGTCGCTGGTGACCAGCGCGGCCCGTCGCCGGCTCGTCGCCATCACCGCCCGCTTGAAGATGGCGTCGGCGTGGTTGAGGGCGCCGACGCCCTCCTCGGCCGACACGCCACAGACGCCGACAAAGGCGAGATCGATGGCAAGGCGCGTCACCGCCTCGACGGCCACGGCGTCCACCGCCCCGCCCACAGTGGCGTCCACCGCCCCGCCGATCATCAGGAGATCGATGTCCTGCCGGGCCAGCACGGCGGCAGCAATGTCCACCGAGTTGGTCGCCACCGTCAGCCCATGGTCTTCCGGCAGGGCGTCGACCAGCGCCACGTGGCTGCTGCCGGCGTCAAGGAAGATCAGGTCGCCCCGTCCGGCCAGCGCCGCCGCGCGCGCCGCCAGTGCCCGCTTGACATCGACCCCTTCGCCGAGCCGGGCCGACAGCGGCCTCGCCGCCAAGGGCAGCGCGCCGCCATAGACGCGGCGGCACAGCCCCTCGGCGGCCAGTGCCCGGAGATCGCGGCGAATGGCATCCTCGGATACGCCGAACTCGGTGGCGAGCTGGACAGAGGCCACCGACTGCCCGTCGGCAAGACGGGCGGCGATCAGATCACGACGGGCAAGCGGCAGTTCATCGGTCATATCGCCTTATAACGTGCATAAACGAGAACGACAACACGCATAAACAAGTATGAATCGTTTTTATGAATCGGTACATGAGCTGCGCACGGATCTGGTCGTGCCAAGAATCTCATAATCAGGCGGCATCGTGCACGGGTACCTCAACCGTCCGGCTACGATCCGGCGCCATGCCCCCATCCGAAGGCAGCTTGACCGCGTCCAGATAGGCGACGCACATCACGACGAGCTGTCGCAGCACCGCCTCAGCCTCATCCATCGGCAGGTTGCGCTCGAACACGCTACGGACGGTGCCGAAGATGCTGGTGAGCAGCGTCAGCACCACGGTATGCAGATCGGCGAAGGCGGCGTCGGCGGCGCTGGCGAACATCGTGGCCGTCGCCCTGTCGACGCGGCAGGCAAAAGCCTCGATCATCGCTTCGTTGTCGAGTTCCACCACCGATTTGTAGAGCGCCTGCGTCACCTCGACCCGTTCGGTCTTGGCCGCCCAATAGGTCGCCACCAGAGCTTTGACCATGTCTCGGACGGAACCTCCCTGCTGCGCTCGGCAGGTGGCCTCCACCTTGTCGGCGACGAGATCGAGGTAGCGCTCGTTGAGCGCGTAGAACAGCGCCTGCTTGTGGGGGAAGTACTGGTACATAGTGCCGACCGAGACACCGGCCCGCTCGGCCACCCGCGTCGTCGTCAGCCGGCGCGGACCATCGGCGATCAAAACCTGAATGGTCGCCTCGAAGATGGCGTCGAGCGTCACGGTCGCGCGGGCCTGACGCGGCCTTTTCCGGGGCGACAGATGCGGCGGCGGGCTGGTCAGCAAAAGCGAATCCTCAAACTGAACGATCCTTCATATTTTCAGGTCTACCACAAACCCGAGATGGAAAGGATAAGTTCAATGGTGCGTATCGCCCTCGTCACCGGTGCCAACAAGGGCATCGGTCTCGAAATCGTCCGCCAGCTCGCCGAGGCCGGCGTCCAGGTCCTCCTCGGCGCCCGCGATGTCGGGCGGGGACAGGCGGCGGCAGATGGCCTCGCCTCCAAGGGGCTGAAGGTCGAGGCCATTCAGATCGACGTCACCGACGGCAAGAGCATCGCGACGGCGGCCGCCGCGGTCCGCGGCCGTCAGGGCCGGCTCGACATTCTCGTCAACAATGCCGGCATCGTCGACGCCGAGGACGGCCCGCCGACCATGGCCTCGCCCGAGGCGGCGCGGCGGATCATGGAGACCAACTTCATCGGCACGCTCTCGGTCACGCAGGCGATGCTGCCGCTGCTGCGTCAATCGCCGGCCGGGCGCATCGTCAATCTCTCGAGTTCGCTCGGCTCGCTGACCGTCAACGGCGATCCCACCTCGCCTTACTATTCGGCTCGGCTCATCGGCTACAACGCCTCCAAGGCGGCGCTCAACATGCTGACCGTGCAACTTGCCGCGGAGCTCAGCGGCACGCCCATCGCCGTCAACTCGGTCAGTCCCGGCTATGTGAAGACCGATCTCACCGGCCACACCGGCTACATGACGCCGGAGGAAGGCGCGCGTCTGCCGGTCAAATACGCCCTGCTCGGCGAGGACGCGGTATCCGGCCGCTTCGTGGAGCCCGATGGAGAGACGCCCTGGTAAGCGTCGGAGCCTGATCTGAAACTCGCTGGAGCGAGGCAGATGGCGACGGGTTCGAGAACCGGAGCGGAGCGGACTTAACGTCCGTGAGCACCGGAAGCGCAGAAGACTAAGCCAAATGTCCGGCCCAGTAGAGTTTCAGGTCAGGCTCTCAGGGCCATCTGGCGTGGGGCGGCATGGACGACAGGATGGCGTCGACGTTTCCCCCCGTCTTCAGGCCGAACACGGTGCCGCGGTCGTAGAGAAGGTTGAACTCCACATAGCGGCCGCGCCGCACCAGTTGCTCGTCGCGCTCGGCCGCCGTCCAGGGCGTCCGCATGTTGGCGCGGACGAGGCGCGGGAAGATGTCGAGGAAGGCAAGGCCGAGGTCGCGGGTGAAGGCGAAATCGGCCGCCCAGCCGGCGTCCGAATGCAGGTAATCGTAGAAGATGCCGCCGACCCCGCGCATCTCGCCGCGATGCTTGAGGAAGAAATACTCCTCGCACCAGGTCTTGTAGTCGGCATAATCGATGTGCGGGTGGGCGGCGCAGGCCGCCTTCATCGCAGCGTGGAAGGCGATGGTGTCGGGATCTTCCTGGGTGCGTCGGGCATCGAGCATCGGCGTCAGGTCGGCCCCGCCGCCGAACCACTGGCGGGTGGTCACCACCATGCGCGTGTTCATGTGAACGGCCGGAACATGCGGGTTCTGCATGTGGGCGATCAGCGAGATGCCGCTCGCCCAGAAGCGCGGATCCTCCTCGGCGCCCGGAATCTGCGCCCGGAACTCCGGCGCGAACTCGCCGTGAACGGTCGAGACGTGGACGCCCACCTTCTCGAAGACGGCGCCGCGCATCATGCTGATCACGCCGCCGCCGCCCGGCGCACCGCTGTGGTCGGTGCGCTGCCAGGGCGTGCGCACGAAGCGGCCCGGCTCCACTCCGGCTGCCACCGCACCCTCGGCTTCGATCTCCTCGAACGCCGCGCAGATGCGGTCGCGCAGGTCGGCGAACCAGTCGGTGGCCAGCGCCTTCTTGCCCTCCAGATCGGGCGGCAGCGCGGTCGGTGCAAGGGAGGCGGCGCTGGTCGGCATGAGCGAACACTCCGGGTTTTAACGGAGCGTGTTTAGGCGCTTTCACCCATCCTTGCCAAGCGCCGAGGCGAGACGAGAGCGCCAACCATCGTCTCGCCCGGCTTTTTCGTCAGCGATAATAGGGCGATACGCAGACCTGCCGCGGCCCGTTATAGGGCTGGAAGGTGTTGCTGTAGACGTCGTAGGAGCGGTAGCGCCCCTGACACCAGCGCACGTGGCTGGACGGCACCGCGACGGCGACCGGCGGGCGGGGCGCCTGGGCGGCCATGCCGCCGATGATCGCCGCGCCGAGGCCGAAGGCGGCGAGCGGATACCACCAGCCGTCGTCGTGGCGGCGGTAGCCCGGGCGGTAGTAGCGGTAGCCGCGATGGCCGTGCCAATAGCCGTGACGATCGCGATAGATGGGCCTCGGAGCGTCGAGATACTGCACCCGTTCGATCGACGCGGGGCCTGTGCCGAAGAAGAAGGACGTTGCCCCGGCAGGAATGACCGACGTGATCACCATGACGGCGGTGAGCGCGGTTGCTGTGAGGGTCTTGATCATGGCTTGAGCCTCCTCAATAAGCATAGAGCATCAACGCTGCACGCCCCGAGGGGGTTCCAGACCGCCCCGCCCGGCTATTCGTCGTATTCGTACTGGGCGATCGTCCAGGGCTCGGCCCGGCCGGCCGCCACCCATTCGGCATAGGCGGGCAGTTTCCTGACTGCCTCCATGTAGGCCTCCGTCTCCGCATCCACTGGCCAGGAATAGGTGGTGAAGCGGCCGACCACCGGCGCATACATGGCGTCCGCCGCCGAGAAGGCGCCGTAGAGGAAGGGCCCGCCCTGACCGAAGCGCCGCCGCGCCTCCTTCCAGAGCGCGAAGATCCGCTTGCCGTCCTCCAGCGCCGAGCCATCGCCCCGCACCTTCCAGGCATAGGTCCGGCGCCAGTTACTGCCGTAGTCGCGCCGAAGATTCTGGAAGCCGGCGTGCATCTCCGCCGCCACCGATCGGGCATGCGCCCGCGCCGCCCTGTCGGCCGGCCAGATGCCGAGGTCGGGATATTTCTCGGCGAGATACTCGATGATGGCGAGGCTTTCCCAGACGGTGACGTCGTCATCGACGAGGCAGGGCACCTTGCCGGTCGGCGATATCTTCAGGAGGGCTTCCTTCCAGCCCTCCACATACATCGGCTGCACCGTCTCCTCGAAGGGAATGCCGAAATGCCTGAGCACGATCCAGGCGCGTTGCGACCAGGAGGAATATCCCTTGTTGGCAATGAGCAGTTTCATCTCGTCTCTCCCCGAACCGAAGGCGTGAAGCATCGGCCAAACCCGCCGGCTCGTCCAACGCATTTCGGTGATGCCGACGATCGGTCTTCCTAAAGCTTCGGGAAGTTGCCCGTCTGTCTCAGGGCTTCGCCCAGGATCATGCCGGCCGACAGCGCCATGTTGATGGACCGCGCCTCCGGCCGCATCGGAATGACGATCCGCCCATCCGCCCGCTCGTGCACCGCCTCGGGAACGCCCGCTGATTCCCGCCCCATCAGCACGATGTCGCCATCGCGGAAGGCGAAGTCGGCATAGGGAACCGATCCCCTGGTGGTCGCCAGCACCAGCCGCCGCCCTGCCCCGGTCGCGTAGGCCTCGAAATCCGTCCAGCCGACATGCCGCACCACCGTCGCCAGCTCGATATAGTCCATGCCGGCCCGCTTGAGGTTACGGTCGGACATGTCGAAGCCGGCGGGGCCGATCACATGCAGCGTCGTGCCGAGGCAGGCGGCGAGCCGGATCAGCGTTCCGGTGTTCTGGGCGATGTCCGGCTGGTAGAGAGCGAGGTCGATCATCAACGTTTCCGATGGATTTCGATCGGTGGAAGTGATGGAAAGTGGCTTTTCTGCCACCCTTCTTGAATCGTCTTAGCGCCAGAGGCACCGAACGGTTGCACTGAAAACTCCTTCTGCTACCGTGCAGCCGCTCCAGTCACAAGGAGGAGCGATCGAATGGTGGTTCTCTGCTCATAGCTTGACCCGGTCGGGCCGATTTTGCCGGCTCGCTGTTCCGTGGCCAGTTTCGGACCGTGCCCGCAGTGCGCGCGCCGTCCCGAACCCATTCGCCCCCTGATTTCAACCTCCAGCTTTCAGCCGCGGCCATCCGGCCGTCGGCTCACCGCCTTCTTTCGGTGCTGTCATGTTTGCCTTCTTTGAACGCCTTATCGACCCCTATGCCAAGGGGCCGGGTGGCCAGCCGCCCGATCGCCTCATCCCCTTCTACTGGCACTATCTCCGCCAGGTCTGGCCGAGCTTTGCCGCCGTCATGGTGGTGGGCTTCTTCGTCGCGTTGATCGAGGTCGCGCTGTTCCGTTACATCGGCGCCATCGTCGATTATCTCAGCAACACCCCGCCCGCCGAGGTGATGGTTCGCCATGGCCTGGAGTTCCTCTGGATGGCCCTGGTGATCCTGATCGGCCGGCCCTTCTTCCAGGTGCTGCACGATCTCCTGATCCACCAGACCATCGCGCCGGGCATGACCAACCTGATCCGCTGGCAGAACCACCGCTACGTGCTCCGCCAGTCGATCGCCTTCTTCAACAACGACTTCGCCGGCCGCGTCGCCAACAAGATCATCCAGACCGGTCCGTCCTTGCGTGAATCCACCACCCAGGCGGCGGACGCCATCTGGTTCGTGCTGATCTACACGGTGTCGGCGCTGGTGCTGTTCGTCGAGGCGGACGTGCGCCTTGCCATCCCGCTGGTCATCTGGATCGGCGCCTACCTCCTGGTGCTCTGGACCTTCATCCCGCGCGTCGCCAGGAAGTCGGAGGAGATGTCGGAGGCGCGCTCGCTGCTCACCGGCCGCGTGGTCGACAGCTACACCAACGTCCACACGGTGAAGCTGTTCGCCCACGCCGAGCGCGAGGACGACTTCGCCCGCGAGGCGCTGGAGGACCATACGGCGGTGTTCTATGCCCAGCAGCGGCTGATCACCGGCATGACCATGTCGCTGACGATCATCAACAGCCTGCTGATCGCCATCACCGGCGCCCTGTCGGTCTGGCTGTTCACGGAAGGTGCAGTCACCACCGGCGCCATCGCGCTGGTCGGCGGTCTGGTCGTCCGCATCATCAACATGTCCGGCTGGATCATGTGGGAGCTGACCGGCATCTTCGAGAACATCGGTACCGTCCAGGACGGCATCACCACCATCTCGAAGCCGCAGACGGTCGTCGACCGCAAGGAGGCCAAGCCGCTCGCCGTCACCGGTGGCGGCATCGAGTTCGACCGCGTCGCCTTCCATTACGGCAAGGCGAAGGGCGCGCTCGATGGCATCAGCCTGACCATCGAGCCGGGCGAGAAGATCGGCCTCGTCGGTCCCTCGGGTGCCGGCAAGTCGACGCTCGTCAACGTGCTCCTGCGTCTCTACGACATCGAAAGCGGCGCCATCCGCATCGATGGGCAGAACATTGCCGGCGTCACGCAGAACTCGCTGCGCGCGGCGATCGGCGTGGTGACGCAGGACACCTCGCTTCTCCACCGGTCGATCCGCGACAACATCAAGTACGGCCGGCCCGAAGCGAGCGACGAGGAGATGGCGGCGGCGGCCCGCATGGCGCATGCCGACGGCTTCATCCCCGATCTCGTCGACAATCGAGGCCGCGTCGGCTTCGATGCCCATGTCGGCGAGCGCGGTGTGAAGCTCTCGGGCGGTCAGCGGCAGCGTATCGCCATCGCCCGCGTGCTCCTCAAGAACGCGCCGATCCTGGTGCTGGACGAGGCAACCTCGGCCTTGGACTCCGACGTCGAGGCGGCCATCCAGGAAAGCCTGGGGGCGCTGATGGAAGGCAAGACGGTGATCGCCATCGCCCACCGCCTCTCCACCATCGCCCGCATGGACCGGCTGGTGGTGATGGACCGGGGCCGCATCGTCGAGATGGGCAGCCACGCCGATCTCGTCGCCAAGGGTGGTCTCTATGCCGGCCTCTGGAGCCGCCAGACCGGCGGCTTCCTGGTCGACGAAAGCGAGGCCGAGGCCCGAAAGGTCGCCGACTTCTCGGTTCCGGCCGAGGCCTGAAAGCAGATGGTCCAAAATCATCCGCCCGGGAAGTCGAAAGACTTCCCGGGCGGATGCACAAGTGGGAGGCTTTAAGTCCTACGCCGCGGCAAGCGCCCCTTCCTGCCTTGACGGGAAGGGCCGGAACGACAGCAGGATCAGCGCGGCGGCGAGGCCCATGCCACAGGAGGCGATGTACATCAGGGCATAGCCGTTGAAGTGGTCGTAGATCATGCCGCCGACCAAGGGGCCGGTAGACATGCCCAGGCTGCCGGCCATGGCGGTGCCGCCCATGATGGTGCCCATCATCTTCAGCGGGAAGTTCTCGCGGATGATCACGGCGTAGAGCGGCATGGTGCCGGCGTAGATGAAGCCCACCACCACAGCCACGGCGTAGAAGCCGCCGATCTGGTTGACGAAGCTGTAGGACAGCACGCCGAAGGCCTGCGCCAGGAGGCCAAGCACCAGTATGCGCTGAGCGCCGAACCGGTCGCCGGCGAGGCCGAAGCCGATGCGGCCGAACATGCCGGCGAAGCCCTCGACGCTGTAGATCGACACCGCCGCGATCATCGGGATGCCGCAGGTGACGGCATAGCTCACCGTGTGGAAGATCGGGCCCGAGTGGGTGGCGCAGCAGAAGAAGTTGGCCAGCATCAGCGTGATGAACTGCGGCGAAGCCACCGCCTGCCGCACCGTCATGCCCGCCTGCGGCTCGTTCGCCATCATTTCGGGATGGTGGCCTTCCAGCGCCGGCGGCCGGCGGACCAGCAGCGACACCGGGATCATCAGCGCGGCAGTGATGCCGGCGATGATCAGCATGGAGGTGCGCCAGTCGTGAATGGTGACGAGCCAGGCCGCGAAGGGCGCGATGGTGAGCGGCGCCATGCCCATGCCGGCCGAAACGAGCGACACGGCGAGGCTGCGCTGCGTATCGAACCAGCCGGTGACGCAGGCCATCATCGGTGCGAAGACGGCGGCGGTGGCCGCACCGACCAGGAGGCCGAAGGTGAACTGGAACTCGATCAACGATGTCGTCCGGCTGGCAAGCGCCAAACTCGAGGCGAGCACCACCGAGCCGGTGAGCACCACGGGGCGCGGCCCGAACCGGTCGGACAGGCCACCCCAGATCATGCTGGCGACGGCCATGGCGAGGAAACCGATGGTCATCGCCGTGGAAATCCCGGTGACGGACCAGCCGGTCTCCTTGGACATCGGCTGCAGAAAGACGGGCAGCGAGAACATGGCGCCGATGGCGACGCAGCCCAGAAGGCCGCCTGCCGCGACGATGACCCAACGATAGGAATGGCTCATGATTGTCTCTCTGGGCTTGCGCCCGACTGATACTACGCAAATAACCTATTGATAGGACATATGTTCTGGTCAGGCTTGCTGCGGCTTCCAATCGGCCGAGGGCATGACGTTGACCATCCAGGGAATGCCGAACTTGTCGATCAGCGAGCCGAAGCCGGGCGACCAGAAGGTTTCCTGGAACGGCATCACCTTTGTGCCGCCCTCGGACAGCGCGTTGAACCAGCGCTCGCCTTCGGCCTTATCCTGGGTGTGCAGGGTAACATCGAAACCGTTCTTTGGCTTGTCGATGTTCTTGGCCCACTGAAGGTCCATGTCGGCGCCCATCAGGGCCTGATCGCCCACCTCGAGCCAGCAATGCATCAGCCAGGTCTTGTACTTCTCGTCGGTCATCGGCATGTCCGGCGGGCCGTCGCCATAGGGAAAGGCAGCAGTGATCTTGCCGCCGAGCACCTTGGCGTAGAACTCGAAGGCCTCGCGGCACTGGCCCCGGAAACTCAAGCTGGTGACGATCTTCATGATGTTCTCCTCTTGTAAGGCGCAAACCGGCAGGCTCTTCTCGCTGGTGCTTCTCCGGCTTGGCTATGTCGGGCGGTGTCATGCCGCCTCCGGCGTCCCATTCCCCCGCCGATATCCGTTGACGCCTCCACGTCTATGTTGATATCAACGTAATTACGCAGCGGATGTCAACCTCAAATGCAAATGACTGTCAATCCAAGCTTCGAGACGACCATCCTGGTGCGCGACACCTGCCTGTGCCTGCATGCGCAGCGGGCGGCGCGGGCGCTGGCCCGCCGCTTCGACATTGCGCTGAAGCCTGTCGGCATCACCAGCGGTCAATTCTCCTTGCTGATGTCGCTCAACCGGCCGCATCCGCCGAAGGTCGGCAGCGTGGCAGCGCTGCTCGCCATGGACCGCACGACGCTCACCGCCAACCTCAAGCCGCTGGAGCGGCGGGGGCTGGTGGCAACGGAAGCCGACTCGTCGGACAAGCGCGCCAGATTGCTGCGGCTGACACCGGAGGGGCGGGCGGTCCTGACCGATGCCGTGCCAATCTGGAAGGCGGTGCATGCGGAGATCGAGACGGGGCTGGCCGATCCTGACGTGCTGCGTGGGGAGCTGATGGTGCTGAGCAGGCAGGAGGGGGAGTGAGGGAGCGCTATATGAACCGCGTGCCCCATTCTGCCTGAGGTCCTCGCTTTCGCAAGGATGACGGCCTGATATAAAGGGGAGATAGCACCGCGAGCGGCGCACTAATATCTTGTTTTGTATAGATTAACTGTCATCCTCGCGAAGGCGAGGACCTCAGGCCGAAGAGGGCGATCGGCCGATATAGCGCTCGCTCCTATCACCCCTCCCGCCCCTTCACCTTCCACCCATCGGTATCGTGATCGGGATGCTGATTGTTGCTCTGCTTGATCGCCGCCGCCCAGGCGGGGCCGTTGTTCTCCGTCGCGCCCGTGTTCTCGATGTCGGTGATCGTCTCGAACCAGGTCACCATGTTTTCGGTGCAGATGTTGGCGTGCGGCGGGAAGGCGTTGGGATTGTCGAGCGTGCCGAGCATCAGGTTGGTGCGGCCGTTCTCGACGTGGTGGAAGAACAGCGGCGTGCCGCAGTTGGCGCAGAAGCCGCGCTCGACCTTCTCCGAACTCTTCCAGACACTGGGCTTTCCGCGCGTCCAGGTGAGCGCCTCGTCGGGCGCGGCGACCAGCGCCGAAAAGATGTTACCCGTGGCCTTCTGGCACATGCGGCAATGGCAGAGGTGCGAGTTGTCGAGCACGGCGGTGGCGCGATAGCGCAAGGCCCCGCACTGGCAGCCGCCGCTCACCTCGGTCTCGATGCGGTTCATGTCTCTCCTCCTCCAGGCAGGCTGAGCAACTCAGGTTGTCATGAAAGTGGAACTTTGCGCCACCTCGATCGCACGGCACGCCGCCCTTCGTGCCCTTCAGGCTTCCGAACAACGGCGCTCCCTTCCCCCAGCCGCTTCACAAGAAATTTCTCGGGATGCCGCAGCTTCTCTCTTGCACGCTCGGGAGATCCAGCCACATTCGTGGCATGTCCTCTCTTCGATCCGCCGCAACCCGCCTGTTCGCCTGGTTCGAGACCCGGATCGATCCCTTCAAGCCAACGTCGGGCGTCCATCCGCTGACCCCGCCGACGACCAAGTGGCGCATTCTTCGCTTCTTTCTCGGCGAGACCGGCTGGCCGCTGGCCGTGATGGCAGGGCTGACCTTGCTGTTGTCGCTGATCGAGGTGGCGCTGCCCATCAGCATCGGCTGGCTGATCGACGCGGTGACCGAGGCCGACAGGAGCGGCGACCGCGTCATCGACGGACGCGTCATCCTCGTCTTTCTGCTTCTGCTGCTGGCGGCACGGCCGCTGATCGCCCTCCTCGCCCAACTCGTCCGCAATCAGGTGCTGTCGCGCAACATCGGCACGCTGGTCCGCTGGCGAACCCACGAGTTCGTCGCCCGCGCCGACATTTCCTTCTTCCAGAATGACTTCGTCGGCCGCATTGCCACCAAGGTGACGCAGACCGGCCAGGCGATCCGCTCGCTACT
This sequence comes from Pleomorphomonas diazotrophica, assembly GCF_002844595.1. Taxonomy (GTDB): domain Bacteria; phylum Pseudomonadota; class Alphaproteobacteria; order Rhizobiales; family Pleomorphomonadaceae; genus Pleomorphomonas; species Pleomorphomonas diazotrophica. The sequence continues at coordinate 15,235 of NZ_PJNW01000002.1, read as the reverse complement.
CCGCCTGTTCGCCGATCAGTTGCTGTTCGTCGTGCTCTACATGGTCGGCGTCGTCGGCTATCTCCTCGTCAAGCACCCGCTGTTCGCCGCGCCGCTCATCGTCTGGACGGTGGCCTACGCCATCCTCGTCTCCACCTACGTGCCCAAGAGTCGCGCCGCCGCCCGCGAGGTGGCCGACACCGCCTCGATCTTCTCCGGCCGCCTCGTCGACGGCTATTCCAACTACATGACAGTGCGCCTGTTCACCGCTTCGACGCGCGAGGACGCCTATGTGCGCGAGGCGCTGGAAAACGGCGTGACGGCCACCGGCAAGCAGATGCGGCTCATGACCGGCCTCTCCGCCATGCTCACCCTGGTCAACGGCCTGCTGCTCGCCGCCAGCGGTCTTGTCGGCGTGCGGCTATGGAGCCATGGCCTTGCCACCCCCGGCGACATCGCCTCGGTGATCGCCATGACCATGCAGATCCAGCAACTGTCGCGCTTCGCCACCATGAGCCTCTCCGACCTGTTCGAGAGCGTCGGCACGCTCGACGACACGGTGCGCTCGCTGTCGCGGCCCCAGCTCATCACCGACCGTCCCGACGCCAAGCCGCTCGCCGTCACCGGCGGCGGCATCGAGATCGACCGGGTCAGTTTCGGCTACGGGACGGGCAAGGACGCGCGGCTCGCCATCGACGACCTGACGCTCGATATCGCGCCGGGCGAGCGCATCGGCCTCGTCGGCCGCTCCGGCGCCGGCAAGTCGACGTTGGTGAGCCTGCTCCTGCGCCTTTACGACCTTGAAACTGGCGCCATCCGCATCGACGGGCAGAATATCGCCAAGGTCACGCAGAACTCGCTGCGCGCCGCTGTCGGGGTGGTCACCCAGGACACCTCGCTGCTGCACCGGTCGATCCGCGACAACATCAAATACGGCCGTCCCGACGCCAGCGACGAGGAAATGCTGGCCGCCGCCCGCATGGCCCACGCCGACGAATTCATCCCCGACCTCGTGGACAACAAGGGACGGACCGGCTTCGACGCCTATGTCGGCGAGCGCGGCGTGAAGCTCAGCGGCGGCCAGAGGCAGCGCATCGCCATCGCCCGCGTGCTCCTCAAGAACGCGCCGATCCTGGTGCTGGACGAGGCAACCTCCGCCTTGGACTCGGATGTCGAGGCGGCCATCCAGGAGAGCCTCGGCGTGCTGATGGAGGGCAAGACGGTGATCGCCATCGCCCACCGTCTCTCCACCATTGCCCGCATGGACCGGCTGGTCGTCATGGATCGCGGCCGCATCATAGAGATGGGCAGCCATGCCGACCTCGTCGCCAAGGGCGGGCTCTACGCCGGCCTTTGGAGCCGCCAGACCGGCGGCTTCCTCAACATCGACGAGGACGAGCCGGCTTGAGTCGCTCGTTGTATTGCATTTTGCATTACATGCGTTACCTTACGCTCTGATGAGGAGAGACACCATGCCAGGCAAAGCCGAACGCAAGGACCATCCGCTGTCGATGCGCCTGCCCGAAGCGGATCTCGCCATCATCGATCGCGCCGCGCGGCTGCGCGGCCGGTCGAGAACCGATTTCGTCCGGGAGGCCGCCATGCAGGCAGCGGAAGACGTTCTGCTCCAAACGCTGCCGATCCGCATGAGCCCGGAGGGGTTTCAATCCTTCGTCGACGTGCTGTCGGAGCCGGCCCGGCCAGTCTCGGAAATGGTCGAGGTGCTGAAGCGTCCGGCGCCCTGGGAAGCATCCGAGAGCAACGAGCCCTGATCAATGCCCCGGTCAGCGCATCTGTCAGCGCCCGAACCTCTGACGGCCGAGCATGACGTTTCAGCCTTTGCCTGCGGCAAGCCCGCCCTCGATACCTGGCTGAAGACACGCGCCCTTTCCAATCAGCAGAAGGGCTTTACCGCCGTCATCGTCGTTCACGACGTGGGTCGGATGGTCGGTTATTATGGTCTCGCGCCGACCGCCGTCATGCCGGCCGCCATGCCCCGATCGATCCGCACCGGCCAGCCGCCAGACCCTGTTCCCTGTCTGCTGCTCGGGCAGTTGGCGACCGATATCGCCTATGTCGGCCAAGGCATCGGAACGGGTTTGGTCAAGCACGCCTTGACGCGCTGCGTGACAGCCGCCGGCCTGATCGGCGGCCGAGCCCTGTTGGTCAACGCCATAGATCCTGACGCCGCTGCCTTCTGGCGCCGGCGTGGCTTCCTGCCCTCCAGGGACGATGAACTGCTCCTGTTCCGCTCGATGGCAGATATTGCCGCTTCCCTGCGAGAGGTGGAATAGCGCGAGGCAGCAGGCCGCCTCGCGCCATGTTTGATCGTCACACGTCGTCGTAGGCGAAGGTCCCCATCATGCCCGCTGCCATGTGGTAGAGGTGATGGCAGTGAAACGCCCAGCGGCCGGGGTTTTCCGCGTCGATGGCGATGGTGACGGTCCTGTTCGGCGGCACCAGCACGGTGTCGCGCACCGCGCCAGAGAAGCGCGGGCCACCGTCGAGGCCGACCACCTGGAAATGATGGCCGTGCAGGTGCATCGGATGGGCCATCATCGAGGCATTGCGCATGTCGATCTCGACCCGCTGTCCCTTCGTCACCCTGATCGCCTCGCTGCCGGGCATCGACCAGGTGTAGCCCGCCATGTCGCCCTTGAGATCGACGACATAGCGGACATCGGCCGGCCGATCGGCCAGCGGCGCGATGGCCCGCAGGCCGACCTCTTGGGCAATGTCGACCACCGGTCCCGCCACCTCGCCCACAGGCGACAGCTTGGGCACCGTCGATCCGGCGGTGCCGATGACGATGCCGGTCCGCTGCGTCCCGCCCTCGCGGAGCGCCAGGATGGGGAAGGCCCCGCCTTCCTGAGGAACACGGAGGCGAATGTCGAGCCGCTGCCCCATGGTCATCGGAAAGCGCCGGGCGTCGACCGGCTGCACCGGCTGGCCGTCGACGGCAATCACCTGCCCCTCGAGGCTGCCGAGGTCGATGGAAAAGGCTGTCCCCGTCGCGCCGTTGATGATGCGCAGGCGGACGTTGCCGCCCTTCTCGACCTTGACCACCTCCGGATCGTCGAGCGTACGATCGTTTGCGAGATAGGCGTCGTATTCGATGTCGTTGAGGTCCATGGCTTCGCCGTGGTCCATGCCCTTCATCGAGCCCATGTCCATGCCGCCGTGATCCATGCCCTGCATCGACATGTCCATCGCCGGCATGTCATGGCCCATGCCCGACATGGCATGTCCGCCCGACGTGTTACCCTTCAGCTTGGCCAGCAGCTCCGCCGCCGACGTGAAGGAGAAATCGTGCAGCAGGATGACGATTTCCTGCTCGTCGGCGGCCGTCTCCTCCGGGCGCCGCACGATCAGCGGCGCCGCCAGTAGGTTCTGCTCCTGCAGCGTATGGGCGTGCATCCAGTGGGTGCCGCCGCTGCCCACCGGGAAGCGATAGGCCCGCGTCTCGCCGGCCTTGAGCATCGGCTTCGGCGCGTCGGCCACCCCGTCCTGATCCCACGGCGGCGTCAGCCCGTGCCAGTGGACGATGGTATCCTCGCCGAGCGTGTTGGCCAGCGCCACGTCGAAATCGGCGCCGGCATCGAAGGTAAGGCCCGGCTTTCCATCGGGACCGGTGAGCGAATAGACGGTGGCGGCGCGGCCGTTCACCTCGATGGTCCGCGAGGCCAGCGTCAGGGTCTGCGTCGTCGCGGCAAAGGCACGCAACGTCGGCAGCGACAGGATGGCGGCGCCGCCGAGGGCGGTCTTGAGGAGAGTTCTGCGGTTCATGATCGATCCCCAGAGCAGTTCCAGTGAAAGTCTTTTGCGCTCGGAACTGCGTTGAAATGAAGTGTTCCAGCGGCCAACGGCGCGCTGCTCGCCGGGAGGCGAGATTTCGAGTGAAAGCGTTGGCGGAAATCCGCGACAAACGGTCAGACGAATGATCTGGGAGGATCGAGAGGTGGGGCGACGTCACGGCCGTTGAGGGCGGCGGTCACCGACGAAAGGGACAGCACGGCCGTTGCCGGTGCCGTAGCAACGACCGCCGTCGACGGCAGGCCGGCAAAGACGCACATCGCGCCCAGGCAGCAGTTCATCTTGGCGCAGCCGCCAGCATCGTGCTGTTGCGTCTGGCCCTTGAGAGCCATTGCCGAGGCACAGCCATCGGGGTCGCCGTGCGAGGAGGACATGGTCGGACCCGCCCCCATCACGGCGCCATAGGCATGCGATCCCGGCGCGACGGCCAGAAGCAGGGCAAGCACCGCAATGAGCAACACGAAGGGGCGTACCAAGGGACCTAACCCGCTCAGAGATGGGCAAGTATGTGGTTCGGCAACCATCGCGGTCAAGGCCTCGCCCGGCGGTCACCTCTCCCCAACAACTCCATTTCGCCCGGAAACCCGGCGGCATGGCCGGGATTCGATACGTATTTTATATCAATGGCAGCCACACGGAACCTGTGCCAACTTATATACATGGGCCGTTTGTCTCACTTTCGCTGGCTGTTTGCCTGGGTCGCGATCCTGGGCATGCTGTCGTTGCCTCTGGCGACGGCAAGCGCCATGCATGCCGAGCACGGCTCAACGGTCATGGATCTGGCCCAGCCGGGTCCGGTCCTGACCTCTCTCGATGCCGATCCCTGTTGCGCCACGCATCCGTCCGGCAAGATGGACTGCGGCAAGATCGCCTGCGTCGGCGCGGCAAGCTGCATGGCCAAATGCGTGCCCGGCACCGCCGCCCTGATCGCCAAGACGGCCAGCGCGGCATTCGGCATTCGTCCCGTCCCCTCCAACGAGGCGACGGTTGCGCTTTATGGGCCGGAGCCGCCCATGGAGCCCCCTCGGTCCTGATCCTGCCACCACTCCGTCGGAATGGCCGCGCCTGGCGCGAGCGTCCGACCGGTTGAAGCACGATCAGCTTTTCGGCCACGGCCGGAACATCCTGAAAATCCGCAGACGAACATGCCGCCCTGAGAGGCGCGCCGGTCTGCATTCAGAAACCGAGGAAAACCATGACTAAGCTTCACTCCACCCTCTTTGCGACCGTCGCCCTTGCCACCGTCGCCTTCGCCGCTCCGTCCTTTGCCATGATGATGATGCCCATGGGCGGTGGCTCCTCGATGCCCTCGGGCTCGTCTTCGGGCGGCATGATGATGGACCAGATGCAGATGCCGATGCCGAGCGGCGGGCAGATGGGCAACATGCCCCAGCAAGGCATGCAGCAGCCCGGCATGCCGGCGCCGCAGGCCCAGCAGCAGCCGATGGCCCAACCGGGCATGATGATGACCCCGCAGCAGATGCAGCAGGCCATGCCGGGCATGCAGCCCAGCCAGATGATGGGCCAGCCGATGATGAACGCCATGCCGGGAGCGGCCGCACCGCAGGCGAACCAGTTCCCGGCGCCGCAGGTTCAGGTGCCGCCGACGCCGGCCGCCCAGGCCACGGCCTGGACCTACTCGCGGCTGGTCAACATCCTGAATCAGCCGCTCACGGGCGCGCCGGACAAGGACTTCCTGCAGGGCATGATCGCCCAGCATGAGGCCGGCATCGACCTTGCCCGGATCGAGCTCCTGCACGGCACCAACCCGGAGATCCGCAAGATCGCCGAACAGGTGCTCGCCTCGCATGAAACCGAGCTGCAGACGCTGAAGACCCTGGCCTGGGGACAGGCCGCCGCCCAGATCACCGATCCGGCCGCGCCGGCCGCGCCGGCCGACCAGAGCACGCATAACTCGCACGTCATCAAGTAAGCGGAGTCCGGAGCCCGGCGTCCCTCACGGCGTCGGGCTCCGGGCGCCTTCCTTCCCTTTCGATCGAGGAATCTCCCGTGCCTCTGATGCCGATTGCTTGCGGCGGCAAGCGTGCCCATGTGCGCTCCAAACCTGCCGGCTTGCTCCTGAACGCAGCCCTGACGGCCGCGCTGGCGATGGTCCTGTCCGGAACATCGCCGGCCCTTGCCGATGTCCCGCCACCCGATCACGCGGCCCATCATCCGGGCCAGGCGATGCCCCAGGCCGCGCCGATGCCCCAGACTGGGCCGATGCAGGGCCTCACCTATGCTCCGGCCTACGGGGCCGGCCAATATGCGGCACCGACCGACATTCCCAAGACGGCGCTCGCCACCATGCCGTCTCCTTCCGCCCCGTCCGCCCCACCGATGTCCGGCAGTTCGACGGTGTCAACGTCCGGCGCGGGCCAGATGATGGCCATGATGGGCGAAATGAGCATGCCGCAGCCGGCCTTCTACCCCAGCCTGATGGCGATGCCTGAGGTCGGCCCCGAGCAGCGCGTCTCCCTTGAGATGCAATCCCGTCAGTCGATTTCGGCGGGAGCCGCCCTGATGACGAACGGCCTCGTCCAACTGTCGCGCAGGACGGCCGAGGCCGACGCCCTCGCCGTCCGCAACGCCCTCAATCTCATCAAGCAGGGGGCCGCGCTCACCGAGGCCGGGCTGTCCGGGCAACGCGTCCTGGCCGGCGAAGCGCCCCAGCAAGTGGCACTCGGCTGGTTTCGCCGGCAGATGAACATGCCCAGCCTGGTGGAAGCCAACGACGAGTGGGTGATTTATGGCCTGACACCGTTCCACCTCACCGTGATGGTGGCGCTCATCCTCGCCTCCGTCACCCTGGTGACCGCCTACATCTATCGCATGGGTGCCGCCGCCCAGCTCGTCCGGCGGATATCGGCCCACCTGCCGCATCTGACCCACCGGGCACCGGCCGCGCCTCCCACCACTCCCACGGCTGCACCCGTCCCGTCCCCTCCGGCCGAGCCGGCCGAGCAGGCGGCGACGTCGCGAGCCAGCCCCGGGAAGGCGCCAGTCCCGACGAGTGAGCCAGGACCTGCCGAAGTGGTGTTCTCGCGCTCGGGAAAGACGGTTATTCTCGAGCCGGGAGAAACCCTTTACGACGCGGCGGAACGGGCCGAAGTGGAGATCAGCGGCAGTTGTCTGGCCGGCACCTGTAACGGATGCAAGATCAAGGTCGTTCAGGGAGACATCCTGACCGAAGGCGAGGACACCGCCCATGCGGTCAAGGACAGCATGGTTCTCGCTTGCCAGTCCTATCCGCGCGGCAAGGTCATCGTGAGGGCATGAGGTGAGCGATCGCGAACGCATCCTGTCCTGGGGCCTGATCGTCCTGCTCATCACGCTGGCGTTCGGCTTTCTCGTCGAAGAGCAACCGCGCTTCGCGGGCAGCCTGGGCGGCAGCCTGATCGGCATCGCCGGCGCGCTCCTGATGCTTGCGTCCGTGCTCTACACGCCGGTCAGGCGAATAGGCGCTGTCAAGCGCCTGTTCGGCGGCCCGCGCGGCCTCCGGGCCTTCCTGACCTTCCACATCTACGCCGGATTGATCGGGCCGATCCTCGGCCTGATCCACACCGGACGGCGCTTCGAGCACGGCCTCGGCATCGCCCTCACCGCCCTGATGCTGGCAACCGCGCTCAGCGGCTACATAGGCCGCTACATTCTGAGCCGGGTGGCCGAGCAGCTGAGAGACAAGAAGGAACTGCTTCACGGACTGAGCCGGAACTTCGACGAGCTTCTGGAGAGCGACCGGCCAGCGGAGCCGGTACCTCGCAACTTCCTCGTCTATCTCGGCTGGCAGCTCACCCCCTGGCGCCGGCACGATGGCGAAAGGCCGCCCCGTCCCCATGACGTGGCCGCCGCCATCGCCGACGTCAAGTCGGCCATCGCCGCCTATGCCGCCGTCAGGGCGGCATTCCGGCGCTGGCTCATCCTGCATATCGTCTTGTCGATCGCTTTGATGATCCTGCTCGGCCTGCACATCTGGCAGGCCTTCTACTTCGGGCTGAGGTGGCTGCCGCTATGAGAATCGTCGTTCAGATCCTCACCCTTCTCATGTTTCTCGCCGGCAACTGGCTCGGCCAGATGGCCTACGCCCAGTCGGCGCTCGACGGCGCCAAGCCGGCCCCGACGGCGCCCGCCGTCACCAAGCCGGCGACATGGAAGGATTGGAAGGGCTGGGTCAATCCGGGCCCGCTGTCCAAGGCACATGCCTTCCTGACCGACAAGTGCGAGAGCTGCCACACGCCCTACAAGGGACCGGAGGCTACCGCCTGCCTGACCTGCCACGCGGAAAACCCGCGCCTTCTGGAAACGCAGGACACCGCCTTCCATGCCGACATCGGCACCTGCGCGGGCTGCCACGTCGAGCACCAGGGAGAGGACCGGCGGCCGATCGCCATGGATCATCAGGTGCTCGCCAAGGCCGGCATCGACCTTTCCGCCAGGGCGTCCGGCGCGCCGGCGAAAACCTCGCCGCTTCTCACCGACCTGCAACGCTATCTCGCGGGCATCGAGCACGGCAAGGCGAAGGGCGGCTCGCCCGAAGCGGAGGTGTTGCAGTGCTCATCCTGCCACGCCAAACAGGACCCGCATCAAAACCAGTTCGGCTCGGACTGCGCTTCCTGTCACAGCACCAAGGTCTGGTCCATTCCCGAGTTCGTCCACCCCTCCCCCAATACCCGCGACTGCAACCAGTGCCATCAGGCGCCGCCCAGCCACTACATGGAGCACTTCACCATGATGTCGCAGCCGATCGCGAAGCGTCCCGATGCCAAGGTGGAGGATTGCCAGGCCTGCCACCTCACCAACTCCTGGAACGACATCCCCGGCGTGGGATGGCAAAAGGTCCACTGAGCAAGGCTGCGTCCCGAACAAAAACAGGAGTGCACTGGTCCGGAAACGGACCGGTGGCAAGCGCGCTGTAGGGAGCCGGTAACGGCTCCCAATCTTTTTGGAACAAATCCAAAAATCAGACCAAATTCTCAGGCGGACCAACTGGACAATGGTTGGCGTTGATGCATAAAGGGGGCCGGAAAGGCATCCGTAGCAAGGCGTAGTCACGTCCGCTTCGGGCGCCGGGCAAGTTGTTGAAACCTCTTCTTCACGCCCGCATCAACTGCCACGGACGGGGTGGCGGCGGCGGGCCTGTGAGGCGGTCGTCCGGCTGATTGCCGCGACCGCTCCCCGCGCGAAAGGAAGCGATCTTGGCTGAGAGTGATACACCGGCAGAACCAACCCGCCGCGATTTCCTCCTGCATGCTGCCGGTGCTTTCGGCGTAGTCGGCGTTGCGGCTGCAGCCTGGCCGTTCATCGACCAGATGAACCCCGATGCCTCCACCCGCGCGCTCGCATCGGTCGAGGTGGACATTTCCGGCGTTCAGCCCGGTCAGGCGATCACCGTCATGTGGCGCGGCAAGCCGGTGGTGATCCGCAACCGCACCGAGAAAGAAGTCGAGGAAGGCAAGGCCGTCAAGCTCGAGGAGCTGAAGGACCCGCTGGCCCGCAACGCCAACGCCGACGCCTCCGCCGACGCCTCCGACGCCAATCGCGCCGCGGCCGGCAAGGAGAACATCCTCGTCATGACCAAGGTCTGCACCCATCTCGGCTGCATTCCGCTCGACGAGTCCGGCGAATTCGGCGGCTGGTTCTGCCCCTGCCACGGATCGGTCTACGACACCTCCGGCCGCATCCGCAGTGGTCCGGCGCCGGAGAACCTGCCGATTCCGCCCTACGCCTTCCTCACCGACACCAAGATCCGCATCGGCTGATCGTCCTTCCCGAAGAGGTAATCCATGTCCGGTCATTCGACCTATGTCCCGAGGACAGCCTTGGGGAAGTGGTTCGAGGCACGCCTTCCCGTCGTCCGCCTCCTGCACGACACCGCCGTCTCCTACCCGACGCCGCGCAACCTCAACGCCCTCTGGACCTTCGGCGGCATCCTCGCGATGATGCTGGTGGTGCAGATCGTCACCGGCATCGTGCTGGCCATGCACTATGCCGCCGACAGCCGCATCGCCTTCCAGTCGGTCGAGAGCATCATGCGCGACGTCAACTGGGGCTGGCTGATCCGCTATCTCCACGCCAACGGCGCGTCGATGTTCTTCATCGCCGTCTACATCCACATCTTCCGCGGTCTCTACTACGGCTCCTACAAGCCGCCGCGCGAGATCCTGTGGATCCTCGGCGTCATCATCTACCTCCTGATGATGGCCGCCGCCTTCATGGGCTACGTGCTGCCCTGGGGCCAGATGTCCTTCTGGGGCGCCACCGTCATCACCAACTTCTTCACCGCGCTCCCCATCGTCGGCCAGCCGATCCAGACGCTCTTGATCGGCGGCTTCTCGGTGGACAACGCCACGCTCAACCGCTTCTTCTCGCTGCACTATCTGCTGCCGTTCCTGATCGCCGGCGTCGTGGTGCTGCACGTCTGGGCGCTGCACGTGGTCGGCCAGAACAACCCGCTCGGCATCGACGTCAAGAGCGAGAAGGACACCGTGCCCTTCACGCCCTACGCCACGTCGAAGGACGTGATGTGGATCGTGCTGTTCATGATCTTCTACGGCTGGTTCGTCTTCTATCAGCCGAACTTCCTCGGCCACCCCGACAACTACATCGAGGCCAACCCGCTGTCGACGCCGGCCCACATCGTGCCGGAATGGTACTTCCTGCCGTTCTACGCCATCCTCCGGGCCATCGACTTCAACATCGGGCCGATCGACTCGAAGCTCGGCGGCGTGCTCGCCATGTTCGGCGCCATCGCCGTCCTGGCCTTCCTGCCATGGCTCGACACCTCCAAGGTGCGGTCAGGCCGCTTCCGGCCGATCTTCAAGGTCGCCTTCTGGCTGTTCGGCGTCAACGCGCTGTTCCTCGGCTACCTCGGCTCGGTGAAGACCGACGACATCCTGTTCCATGTCCCCGGGCTTGATTATCAGGCGGTCGTCTGGGCGAAGCTCAGCACCTTCTACTACTTCGCCTACTTCCTGGTGATCCTGCCGGTGCTGGGCTACATCGAGAAGCCGAAGCCGCTGCCGGTGTCGATCAACGACGCCATCCTGGCAAAATCGGCTCCCAGTTCTGCCCATTGAGCGCCCGACGGAGAGAAATCATGACTGCCAAGATGATCCGTTGGGCCGCCGCCGCTGTCGCCGCCGGCATCGCCCTGACCGCCACCGTTGCGTCCGCCGAGGAAAAGGCGGTGGAGTTCCCGCTTTTGAAGCCGGCCCGCCAGGAATGGTCCTTCGCCGGTTTCTTCGGCCATTATGACCAGGCGCAGCTCCAGCGCGGCTATCAGGTCTACAAGGACGTCTGCTCGTCCTGTCACTCGATGAAGCTGGTCAAGTTCCGCAACCTCGCCGACGAGGGTGGGCCGGGCTTCACCGAGGACGCGGTGAAGGTGCTTGCCGCCACCTACGCCATTGAGGACGGCCCCAACGACGCCGGCGAGATGTTCGAGCGGCCGCGCCTGCCGTCCGACGCCTTCCCCTCGCCCTTCCCCAACGACAATGCGGCCCGTGCCGCCAACGGCGGCGCCCTGCCGCCCGACCTGTCGCTGATCGCCAAGGCGCGCGCCGTCCATCGCGGCTTCCCCTGGTTCGTGTTCGACATGTTCTGGCCCTACCAGGAACAGGGCCCGGACTACATCACGGCGCTGCTCACCGGCTACCAGGACCCGCCGGAAGGCGTGGAGGTGCCGGAAGGCACCTACTACAACCCGCACTTCATCAACGGCGTTTCCCTGCGCATGCCGCCGCCGCTCGACAACGACGTCGTCGAGTATTCCGACGGCACGCCCCAGACCAAGGAGCAGTATGCCAAGGACGTGTCGGCCTTCCTGATGTGGGCCGCCGAGCCGCATCTCGACGCCCGCAAGGAGCTGGGCCTCAAGGTGATGCTCTACCTCTTCGTTTTTGCCGGCATCCTCTACTTCGTGAAGCGGCAGGTCTGGCGCGGCACCGCGCACTGACCGTTTCTCATCGATGCCAAGGAAGAGGGCCCCGACGGGCCCTTTTTCATGTTTGCCGACAAACGCAGGAAAACCGCCGTCGGGACGCCACCGACGGGTCGAAACTGTTGCGGCCCGCGGGCGAGCCGTCTAGAACGAGCCGTAACTTCTTCGGGAAGCCCCTCCATGAATCTGGCCGATACCATTCGCGCGATCCCCGACTATCCCAAGCCGGGCATCATCTTCCGCGACATCACCACCCTTCTCGGCAATGCCCGCGCCTTCCGGCGCACCGTCGACGAGCTGGTGCAGCCCTGGGCGGGTGGCAAGATCGACAAGGTGGCGGGCATCGAAGCGCGCGGCTTCATTCTCGGCGGCGCCGTCGCCCATCAGCTCAGCGCCGGTTTCGTGCCGATCCGCAAGAAGGGCAAACTGCCGCACGAGACGGTGTCGATGGTCTACAGCCTGGAATATGGCGTCGACGAGATCGAGATGCACAAGGACGCCATCCTGCCCGGCGAGCGCGTGCTCCTGGTCGACGACCTGATCGCCACCGGCGGCACGGCCAGCGCCGCCGCCAAGCTGATCCGCCAGATGGGCGGCGAGCTCGAAGCGGCCTGCTTCATCGTCGACCTGCCGGCGCTCGGCGGCGCCGACAAGCTCCGCGCCCTCAACGTCGCCGTTCGCACGCTGATCGCCTTCGAGGGCGAATGACCGTTCCGGTGGGTGGCGGAGGCAGCGCATGACCGACATCCCCGCCATCGACCTTGCAGGCAAGGCCGTCGATCAGGCGGCCCTCGATCGGCTGCTGGCCGTCGGCGCGCCGCGTCGCCTCGCCGGTGCCGACCTCGCCGGCCTCGTCTTCGGCGAAGTCGACCTTTCCGGCTGGCAGTTCGACAACTGCAACCTCGGCCATTGCAAGCTCGCGCGCACCCGCCTTTCCGAAAGCCGCTGGTCGACCTGCAAGGCCGCCTTCGCCGACTTCAGCCGTGCCGACCTGGTTGACGCGGAGATCGTCGCCTCGGACTTCAACAACGCCTTGTTCCGGCAAGCGGTTCTGACCTCCGCCGCCTTCCGCCGCTCCAAGCTGACCGGCGCCGACCTTACCGATGCCCGCACCGTCGATCTCACGCTGGAGGAAGTGTTGGCGGTCGACGCGCGCCTGCCCAAGGTGTCCTTCCGCGGTGAGACGCTCAGGCAGGTGGACCTCTCCGGCGCCCTCCTGGAAGGCGCCGACTTCCGCGACGTGGTGTTCGAGGATTGCAGCCTGCGCGACGCCCAGCTCATCCGCGCCCGCTTCGAGGGAGCCGACCTGCGCGGCGCCGATCTCGGCGGCATACGCCTGGGGGATGCGGCGCATTTCCGGGGCGCCATCATTTCCCGCGCCCAGGCGACCGACCTCCTGAAGGAGCTCGGCCTCCGGGTCTTGTAGACCTCAAAACAGCTCCGGAACGCTCACGGGTCCGGATAGACGCCCTTCAGCACCGTGTTGAAGTGGCTGCGCACCACGTCGTTGCAATCGCACGCCATCGCGGCGAGGTGAGCATGGTCGACCACGGTCAGCCGGCCTCTCTGCGTGTCGACCACGCCTTCCGCCTTGAACCGCCCGATGACGCGCGTCGTGTAGCTGCGGCCGACGCCGAGCAATCCCGCGAGTTGGTCCTGAGTCAACGTCAACTCGTCCGATCCGGTGCGCTCGCTGGCCGCCACCAGCCAGCGGGCCGCCCGTTGCTGGATGCTGTGAGCGGCATTGCAGGCGCTTGCCTGAAACACCTGCGCCAGAAGGCAATCGGCATAGCGGTTGAACAGCGAGTCGATGGCAGGTTCCCGGGCCTTGATGGCCTCGAGGTCGGTGAGCGAGATCCGGGCGAAGGTTCCGCCAAACAGCACCACGGCCAGCGCGAAGGCCGGCAAATGACCTTGACTGACGATACCACCAACCGCGCCTTCACGGCCGATGAGGGCCGTTTCTACCTCTCGCCCATCGCCAAAGGTGACGCGGTAGGAGACCATGGCCTTGCCGATCGGGAAATAGGCCCACTCCACTCGGCTGCCCGGCATTTGCAGCGTCCGCCCCACCTCGCCGGGCCACGACTGAAGATGTGAGACCAGAAGTTCCCGCTCCCTGGGGCGCAACGCGTCGACAAGATTGTTGCCGGTCTTGCCCTCGAACGTCGAAATTGCGGCCATGCGTGTTCCTGCGGATGTAAAAAGCGCGGAAGTTCTCCCGTTATGTTCAGTATTGGACATACAGAAACATCCCGCGCCACTAATATCCTTAATAGCAAAGAAAAAGCGAATTCAAGCGGCTGCAAAGATCGCGAGGTGGCAGATGACCAGCGGCATGAAAATTCTCGTCCTTGAGGACGAGCCGCTGATTGCCATGGACCTCGAAGACTTGTTGACCTCCAAGGGTTTCATGGTCGTCGGCCCCTTCTTCACGGCGGCGGCGGCATCGGACGGCCTGGATCAGGGCAAACCCCAGGCGGCGTTGCTCGATATCCATCTCATGAACGAGACGTCCTTCGACTTGGCGCGCGAGCTGAAGCGGAGGGGCATGCCCTTCGCCTTCATGACCGGCCTCGTGGCGCCGAACCTTCTTCCGACCGACCTCCTGGGATCACCGATCATCCTCAAGCCCTACAACGAGAAGGAACTGCTGGCCTTCCTGGCTGCCGCACCAACTGGCTAGAGCCTTCCGGCTTGATGACTGGCAGCTACGGGGCTACGCCGCCGCCCTCTGCCGTGACGCAGGATCAACTCGGCGGCGATCAGATTCGGCACCCAGCAACTCCATGCGAGGAAGCCGGCGATATCTTCGTAGGAGAAGCCGAGCAGCATCCCGAGGCCGAGATAGATCCGCAGCGTCACCGCAGCGATCGTGAGCGCCGCAGACCGGATCATCCAGTCCCGGTGCGCGGAGGCATTTCGCCCCATGGCGAGTAGGATTCCACAGACCGTCGCACCAACCCAGGCGATGGCAAGGAGGCCGAACCCCCATGAGGCGACGTCGCCAGATCGGCTGGTCACTGCCAGCCACAAACCACCGGTTCCGCCTGCAAGAACCGAGACGCCATAGGCGCGACCGAGCCAGCGGTGAACCCGTATCTGCCTGAACCGCAGCCCTTGCCAGAACTGGAACGGCACGAGACCCAACGCAACCGAGCCCAATACGATGTGGGCGTAGAATGCGAGCGGGCGCATTTCGGCTTGATAGAGGAACCCCGGCATGGTGATGGCGACACCACCGACAAGAAAACGGAACGTGGCGATGGCAACGATCGGACAGAGAAGCCAGAGCAGGACAAACCCGCTCGCGAGAACGGTAGATCGCATCATGACCCACTCTCTTCGGTTTCTCTGATTATACGCCTGGCGGAGGCTTTTGGATGTACAGCGCCTCGCCCTGCAGGTGAGCCCCGCGATCAGCGGTTTTACCCCACGATGGGCCTTCCGGTCTCTAGCGATGATTAGGTCGCTTTCAGATACGCCAAAGCCCTCTCGGTTTTC
>NZ_PJNW01000018.1 GCF_002844595.1 Pleomorphomonas diazotrophica | reverse complement strand
GCCATGCTCCGCCACCCAGAGCAGCAGCCTTTCGCGAACCTCGTCGATCCCGCCCTTGGCGTCCAGCCAGGCTTTGTAGACGAACTGTGCCTCAGGTGTTGTGCCATGCTCCGCCACCCAGAGGAGCAGCCTTTCGCGGACCTCGTCGATCCCGCCCTTGGCGTTCAGCCAGGCTTGGTAGACGAAACTCGCCTTAAGTGTCGTTTCATTCCCGGCAAGCCAAGGCCTCAGATGTGCCAACACCTCGTCCGGCTGCGTTCCCCATTTCAACAGCGACACGATGAGATAATGACTGTCGAGAGCCACCGGTGCTGCGAGAAGTCGCTTAATGACATCGTCGTGAAAACGCGTGGGATCAAACGCATGAGCGCAGCGCAGGACCATGTTGCTAGGGTGTCGGAAAGCAACCGCAACACCAAGCGGCACGTTCAACGCCCGCTCAGCCGTCACCCGGTCGACCACCGTTCGGCCTTTCGTGGCCGCCCATTCGCCAGCTCGCGCAATGGTCAAATGGGTCTCCGGCGCATCCGCCAAGCGAGTTCTCAGCACGTCGGAGGATGCAAGCAGAGTGATCAACTCTGAGGGATGCAGGAGCCGGCTCTTAATGAGCGGAGGAAGGGCCGCGAGTGTCTTTTTGTCATCGCAGGCGATCAAGGCCTCAATTAGTGCCTTGCCCGATAGCTTCTGGAATAAGGGATGATCGCCCAGTCGATCCAAGGCAGCAATGAAACGGTCGAGACGGTCTTCTTTCAGCGCCGCCAACCCGAGATCCTGAACCCTATCCTGCTCTCCCCCCGGCATCGCGGACAAATGGCGCGCGAGTATTGCGTCCGCCAGTACGTCGTGCGCAGCCGAATAAGCCTCGCCCTCGGCCTCGATCCAGCGGTCAGCTTTCAAAACGTCGAAGACATCACGTCGCAAACCGGAGTTGGCCCGAAATGCATCTACTTCAGTCTTTGGCATCGGTAGGCGCACCACAAGATCTGCAAGCAGGTTTTGGACAGGCTGCGATGGAAAACGGTCTTCGAGAGCTCTGAGGCGGACAGAAGCCCAGCCTGAGAAGTCCTTGATTGCGGCTAAATTTCTGAACTGCAAGTCGAACTGTGCACGATCCTTTTGATAAAGAAATCCCGCAAATGCCGCCATCACCGGCAGGCCCTTGCAAGTTCTTGCAATTTCGTCCGATTGAGGAATTCTGAAATGACCAGTGATCTTTCGTACAACCCAGTCTGCATATCCATCTTGGGTTGTGTGTTGAGAAAGGTCTGTCGCTTCGGGTTGGAGGTCGGTTAGCCGGTCCGTGACCTTTTGAAGAGAGCTAGAACGCGTCGAAGCAAGAATGGCGAGGCGGTGTCTGCCATCAGACGCAAGCCTGGCTACGGCCTCGGATAATTGATCTAGTTCTTCGAATGCCTCAGCATAGTCGATAAAGAGTAGTAGTCTTGCCGAGTCGGCATGGCTTTGGCAAATCGAGTCTAGGTCAGACACGCGTGCCTTGCGATCAAGGCGGATTGGCCACCAACCGGCTTCCCGCGCTTTCTCACATACTTCAATCGAAAGGCGGGTCTTGCCAACCCCGCCCGGCCCGAAAATCACAAGGGCCCTGGTATCATTGCCTTGAGTTAGGAACTGGAGAATGGCATCGAACTGTGAGACAGGGTTCCGCTTAGTCTCTGACATATACGAGTCAAGCGAGAAATATGGCAGGTTTCTATTTGCCAGAAACTGTTTGAACCCTCCCCCTGAGCCGAAGCTAAGCGCAATCTCGCTATAACCTTGCGGAAACCCACCAAACCAGCGGTAGAAAAGTGGCGCGAAACGAGCGCTTTCTCCAACAAAATCATCCCAATAACGCAAATCAACCGCGACATGCGCTAGATGGCTTAGCTCGTCGTGCTCCTTGGACAGCTGTTCAAAGAACTCTGAAATAGATTTCCGTAACTGGTTCCGATCATCTGCGCTAGGGCAGATTGATGAAGTAACGAAGGTGTAAGTCCTCAATTCGCCTTCAGATCGTAACCAAGGCCGGTACTTTTTTCGCCGAATCTCATCTCCGCGAGCCAAAAGCGGAAGGTTTTCTTCAAGATGACGCTTAACTTCAGTCCAACGTTCTACGGCGGTTGAATTTGTATCGGCTCCTATAAATTTACATTCTACGATCCGCTGAATTTTTTGTTCGGCGTCAGCAATATCGATTGCTCCATCGGGACCGCGCGCCAGCCCCCGGACGAGATCTTCTCCAGGCGACTCCAAGCGAAGGAACTCGTCCACAAAGCGCTCAAACGCACCGCCGCTATCCTCTCGATCGAGAATGCGGCTATCAAAACGCTTTCCCGCAAAGTCGTTCATTGAGTTGATGCAGTCTTTTCTTTCCGCCTTTGCCGCAAGCTACAAAAAGCCCAGAGCCCAGCAATGACGATAGTGTCTACCAGCGCCCCATTCTATTGTTTCAAGGCTCAACTTCAAGGTGCGCCGTACACGTATGACCATAAAGTGGCAGGCAGCGATTGGCTGCTGTATCGTGTCTGTGAGTCCGCTTCGGAGACGGCTATGCGTTGGTCGCCCCCCCGCTCTGGGACCAATCTCGGACTTCGTCGAACCACGGGGCGGCCGCTTTCGTCACAGCGTCCGGGGAAGGGGATGGAAAACTCCCGGCCAATATCCGACTCCGCCACAGCTCGGCACCCTGAAAGTCAGCGCGGTTGAAGGTCGCGACGAATGTCCGTTGCGATATCGCTCAAGTCGTTGTTCAGCTGATGGTCGCGCTGCGCGAGAACACGGGTGGTCGCGGAAGGGAGGGCCTTTGCGTAGAGTTGCAAGTGCTCGGCGGGCACTTCGTCGTCGGCGGAGCCGTGGTAGAGCAACACTGGAATATCGGCGGGAAAGCCGGTTGCGGAATGGGTGAGCGGCGCGATTTCGTCGCTCTGCCAGCCGCCTTCGCCAAGGAAGGGCGCGGCAAGAAGGAGGATGGCTCCCGGCTTCTGCCTCGGATACTGCTCGGCGAGGACGTGGATCAGGACCGCGCCGCCAATGGAATGGCCGATGACGATGGCGCCTTCGTCGAGGCGGCTCAGTTCGTCAAGAAGCGCGGTTTTCCAGGCCGGGTAGCTCGGGCTGGCTTCATCCGGCATGCGGGGATAGATGACCGTGTACTCTTCTCCGAGTTCGCGTTCGAGGCTTCGGACCAGCTTGTCGTCCCACCCGTCATGCACGCCCGCGCCGCCGCCCTGAACGAACAGAACCTGTCTGGTCATCTCGCAAACCTCCACGGGCGATGCGCCGTCTCATGGCGGTGACGCGGCAACCCAGAGACCGCTATGCCCGGCTCGCCCGGACGCTCAGCCACCAATCGTCGGGCCTTCCCATGCACCGGCGTATCTCGCCGACGTTCCAACTGGCGTCGGCGAGGGCGGAGCGCAGGGCGCTCTCGCGCCAGTATGTCTCGACATAGTGCCGGGGCGCCGCGGCACTGCCGAGCGTGAACGCGCTGTCGCCGTCACCGTCCCTGACCGAGGCGTGCAGCCGGCCGCCGGGACGGGTCGCCTCGGCAAGCCGTCGAAGCACCGTGCGGAAATCCCGCCGCTCGACATGAATGAGGCAGGCGCAGGCCCAAACGCCGTCGTAAGGCCTGTCGGGATGGAGCGGGTCGGCGAGGTCGTCGGTCAGGGGGTCCAACAGATCGGCCTTGAAGCCGCTCTCTCGAAGCAGTTCCACGAAGCCTTTCGAGACGTCGGTGCGCCTGACGCTGATCCCGCGCGTTTCCAGCGCTAGCGCGTCGCGCCCGCCGCCGCTTCCGATCTCCAGCACCCTGCCGGAACCGCCAAGTTCGGTCACGAAGGCATCGATCTCGGCCGCGACCCATTCGGGCATTGCGGCCGCCTCGGCAGCGTATTCCGCCGCCCTCGTATCGTAGGACTGTACGGTGTCTCGGTTGGTGCTCATTCCAGCACTGATCCCAAAGCAGAGGTCCCGACGCGCGAGCTTACCAATCCATCGCGCGTCCAACAATCCAGCGCGGGCCGCGCCCGCAGGCGCGACACCGACCCTTCGCCTGGGAATTTGAATGAACTCAGCAAGGTTGTACCGCATGCGTTGAGGCATGAGCCCTGGCTGTACGAGTTGGAGCTGGACGACGAAGGTTGGGTGGCGACGAGAGGTCTGCTTTCGGCGCTGCGCCCCCCTCGGGGAGGGATGGCGGATCTTGGCGAAGCCGATCTCTCGGAGATGATCGCGCAATCGGAGAAAAAGAGGCACGAGATAGCCGGCGGCCGGATTCGCGCCCTTTACGGACACTCCCTGCCGGAAAAGCTGCTGAAGCAACCGGCCGAGCCACCTGGGACGCTTTATCACGGCGGAAGACAGTCGATGCCATCAGGGCGAACGGACTGCGGAAAACCGGTCCCTACCTCGCCCCATCCACGATCACCAGCGGCCGCCCTAGCGTGCAGGTCTCGATGCGGGCGTCCACCTTGTAGACTTCGCCCAACATGGCCGGCGTGATGACGTCGAGGGTGGGGCCGTTGGCGATAAGGCGGCCGGAGGCGACGACCATGGCGTGGTCGCAGTAGCGCATGGCGTGGTTGAGGTCGTGCAGCGCGATCAGCACGGCGATGCCGCTCTTTTTGGCGAGACGCCGCATGTAGTCGAGCACCTCGATCTGGCGGTAAAGGTCGAGCGCCGAGGTGGGCTCGTCCATAAGCAGGATTTTCGGCTTCCTGACCAGCGCCTGGGCGATGGCGACGAGCTGGCGCTGGCCGCCGGAGAGCGCGCCGAGATCGCGGAAGGCCAGATCGGAAATCGACAGCGAGGCGAGGATCTCGTCGATCTCGCGCAGCTCGTCCTCGGCCACGCGCCAGCTCGCCCCCTGCTTGGCGGCGAGCAGCACGGATTCGTAGACCGTCAGCACCGCGTTGGCGCCGGTGTCCTGCGGCATGTAGCAGATCGGCCGGGCCGCGGCGTCGGCGCCGTCGACATGCACCACGCCCTCGCCCTTCAGGAGGCCGGCGATGCGCTTGAACAGCGTCGATTTGCCGGCGGCGTTGGGGCCGATCACCGCGGTCAGCGCGCCGCCCTCGATCGGGCCGGTGGTGATGTCGGAGAAGACGGTGGCGCGGCCATAGCGCGCGCCGATCCCGTCGAGCGTCAGGGCTACCACGCGCGCCTCCTGTTGGTGAAGATCAGCGAGAAGAAGAAGGGCACGCCCACCAGCGCCGTGATGACGCCGATCGGCAGGATCGCGCCGGGGATCAGCATCTTCGAGACGACGGAGGTGACGGAAAGCAACAGCGCGCCGCAGATCATCGAGCCCGGCAGGAAGAAGCGCTGGTCCTCGCCCACCACCATGCGGGCGATATGCGGCCCGACGAGGCCGATGAAACCGATGGTGCCGACGAAGGCGACGGGGATGGCCGCCAGGAGGGAGACGAGCAGCATGGTCTCCAGCCTCAGCGCCCGCACATTGACGCCGAAGGAGGCGGCCTTGTCGTCGCCGAGCCTCAGCGCCGTCAGGGCCCAGGACTTGCGCGCGAACAGCGGCACGACGATGACGAGGATGGCGCCGGTGACGGCGACCTTCGTCCAGGTGGCCTTGGTGAGCGAGCCCATGGTCCAGAACACCACGGCGGCGAGCGCCTGCTCGGAGGCGAGATACTCGAGCAGCGACAAGAGTGCGTTGAAGGTGAAGACCAGCGCGATGCCCAGGAGCACGATGGTCTCGACCGTCACGCCGCGCAGCGTGGACACGCCGTAGATGAACAGCGACGCGGCGATCGCCATCAGGAAGGCGTTGATCGGGATCATGTATTCGACGGCGGCCGGGAACACCGCGACGCCGGCGACGAGGCCGAGGGCCGCGCCAAAGCCGGCGGCGGCGGAAATGCCCAGCGTGAAGGGGCTGGCCAAGGGATTGGCGAGGATGGTCTGCATCTCGGCGCCGGCCAGCGACAGGCAGGCGCCGACGGTGACGGCCATCAGCGCCACGGGCATGCGGATGTCCCAGATGACGACGCGAAGCTGCACGTCGACGGCGGCCGGCGACAGCACGGCCGAGATCACCTGAGACAGCGAATAGCGCGCCGGGCCGAGCGCCATGTCGGCGGCGACCGAGATCACCAGGCAGATCAGGAGCACCGTGAGTATGGCGATCCGGCGGGCGGCGAGCGCGCGATAGACGCGCCGGGTTTCCGGCGCCGCCTCCACGGCATCGCCTGCGGCAACGGCGGCCATCAGGTCGTTCCTCCGTCGCGCGCCAAGGCATGCACACATTTCCGAGCGCCGATCCTAGGTTCGGGGAAAACCACAGGGCGAGGAGGGATTAATATAGCGTCCGCCTTTCCCACGTCTCCATTGTCACGCGCTGCATCTATGGGCGCTCTATATCGGCGTTGCGCTCTGTCCTGCCTGAGGTCCTCGCCTACGCAAGGATGACAACTTATATATATGTTTTTATTATATAATTCTGTCACCTCCGCGCAGGCGGGAACCTCAGGCCGCATAGGGCGAGCGGGTGATATCAGATGCCCCTTTCCTACTTGGGCGCTCTCTCCACCGCAGCCCAAAAGAGAGACCATCGGAGATGTGTGCATAGGGTAGCGGTCGAGCGGGATGAGGACGGCGGCCGCCGTCACGAGAGAGGATGTCGTCATTCTAAGGTCTCGAAACATGCGGGCGCCGGTGGCGTGAGCCACCGGCAACCTTCATCACGATCCGCTGTTCAGCGAGGCGAAGTAGCCGGGGTGGTAGGTGACCGGCAGGAAGCGCTCGTGCAGTTCCCGGAAGGTCGCGTCCGGATCGAGATCCTTGAAGAGGTCCGGATGCAGCCACTTGGCGATCTGCTGCACGGCCACGAACTGATAGGGGCTGTTGTAGAACTGGTGCCAGATGGCGTGGACGTTGCCCTCGGTCACGCCCTTGACGCCGGTGAAGCCGGGGCGCTGCATGAGCGCGGCGAGCTTCGTCCTGGCTTCCTCCTGATTGGCGCCGGGGCCGACGCCCACCCACTTGCCGCCGGGGACGTAGAGTTCCCAGTTGGAGCCGGTGACGATGATCTGATCCGGGTTGGAGGCGATGATCTGCTCGGGGTTCACGGTGCCGAAGGTGCCGGGAATGATGTCCTTGGCGAGATTGACGCCGCCCGCAAGCTCGACCATGGCGCCGAAGTTCTCGTTGCCGAAGGACATGCAGCAATCGTCCGAATAGCCGCCCGCCCGCTCCATGAAGACCACGGGCTTCCTGATGTCGCCGGCCTTGGCCAGTGTGTCGGTGACCTTGGCGATCTCGGCCTGACGGAACTTCACGAACTCCTCGGCCCTGTCCTCCTTGCCGAACAGCGTGCCGATGATGCGCATCGAGGCGTCGGTGTTCTGCATCGGCTTCTCGCGGAAGTCGATGTAGACGAGGGGTATGCCGACCCTGGCGAGCTTCTCGATATAGCCGGATTCTTCCGTCGCCGATTTCGCCTCGGTGTTCATGATGATCACGTCGGGCTTCAGCGCCACGGCCTGCTCGATGTCGAAGGTGCCGTCCTTCATGCCGCCGAAGGTCGGGATCTTCTCCATGTCGGGGAACTTCTGGAGGTAGATGTTGTAGCCGTCGAGGTCGGCCTTCTTGAAGTCGTCGCGCCAGCCGACAACGCGCTTGAACGGCGCGTCGGTGTCGAGCGCGGCGGTGAAATAGATCTGCCGTCCCTCGCCGAGGATCACGCGGTTCACCGGCACATTCACCTCGACCTCGCGGCCGGCAATGTCGGTGATCTTGACCTTGTCGGCCATGGCAAGGCCTGGCATCAGGGCGAGCGAAATCGCGGCGGCGCGAGCCACCATTTTGAAATGAAACACGTTTTTCTCCCCGTATCGGATTTCGTGGGGATTATGATTTTATGACTTTAACAGTCAAGAATTATCTTTTAGAAGGCTTCCAGCCTCATTCCCATCGACGGACTTTCGCCATGACCACGCACGCGGCGCGCGCCAACATGAACCTCCGGGACGAGATCCAGGCCTATTGGTCGAAGAGGGCCGAGACCTTCGACAGCCAGCCGGGCCATGAGATTTTTTCCGAGGAGGAGCGCGCCGCCTGGCATGCGCTTCTGAGGCGCCATCTCGGCGACGGAGCGGGTCGCGCCGCGCTCGATCTCGCCTGCGGCACGGCGGTGGTCTCGCACCTGCTCGACGATCTCGGTTTCGAGGTGACGGGCATGGACTGGGCCGAGCCGATGCTGGAACGAGCGCGCGCCAAGGCGGCAAAGCGCGGCCGGCGGATCCGCTTCTATCTCGGCGACGCCGAGAACACGCTGGAGCCGGACGCAAGCTACGACGTGATCACCAACCGCCATCTGGTGTGGACCCTGGTCGATCCGCTCGCCGCCTTCCGCGAGTGGCACCGCCTGCTGAAGCCGGGTGGAAAGCTGCTGGTGGTCGATGGCGATTTCGTCAATGCCGGCCCGATTGCCAAGGCCGCCCGCGCGCTGTCGGCGTGGCTGGTCCGCCTCGGCCTCGGTTCGTCGGGACCGGTGAATGGCCCCGTCACCGGCGAGATGGCCGCCACCCACCAGTCGATCCTGTCGCGCGTCTATTTCTCGGAAGGCGCGCGCGCCGACGCGGTCGTGGCGCTGCTGAAGGAGGCGGGCTTTTCCAGGGTGACGCTCGACACCGACATGCGCGCCATCCACCGCACCCAGCGGAAGAACTTCTCCTTCCTCAAGGGCCTCGAACGCGCCACCCAGCACCGCTACGCCATCTCAGCGCAGAAATGAACGCTGCCGCCGCCGTCAGCGGCAAGCCCGGCTGGCTGCCGCCGCTGACTGAACGCGGCCCTGGGCCGCGATGCCCCAGTGGCGCGGCTCAAGGTCCGGGTGACGACGCAGCTTGACTTTCAGGGTGCGTGTCGACGTCGCCGGCTAGAACACGATCGACCATCCGGGCAGCCGACCCGAGATAGTTGGCGGGATCGGTCAGTTCGCCCAGTCGCTCCAATCCAAGCGGCGCCGCAACCTCGGGCATCTCGGACAGCGCCTCGAACAACGACGTGTCGCGTTCCACCGCCCGGCGGCACCCGGCATAGACCAGGTCATGCGCCGTCTGGCGGCCGGTGATCGGCGCCAGCGCCATCATCACCGCCTCGGCGACGATCAGGCCTCTCGACACGTCGAGATTGGCGCGCATGCGCCCGGCATGAACCTCGAGGCCGCCCAGCATGAACGTCGCCTGCCGCAGAGCGCCCGATGTCAATCCGAAGGCTTCGGGAACCGCCGCCCATTCCAGGTGCCATGGACCGGTCGCGCGCTCGAAATCATGCACCATGGCGTCGAGCATCAGCCCGGCATGCTGCCGCACCATCCTGGCGGCCGCGATGATGAGTTCGCACGAAACGGGATTGCGCTTCTGGGGCATCGTGCTCGACGCGCCGCGATGCCGGACATAGGGCTCCGACACCTCGCCCAGTTCGGTCGTCATCATGATCGAAATGTCGAAGGCGAGTTTGGCCAGGCTGCCGGAAATGAGCGCCAGGAGCTGGACGGCCTCGGTCATGGCGTCTCGCGTCGAATGCCAGGTGATCGTCGGCACGCCAAGACCGAGGGCTCTCGCGAGCCCGGCCTGCACCCCCAACCCCTGGTGGCCGAGCGAGGCGAGCGTGCCCGACGCGCCGGAGAACTCAACGACCAGCACTCGCGGGCGCAGCTCGCGCAGTCGCTGGGCGTGACGGGCGAGCGCGCTCAGCCAGACCGCAGCCTTGTAGCCGAAGGTGATCGGCAGCGCGTGCTGAAGATGGGTGCGACCGGCCATCGGCGTGTCGCGGTGGGTTTCCGCCAACATGCGCAGCGCATCCATCGCGTCGCCGAGCTGCCGCTCGATCAGGTCCAGTCCGGCCCGCACCTGCAACACCGTCGCGGTGTCCATGATGTCCTGCGTGGTCGCGCCCCAGTGCAGATAGCGCCCGGCTTCGCCAGCCGCATCCGCGAGTTGTTCGACGATCGGCAGAATGGGATAGCCGACGATCTCGGTCTCGCGGGCGAGACGCTCCTCGTCGAAGGAATAGGTTTCGGCCGCCTGCGCGATCTGGCGCGCCGCATCCGTCGGGATGATGCCGAGATCGGCCTCTGCTCCGGCGAGCGCGACCTCGGTTTCGACGCAGCGCTGCCGGAAGGCCTGCGCGCAGAAGATCTCGCGCATCCGCCCGTCGGTCAGGCTTGAGCCGAAGAATGGGGAATCGATCAGGGACAGGCTGTTCACGATTTCTCTCCGGCTCGGGTCGGGTGATAACCGGGACGCAGCAGCATGAGGCGTTGCGCGCAACGGTTCTCGCTGGCGGCGGTGAACGCAGCGGCGCCCATCAGGGCGAGGCCGACAGCCCCGGAGCCGAGGACCAGCATCGAGAGGGAGCCGGCGAGCGTCAGATGCGCATTCGCGGCCAGCGCCCATGCCAAGGCCAGGAAACAGGTGAGGCCGAACACCCAGGTCCCCAGCAACAGCAGTTCGAGGGTGCACAGCTGCAGATGGACGCGCCGCGCCGACAGTCGGACCGCCGTCGCCGGATCGGCGTAGAAGCGGCCGAACTCGCCGTCATCGCTGGCAAGCCACACCTGGAACCGGCGCCACTGATCGACCGAATGGTTGTGGCGGATGTTGACGCCGTTCTGCAGGATCGCACAGACATTGGCGAGGACGGCCGGGCCGGCGACGAAGGACAGCGGTATGGTGGAATTGTCGAGACCGAGCATGATGTTCCCCGTTTCGGCGCGGATTCTTCCCTGCGCCGGCCGCCACGTCACTGCAAATTGACGTGCTTGGTGATCTGATAGGGGTCGAGGATCTCGATGCCGCCTTCGGTATCGATGCCGCTTTCCTTCCAGCCGCCCAGCGGCGCTTCGGGCTGGTGGGTCAGGCCGCCGTTGACGCCGACCACGCCATATCGAAGCGCGTCGACCAACCGGCGCAGCCGAGCTTCGTCGCGCGTGAAGACGTAGGACGACAGTCCGAACTCCAGGCCATTGGCTTGCGCCAGCATCGCGGCTTCATCGGTGAACGGCAGGATCGGGGCGACCGGTCCGAACGGCTCCTCGTGCAGGATCGCGGCGTCGGGTGGCACGTCCGTCAGCACGGTCGGTGCATAGAAGTTGCCGCGCTCGCCGATGCGACGACCGCCGGTCAGGATCGTTGCGCCGCGCGTCCGGGCATCCTCGACCAAGCCTGCGATCGCAGCGACCCGCCGCTCATTGGCGAGCGGTCCCATCTGCGTCTCGGGATCGGCGCCGTCACCGACGCGGAGGGCCGCCGCCAGCTCGACGAACCGAGCCGTGAACCGTTCGGCGATGCTCGCCTCAACGAAGAAGCGCGACGGGCAGAGGCAGATCTGGCCGGCGTTCATGAACTTGGCTTCAACCAGCAGTTCGGCCGTTGCCTCGGGATCGACATCGCCGCAGACGATGACCGGGGCGTGTCCCCCCAGCTCCATCGTCACCGGCTTCATCACCGCGCCGGCCGCGGCCGCCAGGCGCTTGCCGATCGGGATCGAGCCGGTGAAGGTGATCTTTGCCACCTCGGGCGCATGGATGAGCTGGGTCGATACCTGGTCGGCCTCGCCGAACACCACGGCGATGGCGGCAGGATGCACGCCGGCGGCCAGCAGCGCCCTGGCCATCTCGATCACCGACCCCGGGGTTTCCTGCGAGGGCTTGCAGATGATCGAGCATCCCGCCCCGAGCGCGCCGGCGAACTTCTTGGCCGCGAGTGCCATCGAGAAGTTCCACGGCGTGAATGCCGCGACGACGCCGATCGGGTGCGGCTGGATCTCGATGCGTTGCCCCGGCGCACGACCGGGCACGATGCGGCCGGCGATGCGGCGCGCCTCTTCGCCCCCCCACTCGAGAAAGTCGGCGGAGCGCTCGATCTCGACACGCGCCTCGGCCAGCGGCTTGCCCTGTTCGCGGGTGATGACATGGGCGATGCGATCGATGTCATCGCGCAGGCGGCGCGCCGCGTCCTTGAGGATGCGTCCGCGCTCCCAGGGCGGCACGGCCTGCCAGCTCATGAGGCCGCGTGTGGCGGCGCTGAGGGCCTCGTCGAGGTCGCGGGCGGATGCATAGGCGACGTCACCGAAGGTCTCGCCCGTCGCGGGATTGACGACGGGCACAGTCTTGCCTTCGGAACCTTCACGGCTGGTGCCGTCGATCAGAAGCTGGAACATGCTGGTCATGGCGGATCTCCTGGCTGATTGGACGCTCGACGGCGCTCGCTTGGCTGTCTCAGCGGCTGAGCGCCTCGAAGATGGCGTCCGTGAAGGCCGGGATATCGGACGGCATGCGGCTGGTGATGAGGTTGCCGTCCACGACGACCTCCGCATCAACGACTTCAGATCCGGCATTCTTCAGGTCGGTGCGTAGCGAATACCATCCGGTCGTGCGGCGGCCGCGGACGATGTCGGCTTCAATCAGGACCCAGGGGCCGTGGCAGATCGACGCCACGGGCTTGCCGGCCGCGTCGAACGCCTTGACGATGGTCACGGCCTCCTTACTCATGCGCAGCTTGTCGGGATTCACGACGCCGCCCGGCAGGATCAGCGCGTCGTAATCGGCGACATCGACCTCCGATAGCGTCATGTCCGGCACGATCTCGTGCTCGGACGGGTTCGACTTGCCGGTGGCCGTGTCATAGATCACGCCGCTGATCGGCGCTGCGCTCGGAGACGCCAGCGTCACGTTCGCTCCGGCCTCCATCAGCGACCGGCGCGGATCGTAGAGTTCGGCGTCCTCGAAGCCGTCGGTGCACAGGATCAGGACGCGTGCGTGGGAAAGGTCGGTCATCGTCAGTCTCCTCAAGCGTCTGGTGGGGCAGGTGCCAACCGTGAGGAGAAGTATTGCCGCGTTCAGAGCGGGCGAGTTGCCGGAAGCTGCGGTGTTCTTGCCTATTTGTCCAAACCGGCTTCCAGGGGGGATCGAGATCGGTCGGCCGATCTGGAGACGCTTCGGCAGGATCGCGGCGATGGCCTTATGAGGCTGCTCCCCTCACGAAACCTGCCGGAGCTCCCTCGCTCTCCGCTCCTCTTCCCGCACCCGCGCCACCACGTCCTTCGCCGGCATCGGCCGCGAGAACAGGAAGCCCTGCACCTGGGTGCAGCCGTGGCGGCGCAGCGTGTCGGCTTCGGCGGCGGTTTCGACGCCTTCGGCCAGCACCGAGAAGTTCAGCTGTTTGCCGAGGGTGATCAGGGTGGCGATGAGCTGGGCGTTCTTGTCCTGGGCGTCGATGCCGGCGATCAGGAAGCGGTCGATCTTCAGCTTGCCGAAGGGCAGGGAGGCGAGCTTGACCAGCGAGGAATGGCCGACGCCGAAGTCGTCGATGGCGATCCTCACCCCGGCGGCCTTCAGCCGGCAGAGCTCGGCGTTGACGCCGGTGAGGTCGTGGATGGTCTCCTCGGTCACCTCCACCTCGAAGCGGTCGGGGCGGATGGCGAAGCGGTCGATGGTGTCGAGAAGGATGCCCACCGGGTTGCCGGTCAGGAACTCGCCGGGCGAGATGTTGATCGCCACCGTCGAGCTGCTGTCGCCGGCGCGGGTCAGTGCCCGCAGCAGCCGGCAGGCCTCGGTGGCGACGAACTGGGTGAGCCGGTCGCCCATGTCGGCGCTGCGCACCGCATCGAGGATTTCCATGGGACTGACGGCGCCGAACTCGGGATGGCTCCAGCGGATCAGCGTCTCGTGGCCGGTGACGGCGCCGGTGAGAAGGTCGTGCTGGCCCTGGAAGACCACGTTGAGGCGGCCCTCGGCGAGGGCGTCGCCGATCTCCGCCTCGATGCGCTGGCTGCGTTCGAGCTTGATGCGCAGCTCGGCGTCGAAGCGTGAGACCTGGTGCTTGCCCTTGGCCTTGGCGGCGTAGAGGGCGATGTCGGCCGCGGCGAACAGTTCGGTGAGATCGGTGGCGTCCAGCGGGAAGAAGGCGAGGCCGATCGAGGCGCCGATCGACAGGGTGGCGCCGTCGATCACGAAGGGCCGCCCCATCCCGGCCACCACCTCTGCGCAGAGGGCCTCGGCGCGCTGCTCGCAGCCGGTGGTGCTGATGATGATGGCGAACTCGTCGCCGCCGAGCCGGGCGATGAACTCCGAGGGCTGGCAGGCGCGGGAGATGCGGGTGGCGGCTTCGATCAGCACCTTGTCGCCCACGAGGTGGCCGCGCGTGTCGTTGACCAGCTTGAAGTTGTCGAGATCGACGACGGCGAGCGCCAGCTTGGAGCCCTTCTCCCGGCGGGCGGCGAGTTCGGCGTTGAAGGCGGCGCGGTTGTTGAGGCCGGTCAGGCTGTCGTGGTTGGCGAGATAGTCGAGCTTGCGGTTGGTTTCGTTGATCGATCTGGCGAGCGCCAGCGAACTCAGGCGGGCTTCCTCCCCCTCGGAGAACCGCGCCGACCCGCGCCGGGCCTGCAGGATCATCATGGTGAGCAGCAGCAGCACGTTCGCCCCGACCACGCCGCAGGCGAGGTTGCCCTCGGCGAAGAAGGTGCCGGCTGTGGCGAGCAGGATGGGCGTGAAGAACAGGATGCCCGGCCGGCCGAAGGTCATGCTCTGGATCAGTGCGCCGGCGGAAATGCCCGCCATCAGGAAGGCCGTCAGCGCCCCCGACATGGTCTCGATGTTGCCGATCTGCAGGAGCGGCACGGCGGCCCAGGCGAGGCCGGCCAGCAGGGACAGGGCGCTGAGCTGCCTGAGGCATCGCTCGGTGTCGCGGCTGGCCGCGGGCCGGCGGCGCTGGCGGAGGAGCCAGAGCCCCCGCAGGATCGATGTGCCGATCACGGCGGTAAGCCAGCCGGGAATCCACCAGTGGCCGGCCTCGATGTCCAAGACGACCGCGCCGGATATGGCGATCAGGATGGAGGAAATCAGGCTGACGGGCAGGTTGGCGAGGGCAATGTTCAGTTGCTCGGCCCGTATCTCATGATGATAGGGCCGTTCCTTCAAGCGTTCGCCTCGTGATTTGCCGGAGCCCGTCGCTCCCATGCATGCCCTCCAGGAGCGCCGTTCGATCTAGCGGATCAGATCGGCGCTCGAAGTTCGTTTCTTTGCCGCATCATCTTGTCGATCCTCGTTGCACTCCGGTCTGATGATGCTCGAAGGTCCTGTTTGTGTCGCATCATCCTGTCGATCCTCGTTGCACTCCGGTCGGATGATGCGCAAGGCAAACAGGGTGTAAATCATCTTGGTAGAAATCACTGTCACCTATGACGTTCTACGCGGATCCATAGTCGTGACACAGATAGCTTGAGCTTCCATTAATTGGCTGCTGCACTTTCACTTTTGATGATTTGTGCAACTTTCGGGTGAACTATTCGTTTGGGCGCCGCCTTTCATTTGAACTCTTGGCCAACGGACATCCGTAATACTTACAGTGGCAAGCTACCTGGGGCTGTTCCTGCTGCCGACATGCCTGCCGGCCAGAGGTGTCGCCTCCATTCCGAGAGGGATGGTTCGCGGGGCAATGCCAAACTGCCGAACGCCCACCGTTGGCGAAAGCCGGGCGCCTCTCGCCTGCCGTCGGTCAAGTGGGGCGGCTGAATTCTCAAACAAAAACATGCTCGCAGGAACGCACTCTGTGAAGCTGCAGCGCTCGGCGGGAAAATGAAACGAACATTTGTGCGGGCCTTCGGATTTCCGGGGTTTCTCGAATTCAGTACTTCCGTTGTTTTTACGATCCCTGTCATATTTACGAGCCCTGTTAATTCTTATGAGCATCTAAAAATACAGGCGGTGACAGAGGATCAACTCGCTCTGTCGCTTTAACACTGTGTAAACCTGACTTGGACATGTTGGTTTTGTATGGTCGTCCTTGCTTAGCCGCTTCGCACCGATGGGCTCCTATCAAGGCTGGTCTTCCTACCTCCCCGCGTTCGCGGGCGGATAGCAGGCAGCCCGCCAGGCAATGCTCAACAGTGAAGCGGCTCCGGAGGACGGCTTGCGGGTTCATCGGTCTTTTCTTGGCGCCATGGCGGCGATCCTTGCCGCCTGCCTCCACGCCCAGGCGGCGCCACTTGCCATCAACGACAACAACACGCACATCGACCGCGGCGTTCTCTACACCAACGAGCTGTTCCTGACGGGGAGCGGCGGCACCGGCCCCTACACCTTCCAGGTCAACTCAGGCCTTCCGCCCGGCGTGGTGGTCAACTCGGCCGGCCAGATCTCCGGCGCCACCTGCGGATCCAACGGCAACTTTCCGCTGTCGGTGACGGTGACCGACAGCGTCGGCGGCACGCTCACCGCCACCAACAAGGCGCTGCTCGTCAACGCCGCGCCGGCCGGCGGCTGCAGCCTGACCTTCACCAGTTCGGCGCCAACCAGCACCGCCTATTTCGGCCAGCCCTATTCCTTCTCCTTCGCCACCTCCGGCGGCTCGGGGTCGGTCGTCTATTCGGTGGGATCGGGGGCGGTGCCCACAGGGCTCAGCCTGTCTTCGTCGGGAACGCTCTCGGGCACGCCGTCGGCGCAGGGCACCTTCACCTTCTCCATCTGGGCCTCGGAGGGCTCCAACACCGGGTCGAGCGCCAACTACACCATCACCGTCGGCGCGGCGCCGGCCGGGCTTGCGGCGATCTCCGGCGTGGCGCCCAACACCGGCCCGACCACCGGCGGCACCACCGTCACCCTCACCGGCACCGGCTTCACCGGCACGACGGGCGTCACCTTCGGCGGCACCGCGGGTACCAGTGTCAACGTTGTCTCCGATACGTCGCTCACCGTGGTGACGCCGGCGGGGACGATCGGCGCCGTCGCGGTGGCGGTGACCAACGGCGTCGGCACCGGCACGCTCCCGAGCGCCTACACCTATGCGCTGGCCAGCCAGACCATCAGTTTCGCCAACCCGGGCGCGCAGAGCTTCGGCACGAGCCCGACGCTCACGGCCACCGCCGATTCCGGCCTCGCCGTCAGCTTCGCGTCCAGCACCACCGGCGTCTGCACGATCACTTCGGGCGGCGTGCTCACCTTCGTCACGGCCGGCACATGCACCATCACCGCCAGCCAAACCGGCGACGCTACCTATGCGGCCGCCACGCCCGCGCAGCAATCATTCAATGTCAACGGTGTCATCCCGGGCGCGCCTGTCATCGGCACGGCGACGGCGGGCGACGGCGAGGTGACCGTCAGCTTCACGGCGCCGGCGAGCAGCGGCGGCGCAGCGATCACCGGCTATACCGTGACCTCCGACCCCGGCGGCATCACGGCGACGGGCTCGTCGAGCCCGATCACCGTCTCCGGCCTCACCAATGGCGTCGCCTACAGCTTCACGGTGACGGCGACCAACAGCGTCGGCACCGGCGCCGCCTCGGCGCCCTCCAACGCGGTGACGCCGCTCGCCAGCCAGACCATCACCTTCAACAATCCCGGCGCGCAGAGCTTCGGAACGAACCCGACGCTGTCGGCAACGTCGAGTTCCGGCCTCAGCGTGTCCTTCAGCTCTGCCACCACCGGCGTCTGCACCATCACAGGCGGCGGCGCGCTGGCCTTCGTCGCCGCCGGCACCTGCGCCATATCCGCCGATCAGGCGGGCGATGCCTCCTACATCCCCGCCGCCACGGTGCAGCAGAGCTTCACCGTCAATCCGGTGGTGCCCGGTGCGCCTGTTATCGGCACGGCGACGGCGGGCGACGGCGAGGTGACCGTCAGCTTCACGGCGCCGGCGAGCAGCGGCGGCGCAGCGATCACCGGCTATACCGTGACCTCCGACCCCGGCGGCATCACGGCGACGGGCTCGTCGAGCCCGATCACCGTCTCCGGCCTCACCAATGGCGTCGCCTACAGCTTCACGGTGACGGCGACCAACAGCGTCGGCACCGGCGCCGCCTCGGCACCGTCCAACGCGGTGACGCCGCTCGCCGCGCTCACGGCGCCCGTCGCCGGCGCCGCCAGCGCCACGGTGGCCGCCAACTCCACGGCCAATCCCGTCGCGCTCGTCCTCGGCGGCGATGCGGCGACGTCGGTGGCCGTCGACACGGCGGCGAGCCACGGCACGGCCTCGGCCTCCGGCACCACCATCACCTACACGCCGGCGTCGGGCTTCTCCGGCAGCGACAGCTTCACCTACACCGCCACCAACAGCGCCGGCACGTCATCGCCCGAAACGGTGTCCATCACCGTCACGGCGCCGACGCTGGCGCTGAGCCCGGCGGGCGGCGCGTTGCCAGAGGGTACCAAGAGCGCGGCCTATGGCGAGACGCTGTCGGCCTCGCTCGGCACGGCGCCCTACGCCTTTACGGTGACATCCGGTTCCCTGCCGTCCGGGCTCGGCCTCAACACCTCAACCGGCACCATCTCCGGCACGCCGATCACGGCCGGCGCCTACAGCTTCACCGTCACCGCCACCGATGCCCATGGCGCCACGGGCTCGGCGAACTACAGCCTGACGATCAACGCGCCGGTGGC
The DNA here is from genome assembly GCF_002844595.1 of Pleomorphomonas diazotrophica. Taxonomy (GTDB): domain Bacteria; phylum Pseudomonadota; class Alphaproteobacteria; order Rhizobiales; family Pleomorphomonadaceae; genus Pleomorphomonas; species Pleomorphomonas diazotrophica. The sequence goes on along the minus strand of NZ_PJNW01000018.1, from coordinate 22,567 downwards.
CAGCCTCGTCTTCATCCCGGCCGGCGGTGCCTTGCCCGAGGCGATGGCCGGCGAGGCCTACAGCCAGTCGATCTCGGCGAGCGGCGGCAGCGGCTCGCTGCTCTACAGCCTTGCCTCCGGCGCGCTGCCGCAGGGCCTGGTTCTGAACGTCTCGACCGGCGCGCTCAACGGCCCGCTGAGCGACACCGCCACCTCCGGCGACTACAGCTTCACCCTTCAGGTGACCGACGGCAACGGCTCCACCGCCACAGCCGCCTTCACGCTCAAGGTCAACGAGCGCGTGGTGACGGTGACCGACAAGGTGGTCAACGTGCCGGCCGGCGACGCGCCGCTCAACGTCGATCTCGAGCGCGAGGCGACGGGCGGCCCCTTCACCGCCGCCGAGTTGGTCAACGTATCGCCGCCCAACGCCGGCACGGTTTCGATCGTCAACGGCGAGTTCGCCGCGGCGGGGCCGGTGGGCACGCTCGGCTGGTATCTCAAGTTCATTCCCAACCCCACCTACAAGGGCCAGGTCAGCGTCACCTTCCGCCTGACCAGCGCGCTCGGCATCTCCAACCTTGGCGTCGTCTACTACAACGTCGCCTATGACCCCGAGGACGTGGCCGTCAACGTCGATACCCTGGTGCATGGCTTCGTCGAGGCGCGGCAGAACCTCCTCGCCAGCACCGTCGCGGTGCCGGGTCTCCTGGAGCGGCGGCGCATGGCCGAGGCGCGCACGCCGATATCGGGCCGGGTGACGCCGGGCGAGGGGGGCGTCACCGCCATGTTCGCCACCAGCCTCGCCGAGATGGAGGCGGTGCGGAACCTTGCCGATGGCGTCACGGCCGCACCGTCGGCCTTCAACGCCTGGGTGAGCGGCACCGTCATGCTGCACGAGCGCGAAGAGAACGGCGGCAGATGGGGCAGCTTCGCCCTGCTGTCGGCCGGCGCCGACTATCTCCTCGGCGAGCGGGCGCTGATCGGCCTGTCGCTGCATTACGACCGGATGACCGACCCGACCGACCAGGACGCCACGCTCACCGGCAACGGCTGGCTCGCCGGCCCCTACGCCTCCTTCGAGGTGGCGGACGGCCTCTACTGGGATACCAGCCTGCTCTACGGCGGCTCGTCGAACGACATCGAGACCAGCTTCTGGAACGGCCGCTTCGACACCAGCCGCTGGATGCTGGACAGCTCGCTGAAGGGCGAGATCGCCCTGGGCGAGGGGCGGCTGACGCCGACGCTCCGGGCGCTCTATCTCTCGGAAACGGTGAACGACTACGCGATCGACAATGCCGACGGCGACGTGATGGAGCTCAAGGGCTTCACCACCGACCAGCTGCGGGTGAGCCTCGGCGCCGAGTACAGCCGCGACATCCGCCTCGACGACGGGGCGGTGCTGACGCCGCGCCTCGGCGTCATCGCCGGATTCTCGGGCCTCGACGGCTCCGGCGCCTTCGGCTCGCTGTCGGCCGGCCTCACCTTCAGCCCCAGAGAAGCCTGGAACGTCGACCTCGGCCTGCTCCTCGGCGTCGAGGGCGACGGCCAGACCTCGGCCGGCGCCAAGATCGGCCTCAGCGGACGGTTCTAGTCGTCACGCCGGGCGAGGCGCTCACGCCCCGCCTGTGCTGCCGACGGGCAGATCCCAAGTTGCAGGGAGGCAAGACAAGCCGCTAATCTGAGGCGTTGCGCGATTCCTCCGGGGGGAGGCAACGCGCGGCCGTCGCGGGGAGGCGATCGGTCCGGAACCGGACGTCCGGTCTCGATGGAGGTCGTCATGAAGCGAGGCCTGGCCGGTGCCGTCCTTCTTCTGGCTTCGTCGCTCGGCGCAGCCAGCGGTCCGGCCTGTGCGGCCGGCGCACCTGAGGCGCGCGAGAAAGCCGAGGTTCGGGCGATCTTCAAGCTGCTGCTCGCAGAGGTCTCGCCGGGTGATGGCTGGACCTATGACCTTCCTTGCGTCTTTTCCGAGACGTGGGACGAGCCCGAACCGCCCCGGCGAAAGCCATTGCTGAGCGTCCGCGAGGCCCTCGATCCGGACAACCGGCATCCGGAGCAGATTTGCGATTTCGCCGAAAGGAACAAGACGGCGCGGGCCATGGCGAAGAGCCTCGCCGGCCGCGACAAGCCCTATCTCGACACGGCCAACACCAGCTTTTCCTACCCTGCGTTCAACAGGACCCTGTCGCGCGCCACGATCATGAAGGAAGGCGGAAACGACCGCTGGACGCCGGAGGGGGCGGGCGACTTCGTGGGGTCGGGCACCCGGATCTTCCTCGAAAAGAAACGCGGCCACTGGGTGATCAAGCGCATGGTGAACGAGTGGACGATGAACTGACGATGGACCGTCTTCCGCCGGTCCGCCTCACAGGTCCATCAGCCTGAGGAAGCCGCCGGCGACGAGGGGGCTGCACGACATCAACCGCAGCGGATGGTTCCAGATCCTGTCGATGTTCTTTCCCATCGGCTTGGTCGCGCTGATCATCTGGTATTGCACGGCGCCGAAGGAGGGCGTCCAGGCGGTCTGACAGGCGGGGAAGTCCACTTGCGGCGCCACTTGAACCGCCCTATATTCCCGTCAGGAAACGTGGCGGAGATATGAGGATGGGACTGGCTCAATATGCCGACGACGGCCTGTTCGCGCCGACCAAGATCGCCGACGCCTTCCGTACCACGAAGGACGAGGTGGCACGGTCGGCCGGGCTGGGCCGCGACGCTGTGCTCCGGGCCGAGCGCCTTCGTTCGGACAAGACGCAGCGGCGCCTGCGCGAGATGATCGAGATCGTCAACAAGGTGGAGCCGCGCTTCGGCTCCGCCCTGATGGCCTATGCCTGGTATCGGTCCGAACCGTTGCCCGGCTTCAGTGGCGCCACCGCCATGGCGTTGGTGCAGCAGGGTCGGGCAGGGGACGTTCTTGATTATATCGATGCGGTGGATGCCGGCGTCTTCGCCTGATGCAGGCCCCTATGCGCTTTCAAGGCACGCTCTATCGCGCCCTCAATCCACTCTATGCTCGCGAGCCATTGTCGGGGCACGGCGCCGCGCTCTACGGCGGCCGCTTCAACGCCAGGGGAACGGCGGCGCTCTATCTGACACTCGACGTGGTCACCGCCATTCGCGAGGCCAACCAGGTGGGCAGCCTGCAACCGACGACGCTCGTTTCCTATGACGCCGACATCGACGATCTCTTCGACAGCCGCGACGTCGCGGCGCTCACGACCTGTGGCATGACGGCGGCCGACCTTGCCGTGGCGACCTGGCGCGACGAGATGCGGGCAACGGGACGATCGAGGACGCAAGCCTTCGCCGCCGAGCTCCTCGCCGCCGGCTTCGCGGGGCTTCTCGTTCGCAGCTTCGCAAGGGGATCGTCGGAAGCCGACCTCAACCTCGTGCTGTGGCGCTGGTCCGACAGTCTGCCGCACCGGCTGACGGTGATCGACGACGAGGGGCGGCTCTTGGGCCGGTGACTGGTGGGGGCGCCCGATATCCGCGGCTCGCACCACTTGCCCGATCCGATCAAGTGTAATACATTTTGGTACAGCGAGATTGACCCGAACATGAAGGAAAGCCAATGCCCCGCAACACGTCCGTGACGCTCGGGGAGCACTTCGCGAGCTTCATCGGCGACCAGGTGAAGTCCGGTCGCTATGGATCGGCCAGCGATGTCGTGCGGGCGGGGCTGCGGCTTCTGGAGGAGCACGAGGCCAAGGTGAAGGCGCTGCAGGAGGCGCTGATCGCCGGCGAAGAGTCCGGCGAGCCGCAGCCGTTCGATTTCGAGGCGTTCAAGGCCCGAAAACGCACCGAGCATGAGGGGCGATGAAAGCCCTCGCTTTCTCGCCTGCCGCTGTTGCCGACCTCGACCATATCTGGGATCACAGCGCCGAACGCTGGGGGGCGGATCAGGCGGATCGCTACACGGACGAAATCCGCGATGCCTGTCTCGGGCTGGCATCTGCCATCAAGCAGGGACGGCCGGTCGACGTGCGTTCCGGCTACCTGAAATATGCCATCGGAACGCACATGATCTACTTCCGCGATCGCGGCGACCGGTTGGATGTCATCCGCATTCTGCATCAGAGGCAGGATGTGAGCCGCAACCTGCCGATTTAGGCGGGTACGACCTCACGCCGCCCCGAGCTCCCTCACGAAGGTCTGGACCTGGAGGCTGAGGTCGCGGGATTGGGCGTCGAGCTGGCCGGAGAGGGTCATCAGCTGGGTGGCGGCGGTGCCGGTCAGTTCGGCCGAGGCGCCGACGCCGGTGATGGTCTCGGTCACGTCGGCGGTGCCGGAGGCGGCGCGCTGGGTGTTCTGGGCGATCTCGCCCGTCGCCGCGCCCTGTTCCTCCACGGCGCCGGCGATCGCCTCGGAGGTGTGCTGGATCCGGTCGATGGTGGCGACGATGCGCGAGATGGACTCGACGGCGAGGCCGGTGGCCGACTGCACCTCGGCGATCTTGCGGCCGATCTCGTCGGTGGCCTTTGCCGTCTGGTCGGCAAGCTGCTTCACTTCCGCCGCGACCACCGCGAAGCCCTTGCCCATCTCGCCGGCGCGGGCCGCCTCGATGGTCGCATTGAGCGCCAGAAGGTTGGTCTGGGCGGCGATGGAGTTGATCAGCGTCACCACCTCGCCGATCTCCTGGGCCGAGACGGACAGCAGTTGAACGTTGCGGGCCGAGGTCTCGGCCTCGGTGGCGGCGGCGCGGGCGATCTCGGAGGAATGCGACACCTGCTTGGCGATTTCCTGGATGGAGGCGGAGAGTTCCTCGGCGCCGGCCGCCACGGTCTGCACGTTGGTGGAGGCTTCCTCGGCGGCGCCGGCCACCTGCTGGGCCTGAAGCGCCGTTTCCTCGGCGGTGGCCGACAGGTTGCGGGCGCTCACCGCCACTTCGCCGGACGACTTGCCGAAGCCCTCGGACAGCGTCCGCATGCGCTCGGCGAAGTCGCGGGTGAGGGCGGCGGTCCGCTCCAGCCGCTCGCGCTCGGCCGCCTGCCGGCCGGACAGGTCGCTGCGCAGCGCCTCGGCCTCCAGGAGGTTGCGCCGCACCTGATCGAGCTCCTCGGCCATGCGGCCGAACTCGTCGCGCCGCGCCTTGCCGGAGGCGGCCGCGAGGTCGCCGCGAGCGATCGCCTGAAGCGACCGCGATATGGCGACGACGCCGCTCGACACCTCGCGGTCGATCCTGAGGCTGAGGATGGCGACGGCGATCAGCGCCGTGAGGAGGATGGAGATCGCCGTCGTCTGGAAGGTGGCGACCATGCCGTCGAAGGTGGCGTCGACGGCCTGCGCCTCCGCCTCGGCCAGCGTCCGGAGCGTGCCGAAGGCGGTGGCGATCTCGGTGACCACGTCGTCGATCTTGCCGTCGAGATCGCGGATGTCCTGCGTCATCTCCGTCGACTTCTCGAGGCGCGGCATCATGTCGGTCTCGTAGAGGGCGACGAGCCGGCCGAGCGCTTCCTCGCCCGCCTTGAGCGCCGCCGCCTGATCCGGCGCGTCGATCCAGGCCTTCAGGCCGTCGATGGTAGCCCGCTCCTCGGCGATGGCCGCCGCCCAGTCGCGCCGGCTGACGTCGAGGTCGCGGTTGATCTCGGTGTCGGCGATGATGCGATAGAGCCGGGCGCCCAGCGCGCTGGCGGAGGCCGCTTCGTTGGAATGAGCGGCGATGGCGGCGCCGCTGTCCTGGGTCGTCCTGATCCAGCCGAGGCCGTACCAGGTGCCGAGCGAGAGAAGCACCAGCAGCGTGGTGAAGATCACCAGCAAGGACCTCAGCTGAAACCTGATCGACTGCATGTCATCCCCCCGCCCGACCAAAAGCATGCCGCAATTCTGTCGCGATGCGTATTTCCGGAAGTATACTCTTGACGATCTTGTATAATTTTCGGTTACGCCGGCGCGGTCCGGCGTATTGCCGTCATGGTCGAAACTTGGCAAGTCTATAGACAAAAATAACAAGGCAGGTCGGGGCAAGCGTTCTTGCTTCCAGACGGGCGGTGGTCAGTTGATCGCGAGGCTCGCGTCGGTGACCACCACATCGATGCGGCCGGAGGCGCAGAGCGCCCTGTCCGAGGTCGGGAAATAGCGGAAGGCGTCGCCGAAGCAGGCCGACAGCGGCGCCTTCGCCCGATCGATCAGCCCCTGGTCGGCGGCGCAATAGGTGACGCGCGTGCCCTGCTTCTGGATGCGTGTGCCTCGCTGGATCGGGTCGGGGACGGCAAAGCCGACCGTCCCGAACACGCGCCGCACGGTCTCGGCGGCGCCCGCCTCGCTGGCGCTGGGGTAGCTGACGAGGACTGTTCTGTCTGCGGTTGCCTCGGCGGCGAGAGGCGACGCGCAGGCAAAGGCGCTGCCCTGGCCGAGGATGGCGCCGGTCGAGGCGGAGGCGAGCACCGGCTGGCTGAGCGTCACGGCAGCGTCGAGGCTCACCGTGCCGCCGCTGTAGGAATAGGCGCTGTTGCGAAGGGCCGGGTCGAGCGGCAGCGCCGTGAGCAGGATGCGGACGGAGCGCGGCGGCAGCGGGTTCGACGCGTCGGCGGCCCGGTAGAGCGGGGTGAGCTCCATGGGGACGAAGGTGGCCTTCCGCAGTTCGTCGAAGGCGGAGATGGCGAGAAGCAGCCCGCCCTTGCTGTCGCTGTCGCGGTATTCGATGGCGGCGTCGTAGACGATGGTGTCGGCCAGCGCCTTGAGCGCGGTCTGCGAGGCGTCGGTGAGTTCGCCCCTGTCGTCATAGCCGAGGGTGACGCGCAACAGGTTGGTGCCGGCATTGACCAGCTTCTGCTCGGCATAACCCTCGGTGCCGTCCGGCGTCTGCACGCGGACGAAGGCGCCGTTGGTGTCGCCGATCGCCAGGAGCTGCCCCTTGTCGAGCGTGGTCACGGCCGCGCCGCCGGCGTTGGCGAAGCGATAGACCGGCAGGTTCGTGCCGGCCGTCGCCAGGCTGAGCTGCGACAGGTCGTCGGGAAAGCCGGCGATGACCGGTGTGCGGGACGGTGGCGGCGTATCGCCGCCCGCCGGCGTCCTGCCGCCGGATTCCTCCGCCGCCGCGCTGGCCAGTTGCCCCGGTTCGGTGAAGGGCGACCTTGCCGACGCGACGACCCGCCATTCGCCGGTGGCGGTCTTGACCGGCAGGTCGGCGCTGGCGACCTGGTTTGTGGCGAGGTCGGCGCAGGAGGGCAGCTCGCCGCCTTCGACCAGTTCCTCGAACTTGGTCTTCCAGCCGGCGATGTTGGTCGAGAAATAGGAATAGAGGAAGAAGGCGTCGAGATAGGTCTTGCTGAGGCAATAGCGCCGCTGGAAAGACGGAGCGGCCTTGAACTGGTCGAAGAGCCGCAGCTCGGTCCGATAGTTGGCCCTGGTCGGGTAGAGGATGAGCGGCGGCGGGTTGCCGGCCCGGTCGGGCACCTGGGCGGAGCCGGCCATGCTGATCGCCACCTGATCGAGCACCGAGGAGGTGTTGCCATAGGCGCCGGCCACCGGCTGGGGCGACGCGGCCTCCTCGGAAAATCGCGGGTCCGCCGCCTCCTTCTCCGCCTTGGTCCGCTCCTTGTCCAGCACGTCGAGAAGGCGCTGGGTGAAGGTGGAGCCGTCGCTGGCCACATTGCCGTTCAGGGTGGCGAACCAGATGGTTTCGCCGGCCGTGTCGATCGGCATGCGGGTCATGCCGGGCTTGTAGGCCGGCGCTCCCGCCCCGGACACCGAGGCGAGCGACAGCGGCAGCTGGTTGCGGCAGGCGTCGAGAATGATGTAGCGCAACGAAACGTCCAGCGCTTCCAGCCGCTCCCTTATGGTGGCGAGTGGCAGGGCCATGTCCTTCAGGTCTTCCTGGAAGGTGGGGTTGAAGTCGGCGGGGATCAGCAGGTTGTCGGTGCCGTTGGTCACGCCGTGACCGCCGAAATAGACCAGAACGACCGGCTTCTTGCCCGAGGTCGATCGCAGTTGCCGAACGTTGAGCGAGAAGCGGTTCAGCGCTTCCAGGATGTCGTTGCGCGTTACCCGGCCGCCGTTGTTCCTGGGCTCGGTCACCCGGAAGTCGGCGTCGCTCAGCGCTTCGACGACCCTTTGCGTGTCGCGGGCGACGCCCGGCAGGCTCGGAATGCTGACGTGGTCGGCCGGGTCGTAGGTGGCGACGCCGATGACCAGCGCGAGGCGCGGCGGCAGGGCGCCGTTGCCGTCGGGCGTCAGCGCCTGACCCAGAAAGGGCACGGCCTCCTCGGCGCCTTCCGCCCCGGCGCCGATCATGGCGCCGGTTTGCTGGGCGCGAGATGAACCTGAGGATATCGCGACAATTGCCAGGGCGAATAAAGACAAGGCCAAGAAATGGCAAAGGAAAAACATCCGCGACCGAGTCATCGCAGCCACCCAGATGTTGCCTAATTGATTCAACTTAGCATATAATACGTATGTCTTCAAGACAACCGATGGGGGGTCGGATGCGCTTCCATGTCATTTTGGCTTTTGCCGTCACACTGTTCGTTGCCGGATCGGCCGGCGCCCACAATGAATGGGGTACTTTCAATCCGGAATTCAATGACGAGGCTGGTCCACTTCTGACGGAAGTGACCGACTTGGCCAACTCAACTTCAGACGAAGACAAAAGATATTTCTTCTCGCGAGCGTTATTGTGGCGTCCGGGGCAAATTCTGAAGGCGTGCTTTATTGGCGGAACCCAGGCCGAAAGGAATTCCATTTTCAACTCGGCTGCCAGACTACTGAACGGTGCGAGGATCAATGTCAGCATCGACTTTCAGAGCACAAATCCATTCCCCGACTGCAAGAAGAACGCCCAAGGGCTTTATACCGAGGAGATCCGGATCGCCGTGGGTTCGGGCGTGAAGTGTTGCAGCGCCCGCATCGGACGCAACGGCATGAAGAAGCGCAACCTCGGCGAGGCGAACATCTTCCTGGGCGGCGCGCCGCAGGGCTGGCAGGTGTGGCACGAGCTCATCCACGCCCTCGGCTTCTTCCACGAGCATCAGAAGCCCGATGCGACCTGCCGCTTCAATTATGCGGAAATCAAGCGGCTGTGGGGCTGGGACGAGGCCACGGTCAAGGCGAACTTCGACCGGCTGAACAATGACGAGCGGGACCTCCGCTTTTCGAGCGGCTTCGACCGAAAGTCGATCATGGACTATTACCAGTCGAGCCCGACCATGCTGGTCGATGGCGCGCAGAGCCCCTGCTACAACCCCGCTCCCGCCCAGACGCTGACCGGTGTCGACTACGAGGGGCTGCGCCTCGCCTATCCGATGTCGGCGGCGCCCGACGCGCACAGGCAGCGGGTGGCGCGCGTCCGCGCCGTCGTCGACCTGAGCGGGGTGTCGCCGGAGCTCAGGGAACTCCTGGACATGGAGTAGGCGCGCGGGGCGGTTCGTCTTTCGGGCGCCCGGGTACGAACTCATAGGACGGGACGAAGAGGGCCGGAGAATGGGCAATGGGTCCGGGGTGCGACCGTCATGGCCACCCCGATCGCCCAGCCCGGAGCCCGTCTTGCCGCTCTTTCCGCCGCCCCATTCCCGCTTCCATCGGCGCCTTCGCGTCATTCTCTTCCTCACCATCACGCTGGCCGCCGGCGAGGGGCTGGCCGGCGACGGCGGCTATTATCTGTTCGGCGACAGCGCCACGACCGGCACCATCACGGACCCTGACGCCACCGGCGTCCTGGCGCAGGTCGCGCTGTTCGAGCGGCGGGTGGCCTGCGGCTGGCTGACGGTGCGGCCGGAGGACCGGTTCGTCGTCGCGGCCGGCACCGGGGACATCCTCGGCGCCATGATGCGCGGCGAGAATGTTGTGGCGGCCGCTGCCCGCGTCTCGGTCAACCTCAGCGAGGCCGCCGAGCGGCTGGCCTCCCAGGGCGCCCGCACCATCCTCGTCGACGATGTGCCGGACTTCGCCCATTCGCGGCTGATGGGTGGCTTCATCGGTGGTGGTCCGGCGCTGCGCGACGCCTTCGGCCGGCTGTCGGCCTCGATGCGCGAGGCGCTGAGGGCCGACCTCGCCGCGCTGAGGGAGCGGCTGCCCGGCGGCATAGAGATTGCGGTCATCCCCTCCAACGACCTCTTCCGATCCATCCTCGCCGAACCCGCCGCCTATGGCTTCGTGAGCGTCACCGACGCCTGCCACGACGAGGGCGCACTCTGCGACCCGACCGGCGAGCGGCAGAACGGCTTCCTGTTCCGCGACAGCCTGCGTCTCACCGAGCGCGGCCATGCGTGGCAGGCCGCCGTCCACTCCCATCTCGACGCCGACGCCTGGAGCCTGGGATTGACCTGCCGCGCCGGCCTCGACAAGGATCGGGTGGCGCAGTCGGCGGACGTCAATCTCAAGGTCAGGTTCTGAAAGGCTTCATGGGGATGCTGGGGCAACACGTCATGACGCTCGCGGCCGTCGCCGTCATTCTGCTCACGCTGGGGCAGGCGCTGTTCGTGGCCGGCCTGCTCACGGCGCTGCCGGTGCTGAGGACGCGCGCCAACCGCTGTCTCGCCGGCGCGGTGGTCTGCCTCGCCGTCTCCGGCCTTGCCGACGCCACGTCGGCGCTCGGGCAGGGCGCCGCCTCGCTCAGGCTGATCGCCCTTGGCCTCTTTGCCGAGGCCGCCGCCGCCCCGCTCCTCTACCTTCACCTCACGCTGCTCGAGGAGAGCCGGTCCGTCTCCCGCCTGCCGGTTCACGTCTTCGGGCCGGCGGCCATCCTGGGCCTCCTGCTGCCGGTGGTGTTCCTGCCGGACGGGGCCTGGGATGGGCTGCTTGCCGGCGCGCCGCCGCAGCCGGGTCTGGCGCTCGCCGCCCTGATGGCGGCCACCGCGCTGATCGGCACGCCGCTCCTGCAGGCCTTCTATCTCGCCGCCGCCGGCCGGCTCTGGTGGAACTGGCAGGTGACCGGCCCGACCGGCGAGCGGCGCCGCGCCTGGGCGGGCCGGCTGCTCCTGGGGCTCGGCCTCGTCTGGCTGATCAGCCTTGCCGCCGGCGCCTACGGCCTCACCGCCGATGCCGGCGACGGCTTCATCTCGCTCGCCGACCTCATCTTCGGGCTCGTGCTCAACGCACTGATCTGGCTGGGCCTTGCCACGCGCGGCGCGCTCAGCCGGGCCAGCGCCAGCCTCAGCAACAAGGTCGAGGAGAGCATCGGCAAGTACCGCCGCTCCGGCCTCACCGAGGAGCGGGCGCGGGACATCCTGACAAGGGCGCGCGGGGCGCTGGTCGACAAGCGCCTGTTCGCCGATCCGACGCTGACGCTCGCCCGCCTCGCCAAGCGGCTCGGCGTGACGCCCAACGAGCTGTCGCAGGCCATCAACCAGACGGCCGGGCTGCGCTTCAACGACTTCATCAACCAGACGCGCATCGAGGAAGCCAAGCTCCTGCTCGCCTCGCCAGCCCGCGCCGGCCAGACCATCATCGACATCGCCTACGAGGTGGGCTTCAACTCCAAATCCACCTTCAACGCCGCCTTCGTCAAGGCCGCCGGCACCACGCCCTCGGACTATCGGCGCGGCGTGGCAGTGGCGTCGTGAGGCGCGCGCAGTTCCGGCTCTGTTAAAGCGAGCCGATAAACGGCTTCAGGCAGCTTGTCGTTTCCAGAAGGCCGATGGCTTCCATGCGGATCAGTAACTGCTCAGCATCCATCTCCGGCTTCTGGAAGCGCTCCCGCATCTTGCGTAGCGCAGGGATGGCCGAGGCGGTCTCAAGCGCCACCGTGTTGGCGATGAACACGTCGGCGGAAAGGGCGTTCAGGCCGAGTGGCGACAGCACCTCCGTCGGGAAGTGCTTGAGGTTGTCCGTGACGATCACATCGGCCTTCGCCTTGAGGGCGGCAGCCAGAACATGGCCGTCGTTCGGGTCCGGAAGGTGGTCGCCGAGATGCAAGAACTCACTGTAGTCCGCGACATTGGCATCCTCGAAAGCCCGCTCCATCGCCGCGCGATGCTTGGCGGCGCGTGTTCGTGCGTCGCCTTCCCCTCTATCCTCAAGGATGGCTTCTATGGCCCGTTCGGTCTCACCCAGCACGATGGCCGACCAGCGCACCCGGAAATGTCCCGCCTCCGCCAACGTGAGAAGAAGGTTGCGCTTCAGCGCTCCGGCGAGAACGTTCGCATCGACGAAGGCCGTGAAGCGGTTGGCGAACATGCTTCAGATCAGGTCCCTGTCCAACTCGGCGAGGTCGGCCAGCGCTCGGCTGCGGCGCTCGTCCCGGCTGAGCTGGTAGGCGAAAAGATCCTCGGCCTTTATGCGCCGATGCCGCCCGACCATCGAATAGGCAAGTTCGCCCTTCTCAAGCAGAGATACCAGGAAAGGGCGGGATACGTTGAGGATGTCGGCCGCCTGTTGGGTGGTCATCATCCGGTGGAGCGGGACGAGCGTCACCGCGTCGCCGCTGCCGATATGGCGAAGCAGGCCGAGGAGCAGCCGCGACAGTGCAGGCGTCAGGACGATTTCCGAGGGCTGTTTCTTGCCGTCTTCCACAACGCGCAGCTTCGCGTCGCCCTCCATCTGGGCGGCGATGATCCGGCGAAGCTGGTTCGCGGCGGCCATTTCCTGCTCGGATGGCAGGCGACCGCCGATCTCGGAAACATGCGCTGATATGGCCATGGCATCCTCGCTGGTTGGATTCTCAATATAAGCCATCTTGCGATATCAAGCCAATAATCGAAATAAACGAAACGAGCTTCTTTCTTGGCTCAAGCACAGGGTGCTGCGAGTTTGCCGCCTTTTGCGGGCTAACGGCTGGTGGTCGCCCCTCCAGCCGCCCCATCCAGCACCAGGCGGCGGGCGAGGGCGAGGGCCTTTTCGTCGCCTAAGGCGGGGAACAGGCGGTCGCGGTGGCGGTGCATGGCGAACCAGACGATCACCTCCAGGATGCCGCGCGCCACGGCGGCGACGGCGGCTTCGTCGTCCTGAATATGGAGGGCGAGGAAGGCGGTGAGCTGGCGGAGAAAGCGCGTCTTGGCGCCGAGCACGTGGATGTCGCGCACCGCGTCCATTTCCAGCGACAGCCGGTCGAGCAGCCAGATCAGCCGATAGCGGGCGGCGAGGAAGGCGAAGGTTTCGTCGACGATGGCCGAGAGCGTGGCGCGGAAGGGCAGGGCGGGGTCCCGCCCGGCGGGCGTTAGCACCGGCCAGTCCAGCGTCACCGGCGTCAGGATGGCGTCGATCAGTGCGACGACGCCGTCGAGCCCCGGCGCGGCGAGCGGCGGCGTCACTTCGGAGAGCCGGCCGGCCGCGCGGAGAACCGCCAGCTTCAACAGCGCATCCTTGCCTTCGGCGTAGTTGTAGATCGACCCGGCCGAAACTCCGGCCGCCGCCGCGATATCCGCCACCTGCGTCAGGCGATAGCCGCGCTCGGTGAACACGGCGAGCGCCGCGTCGGCGAGGGTCGCAAGGCGGTCGGGGTCTTTGCGTCGCATCCGGTTTTCTCCGCCTGACCCGAAACTCTACTGGGGCGGGCATCTGACTTAGTGTTCTGCGCTTCCGGTGCTCACGGGCCTTAAGCCCGCTCCGCTCCGGTTCTCGAACTCGTCGCCATCTGCCGCGCCCCAGCGAGTTTCAAGTCAGGCTCTCACACTTGCTTTAAATGAACGAATCGTTCATTTATTATGGCATGCATGACAGCGGAGTGCACGCCATGAATGGTCTGGGCAGCAGGCTATCGTCACGCCTCTTCTGGGTCGACAATCTGCGCAATGTCGCGGTGCTCTCGCTCGTGCTTTTCCACACCGCGCGGCTGTTCGACCCGGAGCCCTGGCATATCAAGGATCGGCACACCTATCTCGCCGCCGACGTGGTGGTGGCGTTGTTCAACGTCTGGGGCATGCCGATGCTGTTCCTCTTGGCCGGCTTCAGCATGATGCTGTCGCTCGAACGACGCAGCGCCGGCCGCTTCGCAAGGGAGCGCGTCACCCGTCTCTTCGTGCCTTTCGTCTTCGGAATCTTCGCGCTGGTGCTGCCGCAGGTCTATCTCGAGCGCATCGCGCCTGCTGACCTCGTGACGCAGTCGCCGCTCCGGCTCGACGTCGGCTTCATCGGATTTATGCCGCGCTTTCTCGACTGCTGCTACGACCAGGCCAACTTCAGCTGGCATCACCTGTGGTTCCTGATCTACCTGTTCGTCTATTCGTTGCTGCTGTTGCCGGTCTTCCTGGCGCTGCGGTCGGACGCGGCCCGGCCGCTCAGGGGCGGTTTCGCCACGGTCTTCTCCAACGTTCCGATGCTGCTTGCGCTCGGCCTGCCGCTGATCGTCATCGAGGCGACGCTGCGCCCGGTCTACGGCAGCAGCCACGCCCTCATCGACGACTGGGCCAACCACGCCCATTTCGTCTACCTGATGCTGCTGGGCGCGCTCTTCGCGCTGACCGAGGTGCCGCTCGAAACGCTCCGGCGGCGTGTGCCCGTGCTGGCGGCGCTGGCGGCGGTGCTGCTCGCCGCCGCGCTCATCCATCGCTTCGTGACGCCGCTGCCGCTGACGCCGCTGATGTGGACCATCCTCCGGACGATGACGGAATGGACGCTGCTCCTCGCCCTCATCGGCGGTTTCATGCGGTTCGACCGGCGCGTTCCCTGGCTCACCGGCTTCACGCCCTATGCCATGGCCTTCTACATGCTGCACCAGACGATCATCATCGCCCTGGGCTTCCTGACCATCGGCTGGAGCGACGCGCCGCTTCTGAAATATCTCGCCATCGTCGTGGTCACCACGGCCGCCAGCCTGGCGCTCGCCGCCCTGATCGACCGCCATCCGGTGAGCCGCTTCCTGTTCGGCATGGCCGGCAAGAGGCGGGCGGTGGCGGGCAAGTGAGGAGCGCCGGTCAGTATAACCATGAGAAAACGCAGGCGAGGTAGATCGCGTCGGCGTCCATCAACCAGGTGTTGAAGTTGTAGCTTGCAGCAGGATGCACGGAACAGAATTATGCCAGACGAGATTCAGTGTCTGACAGTCGATCTCTTCCGATTTCCTTTGTGTAGCGCGCGTGCTGGTGCGTTATTCATACGGTTGCAATCGCACGAATCGCGTTGCTAAAAGTTGATCTGGAAAATATTGACTGACGTTAATCAGTCGGTGAGGGTTTGTCTCTATCCTGGCGCCCATGGGTGAGCCGGATGGCGGATCGCGCGCGTTCTGCGCCAAAATCGATCCAAGGCTGGGGCCGGTCACCTCCGATTTCCACACGCATCAGCGTCGAGCCGGCTTTCGGGCCGTCAGGAGGTTTGTACATGGCGTTCCATCTTCAGATCCGCGGCCAGCTACTGGTGGCGTTCGGCATCGTCATCGCAGGCGGCTTGGGCAGCGGTCTGTTCGTCCAGATGGCCAACCAGAGCATGAAGCAGAATGTGGACTGGACGATCCATACCTATGAGGTGCTACAGGCGGCCGACAGCACGCTTGCTGCCCTGGTCAACCAGGAAACCGGCATGCGCGGCTACCTGGTGACGGGCAACGAGGCGAACCTCGACCCGCTGAGGGCTGGCGAGGCGGATTTCAAGACGGCGCTCGCCGCCGCCAAGGAGCTGACCGCCGACAATCCCGCGCAGCAGACCCGTCTCGACGCCATCGCGGCGGAAGTTCAGATCTGGCAGACCGAGGTGTCGCACCAGGCCATCGACCTGATGGCGAAGCCCGAGACTCAGGGCGCCGCCCGCGACATCGAGCGTCAGGGCCTCGGCAAGAAGAGCTTCGACAAGATCCGCAGCCTCCTCACCGAGTTCAAGTCGGCCGAGGCATCGCTGCTCGACAGCCGCAGCGCCGCCATGGCGACGGCGCAGACCGTCATCACCGTCGCCACTTTCAGCTCCATCCTTCTTACCATCCTGATCGGCCTCGCCTCGGCCGTCGTGCTGAACCGGCGCGTGGCTGCGCCGATCCGTGAGAGCATCGGCGTCATGCGCGACATGCAGGCCGGCAACTATCAGGTCAAGGTCGGCTATGCCGAGCGCATGGACGAGATCGGAGCGATGAGCGCGGCCCTCTCCGCCTTCCGCGACGAACTGACCCGGGCCGCCAAGGCGCGCGAGGAACAGGAGGCGGCGCGGCAGGCCGCCGAGGCGTCGACGCGGGCGCGGGCCGAACTGGCCGAGCGCTTCGTCGGGCGCATGGAAGCGCTCGCCGAGGGCTTCGGCCGGTCGTCCGGCACCATCGCCGAAGCGGCGCGTAACCTGTCGGCAACTGCCGAGGAAACGTCGCGCCAGGCGCAGGCGGTGGCCGGTGCCGCCGAGGAGGCGGCCTCCAACGTGCAGACGGTGGCCGCCGGTACCGAGGAGCTTTCAGCCTCGATCAGGGAAATCTCCACCCAGGTCAACGGCTCCAACCGCATTGCCCAGGATGCCTCGCTGGCAGCCGAGCAGAGCGCCAACAATATCCGGAGCCTTGCGACGGCCGCCCATCAGATCGGCGAGGTGGTCGAGCTGATCAGCAACATCGCCGCCCAGACCAATCTCCTCGCCCTCAACGCCACCATCGAGGCTGCACGGGCGGGCGAGGCCGGCCGGGGCTTCGCGGTGGTGGCCGCCGAGGTGAAGGACCTCGCCGACCAGACGGCCAAGGCGACCGACGACATCGGCCGCAAGGTCGGCGAGATCCAGGTGGCGACCAACACCACCGTCGCCTCGGTGTCCGAGATCACCAAGACCATCATGGCGATCCAGCAGGCGTCGCAGACCATCGCCGCCGCCGTGGAACAGCAGGGGGTCGCAACGTCGGAGATGTCGCAGAACACCCACCGGGCCGCTGCCGGCACCACCGACGTCACGGCCAATATCGCCGGGGTGAGCAATGCCGCCGAGGTCACCGGCGCGTCGTCGGTCCAGTTGATGCGCCTCTCCGACGATCTGACGGCACAAGTGACCGATCTTCAGTCGGAGGTGACGGCCTTCGTGGCGTCGCTGCGCGCCGCCTGACGCGGCCTGCATGGGTGGCGGGCCGGCGGTTGACGCCGCCGCGCCCTCAGCCCGCCATCTCCTCTCCGGCCTCCGCGACGACCGCCTTGGCGCTGAAGACGAACTGGCAGCGCACGCCGTCCGGGGCGGCGACCCAGTCGGCGCGGCCGGCCGGGTCGTGGGCAAGGCTGTTGCGGATCAGCATGGAGCCGAAGCCCTTGCCGGCGGCGCCGGTCACCGGCGGACCGCCAGCCTCGCGCCAGTCAAGCGTCACCCGGGCGCCTTCCGTCTCGGGGCAGGGTGTGACGGTCCAGTTGATGTACACCTTGCCCTTGGCGGTGGACAGCGCGCCGTATTTCAGCGCGTTGGTGATCAGCTCGTGCAGCGCCAGTGCCAGACCGAGGCTGGTGCGCGGCCCCAGCTCGGCGTCGCCGCCGGCGTCGATGACGATGCGGTCGTCGAGCTGATAGGTGATGGCGAAGGTGTCACGGACGATGGCGTCGAGCCGGCTGTCCCCGGGGCCGGCCAGGATGCGCACCTGAGCCCGGTTGAGGGCGGCGATGCGGTCGCCGAGGCTCTTGCGGGCGGCCTCGATGGAGGTGGCGCGGCGCAGCGTGTTCTCGGCGACGATCTGCATGATGGTCAGGATGTTCTTGACGCGGTGGGCGCTCTCGCGAGCCACCATGTCGAGCCGCTCCTCGATCTGCTTCCTCTGCGTCAGGTCGTGCACGGCGCCGAGCACCCGCTCGGGCTGGCCGTGGACGTCGCGGACGACGATGCCGCGGGCGCCGATCCAGGTGATGCGGCCGTCGATCAAGAGGCGCAGTTCCAGCGGCATGTCGATGCTGGTGCCGGCGCCGCCGGATACCTGGTCGACCAGACGGGAGACGTCGTCGGGGTGGATGCGGTTCAGCACCTCCTCGACGGGCACGTCTTCCGGCTCCGCAGGCAGTTGCAACAGCTCGCGGAACAGCCGGGTGCCGCGCACCGTGCGGCGCTGCAGGTCCCAGTCATAGGTGCCGAAGCCGCCGCCTTCCTGGGCTAGGCGCAGCAGGTCGGTCTGTCGCTGCAGGTCGCGCTGGGCGCGCCAGCGCTCTGTCACGTCATGGCCCTGAACGAAGATGCCGGTCACCTCGCCCTGGGTGTCGCGGATCGGCTGGTAGACGAAGTCGACGTGCCTTAACGTCGACCGGCCGCCGGGGCGGCTCAGGAACACCGGCAGCCCCTGCCCCGAGTAGGGGGCGCCCGTCTGCCAGACCTCGTCGAGGATGTCGATGAAACCCTGGCCGACCACCTCCGGCAAGGCCTCGGCGACGCTGAGCCCGACCAGCGCATCGCGGCCGACCAGCCGGCGGTAGGCGTCATTGGCGAGCTGGAACACGTGGTTGGGGCCGGTCAGCACGGCGATGAAGCCGGGCGCCTGCTCGAAGAGGTCGCGCATGAGGGCGATCTCGCCGAACAGCCGGTCGCTGGCCGTCTGCACGGCCTGCGCCCTGGCGAGCACGCTGGACTCGGCCATGTTGGCGCGCGCGCTGCGCTCGCGCAGCGCCTGAAGCTCGGTGACGTCCTCGGTGTGCTGGAGGATGTAGGCGAGCTCGCCCTGCTTGTTCCGGAGCGGCATGTGGGTGGCGCTCCAGAAGCGGACGACGGGCGGCTCCCCGGGCCGCGACGTGTTGTAGGGAATGAGCGCCACGTGGTCGGGCTGGTTGGTGGCGAGCACCCGGCTGAAGGATGCGTTGAGGATCCGATACTCGTCGGAGGCGGGGTCGGCGGGGAAGGCCTCGAACATCGGCCGGCCGACGATCTCGTCACGATCATCGCGTCCGACAGCCTTGAGATAGGCCTCGTTGCAACCGGCGATGACCAGATCTCGCGTCAAGATCACATAGGCATTGGCCGACGCATTGAATATGTCCTTCAAGTCCAGGTCGTCGGCCGCGAGTTTGCTGAACATCTTCATCCCGCCGCATCAAGGCAGCTGAAGAATGGCAAAAATGATCTTGGCTTTCAACGGCAAATGCGGGCGGCAAGACTATTGGGGAAGCTATGAAAAGCCTCAGTAACAATGGGCTGCATGGCAAGAGCGAAAGGTGAGCGGACCGCTTTTTAAGGTACGGTTCGGGCCATCGCAGACTCTAGGCCGGCGTCGAGCGGCATAGGCCGGATACAAAAGGGGAGAACTGTGCGGCACTTATCCTTCCGGGCGGCCGATGGTCTCCCACACATACTTTCCGGGGCGACTCTCGCATCGGGATTTGCCCGTTCGGGTGGCCTCGTTGCTGGACTGCCGGCCCGCTTGTGCGGACCGGCGCATCCGTCTTGCAAGCAGGTCTCTCGCCGGCGGCCTTACTTGGCGGCTTCGTCGATGAGGTCGGCGACCACCTGGGGCTTGGACACCATCACCACATGCGAGGCGCCGTCGACCACCACGGTGTGCTTGGAGCCGGCGCGGTCGGCCATGAACTGCAGCGCGGCGGCCGGGATGTTCTTGTCGCCCGAGCCGTAGACGAACCAGGACGGCAGGCGCTTCCAGGCGGGCTCGCCGGACTTCTCGGTCAGCGCCGCCTCGGTGATCGGCCGCTGCCCGGCGGCCATCAGCGCCGCCTCGGCCTCCGGCACGTCATGGGCGAACTGGGTCCGGAACTTCGACTGGTCGATATAGAGGTCGACGCCGCCGGAGGCGAGCTTCACCGGCGCGGCCAGCGCCTCGCCCAGCGTGCCGCCGGGGAACTTGCCTGCGAGGTCGGCCGCCGCTTCGCCCGCTTCCGGAGCAAAGGCGGCGACGTAGACCAGCGACTTCACGTTGTCATGGCCGTTGGCCGCGGTGGAGATCACCTGGCCGCCGTAGGAGTGGCCGACCAGGACGACCGGGCCGTCGATGCCGGCGACCACGTCCGACACATAGGCGGCGTCGGCGGCGACCGAGCGCAGCGGATTGGCGGCGGCGACCACCGGGTAGCCCTTCGATTGCAGGGCGGCGATGACGCCGTTCCAGCTCGATGAATCGGCGAAGGCGCCGTGGACGAGGACGATGGTCGGCTTGGCCGGCTGAGCGGCGGCGCCGGAGACGAGGGCGCTGAGGACGAGGGCGGTGGCGGCAATCTTGGACATGGCTATTCCTTTCCAGAACATGGATTTGGGTGAGCTCGAAGAGTGTGAGGAAGATTGGGGAGCCGGCCGGGTCTCGGAGCCCGGCCGGCGCGCGTCCGGGGGGATCAGCCGCGGATGAAGGCGAGCACGTCGGCGTTGAAGCGGTCGGCTTCCGTTTCGGCGAGGCCGTGCGAGGCGCCGGCGTAGACCTTCAGCGTCGAGCCGGCGACCAGCTTGGCGGCCCGTTCGGCCGAGGCCTTGATCGGCACGATCTGGTCGTCGTCGCCGTGGATGATCAGCGTCGGCCGGTCGATGGCCTTGAGGTCGTCGGTGTAGTCCACCTCGGAGAACTCGTGGACGCAGTCATACTGGCCCTTGATGCTGCCTTGCAGGCCGATGCGGCGGAAGTTCTGGCGGAGACCGTCGTTCTCCGTCACGCCGTCGCGGTTGAAGCCGTAGAAGGGGATGGTCAGGTCGTAGAAGAACTGCGAGCGGTTCTTCGCCGTGCCCTCGCGGATGCCGTCGAACACCTCGAGCGGCGTGCCGTCCGGGTTGGCCGGCGTCTTCCGCATCAGGGGCGGCACGGCGCCGACCAGAACCACCTTGGCGACGCGGGCGGTGCCGTGGCGGCCGATATAATGGGCGACTTCGCCGCCGCCGGTGGAATGGCCGACGAGGACGACGTCCTTGAGGTCGAGCGCCTCGATCAGCTCGGCGAGGTCGTCGGCGTAACGGTCCATGTCGTTGCCGTCCCAGGTCTGGTCGGAGCGGCCGTGGCCGCGGCGGTCATGGGCGATGACGCGGAAGCCGTTCTGGCCGAAGAACAGCATCTGCTGGTCCCAGGCGTCGGACGACAGCGGCCAGCCGTGGGAGAAGACGATGGGCTGGCCGGCGCCCCAATCCTTGTAGAAGAGGGTGGTGCCGTCGGTGGTGGTGAAATGGCTCATGACGATATCCTCTCGGGTTTTTCAAGACGCAGTTCCGGACGCAAAACCGGTTTCCACTTTTGCTGGAACTGCTTCCGACTTAATTAATTGTGTGCAATTTGTTTGCACACGATCTATATGCCGAAGTGAAGGGCGGTTGTCAATCGCTTGCAAACAGATCGCGTGCGAATTATTTATGACGGAGGGCGGTTCCGATGGGTGAACGGAAGGGTTCCAGGTCAGGAATTGCACTGAAAACAAAAAGATAGAGCAGGGACGGCGATGCTGCTATCGCTCATCCTGCCCCCCGGAGAAAAACGCCGATGACCGCCGACCCTCAGCCAGCCGCCCTCGAAGTGCCGCGCATCGACGATCTCCTGTGCTTTTCGATCTATTCGGCCGGGCTGGCCTTCAACCAGCTCTACCGGCCGCTCCTCGAGGAGATCGGCCTCACCTATCCGCAGTTCCTGGTGATGGTGGCGCTGTGGGACCGCGACGGGCGGACGGTGAAGGAGCTGGGCGAGGCGCTCTATCTCGATTCCAGCACGCTGACGCCGCTCCTGAAGCGCCTGGAAGCGGTCGGCCTGCTCTCGCGCAGCCGCAACCCGAAAGACGAACGGCAGGTGCTCTTGCGCGTCACCGACAAGGGCAACGCCCTCCGTCCCAAGGCGGCCGCCGTCGCCTGCGCCATCGTCGACACCGTCGGCATCAGCGCCGAGGCGGCCAAGACCTTGCGGAGCGGGCTCGACGGCATCCGCAACAAGATCCATCGCCAGGACTGATTGCGGCTGCGAACCACTTGCAAGTCGGTGACGGTCTTGCTACGGTAAGACCGATTGCAACATGCAATCGGACGGATGATTTCTGCCATTTGTTCGTCGAAACGCTATGGCACGCACACGTCTCCAAGGGAGTATCCGTGCGTGCAGTGCGCAATGATGGGAACGTATGAAAGAGGGCGCCTGATATCACCCCCGCGCCTTATGCGGCCTGAGGTCCCCGCCTGCGCGGGGATGACAGATTTATATAATAAAAACAATAATATAGATTGTCATCCTTGCAAAGGCGAGGACCTCGTGCAGAACGAAGTGCAGCGCTGTTATAGAGCGCCCATGGATATAGCTCGCAACGATGGGACGTGGGAAAGGCGGACCCGATATCAATCCCTCGCCCTGTGGTTTCCCCGTGTCAGGGAGAGATGCTCGGTGATGTGCATGCCATAGCGCCGAAGCGGGAAGGGAGGTCCATCATGCCGAAGTTCATCACCATCGGATATGGCGATCGGGCGGGCTACGATCGCACGCCTCAAGCGGTGAGGGACGCCGCCCATGCCCGCGACGCGGCGCTCGGCGCGGAGGGTGCCCTGATCGGCAGGGCGGGGGCGCCGGTGCAGGTGCGCAACCCCGAGGCATCAGGCGTGGAGACGCGCGACGGTCCGTTCATGACGTTCGCCTTGCCGGTGGCCGGCTTCGCGGTGATCGAGGCCGGCAGCCTCGCGGAGGCGATAGAGAAGGTTTCCACCGTCCCCTGCGCCGTCGCCCACGGCGTCGTCGAGGTGTGGCCGCTGGAATAGGACACTTCCAGCCAAAGCGCTCCGGCATGCACACATCTGCGGCGAGAGCGCTTCGGGACGGTGGAGCGCGGCGGATCAGGCTCCATTGGTTCTTGGAGCGTGATATCATCCTCACCGCCCCTTCCTGCCCGAGGTACACCGTGCATTC
>NZ_PJNW01000017.1 GCF_002844595.1 Pleomorphomonas diazotrophica | reverse complement strand
GACGAGGTCCATTCCAATCAAACCCCCGAAAGGGCCCAACTGAAACGGTCCTTATTCAAGAAACGTGTACTCCGGACTTAGCTCTTCTTGGCACGAACCCAACCCCGAAAGGCCAGGACACGTACCGACAAGCCCTAAGCGCCGGCCACGTTTCTCTTTCTTCCTATTCACTTGTCAAAGAACAGAGAGGAACCAGCCCCTCAATACCCGCCGCCACGCTGAACCAGCTTCCACCAGAACCAGGCAACAGAAACTCGCCGGCACCACGTCGCCGCAGCGCCGCCGTCGTTGGAGCGGGTTATAGGGATCATGGTTCAGGCTGTCAACACGGTCTTGTGACACGCGTTCTTGAGCCGCGAAAGTCGACTTTCGGCTGAATTCCGGCACATTTTGCCGCCCTGACGGTGAAAGCCGGATAAGTTGCCGACAATTTCAGCGAACTTTTCTCTGCCTTATTTTTGACCAGCCGGCAAAGCTCCCCAGAGAACTCAGCTTCTGCCCCATGAGCGCCCAACTCCCGCCCCATTTTTCACCGACGGAGAGGGCTGGCCGATGCTTTTCTTCGGAGAAGCGACGCTGGCGGCGGAGCCGACATTGACAAGCCGCGATACCGGGCGGCAAAGTCACCGCCAATTCAAGGAAGGCGCCCTGGACCGACGGCACGTCCGCGGAAAACCAAGCGCTCCACCAACAACGGGCGGAAGCAAGACACCATCCATGAATGCCGCGCGTCCCCTCAACCGGAACGATAGCGTCGAGCTCGGCGACCTGCCGCCGCTCCTGACGTCCGGCGCCCGGGGACTGCCCGACCGGCGCGGCGTGTCGATCCGCTGGCTGACCGGCACGGTGCTCGCCACTTTTGCCTCGACCTTTCTGATGGGCGGCGCGCTCTATGCTGCCTTTGACGGCCGCGAGACCATCGCCGAGCCCTCGGGTACCGTCACCCGGTCCGCCGTGGTGGTGCCGACGCCCGATGACGAACTGGTCGCCAAGGCCGATTTCCCCCTTGTCGAGGCCAGCCCGGAACCGGCCCGTCAGATCCTGAAAGTGTCGACCATCGCCAAGGACGGCGAGCACGACATCATCCGGCTGAAGCCCTTCGCCAAGGTGTCGACCGCCCTCGTCTCGGATATGGCCGAGATCACCGACCCCATTCCGCCCTATAACCCGCTGCGCATCTTCGCCGACGCCAACGCCGGCAGCCCGGAAGGCGGCGAGGCAACGCTCTATGGCGCCGCCGTCGAGAGCGACATGATGCTGAAGGTCACCGACTTCCCGGTGAACGACCCGACGCTCGAAGCCTCGATCCCGCTCGATATCGCCCAGACCGAACGGATCGTGCGCGAGGCGGCAAGCTTCCTCAACGGCACCAACGTCAAGACGGCTTCGCTGTCGCCGATCGACCAGTCGCGCTTTGACTTCGGCTTTGCCGAGCCGTCGTCTCTCGACCAGTTTGGGGTCCGCATCATCCCCGAGAACGTGTCCTTCGTGCCGACCACCACCGCCGAGCCCGTGTCGTCGGGAAGCGACAACGCCTTCGAGGACCGGCGCGTCGCCGTCGAGGCCGACGAGCCGCTCGAACAGCTTCTCACCGACAACGAGGCGACCGACGACGAGGCCGGCGACATCGTCCTCGCCTTCCACAAGGCCGACCGGCTGCGTCTTCTGAAGATCGGCGACGAGGTGCACATCCGCCTCGCCCCCGATCCGGACGACGAAACGGCCCGCTATCGGCCGATCCTCGTCTCGGTCTACCGTGATGGCGGTCATCTCGGTTCGGTCGGCCTCGGCGACGACGGCAACTATATCCCGGTCGACGAACCGCCGGCCACCGAACAGGCGGTCGCCGGCGTTCAGGCCGACGAGAACAGCCCGCGGCCGCGCCTCTACGAAAGCCTCTACGAAACCTCGCTCAAGAACGGCGTGCCGCCGGCCCTCATCGACGAGCTGGTGCGCGTCTTCTCCTTCGATCTCGACTTCAACACCCGCATCCAGCCGGGTGACAGCTTCCAGATGGTCTACACGCTGGGCGACAACGGCGAGGAAACTGACGACGGCGAGATCGTCTTCACCTCGATCACACTCGGCGGCAAGGAGCGTCGCTTCTACCGCTATCGTGCGCCCGACGACGGCGCGATCGACTACTATGACGACAGCGGCAAGAGCGCCAAGAAGTTCCTGATGCGCAAGCCGATGTCGGGCGGCACCTTCCGCTCGGGCTTCGGCGCCCGCAACCACCCGCTGCTCGGCGTCACGCGCATGCACACCGGCGTCGACTGGTCGGCGCCGCGCGGCACGCCGATCATGTCGGCTGGCGACGGCATCGTCACCTATGCCCGCTGGAAGAACGGCTACGGCAACTATATCGAGGTCCAGCACACCAACGGCTACGCCAGCGCCTATGCCCACCAGACCGGCTTCGCCAAGGGCATCAAGGAGGGCACGCGCGTCCGGCAGGGCCAGGTGATCGGCTATGTCGGCACCACCGGCCTGTCCACCGGACCGCACCTCCATTACGAAGTGCATGTCAACGGCACGCCGGTCGATCCGCTGCGTATCAAGCTGCCGCAGGGCCGCACCCTCGACGGCGGCGTGCTCGCCGCCTTCCAGGCCGAACGCGACCGCGTCGACACGCTCTTGGCTGGCGAGAGCCAGACAGCCCGCGCCGCCACGGCGGCAAACGGCGGCTAGCGCTCTCGCAAAGTCCAGAGACGCGAAGGATCAAGTACCGCGCAATGCGCTGCAGGATCTTCAATACGCGTAATTACCTACAGCCCTCTTGAACGTCCAAAAGCGCCGCCCCATCTCAATCCCGACCCGTTAGGTCCGGGCCCCTCTGGCAGACGCCGCCGGCGCATCTGTGATGTCGGACCTTTGTCGACGCATTTCGCCGGCAGAGTTCTGAACCGTGGACCTCACCCTCCTTGCCACGCCCTGGCTGGGCACGCCGCTCTATCTCTGGCTGGCCTTCCTCAGCCTCGTCACTCTGCTGCTCGCCTTCGACCTCGGAGTGCTCCACCGCAAGTCGGAGGAGATTTCCATCCGCCAGAGCCTCGTCCTGTCGGGCGGCTACATCGGCGTCGGCCTGATGTTCGGCGGGTTCGTCTGGTGGCACATCGGCGCCGAGTCCGGCCTTGCCTATCTCACCGGCTTCGTCATCGAGAAGACCCTGGCGCTCGACAACATCTTCGTCATCGCGTTGATCTTCTCCTTCTTCGGCATTCCCCGACAATACCAGCACCGCGCGCTGTTCTGGGGCATTCTGGGCGTCATCGTGCTGCGCGGCATCATGATCGGCGCTGGAGCCACCCTGGTCGCCGAGTTTCACTGGATTCTCTATCTCTTCGCCGCCTTCCTGGTGCTGACCGGCGTCAAGATGCTTTTTGCCGAGGAGAAGGAGCCCGACCTCGACAAGAACCCGCTGGTCGGCTTCCTGCGCCGCCATCTCAACGTCACCAATCAGCTTGAGGGCGACCGCTTCTTCGTGCGGAAGCCACTCGCCGGCAGCGGTCGCATCGCCCTGCACGCGACGCCGCTGTTCCTCGCGCTGGTGCTGATCGAGGCGGCCGACATCGTCTTCGCCGTCGACTCGGTGCCGGCCATCTTCGCCATCACCACCGACGCCTTCGTCATCTACACCTCGAACATCTTCGCCATCCTCGGCCTGCGCGCCCTCTATTTCGCGCTCGCCGCCATGATCCACCGCTTCCGCTACCTGAAGCCGGCGCTGGCCCTCGTTCTGGTGTTCATCGGCAGCAAGGTGTTCGTCGCCGAGCTGATGGGCCTCGACAAGTTCCCGGCCGCCATCTCGCTCGGCGTCACCTTCGCCCTGATTGCCGGCGGGGTGGTGGTCAGTCTTCTGAAAACCCGGCAGGAGGCCCAAAGCCTGCCTGCCGCAAACGGCTGATAGAACTATCAAATCGAAGTGAACCGGCTGGCGGTTGTCAGCCGGAGCGCTATAGAGGGCCGACCTTAACGGAACGGCCTCATGATCATCGGACCCTTCATCAACGGCGCCGCCATCATCCTCGGCGCTCTCGTCGGCGCGCTCGTCGCTCATCGCATGCCGGAACGGCTCCGGACCGGCATGCCTCTCGCCTTCGGTGCCTCCTCGATGGCCATGGGCGTGGTGCTGATCGCCCGCGTCGTCCACATGCCCGTCATGGTCATCGCCACGGTGCTTGGCGCCCTGATCGGCGAACTCGTCCGGATCGAAAGCGGCCTGGCACTTGTCGGCGGCCTTGCCAAGCGACTGGTCGAAAAGGTGGCAACGACGCCCCGCGGCATTTCCCACGACGCCTTCATCGAGAGCTTCGTCGCCATTCTCGTGCTGTTCTGCGCCTCAGGCGCCGGCATTTTCGGCGCGCTCAACGAGGGCATGACACATGATCCTGGCGTGCTGATTGCCAAGGCTTTCCTCGATCTGCCGACAGCAGCCATCTTCGCGACGACGCTCGGCCTGTCGGTCGCCACCATTGCCATTCCGCAGATGGCCATTCAGCTGGCGCTGGCCCTCGGCGCCACGCTCTTGATGCCATTGACGACACCGGCCATGGTCGCCGACTTCTCCGCCACCGGCGGCGTGATGATGCTCGCCACCGGCCTCCGCATCTGCGGCATCAAGATGTTCCCCATCGGCAACATGCTGCCCGGCCTGCTGTTTGCCATGCCGATATCGATGCTGTGGTCGATGGCATTCTGAAAAAGAAAAACCGGCCGAGTTTCCCCGGCCGGCTTGATACCTCAGACTTGACTTCGCTTGGGCCGCCCAAGCCTCTCACGCCGCGACGTCGCGGATTTCCGAGAACAGCAGACGGTCGCTGCCGCCGGTCACCGCCACGGTGTCGCCATCGCGGACATGGCCGGCCAGGATGCGCTCGGCGAGCGGATCCTGCAGCTGGCGCTGGATCACCCGCTTCAGCGGCCGCGCGCCATAGACCGGATCGTAGCCCTTGTCGGCGAGCCAGGCCCGGGCGCTGTCGTCGAGCGTCAGCGTCACCTTGCGGTCTTCCAGCAGAGCTTCCAGGCGCCGGAGCTGGATGTCGACGATGGCACCCATCTCGGTCCGCTTCAGCCGATGGAACAGCACGATCTCATCGAGACGGTTGAGGAACTCCGGCCGGAAGGCCGAGCGCACCACGCCCATCACCTGATCGCGCACCGCGTCGACGTCCTCGCCGTCCTTCTGG
Organism: Pleomorphomonas diazotrophica; assembly: GCF_002844595.1. Taxonomy (GTDB): domain Bacteria; phylum Pseudomonadota; class Alphaproteobacteria; order Rhizobiales; family Pleomorphomonadaceae; genus Pleomorphomonas; species Pleomorphomonas diazotrophica. The sequence continues at coordinate 129,617 of NZ_PJNW01000017.1, read as the reverse complement.
TTGGCGAGATATTCCGAGCCGAGGTTGGACGTCAGGATGATCAGCGTGTTCTTGAAGTCCACCGTGCGGCCCTGACCGTCGGTGAGCCGACCGTCATCGAGCACCTGCAGGAGCACGTTGAAGACGTCCGGATGCGCCTTCTCGATCTCGTCGAACAGCACCACCTGATAGGGCCGGCGCCGCACCGCCTCGGTGAGCGCACCCCCCTCGTCATAGCCGACATAGCCCGGAGGGGCGCCGATCAGCCTGGAGACCGAGTGCTTCTCCATGTACTCGGACATGTCGATGCGCACCATGGCGTGCTCGTCGTCGAACAGATAGGCGGCGAGCGCCTTGGTCAGCTCGGTCTTGCCGACGCCGGTGGGGCCGAGGAACATGAACGAGCCGATCGGGCGGTTGGGATCCTGCAGGCCGGCGCGGGCGCGGCGAACGGCGGTGGAGACGGCGTGCACCGCCTCGGCCTGGCCGACCACGCGCTTGGCGAGCTCGTCTTCCATCCGGAGCAGCTTCTCGCGCTCGCCTTCCAGCATCTTGTCGACGGGAACGCCGGTCCAGCGTGAGACGACCTGCGCCACGTGGTCGGGCGTCACCGCCTCTTCCAGCATGCCGTCGCCCTGCCCCGCCACCGCCTCGATCGCCTTCAGTTCGGCCTCGATGCCCGGGATCACGCCATAGGCCAACTCGCCCGCCCGCTGATACTCGCCCTTGCGCTGGGCAATGGCGAGATCGTTGCGCGCCTCGTCGAGCCGGCGCTTCAGCTCCGCCGCATGGCCGAGCTTGTCCTTCTCCGCCTTCCAGCGGGCGGTCAGCGCCGCCGATTCCTGCTCGAGTTCGGCGAGCTCGCGCTCAAGACGCTCCAGCCGATCGCGCGAGGCGGCATCGGTTTCCTTCTTCAGGGCTTCCTGCTCGATCCGGAGCTGGATCACCCGCCGGTCGATCTCGTCGAGCTCTTCCGGCTTGGAGTCCACCTGCATCCTGAGCCGCGACCCGGCCTCGTCGACGAGGTCGATCGCCTTATCGGGCAGGAAGCGGTCGGTGATGTAGCGATTGCTGAGCGTCGCCGCCGCGACCAGCGCCGCATCGGTGATCCGCACCTTATGGTGCTGCTCGTATTTCTCCTTGATACCGCGCAGGATCGAGATGGTGTCGGCCACCGTCGGCTCATCAACGAACACCGGCTGGAAGCGTCGGGCCAGCGCCGCGTCCTTCTCGACATACTTGCGATACTCGTCGAGCGTGGTAGCGCCGACGCAGTGCAGTTCGCCGCGCGACAGGGCCGGCTTCAGGAGGTTTGAGGCATCCATCGCGCCGTCCGCCTTGCCGGCGCCGACCAGCGTGTGCATCTCGTCGATGAACAGGATGACGCCGCCCTCCGCCGCCGTCACTTCCGACAGCACCGCCTTGAGGCGCTCCTCGAACTCGCCGCGGTACTTGGCGCCGGCAATCAGCGCGCCCATGTCGAGCGCAAGCAGCTCCTTGTCCTTCAGGCTCTCCGGCACGTCGCCGTTGACGATCCTGAGCGCCAGGCCCTCGGCGATCGCCGTCTTGCCGACGCCCGGCTCGCCGATCAGCACCGGATTGTTCTTGGTGCGGCGGCTGAGCACCTGAATGGTCCGCCGGATCTCCTCGTCGCGACCGATCACCGGGTCGAGCTTGCCGTCCCGCGCCGCCTTCGTCAGATCGCGGGCATATTTCTTCAGCGCGTCATAGCCGCTCTCGGCCGAGGCGCTGTCGGCCGTGCGGCCCTTGCGGATCTCGTTGACCGCCGCGTTGAGCGCATTGGCGGTGACGCCGGCATCCTTCAAAATCTTCGCCGTCCCGGCGTCGGTCTCGATTGCCAGCGCGATGAGTAGCCGCTCGACAGTGACGAAGCTGTCGCCCGCCTTGTCGGCCAGCGCCTCGGCGGTGGAGAACACCTTGGCCGTCGGCGCGGTCAGGTAGAGTTGGCCGTTGCCACCCGAAACGCGCGGCATTGCCTCAAGCGCCCGGTCGACGGCATTGAGCGCCCGCCCGGCGTCACCACCGGCAGCGTTGATCAGCCCGGCGGCCATGCCCTCGGGATCGTCGAGCAGCACTTTCAGAAGATGTTCCGGCGCGAACTGCTGATGGCCGCGACCAAGCGCCATGGTCTGCGCCGACTGGACGAAACCGCGCGCCCGCTCGGTGTATTTTTCAAAATTCATCTGGACATCCTTTCCTGAGCCCGCCTCCCCCGTCCGAAGCCCGGCGGAAGCGTCTGGGATATCGTGAAGCTTAGGTCACGACCCTTGCTCCTCGCCGACCAATATGGGGAACGAGACGAGCGCCGAAAAGGGCCTGCCGAAAAGACGAAGCCCGCCGCGACGGAATCCGCCGGACGGGCTTAACGAATGAAGGACGAGGCTGCCTCAGGCGCTGGCGAGCGCCGGATGCAGGAGATCGTCGATGCCGAGGGCACCGCGCAGCATGGAGCGATCCTTGGCGATGTCGGCCACCGTGTAGCGGTCCAGCACGGCAAAGAAGGCACCGAGCGCCTCGCGCAGCACGCGGTTATACTCGCAGGAGAGGATCAGCGGGCAATCCTTGCGGCCCTCCTCCGAGAAGCACTCCGCCATCTGGAAGCTTTCCTCGGTGGCGGCGATCACGTCGCCGAGCTTGATCTCGTCGGCAGGCCGACCAAGCTTCAGGCCACCGTGACGACCGCGGATGGTCTCGATGAACTTGTGATCCACCAGCACCTTCAAGATCTTGAAGAGGTGCGTCTCCGACATGTCGAAGGTGGCAGCGATGTCAGCGACACGGCTCGGGCGGTCGGGATTCACCGCGCAATAGAGCAGCACCCTGATCGAGTAATTGGTGGCTTGGGTAAGGCGCATGACACCATCTGATTAAAGAGTTGACATTAAAAGTCAAGATTAATCGTTCAGTCCCAGCATGCGCCTTTGCAGCTGCCGACATAATTCGTGCTATTGCTGATCAGCTTTTCCAAATGGCTTTTCAGGCAACGATATCGACGAATTGTTTAGGCACATTGGTCAGTCGGCCGGGAATGGTGCCCCCGGCCGAGCGTCTGACCAGCCCTCAGGCGAACTGGCCGTGGCAGTGCTTGAACTTCTTTCCGGACCCGCAGGGGCAAGGCTCGTTGCGGCCAACGTGGCCCCAGGTCGAGGGATCCTCGGGGTTGCGGGCAACCGGCGCCGCGGCAAAGGCCGGCGGCGGAGCGGCCGGCTCCTCGTCAAGGCCGGTCATCGGATCGGCATGGTGGGCCGACAGCGCCCGTTCGTCGAAGGCGGGCGTCTCCGGCGGGGCCTGTCGCACCTCGACGCGGCTGAGGTTGGCCGTCACCTGCCGGCGCAGATCATTGAGCAGCGTCTCGAACAGCGAGAAGGCCTCGGTCTTGTACTCGTTGAGCGGATCGCGCTGGGCATAGCCGCGGAAGCCGACCACCGACCGCAGATGATCGAGATGGGCGAGATGCTCGCGCCAGAGATTGTCCAGCGTCTGCAGAAGGATCGCCTTTTCGACGCGGCGCATCAGCTCTGGGCCGACGCGTTCCTCGCGGGCGGCGAAGTCGGCCTCGGCGGCGGCGACAACGCGTTCCTCGATCTCCTGGTCGGCGATACCCTCTTCCTTGGCCCAGTCGGCAATCGGAAGCTCGATGTTCAGCGTCTCGATCACCGCGTCATGCAGGCCCTTGACGTCCCACTGCTCGGCGTAGGCATTCTCGGGAATATGCCGTGCGACAAGGGCGGAGATCACCTCGTGGCGCATGTCGGCGACGGTGTCGGCGACGCTCTCCTCGGTCATCAGTTCGATGCGCTGCTCGAAGATCACCTTGCGCTGATCGTTCATGACATTGTCGAACTTCAGCAGGTTCTTGCGGATGTCGAAGTTGCGCGCCTCGACCTTCTGCTGCGCCTTCTCGAGGGCCTTGTTGATCCACGGATGGATGATAGCCTCGCCGTCCTTCAGCCCGAGCTTCTGCAGCATTCCGTCCATGCGGTCGGAGCCGAAGATGCGCATCAGGTCGTCCTGAAGCGACAGGTAGAAGCGCGACTGGCCGGGGTCGCCCTGGCGGCCGGAACGGCCGCGCAACTGGTTGTCGATACGGCGGCTCTCGTGGCGTTCGGTGCCGAGCACGAACAGGCCGCCGGCGGCCAGCGCCTTCTCCTTGAGGCGCGCGACGTCCTCGCGGATCTTCGCCTCGCGAGCATCGCGCTCCGGTCCGGGCGGCACGTCGGCGAGGCGGCGGGCGATCAGCATGTCGGCGTTGCCGCCGAGCTGGATGTCGGTGCCGCGGCCGGCCATGTTGGTGGCGATCGTCACGGCGCCCGGCAAGCCAGCCTGCGAGATGATGTAGGCTTCCTGCTCGTGGTAGCGGGCGTTGAGCACCTGGAACACCGGCTTGTCGCCATCCATCAGCACGTCCGGATCACTCTGCTGGAAGCCGCGCTTCTGGAGAAGCTCGGCCAACTGTTCGGACTTCTCGATGGAGGTGGTGCCGACCAGGATCGGCTGGCCCTTCTCCTTGCAGGCGCGGATGGTCTCGATGATCGCCGCGTATTTTTCCTCTACCGTGCGATAGACCTCGTCGTGATCGTCGATGCGGGAGATCGGCCGGTGCGTCGGGACCTCCACCACCTCGAGGTCGTAGATGTCGGCGAACTCGTCCGCTTCAGTCGAAGCCGTGCCGGTCATGCCGGCCAGCTTGTCGTACATGCGGAAATAATTCTGGAAGGTGATCGAAGCGAGCGTCTGGTTCTCCGGCTGGATGCGCACGTGCTCCTTGGCCTCCAGCGCCTGATGCAGGCCGTCCGAATAGCGGCGGCCCGGCATCATGCGGCCGGTGAACTCGTCGATGATGACCACCTCGTTGTCCTTGACGATGTAGTCGCGGTCACGCTGGAACAGCTTGTGCGCCCGAAGCGCCTGATTGAGGTGGTGGACGACCGAGACGTTCTCGACGTCATAGAGCGAACCGCCCTTGAGAAGGCCGGCGGCACGCAGCCGCTCCTCCATGCGCTCCGTGCCGATCTCCGAGAAGATCGCCGTACGCTGCTTCTCGTCGACCTCGAAATCATCGGCGGCGATGCCGGGGATGAAGGTGTCGATCGTGTTGTAGAAGTCCGAGCGGTCTTCCAGCGGGCCGGAGATGATCAGCGGCGTGCGCGCCTCGTCGATCAGGATCGAGTCCACCTCGTCGACGATGGCGTAGTGGTGGCCGCGCTGCACCATCTGCGCCTTCTCATACTTCATGTTGTCGCGCAGATAGTCGAAGCCGAGCTCGTTGTTGGTGCCGTAGGTGATGTCGCAGGCGTAGGCCTCGCGGCGCTCGTCGTCGGAAAGGCCATGCACGATGACTCCGACCGAGAGACCGAGGAAGCGATAGACGCGGCCCATCCACTCGGCGTCGCGACGGGCGAGATAGTCGTTGACGGTAACGACGTGGACGCCCTTGGCCGGCAGCGCGTTGAGGTAGACGGCGAGCGTCGCCACCAGCGTCTTGCCTTCACCGGTCTTCATCTCGGCGATGTCGCCGTCGTTGAGGACCATGCCGCCAATGAGCTGCACGTCGAAATGGCGCTGGCCGAGGGCGCGCTTGGCCGCCTCGCGCACCACCGCGAAGGCGGGAACCAGCAGCGTGTCGAGGTCGGCGCCGGCGGCGAGCTTCTCGCGGAACTCAACGGTCTTGCCGGCGAGCGCCTCGTCGGAAAGCGCCTCCATCTCCTTTTCGAGCGCACCGATCGCCTGCACGGCGGGGCGGTAGGAGCGGATGCGGCGATCGTTCGCCGAACCGAAAATCTTGCGTGCTAATCCGCCGAGGCCGACCATGGCAGCCCATCCCTTCGATCAGAATTCCGTATGCAGGTGCGGGAAGGGGAAGCGGCAGCGCCCAGCGTTTGGTTCTGGGCCAGCCGTCCGCCCGACCTGCCGAGCCACGCTCCATCTATGGCGGGGTCGGAGATATGTCAACGCTGGCCCCATCCCGATGGCCGGAAACGGCGCTTCGGCGGTGGCTGCGGCGATCGGCGGCGAAGAGCCGGGGTTCGGACGGGGCATGCCTTTTTTGTCGACGTCGCAACGGATGGTTTGCCGCCGCGCGCCGGGCGCGCTATAGGGCTGCCACACGGTGCCGGCTCGATCTCCGGGCACGGACCGAAGACAGGATCGTCCCGATGAACTTTGCTCCCGCCACCGGCGCTCGCGGTCGCCTCGGTCTTTTCGCCGCGCTTCTCGCGCTGCCGTTCGCCGTGCTGCCGGCCTCAGCCGAGGACGTGGTGGCCCGCGTCAACGGCAAGGATATCACGGCCGGAGAGCTGCAGATGGCCAACGAGATGTTCGGCGACCAGCTCGCCCAGATTCCCGAGGCTCAGCGCACCTCGACGTTGGTCAACGTTCTCGTCGACATGCACGTCATGGCCGACGCGGCGCAGGCCGCCGGCGTCGCCGACAGCCCGAAATACAAGGCGCGCATGGCCTTTCTGACGGCGCAGGCGCTGCGCAGCGCCTATGTCGAGGACGAACTGCAGGCCAACATCACCGACGATGAGATCAAGGCCCGCTATGAAAAGGACATTGCCGGCTACGTCGCCCCCGAGGAGGTGCACGCCCGTCACATCCTCGTGAAGACCGAGGACGAGGCCAACGCCATCATCAAGCAGCTCGCCGACGGCGGCGATTTCCAGGCCATCGCCAAGGAGAAGTCGGAAGATCCCGGCTCCAAGGTGAATGGCGGCGACCTCGGCTTCTTCTCCAAGGGCCAGATGGTGCCGGAGTTTGAAGCGGAAGCCTTCGCGCTGAAGCCCGGCGAAACGTCGACCAAGCCCGTCAAGACCCAGTTCGGCTACCACGTCCTCAAGGTCGAGGAGCGTCGTACCCAGCCGGTGCCCACCCTTGAGCAGGTGCGCGAACAGGTGGTCGAGGTGGTTCGGCGCGACAAGTACCAAGCGACGCTCGCCAAGCTGCGCGGCGAGGCCAAGATCGAGGTCCTGACGCCCGCCGCTCCGGCCGCGCCCGCCGCTCCGGCAGCGCCCGCCCCTGCCAACTGATCGACGCCCTGCCCCGGCCGGCCACCGGCCGGGGTCTCCCGCTGTCTCCTCGCAAAGAGCCGAAGATGTCCGGAACCCTGTCCCCGCTCGCCCCGAAGTCCTATCCCGAGCTGCCGGCCCTTGAGGGCGTGCGCTTTGCGACCGCCGCCGCCGGCATCAAGTACAAGGGCCGAACCGACGTGCTGCTGGTGGCCCTCGACGAGGGGACCGAGGTGGGCGGCGTCTTCACCACCTCCAAATGCCCGTCGGCGCCGGTGGATTGGTGCCGGGCCAACCTTGCCGCCGGCAAGGCGCGGGCGCTGATGGTCAACTCCGGCAATGCCAACGCCTTCACCGGCAGGAAGGGCCGCGAGACGGTGGAAGCCTCCGCCGCCTATGTGGCGACCGCTCTCGGCGTGCCGGCCGGCGAGGTGTTCCTCGCTTCGACCGGCGTGATCGGCGAGCCCTTGCAGCCCCAGAAGTTCGAGGGTGTGCTCGGCGAGCTGTCCGCCCGGCTGGCGCCAGCGCCATGGATCGATGCCGCCCGCGCCATCATGACCACCGACACCTTCCCGAAGGTGGTGACCGCCACCGTCGATCTCGGCGGCGTCCCGGTGACCATCAACGGCATGGCCAAGGGCGCCGGCATGATCGCGCCGGACATGGCCACCATGCTGTCCTTCATCTTCACCGACGCGCCGCTGGCCGCGCCGGTGCTGCAGGACCTCATCTCCAAGGGTGCCCGCCAGTCGTTCAACTCCATCACCGTCGACAGCGACACCTCCACCTCCGACACGCTCTTGCTGTTCGCCACCGGCAAGGCAGCCGGCCGCGGCGCGCCGCGCATCGCCGACCCGGCCGACCCGCGCCTTGCCGCCTTCCGCGCCGCCCTTGAGGGCCTGTTGCTCGACCTCGCCAAGATGGTGGTGCGCGACGGCGAGGGAGCCCGCAAGTTCATCGAGGTCAACGTGACCGGCGCCGTCGACAACGCTTCGGCCAAGCGGATCGCCTTCTCCATCGCCAACTCGCCGCTGGTCAAGACCGCCGTGGCCGGCGAGGACGCCAACTGGGGCCGCGTCGTCATGGCCGTCGGCAAGGCCGGCGAGCCGGCCGATCGCGACCGTCTCGCCATCTACTTCGGCGGCATCCGCGTTGCCGTCGAAGGCGAGCGCGACCCCGACTATTCCGAGGATGCCGCCTCGGCCGCCATGCGCAAGGACGAAATCGTCATCCGCGCCGACATCGGCCTCGGCGAAGGACGCGCCACGGTTTGGACCTGCGACCTGACCAAGGACTATGTCGCCATCAACGGCGACTATCGGAGCTGATCCTTCTCAGCCGGGAGAGCCACCGATGAAGATGGTGCTGGTCGTCGCCTGCGCGCTGATCGATGCCGACGGACGCATTCTTCTGGCCCAGCGGCCGGAGGGCAAGGCGCTCGCCGGCCTCTGGGAGTTTCCCGGCGGCAAGCTCGAAACGGGCGAGCGCCCGGAGGACGCTTTGATCCGTGAGCTCAAGGAAGAGCTCGGGATCACGGTGAAGCACGCCTGCCTCGCCCCGCTCACCTTCGCCAGCCACGCCTATGACGACTTCCATCTTCTGATGCCGCTCTACGTCTGCCGTCGCTGGGAGGGCGATGTGACCGGCCGAGAGGGGCAGGCGCTGGCCTGGGTTCGCCCGCAGAAGCTGCGCGACTACCCGATGCCGCCGGCCGACGCCCCGCTGATTCCGCATCTGCAGGACCTTCTATCGCCGCTTTCCAGCAGCCTTTTGTAACTGACATATACGAAATCATCACGATTTCAGGGCAATGATGGAGCCAGCGCGCGCGGCCGGCTGCGCGGCCGGCCGATCTTTGCGTTCCCGAAAGGAAGAGGCGACAGCATGGCGACGAAGCGTCCGGATCAGCGACCGCGCCGGCTCAACGCCTTCCTGCGCGACACCGAGGGCGCCACTGCGGTCGAGTATGGCATACTCTTGATGATGGTCGGCCTGGCGCTGATCGGCATGATGAGCATGACCGACGTTTCCAGCCAGATGAGCAATACGTTCGAGTATCTCGCCGGCAAGATGTCGACGTCGGGTTAATCGTCCTCCGTCCTCGGTGGCATCTTCAGCGCGTCGGCGAGGCGCATCTTGGCACTGCCCGGCCGAAGCGGCTTCTGCTGGCTCTCATGCGGCGCCCAGCCCGACAGAGACACAAGCGAGAGACTGGCTCGCACGCGTCCATCAGGATCGCCGAACATCTCCTGATAGATCGCCGCAACCTCGGCCATCAGCGCCGGTCCGGTCAGGCCGCGGCGCCGATCGGCCAAGACGCTGCTCGCCCCCATCGCCTTGAGATCGTCCATCAGCGCCAGCGCGCTCGAATAGCGCAAGGTCAGCCGGTCCTGGTCGGCCACCGGCAGTGCGAAGCCGGCCCGCTGCAACAGGCCACCGAGATCGCGCACCTCGGCCATCGGCGCGACGCGCGGACTGGCGCCGCCCGATCGGCGGCTTTCCGCCTGAAGGAAGGCCTGCCTGAGTTCGGTCAGCGTGTCACCGCCGGCCAGCACGCCGAGAAACAGGCCGTCCGGCTTCAAAACGCGCCGGGCCTCGATCAGCGCCCCCGGCAGGTCATTGGCAAACTGCAGGGCCAGCGAGGAGACCACGAGGTCGAAGGCACCGCCCACGAACGGCAGCGCCTCGTCGTCGAGCACCAGCGCGCCGCCGCCGTCCAGCCCGGAAACCAGGAGATCGGCGCGCACCACCTCGTCGACCCGACCGGCAGCAATCCGCGCCGCCAGCAGGCCGGTCGGATCGCCGATGACCAGCGCCCGCGAGAAGCGACGGTCGACGGCGGCGAGGCGATCGGCGAGATCGTCGGCGACGAGCGTGAGCAGGAAATCGGCGCCCGGCTTCCGCTCGGCGAGCGCGCGCGCCCGGCGGCGGGCCAGGAGAGATCGGTCGAAGATCACGGGGGTCATCGGAGCCTCCGGCGAAAGGAAAGAGGGTGATAGGCGGGCCGTGTCGGCGCGTCAAATGCCAGGCGGCGACCAGGCCGTGCATTGCCGTCTGGCGAGCGATCGCTGTGCGTGCTTATGTTCTTTCACAACCGGCGAACCACCATGCCCGCAAAATCAGACATCTGGCTTCCCCTGGGCGCCGATACGCCGCGCCGACTTCGTGTGCGTTTCGGCGCCATCGGCGTGGCCGGCCGGCTTATCCGCGCCGCCGGCGGCGGGATCGCCGACCTCGTGCTGCCGCCGGCCTGCCCGGTCTGTCGCGCCCGTCTCGGCAGCTCCGGCGGCCTCTGCGCCGACTGCTGGCAGGGCGTGCATTTCCTTGAACGCCCCTGGTGCGAGCGGCTCGGAACACCGCTGCCCATCGATCTCGGTCCTGGCATCCTCTCGGCACCCGCCGTCGCCGATCCGCCGGTCTTCGCCCGTGCCCGCTCGGCGGTCTCATACGAAGGTCCGGTACCGGACCTCGTCCACGCCCTCAAATATGCCGACCGCACCGATCTCGCGCCGATGCTCGGCGCCTGGATGGCGCGGGTCGCCCATGAACTGATCACGGATGCCGACATGCTGGTGCCGGTGCCGCTGCACTGGCGGCGGCTTGCCGGCCGACGCTTCAACCAGGCAGCCCTGCTCGCGCATGAAGTGGGGCGCCTCACCGGTCTGCCGGTTGCCACGCGCCTGCTTCTTCGCAGCCGGCCCACGCCGCGGCAGGTGGGCCTTGGCCGCGACGAGCGGGAGCGCAACATGCGCGGCGCCTTCCTGGTGCCCGCCGACAGGAGGGCCGCTGTTGCCGGCCGCCGCCCCATCCTTGTCGATGACGTGCTGACCACCGGCGCCACGCTGGAGGCTGCCACCCGCGCGCTGCTGGCCGCCGGCGCGACGGCCGTCGACGTGCTGACGCTGGCGCGGGTTGTGGCGCCGCGCTGATCAAGGCTATAGATTCGTATCGGCAACACGCATCCGAGGAGGTCCGCCATGGTTCCGGTCACCATCTATACCCGCGAGGGCTGCGGCTACTGCGTGAGAGCCAAGGCGCTCCTCAACAAGAAGGGTGCCGCCTTCACCGAGATCGACGCCGGCAGCGACCCCGCCCTCAAGGCGGAAATGGTGCAGCGCTCCGGCCGGATGACCTTCCCGCAGATTTTCCTGGGCACCACCCATGTCGGTGGATGCGACGATCTCTACGCGCTCGACGCCGAGGGACGGCTCGATGGCCTTCTGGCCGGTTAAGGAGACGAGATGACGCGTCCGCTCTGCGTCGCCGCCGTCCAGCTCCGGTCCGGCCGCGATCCGTCAAAGAACCTGCCCGAGGTGGAAGCGCTGATCCGCGATGCCGCCGGCGCCGGTGCCACCTATATCCAAACGCCGGAAATGACCAACATCATCGAACGCGACCGGGCGGACATGCTGGGTCAGCTCGAGGTCGAGGCGAAGGACGCCTTCGTCGCGCGCGGCGCCGGGCTGGCCCGCGAGCTCGGCATCACCCTGCATTTCGGCTCGCTGGCCATCCGCCGCGACGACGGCCGGATCGCCAACCGCGCCTATGTCTTCGGCCCGGCCGGCGACCTTCTCGCCCGCTACGACAAGATCCACATGTTCGACGTCGACCTGCCTTACGGCGAAAGCTGGCGCGAGAGCGCCGCCTATACGCCGGGCGAAAGCGCCATCGTCGTGGAGGCGGCGGGAACGAAGATCGGCCTCGCTATCTGCTATGATCTGCGCTTCCCCCAGCTGTTCCGCGCCTATGGCCACGCCGATGTCGAGATCATCGGAGCGCCGGCTGCCTTCACCCGCCAGACGGGCGAGGCGCATTGGCACGTGCTGCAACGGGCGCGCGCCATCGAGAATGGCTGCTTCATGATCTCGGCGGCCCAGGGCGGCACGCATGAGGACGGCCGCGAAACCTACGGCCATTCGCTGATCGTCGGCCCCTGGGGCAAGGTGATCGCCGAGGCCGACCACGCCGAACCGGGCGTCATCGTCGCCGACATCGACCTCGACGAGGTGGAGCTCACCCGCGCCCGCATCCCCTCGCTGGAGAACGAGCGCCGCTTCACGCTTTAGTTGCCGGCTTGGCCAAAAAAGATGTGCCGGGCTTGCGATGGCAAATCCGGCGCGCCATGTTGAAAGTCATGATCCGCTATTCGCTCATCTGTTCCAACGCCCATGAGTTCGAGGGATGGTTCCGTTCCTCGGAGGATTTCGACGTCCAGTCGTCGGCCGGCCTCTGCGCCTGCCCCGAGTGCGGCTCGACATCGGTCAGCAAGGCGTTGATGCGGCCGAATGTCGCGACCTCGGAAAGCAAGGCCGTCGTGCCGATGCCGCAGCAGGACAAGCAGCTCGTTGCCGTTCCGCCAGAGGCACGCGAGTTCCTTGAGAAGCTTAAGGAAATCAAGGCGGCCCTGCTCGATGGGTCCGAGAACGTCGGCAAACGCTTTGCCGAGGAGGCGCGCCGCATCCATTTCGGCGAAGCGCCGATTCGCGCCGTTCACGGCGAAGCCACGGCGGAGGATGCCCGCGCCCTCGTCGAGGAGGGTATCGAGATCCTGCCGCTACCTGTTCTTCCCGGTGAGCGGAACTGAGGCTCAAGCCTTGGGGCGGGCTGCCAGCACCATATAGTTCACATCCGTGTCGTCGCTTTCCTTCCAGGCGAAGCGAAGGGGATCGAACACGACGCCGCGCCGGTCGAGCAGCGTCAGGCCGGCCTCCTGAAGCGGCGCCTCCAGCTCCTCGGGTTTGACGAACTTCTTCCAGTCATGGGTGCCGCGCGGCAACCAGCGCAGCACATATTCGGCACCGACCACCGCGAGGCCCAGCGCCTTCAGCGTGCGGTTGAGCGTGGCGGCGATGACGAGACCGCCGGGCTTCACCAAGTCGGCCACCGTGGCGAGGAAGGACGGGACGTCCGAGACATGCTCGACCACTTCCAGCGCCAGCACCACGTCGAATCGCTCGCCGGCGGCCAGAACGTCCTCGGCGGTCGTTGCCCGATAATCGACGACGACACCGGTCTCGGCGGCATGCAGCCGCGCCACCTCGATGTTGACGGGCGACGGGTCGATGCCGGTGACCGTGGCGCCGAGCCGGGCCATCGGTTCGGACACAAGGCCGCCACCGCAGCCGATGTCGAGAAAGGTGAGCCCGGAAAAGGCGTCGGCGGCGCGCTCATTGCGGCCGAAATGCCTGGACACCTCCCGCTTGATATAGCCGAGCCGGACCGGGCTGAACCGGTGCAGCGGCTTGAACTTGCCGTTCGGGTCCCACCATTCCCTGGCCATCGCCGAGAAGCGATCGACTTCGGCCTGATCGACGCTGTCACGCTTCATCTCGGTCATGGGGCTCTCCGCAATCGCCGCCGGGATGGGCGGGTCCCGACTTTTCGAGCCGGCCGGCTGCCAAGTCAACCCTTGGCAGGCTCCCCTCGAAGGTGTGATTTCTGGTCATAAGCGGAAAGGCGGCCTTTCCGCCGCCCGTCCAAAGCGCTTCACTTGTGAAAAATAGAGGCCGGAGGAACCAATGCCGCTTCATCCCGAAATCGCCGCCGATCTGGCGCGGGCCGCCGCGCGCGGCGAACCGCCCTTGAAAGACCTGTCGGCCGAGGCTGGCCGTGCCCGCGCCGAGGCCGAGCCGCGCGCTGCCGGCGCGCCGGTCAAGGCGGTGGAGACCATTGCCATCCCGGTCGGCAGCGGCGCCATCAAGGCCCGGGTCTACAGGCCGTTCGGCGAGGGCGATATCCTCCCAGGCATCGTCTACATCCACGGCGGCGGTTGGGTGCTCTGTTCGCTCGACACCCACGACAACGTCTGCCGCAACCTTTGCGCCAGTGTGGGCGCCGTGGTGGTCTCTGTCGACTACCGCATGGCGCCGGAGCACCGCTTTCCGGTGGCCAGCGACGACTGCCTCGCTGCCGTCCGCTGGGTGGCCGCCCATGCCGGCGATCTGAGCATCGATCCGGCCAAGCTGATCGTCGGCGGCGACAGCGCCGGTGGCAACCTCACCGCCGTCACCGCCCTGCGCATCCGCGATGAAGGCGGGCCGACGCTCGCCGGCCAGATGCTGATCTATCCGGTGACCGACGACATCGCCGCCGGCCATCCGTCCTATTCCGAGTTTGCCGAGGGTTTCGGTCTCACCGCCGACGACATGGCCTGGTTCTGGGACCATTACGTGCCCGACCCGGCTGACCGCACTCATCCGCACGCCTCGCCGCTCAGGGCCGAGACCCTTGCCGGCCTGCCGCCGGCGCTGCTGCTGACGGCCGGCTGCGACGTGCTGCGCGACGAGGGCGAAGCCTATGCCGGGCGCCTTGCCGCCGCCGGTGTGACGCTCGACTTCCGCCGCTACGAGGGGCTGCACCACGGCTGCGCCGGCGACTACGGCCGCCTGAAGGCCGTGGCGCCCTTCTTCGACCACATCGTCACGTGGGCCCGCGCCATCTTCCGCCTCTGAACACACCCCACCAAGCAAACGCACCCGAAGCCGCCCGAGGCGGCTTACGGCGCCAAGCGGCGCCGCGCGGAGCGTGTCTTCGAGACACGAAGCGTCTCGGAGACTTAAGCGGAGCGGAAAGCCTAAGGGCCGGAGGCCCGCCGGCGACTGAGGCAGAAAACAAACATCGGGCAATCGCCTCTGGCGATTGCCCGGCGCCGCACCTTCCTGTATTGAGGGCGCGGCCCTGCGGGTACCATCCGGTTCCCCGCATTTTCACCTCTCGCAACGGGGTTCCCGCCCCTCAGGAAACGACGTCGGAAAATGGCTCGATTGGTGATGAAATTCGGCGGCACCTCCGTCGCCGATCTCGATAGGATCCGCAATGTCGCGGCCCACGTGAAGCGCGAGGTCGATGCCGGCCATCAGGTCGCCGTCGTCGTATCGGCCATGGCCGGCAAGACCAACGAACTGGTCGCGCTGTGCCGTGGCGCCTCCGCCCTGCATGACGCCCGCGAATATGACGCCGTCGTCGCATCCGGCGAGCAGGTCACGAGCGGTCTTCTCGCCATCACGCTGCAGGCGATGGGCATCGACGCCCGCTCCTGGCAGGGCTGGCAACTGCCGATCGTCACCGATGGCGCCCATGGTGCCGCCCGCATCCAGTCGATCGACGGCAGCCGCGTCATCGAGCAGATGGAGGCCGGCCGCGTCGCCGTCATCGCCGGCTTCCAGGGCATCGGCCCCGACGGCCGCGTATCGACGCTCGGCCGTGGCGGCTCCGACACCTCGGCCGTCGCCGTCGCGGCGGCGGTGAAGGCCGACCGCTGCGACATCTACACCGACGTCGACGGCGTCTACACCACCGACCCGCGCGTCGTGCCCAAGGCCCGCCGTCTCGACAAGGTCTCCTTCGAGGAGATGCTGGAGATGGCCTCCCTCGGCTCCAAGGTGCTGCAGGTGCGCTCCGTCGAGCTTGCCATGGTCCACAAGGTCCGCACCTTCGTGCGGTCGTCGTTTGAGGACCCCAACAACCCCAAGACCATGCCGAACGGCGACCCGTTCGGAACGCTCATTTGCGATGAGGACGAGATCGTGGAACAGGAAGTCGTCACCGGTATCGCCTACTCCAAGGACGAGGCGCAGATCTCCATCCGCCGCGTGCCGGACCAGCCGGGCGTCGCCGCCGCCGTGTTCGGACCGCTGGCCGAGGCCAACGTCAACGTCGACATGATCGTCCAGAACATCTCGGCCGACGGCGCCGAGACCGACATCACCTTCACGCTGCCGGCCACCGACTATGAGCGCGCCACCGCCGTGCTCAACGACAAGAAGGTCGAGATCGGCTACAAGACCTTCGAGGGCACCACCGGCATGTGCAAGGTGTCGGTGATCGGCGTCGGCATGCGCAGCCACGCCGGCGTCGCCGCTCAGGCCTTCAAGGCATTGTCGGACAAGGGCATCAACATCCGGGCGATCACCACGTCCGAGATCAAGATCTCCGTGCTGATCGACGAGGCCTATACCGAACTCGCCGTCCGCACCCTGCATTCGGCCTACGGCCTCGACAAGGCCTGACGCGGTTCGCCGGCGCCGGAGAGGTCCAGGCGCCGGCTTCCCGCCATCGGCGTGCTCACGCCGATTTGTCGGGCTCTCACGGAAAAGCGCCTCGCCGGAGCCAAGGCGAAGCCCTATCAACGTGCTGGAGCCCGTCCGTTTCCGGGCAGCGGTCCACAAGGTCATGCTGCCATATTGATGGCTTCAAGCCGGCCGCAAAACGCGCTAGGGCTGGCATAATGGAGTGGATGAACCCGTCGGCCGGCCTGGCGCCGTTCCGGCCCGCGGGAGAGAGCAGGAAGCCGACGATGCGGGGAGGCCTTTCCGGACCGCGCGTTCTGCTCCGCCGCCTCCGCGAGGTGATGGCGGAGCCGATCAGCGCCCAGGAGCGACTGGACAAGATCGTCGTCACCATCGCGGCCAACATGGTCGCGGAGGTTTGCTCGCTCTACGTCCTGCGCGCCGATGGCGTGCTCGAACTGTTCGCCACCGAAGGCCTCAACCGCGAAGCCGTCCACAAGGCCTCGCTGCGCATCGGCCAGGGCCTCGTCGGTCTGATCGCCGCCGAGGCGGCGGTGCTCAACCTCGCCGACGCCCAGGAACACCCGGCCTTCTCCTATATTCCCGGTACCGACGAAGAGGCCTATCACTCCTTCCTCGGTGTGCCGATCCTGCGTTCGGGCCGCACGCTCGGCGTGCTGGTGGTGCAGAACCGCGTCCGCAAGACCTACTCCGAGGAGGAGGAGGAGGCGCTCCAGACCACCGGCATGATCATCGCCGAGATCATCGCCTCCGGCGAGGTGCTGGGCCTTGCCGCCGCCCAGCAGACGGTACTCGACCTCAACCGTCCCATGCACGTGCCCGGCGTGGTGCTGTCGGACGGCGTCGGCCTCGGTCACGTGGTGCTGCACGAGCCACGCGTCGTCGTCACCAATTTCATCGCCGAGGACCCCGAGCAGGAGGTCAAGCGCCTCACGGCTGCCATCGCCAACCTGCGCCTCTCTATCGACGACATGATCGACAGCGGCGAGGTCGCCCACCACGGCGAGCATCGCGACGTGCTCGAAGCCTATCGCATGTTCGCCTACGACCGCGGCTGGACGCGCCGCATGGAAGAGGCGATCGTCCGCTCGGGCCTTTCCGCAGAGGCGGCGGTGGAGCGCGTGCAGTCCGACACTCGCGCCCGCATGCAGCGGCAGACCGACCCCTATCTGCTCGAGCGCCTGCACGACTTCGACGACCTCACCTATCGCCTGTTGCGCGAGCTGATGGGCAAGGAAAAGTCCAGCGAGCTGCCGGACAACGCCATCGTCGTCGCCCGCTCGATGGGCGCCGCCGAGCTCCTCGACTACGACCGGTCCAAGCTGCGCGGCCTGGTGCTCGAGGAAGGCACCACCACGAGCCACGTCGCCATCGTCGCCCGCGCCCTGTCCATCCCGGCGGTCGGCCAGCTCGCCAACGTCGTGTCGCTGGCCGAGAATGGCGACAGCATCATCATCGACGGCGAAAGCGGCTACGTGCACCTGAGGCCGCCGGCCGACGTCGAGCAGGCCTATGTCACCAAGGTGCGCTTCCGTGCCCGCCGGCAGGAGCGTTATCGCCAGTTGCGCTTCAAGGCGCCGGTGACGCTGGACGGCGTGCGCATCGCGCTGAACACCAATGCCGGCCTGCTGTTCGACCTGCCGCATTTCGACGAGTCGGGCGCCGACGGCATCGGTCTGTTCCGCACCGAGCTGCAGTTCATGATCGCGCCGACCTTCCCCAAGCTGGGGCAGCAGGCGGAGCTCTATTCCAAGATCCTCGACGGCGCCACCGGACGGCCCGTCACCTTCCGCACGCTCGACATCGGCGGCGACAAGGTGCTGCCCTACCTCACCCGCTCGGTGCAGGAAGAGAACCCGGCCATGGGCTGGCGCGCCATCCGCATCGGGCTCGACCGCACGGTCATCCTGAGAACGCAGGTGCGCGCGCTGCTGAAGGCCGCCGGCGGACGCGAACTGCGCGTCATGTTCCCGATGATCTCGACGGTCGACGAGTTCATTAAGGCCAAGGAACTGGTGAAGGGCGAGCAGCGCTTCCTCGAAAAGCACGGCCATGCCCTGCCCTCGTCGCTGAAGCTCGGCGCGATGATCGAGGTGCCGGCGCTGCTGTTCGAGCTCGACGAACTCCTGTCGGTGGTCGACTTCGTGTCGGTCGGCACCAACGACCTGTTCCAGTTCATGCTGGCGGTCGACCGCGGCAACGCCAAGGTGGCCCAGCGTTTCGACCCGCTCGCCCCGTCCTTCCTGCGCGCGCTGCGCACCATCGCCCGCAAGTCGGCCGAATATGGCAAGCCGGCGACGCTCTGCGGCGAGCTGGGCGGCACGCCGCTCACCGCCATGGCGCTGATGGCCGTCGGCTTCCGCTCGATGTCCATGGCCGCCACGTCGGTCGGCCCCGTGAAGGACATGATCCGCTCGGTCAACCTCGGCGAGCTCGAAGCCCTGCTTGCCCCGGCCCTCAACCGCCCCGATGGGCCGCCGATCCGCAAGCTCCTGCAGGACTTCGCCGAATCCCGCGACATCCCGCTCAACTGACCCGGTTCCCGCCCACCGCATGACCCCTTTCGACGCCCGTCTCGAGGCCCTCCTCGACCGTTTCGCCATTATCGAGGCACGGCTCGCCGGCAATCCGGACGCCGACACCTTCGTCCGCCTGTCGCGCGATTATGCCGAGCTGGAACCGCTGATCGCCCGCATCCGCGCTCTGCGCGACGCCGATCGCGAACTCGCCGACATCGAGGCGATGCTGGGCGACCCCACCACCGACCCGGACATGCGCTCCCTCGCCGAGGCCGAACGGCCCGAGCTGGCCGAGAAGGTCGAGACGCTGAGACAGGACGTCCGCATCGCGCTGTTGCCGCGCGACCGCGCCGACGACAAGAGCGCCATCCTGGAGGTACGGGCAGGCACTGGCGGCGACGAGGCCGCCCTGTTTGCCGGCGACCTCTTCCGCATGTACCAGCGCTATGCCGAGGCGCACGGCTGGCGCGTCGAGGTGATGAGCCTGTCGGAGGCCGAGCTCGGCGGCTACAAGGAAATCATCGCCTCGATCGACGGCGCCGGCGTCTACGCCCGCCTGAAGTTCGAGTCCGGCGTCCACCGGGTGCAGCGGGTGCCGGTGACCGAGAGTTCGGGCCGTATCCACACCTCGGCCGCCACGGTGGCGGTGCTGCCGGAGGCCGAGGACGTCGACATCGCCATCAGCGAAAGTGACCTCCGCGTCGACACCTTCCGCTCGTCGGGCGCCGGCGGCCAGCACGTCAACACCACCGACAGCGCCATCCGCATCACCCATATTCCCACCGGCATTGCCGTCGCCTGCCAGGAGGAGCGGTCGCAGCACAAGAACCGCGCCAAGGCGATGAAGCTGCTGCGCGCCCGCCTCTACGAGATCGAGCGCGAGAAGGCCGACAGCGCTCGCGCCGCCGACCGGCGCGGCCAGGTTGGATCGGGCGACCGGTCGGAGCGCATCCGTACCTACAACTTCCCGCAAGGGCGCGTCACCGACCACCGCATCAACCTGACGCTCTACAAGCTGCCGCAGGTGATGGAAGGCGACCTCGATGACATCGTCGGCGCTCTGATCACCGACCATCAGGCGAGACTGCTCGCCGAAGCCGAAGCATGAACGACGCCCTCACCCTGGGAACCTTGCTCGCCAATGCCCGCCGGCGCCTTTCCGACGTCGGCATCGACACGGCGGCCATCGATGCCCGCCTGCTGGTGGAAGCGGCCACAGGGGCCAGCCGGCTCGATCTTCTCGCCGCAACGGATCGCCCGGTCGCTGCAGACGCCGCCGCCCGCCTCGACGACTGGATCAGCCGCCGCGCCGCCGGGGAGCCGGTCGGCCGCATTCTCGGCACTGCCTCCTTCTATGGCCTCGACTTCGCGCTCGGCCCCGACACCCTGGAGCCACGCCCCGACACGGAGGTGCTGGTGGAAGTGGCGCTCGGCGCCGTCCGCACGGGCCGCATCCCTGGCGTCTCACCCGATGGCGCCGGCCTCCGCCTGCTCGATCTCGGCACCGGAAGCGGCGCCATCGCCGTGACGCTGCTCGCCAAGCTGCCCGGGGCGCACGGCGTCGCCACCGATCTGTCCTCAGGCGCCCTGGACGTGGCCAAGGACAACGCCGGTCGCAACGGCGTCGCCGATCGGCTGGACTTCGCGCTGGGCGATTTTTTCGCCGCGGTCGATGGCAGCTTCAATCTCATCGTTTCCAACCCGCCCTATATAGCGAGCGACGTCATCGCCGGTCTCGACCGCGAGGTGCGCCTTCACGATCCGCGCCTCGCTCTCGACGGCGGCCCCGACGGGCTCGACGCCTACCGGTCCATCCTCGCCAGCATCGGTGACCATCTCGCCCGCGGCGGCTTTCTTGCCGTCGAGATCGGCTGGGATCAGGGCGAAGCCGTCGGTGCGCTGTTCAGGACAACCGGGTTGATGGAAATCGAAGTCCACCGCGACCTCGGCGGCCGCGACCGGGTGGTCTTGGGGCGGCGCAGCGCGCAATTCGACTGAAATTCCCTCGCTTTATTGACTATGAAGCCAAAATTCAGCTTGGAAAGTCGCACCGAAGCAGTTAGGGTCCCTTCGTAGAGAATCGGCTGTATTTGACGTCACCGTCGAAAAGCCGTATTCGGGAGGCATGACCTCTTGCCCTGGCGAATGAGCAGTCGGAGCTAGCTCACGAAGACCGGTTGCCGGCAGAGCCAAGGCGTGGGCCAGGATCCCGCTCAGACCCGTTCTCGATACGATCAAACGTAGAGGATGCTGAGGCGATACCGTCATGGGCTGCAAGCGCCCGAGCTGACGGTCGTTCTTGATGGATGATATGTGTGCACCAGGCGCCGCGACTTCGCCGGTCCCTCATGGGAAAGCCGGCAGTCAACGAGACCCGCGGCCTCGCGCCTCGTGCTTTTTTGACCCGCGAAGGCAAGAGATAGCGGACATATGAGGCAGAACCAGCAGAACAAGCAACGGATGCGCGGCCGGCCCAACCGCAAGGCTCCCAATCCGCTGACCCGGTCGTTCGATTCCAACGGCCCGGACATCAAGATCAGGGGCACCGCCCTTCACATCGCCGAGAAATACACCCAGCTCGCCCGCGATGCCTCTTCGGCCGGTGACCGCGTGATGGCGGAGAACTATCTCCAGCACGCCGAGCACTATTACCGCATCATCGCCGCCGCTCAGGCTGCCCAGGCTGCCGCTGCCGCGGGGCGCGAGGACGAGAACGAGGACGACGATTTCGAGCCGATCGGCTCCGACCGCTTCGAGCCGCGCCAGATCGAGATCCGCCAGCCCGGCCAGTTCGACAACAACAACCGCCAGCCGAACGAGCAGCGTGAACCGCGCGAGCAACGCGAAGGCGGTTACCAGAACCGCGACGGTCAGCAGCGCGACTATAATCGCAACGGCGACAACAACCGCGGTGGCGACAACAACCGTAACAACGGCGACAACAATCGCAACGGTGACAACGGAGACCGTCAGCAGGACCGCAACGAGTACCGCCGCGACCGCCGCCAGCGCTTCGATCGCTTCGGCCGCGACAACCGTGGCGACCGGCAGGGTCAGAATCAGGACAACCGCGGTGGCGAGCGCCAGCCGCAGCCCACCATGATGCCGACGCTGGCCGATGCGCCGCAGCCCGACGTCAGTTTCCCCGACACGCCGCAGCCGGCCGTCCGTGCCGAGCGCGAGCAGCGTCCGGCGCCGGCCGCAGCCGAAGCCGGCCTTCCCGCCTTCCTGCTCGACCGCCAGCCGCGCGTTTCCGAGCCCGCCCCAGTCGTGGTCGCCGAGCGCCCCGCGCCGAGCATCGAGCGCCCTGCGCCAGCCGCCGAACGTCCGTCCCGGACTGCCGAGCGTTCCGCTCCGGTTGCCGAACAGGCCCGCGAGCCATCGCCGGAACCGGTAGCCGCCTCGTCCGAGGCCGAAGGCGAAGAGGCGCCGCGCAAGCGCGTTCCGCGCCGCCGCGCTACCACGCTGGGCACGCCGATCGCCGCGACCACCCGCCCGCGTACCCGCCGCACCAAGACGACCAGCGACAGCGGTTCGGAAGGCGGCGAAGGCTGAGTCTTCGTTCTACGAGAACACGGAATGAGAAGGGCCGCGTCGGCAGCGACGCGGCCCTTTTTGTTTTCAATAAGCGAAGCGGCCCCATGAAAAAAGGGCGGCGCCGCAGCACCGCCCTTTTCGAATGCATCAAGACGCTGATCAGGCGGCTGCGTCGCGCGACCGCTCGCGCTTGCGCTCGATCGGGTCGAGCGTCGTCTTCCTGAGGCGGATCGACTTCGGCGTCACCTCGACCAGCTCGTCTTCCTGGATCCAGGCGAGCGCCCGCTCCAGCGTCATGCGGATCGGCGGCGTCAGGCGCACCGCCTCGTCCTTGCCGGCCGAGCGGACGTTGGTCAGCTTCTTGCCCTTGAGCACGTTGACCTCGAGGTCGTTCTCGCGGGTATGCTCACCGACGATCATGCCCTGATAGACCTTCCAGCCCGGCTCGATCATCATCGGGCCGCGATCCTCGAGGTTCCACAGCGCGTAGGCGACGGCCTCGCCGATGTCGTTGGAGATCAGCACGCCATTACGCCGGCCGGGCAGCTCGCCCTTGTGCGGCTGGTAGTCGTGGAACAGCCGGTTCATCACCGCCGTGCCGCGCGTGTCGGTCAGAAGCTCCGACTGGTAGCCGATCAGGCCGCGCGTCGGCGCGAAGAACACCAGACGCAGACGGTTGCCGCCGGAGGGGCGCATCTCGACCATGTCGGCCTTGCGCTCGCTCATCTTCTGCACGACCACCGAGGAATACTCCTCGTCGACGTCGATCACCACTTCCTCGATCGGCTCCAGCGTCTCGCCGGTCGTCTCGTCCTTGCGGAAGACGACGCGCGGCCGCGACACGGCGAGCTCGAAGCCCTCGCGGCGCATGGTCTCGATCAGCACGGCGAGCTGAAGTTCGCCACGGCCCGAGACGAAGAAGGAGTCCTTCTCCGAGCTTTCCTCGATCTTGAGGGCGACGTTGCCTTCCGCCTCGCGCAAGAGGCGGTCGCGGATCATGCGGCTCGTGACCTTGTCGCCCTCGGTGCCGGCGAGCGGCGAGTTGTTGACGAGGAAGGTCATGGTGACGGTCGGCGGATCGATCGGCTGGGCGTGCAGCGGCTCGGTCACTTCCAGGGCGCAGAAGGTCTCGGCCACCGTGCCCTTGGTCAGACCGGCGATCGCCACGATGTCGCCGGCCTCGCCGACGTCGATGGCGGTGCGCTCGAGGCCGCGGAAGGCCAGGAGCTTGGAGACGCGGCCCTGGTCAACGACCTTGCCATCCTGATCGAGCACCTTGATGGTCTGGTTGGTCTTCACCGAACCCGAGGTGATGCGGCCGGTGACGACGCGGCCGAGGAAGGGGTTGGCCTCCAGCAACGTGCCGATCATGCGGAACGGGGCGTCCTGCTCGACATGCGGCGGTTCGACGTGGCGCAGCACCAGGTCGAACAGCGGCTTCATGCCTTCGGCCTCGCCGCCTTCCGGCGAGGTCGAGAACCAGCCGTTGCGGCCCGAGCCATAGAGGATCGGGAAGTCGAGCTGCTCTTCGGTAGCGTCCAGGTTGGCGAACAGGTCGAACACCTCGTCCACCACCTCGTGGATGCGGGCGTCCTGCCGGTCGACCTTGTTGATGGCAACGATCGGCTTCAGGCCGACCTTCAGCGCCTTGCCGACCACGAACTTGGTCTGCGGCATCGGACCCTCGGCGGCGTCGACCAGCACGATGGCGCCGTCCACCATGTTGAGGATGCGCTCCACCTCGCCGCCGAAATCGGCGTGACCTGGGGTGTCGACGATGTTGATCCGCACGTCCTTCCAGACCACCGAAGTCGCCTTGGCAAGGATGGTGATGCCGCGCTCCTTCTCGAGGTCGTTGGAATCCATCACGCGCTCGGCCACCTTCTGGTTCTCGCGATAAGTGCCGGACTGCTTCAGAAGCTCGTCGACGAGCGTGGTCTTGCCATGGTCGACGTGCGCGATGATGGCGATGTTGCGCATTTGCATGGGCGTACTCGGTTTGGAAAAGACAGACGGCCCGAAGCGAACCTCCGGACCGTCATTCTGGCGCGCACTATACAAATGATTGTGACAGGAGCAAGAAAAACCTGATTATTGCTGCGATGATCAGCCATGCAAAGGGCGGAGACACTTAACACTGTCGGCCTATCTCTGCTAAAAGCGCCGCCTTCGGCCTTCATCTCCCGGACATCCCATGCAGCATGCCCCGATGACCGAGCGTCATGTCGCGGCGATCGGTTCCCTTCTCATCGCGCTCGGTCCGGTATCGCTCGCCCTCTACACCCCGGCGATGCCGGAGCTGGTGACCGACTTCGCCACCACCTATCCGGCCGTGAAGGCGACACTCGCCGCCTACTTTGCCGGCTTTGCCCTGGCCCAGCTGATCTGCGGACCGTTGTCGGACGCCTATGGCCGGCGCCCCGCGGCCCTTGCCTTCCTCGCGCTCTATGCCATCGGCTCGGTCGGCGCCATGCTGGCGCCGTCCATCCACGCACTGACGGTCGCCCGGCTGGTGCAGGGCATCGGCGCCGCCGTCGGCATCTCGGTGGCTCGCGCCATCGTGCGCGACAACTTCACCGGCGAACAGTCGGCGCGGGTGATGAATACCATCGGCATCTTTCTCGCCATCGGCCCGGCGATCGCGCCGACGCTCGGCAGCCTCGCCATGCTGGCCTTCGACTGGCGGGCGATCTTCCTGCTGATGGTAGGCTATGGCGGCGCACTGCTCGTTGCCGTCTACCGCTTCCTGCCGGAGACCAACCGCGCACCCGACCCGGCGCGCGCCAGCCCCACGGGCCTTGCTCGCGCCTATGTGGCGCTCGGCGGCGACCGCCGCTTCCTGTTCCCGGCGCTGATGATGGGGCTGGTTCTCGGCGGCTTCTACGCACTGAGCTCGATGCTGCCCTTCCTCCTGATCGACATCGCCGGCCTCAGCCCGCAGGCCTTCGGCTTCGGCATGCTGGCCCAGACCGGCGCCTATATCGTCGGCGGCATCGTCACCAAGGCGCTGCTCCGGCATATCCCCGCCCGCCGACTGGTGCTGCCCGGCCTTGGCCTCGCCACGGCCGGCGCCCTGGCGATGACGGCATCGATTGCCCTGTTTCCGCCGTCCTACCCCTCGGTGATGGCGCCGGTCGCCGTGTTCGCCTTTGCGCTCGCCTTGCTGACGCCCGACCTCACCACCCGCGCCATGGCCGCCTTTCCGGAGAAGGCCGGCGCCGCCGCCGCGCTCCTCGGCTTCGCCCAGATGGGCAGCGGCTTTGTCGATTCCGGCGCGGTGGCGCTGATCGGCTCGCCACCACTCGCCTTCGCCACGGTGATCCCGGCCGTCACGCTCGCCGCGCTGCTGCTCGGCCTCGCCGAGCGGGAGCGCGACTGACCCCGTCAGGCGCGGCGGACGCCGAGAAGGCCTGGCACCGAATGCCAGAAGGCCTGCGCGGCAAAGCCCATGAACAACAGGCCCGAGCCCCGGACGATGGCGAGCTCGTGCGCCCGATAGAAGCGGCGCACGGCGCCGGCGCCGATGATGGCGATCATCACAACGTCGGCGACGAGGAAGCCCAGGAATGACGCGGCGAGCAACGCCGGCAGGTTGGAAAAGGACAGCGTGTCGGCGACGCCGCCAACCAGGGCCGTGAAGGTGGCGAGCGCCACCGGATAGCCCTTGGGATTGGTGAGGCCGAAGATCAGGCCGCGGCGGAACGGCCGCTCCACGGCCATCACCGCCCGCCCCTCGCCGTTCGGCCGGGCGCGGAAGGCGCGCCAGCCGATGAAGGCCAGATACGCGCCGCAGACGCAGCCGAGCAGATCGAACACCATCGGTCCCACCACATGCGCGCCGACCAGGGCGATGAGCGCGAGGCTCGTCCATAGCGTGTCGCCGGCCAGGTGACCGACGATGAAGCGCGCTCCGGCGCCCCGCCCCTGCCCGGCGCCGATGCCGAGCAACGCGATGAAGGCCGGACCGGGAATGACGACATAGAGAAAGGCGGCGACGAAGGCCGAAAGAAGAAGCGAAAGGGGCATGAAAGATGACAGGCCTTCTGGCAGGAGACGGTTGAGCTTCACGCAATTCGCCGCCCCGCGCAATCGCCCCTCTGCCGATAAGCTGGGCAGCCGGTCTCCTGACAAACAAGCCGGCAGAGGCGTCTCCATCGGGACCATCAAGAGCTCGTGCCGGTTCTCGGCATTTTCCACTACTCGCTTTACGCGCAATTAATCCGAGAAGGCGATGCTGGTCGGGATAGAGACCGGTCGGGAGGAGTCGGGCGCCGCTTGGCGTTGCGCCGAACCGGTTTGTTGGGGGAGTTTCCGCATGCCGAAGTTCAGGCTCAAGGGATTCGCGATCGGATCGCGTTTCCGCATAGCCACGAAGGTGCTCGCCTTCGGGCTCTTCTCGCTCCTGGCCCTCGCCGCGGTCGGCGGGCTTTACATGATGCAGGACATCAACGCCAACGCCTACCGGCAGCGTGCGGCGAGCGCCCGCATCAATGCCGATCTCGCCGGCACGCTGCAAACCACCACGCTGCAGCTCCGCCGCGCCGAGATCGAGTTCCTCTTCACCGGCAACGAGCGCTACTCCGGCCTGCACGGCGACATCAGCCGCATGATCGGCTCCACCATCCAGCAGCTCGAAGCGCGCATCAAGGCGACCGATCCGGCCAAGGCCGAGAACGTCGCCCTGATCAAGGCCGGGCTCGATGAATACGGCACGTCCTTCAAGGCCATCCTGGACATCAAGAAGCAGCTCGGCCTCTACCCGCAGCAGGGCGTCAACGGGGCGCTGCTGAAGTCCAGCCAGGCGGTGAACGACCTTCTGACCGCCAATCCGGCGCCGGAACTCGCCGCGCTGTTCGCCACCATGCGGACCCAGGAAAAGGACTTCATGCTGAAGAGCGACCCGCAGGCCTTCACCGCCTTCGGCAAGACCTCCATGGACCTGACCCGCGCACTCGCCCGCAGCTCGCTTCCGGCCGACGCCAAGACGGCACTCGGCAAGGCATTCGAGGAGTACACCGCCAATGTCGGCCAGTGGGTGACGCTGCAGCAGAAGTTCCTCAGCAGCTACCAGCAGCTTTCCAATGGCTACAAGGCGCTGGAACCGCAGCTCGACAATCTCGTCTCGATGATCCGTAGCATCGACACCTCGGCCTCCACTTCGGAAATCCGCGCCCGGCGCGATGCCAGGGATCAGTTGATGATGATCTTCGGCGGGATCATGGCGATGACGCTGGTGTTCGGCCTGCTTCTGGCGCGCGGCATCGTCAAGCCGATCGCCCGCATCACCGCCGCCATGAAGGCGGTGGCCGCCGGCGACCGCGACGTGACCATTCCCTACGCCGACCATCGCAACGAGGTAGGCGACATGGCGCGGACGCTCGACGTCTTCGCCAAGGGCCTGTCGGAAACCGAACGCCTCAGGGCCGAGCAGGGCGAGAGCGACCGCCTCGCTGCCGACCGGCAACTCCAGGAGCGGCAGGCGCTCGCCGACGCCTTCCAGTCGACCATGGGCGCGCTGGCCGACCGCTTCGTCCGGTCGTCGGCCGAAGTGGCCGAGGCCGCCCGCGAACTGTCGGAAACCGCCGACGCCACATCCGGCCGGGCGCAGTCGGTGACCGGCGCCGCCGAAACCGCCGCCTCCAACGTGCAGACGGTGGCGGCCGGCGCCGAGGAGCTTACCGCCTCGATCCGCGAGATCAACGTCCAGGTGTCCAAGTCGGCCGGTATCGCCGAGGAAGCCGCCGCCGAAGCCTCCCGTACGGAAACCAAGGTGCGGGCGCTGACCGATGCCGCCGTCCGCATCGGCGACGTGGTCAACCTCATTCGGGCGATCGCCGAGCAGACCAACCTTCTGGCCCTCAACGCCACCATCGAGGCGGCGCGGGCCGGTGACGCCGGCAAGGGCTTCGCGGTCGTCGCCTCCGAGGTCAAGCAGCTCGCCGCCCAGACGGCCAAGGCCACCGACGAGATCGGCTCCAAGATCGGCGAGATCCAGGAGGCAACCAACGAGACGGTGACGGCCATCGGCCGCATCACCTCGACCATCTCGATGATCCGCGAGGTCACCGCCTCGATCGCCGGTGCGGTCGAGGAACAGGGTGCCGCCACCGGCGAGATCGCCCAGAACACCCAGCGGGCCGCCGAGGGCACGCAGACGGTGACCGGCTCCATTGCCGGCGTCGGCGAAGCCGCCGAACTGACCGGCCGCGCCTCGACCCACCTGATGGCGCTGTCGGCCGACCTCGAGCACCAGTCCGCCGACCTCCAGAGCGAGGTGGGCAAGTTCGTCGACAGCCTGCGCGCGGCGTAGACGCCGTACCTGCGATCCCAAAAGAAAGACCCGCCCCGGCGAACACCGGAGCGGGCCTTTGGTTTTGAGCAGCGCCTGGAAGCTCAGCCGCGATCGCGCTTGGCCAGCGTGCGGAGGCGCAGGGCGTTGAGCTTGATGAAGCCGGCGGCGTCCTTCTGGTCGTAGGCACCCTGGTCGTCCTCGAAGGTGACCAGCGTTGACGAGTAGAGCGTCTTCGGCGACGAGCGGCCGGTGACGATGACGTTGCCCTTGTAGAGCTTCAGCGTCACCTCGCCCTCGACGTTTTCCTGGCTCTTGTCGATCAACGCCTGCAGCATGTAGCGCTCGGGCGCGAACCAGAAGCCGTAGTAGATCAGCTCGGCATAGCGCGGCATCAGCTCGTCCTTGAGGTGAGCGGCGCCGCGATCGAGCGTGATGCTCTCGATCGCCCGGTGGGCGGCGAGCAGGATGGTGCCGCCGGGGGTCTCGTAGACGCCGCGCGACTTCATGCCGACGAAGCGGTTCTCGACCAGATCGAGGCGGCCGATGCCATTGTCATGGCCGTATGTGTTGAGCGCCGTCAGCAGCTCGGCCGGGCTCATGCGCTTGCCGTTGATCGAGACGGCGTCGCCCTTCTCGAAGCCGACGGTGATGACGGTCGGCTTGTCCGGCGCTTCCTCAGGGGAAATGGTGCGCATGTGGACGTACTCGGGCGCCGGCTGCGAGGGATCCTCCAGCACCTTGCCCTCGGAGGACGAGTGCAGGAGGTTGGCGTCGACCGAGAAGGGCGCCTCGCCCTTCTTGTCCTTGGCGATCGGGATCTGATGCTTCTCGGCAAAGTCGATCAGGTCGGTGCGGCTCTTGAACGTCCAGTCGCGCCAGGGGGCGATGATCTTGATGTCCGGGTTGAGCGCATAGGCGGAAAGCTCGAAGCGCACCTGGTCGTTGCCCTTGCCGGTGGCGCCATGGGCGATGGCGTCGGCGCCGGTCTTCCGGGCGATGTCGATCAGATGCTTGGAGATCAGCGGCCGGGCGATCGAGGTGCCGAGCAGGTAGACGCCTTCGTAGACGGCGTTGGCGCGGAACATCGGGAAGACGAAGTCGCGGACGAACTCCTCGCGCACGTCCTCGATGAAGATCTCCTTGATGCCCAGCATCTCGGCCTTCTTGCGGGCCGGCTCCAGATCGCCGTCGCCCTGGCCGAGGTCGGCGGTGAAGGTCACTACTTCGGCGCCGAGTTCGGTCTGCAGCCACTTCAGGATGATCGACGTGTCGAGGCCGCCGGAATAGGCCAGCACGACTTTCTTGACTTCGCCCTTTTTCATGGAAACTCCGTGGAGGTGAAAACCGCTGCGGTCGTTAGGAGGCTGGCCGGCGGCTCGAAAGGATCGCCGGCAATTTAACCGACTGCGCCGGCCGTGCAAGGCTGGAGATTGGTCATTTGCCGGCCACGATCGCGCCTGATAAACCGCCACCACCCCGCCGCCAGCCGAGCCGAGCATGACCGACCTCAACACGACCCCCGACCGGGACTGGACGAAGCCGACCCTCCTGGTCATCGCCGCGTTCCTGCTGCTCCGCCTTGCCGCCCTCCTCCTGAGCGGCTTCGAGCTCAGCTACGACGAGGCGCAATACTGGGCCTGGTCCAGGCATCTTGCCTTCGGCTATTTCACCAAGCCCGGCCTCATCGCCTGGCTGATCCGCGGCACCACCGAGATCTGCGGCGACGGCGTCGCCTGTGTCCGCGCCCCGGCCCCCATCCTGCACGCGGCGGCCGCCTGGTTCGTCTTCCTTGCGGCCCGCCGTCTCTATGACGGCCGCATCGCCTTCTGGAGCGCCCTCGCCTACATCGCCATGCCGGCGGTCAGCCTGTCGTCGCTGCTCCTCAACACCGACGTGCCGCTGATGTTCTTCTGGTGCGTCGGCCTGCATGCCACGGCGTTGTTCCTCGAAAAGGCCTCGCTGTCCCGCGCGCTCTATCTCGCCGGTACGGTCGCCGTCGGCCTCAATGCCAAATACGCGATGATCTATCTGCCGGCCTCGCTGCTCGTTTATTTCCTGGCGACGGCCGACCGGCGCCTGTTCCTGCGCACCGGCGCCACCTGGGTGGCTCTCCTCGGCGGCCTTGCCGGCTTCCTGCCCAATCTGATCTGGAACGCCCAGAACGGCTTCGTCACCTTCCACCACACCGGCGACAACGCCGGCTGGGAGGCGATCGGTTTCAAGTTCGGCAAGATCCTCGAGTATCTCGGCGGGCAGGCCGCCATCCCCGGCCCGATCCTGTTCGTCGTTACCATCGTCGCCGCCGTCTTCGGCTGGCGGTCGAGAAAGCCGTCCGCCGACCGGCTGATGCTGTGGCTGAGCCTGCCCATCCTGATCGTCATCGGCGTCAACGCCGCCTTCGCGAAACTCCACGGCAACTGGGCGGCGACGGCTTTCCCGGCGCTCGTCATCTTCGCGAGCGCCGTGCTGTGCGACAGCCGCTGGCGCGGCCTGATGAAGCTGTCGGCAGCCCTCAACGGAACAGCGGCGGTGGCGCTGGCCGTCGCCGTCGGCCTCGTCGGCCATGTGCCGCTGCCCGAGAAGCCCCGGCAGATGCATCGCCTGCTCTACTGGGCCGATTATGGCGACAAGCTCGCCGCCGCCGCCCGGGCGGCCGGCGTCACCACCGTGGTCACCGTCGGGCGTCCGATGACGTCGGAAACGCTCTACGAGTTGCGCGACAGCGGCCTTACCGTTCGCGCCCATGTCGCGCCCGGTGCGGCGCCGGCCGATCAGTTCCAGATGACCATTCCCTACGACCCCACCGAGCACGGCCCGGCGCTTCTGGTCACGGAAGTCGATCCGGCGGCGCTCGGCATCGCCCCGGATCGCATCGAACCGCTCGGTGCCCTTGAAACCCGGATCTTCACGGCAAGGGACGGTCGCATGCCCATCTACCGGCTCGACCGTTGACAGGGGCCGCCCCGCTTCCCATTTCGACGCCATGCGCAAAGCCCATTACCCCGACCCTGAAATCATCGGCCCGGCCGAAGGCCACGAGGCCCGTGTCCGCTCGCGCTTCTGGAAGACGGTGAGGAAGGCCATCACCGCCATTCCCTTCATCGATGAGGTGGTGGCCGCCTATTATTGCGCCCTCGATCCGGAAACGCCGGCATCGGTGCGGGCGACGCTGTTCGCCGCGCTCGCCTATTTCGTGGTGCCGCTCGACTTCCTGCCGGACTTTGTCCTGGGCCTCGGCTTCTCCGATGACATTACCGTGCTCGTCACGGCAATCGGGCTGGTTCGGCGCAACATCGGCGAGCGGCATCGTGTCGCCGCCCGCGCCGCGCTCGACCGTCTCGCGGCTGAAAAAACCGGATAACTCGTGGAACCGGAAAGGCAACGGACGACCGGCCGCATTGTCGCCCGATTTCCAGCCAAGCCTCGCGCCGCGATAACGTGAAGCGCCCATGGCCGTCCTTGCCCGACAGATCGAAACGCCGGAGCAACACTTTGGTAACCATGACGCCTTAACGTTTCCCTTAGGCTTCATGCGGACCGCCTCGGTGGGCGCATCCGTGTCCCACGACAAGACCCAAGGTGATTAGATGACGAACGCACGCACCCTCGGCTTGGCCGTCGCACTGCTGCTCGGCGCGACGACCCTCGCCGGCGCCCAGCAGCAGCAGACCAAGGCGCCCACGCCGCTCCAGACGTTCGAGAGCTGGGCCACCTACACCTACAACAATGCCGGCGCCAAGGTTTGCTACGCGGCGACGCAGCCGACCACCACGCTGCCGCAGGGCGTCAACCGTGACCCGGTGTTCATGTTCATCACCAATCGCCCGAAGGAAGGCGTCAAGCATGAGATCTCGGTGATAACAGGCTATCCCTACAAGGAAGGCTCCAAGACCACCGTCAAGATCGGCGACGCCACCTTCAGCATGTACACCAAGGACCAGGGCGCCTGGGTCGACAACCCCGCCGAGGAAAACCGCTTCATCACCGCCATGCGTGGCGGCTCGGAGATGGTGATCACCGGTACGTCGCGCCGTGGCACCGTCACCACCGATACCTATTCGCTGAAGGGCGTCAGCGCCGCCCTGAAGCGCATCGACGGCGAGTGCCAGTAAGCCGCGAAGCGGTTTCCGGCGCCAAGCGGAGTCCCGCCGGCGACTGAGGCCAGCATGAACTCGAAGCCGCCATCGGCGGCTTCCGGCGCCAAGCGGCGCCGCGCGTAGCGGGTCTTTCGTGGCAAAGCCCGAAAGACGGAAGCGGAGCGAGAGCCAAGGGCGGGACGCCCGCCGGCGATTGAGGCCGTAAATAGAGTCCTGCGTCAGCAGGACGGCTGCTTTGCCGCCGCTGGCTTGGGTTCCGGTCTGGTTTCTGCTATAGCTTCGCATAACCGGGAACGGTCGGGACGGTGACGTCCGCGGCCGTTCTTGCTTTTGAGGCGGACATTTTTCGCCTTCCAACCTCATCAGGACCGACCGAACGCCCATGTCGACCCTCATCGACCACAGCCCTGTTGCCGCCTCGCCCGCCGTCGCGACGGAAAAGCCGTCGCTCGTCGGCATGACGCGCGTCGAGATGGCGAAAGCCCTCCTCGCCATCGGCGTCGAGGAGCGGCAGCTCCGGATGCGAGTCACCCAGCTCTGGCACTGGATCTACGTGCGCGGCGTGCGCGAGTTCTCGGCGATGACCAACGTCGCCAAGGACCTGCGCGCCCGCCTCGACGCCGCCTATGTGGTCGGCCGGCCGGAAATTGTCACCGAACAGGTTTCGGCCGACGGTACGCGCAAGTGGCTGTTGCGCTTCCCCTCGCGCGGCGCCGGCAAGCCGGTGGAGGTCGAGACCGTCTACATTCCCGAAGAGGGTCGCGGCACGCTCTGCGTCTCCTCGCAGGTCGGCTGCACGCTCAACTGCGCCTTCTGCCACACCGGCACGCAGATGCTGGTACGCAACCTCACCGCCGAGGAAATCGTCGCGCAGGTGTTGATCGCCCGCGACCGGCTCGGCGACTATCCGGACGTGGCACCCAACGCCGAAGCGGCCATTCCGAGCGAGGGGCGCCTCGTGTCCAATGTCGTCATGATGGGCATGGGCGAGCCGCTCTACAATTTCGATGCCGTCAAGCAGGCGCTCCACATCATCATGGACGGCGACGGACTGTCGCTATCGAAGCGTCGCGTCACGCTCTCCACCTCCGGCATGGTGCCGAACATCGCTCGTACCGGCGAGGAGATCGGCTGCATGCTGGCGATCTCGCTGCATGCCGTGCGCGACGACCTGCGCAACGTCCTGGTGCCGATCAACAAGAAATATCCGCTGAAAGAGCTGATGGACGCCTGCCGCGCCTATCCCGGCCTGTCGAATGCGCGCCGCATCACCTTCGAGTATGTGATGCTGAAGGGCGTCAACGACAGCCTGGAAGACGCCCGCGACCTCGTGAAGCTGCTCAAGGGCATTCCGGCCAAGATCAACCTCATCCCCTTCAACCCCTGGCCGGGCACCGCCTACGAGTGCTCCGACTGGGAAACGATCGAGGCCTTCGCCCAGTTCGTCAACGACGCCGGCTATGCTTCGCCGATCCGCACGCCGCGCGGCCGCGACATCGCCGCCGCCTGTGGCCAGTTGAAGAGCGAGAGCGAGCGTTTGAGGAAGACCGAGCGTCTGAGGCTCGAAATGGGCCTCAGCGAATCCGACCTTGCCATGCGCGCCATGGTGGCCGGCCACGGAGAGGACTGATGCGGGCGATCGGCCGGATCTTTGCCGCGCTGATCGGCTTCATCCTGGCGGTGGCCGCCGCCGCCGTGTTCATGCTGACCGCTTCGGTCGGCTTCATGCCCGCCGACCCGGCCGATAGCGCATGGTTCTGGGGCAGTTTCGGCATCAGTGCCGCCATGACCGCCAGCTATCTCGGCTCCATGGCACTCGCCCCGTGGGCGGTGGTCATCCTGGTCACCGAGGTGTTTCGCCTGCGCACCGCGCTGATCTACCTGCTTGCCGGTGGCTTTCTCGGTCTCCTGCCGTCCCTCGGCCTGGCGCCGATGATGCGGTCGCTGCAAGGCGAGCCGCGACAGATCGCCATTCTCGTCGCAGCCGGTTTTGTCGGCGGCTTCGTCTACTGGCTGGTGGCCGGCCGCATGGCCGGCGTCGACGGCGTCTTCCTGACCCGGCCACGTGAGCCTAAAGACGGGCGGTGACGAGCTTCACCGCGAAGGCGCCCATCACCCCGGCGAAAACATAGTCGATGGTCCGCATCGCCCGCGGCCGCGCCTTGAGAAAGGCGGCGACGCCGCTCGCCCCCAGGATCAGGGGCAGGGTCGACAAGGTCGACACCAGGAGGAACCACAGACCGAGAAAGAGCAATTTGCCACGAGCGGCTGGGTCGCCCGGCTCGACGAACTGCGGCAGGAAGGTCAGGAAGAACAGCGCGACCTTGGGGTTCAGCACGTTGACGGCGAGCCCCTTCAGATAGAGCCGGGCGGCCGGCTCGGGCGGCAACGCTCCGCCTTCCGGCGCAAAGCGGCTGCCGTGACGGATGGCGCCGACGGCGACGTAGAACAGATAGAGCGCGCCGATCACCTTGAGCGCGTCGAAGGCGAGGGGCGAGGCGGCCAGCAGCGCCGCAAGGCCGAAGGTGACCAGAAGCGTATGGACGAGAATGCCGGTGCTGGTTCCGAGAAAGGCCGCGATGCCCGCCCGCCGGCCGCGGGTGATCGCCGTGCCGACGAACATCGCCATATCGGGCCCGGGCGTGTAGTTGAGCGCCAGAACCGCCAGCGTATAGGCGACGAGCACGCTCATCGTCGGCAGAAAGTCCATGTCGGCACACTCCGATCTTGGGAATGCCGACTATTGGTCGGGATCATCTTGACCGCAAGCCACGGCGCGGCGAAAACCCCCTCTCCCAAAGAGGACCGAGACCGTTGCGTTCCATCCTGTTCGTCTGCCTTGGCAACATCTGCCGGTCGCCCACCGCCGAAGGGCTGATGCTGAACCATCTCGCGGCCGCCGGCCTCGCCAACCGCATCCGCGTCGACAGCGCCGGCACCGGCGGCTGGCATGCCGGCGAACCGCCCGATCGCCGCACCATCGCCGCCGCGCGCAAGCATGGCGTCGACCTGATGCCGCTACGCGCCCGTCAGGTCAGGACAGCCGACTTCTCCGACTTCGACCTGATCGTCGGCATGGACCGACAGAATGTCGCAGATCTCCGCCGCCTCGCACCGAAGGCTTCGTGGACAAGCTGCGCGCCTGAAATGGATCAGGCGGCCAGCGGATAGGCTTCCTCGACGAGATAGGGGCCGCCGCCCACCGACGCGCGCGACGAATAGAGCACGAAGCGGTCGACCGGGAAGCGCGGGCCGACGAAGTCACCATGCTCCGACAGCCAGCGGGCGACGTCGGTCGAGGTGGTGCCCTTGAAGCGGGCCAGGGTGACGTGCGGAATGTAGCGCCGCCCTTCGGCCGGCAGGCCGAGCCGCTGGATGATGCGCTCGTGTTCGGCCTGCAGTTCGATCAACTGCTCGGTCGGCTCCACCTTGACGGCCAGCGAGTGCGGCACGCGCCCCGAGGCAAAGCAGTGCAGCCCCCTGAGGCTGAGCTCGAAGGGCGGTCGATAGACGCGGTCGAGCGCGGCGGCAACCTCGTCGGCGGTGCGGTGATCGATATCGCCGATGAAGCGCAGCGTCACGTGATAGTTGGCCGGGTCGATCCAGCGCGCGCCGGGCAGGCCGCCTTTCAGGAGCGACAGGTGGAAGCCGGCCGTGGCGGGTATTTCGAGGGCGGTGAACAGCCTGGCCATGGCAACCTCATCGGCGTTGCCGTCCGGCACGGCCCTCCGGAGAGGAATCGCCGGACCGGGCGGAAGGGGCATCTCAAGGGTCGGCCAAAGGTCAACCCCGATGCAAGCCCTTTTGTTCGCTTGGCCCGGCCGCCGGGGCGATTATATACAGGCGAGACCACTCCACGGGCCGGAGCCATGCAGTTCGACGACCCCGCCAACGACAACGACGATCCCGATGTCATCTTCGCGCGCAAGATCGCACGCGGGTTGGCGCTGGTGCTGGCCGTCGGCCTTTGCGCCTATCTCGCGGTCACCTACATCCTGCCGGCCTGAACCCGGCTGCGCTGGCCCTTGACGCTGTTCAAGGCGCATGACAGCAGCGACCGATGATGGTAAAGCCTCTCGGCACTCCGCCCGGCCCCGCCGCGGCGGACTTTCCAACACGTGCCGGCAGCAGCCGGCCAGTTCCGGGCAACGACCATGACGCGGGCGAAGATCTACATCGACGGCGAAGCAGGCACCACCGGCCTTCAGATCCGCGACCGTCTCGCCGCCCGCGACGACATCGATCTGCTGACCATCGACCCGGACAAGCGCAAGGACATGGACGAACGCCGCCGGCTGCTCAACGCCGCCGACGTCGCCATTCTCTGCCTGCCCGACGACGCTGCGAAAGAGTCGGTAAGCCTCATCGACAACGATCGCACGGCCGTTATCGACGCTTCCACCGCACACCGCGTGACGCCCGGCTGGGCCTATGGTTTTGCCGAAATGGCCAAGGACCAGGCCGAGACGATTGCCGGGTCAAAGCGCGTCTCCAATCCGGGCTGCTGGCCGCAGGGCCTGATCGCCGGCATTCGCCCGCTGATCGATGCCGGCCTTTTGCCCGCCGACGCGCCGCTGACCTACAACGGCGTGTCCGGCTATTCCGGCGGCGGACGCAAGATGGTGGAAGATTACGTCTCCGCCGCCGATCCCGCCCCATTGATGCCCTACGGCCTCACCTTCAAGCACAAGCATCTACCGGAGATGGCCGCCTACACCGGCCTCAGCCACGCGCCGCAGTTCCAGCCGTCGGTGGGCAATTTCGCGCAGGGCATGCTGACCTTCGTGCCGCTTCGCCTCTGGGCGGTGGCGCCTGGCCTCACGGCACGGGCGATCCACGAGCTGCTGGCCGACCGCTATGCCGGCGAGACCTTCGTCAAGGTGATGCCCTTCGAGGCGATCGAGCGCCTCCCCGGCCTCGATCCGCGAACCCTCAACGGCACCAACGAGATGCGCCTCTTTGTCTTCACCGATGCCGCCGGCGACGAGGCGCTGATCGTTTCGCTCTACGACAACCTCGGCAAGGGTGCCTCCGGCGCCGCCGTGCAGAACCTCAACCTGATGCTGGGACGGCCGGCCGCGACCGGCCTCATCCCCGCCTGACAGCTCGCTTCGGGAAAGGACAGATCATGCAGAAATTCGACGTGCTCACCGGGGTGGCCGCGCCGCTGCCGATCCTCAACATCGACACCGACATGATCATCCCCAAGCAGTATCTCAAGACCATCAAGCGCACGGGCCTCGGCAAGGGCCTGTTCTCGGAGATGCGCTATCGCGAAGACGGCTCGGAGAACCCCGACTTCGTGCTCAACAAGGACGCCTGGCGCAAGGCGGAGATCCTGGTGGCCGGCGACAACTTCGGCTGCGGCTCCTCGCGCGAGCATGCTCCCTGGGCGCTCCTCGACTTCGGCATCCGCTGCGTCATCTCCACGAGCTTCGCCGACATCTTCTACAACAACTGCTTCAAGAACGGCATTCTGCCGATCGTGGTCTCGCCCGAGGACCTCAAGAAGCTGATGGACGACGCCGAGCGCGGCGCCAACGCCACGCTGACCGTCGACCTCGTCAATCAGGTCATCAAGGGCCCGGACGGCGGTGCGGTGTCCTTCGACATCGATCCGTTCAAGAAGCATTGCCTGCTGAACGGCCTCGATGATATCGGCCTGACGCTCGAGAAGGCGTCGGAGATCGCCGCCTTCGAGGCGAAGAACGCCACCGTTCATCCCTGGGCCTGATATCTTCCAGAACCGCCCTCCCCTGGGAGGGCGTTTTTCTGCGAGAGCTCCCATGCGCAAACTCATCTCAACCGGCTCGCCCTTCGAGACCGTTGCCGGCTATTCGCGCGCCGTCGCCGACGGCCCCTGGTGTTTCGTCTCGGGCACCACCGGCTATGATTATGCGACCATGACCATGCCGGACGACGTCTCGGCACAGGCCGAGAACGCCATGGCCACCATCGCCCGGGCGCTCGGCGAGGTCGGTTTTTCTCTGTCCGACGTCGTTCGCGTCCGCTACATCGTCACCGATGCCGCCTATGCCGATCCGGTGTTCTCCGTCGTCGGGCGCTGGTTTGCGAACATCCGACCGGCGGCCACCATGGTCGTCGCCGGCCTCATTCGCCCGGAAATGAAGATCGAAATCGAGGTTACTGCCCTCCGAAATCCCGCGTGAGTCGGTGAGATCATCGGCCGGAGCGTTGCGTTGACCGATTGGTTCGGTCAAGCACTCGTGAGTGGATCGTCGTTCGCTGCTGTCGTATTCCTTGCCACAGCAAAGAACAAAGGCGAAGAGGTTGGCCTTGGATACCATGTTATGGCGGGGGACCTTCGGCGGATTTGCTCGCGGCATGGCATCATGCTGCGTCGCATTAGCAGTCGGCAGCGGCAGTGCCATGGCAGCCGACCTTGTTGAATTGTTCACCAGCCAAGGCTGTTCGGCCTGTCCGCCAGCCGATAAGGTTCTCGCCCGTCTCGCCAAGGACCCCGATACCGTCGCTCTCACCTTCGCCGTCGATTATTGGGACTATCTCGGCTGGCGCGACACCTACGCCAAGCCGGAGTTCACCCGTCGCCAGCGAGAGTATGCCAAGGCCCGCTTCGATCACGCCGTCTTCACGCCGCAGGTGGTGCTCAACGGCCGTGACGCGGTGATCGGCAGCCGCGAAGACGAGATTCGCGCGTCGCTCGACGTCATGCGCGACAATGGCGAGACACCCGACCTTGCCATTACCACTCGGATCAGCAACGACCGCATCGTCGTCACCCTGCCCCCAAGAGACTATGACGGCGAGGCTTCGGTATGGATTGCCGGCTACTTGCCGCCCAAAACGGTGGACATCGCCTCCGGCGAGAACCGTGATCTTGCCGTCACCTACGTCAATGTCGTCGACCGCATGCAGGTGGTGGGCCTCTGGTCCGGCGAGGCCATGACGCTGGAACTGCCTCTCGCCGACGTGGCGCCCGAAGGGACCGCCGGCCTCGCAGTCATCGTTCAAGCCAAGAAAGACGGACTGCCCGGCCCGATCATCGGAGCGACCCGGCTGGCGCTCCAGGGCGGCAGCGGCAGCTGACCGGCGATCCCGCTCTTCCTCAGAATGCCCGGAAAGTCAGCGTCGTCAGCGTCCGCACGATGCCCGGAATCGACGAGATCTTCTCGTTGATGAACTTGCCGATGTCGTCATGAGCAGACGCATCGACGTAGACCTTCATCAGAAGATCGTATTCGCCCGACGTCGAATAGAGCTCCGACGCGATCTCAAGAGCATATATGGCATCCGCTACGGCATAGGTCCGGCCGGGGGCGCACTGCAACTGGATGAAAACGGGCTTCATGATCTTCCTCCTCGCCGCCGGCCGTCGCGCGGCACATGGCATCAGGAAAGACTTCAAACACCACGCGTGGCCGGTCGGCAAGCCCTACCTGAGCCTCCGCCGATCAGGTTAAAGCATTGGCCGGCGGTCTCCTGACGTCACTGAGGTCGGCGCGCTTGCCGGTCCCCGGCCAAGCGCTGTGGGCAATGGAATGGTTAAGCTAGTCCTAATTTCGCCATCCCTGTATGCTTTTACAGGATCGGTCCGAATCCGGGCCCAATCGGCAGGATGACCCATGACTGGCGGCGAGGCAGGCGACAACAAGACCGGCGAGGGCAAGGTCCGGCGTCTTTCCGACGCCGTGCGCCGCGTTCGCATCGCCGAGAGCGAGCGGGCCGACGCCTATGCCGACCTGCACGAAGGCGACCGGGCGCGCCTGGAGCTGCTGGCCGAGGAACTCGCCGGCGTGTTCTCCGACTTGCCCACCGACGATGCCTACTTCATCTGCAAGGTGGCCGGCTCGACGCCGCCGCGCCTGTGGATCGACCCCACCACGCATGTCGTCATGGCGCGCGACCGCCGCTCCTACCGCCTCCTGAAGGATACCCGTCTCGGCCGCCTGACGTTGCATGAGAGCGCCGACCTCGACGACACCGCCGACGCGGTGATCGACTACATCGCCGAGCGAGTGATCGAACGCGAGCGGGCCATGGAGAGCGACGCGCTTCTTGGCAAGCTGCGGACCGTCGCATTGGACCGTGACGAGACCGGCAGCGCGGTATCCGGTGAGGCGAATGACCGGGGATCGACGCTGATCTGGGCGCTGATCGTCTTCCTGGCCGGCTTCGCCGTCGGTGCGCTCGGCCTCGTTGCCTATGCCTGGTTCATGGTGCCGGGCTGAGGATTTCCTCGCTGCGCGTTTCGACGAAGGCGCCCCCCGCCATCGCCTGCATCAGCCGATGACGCATCCGGAAGCCTGCATCGGTTCGCTCGATGTCGAACAGGTTGAAGCCGGCGGCCGGATGGTCGCCGTCCGGCCGTTGTGTCGCGGCAGGAACCCCGATCACCGGTACGGCGCCCTTCGGGCCGACAAGCGACAGCCGCGTCGGCTGGTGCGTATGGCCGTGCAGCACGAGCTCGGCCCCATGGCGAGCGATCACCTTGCGGAAGCGCGAGGCTCCAGACAGCCGCTTGTGCCAGGCGGTCGCCCCCTTCACCGGCGGATGATGGATCAGCACCACCCGGCAGAGGCCGGCCCGGCCGAGCTTGTCAAGCGCCGTCGCCAGCCGCTCTTCCTGCTTCTCCGAGAAGGTGCCGGTTGCCATGAACGGCCCGGTTGCCACCGCCGACGACGCGCCGACGATGGCGACATCACCCCGCCGCCGCACATAGGGCCAGCCTTCCGCCTCACCGGCGTCGGCCGTCATGTAGGCCGCCCAGGCCTTGCGCGCCCGGCGTGCCGCACCCGGCACATAGGCATCGTGATTACCCGGAACGGCGCTGACCACGTTACCCGATCCGATCAGCGCCAGGAAGGCGGACGCCGTGGCATACTCGTTGGCGAGCGCGATGTTGACGAGGTCACCCGTCACGGCGATATGGTCCGGCCGCTCGGCGGCGATCGCGGCGATCAGCGCCGCTTCGACGTCGTCGCCAAAGGCGCGCGACCGATTGCGATGCCAGTTGACGTAGCCGATGATGCGCTTGGAGGCGAGATCGCGAAGACGCGCCTCCGGCAGCGGGCCGAGATGCAGATCGGAAATATGGATCAGGCGAAACATGTTCCTTGGGTAGCCGATGCCTGCTTGTCGGTAAAGACGGATGGCTCGGCGACCAAGAAAAGGGGCGGACCGCCGCCCGGCGATCCGCCCCGAATGGTATGCTCACGAAGTTGGTTCACGCCTCGAACCGTTGCGCGTCCGATCCGGACTAACGCCCCCAGAAAGTCAGCACAGCGGCGACGATATGGGGATTGTTCGCGTCGACGGCCGACACCCAACTATAACGATGGGCACGGTTGAAGCGACGGCGGAAGAGGGAAAACATGATGGCCTTCTTCAGAGGTTGTTGAGAGAAACCACGAGCGACTTCTCTTTCACATGAAAGCTATAACAAATGCACAATGTTTTTGCCATGAGGCTAAACACTGAGCTTTCCTTTGAGTTAAAACTGGTTAACCCAAAGTATGACCTAGACGAAAGGCTAAAGCACCTGTTCGGAAGTTTGTCGACTTTCAAACCAGGGGCGGCGTGAGGAGTTCATGGTGGCAAACCGCCTGATCGAAGCGGCGCAACCCCTTGTCGGGCAAGCCCGATCCCTGCTCGTCCGCCTGTGGGGCGGCACCACGCTGGGCGTGCGCGCCATGGCCTTCGACGAGGGGCGCGTGCTCCTGGTGCGCCATACCTATGTGTCCGGCTGGCACTTTCCCGGCGGCGGCGTACACGCCCGCGAGACGGCCGAGGCCGCCGCCCGCCGCGAGCTGCTGGAGGAAACCGGCTACGAAGCCGCGGGGCCAGCCCGCTTCCTCGGCCTCTACTTCAATCCCGCCATGGCCGGTCGCGATCACGTCGCGCTCTATCATGTGCCGGTCTGCTCGGTGCGCCGCGCTTTCATCGCCAACCGCGAGATCGCCGAGATCGGTCTCTTTCCGACGAACGATCTCCCGGAGGGAACCACCGCCGCCACGCGCCGGCGCCTCGCGGAGATGTTCGAGGGATTGCCACACACCGACCGGTGGTAACGGAACGCCCGGCCGGAGGATGTCCGGCCGGGCGCAAAGGCTTCAAACGCTGAGCGAGATCAGGCGGCGACCACGGCCGCCGTCTCGAGCGCCACCGCCGCCGACTGGATGATGGCGGCGAAGCGAACGGCGGTCTGCACCGCCGAGGCCGGCAACCCGCCCTCGCGCACCACCTTCTCGTGGCTGTCCATGCACATGCCACAGCCGTTGATCGCCGAAACGGCGAGGCACCACAGCTCGAAGT
This sequence comes from Pleomorphomonas diazotrophica, assembly GCF_002844595.1. Classification (GTDB taxonomy): domain Bacteria; phylum Pseudomonadota; class Alphaproteobacteria; order Rhizobiales; family Pleomorphomonadaceae; genus Pleomorphomonas; species Pleomorphomonas diazotrophica. Next base: position 86,843 of record NZ_PJNW01000017.1, on the reverse strand, counting down.
CCACCTTGTCGACGCCCGGCTTTCCGATCAGCTGCATGCGCAGCCGTGCCGGCATGGTCCGGTACTCGGGGTTCGAGGTGAGATGCAGGAAGCGGTAGTAGACATTGTTCATGCCCATGAGCACGCCGGCACCGCGGGCGGCATCCAGCGCCTCGGCGGAGAGGTGGCTCGCCGCCTCCCCTTCGAGCGCCGCCGCGACGTCCGCGTTGCGCGTGGCATGGCCACAGGCCACGAACAGGCCGTACTTCTGCTGCGGCGTCAGGCTGTCGTCCTCGGCAATCGCCGAGAGGTTCAGCTTCACGTCGCGGGCGTAGGAGGGCAGCCTGTCCTGCAGGCTCGCGATGCTCATCAGGCGGCCTTCAGCGTTTCGCCGCCGACCTCGCGGTTGCACGGGCAGAGCTCGTCGGTCTGCAGCGCATCGAGGACACGCAGCGTATCCTTCGGATTGCGACCGACGTTGAGGTTGGTGCCGTAGATATGCTGGATGGTGTTGTCGGGATCGACGATCACCGTCACGCGGTAGGCGACGCCAGCCGGCGAACGCACGCCGAGGCCGTCGGTCAGCGAACCGTTGGTGTCTGCGAACGACCAGATCGGCAGCTTGTCGAGATCCTTGTGGTCACGCCGCCAGGCGAGCTTCACGAACTCATTGTCGGTGGAGCCGCCGAGCACGACCGCGTCGCGGTCCTCGAAATCCCTGGCAAGGCGGGCAAACTCGGCGATCTCGGTCGGGCAGACGAAGGTGAAGTCCTTCGGATAGAAGAAGATGACCTTCCACTTGCCGGGGAAGGACGCCTCGGTCACTTCCTCGAATGCGGAGACGCCCCCTTCGACGTGATTGTTGAAACCGGGCTTGACGCCGGTGACGGTGAAGGAAGGGAGCTTGTCGCCAATACCGAGCATGTTGACTATCCTCGTTACGAGTGAGTTTGAAACGGACGGCCGGCACTATCGGCACATCCGGGATGAATTGCAAGCCTTTCTTAGAGGCATTTTAAAGTATGCCGCTTCTAACTGATAAATAAGGGTTTTGCCTGATATTTGCTGACTAAATGATGCAAAAGGCGCCGAAGCTGGATTTCCCACACTTTTCAGCCTTCCCATTCCCCGCCGCCGCCGTGTCGCAAGTCCGACAAAGCCTGTCGCCCGGGCATGTCGCTTTCACGGCACAGCCAAAAAACACACTGACAAACAATAGCTTACGGCTTGGCATATCGCTTGCGGAGCATGGCGCGATCTCGTTTCGCTCGGAGAGTGCCCATGTCCCCGCAGATCGTCTCCCTCGACAGCCTGACGGCCTCGCCAAGCGCCCGGCGCGGCGGCTGTGCATCCTCGTCTTGCGGCACGTCGGCCCCACCCGCCGATATCGATGCTGCGACCTGGGAAAAGATCAAGGATCATCCCTGCTATTCGGAGGAGGCGCACCACTATTTCGCGCGCATGCATGTGGCGGTGGCGCCGGCCTGCAACATCCAGTGCAACTACTGCAATCGCAAATACGACTGCTCCAACGAGAGCCGGCCGGGGGTCGTCTCCGAACGCCTGACGCCGGAGGAGGCCGTGCGGAAGGTGGTGGCGGTGGCCGCCGCCGTGCCGGAACTGTCCGTGCTCGGCATTGCCGGCCCCGGCGACGCGCTGCATGACTGGAAGAACACCCGCGCCACCTTCGAGGCGGTACGCAAGGTCATCCCCGACATCAGGTTCTGCCTCTCCACCAACGGCCTCGCTCTTCCCGACCATGTCGACGAGATCGCCGACATGGCCATCGATCACGTGACGATCACCATCAACGCCGTCGATCCGAAAATCGGCGCCAGGATCTACCCCTGGATCTTCTTCGACCACAAGCGACGTACCGGCCTGGAAGCCGCGACCATCCTCCTCGAACGCCAGATGCTCGGCCTCGAAAGGCTGACGGCGCGCGGCATCCTGGTGAAGATCAACTCGGTGATGATTCCCGGCATCAACGACCATCATCTCCCGGAGGTCAATCGGGCGGTGCGGGCGCGCGGCGCCTTCCTGCACAACGTCATGCCGCTGATTTCCGATCCGGCACACGGCACCCATTTCGGGCTTACCGGCCAGCGCGGGCCGACGCCGGCCGAACTCAAGGCCCTGCAGGACCGGCTCGAGGGCGGTGCCAAGTTGATGCGCCACTGCCGACAGTGCCGCGCCGACGCCATCGGCCTCCTGGGCGAGGATCGCGGCCAGGAGTTCATCCTCGACCGACTGCCGGAGACCGTCGCCTACGACCCCGCTGCCCGCGACGCCTATCGCGCCTTCGTCGCCGCCGAGCGCGGCGACCGGGGCGCCGCCCGCGACGATGCCCTCCGGTGCATCGACGCGGTGGCCGACGACGCCCGCCTCCTCGTCGCCGTCGCCACCAAGGGCGGCGCCCGCGTCAACGAACACTTCGGCCACGCCCGCGAGTTCCAGGTCTACGAGGCGGGGCCGAAGGGCATCACGCTTATCGGCCATCGCAAGGTCGACGCCTATTGCATGGGCGGCTTCGGCGAGGATGCGACGCTCGGTCCGACCATCGCCGCCCTCGACGGCATCGACACAGTGCTCTGCGCCAAGGTGGGCGACTGCCCGCGCGAGGCGCTCCTGGCCGCCGGCATCACCGTGACCGACGCCCATGCCTACGACTATGTCGAGACCGCGGTAGGCAAGGTCTACGCCGAGCGCTTCGGCCGCGCCGCCGCCGTCGCCTGATCATCTGGGGTTGTCATGGCCACCGGTGCGATCGTCTATCTCGATGCCAACGCCACCACACCGGTCGATCCGCGCGTGGCCGAGGCCATGCTGGCGGCGCTCACGGGCCTGCCGGGCAATCCATCGTCCGCCCACGCCGCCGGTCGCGCGGCACGGCAGGCCGTTGAAGCCGCCCGACGCAACGTAATGGCGCTTGTCGGCGCCGAACGCCCCGACGAAATCGTCTTTACCTCCGGCGGCAGCGAAAGCAACGTCGCCGCCATTCACGCGGCGCTTGCCGCCCGGCCCGGCCGGCGCGAGGTGGTGACGTCGAGCGTCGAGCACGCATCGGTCCGGGCAACGCTCGACCGCCTCGTGGCGACGGATGGCCTCATCGTCCACCGTCTTCCCGTCGATGCATCCGGCCGGCTCGATCTCGACGCCTATCGCGCCGCGCTCGGACCCGGCACCGCCCTCGTTACGCTGATGAGCGCCAACAACGAGACGGGCACGCTGTTTCCGATCGCCGACCTCGTACCGGCCGCCCATGCCGCCGGCGCGCTCTTCCATACCGACGCCGTGCAGGCCGCCGGCCGACTTGATCCTTCGATCGCCGCCACTGGCGTCGACATGGCCTCCCTCAGCGCCCACAAGCTGCACGGCCCCAAGGGCGCCGGCGCCCTCTACATCCGACGCGGCACGCCCTTCAGAAGCCTGATCACCGGCGGCGGCCAGGAACGCGGCCGCCGGGCCGGCACGGAGAACGTGCCTGCCATCGTCGGCTTCGGCGTCGCCGCCCGGCTCGCCCGCGCAGACGATCAGATGGCCGGCATCGCCCGCCTGCGCGATCGCCTTGAGACGAGCATCACCGCAGCGCTCCCCGGCACACGCATCCTCGGCGACCGCGAAGCGCGCCTTGCCAACACCGCCTGTCTCGCCTTTCCCGGCGCCGACGCCGAGATGATGCTGCATCGCCTCGACCAACTGGGCATCGCCGCGTCCTCGGGTTCCGCTTGCGCCGTCGGCACGGCCGCGCCGAGCCACGTGCTGCTCGCCATGGGGCTTGAGCATATCGCCGGCTCGACCATCCGCTTTTCGCTCTCCCGCTGCAACACCGACGCCGACATCGACCGCCTTCTCGCCGTCCTGCCGGGCATCGCGCGGGAAGCCCGCATCCTGGAGATCGTGGCATGACCTGTGTCCGCCTCAACGACACCACGCTGCGCGACGGCGAACAGGCGCCGGGCGTCGCCTTCACGCGGTCCGAAAAACTGGCCATCGCCGAAGCGCTCGCCGCCACCGGCATCGCCGAAATCGAAGCCGGCACACCCGCCATGGGCGATGAAGAGGTCGGCACCATCGCCGCCATCGTCGGTTTGGCGTTGCCGACGCGCATCGCCGTCTGGTGCCGCATGCGCGACGAGGACATCGCGGCCGCCGTCCGCAGCGGCGCGCCGGCGATCAACCTGTCGATCCCTGCCTCCGACCTGCAGCTGGCCGCCAAGCTCGGCATCGACAGGCGCGAGGCACTCGCTCGCATCGCCCGTTTCGTGCCGATGGCTCTCGACCTCGGTCTTTCGGTGTCAGTCGGCGCCGAGGACGCCTCGCGGGCCGACCCCGACCACCTCGCCGCCATGGCCGACGCGGTGGAACGCGCCGGCGGCTGGCGCTTTCGCCTCGCCGACACCGTCGGCGTGCTCGATCCGCTCACCACGGCGACGCTGGTCGCCGGCTTGAGGGCCCGCACCTCGCTGGCCCTGGAGTTCCATGGCCACGACGACCTCGGCCTTGCTACCGCCAACACGCTCGCCGCCCTGCGTGCCGGCTGCGCGGAAGCCTCCGTCACCGTGCTCGGTCTCGGCGAGCGGGCCGGCAACGCGGCGCTGGAGGAGGTGGCCGTCGCCCTCCTCCGCCTCGATGGCCACTCGACCGGCATCGACCTCCCGTCGCTGAAATCCTTGGCCGAAATGGTCGCGACCGCATCCGGTCGCGGCGTGCCGCCTGGAAAGGCCGTGGTCGGCCGCGACGTCTTTGCCCATGAGAGCGGCCTGCATGTTGCCGGGCTTCTCAAGGAAGCCGAGACCTATCAGGGCCTTGACCCCCGGTTGCTCGGACGCCAGCACTCGGTGGTCGTCGGCAAGCATTCCGGCGCCCAGGCGCTCGCGCATGTGCTGGCGAGTCGCGGCGTTGCGCTCACCCCGCAGCTTGCCGCACCGCTCATCGAGGCGGTACGGCGGGCGGCCACCGAGCGGAAGCGGGCGCTGACCACCGGCGAGCTCGCTCATTTGCACGCGGCGCTCACAGCCTCGCCCGACCGATCGTCCGGCAACGGCTGACCGCTTCCCTTCCCGAGGGCCCTCCCCTATAAATCGTACAAAACCTTAGGGAGGCGCACATGTCCACGCAGAAGCCGGTTCGTATCGGCGTCGTTTCCACAGCCAGAATCGCCCGTGAGAAGGTAATCCCGGGCTTCCGCACAACGCCCTGGCTGGAGGTGGCGGCCATCGCCTCGCGCAACACCGAAACGGCGAAGACAACGGCGGCCGCCCTCGGCATTCCCACGGCCCATGGGTCCTACGAGGCGCTGTTCGCCGACCCGACCATCGAGGCGGTCTATATTCCGACGCCCAATGACAGCCATGTCGACCTGACCCTCGCCGCCGCGCGCGCCGGCAAGCATGTGCTCTGCGAGAAGCCGGCGGCGATGAACGCCGGGGATGCCGAGCGTCTTGCCGCTCTGCCGCCGGGCATCGTCTATCTCGAAGCCTTCATGGTCCGATATCATCCGCAGTGGCTGAAGACGCGCGAACTCGTGCGTGCCGGCGCCATCGGCCGCCCCGCCGCCGCACAGTCCTTCTTCTCCTATTTTCTCGATGACCCCGCCAACATCCGCAACAAGCCGGAAAACGGCGGCGGAGGTCTCTGGGACATCGGCGTCTATCCGATCGTCACCGCCCGCTTCGTGTTCGACGCCGAGCCGCAGCGGGTGATCGGCCTGATCGAGCTGGATCCCAAGTTCGGCACCGACGTGCTGACCTCCGCCATCCTCGACTTCGGCGAGGGGCGGCACCTGACCTTCACCGTCGGCACGCAGACCGTGCCGCACCAGCGCGTCAACGTCGTCGGCTCCGCCGGCCGCATCGAGGTGCTGATTCCGTTCAATGCCCCGGCAATGCAGGAGACGGTGATTCGCCTCGATCGCGGCACGGCGCTCGGCGACGCCGAGATCGAGGAGATCCGCCTACCGGCCTGCGACCAATATGGCCTGCAGGGCGAAGCCTTCGCCAAGGCGATCCGGGGCGTCGAGCCGCTGGCTTACGACCAGAACGACGCGGTGAAGATGATGAAAATCCTCGACGCCATCGTCGAGTCCGGAAAGACGGGCCGCTGGGTCAGCCTGTAAGGAAACGCCGCGCCGCCTTTCACTCCTTCCAGAGGAAGGCGGCGCCTCTGACGCCGGAGCTGTCGCCGTGCCTGGCCTTGCGGATGGGCGTCGCCACGCTGTCGGAGAAGACAAGGCGACTGCCCTCGCCCTGCCAGAGGTTGGTGCGGGCCGATAGAAGCTTGGGCACGTCGTCGTAGAGCTCGCCGACGTTGCTCATGCCGCCGCCGAGCACGAACACGTCGGGGTCGACGAGGTCGATGATCAGCGCCAGCGACCGGGCAAGACGGTCGACATAGCGGCCATAGACTGCCGTGGCCGTGGCGTCGCCTGTCCGCTTGAGTTCGATCACCTGCGACGCCTTGCGGGCAACGCCGGTGGTGGTCTTGTAGTCGAGCTCGAAGCCGGTGCCCGAGCAGAACATCTCAAGGCAGCCGTGCCGGCCGCACCAGCATTGGGGACCAGGATACTCGCCTTCCCTGGGCCAGGGCAGCGAATAGTGCCCGATCTCACCGGCGAGGCCCTGAAAGCCGGCGTGGCTCTTGCCGCGGATGGCGATGCCGCCGCCATGGCCGGTGCCCAGGATGATGCCGACCACCACGTCGAGCCCGGCGCCGGCGCCGTCCACCGCCTCGGAGACGGCAAGGCAGTTGCCGTCGTTGGCAAGCCGCACCGGCCGGCCGAGGGCCGCCTCGAGGTCGCGGCCGAGCGGCTTCCCGTTCAGCCAGAAGGCGTTGGAGTTGCGGATGAGGCCGGTCAGCGGGTTGGGGCTGCCGGGCAGGCCGATGCCGACGCTGCCCGTCTCGCCGGTCGCTGTCTCGACATGGCCCACCAGATCGACCACCGCCCGGATCGAGGCGTCATAGTCCTCCCGCGGCGTCGGGATGCGATGGCGGCAAAGCTCGACCCCCAGGTCATCGAGCCCGATCACCTCCATCTTCGTCCCACCCCAGTCGATCCCGATGTACATTCGCTTCCTCCTTGCGGCCGGCACTCCTCGATAGCAGAGGAACCAATCAACTGCCGTCGAGCTTCTCGGCCCGGCGAAGATCGGGGAAGATCACCGACCACAGGCCGGCAACGACGAGCGTGCCAACGCCACCGAACACCACCGCCGGCACGGTGCCGATCAGCGCCGCCATGCTGCCGGCGCGAAACTCGCCGAGCTCGTTGGACGCACCGACGAACACCATGTTGACCGCCGACACGCGGCCGCGCAGCTCGTCGGGCGTGGCAAGCTGGATCAGCGTCTCGCGCACATAGACCGAGATCATGTCGCCGGCACCCATCAGGCCGAGGCAGAGGATCGACAGCCAGGGCGTTATCGAAACGCCGAACACCACGGTGGCGAGACCGAACACCGCTACGCCCAGGAACATCTTGACGCCAGCCATCGTCCGGATCGGAAACCGGGCCAGGAGCGCCGCCACCAGGATGGCGCCGACGCCGGGCGCCGCTCGCATCATGCCGAGACCGGTCGGGCCGAGCACCAGGATGTCGGAGGCGTAGATCGGCATCAACGCCACTGCGCCGCCGAGCAGGACCGCGAACAGGTCGAGCGAGATGGCGCCGAGCACGATCCGGCTGGAGAAGACGTAGCGAAAGCCAGCAGAAACGGCCTGCCAGGCCGGCTCCTTCTCACCCTGCTTCACGGTGATCGGCGGCATCGCCAGCATCAATCCTACCGCGGCGGCGAGCAGCACGACCGCCGTGCCGAAGGCGACCAGTTCGGAAATCCCATAGAGCAGGCCGCCAGCTACCGGTCCGCCGATGGCCGCCACCTGCCAGGATGACGACACCCAGCCGATGGCGTTGGCGAGCGCCTCTCGGGGCACGAGGTTCGGCACCACCGACTGCATGGCCGGCCCCATGAAGGCGCGCGCGATGCCCATCACCAGGAGGATGACATAGATCGGAGCGACACTTGGCGACGCCGTCCACGACAGTACGAACAGCCAGACGGCTGCGGCGGCCTCGATGCCAAAGCAGGCGATGATGATGAGGCGCCGCGACACGCGGTCGGCCACCGTGCCGGTGATGAGCACCAGGAGGAAGGCCGGCAGGAACTGCATCAGCCCGACATAGCCGAGCGCCATCGGATCGCGGGTGAGGTCGTAGACCTTCCAGCCGACGGCGACCACGACGATCTGGATGGCGAAGGTGGCGAACAGGCGGGCCAGCCAGTAGAGGAGATAGGGCCGGTGGGCAAAGGCGTTCGGCGAAGGCTGATGGCTCATTGGGGCACTCGGGCAACGCGGCTCGGGGGCGGCAGACGGTGACTTGTGATCCGGAATGGAGCGCGGAACAAGCCTTCCAGACGACATCGCGGTTCGGTCTCATTCGGCGATGACGATTTCACACGTCCTCACGCCGCGCCCGGCGCACGGCGAGACGGTGACGTCCCTCCAGAAAGGCCAGCAGCGCCAGGGCAAAGAGCAGCGGCACCACGAAATAGATGAGGCGGAACAGGATCAGCGCGGCCGCTACGTCTGGCCGATGGGGGATGCCGAGCCCGGTGACCACCGTCGCCTCGAACACGCCGACGCCGCCGGGCGTGTTGGCCGCCATGCCGGCCAGAAAAGCGATGGAATAGGTGACGAGATAGCGGGCGGCATCTGGCACCGTATCGGGCGGCAGCAACACATAGAGCGTGCCGCAGGCGGCAAGCAGGTCGAACGCACCGGCCAGCACCATCAGGAAGGCCGGCTTGGCCTTGGGCATCCGCACCACCATGCCGCTCACGCGGATCGCCCGCCGCTTCTTGGCCAGCCAGACGATGAACCCGGTCAATGCCACCAAGATGACAAGCCCGACCAGCCGGTCGATATAGTGATGGGGAAAGACCGGAAACTGGGTCGTCGGCTCCAGCGTCAGCGCCAGCCCGAGCACGAACAGGATTCCCGACCACATGGTCAACCAGCTCATGACGATCAGCCGGGCGACCACCGAGAAGCTGACGCCGACCATCGAGTAGATTCGATAGCGGGCACCACCACCTGACAGCAAGGGGAAGCCCAGGGTGTTGGCGAACACGTTGGCGATGAGGCCGCCGAACACCGCTCGCGTCAGGCTGACCGAGCTCGTGTAATTGAGCGCGTGAAGCGCTAGGAGGTCATAGGTGGCCAGCGCACCGATGCCGCAGAAGGTGAAGACGAAGGCCAGCACGAAGCGGTGGACCGGCAGTGTCACCACGGCGGTACGGATGTCGGCAAGGGACATCTTGGTCGCCATGTCCCACAGCACCCAGACGGCACCGGCAATCAGCACCACGGCGATGACCGGGCCGACCCACCGCAACGCACGCGCAAACCGCCCCGGTGGCGTTTCCACGCTGCTGTCGTCGTCGGAGGGAGAGCTCAAGTCCTGTCATCTCCATCTGGGGAGGGCGGAGCGCTGCCCCGCCTGAGGCCCTTCATTTAGAACGCCGGCCGTCAAACGCAAATGTCTTTTTCAACAATAGGCAGAGACGCCAGCCGTTGCCGGCGCGGCACCCGGCAATCAGAAGGACGAGGTTATTCCACGTTCGTCGAACACTTTCTTGACTTGCTCGTTGTAAAGGCGTCCGATTCCCCACTGCTCGCCGGGAAGCGTCTTGATGCGCGCCTTCATCACCACGCCAGCCGCTGTGAATGATACGACGCCCCAGATGTCGAGCGGTTCCAGGATGACGGCGCCCTTCGGCCCTTCCATCAACCGATCGAAGGCTTCCCGCATGGCGGACTTCGCCTCATCGAGGTCGGTCGCATAGGCGACGTTGACCGACGCCGTTGCGAAGGCGAAGCCGCGCATGGCGTTGGAGACGCTGGTCACCGAGGAAAAGGGAATGATGTGGTAGACGCCGTCGGCATCCCGGATGCCGACCGACCGGATGGTCAGCCGGTCGACCGCACCGGTCAGACCGGCAACAGTGACCACGTCGCCCTCATTCATGGCATTCTCGAACTGGATAAAGGCACCGGTGATGATGTCCTGAACCAGTTTCTGCGAGCCGAAGCCGACGGCGAGGCCGACGACACCGGCACCGGCCACCAACGGCGCGATATCGACCCCAAGCTGGGACAGCGTCAGCATGGCGGCAATGATGACCAGAACGATCGAAAAGGCGTTGCGGAACAGCGACAGCAGCGTGCGGGTACGCGCGTTGGTGATGCGGCCAAGCGAGGGATTGAGGCGGTACTCCACCCAGCTCGAGGCGGCCAGCCAGATGCCGCCGGCCGCCAGCACGATGATCGCCGCCGACAGGATGCGGCCGACGGCCTCGGTGCCGCCATCGGACTGGAACCAGGCGATGAGATCGATGACGCCCCAGCTCTGAAGCAGAACCGCCGCGACGACCGCCACCAGCAGCATGCGCACGGCCCTGAAGAACAGCGGCACCATCATGTTGAGCCGCGCCTCGAGAAGCGGCAGGGTCTTCTTGACGTCGGCCGGCAAGCGGATGCCGCCGGAAATGGCGTGGGAAAGCAAGCTGTCGACGATGCCGCCGATGATGATGGCGAAGACCGTCTCGACAGTCGCCCAGGCCATGTAGTCAACGGCGTCGAACGGCCGGCTCACCCACAGGACGAAAGCCACGGCGAGATAGACGATGACGATGACGTGCCAGCCGTGAATGAGCAGGGCCAGTATGGTGCGCAGCACCGTACTCCTCACCGGTTCGAGCAAGGGAAAGAGGCCGTTCCGTACCTCGTCGCGCTTGAAGGTCACCAGCAGCGTGGCGCCAATGAGGGTGAGCAGCACCACAGCGAGACGGAAACCGATGCCCACCGAAAAGCCGATCGCCTTGTTGACCAGAGGGTGGGCGACCAGCACGCCGTAGCCGAGAAAGCTGATCAGCCGGCTGAGCCAGAGGTACCAGAAGCGGGCCGTGGTCGGCTCGAGATTGAAGACCCTCAAGGACGGCCGGCGATGCTGGAGAACGGCGGCAAGGCAACTTTTCAGGAACTCGATCACCACGAAGGCGTCGATGAACAGGCTTTGCATCAGGTCGATGCGGCCGCCTCCGGAAGCGGCGATGGCATAGGCCGAGGTTGCGAACCAGGCGAAGCCGATCACCGCCCAGTCGATGAGCAAGGCAAGGCCGCTCCACAGCACCCGGCGCGGCAACGGCTTGTCCTTGGCAACCCTCTCGACGGCGCCGAGCGGCCAGCGGGCAATGAAGCGGGCGATGTTCAGCGTCGCGAAGGCAAAAACGACGAGGATCAGCAGCGCCAGCCCCTGCTCTCGCACGCCCTCCCAGTTGACGGCGGCGCTCCCATCGAAGAGCCGTGCCAGATTGCCGAGGCCTCGGCCGATCTTCAGCACGACATCGACCACCTGCCGTGAAAGATCCTGGGTCACCGACCCGATCTCACGCGCCAGCGGTACCGCCGACGCGTCGGCGGGCTCCGTGCTGGCCGCATCGGCAGGCGCGGCCGGGTTCCCCGCCGCCACGGGCTGGGCCAGCCGCTCGAGCTCGCCGATCAACGCGGCGCGGGCAGCATCGTCCTTCAGGATGTCGGCGAGCGCCTTGGCCGCTTCCGGCGAGGGCGTGGAAGCCGGTGCAGTGCTTCCCGGCGTCGCCGGCTGGGCCGGAGCTGTGAGTTGCGGCAAGGAAGGGACGGCCGGCGCCGTCTGCGCCGACGCGGCGGCGGGAAGAACCAGCGCGAGGACCAGAGCAAGAAGGCGGAGAATGGGCATGGTTCGCATCATGATCGGCCGGGTTAGCTTCCTGTCTTGCCCAAAAGGTGGCGACGCGCAAGCGGCCGACACGGCAACGCCCCGTCAGCCCTCCAGTTCCTCACGCAGCATTTCGAGCCGCAGCCATTCCTCTTCCGCGGCAGCGAGCGCCGCCTCGGTGGCGGTGAGCTTTTCGGTGGTCGAAGCGAACAGCTTGGGATCGCGGGCGTAAAGACTGGCATCGTCGAGCACGGCATGGAGGCGCTTGGCCTCCTCGGACAGGCTCTCGATCCGGCCGGGCAGCGTTTCGAGGGCGTGCTTGTCCTTGAAGCTGAGCTTGGACCGGCTCTTCGGCGCCTGAGCGGCGGCAGGCGCGGCCTCCCTCTTCGGCTGGGCGGCGGATTTCTCAGCCTTGCGAGCCTCGACCCCCTTGCCGCGCTGGGCCAGCATGTCGGTATAGCCGCCGGCATACTCCAGCCAGCGTCCCTCGCCCTCGCTCATCACCACCGAAGCGACGACGCGATCGAGAAAATCACGGTCGTGGCTGATGACGATGATCGTGCCACGATAGTCGGCAAGCAGCTCTTCCAGAAGGTCGAGCGTCTCGAGGTCGAGGTCGTTGGTCGGTTCGTCGAGCACCAGCATGTTGGACGGCTTGGCAAGCGCCCGGGCCAGCATCACCCGGCCACGCTCGCCGCCCGACAGGGCGCTGAGCGGAGTCCGCGCCTGCTCGGGCGAGAACAGGAAGTCCTTCATGTAGCCGATGACGTGGCGCTTCTCCTCGCCGATCACCACCCAGTCGCCCTTGCCCTCGGTGAGCGCGTCGGCCAGCGTCGTCTCCGGATCGAGGCTGTCGCGCTTCTGCTCCAGAGTCTGCATGTCGAGCGAGAGACCGAGCTTGACGCTGCCGCTGTCCGGCGCGAGATCGCCGGTGAGCAGCCTCAACAGCGTCGTCTTGCCGGCGCCGTTGGGGCCGACGATGCCGATCCGGTCGCCGCGCGCCACCCGGATCGAGAAGTCCCTGACGATCGGCCGATCGCCGAACGACTTGGAGATGGATTTCGCCTCGACCACCAGCTTCGACGACGCCTCGGCCTCGGCAGCCGCCATCTTCACCGCGCCCTGCGGTCCGCGATGCTCGCGTTTGGCCTGTCGGAGATCTGCCAGGAGATCGACACGGCGGACGTTGCGCTTGCGCCGGGCGGTGACGCCATAGCGCATCCAGTGCTCTTCCGCCTCGATCTTGCGATCGAGCTTGACCAGCTCGCGCTCCTCCTCCTCCAGCACCTGGTCGCGCCAGGCCTCGAAATGAGAAAAGCCGCGGTCGAGCGTGCGCGTCACGCCACGATCGAGCCAGACGGTGGTGCGCGACAGGTTCTCGAGGAAGCGGCGGTCGTGCGAGATCAGCACCAGCGCCGACTTCATGCCCTTCAGCTCGCTTTCCAGCCATTCGATGGCCGGCAGGTCGAGATGGTTGGTCGGCTCGTCGAGCAGCAGGATGTCCGGCTCGGGCGCCAGCACATGCGCGAGCGCCGCCCGCCGTATCTCGCCGCCGGACAACGAGGACGTCGGTTCGTTGCCGGTCATGCCGAGCTCGTTGAGAAGGTAGAGCGCCCGGTAATGATCATCGCCGGGCGCGAGACCCGATTCGACATACTCCAGCGTCGTGGCGAAAGCGGAAAGGTCCGGCTCCTGTCTCAGGTAGCGCACCGTCTTGCCGGGCTGGAAGAAGCGCTCGCCATCGTCGGCCTCGACGAGGCCGGCCGCGATCTTGAGCAGCGTCGACTTGCCCGAGCCGTTGCGGCCCACCAGCGTGATGCGGTCGCCCTCGCCAACCGTCAGATCGGCGCCAGTGAGAAGCGGCGTCGCGCCGAAGGTAAGGCGAATGTTCTTGAGAAACAGAACAGGGGGAGAAGCCATGACCCTTATCGTCTCCGTCAGCCGCGCAGCGCGAAAGCTTCGTCGACGAGGCGCTCGACGACTTCGCGCAGGGCCGCTCTCGACGGACCGGCCGCCGCCACCTGCCGCGACACGTTGGGCAGCGCCCGTTTGGCCGCCGCCCGGCCGAAGCGCGACCGGAGATCGGCCATGGTCGCGCCCTGAGCGCCGATGCCTGGGGCAAGAATCAGCGAGGTCGGCAGCCGTTCCAGCACCTCGTCGGCGTCGTCGAGGGTCGCGCCGACGACTGCACCGCAGGGGCCGTTGCCCGTCTTGCCGAGCGCCCCCTGATTGAAGGCGGTGAGATCGTCGGCGAGCGCGTCGGCCACCGTGCGATCGTCCTCCTGCCGGGCAGTCTGCAGCAGGATACCGTCAGGGTTCGACGGGCGGACCACCACGAAAAGCCCGGCGCCATGCTCGGCAGCTCGCTTGACCACCGGTTTCAGCGACCCCGACCCCATGTAGGCGCCAAGCGTGATGGCGTCGACCGGCGTGCCCGCGTCGTCACCGATCCAGGCGCCGGCATAGGCTTCGATGGTATGGCCGATATCCATGCGCTTGATGTCGGCGATCACCAGCGCGTCGGCCGAGCGGGCATGACCGATCACCTCGGCTGCCGATTTGAGGCCCTGCCAGCCAAACCGCTCGAAGAAGGCGATCTGTGGCTTGAACACACCGACGAGATCGCCCAGTGCCTCCACCATTTCCAAGCCGAACACGCGGACGCCCTCGGCGTTGTAGGGAAGGTCCCACGCCTTCAGCACCTCCGGCGCCGGATCGATGCCGACGGTGAGCGGCGAGCGGCGGTCGGCGATCGCCTCGAAGCGGTCGGCGAAAGGAATGGCACCCATGGCAGGTCTCTCCGGTGAAGGCTTTGAAAGCTTGGCAGGCCATATAGCCGGCATTGCCGGCCGGAGAAAGCCTTTCGACGGCGCTTACACCGGCGCCCTGCGCAGGTACCAGCTTTTCGGCCGAGTCAGCCCGTGGAAGCCGAGCGGCGACAGCGCCGCACCACGCCCGGTATCCCTGACACCGGTCCAGGTGAGCGCCGGATCGAGATAGTCGCAGCGATTGACGAAGACGGTGCCGGTCTCAAGCTCGCGGCCGATCGCCTCGGCAGCGTCGAGATCCTCGGTCCATAGCGAGCAGGTGAGGCCGTATTTGGAATCGTTCATCAGGGCGACCGCCTCGGCGTCGTCCCGTACCTTCATGATGCCGACGGCCGGACCGAAGGTTTCCTCGGTCATGAACGCCATCTGGTGGTTGACCGAGGTCAGCACCTGCGGCGCGATATAGGGCGTTCCCTCCCTGTCGAACGGAAACAGCTTCGGATCGACGTGAGCGACGGCGCCACCACGAAGCGCCGCCGCGATCTGTTCGCGCACCATCGCCGCCCCGCGGGCGCGCGCCATTGGGCCGAGCGTCACCGCGGAATCCATGGGATTGCCCAGCACGTACTTCTTGGTGACATCGACGAGCCCGGCGACGAAATCGTCATAGACCAGCTCGTGAACATAGACCCGCTCGATGCCGCAGCAGCACTGCCCCGAATTGAAGAAGGCGCCGTCGGCGACATTCTCGATGGCGAAGTCCAGCTTGGAATCGGGTCGCACATAGGCGGGGTCCTTGCCGCCGAGCTCCAGATTGATGGCGATGAAGGTGCCGACCGCCGCCCGCTCCATCGCGGCGCCGCCAGCCACCGAGCCGGTGAAGGCGACCATGTCGGCCTTGCGCCCGGCGATCGCCGCCGCCGTCTGGTCGTGGGAGAGCACAATGTGCTGGAAGACGCCTTCCGGCAGGCCGGCGGCGTCGAAGGCGTCCTGGAAGCGCTCGGCCACCAGCAACGTCTGGTCGGAATGCTTCAGCACCACCGTGTTGCCGGCCATCAGCGCCGGCATCACCGAGTTGACGGTGGTGAGATAGGGATAGTTCCAGGGCGCCACCACGAAGACGACGCCGAGCGGCTCGCGGCTGATGTAGCGGTGGGCGCCGTGGTCGCCGAACTCAAGGCCGCTGTCGAGCGGCGCGAGGCTTTCGGCGGCGATCTTCGCCATGTGGCGGGTACGCTGCTCGACGCCATTGAGCTCGAAGGGCGTGTAGCGGATCGGCCGCCCCATCTGCCAGGTCAGCTCCTCGGCGATGCGTGGCCGCATGGCCAGCATGGCGTCGAGCGCCTTGAGGCAATAGTCGATGCGCGTTTCGAGCGGCAGCTTCGCCCATGACTTCTGAGCGTCGCGGGCGAGGCGGAACACGCGGTTCATCTCCGCTTCCGTGGCGATCGGGCGTTCGGCATAGATCGAGCCGTCCACGGGGGAGACGAGCGTCATGACGTCGGGCATGGTCGAGTGGCTCCCTTCGGCACTCAGGGCATTTGGCAAAAACCCTCTTCCCATCTCTGCACGCCGGTGCCCGGCAATCAAGGACGGCGTTGAATGTGACACGGGGCGCCGATGAAGGCGCCCCGCGATCTTTCTGCTCGGAGAGAAGGGCAAACTCACTCAGCCGGAGCCGGCTCCTCGGAGCCGGGACCGACGCCGCCACCGGCGTGGGCAATGGCGAACTCTTCTTCCGGCGACAGGATCAGCTTGTGGCGACCGATGATCGCGAAATAGGCGATCGCGACGGCAAACCACACGGCCACCCACAGTACGCCCTTCGAGAAGTTCGGGTCCTGCACCTGATAATACAGCGTGACCACCGCGATGACGATCGTCAGCACGGCGCCGGGAATGCCGAGCGGGCTCTTGTAGGGACGCTCGATGTCCGGCTGGTTGATGCGGAGCATGATGAAGGAGATCGCCTGCATGATGTAGGAGAACATGGCGCCGAACACCGCCATGTTGAGCAGCACCGAGCCGATCGCCGCCCCGCCCTCGGCAGCGCCGAGCGCGAACCAGATCACCATCATCACCAGGAGGCCAGCGATGGAGCCGGTGACCATGGCGACATGCGGGGTCTTGTACTTGGCGTGAGTGAGAGACAGCGCGGTCGGGAAGTAGCCTGCACGCGACAGCGAATAGACCTGACGCCCCTGCGCGTACAGGATGGTATGGAAGGAGGCGATCAGGCCGGTCAACGCCACGATGCCGAGCAGCACGACGCCGCCGTCGCCATAGACGGCGCGGAAACCGTCGAGCAGCGGTTCAAGGGACGAGCCGAGATGGAAGGCGCCGACGCCGGCAACCGCCGGGTTGAGCAGCACGATCATAAAGGCGGACAGGATCAGCGTGGATATGCCGAGAATGATGCCTTTGGGCATGTCGCGCTTGGGGTCGACCGATTCTTCGGCGGCCAGTGGCAACTGCTCGATCGCGAGGAACAGCCAGACGGCGAACGGCAGCGTGGCGAGCACACCGGAGAAGCCGAACGGGAACCACTCGCCGCCGCCTTCCGGCAGCTCGATGGCTGCGCCATCCGGGCCAACGCCGATGTTGAGCGCCCAGCGCGAGAAATCCATGTTGGGGATGGCGCTTGCCCAGAAGAAGACCAGAACGGCCAGCGACAGCACCGTGACCACCAACGTCACCTTGAACGACAGTTCGAGACCGAACACGTTGAGGCCGAGGAAGATCGCATAGAAAACGATCCAGACGATGGGCGAATAGGCAGCATCAAGGCCAAGAATGGAGTTCACGTAGGCAGTGATGAACGTGACGATCACCGCCGGCGTGATCACATACTCCACATTCTCGCAGAGACCGGTGATGAAACCGCCCCACGGGCCCATCGCCGTGCGGGCGAAGGAATAAGCCGCGCCGGTATGCGGCAGCGCCGGGCTCATCTCGGCGATCGAGAAGGTGAGACCGAGATACATAACGGCGATGATGGCACCGGCGGCCAGCATGCCGCCCCAGCCACCGGTGGCAAAGCCGAAGTTCCAGCCAGAAAAATGGCCTGAAATCACGGCACCGACGCCCAGCGCCCAGAGCGACCAGATGCCGGCATAGCGCGACAGGTGTCGCTGCTCGAAATAGCTGGCGTCAGCTTTCTTGTAGCTGACGCTTCCTTCTGAGGTGGACATTGCGTTCCCCTTTTCATCTTTATGGGCTTCAACACGCGATGCGATTCTGAGACGCCCGTTCTCCCGCCGAGGCGGAGCCCTGCGAACGGTGGGTGCTGAAGCTCAGGCTCCCTTTGCAAGGATCATGCTACTTTCGGCCAATAGCCCGTCGATCTTCGCTTGCGCAAGGACCGTTGGCGCGCTAGCCGAGGCGCCGATAGCGGCCGAAGGAGCAAGCGATGGCACCGATCATCTTCGTCCTGGGCGGAGCCCGTTCCGGCAAGAGCCGCTTTGCCGAAGAGCGGGCGCGCGGCTTTGCCGCAACGGAGCGCATCTACATCGCCACCGCGGAATGCCGCGACGAAGAAATGGAAAGCCGCATCGCGCTTCATCGTGCTAGGCGCGGCGACGATTGGCGAACCATTGAAGCGCCGCACCGGCTGGCAGAAGCGCTCTCCACTGAAGCACGCGACGACCGGGCCATCCTCGTCGACTGCCTGACCCTATGGCTGACGAATTGCCTGCTCGCCGATGCCGACCTTGATGCGGAGGGTGATCGCCTTGCCGCAGCCCTTGTTGCGGCCGACGGGCCGATCGTCCTGGTATCCAATGAAGTGGGACTGTCCATCGTCCCAGAGAACGCCCTCGCCCGCCGCTTTCGCGACGAGGCCGGCCGGCTCAACCAGAAGATCGCCGCCCTTGCCGACGAAGCCTGGTTCGTCGCCGCCGGCTTACCGCTTCGACTGAAATAGCAGGCCGAACGCGCGTCACTGCCGATCGTCATTTTTGACGCCGCTGGCGCTGACTGTGATATAAGTTTAATCAAAATTAACTAAGTGGAGGACGCAAACGGAGCGGGAGGGGCCTCCTAAGTATGTCCATTTTCGAAACATAGAACCTCTGTTTCGCATGGCATAAGGATTGCTTGCGGGAGCTTGGTTGGCCGCAAACGGGCTGACCTTTGCAATGAATGCATGGGCTTCCCGCCTTTTTCGCTAATCGCTTGGGCTTGCGGTAATAGGGGAAATCCACTAGTTTGGTAAACGTTTTGTTATATCGGAGTGATCGTTGCGGCGGATTCAAGCCGAACTGTTTCCGAGAATTTTGAAATTTTTCAATTTGTGAATTGGGGGATGTAATGCGTCTATCGGACCTTACCCATGATTTTTCAAAGGGCGGTGCCGAGAGTTCGTCTGGCTTGCGCGATTTGGCCCAAGCCGATGGCGTCCTTTCCGTCCGTTATAATTCACGCGTGGTGTCGGCTTCGGCCTTTTCGACCGGACCGGCGGTGGCGCTATCTTCCTTCAGCACGGCAGTCCTCGCTAACGAGGAGGCCGATACCAAGGTAAACTGGCGGCCCATTCACCTTGCCACGAAGCGATTGACTGACATCGTGGGGGCGGCTTTGGGTCTTCTCCTGCTGTCGCCGCTTCTGATCGTAGTTGCCGCGATCATCAAGCTCACCAGCGCCGGTCCGATATTTTTCCGCCAAGAACGGACTGGACTGGACAACAAGCCTTTTCAGATTCTGAAATTTCGATCGATGTATACCGACCGCTGCGACCTTTCCGGCGTGGCACAGACAGTGGCCGACGATCCGCGTGTGACACCGATTGGGCGCGTCATTCGCAAGACCAACATCGATGAGCTGCCGCAGCTTTTCAACGTGTTGCTGGGCGACATGTCGCTGGTTGGGCCACGGCCGCACGTGCCGGGTATGCTGGCGGCCGGCGTTCGCTACGAAGAACTCGTCAACGGTTACGAACGTCGCCATGCCATGCGGCCCGGCATCACCGGGCTCGCCCAGGCCAGCGGATTGCGTGGCCCGACCACCGAGGTAGAGCCGTCGGTGATGCGCGTGGTTCGCGATATCGAGTATATCCGCGATTTCTCGATCTGGCTGGATATCCGCATCCTCTTCCGCACTGTGATCAACGAGATCATGCGCGGCAAGGGCTTCTAGTCATGTCGTTACGGGAAGGAGCCCTGCCGCCTTACGACGACAGGGTTCCGTTCGACAAAACCACCTCTCGGCTGCACCCCTTATAGACGAACCCACATGCGCGGATTGTCCGGGGATTGCATTGATGTGAACCGGTATCCGGTAGCGCTCCAAGGCTTGACCAGCGGACTTAGATTGTCGAGGACGAAGTCACCACGATCGGTCCTCACCATCAGGACGGCGTGCAACTCCCCCCGCCGGGTCACCACGCTGGTCATCAGGAGCGCCGAACTCGGGAACCCCTTGCGAAGCAACGCCGCTCGCTTTGCCAGCGCATAGTCCTCGCAATCGCCCGATGAGCCTCCGATTTTCCAGACGTCGGCGCTCCCCGACTCGGCTTTCGGACGGATCGCTCCATTTGCCTGGCGATTGACGCGGTCGATCAATCCAAGCGTCTCGGCGGTCAGTCGTACGCTGCCGGCCGACACTCCAACATTGCGTGCCCGCTGAACCTTGCAGGCCGACGGCATGGTTGAGCACATCACATAGAAGCCGGTTGGGCCAAGCGTGTAGCCCTTAGTGTTGACCTTGCCGGCAACCGGTAGATCGAGGCTTTGCTTGGGAACATTTAGAAAACCGGCCGACGCCACCTGCGGAACGAAGCCCAGAACGGCAGACACCACGAGCGCTCGGATCAACTTGTTCATGACAGCAATCTCCGCCAAACCTTAAGTGGGGTCAGTTGACCATATTTCTTTTGAGATTCTGTTAGTTAGTAGAGTCAAAAAATACCGGCCACCAGGGAGCCAATTTGAAGCAAATACATTTCAAATTTTAAGTTGTTCTCGCAGGACATTAACTACGCAATGAAATGAGAGCGCGTAAATTGAACCGATTTTGACATCCAGCACGACCAACACCCTGGGAATCAACTCCCTCTAGGAAGTACGTGAATTTTGGCTGAATTCCGCCATTTTTTAGGATGCAGCAATCGAGAACAGTGACAAACTCAGCCAAATCCGTTAAAATACGCACGAGGCAACAAACTTCGCTTGCATCCAGACAAGTGCTTAATGTAGATTATCTCAAAATGTGGCGGCAGGTGGGGAGCTCGGTGCTCCAATTTCATGCAACACGATAGGAGACAATCGATATGACCAGACTTTTCCTCTCCGCGACCCTTGGCGCCGCCTTGGCCCTTTCCACGGTGTCCAGCGGTTTTGCGGCCACGACGGCCACCGGCCTCGCCAGCACCCTGAGCGGTCAGCCGGGCGTGACGGCCGGTCTCATGCAGGCCGTAAACAACGTTGAGGTGCAGTGCGGGCCGACCGACATTCCCGCGAGCTGCCGTCTTGCTCTTCAGGATCTGCTGAACGCAATCCCGCCGGGCCTGTCGCCGACGCTCGTCAATGAGATCAACGAGCTGGTGACTGTTCAGTCTGCCGCTCTGCCGGCGGAAGGCCAGACCGGCGCCGTTGGACCGGGTGCGATCGGTGGCGGAGCCCCTGCCGATCCGGCCGGTGGCGGCACCACCGCTGGTCCGACGCTGGACGACGCCTCTGCGAGCCCCGGCGCTGGTGGCTGATTTGGCCCTATCCCGTTAAGAAAGGCCGTGGTCTCGATTTTCGGGCCACGGCTTTTTTGTGTTGGTTGTTCTCTGTTCCAGTCTGCGAAACAAACTAGGGAACCGTTAGGCCCCTCGCGTTCGCACCGACCGGTATCGGCTCGCTTCCGACCGTGGTTAACCAAATATCTTCTTTCTCCGGCTTCGCGGAACGGTCATCGATCTCAGGCATCTTGCCCGCTTGGTTGACGTCGCGATTTCGGTCATAGTGATCGTGCCGAAATAGGTACAAGGAAGTTTTCTTCAAATGGATTCATCCGAGTTCGATGTTCGCAACGCAATTGGTCTCGTCCGCCGCCAGATTTGGCTCATTCTCTCCACGGTTCTGATCATCGTTGGCTTGGCGGCGGTCTATGTTTTCCTGCAGACCCCGACTTACACAGCCTCAACGCTCATCCTGGTTGATCCCCGGCAAAAGAATGCCCTCGACCCGGAGAGCCAGATGTCGCTTCTTCCCACCGACAACGCGCGGGTCGAAAGCGAAGTCGAGATTCTGAAGTCTCCCTCGACTCAGATCGAGGCAATTTCCCGTCTCGGCCTCGTCAAGGACCCGGAGTTCGGTGTCAAGCTCAGCACCGTCGATCGCTTGATGATCTTCTTCAAGATCAAGACGATGGAGAATCTTCTGGCCGATACCGACTCCCAACTTCGGGCGGTGCTGGCGCGCTTCTCCAACAACGTGACCATTGCACGTCGAGGGCTGACCTATGTCATCAGCGTCTCGGCCACCTCGGCCGACCCGGCCAAGGCGGCGCTGATCGCCAACACGCTGTCATCCACCTATATTGCCGCCCAGGTCGACGCCAAGATCTCCAATGCGCTCAGCGTGCGCGATGCGCTCAACCGCCGCCTCGCGCAGGCATCGGCGACCATCAACGAGAACGAAAATCGCATCGATGCCTTCGTCAACGAGAACATAGAGAAGGTCTCCAACGAGAGCACGCGCGCCGACATCACCGCCATGCGCGCTAGCCTCGACGCGCTCAAGGCGCAGAGCGTATCGGCCCAATCGCTGCAGGCGAGCGTCTCGACCCTGGCCGCAAACAAGGACTGGGATGGCATCGCCGCCCAGTTGCGGTCGGATACCATCACCCAGATCAAGGCCGAACGGGACAAGGTGCTGGCCGATATCGGCAACGCCGCGGCCGGATCGACGCGGGCGAACAATCTCCGCGAAAGTCTCGCCGAGCTCGACAAACGCCTCTCCGACCAGGTCAACGTCGAAATTGGCACACTGTCGGAGCGCGTCAAGACGGCGCAGCAGGAGCAGGATCGGCTGCGGACCTCCATCCGCGACACCGTGCTGTCCAGCAATCTTTCCAACGACGTCATGGTCAGGATCTACGAACTCCAACAGGAGTCGGCGGTCGCCAAGACGCTTTACCAGGATCTGCTGCAGCGACTGCGCGGCGTGGAAACCCAAGCCGACCTGCAGCTGGCCGACAGCCGCATCGTTTCCTCGGCACTCCCCCCCGACGCGCCGAGCGCGCCAAAGACCAAGCTGATCCTGACACTGGCGCTCGTTGCCGGCTTAGGTCTCGGACTGGGGCTTGCATTCCTCAACGAGAACTTCATTGGCGGCTTCACGTCGGATCAGCAGTTCGAGGCGGTGCTCGGCGTGCCCGTCATATCCTCCATCCCGCTGCTGTCACGCGCCGGACGTTCCGTCACCGAGCGGTCGCAAGTGGCAAGCGAACTCATCGACCACCCGCTCACTGCCTACAGCGAGTCGATCCGGCGGATCCGCCTCGGCCTCGAGAACATGCTGAGACGGAAATTGCAGGACAAGAGCCGGGAGGGTGGGCTCATCATCATGGTCGGCTCGGCCATTCCGGGCGAAGGCAAGACGACCACCGCCATCGCCATCGCCCGCGCCTTCGCCATGTCGGGAAAGCGCGTGCTGTTGGTCGACTGCGACCTCCGGCGTCCCTCGATCGCTCCGGCACTCGGGCTGACGCCCGAAAACGGCCTTGCCGACTATTTGACGCTGTCGCTCGATTCCCAGTCGATCCGCCAGTTCGTCACCAAGGACAAGGTGCCGGGCCTCGACATGATCGTCGGCAAGAACACCCATCGGACGTCGACTGACAGCCTCATCGAGACGGCGCAGTTCAATCTCCTGATGGAACTCGCGAAGGAACGCTTCGAGATCATCGTGCTCGACACACCGCCGATCCTGCCGGTGGTCGACGCGCAGTATCTCGCCACGCGCGCCGATATCATCACGCTGGTGGTCCACTGGGCCTCAACCTCCCAACGCGACGTCCGTTCGGCCATCAACGACCTCAGAACCACCGCCGGCGAGGATATCCCGATCGCCGCCGTGCTCTCCAAGGCCGAGCTCGGCGTTGGGTCCTACCGCAACAAGTACAACAGCTACTACTATTACGCGCCCGAAAGCTGACCGGAGCCCGAGGCCCGACTTTGTCGGACATGTTGTGACGACGGGCGCCCTCGGGCGCCCGTTTTCGTATTTGCCGTGCAACACGTCGAGCGTCCCGCCTCCAGGTCCTTCGTTGACCTACGGTTGCGTCGAGACTAGAGCTTGGCATCCTCACGCTTGACGGAGCCACCCGTGAAGCTCTTGCTACCATTGATCGCCGTCTGCTGCCTTGCCCTTTCGCCCGCGCTTGCCGACGCACCAACCGAAGCGGGAAGTCGCCCGGTCACCGTCAGGGTAGTCACCGCCCGGCCGGCGCCATATGCCGAGACACTTGTGTTGACCGGTGAAATACAGGCGCGCGTCTCGTCCCAGCTTTCCTTCCGTCTCTCCGGGCGGATCGCCGAACGTTTCGCCGACGTCGGCGATCACGTGACGGCGGGCAGCCTTCTCGCCCGTCTCGACCCGAGCCAGCAGGCGGCCGACGTCGCCAACGCCGAAGCCGCCCTGGCCGCCGCCGAGGCCGGCGCCCGGCAGGCCGCCTCCGCCTTCGACCGGCAGAAGGCGCTGTTGGACAAGGGCTTCACCACCCAATCTGCCTTCGATGCAGCGCTAAGGGCGGTGCGAACCACTGGGGGCACTGTGGAATCGGCCAAGGCCGCCCTCGATATCGCGCGGTCCAATCTCAGCTATACCGAACTTCGGGCAGATGCCGACGGCATCGTCACCACCCGCAAGGGTGATGTCGGCGAGATTGCCGCCGCCGCCCGACCGATCTTCATCGTTGCCGCCGACGGGCCTCGCGATGCCGTCTTCGACGTCTACGAACAACTCTTCCTGTCCATTCCCGAGCTGCCGGATGTTGCTGTCAGCCTCGTCAAGGATCCGTCAGTCACAGCTTCAGGTCGCGTGCGGGAGATCTCGCCCACCGTCGCGGCACAGACCGGCACGGTGCGCGTCAAGGTCGATATCGGCGTCCCTCCCGCCGCGATGAACCTCGGAGCACCGGTCACCGGCCATATCGAAGGGCGACAGACATCGGCGGTCGTGCTGCCGGCCAGCGCTCTGACCGATAGAAACAGTGCCCCGGCGGTTTGGGTGCTCGACACCAACGGCGCCGGCGCCGAGCTTCGCCCGATAGGCATCGCCGCCTACACGACCGATGGCATCGTGATCGACGCCGGCCTTCGCGACGGGGACCGTGTCGTCATTGATGGCGGCAAGCTGCTCCGCCCCGGCGCCGCCGTCGAGATCGTCGGAGGGGATGCACCATGATCCGACGGCTTGCCCTTACGATCCTCGTCGGCGTCGCGCTCGTCGCCTGCCGGGAGGAAACCGAGGTGTCGCCACCGGTGCGCCCCGTCCTGTCGACGCGCGTCGCCATCGATGACGCCGGTTCGCAGGGCTTCGTCGGCACGGTTGAGCCTCGCGACAAGGCCGATCTGGGCTTTCAGGTGCTCGGCCGGCTGATGACCCGCGCCGTCGGCATCGGCGACCTGGTTCACACCGGTGATGTTCTGGCGACCCTTGATGCCACCACGCTTGATCTTGCCGTCCGCTCCGCCGAGGCGACACTCGGAAACCGGCGAGCCGAACGCGAAAACGCCGCCACGACCGTCGCGCGCGTCGAGGCTCTTCGAGCGAGCGGCACCGCACCGGAAGCCAACCTCGAGGATGCCCGCACCGCCTTTGACGCGGCCGGTGCCGCCGTCCGCCAAGCGGAGGCCGATCTTGCCAAGGCGCGCGACGCGCTCGTACATACCGAGATCAAGGCCGGCTTCGACGGCGTGGTGACCGCCACCGGCGCCGAGCCCGGTCAGACGGTGGCCGCCGGCGAGAGTGTCGTCACCATCGCCAGGCCCGACCCGCGCGACGCGATCATCGACGTACCCGACTGGATGGCCGGAGCTCTTCCCCCGGGCGCACCCTTCATCGTCGCCCCTCAAATCGCTCCCAACCAATCGGTGGTCGGCCATCTTCGCGAGATCGCGCCTGAAGCCGATCCCCTCACCCGCACCCGCCGTCTCAAGATCGATCTTTCCGGACCGCCGGATCTGTTCCGTCTCGGTTCGACCGTCGAAGTGCGCGCCGACCGACAGACAAGCTCGACCATCACCCTGCCGGAGGCCGCCATCCTCAGGCGCGACGACGGGGTGTTCGTCTGGGTGATAGCCGTCGATGAGGCGAGCCGCGCCGCGCGGCGGGAAGGCAGCGTCGCCCTGAGGCCGGTGACCACCGCGCCAGCCGGCGACGGGCGCCTCCGCGTCGTTTCCGGCCTTTCCGCCGGCGAGCGGGTTGCGATTGCCGGCGTTCACAGCCTTCAGGACGGTCAGAAGGTCATCGTCCCCGACGCTTCAGGGGACGATCGGGGAGACGCATCGTGAAGAGGTTCAATCTCTCGGACTGGTCGCTCGATCACAAATCCCTCGTCTGGTACTTCATGATCGTCTTCACGCTGTTCGGGGTGTTCTCCTACATCAACCTCGGCCGGGAGGAAGACCCCTCCTTCACCATCAAGACCATGGTTATCCAGGCCTATTGGCCGGGCGCCTCGGTGACGGAAATGACCCGGCAGGTCACCGACCGCATCGAGAAGAAGCTGCAGGAACTGCCGAACCTCGACTATACGCGCAACCTGACGCGACCCGGCGTGACCACGGTCTTCGTCAATCTGCGCAACGACACCAAGGCCGCCGACGTCGACGGCACCTGGGTGCGCGTGCGCAATCTCGTCTCCGACATCCGCACCGAGATGCCGGACGGCGTGGTCGGCCCCTTCTTCAACGACGACTTCGGCGACGTCTACGGAAACATCTACGCGCTGACCGCCGATGGCTTCACGCCGCGCCAGTTGCGCGACTATGCCGAGGCCGTCCGCACCCGCGTGCTCTCCGTCGAGAATGTCGGCAAGGTGGAGATCATCGGTGCCGAGGACGAGGTGATCTATCTGGAGTTCTCGCCGCGCCAGCTCGCCGCCTATGGCGTCGACCAGAAGGCGGTGATGACCACGCTCGCCGAGCAGAATGCCGTCAACCCGTCCGGCACCATCGAGACGGGTTCCGAGCGAGTGTCGGTGCGTGTGTCAGGCGAGTTCCGGTCGGAAAAGAGCCTCGAAGCCGTCAATCTGCGCGTCAACGGCCGTTTCTTCCGCCTGTCCGACGTGGCGACGATCACCCGCGGCTACGCCGATCCGCCGACGGAGCTGTTCCGCTACAACGGCGAGCCGGCGGTCGCCATTGCCATCGGCATGCGAAGCGGCGCCAACCTCCTGGAGTTCGGCGACGCGCTTCGCGCCGAGATGGTCAAGATCGAGGCGGAGCTGCCGATCGGCATCGCCGTGCATCAGGTGGCCGACCAGCCGAAGCTGGTGGAGAAGGCTGTGTCCGGCTTCACGCAGGCGCTGTTCGAGGCGGTCGCCATCGTCCTGCTGGTCAGCTTCGTCAGCCTCGGCCTCCGGGCCGGCGTGGTGGTGGCCCTGTCCATTCCGCTGGTGCTCGCCATCACCTTCATGGTGATGGAGGCGTCGGCCATCTCGTTGCAACGCGTGTCGCTCGGCGCGCTGATCATCGCCCTCGGCCTTCTCGTCGACGACGCGATGATCGCCGTCGAGATGATGGTGGCGCGCCTCGAAAAGGGCGACTCGCTCAGGAAGGCGGCGACGGCCGTCTACACCTCCACCGCCTTTCCGATGCTGACGGGCACGCTTGTCACGGTGGCCGGCTTCATCCCCGTCGGCCTCAACTCGTCGATGGCCGGCGAGTTCACCTTCACCATGTTCGTCGTCATCGCCGTGTCGTTGCTGGTGTCCTGGATCGTCGCGGTGGTGTTCACGCCGCTGATCGGCGTCACGGTGCTGCCGGCGCAGTTGAAGCATAAGCACACCGAGAAAACCCGCTTCGCCCGCGGTTTCGAGCGACTGCTGGTGCTCGGTCTTCGCAACCGGCTTATCGTCATCGGCCTGACGCTCCTCGCCTTCGGCGCGTCGGTCTACGGCCTCGGCCACGTTCAGCAGCAGTTCTTTCCCGACAGCGACCGCTCGGAACTGATCGTCGACATCACCTTGCCGCAGAACGCCTCCATCGAGGAAACCGGCCGCGTGATCTCCCGCTTCGAGCACGACATGCTGGCCGGCAAGGACGGCGTCGATCACTGGTCGTCCTACGTCGGTCATGGCGCAGTGCGCTTCCTGCTGACCTTCGATCAGGAACCCGCCGCTCCCTATTTCGGTCAGCTCGTCGTCGTCACCCGCGACGAGGACGCACGAGACCGCCTCAGGACGGAGTTCTCAAACTATCTCCGCCGCACCTTCCCAGGCGTCGACAGCTTCGTCCATCTCCTTGAGATCGGACCACCGGTCGGCCGACCCGTCGCCTATCGCCTGTCCGGGCCTGATATCGAAGCCGTGCGGGAAGCCTCCGGCCGGCTCGCCGCCATCGTCGCGGCCAACCCCCATGTCGACAATGTCGTGGCTGACTGGGGCGAGCCGGGACGCGTCGTCAAGGTCGACGTCATGCAGGACAAGGCGCGACTGCTCGGCGTCTCCTCTCAGGACATCTCCAACGCGCTCTACAGCATCATCGGTGGCGCCACCGTCACCAAGATCCGAGACGACATCTACCAGATCGATGTCGTCGGGCGCGCCGTGCCGGAGGAACGCAACTCCATCGAAACGCTGAAGAACCTGCAGCTCGCCACCCAGACCGGATCGAGCGTACCGCTCGCCGCCGTCGCCACCTTGCATTATGAGCTGGAACAGCCGGTGGTCTGGAGCCGCAACCGCTTGCCGACCGTCACGATCAAGGCGGCGCGCGCCGACGCGACGCAGGCTGATACCATCGTTGACGCGTTGAAGCCGGACATCGATGCCTTCGCCGCCGCCTTGCCGGCCGGCTATCGGGTGGAAACCGCCGGCTCGGTCGAGGAATCGCAAGAGGCGATGGCGCCAATCGTTGCCGTCGTGCCGCTGATGGTCTTCATCATGCTGACCGTGCTGATGATCCAGCTCCAGAGCTTCAGCCGCCTCGTGCTGGTTGTGGCGGTGGCGCCGCTCGCCCTGATCGGCGTGGTGGCGGCGCTTCTGCCGACCGGCTCACCGCTCGGCTTCGTCGCCATCCTCGGCGTACTCGCGCTGATCGGCATCCTCATCCGCAACTCGGTGATCCTGGTCGACCAGATCGAACGGTTGAGGACGGAGGGCATGTCCGCCTGGAACGCGGTGATCGAAGCGACCAGCCACCGCTTCCGACCGATCGTGCTGACGGCTCTGGCGGCCAGCCTCGGCCTCATCCCGATCGCCAACGAGGTGTTCTGGCAGCCGATGGCCTTTGCCATGATGGGCGGCATCATCGTCGGCACCGCGCTGACGCTGATCTTCCTGCCGGCGCTCTACGTCACCTGGTTCCGCATCCGGGAAGAAGGGATCGAGGCTCCCACGGAAACGCCGGCGGCCTGAGTCAGCCCGACAGCGTTGGGCGGAAGGCATCGCGGATGGCCTCCTGCCCGGCGATGCGGCGGATTTCTTCCTCAACGAAGGCGTCGTCCCTGAGACGCGACGGCCGGTCGATGGAAAGGCGAGTGACGATCCGCCCCGGTCGGCCGGACAGAACAACCGCCTCGTCGGCCAGCCGCACCGCCTCGGAAAGGTCGTGAGTCACCAGCACCACCGTCACGCCGCGTTCCTGCGCGTCGAGGCGGACGAGTTGCTGCATCTCGCGCGACAGGCCGACGTCGAGCGCCGAGAAGGCCTCGTCGAGCAGCAGCAGGTCGGGCTCGATGACGAGAGCCCGCGCCAGCGCCACCCGCTTCTTCATGCCGCCGGACAGCTGGTGCGGATAGAGCCCGGCCTCGCTGTGGCCGAGCCCCACCTTGACCAGCATCGACCGCGCTCGCGCGAGCCGCTCGGCACGGCTGAGCCGCCGGCCGGCGAGACCAAAGGCGACATTGCCGCGTGCCGTCCGCCAGGGCAGGAGCAGCGGATCCTGAAAGACGAAGGCGGGACGCTCGAACGGCAGCTCGACATGGCCGGCGTCGGGGCGAAGAAGACCGCCGAGGATGTGCAGGAGTGTCGTCTTGCCGCTGCCCGACGGTCCGAGAATGGCAAGGACGCCGCCTTTCGGCACGCTAAGATCGACGGCGTGGAGCACCTTGGCACCGGAAAAGCCGCGCGTGATGCCGCTCGCCGCGAGCGCGCCGTCGCTCATGCCGTCTCTCCCGGCAGACCACGCCGCCACGTCTCGAAATGCCGGCGCACCGGCTCGATGACCAGACGATCAACGACGAGCAACAGAGCCACCACCACGATCACCCAGGCCATGGTCTTGGCGGTGTCGACCTCGGCACGAGCCGCGGCCAAGCCGTCGCCGATGCCGCCGGCCCCGGACAGCAGCTCGGCCATCACGGCCACCTTCCAGCTCATGGCGAGGGCCGTGCCGAGCGCCGGAAGAAGGTAGGACAGCACATGCGGCAGATAGACGTCGACGATCACCGCGCCGAGCGGTACGCGGAAAGCGCGCGCCATGGTGCGCAGCCCGCCGTCAACGGTGCGGGTGCCCTGCGTTGCCGCGGCAAACACCACGGGACCGGCGGCAACCGCCACGGAAAAGGTCGCGGCGAGGCCGGAGCCGCCAAACCACAGCAGCGACAGCACCACCCAGGCGATGGCCGGTACGCCGATCAGCATGGTGGCGGTCGGCTGCAACATGGCCCGGACCGGCATCGACCGCCCGGCAAGACCACCTAGAACCGAACCGGCCAGCGTCGCCGCGAGAAAGCCCGAGAGGGCATCGCGCATGGTGGTCACGATGGCCGGCAACAGATCACCGTCCGAGGCGAGGCGCCCAAGGGCGGCAAGCGTCGATAGCGGCGAGGGCAGGACGAAATCGCCATAGGCGCTGTGCCCCATCTCCCAGAGCGCGACGACTGCCGCAAGCCCCAACATGCCCCAGCGGCGTTCGCCGCCACCGGCAAGCCGGCGCCAGGAGATCTTCGGCATGTCTCAGCGCCCCCAGTAGAACGCCGCCTCCGGCAGGTGCCCGGCGACGATATCCGGCGACAGCGTCATCAGTGCCTCAAAATAGGCCTCAAGGTCGGTCTTGGCCTCCCTGGCCGACGCGACCTTCAATCGGAAGCGCGGCAATGACGCCTCGACGATCGGCGACGGCAGCTTCAGGGGATCGGCGATGAGACCTGCGGCCTCCTTCGGGTGGTCTCCAACCCAGCCCGCTGCCTCGACCGAAGCGGCATGCAGCGCCGCGACCAGCTCGGGATGGGCGTCGAGAAATCTCTCGGTCACCGCGAGGCCGGCCTGCGGGATGCCTGCCGGGCGGCCGCTGCGGGCGGCGTAGAGCTCGGTCACGTCAAGAGCGCGGGTGACGGAAACCCCCGCTTGCTTCGCCTTGATCTCGGCGGCGCTCGCCGCCGGTTCCGGCAGCACCGCGGCGTCCGCCTTGCCGGCCAGGAGCAGCGGCACCGCCTCGGCCGACGTGCCGACATAGGAGAGGGTGACGTCGCGCTCGGGATCCAGCCCGGCCGACTTCAGCACAAAGCGGGTGAGGAGGTCGGGCGCGTCGTTCTTGGCACCGACCAGCAGCGTTTTTCCTTTGAGGTCCTCAACCCTTTCGAGCCGAACGCCCTGACCGGCAAACACATAGAGCAGCCCCCAGGTGATCACGTTGACGAGCCGGACGCCGGCGCCGCGGTTGAAGAGGTTGGCGGCAGCATAGGTCGGCGTCGCGAACAGAGCGATCTCGCCCGAAACCACGCCGGCCCGCATCTGGTCGGCAGTGCGCCAGACATCGAAGCGCGCCTCCCCGACGAGGGGCGCCAGCGCACCGGAGGCCACGGCGCGCGCCAGCACCACCGAAGGCGAGGCCGGCATGCCCCAGACGGTCAGACGATCGAGGGCAGAAGCTCTCGCGGACGACCAAGCCGGCAACGCGACAAGTCCGGCAGCGAGGGCCGCGCCTTCGAGAAACCGCCGGCGGCTCATGCTTGATGGCATGGAGGAAGCTGTCATGTCGGAACCCGGACTGCGCGGCGCGGCCGCATTCTGAGAGGCATTCGTCCGACACTAGACCAAATCGCTGCCCGGGGAAATTGCCAGTCGCGAGGCCAATGCTTGAGGAACAACGAACTGGGAACCAAGACATTCCGATGATTTACGGATAGGAATTCACCCTAATACGCGATAATGCGTAATATGAAAGCTGAGAACGAGAAGCATCTAAATCGAAAAAGAGAGAAAGCAACTACGTAGGCCGACCCGTTTGACTTTCCTCATTGCTGTTTGCATGGCAGATGCCTATGGAACGCATGATACGGACACATTTCCCCGAAGGTCGCTCGCCTGTGACAGACTTGCCGGGGAACGCCCAACCAAATGGGGGTGGCAGCATGGCACAGGTTGTTTATGGCGTGTGGGACGGCGTCGTCCACGATTACCGCCAGGGAAAGGCCGTGGAGGGCGCGACGCCTCCCGACCTGAAGGACTTCGAGGTGTTCGACGAAGGCAACCCGATCCGCGCCTTCGTGGCCGATCGCGGCTTCTTCGTCTTCGACGAGAAGGTCAATCTCCTCGACGCCTTCTGGCAGTATCTCAGCAAGGCGGCCGCGGAATCCTGCGGCAAGTGCACCCCCTGCCGCATGGGCACCGTGCTGGTTCGCGACGCTCTCGGCGCCATGCGCCGCGGCCTTGAGGGCGACCTCAGCCTCGACGAGATCGCGGCCATGGCCGAGCAGATGCGCGCCACCTCGCTCTGCGGCCTCGGCCAGTCCTGCGGCACCGCCCTCGGCAAGGCCATTGCCGCCTTCCGCGACGAGTTCGAGGCCGAGCTCGCCAAGAAGGAGCCGGCCCGTCAGCAGCACGCCATGAGCTACATGACGGCGCCCTGCATCGAAGCCTGTCCGTCCAAGGTCAACGTTCCCCGCTACATCGACTACATCCGCGACGGCAAGCCCGAGCATTCGCTCGGCGTCATCCTGCAGAAGTACCCGATGGCCGCCACCTGCAGCCGCGTCTGCGTCCGCTTCTGCGAAGCGGCCTGCCGCCGCAAGATGGTCGACGAGGCGGTCGGCATCAAGATCCTGAAGCGCTATGTGGCTGAGTACCAGACCGGTGCGCACCCGCTGGTGTTCTCCAAGGAGATGATCGCCAACGTCCTGCCCGAGGACCAGCGCGTCGCCGTCGTCGGCGCCGGCCCGGCTGGCGTGTCCTGCGCCTATCACCTGCTGATGCGCGGCTATCACGTCGACATCTACGAGGCCCAGGGCGAGATGGGCGGTATGGCCGCCATCGGCATCCCGTCCTACCGTCTGCCGAAGGACGTTCTGCTCAACGAGATGAATGCCATCACCAAGCTCGGTGGCCGCTTCTTCTTCAACCAGCGCCTCGGCAAGGACTTCTCGGTCGATGACCTGATGAAGCGGGGCTACAAGTCGGTGTTCCTCGCCCTCGGTTGCCAGGAAGGCACCAAGATGGGCTGTGAGAACGAGGACACCAGCCTCGAAGGCTACGAGTCCGGCGTCGGCTTCCTGCTCAAGGTCCACGACCACGTGGCCGGCATCAAGACCCACAATATCGATGGCGAAGTGGTCGTCGTCGGCGGCGGCAACGTCGCCATGGACTGCGTCCGCTCGGCCATCCGCATGGGCGCCAAGAAGGTCCACCTCGTCTACCGCCGCACCGAAGCCGACATGCCCGCCGACCACGAGGAAATCGTGGCGGCCCATGCCGAGGGCATCGAGTTCCACGTGCTGACCAACCCGCTCGCCATCATCTCGGAGAACGGCAAGGTCACCGGCGTCAAGCTCACCAAGATGGAGCAGACGGAGATGGACGCCAAGGGTCGCCGCAACGTGCGGCCGATCCCCGGCAGCGAGTATGTCATGCCCTGTTCGGTGGTGATCGCCGCCATCGGCCAGCAGGTCGACACCGGCTCGGTCAAGCCCGAAGACGGCGTCGAGATGAGCAAGTGGAACTGGGTGGTCGCCAACAAGGAGACGCTCGCCACCTCGCGGCCGGGCGTGTTCGCCGGCGGCGATTGCTACCTCGGTCCGTCGACGCTGATCGCCGCCATGGCAGACGGCCTCAAGGCCGCCCGCAACATCGACGACTATCTGCGCCGCGGTTCGACCCGCTTCTTCCCGCGCTCCCGCATGCGCAAGATTCTGGAGAACAACAAGCTGTTCTCCAACGACTGCATCGAGGTGCCGGTCAAGAACGAGTACCGCGTCCACCATCCGGAACTGTCGCCGGAAGTGCGCAAGACCATGTTCGGGGAAGTCGAGCAGATCATCAGCTCGGAGGACGCCTACAAGGAGTCCATGCGCTGCATGCGCTGCTACCGCATCTACTCCGTGATCACCGAACACTCCATCCCCGAAGGAGCGGCGTGAGACCATGTGCAACGTCGAAACCCTCACCCCCGTGGGCGCCGAGGCCACGATCAACGTCAAGGTCAACGGCAAGGCCCTCACGGCCTATCCGAACGAGACGATCCTCTCGGCCGCCCGCCGGCATGACTTCTACATCCCGACGCTGTGCGAGCTCGCGGACATCGACCACACCCCCGGCACCTGCCGCGTGTGCCTCGTCGAGATCCAGATGCCCGGTCAGGCCAACACCCACATGGTGACGGCCTGCAACACGCCGGTGAAGGAAGGCCTCGCCATCGAGACGCGCACCAAGAAGGTGCGCGACATGCAGAAGCTGCAGGTCGAGCTCCTGATGGCCGACCACCTTCAGGACTGCGCCACCTGCACCCGCCACGGCTCCTGCGAGCTGCAGGACGTCGCGCAGTTCGTCGGCCTCAAGGAAAACCGCTTCTTCGACCCGATCCGCGTCGCCTCCCGCGAGGTCGACCATTCGTCGCCGGCCATGGTCCGCGACATGACCAAGTGCATCCGCTGCCAGCGCTGCGTCACGGTCTGCCGCAACTACCAGGAAGTCGACGCGCTGGTCGTCACCGGCACCGGCCTCGACACGGCGATCGGCCTGCGTCACGGCAAGAACCAGAAGGACTCCACCTGCGTCACCTGCGGCCAGTGCGTCCTCGTCTGCCCGACCGGCGCTCTTGCCGAGAAGGACGAGACCGATCGGGTCCTCGACTACATCTACGATCCCGAGGTGACCACCGTCCTCCAGTTCGCGCCGGCCATCCGCGTCGGCTTCGGCGAGGAGTTCGGCATGCCGCCGGGAACCAACGTCGAGGGCCAGATCATCGCGGCCGCCCGCAAGCTGGGCGTCGACATCGTGCTCGACACCAACTTCGGCGCCGACGTGGTGATCATGGAGGAAGGCACCGAGCTTCTGCACCGTCTCGCCGAGCGCAAGAAGCCGACCATCACCTCCTGCTGCCCGGCCTGGATCAACTTCGCCGAGATCCATTATCCGGAGCTCTTGCCGCTGCTCTCGTCCACCCGCTCGCCGCAGGCGGTCGTCGGCGCCATCGCCAAGACCTACCTGCCGGCCAAGATGGGTCTCGACCCGAAGCGGATTCGCGTCATCTCCATCATGCCCTGCACGGCCAAGAAGGACGAGATCGTCCGGCCGCAGCTCGGCGAGGATGGTACGCCGGACGTCGACGTCGTGCTGACGACGCGCGAGTTCGCGCGCCTTCTGAAGCGCGAAGGCCTCGATCTCAATACCATCGAGCCGTCGACCTTCGACAACCCCTATATGAGCGAGTACACCGGCGCCGGCGTGATCTTCGGCACCACCGGCGGCGTCATGGAAGCGGCGCTGCGCACCGTCTACAAGGTCGTCAATGGCAAGGAGCTTGACCAGATCGAGCTGACCCAGCTGCGCGGCTTCGAGGGCGTGCGCTCGGCCACCGTCGACCTCGGCGGCAACATCGGTGAGGTGAAGATCGCCATGGCCCATGGCCTCGGCGAGACGCGCGCCCTGATGGAGGCGATCAAGGCCGGCGAGGCCGACTTCGACTTCATCGAGATCATGGCCTGCCCCGGCGGTTGCGTCGACGGCGGCGGCACGCTGCGCTCCAAGAAGCAGTATCTGCCCTACGCCCTCAAGCGGCGCGAGACGATGTTCGGCATCGACCGGAAGGCCAAGGTGCGCCAGTCGCACAACAACGAACAGGTCAAGGCCCTCTACCGCGACTTCCTGGGTTCGCCGAACTCCGAGAAGGCGCACCACCTCCTCCACACGTTCTACACCGACCGCAAGGCGGAGCTGGAACTGACGGTCAAGGAGATCTGGGGCGAGATCAAGATGAGCACCATGATCTACTGAGATCTGGCGTTCTGAAAGACTTGAGAGCCGGGCGGCGGGGTAACCTGCCGCCCGTTTCTTTTGGACGACCAGTCAGTTGAAGCGCGAGAAGACCAGCGCCGCGTTGACGCCGCCGAAGCCGAAGGCATTGGACAACACATGACCGACGGCGGCGGGACGGGCCGCGCCGATGAGGTCGAAGCCCTCTGCCTCAGCCATCGGGTGCTCGATGTTGAGGCTCGGCGGCAGTGTCTGGTGACGAAGCGCCAGCACCGAGAAGATGGCCTCGATGGCGCCGGCCGCGCCCAGCATGTGGCCGGTCGCCGACTTGGTGGAACCGACCGGCACGCCGCCGCCCCCCGGCCCGAAAACAGACGCCAAAGCGGCAAGCTCCGCCGCGTCGCCGACCGGCGTCGAGGTGGCGTGCGCGTTGACATAGCCGATGGAAGCGGGCTCGAGGCCGGCCATGCCGAGCGCCAACCGCATGGCGCGCGCCGCTTCCCTCCCATCCGGCCAGCCGGCGGTGACATGATGGGCGTCGGTGGTCGTGCCATAGCCCGAGACGACGGCGAGCGGCACCGCCCCGCGTGCCTCGGCATGCGACAGTTTCTCGATGACCAGAGTCGCCGCCCCCTCCGACAAAACAAAGCCATCATGATCGACATCGAAAGGCCGCGATGCCTTGGCCGGCTCGTCGTTGAAGTTGAACGACAGCGCCTTGGCCGCCGTGAAGCCGCCGATCGCCACCGGGTCGACGCAACCCTCGCTGCCACCGCATAGCGCGATGTCCGCCTCGCCGTTGCGGATCATGCGCATGGCATCGCCAATGGCCTGCGCCGAAGCGGCGCAGGCGGTGACCGGTGCCCCAGAGGGACCGCGAAAACCGAAACGGATCGACACCTGGCCGGTGGCAAGATTGGGCAGGAAGGACGGTACCACGAAGGGCGACAGGCGCCGGACGCCGTCGGTCCGCACCGTCTCGCTCGCCGCGGTGATCGCCGGCACGCCGCCGACGCCGGTGGCGATGACCGTCGCCGTGCTCATCCGCTCGGCTTCGCTTTCCGGATACCAACCCGCCTGGGCGAGCGCTTCGGAGGCCGCCGCCATGGCGTAGTGGATGAAGAGGTCGGTACGGCGCAGGTCACGCGGGTCCATGACGGCCTCAGGGTCGAAGCCGCCGGGCTCGTCGCGGCCGGGAACAAGGCCGGCGATCCGGCATTTCCAGCCGTCGGTGTCGAAGCGATCGTTCCGCCGAATGCCGCTCTCGCCGGCGACGAGGCGGTTCCAGATGGCTTCGACGCCGGTGCCCAGGGGCGACACCGCCCCCATCCCTGTAACGACGATCGGTTCCTGCATGCTCACCTCCATGTGTACAAGCACAGTGCATATACACTATATGGCCGGGAAACAACCGGTCGTTCCGATCAGCGGGAAAACCGTCTGGATATCTTGAGGTAGGCCTCGGTCTCCTCTGGCGAGCTGCCGCGCATCAAGCCGGCCTGGGCTGCCTGCCACTCGACAATCAGGCGATCGAGCAGGGCATCCCCCTCGTCGGTCAGTTCGCTGACCCGCGTGTTGCCGCCGGCGCTATCCAATCGCCGCACCAGACCCTTCGCTTCGAGCCGGTCGAGGTTGCGGATCAGGCTGGTACGGTCGAGATGGATACGGGACGACAAGGTCCCCACCGTGGCGCCGGGATTGTAGCGGATGGCGGCGAGCAGCGAGAACTGCTGCACGGTGACGCCGAAGGGTTTCAGCTTGGCGTCATAGCGACGGACCAGCGCCCGCGCCGCCGCAACGGTGTTGAGAACGAGGCAGTTGGCAAGATCTTCGGGAAGCGACATGGGCCATGCTTGCATGCGAGGCGCCGCCAAAGTCAAGCCGGAGGCCCGACAAGAAAAGCCCCCGGCCGGCAGACGACCGAGGGCTTGCTTCATCTGGGGTTGGTGCAATCAGCCGACCTTGAGGTCCAGCACCCGGTTGACCGCCGACACCACGGCAGAGAGCGACGCCGTCACGATATTGGTGTTGATGCCGACACCGTGCAGCTTGCCGCCGGGATGCTTCAACTCGACATAGGCGATGGCCGCGGCATCCGAACCCTGCTGGAGCGAATGCTCGGAATAATCGGCCACAGACACGGGAATGCCGATGTAGACCGACAAGGCATGCACGAAGCCATCGATGGGGCCATTGCCGCGGCCCTCGATGGTGCGCGAAACGCCGCCGTCGACGATCTCGGCGACGCAGACCCGCCGACCCTTCACCTCCGTGTCCGGGAAGGTGTGGTGGTCGACGAACTTGAGCCGACCTTCCGGCTGGTCGACATAGAGCTGCATGAAGCGCTCGTAGATGCGCTGTGA
Organism: Pleomorphomonas diazotrophica; assembly: GCF_002844595.1. Lineage (GTDB taxonomy): Bacteria > Pseudomonadota > Alphaproteobacteria > Rhizobiales > Pleomorphomonadaceae > Pleomorphomonas > Pleomorphomonas diazotrophica. The sequence goes on along the minus strand of NZ_PJNW01000017.1, from coordinate 48,636 downwards.
ACTGAGCTCACGCCCTTCGCGGTCGGTAATTGCCTGGATGTCCTCGCGGAACTCCACCTGTAACGCACGCGGCAGGTTGATGCCGTGATCGTTCTGCATGAGGTAGGCGATGCCGCCCTTGCCCGACTGCGAGTTGATGCGAATGATCGCCTCGTAGGAGCGGCCGACGTCCTGCGGATCGATCGGCAGGTAGGGAACCTCCCAGACGCCGGTGTTCGACGCCTTCATGGCCTTGAGGCCCTTGTTGATGGCATCCTGATGCGAGCCGGAGAAGGCGGTGTAGACGAGTTCACCGACGTAAGGGTGCCGCTCGGGTACCTTCATCTGGTTGGAATACTCGAACACGTCGCGGATGTGCTCGATGTTCGAGCAATCGAGACCCGGGTCAACGCCCTGGGTGAACATGTTGAGCGCCATGGTGACGACGTCGACGTTGCCGGTGCGCTCGCCGTTGCCGAACAGAGTGCCCTCGACGCGGTCGGCGCCGGCCATCAGCGCCAGCTCGGCGGCGGCGACGCCGGTGCCGCGATCGTTGTGCGGGTGCAGCGAGATCAGCACCGAGTCGCGCCGATCGATGTTGCGGCTCATCCACTCGATCTGGTCGGCGTAGACGTTGGGCGTCGCCATCTCCACCGTGGACGGCAGGTTGAGGATCAGCTTGTTGTCGGGCGTCGGATTGATGACCTCGATCACCGCGTTGGAAATCTCCAGCGCCACCTCCAGCTCGGTGCCGGTGAAGCTCTCCGGGGAATACTCGAAGCGGAAGCCGCCGCCGGCCTTGGCCGCCATGTCGGCGATCAGCTTGGCGCCATCGACGGCGATCTGCTTGATGCCCTGGACGTCCTTGCCGAACACCACGCGCCGCTGCAGGCTGCTGGTGGAATTGTAGAAATGGACGATCGGTCGCTTGGCGCCCTGCAAGGCCTCGAAGGTGCGGATGATCAGCTCCGGCCGGCATTGCACCAAAACTTGCAGAGACACATCGTCCGGCGCGCCGCCCTCTTCCACGCACCAACGGGCGAAGTCGAAGTCGGTCTGCGAGGCCGAGGGAAAGCCGATCTCGATTTCCTTGAAGCCCATTTCCAGGAGCAGGCGGAACATGTGGGCCTTACGGTCGTGGCCCATCGGGTCGACCAGCGCCTGATTGCCGTCACGCAGATCGACCGAGCACCAGATCGGCGCCTTGTCGATCACCTTGCTCGGCCAGGTGCGATCCTTGAGATTGATCGGCGTGAAGGGACGGTACTTGGAGGAAGCGATGGGCATGCCTACCCGGTCGCGGCCCACTCCGTTCTGAAACGTATCGGTCATGATGCTGTCACTCGTCTCTGGCTGGCGCCGTCTGCCGGCCGCGTCGTTCCGGCGACGTCGAAAAGCGGCGTAAGGCGCAATTGGTCATGCATGGGTTGAGAAGGAGAGAGCTCATGGCCAGCGGCGGGCTATCGGCCGCCGGGCGCTCCCTCACTGGACCCGGCAACCGCTGATAAGGCCGAGACGAAGAAGCGAGCCGAGCATCCGTGCACGGTCCCCGGGGGCGGTGCCCTCGGCGGAGATATGGCGCGAGATGTCAGGCGTCGTGGTCATGTAAAGGGCTATACCCGTAGAAATGCGGCCTGACAAGGCCTCAGAGGCCCTGCCAGCGCGTCAACGCATCACCGGGATTGACGCCGAGCCAAGTGAGCACCCGAGCCGCCATCTCCCTGATCATGTCGTCGATGGTCTCCGGCTTGCTGTAGAAGGGCAGCACCGGCGGCGCCACCAGGGCACCCATGCGGGTGAGCATCAGCATGGAGTTGAGATGCGCCTCGGTGAGCGGCGCCTCGCGCGGCAACACGACGAGCCGCCGACGCTCCTTCAGCATCACGTCGCCGGCCCGCGTCAACAGGTTGTCGCCGAAGCCATGGGCGAGCGCGGCGAGCGTCCGCATCGAGCAGGGAACCACGGCCATGGCGTCGGCGCCGAAGGAGCCGGAGGCGATCGATGCGCCGAGATCGTCGATGTCATGGGCGAAAGTGGCGAGCCGCCGCATCTCCTGAAGCCCGTCCGGCCCGAGTTCATGCGTAATGGTGCGCTCGCCCCCCTCGGTGATGACGAGATGCGTCTCGACGCCGGCAGCGCCGAGCTGACGCAGCACCTCGCGGCCGAGCGCCGCGCCCGACGCACCGCTGATCCCGATGACGACCTTCATGGCGCTGCTCCGAACAGTTCGGTCCAGCGGGCGTCGACCGATTGCTTCACCGCCTCGTCCATGGTCATCACCCGCCCCCACTCCCGGCTGGTCTCGGCGCCGATCTTGTTGGTCGCGTCGATGCCGATCTTGCCACCGAGCCCTTCGAGGGGCGAGGCGAAATCGAGATGGTCCATCGGCGTGCGATTGAGCACAAGCGTGTCGCGGGCCGGATCGGCGCGCGTCGCCACCGCCCACATTACGTCGGACCACGAGCGGACGTCGATGTCATCATCGACGACGATGACCATCTTGGTCATGGTGAACTGCGGCAGCAGCGACCAGAAGCCCATCATCACCCGCCGCGCCTGGCCGGCGAAGCGCTTGTCGATGGCGATGACCGCGACGCGATAGGAGCAGGTCTCCGGCGGCAGCCAGAGATCGCGGATCTCCGGAATGGCCTCCATCAGCAGCGGCTTGAACACCTCGGCCAGCGCATCGCCCATCACCGCCGGCTCGTCCGGCGCCCGTCCAGTGAAGGTAGTGAGATAGGGCGCCCCCTCGCGCACCCGCATCGCCGTCAGCCGGAACACCGGATGCCGCTCCGGAGGATTGTAGTAGCCGGTGTGATCGCCGAACGGCCCCTCCATCGCCGTGTCGCCGGGGGTAATGGTGCCTTCGAGGACGATCTCGGCGGAGGCCGGAACATGCAGCGGAATGGTGCGGCAGGGCGTGACGGACGTGCGCGCGCCGGCGATGAGACCGGCCAGCGACAGTTCCGTCACGCCTTCGGGTGCCGGCATGACGGCGGCGAGAATGGTGGCGGGATCGGCGCCGATCACCACCGCCACCGGCATGGTCTCGCCGGCCTTCAGCCATTGCCGGTGATGCTGCGCTCCGCCCCGCATCGGCAGCCAGCGCATGATGGCGCTCGTCTCGTCGAGCACCTGCATGCGGTAGACGCCGACGTTATAGGCGTTGAGGTCGTCGGCGCCGGGCGCGCGGGTCACCACCAGAGGCCATGTGAGCAGCGGCCCGGCGTCACCTGGCCAGCAGGTCTGGATCGGCAGAGCAGAGAGGTCGATGGGACAATCGCGCCAGCGGCCGCGTTCGCCGACGACCTTCGGCCGGGCATTGAGCGCCGCCCGCGCCACCGGCCAGAGGCTGGTCGCTTCGCCAAGCGAGCGCGGCGGCTTCGGCGACCGCAGGAAGGCCATCATCCGGCCAAGGGTGGCAAGGCCGGCCTCGTCGGTGCCGAGGCCCGCGGCGACGCGGGCGCGGGTGCCGAACAGGTTGGCGACGACCGGCATGGCCGATGGCTGGCCGCCGACGGTCGGCGCGGAAAAGCGCAGGACCGGGCCGCCGGCCGCGATCACCCGCCGGTGAATCTCCGTCGCCTCGAGCCGCATGTCGACCGGCGCCGTTAGGGTACGGAGGTCACCCTTGGTTTCGAGGAAGGACAGGAAGCTCGTGAGATCGGGGAAACGCGGCAGGCTGCGGCTGAACATTCTCTTTCCCGACCTCTCGTTCGCGATGCTCCAGACCTTCGGTCTTTTCCCCACTGGCGCCGGGCACCGCCGACACATAACACCTTCTCGCCAATCAAACAGATTGCCACGGCAAAAAGCGGCACGTCTTTGAGCTATGACAAAAACATGAGCGACCGACTGTCCTAAGCTTCTCGCCTTCGAAATGGATATTGCGATGGCCGAACATTTCCGGGGCGAGCTGCCCAAAATCCTCCGCTTGCTGGCTGCGCCGGCCGGCTTCTTGCCGCTCGGACCGGCGCTGACGCTGGCCGTCCGCCGATTCGCCCGCCGCAAGCCGGCCGTCTTCGACCGGCTCGGCGACTACGGCAAATGCTCGTTCCTGATCGAGCCGTCCGACCTCGACGTCTGCTTCCTGATGGTGCCGGACGGCACGCGCGCCGAGGTGAAATGCCTGCGCCGCCGGGCCAGCCAGCACGCCGACGTGACGGTGCGCGGCCCGCTTCTCGTCCTCCTCGGCCTGCTCGACGGCACCTTCGACGGCGATGCCCTGTTCTTCAACCGTGCCATTGCCGTGTCCGGCCGCACCGACGCGCTGGTCGCCCTGCGCAATGCCATCGAGGACGCCGAGCTGACGCCGGCCGACTTCGTGGGCGCCACCGGCGGCCTCGGCCGGCTGGTCGACCGCTCGGTGATCGGCGGCCTCGGCCTTGCCCGCCGCTTCACCGGCTCGCCGATCCCCGGAGAGCCGTCATGAGCCTGGAACTGGTCTGCCCGGCCGGCACGCCCTCGGCCTTGCGGGCCGCAGTCGAGGCCGGCGCCCACTCTGTCTATTGCGGCTTCCGCGACGAGACCAACGCCCGCAACTTCCCCGGCCTCAACTTCTCGCCCGACGAGCTCGTCGAAGGCGTCCGCTTTGCCCATGCGCATGGCGCCAAGGTGCTGGTGGCGATCAACACCTTCGCCAAGGCCGGCGCCATGGATGCCTGGAAGGCGGCGCTCGCCAACGCCGAGAAAGCCGGCGCCGACGCGGTGATTCTCGCCGACCTCGCCGTACTCGATCACGCGGCAACGCATCACCCAAACCTCCGCCTGCATCTCTCGGTGCAGGCCGCCGCCGCGACGCCCGAGGCGATCGCCTTCTACGCCGACACCTTCGGCGTCAAGCGCGTCGTCATGCCGCGCGTCCTCTCGGTCGAGGAAATCGCCAAGCTCAACGCGGCGATCAACGTGGAGACCGAGGCCTTCGTCTTCGGCGGCCTCTGCCCGATGACCGAGGGGCGCTGCTCGCTGTCCTCCTACGCCACCGGCAAGTCGCCCAACCTCACCGGCGTCTGCTCGCCGCCCGAACACGTCGCCTATACCGAGGACAGGAACGGCACGGCGACCCGCCTCAACGGCTTCACCATCGACCGCTTCGGCGCCGGCGAGCAGGCGGGCTATCCGACGCTCTGCAAGGGGCGCTTCGTGGCCGGCGGCAAGACCTCCTATCTCTTCGAGGACCCGGTCAGCCTCAACGCGGCCAGCCTGATCGCGGCGCTGGCCAAGGCCGGCATCACGGCGCTGAAGATCGAGGGGCGCCAGCGCGGCAAGGGCTATGTCACGGAGGTGGTGCGCACCTTCCGCGCCGCCGTCGAGGCGATCGACGCCGGTGGCACCGAAGTCGAGGTCGGCCGTCTGCTCGCCGGCCTCGTGGAGGGCGGCCGCCAGACATCGGGCGCCTACAAGAAGACGTGGCGCTGAGCCGGAGATGACAATGACCAAGACCGGCCTCACCCTCGGCCCCGTTCTCTTCAACTGGTCGCCCGATCGGCTTCGCGATTTCTACGCCCGGATCGCCGACGAGGCCGAGGTCGATCGCGTCCACCTCGGCGAGGTGGTCTGCGGCAAGCGCCAGCCCTTCACCGATGGTATCTGGCCGGAGCTGATCGAGCGTCTTCAGGCGGCAGGCAAGGAGGTCGTGCTGTCGACCCTTGCCCTCCCCTACAACCCGCGCGAACGCGCTTCCGTCCTCGACTTCTGCAAGGCCGGCGAGCTTGCCGAGATCAACGACCTCACGGCCCTGCCCACCGTGGCCGGCAAGCCCTTCCTGGTCGGCCCCTTCGTCAATGTCTACAACGAGGGCGCGGCGCGCTTCCTGGCCGGACGCGGAGCCACCGGCATCTGCCTGCCGGTGGAACTGCCGATCGCCTCGGTTTCCGTCATCGCCGCCGCACTGCCCGAGGTGGAGTTCGAACTCTTCGCCTTCGGTCGCTTGCCGCTGGCCCTCTCCGGCCGCTGCTATCACGCCCGCCTGCACGGCCTGCACAAGGACGGCTGCCAGTTCGTCTGCGATCGTGATCCGGACGGCCTGCCCGTCGACACGCTGGACGGCCAGCAGTTTCTCGCCATCAACGGCATCCAGACGCTGTCGAACGGCGTCGAGGCCTTCTGCCCGACACCGGTCGAGCTCGCCGAGCTCGGCGTCCGCCGTCTGCGGCTCTCCCCGCACACAGTCGACATGGTGGCGGTGAGCCGCCTCTACCGGGCGCTGCTCGACGGCCGTGCCGGCCGTGCCGAAACGCTCGCCGCGGTCAAGCTGCTGGGGCTTCCCGGCGATCTTGTCGATGGCTTCACGCGCGGACAGCCGGGAAGCGCCCGCGTGGAGATGGCATGACCAAGCTGGACCCGTTTCGCGTCGCCTTCGTGCTGGCGGCGCTGACGGCGCTCAGGGCCATCAGTCCCGAGATCGGCGACATTGCCACCCATCCAAATGAACTGATCTTCGGCTTCTTCGGCATCCAGTTGTTCGGCTTCCTGACCGTGGCGCTGCCGCGCTGGATCGGCAAGCCGATCACGCCGGCGCCCGTGCTCTGGGCCGTTCTCGCAGCCCATGCCGTCGCTTTCGTCTGGGGCTGCTTCGATCTGGAACTGGGAGGAATCCTACGCGCCCTGGCGACGCTATCGGGCGTCGTGCTGTTGCTCTCGACAACACCGCCCGGCAAGACGGCCGAGACGCTGCCGATCCTCGGCCTTGCCGCCCTGCATGGGCTGATCGGCGTTGCCGCCTTCTTGGGCGGCTGGCCTGAGGCCACCATGGCCGGCCTTGCCGTCATCGTGCTGATCTGCATCGAAGTGTCGAACCGCATCGGCATCGCCGTGCTGTCTGTGGCGCGCGAGCGCGCCGGCTACCCAAAGCTCACACCCGTTCCGGCCCTCGTCGCCCTGCCGCAGCGTGCCTTCACCATCCTGGCGCTGGCGCTCTGGGGGCTCGGATGGAACGCCGGCTGGCCGGCGCTCGCCGCCTTCCTGTTCGGCGTCGCCTGGCTCGTTCACATAGAACCCTGGCGCATCAAGCCCTATGCCGGCTGCGTCATCCTAGCGGTCGGCCTCGTCTGGAAGCGGCTGGCCTTTCTCCTGCTGGCGCTGATGGATCTCGGCATCGCCGACATCTCGCCCTTCGCCGTCATCCACGCCTTTGCGGTGGGGGGTCTTGCGACACTGGCCATCGCCATCGCCACCTCCATCGTCCGCAAGAAGGACAAGCGGTCGCTGATGCCGTCGCTGCTCGCCGACGTCGTCTACGTGGCCATCGCCGGTGCTGCTGTCGCCCGCGTCGGCGCCGCCCTGGATTTCGAGCTCTACGATACCCTGATCCCGCTGGCCCGCTGGAGCTGGGCCGTCGCCTTTCTCGGTTACATTCTGTTCACCTTGCGTGGCGCCATCTGGCCGCCCGCGACCAAAGTATAAGCAAAACGAACTTATAAAGACGTTGAAACACTTACCATGCAAATACGGCAACCCAGCCCCTGAAAAACCAACGCCTTGAAGAACATAGCTTAACTTGAAAAGTTGACCCGCTTCGGACTATTCTCTTCGGTAAGAAACACGCAAATCCACCCTGCGATACTGGTCGAGCAAGCGCCTTAGCACCGACCACGGAACCGCCGATGTTGACCGACAACCCGCTCAGCGCACTCGTCGAACGCCTTCTGAAGGACGGCCACGGCCGCCTGTTCAACCAGCGTTCGATGCGTGCCGGGCAGATCGTCTATGGCGGCGACGAGGCCGCCGACGGCGACCTTCTGATCGTCCGCTCCGGCCGGTTGCGCTGCTTCACGTCCTTCGAGGGCAAGGAGCTGACGCTCTACATGCTCGAGGCGGGCGATGCTGTCTACCTGCATGGCGGCGCCATGCTGGAGGTGCGCACCGCTGCCGACGTCCTGCTCGCCTCGCCCTCCGCTTTCCGCCAGCTCGTGCTCGCCGAGCCGGAGCTGGCGCTTGCCGTCCTGCCGGCCCTCGACCGTCTGGCGCAGAAATCGGTCCGCATGATCGAGGACATCGCCTTCCACGGCGTCAAGCACCGGCTCATCCGCGTGCTCTGCGACACCGCCGACCGCGTCGGCCGTCCGGCCGAGGAAGGCATCGTCATCGACCATCTGCCCAACGCCGAGGACTTTGCCATGCAGATCGGCGCCACGCGGCAGTCGGTCTCAACCGTCATCGCCGAGCTGGTCCGCTCGGGCATCCTCTACCGCTTCGGCGGCGGTTCGATGGTGATCTCCGATCTCGGCCGCCTGCGCCGCGAGCTCGCCGACGTCCGCTGACGCCCCCATTTCAGGAGTTTCCCATGTGCAGCGACTGCGGCTGCGGCACCAAGGCCGCCACCACCACCATTCCCGTCGTCGAGAATCTCCTGTCGGAAAACGACCGGATCGCCGCTCACATCCGTGAGCACCTCGACGCCCATGGCGTGCTGTCGATCAACCTGATGTCGTCGCCCGGCTCCGGCAAGACGCAACTTCTGGAAGCGACCATCGCGGCGCTGCCGAAGGGCATCCGGATTGCCGTGGTCGAGGGTGACCTCGAAACCGAGAACGACGCCGACCGCATCCGCCGCCATGGCGTGCCGGCGGTGCAGATCACCACCGGCGTCACCTGCCACCTCGATGCGGTGATGATCCACGACGCGCTGCACGTCCTCGACCTCGACGACATCGACGTGCTGTTCGTCGAGAACGTCGGCAACCTCGTCTGTCCCGCCGACTTCGACGTCGGCCAGCATCACGACGTGGTGCTTCTCTCGGTGACCGAGGGCGACGACAAGCCCGACAAGTATCCGGTGATCTTCCGCAAGGCCGACCTGGTGCTTCTCACCAAGACCGACCTGCTGCCGGCCATCGAGGAATTCTCGACCGAACGGGCTCGTGCCGCCATCGGCCGCGTCCATGGCCCCGGCCCGGTCCTCGAAGTATCGGCCAAGAAGGGCGCCGGCCTCGACGCCTGGACGCAGTGGATCGTCGATCGCCTCGGCGAACGACGGCAGGCGGTGGGCCGGAGCTGATCAGGCACCGTCTCGTTTATGCAACCTGTTTTGCCGCCGCCTCTGCAAGAGCCGCTTCCGCCCACTCGTTGAGGCTCTTGCCCGAGAGCTCGGCGGCAGTGGCCGCCTTGGCATGAACTTCCGGAGAGATGCGGAACATCACCCGGCCGGAATAAGGCTTTTGCGGCGCCTTGCCGATCGTCCGGCAGGTTTCGAGATAGTCGTCGACCGCCTCGCGGAACGCTGCCTTGAGATCTTCGACCGTTTCGGCATGGAACCCGACGACATCGTTGAGCCCCGCAACACGGCCGACGAAGATCTCGTCGTCGGCGTCGAATTCGACACGGGCGTGGTACCCCTTGTAGGTCATGCCGCTCATGGCTCGACTCCCAGCTTCGACAGGAACTCGCGGGCATCCCGCACTTGATACCTCTTGGCTTCCTTCTCCGGATGGGGGCGATGAAAGCTGGCGATAAGACCGTCCTTCTCGAACCTCACTCGCGAGCCGGCGCCTTCGATCACGCGGCAGCCCACAGCAACAAGAATACCTTCGATATCGGCCCAAGCGATCGAGCCCGAGACAGGATCGGCAAAAACCGCCGCTAGGACCTTCCTGTGCTTGCTATTCATGCTAGCAATATAACAACGCTCGACCTGGCCGACAAGCGTAACGCCTACCCGTCAACTCTTCGCCGCCTCGAAGCTCTCGATGTAGAGCTCACGTCCGGTGAGCACCTCGGCGTCCGAGCCACCGCAGCCCGAGCAGACGAACTGATATTTCTCCACCTCGAAGGTGGCGCCGCAGGTCCGGCATTTCGCGGTGACGCCGACCTCGTCGATGTCGAGGCGTGCGCCTTCGGCCAGCGTTCCCTCGGCGAAGATCTCGAAGGCCAGCCGGATCTGCCGGCTGTCGATGCCGCGCAGGCGGCCGATCTTCAGCCGCACGGCGACGACCCGGGCAACGCCATTCTGTTTGGCATGCTCGGTCAGGATGCGCATCAGCCCCTCGACCACCGCCGTCTCGTGCATCGGCTGTCCTTTCTTCTCTGTCTTTTCATCTACTCCAATCGCCGCGGCCAAGGGAATACTTGTCCGTGAAATGACGGATTTTCTCTTCGATTCTTGCAAGCCATTCGCAGCAAAGGGGAATCCCTTGGATTCTGCATGGCGGGAATGCACTAAGCTGCATCGGACATACTACTTAGAAAATGGCCGAAATCTGCCCGTCAACACGCCCCAAAACTCCGTGTTTCCGTCCGCCGATAGCCGCCCGTCTTTGGGTATCGCTTTGAAATTACTACGATTATCGCAAACATAATAACTTGAATATAGATATCAGTTTTACTTCCGCCTCCAAAGCATTGGCGTCGTGCGAATGCGTATATGTCGGCTAGCCGACATACCCTAGTGGATGCTCCGATTAACGTCATTCATGACAGCCAAGATGCATGTCTGCGGAAGGATCTCCTCTCATGCTATCCCTAACTCAGATCGACCCGATGGCGCTGGCCTGGATGGGCGCGATCTTCCTGTTCTTCGGCGAAGTCGCCGCCCTCATGAGCCTGCCGAGCCTCACGCGTGTCGTCATATGGTCGACGATCGCCGAGATCGGCTACATCCTCATCGGTCTCGGCCTCGGCGGTGAAGCCGGCCTGACCGGCGCCTACATGCATTTCGGCTATCAGGTCATCATGCGTGGTCTGGTGATCGCCGCCGGCTGGTACATCATCCGCCGCACCGGCTCGTCGCGCCTCGACGACCTCGCCGGCTCCGGACACCGCATGCCGGTCGCCGCGACGCTGTTCGGCTTCGGCATGTTCTCCGTGATGGGCCTGTCGCCCTTCAAGGGATCCTTCTCCAAGTTCCTGGTGCTCTACGCCGCCATCGAGCAGGGCCACTGGGCCATCGCTCTGATCGGCACCGCCGCCTCGATCGTCGCCGCCTATTATTATCTGGTGGTGATCCAGCGCGTCTGCCTGGAGCATCCGGCCCGCCGCGTCGAGCTCGCCGCTCCCCCGGCCCTCGCCCTTCCGATCGCCTGGGCGCTCGCCGCCGTCACCGCGCTGATCTCGGTCTTCCCGCTGCCCTTCCAGCATGCGGCCGAGGCCCTCGCCGGCGCCGTTGGCGGCGTTCCCGAGTTCGAGTCGCCCTGGGCGCTGCTCGTCCTCGTTCCCTATATCGGCGGCTTCGTGATCTACGGCCTCGGCCACGTCTCGACCCGCGCCCGCGACATCGGCGCCGTGATCCTCGCCGTCGCGACGCTGGCCCTCGTGGTGTTCGACACCAGCCTCGATCCGGCCTCCCGCGTCTTCGCTCTGGTGTTCGCCGGCATCACCGCCGTGATGATCGTCTACTCGGTCGGCTACATGGCCCGCGCCGAGTGGACCAACCGCTACTACTTCTTCGCCTTCCTGATGATCGGCTCGCTGCTCGGCCTCACCACCGCGCACGAGATGGGCAACTTCTACGTCTACTGGGAGCTGATGACCTGGACCTCCTACTTCCTGGTCATTCACGAGCAGAACCAGAAGTCGCTGCGCGCCGGCCTCATCTATTTCATGATGTGCGCCTCCGGCGCCTATCTGATGCACTTCGGCATCCTGCTGACGCACGCCGAGATCGGCTCCTTCGAGTTCGCCGCCCTTGCCGAAAAGGTCGGCACGATCTCCCCGGTCGCCGGCCTCGTCATCGCGCTTTGCTTCTTCGCCGGCTTCGCGGTGAAGGCGGGCGTGTGGCCGGCTCATAGCTGGCTGCCGATCGCCCACCCGGCCGCGCCGTCGTCCATCTCCGGTCCGCTGTCGGGTATCCTGACCAAGGCCGGCGTGTTCGGCCTCGTCAAGGTGCTGTTCATCGTCATCGGCGTCCCGGCGCTCTCCACCTTCACCGGCTGGGGCCTCAGCCTCGAGGTGGTGCTGATCGGCCTCGGCCTGATCACGCTCCTCTACGGCGAGATCCGCGCCCTCTTGGAGACCGAGATCAAGCGGATGCTGGCCTTCTCGACGCTCGCCCAGGTCGGCGAGATCGTCGCGGTGCTCGGCATCGGCACGGCGCTCGCCACCGACGCAAGCCTCCTGCACGTCACCAACCACGCCGTGATGAAGACCCTGCTGTTCTTCGCAGCCGGCGCCTTCATCATGCAGACGGGCCGGCGCAACATCGCCGACCTCGCCGGCGTCGGTCGCGTCATGCCCTTCACCGCCGGCTGCTACGCGCTCGCCACCGTGTCGATCATGGGCCTGCCGCCCTTCTCGGGCTTCGTCTCGAAGTTCCTGATGGTCTACGCAGCGGCCGAGGCCGGCCACTATGAAGTGGCCACCGGCCTTCTGGTCGGCGGCATCATCGCCGTGGTCTACTATCTCCGCGTCGTCGGCATGCTGTTCTTCCGTCCCTGGAAGGGCGAAGCCGGCGTCAAGGAAGCGCCGCTCTCCATGCTGGTCGCTGTCGGGGTTCTCGCTGCCGCGATCGTCTTCGGCGGCTTCGTTCCGTCCTTCCAGCTCAACCTCGTCGGTGCCGTCGGCGCCGAGGTGGCTGCCCGCAGCGGTCTCGCCGCGGCGGCGCTGCCGAGCCTCGTCATGACCTGGACGCTGCCGGCCACCATCGCCTTCCTGGGCGCCGTGGCTGTCTGGCTGGTCGGCCGCAAGTCGGTCCAGCAGGCCGGCTGGCTCGCCGTGGCGGTGCTGGTTGTGGCCTTCCTCGCGGTGATCTTCACCGCCCCGGCCTATGACACGCTGTCCTTCTGGTTCGCAGTGCTGATCGCCGGCGTCGGCGCGCTCAACATGCTGCACGCCACTGCCTATCTCGCCCACAACCATGCCCAACCGCGTTTCTTTGCCGCCTTCGGCATCATGATCGCCGGCCTCCTGGGCATGACGGCGGCCAAGGACATCTTCACCTTCTTCGGTTTCTGGGAGCTGATGTCGAGCTGGGCGCTCTGGGCGGCCATCATCCATGAGGAGAACGACGAGGCGCGGAGGGAAGGCTTCAAGTACTTCTTCTTCAACACCGTCGGCGCCTCCTTCATGTTCCTGGGCGTCGCGGCGCTGGCCGCCCATGCCGGCACCTTCGATCTCGTCGAGATCGGCCAGAAGGCGCTCGACATGCCGCTCATGACGCTGGCCATCGGCATCGTCCCGGTGTTCATCGGCCTGGTCATGAAGGCTGCCATGCTGCCCGTCCGCATCGACGTGCAGATGCACCCGGCCCTCGCGCCGACCCCCGTCTCCGGCTACATCTCGGCGGTTCTGCTGAAGTCGGGTCCGTGGGGCGTTCTGAAGCTGTTCAGCCTGTTCGGCGGCAGCGCGGTGTTCCTGCGCCTCGGCGGCGAGATCGGCGGTGTTCCGGCGCTGATCGACATCATCGCCATCATCGCCGGCATCACCGTCGTCTACGCCGGCGCCATGGCCGTGGTTCAGAACGGCATCAAGCTCTTGCTGATCTACTCCACCGTCAGCCAGCTCGGCTACGTGCTGATGGCGCTCTGCCTCGGCACCTCGCTCGGCGTCGCCGGCGGCCTGTTCCACTTCGTCAACCACATGTTCCTGAAGGACACGCTGTTCCTCGTGGCGGGCGCCGTCATGGTGAAGAGCCATGCCAGCCAGCTCGACGAACTGGGCGGCCTCGGCCGGAAGATGCCGATCACCTTCGGCTTCTTCCTGTTCGCCGGCCTGTCACTGGCCGGCGTTCCACCGCTCAACGGCTTCTCCTCGAAGTGGATGATCTTCTCCGCCGCCTTCGAGAGTGGCCACTGGGCGCTCGCCACCGGTGCCATGGTGTCGTCGCTGTTCACCCTCGCTGCCGTGCTGAAGTTCGCCCACGCCGCCTTCATGGGCGCGCCGACGGCGAAGGCCCTGGAAGCCGAGGAAGCGCCGATGTCCATGCTGCTGCCGATGGGCGTGCTGGTGGGTGCGAGTGTTCTGCTCGGCTTCTTCCCAGGCCTCGCCCTGGTGCCGATCGCCAAGATGCAGGTGGAGCTCGGCCTCACGCCGATCGACGCCTCGATCTTCGGCCCGCTGCCGGGCGCCGGCGGCTGGAGCCCGCTCGCCCTCAGCCTGCTGGTTCTGATCGTCGCCGCGCTGTTCATCCCCTGGATGCGTCTTGCCCACCGCGGCGTCCAGAAGAGCGGCCTGCACTTCGCCGGCGCCACGCCCAATGACTTCCTGCCGGAAGCCGGCGGCCGTGTCGGTGCCGTCAACCTGTTCGAGTCCCCGACCGCTGCCATCCGCGGCCTCCTGGCGAGCAAGCCCGCCAAGGCCAAAGAACAGCACTGACGGGAGAGGAGAGACCCAAAATGTCCAACCAGATCGCTATCTTGCTGGCGGTGCTCCTCTTCCCCGGTGGAGTCTTCGCCCTCGCCTTCGGCCTCGCCATGAAGGGTGTCGACCGCCGCGTCGCCGCCCGCCTGCAGAGCCGCGTCGGACCGCCGCTGTTGCAGCCGTTCTTCGACATCATCAAGCTCGGCTTCAAGCGCACCATGGTGCCGGCCGCCGCCAATGAGACGGTGTTCCTCTACACCCCGCTCGTCGGCGTCGTCGCCATGCTGGTCGCCGCCGCCCTGGTGCCGATCACCTCGGTCTATGCGCCGGATGCCGCCATCGGCAATCTCCTGGTGCTGCTCTACCTGCTGATGATCCCCGGCATCGTACTGATGATCGCCGGCTCGGCTTCCGGTTCGCCCTACGGCGCCATCGGCTTCTCCCGCGAGATGGCCCTGATGATCGCCTACGAAGGTCCGCTGGTGCTGATCGCCGCCGCCGTCGCCATCCGCACCGGCATGGGAATGGGCGGCTGGGCCACCTTCTCGCTGAACGACATCGTCGCCTATCAGCAGGCCCACGGTTCCTTCCTGTTCGACCCGGTGATGTGGCCAGCAGTCGCCGCCTTCTGCTTCTTCTATCCGGCCAACGTCGGCATCGTGCCCTTCGACATCCCCGAGGCCGAGACCGAAGTGCTTGAGGGACCGCTGCTCGAATACTCCGGCCCGGTGCTGGCGCTGTTCAAGATCATGTCGGCGCTGAAGAAGGTGGTCGTGCTGGGTCTCGGCATCGCGCTCTTCTTCCCGGCGGCCCCGGCGGGCATCGTCGGCGGCTTCCTGGTGTGGCTCGTCAAGATGGCAGTGATGATGCTGGTCGGCATCACCGCGGTCCGTCTGTCCATGGGCCGCATGCGCATCGACCAAGCCTTTGTGTTTTTCCTGAAGTGGCCCCTGCTGCTCGCCGTGGCGAGCCTTGCAGTCGTCGTCGTGGTCTGAGGAGGGCAAGATGGGCCTGATACCCAATTTCAAGAACATCGCCACGCGCTCGCCCTGGATCTACCGGATCAATGCCGGCTCCTGCAACGGCTGCGACGTGGAGATGGCGACCACCGCGCTGATCCCCCGCTATGACATCGAGCGCCTCGGCTGCCAGTACTGCGGCAGCCCCAAGCACGCCGACATCGTGCTGATCTCCGGTCCGCTCACCGTCCGCGTCAAGGACGCCGTGCTGCGCATGTACGAGGAGATCCCCGATCCGAAGGTGACGGTGGCGGTCGGCGTCTGCCCGATCTCCGGCGGCATCTTCCGCGAGAGCTATGCCGTGCTGGCGCCGATCGACCAGTACATTCCGATCGACGTCAACGTGCCCGGCTGCCCGCCCCGGCCGCAGGCGATCATCGCCGGCGTCGCCAAGGCCATCGCCATCTGGCGCGAGCGTCTCTGAGGAAAGGTCCCAAGATGAACTTCCTGACGATTTTCGCCCGCAACCTGAAGCAGGGCCCTCAGACCGAGGCCTTCCCCCTCGGGCCGGCCTTCACGCCGGAGCGCCTGCGTGGCCGCATCGAGTTCAACGCGGCGACCTGTGAGGGTTGCCGCATCTGCGAGCGCGTCTGCCCGGCCAACGCCATCCGCTTCGCCAAGACGCCCGACGGCATGACCTTCGATTGCTGGCACAACACCTGTGTGTTCTGCGGCAATTGCGAGTTCTATTGCCCGACGGACGCCATCCACCAGACCAACGACTGGGACCTCTCCCACGTCAACGCCGACAAGTTCGACATGGTCGAGCACGGCCTGATCCCCAATCAGACCTGCGTCGAATGCGGCGCCACCGCGCTCAACACGGCGCCGATGGTCAAGAACGCCAAGCCGCCGCTCAGCACCGAGGAATATGCCGAAGTGCGCGCCCGCTGCCCGAAGTGCCGCGCCAAGTATCTCAAGAACCGGAAGGTCCCAGCATGAGCCGCCTACCGCAAGACCTGGAAGCCCGCCTCACCGCCGCGGCGCCGGCCGGCGTCGAGTTCTCGGCCGAAACCGACCAGTATGGCGTCACCGTCGCCTGGTTGGGCCTCGCCAGCGCTGCCGATCTGTCGCCCGTCGCCGCCCTGCTCAAGGACATGGGCGCGCGCCTGTCGATGATCACCTGCGCCCAGCCCTCCGTCCCCGAGGAGGAGGAAGACGAGGACGAGGAGAACGAGGACGGCGAAGCGAAGGCCGAAGCCGAGCCCAAGGAAACGCCGAAGACGTTCGGCGGCACGCCGCTCGACGGCACCTCCTACGAGATCGACTATCACTTCGACATCGCCGGCGACGCGCTGACCATTATCGCCTACGTACCGCAGGGTGGCAGCATCCCTTCGCTGACGCCGTTGTTCCGCAATGCCGACTGGCACGAGCGCGAGATGATGGAGCTCTACGCCGTCAAGGTCACCGACCATCCCGATCCGCGCCGCCTGTTCCTCGACGCTTCCGTCGACGGCGCCGTTCTCGAGCGGCTGATCCCGTTCTCCACGCTGGTCAACGCCGCCAGCACCAAGGGCCTGTGGGAACGCCTCACCGCCGCCGGAAAGAAGGGTGCAGCATGAGCACGCACAACGTACCCGAGACCTTCAGCATCCCCGTCGGCCCGCTGCACGTGGCCCTCGAGGAGCCGATGTACTTCAAGATCGATGTGCAGGGCGAAACCGTCAGCCACATCGACATCAACGCCGGCCACGCCCACCGCGGCATCGAGTACCTCACCACCAAGCGCTCGATGTACCAGAACGTGGTGCTGACCGAGCGCATCTGCTCGCTCTGCTCCAACAGCCATCCGCAGACCTTCGCCATGGCGGCCGAGAAGATCGCCGGCATCGAGGTGCCCGAGCGCGGCATCTACCTGCGCACCGTCGCGGACGAGATGAAGCGCGTCACCTCGCACCTCTTCAACGTGGCGCTTCTGGTGCACCTCGTCGGCTACGAGACCTACTTCATGCACATGATGCAGGTCCGCGAGATCGGCCAGGACATGCTGGAATCGATCTTCGGCAACCGCCAGGACATCGGCGCCATGTGCATCGGTGGCGTCCGCTACGATCTCGATGACAAATCGATCGCCTACATCAAGGGCGCGCTCGACAAGATCGAGACCGAGACGAAGGACATCATCAAGACCTTCAAGACCAACGGCTCGATCCTGCGCCGCACCAAGGGCGTGGGCGTGCTCACCCATGCCGACGCCATCACCTGCGGCGTCGTCGGCCCGGTGGCCCGCGCCTCCGGCGTCGACTACGACGTGCGCCGCGAAGCGCCCTATGCCGCCTATGATCGTCTGCCGCTCGTCGTGCACTCGCTGACCGACGGCGACGTCTGGTCGCGCGCCATGGTCCGCCTCGAGGAGATCCTGACCTCGATCGACCTGTTGCGCGTCTGCCTGCGCGACCTGCCCGGCGGCCCGGTCAACATCAACGACCGCCCGGACATCCCGCCCGGACAGGCGGTGACCCGCAGCGAAGCGCCGCGCGGCGAGGTGATCTACTACCTCCGCACCAACGACACGCCGCAGCCCGAGCGCGTCAAGTGGCGCGTGCCGACCTTCATGAACTGGGACAGCCTGCGCTTCATGCTGCAGGACGCCAAGGTCGCGGACATCGCCATGATCGTCAACAGCATCGATCCCTGCCTTTCCTGCACGGAACGCTGAAAACTGTCATCCGGGAAGCTGCAGACTTTTCGGACGACACGAAAACAGGAAAACTGGAGCCGAGGGCAAGGGTGCAATCCACTTGCTCCCGGCGACCGAAATCGGGGCCGCACATAAACGGACAACCGCGACCCCGCTGGACAACCAAGAGGAGTGACACCCATGGCCTATATGATTGATACCTCCACCTGCACCTCCTGCGGCGCCTGCGAAGACGAGTGCCCCAACAAGGCGATCAGCCACAAGGGCAAGGTCTACTCGATCAACGCCAAGAAGTGCACCGAGTGCGAAGGCCACTTCGACACCCAGCAGTGCGCCGAAGTCTGCCCGTCGGGCTCCTGCATGCCGGAAGCCGCCTGAGGCTGCCTTTGAAGGCGCCGCAGCCGGCGCCTTCCCACGAAAGACGAAGGGAGCGGATGCCCATGGGCGCCGCTCCCTTTCTTTTCGCGACCCAGTCACTCGACGATGATCCAAGGCGAAGCGTTGCCGAAGTGCTGGTCGAGGCGACGGCTGAACCAGCGGCCGTTCAGCACCTTTTCAATCAGGTACCGCTTGTCTGCCTCCGGGATCGACCGGTCGGCCTCCATCTCCGCCAGGACGTCATCGTAGCGCATCCGTTCCTCGGTCATACTGATGATGGCCTTGTCGGCGTCGGCATCGACCACAAGCTGCGTCGGGCCGCCGGTCTCTGACCGCCACGGCTCCCAGGAGACGAGCCCTTCCCCGTTGGGGTCGCCGGTTCTCAGGAAGTTGCCGAGATAATGGCCGAGCTTGCCCGAGAGGTCGCGGGCGCCCGGATTGTCGAAGACGGCCGGGAAGCCCGCCGAGAAGCCGCTTGTGGCCGATGTGACGAAGGGAATCCACACGCCGTGGAACGACCCGTAGACCGTGGCCATGCGTTCGCCGACGATGTTGGGATTGCCGCCCCAGGCGATCCGCAGGGTGTAGATGGGTGCCCTGTAACCGGCGAACATGGCCGTCGCCGAATCCTGGGCGTTGAACAGCTCGTAGAGCTTGCTGCCGTAGTCGTTCGCGAAGGCGTAAGCCCGCAGCCCCTCGGCGTCGGCCATCAGCTCCTCGTCACTGATAGCCGCGAACTCCGGATCGCTGCGGGCAAAGAGCGAGAACTCCTTCGAGCTGGTCAGCATGATCAGCGGCACGGAGTTGTAGGTTGCCTTGGCAAAGCCGTCCTTCGGTAGCACCACCCCGTCATTGAAGAGGTGAGGAAACACCGCCATGCGGATGCCGGCATTGGTCATGAGCCCGGCGAGACGGTCGGCCGCCAACACGCGCAGATAGTCGTCGACCTCGGGCGAGGCGGCGAGCAGCCATTGATAGGCCGCCTCTTGATCCGCCTTGACATTGTCGGCCACCACGAGCGGCGCCAGCGCCGTAGCCGTCAGCCTGGCGCTCGCTTCGGCGTTGGCGACAGTCATGCCGCCGCTGATGGAGATCGCCTTCTGGAACCGCCCGTTGAAGACCGGCGAGATCAGCATCGCCATGACGTCCCGCCCACCGGCCGAAAAGCCCGCCACGGTGATGTTGCCGCCATCACCGCCGAAGGCGGCGATGTTGCCTTTGACCCACCTCAGGGCCTGCGACATGTCGAGAAGCGAGAAGTTGCCGGAGTTCTCCTCGGCACTGCCGTTCCTGAGCGTCGGCAGGCTGTTGAAGCCGAGCAGCCCCAGCCGGTAGTTGACGGAGACGACCACGGCGTTGACGGTCACCGCGAGATGCCTCGCATCGAACTCCTGGCTGGTGCCGTTCTGGTTGTTGCCACCGTGGATGTAGACCAGCACCGGCAGGTCGGTCTCCGGGCTGTTGGGCCTGTAGATGTCGAGCGTCAGGCAGTCTTCACTGCCAACGAGCCTGCCAGCGTGGAGCTGCGGACAGAGAGGACCGCTCCTGGTGGCGTCAATGTCACCCACCGAAGCTGGCAGCGGTCGCGGCGCCTTCCACCTGAGAGCGCCGACCGGTGGCTCGGCATAGGGGATGCCCAGCCAAAGCAGGGTCTTGCCGTGGTTGACCTCGCGGCCGGAGACCTTGCCGTGTTCGAGGTACTGGACAATGCCTTGATGATAGGTCGGCGATCCGATCGCCGCTCCCGACCAAGCTGGAACGGCGAACAACAATGTTCCGGTCAAGACTGCGACAAACTGTGCAGTCCTTGGCTTTGTCGGCAACTCCATGGTCAGGTCCTCCGTGATCGGCGACGGGTGACCCCATTGGCGGGCTGACCGACTATGCCCTATTTGACCGGATCGATGGCGTCGAAGAAAGCCGTCATCTCGTCCTCGTCGCGCTCCGGCTCGCTGCCGACCATGACGGCGACGGCAAAGGCGATGGCCGAGGAGGTCTCGGCATGCGTCGCCGCTCCGGCCCTGAGGTTCATCACCAAGGTCGGGCAGAGGAACAGAGCGAGACGGATCACCTCGCGCCATTCGGTCGGCAGCAGGTCGCGCGCCTTGAGCGCGACAAGCAGCGGCTTCCAGACCAGTTCCGCCTTGGCAGAGAGCAGCGCCCGCCGCACCGGCGTCAGCGCCCAGTCGGTATCGATGGCGAGACTGCCCTCGGCGAGACGCACCGACGCCGAAAAGCGCCGCGTCGCCTCATCCGGATCGTAGAGCCAGAGCGGATGGGCAAACACGTTGTGGAAGGTTGCCTTGGCCTCGGCCATCAGCGCCGGCACGTGCTCGCCAGCGAAGGCGGGATCATAGAAGCTGAGTTCCGGTCCCTTGCCGTACCAGACGTTGGCATTGTGGGCGTCGCCATGCGCCACCACGCCGCCGGCATCGGCGAGCAGATCCGGCCGCAGCCGCGCGCCCGCCGCCGCGAAGAGTTCGCCGACCGTCCGCCGGTAGGCGCGTCCGTTGATGATCAAGCGGCGGCTTGCGAAATCGTCCCAGCCGAGCTCAACGCCCGGCAAGCGTACGGTCTTGCCAAGATAAAACCCTGAAAGCCGGCCGCCGGGAAAACGCCGGCCGGGCATGTCGACGAGGCGATCGTGAAAGAGGCGATGGATCGGCTCGGCCGCCGCCTGAGTGGGCGTCACCGGGTGCAGGCTGTCGAGATAGACCCGTGCGATCGACGCATCGAGAGCGCGTTCGGCCGCGACAGCATCCGCCTCACCGGCGAGATCGCGATGACCATCGAGCGCGACGATATCCAGCGCCCTCAGAACATCGGAGAAGCGCGGATCGGAGCGGCGGCGATAGACCAGCACCTGCTCGCCCGGCAGGTTGGAGACGAACACCGGCATATCCACCGGCAGGCCGGCCCGAGCGAGGATGTCGGCGCGGTAATACTCGCCGGTCATCGCCTCTTCGCCGTCTTCCTGATGGAACTTGAAGAAATAATCGGCACCACCGGCCGAGAAGAAACCGTTCAGCGAGTTGAGGCTGTACTGGTCGCGATTGATGGCGACGCCCTCGGCCGAGAGGCCGAACAAATCGGCGAACAAGGCCGTCAGCGCCGCCGTTGCCGCGCTCTCGTCACCGGCGGCAAGGCGCCGGATCTCGGCGGTGCGGCTCGATGCCGTCATCACTCAGCCCTTGAGATAGGCGTCGCGCACCGACGACACCGCCTGCTCGTGCGAGGAGAAGCCCTCGTAGCGGGCCAGCACGCGGGCGGTGTGGGCGAGCTCTGGATAGGCGGATGCGGTGACGTAGCCAATCGACGAGCGCTTGACGAAATCGAACACCGACAGCGGTCCCCAGGTGCGGGCCCAGCGGCTGGTCGGCAGCACGGCATTGGGACCGAGGCCGAAGTTGGCGATGGACACAGGCGTATACGGCCCCATCAGGATCTCCGCCGCCTCGGTGATCTTGCCGAGATGGGCATAGGGGTCGGTGGAGAGAATCTCCAGGTGCTCCGGCGCATAGGCGTTGACGAAGGCGTGGCTCTCCTCGACCGATGAGGTCAGGATGATGCCGCCGAAGGCGCCGCCCAGAACCTTCTTGGAGAACTCGACGCGCTGCGGCGTCATGCGCGCCCAGTGCTCGGGCAGCGCGGCCAGCGCCTCCTCGGCAACGCGGTGCGAATGGGTGACGATATAGGCCGAACTGTCCGGCCCATGCTCGGCCTCGATCAGCACGTCAAGGGCGGCGAGGCCGCCATGCACCGTGTCGTCGGCGAATATGATTGCTTCCGACGGACCCGCGGGCAGGCCGGCATCGATGACGCCCGACAACAGCCGCTTGGCCGCCACCACCCACGGGCTGCCGGGGCCGACGATCTTCAACGCCGGCTTGACGGTTTCGGTGCCGAAGGCGACGGCAGCGACGGCCTGCGCGCCGCCAACCTTGTAGACCGTCTCGACACCGGCAAGGCGGGCGGCGACCAGCGTTGCCGCATCGACCGAACCGTCCGGCGTCGGCGGCGTGACGATGGCGAGATCCGGCACGCCGGCCACCACCGCCGGCACAGCCGTCATCATGGTCACGGACGGGAAGGCACCCTTGCCGCGGGGAATGTAGAGCGCCACCGACTTGATGGGCGTCACCCGGTCGCCGGCGAAGGCGCCGGGGCGGATCTCCTTCAGCCACATCGCTTCCGGCTTCTGCTCCTCATGGAAGCGGCGGATGTTCTCGATGCCGTAGCGGATCGCCTCCACCACCTCCGGCTCCACCGCCTTGAAGGCGGCGTCGAACTCGGCCTCGGTCGCCTTGAGAGCGCCGGGCTTCACATCAGCCTTGTCGAGATCGCGGGCGAAGCGATGGAGCGCCGCGTCGCCTTCCGTCTTCACCGCCTCGATGATCGGGCCAACCTTGTCGAGAAAGAAGGTGAGGTCGGTTTCCGAGCGCTTGAGCAGGGCGGCTCGGCCCACTGCATCGAGCTTGGCGTAGTCGTGGAAGGAAACGTCGGTCATGGTGCGGTCCTTGAGCGGCAGGGCGTCTGGCGCGCCTTCATTTCGATTTCAGGAAAATGTCCAGCCCGACCAGCCAGTCGAGCAGCGCGATGGCGATCGCCGCCACGGCGATGAACACCACGGAGATCGCCGCGAGATCGGGTGTGATGATGGAGCGGATGGAGTTGTAGATCTGCACCGGCAGCGTGACGATGCGCGCGTCAACGAGGAGCAGCGACACCAGGAACTCGTTGAGCGCCAGGATGAACATCAGGAGCGCGCCGGTGATGATGCCGGGCGTCACCGCCGGCACGGTCACCGCCAGGAACGTCGAAAGCGGCGGCGCTCCGCAGTTGGCGGCGGCAAGTTCGAGATCCGGATCGAGGCTGGCGGCACTCGCCGTCACCGCCCAGATCATGAAAGGCAGGTTGATCACCGCGCAGGCGACGCCGACCGGCCAGAGCTGGCCGAGCAGTCCCCACTTGCCGAAAATCAGCATCAGGCCGATGCCCGAGCCGATCAGCGGCACGGTGAAGGGCAGCAGCAGATAGACCTGCACGCCCGCGGCAAACCGCACGCGATATTTGGCCAGAGCGATGCCGGCCAGCGTTCCGGTAGGGATGGAGATCGCCGTGCAGATGGTGGCGACGATCAGCGAACGCAGGAAGGCGTCGCGGAGATCGGTGGCACCGGCGATCTCAGCGTACCACTTGAGCGACAGCCCCTCTGGCGGGAAGGTGATCATGTTGCCGGCCGTGAACGAGGCGCCCAGCACGACCAGCGTCGGTGCTGATAGCATGACCAGCGCGATGGCGACGAAGGTCCAGAGCGTCACGGCCTTGGAGCGATCGCCCTTCATTTCGACCTCCCCATGGCCAGCGTGCCGGCCCCGAACAGGGCGAACACCACGCCGACCATGATCGAGCCGACCGCCACCAGGAGCAATGCCAGCGTTGCGCCCATCCCCTGGTCGGAGGTGCGGAAGAACTGGTCGTAGATGGCGTTGGCGATGAAGTCCTGCGAACCGCCGCCGAGAATGGCGGGTATGGCGAAATCGGTGAGCGACAGCGTCAGCACCACGAGGCCAGCGCCGATGAAGCCGGGCTTGGCGAGCGGCAGCACCACGTGGATGAAGGTCCGCACCCAGTTGGCGCCCAGCGAGCCGGCCGCCGACTCCATCTCCTCGGGAATGGCCGTCAAAGCCGGCGCCAGCATCAGCACGGCGAAGGGCAGCATGTATTGCACGAGCCCGAACAGCACGGCCGGGTAGTTGTAGAGAAGGCGTATCGGCGCCACTCCGACGAGGCCGAGCGCCTCGTTGACCATGCCCTGCGAGCCCAGAATGATCAGCCAGCCGTAGGCGCGGACCACCTGGCCGATGAAGAAGGGCAGGAACAGGGCGATCAGCAGGAACTTGCGCAGGGCCGCCGAGCGCGTCCGCACCATGACGTAGGAATAGGGGAAGGCGAAGACGAGCGTGACCACCGTCACGATCAGCGAGCCGATCAGGCTGCGGCTTGCCACCGTGAAGAACAGTTTCTCGCTGAAGGCGCGATCGTAGTTGGCGAGCGAATAGTCGTCGGACGGCAGGAAGGTCGCGGTGTCGAGCGTCCGGAACGAGCCGTCGGCCATATCCCAGAGGCCGAGGACAAGAAGTCCCACCAGGACGACGGCCGGCAGCAGCATCAGCCAGGGCACGGCCGCGGAGAAGCTCCTCGGCCAGATGGCGGCGGCCACCGCTTCGAGGGCATCCATCAGGCGCCAGGAGAGGGGGTAGGAGAGGGGGTAGGAGGTACGGCTCGGACGCATCGTTCAGTCGAGTTCTTCGAGGAGTGGCCCGCCACCCAAAAGGTGGCGGACCTCAGGGGAACAGCGGCAATCAGCCCTGCATGATTTCCTTGAACTTGCCGAACCACTCGCTCTCGTGCTCGACCTGCACCTTGGAGGAGATGCGGATCAGCTTCTTGAAGTCGGCTTCGGTGGTCGGATAGGACGGATCGCCGACCAGATCGGCCGGCGGGTTGACGCCCGGCACCACGCCCGGCAGGCCGAGACCGTCGAGCCACACCTGCTGCGCATCCTTGGTGATGGCGAAGTTGATGTATTGCTTGGCCCAGTAGAGCTCGTTCTCCGGCAGGCCCTTGGGGATCCACAGGCCATCGGTGTCATACTTGGCGCCCTCTTCCGGCACCGTCCAGGCGATGTCGACGCCGTTGGCCTTGGCTTCGCGGGCGTTGGTGGAGATGGTGCAGGCCGCGTCGATCTCACCCTTCTGGAACCAGGCGGTGAAATCCGGGTCCTCACCCAGCAGCGGCTCCTGCTCCTTGATCTTGGCAATGAAGTCCCAGGCCGGCTGCATGTTGCCGGGAATGTCCTCCAGCTTGCCGCCGCCGGCCACCTGGGCCGGGAAGTGGAAGCCGATGCCGTCGTTGTAGAGAGCGATGCGACCCTTGAACTTCGGGTCGAGCAGATCCTTCCACGACTTGGGCGCGCCATTGGGGAAGGCGCTCGGGCGGTAGGCCAGCACGTAGACGTAGCCGTAGGTGTTGACGATCGGATAGCCGTCGAGGCCGACCGGCTTGGCGAGCTCGGTCACGCCCGCAAGGTTGGAGAGATCGGACAGGTCCTCGGTCACGCCGCGCAGCGCCGACTTGGTGGCGTTGGTGGTGGTATCCCAGTTGATGTGGATCGGCGGCACGCGCTTCTGCGCCACGGCAGCCCAGACCTTGGGCTGGATCTCGTTATCCTCGGTGAGGTCGTGACGGACGGCAATCCCGGTCGCCTCAGTGAAGGGGTCGGAGACACCCTTCTTCAGGCTGTCGACCCAGGAGCCGCCCCAGGCCCGGACGATGATCTCCTTCGGCTTCTCCGGTTCGGCGGCGAAGGCGCGGCCGAACGGCATGCCGACGAGGCCGGCGGCGCCGGCAAGGCTGACGCCTTGCAGGAAACGGCGACGGTCGAGGTTGAGGAAGGGCTTGCTCGGTCCATTCATTGTCGTTCTCCTCTGGCTCTGTTTCTTGTCTTGCTCATCGGACCGAAAACCGAACTCCACTTTTCGGTCCGATGCTGTCGTGCCGGTTCTCAATCCCCGAAGACCAGCACATCCTTCACGTTCCATCCCAGCGCGACGGTCGATCCGATGTCGTGCTGATTATGGGCTACGGGGTCATGGTCGAAGACGCGGAGCGTCGTATCCCCGAGGTCGGCCACCGTCACCTCGTAGACCACCCGCTCGCCCTCGAAGATCGCATCGGTGACGGTACCGCCGAACACTGTGTCGACATCCCCGAGCGCTTCCCGGCCGCTACCGATCCGGATCTGCTCGGCCCGAAGTGCGCCACGCGCTGCCACACCCGACGTGGGACGGAAGCCATTGCCGGACCGGCCGATGAAGCCCGGACGATCGAAGACGATCCGCTCTCCGTCGATGCTCGCCACCACGCCGTCGATGAAGTTGGTGACACCGATGAAGTTGGCGACGAAGGCATTCTTCGGCTGGCGGTAGGTCGCCTCCGGCCGTGCCTTCTGCTGGATGCGGCCGTGGTCCATGACGATGATCTCGTCCGACACCACAAGGGCTTCGCGCTGGTCGTGGGTGACGTTGATGGTGGTGACGTCGAGCTCCCGCTGGATGCGACGGAACTCCAGCTGCATCTCCTCGCGCAGCTTGCGGTCGAGCGCGGCGAGCGGTTCGTCGAGCAGCAACAGGTCCGGCTCGAAGACCAGGGCGCGGGCAATGGCGACGCGCTGCTGCTGGCCGCCGGAGAGCTCGTGGATGCGGCGGTCGCCGAGCTTTCCGAGCTTGACGAGGTCGAGATAGCGCTGGACGCGATCGGGAATGGTGCGAGCGTCGAAACGGCGCATCCGCAGGGGGAAGGCGACGTTCTCGGCCGCCGTCATGTGCGGGAACAGGGCGAGCTTCTGGAACACCATGCCGATCGACCGCTTGTGCGGCGGAACGCTGCCGACGGCGAGGCCGTTGATGAACACCTCCCCCGAGGTCGGGCGGCCAAAGCCGGCGATCATCCGGAGCAGCGTCGTCTTGCCCGACCCCGACGGGCCGAGGATCGTGAGAAAGCGACCCTTTTCCAGATCGAACGTTGCGTCGCGCACCGCATGCACGCCGTCGAACACCATGTTGACGTCGCGGACCGACACCGCGAACGGCGCATCGGCTGCTGTCGTTTCCGTCATCCCCTTGCTCTCTGTCCTCAAAATCCCAGCGCTGCCACCCCAAGCACCGCGGTACCATATACATCCCTAGACAGGCCGTCACCCGCCTTTAGCGCTGTTTCTATGCATGCCTTAAATCGAGGCAAGATAGCCACCATCAACCGGAATGCACTGTCCTGTAATGTAGGCAGATGCATCCGATGCCAGAAAAATCACCGCGCCGGCGAGATCGCCCAACGCCCCGAAGCGGCCGAGCGGAATCTTGGCCAGCATGGACGCCTGCCAGGCACTGTCGCGGTAGAAGACGTCGGTCATCGCCGTGCGAAAATAGCCGGGCGCCACGGCATTGACGCGGATGCCGAGGCCCGCCCACTCGGTAGCGAGCGCATTGGTCATGCCGATGATGCCGGCCTTCGAGGCGCCATAGGGTACGGCCGTGGGCACGCCGACGTAACTGGTCAGGGAGGCAAGGTTGATGATCGCCCCACCCCTTCCGGCCTGCATCTGCCGCGCCGCCGCCTGCGCCATGAAGAAGGCGCCCTTGAGGTTGGTGTCGACCACCCGGTCCCAAACCGCTTCCTCGATATCCAGCGATGGCGTCACTTCCTCGTAGCCGGCGTTGTTGACGAGAATGTCCAGGCCACCCAGCGCGTCGGCGGCCCGCGCCACGGCAATGCGACTGCCGGCCACGTCGCGCACATCCTGGGCAAGCGGCACGGCTTTCCGCCCTAGGGCGTCGATGGCGGCAACAGTCTCCTCGAGCGAGGCCGCATCGCGGGCCGTGACGGCCACGTCGGCACCGGCTCCCGCGAGCGCGGCGGCCAAGACCTGGCCGATGCCCCGGCTCGCCCCAGTCACCAGCGCCTTGCGACCTTCAAGGCTGAAAAGGGCAAGCGGCGACATCTGAGGCTCCGGTCAACAAGGGGACGCGCCGACGCTGCTAGAGAGCGACCGGCGGCGGGCAATGCATCATTTCCAGGCTATGATGTCCAGAGACGTAATGCCGAAATTCGATGGCCCATTCGGATTCTGCCGAGCTGTCTTGCGCAAGCCGACTGTCGCCCGCAAGCAGGCCCTGGCCTGCGAATGGCTTGCATCGGGATCGAGGTTGTCTATACATATAAACCAACACCCACATCAGGTATCGCGATGGCCACCCGCCTGTTCCGCAACGCCCGCCTCGTCACGATGGCCGATCCCCTCGACATCACGCCGGTGGAGCGGGCGGCGATCATCTCCACCAACGGCCGCGTCGTCTATGCCGGCGCCGAGACCGGCGCGCCGGCAATCCCGCCCGACGGCGAGGTCGTCGATCTCGGGGGGCGGCTGGTGACGCCGGGGCTCATCGACTGCCATACCCACCTCGTCCACGGCGGCAATCGTGCCCACGAGTTCGAGCTGCGCCTGGCCGGCGCCAGCTACGAGGAAATCGCCCGAGCCGGCGGCGGCATCGTCTCGACCGTCACCGCCACCCGGGTCGCCGGCGAGGACGGCCTCGTGGCCAGCGCCCTGCCCCGCCTCGACCACCTGATTGCCGAGGGCGTCACCACCGTCGAGGTGAAGTCCGGCTACGGCCTCGATCTCGACAGCGAGCGCGCCCAGTTGCGCGCCGCCCGCCGCCTCGCCGGCGAACGGAAGGTGACGGTAAGCACCAGCTTCCTCGGCGCCCATGCCCTGCCGCCCGAGTTCAAGGGCGACCGCGCCGGCTATCTGGCGCTTCTCCGCGACAAGATGCTGCCCGCCATTGCCGCCGAGGGGGTAGCCGATTGCGTCGACGCCTTCTGCGAGACAATCGCCTTCTCGCCGGAGGAGGTGGACGACCTTTTCTCCGCCGCCCGGCGCCTCGGTCTCAAGGTGCGGCTCCACGCCGATCAACTGTCCAACCTCGGCGGCGCGGCTCTTGCCGCCCGCCACGGCGCGCTGTCGGCCGACCATCTCGAACACACCGACGAGGCTGGAGCCGCCTCCATGGCCGCCGCCGGCACCGTCGCCGTGCTGCTGCCCGGCGCCTTCTATTTCATCCGCGAGACCAAGCTGCCGCCGGTCGACCTGTTCCGCCAGCATGGCACCCGCATCGCCATCGCCACCGACTGCAATCCCGGCACATCTCCACTGACCTCGCCGCTTCTCGTCATGAACATGGCGGCGACCCTGTTCCGGCTGACGGTCACCGAATGCCTTGCCGGCATGACCATCCACGCCGCCGCCGCCCTCGGCCTTGCCGGGGAGACCGGGTCGATCGAAAGAGGCAAATGGTGCGACCTCGCCGTCTGGGACGTCGATCGCCCTGCCGAACTCGTCTACCGCATGGGATTCAACCCGCTCGCCGCCCGCTATTGGAGAGGTGAATGAAAGACACCCCGATCCTCCACCGCCTCGTGCCCGGCGAGGTGCCGCTGTCGGTCTGGCGCGCCATCTACTTCGGCGATGGCGCCACCATCGACGCCGCCGCACGCGGCCCGGTCGACAAGGCCGCCGCCGCCATCGAAGCGATCATTGGCAAGGGCGACCCGGTCTATGGCGTCAACACCGGCTTCGGCAAGCTCGCCTCGGTGCGCATCGATGCCGCCGACCTCGAAACGCTCCAGCGCAACATCGTGCTGTCGCACGCCGCCGGCGTCGGCGAACCACTGCCGATCGCCGTCATCAGGCTGATCATGGCGCTGAAGCTGGCGAGCCTCGCCCAGGGTGCGTCCGGCGTGCGCTGGGAAACGCTCGAACATCTCGGCACATGCCTTGAACGCAGCCTCATCCCTGTCATCCCCGGTCAGGGTTCGGTCGGCGCCTCCGGTGATCTCGCTCCGCTCGCCCATATGACCGCCGCACTGATGGGCGTCGGCCAGATGTTCGTCGAGGGACGGCCGGTCGATGCCGCTGCCGCGCTGGAAGCAAACGGTCTCAAGCCGCTCGTGCTTGGTCCCAAGGAGGGATTAGCGCTTCTCAACGGTACGCAGGTGTCGACGGCGCTGGCACTGGCCGGCCTGTTCGAGACCGAGCGCGTGTTCCAGGCGGCACTGGTTACAGGCGCACTGTCGGTCGATGCCGCCAAGGGCTCCGACGGGCCCTTCGATCCGCGCATTCACCTCCTGCGCCGCCACAAGGGCCAGATCGACGTCGCCGCCAGCCTGCGCGCTCTCTTGTCGGGCTCGGCCATCCGCGCCTCGCATCTCGATGATCATGGCCGCGTCCAGGATCCCTACTGCCTGCGTTGCCAGCCCCAGGTAATGGGCGCCAGCCTCGACCTGCTCAGGCAAGCGGCCACCACGCTGAGTGATGAGGCCAACGGCGTCTCCGACAACCCGCTGGTGTTCACCGACACCGGCGAAGTGATCTCAGGCGGCAACTTCCACGCCGAACCGGTGGCCTTTGCCGCTGACATCATCGCCCTCGCCATCTGCGAGATCGGCTCGATCGCCGAGCGGCGCATCGCCATGCTGGTCGACCCGGCTCTCTCCGGCCTGCCGGCCTTCCTGACGCCCAAACCCGGCCTCAACTCGGGCTTCATGATCCCGCAGGTGACGGCAGCGGCGCTTGTTTCCGAAAACAAGCAGATGGCCCATCCGGCCTCGGTCGACTCCATCCCGACGTCGGCCAACCAGGAAGATCACGTCTCCATGGCCGCCCACGGCGCCCGCCGCCTCCTCGCCATGGCAAAGAATGCCGCCAACGTCATCGGCATCGAGTATCTCGCCGCCGCCCAGGGCATCGGCTTTCATGCTCCGCTCGGCACATCGACGCCGCTCACCGCAGCCATCGACCTGCTGCGCGCCGACGTGCCAGCGCTGGCCGATGACCGACATTTCGCACCGGACATGGAGGCGGCCACCCGCCTCGTCACCTCCGGTCGGCTCATCGCCGCCCTTGGTAACGACCTCCTGCCGACCCTGGTGCAAGAATGAGCGAGGCGACGAACCCGGTCATCCGACGCGGCCAGGCGCCGCTCCTTCTCTCGCTGCCGCATGTCGGCACGGCGATTCCCGAGGACATCGAGAAGCGGCTCGTATCGCCCTGGCTGGCGAGAAAAGACGCCGACTGGTGGATCGACCAGCTCTACGACTTCGCAAGCGAGATGGACGCCACCATCGTCCGCGCTCACTGGTCGCGCACGGTCATCGACCTCAATCGCGACCCCTCGGGCGTCTCGCTCTATCCGGGACAGGCCACCACGGGTCTTTGCCCGGTCGAAACCTTCGATGGTGAACCGCTCTATCGCCCAAGCCTTGAACCCGATGCCGACGAAATCGAGGCGCGCACCGACGTCTACTATCGTCCCTATCATGAGGCCTTGACCGCGGAAATTAGCCGGCTATGCAACATCAACGAACGGGTGGTCGTCTATGATTGCCACTCCATCCGTTCCGCCATTCCCAGATTGTTTGCCGGCAAACTTCCCGTGTTCAATCTTGGGACCAACAGCGGCGCCTCGGCCGCTTCGGACCTGATAAAGCGCCTATCCGACATCCTTGCCGGCTCTGGTCGCAGCCATGTGGTCGACGGTCGTTTCAAGGGTGGCTACATCACCCGCCATTACGGCCAGCCGGAGACGGGGGTTTACGCGCTGCAGATGGAACTTGCCTGCCGTGGCTATATCCGCGAGAGCCTTGGGCCGGTCAGCGAGGCGAACTGGCCTGTCGCCTTTGACCCGGTGTTCGCCGGACCGACGCGGCTGACGCTGCGAGCCGTACTCGCCGCCTGCCTCGCCTTCGCGAGAGGGTGAGGATCACTCCACCACGCGAAGGGGCCGGTTTCCGGACGCCCCGATCAAGGGAATGACATCCACCGCCACCGTCAGGCTGTGGGCTCCGGAGGCGACGATGACGCCGTCGAGCGGCGACACGTCGGAATAGTCGCGGCCGATGGCGAGCACCAAGTGATCCTCGCCGGCTACGATGCCGTTGGTCGGGTCGAGCCCCACCCAGCCGGTCTCGCCGCCACACCATACCTCGACCCAGGCATGGGTGGCGTCGGCACCTTCGAGCCGCGGCTGGCCGGGCGGCGGCTCGGTGCGGAGATAGCCGGAAACGTAGCGGGCCGGCAGCGCCAGGCCGCGCAGGCCGGCGATCATCACATGGGCGAAGTCCTGGCAGACCCCCTTCTTCGCCACGAAAGCGTCGGAAGGACTGGTGTCGGCATCGGTGGCGCCCAGCACATAGGCAAAGTCGCCCTTGATCCGCGTCATGAGCTCGATCGCCCCTTCCAGCACCGGCCGTCGCGCCGGAAAGGACAGCGCGGCATAGCGGGTGATGGCCGGATCGAGCGGCACCGACGGCGAGGGGAACAGGCCATGCACGGGCGAGTCGGCACCGGGATCGCCGCTCGCGGCCGCCAGCGCTTGCACCTCCTCGGCGGGCGGCGTCAGCGCGGCGAGATAAGGCTCGGCCGGCGCCACTTCCACTTCTGCGCCAAGACGGACGATCAGCTGGTCATGCGGCCGGTCCAAGGCGAAATGGCAGATGCGATTGCCGAAGAAGTCGATGGTCTCGCGTCGTTCGGCCGGTGCCGGCGTAATGGAAAGCGTCGCTCGCCGCACCGTCTGTCCCTTGCGGTCCACAGGCAAGAGACGGGCAACGTGGCTCGAATAGGGAACCGCCGCCGTGTAGGCGTAGCGCGTTTCCTGACTGAGTTCGTAGATCATTCGAGCTCCTCCGGCCGCGCCTCACTGGGGCGCTGGGTGAAGAAGCGATCGCTGACGAGGCCGGACAGCCGCAACAGCCGGCCGGTGATCTTGTCGATGTCCCGCGCCTCGATCTTCTCGGCAGCGCTGTTGGCGAGACGCGCGTCGAGCTTGCGGGCAAGGCGCAGGAGGTCCACAGGTCGGCCGTCGAGGCGGGTGGCCGGCAGCGCCTCAAGGTGCTCGACGATGCGCGCCATCTGGAAGGCGACGGAGCGCGGGTTGGCGTCATCGAGCATCAGGAGGTCGATGACCGGCAGTGGGGCCGGCCGCATGACGTAGCGCCAGCGATAGGTGATCTGGCTGTCGCCCGCCTCAAGGGCAAGGTCGAGCCCCTCGGTTGAGGTCATGTCCAGCGCAAAGCGGCGGACAATGGCTGCGGTCGCCAGCGCCCGCTCGATACGGCGGCCGAGATCGAGGAAGCGCCAGCCCATGGCGCGGTTCATGTTTTCGGCGGCGAGCCCGGCGAAGGCGGCGATGCGGCGGAGACCGTGATTGACCTCGTCAAGCATCTGGCCGGGCGTGAGGCGGCGCCGACCGAAGCTCTCGAACAGGACGGCGATTTCCGTCACCGCCCGGAAGGCGTCCGGTGCCAGACGGTCGCGGATGGCCGAGCCAGCGGCGCGCGCCGCGCCGGTCAGTGCCGGCAGCCCGGAGGGCGAGGCAGGGTCGCCGAGGGCGGCGGCAACGAGTTCGGCCGGCGTTCCCTGGCGATCGAGGTCGATGGCGCCGATGAACCGCAGATGGTCGATGAGCGCCCTGATAATCGGCTGCTCGGCATCGCCGCCAGCCTCCACCAAGCGGTTGATCAGCGCCCTCAGGAGACGCAGCGTGCCTTCCGCCCGTTCGAGATAGCGGGCCAGCCAATAGAGATTGTCGGCCGAGCGCGACGGCAGCGTGCCGGTGGACCGGCGGATGGAGGCACGGTCCGGCTGCGGCAGCAGCGAAACCTCTCTGACCGGCGCGTTGGACAGCACCCAGACATCGGCCGTCTCGGCGCCTTGCTGCATGGACACGAGACGGGCGTCGCTCGACCCGGAGATGCGACAGAAGCCGCCGGGCATTACCACCCAATCCTGGTCACCGACCGCCGCCACGAAGAGGCGCAACACGAAGGGTTTGGGCACGAGGCGACTGCCGTCCCACACCGGCATGGTGGAGAGGCCGACATTTTCCTGGCCGACCACGTCGAGGCCGCGCGTTTCGATCAAGGTCCTAACCGTCTGCCGCTCGCTCTTGTTCATCGCCGCGCCGAGCTTGCTCCAGAAGGGCAGCCCCGGCAGCGGGCCCGAGAAGGCCGAAGCGATCGCCATGCGGTCGAAACCGTCGAGCACCATCCGCCGCTCCGCCTCCTGTCCGCACCACCAGGTGGCAAGGTTGGGCAGCGTCAGCTCCTCGCCGAGGAGATGCCGGCAGAGCGCCGGCATGAAGCCCATCAGCGCCCGCGATTCGGCAAGGCCGGAGCCGAGCGCATTGGTGACGTCGACGCGCCCCGCTCTGATGGCTTGCACAAGGCCCGGCACGCCAAGCGCCGAGGCGGTGCGGAGCTCCAGGGGGTCGGCAAAGTCACCGTCGAGGCGCCGCCACAGCGCGTCGATGCGCTTGAGGCCGGAAACGGTGCGGACATAAACCGCATCGTCCCGCACCGTCAGATCGCCGCCTTCCACCAGCAGGAAGCCAAGGTAGCGAGCGAGATAGGCGTGCTCGAAATAGGTCTCGTTGAGGCGCCCGGGGGTGAGCAACCCCACGCGTGCCTCGGCGCCGGCGTTGAGGGCGGCGAGGTCATCGCGGAAAGCTTGGAAGAACGAAGCGAGACGCTCGACGTTGAGGCCGCGTGCCACTTCCGGCAGCGCCCGCGTTACCGCCAGGCGGTTTTCCAGCGCATAACCGGCACCCGACGGCGCCTGGGCACGGTCGGAGAGCACCCACCAGCGGCCATCCGGGCCGCGACCGAGGTCGACCGCGAAGAAGCGCAGAAAACGGCCGCCCTTAGGGGTAACGCCGACCAGTGGCCGCAGGAAATCCGGGCTGCCGGCAATGGCGGCCGCCGGCAGCACCCCGTCGCGGGCAAGCCGCCCCGAACCGTAGACATCGGCAAGCAGCGCCTCGGCGAGACGCGCCCGCTGGACGACGCCAGCCGACAGCGCCGCCCATTCCGACGAGGAGATCAGAAGCGGCACCGGCGTCAGCGGCCACGGCCGTTCGGCGCCGGCCGGATCGTCATAGACGCGAAAGAAGACACCGGAGTTCTTGAGCTGCTGTTCGGCGCCGGCGAAGGCTTCGCGCACGCCCTCCTCGCCCAGTGCGGCAAGGCGCTGCAAAAACGCGGACCAGGGGCCGCGCAACGTGCCGTCCGGCGCCATCATCTCGTCATAGGTGCCGGCAAGCGGCTTATAACCGCGCGTCAGCAAACCATACCCGGCTTTCTGTCCGGCAGGAGGCGGATCGGACTGGAGCTGGCTCATCGGCTTTCCGGCATGAGGGACGGGCATCACCGCCCCAAGTTAAGCAGACCGGCGCGGCATCGCCAAGATGGCCGCCGGTCGGCGTCTGTTCAGATACCGGCCGGCCGGCGCAGGTCGAGCGTTACCGGGAACTCGCCCGGCGTCTCCTCGGCCGGCAGGTTCACCAACCCTTGCGAATGGCCGAAATCCTGGAAGCGGGCCAGACGTCGCGCCTCCGCCTCATAGGCATTGACCGGGAAGGTCTCATAGTTGCGGCCTCCGGGGTGCGCGACAAAATAGGTGGCGCCACCCAGTGAGCGCTTCGACCAGCGATCGATGATCTCGAAGGTGAGCGGCGCGTTGACCGGCAGTACAGGGTGAATACCGCTGGCCGGCTGCCAGGCCTTGAAGCGGACGCCGCCGACATAACTGCCGTTGCGCTCGGTCGCCGCCACCGGCACGCGCCGGCCGTTGCAGGCGAGCACATGGCGAGCCGGATCGAAGCCGGAAACGCGCGCCTGCAATCGCTCCACCGAACTGTCGACGAAACGCACCGTGCCGCCAACCGCCCCCTGCTCTCCGGTGACATGCCAGGGTTCCAGCGCGCCCCTCAGTTCCAGCGACACGCCCTGGCGGGTGACGGTGCCGAAATAGGGGAAGCGGAACTCACGCTGGGCGTCGTACCAGACTGACTCGATCGGATAGCCGGCCCTGTTGAGGTCGGCGATCACCTCCATGAAGTCCTGCCAGACGAAGTGCTCCAGCATGAAGCGGTCGAACAGCGCCGTGCCGTGGCGGGTGAAGCTGCCCTGCTGCGGTTCGTTCCAGAACCAGGCGATCAGCGCCCTGAGCAGGAGCTGCTGGGCGAGCGACATTCGGGCGTCCGGCGGCATCTCGAAGGAGCGGAACTCCACGAGGCCGAGGCGGCCGGTGGGGCCGTCCGGCGAGAACAGCTTGTCGATGCAGATTTCCGAGCGGTGGGTGTTTCCGGTGACGTCGGTCAGAAGATTGCGGAACAACCGGTCGACCAGCCAGGGCAAGGGAGCCGATCCCTCGCCCTGTGACGGCACCTGGGCGAGTGCGATCTCCAGCTCGTAGAGGCTGTCGTGCCGCGCCTCGTCGATGCGCGGCGCCTGACTGGTCGGCCCAATGAACAGGCCCGAGAACAGGTAGCTCAGCGAGGGGTGACGCTGCCAGTAGAGCACGAGGCTTTTGAGAAGATCCGGCCGGCGCAGGAACGGACTGTCGTGGGGCGTCTCGCCGCCGACTACCACATGGTTGCCGCCGCCGGTGCCGGTGTGGCGACCGTCGATCATGAACTTGTCGGTGCCGAGGCGGGACAGCCGCGCCTCCTCGTAGACGGCGGAGGTGATGGCGACACAATCCTTCCAGCTTGCCGCCGGATGGATGTTGACCTCGATGACACCCGGATCCGGCGCCACACGAATGACGTTGAGGCGCGGATCATGCGGCGGCGGATAGCCTTCGATATGAACGGGCAGGCCGAGGTCCTCGGCTGTGGATTCGACAGCGGCGAGCAGCTCCAGATAGTCGTCGGCACCGGCGACCGGCGGCATGAACACGCAGAGCCGGCCACCCCTGGGCTCGACGCTCATGGCCGTACGCACAGCGCCGCCTTCGGTCATCCACTGATCGACGCGCGGATCATCGGCCGCCGGTTCGCGCGAATGCTCATAGGCAGTGGCGAGTTGATCCGGGTCCGGAAGCGGCGGCAACTCGCCCATCAGGTCGCGGTCGACATGGAAGGGATAGGCGGCCGGCGGTACCCAGGGCAACGAGGCGAGCGGCAGGCGAAAACCGGCCGGCGAGTCGCCGGGGATGAGGTAGAGCTTGCCGCGCCGAAGATTCCAGACCTCCGATAGCCAGTTGCCGGCGGCGGCGCCCTGCCAGCGCTGGATCGGCAGCACATAGGCGCTCGGCGTGCCGAGGCCGCGCTCGAACACTCTGGCGATGCGGGCGCGCGCTTCCGGATCGTCGAGCTTGTTGTCCTCGGCGGTGACGTTATCTGGCAGTTCGGCTTCCTTGAGGATCCAATGGGCCGGATCCTCATAAGCGGGAACGGCGCAGCGGCCCGATACGCCGAGCCGGCGGGCGACGCCGCGCACCAGGGCGCAGGCGGCCTCCGCATCGGCCGGCGTCGGCATTTGCTCGGGTGCAACGAGGTCGAGGTTGCGCCAGATCGGCTTGCCGTCCTTGCGCCAATAGAGGGAAAAGGTCCAGCGCGGCAGGCTCTCGCCCGGATACCACTTGCCTTGCCCGTAATGCAGGAAGCCGCCCGGCGCGAAACGGGCGGCGAGGCGGCGGATCAGATCATCGGCGCGGCCACGCTTGGTGGGACCGACGGCGGCGGTGTTCCACTCGTCCGACTGATAGTCGTCGATGGAAACAAACGTCGGCTCGCCGCCCATGGTCAGCCGAACGTCGCCCGCCTGGAGGTCGCCATCCACCAGTTCGCCCAACCGGTCGAGCCGCGCCCAGGCCTCGTCCGAGAACGGCCAGGTGACGCGCGGCCGCTCGTCGATCCGAGCAATCTTCATGTCGAAGAAGAATTCGGCTTTCGTGTCCGGCGGCGCGCTGTAGGAGCCGACGATCGGTGCTGCCGAGCGGTAATGCGGTGTGGCCGCGAGCGGGATATGGCTCTCCCCAGTCAAGAGACCGGAGGTGGGGTCGAGGCCGATCCAGCCGGCCCCGGGAATATAGACCTCCGCCCAGGCGTGAAGGTCGGTGAAGTCGACCTCGGTGCCGGAGGGGCCGTCGAGCGCCTTGACGTCGGGCTTGAGCTGGATGAGGTAGCCGGAGACGAAGCGGGCGGCGAGGCCGAGCCGGCGCAGGAGCTGCACAAGCAGCCAGCCGCTGTCGCGGCAGGAGCCGGCGCGGCGGGACAGCGTCTCCTCCGGGCTCTGGACGCCCGGTTCGAGCCGGATCTCATAGGCGATGTGCTGTTGCAGCGCCTGGTTCACCGCCACCACGAAATCGGTCGTCTGCCTGCGGTCCCGGGGGATCGTTGCGAGATAGGACTCGAAGAGCTCCCCTTCCCCCTCGCATTCGAGGAAAGGCGCGAGATCCTTGGCCAGCTCCGGCGCATAGGTGAACGGCCAGTGCTCGGCATAGTCTTCGATGAAGAAATCGAAGGGATTGTAGACGGCCATTTCCGCAAGCAGGTCGACGCTGACCGAGAACTCACTGGTCGGTTCGGGAAAGACGAAGCGGGCCAGCCAGTTGCCGTGCGGGTCCTGCTGCCAGTTGACGAAATGGTTCTCGGGCGTGACCTTGAGCGCATAGGCCGGCACGGCGGTGCGGCTGTGCGGCGCCGGCCTCAGGCGCACCAGTTGCGGAGAGAGAACGACCGGCTTGTCATAGACATAGCGGGTGACGTGCGTCAGCTTGGTCAGGACGGCCATCATCTCTCCCTGCGGTCGCGTCGAGCGCGACCGCATTTAAGGGCGAAACAGCCATCCGGGAAAGCCCTGAGCTTGGGCGTCACCTGCCCGCTTTATGGGCAGTCCGTCAGGACTTGCGCGACAGCGGGTCGATGATGATGTCGTAGAGCTTGGAGGTCGACGGCGTGGCGATCTCTTCATAGAGCGCGCTGTCGGTGGGCAGACCGGTGGCGGCGGCGTCGACCGGCGGCGGCACCACCCAGCGCAGACGATCCCAGCCGCGGCTCTGGCCCTCGATCTTCAGGACCTCGACGAACTTGCGGCCAATGCCGCGATTGCGGAAGGCAGGCAGGACGTAGATGTCTTCGAGATGACCGACGCGGTGCCCGGACATGGTGTCGGGCAGGTCGAAGAACACCGCGAACCCCACCAGTTCCTCATCGACGAAGGCACCCAGCACTTCCGTTGCCGGGTCGACGGCGAGAAGCTCGGCGTAATACTCGTCCGGACGGCGCGGAGCCCCGCGCTTCATCGCCTGGGCATAGGCGGCGATGATCGGCGCCAGCTTGTGGGCGTCGGCCTGGGTGACGGCGGCAATCGTCAGCGACATGGTCAAAAGTCCCCCGGAAAGCAACGCTTACGCGTGACATTACCATTACTTGCCCCATGCGGCCGGTCGGGGCAAGGCTGAGACGACAGGTGGCGTTCTTTTTTGAACCGCCGGACGGCAGTCCGCTCACACTGGAGTGACGACCGCCGGGCTGGTCATCGCCCCCCGCCACCGCTATCGTCGAAAGAAACGGGAACGCCGGGGGACAAGCGATGAGCGACATCTTCGACCATTTCCGCCGCCAGGCCGAGGCCTGCCGTGCCATGGGCTCCTCCTTCACTGCCCGCCTCGCCGATCTCGCGCCGCGCTTTCTCGATGGGACGACCCTGACCGGCCGCCGCATTCTCGCCTGGAACGGCCACGCCGGCGAAGACGCCGTGCCGCTCCGCCTGTTCGGCGGCCTGCATCGGCTGGTACTGACCCGGCGCGACGCCGGGCTCGCCGCCGCCTATCCGCCGATCGACGCCTCGGACGAAACGCTGGTGGCCGCCGTGACTGCCGCCATCGCCCGGCACGACCACGATCTCCACGACATCCTGATGAGCCCGCCGCAGACCAACGAGGTCGGCCGCTCGGCCATGCTTCTGCCCGGCTTCCTGTGGCTGGCCCGGCGCTTCGGCCCCAAGCTCGACATCCTGGAAATCGGCGCCAGCGCCGGCCTCAACCTTCACTGGGATGCTTACGCCTATCGCTACGGCTCCGCCCATTGGGGGAACAAGAAGGCGCCCATCGAGCTCGCTCCCGAATGCGACGCGCCGCCGCCACTTGATGGCGCCGTCGAGGTGGTACGCCGCCGGGCCTGCGACCTGGCGCCCCTCGACCCCGATGACGCCGAGCACCGGACGCGCCTTCTCTCCTACGTCTGGGCCGACCAGACAGAGCGCAAGGCGCGCCTCACCGCCGCCCTCACCCACGCCGCCGCCCGGCCGGAACGGGTGGAAGCAGCCGACGCGGCCGACTTCCTCGCCCGCGAACTGGCCGCGCCGCCGGAAGAAGGAACGCTGCGCGTCGTGGTCCATTCGATCTTCTGGCAATATCTCGCCGATCCCGTTCGTCTCCGCATCCAGACGGCCATGCTGCGGGCCGCCGAAAAGGAGCCGCTGGCCTGGCTGCGGCTCGAGGCGGACGGCCAGACGCCAGGCGCCGGCCTTTTGGTGACGCTGTTTCCTTCTGGCGAACATCACGTCCTGGCACGCGGCGATTTCCACGGTCGATGGCTGCGCTGGCTGGGCGACGAATGAAAAAGGCCGGAGCGACTGGCTCCGGCCCTTGATATTTTTACGGCGCCAAGGCGCTAGGTCACTTGAACTGACGGATGTCCACGAAGTGGCCGGCGATGGCCGCCGCCGCCGCCATGGCCGGCGACACCAGATGCGTACGGCCCATGTAACCCTGCCGGCCCTCGAAATTGCGGTTCGAGGTGGAGGCGCAACGCTCGCCCGGCGCCAGCTTGTCGGGGTTCATGGCAAGGCACATCGAGCAACCCGGCTCACGCCACTCGAAGCCCGCCTCGATGAAGATCTTGTCGAGGCCCTCGGCTTCCGCCTGCTCCTTGACAAGGCCCGACCCCGGCACGACCATCGCGAGCTTGACCGACGATGCCACCTTGCGGCCCTTGGCGACCGCGGCGGCAGCCCGGAGATCCTCGATGCGGCCGTTGGTGCAGGAGCCGACGAACACCTTGTCGATGGCGATGTCGGTCATCTGCTGGCCCGGCTTGAGGCCCATGTAGTCGAGAGCCCGCCACTTGGAGGCGCGCTTGGTCTCGTCCTGGATGTCGTCGGGGTTGGGGACAGCGCCAGTGATCGCCACCACGTCCTCCGGGCTGGTGCCCCAGGTGACGATCGGCGGCAGGCTGGCCGCGTCGAGCGTCACCACCTTGTCGAAATGCGCCCCTTCGTCGGTGTAGAGCGTCTGCCAGTAGGCCATGGCGCGTTCCAGAGCCTCACCCGTCGGCGCCTTGGGCCGGCCGGCGATATAGGCATAGGTCGTCTCGTCCGGCGCGATCAGGCCGGCACGGGCGCCACCCTCGATCGACATGTTGCAGACGGTCATGCGGCCTTCCATGGAAAGGGCGCGGATCGCCTCGCCGGCATATTCGATGACGTAGCCGGTACCGCCGGCCGTGCCGATCTCGCCGATGATCGCCAGCACGATGTCCTTGGCAGTGACGCCGGCCGGCGCCTTGCCATCGACGCGCACCAGCATGTTCTTCGCCTTCTTCTGGATCAGCGTCTGCGTGGCGAGCACATGCTCGACCTCGGAGGTGCCGATGCCGTGGGCGAGCGCGCCGAAGGCGCCATGCGTCGAGGTATGGCTGTCGCCGCAGACGATGGTCATGCCGGGCAGCGTGAAGCCCTGCTCGGGACCGACGACATGGACGACGCCCTGCCGGCGGTCGAGCTCGTTGTAGTATTCGACACCGAACTCGGCGGCGTTGATGGCGAGCTGGGCCACCTGCTCGCGGCTCTCGGGGTCTTCGATGCCCTTGGTGCGGTCGGTGGTCGGCACGTTGTGATCGACGACGGCGAGCGTCTTGCCCGGCTGGTGCACCTTGCGACCGGCTGTCCTCAGGCCCTCGAAGGCCTGCGGGCTGGTCACCTCATGCACGAGGTGGCGATCGATGTAGAGCAGCGAAGTGCCGTCGGCCTGGGTCTCGACCACGTGGTCGTCGAAGATCTTGTCGTAGAGGGTACGAGGCTTGGCGGTCATGATGATCGGACTTTCGATTCCAGGGGTGCGGGCGAACCGCGCCCTGACATATGTAGGAAATCATGGAACAGGCCGACGGTATCGGCCGGTATCTCAGGCCCGGAGTCGGCTGTCGCCGGTCTGCCGCGCCAGAAACCGCCACGGCAGGCGCGCGTGATCGTGGGCCGGGAAATAGTCGACCGACGTCGGCAGGCGCGTGATCTGCGGCTTCGCGTACATGACCCGCTCTATACTGAAAAACCGGCCCGCCGACAATCGCCGATCTGTGGGCATCGATCTGCGGGCCGCATTCCCATCGCTTGAATATGAAAGCGCCCAGCCTCGGGGGAAGGCTGGGCGCGGCGCTAGGGATCAGCGCGGGCCGGGAGGGGAGCCCGGCCGACGGTCACCGCCGCTGGCGAGACGGGGGGCAGTGCCTGATGGGCGGTGCCGTCATGATCATGATTTGGTGCGGCACCCCCGGAAAACAAGAGCGGCGGAGTTAACAACCCCGTGAGCGCCGCTCCGATCGCCGAAAGTCGAAGGGTCAGCCGACCAGCGCCTCGAACTCGGCCAGGATGGCGGCACCCATGGCGCGGGTGTCGACGGTGGCCTCGCCCTTCTGGGCGATGTCCTTGGTGCGGAGACCCTTGCCGAGAACGCGGGCGATGGCTTCGTCCAGCTTGCCGGCAAGGTCGATCAGGCCGAAGGAATAGCGCAACGCCATGCCGAAGGAGGCGATCATGGCGATCGGGTTGGCCGCGCCCGTGCCGGCGATATCCGGCGCCGAACCGTGGACGGGCTCGTAGAGCGCCTTGCGCTTGCCGGTGGCAGCGTCCGGCGCACCGAGCGAGGCCGACGGCAGCATGCCGAGCGAACCAGTCAGCATGGCGCCGATGTCGGAGAGCACGTCGCCGAACAGGTTGTCGGTCAGGATGACGTCGAACTGCTTGGGGTAGCGGACCAGCTGCATGGCGCAGTTGTCGGCGAGGATGTGGTCGAGCTTGACGTCGGCGTATTCTTCCCTGCCGATCTTGGTCACCACCTGG
Source organism: Pleomorphomonas diazotrophica (assembly GCF_002844595.1). GTDB lineage: Bacteria > Pseudomonadota > Alphaproteobacteria > Rhizobiales > Pleomorphomonadaceae > Pleomorphomonas > Pleomorphomonas diazotrophica. The sequence goes on along the minus strand of NZ_PJNW01000017.1, from coordinate 5,862 downwards.
TTCCAAAGCACGCCCGACTTCATGACGTTGCGCTTCTCGGCCGAGGAAACGCGGCCGTTGCGTGCCTTGGCGAGATCGAAGGCAACGCGGGCGATGCGCTCGATCTCGTGCGTGGTGTAGACCTGCGTGTCGACGGCGCGCTTCTCGCCATTCTCCAGCGTGACGATCTCCTTCGGCTCGCCGAAGTAGACGCCGCCGGTCAGCTCGCGGACGATCAGGATATCGAGGCCTTCCACCACGTCGCGCTTCAGCGACGAGGCATCGGCCAGCGCCGGGTAGCAGATGGCCGGTCGCAGGTTGGCGAACAGGCCGAGATCCTTGCGGAGACGCAGGAGGCCAGCTTCGGGCCGGCAGTCATAGGGCACGCCGTCCCACTTCGGACCGCCGACCGCACCGAACAGCACGGCATCGGCGGCGAGCGCCTTGGCCATGTCCGCTTCCGAGATGGCGACGCCATGGGCGTCATAGGCCGAACCGCCGACCAGACCGCGATCGAGCGAGAAGTCGGTGAGGCCCTTGCGGTTCAGGAAGGCGATGATCGTCTCGACCTCGGCCATGATTTCCGGGCCGATGCCGTCGCCGGGCAGCAGGAACAGCGAATTCTTTGCCATCGTCGCATCCTCGAAGCTTGAAAGAAGGCAGCCGGTCTCCTCCGGCCGAAACATCGGCCGCTAGCCGTAATCGCCTTGCCGGCAAGGTTCAAGGGGCAAGCGTACCGGAGAGGACGGTGAAATCGCCGCTGTCGCGATCGAGCACGTGAAGTTCGCCCTCGGCGACGTCGAACCAGGCGCCATGCAACGCCAGCGCACCGGCCTCGACCCGGGTCTTGACGAAGGGATAGGCGAGGAGGTTCTTCAGTGACGACTTGATCGCCTCATGCTCGAGGGCGGTATAGCGCAGGCCGGGGGCGATGGCATGGTCGCAGCGCACCCGCTCGGCCGTCTCGTCCAGCACCGACACCCACTTGCCGATGAAGTCGGTGGGCGTCAGCGGGTCGCGGCTGTCGAGCGCCGCCATGATGCCGCCGCAACGACCATGGCCCATCACCACGATGTGGCGCACGTTGAGCGCCATGACCGCGAACTCCAGGGCGGCGGAGGTGCCGTGCGTCTCGCCGTCCGGCGTGTAGGGCGGCACGATGTTGGCGACGTTACGGACGACGAAGATCTCGCCCGGCCCGGCGTCGAAGATCACTTCCGGCGACACCCGGCTGTCCGAGCAGCCGATGATCATGATCTGCGGCTTCTGTCCCTCGGCAGCGAGGCGCTTGTAGCGCTCGTTTTCGGTCGGATAGCGGCCGTCTCGGAAGGCTTCGTAGCCGGTCGTCAGGCGCCCCGGGAAGGAGGCGGGCAGCTTCGGGCGGAAGGGAGCTTGCGTTTCGGTCATGGCTACAGGTCCGGCTGGAGGGACGGGTGTGGCGAGCCCACCCGGCGCGTTATACGGAAGTCTACTTATAAGCGTCAATCAAGGCGGGCTTCACAGGGTCTCGATCCCCGAAGGGCGCGGAACCGGTCGACGCGGCGTGGCGAGCCGGCGAATGTCGACCATGGCCATCGGCCGGACCAGCGCCTCCTGCTGGTCCACCAGTTCCAGCTCGCGCGCGCCGGCCTTCACCGACCGGGCGATCACCTCGAAGGTGGAGGCCGATGCCGCGGCGAGCGCCGCCTCGTCGGAGGCGCCACCGATCAGCCGCGACAGGAACAGCGCCGCGAACAGGTCGCCGGTGCCATTGGGGGCGCCCTCGACCATCTGGTTCTCGGCGACGATGGTCTCGCTCGCGGTGACGAGGGCGGCCGCGATCTTGCCGGCCATAAGCGCCGGCGCCGAGGTGACGACGACCCGTTTCGGACCCAGCGCCCGCGCCGCGGCGGCAATCTCGGTCAGCGTCTCGACCGGTCGGCCGGTCAGCCAACCGAGCTCGAAGCGGTTGGGCGTCGCGATGTCGGCGATGGCGACGAGACGGTCGCGTTGGGCGACGGCCACCGGTTCTGGTACATAAAGACTGCCGGTACCGCCGGCGCCGATGTCGCCGATGACCGGATCGGCGAGATGCAGGGCCTCGGGGTTGGCCGCCCTGACGGCGGCCACCAGTGCGGCAGCGGCGTCCGCCTGTCCGGCCGAGCCGAGATAGCCGGTGATGATGCCACCCACCTCGGAAAGCCAGGGCGCGCGGGCGAGATCAGCGCAGAGCGCTGCGAAGTCGGCTTCCGGCAAGGCCAGGCGATGAGCGCGTCCGTGACCGGGATGCCAGGGCAGGATGACCGTCGGCAGCGTCCAGACACGATGGCCGAGCCGTTCCAGCGCGAAGGCGGCGCGGGCGCCCACCGATCCGCGGGCAACGAAGGACGAGAGAACGATGACGGCGGGACGGCTCATGGTCGGCGGCTTCCATACGGACAATGGCTTGGCGAGGCGACGGCCCTCCGTTTAGCCTATGATTGTTCTCCGTACATCTCGAATCAGCCGATGCCGACCGAAAAACCCACCTCCTCGCTCCATGATCTGTTCGGAGACGCCAGCGTCCGCCCGGCATCCGGCGGCGAGGTGGTGCAGGTATTGACGCCGGTCGGCCTCGATCTCTCCTATTCCTATCGGGTGCCGCACGGCATGGCCGTCGTGCCGGGGTCGATCGTCCAGGTGCCGCTCGGCCCGCGCAAGGTGGTGGGCGTCGTCACCGCCGAGCCGGCCGAGCTTTCCGCCTCGTCGAACCGGCTCCGCCCCATCGAAGCAGCCTTCGACGCGCCACCGCTGACGCCCGAGATGCTTTCCTTCGTCGACTGGGTCGCCCGCTATACGCTGACGCCGCGCGGCATGGTGATGCGCATGGTGCTGCGGGCGCCGGACGCGCTCGAACCGGAGCCGCCCTTGCGCGGCCTCGTCGCGACCGGAGCCACGGCTGAGCGTCTCACCGATGCCCGCCGCCGTGTGCTGGCGCTGCTCGCGGAGAACGAAGGCCAGGCCTGGACACGCGCCGGTCTCGCGGCGGCGGCCGGCGTTTCCCCTTCGGTTGTCGAGGGGCTGGTGACAGCCGGCGCGCTGGCGGAGGTGGAACTTGCGCCTGGGCGGCCGTTCCGGACGCCCGACCCCGATTTCAATCCCATCGATCTGACGCCCGATCAGTCGGCCGCTGTCGCCAAGCTGCGCGAGGCGCGCGACGACGGCGTGACTCTGATCGACGGCGTCACCGGCTCGGGCAAGACCGAGGTCTACCTCGAAGCGGTGGCCGACGCGCTCCGCGCCGGTCGGCAGGCACTAATCCTGGTGCCGGAGATCGCCTTGACCCGTGCCTTCCTCGATCGCTTCTCCGAACGCTTCGGCGCGTTGCCGGCCGAATGGCACTCCGATGTCGGCCCGAAGATGCGCGCCCGGACCTGGCGGGCCGTGGCGCTCGGCGAGGCACGCGTCGTTGTCGGCGCCCGCTCGGCCCTGTTCCTGCCCTTCTCCGACCTCGGCCTGATCGTCGTCGACGAGGAGCACGACACAGCCTACAAACAGGAGGAATGGGCGAGCTATCACGCCCGCGACATGGCGGTGGTGCGCGGCCGGCTGGAAAACATCCCGGTCATCCTCGCCTCGGCGACACCGTCGCTCGAAAGCCGCGTCAATGCCGAACGCGGCCGCTACCGGCATATCGTGTTGCCGGCCCGCGCCACCGGCCGCGACCTGCCCAGCCTCTATGCCATCGACATGCGCAAGGCCGGTCCGCCGCGCGGCCGCTTCCTGGCACCAGGCCTCGTCGCCGCCATTCGCGAAGTGACCGAGCGTGGCGAACAGGCGATGCTGTTCCTCAACCGGCGCGGCTATGCGCCGCTCACCCTCTGCCGCTCCTGCGGCCATCGCTTTCAGTGCCCCCAATGCTCGGCCTGGCTGGTGGAGCACCGGTTCCGGGGGCGTCTCGTCTGCCATCACTGCGGCCACACGGTGCCCCGTCCCGAGGCTTGCCCCTCTTGCGGCACGCTCGACAGCCTCGTCGCCTGCGGCCCCGGCGTCGAGCGCATCGCCGAGGAGATGCAGACACTGCTGCCCGACAAACGGACCGTGGTGCTGTCGTCCGATATCGGGGGCGGCATCCAGCGCTTGAGGGCGGAGTTCGAGGCGGTGGCCAAGGGCGAGTGCGACATCGTCGTCGGCACGCAGATGGTCGCGAAAGGTCACACCTTCCCCAAGCTGACGCTGGTCGGCGTGGTCGATGCCGATCTCAGCCTGTCCCAGGGCGACCCTCGCGCCGCCGAGCGAACCTTCCAACTGCTCGCCCAGGTCACCGGCCGCGCCGGCCGCGTCATCGGCAAGGGCCTTGGCCTGCTCCAGACCTATGCGCCGGAAAGCCCGGTGATCGAGGCGCTGATATCGGGCGATGCCGAGCGCTTCTATCGTACCGAGCTTGCCGAGCGCGAGCGATCGGCCATGCCGCCCTTCGGTCGCCTCGCGGCAATCCTGGTATCCGGCCCGAGCCGTGAGCTTGCCGAAGATCACGCCCGGCACCTTGCCCGCATGGCACCGCGCGATCCGGCGGTGGAGGTGCTGGGGCCGGCCGAGGCGGCGCTCGCCGTGGTGCGTGGTCGCCACCGCTTCCGCCTGATCGCCCATTCAGGGCGCGATACCGACCTTTCCGCCTATATGCGGGCCTGGATCGCCGCCGCCGACCGGCCGACGCGCGGCGTCGAGGCCTATGTCGACGTCGATCCGCAGAACTTCCTATGAGGCCGACGACTCGAAAATGCCGGCCAAAGTCCATCTAAAACGATAAACTATTCGACTTTAGGATGAGCATTTTTTAAGGGGATGTCCCAAGCGGCCAATTACCTAAGGATATCCGCGCAAAAAACGGAATTCCTGAATCCAGTGAACGCGTTGCGTGAGGGAAAGTCCTGTGATAGACGGAGCCAAGTTCGCTGCGGGGCCGTGCGCCGTGCCGCCGTCGTATTCTATTCTGCGAATTTCTTCAAAGCGTTCAAACGGGTGAACCTTTGATGGTTCGCACCGATGAGGGGTTCTTACGTGAGCGAAGCGGAAACGATGGTCTTCGGGGTCGCCGAACGGTATGCAACGGCCCTGTTTGAACTGGCGAGCGAGACCGGCGAGCTCGAAATCGTCGAGGCGGACATCGCCCGTTTCGAGACCCTTCACCGCGAAAGCGCCGACCTTCGCCGCCTGATGAAGTCGCTGGTCTTCTCTACCGAGGATCAGTTGAGGGCCATCACCGCCGTCATCGAGGCCGCCGGCCTCGGCCACACGGTGGGCAACTTCATCAAGCTCGTCGCCGCCAATAACCGCCTTTCGGCGCTGTCCGACATGTTCCGCCGCTACCGTCAGCTTCTGGCTGACCGCCGTGGCGAGGTGACGGCCGGCATCGTCTCGGCGATCCCCCTTTCCGACGGTCAGCTCACCGACATCAAGCGTGCGCTGGCCGACATATCCGGCAAGTCGGTTCATGTTGAACTCGACGTCGACCCGTCGCTGATCGGCGGTCTCGTCGTCAAGCTCGGCTCGCGCATGATCGACACGTCGCTCAAAACGAAACTCGACGCACTCAAGATCGCATTGAAAGAGGTCGGCTGATGGATATCCGCGCCGCGGAAATTTCCGCAATCCTCAAGGAGCAGATCAAGAACTTCGGCCGCAATGCCGAGGTATCCGAGGTCGGCCAGGTACTCTCCGTCGGTGACGGCATCGCCCGCGTCTACGGTCTCGACAACGTCCAGGCGGGCGAGATGGTCGAGTTCCCCGGCGGCATCCGCGGCATGGCGCTCAACCTCGAGAGCGACAACGTCGGCGTCGTCATCTTCGGCTCCGACCGCGACATCAAGGAAGGCGATACGGTCAAGCGCACCGGTGCCATCGTTGACGTGCCGGTCGGCCGCG
>NZ_PJNW01000016.1 GCF_002844595.1 Pleomorphomonas diazotrophica | reverse complement strand
CGGGCCGACCTTCAGGATGGAAAAGCCATTGTCGATGAGCGCCTTCAGCGCCTCCGGCGTCTGGTAGTCGGTGGAATGCGCCTCGAAGACGAAGCCCTTGAGGTCGGACAGCACGGCGGAGAGTGAGGCGGCCTTGCCAGCATCGAAGGCGACGACGTTGTGATTGCCGAACTCGACGCCCGGCTGCACCACGGCGCCGACGGCGCGCTCGAAGGCTTGGGCGATGCCGGCCTTGGCGAAGGCCTCGCGATGGACGGCGATGGTCTCGCGCGCCGCCTCGGGCCTGGTGACCTCCAGCTCCTCGATCTCTTCCATGGCGCCGCCGGGGATCGGTACCTCGGTGCCGACGATGTAGACTGGCCTGATGGCGGCATCCCGGGTCGCCGCCTCGGCGACGGCGGCAAGCGAAGCCGCCCGCTCGGCGGTCAGCGCATCGGAGAGCGCCACCGGCTCGCCGGCGCAACCCATCGAGGTGTCCAAGTGGAGCTTGGTGAAGCCGGCCTTCGCGAAGGCGTCGATCATCACCTTGGCCTTGTCCATGGCCTCGGTTGCCGGCAGCTTCTTCCAGGGGTTGGGGCCGAGGTGGTCACCGCCGAGGATGACGCGCTCGAAGGGGAAGCCGAGGCGCTTGGCGATCACCTCGACGAAGTCGCGGAAGTCCCCAGGCGTCATGCCGGTGTAGCCGCCGTCCTGGTTGACCTGGTTGCAGGTGGCTTCGATCAGCACCGGCAGGCCGAGGCGGCCGGCGTGCCGCATGGCCGCCTCGATCACCACCGGATGGGCCGAGCAGATCGATGGAATGCCGCGCAGGCCGGAGGCACGAAAGCGCCAGGTGGAAATGTCGCTCAGCGGGTTCGCGGTCATGGCTCAGGTCCTCTGTTCGGCGATCAGCGCGTCGAGTTCGGCGCGAGTCGACGCGCCTTCCATCGGGCCGGAGCGGGTAACGGCCTTGGCCCCGGCGGCATTGGCATAGCGGAGCGCCGTCTCGGGATCGGCGCCGGCAAGCCAGAAGGTGACGAAGGTGGCACCGAAGCAGTCTCCGGCGCCGGTCGGATCGACCTCCGTCACCTTAAAGCCCGGCAGGCTGACCTCGCGGGTCGCGTCGAAGTAGCTGGCGCCGGCCGCCCCGCGCTTCAGGACGACGGCCTTGACGCCGCCTTTCAGGAGGTTGGCGACGGCTTCCTTCTCGCTGTCGGCCGGCGAGAACAGGAACAACTCCTCGCCGCTCGGCAGGAACAGGTCGGTTTCGCCCAGCACGATGGCGAGCGCCTCGCGCATGCCGGGGCTGTTCAGAATCTCGGCGCGGAGGTTAGGGTCGAACGATACCGTGCCGCCCTTGGCCTTGATCCTCCGCGTCGCCTTCAGAATCGCCTCGACGACGCTCGGCGCGTAGAGCGACGAACCCATGACATGCATGTGAGTGCAAGTTTCGACAAGAGCCGCGGCCGGGCCCTTGATCTCGATGCTGCCGCAGGCGCTGTGGCGGATGTTGAAGACGAAGTTGCGGCCACCGTCCTCACGGTAGCGCACGAAGGCGCTGCCGGTGGTGCCCAGCGGATCGACATCGATGCCTGAGACGTCGACGCCGTCGCTCTTCAGGCGATCGAGATTGACGTGGCCGAAGTCATCATCGCCGACCCGCGAAATGATGGCCGCGGCTTGCCCTAGCTTGCCGACCTGGTCGATGAAGATGGCCGGTGCGCCGGAGGGGAAGGGGCCGATCAGCTTGACCGGCTCGCGAAAGCCGTTGCCGCGTTCCGTCGCGACGATTTCCACCAGCACCTCGCCGATGGTGAGTACCTTGCTCTGACGCATTATTGCTTGGCCCGCTTGGAACGAACGTCGAGCCAGACGGCCAGCAGGATGACCAAGCCCTTGACGATCAGCTGATAGAAGTAGGGGACGGACAGCATGTTCATGCCGTTGTTCATGACGCCGATGATCAGCGCGCCGATGAGGGTACCGATCATGGTACCGACGCCACCGGCCAGACTGGTGCCGCCGAGGACGGCCGCCGCGATGGCGTCGAGCTCGTAGCTGGTGCCGGCGTTGGTCTGGGCGGAATAGAGGCGTGATGACAGGAGGATGCCGGAGATCGCCGCCATGATGCCGGAGATCATGAAGATGGTGATCTTCACCCGGTCGACCTTGATGCCCGAGTAGATGGCCGCTTCGCGGTTGCCGCCGGTGAGATAGGCCCGGCGACCGAAGGTGGTCTTCGACAGGAGCACGTGGTTGAAGACGAACAACACCACGACGATCCAGATGATGATCGGCAGGCCGACGAAGCTTTCGGCGCCGATGGCGATCCAGGTGGGATCTTCGATCATCGCCGGCGCGCCATTGGTCGGCAGGCTGACGAGGCCGCGGAAGATGCCCATCGTCGCCACCGTCACGATGAACGATGGCAGCCCGAGCTTGGCGGTGAGCGCGCCGTTGGCAAGACCCATTGCCGCTCCGGCGAGTAGCGTCAGCAGGAGCGTCGGCATGAAGCCGAAGCCGGCCAGAAAGGCCTGCGCGGCGGCCATGCCGGCGACGGCGATGATTGAGCCGATGGACAGGTCGATCTCGCCGAGCAGGATCACCCAGGTCATGCCGAAGGCGGCGATGGCGATCACCGCGATCTGCTGCAGAACGTTCATGAGGTTGGCGACCGTCATGAAGCGCGGGTTCATCACCGAGAAGATGATGCAGAGGATCACCAGGGAGACCAGGATGCCGCCATACTGCCGGAGCAGCTTGGCAATGGGCTTCTGGGCGGAGCTTACATGTTTTTCGTCGCTCATGACGTGATACCTGTCGCGTGGGCCATGACCGCTTCGGGAGTGGCGCCGCCGGGGAGCGTGGCGCTGAGCCGGCCCTCGTGCATGACGACGAGCCGATCGCTCATCCCGAGGACTTCCGGCAGCTCGGAGGACACCAGCAGGATCGCCGTGCCCTCGGCCGCCAACTGGCGGATGATCTTGTAGATTTCAAACTTCGCGCCGACGTCGACACCGCGCGTCGGCTCGTCAAGGATCAGGATGCGCGGCTGAGTCAGAAGCCACTTGGCGAGTACCGCCTTCTGCTGGTTGCCGCCAGAGAGCGAGCCAACGGGCGTGTCGACCGAGGCCGTCTTGATGGTCAGCCGGCCGACCTCTTCCTTCGCCGCCTTGCGCTCCTGTCGCTTCCGCATGAAGCCGAGCGACGCGGCGAAGCGCCCGAGTGCCGCCATCGAGATGTTCCACTCGACGCTATGGGCGAGGACGAGACCCTCTTCCTTGCGGTTCTCCGTGACGAAGGCGATGCGACGCCCGATGGCATCGACCGGCGAGGTGATGGTGGCCGCCTCGCCGTCGATGCGGATGCTGCCGGTGGCGGCCTTCATGCCGAACAGGGCGTTCATCACCTCGGAGCGGCCGGAGCCGATCAGGCCAAAGAAGCCGAGAATTTCGCCCTTCCGCACGTCGAAGGAAACATCCTGAAACTCGCCATGGCGGCTAAGGCCCTCGACGGACAGGATCGGCGCTTCGCTCGCCGCGGGGGCGGCGGAAAGACGCGGCGGGTAGATCTCGTTCATCTGCCGTCCCACCATCATGGCGATCAGTTCGTCGATGGTGACGTCCTCGCGCTGCCGGGTGGCGATGAACTCGCCGTCGCGGATGACGGTGATGTCGTCGCTGAGCCGCATGATCTCTTCCATGCGGTGCGAGATGTAGATGATGGCGACGCCCCTGGCTTTCAGGCGGCCGATGATCGAGAACAGGATCTCCGTCTCGGCATCGGTCAGTGACGAGGTCGGCTCGTCGAGGATGACGAGGCGCGGGTCGGGGATCGACAGCCCCTTGGCGATCTCGACCAACTGGCGCTGGGCCATGGAGAGATGGCCGACCTTCTCGGTGACGTCGACCGGCAGGCCGAGGTCGCGGACGATCTCGGCGGCGCGGCGCTCGAGCGCCTGGTCGTTGATGAAGCCGTAGACCGACGGCTCGCGCGTCGCCAGGATGTTCTCGGCCACCGTCATGTTGTTGCAGAGGCTGAGTTCCTGGAAGACGATGGTGAGGCCGCGCGCGGCCGCGTCCTGCGGGCTCTCCGGCTTGTAGGATGCCCCGCAGAACTCCACCTCACCGGACGTGGCATGATAGACGCCGGCCAGGATCTTCATCAGCGTCGACTTGCCGGCGCCGTTTTCGCCGAGAAGCGTGTGAACGCGGCCGGCGCGCACCTCAAGGTGCATGTTCCTGAGCGCGGCGACCGGACCGAACAGCTTGGATATGTTGTTGATCTTGAGAATGACGTCGCTGGTCGCGGCCGACATGCCCGCCTCCTTTCCGACGCGAGTGCCCTCGGCCGCGACTGACGCCGGACTGACGAGGGAGGGAAGACGCGGGGCCGCCGCCAAGCCGCCCCGCGCTCCTTCTGCTTATATCACTTGCGGGTGTAGACGCCCGGCTCGATCGGCTGCTCGGCCGGCACATCCTTGCCGGCGATGACGTCGATGGCCGTGTCGACGGCCCGCTTGCCCATCTCGCCCGGGAACTGCTGGATGACGCCGACCATGACCGGGTTGGTATCCACGGCCTTGCGGGCCTCTTCCATGCCGTCGAAGCCGATCACCTTGACCTGGCTCTCGAGACCGGCCGACTTCACCGCCACGGCGGCGGCGAGCGCGGCGTCGTCACCGAAGCCGAAGATGCCCTGGATGTCGGGGTTGGCCTGCAGCATGTTCTGCGCGGCGGCCAGCGCCTCGGCGCGAGTGATGCCGGTCTGCTGCGCGACGATCTCGATGTCCTTGTGCTCGCCGATGGCCTTCTTGAAGCCGTCGATGCGGTTCACCACCGACTGAACGGTCGGATAATCGATGATCGCCACCTTGCCCTTGTCGCCGAGCTCCTTGGCCATCAGCTCGCCGGCCTTGACGCCGCCGGCGTAGTTGTCGGTGCCAATGTAGGAGGTGACCTCGACGCCGTTGGCCGGCACGTCGACGGTGATTACCTTGATCCCGGCCTTCTGAGCCTTCTCGATCACCGCTTTCACGCCCTTGCTGTCAACCGGCGACAAGACGATGACGTCGACACCCTTGACGATGAAGTCCTCGACGTCGGCAAGCTGCTTGTTGAGGTCCTGGTTGGCGATCGCCACTTCGAGCGGAACGTTCTTGGCGGAGGCCTCGGCCTTCATGGCGTCGGCGAGCTCGATGTAGAACGGGTGCTGCTGGGTGAGCAGCGAAGCGCCGATGCCGTCGGCCATAGCCGACGTGGCGAGGAAAGCGAAGGCGGAGCCGGCGAGAGCCAGGCGAGCAAACGAACGAATAGTCATCTTGTTCCTCCCACATGGCCGCCGCTCCAATCCATCCTCAGGATCAAGAGACATGCCGGCCGGTGTTGAACTTGTCGGGCAAACAGGCTCGCGCCAGGCGGAGCCTCGCCCATTGGGCCCACGAGCGGGCCTTCCGGCGAACACGCCTCGACGGAGGTTTCCCTTCGTCTCAGCAGGGCCAACACATCACGGAATGTTGCCGCATGTCAACACAGAACTTTTACGCGCGTAATAATTTTGAGCGCCGTATGAAATGTTCTCCCCGTGGGTCAGGATGACAAGGCAGCAAATGCATGAGGTTGATGTCCGGGTTGGTTCGGTCGGGTCGATTCCGCCCGGCTGCGCGTGACCGGGGGCAGGGCGCTCCGCGCAAACACCGGCCGCCAAGACCCTCCGGTCCGGCGGACGGCGATGCTATGGTTGGTGTGGCCTTGTCTGAAGTCGGGCGTCACGCGGCGAAACCAGCCGGCCTCAGCCAACCAGAAGAGCGCCCGCCGTTGCCTGATCGGTAATGAGTCCACTCAGCAGACGCCCCCGCAGAGCCCCTCGGATTGCCTGCACCTTGTTGATGCCGCTACCGGCGGCCACGGTCGGCAGTTGCTGCATGAGCGACATCGGGATACCGGCAACACGATCGTTGGTGGATCCCTCGAGAACCTGACCTGCGGCGTTGAAGGCCCACCCTGCGATTTCCCCGACCGCGCCGCGGTCGGCCAGCTCGACGACCTCGGCTTCGGTCAGAAAGCCGTCTCGTTGAAGCGGACAGTTCCAGGCAATTTCGCAAACACCGACGAAACAGGCGCTGGCCTTCTCGGCGAGCGACAGGATGGTCTGGTACGATCTCTGGCTCTGAAGCAATGCGCGCTCTTCGATGGTCGAAGTAACGACGGGGGTGGGCATTGGGAAACACTGGGCGTTTGCCTTGTCGGCCAAACGCGATACGACTTCGTAGTGACTGGCCCGTCCGTCACGAGACATTGCTCCGATAAGGGAGATTATCTTGTGGTCCGGCTGGTTCATGGTCGGCACTTCGGATACCGCGGCGAGCAGCGTCCTTCCCGTCGACAGGCCGATCACGGTCGGTTCGGGAACCGATAGGGCGTTCTCGATATACTCCGCCAGGGCGACCGCGATGCCGCCGGATTGCACCGTCGCGGCGTCGGCCGTCGGCACCACCGTACAGGTTCTCAACTCGAATCGTTCGCGGATACGCTCTTCCAACTCCACGCACTCGGCAATCGGGTGATCGAGCCGAAACTTGATCAGCTTTTCCGAGACCGCGATCGACACGAGGCGCTGCGCCGTCTGACGGGAAACGCCGAGTTTCGTCGCGACTTCGTCCTGCGTGTTCCCGGCGATGTAGTAAAGCCAGGCTGCCCGAGCCGCTTGATCGAGCCTTCGTTCCTGCAGCTCCTTGGGTGGCAGCACCATTGGGCCGATCCAATCTTCTCTGGCGTCGCATGACCCAAGAGGGTCATGGAGGATGGATGCGCCGAACACCTCACACTTGCCGGGCGACGGCTCGGCAGGAAGTGCCTCGGCGCAAACTGTAGGTTCATGAAAACCTAATATCTCACACGCTCAGACCCCTCAAGCGTTTGAAGACTGGATGGCATTTAGGCTACTACCGCGTGGCGTCCAGCATGATCTTGCCCCGGACGGACTTTGAAAGGAGTAATTCTGGAACTGCTCCGGCCTGCGACAAAGGCAAAACCCTATCGATCAGGCCATCTAGTCTGATCCGGTTGTTGCCCAAAGCCTCGGCGCCAAAGGTCCACTCCCATCCCGGAAATGGAGCCGAGTAGTTCATCCATGATCCCTGGATCGTGAGTTCCTTGCGGTTGATCTCCTCGAACTCGGCGGGCTGGAGCGTCAGCGGGACGTGCGGAGTGCCGACGTACATGACGCGCCCCTTGCCGGCCGCAATCTTGAGGGCCAGGATTTCGGCTGCGGGAACTCCGGCCGTCTCGAACACGATCTCATAGCCGCCAGCCTCTATTGCGGCGCTCACCGCCGCCTCGTCGCGTGAGTCGACAACCGTATCGGCGCCGTAGGTCCTGGCTAGCTCAAGCTTGGTGGGATCGACGTCGAAGGCGCAGATCGGACCGGCGCCAAGCAGCTTCGCCGATTGCATCAGCAAGATGCCGATGGTTCCCATGCCGACGACCGCCGTCGTTCGGCCGGGGCGGAAATCCATGATGTTGATCGCATGCAGTCCGACGGTCAGCGGCTCCATGAAGGCGCCCGCGAGCAGGTCGATCGAATCGTCGAGAAGGACGGCGTTGAGGCGCGGCATGACCACGTACTCGGCAAATCCGCCCGATTGCCGCGAGCCGATGAAGCTGTAGCCCTTGCCGAGCGCAAAATTGCCGCGCTGGGATTGCGGGTGCTCGAAAATCGGCACAAGAGGCGCGCATGCCACTTTCTTGCCGATCAGGTTATGCTCGATACCTGTGCCAACCTCCACGACGGTTCCGGAGAACTCATGCCCAAGAACGAGCGGGTAGAAGTGTGCGCCGTTATGGATGAGGCGAGGAACGTCCGAGCCGCAAACACCGCTATAGGCGACACGGACCAGAAGTTCGCCTTCACCAATCTCAGGGTCCGCAACTTCCTCGACCCGAAGATCGGCGTTTCCATGGAGAACAGCTGCCCTCATTTTTCCACCCCATATTTCCGTCTGATTTCATCAAGCTGGACCAACACGCTGCGATTGTTTTCGTAGGCGGCGTCAAAAAGCGCGAAGAGGTCGTCGTAGTAGCCGCGAGAACCAGGATCGGGCTCACGCGTGCAGTCGACCGGCAAAAGGGAGAACGCTTCATCGGTGGAGTGGAAAGTTCCGATGCCGAGACCGGTCAGGATCGCCAGGCCAAGGTTGCCCACCTCTTTCTGGCGTGAAGGCGTCAGGCTCATCCCCGTGGCGTCGGCGAAAACGCCGGTCCAAAACCGATTGTTGGTAATTCCACCCGTGAGCGCCGCGGAAGACGGACGCTTCGCCCTCAATTTCTGAAAGACATGGCGGGCCCCCAGCGCCGTGCTTTCCATGAACATGCGGGCGAGATGCCGGCGATCGGTGCCTGGTGTAACTCCCATCACGATACCCGACAGCGCATCGCTCCAGAGTGGAGCGCGCTGGCCGGTCATGTAGGGTAGAAAAACAAGAGGGTGCTCGCCGCGACCGACCTCTTCGGCGTCGGCGCAAAGCTTCTCGAAATCCTTCTCGCCGAGAAGGTTGCGGAACCACAGGAGTCCGGCGCTGCCATAGTCAACGCTGCCGTTGACGAGCCATTTTCCCTCAATGCCGGCATGATACGTCAGGCCATATCCATCGACGGGCGGGGCATCGACGAGAACGCCAACGTTGGTTGCGGTTCCCGCCGCGATGTAGGCGTCCCCATCGTTACGGAGACCGAGCCCAACCGTCGCTGCGACGTTGTCCATTGCGCCGGCGATAACCGGGGTCCCGGCAGCAAGCCCGAAACGCTCGGCCGCCGCCATCGTGACCCGGCCGACCACGTCGCTACAGCCGGCGATCTCCGGCAGTTTACGGCGATCTATCCCGGATGCTTCGATGAGCTCTTCCGAGTAGGTACCCGAGCGGATGTCGCAAAGCTGAGACAGAGCCGCTTCGGAGCGGTTCATGAGAAAGACGCCGGTCAACTGGTGAACCAGGTAGGAACTACAATGCAGCAGTGAAGCACAGGCGTCGTAGATGTCCCGCCGTTGGTCCCGCAGCCACATGGCTTTCGGGCCGAAGTTGGACGGATCGGAGCGGTTTCCCGAAACCCTGAGCTGAAGATTTCCGTAATGGCGGCTGACGAAATCGCTTTGCTCTTGCGCTCGGCGATCGAGCCATATGAGTCCCGGGCAGAGTGCGTTTCCTTCCCGATCGACGGGAAGCATCAGGCTCGACATGCCGTCGACGCCAATTCCACCGATGGCGTCTGGACGAAGCCCGGTTCGCTCCAAGATGCAGCCGACGGCACGCGCCAGGGCGTCATTCCAAAGATCGGGATCCTGCTCTGCCCAGCCGATTCTGGGATAGCTCGTCGGGTATTCCTGCTTCGATTGGGCGACCACGTTGAGTTCGGCGTTGAACAGGACTGCCTTCAAACTCGACGTACCGATGTCGACCGTCAGTATGAAACTCAAGCGAACCTCCCCCTTGGCGTCGCCACCGATCTTCTGGGTGATCAGGCAAGCGACTACCGAAGGTGCCAACCTTATCCTCGAGAAGACCTTACCAAGCCGCTTCAGCTATGGCAATTGCCAATCATGATGGCATATGCCAAATACCAATGAGGCGCCGTTGATGGATGTGAAACTTGCAAATAAGGCGCAAACGCAGATTGGCTGGGCGGCTATCGAGCAAAATTCTCGCCCAATTATGCAATTAAATGTAGATTTATGGGAAAAATACACACCTTAAAATTGCATTATACCAAGGCATTAGCTCATGTGCTTGACATTTGCCCTGATATAATGCTCACTGTCTGGGTAGTTGCTCAAGGGCTGAGGTGGTGCCTCGGGCAACAGGAGGAGCCAAGCATAAAATCTATGGACTGACGGTTCCGGGAGCGACCTGGAGAAGGTTGCTTTGGCGCGGCCGTCGCCAAAACGTAGTTATCTGCGCGCATATGGCTGCCTGGGCTTTATGTGCTGGCTCGCTAGTACGCTTTGACTATTCCAAACGGCTTTCGCCCTCTGGTCGAGAGAGGATTGACCAGAGGTTGCTTAGGAGGAAACAATGAACATTAAGCGTATCGCTCTGGCGGCGGTCGCCGCGGCGGCCCTGTGTGTCACCGGGGCGGCCATGGCAAAGGAACTCAAGGTTGGGTTCTCCAACCGCACGCTGAATGGACCGTACTTCAGCGCCCTCACCGAGCACATCAAGACCATGGGAACGGCCGAGGGCTGGACCATGATCACCACGGACGCGCGTGCCGATCTCAACAAGCAGATCGCCGACGTCGAGGACATGCTGGCCCGGGATCTCGACTACCTGATTCTCAATCCCCAGGATCCGGCTGCCGGTCTGCGCATCGTCAAGCAGGCCAACGCCAAGAAGGTGCCGGTGATCATCATCGACAGCGACTTGGCCCTCGGCGCCGACGTCATCACGCGTATCGCTCCGGACAATGCCCGCAACAACCAGCTCATCGGCGAATACGCTGCTTCGCAGTTCGGTGACACCCCCATGAAGGTGGCGCTGATCTCCGGCAACCAGGGCAACCTCGTCGGCCAGACCCGCTCGATGAACTTCTTCAGGGGCATCATCGATGGGCAGCTGCGCGCCGCCGCGAAGACCAACTTCACGATCGTGAGCCAGGTCTGGGGTGGCTGGGACCAGCAAGGCGGCCTGAAGGCCATGGAAGACGTGATGGCTGCGCATCCCGATACCAACGCCGTCTACACCGAGAACGACGACATGGCGCTGGGTGCGGTGCATGCCCTCAAGGCGGCCGGAAAGCTCGCCGACGTCAAGGTCTATAGCTACGACGGCAACAAGAACGCCTACAAGGCCATTATCGACGGTGAAATGCAGGCCACCGGCGAGAACAACCCCAAGATCATGGCAGAGATGGCCATCGATACCATCAAGAAATACGATGCCGGCGAGCGCCACTTCACCGATTACTCGCTTTGCCCGGTACTGGCGGTGACCAAGGAGAACGCCGAAAAGGTCTACGATCCGAACTCTCTGTTCTGAGAGAGCGTTCATAATTCTCCCCCAGCAAGAACGGAGGCGGCGTTTCGCCGCCTCCAGCCAATAATGGCCTCAATCCCTGGTCCCGTCCGAAATCACGAGCTCGGACCCGAGCCGGCAGCAATCGCGGTTGGCGAGTCTGAAAAAGCGCACCGCGATCGGCTTCTGGAGAGCATCCATGCAGTCCATGATGAAATCCCTGATCATTTCCGAACCCGGCAAGATGGCGATCGCCGAGATGCCTCGTCCCGCGCCCAAGGCCGACGAAGTTCTGATCCGGGTTCGGGCCAGCGGCATTTGCGGCACCGACGTTCATATCTATAACGGCGGTTTCACTGCCTCCTACCCGGTCGTTCCGGGGCATGAGTTCGCCGGCGAGGTCGTGGCCGTGGGGCCCGAGTGCTCTCGCGTTCCTGTAGGCGCCCGTGTGGCGGTCGAGCCCAACGTCCCCTGCAACAATTGTCCGGAGTGCCTGCGCGGCGAGCATCATTTCTGTCGCAACATGATCGTGCCGGGCGTCAATCGGTCAGGTGGCATGGCCGAGTATGTTGTCGTCAACGAAAGAGGCGCGTTTGACATCGGCGATCTCTCCTTCGTGGAAGGTGCTTTGGTCGAGCCCCTCTCCTGCGTCGTACACGCTACCGAACGGCTGGGCGTTGGCTGGGCGGAGCACGTCCTTATTCTTGGTGCGGGGCCGATCGGCATCCTGATGGGCCGCCTGATCCGAGCGCGCGGTGCCGCTCGCGTCGACTATCTGGAGCGGAGCCCCGGGCGTCTTGCCCGTGCCGCGGCGATGGGGCTCGGAGAGGTTTACTCCAGCTCTGGCGATATCGCCGACAAGGTCTACGACGCCGTCGCCGATGCCTCCGGCAGTTCGGCGCTCGTGGCCGAGGCGGCCAATCGACTGACCCGCCCGCGCGGCCGGGTCCTGGTTTTCGGCGTGCCTCACAAGTCCGGGCAAATCGCGCTCGACCATTTCCGTATCTACCGGGAGGAAATCTCTGTCATCGCCTCCTTCACGTCGTTGAAGAACAGTATTCAGGCGATCGATCTGATGAAGAGCAAGACCATCGACGTGAGCGACGTCGTCTCCCACCAGATCAAGCTTTCCGAGTGCCCCGACTATATCCTGCGTATGCAAGCCGGCGATGGTGATCTCCGGAAAGTCACGGTCACGGACTTCACCAACTGAGATGCGAAAGCGGGCGTTGTCGGTCGGCCCGACTTCGCCGGTCATGACTTAACGAGGAAACGATGAGAAATATTCTAGCGCGGCATGCCGTCGGCGAACCGGTCGGAATTTGTTCGGTTTGCTCGGCGCATCCTTTGGTGATCCGCGCAGCCCTCCTCTACGACCTCCATACCGATCGGGTCGTATTGATCGAGGCGACGTCAAACCAGGTCAACCAGTTCGGTGGCTATACGGGCATGACGGCGGCGGGATTCAGGGATTTCGTTTGGGGCATCGCCGATGAGATCGGCTTTCCGCGCGAACGGCTGCTTCTTGGCGGAGATCATCTGGGTCCCAACACGTGGCGCAACAAGAAGCCTGCCGAGGCGATGGAGCTGTCAAAGCGCCTCCTGGCCGACTATGTGGCTGCTGGATTCAGCAAGATTCATCTCGACGCCTCGATGGCCGTCGCCGGGGAGACCGACCCCATCGATCCTGCTCTCGCTGCGGAACGGGCGGCCGATCTCTGCGCCGCCGCCGAGGCCGCACGCCCTCAAGGGGTCGCGCCGCTCTATATCATCGGGACCGAAGTCCCGGTACCCGGCGGCGAGGCCAATGGTCTCGCCGGCATTCAGGTGACCCGTACCGTTGACGTCGAAGCGACCATTGAGACGCATCGCCGCGCGTTTGCCGCCCGAGGCCTGGATGCGGCTTTTGAACGCGTCGTCGGCGTCGTCGTGCAGCCGGGTGTGGATTTCGACAATGCCGGCATCATCGCCTACGCACCAGAGAAGGCGGTCGGTCTTTCGCGATTCATCGAAAAGCATAAAGGGCTTGTCTACGAAGCGCATTCCACCGACTTCCAGCCACGCCAGCGACTGCGGGAGTTGGTTCGCGACCACTTCGCCATCTTGAAGGTCGGGCCGGCACTCACTTACGCGTTGCGTGAAGGACTGTTCGCCTTGGCATCCATTGAAAGCGAGATGGTCCCGACGGAAAGGCGCTCGCATCTTCGGGAGGTCATCGAACGGATAATGCTCGACGAGCCGGGCTATTGGCAGAAGTATTATCCGGGTACATTCTCCGAGCAGTCCTTGCTGCGCATCTACAGCCAGTCCGACCGCATTCGGTACTACTGGCCTCATCCGGCCGTGAGTTCCGCGGTCGACAGGCTCATGGCCAACCTTTCGTCTGAAAAGCTGCCGGCAGGTCTCGTTCGGCAATACGCCGGCCTCGAGCGTGCGCGTCTGGGCGATGGAAGCATAACGGCCCAATCTATCGTCATGGACAAGATTTGGCAGGTACTCGACGATTATCGGTTCGGTTGTTACGGGCAACTGAGCTGACGCTTTCGCCGACCGAACCGGCGCCGATTTGTGGGGAGGCAAACTGGCGCCGGCGCGGAAGCGGCGGGCACCGCCGCTCGCGGGTTAGGCGCGGCGAGAGCCGCCGCAAGAACGGACTGAGGAGGATACATGTCCGACTACGCAATTCGCATCGAAGGTGTCGGCAAGACATTCGGCGGCGTACACGCGCTGCGAGACGTCGACCTGCACGTTCGCCCTGGCACCATCCATGCCCTGGTTGGTGAGAATGGCGCAGGCAAGTCGACGCTGATGAATATTCTCGCCGGCATCCTGCGGCGCGACAAGGGAACGATCGAGGTTTTCGGCGACCCTGTCGATTTTGCAAGTCCGGTGGAAAGCCAGAAGCGGGGTATTGCGATCATCCATCAGGAGCTGGCGCTCGCCCCCGACCTGTCCGTGGCCGAGAACATGTTTCTCGGCGATCTCGGCAACGGATCGCTATTTGTCGACTGGAAGACGATGAACCGGAAGGCGGGTTCGGCACTCTCCGCATTCGGCTTCAATATTTCGCCCACAACCCTGTGTGGTGACCTGTCGGTGGCCTACCAGCAAATCGTCGAGATCACCAAGGCTCTGGTCATTCAGGATTGCCGCGTCCTGATCCTCGACGAACCGACGGCAGTGCTCGCCGATCCCGAAACGGAAGTCCTGTTCGATAATCTGCGCAAGCTCAAGGAAAGCGGCATCACGATTATCTACATCTCGCATCGTCTTGAGGAGATCTTCCGCATCGCCGACGCCATCACCGTTTTCAAGGACGGGCGAACGGTCGCCGATCTGGACCCTCGGTCCTGCACCGAAGACGACATTATTACCAATATGGTCGGTCGCAAGCTGGAAGCGCTCTTCCCCGCCAAGCCGGAGGGCGACACTGAAGGGCAGGTACTGCTCAAGGTCGACAATCTCACGCGGAACGGTGTGCTCGACAACGTCTCGCTGAGCCTGCGCGCCGGAGAGATCGTAGGTCTCTCTGGCCTGATCGGATCCGGCCGATCGGAAGTCGTTCGCGCCATCTTCGGTATCGATCCGCTGGATTCCGGCACGATCGAGGTGGCGGGCAAGCGCCGGCTCATTCGCAAGCCGTCCGACGCCATGCGGGTCGGCATCGGTCTGGTTCCCGAGGATCGCAAACGTCAGGGCGGCATCCTGCCGATGAGCATTTGCGAAAACATGACCATGACCAACCTCGAGGCCATCAGCCGCTTCGGCATTACCAATGCGCGGGCGGAGCGTCGCATCGCCCAGGCCTCACAAGAACGCGTCAGGATCAAGCTGGGAGCCTTGAACGATGCTCTGTCTTCATTGTCCGGCGGCAACCAGCAGAAGGTCATCGTCGCCAAGTGGCTGAATACCGACTGCAAGATCCTCATTCTCGACGAACCGACACGCGGTGTCGATGTCGGCGCAAAAGCCGAGATCTATTCGATCATTGCCGCTCTGGCATCCGCCGGCGTGGGAGTTCTGGTGATTTCGTCCGAGCTGGTTGAGGTCATCGGTCTTTGTCACCGAACCTACGTGATGAGCGAAGGAGTGGTCGCTGGCGAGCTCAAGGGGCGCGAGATGACGGAGGAAGCAATCATGCGGCTCGCCATTCCCAAGCGCCGTGTCCACTGAGAGTTTTGGGGGAAACAATGTCTGCCAATAAGCTGTTTCGCCTGGTCATCAACCAGTCGACCATCGTTGTATTCGTGTTGATGCTGGTCGCGGCCGGCTTCCTATCTGATCGCTTCTTCTCGCCCGATAACATCACCAACATCCTGCGGCAGAGCGTGCCTCTCGGCATCGTGTCGCTCGGCTTGCTGTACGTCATTCTCACCGGAGGCATCGACTTGTCGGTTGGTTCGGTGATGGCCCTGGTGTCGGTTGTCGCCGCGCTCACCATCCCAGGCTTCGGCGTGTCCGGCGCGGTTGCGATCTCGCTGATCGTCGGCATCGCATGTGGCCTGGTGAGCGGCTCACTGGTCGCCAACTTCGGCATCGCGCCGTTCATCGCTACTCTGGCGACCATGACGATCACCCGAGGTCTGTCGCTGATCGTCTCGAAGGGGCAGCCGATCTTCATCGACGATCAGGCTTTCATGGACTTCGGCAGCGCTGCGATCTTTGGCATCCCCGCCCTGTTCTTCCTGCTGATCGTGGTGACAGCCGCGGCTCTGTTCCTGAACCGAAAGACCGTGTTCGGGCGTCTGGTCATTGCCATCGGCTCCAACGAAACGGCGACCCGATTTTCCGGCATCAACATCATGGCCATCAAGTTGGCCGTGTACGCGATATCGGGATTCACCTGTGCGGTCGCCGGTGTCGTCTCGGCAACCCGTACCGGCGTTGGTTCTCCCATCCTGGCTATCGGCTTCGAACTCGACGCGATCGCCGCCGTCGTCGTCGGTGGCGCGAGTCTGGCGGGTGGCCGGGGAACAGTGATCAACACGCTGATCGGCGCGCTGATCCTGTCGATGATCTCGAACCTCATGAACTTGATGGACATTCCCGGCTATCATCAGCAGGTCGTCAAGGGCGTCATCATCGTCTTGGCCGTTCTGCTGGAGAGCGCCAAGCGTCGCGCCTCCACGCAGCATTAGCGGAGTGAAAACGACCGGCGCAGGGCGCAACGAGTGCCCCGCGCCTGCCCGCAGCATATGTTGAGAGCCCCAGGCTTGCCCCGCCGGTTCCGTTCGCGTGACGGGACCGGCGGCTTTGTCTCGGCTTGCCTCCATCGTCAGCCGATGCGATTGGTCGTCTCGCGATCGAAGACATGCAACCGGGCGCCATCGAGGGCGATGTGCAGCGGCTGGCCGACCGCGGCGATGCCGCGTTCCAGCGTGTAGATCTTGAGATCCTGGCCGAGCAGGCGGACGTGGACGATGGTGCCGAAACCCGTGGGTTCCACAAGATCGACACGCGCCGCGTAGCTGCCGGCTTCCGGGCCGGCGACGATGCGCACGTGCTCGGGACGGATGCCGACGGTCACGGCCTGTCCTTCGGCTAGTTGAACGCCATCGGGAATGGCGATCTTGCTGCCGTCGTCGGTTTCGATGGCGCCGGCGCGGCGGTGTCCCTCCACGAAGTTCATGGCCGGCGAGCCGATGAAGCCGGCGACGAACAGGTTGGCCGGGCGGTCGTAGAGATCGAGCGGATTTCCGACCTGCTGGATGATGCCGCCATGCATGGCGACGATGCGGTCGGCCAGGGTCATCGCCTCGATCTGGTCGTGGGTGACGTAGACGGAGGTGGCGCCGATCGACTTGTGCAGCCGCTTGATCTCGGCCCGCATCTGCTCGCGCAGCCGGGCGTCGAGGTTGCTGAGCGGTTCGTCGAACAGGAAGGCCTTGGGGTGGCGGACGATGGCCCGGCCCATGGCGACGCGCTGCCGCTGCCCGCCGGACAATGCCTTGGGCCGCCGCGCCAGGAGCGGATCGAGCCCCAGCTTGCCGGCCGCCGCCCCGACCGCCTCGGCGATCCGTTCCTTGGCGGTCTTCCGGAGCTTCAGGCTGTAGCTCATGTTGTCGGCCACCGTCATGTGCGGATAGAGCGCATAGGATTGGAACACCATGGCGATGTCGCGGTCCTTGGGCGCCACCTCGTTGATGCGGCGGTCGTCGATGCGGATCTCGCCGGCGGTGATGTCTTCAAGCCCGGCGATCATTCGGAGCAATGTCGACTTGCCGCAGCCGGACGGACCGACCAGCACGACGAACTCGCCATCGGCGATGGAGAGGTCGATGTCGTTGAGGACCGGCACGGTGCCGAAGGTCTTGGTGATCGCCTCGATGGTGATGGAAGCCATGGAACGCTCCTCAGCCCTTCACCGCGCCGGCCGTCAGGCCCTGCACGAGATAGCGCTGGATCAGAAGGAAGAACAGGCAGGCCGGGATCAGCGCCAGAACGCCGGCGGCCATCATCTGCCCGAAGTCGACGGAGAACTTGGAGACGAAGGACAGGAGGCCCACCGGGAAGGTGGTGGCCTGATTGCCGGAGATCAGCATCAGCGCGAACAACAGCTCGCTCCACGCCGCCGTGAAGACGAAGCCGAGCGTCGCGGCGATGCCGGGCAGCGTCAGCGGCAGGATGATTTGCCGAAAGGCGGTGAACCGGGTAGCGCCGTCGATCATCGCCGCGTCCTCGAGGTCCTTCGGGATGCCATCGAAGAAGGACTGCATCAGGAAGGTGGCGAAGGGCACGTTGAAGGCGACGTAGACGATGACGAGGCCTGTGAGGCTGTTGGTGAGCCCGAGCGGCGACAGCATCTTGAACATCGGCGCGATCAGCATGACCAGCGGGAACATCTGGGTCAGCAGGAGCAGGGCGACGATCCAGTATTTGCCGCGGAAGACGAAGCGCGACATGGCGTAGCCGGCCAGCGAGGCGACGATGGTGACGATCACCGCCGTCGCGCCCGACACGATGGTCGAGTTGAGGAAAAAGGTCGGGAAGCTCGAATGGGTGAGGACGAAGGCGTAGTGTTCGAGGCTGGCCCGCGACGGCCAGAGCCGGATGCCTTCGGTGTAGAGGAGACTGGTCGGCGTCACCGACACCTTGAGCAGCCAGAACAAGGGGAAGAGGGCAAAGGCCACGTAGGCGAGGACGGCCAGCCGGTGCAGCAGGGTGAGGACGATGCGCTTTCTGGTCATGTCAGTGCCTCGTCAGCATGGTTTGACGCAGGACCACGATCAGCATCGAGTAGGCGAGCAGCAGCACCAGCAGCACCAGCGCGATCGCCGAGGCGTAGCCGAAGTCGAGGCGGCGGAAGGCCTGGGTGAAGATGTAGCTCGCCACGATCTGGGTCCGGTCGGCCGGCCCGCCATTGGTCATGACGATGATGAGATCGGCGAAGTTGGCGATCCACACGGTGCGCAGCAGGATCGATATGGCCATGGTCGGCGCCAGGAAGGGCACGGTGATCGACCGGAAGCGTTCGATCGGTCCGGCGCCGTCGATCTCCGCCGCCTCGTAGAGATCCTTGGGGATCGCCTGAAGCGCCGCCAGCATGGTGATGGCGAAGAAGGGTATGCCCCACCAGACGTTGGCGACGATCGGCCCCCACATGGCGGTTTCCGGATCGGACAGGATGTTGCTCGGCTCCGACAGGATGCCCAACGCATAAAGCCAGTGCGGGATGGGGCCGACTACAGGGTTGAACATCCATGCCCAGTCGAGACCCGACAGGAAGCTCGGCACCGCCCAGGGCAGGAAGCAGAGCGCCTGCGCCAGCGCCCGTCCCTTGAACGGCCGGTTGAGCAGCAGGGCCAGGATCAGGCCGAAGATGAACTGCAGGATCACCGAGCTGAAGGTCCACCAGAGCGTATTGACGAGGGCGCCGCGAAAGGCGCCGTCGCCGGCGAGGTCACGAAAGTGCTTGAGCCCGACGAAAGCGCCGCTGAACGGGTTGAGCAGGCGGATGTCGCGAAAGGCATAGGAAACGCCGAGCGCCAGCGGCACCAGCATGATGGCGACGATCAGGATCAGCACGGGAGCCGAATAGAGCCAGGGCTCCAGTCGCGCGGCGATCTTCTGCATGGGCGTTCGGCGATCGCCGGCCGGCGACCCCGAAGCGGTGTGAAGAGTCATCGAACGGAAACTCTCAGGGTATGACGGACCAAGCGCGAAGCTTCGATCGCCGGCCCAACCGGGCGCCGGCGGTCAAGCTGACGTTCGGCAGCGAGGCCGCCGAACGCCGATGCGAGGTCGTCGTTACTTGGACGCGAGGAACTTCTGCTGCGCCGCCGTCAGGTAATCCGCCCACTGCTTGGAGAGATCTTCGGGCGTGATCTCGCCGAGCAGCGCCTTCTGGCTGGTGGTGATCACCAGCGAGTCCTTGAAGAAGGCGAACTCCTCGAGATGCGTCGGCATCACCGTCGGCACGACATTGGGATCGCTGAGTTCCTCGAACCAGCCCTTGAACTGCTCGCCGGCATAGAACGGGTCCTTCTCGGCCGCCGTGTGGATCGGTAGCGCGCCGATGCGCTTGTTCCAGGCGATGTTGCCCTCCGGCGCTTCGAGCGTGGCAATCAGGTTCCAGGCGAGGTCCTTGTGCTCGCTGCTCGCGAACATCGACCAGCCGCCATAGCCGATGGTCGGGAAGGCCTTGCCATCAGGTCCCTTCGGGAAGGGCGCAACGCCATAGTCTTCCGGCTTCATGCGCTCGGCGATCGAGATGAGGGCGTCCGGATCCTGGTCGAGGAAGGCGCAGGTGCCGGAGTAGAAGCCGCCGACAATCTCGTTGAAGCCCCAGTTGACGCTGTCCTTGGGCGCAAGGCCGGACTTGTAGAGATCGATGACGTAGCTGACGCCCTTGACCCAGCCGGGATCGGCGAAGGTCGAGGTGCCGTCCTGCTTGAAGAAGCTGTTGTCACCGGCCATGGTGGCGCCGAACATCACCCAGCCGTTGAGCCCGCCCGGACCGCCGCGCAGGCAATAGCCTGACTTGCCGGGCAGCTTTGATACCTTCTCTGCCGCAGCCCTGAACTCATCAAGCGTCTTCGGCGGCTCGGCGACGCCGGCCTCGGACAGCAGTTTCTTGTTGTAGAACATCGCCCGGAGATAGAATCCATAGGGCAGCATGTAGGCCGTATCCTTCACCGACCGGCCCATCTCCAGGGCGCGCGCCGTCAGCCCGGAGGTGTGTTCCCATTTCTCGAGATAGGGCTCGAGGCTCTCAAGCGCGCCATTGTTGGCATAGAGCGCGAGCCACGTGTCAGGCATCTCGACGACATCGGGCGTTTCGCCGGCCGACACCATGGTGGCAAATTTCTCGAAGGCCTGGTTCCAGGGCAGGGAGATAATCTCCACCTTGGTGCCGGGATTGGCGTCCTCGAATGTCTTGACGATACCTTTCAGCGTCTCGGTGCGCTCCGGGCTGGTGATCACCTCGACGAGTTTCAGCGTCGTGTCGGCGAGAGCGGTGCCGGTCATGAGCAGCGTCGACAGCGACGCGATAGCCAAAATCCTGTTCATGAAAGTTCCCCTTTCCTTGGTTGCCACATGAGGGCGGGGTGCTGGAGGCCCCGCCTTGCGGTCTTCTGTTGTCCGGCCGGTCATCCCGGCCGATCGGGCATCAGCGCCCCTGTTTTTTTGTTTTGCTCCGATGCCCTGGCCGGCCCCTCCAAGCCGGAGAAGTGTTGACGAGGCTGGTCCTCCTACAGGCGCGCCGCGTCGATGGCCGCGCCGAGGTCGGCCCACAACGCGTCCGCGCCTTCGAGGCCAACATGCAGGCGCACCACGCGCGGACTGATGCCGAAGTCGACCGCCGAGTTCGGCCCGGCGGCCTGGTTGTGAACGACCGTCGCCGGAACGACGAGGCTCTCGTGTCCCCCCCAACTGACGCCGAGCTTGAACAGCTTCAGTCGGTCGGCGAACTTCGGGATGTCGACGCCCTCGGCGAAGGTGAACGAGAACAGGCCCGACGTGCCGGAAAGGCCGGGCGGCAGGCTGTTGCCGAGGCCGGGGTGCAGAACGTTTTCGACGAGCGGATGGGCGGCGAGCTTGCGGGCGATATGAAGTGCCGCTGCTTCATGGGCTTTCATGCGGGTCGGCAGTGTCCGGAGGCCGCGGATCAACAGCCAGGCGTCGAAGGGTGACAGCTTGCCGCCGAGATAGGGATAAGTCGTCGCGCGGATCCTGCCGATCAGCGCCTTCGATCCGGTCACCACGCCGGCGACCACGTCGGAATGGCCGCCGATGTATTTCGAAGCCGAATGAAGAACCAGATCGACGCCCAGCGACAACGGCTGCTGGAAGACCGGCGACGCCCAGCTGTTGTCGATCGTCGTGACGACGCCATGCTTGCGGGCGAGGGAGGCGAGGGAGGCGACATCGAGCGCATCCATCGACCAACTGGTAGGGCTTTCGATGTAGAACAGCGCGGCGCCCGGCAGTTCGCGGGCCACTTCCGCTTCGTCGCGACCATCGACATAGACGGTGCGGACGCCATATTGCCGGAGCAGGATCTCGAACAGGCGATAGGCG
Organism: Pleomorphomonas diazotrophica; assembly: GCF_002844595.1. Taxonomy (GTDB): domain Bacteria; phylum Pseudomonadota; class Alphaproteobacteria; order Rhizobiales; family Pleomorphomonadaceae; genus Pleomorphomonas; species Pleomorphomonas diazotrophica. The sequence goes on along the minus strand of NZ_PJNW01000016.1, from coordinate 284,687 downwards.
TCGGGATAGACGTGGCGGACGCAGAGCAGCTTGTCGCCGGGGCGGACGAAGGTCATCACCGTCGAGGAAATCGCCGCCATGCCCGAGGCGAAGCCGATGGCGTCTTCCCCACCCTCAAGCTGCGCGATCATGTCTTCAAAGTGTCGGACGGTCGGGTTGAGACCGCGGCTGTAGGTCGGTCGGGTCTTCTTGCCCATGTAGGTCTCGTTCATCTCGTCATAGGACGAGAAGGTGAACAGCGACGTCTGGGCGATCGGTGGCACCACGGCGTCGTAGGCATTCACCTCGTCATGGGCGACGATCAGGCTGGCGCGCCTGATCGGGTCGGCATCCTCACTCATCTCGACATGTCCTTGATGTCTTCCTCGACAATCTCGAGGATCGCGTAGGTCTTCTCGCGCGCCAGCGGGACGTTGCGGGCGACGATCGCCTCGAACAGTTCACGGTGGAACGGGAAGGACCGCCGGGCAAAATCCGGTCGGTCGAACGGCTGGTCGAAAAACCCCTCGAAGGTCTCGCGCATCTGCTCGAGCAGGCGCGGAAACAATGGGTTATGGGTGGCGTCGTAGATCGAGAGATGAAAGGCAAGGTCTTCCCGGCCGGCCGTTCCCTTGTCGAGGTGGACGCGCTCCATCTCGGCCAGCGTCGCCGCCATGAGGGGAACGTCCTCGGCCGTATGCCTAAGTGCCGCCACCGCCGACGCCTCCACTTCCAGTCCGCGCCGCACTTCCAGCGTTTGCAGCAAGGCGTCCCTCAGATGCGACATGTCCAGCGACAGCGGCACGTGAACCGTGCCCGGCGAGATCGTCCGCATGAGGAAGGTGCCGGAGCCGACGCGCGGTTCGGCGACGCCGAGCGCCTGCAACTGCCGGATCACCTCGCGCACCGTCGATCGGCCGACGCCCAGCGCCAGAGACAGCTCGCGCTCGGTCGGCAGCTTGTCGCCCGGCTTCATGCCGGCGCGCTCGATGTGATCGGCAAGCGCGTTCATCACGCTGCGGACGCGGTCGACACGCGGAATGCGTTCAAGGGAAGAAATATCGCCCGCCATCTGCCCGCCATTTCGGTCGCCGGAACAATGTCCGGTAAATTGGTCTGACATCTGACATTAAGAGGGCGAGGCTGAAGTCTGTCAAGACGCGTGAGGAGGCTATCTCCCCATTGGCCGGGATGGGCCTCCCTCGATGGTGGCAGGTCGCCACATTGACGAATGCCGCGAGTTGAGTCTCAATCCGAACGGTCTTAGCCTCAGGGGTGCGATCCGGACGGCGCGGGCCGGTTCGTTGCATCCAAGCCTGCTCCGGGCAGCGTCTGTGGGTGATCCGGCCGGCCAGGAAAGTGTTTTATGAAGACGGACGACACGGTCGTTGTTGATGCCCCCGGCGCACAGGCCGAAGACACCCGTCACGGCATGCCGGTCGGCCTTGGCACGCGTCTCAAGCTGGCGCGCCAAACGCGCGGCATGACGCTGAAGGCGCTGGCGGAGGCAGCCAACTGCTCGGAAAGCCTGCTGTCGAAGATCGAGAACGGCAAGGCCTCACCCTCCCTGCCCATGCTGCACCGGATCATCAAGGTGCTCGACAAGAACATCGGCTGGTTCTTCGAGGAGTCGCACGGCGAGGAAGGCATGATCTTCCGGGCCGGCACGCGGCCTGTTCTGACGCTCGATCCGCTACGTCGCGGCAAGGGCATCGCGCTTGAACGGATCATTCCCTACTCGCCCGGCCATCTCCTGCAGTGCAACATCCACCATGTCGAGGTGGGCGGGGAAAGCGCTGGCCCCATCCAGCACGTCGGAGAGGAAGTTGGATATGTCATCGTCGGAGAGGTCGAGCTGATCGTCGGCGAGCGGAGCTTCCACCTGAGGGAAGGCGACGCCTTCGCCTTCAACTCCGACCTGCCGCACCATTACCGGAATGCCGGTGACCGTCGGGCCAGCATCTTCTGGGTGAACACGCCGGCGACCTTCTGAAGTGCGCCAATCGCTTGGGCCGACTATGACCCGGCGCCGATATCTTCATTTCTCGGTATGGCGAAGCGTCCCCGCTGAATGGCCGGATTGCCGCTGAAATCGCTGTTCAAGTTACTTGACAATAAGTCAACAATCTTGAAATATCGCGCTGTGCCATTCGGCGCCAACAAGCCTCAAAAGGGGCGAAATAACCAAAGGGGATCCCAAATGCGTCTTTCCAGGATTCTGGCGGGCAGCGTCCTCGCGTCCGCTTTCGTAGCCAGCTTGTCGCAGGCCTCCGCCGAGACATTTGCACTCGTCAACATCAATCAGCAGGCGCTGTTCTTCAACCAGATCAATGATGGTGCCACGGCCGCTGCCAAGGCTGCCGGCGTCGATCTCGTCATCTTCAATGCCAACAACGTTCCTGCCGCGCAGAACGACGCCATCGAGAACTATATCACCCAGAAGGTCGACGGCATCATTCTGGTGGCCATCGATGTCAACGGCGTCAAGCCGGCCATCACCGCCGCCAAGGCCGCCGGCATTCCGGTGATCGCCATTGATGCCCAGATTCCCGATGGCGACAACGTCGCCTTCGTCGGTGTCGACAACACGAAGGCCGGCGAGGATATCGGCAAGTTCTACGCCGATTACGTGAAGGCCGAAATGGGCGGCAAGGCGACCGTAGGTGTCGTCGGGGCGCTCAATTCGTTCATCCAGAACCAGCGCCTCGACGGCTTCAAGAAGGCGGTTACGGCGAGCGGCGCCGACGTGACCTTCCTCGACACGGTCGACGGTCAGAACGTCCAGGATGTCGCCCTGTCGGCCGCCGAGAACCTGATGACCGCCAACCCGACCATGGGCACGCTTTACGCCACCGGCGAGCCGGCACTGATCGGCGCGGTGTCCGCCGTCACCGCCCAGGGCCACACCGACAGCGTCAAGGTGTTCGGCTGGGACCTGACCAAGCAGGCCGTTCAGGGCATCGAAGAAGGCTGGGTCGTCGCCGTCGTCCAGCAGGATCCGGCCGGCGAGGGCAAGGCCGCCGTCGAGGCGCTGATGACGCTCAAGAAGGGCGGCACCGTCGATCCGATCATCAATGTGCCCGTGACCATTGTCACCAAGAGCAACGTCGCCGACTTCAAGTCGATGTTCGAGTGACCGGAGTTCTATAACGGGTCGGGGCGTCGAGATGGCTCTCGGCGCTCCCGTGCATCGCTGCCTCCCGCCGGCCGTATAGGCGACCCGCCGGCGGGATGCCATGTCCAATGGGCGGGCCACTGGCCGCTCCCGAGTGGATTTCAGCATGACGGACAGCTTGCCTTATCGCGTGCGGATGACCGGCATCTCCAAGCGCTACCATCCCATTCAGGTGCTCGACGACGTGTCGCTGACGCTGAAGCCGGGCGAAGTGCTCGGCCTTGTCGGTGACAACGGCGCCGGCAAGTCGACGCTCAGCAAGGTTCTGTCGGGCGCCATCATTCCTGATGCCGGCAGCATAGAGATCGACGGCGAGGTCGTCAGCTTCGCCTCGCCCGCGGACGCTCGCGCCGCCCGTGTCGAGATGGTCTATCAGGACCTCTCCCTCTGCGACACCGTGGACGTCGCCGGCAACCTGTTTCTCGGCCGCGAGCCGCGCCGCCGGATCGCCGGCTTGTCGTTCCTCGACAAGGCGCGCATGCACGCCGAGGCGCGCGCCATGCTCGATCGCCTGGGCATCGTCATCGCCGACACCCGCCTCAAGGTCGAGAACCTCTCGGGCGGCCAGCGGCAATCGATCGCCATCGGCCGCGCCGCCTCCTTCGATCCGCGCGTGCTGATCATGGACGAACCCACGGCCGCCCTGGCCGTCGCTGAAGTTGAAGCGGTGCTCGACCTGATCCGCGCCGTCAGTGCCCGTGGCGTGTCGGTGATCCTGATAACCCATCGCCTGCAGGACCTGTTCCTGGTCTGCGACCGCATCCAGGTCATGTACGAGGGGCGCAACGTCGCCGAACGCCACGTGTCCGAAACCAGCATCGAGGAAGTGGTCAACCTGATCGTCGGGCGCAAGTTCGCCGCCCGTTCGGCCGGAGCGGCCGGCAGCACGGGAGTTCCGGCATGAGCGCCATCAAATCGGAAACCTCCTCGCGCCTCGTCAAGGCGAGTTGGCACGAGAAGGCCGTTGCCCGGGGCGGCGTCGTGTCCATCGCCCTGTTCTTCGCGGTGGTCTGCATCGTCTTCTCGCTGGCGACCGACGCTTTCCTGACCACGCCCAACCTCCTCAACATCGTGCGCCAGTCGGCGCCGCTGCTGATCGTCGCCTCGGCCATGACCTTCGTCATCACCACCGGCGGCATCGACCTTTCGGTCGGGTCGGTGCTGGCGCTGACGGCGACGCTGTCGGCCGTGTTGCTGCAATGGGGCGTACCCTGGCCGATCGTGGTGCTGGCGCTTCTTTGCCTCGGCGCCGCAGTGGGTGCGTTGCAGGGCTTCTTCATCGCCTACGAAGGCATCCCCGCCTTCATCGTCACGCTGGCCGGCCTGTCGGTGATCCGCGGCATCGCGCTTCTGATCACCGGCGGCTATTCCATTCCGGTCGACCCGGCGAGCGGCTTCAACATGATCGGCCGCGCCTGGTTCATCGGCATGCCGGTGCCGGCGCTGATTGCCATCGTCGTGCTGGCCCTCGCCTATACCGCCTTCAATGAGACGACCTTCGGCCGCTACGTCACCGGCGTCGGCGCCAACGCCGAGGCGGTGCGGCGGGCCGGCGTCAACACGCGCCTCGTCACGCTCATGGTCTACGTGCTGACCGGTTCGGCGGCGGCGCTTGCCGGCATCATTCTCGCCTCGCGGCTCGGTTCCGGCTCGTCCAACTCCGGCCAGGGCTTCGAGCTCGATGTCATCGCCGCCGTGGTGCTGGGCGGCACATCCCTGTTCGGCGGTCGTGGCTCGGTGGTGGGCACCATCCTGGGCGCGCTGACCGTGGCGGTGATCGCCAACGGTCTGATCCTCGCCCACCTGTCGCCGTTCCTGACGCCGATCGTCACCGGCTCGATCATTCTCATCGCCATCTGGTTGAACTTCCGTCTGTTCAAGGGCGGGTCGAGGAGTCGCTGATCATGGAACACCTGTTCGCGGGAAAACCGGCCGAACGGGCGCCGATCGGTGTCCAGTCCGGCACGGTGATGACGGTCACCGGGCCTGTCCCGGTCGAAGAGATGGGCGTCACGCTGATGCACGAGCACATCCTGCTCGACGGCGCCAAGGCGTGGCGCTGCCCCTGCGACATCGACGATGAGGGGCGCCGGGTCTCCGAGCAGCCGGTGAACATCGAGATCATCGGCGAGCTCAGAATGAACCCCTATCTCAACCGCGACAACGTGTCGCTCGACGACGCCGACCTCGCCCTGCGCGAGCTGGAGCGCTACCGGCGCTTCGGCGGCAACACGGTGGTGGACGCCACCACCATCGGCATCGGTCGCAATCCCGACGCACTTGCCCGCATAGCCCGCCTCTCCGGCCTCAAGATCGTCATGGGGACCGGCTTCTATCTCGAGTTCAGCCATCCCGACTGGCTGAAAGCCATGGATGTCGAGGCCATCGCCCAGTTCATCGTCGACGACGTCGGCGGCGGCGAAACGCAGCCGCCAGTGATGGCTGGCATCATCGGCGAGATCGGCGTCTCCAAGGACTTCACCGAGGCCGAGCGGCGCTCGCTCAGGGGCGCTGCGCGAGCCTCGGCTCGCACCGGCGTGCCGCTGACCATTCATCTGCCCGGCTGGGAACGGCTCGCCCACGAGGTTCTCGACGTTGTGGAAGAGGAGGGCGCCGACCTCCGCCATACCGTGCTCTGTCACATGAACCCGAGCTGGAACGACACCGCCTACCAGACGTCGCTCGCCGCCCGTGGCGCCTTCATCGAATACGACATGATCGGCATGGATTATTACTACGCCGACCAGGACGCCCAGTCGCCCTCCGACGAGGACAATGCGCGTGGCATCCTGACGCTGGTCGAGAAGGGCTACGCCGACCGCGTCCTGATGTCGCAGGACGTGTTCCTCAAGATGATGCTGACCCGCTACGGCGGTTTCGGCTACGCCCACGTGCTGCGCCATTTCGTGCCGCGCCTCCGGCGTCACGGCCTCGACGAGGCGGTGATCCAGCGCATGCTCACGGACAATCCCAAATCGGTGTTCTCCGCCTGAAGGGCGGTCTCAAGCCATACTGGCGAGGAATGCAAAATGACCAAGAAAATCCTGCTGGCCGGCGAATCGTGGGTTTCCACGGCGACCCACATCAAGGGGTTCGACCAATTTGCCACCGTCACCTATCACACCGGCGCCGACGACCTCCTGAAGGCGCTGAAGGGCGGGCCGTTCGACGTCACCTTCATGCCCTCGCACGAGGCCCAGCGCGACTTCCCGCAGACCATGGACGCGCTCTCGGCCTATGACGCGGTGGTACTCTCCGACATCGGCGCCAACACGCTGCTGCTGCACCCCGATACCTGGATCAAGTCGCAGACGACGCCCAACCGGCTGAAGCTGATCCGCGATTACGTTCAGAGCGGCGGCGGCCTCCTGATGTTCGGCGGTTACTACTCCTTCCAGGGCATCAACGGTGGTGCGCGCTACCGCAAGACGGCCGTCGAGGAGGTGCTGCCGGTTGCCTGCCTGCCCTATGACGACCGCGTCGAGGTGCCGGAGGGGTTTGCCGCCGAGGTGACCGGCAAGCCCGACCATCCGATCCTCAAGGGTATTGGCAAGGATTGGCCGGTGCTCCTCGGCTTCAACGAAGTGGAGGTCAAGCCGGGTGCCGAGGTGCTCGCCACCGTATCGTCCGAGTACGGTTCCTTGCCGCTCTTGGTCACCGGCACCTACGGCAAGGGCCGCACGGTCGCCTGGACGTCAGACGTCGGGCCGCATTGGCTGTCGCCCGATTTCGTCGCCTGGAAGGGTTACAAGACGCTGTTCGAGCAGATGCTGGCCTGGGCGACCGGACGGGACTGAGCGATGGCGCTTCACGTGGTCGGCAACGTCTGCGTCGACGACACCTTCTATGTCGAGCGGCTGCCGCGGCCCGGCGAGACGGTGAACGCCGTCGCGACGGCCCGAGGCGTCGGCGGCAAGGGTGCCAACCAAGCTGTGGCGGCGTCACGTATCGGCGCCGAGGTGGTCTTCCGCGCCGCGCTGGGGGATGATGCCGATGCCATGTTCCTGCGGGCAGCGCTTGGTGCCGAACTGCCGCTCGACGGGCTTGTCATGCTCGATACCCCGACCGACCGGTCGACCATTCTGGTCAACCGAGAGGGCGAGAACGTGGTCGTGACCGCTGCCGCCTCGGCTACCGCTTTCGATCCGACAGGGCAGCTCTCCTGGCCCGGACTGGGTGACCACCTGCTGATGCAGGGCAACCTTCGCGCGGATGTCACCAGGGTTTGCCTCGAAAAGGCGAAAGACGGCGGCGCCATCACCATCCTCAACCCCAGTCCGCTGGATGGTGGGCCGGTGCCGGAGGCCGACGTCATTATCGTCAATGCCGGCGAGGCCGAGGCGATGGCCGGTTGCGCCGATCCGGCCGAGGCGGCCCGCCGGCTGTCGCGGGGCGGTACTGCCTCTGTGGTCGTCACGCTCGGTGCCGACGGCGCCATCTGCCTCGATCGGGGCGCGAAGGATGTAGAACGCATAGCCGCTCCGGCGGTCGCCGCCGTCGATAGCAGCGGGGCTGGCGACGTGTTCGCTGGGGTGTTGAGTGGCTGTCTCACACGCGGAGTCCCGCTCTCCATCGCTACGACCGTCGGTGTCCGGGCGGCGTCCATCGCCGTCACCCGGCGCGGAACGCTCGCCGCCTGTCCGAGCCGCACGGAAATCAATGCCCTGATAACGGGGATATCGAGGGATCTCTCATGACCGAAGCCGCAAAACCGGTCGGCCAGACGGCCGGCGACGCCCTCCAGCATCTGTTCGGCCGGACCAAGGTGGTGATCGGCGTGGTTCATCTGGCGCCATTGCCCGGCGCGCCACGCCATGACGGCGAACCCGTCGAGGACATCTATCAGCGCGGCCTCGCCGACGCGCGGGCCTATCTCGCCGGCGGCTGCGATGGCGTCATCGTCGAGAACCACGGCGACGTCCCGTTCTCCAAGCCCGACGACATCGGTCCCGAGACGGCCACCCACATGGCGGTGGTCGCCGACCGCATCCGCCGCGAACTCGGCCGTCCCATCGGCATCAACGTGCTGGCCAATGCCGCCCTGCCGGCGCTGGCCGTGGCGAGCGCGTCAGGCGCCGGCTTCATCCGCGTCAACCAGTGGGCCAACGCCTATATCGCCAATGAAGGCTTCGTCGAAGGCGAGGCGGCGCGCGCCATGCGCTATCGTGCCCGCCTCAGGGCGAATGGCGTCCGCATCTTCGCCGACGCCCACGTCAAGCACGGCGCCCACGCCATCGTCGCTGACCGGCCTGTCGAGGAACTGGTGCGCGATCTCGCCTTCTTCGACGCCGACGCGGTGATCGCCACCGGCCAGCGGACTGGCCACGCCGCCGACCTCGGCTATATCCGCCTGATCAAGGAAGCGTCGCATCTGCCCACCCTGGTCGGCAGTGGCGTCACCCCGGACAATGCCCGAGACATTCTCGGCATCGTCGACGGCGTCATCGTCGCCAGCGCTCTGAAGCATGACGGCGTCTGGTGGAACATGGTCGATCCCGAGCGCGTCAAGGCCTTCATGGCCGGGCTGCGCCCATGACGCTCGGTCCCGAGATCGACGGCGGTCGCCTGCTCGCCCGGCTCGACGCCTTCGCGGCGATCGGCGCCACGCCGGCCGGCGGCGTCAACCGTCCGGCACTGGGTGCCGAGGACAGGGCGGCGCGGGCGCTGTTGGCCGGTCTCGGCGCGGCGCGCGGCTTCTCGGTCTTTCAGGATGCGGCCGCCAATCTGTTTCTGCGACGGGCCGGCGCCGACAACGATCGGCCGCCCTTCCTGATCGGCAGCCATCTCGACAGCCAGCCGACCGGCGGGCGTTTCGATGGCGCGCTCGGCACGCTGGCGGCGCTGGAAGTGCTGGAAACGCTGGAAGATCATGGGATCGTTACTGCCGGCCCGGTCGAGCTGGTGGCCTGGACCAACGAGGAGGGCAGCCGCTTCTCGCCTGGCGCCTTCGGTTCGCAGGTCTATGCCGCCGGCGCCTTCCCAAGCGGGTGGCAAGACACGGTGGACGGCAACGGCATCCGCCTTGCCGATGAGTTGGCCGCGACGTTTGCGGCTCTGCCTGAAGCGGTCGAGCGTCCGCTTGGTCGTCCTGTTACCGGCTATATCGAACTGCATATCGAGCAGGGCCCGCTGCTTGAGCGCGAGGGCGCGCTGATCGGCGTCGTCGAGGGCATCCAGGGCACACGCTGGCTGGAGGTCACGATCGAAGGACAGGTGGCGCACGCCGGCACGACGCCGCTGGCCGACCGCCGCGACGCCATGGCGGCGGCGGCGGCCGTCATCGCCCGGTTGCAGGCAACGGTCATGCCGGCCGATGCCGATGCGCGCCTCACGGTCGGCCGCCTGATCCTTGCCCCCGGCGCCGTCAACGTCATTCCCGGCGAAGTGACTTTCTCCATCGACCTTCGTCATCCGAGCGGCGATGAGATCGACCGGCTGGAAGCCGAAGTTGGTGCTCTGGCGGCCGAGATTGCCGCGAGCGGCGGTTGCCGGTTGTCGGTGCGCCGCAACATGGATGTGGCGCCGGCCCGCTTCGACGAAAGGCTGGTTGGGATTGTCGAGGGTGTGGCGCGGCGGCGCGGCTTTCCCAGCCGCCGCATGTTCTCCGGCGCCTTCCATGACGCCCTGTTCATGGCACGCCTCGGTCCGGCGGCGATGATCTTTGTCCCCTGTCGGGGTGGTCTCAGCCACAACGAGGCCGAGTTTGTCGAGCCCCATCAGGTCATTGCCGGTGCCCAGGTGTTGTGTGATGCCGTGCTAGAGGCAATGCCGGTCGTTGAGACTCGGCAAATGCCCTAGGCGACCAAGCCGGATAGCTGCCGGTTGATCGGTCGGTTGGGAAACAGCGTCCGCATCGTCTTTTCCGGGTCGAGACCCAGGCTTTCGGCTGCCACCATGGCAATCAGCGCGTCGAGGTCGAGGGTCGGCGCGAGGTCTCGTCCCTCGTAGAGTTGTCCGGGTGCGAGCCCGGGCCAGTCTGAGACGACCCGTCCGCCCTGGACCGCGCCGCCGATCAGCATGGCGGCGGCGGCCGTGCCATGGTCGGTCCCATCGGTACCATTGACCGTTGCGGTGCGGCCAAACTCGGTCGCCACCAGCACCGTCGTTTTCGCCCAGACATCGCCGAGGCCGTCACACAGCGAACCGATCATCTTGTCGAGCCCACCCAGTTGGTTGGCAAGGCGCTGTTTCTGACCGCCGTGGGTGTCCCATCCCGCTGTTTCTATCATGGCGATGCGTGGGCCGTCGGCTCGCCCGAGGAACTCGGCGGCGGTTTTGCCGACGGCCGCCGGATCCTGACGCGCATCCGCCGTCTCGGCGATCCCGCGGGTTTCGACAGCCCTGCTCCAGAGACGATGTAGTTCAGCGTCGCCATCGTAGAGCGTAGTGACCCGTGCAAGGAGATCGTCAGGTGCTTCGGGCAGGTTCGAGGGCGCATAGGAGGTGACCGGTGCCGCACCGCGCAAGGCCAGGGGAATGGTTGGCGCAAAGGCGATGGCTTCCTCACGGCTCTTGGGCAGCAGCGTGGAGAGGCGGTTGAGCCAGCCGTCGCGCACTTGATACGGGCCGACGCCTCCGCTTTCCAGAACATTCTGACCGTCAAAATGCGAGCGCTCGCGATAGGGCGATGCGATCGCGTGGACGAACAGGGACTGCTTCTTTCGATAGAAATCGGCGAGCCGGCCCAGAGAGGGGTGCAAGGCGAACATGCCATCCAGCTTGTGCATGGTGTTCGGATCGATTGCGAGAGAACCACGCAACCTGGCAAGCGAAGGGTCGCCGTGCGGGATGACCGTATCGAGCCCATCGGCGGCGCCGCGTTGGATGATGAAGACGAAGCGGCGATCCGTCTCGACGTTGGCGAAAGCCATGCGCGGCGCAAAGAAGAGTGTGCCTGCACCTAGGGCTGCATTGCGCAGGAAGTCACGACGATGCATCACGCCTCATCTCCTTTGAAATTCTGGCGAAACAAGCAAGAGTGCAATCGCCGTGGCGGGCGATTCCGCACGGGCGATCTCGGTCGCCGTCGTCCGCGATAGGGAAGGGCCAATGAGCGCCTTTGACAGGTCGCGTGCGTCCAGCGTCGGGTCGGCCTTGCGGGCGAGCTGCTGTGCAACCTCCACGCGCCGGATCAGCGCGTCGGGCGCTGCCCAACTGGCGGCCAAATCGTCGTAACCGGCGGGCGACTGGGGACGCCATACCGGCTGGCCGAGCTGCTTTGCCCTTTGCGCCACCTTCGCCGTGCTGGGGTCGGCTCCGATTGCCCGCAGGGCAGAAACGGTCCATTCCCAAGGTGTCTTGAACTTGCGGGGCGATGCGTCCCACGCTTCGGGCGCATCGATCAGTGCCTGATAGAGCGTCGGCAGGTGGCCTTCCGACTTCAAGAACGCCAACTGTAGTCGATCGAGAAGGCTCGGCGGCGGTTCGTCGGACACGAAGTGGCGGGCGAGCTTGGTTGCGATATGGGTTGCGGTCGCCTCGCTATGGGCAATGTCGCGCAACACAGCCTCGGCCTGATCCATTCCCTCCTGGCTGTAGATCTTTCCCAAAACCGCCCTTGGACCTGGTTCGTGAAAGAGCGGCTTGAATCGGAACGCGCCACCCCCTGGTTCGACCGTCTCGTCCGGCCCCATGATCGACCACCCGCTTATGGCCAAGGCAAGCTCCGTCACGTCCGCCTGGCTGTATCCTGTACGAACGCCAAGCGTATGGAGCTCCAGGATTTCCCGGGCCAGATTTTCGTTGATTCCCAGCCTCTTCGACTCGCCACGTCTCGCGGCACGCTTGGCGCGGTCGCTGTTGGGACCGATTGAGCGCACCTGATCGAGGTAGAGCAGCATGGCCGGATGGGTCTCGACCGCCAGAAGCATATCCTCGAAGCGACCCATCACATGCGGCCGGATGGCCTCGCGTTCGAAAGAGCCGGCAAGGGCCGTTACAAGTGGCATGTCCGCCGAAATGGCGAAATGGTTGGCCCAGAAATGGACGAGCCGTTCGGCGAACGGCGTCTGGCTGGTCAGTGCAACTGTCGTTCGAGCCTCGACTTCGCGCCCGTAGAGTTCCCGACCGCGCCGATGCTGCGCTTGTCGGACTTTCAGCCGCTTGACCGGGGACAGGGCGCGCAGCTTGGCCCCGTTTTCCCGGTAGGTCGTGACTATTGTGGCCGATGGAGGGAGTTCGTCCATGGCGGCCGGTGCGGGTTCATAGTCCTTGATCTGGGCGGTCAGCCAGCCGCTCGGATCTTTGGGGTTTCTCTCGCCCAGCCGCGCGCCCAGCCCGAAGCGGTTCAGTGCGACATGGGCGCGCGCGCCATCAGAGGGATTGCTCACGCAAATCTCCGTTGAGTTGAGGATGTGCTTTGAACGGAGAGTGGCGGCCGATCCGTCGGCGGCGTCGCGCTATTTTTTTGTGTCGCCTGGCACCGGATCGCGCGGCAGGATCTGCCCGCGCCGTGAAAGCCCCTGGATGAGGATGGTACGGCTTGCGGGATCAAGACTTTCCGCGAAATCGACGACGGCTTCCTCCACGTGCGCGCGCACCTTGGTGTCGGCGTTGCGGGCGGCTTCCAATGCCGCGTCGATCGTCTTGCGATCAAGCTCCGGCTCGTTCAGCAAGCGGGCAAGTGTGTCGCGCGCATCGCGCGCGGCTTGTGAATCCGGTTGCGCCTCACGTCTGGCTTTCGCCAGTGCCTGTCGAAAAGCTTGCCGCTCGGCCGGCTCCAGCGCCTCGGCAGCCGCCGCGAAGCCCTGTCCCGACTGCCGGGGCGGCTGACGTGCCCCTTGCCAGAAATACGCGCCGGTTGCTGCGCCCAGAATGAACAGGTTCAGCACGATCGATACCGAGAGGGCTATTTTCATCGTGCGTCTACTCATTGGTCATCGCCCAGATCATACGCGCTGTCACCGACGTCGAAGCTCGTGAGGATGGGTTGATCGTCGTCCTCGGCGAAGGATGAAGGCGGAGGCGCGTAGGCGGTCATCAGGAACGCGCCGGTGATCACTCCCGCAAGGCCGGCGCCCACGATGCCAAAGCCTTGGCCGATCGCCATCCACGACAATCCGGGGCGCCGCCGTCGGGCCGACGCGATCACAGCCCCAACCAGGGCGCTTCCCGCCGGCGCAACTTGATAGGCGCCGAGCATGCTGTCCAGGCTGGCTTCCCGCGCGAGCATCGCTTGCATTCCGGGATTGGTCCTCGCAAAGGCCTCGGCAGCGGTTCGCTCGCCTTCTGGCCATCTCTGCGGTGTCGCGCCGTAGGCTTCGACGATCTGGCGGAATCTCTCAGGTGTCATGACCGATCTCCGGCAAGGCTGGCTCGCAAGCTGCGACGGGCTCGCGCCAGGAGGCTTTCAAGGGCCTCGACGCTGATGCCCATGATGGCGGCCGCCTCGACGTTGCTGAGGTCTTGATAATATTGCAGCACGATCGCCTCGCGCTGGCGGTCAGGAAGGGCATCGACCGCTGCCTTGACCGCGTCGCGTTGCTCGTTCGCGGCAATGCCGGCATCTGCGCCAGACGCCGGGTCGGCCCGGTCTGGCAGTTGATCGACGTAGATCTCACGCCGTTTGCGCAAGCGGTCCAGACAGAGATTGAGTGCCACCTTGTGCAGCCACGTATCGAACAGCGCCTCCCCACGTCGCCACTCGCCGGCTCGACGCCAGACGCGTAGGAAGGCCTCCTGTGCCACGTCCTCGGCTTCGGAGCGGTCGCCAAGCAATCGGGCGGCAAGACCAAGTAGACGCGGCAGTTTGCGCGCGACCAAATCGCGGACGGCGCCGTCATCGCCGCCAGCGACGCGCTCAAGCAACGCCTCGTCTGGATCATTGCTGCTCAATGCTCCTGCTTCTCGCTCGTTGGGTCAAATTGTGCCGCTCCCAGACTGTCCTTTCCAACGCCGGAAAGGCCCTCGCGATCCATGACAACTCATGGATCTGCGAATTATCTCTTTAACGGGACTGGAGGACTTATCCGTCGCCGACTGGCGTATGAGTTCCACCTGCTGAGACTTGTAACGCACCGAAAGGATCGGACGCCCTCCGTCACGCACTTGTCATCCGCCGTCGCCATGACACTATGTCGAACGACTGGGAAAGGGCGGTGGGGGATGGCGGACCAGGTTGCCGATTCCAAGAAGGATACGCCACGCGGGAGCGCAGCCGAGGTCTTCCTCGCATTTCTCAAGCTCGGCCTGACGTCCTTCGGCGGCCCCATCGCCCATCTGGGATACTTCCGGGAAGAGCTGGTGGTCCGCCGGCGCTGGCTCGATGATCATGCCTACGCCGACCTCGTGGCGCTCTGCCAGTTCCTGCCTGGCCCGGCCTCCAGTCAGGTCGGCTTCGCCCTGGGCATGATGCGGGCCGGTTGGCCGGGCGCCCTCTCGGCGTTTGTCGCCTTCACCCTACCTTCGGCACTGATCCTGACGATCTTCGCGCTGGCAGCGCCGGCGATCGGTGGGGTCGTGGGGGGCGGCGCCCTGCATGGTCTCAAGATCGTCGCCGTCGCCATCGTGGCACAGGCGGTCTGGGGCATGGCCAAGAACCTCTGCCCGGATCGCGAGCGGTCGGCAATCGCGGTCGCCGCCGTTGCCCTGCTGGCCGCCGCGCCGGGAAGCATCGGCATGCTGGCAGCGATCGGCCTGGGAGCCCTGGCCGGACTGGCCTTGGGGAGAGGGGAAGCCAAACCCACCGGCGGCCACGTCGGTGTAGCAATCTCGCGGCGGATCGCTGTGGGAGCCATCGTTGCCTTTCTTGTTCTGCTGGTCGGTCTGCCGGTTCTCGCCGATCAATCGCAGGCCCTGGCCGTCATCGACCGCTTCTATCGGGCGGGTGCTCTGGTGTTCGGCGGCGGTCATGTCGTGCTGCCGCTTCTGGACGCCGAGGTGGTGCGCACCGGCTGGGTGACGCCCGACGCCTTTCTTGCGGGCTATGGCGCTGCCCAGGCCGTACCCGGCCCGCTCTTCACCTTCGCGGCCTATCTCGGTGCAGTGCTCGGACCCGAGCCGAACGGCGTCCTGGGGGCAGGGCTGGCCCTCTTGTCCCTTTTCCTTCCCGGCTTTCTTGTGTTGGTTGGAGTTCTTCCCTTCTGGGACCAGTTTCGCGTCAAGCCTGTTGCGCAATCCCTGATGCGGGGCGCCAATGCCGCCGTCGTCGGCATTCTGGGCGCTGCTCTCTATTCTCCAGTCTTCACCAGCGCGATCACCGACCTGCGCGACTTCGCCCTGGCCCTCGCCGGTTTTGTGGCCTTGATGGTTTGGAAGGCTCCACCGTGGCTGGTCGTGGCTCTTTCCGCGGCAGGGGGCATGGGGCTGGCGCTGCTCGGCTGAGCAGGGCTTGTACACGGTGAGATGTTTGCGGCGCAATCCTGGGCTGTGAACCTCCCCGCGGTGCGCCACCTGTCAATATTCTCGCAAGCACTTCAAGGAACGTAGCCCAATGGCTGGTTACTTCGACTGGGAAATAAACACGCCATTAACCCCTTCAATCGAAAATATACTCAATGAGTGCCGGCATATAATCGGGACGGGCAGCTATAACGGCCCAATTTTGTTGCACATGCCCAAATAACGGGCTGCGAAGAGATCGGCTGCCACCTACGGGACGGAGCTTGGAAATGTCCATTCGCGGGAAATTGGCGATCGTCGTTGTCATGTTGCTCCTGCCATTGGGACTGATGTCCGGTCTGTTCGTTCTGCAAAGCAAGAAGGACATTGCCTTTGCCGACGCGGAGTTGGCCGGAACAGGTTGGCTTCGCCAAATGTGGCCTTCGGTCATTTCCTGGGCGTCCGCGCCGGACAGCGCCGACGAGACAGCTCTGGGCGCCGCCAAGTCGCTCGCTGCGCCCGACTATCCGGCGTCTGTGCGCGAAGCGGCTGGCCGGCTTTCGCTGTCGGCCAAGAGCCCGGCCGAGGTTGGTGCCTTGTTCCGTGATCTGGCAACGGCGGCGGGCAACGACAGCAACCTGATCCTCGACCCCGATCTCGACAGTTTCTACGTCATGGATACGGTGGTGGTGCGCCTGCCGGACCTTATCACCCGTGCCGCCGAGCTCGGCATGCTGGCGCGCGATCAGTCGAAGCTCGCGGTGCTCGATGATGCCGCCCGCGGCGCCTTCATCGTGCTTCTCGGACAGATCGAAACCGACCTCAGCACCATCAAGGCCTCGGTCGAGGTGGCCAAGAAGAGCAACGCTTCAGGTTCGGTGGCCGCCGCGCTGGACACTCCGACCGCATCCTTTGTCGCCGGCGTCGAAGCCTTCTCCAAAACGGCCAACAAGATTGCAGCCGACCTTCGCGACGACGCCTTGCGAGCGTCTGCCGACATCGCCGGGCTGGCGGCGGCGAACAGGACGCTGGTGACGGCGGCGGACAGCTACTGGCAGAAATCGGCCGATCAGCTCGATGAGCTGCTCAAGCTGCGCGTTTCGGGTTTCTGGACGCGCATGTCCACCATGCTCGGCCTTGCGCTCGGCATTGCCGTTCTGGCCATCGCCGCGGCGGTTCTGCTGTCCCGCTCGATCGTGCACAGCATATCCAGCCTCGATGCGCATATCCGCGAGCTCGGTGATGCCGACATTGCAACGGAGCTCATGGAAGCCAGCCGCTCAGATGAAGTCGGCCAGCTGGCACGCGCCGTCGCCTATTTCCGAGACCGGACCATCGAAAAGCTGAACGAGGCCAACTCCGAGGAGCGGCAGAGGGAGCTTTTGCAGAACAAGCGCGCGGCGCTCGCTGGCGTCGCCGACCGCCTGCGCGTGTCGGTCCACTCGGTGGTCGCCGCGATCAACGGCCTCGCTCAGAACGTCAGCGTGGTGATCGATGCCGTTGCCACCAACGCCTCGACGACGCGCAGCGAACTCGACCAGTCGCTGAACCGGCTCGACCTCACCAACAAGGATATGAACGGCGTCGTCTCGGCGGTCACGGAACTTGCGGCGGCCCTTGCCGAAATATCCAGCCAGACCGCGACTTCGGCCAAGGATGCTGCCACGGCCCGCTCCTACTCGGAAGCCGCCAGGGCGCTTGGGACCAAGCTGTCGCAGGCCTCGGAAAGAATCGGGCAGGTGACGACACTGATTTCGGCCATCGCCCAGCAGACCAACCTCTTGGCCCTCAACGCTACCATCGAGGCGGCGCGGGCCGGCGAAGCCGGCAAGGGCTTTGCCGTGGTGGCCGCCGAAGTCAAGCAGCTAGCCAACCAGACGGCCGGCGCCACCGAGGAGATCACCCGTCAGGTGGAAGATATCCGCGCCGCCGCTCAGGAGGTCGCCCTGTCGCTGGACGAAATCACCGGCTCGATCGAGGCCATATCTTCGTTGAGCACGACCATCGCCGGCGCGGTGGAACAGCAGAGCGCGGCGACCTCGGAAATCAACGGGAGCCTCGATCGGTCCACGGCCGCCAACCAGGATGTGGTCTTCAGCCTCAACTGCCTGCCGACGCTCGCCTCTCAAACCGAACAGGCGGCCGGAAAGCTGGCCGACATGAGCGCCACGCTCGTTGGTCAGGTGCAGAATCTCGAGCACGAGGTCGATGCGCTGGTCAACGATCTCATGGATCAGCGCCGCCATCCCCGCAAACAGACCGACGTAACCCTGACCGTCGATTTCGCCGGCGGCGCCAAGCGCGCTCTTCGCCTGCACGATGTCTCCCGTTCCGGCATGCGCTTTGCCAAGGCCGACGGCATGGAAACCGGCGCGGAATGCCGCGTCCACCACCCTGTTCTGGGCCCGCTGGACGTCAAGGTCGTCTGGAGCGACGACAAGATGGCCGGCGTTCAATTGGTCGGTCGTCTGCTGTCCGATGATGAGGTCGATCAACTGGTTGCGCGCCGGCTCGCTGCGTGAAACGCGCGGGTGAAGCCTGGCCGACGCTTCGACCGGTTCAATAGGATCGGTCAGGTTGGGTTCAGAGGTGCCCGATCGCGTCGACGAGCAGCTTGGCGAACACGCTCCATCCCTCGCCCGTCAGCCAGACGAGCGTGAAGGCACCGACCAGGCCGCCGACGGTTCCCGAAACGACGCCGATGACCACGGCGTGCCAGAAGCCGCCCCAGACCCCGGGCGAGGCAGCGGTGGATGGTGCGATCGCCTTGGTTCGCCTCGGCGGCCGTTCGGAAAGCTGGGCGGCTTCAGGGCCGATCCGATCCATCGGCCCGAGAACCAAGCCGGGCTTTTTCCGGGTGTCGCCCTCAAGGCGCGGCTCGGTCTTGCCATATCCCGAAACATTCTGATCAGACAGATCGTCGGTCAGGTCGAGGAGCGGGCCGAGGTCCGGCTCGATGTCACGCGCATGCTGGTTCATCGTATCGCCCTTGTCATTGTCAGTAAGGTCGATACGAGGCGTTTACGGCATTTCTGCGAGCCCGTGATCTCCCGCCACGAGCGGACCACCGCTCAACGCTATCCTCGGCGTCCGAGGTAGAGAGTGTCTGCTTCTGCATTTTTGTATCCGGTGTGGAATAGAATACGCCGATCTTAGTAACGTTTCGGATCGAATACTGATTTCATCGTATAGGGAACTATACTCTTGATGATCGGCTGACGATGTGAAAGCCTCTCGAAGTGTTCAAGCGAATGGCTCGCCGATAAAAGCCTGATGGCCCGAAAACATGACAATAAAAATCTTAATATTCGGGGCGACATGAAGGTGGCGTGATGGGGACGTTTCCTCGCTAACCTGCAGAACTGGTTGAGGTCGATGCGTTCGCTTGGCAACTAAATCGATTGAATAAAAACAAAGCTGCACGGACGAGAAAGATGACTGACGACACAGCAGTGGATGACGTTGAGATCGAAGAGGCGCCGGAGGACGAAATCATCGTCCTGGCTCAGAAGTGGAAGAAAAAGCGCGGCAGCCTGATCATGGCCCTGCATGAGCTGCAGGGCCGACTTGGCTATGTTCCGCGTGAATCCGCCATGAAGCTCGGCCGCGAGATGGGGGTGCCGCTGGCCAACATCTACGAGGTGCTGACCTTCTACAATTACTTCAAGCTGGAAAGTCCCGGCAAATACATCATCTCGGTCTGCACGGGAACGGCCTGCCACATCAAGGGTTCGCCAAAGCTGCTGCATGGCATCGAGGACGAGCTCGGGATCAAGGAAGGCGAGAGCACGCCTGACGGCGAGTATCACCTTCAAGGGGTGCGCTGCCTCGGCTGCTGCGGTCTGGCGCCGCTCGCCTCGGTCAACGGCAAGGTTTACGGCAAGCAGGACGTTACCAATGCCCACGGGCTGCTCGAACAGGTCAAGCAAGACCAGCCGATGCACGTTGCCGCCGAGGCCACCGACGCCGAATAGGCCGCAGAAAACCAACAATTCCAGACATGAAGTAGAGCAATCATGAAGCCGGAAGAGCTTGAAGTGAAAGCTGCGGCCGAGCTCGCCAAGCAGCAGGCAATGGACGTGCGCCTGGTGTGCTGTTCGAGTACGGGCTGTCAATCATCTGGCGCGGCGGACATCGTCGCGCGTATCAAATCCGATCTTGCCGAGATGGGGCTGGACGGCAAGGTCCAGGTTGGCGGCACGGGTTGCATGGGCCTTTGCAGCAAGGGGCCGCTCGTTCGCATGACCTCCAAGGTGCATGAGGACACCTTGTTCAGCGAGATGACACCCGATCTTGCCTCGCGTCTTGTCACCGAGGTGGTCGCGCCGATCGCCAGAGGCGAAAAGGTTGCCGATCCCGTGGGACCGCTCGGTGCGCATGTCATGGATCTCCATGCTGCCTTCTTTGCCATGCAGGAGCGCGTCGTTCTCTCCAACAACGGTCATGCCGATCCGGAAAAGCTGGCCGACTATCTCGTGCACGGCGGCTATCAGGGCCTCAGGAAGGCCCTGACCATGTCGGCCGAGGAGATCTGTCAGGAGATGCTGGCCTCCGGCCTGCGTGGGCGCGGTGGTGCCGGCTATCCGACGGGGCTCAAGTGGGATTTCGCCCGCCGTGTGGAATCCGACGTCAAATACGTCATCTGCAACGGTGACGAGGGAGATCCCGGTGCCTTCATGGACCGCTCGGTTCTCGAAGGCGATCCGCATGCGGTGATCGAGGGCATGATGATCGCGGCTCGGGCCATGAACGCCACCAATGGCGTCTTCTACATCCGCGCCGAATATCCGCTCGCCGTCGATCGTGTCGAGAAAGCCATCCGTCAGGCACGCCAGGCCGGTCTCGTCGGTCGCAACATCCTGAACTCCGGCTGGAGCTTCGACTTCGACGTCCGCCTGGGCGCCGGTGCTTTCGTCTGCGGCGAGGAGACCGCGCTGATCGCCTCGGTCGAGGGCAAGCGCGGCACGCCGCGTCCGCGACCGCCGTTCCCCTCGGTCAAGGGTCTCTGGAACAAGCCGAGCTGCGTCAACAACGTCGAGACGCTGGCCAATGTGCCGCGCATCCTGCTGAAGGGTGCCGACTGGTTCGCCGCCAAGGGAACCGAAAAATCCAAGGGTACCAAGGTGTTCGCCCTGACGGGCAAGATCGCCCACAACGGCCTCGTCGAGGTCCCTATGGGCATCACCATCCGCGAGATCGTCGAGACGATCGGTGGCGGCACCGGCACGGATCGCAAGGTGAAGGCGGTGCAGACCGGCGGCCCGTCGGGCGGCATGATCCCCGAGAGCCAGTTCGACACGCCGATTTCCTACGAGCACCTGCAACAGCTCGGGTCGATGATGGGCTCGGGTGGTCTCATCGTCATCGACGATCAGGACAGCGTCGTCGAGCTTGCCCGTTTCTATCTCGACTTCTGCGTCGACGAATCCTGCGGCAAGTGCGCGCCCTGCCGCATCGGCGGCACGCAGATGCTGGGCCTTCTCGACAAGATCGTCGCCGGCGAGGGCACTGAGGAGGACATCGCGAACATCAGGATGATCGCGCAGGCCATGCAGAAAGGCTCGCTTTGCGCGCTTGGCCAGACCGCGCCCAACCCGGTGCTGTCGGCGCTCAAGCACTTCGGGTCGGAGTTCACCGAACGCCTCAAGAAGCCCGTGGCCGCCGAAGCCTGATTTTCCGAGATCGAGAAGTGATCGAAATGACCAATATGATCAACGCTACGATTAACGGCGTGCCCGTGGAGGTCGCTCCGGGAACCACCATCCTGGACGCGGCGCGCAAGGTGCACGTGAAGATTCCGACGCTCTGCAAGCATCCGGACCTTGAGGCGACCGGCGCCTGCGGCATTTGCATCGTTAAGGTGAAAAACACCGGCAAAATGCTGCGGTCCTGCTGCACGCCGATCGACGAGGGCATGGATATCCTGACCGAGACGCCGGAAATCGTCGAGGTGCGGCGCGGTGTTCTCGAACTGACGCTGTCAAGGCATCCCAACGAATGCCTGACCTGCCTGCGTAACCAGAACTGCGAGCTGCAGGCGCTCGCCGCCGACTTCGGCATGACCGGCTCCGACCTGCCGAACGTTGTTCCCGATCTGCCCCTCGACACCTCCACCAGGAGCATCGTGCTCGACCCGCGCAAATGCGTGTTGTGCGGTCGCTGCATCACCGTCTGCCAGCAGCATCAGAACGTCTGGGCACTGAGCTTCCTCAATCGCGGCTTCAAGACCCGCATTGCGGCGGCCGGCGACATTCCGCTCGCGGATTCGCCTTGCGTCCGCTGCGGCCAGTGTTCGGCCCATTGTCCGACCGGCGCCATCGTCGAGTATGACGAGACCGTCGACGTCTGGAACAAGCTGCAGGATCCGGACGCTTATTGCGTGGTTCAGATCGCGCCCGCCGTGCGTGTTGCCGTCGGCGAAGCCTTTGGTTTCCCGATCGGCGCCAACCTCACCGGCAAGATCTACGCCTCGCTGCGGCGGATGGGCTTCAAGGCGGTGTTCGACACCAACTTCGGCGCCGACCTGACGATCATCGAGGAAGCCTCCGAGTTCAAGAGTCGCCTTCTCGACGGAACCGGCGCGCTGCCGCTGATCACCAGTTGCTGCCCGGGCTGGGTCGACTTCATGGAAAAGTTCCATGGCGACATGATCGACCATTTCTCGAGCTGCAAGTCGCCGCACGAGATGGTCGGCGCCCTGTCGAAGACTTATTACGCACACAAGATGGGGATCGATCCGGCCAAGGTCTTCGTGGTTTCGGTCATGCCCTGCACGGCCAAGAAGTCCGAGATCATCCGTTCCAAGGAGATGAGCTCTTCGGGCTATCAGGACGTGGATGTGTCGCTGACCACGCGAGAGTTTGCGCGCATGATCAAGCAATCCGGCATCGACTTCGTCTCAATCCCCGAAGAGCAGCCGGACCACATGCTGGGCGCTTACACAGGTGCCGGCACCATCTTCGGTGCCACCGGTGGCGTCATGGAAGCGGCGCTTCGCACGGCCCATTACTACGTCACCGGCCACGACGCGCCGCGTGTCGATTTCGAGATGACCCGCGGCCTCGAAGGCGTCAAGGAGGGCAGGCTTACCGTTGCCGGCAAGGAAATCCGCGTGGCCGTCGCCCATGGGCTCGCCAATGTCGAAGAGGTGCTGGAAAAGGTGCGTGCCGCTCGTGAAGCCGGTGAGGAGGTGCCCTATCACTTCATCGAGGTGATGGCCTGCGCCGGTGGCTGCGTCGGTGGTGGCGGGCAGCCTTACGGGGCGACCAACGAGCTGCGCTCCAAGCGAGCCGCCGGCCTCTATCAGGAGGATCAGGCCGGTCTCTGGCGCTGCTCGCACCACAACCCGTACATCAAGCAGCTCTACGCCGACTTCCTTGGCGAGATCGGCGGTCACGAGGCGCACGAACTGCTGCACACCAGCTACCAGGTGCTGCCGGAGTACAAGCGCTGAGTTGGGCTATAGCATTGTGCGGAAAAGTGGGAACCGGTTTTCCGAAAAAACAATGCGAAAACAATAAACTAGAGCATGCCGGCGAACCAGGGTTTGCCGGCATGCTCTAGGGATTGGATCGGGCCTCTGCGGTGTCTGTCGCAGCGGCCTTTTACTTTTATCTCCCGACGCCCGAAAAGATCACGGCGATCCGCTTGCCAGCCCCGGGTTGGGCGATGACGCCGGCGAGGCCGGCGGTGCCGGTCGGCGAGGCCGCAATGTCGGTGTATTCTCGGCCGGCTTCGTAGGCCGCCGCGACCTGTGCCTCGTCGACGACGACGGTTGAGCCGCCGCTCGCGCGCATGCCCTCGGCGATCGCCCACCAATCGTAGGTCTCGTCGTCGAGAATGCCGTGGGCAAGGCTCGTCGGCGGCGTCTCCCACGGCCACATGAACTGCGAACGCCTCCTCGCCGCGGCCTGCAAATCGGTATCTCCGAGGCGGTTCCAGGCGCGCGCCAGCGGCGCGCAGCCTGTCGTCTGCACCGCAATCAGCTTGGGAAGCCGGGGCAGCAACCCATTTGTACGGGCAAGCGCGAAACCTTGGGCGAGGGCGCTCGCCAGCGCTCCGCCGCCCACCTGCACGAACAGTGCATCCGGCACCGTGCCGATGCGGCTGAATTCTTCGGCCATCTCGAAAGCGAGCGTCCGGCCGCCTTCGATCGCTAGGCCGTTGTCTGTGCCTTGAACGCCGAAGGGAATGGCGCCGGCGGCAACCGCCTCGCGGAAGCGGAGATAGCAGGGGTCGCCGGCCTCGCCGGGTCGCCGGTCGCAGACGGTGATTTCTGCGCCGAGTTCCTTGAGCCTCGACTTTACGGATCCATCGGCGTCGGGCGGGATGAACACGTCGAGCGGCCAGTCGGCGGCCCGCGCCACGACGGCGGCGGCGAGCGCGGCGTTGCCGCAGGAGGCAATCGCCAGGCGCCGCGTCCGGAGTCCCTCGCCGGCCGGCAAACCGGCCGCCTCAAGGATACGCAGGTAGAGCATGACTCCCATCAGATGGCGCGCCTTGTGGGAGCCCGATACGTTACCGGTCTCGTCCTTGACGAGGAGCGATCCGGAAAGGCCGAGCGCCTTGGCGAGCGGACGTTGTTCGGCCATGGGCGTAACGCGGAAACCGCGTCCGTCGATGGCCGTCAGAGCCTGGTCGAGCTCTCCGACGAGATCGACCCAGGCCGCATCCGGCAACCCCGAGGACCGTGCTAGCCGGTAGGGCGAAAGCCATGCGCGGTAGCGCAGGAAGGGATCGGTTTCGCTGCCGATCGACGGCGATGTCGCCTCGGTATCGGCCACGAGAACATGGTCGATATCGTCGTCTGCCCTGGCGTTCGGGCAACCAAACGCCAGCCGAACGCCGGCATCGACCTCGGCGCCACAGCCGTGGCAGCGAAACCTCACCATCGTCTAGAGACCCAGCTTCTTGGCGGCACCACTCTTGGCATTGACGGCACCGATCATTTCGTCCCAGGCCGGCACGAGATCGAGGAGGCCGTCCCAATAGGACTGCTTGGCGCGGGCCTTGAACTCGTCGACGGTGACGCCCTGCTGCTCCACCCAGGTGAAATAGCCGAGATTGAACACCCGCTTGCGATCGACATGGGTCATCTCAAGGAGATCGCTGGTCGACGCCGCCGCCAGCGAACGGCCCCAGGTCTCGCCGGCCGCCACCGCGTCGAAGCGGTTGCCGAAGTCGCGCTTGACCACCTTGTCGATCTCGCTGCCGTACATGGCGGCACCATCGGTGGCCAGCGTGACGATGACGTCGTCCGGCCCCATGTCGTAATACTTGGCGGCCTTGATCGCCGCCAGCAGGTTGCAGATCGATGACAGGCCGAGATTGCTGAGGTCTGCGACCAGCTTCGGATCGATGCCGCGCCGTTCGATCAGATAGTTGCGGCCGACTTCGGTGTTGAACAGCACGATCAGGCGATCGGTGTCGCTGTCGCTGACGCCTGCCACCATGTCGGTGTTCATGACGTTGTGGATGTAGGGCACGTGCTTGTCGCCGATGCCCTGGATGTTGTGCTCACCGAAGCCGTTCTCGAGCAGCGTCGGGCACTCTGTCGCCTCCACGACGACGATCTTGGTGCCATGGTGCTCCTTGAGGTGGTCGCCGGCCGCCAGCGTGCCGCTCGACCCAGATGCCGACACGAAGGCGGCGAGCTTGGAACCGGGACGATCCCTAGTGATCGCCTTGAACAGCGTCTCCAGCGCCGCGCCGGTGCAGGTGCGGTGAACGAGATAGTTTCCGAACTCGCAGAACTGGTTGAAGATGATGTTGTCGGCGTCGCTGTCGAGACGGGCGCACTCGTCGTAGATTTCCTTGACGTTGCTCTCCGAGCCGGGTGTCTTGATGACGTCGCTGGCATCCACCACCCACTTGTCGAGCCAGTCGAAGCGCTCGCGGCTCATGTTTTCCGGCAGCACGGCCACGCCGTGGCAGCCGAGAATGCGCGAGATGGCGACGCCGCCGCGGCAGTAGTTGCCGGTGGACGGCCAGACGGCCTTGTGATGGCCAGGGTCGAACTGCCCGGTGACGAGACGCGGCACGAGGCAGCCATAGGCGGCGAGCACCTTGTGGGCGCGGATCATCGGGAAGCGGTTGCCGAGCGCGATGACGATGCGCGCCTTGACGCCGGTGAGCTCACTCGGCAGCTCGATATGGACGGGCACGTCGGTCAACCCGCTGCGGGCCGCGTCGTTGAACCAGTGGACACGGAAGAGATTGAGGGGATCGGCGACATCCGGGTCGACGCCGGCGAGGCGCTTGCGCACACCATCGGCGATCGTCTTGGGGTTGGCGAGTTGTCCCAGCGTGGGCAGCAGAACGCCTTCCTGTCCGAGACGGGCGATGGTCCGGTCGAGAACCGCTTGATCGACGACATTCCGCTCCAAACCTAGCCGCGCCATATTCGATATCCCCTCGCTCGTTTCCTGGTCCGCCATGCGTTTCGCAATCGATGCGCCGGCAGGCGACAAACCGTAACCCATCGCCGACCAACATGACGCAGTTCGGCAAGCCACGACATGATGTGCCGCAAGTGGTCCCACGGGAAGGTAGGGAGAGCTCTGATTCCACCTGTCTGGCGCAGACGGCGTCCGTGTCTGCGGATCGGAGTGGGCAAAAAGACACGGACGCGAGGATAGCGCTTGTTTCCGTCGGTGCCTGCCGACAGGCAGTTGCCGCCTTCCGGCCTTGATGATAATTGCCATCTATGCATCAAGAGTCGGGGAGACGCCCGACACCAACCTGCTCCCGAGCAAGGTGGTGCCCTTCGCAAGAGGGGGATGTGGCCGACCGGCAACCAACGGGATCCCAGCCACGCGTCGCTCCGCTTTCCGAGGAAGAGAGGACGTTGACGTGACCAACTCCGCCCAGCAATTCGCAAGCGACAATTATGCCGGCATATGCCCCGAGGCCTGGGCCGAGATGGAGCGCGCCAATGGCGGGTCGTCCATCGCCTATGGCGACGACGAGTGGACCCAACGCGCCGCCGATGCCTTCAGGCAGCTGTTCGAGAAGGATTGCGAGGTCTTCTTCGTCTTCAACGGCACCGCCGCCAACTCGCTCGCACTGTCGTCCCTGTGCCAGTCGTATCACAGCGTCATCTGCGCCTCGTCGGCGCATGTGGAAACCGACGAGTGCGGCGCTCCCGAGTTCTTTTCCAACGGATCGAAGCTGCTCGTCGGCCCCGCCACCGCTCCCAAGCTGACGCCCGCGATTATCAGGGCCATGGCCACCAGCCGGTCCGACATCCACTTCCCCAAGCCCCGCGTGGTGACCATCACCCAGCCGACCGAGACCGGCCTCGTCTACAGCATCGAGGAAGTCAGGGCCATCGCCGCGGTCTGTCGCGAGCTGGGACTGAAGCTGCACGTGGACGGCGCTCGCTTCGCCCATGCCTGCGCCGCGCTCGGTTGTTCGCCGGCCGAACTGTCCTGGAAGGCCGGCGTCGACGTGCTCTGCTTCGGCGGTACCAAGAACGGCATGGCGGTCGGCGAGGCGGTCATCTTCTTTGAAAGAGCCTTGGCCGAGGATTTCGACTATCGCTGCAAGCAGGCCGGTCAGCTCGCCTCGAAGATGCGGTTCCTGTCGGCGCCCTGGATCGGCATGCTTGAGAGCGGGGCGTGGCTCCGCAATGCCCGGCATGGCAACGCCTGTGCGGCACGGCTGGCGGCGGCGATCGCCGGCGTGCCCGGCGTTGAATTCCTCTTCCCTGTGGAGGCGAACTCGGTGTTCCTGAGCGCTCCCGAGAGCGTGCTCGACGAACTGCGCCGCCGAGGCTGGCGCTTCTACACCTTCATCGGCGGCGGTGCCCGCTTCATGTTCGCCTGGGACGCCGACCCGGCACGCGTCGACGAACTGGCGGCCGACATTCGGTCCGCCGCCGCCGGGATTCCGCGCGTTGGCAACCGGCAGCTTGAGCTGACGGACGACGACGGAAAGCCGCGAGGACCTTCGATCGATTGACGTTGCTCGCCGGCGCGGCTATCCCGGCTCCAGGACGTCCGGAGACGATCGATGCTGACCAAGAAGGGCAAATACGGGCTCAAGGCGCTGGTCCATCTCGCCCGATCGGAACCGGGCAAGGCGGTCCAGGTGGCGGAAATCGCCGCGCGCGAGAACATCTCCAAGAAGTTTCTCGATGCCATCATGCGCGATCTCAAGAACGCCGGCTTCGTCCGCTCCTGGAAAGGTCCGGGTGGCGGCTTCGCGCTGAGCCGGCCGCCGGCCGAGATTTCCATCGGGCCGGTGGTGCGGGCGCTCGACGGGCCGCTGGCGCCGATTGCCTGCGCCAGCCGCACCGCCTTTCAGCCCTGCGACGACTGTGGTGACCTTTCCACCTGCTCGGTGCGCATCGTCATGACCGAGGTGAGGGATGCCATGGCCGAGGTGCTCGACCGCACCACGCTTGCCGACATGCTGCAGAAATCCAACACGGCCGCCATGGTGCTCGCCGGCTGAGGCTCCTGACACCTCGTTGCTCGGAAGCGGCTCAGGTCCGCAGGCCATCCAGCATGGCCGCAAGAACGGCGGTGCAGTCGGAGCGGGGCGCGCCCTCGGCAATGGCGAGTGCAGCACGGTCGTAGGTGGCCCCGAGCAGCGTGACGAGGGCGGCGGGCGGCAGCGGCCGGATGGCGCCGGCGGCGAGCGCCGCCTCGATCCCCTCGCGCAACGTTCGCCCCGCGTGTTCGGCATCGATCGCCGCCGCCTCGGCCGTCCCGAGGACCGCTGGCGCCTCGACCAGCAGCAACCGCGACCGCCCCGGTTCGGCCATGGCGTCGAGATAGGCTTCTCCGCCGGCTATGAGATCCGCGACGGGATCGTCGCCCCCCGGTGCGGCCCGCTCCACGGCCTCCGCAATCACTCGACTCTCTACGACCACGACGGCGCGGAACAGCGCTCGCTTGTCTGCAAAGTGGTGATAGAGGGCACCGCGCGTCACCCCGGCCGCCATGACGAGATCCGGCGTGCCTGTGTCCGCGTAGCCTCGCTCCACGAACAGCCGCCGGGCGGTGGAGATAAGGGTGGCCGTGGTGCCTTCGCTGCGCTCCCGGTTCGTCCGTCTCTCTTGCATACGTGCAGCCTGTATGTTATTTCAGCTTACATACAGACTGTATGTCTGTTCAAGCTTGGAGGCAACCCCATGCACACGACCAGCGTCTATCCCGTGCTGATGACCGACCGGGTCGCCGAAACGGCCGCGTTCTATCAAGACCATTTCGGCTTCCGCCCGATGTTCTCGGCCGACTGGTATGTCCATCTCCAATCGACGGCTGATGCATCGGTCAACCTCGCTATTCTCGACGGCAACCACGCGACCATCCCGGAGGTCGGCCGAGGCCGCGTCTCCGGATTGATCCTCAACTTCGAGGTGGATGATGTCGACGCCGAACACGCCCGTTTGGTCGCTGCCGGCCTGCCGGTGTTGTTGCCGCTGCGCGACGAGGATTTCGGCCAGCGCCATTTCATCACCGCCGACCCCAACGGCGTGCTGATCGATGTCATCACACCAATCCCGCCCAAGGGCGAGTTTGCCTCTCTCTATCAGCCGGAGGCGCTGCCGGACTGAGCGACCGGCGCATCGGTCAAGCCACGCCAACGCCTGGGCGGGCGGGGCTGGCCGAGGGCAGTCGGAGGGTACCCGCCTCCCGCGCGTGCCTGGCTCGGCCACGCGCCGCTCGTCTACAAAATCCTCAGGCTGGAAAGCGTCCGACCTTGAGCACCGGGGTGAACTTCGGACGACCCTTCGCTCCGCCCTTGGCCATCGTCGGCGGAACCGCCGGATCCGAGGCGAAGCGTTGGTAGGCGTTGTCGTCCGTCCAGTCGATCAGGACAAGGACCCGGTTCGAGCCGTCGGTGACCGAAAGTACCTCGGCGCCGAGGCTGCCATGTGCCTCCCGCTTGTCTCGGCCGTCGGTGGCGAAAACCGACAGGAAACGCGGGAGATCCTCGATCTCGACTTCGGCAAGCGTGGTATGCATCCTGTCCTCCTCTCAAAGCGGCGCGTGGGTTATGCGCGAAAGCGGCAGGTTGAGGGAGAAAACCGAGCATCCTGGGTCAGTAACGCCGAACGCCGCGAGGCGCGGCCGGTGCTTGATCACATATGCTTCCGCGTTTTCGGGAGTATCGAAAAGATAGACGCCACTGGCGCGGCAAGCTTCCCGGTTTTCGCCCCAAAGCTTCCAGATCAATCCCGGCTCGGCAGCGATATCCTTGGCAAGATCGCGGCAAACAGACGTGAACTGCTCGCCCCATGGACCGTCGAAGGCAAAATCGAACTGAACAAGTGTCGTCATTCAAATGGACCTATGAGTTCGTTGATGTGGCGTGACCGCGAAGCAGGAAATATCTCTAGCCGGATTGGCTGTTAATCCTGCAAACTGTCGCGTCACTCAACACTCACGGTGTGGGATGCGATGGATAGAGTCATGAGCATGCGCGTGTTCGCGCGCGTGGTGGAGCTCGGTGGGCTGGCCGCCGCCGCACGTGCCCTGGGCCTGTCGCCGGCGATGGTCGCCAAGCATGTCAACAGCCTGGAGGAGCGCACCGGTGCCCGCCTGTTGGACCGCACGACGCGCCTAGTCCGGCCGACAGTATCGGGACACGCCTATTACGAACGTATCCTCGCCATTCTGGATGCGCTGGACGACGCCGATGCGGAAGCGGGAGCCGACACGGCCGTACCTCGCGGCAGGCTTCGCCTGACGGCTCCGGCTGAACTGGGCCAGGAACATGTCGCGCCGATTATCATCGACTTTATGGAGCTTTATCCCAACGTTTCGATTGCGTCGGACTTTACCAACCGCCAGGTCGACCTTGTTCAGGAAGGGTTTGATCTTGCTGTCCGCGTGGCGAGTTCGCTCGACACCGGTCTGATCGGGCGAAAGCTGGCAACCTCGCGCTTCTTCGTCGTGGCGAGCCCGGGGCTCGTGGCGAAAACAGGGTTACCGGAGACACCCGAGGCCTTGGCTCGACTGCCGACTTTGACATTCGCCGTCCCTGCGCCGCGGCTGCTCTGGACCTGGGATGGCCCGGATAAGGGGCAGGTTCGCATTGCGCCGCGTCTCGTGTCGTCCAGTTCGGAAGCGTTGCGGATGGCGGCGCGTCGAGGGGTGGGGTTCACTTGGCTGCCGAGCTTCGTCTGTGGTCGCGACCTTGCCGCTGGCGATCTCGTCCCCGTCATGACGGACCGAAACTGGGGGAGCCTTTCCGTCTACGCGCTCTACCCGCATCGACGCTTCGTTCCCAATCGCTTGCGCCTTTTCCTCGACTTGATCGCGGAGCGTTTCGGAGGAGATCCCGATGGTGATCCGTGGTTGCCGAACTCAAGCCAGCCAAGCCGCGGCTGATGCTCGACGGCGCTTTCAGGCCTGTCGGGCGCAGAACATCGTGAGGGGAGGCGTTAGCGTGACGAAGTGTGGCGCACCCGACAGGATTCGAACCTGTGACCTCTGCCTTCGGAGGGCAGCACTCTATCCAGCTGAGCTACGGGTGCATGGCCGATCGCGGACACGCGAAACACGGTTCGTATAGCCGAGTTCGTCGAGAAGGCAAAGGAAAAAGCATCGCGATTTGCCCCTAGAACACAGGCGAGGAAAACCGCTTGCTACCTCGAAAAAGGCAGGCGCGGCTGGCCACATTGTGGCGCCTTTCGCCCGCCAAGAGGGAACGCCGGAGAAGGAAGTGGGTGGCCTCAGAAACGAAAACGGCGCCGGAAAACCGGCGCCGTCTCCGAAATCATCCGTTGGCGAGGATCAGTTGCCAGCGGGAACGTTCACGAACTCGCCTTCGGCCGGGTCGTAGAAGCGGACGGTCGCACCGCCGGCCTTGACGGCGTCATGCGTGGCGATCACCGGAGTGCCCGACACCTTGGTCGTCACGAACTCGCCTTCGGCGGGGTCGTAGATGGTGGCGCTCTGGGTGTAACGCGCCGCGTCGCCGTTGGTGGCGGCGGCATTCAACGAACCCGAAACGAACTCGCCCTCGGCGGGGTCATAGAAGGTCTCGGCGGAAGCCAGGGTCGGGAGAGCGATGGCGGCGAAAGCAACAGCGGCGATAGCGAAGGTTTTCATTTTCATGCTCCATGTATTCGACAGCGTCGGCAGATCTTGGGAGCTTTTGTCATCCAGCCCAATCATTCGTCTCGCTTCGATGATGATGATATAGATCGTCGCTCTTCACGGAGAAAGCGGCAGGAAGTCAATACAACAGG
Source organism: Pleomorphomonas diazotrophica (assembly GCF_002844595.1). Lineage (GTDB taxonomy): Bacteria > Pseudomonadota > Alphaproteobacteria > Rhizobiales > Pleomorphomonadaceae > Pleomorphomonas > Pleomorphomonas diazotrophica. The sequence continues at coordinate 253,008 of NZ_PJNW01000016.1, read as the reverse complement.
ATGGATTTCGTGAAGTGTTTTCACGGGATCGTGTGAAAAGAACACGAAAAAACGGCGCCGGAAAACCGGCGCCGTCTCCGAAATCATCCGTTGGCTAGGATTAGTTGCCAGCGGAAACGTTCACGAACTCGCCTTCGGCCGGGTCGTAGAAGCGGATGGTCGCGCCGCTGGCCTTGACGGCGTCATGCGTGGCGATCACCGGGGCGCCCGACACCTTGGTCGTCACGAACTCGCCTTCGGCGGGGTCGTAGATGGTGGCGCTCTGGGTGTAACGGGCCGCGTCGCCGTTGGTGGCGGCAGCATTCAACGAACCCGACACGAACTCGCCCTCGGCCGGGTCATAGAAGGTCGCGGCGGAAGCCAGGGTCGGGAGAGCGATGGCGGCGAAAGCAACGGCGGCGATAGCAAAGGTCTTCATTTCAGTAACTCCATGTATTCGATAGCGTCGTCAGGTCCTGGGGGAGGTTTATGATCCAGCCCGATCATTCGTCTCGCTTCGATGATGATGATATAGATCGCCCCTCTTCACGGAAAAAGGGGAGGGCAGGTCAATAGGACGGGATGGATTTCGTGAAGTGTTTTCACGACGCCGTGTGTTGTCGTGGCCGGTCGGGAAACTCACCGCGATCCACGAGCACTTCTGCGTGATAGGCCTTGAAAATAAGGCTGGGATTCGAGCTCGCTGGGCCAAAACCGGCCTAACCGAGGGTGCGGGGCGTAGGTCATCCGGCCCCGCCTGCTACAAGAAGATACACTTTTCGCGCTGATTGGTTCCAAGGGGTCAGAGACACCAGCCCGGCACGCGCATCATGTCGCGGCCGGAAGACCATGATGCGCTCGATCTTGGTGTCTTGCCGCCGCACCGAGATCGCGAGTTCGCGTCGGTCCGAATCGGCCTGCGCGACGACGGCGTCCCGGAGTACCGACCGATGCGGTGGATGCCCCAGTCGCTTGGACGAAGGTTCACGGCGAGGCGCTGTCAGACGGTATGTTCATTTCTACGGAGGAAGAAATGGTACAGCTGGCTGGGCTTGAACCAGCGACCTTCGGAGCCACAATCCGACGCTCTAGCCAACTGAGCTACAGCTGCACACGACGGCGCGGAACCTAGTTGGATCGCCCCGGCAATGCAAGCCCCGCCGGCCACTTTTTTATGGGCCGTCGTCATGAGCGGAAGAGCGGCCGGAAGCCGGCCGCAAGACCGTCAGGCGGCGACCACAGCGCCGAGGAAGGCGTCGATCGTCGAGCGAAGCCGGCTCGCCTCGTCGGCGACCTCGCGGGAATCGCGGTCTAGCTTCTGCGCCGCCGCCTCGGTTTCGCGAGCCGTTGACAGCACGGCGTCGACATTGGCTGCCACACGCTGTGAGCCGGCGGCCGCGGCATTGACCGAACGGCTGATGTCGCCGGTGGCCGTGCCCTGTTCTTCCACGGCGGCTGCAATGGCCCCCGTGTAGCGATCGACTTCCTGCATGGTGGCGCTGATCGCCTGGATCGCCTCGACGGCGTCAGCGGTGGCCCCCTGGATGCCGTCGACCTGGGAGGCGATTTCCTCCGTCGCCCTGGCGGTCTGACCGGCGAGGTTCTTCACCTCGGCGGCGACGACGGCAAAGCCCTTGCCGGCCTCGCCGGCCCGCGCCGCCTCGATGGTGGCGTTGAGTGCCAGGAGGTTGGTCTGTTCGGCAATCGCGCGGATCAGCGTGACCACCTCGCCGATCTTGGTCGCGCCGGTGGCAAGGCGATTGATCTTGGTGTCGGCATCGCGTGTTCCGCGCGCCGCCTCGGCGACGATGGCCCCGGTGCGCTGGATCTGGCTGGAGATCTCGCCGATCGACGCGGCAAGTTCCTCGGTCGCCGACGCGACGGACTGAACGTTGTCGGTGGCGTCCGATGACGCGTGCGAGGCAGCGCCTGCATCTTGCACGGTCCGCTGGGCGCCGGCACCGAGCGAGCCGGCCGTGGCGAGCAGGCTCTCGACGGTCTTGGTCACTTCACCGAGGGCGGTCCGGGTGGAGGAGCGGAAGTCGTCGATCAGCGCTTCGATGCGTCCCTGTCGCGCGGCGCGTCCCGCCGTCTCCGCGTCTTTGTCCCGTTCCAGCGCGATGCGGGCAACGGCGCTGTCTTTGAGGATGACGACGGATCGGGCGATGGTTCCCACCTCGTTGCCATAGGCCGCGTAGGGAACCTCTTCAGCGAGATCATTGCGCGAAATGCGTTCCATCAGTCCCGAGAGATGCGTCACGGGGCGGATGAGGCGCGCCACCAGCCACGAGGCGCCGATCGACATCAGCGCCGCCAGCAGGAAGCCGAGCAGCGAAATCTTCAGCACCAGCCCATTCTTGGTGGCGGCGACCGTGTCCTCGGGGATGCCGGCAAACAAGATGCCGACAACCTGGCCGGCATCATTTTTGATGGGCGTGTAAATAGTGAGATAGGGCGAGCCGAGAATGGTGGCTTCGCCAGTGAAGCTTCGACCTGCCTTGATGGCTGCGTAGGCCGGCGACGTCTTGCCGAGATCGGTGCCGACCGCGCGGCTGCCGTCGGCTTTCTTGACCGACGTGGTCACGCGCGTGAAGTCGTCCTTGACGGCGTCATAGGCGAAAATGGTCGCCGCAGCGCCCGCCGTGCGCGTCAGATTGTCGATGAGCTCGTGGGTCGGGAAGGGCGGAATGGCCGACAGCTCGATATGGTCGACGACATCGCCGGACCAGGAGATCGCCGTGCCGGCAATATCCTTTTGCATCAGAAGGGCGCCGGTGCTGATGGCCGTTCGCTGCTTTTCCAGGGCCTGCCTGGCGGCGTCGGTCGACAGTGTCGTATAGACGACGGACAGCAGCAGACACACCGTCAACGTGATGAATATCGCTACGGCTGCGCCAATGACTTTCCACAACTTGACTCGATTGAGAAACATTTTCGCATCTTCTAGTAAAAACAGTTCTGAAGCAGGTTTGCTCCAGCAATGGTGAACCGAGACTTAAGATGCCTGTTCTTCGTGTTCCTACAGGCCGACGCTGTGGTCGCGCCTTTCTGGGCAGCGCGAGAAATCGTGCTTCGCGCCGAAAAGCCTATGGAATCCAACAACTCGAAGAACAGGCCAGACATTTGCTGCAGGTAAGCCGAGCGTGGGATGGTCGGGCGGTTTCGTCCTGGCAAGTCCCGCGAAAGGTTTCCGTAGCACAAAGCAACGGGACCGCGACTTTTCGAGGCCAGCATGCAAACCGGCTTGCTTGGAGCTTGACAGCTCCAAGGCAAGGTTAACCCCATGTTAAGGATATTTTTTCTTTCCTGGCCCAAGGATTCGCCTCGTAAGGGAAATAAACACTTTCCGCGCTTATCTGTTGCATGATGGCGAAACGGGTTGGGTCAGCAACCTCAAGAAGAAGCCGCGACCGGCAGGTCGGTTCGATGGGGTGGAGGAAGAGCGCCGCGCACTGAGGGAGGCGGGTCATGCAGTCACGGGTAGTCGCCTCGCAACACATGTCGATCGGCAGTCCCGTCAAGAAGAAGGGCGGGAAGGCGACCACTGCGTCCTCAGGCCGGCGTCGCACCGGTGGTCATCAGGACACAAGGTCGTTTGTCATTGCCGGCACCCTGGCTCTGGTGCTCGCCGCGATCGTCACGGCGATCTGGTTCTATGTGAAGCCTTTTCCGGTTGCCTCCTCCGAGCCCGGCCCCCGCCCGCCGCCGAGCGTCGCCGACCTCGAAGCCAAGAAGACCCACTCCTACTGGAAGGTCGGCAGCAGCACCTATCGGCACTATATCACCAACACCCAGACGGGCGAGATCGTCGACGCCGGGACCATAACGGTCAAGGAAATGCTCGATCAGGGCATCGTGGTGCCGGGATATTCGCCGCCCGCCAAGGCCGGCAGCAAGCCGAGCGGCAAGAGTGAACTGGCCGTTCGCTTCCAGGCCCTTCAGGAACACCTCAAATAGCCATCTCGGCGCGCACCAGCATGCCGTAGAGATCGCGCGGCTCGTCGGGATCGGCGAGCAGGTCCAGTTCCTGATAAAAGGACGTGCCGGCGAGCTTGTCGCGCACATAGCGCAACGCCGAGAAGTCCTCGATCGCAAACCCCACCGAGTCGAACAGCGTCACCTCGTCTGGAGACTTGCGGGCCGGCGCGGATCCATCGAGCACCTCCCATAACTCGGTGACGGGATGATCGGCGGCAAGCTGCTGGATCTCGCCTTCGATGCGCGTCTGCGGCGCATACTCGACGAAGATCGACGACCGCTTCAGGATGTCGCGGTGGAGTTCCGTCTTGCCGGGGCAATCGCCGCCGACCGCGTTGATGTGCACGCCGGAGCCGACCATGTTGTCGGTCAGGATGGTCGCATACTGCTTGTCGGCGGTCACCGTGGTGATGACATCGGCGCCTTCGACGGCTTCCTGGCCCGAACGGCAGACCTTGATGGAGAAGCCTAGGGGGGCAAGATTGCGCCGGCACTTCTCCGTTGCTGCGGGATCGATGTCATAAAGGCGCAGGTTGCGGATGCCGAGAATGGCGGCAAACGCCAGGGCCTGGAACTCCGACTGGGCGCCGTTGCCGATGATCGCCATGGTATTGGCCCCTTTGGGGGCAAGGTGCCGCGCCGCCATCGCCGAGGTGGCGCCGGTTCTGAGGGCGGTCAGCAGCGTCATCTCGGTCAGCAGCATCGGATAGCCCGAGCCGACGTCGGCCAGCACGCCGAAGGCCGTCACCGTCTGCTTGCCCTCGCGCATGTTCTTGGGATGGCCGTTGACATACTTGAAGCCGTAGAGCGCCCCGTCGGATGTCGGCATCAACTCGATGACGCCATCGACCGAATGCGAGGCGACGCGCGGCGTCTTGTCGAAGGTCGGCCAGCGCCGGAAGTCCTCCTCGATATAGGTTGAGAGTTCGACGAGGAAGCGCTCGATGCCGATGCTGAGCACCAGCCGCATCATGTTGTCGACCGACACGAAGGGAACGATGGCGAGCGCGGATATGGCGTTCATGCTGCGAAGCTCCGGGTCGGCCGATCCATGACGGTGCGGCCCATAAGGCTGGCGAGAAGGTCGACCATCAGCGTGGCGGTACGGCCGCGCTCGTCGAGAAAGGGATTGAGTTCCACAAGGTCGATCGAGGAGACGAGGCCGCTGTCGTGCAGCATCTCCATGATGAGATGCGCCTCGCGGAAGGTGGCGCCACCCGGCGCGGTGGTACCGACGCCCGGCGCGATCGACGGGTCGAGGAAGTCGACGTCCAGGCTGACATGCAGGCGGCCGTCAGCTGCGGCGACGCGTTCGAGGAAGCGCCAGACCAGCGAACCGACGCCATGTTCGTCGAGGGCGCGCATGTCGTGCACGGTAACGCCGGAGCCGCTGAGCGCCCGCCGTTCGGCCGGGTCGACCGAGCGAATGCCGACCATGGTGACATTGCCGGGCGGCACCGGGTGCGAGAGCGGCGGGTAGCAGCCGTGAAAGCCGTGCGCGCCGGTGAAATAGGCGACCGGCGTGCCGTGAAGATTGCCGCTTTGGGTGGTGTCGAGCGTGTGAAAGTCGGTATGGGCGTCGAGCCACAGCACGAATAGAGGGCGCCCGTCTTCGGCCGCTCGCCGGGCAACGCCCGGCACCGTACCGGCGGCAAGCGCGTGATCGCCCCCGAGGAACACCGGCAGGGCGCCGTCGCTGGCCCGGTAGGCGGCCTCGGTCACCGTGCCGACCCAGGCCGCGATTTCGGGAAGGCGCCGAAGATGCGGGTGAGGGGGCGTTATGGTCGGCAGCGGGCCGCGGGTGACATTGCCGAGATCTTCGACTTCGTGGTCGAGTTCGGCGATGGCCTCGACGATGCCGGCGGTGCGATAGGCGCTTGGCCCCATCTCGCAGCCCATGCGGCCAGCGCCATCCTCGATCGGAATGCCCAGGAGCCTCACCTTCATGCCGTTTCCCTCGCTGTGTGACTGCCGGCATCTGGCCATTGCTGGCCGGCGAAGTGAACAGGCGGGATTGGCAAATTATGCGGATCAGCTTATCAAAACGGCAGTTCCATTGGTCAAAACGGTGGTTATATGGACCGGCTGGATCAGCAATTAGTCACACTGCTGCGTCATGACGGCCGCCGATCGGTGTCCGATCTTGCGGCCGAGCTCGGCGTGTCGCGCGCCACCGTGCGCGCCCGCATGGAACGACTGGAGCGCGACGGCGACATCCTCGGCTACACGGTCATTCTGCGCAACGACGCCGTCGAGGTGCCGGTGAGGGCGGTGATGATGATCGAGATCGAGGGCCACGTGCTCGACAAGGTGATCCGTCAGCTCGGGGGCTTTCCAGAGGTGGCGGCGATCCACACCACCAATGGCCGCTGGGATCTCGTCGTCGAACTGGGTGCCGCGACGCTCACCGACTTCGACACGGTGTTGCGCCGCATCCGCCTTCTGCCCGGCATCACCGGATCCGACACCAGCCTGCTCCTGACGACGCCACGCACGACGCGCGCCCGCCTGAGCCAAAGGTGAGCGACGTCGTCACTCCTTGTGGCGTCGGTGGTTGCCGAAGACGAGGCCGGTCTCGAGCGCACGCTTGCCGAACTTCTGCCTGACCTCGTCCATGGCCCGCTCGGCGGCGGCCTTGCGGGTCGCCTTCTGGTCGACGAGATCGGCGGGATCGGCAAAGCGGCTCTCGCAGAGATCGGCGACCGAGACGCCGAGAAGACGATATTTCTGGCCGTGCGCTTCCTCGGCGAGCAGGGCATCGGCAGCGGTGAAGATGCGGTCGGCGAGCTGGGTGGGATCCGCGAGGCGCCGTGTTCGCGTCCTCAGCTTGAAGTCGGCCGTCTTGAGCTTCAGCGTCACCGAGGAGCCGGCGATATCCTCATGCTTGAGACCGAAGGAGACGCGCTCCGCCTGTTCGCGCAGGATCGGCCGGAGGTCGCCTAGGTCGGCAAGGTCCTCGAAGAAGGTCACTTCCGAGCCGACGCTCTTGCGCTTCGAGTTGGGAACCGCGCGCCAGTTTGACGATCCTGAGACCGAGCGCCCCGTATCGGCTAGCGAGCCGTGCCGGATCGGCCGCCTGCAGATCGCCTACCGTCCGGAACCCGTCGGCGGCCAGCCGTTCGGAAAAGGCGCGACCGACGCCCCAGATCGTCGTGACTGGGCGCGGCGCCAGGAAAGCCGCCGCTTCCGTGAGCCCGATCACCGAAAAGCCCCTGGGCTTGTCGAGGTCGGAGGCGATCTTGGCGAGAAACTTGTTGGCGGCGAGACCGACGGAAACGGTAATGCCGACCTCGCGCTCCACGTCGCGCGCGAAGCGGGCGAGCACCAGAGCCGGGCTGGCCCGATGCAGCTTCTCGGTGCCGGACAGGTCGAGAAAGGCCTCGTCGATGGACAAAGGTTCGACGAGCGGCGTCAGTTCCAGCATGCGGCGGCGGATCTCCCGGCCGACACGGGCGTATTTCTCCATGTTGGGTCGGATCACCACCGCGTCGGGGCAGAGCTGCAACGCCTTGAACATCGGCATGGCCGAGCGCACGCCGCTGATGCGCGCGATGTAGCAGGCGGTCGACACGACGCCGCGCTTGCCGCCGCCGATGATCAGCGGCTTGGTGGCGAGCGACGGGTCGTCCCGTTTTTCCACCGAGGCATAGAAAGCGTCGCAGTCGACATGGGCGATGACGAGCCGATGGAGATCGGGGTGACGGAGAAGGCGCGGGCTGCCGCAGGCCGGACAACGACGCCCCTCGGTCGGCGCCGGGGCAAGGCAATCCCTGCAAAAGCCATTCGACGCCTCGGACATGTTCGCCCCCGCCGACCTAGCCCCGCTGGTCGGTCAGAACTCGAAGTCGCGGGCCAGCACATGCCGTGCCGCCGCCATCATTGTCGGCCTCACCTGCGCCTCCTCGACGAAGGATAGCAGCAGAGACTCGTCGGCGAGAAAAAATTCCAACACGCCGACGAGAAAGCCGGGTTCGCGCGCCGCAGCCCTAAGGTCGGACGGCCCAATGCCAGAAAGTGACAGGAAGCGGCCCAGAGCGTCAGGATTTCCTGCAAGGTAGGCGAGGGCGGAAATCGCCAACTCCTCCGCTGCCTCGACGCTAAGCCTTTTATCAATGGGCATGTTCGGTCCACCGTTTGGGATTGCTAAAGGAATCCGTACTATATTTGTTATACTGGAATCAGTGCGGCAACCTATCCCACCGGAAGGCGTTCCTGCGTACAAGCCGAGTGCGCCGGAATGAGAACCCGCCGAGCACCCGGTCCGACCGGCGCGCGAGGTGGAAAGAGAGTCGAATGGCCAAGACAGTTCTCATCGTCGAGGACAACGAGCTCAACATGAAGCTCTTCCATGATCTCCTGGAAGCGCATGGCTACCGCACGATTCAGACACGGAACGGGATCGAGGCCCTGGACCTGGTGCGCACCCACCGACCGGATCTCATCCTCATGGACATCCAGCTTCCGGAAGTGTCGGGGCTGGAGGTCACCAAGTGGCTGAAGGAAGATGACGAGCTGCGCTCGATCCCGGTGGTCGCGGTCACCGCCTTCGCCATGAAGGGGGACGAGGAACGCATCCGGCAGGGAGGCTGCGAGGCGTATATTTCCAAGCCGATTTCGGTTTCAAAGTTCATCGAGACGGTGCGTACCTATATCGGCGACCAGTAGGCGTCTGCCGGAACGGAAGTGTGTGTGATGACAGCGCGTATTCTTGTTGTCGACGACATCATGGTCAACGTGCGCCTCATGGAGGCCCGCCTCACCGCCGAGTATTTCGATGTCCACACTGCCACCTCCGGTGCCGAGGCGCTGGCCATGCTGGACAATGCCGCCTACGACATCGTTCTTCTCGACGTCATGATGCCGGGAATGGACGGCTTCGAGGTCTGTCGCCGCATTCGCGCCAACCCCAAGACCACGCAGTTGCCGGTGATCATGGTCACCGCGCTCGACCAGCCTGCCGATCGCGTTCTGGGACTTGAGGCCGGCGCTGACGACTTCCTCACCAAGCCGGTCTCCGACGTCCAGCTCATCACCCGCGTCAAGAGCCTCGTCCGTCTGAAGCAGCTCACCGACGAGCTCGACCTCAGGGCCAACCAGGGTTCCGTCGCCTTCGATCGAGCAATGACCTATGCCGACCTCACCGCTCGCGCGCCAGGCCGGGTGCTGCTGGTGGAGGATCGTCGCTCGGCCTACGTGCGCATTGCTCAGGCGCTATCGAGCGAAATGGCCGTCGACATCGAGACCAACCCGCAGGAGGCGTTGTTCCGCGCCGCCGAGGGCAATTACGACCTCGCCATGATCTCCATGGCTCTCGACGATTACGACGCGCTACGTCTCTGTTCGCAGTTGAGATCGCTCGACCGGACGCGTCTCTTGCCGATCCTGCTGATCGCCGACCCCGAGGAAGGCGGTCGCCTGACGCGCGGCCTCGAGCTCGGTATCAACGACTATCTGATCCGCCCGGTGGACGCCCAGGAACTCACCGCCCGCTGCCGCACCCAGATCCGCCGCAAGCGCTACACCGACCGGCTGCGCGCCAGCGTGCTGCAGACGATGGAGCTCGCCATCACCGATGCGCTCACCGGTCTCTACAATCGCCGCTACCTCGACTCGCATCTCTCCGCCCTCGTCGAACGCGCCACCGAGAAGAAGGGTGACCTGTCGCTTCTGATCGTCGACATCGACTATTTCAAGAAGGTCAACGACACCCACGGCCACGATGCCGGCGACGAGATCCTCCGAGAGTTTGCGACCCGCATCCGCCGCAACCTGAGGGCCCTCGATCTGCCCTGCCGTTTCGGCGGCGAGGAGTTCGTCATCGTCATGCCGGAGACCGACTATGGCATAGCGTCCATCGTCGCCGAACGGCTGCGCACCAAGATCGCTCGCGATCCCTTCGCCATTCATGGCGGCGCGGAGTTCGTCGACGTGACCATTTCCGTCGGCGCCGCCTATATCCTGCATGAAGGCGACACGCCGGAGTCGCTCCTGAAGCGCGCCGACAACGCCCTCTACCGCGCCAAGGCGGAAGGCCGGAACCGCGTCGTTCTCGCTGCCGCCTGACCAAGCCCTCTGTTCAACCGTATCGAAGCGGCCGTTGCAAACCAATGGCATGTGGCTTCCGCGGCTGTCTTCGTTGGATTCGGTAATGAGTCCGGCGATCCCCTCTGTGCGCCTTCGCTCAAGAAATTAAGGTTACCCGTTTATGATTAATACATCAAAATGCTGAGTTTTGCGGCGATGATGTTGTAAATAATTCGTTAAAACGTTAGAACAATAGTGTTGATAGTCTAGTGATTTTGGAAAGAGTACAGTTGCTTTCCAAACTACAACCCGGTGAAACCAGGTCCGCCGCATCTCCTGGTCTTGTCGGGTCGGTCGATCGATGCCGGCGAGAGTGGCCTCCTCGTTGACCCGGCATCGATCGACCACTCTTGCCTTTCCGGCCTGGAAGGCAATTATCCTGCATCTTCTACTAGAGCAACTCCAGCAAAAGTGGGAACCGGTTTTGCGTCCGGAGTTGCGTCTTGACAAGGAGATGGAGCTTTTCTGGTAAACTGAGTTCACCGAAAAGCTCTAGGAACTCGGAGATGCACCGGCCGTGACTGACTTCCATTTCTCAACGCCGTCGGGCCTGCCGCGCGCCCGTGCCTTCGCCATGTCCTTTGATGGCGAGCCGGGCATCTTCAACGCCATCACCGACGTTCCCGGCGTCAGTGTCGGCTACACCACGCTGATTTCCGGCGAGGGACCGCTCAGCGTCGGTCGCGGTCCGGTGCGAACAGGCGTGACGGCCATCCTGCCGCGGCCCAATGCAGCGATCGACCAGCCCTGCTATGCCGGTTTCTTCTCCGGGAACGGCAATGGCGAACTCACCGGCATCCATCTCATCGAGGAGGTGGGCGCCTTCAGCCTGCCGATCACCATCACCAATACCCATTCTCTCGGAGTCGCCCACGATGCGACGTTGAAATGGGTGGCGTCCAACAGGCCGGAAGCCCTCGCTTCGGCCTGGGGGCTACCGGTGGCGGGCGAGACCTACGATGGCTTTCTGAACGACATCAACGGCCACCATCTGACCGACGCGCATGTCTTCGCCGCACTTGACGGCGCGGTGCCTGGGCCGATCGAAGAGGGCTCGGTCGGTGGCGGCACAGGCATGTGCACCTTCGACTTCAAGGCCGGTTCCGGCACGGCGTCCCGCGTCGTCCGCTGGGCGGGAAAAACCTTCACGCTAGGGGTGTTCGTTCAGAGCAACTTCGGGGAGCGGCGCAATCTCATGATCCGTGGTCATCGAGCCGGCGTCGAGCTCGCCGAGCCGCGCCTCGTCGAGAGCACACCCCGCGCCGAGAAAAGCTCGATCATCGCCATTGTCGCCACCGATGCGCCGCTCCTGCCGCACCAGCTGAAACGCTTGGCGCGGCGGGTGCCGCTCGGCATCGCCTGGACCGGAGGCCTCGGCTACAACTCTTCCGGCGACATCTTCCTTGCCTTTTCGACCGCCAACGGCGAGGCCGCCTTGGGGCGCACCGGCCACCTCGCGTTGCTCTCGGCAATCCCGGATGTCGATATCGATCCCTTCTTCGACGCCACCGTTCAGGCAGTCGAAGAGGCCATCCTCAACGCGCTCGTCGCCAACGCCGACATGACCGGCCGGGACGGCAACTTCGTGCCGGCGCTGCCGCATGACTGGCTGGCGGCGACCTTCGGTCGGACGGAGTGATAGTCCACAGAGGATTGCCTACTATCAGCGCAAAGTCATCCAACGGATTGTCTAAATCGCAGGCATAGTGCTAGTTGCTTAGACATTGAGCATTTTGTCTTGCAATCGCATGCGTTCATCCGACAAAATGGCGTTATTCCAAGCCTATAAGGGGAACGTCATGCTGAAATCCGCCCGCCGCCTTGCTGCGAGGGCCGCGCTCGCCGGTCTTGCGGGAATCGCCTCGCTCGCCGCCGTGCCGGCCGCCTTTGCCGATACGCCCGTCAAGTTCACGCTCGACTGGAAGTTCGAGGGGCCGGCCGCCGGCTTCCTGCTGGCGCTCGACAAGGGATATTTCAAGGCCGAGGGGCTGGATGTCACCATCGACAGCGGCAATGGTTCGGTGGAGGCCATTTCGCGCGTCGCCACCGGCACCTACGACATGGGCTTCGGCGATATCAACTCGCTGATCAAGCTGCTCGACGAGGATCCCTCGCAGAAGATCAAGGGCGTCTTCATGGTCTACGAACGGCCGACTTTTGCGATCGTCGGTCGCAAGTCGCTCGGCGTGACCGACGATCCAAAGTCGCTTGAGGGCAAGAAGCTGGGCGCGCCGCCGCCGGATGGCGCCTTCGCCCAGTGGAAGGCCTTCAAGGCGGTGGCCGGCATCGACGACAGCAAGATCACGCTCGAGTCGGTCGGCTTCCCAGTGCGCGAGCCGATGCTGGCCAAGGGCGACGTCGACGCGGTCTTCGGCTTCTCCTTCTCGGTGATTCTGAACCTCAAGGCCCAGGGCGTGCCGGCTGACGACATTGTGCCGATCCTGATGGCCGAGCACGGTCTCAACCTCTACGGCAACACCGTCACCGTCAACACCGACTTTGCCGCCAAGAACCCGGAGGTGGTGAAGGGCGTGCTGAAGGCGCTTGCCAAGGGCTTTGCCGATGCCGTCGCCAACCCTCAGGAGGGTGTCGACGCCGTGCTGAAGCGTAACGAGACGCTGAACCCCGACATCGAGCTCGAGCGCCTCACCATGGCCAACGGCCAGAACATCAAGACGCCCTATGTCGTCGAGCATGGCATGGGCGGCGTGGATCCGGCGCGACTCGCCGCCGCCATCGAGACGCTGAAGACATCGATGGGCCTCAAGGGCGCTGTGACCGCCGACAAGGTGTTCGATGCGAGCTTCCTGCCGCCGGAAGGCGAACGCAAGCTGCCCTGACCGAGGCGTCGCGGGCCGGCCGAGATCCCTCGGCCGGTTCTGCTTTCTTTGAAAAGCGAGACAATGACCCATCTGGTCTCCATCGAAAACGTCGACATGCGCTATGGCGGGGCGAGTGGCACGCTGGCCGTCGCCGATCTCACCTTCAAGGTCGACAAGGGCGAGTTTGCCGCCGTGGTCGGTCCGTCCGGCTGCGGCAAGTCCACCCTGATGCGCCTTGTCACCGGGCTGCACATTCCCCAGGCGGGCAACGTCATCGTCGCCGGTCAGCATGTGACCGAGCCGGTGAGTATCGTCGGAATGGCCTTTCAGAACCCCAGCATGCTGCCGTGGCGCACCACGCTCGACAACATCCTTCTGCCACTGGAGATCGTCGAGAGGCACCGCAAGCGCCTGCGCGCCCACAGGGCGGAATATGTGGAGAAAGCCGAGCATCTGCTGGAGGTGGTCGGCCTCAAGGACTTCGGGTCGAAATATCCCTGGCAGCTCTCCGGTGGCATGCAGCAGCGCGCCAACCTCTGCCGGGCTCTGATCCATGAGCCGCAGCTCCTGATGCTGGACGAGCCATTCGGAGCCCTCGATGCCTTCACGCGTGAAGAACTCTGGTGCGTCATCCGCGACCTGCACGCCGCACAGGACGTCACCATCATCCTGGTCACCCACGATCTGCGCGAGGCGGTGTTTCTCGCCGACAAGATCCTGGTTATGAGCGCCCGCCCCGGGCGTGTGCTGCGGGAGCACCGCGTGCCCTTCGCGCGGCCGCGCGATCTGGAGATCACCTACGACCAGGCCTTCAATGACGTGGTCCATCAGCTCCACGGCGAGATCGCCAATGCAAGGAGGGCGGCATGAGTGCCGTTGTCGAGGATATCCAGAGGCCTGAGCGGTCCAAGCCGCTGATAGCCAGGATCGACTGGGTGAAGGCATCGCCCTGGCTCTACACCATCGCCCTATTCGCCATTTGGGAAGCTTCGGTGCGCGTCTTCGATCTGCCCTACACCGTGCTGCCGGCGCCTTCCCGCATCTTCGCAGCCCTCTATCAATATTGGTCGCCGATCTGGAAGAACTCGCTGCAGACGCTCTATACGACCACGCTCGGCTTTCTGATGGCAGTGGTGGGCGGTCTGGCGCTCGGCCTGTTCATCGGCTGGTCGAAGGTGATCTACGCCGGCCTCTACCCCTTGATGATCGGCTTCAACGCCGTGCCCAAGGTGGCGGTGGTGCCGATCCTGGTCATCTGGTTCGGCATCGGTGCCGTGCCGGCCATGCTGACTGCCTTCCTGATCTCCTTCTTCCCCATCGTCGTCAATGTCGCCACCGGTCTCGCCACCATCGAACCGGAAACCGAGGACGTGCTTCGCGCTCTCGGCGCGAAAAAAATCGACATCATGCTGAAGGTCGGCATTCCCCGCTCGATGCCCTATTTCTTCGGCTCGCTGAAGGTGGCGATCACGCTGGCCTTCGTCGGCTCGGTGGTGTCGGAGACGGTGGCCTCCAACTACGGGCTCGGCAACCTGATGAGTTCGGCCCAGAGCCAGTTCAACGTGCCCCTGGTCTTCGCTGGCCTGCTGGCGCTCGCCGTCGAGGGCATCGTCATGTACTCGATCATGGCCTGGGTTGAGAAGCGCATGACCGGATGGGCGCACCGGTCCACCATGTCGCATTGAGGGAACGCTCTTCGGCGGGAAAGGCCTTGCGCGGCGAGAGGTTGCCGCCTTAGCTGCGCGTGGTCCAACCGTAGGAATGTAGAAAATGCCGTCGATCGATCGTGCCGCCCTTGCCGCTGCCGTGGCTTCGCTGCCGGAGCGTTTCAAGGGGCCGGGCGGAGCGGTCGGCGTGATGAAGGACGGCGAGGTGATCGTCCGGGAGGCCTGGGGTTATGCCGACCCCGATACCGGCCTCGAAATGACGCCGTCCCGCCTTCTGCCGATCTGTTCGATCAGCAAGCAGATGACCTGCGGCGTGCTGCTCGATCTTGTCGGCGACCCATCCTCGCTCGACGGGCGACTTGCCGTGGCCCTCCCGAATCTGAGCGGCCGGCGGCCGACGGTCCGGGAGCTCTGCGACAACCGTTCGGGCCTGCGCGACTATTGGGCGCTCACCGTATTGCACGGCGCCCACCACGAGGGCGCCTTCCGACGCGAGGACGCGCGGCCATTGTTTGCCCGCATGAAGACCACTCATTTCGAGCCAGGCAGCCAGTACTCCTACTCCAACGGCAACTTCCGCATTCTGTCCGATCTCCTCGAGGAGAAGTCCGGCCGTTCGCTTGCCGAGCTTTATCAAACCCACATCTTCGGTCCGGCCGGCATGCGGGATGCCCGCCTTGCGTCCGACACGGCGGCACCGCTCAACGGCACGATCGGCCATGAGGGGAACTCGTCCGTCGGCTGGTTCCCGGCGGCGAATCGCATCTTCTGGTCGGGCGACGCCGGCGTCGCGGCAACCCTCGACGACATGCTCGCCTGGGAGCGCTATATCGACCGCACCCGCAACGATGCCAATGGTCTCTACAGACGGTTATCGGCACCGTCGACCTTCGCCGACGGTCGGCCCGCCCGCTATGGAATGGGCCTCGCGCATGACCGCATCGACGAGGTCGCCATCACCGGCCACGGCGGCGCTTTGCGCGGCTTCCGTATTCGCCGCCTGCACGCGGCGGCCGAGCGGCTGTCGGTGGTGGTGATGTTCAACCATGAGGCCGACGCCCATGCCGCCGCCCTTTTCGTGATGCGGGCGGCTCTTGGCCGACCCTCGACGCCACGAAACGGTGGACCAGCCGATCCCGGTTGGGCCGGACGTTATCTCGAGCCGACATCTGGCCTTTCGCTCGATGTGGCCGTCCATGGCAACGCCATTCTCGCCAACCTTGGCGGCGGACCCGAGGTGCTGACCTTTGGCGAGGATGGTGTCGCCCGTTCGACGGGCATGCTGCTATCCCGTGAGGATGGCGGGCTTCGGCTTGACCGCCCGGGCGACAACCTTCGCGGCGTGGTCGAGCGCCTCGACGGTGATGGGGTGCAGGACATCGCGGGCCGATACTGGTCCGATGAGACCGAGTCCACCCTGGAGATCGAGGCGGTAGGGCCGGCCTTTGCCGGCCGATTCGATGGCTTCCTGGGGCGCGGTCCGATGCACCAGCTGAGACCCTTTGCTGGCGATGTCTGGCGGCTCTCCACCCCTCGCGGCATGGATGCGCCGGCGCCGGGCGACTGGACTGTCCGCGTTTGCCGTTCGACGAGCGGTGCCGTCGAGGGGATCACCATCGGCTGCTGGCTTGCTCGAAACGTTGCGTTCGCCAAGCTCGCCTGACGGCTTGTTCTTTGAAACAATTCAAGTTTTCCGGCGCGGGAGCATGCGCGCGATGCGATAACTCCCGCGCCGAGTCAACCGATTGTCGTTCATGCTTTTGGCTGAATTGACGGTCTGACTCAACGGACCTAGGTTCTTCATCGTGAATTAATTAATCGAGGGAAGCACGGGAGAACTTGCCTCGGCTGGGCGGCGACGGTTGGGAGGCCGTCGTCGCCATCTTCAACTGTCGTCACGTCGGTTTGCTTTGCTCAACTGCATTGGGGAGTGAGAATGTCGGCCCGCAAGACGCGGACCGGGCAGGGGTCGAACTCTGCCCAGGTTCGTCTCTACAATGAGCGAATCGTGCTGCAGGCGCTGCGCCGTTTTGGCGAAGCGTCGAAAGCCGATCTCGCCCGGGCCGCCGGCCTGACCAACAACGCCATCGGCGCCATCACCGCCTATCTCGCCGCCGCCGGGCTCGTCGTCGAGCTGGGCAAGAAGCGCGAGGGGCAGCGCGGCCAGCCCGCCACCATGTTGGCGCTGGCGCCGGAAGGCGCCTATTCCATCGGAGTTCGCCTCGACCGCGTCGGTTGCGAGACGGTCTGCGTGGATTTCGGCGGCCGCATCCTGGCCAGCCGGTCACACGACAGCTTGCTGCCGCCGCCCAAGGACATGCTGGCCACCGTGGCCGCCGACATCAAGTCGATTGAAGCGGAAGTCGGGCCGGAGCGCTGGGAGCGGCTTGCCGGCATCGGTCTTGCCCAACCCTATCATCTCGGCAGTTGGCTGCGTGAGCTGGAGCTGCCGGCCAGTTCTTTCCGCCTGTGGGACGAGTTTGACTTCGGTGCGGCGCTCGAATCGGAGACCGGCATTCCGGTGTTCGTCGAAAACGACGGCAACGCCGCCGCCATCGCCGAGCTGTTCTATGGTCACGGGCGGACGCGTTCCGACTTCGTCTATCTGTTCATCGGTGGTGCCGTCGGCGGCGGTATCGTGCTCGATGGCGATTGCCTGCGCGGCAGCCGCGGCAACGCCGGCGACTTCGCCATGATGCCGGTGTCGGCCTCGTCGTTGCCTTCGGCTCCCCGGCCCGAGCGCTCCTTCGACGTGCTGCTCACCCGGACGTCGCTGGCCGGGCTGCGGCGGCATCTGCGCTGGCACGGCCATGCCGTCGAGACGCTGGCCGAGATCGGCGATCTCTTCCGGCACGAGCCGCGCCCCGTCGCCTTTGACGAGTGGATCGACGACGCGGTGGCCGCCTTCGTGCCGGCCATCCTGGCCATCACGGCGACGCTCGATGTCGACCACGTCATTCTCGAGGGCGATCTCGACTGCGGCCTCATCGAAACCATCGTAGAGCGCCTTTCGGCGGCGCTCGATGCCGCCACGCCGGAAAGCGTGCCCGTAGCCAAGGTGCTCGACGGTTCGTTCCGGGCTCGAGCCGGCGCGCTCGGAGCCGCCACGCTGCCACTCTTCTTCAACTTTTCGCCGCGCTCGTCGATCCTGACCGGCACGGCGCCCATGTTCAGGGAGTTCAGAGACTATGCCGTCCGCGCCTGAGACGACACCCATCCTCGAGATGCGCGGCATCTCCAAGACCTTCCCCGGTGTGAAGGCGCTCGCCAACGTCGAGCTGACCGTCTACCCCGGCGAGGTGCACGCCCTGATGGGCGAGAACGGCGCCGGCAAGTCGACGCTGATGAAGATCCTGTCGGGCGCCTACCGGGCGGACGCTGGCGGCGAGCTGCGCATCAATGGCGAGGTGATCCATATCGATGGCCCCCTCAGCGCCAAGACCAAGGGCATCGCCGTCATCTATCAGGAGCTCAGCCTGTCGCCCAACCTGACGGTGGCCGAGAACATCTATCTCGGTCGCGAGCTGTCGGCGGGCGGTCAGGTCGACCGGGCACGCATGCGCGCCGAGTGCAAGGGCGTGCTCGACCGCCTGGGCGCCACCTTCGGACCGGGTACCGTGGTTTCGACCCTGTCGATCGCCGAGCGGCAGATGGTGGAGATCGCTCGTGCCATTCATGCCAACGCCCGCATCCTGGTGATGGACGAGCCGACGACGGCCCTGTCCTCGCGCGAGACCGACAAGCTGTTCGACCTCATCCGGACGCTGCGCGCCGACGGGCTCGCCATCATCTACATCTCGCACCGCATGGCCGAGGTCTACGAACTGGCCGATCGCTGCTCGGTGCTGCGCGACGGCAGCTACGTTGGCACGCTCACCCGTGATGAACTGTCGGCCGAAAAGCTGGTCAAGATGATGGTCGGCCGCGACCTCTCCAAGTTCTACAAGAAGGACCACGACGCCCAGGGCAGTCGCGGAGAGGTCATCCTGTCCGTCCGCGACATGAGTGACGGTCACCGCGTGCGCGGCTGCTCTTTCGATCTGCACCGCGGCGAGGTGCTCTGTCTCGCCGGTCTGGTCGGCTCGGGGCGCAGCGAGCTCGCTCGTCTCATCTACGGCGCCGACAGTCGCAAGACCGGCACGGTGGCGCTTGACGGCAAGCCGGTCGACATCAACAGGCCGATCCAGGCCGTGGATGCCGGCATCGTCTATCTCACCGAGGACCGCAAGGGGCAGGGCCTTTTCCTCGACATGACGGTGCAGGAGAACATCAACCTGCAGGTCATCGGCCGCGACGCCGGCAAGGGCGGCATTCTCAACCTCAAGAAGGCGAGGGTGAGGGCGGTCGACGCCATCAAGGCACTGTCGATCCGCGTCGCCGGGCCGATCGTCGAGGTGGGCTCTCTGTCGGGTGGCAACCAGCAGAAGGTGCTGCTGTCCCGCCTTCTGGAGACGCGGCCGCGCGTGCTGATCCTCGACGAACCGACGCGCGGCGTCGACATCGGTGCCAAATCGGAAATCTACCGCATCATCGATGACCTCGTGAAAGCGGGTGTCGGCGTGCTCGTCATCTCCTCGGAGATGCCTGAAGTGGTGGGCATCGCCGACCGCGTTCTGGTGATGCGTGAGGGCCATATCGTTGGGGAGGTCGGCGGCACCACCGGCGTCGCGATCACGCAGGAAAACATCATCGCCCTGGCCGCCGGTCTCGCTCATCCGAGCGCGCCGGCCGCCTGAAGCCAAAAAACGGAAGCAAGGGAACCGCCATGTCCCAGGAAACCTCGTCGGCCGCCGAACTCTCCCGCGAGAAGGCCGCCGCCAATCGTCAGGTCTTCATCCAACAGATCATCCGCACGGTCGGCATGCTGCCGATCCTGATCCTGCTCGGCATCGCCTTTCAGTTGATGTCGGGCCGGTTCTTCTCCCCCCAGAACCTCTCCATCGTCACCCAACAGGCGTCGATCAACACCGTGCTCGCCTGCGGCATGACGGCGGTGATCCTGACCGGCGGCATCGACCTTTCGGTTGGCTCGATCCTCGCCGCTTCGGCCATGGTGGCGGTGATGGGGTCGCTGGTCCCGGACATGGGCATGATCGGCATCCCGCTGGCGCTGTTCGCCGGCTTGGTGTTCGGCCTCATCAACGGCTCGCTGGTCGCCTTCATCGGCCTGCCGCCCTTCATCTCAACGCTGGGTTCGCTGACCGCCGTGCGTGGCGTGGCGCGCCTTCTCGGCAACGACACGACCGTCTTCAACTCGCACATGCCCTTCGCCTTCATCGGCAACGGCTACATCTTCGGCGTTCCCTGGCTGGTGATCATCGCCTTCCTGTCGGTGATCGTCACTTGGATCATCCTGCGCCGAACGGTGCTTGGCGTGCACATCTACGCCACCGGCGGCAACGAGAGCGCCGCTCGGCTCTCCGGCATCAAGGTCTGGGCCGTGTTCCTGTTCGTCTACGGCTTCTCGGGCCTGATGGCCGGCCTCGGCGGCGTGATGAGCGCGGCCCGCCTGTTCGCCGCCAACGGCACCCAGCTCGGCCAGTCCTACGAACTCGACGCCATCGCGGCCGTCATTCTTGGCGGCACGTCGTTCACCGGCGGCGTCGGATCCATCTGGGGCACGCTGATCGGTGCGCTGATCATCGCCGTGCTGTCCAACGGTCTGGTGCTCGTCGGCGTCAGCGACATCTGGCAGTACATCATCAAGGGCCTCGTCATCATCATCGCCGTGGCGCTCGACCGCGTCCGCTCGCAGGGTGGCGCTAGGACCTAAGCATCTGCCCGAAAAGTTGGAGACTTTTCGGACCAAGCGGATGCGAAACGATAAGGGATCGAGGCAAATTCGTCTGCCTCGATCCAGGAATTCGGCGGCGGGCCGGTCCCGCCTCCGTATCTGGGGTGGCGTTTCAGCCGGATAGACCCGGCCGACACGATACCCCGGCAAGCCATCGGCAGGACCGCTCCGCGGCCGGCCGGACATAGCAGGCGTGTCAGGCGGGAGGAGAACCGTCTGGCCCAGCCGGCATCCCAAGGAGGAGTAAACTCATGAAGTCTCGCAGCATTCTGCTCGCCGCCGCCGCCGCCGTCGCCTTCACTGGTGTCGCCTCGGCCAAGGACCTCAACAAGATCGGTATCTCGCTCGGTTCGATGGGCAATCCGTTCTTCGTGGCCCTCGCCAACGGTGCGACGAACAAGGCCAAGGAAGTCAACCCGAACGTCGAAGTCACCGCCCTCGGCTACGACTACGACATGAACAAGCAGTTCACCCAGATCGACAACTTCATCGCCGCCGGCGTCGACCTGATCCTCCTGAACCCGGCCGACCCGAAGGCCGTGGCGCCCGCCATCGCCCGCGCCCAGGCTGCCGGCATTCCGGTCGTGGCCGTTGACACCGCCGCCGAAGGCGCAGATGCCACCGTCACCACCGACAACGTCCAGGCCGGCGAGATCGCCTGCCAGTTCATCGTCGACAAGCTGGGCGGCAAGGGCGACGTCGTCATCGTCAATGGCCCGCAGGTGTCGTCGGTCATCGACCGCGTCGTCGGCTGCAAGAAGGTGTTCGGCGCCAACTCCGGCATCAACGTGCTGTCTGACGACCAGGACGCCAAGGGTTCGCGCGACGGCGGCCTGAACGTCATGCAGTCGCTGCTCACCCGCTTCGAGAAGATCGACGCCGTGTTCGCCATCAACGACCCGACGGGTATCGGTGCCAGCCTTGCCTCCAAGCAGGCCAATCGCACCAACCTGTTCATCACCGCCGTTGACGGCGCGCCGGACATCGAAGCCGAGCTGAAGGATTCTTCGTCGCTCGTTCTGGCCTCCTCGAGCCAGGACCCCTATGCCATGGCCCAGCTCGCCACGCAGATCGGCATCGACCTGCTCAATGGCAAGAAGCCCGAGCAGCAGGTGACGCTGATGCCCTCCAAGCTCGTGACGCGCGACAACATCGCCGACTACAAGGGCTGGACGGCGGCTCGCTGAGTCACGCCTCCGCCAATTGGAGCTAGAATGCATCCCCGGGGAGCGCCGCTCTCCGGGGATGTGCTTTTCAGGGCTGCGGTTGCCAGAGGGACAGGCATCCGCTGCCCGCTTTTTGATGTTGCAATTCCAACATCAATGTTGTTGCATCTACAAACATTGGCAATCACGGATCCGGCCAGCATGCTCTATGACGACGCCTTTCTCGCCCGCCTCGAAGACGGTCTCCGCTCGGCGCTACCGACTTGGAATATCGACAAAACGTCCGATCTGTCGCTGCTGACGATTTCCGAGAACGCCACTTTTCTCGTGGATGACGCGAAGGCCGGTCGTCGCCTGATCCTGCGCGTGCATCGTCCGGCCTACCACAGCGACGATGAGATAGTCTCCGAGCTCGAATGGATCGAGGCGTTGCGGGCGGCCGGTATCATCGCCACGCCGGCGCCGATCCACGCCGCCGACGGCCAACTGCTCGCCAGCTTCTTTGACGGCGAAACGCACCGCAACGCCGTGGCCTTCGAATTCATGAGTGGCAAGGCACCCGATGAAGCCGGCGACCTCACCCGCTGGTACGGCCATCTCGGTGAGATCTCCGCTCGCCTCCACGCCCACAGCCGGGCTTGGTCGCCACCCAAGGACTTCACCCGCAAGACCTGGACCTTCGACACCATCATCGGCCCGAACGCATATTGGGGCGATTGGCGCGCGGCACTTGGCCTCGATGCCACCGGGCGGGCAATCCTCGAAAGGGTCGCGGCGCAGCTCCATCGCGAAACGGCCGCCTTCGGCACGGCGCCCGATCGCTTCGGCCTGATCCACGCCGACATGCGCGCTGCCAACCTTCTGGTCGATGGCGACCGGCTCGGTGTCATCGACTTCGACGACTGCGGCTTTTCCTGGTTTGCCTACGACTTCGCCGCCTCGATTTCCTTCATGGAGACCGAACCCTTCATTCCCGATCTGACGGCAGCCTGGCTTGAGGGTTATGCGCGTGTCGCTCCGCTCGATCCCGAACAGGCGGCAGCGCTGCCCATGCTGGTGATGCTCCGGCGGATGCAGCTCACCGCCTGGATCGCCTCGCATTCGGAAACGCCGACCGCCCAGTCGATGGGGCCCGCCTACACCGCCGGCACCGTCGATCTCGCCGACCGCTACCTTGCCGCCGATTTCCTGAAGGGTGTGGCATGAGCCCGACCAAGCAGATCCTCGCTCTCAATCGCTTCGAGGCGTCCGATGGCGCGGCGCTCGCGCCGGAACTGGCGGCCCGCGTCGCGAGGCGACAGGCCACCTTCGGCGCTTCTTCGGTTCTCTTCTACAAGGAGCCGATCGAGATGGTGCGGGCGGAGGGCGTCTTCATGTATGACGCCCATGGCAAGCGCTATCTCGACGTCTACAACAACGTGCCGTCGGTCGGTCATTCGCACCCGGCCGTTGCCGAGGCGGTGGCGAGGCAGATCGCCGTCCTCAACATCCACACGCGCTATTTGACCAAGCCGGCCGAGGCCTATGCCGAGAAGTTGTTGTCGAAGTTTCCGGCGCCGCTTTCCAACCTCACGATGACCTGCACCGGCTCGGAGAGCAACGATCTCGCCATGCGCATTGCCGAGGCGGCAACGGGCAAGCGCGGCTTCGTGGTCACCCGCGCCGCCTATCACGGCAATACCCATCACGTGACGGCCATATCGCCGTCGTCGATGAAGTCGAAACCGGTACCGGACTTCGTGCGGGTCATTCCCGAGCCCGATCCGGCGCTGGCGCCGGGCGGCGACGTTGCCGCCTTCTTTGCCGGCAACCTTCAGGCGGCCATCGACGATCTCGAAGAAAAGGGGATCGGCTTCGCTGCCGTCATCGTCGACACCATCTTTTCCTCGGACGGTATCTTCGCCGATCCGCCGGGCTTTCTTCAGGCGGCGGTCGAGGTGGCTCACAAGGCGGGCGGTCTCTTCATCGCCGACGAGGTGCAACCCGGCTTCGGCCGCACCGGTGGCGGCCTCTGGGGCTTCTCGCGCCATGGTATCGTCCCAGACATCGTCACCATGGGCAAGCCGATGGGCAACGGCTTTCCGATGGCCGGCGTCGTCACCCGGCCGGACCTCCTGTCGCTGTTCTGCGAGGAGACCGGCTACTTCAACACTTTTGGCGGCAATCCTGTCGCCGCCGCTGCCGGGTCGGCGGTGCTCGACGTCATCGAGCGGGAAGGGCTGATCGACAATGCCCGCGACGTCGGCGCCTATTTCAAGGCCGGCCTTTCGACCATCATGGGCAATCGCCGCGATATCGGTGCGGTGCGGGGAGCAGGGCTCTTCATCGGCCTCGATTTCATCGATGCCGACGGGCGGCCGGACCAGGGGCTCGCCACCTTCGTCATCAATGCCATGAAGGAACGCGGCATCCTGATCGGCGCCGCCGGCCTCTGGGGCAGCACGCTGAAGATCCGGCCGCCGCTCTGCTTTGCCAAGGACAATGCCGACTTCTTCGTCGACACGCTGCGGGCGATCTTGGCAGAACGCTAGATCGTCTCCCGCATCTCGCCTCCGCCCGCCCGCAAATGAGAGGGACGGCTCTACAGGCTGCCCCCGTTTCAACTCTGTATCGAGCCCAGAGCATTTCCTGATCGGCCTGTCTTCAAAACGAGCTTGCCAACATAATGGCTCTGTAGACGTCGATGGGCGGCTTGGACCGCGTGCAGGGGGAACACCTCCGCCACATGGACGATCAGGCCGCCGCGCTCCACGATCGTGTTCACTTGTTCCATGGCTTCGGGAGTCCTGTCTCCGTCGTAGAGCACGAGCTCCGTCCCGCCCGCAGCCGTCGGAAGCGGAACGACCCCGTTGGGGCATGCGATCCGTCCGCCTGCACGGACGCTCTTGATCGCGTTGGACGGGCCTTCTCCGCCGACTGTCACCAATGCTCCGCCAAAACCTTCCGGCACAGTTTGGCGCGCGACGGAGACGACGTCGTCTCGGCGCCCGTCGGCGGCAAAATCGGCCCCCAAGCTCCGAACGAGGGCGACCCCATCTGCTCCCGAGGCCACGGCAAACACGCGGTATCCAAGATGCTTTGCCAGTTGCACCGCCATGTGTCCTATTCCGCCGCTTGCTCCAAAGATCATCAACGTGTCGCCTGGAACGAGCTCCAGAACCTTCAGGCCGCTCAAGGCAGTCAGGGAATCCCAAGGCAAAGCTGCTGCTTGCTCCACGGAGAGTTGTTTGGGGCGCTTTGAAACAAACTGCTCCTCAACAGCCGCATATTCAGCGTAGAAGCCGCCTCTGGGTAGTGGCATAGACGCGGCATAGACCGGGTCTCCCGGACGAAACCTTGTCACTCCGTGCCCCACGGCCGCGACAGTTCCTGCTCCGTCCCATCCCAGTACATAGGGAAAAGTAGACGGTACTCCGAACACTCCGTCATACTCGCCTGCTCGCTCCTGCCTATCCCACGCTCCGATTCCCGCGGCTTCGACTCGGATGAGCACATCTCCTTCTCCCGGGGTGGGTATGTTGAGTTCAGCCAGCTTCAGAACCTCCGGCCCGCCGAAAGACTCGATCACCGCTGCATGCATATGTTGGTCTCGCGCTTCAGGCATACCCATTCCCTCCGTTTAAGTTACTAACAGTAACATAGACGGTCGTCGCGATTTTTCAAGCGGGGCTGGCGTGCAAGCCAGCTCGTTAACCGAACGACCTCGACGGTGCGGTCCCGGTAAAATACAATATCGGCGTGAGCGATACCGGCACGAGCACATCCCTGCCTGCGAGGCGGAAGACGAAAGCGCGGCTCCCTGGAGAGAAGCGGCACCAGCAGCTATTGGGAATGGCTCGTGCAATCGTGAAGGAGGAGGGTCCCGCCGCCCTAACACTTATCCGGCTTGCTGAGCGGGCGGGTGTAACGAAGCCAATCACATATCGCCATTTCCGGACCCGTGAGGCGCTTCTCGTTGCGCTCTATCGAGAGTTTGACGACAGGCAGACTGAGGCGATGCGGTCCGCGCTATCCGATGGTGTGCAATCCGCGCAGATGATGGCTAGCATCGTTGCTGCCGCCTATGTGGACTGCACCATAGCGGCAGGCGTAGAGATCGGCTGGTTGATCGGCGCTCTCCAAACGACGCCGGAGCTGCAGGCCTTCTTGGAGGAATGCCGGGAGCGACATCACGAGGTTCTGAAACAGGCACTCGCCCCCTATACGAAGGGAGCAGTGGCGCGGACAAGCACCACTGCGGTCCTGGGTGCCGCGGACGCCCTGTCCGCCGCGGCTGCGATGGGTGCTGTTGACCGGGAAGCCGCCATTGAATGCCTCCGGCGTGTCATACTGACGATGATCCCGGCAAGGAGTGAAGCAACCGATCAGATGATATGTAGCGTCTAGACGCTTCCTCATGCAGTCGACGGGAGTTCCGTCGCGTAGTGGAGCGGCGTCGATTGTTCGGTAGGTCACAAAACAGTTTGGAACAAACTCCTGGGGCCGGTCAGCCCCCCATGGCTTCGAGTGCCCCCAGACTCTCCGGCAGGATCTGGCCGCCGTCGACGGTGATGGTCTGGCCGGTGATGTAGGCGGCTTCTTCCGACGCCAGGAACAGCGCGGCATTGGCAATGTCGACCACCGTGCCCAGGCGCCGAACCGGGATCGAGGCTTCCATCTTGGCGATATAGTCCGGTCCCATCCCCTCGAGTCCCTCGGTGAAGATATTGCCCGGCAGAACGGCGTTCACCGTGATGCCCTTGGGTGCCAGTTCGATCGCCGCCGTGCGCATGAAGCCGAGCTGGCCGGCCTTGCTGGCGCCATAGTGCGCCCAGCCGGGATAGCCGGTGACCGGGCCGGTGATCGATGAGGTGAGCACGATGCGACCACTGCCTGCCGCCGTCATCGCCGGCAACACCGCCGAGACGCTGAGGAAGGTGGAGCGGAGATTGGTGGAGATGACGTGATCGAAGTCGGCCGGCGTCATTTCCGACAGCTTGGCAGCCGGGAAGATGCCGGCGTTGGCACAGAGCACATTGATGCTGCCGTAGCGATCGACGGCTGCCTTGGCCATGGCCGTGCATCCTTCTGGCGTCGATACGTCGGCAGCAAAGCCGCTGGCATTCGGCCCGATCGCCTTGGCGACCGCCGAGGCATCGGATTCGCTGCGCGACACCACCAGCACGTTGAGGCCTGCCTCGCCAAAACGAAGGGCGATTCCCTTGCCGATGCCCCGGCTGCCGCCGGTGACGATCACCGTCCTTCCTTGTAGCGACTTCAACATTCTGTTCCACCTTCTGTTGTTGTTTGATCAAAAATCCAGCACATCGATTACGGCTGCGGCAGCGGTCGATCAAAAAAGATGCGAACGCCGGGAGAACTGTAATTTTCCCCGGAAAACAGGGGAATTTAGCGCGCATCGATCCGGTGCGTGCAACCTTCCAGCCCCTCGCGAGCCGCACGGCTGCCCTTCGATGCCCGATAGCATGCCCAACGAAATTGATGTTGTAAACAACACATTTTTGCGACAGACTTCCAACATAACAAAAGGGAACAGACCAACCGTCAGCAGGAAAGGGTTTTCCGATGGGACCGATGTCCAGGCGCAACATGCTGCAGATGATGGGGGCGGCCGCCTTCGTGGGCCCGCTTCTTTCGGCGAGCCGTGCCTTCGCCGCGCGCGAGGGCGAGCTCAACATTCTTTGCTGGGAGGGTTACAACTCGGCGCAGGTGCTCGACCCGTTCCGGGCCGCCAAGAGTGCCACGGTGAAGGCCGAGAGCCTCACCAACGATCCGACGATGATCAACCGCCTCCGGGCCGGTGAGACCGCCGTCTGGGACCTCATCAACGTCAACAATCCCTGGGCGCGCAAGGTGATGGCACCCGCCGGCCTGATCAAGCCGCTGCCGCGCGAAACCTTCGAACCTTACTTCGACAAGATGCTGCCCGAGTTCAAGGCGCCCTATCGCTGGGCGATGAGCGACGACGGCAAGGATCTTCTCGGCATGGCCCAGCGCTTCGGGCCCTATTCCTTTGTGGTCAACACTGACAAGATCAGCCGTGCGACGGCTGAGGAGCAGGGCTGGAACCTCTTCAACGACCCGTCGCTCGCCGGCAAGTACGGCATTCTCGAGTCCGATGACTGGAACGTCTTCGACATCTTCCTGACCGCCGGCATCAACCCCTTCGTCGAGCACACCGACGCCGACTTCAAGGCTTTCGAGGAGACGGCCGTCCGCATCTTCAAGGGCGCCAAGATGATCGGCGACATTGCCACCATGAACCAGGCGCTGATCTCCGGCGAGATCGACCTGCACTTCACCGGCGGCACCTACTCCGTGTCGCCGGCTCGTGCCGACGGCTATCCAAACCTGCGCGCCATCACGCCGCTCAAGGGGCCGATCGACGGCAAGGGCGGTGTGTCCTGGATCGAGATCACCTCGACGGTCAACAACCCGCAGCTGTCGCCGCTCGCCACCCAGTTTCTCGAATATGTTCAGGATCCCGAGGTGGCGCACACCGTGGCCTTCGCCGAAGGCACTTTCAACCCGGTGGCCCAGATGGGCAACAAGGCCTGCTTCGACCTGTTCACCAAGGATGAGCTCGACGCCATCCAATGGGACAGCGTCGAGGAGGAGATGGCCCGGTCGGCCGAATACGACATCGTGCCGGACTACGACAAGGCGCTGGAAATCATGCTCGGCGCCAAACGCCAGCGCGGCTGATCGCGTGCTCGAACGCTGCCGTCCGCCTGCGGCGGGCGGCTCCCCTTTGGTTTGCTTTCAGGATCGCTCGCCCATGTCGTCTGTTGCCGCCTCTTCCCTGCCCGATTCATCCGCCGCCACGAAGTCGCCGCGGCCTGTGCTGCAACTCGTCGACGTCCGCAAGGTGTTCGACGGCTTTGCGGCGGTGGACGGCATCAGCCTCGACATCGAGGAGGGGGAGTTCGTCACCATCGTCGGCCCGTCCGGGTCTGGCAAGACGACGCTGCTCAGAATGCTCGCCGGCCTCGAAAGCCCCAGCGAGGGCTACATCACGCTCCGCGGCGAACTGATCAACGACGTGCCCTCCAACCGGCGGCCCACCTGCCTCGTCTTCCAGTCCCTGGCGCTGTTTCCGCACATGACGGTGGGTGACAACATCGAATTCCCGCTACGCGTCCGCAAGATGGCGCCCGAGGAGCGGCGCAAGCGGGCACTCGAACTGATGGCCAAGGTGCGCCTGCCGGAAGACTATTATGCCAAGAACGTCATGCTCTGCTCCGGCGGCGAGAAGCAGCGCGTGGCGCTGGCCCGCGCTTTCGCCTACGACCCCGACGTTCTGTTCTTCGACGAACCGCTGTCCGCACTGGACTACAAACTCAAGAAGCTCCTGGAAAAGGAGCTCAAGGACCTGCACCGCGAAAGCGGCAAAACCTTCGTCTACATCACCCATTCGCTGGAAGAGGCGATGGTGATGTCCGACCGCATCGGTGTCATGCGCGCCGGCAAGGTGGTGCAGATCGGCACGCCCGAGGAGATCTACTCGACGCCGGCCGACCGCTTCGTCGCCGAGTTCTTCGGCGAGGTGAACATCGTGCCGATCCGGCGTGCCGAGGGCGGCTGGGTTCGCCGCGACGGCAAGCCGGTGGCGGTGGCATCGGGCGTTTCCATCGATGGCGATGAAGCCAACGTCGTCATCCGACCGGAATACATGCGCTTCGTGACCCATGAGGCCGGTGCCGACAACACGCTCTCCGGCACAATCTTCAACGAGTATTCGCTGGGCTCCCGCCTGCAGTATCAGGTGAGGAGCCGGACTGGCCGCACCTTCCTCGTTGAGGTGCCGCGCGCCGCCGCCTGGAAGGGCGATGGTGAGGTGACGATCGGCTGGGACGCCGGAAATGCTATCGTGGTGGGAGGCTGAGATGGCCGACGCTTCCCTTTCCGCTCCCGCGCCGAAACTCACGTCGGGCTTCCGCGCCTCATTGCCGGTGCTGTTCCTGCTGGTCGCCGGCTTTCTTGCCCCGCTCGTCACCGTTGCCGCCTACGCTTTCGCGACGCCCAAGAGCTTCGACGTCTTCCGCTCCTTCACGCTTCAGAACTTCGCCGCGATCTTCGACCCGAACAACACGGTCTGGACATCCTTCGTCTGGGCGCTGGCGCTCGCCTTCGCCTGCGTCGCCATTCTGCTCGTCGTCTGCTACCCGATCGCCTTCGGCCTCAACAAGGTGTTCGGCAAGTGGTCCGGCCTGGTTTCGGTGCTGTTCGTCTTTCCGCTGTTCGTCTCGGAAAACGTTCGGCTCTACGGTTGGGTGCTGTTCTTCATCAAGAATGGCGTGCTTGACGGCGCGCTGAAATGGCTCGGTTTTTCCGGTGGGCCGGAACTGCTCTATACGCCGGGCATCACTCTCTTCGGCATGGTCTACGTCTACCTGCCGTTCATGCTGTTCCCGATGACGCTCGGCATCGCCATGATCCCGCGCGACCTTGTCGACGCCGCCAGCGATTTGGGAGCGGGGCGCTTCATGATCTGGCGGGAGATCGAGCTGCCGCTCGCCATGCCCGGCATCCTGATCGGCGCGCTGCTCACCTTCGTGCTGTCCGCCGGCGCGGTGGCCGAGGCCAAGATCCTCGGCGGACAGTCGGTGATCACCATCACCCAGGACATCGAGGTGGCCTTCACCTACGCCCAGAACTGGCCGATGGGATCGGCGCTTGCCCTCATCCTCGTTCTCATCGTCTCCGGACTGGCGCTCACCGCCATGGCACGGCTCGACCTCGACAAGATCCTCGGAAAGCGCTGAGCCATGCAGACCGTCGGACGCACCCGTACCCACTTCCTCATTCGCGCCTGGACGACCTTCGTCGTGCTGGCGATCTACCTGCCGATCGCTTGCGGCGCGCTGGCCGGGCTTTCCAAGGGGCGTTACTTCGCCTTCCCGATCCGGATCTTTTCCACCGAATGGTGGGGCAAGACCTGGGACTCCCTGGAAATCCATGTCCTCGTGCAGAACTCGGTGCTGATCGCGCTGATCGTCACCGTGCTCAGCGTGCTCTTCGCCTTCTTTGGCGCACTGGCTTTCGCCCGATACCCCTGGAAGGGTCGTCGCGCCTTCCAGCGCCTCTTGCTGCTGCCGATCTTCTTTCCGCAGCCGGTACTCGGGCTCGCCTTGCTGCTCTGGTTCAACGCGCTCGGCATCAGTCCAACGTGGAAAACCGCCGTCGTCGCCCATCTCGTCTGGATCGTGCCGGTGGTGACGCTGGTCATCGCCATCCAGGTGTTCAGCTTCGACCCCGTTCTGGAGGAAGCGGCGAGCGACCTTGGCGCCTCCCGCCTCTTCACACTGCGCACGGTGACGCTGCCCATCCTCTGGCCGGGCATCTGGTCGGGGGCTCTCTTCGCCTTTCTCCTCTCCTGGGGCAACTTCCCGCTGTCGCTCTACACCGCCGGCGCCGACTCGACGATCCCGAAATGGCTCTATTCCAAGATGGTGGCCGGCTATACGCCCATGGTGCCGGCCCTCGGCACCATGAGCACGCTGACGGCGGCGGCGCTTCTCCTGGGGGGCGGTCTCATCCGCTTGCTGCTTCGCCGTCGAGCCGAGCTGCGGGAGAGAGAGGGATGAAGCCGCGCCAGTGGCTTCCGGCGCCAAGCGGCGGCGCGCGAAGCGAGTCTTCGAGACACGAAGCGTCTCGAAGACGGAAGCGAAGCGGAAGCCAAGAGCCGGAGACTCGCCGGCGATTGAGGCAACTAATAAGTACTCCTTGACCGTTATCACCTCGACCTGAAAACCTCACTGATCAAGGGGATGGCCGAATCGGTGCGAAGCCGGCCGGTCAAAACGGAAGCATGGCGCGCAGCATGAAGCGGACCAAATCATCGCGGCAGACGCAGATCCTGGCCGAGCTGGATTCGAGTCCGTCGCTACGTGTGGCCGAACTTGCTCGCCGGCTCGACGTCTCCACCGAAACCATTCGCCGCGATCTGGACGAACTGACGACGCAGGGCCTGCTCAACCGGACTTATGGCGGCGCCGTGCGGCCGCTGTCCAGCGAGCCGTCGGTGACTGAGCGCCATCGCCTCTACGTCGAGGAGCGCCAGCGGATGGCACGCGCGGCGCTGAAGATCGTCGGCGACGGCAGCGTGCTGATGATCGGCTCCGGCGCCACCACGGTTCATGTGGCCCGCCGCATCGCCGTGGAGATGAAGAACATCACCGTCATCACCCATTCCTTCGGCGTGGCGACGGTGCTGGCCTTCAACCCGACCATCAAGGTGCTGATGCTGCCCGGCGACTATCATGCCAGCGAAGGCGCCACCGTTGGCGTGCACACCGTGTCCTTCCTTGGCAACTTCTACGCCGACTATGCCGTCACTGGCGCGTCGGGTCTCGCGGCCGACGGACCGTCGGAGGCGCTGCTGGAATGCGGCGCCGTCTATACGGCGATGGTGGCGCGGTCCGCCAAATGCGTGGTGGTGGCCGACCACTCCAAGTTCGACGCCATCTTTCCCTCGCGCTACGCGCCATGGCGCGATGTCGACGCGCTCGTCACCGATGCCGCTCCGCCGGACAAGCTGGCCATGGCCCTGCGGCAGTCGAACGTGGAACTGGTGACGGCAAGCTGAGTTTAGCGCGTGGCGATGGAAAGTGCGGTCCGGGCCACGGTGACGAAGGCGCGGGCGAAAATCAGCCCGATCGCAGCGCCGAGGGTCGAAGCGATCCAATTGTCGAGACCGGGATCACGGCCGGGTATGAGTGTCTGAAGCCCCTCGACCGCCAGCGAGATAGCCGACAGAAACAGCAGGACGCGCCATCCGCGCAATGCCGGCAGCGACGACGCGAAAAAGGCGGCTCCGGCATAAGCGATGAGATGCTCGACGTTTCCTGACCCCAGAACATGCGGGCGTGCGGAGCCGGGCAGAACGGACAGTACGACGATCACGACGAGGCAAATGACGCCCGTGGCTTGAAAAAGCCGCCGCCCGACACGCTCAATGTCCATGGGAAGTGGCTCCTTTGGTCGTGAGTCGCGCCTGCAAGGCGACCGCGCGATGCGACAGGAAAACAGGGCAGAAATGGCGACTCCAGCAGGGCTCGAACCTGCGACCTGCCGCTTAGAAGGCGGCTGCTCTATCCAGCTGAGCTATGGAGCCGTCGGGCCGGGCGGCGCGGATGGGCGCCTCAGTGCGTCCAGGTTTCCGCCTTGCCGTACTTGAAATTGTCGGAATAGGAGAGCTTCTTCGGCGTCCGCTCCTTGGGCTCCATCACCTGATAGGCGAGGCCCTCGCGAACGGCATAGGCGATCGCCTCTTCGCGCGTGTCGAAGGAGAGGCGCACCTGCTGCTTCATGTCGCGCGATGAGGTGTAGCCCATCAGCGGCTCGATGCTCTTGGGCTTCTCGGGCTCGAACTCCAGCAACCAGCGCTCCGTGCGGCCGCGTCCCGACTGCATGGCGGTCTTGGCAGGCTTGTAGATTCGCGCCGTCATCGTGGCCCTTCTCCTCTGTCGCCGTCCCGGCCCGCCGCGGGCGGGTCCGCGATCGAGGGCCGCCGTTTTGGTCGGGGCAGCAAGATTCGAACTTGCGACCCCCTGCTCCCAAAGCAGGTGCGCTACCAGACTGCGCTATGCCCCGCGACCGAAACGTGAGGGTTTACCTAGCGTTTCAGGAGCGGCTACGCAATAGGCTGGATGCGTGCCGGATCGCCATAGGCATCGGGGATCAGCGCTTCCGTCAGCCGGTCTTCCAGGGCATGGAAAGCGGCCTCCCGCAGCAGCGCCGGCGCGCGCGGCCGGCCGAAGGGCACGGCTATCGTTTCGACGATACGCCCGGGGCGCTGGCTCATCACCAGCACGCGGTCGGCCAGGAACAGCGCTTCGTCGACGGCGTGGGTAACGAGCAGCGTCGTCGTGCGCGTGGCGCTCCAGATGCGTTGCAGCTCGAGGTTCATCTGCCGCCGCGTTACGGCATCGAGCGCGCCGAACGGCTCGTCGAGCAGCAAGACCTCCGGCTCCAGTACCAGGGCGCGGGCGATGGCGACGCGCTGGCGCATGCCGCCGGAGAGTTCATCGGGCCTTGCCCGCTCGAAGCCGGTGAGACCGACGAGATCGATGAGCGCCGCCACGCGATCCATGTTCCGCTCTAGCCCGGCGAGACGGAAGGGCATGGCGATGTTGTCGCGAACATCGAGCCAGGGCAGCAGGGCCGCGTCCTGGAAGGCAAAGCCCAGCTTGTGGGCTCGGCTGAGCGCCTCGGGTTCGCCGCCGTGGACGATCACCGATCCGTCGCTTGGCCGGTCGAGGCCGGCGACGAGCCTCAGGATCGTGCTCTTGCCGCAGCCGGATGGACCGATCAGTGCCACGAACTCGCCGGTCGCCACCTCGAGGTCGACGCCGGCAAGCGCCGTCACAGTACCACCGGCTTCCGCCGCGAACTGTTTGCCGACGCCGGCCAGCCGGAGCGCGGGTACAGCGGTCATCGTAACTCTGCCCTCAGATTTCGGCGTGCAATGGCTCGGTGGAAGCCGGGCCGATGGAGAAATCGGAGAAGGTGACCTCAAGGCCGGCGCGCGACGGCGAACAGGTCATCGGCCCGACGCGGTAGCGCGGCGCCGGCGCGAAGGAGGCAACGCGCAGCATCGACCAGCGGGCGCCGTCGCGGGAGGCATGCACCAAGACGGATCCGTCCTTCACCGTCATGCGCAGGCGGAAATCGTCGAGCTCGCGGAACGGCTGGGACACCGACCAGTCGGAACGGCCGTTGGTCACCACCACCGAGAGGAAGCGGTCGCCGTCTGTCAGTTCGACACCGCATTTCAGCCAGTGCCGCTCGTCGAGATACAGCATCAGGCCGGCCTGATCGAAGTTGGCGGTGTAGTCGGCGCGGACGCGCAGCATGGCGGTGAAGCCGTCGTCGGCCGGCAACAGGTAGGCATGGCCATTGTCATGCACGAAGCCATAATAGGTTTCGCGCCAGAAATCGCTTTCTGCCTCTGTGGCTACCGTCAGCCGGTCGCCATCGATGGTCCAGCGGGCAGGCTCGTTCAGCCATGCGCCGCCGCCAAATCCGGTTTTCGACATGTCTCCCCCGGTCATTCCGCCGGCTCTTCCGGCGCGCCGTCGTCCTCATCGGTCGATGCAGCGTTGAGATCCTGCTCGATGTCCCTGAGAAGCTGCATCAGCGTATCGAGCCGCTCCTTGCCGATCCTCTCGGTCAGCTCGGTGTAGATCGTCTCGATAGGAACTCCCGCAGCGTCAATGAACGTCCGCCCCTCCGGCGTTAATGAGATCACCCAGGCCCGGAGATCGGCGGGATCGGGGCGCCGGCTGATGAGGTGCCGCTTTTCCAGGTCGCGAAGAATGCGCGACAGCGACGGAGGCAGCAGGAACGTCGCCATTGCGAGGCCGGTGGCATCGATTTCCGGCACTGAGTCGAGTGCCCTCAGCACACGCCATTGCTGCTCGGTGAGATCGACAGACCGCAGTGCCGGCCGAAACTGCCGCATCACCGCTTCCCGCGTCCTCAAAAGGGCGATCGGCAGCGAGCGGGACACATCCCTGAGGCGCCCCCGACCGCGGGTGCCGGGTTCCTGCCCGGCAATACCGCTGGACAAGGCTTCATTGTCCCTCTCGATCATTCGACGAACCTCGCTGATTTGCGTCGAGCCTATCCGCTTTTATGCTGTCAGGAAACGCCGATACGCAAACGATGCTCATGGGAAAGGTGAACGCCGGCCCAAGGCGGCTTTTCCGAGTTTTATTACCCCGTCATTCCAGTTTAACCGAGTTAGGATTGATCTCGCGCAAATCGCCTTCGGCCGATATCGGGCACTGTCGCTTTCAGAGAAGCTCCGGCGGACGGGCCGGTGAAAGGCTGC
This sequence comes from Pleomorphomonas diazotrophica, assembly GCF_002844595.1. GTDB lineage: Bacteria > Pseudomonadota > Alphaproteobacteria > Rhizobiales > Pleomorphomonadaceae > Pleomorphomonas > Pleomorphomonas diazotrophica. The sequence goes on along the minus strand of NZ_PJNW01000016.1, from coordinate 217,681 downwards.
GACGATGACGAAGACCGAACGGATCACCTGGCTCGACGAAAACCGCATCGAGACGGAGATCGCCGCCACGGCCGCCGGGGCCGACAGGCTGCGCGTCCGTGAGATCCTGGAAAAGGCGTCGACACTGGGCGGTCTTTCGGAAGATGACGTCGCCGTACTCTGCGCTGTCACCGATCCCGATCTCGTGGCCGAGCTGTTCCATACGGCCGAGAAGGTGAAGACCGAGATCTATGGCCCGCGCATCGTGCTGTTCGCGCCGCTCTACTTCTCCAACATCTGCCTCAACGAATGCGTCTATTGCGCCTTCCGCCGCTCCAACAAGGAGCTCGACCGGAAGATCCTGACCATGGAGGAGATCGAGGCCGAGACGGCGGCGCTGATCGACCAGGGCCACAAGCGCCTCTTGCTGATCGGCGGCGAGGCCTTCCCCAAGACCGGCTTCCAGTATCTGATCGACGCCATCGAGCGTATCTATTCGGTGAAGCGCGGCCGCGGCGAGATCCGCCGCATCAACGTCAACGTCGCCCCGCTGGAGACCAATGAGTTCCGCCGTCTCAAGGATACCGGCATCGGCACCTATCAACTGTTCCAGGAGACCTATAACCGCAAGGTCTACGAGCAGATGCATCCGTCGGGCGCCAAGGCCGACTTCGATTGGCGCGTGTCGGTGATGGACCGCGCCATGGCTGCCGGCATCGACGACGTCGGCATCGGTCCGCTGTTCGGCCTGCACGACTGGCGTTTCGAGGTGCTGGCCACCATGCAGCACATCGCCCATCTGGAAGATGCCTTCGGTGTCGGCCCGCACACCATCTCGGTGCCGCGCATGGAGCCGGCCGTCGGCTCCGACGTGTCGATGGCGCCGCCGCACATGGTCTCGGACTTCGACTTCAAGAAGATCATCGCCATCTTGCGCCTTGCCGTCCCGTATACCGGCATCATCCTGTCGACGCGCGAGAACCCGGAGATGCGCCGCGACGCCTTCCGGCTCGGCGTGTCGCAGATCTCCGGTGGCAGCCGCACCAACCCCGGCGGCTATGCGACGCCGGTCGAGGAGCAGGCCGCCCAGTTCACGCGCGGCGATCATCGTCCTCTCGATGAGGTGGTGCGCGACATCGCCGCCAGTGGCTGCGTGCCGTCCTTCTGCACGGCCTGCTATCGCATGGGTCGCACGGGCGCCGACTTCATGGATCTTGCCAAGCCCGGCCTCATCCGCGAAATGTGCGGACCGAACGCCCTGTCGTCCTTCATGGAATACATGCTCGACTACGGCTCCGAGGACACCTGCGCCGCCGGCGAGAAGGCCGTGGCGGCCGAGGTGGCGACAATGGAACCGAAGATCGCCCGGTATTCCCAAACGATGATGCGCAAGGTGCGCGAGGGCAAGCGCGACGTCTACCGCTGAGGTGACGGCGCCTGGAGGCAGGCGATGGCGACGCGGCGCGAGGCCGATCTGATCGGCGAACGTGACATTCCGGAAGATGCCCTCATGGGCATCCATACGGCGCGGGCGCGCGAGAACTTCCCGCTTTCCGGTCGGCCGGCGCATCCCGAGTTGATCAAGGCCTATGCGGCGGTGAAGATCGCCGCGGCGAAGACCAATCACCGCCTCGGCTTCCTCAAGGAGGATGTGGCGGAGGCCATCGTGCGGGCCGCTCGCGAGATCGAGGATGGCACTCTCCTCCAAGAGATCGTCGTGGATGCCTTGCAGGGCGGCGCCGGCACCTCGCTCAACATGAACGTCAACGAGGTGATCGCCAACCGCGCCGAGGAAATGCTCGGCGGCCGGCGCGGTGAGCACCTTCGCGTCCATCCCAACGACCACGTCAACCTCAACCAGTCGACCAATGACACCTTCCCGACGGCGCTGAAGATCGCCGCCATCCGCCTGCTGCATAGCCTTGAGAAAGCCATTGCCGACCTTCAGGTCGCCTTTCAGGAGAAGGAACGGACCTGGTCCGGCGTCGTCAAGATCGCCCGCACCGAGCTGCAGGATGCCTGTCCCATCGCCTATGGCGCGGTGTTCTCGGCCTGGGCCGAGGCGCTGGCGCGCGACCGCTGGCGCGTCTTCAAGTGCGAGGAGCGGCTGCGCGTCGTCAACCTCGGCGGCACGGCCGTCGGCACGGCCATCGCCGCGCCGCGCGATTACGTGTTCATGGTCACCGAGGTGCTGCGCGAGGTGACCGGCCTTGGCCTTGCCCGCGCCGAGAACCTCGTCGACGCCACCCAGAATGCCGATGCCTTCGTCGAGGTGTCGGGCATCCTCAAGGCCAACGCCGTCAACCTGTTCAAGATCTCGTCGGATCTTCGCCTTCTGTCGTCAGGTCCGCAGGCCGGCTTCGGTGAGATCCTGTTGCCGGCCGTGCAGGCGGGCTCTTCGATCATGCCGGGCAAGGTCAATCCGGTGATCCCCGAAGCGATCGGGCAGGCGGCCATGCGGGTGATGGGTAATGATCAAGTGGTGACGCTCGCCGCCCAGAACGGCCAGCTCGAGCTCAACGCCTTCCTGCCGCTCCTCGCCGATGCGCTGCTCGACAGTCTCAGCCTGTTGGAAGCCGCCTCGACCATCTTCCGGACGCGGTGTGTCGAGGGTCTATCGGTCGACGAGGCGGCTTGCCGCAAACAGGTTGGCGAAAGCCGCGCGGTCGTCACCGCCTTGCTACCCCGTCTCGGCTACGAAACCGCCACCGAGGTGGCAGTCGCCGCGCGCGACAGCGGCCGCTCGGTCATCGAGATCGTCCTCGAACGCAAGCTCATCGAACCGGCCGATCTTGACCGCCTGCTGTCCGCCAACGCCATGACTGCCCTCGGCACGAAATAGACAAGGACCAGACACCATGCTCGCCACGCCCAAGGGTCTTCGCCTGCACATCGGCGTCTATGGCCGGCGCAACGTCGGCAAGTCGTCGCTGGTCAACCTGTTGATCGGTCAGGAGGTGTCGATCGTCTCCGACGTCGCCGGCACCACCACCGACCCGGTCGAGAAGGCGATGGAGCTGCTGCCGATCGGTCCGGTGCTGTTCGTCGACACCGCCGGCATCGACGATGTCGGCGACCTCGGCGAGATGCGCGTCGAGAAGACGCTCAAGGCGCTCGACCACACCGATCTCGGCATCATCGTCACCGACGGCCCGATTGGCGACGACGAGATCAAGCTGATGGACGCGCTGGCCGACCGCGAAACGCCCTATTGCGTCGTCTTCACCAAGGCCGATCTCGGCGCGCCGCCGGCCGAGGCATTGGCGGTCGTGAAGGCGCGTGACATTCCGTTCGCTTCGATCTCCACGGCCACCAAGGCAGACGCCGTCCGCGTACGCGAAGTGATCCTGGAGGCCGCGCCGGAAAGCTCTTTCGAGGTGCCGCATCTTCTCGCCGATCTGGTACCGGCCGGCGGCCATGTGGTGCTGGTCGTTCCCATCGATCTGTCGGCGCCCAAGGGCCGGCTGATCCTGCCGCAGGTCATGGCGATCCGCGACATTCTCGACGCCGACGCCAGCTGCACGGTGGTGAAGGAGCGCGAGCTCGCGGCGACGCTGAAGTCGCTGAGCAAGAAACCGGATCTCGTGGTCTGCGATAGTCAGATCGTTCTGAAGGCGGCGGCCGATACGCCCGACGACGTGCCGCTCACCACCTTCTCGATCCTGATGGCGCGCTTCAAGGGCGATCTCGTGCGCCTCGCCGAGGGCGCAGCCCGCATCGATCAGTTGAAGCCGGGCGACCGCGTGCTGATCGCCGAGGCCTGCACCCACCACTCCATGGCCGACGATATCGGCCGGGTGAAGATTCCCCGCTGGTTCCGCCAATATGCCGGCGGCGATATCGAGTTCGAGACGATGGCCGGCCGCGTCTTTCCGGAGGATCTCAGCCCCTACGCGCTCGTCGTCCAGTGCGGCGCCTGCACCGTCAATCGCAAGCAGGCTCTTCTCAGGATTCGCCAGGCGGAACGCCAGGGCGTGCCGATCACAAACTACGGTGTCGCCATCAGTCGCGTGCAGGGCGTTCTCCACCGGTCGCTCGGGCCGTTCCCCTCGGCGCGCATCGCCTTCGAGCGCGCCAACGCTGCCCCCCAAATCGCCTAACGAAAAAGCGGGGCCGAAGCCCCGCTTTTCAGACGCCATCGCAACATCAGTTCAGCACTTGCATCACGACGCGCGTCTGCGGATCGACGATGACACGCTCGTTGTTCACGACCGTATAGTAGTAGTTCTCGTAGCCGGGGACCGGGTGGAGAACCACGGTGGTCGGCAGCGCCTGCCCAACCACGATCGGCTGCTCGTAAACGACCGACGGCGTGGTCTGCTCGATAACGACCGTGCGCACTTCCGGCGGCGGCGGGTCAAGAATGGTGCCGACCGCGGCGCCAGCGACGCCGCCGACGACGGCACCAACCGGACCACCCACGATAGCGCCGGTAGCGGCGCCACCGGCCGCACCGGAGACGGTGCCTTCCTGAGCGAAGGCAACCGGGGCAGCGGTGAGACCGCCGATGATAAGCGAGGCTGCAAGGATCTTTTTCATCTCAGACTCCTGTCAGTTGATGCGTGGTCAACGGCTGAGCGGATGAAAAAGTTCCAATCGTCGGTCTCGGCTGACGTTTGGCAGGCGTCGGTCGGGCCGGCTATATCCCTATTTCTGCTTGCATTTCTTAGCGCGCCGACATGGCTTCGCAAGAGAAGTGGATGCGGTCTCCCTTAGCGATGCCTGCTGGTTCAAAGCATCATCTGGCCTTGATCGAATGCCCCGGTCCCTGGCCGATCACCCGGCCGATCGACCAGACGCGGGCGGCGGCGCAGCCCGAGCACTGATGGTCATCCTCGTCGACGCAGGGCTTGTCCGGATAGAGCATGTAGTTCTTGCGGAAGCGACCAGGCGTGGCGTTGGGCATGAACACGTTGGCACCGCGCTGCAGCACGAGGTCGCGGCCGGCATGCGGGAAGATGGCGTCGAAGGCCGTCGTCGCCGGAATGTGGGCCTTCGGATTGACGATACGGAGCGCTGAAACGGCAGCGAAGAACATGTCGTGGTCGTCGGCGTAAGCATTGGACTGGCCGGCAAGCGGCGTATCGGGATGGGCGATGAACGGCCCGATGCCGATCATGTCGAGATCGAGGTCGCGACAGAGCAGGATGTTGTCGGCGAGAATGTCCAGCGTCTCGCCGGGCACGCCGATCATGAAACCGGAGCCCACCTGTACGCCGAGGCTGCGAAGATCCTTGAGACAGCGGATGCGTTCGTGGAGATCGCAGTCAGGATGCAGGAAGGCGAAAAGCTCGGGGTTCGACGTCTCGAAGCGCAGAAGATAGCGATCCATGCCGGCTGCCCGCCAGCGGGCATAGGTGTCGCGTGGCCGGTTGCCGGCGCTCATGGTGACGGCGAGGCGCGTCTCCGTCTTGATGCGGCGGATGATGCGCTCGATGCGCTCGTCTTCCTTCTCCGCCGCCACTTCGCCCGACTGAAGCACGATGGTCGTCTGCTGCCAGCCCTCCATGCGGCGAGCCACCTCAAGGATTTCCTCCTCATCGATGCGGTAGCGACGCACATCGTGGTTGGACTTGCGGATGCCGCAATAGAGACAGTCGTTGGCACAGACGTTGGAGAACTCGACGATGCCGCGCAGGAACACCTCGTCGCCCATGTTGTCCTTGCGCACCGCATCGGCGCGCGCGAACAAAGCCTCGCGCGGCAGATCGAACAGTGCCTTGACAGTGGAGCGATCGAATACGCCGTCGGCGGAGATGTTTTCCTGAAGGGCTGCAACTGTGCTCATGGCCTGTCCGAAAACTTATATGTGTTAGGAAAGTTATAGCCTGAACAAGAGCCTAGCGACAGGCGATCCCCATCCCTCCGAATACTTAGGCGAAACGTTTTGGATGACTCTCGGGCAGATTCGATTCTAATTTTTACGGACGTGCGGTCCGGCTTGGGAGGAGCCTGCCGGGTCTCACCGTTCATGGGTGACCTGCGAACGCAACAGGGAGGCGGCCGTGATTGTCACCGTGGTCAAGGAAGTGGGGCGGGCGCTTACCTGTCCGTCCGCTGGTTTCTGTCTGCGGATCGCCGTAGCCGCGGCATTCCTGACGGTGTTGTTCGGCCTTCAGGCCATCGCCGTCGGCGTCTGATACGCGCTCAGCGACTTTGTTGGAAACCGCCGGCCGGGCAGCGATGCCCGGCCGGTTCTTTTTTCCCTCCTCGCGGGGCGTGCGTCAGGCGGCGTTGGACATCGCCTGGAGGTCGACCTCGACTTCACCGACGGGCTTCAGGCCGAAGGCATCGACCAGCACCTTCAGGACGGCGGGCGTCAGGAAGGCCGGAAGGCGAGGTCCGATGCGGATGTTCTTGACGTTGAGGTGCAGGAGGGCGAGCAGCACGCAGACCGCCTTCTGCTCGAACCACGACAGCACGATGGAGAGCGGCAGCTCGTTGACGGTGCAACCGAAGGCATCGGCCAGCGCCAGCGCCACCTTGACGGCCGAGAAGCTGTCGTTGCACTGGCCCATGTCGAGGAGGCGCGGCAGGCCGGCAACCGTGCCGTAATCGTGGCCGAGCAGGCGATACTTGCCGCAGCCAAGCGTCAGGATCACCCAATCCTTGGGAATGGTCGTGCCGAGGTCGGTGTAGTAGGACCGCTCGCCTTCCGAGCCGTCGCAACCGCCGATGACGGCGAAGTGCTTGATCTCGCCCGCCTTGACGGCACCGATGATCTTGTCGGCGGCGCCCAGCACCGCGTCATGGCCGAAGCCGACCAGATGCTCGCCCGTCCTGACCGTGTCGGTGAAGCCGGGAGCAGCCAGAGCGGCCTTGATGACCGGCGTGAAGTCACGGTCTTCGATATGGGCGATGCCCGGCCAGGCGACGAGGTTGCGGGTGAACAGGCGGCCTTCGTAGTCCTCGAAGGGCTGCATCAGGCAGTTGGTGGTCATCAGGATGGCGCCGGGGAACTTCGGGAACTCCCGCTGCTGCAGCATCCAGGCACCGCCGAAATGGCCGACGAGGTGCTTGAACTTCTTGAGTTCGGGATAGCCGTGGGCCGGCAGCATCTCGCCATGGGTGTAGATGTTGATGCCCTTGCCTTCGGTCTGTTCCAGGAGTGCCTTCAGGTCGACCATGTCGTGGCCGGAAACGAGGATCGCCTTGCCGGGCACGTGACCCATCAGCACCGGCGTCGGGGTCGGCTTGCCGTAGGTGTCGCAATGGGCGGCGTCGAGCAGCGCCAGCACGTTGATGGTGACTTCGCCGCACTTGAGGTTGAGGGCCAGCAGCTCGTTGATATCGGCGACGCCCGCGTCGAGCTTGGCCAGCGCCTCGACCATGAAGGCATCGACCACCGGGTCGGCGCGGTGCATCTGGCGAGCGTGATGGGCGTAGGCGGCCATGCCCTTGAGGCCGTAGAGCAGCAGTTCCTGCAGGCCGGTGACGTCATCGCCGAGGGTCGCCTTGCGAGCGTCGATCATCGAGGCGCGCGACCAGGCGAGCAGCGTGTCTTCCGGGGCTTCGGCGGCGACACCGGCGGCGGGAGCTCCAGCGGCGGCGACCACATCGCGGATCATGCCGAGAATCGAGGCGGTGTCGAAGTTGACGTTGGTGACGGTGACGAACAGCGCGTCTTCAAGCATCGGGGCGAGGCTCGCCGGCCGCTCGGCGGCGGGTACGTTCGCGTAGCGCGTCGCCAGACGCTTGGCCGCGTGAACCAGCACATCCTGCAGGTCCGAAGCTTCCGGCGACTTGCCGCAGACGCCGCGCGTCACGCAGCCGGTTCCGCGGGCGGTCTGTTCACACTGATAGCAAAACATCTGTCCGTCTCCATCCTCGGGGGCGTTTGGCCCTTCTTGCCGGCGGGGCCGGCGGAATGGAGTGGAACCTAGGAGGAGCTCCGCCCAACGACGTTGCGCGGCAACAAACTGCCGGCGCTTTCACCGTGGGGCGATGTAGCCAGCCCGCGTCATTTCTCGGAGCGTCATCTCATTTGCCGCGGCGAGCGCCTCCTTGACGCTCATCTGTCCCACGACGGCGGCGGCGAAGATCTGGCCAACGGCATTGCCGATGTGCTGGAACTCCGGGATGGCCACGAACTGGCTGCCGGTGTAGGGCGCCGGCTTGACGGTCGGCTGTTCGGGATTGGCGGTGTTGATGGCGGTCAGCGTGTGGCCGGAGAACGGCGCCGCCGATCGATAGCCGGGGTTGTTGTAAAGCGACACCCGCGTACCGGGCGGTGCATATGTCCAGCCCGCATGGGCGGCGACCAGATCGGCATACTCCCGGTCTGTGGCCCAGGCGATGAAGCGCTGGGCCGGGCCTGCCTTGGTGGTGCTGGCGGGAATGGCGAGATTCCAGGTCCACAGCCAGTTGCCATGGTTGCCGAGGGTGCCATAGGTCGGAAAGGGCGCGTAGCCGACGCGGCCGACGACGTCAGACGTCTTGGGGTCGCTCAGCGTCGAGGCGGCAACGGTGGAATCGGCCCACATGGCGCACTTGCCCGTCCGGAACAGATCAAGATTCTCATGGTAGCCGTAAAAGGCGGCGTCCGGTGGGCCGGCCGCCTGCATGAGGCTGACGTAGAAGGCGAGCGTTTGCTGCCACTCCGGCGTATCGAACTCCGGCCGCCAGCTGAAGTCGAACCAGCGGGCGCCGAAGGAGTTGGCGGCGGCGGTCAGCAGCGCCATGTTCTCTCCCCAGCCGGCCTTGCCACGCAGGCAGATTCCGTAGCGTCCGGCCGCTTTGTCGGTGAGTTTCAACGCAGCCTCGCGCACGAAGGTCCACGTCGGCGACGGTGGCATTTCGAGGCCGGCCTGCCGGAACAGATCTGCCCGGTACATCAGCATGGCGCTTTCGCCGTAAAAGGGCGAGGCGTAGAGCCTGCCGTTGTAGGAGACCGCCTTGCGGATGGGCGGTAGAAGATCATCTTCGTCGTAGGCGGCGCCGAGGTTGTCGAGTGGTTTGAGCCAGCCTTGCCGCGCCCAGATCGGCACTTCGTAATTGCCGATGGTGATGATGTCGAACTGGCCACCGTGCGTCTCGATGTCGGTGGCGATCTTCTGCCGCAGAACGCTTTCTTCCAGGATCACCCAGTTGAGATGAATTTCAGGGTTGTGCGCCACGAAATCGTCGGTGAGCTCCTGCATGCGGATCATGTCGGCATTGTCGACGGCGGCGATCGTCAGTACTTCGGCGGGTAGCGCGGCGCCGGTCGCGCCGATCAGCGCCACCACTCCCAGAACTGCGCTGAAGCGCATCGTCGCTACCTCCACCGATTCAGTTGCGCTGATCCACTATAGCGGATGTTAGTGCAGCAACGGTCCAGAAGGTACTGGCGAAGGGTCGCTCAAGCGGCGATTGTTCAGAAAAAGCTTAGAGGGCGGAAGGAAGCGCCGCCGCCCCACCCATGTCTTCCTTGAGGTCGACGCCGGTGAGGCCGAGCCGAAGGGCTTCGCGGATCAGCCAGACGATCTTGTCAGCCGCCGTCTCATGCGCCAGCCCGTCGGCATGGATGTTGGAGAGACAGTTGCGCTCGCTGTCGCGCCGGCCGACCTTCGGGCTGAAGGTCAGATAGGCGCCGAGGCTGTCGGGAACCGACAGGCCGGGCCGTTCGCCGATCAGCACCACGACCATGCGGGCGCCGAGCGTTTCGCCGACTTCGTCGCCGAAGGCGACGCGCGCCTGTTCGCCCAGTATGACCGGCGCGACCTTGAGATCTCCGAGCCGGCGCAGGCAGGCGGACAGCACGATCTCGGCATGGGCCTCGACGGCCGCGGCCGACAGGCCGTCGGCGATGACGAAGGCCACGTCCCAATCGCCCTTCTCGACGAGCATCAGCGCGGCCGGATCGACCCGCCGCCCAAGGTCAGGACGGGCGAGATAGGTCGGCCGGTCGGCGGCGCGCGATTTCAGGCGGATTACGGACTGAGTGGCGCCGATCCGCTCGGCCATGGCTGAGAAGTCGACGTGGCCGTGCACCGCATCACGGGCGCGGGCGTGGGCGAGCTGAAAATCGAGCACGGCGCGGATCGGCAGCGAGTCTCCCGCCCGCCCGAGACCGATGCGGGCACGGGTGACGGCACGGAAGCGGGCGAACGGATCGAGGTCGATGGGATTGCTCATGCCGAAGCCCGGAAGTCAGGACGGTAGTCGATCAGGCGACGTGCGACGGAGCTGGCCTGAGGCGCCAGACGCCCCTCACCGTCGAGCAGGTCCATGCGATGGAGCCACGCCTCGAACTCCGGCGCCGGCGGCCGGCCGAAGGAATGCCGAAGGCTGACGATGTCGTGGTAGCTGAGCGACTGGTAGTTCAACATGACGTCGTCGGCGCCGGGGACGGCGATCAGGAAGTTGACGCCGGCCGAGGCGAGCAGGAACATCAGGTTGTCCATGTCGTCCTGATCGGCTTCGGCGTGGTTGGTGTAACAGACATCGACGCCCATCGGCACGCCGAGCAGCTTGCCGCAGAAATGATCCTCGAGGCCGGCGCGGATGATCTGCTTGGCGTCGTAGAGATACTCCGGGCCGATGAAGCCGACGACGGTGTTGACGATCAACGGCTTCAGGTGTCGGGCGACGGCGTAGGCGCGCGCCTCGACGGTCTGCTCGTCGACGCCATGGTGGGCGTCGGCGGACAGCGCCGATCCCTGACCGGTCTCAAGATACATGACGTTGTCGCCGACCGTGCCGCGCTTCAGGCTGAGGGCCGCCTCGCGCCCCTCACGCAGGACGTTGAGGTCGACGCCGAAGCCGCGGTTGGCGGCTTCCGTGCCGGCGATCGACTGGAAGACCAGATCGAGCGGCGCACCGGCTTCCACCGCCTTGATCGACGTCGTCACATGCGTCAGCACGCAGGACTGCATGGGAATGTCGAAGCGCTGGCGCAGCCGGTCGAACAGCTCCATCAGCCGCATGCAGGCGTCGAGGTTGTCACCGGCCGGATTGATGCCAATCACCGCGTCGCCGACGCCATAGGTAAGGCCGTCGAGGGTCGAACCGGCGACGCCCTCGGGATCGTCGGTCGGATGATTGGGCTGCAACCGGCTGGACAGCCGGCCCTTGAGGCCGATGGTGGTGCGGAAACCGGTGACGACGCTGGTCTTGGCGGCCACGACGATCAGGTCGTGGTTGCGCATGATCTTGGAAACGGCGGCCACCATCTCCGGCGTCAGGCCGGGCGCCAGCGCGGAGAGCGCGGCGGTAGTGCATTCGTAGGACAGCAGCCAGTCGCGGAACTGGCCGACCGTCATATGGGCCACCGGCGCAAAGGCGGCGGCGTCGTGACTGTCGAGGATCAGCCGGGTGACCTCGTCCACCTCGTAGGGGATCAGCGGTTCCTCAAGAAAGGTACGAAGCGGAATGTCGGCGAGGAGATAGCGGGCGGCGACACGGCGCTCGTTGGTGTCCGCTCCGATGCCGGCCAGCCGATCGCCGGATTTCTCCGGCGAGGCAGCGGCCATGACGGCCTTGAGATCGTCGAAGACATGGCGCTGGCGGCCAAGGAGGATGGCATAGCTGGACATGACGTCAGTCTACCATCGCTCAAGGATTGGCCAAGGCGTTTTGTTGGGCAGCGCCCGCCTCCGACACAATCATCTACGGGTCCCTACCGATGTACCGCCGGTCGTTTGATGAACAATCGGTAAGGTCTGTTCTTGAACACGATTTTGCCAAGAATCCGATATCCCTGCTTGCCCGCCTGTGGTAGCTGCGGCCCTCGGAGGTCCGGCACCGCGAGGCATCCGGATGGACTTTACGAACGCTGGAGGAAAAGGCATGCAACTCGTTCAGGCCACCGGCCTGGTGAAGACGTTTTCGAGACTGCGCGCCGTCGATGGTGTCAGCCTTGAGGTGAGCCGTGGCGAGGTCGTTGGTTTCCTCGGCCCCAACGGCGCCGGCAAGTCGACGACCATGAAGATGCTGACCGGCTTTCTGGAGCCGGATGCCGGCACCGCCTCGATCGCCGGCCATGACGTGTTCGCAGATCCCATCGCTGCCCGTCGTCATCTCGGCTACCTTCCCGAGGGGGCGCCGGCCTATGGCGACATGACGGTCGCCGATTTCCTTGCCTTTGTCGGCCGCATGCGTGGCCTGTCCGGTGCCGTGCTTGGCGAGCGCCTCGCCGAAATGGTGGAGCGGGTCAATCTCGCCGCTGTCTGGAATCGTCCGATCGATGCGCTCTCCAAGGGCTTCAAGCGGCGCGTCGGCATCGCTCAGGCGTTGATCCACGACCCGGAGGTGCTAATCCTCGACGAGCCGACCGACGGCCTCGATCCCAACCAGAAGCACGACATGCGCGAGCTGATCTCGGCGATCGCGCCGGGCAAGGCCATCGTCATCTCGACGCATATTCTCGAGGAGGTCGAGGCGATCTGCAGCCGCGTCGTCATCATCGCCGAGGGCAGGGTGGTTGCCGATGCGACCCCGTCCGCCCTGCTAGATGCCGCCGCCGTCGATGGCCAGCGGCCGTCGCTCGAAACGGTCTTCCGCTCCATCACCGGCAGCAAGGCCGCCTGAGCCGCTTCCCTTCCGGAGACGATCCGATGAAAACCTCTTTCCGCACCATTGCACTGGTGTTCGGCCGCGAGTTCCGCGCCTATTTCGCGACGCCGCTCGCCGCCGTGTTCCTTCTGGTATTCCTCGCCCTTTCGGCCGGCCTCGCCTTCTTCGCCGGCGGTTTCTTCGAGCGCGGGCAGGCCGACCTTGGTCCGTTCTTCGCCTGGCACCCCTGGCTGTTCCTGATCCTGATGCCGGCCATCGGCATGCGGCTCTGGGCTGACGAGCGCCGCTCCGGTGTCATCGAGCTGCTGATGACGCTGCCGGTACGTGCCCATGAGGTGGTGATCGGCAAGTTCCTGGCCGGTTGGGCCTTCACGGCCGTGGCGCTGGTGCTCACCATGAGCTTCTGGCTGGTGACGCTCTACCTCGGCTCGCCGGACAACGGCATCGTGGTGGCAAGCTACATCGGTTCCTTCCTGATGGCCGGTGCCTTCCTGGCGATCTCCGCCTGCATCTCGGCCATGACCAAGAACCAGGTCATCGCCTTCATCCTCGCCGCCATCGTGTCCTTCCTGCTGGTGATGTCCGGCACCAACCTGGTGCTGGCGGCGCTGCGCGGTTGGGCGCCGGCCTTCGTGGTCGATCTGGTGCAGTCGCTGTCCTTCATCACCAACTTCGACCGGCTGACGCGCGGTGTCCTTGAGGTGCCGGCCGTCATCTTGTTCCTGTCGACCATCGTGCTCGCGCTCTGGATCAACGTCCAGGTCGTCGACGCCAAGAAAGCCGCCTGAGGTCCGCGATGTCCAAGTTCAACCGGATCCCCAAGTCCCGTCTCGTCGCCGTCGGCGCCGTTCTGGCGGTCATCCTTTATCTTGCCGTCAACTCGCTGTCGGCGACGCTATTCCGTTCGAGCCGCATCGATCTCACCGATGGCGGGCTCTATTCGCTGTCAGGCGGCACCGTGGCCATGCTCGACAAGCTCGACGAGCCGATCCACATGCGCCTCTTCATGTCGGCGGGCCTGCACGAGGCGGCGCCGGCTCTGTCCGCTTATGCCTCGCGCGTCCGGGCCATGCTCGACACGTACGAGAGCCTGTCGCACGGCAAGATCACGCTCGAGGTAATCGACCCGCAGCCCTATTCGGAAGAAGAAGACCGCGCCGTCGGCCTCGGCATCAACCGCATCAGCCTCGACGGCAGTTCCGACCCGATCTATTTCGGCCTCGCCGCCACCAACTCGACCAACGGTTCGGCCAACATTCCGGTGTTCACGCCTGACCGCGAGGCTTTCCTGGAATACGACCTGACGCGGCTCGTCGCCGAGCTGGGCCAACCCAAGAAGCCGGTGGTCGCGCTTCTCGACGGTCTCGGCATGGCCGGCAACCCGATGGCCGGGCAGGAGCCGACCCAGATCCTCACGATGCTGAAGGAGACCTACAGCGTCGAGACCATCGGCGGCGACATCGACAAGCTGCCCGACAACACCCGCGTCGTGCTGGTGGTGCAGCCGCAGAAGCTCAGCGATCGCACCCTCTATACGCTCGATCAGTGGGTGCTGTCCGGTGGTGCCACGCTGGTGTTCGCCGATCCTTTCGCGGAAACGCAGGTGGGACCCCAGCCCGGAATGCCGGTGGAGAACAACGCCACCGACTTCCAGAAGATGTTCGACGCCTGGGGCGTCGGCTTCGACGCCAAGAAGGCGGTCGGCGATCCTGATTGGGCGATCCGCACCGTCCGCAACATCGGTGGTCGTCAGGCCGAGGTGGCCAACTATCCCTGGTTCGCCATCCATGACGACGGCTTCGACCGGGGCGATGCCGTCACGTCCAAGCTGAACGCCGTGGTCATGACCACCGCCGGCAGCTTCACCGCTACCGGCAAGGATGCGACGCTGAAGCCGCTGATGTACGCCTCTGCCGATGCCGGACTTCTGCCGGCCGGCGAAGCGGCCGATCCCTACGGCGACCCGCGCGCGCTTCTCGCCAAGATCGAGAGGGCCGGTGTTCGTCCTGTGGTCGCGGCGCGCCTCGAAGGCAAGCTTCACACCGCCTTCCCGGACGGCAAACCGAAGGATTCGGCTGCCGAAGCGGCGCCGATCAAGGAAAGCGCTTCGTCGCCCAACGTCATCCTGGTCGGCGATGCCGACATGCTGTCCGACCGCAACTGGCTTCAGAAGCAGAACGTGCTCGGCCGGCAGGTGGCGCAGGCCTTCGCCAACAATGGCGACTTCCTGCTCAATGCCATCGAGCAGATGGCCGGCGGCGTGGCGCTGGCCGATCTCCGCAGCCGCACCGTCTCCTGGCGTCCGTTCACCCGCATCGATGCGCTGGAACGGGCCGCCGAGGAGCGCTTCCTCGCCAAGCAGCAGGAGCTGACGCAGCGCATCGCCGACACGGAAAAGAAGCTGAAGGATGCGTCCGTCACCGGCGAGGCCAAGGACGGCGAGTTGGTCTCCGCCGAGCAGGCCAAGACGATCGAGACCTTCAAGTCCGATCTTCTGTCGGCGCGTGCCGAACTGCGTGAGGTGCAGTATCAGCTCCGCGCCGATGTCGCGAGCCTCAAGAACTGGATCATGATCCTGATCATCGGCGTCGTGCCGGCGGCGGTGGCGCTCATCGCTCTCGTCTTCGCCCTCCGCCGGCCTCGGCGGCCGGTGCCGGCTCGCAAAGCCTGAGTCCAATGAGGAGTTACAACACATGACGCCGAAATCGCTCATTGGTCTTGCCGTCGTTACCGCCGCTGCCGTCATCGCAGCCGTAGTGGTCGCAGGCGGAACCGCTGCCGACAGTGCCGTCGCCGACCGCGGCCGGGCACTCCTGCCGGGGCTCGTGAAAACCTCCGCTTCGGTCGATCGCCTGGTTGTCACCGTCGGCAAGGACACCACCACGCTGACGCGTGACGGCGAGCGCTTCGTCGATGCCTCGGGCTATCCGGCGCAGATCGAAGGGGTGCGCAAGCTGGTGTCGTCGCTGGCAACGCTGACCATCGACGAGGACAAGACCGACAAGCCGGACCGCTACGTCGATCTTGGTCTTGCCGATCCTGCGGCCGCCGAGGGCGCGGCCACCAAGGTTGAGCTGCTCGACAAGGCGGGCAAGCCGATCGCTGCCGTTTATGCCGGTTCCAAGGACTATACGGTCGGCGGCAGCCGCGGCGGCCAGTATGTCCGCCTCGAAGGCAGCCCGCAGGCCTATCTGGTGCGCGGCTCGCTCGACATGCCCGCGGCCCGCGCCGACTGGTTCGATGCCCGTCTCACCGACATCAAACCGGCCGATCTGGCCAAGGTGACGCTGACCGATGCATCGGGCACTTCGGTCGATTTCCTGCGCACCGGCGACAAGCTGCTGCCGGCGTCGCTGCCGGACGGCAAGGCGCCCGACGAAGGCAAGGCCAATCGCGTCACCGCCTTCCTGCAAGGCTTCGACTTCACCGATGTCCGCAAGGAAACGCCAGCGACCATCGGCAACGCCACGCGCCTGCGTTACGAGACGTCCAATGGTCTCGTGGTGACCGCAACGGCCGTGCCGGCAGCGGATGAACCCGGCAGGGGGTGGATCCGTCTCACCGCCGAGGCGATCGACCCCAAGGCAGCCGATGCCGCCAAAGCGATCAACGCCAAGGCAGCTGGCTACGAGTTCAAGGTCAACACCATCCACACCGAGATGTTCGGCTGGACGTTGGCGAGCCTTGCCAAGGACGGCTGACCTCGGTCGCTTCTGTAAGAACAGACGGCCGGCGGGGAAACTCGCCGGCCGTATGATTTCGGGCCTATCTGTCGATTTCCAATGTCGCCAGCAGGCCCCGCGGCGGATTGTCCGTCAGCACGATGCGACCGCCGTGGGCTTCGGCCACATCGCGTGCAACGGTGAGCCCCAGTCCGAAGCCGGAGTTCGGCAGCGAACTGCGGGCACTGTCGCCACGCACGAAGGGTTCGAGCAGGCGGTCGCGCTCGGCAACGGGAATGCCGGGGCCATTGTCGGCAACTGAAATGGCAAGCTGGCGATCCGGTAACGACTTGAGCGACACGACGACCTTGTCGCCGTAGCGCACGGCGTTTTCGACGAGATTGGACACCGCCCTCAGGATATCTCGATGGCGAACGCGAGCGGTAAGCCGGCTCGGACCTTCGTAGGAAACGGCGTGACCAAGATCGGCGAACTGATCCGCAACGGTCTGCAACAAGCTCGGCAGATCGGTCTGATCGAAAGGTCCTGGACTGTCGGTGCCGGAGAGATGAACGAGAGCGGCCTGGGCCAGGGCTGCCATATGGTCGAGATCCGCCAGCATGGGCTCGCGGATCGTCTCATCCTCGATGAACTCGGCGCGCAATCTGAGGCGGGTGATCGGGGTTCTGAGATCGTGACTGACGGCGGCCAGCATGGTGGTCCTCTCGGCCATCAGCTTGCCGATACGTGCGCGCATGCGATTGAAGGCAGAGATTGTCGATCGCAGCTCGCGTGGACCGATTTCCGGAACCGAGACGTCGGAACGCATGTCACGCAAACGCTCGACGGCAGCTTCGAAACGCCGAAGCGGCCTGATGATGACCATCATGGCCCAACTGACCAGCACCACGGTCGTGAGCAAAAGGAAACCAAGCACGATAGTGGTCGGTCCGAAGAAACGCGGGCCCTGCGCTTTGGGCAGATCGAGTCGATAGCAGCTCTTGTCCGACAGTACCAAAAAGAGCGGTCCGGCCAGTTCGTCGCCCGGTGCCGGCGGGTCGTCGAACACCTTGTAGGCGGAGGCAGCGTTTCCCAGCCGGGAGGCGAGCGGCCCGAACCTGACTTCTTCGGCATTCTCGGGCACCGGCGTGCCGCAGGCCGCGATGGACGGCAGCGCCGCTTTCAGAAACTCCACGAGCCTTGGCCTGTCAGATGGGCTGGCGGAGGCCAGCATGTGAGCCGCCGCGCCTATTTCACCCGTTGTCTCGCCCGGTGAAGTGGAGAGGACGGTGCGCGGATTGGACAGGAAGAAATAAGCGGTCAGAAGCCCGTGCATCGTGGCAATCGAAAGCACCAGCAAGACGATGACCTGACCTGCGACAGAGCCGAAAACCAGGCGCAGAATTCTGCCGATCATGAGGCCGTCACTTCCGGCGTGAACAGATAGCCTTCCGAGCGGATAGTTCGGATGAAATCCGACTTGTCGTCATCGGGCGACAGCTTGCGCCTCAGGCGGCTTACCAGAATGTCGATGGACCGCTCGAAAGGCGCGGCGAGACGGCCCTGCGTCAACTCCAGGAGTTGGTCGCGGCTGAGCGTAATGCCGGATCGCTCGGCGAAGGCGACCAGGAGGTCGAACTCGGCGCCGGTCAGTGTCGCCCTGGCGCCCGATGGCGTTGTCAGGCTGCGTTCGCGGGTGTCGATCACCCAACCGGAGAAGCTGAGGCGGCGTGCTTCCGACCGTGTCGTCTTGGCGGCCGGCAGACTGCTTCTTCTCAGAATGGCCCGAATGCGAGCCAGAAGCTCGCGGGCGCTGAAGGGCTTGGCGAGATAGTCGTCGGCCCCGATCTCCAGGCCGACCACACGGTCGATCTCCTCGCCGCGCGCCGACAGGATGATGATTGGCATGGTCGAGGTGTTGCGCAGACGCCGGCAGATGCTGAGCCCATCCTCGCCGGGCAGCATGATGTCGAGCAAGACGATGTCGACGCGAGAAGTCGTCAGGATACGATCCATCTCACGGCCGTCACGGGCCACAGATACGCGGCAGTCGTTCGCCTTCAGATAGCGCGAGACCAGCGTATTGATGTCGTTATCGTCTTCGACAAGCAGGATGTGGTTCTGCATGAAGAAAGGCCATCTCCATTCAACGGCCGAGCTTTAGCACTCGGGTGGCCTGCCACGACAGTTATTTTGTATCCGGATGTTTCTTCTCGTGACTGTCGAAACACCCCGTTACCGCGTGGATGAAGTGGTTACCGCTCGTTAACGGACAGGGCGTTTGGCTCCTTGCAGGTAATGCGTAAGGCTCCAACCCGAGGGTTGAAAATGACCTCGATTTCTTCCACCAGCCTACATCAGTCGCCGCTTGCCCGGCTGCAGTCGACACTCCAGTCGGACATCAGCACGGGCAGCATCAAGTCGTCTGACCAGTCCGCGCTTGCTTCGGCACTCGAGAGCATCGACGAGACGTTGTCGAGCGGCCGCTCGAGCGAAGCGCCAGGCGGCAAGCCGCCGTCTCCCGACGAGATGAAAGAGAAGATCACCGACCTGATCCAGCAGCAGGTCGATGCCGGTACGCTGACCGCCGATCAGGCCGATGAGTTGGCCAAAGTCTTCGATGAAGCCTTCTCAAAGGACGCTCAGGGTGCCGGTGGACCGCCTCCGGGGCCGCCGCCCGAAGATGATCAGTCGACTGATGCCCTGAACGATGGTTCGTCGTCCGGCACGTCGATCGCCGATATTCTGAAGCAACTTCAGGAGGCGCTCGCCGAAAGCAGCCAGACCTCTTACGGTGCCAACGGTTCGTCGAACTCGTCGAGCAGCACCAGCTATCTGTTCGATCTGGTTGCCTGACCGAACAGCGAACGCGGACAGAGCGGCGGGCCAGGCCCGCCGCTTTGCGTTGCAGGCAGGGGAGCTATGCATCGCCGGGGATCTGCCGGAAAAAAGTCTCTTCGCTACGAAAGCACTAGTGCTATCCAAGTGCTTGTGCGCAATCTTGAACATGGCGCGCCAGCGGGCCGGCGAGGGCCGTCGGCCGGCAGGTGCATCGCATGTTCTGACCCCCGGAGAATCGCCTGATGAACCGCCCCGCCGCCGGATGGATCGACCGCCTCCCGACCGACCACCTGATCACCGAATTCTCGATGTGGTCGTCGGATCTTCTGCGCATCGCCGACGAAGTGGCTCGCATCGAACCCTATGCCAACGTCATTCACATCGACGCCTCGGACGGCGTTTTCGCCGACACGCTGTTGATGTTTCCGGAGATCGTCGCCCGCATCCGTTCCATCACCGACAAGCCCATTCACGTCCATCTGATGGTGGGCGAGCCGGCGCTGATCAACCAGATCAACCAGTTTGCCGCCGCCGGTGCCGATGCCATCTCCATTCATGCCGAGAACACGCTTCTCACCGATAGCGGCATCGCCCGCATCAACGAGCTGGGGCTCGTCGCTGGCGTCGTGCTGAAGGTCGATACGCCGGTCGCCAAGCTGATCCGCCATCTGCCGCGCGTCCAACTGGTCACCCTGTTCGGCGCCGGCATCGGCGAGCGCGAGGGGATCAGCCAGTCTGCCACGCAGCGCCTTGAGGAGGCCCGGAAATACATTGCCGGGGTTCCGAGCGATCATCGCATCGTGCTGGTGGCTGACGGCGCCATCCGTGAGGACACCGTGCCGCTGCTGCGAAAGGCGGGCGCACAGGCGATCGTCGCCGGAAAGCTGGTGTTCGACGCTCCCGATCTCGGCAAGCGGATGGAGTGGCTGAAGAGCCTTTGAGGCGGAAACAGAGCCCGCTGATCCGGGAGTTCGGAAACGCTTTTCAATACCATGGAAACACGAAAGGCGCCGAGGCATGGCTCCGGCGCCTTTCTGCTGTCCGATGGGGTTTAGCGGGCCGCCACCAGCCATTCCGGCTTGAACCAGCGGTCGGCCGGGCCGTCGTAGGGCAGGCGGTTGATATCCCAATGGCGGATGAAGCCCGCATAGGCCTCCCATACCGCGGGCCCACCGGCAACATAGACGACACGGTCGGCAAACCGGGCGAGCACCTCCTCCGGCCGGTCGCTGGAGCGCACGGGGCAGAGCGTGCGGTCGAACTGCATGAAGCCGGGCAGGGTGGAGATGGTGTGCGGTCCGGCCAGCATCACATGGCCGCGCGTCACCTCATAGAAGCGCTCGACGTCGGCGACGAACTCGCGCCCGGGATTGCCCTCCCAGGGAAGCTCGCCGTTGAGTCCGATCTGGCCGCGCTGGCCGATCGCGCAGATAGCCCTGACATCCGCCATGATTCCGTCCGCCGGTTGTTGCGATTGCCAGCGAACATAGCAATGCCTAAGCGGAAAACCCAATAGAGCATTTTCGAGCAAGGCAGGCACCGATCTGTGTGAGGAAATGCTATCGAGCCCGGAGGATGGAGCGCCGTGGGTCGGGCAAAGGGGGAGTCGGGCTTTCTATTGGCCGCCGGCGAGGCCGGCGCCCGTGAACGACCAGTGCGTCTGGACGATGCGCCATCCCTCGGGCGCGCGCCGGTAGACTTCCGTGCAATTCCAAGCGACGCGGTCGCCCTCGCTGCCGTTCCACGACACGAACCGGAAGGTGAGCACGGCGGCGTCCCCGATGACCTGCACCTTCGGCTCGATCATCTCATGGCGCGGCGCGAAGATCTTGCCGCGCAACTCGCCATAAAGCGAGGCCAGCGCCGCCTTGCCATCGAGTCGCGTCTCGCGGAAGGGATCGAAATAGGTGACGTCATCGGCCGAAAGGTCGAGAAAGGCATCGGGATCGCCGGCGCACCAGCGGTCGAGCGCGTCCTTCTCGAGGGCAATGATGTCGTCGGCGATGGTCATGGCAATCTCCCCTTGGTTTTCCTGGGAGATTAGGCTTGCGCGATGCCGGTGTCTGTCAGCAGCGGGCGGGCAGCGCCATCAGCGCCTCGGCGGTCTCGACGTCGGTGGCGACGGCGTTGACGAGGCCGCCGGCGACGGCGGCGCGGATCGCCTCGGCCTTTATCGACGACAGCGCGGCGGCGATGGACAGCGGCACGCGGGACAGGCGTTCGAGCGAGATCGAAAGGGTGCGGTCGTCGAACTCGGTGCCGACCGGACGACCGTCCTTGCCGAAGAAGCGGCCGCAGATGGTGCCGACGGCACCGTGAGCCCGTATCTCTTCGAGCTTCCCCGGTGCGATGAAGCCTTCGCGGAACACCATGGCCGTGGCCGATATGGCGCCGACACCCACCACGGCAACGGCTAGGCGGTCCATCATGGAAAAGACGCCCCGCACGGTGCCGGTCTCGCGCAGCAGGCGGGCCGCGCCGGCGTCATCGACAATGGCCGGTACCGGCAGTTGCCAGGCTTGTGCGCCCAAACCGGCGGCAAACCGGCGGCAGACCTCGGAGGAATGGGTATAATGCTCGGGCGCACCGACGCCACCGACCAGGGCGACGACGTTGAGGTCGCGGGCCGGTGCGCGCCGCGCCGCCGCAGCAATGGCTGCTGCCGTTGCCCCATCGGAAACGCCCAGCACGTCGCCGCTCTTCAGAGTGTCCTCAATGACGCGGGCGACGGCCTTGCCGAGCGTGTCGGCATGGGCTCCGGCCCTGTTCTCGACGACCACGGCAAGGCGCAGGCCGAGATGGGCCTTCAGCCGCTGCTCGGCAGCGCTGTCTCGAAAGGCCTTGGGCGTCACCTGGAATTCGATGTAGCCGAGATCGAGGGCCGATTTCAGCGCCCGGCTGACGGTGGCCTCCGAGATCTCTAGAAGGCGGGCGATTTCGGTCTGCGGCAGGCGCTGCTCGTAGCGGAGGCGGGCGATCTCGACGATCATGTCTTCGCTGCGGCGAGGCCGGGGCATGCTACGCGCCTTGGACGGGGAGTGAAACAAGGTCACCGGCGTCCGGCACGTCGTCCGTCGTCGACGTGCCGGCCCGGGGAGAGGGCCGGGGCATTGGCTTGAAAACGCCCCGGCCGCTGGTCGTCAGGCGACGAAGCGCTTGGCGACGATCTTGCGCAGCTCGCCGAGGTCCTTGGCGAACAGGCGGATGCCCTCGGCCAGCTTTTCGGTGGCCATCGGGTTCTGGTTCATGGCCCAGCGGAAGGCCTTCTCGTCGAGGTTGACGACGTCAGGCTTCGGACCGGGCTTGTTCGGCGACAGGGCGCGCTTCAGCGTGCCGTTGTCGGCGGCCAGCGCATCGAGCAGCGCCGGGGAGATCGTCAGACGGTCGCAGCCGGCCAGGGCCTCGACTTCACCCTGCGAGCGGAAGGAAGCACCCATGACCACGGTCGGAATGCCGTGCGCCTTGTAGTAGTCGTAGATGCCGTGCACCGAGATGACGCCCGGATCTTCTTCCGGCGTGAAGGTGCGGTTCTCGCTCTTGACGTACCAGTCGAGAATGCGGCCGACGAAGGGAGAAATCAGGAAGGCCTTCGCATCGGCGCAGGCGATGGCCTGGGCGATGTCGAAGATCAGCGTCATGTTGGTGTCGATGCCTTCCTTCTGCAGGATCTCCGAGGCGCGGATACCTTCCCAGGTACCGGCGACCTTGATCAGGATCCGCTCGCGATCGACGCCATTGGCCTTGTAGGCGGCGATGATGGCGCGCGCCTTCTCGACGGTGGCGGCAGTGTCGAAGGAGAGGCCGGCGTCGACCTCGGTGGACACGCGTCCCTCCACGAGCTTGGTGAGCTCGGTGCCGACGGCAACGGCGAGGCGGTCGCCGATCGCCTTGACGGCAGCTTCCTGGCTGCCGGCCTGCTTCTTGCCCCAGGCAACCGCGTCGGCGAGGATCGGCTCGTAGGCCGGCAGGCCGATGGCCTTCAGCACCAGCGTCGGGTTGGTCGTGCAGTCGACCGGCTTGAACTTCTTGATGGCATCGATGTCGCCGGTGTCGGCGACCACGACGGTCATCTCGCGCAATTGGTCTAGCTTGGAAGCCATGTCCTCAACTCCATATCCGTCCGGTGCATCCTCCGATGCCCGCCGCTTTCCATCGCAGAAGACTATGGGGTTGCCGCAATCAAAATGCAAGAAATGGATAAAAAGAAATTAATTGCATTTTCATGACGCAAATGGAGCGGGCGGGCCCTTCGGAGCCCCCCCGCCTCTCCCCTCTCCCCCGAAAAGGGTCAGGCCGCCATCACCCGGTTGATGAAGCTCTCCACAACCGCGCGCAGACGCGTCGCCTGGTCGTTCATGTCGTTGGACACAGCGAGCACCTGACTTGCCGACTGCGACGTCTCGCCGACGACGCGGGTCAGAGCCTGGGTTTCGTCGGCCACCGACTTGGTGCCGCCCGCCGCCTTCTGGGCGTTGAGCGAGATTTCGGCGGTGGCGTGGCCCTGCTCGCCGACGGCGGTGGCAATGACGTTGGTCGTCCTGTCGACCTCGCCCATGATGTCCGAGATGGCCCGAATGGCTGCCACGGCCTCTCCGGTCGATGCCTGGATCTGGGCGATCTGGGAGGCGATCTCCTCGGTGGCCTTGGCGGTCTGGCCGGCAAGGTTCTTGACCTCTGAGGCGACGACGGCAAAGCCCTTGCCCGCCTCGCCGGCACGCGCCGCCTCGATGGTGGCGTTGAGCGCCAGCAGGTTGGTTTGCTCGGCGATCGCCTTGATGAGGGTGATGACGTTGCCGATCCGTGTCGCCGCGTCGGCAAGACCCGAAATGGTGGCGTCGGTCTTCTTGGCTTCCCCGGTGGCCCGCTGGGCCACTGCAGTGGCCGTGTCGGTCTGCCGCGAGATCTCGCCGATCGACGCCGACAGCTCTTCCGCTGCCGCGGCCACCGTCTGGACGCCATCGGAGGCAAGCTCGGAGGCCGAAGCCGCCGTGCCGGCGCGGTCGCGTGCCTCTTCCGCAATGGCAGCCAGCGCACGAGCGGTTGCCTCCATCTGGTCGGCATTGCCGGCGACCACACCGACAAGCTGCTCGATCTCCAGGCGGAAGTCGTTGATGAGCCCCTCGATGGTTTCCTGGCGGAGCGCCCGAGCCTGCTGCTCGGCCTCGGTCTGCTCGGCGAGACGTCGCCGCTCGATGGCATTGTCGCGGAAGACGCGCACCGCGCCGAACATGCCGCCGATTTCGTCCTTGCGGCCGGCAAGGTCGAGCGCCATGTCGGTGTCGCCGGTGGCCAGTCGCCGCATGGCCGAGGTGAGATTGGTGATCGGACGGGTGATCAGCCGCGACAGCACGACGCCGACAATGAGCGCAAAGACCAGGGCCGCGCCAAGCGTGCCGGACATGGTGAAGGTGCTCGACGCGCGGTTGCGGCTGGCGGCGGCGGCGCGATCGTCCACGACGGTCTTGATGGCGGCGATGGCGGCGGCCGACTGGTTACGCGAGTCCGCCCTCGCGCCCATGAAGGCCTTGGATGCGTCGACCAGCTTTGTGAAGGCCGCCTTGAAGCGATCGATGTCCTTGGATGGGTCGACGCCGCCGGCGGCGACGATCTTCTGTCCCGTCTCCTTGGCGGCATCGGCGGCTTTCAGCATGGCCTTGGTGCTGACGGCGTCGGGATCGTAGCGATAGGTGGTGGTCTGAAGCGCCAACTGGTCGATCTCGCTGCCGAAGACAGTGGCGAGGTCCGAAAGCGTGCGCGCCTTCGCAGCGTCGTCGAGCAGCGACTGCATGTTGTAGCTGGCGAGATCGCGCTGTTGACCGGCCAAGCGAATGATTTCGTCCGTGCCCGTGCTCAGCTTGCCGAGGCCGTCAAGAGCGAAGAGGCGCTTCTGTTCGACAGCAAACGGATTGGAGCTGCTCCTCATCTCGTCGAGCAGCGGTACGAGGGTCTTGGCCACCTGCTCGATCGCGCTCGCCTGTGCCTTGATTTCATCGTTCGCGCCGAGGGCTCGGATCTGATTGACGATTGCACGCACCGACATGACCGCTTTCAGGGCGGCATCGACGTTGGCGCTGTCGCCGGTTGCCGCGAACTTGGCCAGGAGTTCGTTGGCCTTGAGAGCGGAAATCTCGATCTTGTAGGCGGTCACCGCGAGGTTCGCGGCGGAGTTCGTGGCGAGGGCGGCTTCGCTGGCCTTGGTCTGGAACTCCTTGGCCTTGGTGGCGGCGTCGGACTCGATCTGGCCGGCCCTGCTCTGCATGTTGGAGAGCAGCTCCGCCGTGGAGGCAGCGTTGGAGGCCACCGCGTCCGAGGATGACGACAGAACGCCTATCGACGCCTTGAACTGGTCGACGGCCGCGTAGGCGGGGGCCAGGCCCGGATCGGATTTTCCACCGAGCTCGTCCAGGCTGGCGTTGACTTGTTCCAGCAGGTGGCCGGCTTGGGAGACGGCGCCATTGTCGCGATTCTGGATGAAGGTGGTTACGGCATTGCCAGCATCGTTGACCGTCGCCAGCACCGAAGCCGACTTCGACGTCATGTCCACAGCAAGACCGAGGCGGTTGAGGCCCAGAAAGCCGGCCCCTCCGACGATTGCGGCCAATACCGCAAGGGAAACCAGACCGCCGCCGATTTTCATCGAGATCGAACGGTTCGACAGAAAAGCGGTGAGCGACATCTTCTCCCCCCGGATAGGCGCCCGCCACGGGACGGCGCGCAAGCTCCACGCAAGTATGCGCGGACTGTGCCGTGAGCCCGGTAAAGAAAAAGTGG
Organism: Pleomorphomonas diazotrophica; assembly: GCF_002844595.1. GTDB lineage: Bacteria > Pseudomonadota > Alphaproteobacteria > Rhizobiales > Pleomorphomonadaceae > Pleomorphomonas > Pleomorphomonas diazotrophica. The sequence goes on along the minus strand of NZ_PJNW01000016.1, from coordinate 191,933 downwards.
ATGAAATCCGCTCAAAAAGCGAAAATTTGTCGGCTTCACAAACGCTTGCGTGGACAAATGACCCAAAGATCACCGCCAGACAAAAGCCCTGCAGGTTCCACAGATGGAAACGTGTGTAAAACCAAGTGCTCCCAGGTGGCCGACAGTCGCCGGCCGGCTCGCGACCGCGAATGGCGCTGCACTTAGACTTTGGTTCAATCCGCAGTCGACCGGAGGTCGAGGGCGACCCTGATGATCTCCGGGCTGTCGGGATCGGGCGTCAGGGTAAAGCCAAGCCGCTCACACATCCGGAGCATCTGGCCGTTCTCGGCGAGCACCTCGCCGTGGATGCGACCGTAATGCTCGCGGCGGGCATAGCGGATGATCTGCATCATCAAGGCCCTGCCGAGGCCGAGGCCCTTGAGGTCGGAGCGCACCGATACCGCATATTCTCCGTCGCCGCCGCCGGGATCGCCATGCAGCCGAACGCCGCCGAGCATCTCGCCGTTTTCGGGATCGAGTGCCACGAAGGCCATGGCGCGGGAATAGTCGATCTGGGTCAGACGGGCGACGAAGGCGTGGCCGAGATCGTGGACGCGCTGGAAGAAGCGGAGGCGCATGTCCTCGGCGGTCATCTTGGAAAAGAAGTCGAGGTAGCGGCCCTCGTCCTCCGGCCGGACCGGTCGTACGAACACCGATCGGCCGCTCGGCAGCGCGATATACTCCTCCCAATCGGTCGGATAGGGGCGGATGGACAGGCGCGGATGATGCACGGCGCCCCCCGACGCCGGCGAGTTGGCGACGAGCGTGACCCGTGCGTCGACGACCATCAGGCGATCCGCCTCGGCGATCAGCGGATTAAGGTCGATGTCGCCGATGGCGGGGTGTTCGGCGACGAGCTGCGCCAGCCGTTGCAGGATGACGGCAAGGCGGTCGACGTCGACGGGTCGCCGGTCGCGATAGCCCTGGAGCTGCCGGGCGACGCGCGTCCGGGCGATCAGATCGCGCGCCAGGTTGGCGTCGAGGGGAGGCAGGGCCAGCGCCCGGTCGTTGATGACCTCGACGGCCGTGCCGCCGCGCCCGAACACCATCACGGGTCCGAAGATGGGATCGTCGGTGACGCCGGCGATCAGCTCCACCGCCTTGGGTGCCACGATCATCGGATGGAGCGTCACGCCGTCGATGCGGGCACCGGGCCGGGCGAGTTTGGCGCGGGCGATCACCGCATCGGTCGCCATCCCCACCGCTTCGGGGCTGGAAAGCTCCAGTTCCACGCCACCCACGTCGGATTTGTGGACGATGTCGGGCGAGGCGATCTTCACCACCAGCGAACGGTGCTCGGCGAGAAGGCCGGCCGCGAGCAGGCGCGCCTCGGCGGCGTCGGCGGCGGCCAGCGCCGGTACGATGGGAATTCCGTAGGCGGCCAGAAGCGTCACCACCTCGCTCGCCTTGAGCCAGAGACGGCCATCGGCCAGCGCCGCAGCGATCACCGCCGCCGCCCGCGCCCGGTCGGGCGAGAAGCCCGCTAGAACGTCGGCCGGCGTCGCCGTCAGCGCCGCCTGCGCTTCGGCGTGGCGGACGAGTTGCATCAACCCCTCGACGGCGCCATGCGGCGTTTCGAGGGCCGGAATGCGCGCCCGCGCGAAGGTGTTGCTCCAGCCGTCGTCCTCGCCGAGCCAGGCGGCGATCAGCGGTTTGCCGTCGTAGCGGCCGCGGCGATAGTCGGAGACCGCTTCGACCACTGCCTCGGCGGCAAGCCTCGATGGAGCGAGCGGCGTCGGGCAGTTGATCGCCACCACGGCGTCGACGCCGCTGTCGGCGAGCACCGCCCGTGTTGCGGCGCCGTAGCGATCGGCGGCGGCGTTGCCGATGAGATCCACCGGATTGCCGCGTGACCAGCCCGGCGGCAGTACCTGATCGAGGGCGACGATGGTGTCGTCGGCGAGCGTGGCGAGTTCGCCGCCAAGATCGACGACGCGGTCGGCGGCCAGCACGCCGGCACCGCCACCGTTGGTGATGACAGCGATGCGCTTGCCCTGGATGCGCGGCACCAGACTGAGCGTCTCGGCGGCGGCGAACATCTCGTCGAGGTCGGCGACCCTGAGCAGGCCGGCGCGGCGAAAGGCGCAGTCGTAGACGGCGTCGATGCCGGCCAATGCGCCGGTGTGCGAGCGTGCAGCGCGGGCACCGGCGGCATGCCGACCGGCCTTGATCACCACAACAGGCTTGGAACGGGCCGCGGCGCGCGCCGCTGACAGAAAGGCGCGGGCGTCGCGAATGCTCTCAAGATAAAGAAGGATCGCCCTGGTGCGGTGGTCGAGGGCGAAATGGTCGAGCATTTCGTCGAAGTTGACGTCGACGGCATCGCCCAGCACGGCGATGCCGGAAAAGCCGATGCCATGCTTGGCGGCCCAGTCGAGGGCGGCATGGGTGAGCGTGCCCGACTGCGACACGAGGGCAAGGTCGCCGGGCACCGCTGCCCGCTGGGCGAAGCTGGCGTTGAGGCCGATCGGCGGGATCTGCAGGCCGGCGCTGTTGGGGCCGAGCACACGGATGCCATGCCGCCGCGCCGCCGCCATCATCGTCTCAAGCAGGCTGCCCGGCCCATGGCCGAGACCGGTGGTGATCACCACGGCATGCCGGATGCCGACGCTGCCGATGTCCTCCATCACCTGTATGATCGCTTCGGGCGGTACCGCGACGACGGCGAGATCGGCTGCCACCGTCAGGTCGGCGAGCGAAGCATGAACCGGAATGCCGTCGATTTCCGTGAAGAACGGATTGACGAAAGAGATGCGGTCGCGGCCGTAGGTCGCGAGATTGCGAACGAGCACCGAGCCAACCGAGTTCGGCCGTGCCGTCGCGCCGATCAGCACGACGCGCTTCGGCCGGAAGAAGGGGTCGAGGCTCTCAAGACTCATGTCGGGCAAAAGCTCGGCGGAGGAGGAACGGAACGCGGCCGGGCGGCCGCGTTCCGGCGTGGGCGGTCAGTGGGTCATCAGGGTCGGAATGGTCATCTTTTCCAGCATGTCGCGGGTGACGCCCCCGAGCACGAACTGGCGGAAGCGGTTGTGGCCGTAGCCGCCCATGACCAGCATGGTGGCGCCGCTTTCGGCGGCATGGTTGAGAAGCACGGCCGACACCTCGGATGCCGAGCGTGGCAGCGTCGTCACCGTCACCTTGTGGTCGTGCCGGGCGAGATAGGCGGCGACATCGGCGCCCGGTTCGCCGGACCAGTTCTTCGAGCCGGCCACCATCACCACCTCGATCGACGTCGCGACCCGCAAGGCGGGCAGGGCGGCGTGCACGGCGCGCGCCGCCGTCGACGAGCCATCCCAGGCGATCATCACCTTCTCCGAGGTGATCGGCTTGTTCCAGCCCGAGGGAACGATCAGCACCGGCACGCCGGATTCAAACAGCAGCGTCTCGATGATGGCGGCGCGCATCGGCTCGCCATGCTCGGGATCGTCCTGTCCGATGACGATCAGGTCGGAGAGCTGTGCCTGGCGCACGATGGCCGGCGTCCCGCCCGAGTAGACGGTGGCGGTGCGCGCCTCGGCGTCGACGCCGTATTTCGTCGCCTCGGCGGCAAAGGCGGCGGCGGCCTCCTTGGCCGAGGTCTCGGCATTGGTGATAGCCTCGACGAGATATTCCGCCGGAACGGGCGAGGCGAGGAAGCCGGGTGCTATCGGTTCGAGGGCCAATGCGAGCCCGGTGACGTGGGCCTTTCGTCGGGATGCGAGTTCCAATGCCGCCGTCGAGGCGTTCATCTTTTCGTTGTAGATGTCGATGATGGTGAAGATGTCCCTGACGGTCATGGCAGCGCCTCCTCAGCGACTTCAATCGGGGTCCTGGCGACCCGGCACCGGCGGCAAGGTCTTGTTCGGGACCGCAAAACAACCGGCGCCACAATCCTTAGATAGGTCTTGGCGCCGATCAATTCACCTCATGGCGATCTCCACCTTTCGCCTACGCCGGAAGGCGGTGAGCACCAGCTCGGTATAGCCGTTCGGCTGCCGATCGCCGGTGAGGATGAGTTCGACCGCCGCCTGGAAAGCCAGCGACCCCGCAAAGTCATTGCCGATCGGTCGATAGGATGGGTCACCCGCGTTCTGCCTGTCGACGACGGCCGCCATTCGCTCAAGCGTTTCCATGACCTGTTCGCGACTGACGACGCCGTGCTTCAGCCAGTTGGCGATGTGTTGGCTGGAAATGCGGAGCGTCGCCCTGTCCTCCATCAGGCCGATATCGTGGATATCCGGCACCTTGGAGCAGCCGACGCCCTGATCGATCCAGCGAACGACGTAGCCGAGCAGGCCTTGCGCGTTGTTGTCGAGTTCCTCGGCGATCTCCGTGGCGATCCAGGGACGGTCCGAGGCGATCGGCAGCGTCAGCAGCGCGTCGAGCGAGGCACGCTCGCGTGTTGCAAGCTCGGCTTGGCGGGCGGCGACGTCCACCTCGAGATAGTGGAGGGCATGCAGCGTTGCCGCCGTCGGCGACGGCACCCAGGCGGTGGAGGCGCCGGCGCGCGGGTGGCCGATCTTTTCGGCGAGCATTGCCGCCATGCGGTCGGGCGCTGCCCACATGCCCTTGCCGATCTGGGCGTGGCCGGCAAAGCCGAGGGCAAGGCCGGCGTCGACATTGCCCGCCTCGTAGGCGGCGATCCAGGCGGACGACTTCATGTCGCCCTTCCTGACCATCGGCCCGGCCAGCATCGATGTGTGGATCTCGTCGCCGGTGCGATCGAGGAAGCCGGTGTTGATGAAGAACACGCGTGACTTCGCCGCGGCGATCGCCGCACGGAGATTGACCGAGGTGCGCCGCTCCTCGTCCATGATGCCCATCTTGAGGGTGAGCGGCCTGAGGCCCAGTGCCGTCTCCACGGCCGAGAACAGCCGGTCGGCGAAGGCGACCTCCTCGGGACCGTGCATCTTCGGCTTGACGATATAGACGGCGCCGGTGCGGCTGTTGGCATGCCGGCCGTTCGGACCGACGTCGTGAAGCGCGATGGCCGAGGTGACCAGCGCGTCGAGAAGGCACTCGGCGGTCTCGTTGCCGTCGGCGTCCAGCACGGCATCGGTCATGAGAAGCGATCCGACGTTGCGCACCAGCATCAGGCTGAGGCCCTTGAGGGCGCCATCCGAGTCGTCGGGCCGGATGAAGTTGCGGTCGGCGGCGAGCCGACGCGTCGTGCCGACGCCGCCCTTGTCGAAGCTCGCTTCGAGATCGCCGCGCATCAGCCCCAGCCAGTTGCGGTAGACGGCCACCTTGTCCTCGGCGTCGACGGCGGCGACCGAGTCCTCACAGTCCATGATGGTGGTGAGCGCACTCTCGACGAGGATGTCGGCGATGCCGGCCGGATCGCTCGCCCCGGTGGCTTCTCCCCGATCGATCTGGATGTCGATGTGCAGGCCGTTTCGCTTCAGGATGATGCCGGCCGGCTCCTCGGGATCGCCGCGATAGCCGACGAAGACCTCGGGATCGGCAAGCTCTTCCTCGTTGCCATCGGAGAAGCGCACCTTGAGCTGGCCCGCATTGACCACATAGGCGACGACGTCGGCGTGGCTACGCGAGGCGAGCGGCGCGGCACTGTCGAGTACGGCCTTGGCGCGCGCCACCACCGCCTTGGCCCGCTCGGCGTCGAAGCCTCCCTTCGGCGGCGGCGTGCTGAGAGCATCCGTGCCATAGAGGGCGTCATAGAGGCTGCCCCAGCGGGCATTGGCGGCGTTGAGGGCGTAGCGGGCGTTCATCACGGGAACGACGAGCTGCGGACCGGCGACCTCGGCGATCTCCGGATCGACGCCGGCGGTCTCGATCGAGAATGGCGCCGGTTCGGGAGTGACGTAGCCGATCTCCGTGAGGAAGGTCCTGTAGGCCACCGGATCCACCGCACCGGGATGGGCCATATGCCAGGCGTCGATCTGCTGTTGGAGGCTGTCGCGCTTGTCGAGGAGGCTCTGGTTCTCCGGCCCGAAGCGGTCGACGATGTCGGCGAGCGACGCCCAGAAGTGCTCCGGATCGAGGCCGGTGCCGGGCAGCGCCTCCCGTTCGATGAACTCGGCGAGTTCCGTGGCGACCTTCAGGCCATTCAGCGTGCGATAGGCGGTCATGTGGGCGTCCTGGTTTCCGAGGGGTTCCGCAAAACCCCGCATGGTGCTGGCCTCACAAAAGCCGTTGCGCCCCGCGCTGTCCAGCCCCCCGTACGCAGGCTTTGCCACGATCAAGGGTGGCGAATGCATAAAATTGAAACCAAATCGAAAGGCTCCGCAGGATATATGCCCCCGAATCATTTTCTGTAATCGATTTCTGCGGAGCCCTTCACGTGCAGCCCGCCGCCGTCATTTTGACTCTCGTCGTGGTCGGGACGGCTGCGACCACCTGGCATACGCTGCGTATCGGTAGCTTCCCGGGGCGCACCGATTATCTCATGTTGATGGCATCGGGCTGCTGGTGGGCCATCTGCGCCATTCTCGACGTCAGCTCCGACGCGCCGGCACTCAAGCTGTTCTACTCCGAGCTCGCCTGGTACGGCATCATCACCACCCCGATCTCCTGGATGCTGTTCATGAGCGCCTATGTGCGGGGAGCCGACCTGCCGAGCGCCTCGCTCTACACCGGCCTGTCGGTCGCGGCCGGCCTCGCGATGCTGGCGATCGCTACCACCAACGACCTGCATCACCTCGTCTATGTTGCGGTGACACCCGATCCGACGCCGGCCTACCCGCACCAGCTCCACTACGAGCACGGTTCTGTCTTCTTCGCGGCGATGATCGCCATCTATTTCTTCATGGCGCTGACGGCGATCCGGACCCTTTGGGCGGCCATTCACGCCCCGCCGGTACATCGCGCCCAGTTCGCCGGCCTTCTCCTCTCGGCCATGGTGCCCTGGGCGGCCAATGCCGCCTATAACTTCGCCGGCGTGCGCATCCTCGGCTTCGATCCGACGCCGCTTGCCTATGTCGTGGTGCCGGTAATCTACAGCTTCCTGGTTAGCCGCAACCAGTTCCTGTCGCTGGCGCCTGTCGCCCTTGGCGCGGTGTTTTCCGCTCATCCCGATGGCATTCTGGTGGTGTCGGGAAACGGCCTGGTCGCCGAGGCCAATGCGGCGATGCGTGCGATCTTTGACGGCAAGCCGCTTGTCGGCAAACCGTTCTCCAGCCTTGGCACCAGCTTTGGACCGGCCGATGGGGCCAGCCTGTTCGATGGCAACAATCAGGTTCGGCGCTGGCGACGGGATGGCCGTATCTACGAAGTGCGCACCGTCGCCGTCGACGCGGCGCGCCAGTCCGAGAGCGTTGCTTACGTACTGCGTGACATCACCGATTATCTTCGTGCCCAGGAAAGCCTGCAAATCTCGACCCGGCTGATGGAGGAGCGCCTCGAAGCCAACCTGCGCCTGCAGGAACAGTTGCACGACATGGCGCACCGCGACAGCCTGACCGGCCTCAACAACCGGCGCATTCTCGAGACGATCTCCGATCGGTTGATCGACAACGCCGACGCCGTCGGGCGATCGCTGGTGGCCGTTTCGCTCGATCTCGATCACTTCAAGCGGCTCAACGACACCTTCGGCCATAAAGCCGGCGACGACGCGCTGGTGGCGATGGCCGGCGTCCTCACCCGCTCGCTGCGCCCCGGCGAAGTGGCCGTGCGCATGGGCGGTGAGGAGTTCCTGGTCCTGATGCCGCATGCCGACATCGAGGAGGCGCGCGCCCGCGCCGAGGCCTGGCGGGCGGTCATCCGGTCCCAGCCGGTGGCGACCAGCCTGGGAGCCGCCGAGATCACCTTCTCGGCCGGCATTTCTGCCTATCCGGAAACAGCCGCCTCGTTCGAGCAGATGCTGCAGCAGGCCGACAAGGCGGTCTATGCCGCCAAGCGGGCCGGGCGCAACCGCGTCGTCGTCGCCCGCCAGCCGGGCGAAGCCGCGGACGGACGGATGCGTTCCGCCTGAGGTTCCGTTCAGAAGAGGTTGCCCTGGTCCTCGGGGCCGGGTTTCGTCTTCGGCCGGCGCGGCAGCGATTTCGCCTCGATTGCCGTCGGCGCCTCATCGCCCACCCGGCCGCGCACCCGGCCGTCGGCGAACTCGATCTCGATCGATGCGCCGGCCGCGAGCCCGCCGGCGCGGAACACCGGTTTCCCCTCATCGTCGCGCACCAGCGCATAGCCACGCCGCAGCGTCGCCATGTGGTTGACTGCGTCGAACACCGAAGTCACCTGGTCGAGGCGCGCCCGCCGGCGGGCGATCAGCTCGGCCACCGCGCGGCCGCCGCGTGCCGACAGCACCGACAGCCGCTCGGCGAGCTGTGCCTGTGTCCGGAGAAGGCTTGCCGGCGTCAGGCGGGCGGTGACGCGCTCGAACTGCCGGGCGTGCAGGGTCGTGTTGGCGGTGAGCGCCTTGGGCAGGGCGTTGGCGGCGGCGTCGAAGCGCTGGCGCGGCAGTGCAAGGATGTCCGAGGCGCGAGGCAGGGCGCGCGCGGCGGCGATGAGCCGCGTCCGCCGCAGATCGACCGCCCTGAGGCTGGCACCGGTGAGCCGGCGGCCGAGATCGTCCACCCGGTCCATCAGTTCGCGCCGCACCGGCACCACCATCTCGGCGGCGCCGGTCGGTGTCGGCGCCCGCACGTCGGCCGCAAGGTCGATCAGCGTCCAGTCGGTTTCGTGGCCGACGGCGGAGACCAGGGGTATGTCGCTTGCTGCGGCGGCGCGCACCACCACCTCGTCATTGAACCCCCAAAGGTCTTCAAGGCTGCCGCCGCCGCGCGCCACGATGATGACATCGGGGCGCGGAATGCGGCCTCCCTCGGGCAGCGCGTTGAAGCCGGCGATACCTGCCGCCACCTCGGAGCCGCAGCTCTCGCCCTGCACCTTCACCGGCCACACCAGCACATGCACCGGAAAGCGGTCGGCGAGGCGGTGCAGGATGTCGCGGATGACGGCTCCGGTCGGCGAGGTGACGACGCCGACGACGCGCGGCAGGTAGGGCAGGAGCTGCTTCCGTCCGGGGTCGAACAGGCCTTCGGCACCGAGCTTGCGCTTGCGCTCTTCGAGAAGCGCCATCAGCGCGCCGGCCCCGGCCGGCTCCAGGGCGTCGATGACGATCTGATATTTGGACGAGTTAGGGTAGGTCGTGAGCTTGCCGGTGGCAATCACCTCCATGCCTTCCTCGGGCTTGAAGCGCAGCTTGCCGAGAACGCCGCGCCAGACCACGGCCTCCATGCGCGCGCCTTCATCCTTGAGGGCGAAATAGGCGTGCCCCGAGGAATGCGGCCCGCGATAGCCGGAAATCTCGCCGCGCACGCGCACGAAGCCGAACTGGTCTTCGATGCTGCGCTTGAGCGCGAAGGAGATTTCCGAAACCGTGTATTCGGCGGCGTTGGAAGTGGGGTCGGTCACCGATGGTTGTCCGGCAGGGTTGGGCGAGCCGCGCGCGGCGACTCGATTCATGACTGGCGATGATGGCGGCCGGTAGCCGGGACGTCAAACGTTCCCGGCGTTCAGAATCCGCGTCAGAGGCAGCCGAGGTCGCCCATCGGCTGCATGTCGAGCGCGCAGAAGATGCCGTCGAGATTGTCGCCGAACTTCTCCAGCAGCACCTCGGCTTCGGTCTTGCCGCGGTCGAGGATGATGTCGAGTGGCCTCAGATACTGCGTCTCGTCCTGGCCGCAGCGGTTGAGCCGGGCGCGCCGGGCAAGGCCGGCCCGCGACAGTGCCACCACCTCGCGGCCGATGTCGCGCACCGTCCGTCCGCCGATCTCCGCCCGGAGGGCCAGTGTCGGCACGTCGTCGCGCAAGCGTTGCCGCTCCTCCGCGCTCCATCCCTTGATCAGGTCCCAGGCGGCGTCGAGGGATGCCTGATCGTAGAGAAGGCCCACCCAGAAGGCCGGCAGCGCCAGGATGTGATCGGTCGAGCCGGAATCGGCGCCGCGCATTTCGAGATAGCGCTTCATGCGCACCTCCGGGAACAGCGTGCCCAGGTGATTGTCCCAGTCGCCGATGGTTGGCTCCACGCCGGGCAGCCGGTTGCGGAACGCTCCGGCCAGGAACTGGCGGAAGGTGATGTCGGTGGCCCGGTGGTAGGTGTCGCCGCGCTTGATGAAATACATGGGAACGTCGAGCGCCCACTCGACATAGCGCTCGAAGCCGAAGCCCTCCTCGAACACGAAGGGAATCATGCCGGCTCGCGCATTGTCGGTATCGCGCCAGATCTCGGACCGCTCCGACAGGCGGCCGGTCGCCCGGCCGTTGAGATAGGGCGAGTTGGCGAATAGCGCCGTGGCGATCGGCTGCAGGGCGATCGACACCTGCATCTTGCGGCGCATGTCGGCCTCGGAGGCGAAGTCGAGGTTTACCTGAACCGTGGCGGTGCGGAACATCATGTCGAGGCCGCGCGTGCCGACCGTCGGCATGTAGTCCGACATGATGGCGTAGCGCGATTTCGGCATCACCGGCGTCTCGGGCAACGTCCAGATTGGGCTGGCGCCGAGCGCCAGGAAGCCGATCTTGAGCGGTGTCGCGATCTCCAGCACCTGCATCATGTGCGCCTGCAGCTCGGTGGCCGTCTGGTGCAGGTTGGAAAGAGGCGCGCCGCTCAGCTCGAACTGGCCGCCCGGTTCGAGGCTGATGGCGCCGCCCTGCGTGGGATCCAGCAGGCCGATCGGCCGACCGTGATCGGCAATCGGCTCCCAGCCGAGCAGACCTTCCATGCCCTCGAGCAACTGGCGGATGCCGCCTGACCCCTCATAGGGGACCGGCGCATGACTGAACTTGCGAAAGCCGACCTTCTCGTGCTCGGTGCCGATCCGCCAGCGCTCCCTGGGTTTGCAGCCGCCGGCGATCCGCTCGACGAGATCGGCGGTGGACGAGATCGGCGTGGTGTCGGACGTGTCGCGCGCCATGAAGAGGCTCCCTCGGATAGGGCGGCAACCTAGCCGCCCGCCGCCGTTTGTTCAATTGTCGCCAAGCAGGCGGCAGGAAAGCTTTTGTGCCTCGCCTTGGCTGGGGCGTGTCAGGAGCCGGCCCTACCAGTCGCCGAGGGTGGCCTGGATGACGGCCAGCGCCGCCACCGCCGCCGTATCGGCCCTCAGAATGCGCGGGCCGAGCGGGATCGTCGTGACGAAGGGCAGGGCGCGCAGGGTTCGCCGCTCGTCCTCGGAGAACCCGCCTTCCGGCCCGATCAATATTGCGAGAGGTCCGCGCGGCAAAGAGGAAAGGGTCGCGAGCGGGTTGGTCGTCTCCTCGCCCTCGTCGCAAAAGATCAGCCGGCGGAGCGGCTCGTCCCGCTCGAAGCGACTGAGCACCCGATCCAGCTTTTCCTCATCTTCGACGGCCGGCACATGCAGGACGCCGCATTGCTCGGCCGCCTCGATCACGTTGGCCCGCATCCTCTCGATGTTCACCCGGCTCGCCTGGGTGTGCTGCGTCAGTACCGGGCGCATGCGGCCGACGCCCATCTCCACCGCCTTCTGCACCATATAGTCCAGCCGGGCATGCTTCAGCGGCGCAAAGAGATAGAGAAGGTCGGGGGCAGGGGGCTGCGGCCGGCTTGGCCGGAGGTCGACGAGTTCGGCCGACCTGCGGCCGGCAAGCCCGATCCGACCGCGCCATTCGCCGTTCCGGCCATCGAACACCAGCACGTCGTCGCCGTCCTTGAGGCGCAGAACATTGAGCAGATAGTTGCTTTGGTCGCGGTCAAAAGACAGCGACGCGCCGTCGAGCGGCGTTGCGACAAAGACGCGCGGCGTGCGGAAATCGGAATGGGCCATGAGCACGCCAATAGCATGCCCCGACGGGGCAAAAAAAGAGGCGGCGCCTTGCGACGCCGCCAGGTGATCCGGCAGGGGGCCGGGATGGGAAGGGTCCGGAAGGGAGGCGGGTCCGGACCCTGGATGAGGCGCATCGGGGTGGAGAGGCGCCTCTGCAGGAAATCAGGCCGCTTCGAGCTCCTTCTGCCGCTTCTTGAGCGGCATCGAATAGCGAACCTCAGGTGGCGGCTGGATCGCCGTCTCGAAGGCCAGCATGGCGGCCAGGAAGGTGTCGCGCGCCTGACGGTCAGCGAAGCCGACCACCTTGCCCTTGTAATAGGTCAGGGCATCGGGGCTGACGGGACGGCGGGTGATCGGGCAGAGATCGTTGACGCAGTCTTCCAGTCTGGGTGCGATCATTCTTCCCTCCCCCTGACCAAGGGCGTGAAATCCACGCTCTCCGTGCGATGCAGCACAACGCTGGCCATATTCACCGAATTGCCGCGAGCGATGGCGGCGAGCCTGAGCGACGGGTCGGCGTGAAGCGGACCGTCGAGGGCTGCGCGTACGTCGGATCGGCTGAGGCCGATATCGGCCAGCTCGTGATCGGTGAAGTCGCAGAGTTGTTTGGCCATCCAGCGATTGACCATAATCTTCGCAACAAGCCCCGTGCGCTCGGCAGCGGCGCGCACCAGCGTGGTGAACGTCGTGACGAAAGCGGCGGCGAAAGTGCTGGACGCGAAGGTCGTGGACATGATCGGCTCCATCAAGGGGCTTGGATGGGTTTGCGCATTGCGCGTTGGGTCAGGGGTTGAGGGTTAGGGGTGGAGGCGGCAACGGGGCTTCACCTGGAAGCCCCGTTCAGATTTCGTTTACTTCTTCATAAGTCCGGCGAATGTTTTCCTGCGGACTTATCCGCATCTCTTATGAAACACGTACGTGTTAGTCACGAAGCGCTGCGGCGGCCTCAAGGGCCTGCTCACGTTCGGCGCGGCGGGCCTCGGCACGGCGGGCAGCCAGCGTGAGGCTCGGCTTGCGATTGATCGGCACGAGCAGGGCGCCTTCGACATCGGCGTGCGAAATGCCCATGTCCTTCAGGGCATGCGCGTCGAACTCAAGCAGCTGCATGGTTTGCCGGCGGTCGATTTCCGCGGCAATCAGCGCGCCGAGACGGCGGAACAACGTGCCTACGAGACGCATCGCCTCGTGAACGGGGCGAAGGGAGGAGACGCGGCGCGAGGACGCATGATCGAGGATCAGGGTCATTCTCTTGGCTCCTGCGAGCTTGTCCTACCAAGAGGGCAGAACATGGCAGCATTGCGTATCTGAGGTAGGAACGCCGCTGCGGTGTTTCGATAGTGGATTTATCTCATGGGGCTATCAATCAGTCCAACGCATGTTTTTGATGCTTTTCATGACGGAAGTTGATATCACTCTCTTGAAGCCATGAGATCACGCGGGGCGATGGGACGCCACCCGAAAACCGAAGGGGTTTCCCTTATTCGCCCGCCGATCGGTCATTCATCAGGATTGTTGAAGATGAACGTTCTCGACCTTGATCAACTCAGGACCTTCGTCGCCATTGCCGAGGTGGGGTCGTTCACGGCCGCCGCCGACGTCGTTCACAAGACGCAGTCGGCCGTGTCCATGCAGATGCGTCGCCTCGAGGACCGAGTCGGCAAGCCCATCTTCTCCCGCGATGGTCGCCAGAGCCGGCTCACCGAGGATGGTCGCCGTCTTCTTGAATATGCGCGCCGTCTCATCCGTCTCAATGACGAGACGCTGTCCGCCTTCGAGGATCCCGGCCTGACCGGCTCGGTGCGCCTCGGCATTCCCGACGATTACGCCGACCGTTTGCTGCCACCGGTGTTGGCCGGCTTCTCGCGCATCAATCCCATGATCGAGATCACCGTCGAGTGCCAGCGCTCGGTCACCGTCTCCGACATGATCCGCGATGGCCGGCTCGACCTCGGCATCATCAATCATGGCTATTACGGCTCGCTGCGCGGCGAGGTGATCCGGCGCGAGCCGCTGTTCTGGGTCGGCTCGCGCGATCACAGCGTGCATGAACTCGATCCGGTGCCGCTGGCCCTCGGCCCGGACGATTGCTGCTGGCGCGCCAATGTCGTCCGCGCCCTCGACCGCGAGGGGCGCCGCTTCCGCGTGGCCTATATCTCCAGCGCGGCGCTGGCCCTGTCGGGCGCGGTGCTGGCCGGCCTCGCCGTGTCGGTGCTGCCGGAAAGCGCCCTCAAGGCCAACATGCGTATTCTTGGCCTGCGCGAGGGCTTCCCCGAGCTCGAGCCGGCCGAGATTGGCCTCCTGCGCGCCGAGCACGCCAAGAGCCCCATCCACGATGCGTTGGCCAAGCACATCGTCACCTCGCTCGGCAACCTCGGCGCTGGCGAGCAGATGGTCAACCTCGCGGCAGAGTAATCGGGAAGAGCCGTTTACCGGGCCACCACCGCAGCCGCCGCGCCGGCCATCATGGCGCCGGCGGTGCGGTTGAGGCGTCGCATCGCCCGGGGGCTCCGGAAGAACTCGCGCGCGCCGGCGGCAGCTGCCGCGTAGACCACGCCGACGGCTGTCAGCGTCACGATGGAAACGCCGATCAGCTCCAGGTAGCCGGTGAGCGTGATGCTCTCGATCGGCATCAGCGAGGGCAGGAGAGCCATGTAGAAGACAATGGTCTTCGGATTGCCCAGCGTCAGCGTGAAGCCGCCCAACACCGTGCGCCAGGCGCTTTCGGAGCGCACCTTCGCCGCCACCTCGGCCGGGTCGGCGCGCGAGGTCCAGAGCTTGTAGGCCAGATAGAGAAGATAGGCGGCGCCGACGTAACGGATCACCAGGAAGGCAAGGTTGAACTCCTGCGCCAGGGACGCGAGGCCGAAGATGGCGAGCGTCAGATAGAACAGGTCGCCGAAGACGATGCCGATGATGAAGGTCATGCCGGCCCGGAAGCCGCCCCCGAGCGCCCGCGCCACCACGGCCGTCATGCCGGGACCTGGAGAGGCCGCCGCCACGGCGAGAGCGCCGGTATAGAAGACGAGCGTCAGGATCGGCATCGGTTACCCCACCACCAGGATGTGAAGGCTGCGCGGACCATGGGCACCGAGCAGCAGCGTTTCCTCGATGTCGGCCGACCGCGACGGGCCGGTGATAAAGTTGACGGTGCGCGGCATGGCCCCGGCGCCGAAGCGCCGGCGAAGGTTGGTCCACACCGTCTCATAGTCGCCGGCAATCGTCGAGGCGTCGACGGCCACGATATGGTGATCCGGCAGGAAGTTCAGTGTGGTCGGATTGTCCTGCCCGGAGGTCAGCACGACCGTGCCCGTCTCGGCGACGCCGGAATCGGCATAGCTGAGCCCGGCAAGGTCCTTGCCGTCGCTCGGGCCTACGGTCACCGCGAGCTGTGCCTCCCGCCCCCATGGCAAGCCGGCGAGACGCGGGTCGCTGCCATGCCGGATCGCCTGCGGCAGATTGCGCGTGCGAAGGTAGTCGGCGACGGCGGCCGGGATGTCGTCGCGTTTGTCGAGGCGAGCGACGCTGGCGAACACGTCGCCCGCCTTGCGGACGAACAGCTCAACCCTCTCGGCGTCCGGCAGTTGTCCGCGCGCCGGCACGACATTGACGGGCGTCTCGACAAGACGGTGGCGAGCGGCGGCGAGCCGGGTGGCGTCGGTCCCAGACACGTCGAGCGATCGGCGGATGCGCCCGAGTATGGCATCACGGCTCGACATCATGTCCTCCCCCGCTTGGCCCATTCGGTGCGGAAGGTGCCGCCTTCCGGCGCCGGCAGGTCACGCCAGCGCGTCCAGCCGCCGGCAAGCGGCGCTTGGCGAAGCGCGCCGTTTCGCCTAGCAAGGCGCATGAGGCCCCAGGCGCCGAGGCGCGTTACCAGTCCATAAAGACGCGGCCGCACGGCCAGAAAGCGCCAGGCTGCGAGACCGAAGCGAGCGGTCTTTGGCGTGAGATGCCGCTCGAACTCTTTCTCCCGCCAGTGTCGCAGCATTTTCGGCAAGGGAATGCGCATGGGACAGACGCTCTCGCAGCGGCCGCACAGCGTCGAGGCATTGGCGAGATGGGCCGATTTCTCGAGCCCCTGCAGCGATGGTGTCAACACCGAACCCATCGGTCCCGGATAGACCGAGCCATAGGCGTGACCGCCGATCGAACGGTAGACCGGGCAGTGGTTGATGCAGGCGCCGCAGCGGATGCAGCGCAGCATGTCCTCGAACTCGCTGCCGAGCATGGCCGAGCGGCCGTTGTCGAGCAGCACCACATGGAAGGCCTCCGGGCCGTCCGGATCGCCGGCCCGGCGAGGACCGGTGGAGAACGTGGTATAGACCCCCATCTCCTGCCCGGTGGCAGAGCGGGCGAGGAGCCGCATGATGGTGGCAACGTCCTCGAGCGTCGGCACCACCTTCTCGATCGAGGCGAGCACGATATGGGTTTTCGGCAGGATCTGCGTGAGGTCGCCGTTGCCCTCATTGGTGACAATCACCGCCGAGCCGGTTTCAGCCACCAGGAAGTTGGCGCCGGTGATGCCGACATCGGCCGCGAGAAAACGCTCGCGCAGCACGCCACGCGCCTCGGCGAGCAGCGACGTCGGCTCGTCGAGGTTGCGTGCAGGGTCGAGGTCGGCATGCGCCCGTCGGAAGTCGGCGGCTACCTGCTCCTTGTTGACGTGCACGGCCGGCGCAATGATGTGGCTCGGCGTCTCGCCCCGGAGCTGAATGATGTACTCGCCGAGATCGGTTTCCACCGGGGTGATGCCGTTCTCCTGAAGGAAGGCGTTGAGGCCGACCTCCTCGGTGATCATCGACTTGCCCTTGGTCACCCGGCGGGCGCCGGCTGACTGGCAGATGTCGAGGATGATGCGGCTGGCCTCGGCCGCATCGGCCGCCCAGTGAACGAAGCCGCCAGCCTCCACCACCTTCTTCTCGAAAGCCTCCAGGTAGAGGTCGAGATGCTTGAGGGTGTGGGCCTTGATGTCGCGCCCGGCGTCGCGCAGCGCCTCGAACTCCGGCAGTGCATCGACAGCGCGACGACGGCCGCTGACCAGCGTTTCCTCGATATGGGCGATGGCCTTCAGCAAAGGCGGATTGGCCAGCGCCGCCTGGGCGTTCTTCGGAAAGGACAGGGACGTGAGGCCGCCGCTCATTTTCTTGCCTCCCCGATGGACGGTCCCGAGGTCATGCCGGCCAGGACCTCGGCGACATGGCGGACCTCGACCCGGGAGCCCTCGCGCTTGAGCTTGCCGGCGATGTTGAGCAGGCAGCCGAGATCGCCCGACAGCAGCAGGTCGGCGCCGGTTGCCCTGACATCGGCGACCTTGCGCTCGACGATGGCGTTGGAAATCTCGTCATACTTGACGCAGAAGGCACCGCCGAAACCGCAGCAGGCTTCGGGATCGCGCATTTCCTTCACGGCAAGACCATCGACCGCCGACAGCAACTGGCGCGGCTGTTCCTTGATGCCGAGTTCCCTGAGGCCGGAACAGGAATCGTGGTATGTCGCCGTGCCCTCCCAGGTCACGGGCAGCGGGGAGATGTGAAGCACGTCGACCAGGAACGACGTGAGTTCGTGGGTCTTGGCGGCGAGCCGCTCGGCACGGAGCCGCCAGTTGGGCTCACCAGAGAACAAGCTCGGATAATGCGTCGTGATCATGCCCGCGCAAGAACCGGACGGGATCACCACATGGTCGAAATCTTCAAAGAGGGCAATCACCTGTTCGGCCAGGCTTCGCGCGCCTGCCCGGTCGCCGGAGTTATAGGCGGGCTGGCCGCAGCAGGTCTGCGCGGCCGGCACGGAGACCTCGCAGCCGGCATCTTCGAGCAGTTTGACGGCCGAAAAGCCGACGGTTGGGCGGAAAAAGTCTACGAGACAGGTCACGAACAGCCCGACCCGCGGTTTCGGCGTCGTCATGATGGTCCATTCTATTTATTTCGCGGCCAAGGTGATACGCGCAACGATCGATCTTCGCAATCGGAGAACGGCAATCGCGAACCAGCTTTGCCACCTGACACAAGGAAACTGCGCTCGGCTATCAAAAGCCCGCTTTCGCCCCCAAAAACGTCGCCTTTACAGTATCCTTTAGGGGTGGCGATTGTCCCGATTGCACCTAAGGCGACCATGGACGGACAGCGGGATCATGCGCTAATCTTTTGGAAACTGGCGTGGCGCTGCCGAGCGAGTGAACGGCTCTCCACTCGGCAGCGATCGCTCGACGAAAGGGAACTGGCATGAGCGGGTTGGTGGCAGGTTCGGGCATTGTCGCCATCGTCCTCATGGCGATGCTGGCGTTGCCGGCCAAGGCGGCGCAGCCCAGCTTCGATTGCGACGGTGCGAGGTCGGAGGTGGAGAAGATGATCTGCGGCGATGACGCGCTCGCCGATCTCGATCTGCGCCTTGCGCGCGATTTCGCGCAGGCCCTGGCGCGGGCCAGCGCAGATCAGGTTCCCGACCTCAGGGCGTCACAACGCGCTTGGCGAACGCAAATGCTGAAATGCGCCCGAACCGGCGATCCAAGAGGCTGCGTGCTCGAAGCCTACACGAGGAGGATCGCCGAGTTCTGAGCGGTCCTCAGCGCACCACCACGCGCGTGCCGACCTTGACGCGTTCGTAGAGGTCCATCACATCGGCGTTCGCCATGCGGATGCAGCCCGACGAGGCATTGGTGCCGATACTCTTCGGATCGAACGTGCCGTGGATGCGGAACAGCGTGTCCTTGGGGCCGTCATAAAGATAGAGCGCCCGGGCGCCGAGCGGGTTGCCGATCTGCCCTTCCATCATCTCCGGAATGATATGGCCGCGGGCTGCCTCGCGAGCGATCATTTCCTTGGGTGGGAACCAGCGCGGCCACTTCTGTCGGCTGCCGACTTCCACCGTGCCCTTCCAGGCAAAACCCTCGCGGCCGACACCCACGCCGTAACGAAGTGCCTTGCCGCCTTCCTCGACGAGGTAGAGGTGCTTCTCGCTGGTGTCGATGATCACCGTGCCCGGCGCTTCCTCGGTGGGAAAATCGATCTCGACGCGCCGGAACGGTTCGGGAGGCAACTGGTCGCCGACCAGACCGAGGTCGCGCGGATCGTCGGCGGTGTCATCGGGCAGATAGGACAGCGTCTTGACGGGAGTCTCGACGACGGGAGCCTTCGGAGGCTCCACGGGTTTCGAGGAAACACAAGCGGAGAGGGCAAGGCCGGCAGCGAACGCCAGCATCAGCGAACGCGCCGGAATGGCGGACGGTTTGACCATGGACTGACCTGAAGATGGGGCGCCGCAGACGGCGCAACAGAAGCGAATCACGACAATTCCGGAACCTAGAGGGCGGCGCTCTCGGCTGTCGAGATCGCCGCCCTCCAAAAGGGTACGCATCGCCCGGGTTCGAGGAAAAAAGGCCAAAGGTGAGGCGGCTACAACACGATCACGCGGGTGCCAACCTTGACCCGTTCGTAGAGGTCGGTCACGTCCTCGTTGCGCATGCGGATGCAGCCCGACGACACGGCATGCCCGATGGTCCACGGTTCGGCGGTTCCGTGGATGCGATAGAGCGTCGAACCGAGATACATGGCGCGCGCTCCAAGGGGATTCTTGGGGCCGCCAGGCATCATGACCGGCAGACCGGGCTGCCGCCGGCGCATCTCGATCGGCGGATGCCAATCGGGCCATTCGGCCTTGCGCGTGACGCGATGCTCGCCCGCCCAGGTGAAGCCCGGACGGCCGACGCCGACGCCGTAGCGGCGCGCCGTGCCCCCGGCCTCGACGAGGTAGAGGAAGCGATTGACGGTGTCGATGACGATGGAGCCTGGTGCGCCGGGGCCGTCATAGGCAACCTCTTGCGGCAGGAACTCCGGCGCCAGTGGTAGCGACCGCGGATCGATCTTGCGCGCCGTCCTCGCCTCCGCTTCCGGAGGCGCCGACCAGGCGCGTGGGCTGCGTGCCTGGGGCATGGCGTAGATCGGCACGTTACCGGGCTGAAGCTGCATCACCCAGGGGTCGGTGAGATTGGGCGACAACACGATCGGCGGCGGTGCGAGATAGCGGCCTGCCTGGGCGAAGGCCGAACCCGTCGCAACCGCGACGACGGCAATCCCGGCGAGGAACAAGGCGGTAGTTCTCATCGGTGGGACCTCGGTTGCTCAATAGCTGTGCGGACGGCGGCGTTGCTGGCCGCGTGCCGAAAAGAGGCTAGGGACCGGCGGTCTAGGAATGGTGAACGAGATGCAACCTATTTCCATTCAAGTCGACCGATCTGCCGCCATGGTTAAGAAACAGTAGCGAGAGCTCACCCAACTATCTGAAACTCTATGGGAAATTTTGTGTCGGACTGGTTCGGGAATACACGTTGTTAACCGCCCGACCCTAGAATTGGCTCATTGAGCGGCGTCGCCTGACTGGCGACCTTTTCTTCCGCGAGGGGTGAAATATGGCGTTGGCTCGCAAGGCTTATCGTATCGAAGCTATGCTTGGCGTCGGCGCAGGACCTGAGCCGGCAGGTGATCTTCGTACCGACACGATCCTTCACGAGCTCAACGAGATCAAGAAGCTGGTCAAACCGCATCAGGAGATCAGCAAGGACATCATCGCCGACTATCAGAAGCAGTTCACCGAAGCCTACAAGCTGAAGACCGAGATGGAGACCATCCAGGAAGCGATCTCCCGCACCAAGCAGGAAATAGCCAGTCTTCATGTCTCCGGTTTCAAGGGCGAGGACATGAGCCGCGTCACGGACGAGCTCGACGCCGTGGTGGCGGGTACCGAGCACGCCACCGAAAGCATCTTGGCGGCGGTGGAAAAGATCGATGAGGATGCCAACAACCTGGTTGCCCATCTCAAGGGCGAGCAAGAGGAAATGGCGGCCGACATCCAGGAGCGCGTTCTGGCCATCTACGAGGCCTGCAACTTCCAGGATCTCACCGGACAACGCATTACTAAGGTGGTGAACGTCCTTCGCTTCATCGAGGACCGCGTCAACCGCATGATGGAAATCTGGGGCGGCATGGAAGCTTTCAACTCGATCGAGGCCGACGAATCGCTGCGTCGCGTTGGCGATGCCGCGCTTCTCAATGGTCCGGCGCTGCCGACCGCCGATCGTGCGACACAGGACGACATCGACGCGCTGTTCGCCTGAGACGCTATCCAGAAACGATGGTAGGGCGGCCCGAACACGGCCGCCTTTTTTGCTGCTGCCAGTTCACGGCGGCAAGCACCGCTACGGTCGGCTCGGCTTAATTGTCGAGGGCAGCTGCATGGACGGCATCATCACGGGCGAAGACGGCATCAGGCGCTGTTTCTGGGCGGGCACCGACCCGCTTTATCGTCGCTATCACGATGTGGAATGGGGCAGGCCGGTCGCCAACGACACGCGCCTCTTCGAGAAGCTCTGCCTCGAGGGCTTTCAGTCCGGTCTTGCCTGGATCACCATCCTCAGGAAACGCGAGAACTTCCGCGCCGCCTTCGCCGGCTTCGACATTCCGACCGTCGCCGCCTTCACTGATGCCGACGTCGAGAGGTTGGTGGGTGACGCCGGCATCGTGCGCCATCGCGGCAAGATCGTCTCGACCATCAACAACGCCCGGCGCGCGCTCGAGTTACAGGCCGAGGCCGGTTCGCTCGCTGCCTTCATCTGGCGTTTCGAGCCGGATCCGGCAAGCCGGCCGGCCATCTTCACGATGAAGGACATTCAGCCGAAGACGGCGGAATCGACAGCGCTTTCCAAGGAGCTGCGCAAGCGTGGCTGGAGCTTCGTCGGGCCCACCACGGTCTACGCCTTCATGCAGGCCATGGGCCTCGTCAACGACCATCTCGAAGGCTGCGACATCCGCGATGTCGTCGAGACCGAGCGCGCCGCCTTCGTCCGGCCGACGTAACCGGCGGCGTCGCGAGACGAGGCCCGCGCCGACCGCCTGTCAGGCCAACCTGGCTTCCAGCTTCTCATAGAGCGCGTTCTTCGCCTCGAAGACATATTCGACCGAGGAGACGACCGCCGTCGTGGCGCCACGGGCGATCAACGCCTCGGCTTCGGCCTGGGCGCGGGCTTTCGGCGCCAGGAGGCTCAGCCCCTCATCGTGCAAGGAGAGCAGCGTCAGGTCGGCGCGCGCGCGGAGTTCTTCGGGCAGCACCGACGATGGCTGCATCACCGCGTCGATGCGTCGGACCGACCGCGCCCGGTCGTCGGCGGCGATGCGGGTGAGCATTCCCCGACAGGCGGCACGGGCGGCGTCCGTCCAGCGGGCGGAGAGCGAGGCGGCAAGCGCCGCTTCCGAGCGCATGATGATGCCATCGTCGACGATCTTGAGACCGTTCTCGACCAGCGTCTGCCCGGTCGACGTGATGTCGACGATCAGTTCGGCGGTGCCGGCGGCCGGCGCGCCCTCGGTGGCGCCAGGGCTCTCGACGATCAGGTAGTCGTGGACGCCATGCGCGTTGAGGAAGCGGCGCGTCAGCGCGACATATTTGGTGGCGACACGCATCGGCCGGTAGTGCTTGAGGCGGAAGCGCGCAGCGACGTCGGCAAGGTCGGCCATGGTCTGCACGTCGAGCCAGGCCTGCGGCACGGCCACGACCACGTCGGCACGGCCGAAGCCGAGCCGCGTCACGATATGGGCGGGGTAGGGCGCTTCCTCGGCAACGACGCGGGCGCCGTCATCGCCGCCCAGCGTCTCGTGAAGCAAGTCGATGCCGGTCACAGCGAGATGCACGTTGCCGGCGCCGATCTCTCGGGCGATCTCCGAGGCCGAGCGGAACTGCACCTCGACGCCCTTCAGTCCGTCGATGGTGCCGAAATAGTCACGGGCGCCGCGCGCCTGCCGGATCGGCAGCCCCGCGCGCTCGAAGAAGGCGAGGGTCTGCTCCTGCAGCCGCCCCTTGGATGGCACGGCGACGATCAGCGGTTCGGTCATGTCGCCCTCCGGAAACGCTCTGGCCAGACGGCGAAGCCGACCGCCTTGACCGCATCGGCGGCCTTGAAATGGCGGACGAGGCCGTCATAGCGGCCGCCGCCGCTCACCTGTCCCACCTCGACACGGGTCGCGTCATGAATGTCGAACACGAAGCCGTCGTAGTAGCCGAGGCGACGGCCGAAGCCGGCGGCGTAATGCAGCGTCGTGAGATCGACGCCGAGCGCGGCGATGGCCGCGACGCGCGCCTTGAAGCGGTCGACGGCGGCACGGAACGGCGCGCGGTCGCCGATGCGGCCCGACAGGGCCTCGAGGCGAAGGACGCCGTCGGCGATGGTGAGGTCGCCGCCGTTCTCGTCCTGCATCGACATGAACTCGGCGATCGCCGCGATGGTCTCGGCCGGTACGCCGTCGGAGGCGGCGAGCATGGCCTGTTCCAGGACGCGTTCGGCGATTTCGCCGGTGGTGCGACCGCCAACCGTCTTGACGCCGGCGATCGACAGGATGTCGGCGAAGAGCTGCCCGACCTTCTCGGCCGGAAAGGCGGACAATGCCTCGATGATCTCGGCATGGGCCGCAAAGCTGGGGAAGCCGAAGCGGCGCTGCTCAAGACGCGCCAGGGTGTCGGCAATCTTGTCCGGTTCGCCGAAGAGGGCGGTGAGGCGCGCGCGCCAGGCCGGCGGGATGTCGAGCGCGGCGAGCAGCGCCGAGAACAGCGCCACGTCGCCGACGATGATGCGCTGCCGGGTGGCGCCACAGGCCGCGGTGATGGCCACGGCATGGGCGAGCGCGCTGGCGTCGGTGGCGACAGGGTCGTGATCGCCGAGAATTTCGCCGCCCACCTGCCACACCTCGTCCGCCTCGCCGGGACGGCCGTTGCGGAAGACGCGTCCCGAGTAGCAGAAGCGGCCGCCGGCCGGCTCGGCTGCCAGCATGGTGCGCACGACGGGGATGGTGAACTCGGGGCGCAGGCACCAGTCATGACCGTTGTTGGACGACGTCACGAAGATGCGGCGCCGGAACTCCTCGCCGGAGATGCGAACGAAGTCCTCCATCGGCAGGAGGACCGGCACGTCGACGACAGCAAAACCGGCCGACTTGAAGCTGTCGAGGGCGATCTGGATGGCGTCGGTCATGCCGCGCCCCCCGCCGCTTCGACGATCGTCCTCACCTCGGCGATCAGGTCGGCGCGGGCGACTTCCTTCTGGGCCGGGCGCGAGGCGCGCCATTCGGCGTTGTCGGAGATGCCCGCCGACAGTTCCTTGCCGAGAGCAAGGTCCTTGATCTGCACGATGCCCGCCTCGCGCTCGTTGGAGCCTTCGATGATCACGCAAGGAGCATTGCGGCGGTCGGCATATTTCATCTGCGCCTTCATGCCGGAGGCGCCGAGATACATTTCCGCGGCGATGCCGGCAGCGCGCAGCTCGGCCACCATCTTCTGGTAGCCGGCCAGCGCCTCAGGCGTCTTGTCCATGACGAGCACGCAGACGGGACCGTTCACCTTTTCGACACCGACCTTGCCGAGCGTCCTGAGCGCCGCCATCAGGCGGGAGACGCCGATGGAGAAACCAGTGGCCGGTACCGGCTCCTTCAGGAAGCGGCCAACCAGGCCGTCGTAGCGGCCGCCGCCACCCACCGAACCGAAGCGCACGGGACGACCGTCATCGCCGGTCACCTCGAAGGTGAGTTCCGCCTCGAAGACCGGGCCTGTATAGTATTCGAGGCCGCGCACCACCGACGGATCGATCTTCACCCGGTCGGCGTAGCCTGCCGCATCGACGAGGCTGGCGATCAGCTTCAGTTCTTCGACGCCCTCGCTGCCGCGGACGCTGCCGGTCACCAGCTTGCCGAGATTGGCGACGGTCTCGGCGGCACTATTGGCGCCGCTGGCCACGAAGGCGAGCACCACGTCGGCAGCCTCGGGGGGGAGGCCGGCGCCCTTGGTGAAGTCGCCGGACTTTTCTTCCGGATTCTCCCAGCGGCCGGCGCCTAGGAGATCGCGCACGCCGGACGGACCGATCTTGTCGAGCTTGTCGATGGCGCGCAGCACGGTGAGGCGTGTGCCAGCCTTGTCGTCGCCGGCAAGGCCGATCACTTCCATCACACCGTCGAGCACCTTGCGGTTGTTGACGCGGACGACGAACTGCCCCTTGAGGCCCAGCGCCTCCATGCTGTCGGCCATCATCATGCAGATCTCGGCGTCGGCGGCGACCGATGGGGCGCCGACCGTGTCGGCATCGAACTGCATGAACTGGCGGAAGCGCCCGGGACCGGGCTTCTCGTTGCGGAACACCCAACCGTTGCGATAGCTGCGATAGGGTTTCGGCAGCTTCTCATGGTTCTCGGCATAGAAACGGGCGAGCGGCGCGGTGAGGTCGTAGCGCAGCGACAGCCACTGCTCGTCGTCGTCCTGGAAGGAGAACACGCCCTCGTTCGGCCGGTCCTGATCGGGCAGGAACTTGCCGAGCGCGTCGGTATACTCGATGAGCGGCGTCTCCACCGGCTCGAAGCCGTAGATTTCATAGGTATGTCGGATGGTCTCGATCATGGCCTCGGTCGCCTTGAGTTCGGCGGGGGTACGATCGACGAGACCGCGCGGCAGGCGCGCCTTGAGATAATCCGACATCAGTCCTGTGCCCTGGAATAGCGGCCCTAATCGGCCAAAACGCGCGAAAACCCGCGAGCGGGGCGCGCGGGTTTCCAAGTAATCGATAAGCGGGGAAAGGGCAAGGCGAACCGGCCGTTCCGCGGCTGTCGCCCGCCCTTTCGGTTGTGTTGTCCGATCAGGCCTTGCCGAGCTTGGCGTCGACCGACAGCGCGCCGGCGCCGGCGCCGACAAGCGCAAGGAAACCACCGGCAATGGTGACGTTCTTCATGAAGGACAGCCAGTTCATCATGTCCATCATTTCCTGGCCGGCGGTGCCGGTGATCGCCTTGTAGTGGAAGAGATAGCCGGAGACGACGCAGAAGCCGGCCAGCAGGAAGGCGGCGATCCGCGTCTGGAAGCCGACCAGCACGGCAAGGCCGGCGCCGAGCTCGGTCAGGATGACCAGCGGCAGCAGGATGGACGGCACGCCCATGGCGTCCATGTAGCCGGCGGTCCCGGCGTAGCCGGTGATCTTGCCCCAGCCCGAGGTGATGAAGATGATGGAGAGAAGGATACGTCCGGCGAGCAGAGCCGGGGCCTTGATGCTGTCCATGTCGAAAACTCCGCAATCGAGAAAGGCGGCATCGCCTGACGCCGTTGCTGTCCGTATAGCTACGCAGGTGGCGCGGGCATAGACATGAAAAGAGCGACGCATTGTTCCCGTCAAGGAAACAATGCGTCGCTTCGTTCCGCTTCACGTTCGGAAAATGCGACTCGGTCGGTCAGCCAATGGGAACGGGTGCTGCAGCGCCAAGGATCGAGGGGCCACCCTCCTGCTTTCGCAGCTCCACGAACTCGTCATGCAGGCCCTTGAGCGAGGAGCGGTGACCAATGGAGATGATGGCCGCCTTCGGTAGCCGCTCGCGCAGCAACCGGTAGAGAGACGCTTCCGACGCTTCGTCCAACGACGCGGTTGCTTCGTCGAGAAGAAGGAAATCGGGCTCGGCCAGGATGGCGCGGGCGATGGCAACGCGCTGCTGTTCACCGCCGGAGAGGCGGGAGGCGAGGTTGGGACCTTCGGACAGATCATCGAGACGGTTGGCAAAGGCACCAAGCCCAACGGCGGCGAGTACGTCCCTCACCTTGGCGTCGTCCTGCATCTCGGCGGGATTCGGATAGGCGAGCGCCTCGCGCAGTGTGCCGAGCGGCAGATAGGCGGTCTGCGGCAGCACCATGACGCGAGCATCCTCAGGGATGCTGAGGTCACCGCTGCCGAACGGCCAGATACCGGCGAGCGCCCGGAACACTGACGTCTTGCCGGCCCCGGACGGACCGGAGATCAGCACGGCCTTGCCTCGTTCAAAGGCGGCGTTGTCCAGGCGGACCAGCGGCCGGCCGTCCGGCAGGGAAACGACGGCTCCGTCGGCCGTGATCGCGTCGCCGCGGCTTGGCTTCAAGGCCACGCCTGGCCGGGAGGCGCTGGCCTCGGCCTCGGACATCGCCCGCTCGAAGGTGGTGAGGCGATCCAGCACGGCCTTCCAGTTGGCGATGGTGTCGTAGAGGGAGACGAAGATCGAGAAGTTGTTCTGGACCTTGTCGAAGGCCTGGGAGGCCTGCATCATCACGCCGAGCTGCATGGTCGAGCCGGCCGCGAAATAGGCCGGCGCCAGCATCACGAGCGGAAAGATGACCGACAGGTTCCCATAGAAGTTCGTGACGATGTTGAGGTTCCGCGTGACGTCCATGATCTCATAGAAGTTGTCCTTCAGCCGCTCGAAGGCACTCTTGAAGACCCGTTTCTCCGGCTCCTCGCCTTTCAGCAGGGCCACTTCTTCGGCGTTCTCGCGGAGACGCATCATGGCGAAGCGGAAGTCGGCTTCCACATGCTGCTGGCGGAAGCGCAAGGTTATGAGCTTCCGGCCGGTCACATGCGTAAAGTAGGTGCCGATGATCGAGTAGAGGGCGGCCGCCCAGACGAGATAGCCGGGAATGCTGGCCAGATTGAAGCCACCGATCGAATAGGGGAAGTCGGCGGAAATCGCCCACAGCACCATGGTGAACGCAAAGAGCGTCAGGACGGTGTTGAAGATCTGGACAAAGATGGTCAGCGTGTACGTGATAAAGTCGCGGATGTCCTCGGCGATACGCTGGTCGGGGTTGTCGGTGCCGCTGGCCACCTGTGAAAGCCGATAATAGTTGGCGTTGCTCATCCAGCGATTGACGAAGTGCTCCGTCATCCAGTCCCGCCAGCGGATGCGCAGCCAGTTGGTGAGATACACCTCGATCACGAAAGAGGCGATCAGCGGCGCGACGATCACGCACCAAAGCACGAGCTGCGCCGAGAAGGCCGGACCGTTGCGGTCCTGCATCGCCGTATAGAAGGTGTTGTACCAGCTGTTGAACCAGACGTTGAGGTAGACCTGGGCGACGTTGAGCCCCAGGATCAGCCCTAGGAAGCCAAGCCCGATCCAGCGCTCCTGCATGCGGATCTTGAACCATCGGAAGACGAGTTCGCCTTGTCGCTTCTCCTTGAAGTAGGGAACGGCAAGACGCCAGGCCAATGCGAGCGTCGCAAGCAGTGCTTTCATCAGGTGCCCTCAGGAACGGCCGATATATGGTAATGAACTGATGCAGAATCCCGCGGCGGACACAACGAAATTCGTTGTCCCCGATAAGGACCTTGCCGATTTCTTGATGAGACAGCACGTCCCGATCGCGGCGACATTGCGGCGGACGAGATGAAGCTTTTGTAAGATGCGGCTGTTGGCGAACAAAAGGAAAGGGCGCCGCTTTCGCGACGCCCCATTTCCCGTCTTAGCTTTTATGAACCTTCAGATCTTCTAGACCAGAAATCCATGCCGCCCGTTCAAGTCGGCTGTTGCCGACTTGAACCACCTTTCGTGATGGGCGGCCTTTATGGACTTTCAGATCTTTTAGATCAGAAGTCCATGCCGCCCGTTCAAGTCGGCTGTTGCCGACTTGAACCACCTTTCGTGATGGGCGGCCTTTACGGACTTTCAGATCTTCTAGATCAGAAGTCCATGCCGCCCATGCCGCCGCCCGGCATGGCAGGCGCCACGTCCTTCTTCGGCAGCTCGGCGACCATGGCCTCGGTGGTGACCAGCAGGCCGGCGACCGAAGCGGCGTCCTGCAGAGCCGTACGCACGACCTTGGTCGGGTCGATGATGCCGGCCTGGATCATGTCGACATAGGTCTCGTTCTGGGCGTCGAAGCCGAAGGTCTCACCCTGCTCCAGCACCTTGGAAACGACGACCGAGCCTTCGACGCCGGCGTTGACGGCGATCTGGCGGATCGGCGCCTCAAGGGCGGCGAGGACGATCTTGATGCCGCGCTCGATGTCGAGGTTGTCCGACTTCAGCTTGGCAACGGCGGCCTTGGCGCGCAGGAGAGCGGTACCACCGCCCGGGACGATGCCGGCTTCGACGGCAGCGCGGGTGGCGTTCAGCGCGTCGTCGACGCGGTCCTTCTTCTCCTTGACTTCGACTTCGGTCGAGCCGCCGACGCGGATGACGGCAACGCCACCGGCGAGCTTGGCCAGACGCTCCTGCAGCTTCTCGCGGTCGTAGTCCGAGGTGGTCTCCTCGATCTGCGCCTTGATCTGGGCAACGCGGGCCTCGATGTCGGCCTTGGCGCCAGCGCCGTCGACGATCGTGGTGTTCTCCTTGGAGATCGACACGCGCTTGGCATGGCCGAGCATGGCGAGCGTGACGTTCTCGAGCTTGATGCCGAGGTCTTCCGAGATCACCTGGCCACCGGTCAGGATGGCGATGTCCTCGAGCATGGCCTTGCGACGATCACCGAAGCCCGGCGCCTTGACGGCGGCGATCTTCAGGCCGCCACGCAGCTTGTTGACGACGAGCGTGGCGAGAGCCTCACCCTCGACGTCCTCGGCGACGATCAGCAGCGGGCGCGACGACTGGACGACGGCCTCGAGCACCGGCAGCAGGGCCTGCAGGTTGGAGAGCTTCTTCTCGTGGATGAGGATGTAGGGGTCGTCGAGCTCGGCGACCATCTTCTCGGCATTGGTCACGAAATAGGGGCTGAGATAGCCACGGTCGAACTGCATGCCTTCGACGACCTCGAGCTCGGTCTCGGCGGTCTTGGCTTCCTCGACGGTGATGACGCCCTCGTTGCCGACCTTCTGCATCGCGTCAGCGATCATCTGGCCGATTTCGGTCTCGCCGTTGGCAGAGATCGTGCCGACCTGGGCGACTTCGGCCGAGGTGGAGATCTTCTTCGAGCGGGCGTTCAGGTCCTTGACGGCCTCGGCGACGGCGAGGTCGATGCCGCGCTTCAGGTCCATCGGGTTCATGCCGGCGGCAACTGCCTTGGCGCCCTCACGGACGATGGCCTGGGCGAGAACGGTGGCAGTGGTGGTGCCGTCGCCGGCCTTGTCGTTGGTCTTGGACGCGACTTCGCGGACCATCTGGGCGCCCATGTTCTCGAACTTGTCGGCAAGCTCGATTTCCTTGGCGACCGACACGCCGTCCTTGGTGATGCGCGGAGCGCCGAAGGACTTTTCGATCACGACGTTGCGGCCCTTGGGACCCAGCGTGACCTTGACGGCATCGGCGAGGATGTCGACGCCGCGCAGCATCTTCTCGCGGGCGTCGGAGCTGAATTTGACTTCCTTGGCAGCCATGGGATTCTTCCTTGAAATGAGAGGTTAACGGAGGACTGAACGGACTGATCGGATCAGCCGATGATGCCCATCACGTCGGATTCCTTCATGATCAGGAGGTCCTGACCGTCGATCTTCACCTCGGTGCCCGACCACTTGCCGAACAGCACCTTGTCGCCGGCCTTGACGTCGAGAGCGACGAGCTCGCCCTTTTCATTGCGAGCGCCAGGGCCAACGGCCACGACTTCGCCCTGCTGGGGCTTTTCCTTGGCGGTGTCCGGGATGATGATGCCACCAGCGGTGCGCTCTTCGGACTCCAGCCGGCGAACGACGACGCGGTCGTGCAGGGGACGGAACTTCATGTTCGGCTCCTCATTTGTCAAATGCCCGTGGTCTGCGCGCTTTTGCCTCACAGGCCACGGCGAAAATATCTACTGTTAGCACTCATGAGTGACGAGTGCTAAGCGGGCCGGAGATAGGCTCAAGTCGGTTGTCTGTCAAGAGTGGGTCCGGCGTTTTACGGACGAGCGTCATCCAGACCGCGCCTGGCAGGTGTGGCGGCCGGCTGGACCACCACGAGGCAGGCGCCGACGATGATCGCCGCGCCCACGAGAGTGTGGACGCTGGGCACCTCACCGAAGAATATCACGCCGAAGGTAACCGCCCAGATCAGAGCCGTGAACTCGAAGGGGCCGAGCAGCGTTGCCGGCGCATGCTTGTAGGCCCAGGTGATGGCATAGTTGCCGCCGGTGCCGAGCGCGCCGATGGCGAGGAACATCAACAACGTTTCGCCGGGTATCGGCTGGAACCAGTAGAGCGCGAAGGGAAGCGCCACCACGGCGCTGATGGCATTCTGAACCAGGATCATCTGGGGCACGCTGTCGTGAACGGTGTCCCGGCGCGACATGATCATGGAGAGAGCGTAGGCGACGGCCGACGCAAGCGCCATCGCAAAGCCGAGCGGGCTTCCCACCTCCGAGCTAAGCTTTTCGGCGAGCATGACGACCACGCCGAGAAAGCCGAAGGCGGCGGCGAACAGCGCGCGGCGCGTTATCGGGTCGCCAATCATCGCCGCCGAAATCAGTACCATGAAGAAGGGGGATGTGAAGGTAAGCGCCACAGTCTGGGCGAGCGGCAATAGGTTAAGCGCGCCGAAAAACAGCGTGGCGCAGGAAAGACCGGCCAGCGACCGGCCGACGGCGCGCCGGACGGTGGGCCAGGCGGGGCGGAGCTGGTCTTGCGCTGCCGCAGATCCCGCCGAAAAGATCAGGCCGGCGGCATAGCGCAGGAACACGACCATCGCGAGCGGTGTGCCATAGGTCGTCGCCTTGACCAGAGCGTCCAGGCCCGAGAACAGAAAGACGGCGAGAAGGGCGGCGCCTGCGGCGTAAAGGCGCATCGACGGCTGCATGACATCTCCGGGACGAAACGCGGGCGAACGGCGGCTTCTACGCTTCGCCTGCTTCGGCGGCAAGGCCGGAAGGCAGGCTGAAAGACCTGTGCGGCGGAAAGTTGGCAACAGGCGGTGCGGCTTGCGGAATCCTCAGCGGCCGAGCTCCAGGCGATAGGCGAGTTCCCAGCAATCGGTGGCGTCGGGAACAAAGCGGACGACCGGCTGGCGGGCGAAGCCGAGCTTCTCGTAAAACCGATGGCCGGAGAGAAAGCGAGTGTCGCTCCAGAGTTTCAGCGTCCGCCCGCCGCGCCGGACGACTTCCTCGATCGCCGTTGCATAGAGGCGTTGCGCCAGTCCGGAACCGCGCTGCCGACGGTCGAGATAGACCTTGTTGATCTCGAAGACGCCATCACCGTCCGGTGAAGATACGGCGAAGGAACCGACGATGGCACCGCCATGCTCGGCAACGAACAACCGGCCGCCCCGCCTTTGGTAATGGCTGGCCGGCGCGGCGAGTTCGGGAAAATCGGCGATGACGAAGGGGCAGCCCTCATACTCGCCGAAAACGGCGGCGATCAGACGAGCAATGCCTGCGCCGTCGGCATCGATGGCGGGCCGAATGAGGGGCTGCTCGATCATGAGGTCAGTTGGCCGGCTTCTCGGCGATGGTGAACGGCAGCTCGAACTCCCCCTTCTTGTCCGAGTTGCGGTCGCTGAGCTTGGTCACCAGCACATAGTCTCCGGGCTTCAGCCCCTTGAAATTGTAGACTATATAGACTTGGAACTCCTTGTTTCGCCGACGCGACACCATGTCGAGCGAGGCAAATCCCTCCTGGGCGTGCAGGATCTGGCCGCGGGGAGTGCGCAGCTCGAAATCGGCCGAAAAATCGATCTTGAAAAGGTCGCCGTCCTTGCCGAAGCCGTAGCCGAAGGGTTCGGCATAGACGAGCATCTGCTCGTCGGGCTGGAAGACCGCGTTGGGTCGGGTCGAGTAGATGCCGAAGCCAGCCGGCTTGCCGGTCACGAAGGTGGCTTCCGAGAAGCCGAGCGGCGCGGCATCCCAGGCGGCATTGAAGGCCGCTTCGAGCGCGGCCAGGGCCTCGACGGACTTGCCTTCCGCAAGCAGGGCCTCAGCAGCCTTGGCTTCGTCAAGGATCGGTCCCGCCATCGCCGTCGACGCCGCCATCAGCGAGGCGGAAAACGCCGCAAGAAAACCCAACCGGTGCATGACCACTTGTCCTTCCCCCGGGAGCATTCGCCGATCAGGCTGAACCGGCCTGAACAGCAGACGGTCGCCATGCGAATGCCCTAGTCATTCCACAAAACGCGGCAGGCATCTGACGAACACCCGGGTGGGGCGGTAGGCCTTGCTGCCAGGGCGATTGCGGCCCGCGACTATCTTACTGATCCGTTGCCGCTTTTCCAAGATCACGGCCGCTTCTTCGGAGAACTACTCAAGCGCTTCGGGCAGCCATTGCTTCCTCGATGTCGCGGCGCTTTCGATAGATGGTCGAAGGGCTGATCTCAAGAGCCGCTGCGGCCTTGGCTATGTTGCCGTCGAAGGCGGCGATCGCCTCGTCGATCACCCGCGCCTCCTCCATCCAGAGCGGCCTGACCTCGGCCGCCAGCTTCTTTCTGGGCGTAGCGGCGATGGCCGCCGGCGCGACGATGATCGGAACCACCATGTCGGCGGTGACGAGATCGCCGGGGTAGAGGGTCATCAGATTTTCGAGCGCGGCCCTGAGCTCGGCAACGTTGCCCGGCCAGGTGCGACCGGCCAGACACTGCACGGCGGCCGCGGTGAAGCGCGTGTAGCGCGACCCGCTGTCTCGGTTGATCTGCCGCACCATGGTATCGACCAGCAGCGGGATGTCCTCGGTCCGGTCCCTGAGCGGCGGTACGGCCAGAGTCAGCACGTTGAGGCGGAAATAGAGATCCTGCCGGAGGCCCGCGGGACCACTGAGGTCGTCGAGCGGGCGCCGCGACGAGGCGATGATGCGGACCGACAGGCGGTGACCACCATCGAAACCGGCGATCTCCCCAGTATCGAGAAAACGCATCAAGGCCATCTGCGCGGGATCGGGAAGGTGCCCCACTTCATCAAGGAACAGCGTGCCGCCGTCGGCCGTGGCGAGCGCTCCGTCCGGCTCGGAGAGGTCGGCTACCAGACGATCGACTGGAGTTCGCGCGCAATCGAGCGTTACGAACGGCCCGTTGCGGCGGCGCGACCGCCCATGAACGGCACGAGCCACCAGCGACTTGCCGCTGCCAGCCTCGCCGGAGATGAAGACCGGCCCGAGCGACGGCGCAACGCGCAGGATCTGTTCGGACAGTGCCCGTGTCGCCGGCGAGGAACCGATCAAGCCATCAGCTTCATCGACCGTGTTGGCAATGCTCTCGACAAACTGACGCTCCACACGGCGGGCGAAGGCGGTACCGTCGACCGGCTTTTCGATGAAGTCTGCGGCACCCGCCCGGACGCAGGCAACGGCCGCCTGCACGTCGGTGGGGTCGCCCATGGCATAGACCGTGGTGGGCGTGAGCTGCTCGGTGAAAGCTCGGAAAGCCGCCGGGCCGCCGATGGTCTCGAGGTCGATGGCAACGACATCGAAGGTTTGCTTGCCGGCCATGACGCGCGCGGCATCATGCTCGGCCGTCTCGAGGATCAGCATCGGCCGGGCGATGCGTGCCTCAAGAGCCTTGCGCACGACCCGCCGTGACGAGACGTCCGCATCGACGATCAAAAGACGAACCGTCGATGTGCTGCGCGGGCCAACCGACATCGGAAAGCGTTCCCTGTCAACCAGTTGCAAATTGCACTGCGTACTGGCGGAACTCTGCCCCGATCATGGTAAATAAAGGGTTGATAACCGTTAACAGGACGTCACGGTCGGTCCTGAGAACCGGATTCCTGCGGCGGAAGCCTGTCTCAAAACAGGTGCTTCCGCTCAGTCCTCGCGAGCGACGTTGGAGCCGCCCAGAAGAATCGGCATCACGCCGCCACTTCGTAGCCGGCCGCCTCGATGGCGTCGCCCAGTACCTTGGCATCGGCCTTGGTGTTGACGCTGACCTTACCGGCGGCGAGGTCGACGGTGACCGTGGCATCGGCGTCGACACGCTTGATCGCTTTCTCGACCGAGTTGGCGCAGCCGCCGCACATCATGCCTTTGACGTTGAGTTCGATCATGTTTGCCCTCAGGTTTTCTGCGGTCGGCGACTGCCTGCCGACGAGCCGCGACGAACATGGGACGTTGGCGGGCAGGGGTCAAGGCGGCGATCGGTGGTCGCAGGATGGATAAAGCGACCTTCGAGTAGCGAAATCGGCTGAAAACCCTTGGAAAACCATTGTCCGTCTTCGCTTCCGCTCACGAAAACGGCAACAATGCCATGTGATTCGTTGCGTGGTTTCGTGTTGGAGTGGGCAGGCGAATGAACCGGTCGTCATCGACGATGATCTTGATCGCCATGGGCGTGATCGCCGTTTCGGTCGCGGTGGTGCTGTATTTCCAGCTTGGCCTGTCGGCAGGATCGGCACTGGTGATCGGCATCGGCCTGATGCTCACCATGGTCACCGTGCAGCAACCGATGGAACGGCGGCGGGAGCGAGCCTGGATCGAGAGCCGTCTCGCCGAGATCGCCGCCGTCGCCGGCGACGGTGAGGCCGAGATCGAGAAAGTCGCCGCCCGCCTCAACCGCCTGGAGCAGGCGTTACCCGGTCGCGTGCGCGAGCAGACCGGCGAACTCGCCGCCGAGGTCGAGGTGGTGGGGGAACTGCTGCGACAGGTGACCGAGACGCTGGCCGAGCTGGAATCCACCGTTGAAGGGCGCCTCGACGGCGTCAACGCCCGTTTCGGTGCCCTGGAGCGGCACATTCGGGAGGCCGAGGACGCCACCAACCGACGGGTGCGCCGGGTACGATCCGACGATTATGTCGACGAGGGGCGTCACGGACGGATGAGCGATGCGCGAGGCGACGTCTCGGCCAGCATGAAAAGTGCGCTGTTCGTTCCGGACACCGATCCGGCTTTCGAGCGCGACGTGGAGCGCTTGATCCGCGAGGAGCAGATCGAGCTGCATCTGCAGCCGGTTGTGACACTGCCGCAGCGGCTCGTCCGGTCCTACGAGGTGCTGACCCGCCTGAAGGGCGCCTCCGGTCTGATACCGGCCGCCGAGTTCATTCCCGTTGCCGAGAAGAGCCGGTTGATCGCCAAGCTCGACACCTATCAGGTGATCCGCGCCTTCCAGATCCTGAAGCGACTGACCCAGCGTAACAGCGACGTCGGCCTCTATATCAACCTGTCGTCGGAAAGCCTCGCCTCGTCCACCTTCTTCCGCGAGTTCCAGGGCTTCCTCTCGCAGAACAGGGTCATGGCCGACCTCGTGCAGTTCGAGTTTCGCCAGGAGGCGCTTGCCGACATGGGGCCGCTGGAGATCGAGAGCCTCAGGGCGGTGGCCGACCTCGGCTTCCACTTCTCGATCGACAACGTCACCGATCTGCGGGCCGACTTCCGCCGCTGGTCCGACCTCGGCTTTCGCTCGATCAAAGTGGCCGCCGACCGGTTGCTTGGTCGGGCACCGCTGGTCACCGGCGATATCCATGTCGAGGACATGGCTGGCCATCTTCAGCGCCAGGGCCTGACCCTGATCGTCGACCGGGTCGAGCAGGAAGCTCAGGTGATCGACCTTCTAGACTACGGCCTCGCCTTCGGACAGGGTAACCTGTTCTCCAGCCCGCGTCAGGTCCGGCCGGAAGTGCTCGGCGCCCAGGCTGCGACCGGCGCCGCGACGCGGCCTGCGGCGGCTGCCGGCGAGCGGGTCGGAGCCCCGCGTCGGTAAGTACCACGTGGACAAGCATCGAAGAGATGCGCCGACCTGCCCTGATGGGAAAGACCGTTTGCCGGACGACAAAAAAGCCGCGGGATCCGCGGCTTTTCTCTTGGTCTTCCGAGAAGAGGACGGCGCTTGCCGCCTTACCAGAACTTCCACCAGGACTTCTTGGACGCGCCCGGAGGCGGGGTGCCGTCGTCGGTGGTCACCGGCACGCCGGCCGCCGGTTCCAGATAGGCGACGGGCGGTTCGACCAGCGCCTTGCGTACCGGCCGGCCGTTGGCGTCGTAGAGCCTGCTCGCCCCCTCGCGCGGCATGTTGCCGAGCTGGCTGGGCATGATCGGCTTGGCCTGCTCTTCAAGACTGTTGGGCGACGACATGGGGCGGCTGCTCTCCGGCAGACGAACGGCCGTCAGCTCGGAGGGCGAAATCTGGTTCTCGTCGTCGCCACGCGCTGCTTCCCGGGCGGAAGCGGCAGCCAGCGTGCGCCGGGTCTTGAGATCGTTGTCTTCCGGCCAGGTGCCGGTCGCTTCAAGCCGGTTGGGATCCTCGGGCGCCGCCAGGGCCATGCGGTTGGGCGGCACGACGAGCGGCGCGCGCGGCGTGTAGTTGATCGCCGTCTTACGCGAGGGAACGGCTCCGAGGCCTTCCATCACGGCGCGGCCCATCGACACGTTGGGAACTTCCGTCTCCGGATCGTCCTCGGCGACCGAGGTGCCAAGCGCCGAACAGGCGGAGAGGCTCAGGACAGCGACGGCGAGAAGAGCGTAACGCTTGCCGGTCAGCAGATTGGTCATCGATATCGTCACTCTCGCTCTCGTGCCGGGTCAGCCATGACCCGACCCTCGTTCCGGTCAGCGACTAGCCGACTTTTGAGGCATCACTGTGGCTTCAAGCGCAGAGACTCATACAGGAGTGCGCCCACCCCTGCAACGATGGCGCAGTCAGCCAAATTGAATACATACCAGGAAAACGAGCCATAGTGGAGATAGAGGAAGTCCACGACGCCGCCGAACACCACGCGGTCGACGAGATTGCCGAGCGCGCCGCCGATGATCAGCGCCAGCGCCAGGCAGGCGACCAGCCGGTCGCGCGACCGCCATAGCCAGATGGCGAGCAGCACCGTCGCCAGCGCCGTGAGACCGATTAGCAGCCAGCGTCCGAGGGCCTCGTGTTGCTGAAACAGCCCATAGGAAATGCCCATGTTCCAGGTCAGCACGAAATCGAACACCGGCAGCACCGAGATGCGGTCGCCGTCCGGCAGGCTGGTGTGATTGAGCACCCAGTATTTGCTCGCCTGATCGGCGATGAACGTCAACAGGACGACGGCGAGCGCGGCAAGCCGCGTCCGCCGTGTCCGAAGATCGCTTGACGTCGCCGTCATGCGCCGGCCGCCAGCTCGCGCAACGCCTGGGCGTCGCGGAGCGTCACGTCCGGATACTCCGGATCGCTGCCCACCTCGGGCAGGATCTTCCAGGAGCGGGCGCACTTGCGCCCCTCGGCAAGCCTGGGCACCACCGCGACGGGCGTGCCGTCGTCGAGCCGGAAGGCACCGTCGGGCGCCGGGGCATCGGTGACGGCGATCTGCGAGGTGATGCAGATCTCGGCAAAGTCGAGACCGTCGAGCGCCGAGAGGAGATCCTTGTCCTCGACGTGGACCACCGGCGCCGCCTCAAGGGACGAGCCGATGCGCTTTTCCCGCCGCTCGATCTCAAGCGCGCCGGTAACGGCCCGCCGCACCTTCTTGACCCTCTCCCACTTCTCGTCGAGCGCCGCGTTGGTCCATTCCTGGGGTACCGTCGGGAACAGTTCGAGATGGACGGACGAGGTCTCGCCCAGATGCCGTTCGAGCCAGGCTTCCTCGGCGGTGAACGGGATCAGCGGCGCCAGCCACTTGACGAGATGGTCGTAGAGCACTGCCACCACGTGAAGCGCGGCGCGGCGCTTGAGGCTCGACTTCGGATCGCAGTAGAGCGCGTCCTTGCGGACGTCGAAGTAGAAGGCACTGAGCTCGATGTTCATGAAGTTGAGCACCGACGAGAACACGGCCTTGAAATCGTATTCCCGGTAGCCCTCCTCCACCTGGGCACCGACCTCGGCCAGCTTGTGCAGCATCACCTTCTCGAGTTCCGGCAGATCGGCATAGGCCACCGCGTCGCCATCGTAGTGGGCGAGCGTTCCGAGCATCCAGCGCAAGGTATTGCGGATCTTGCGATAGGCGTCGGAGTTGGTGTTGAGCACCGTCTTTCCGATCCTGAGATCTTCCCAATAGTCGCTTGAGGCGACCCAGAGGCGTAGGATATCGGCGCCCGACTGCTTGATGACGTCCTGCGGCAGAACCTGGTTGCCGAGCGACTTCGACATCTTGCGGCCGTCCTCGGCCATGATGAAGCCGTGCGTCACCACCGTCTTGTAGGGCGCGACGCCGTTGACGCCGCAGGATTCGAGAAGCGAGGAGTGGAACCAGCCGCGATGCTGGTCGGACCCCTCGAGGTAGACGTCGGCGGGCCACTTGAGGTCCGGGCGGCCCTTCAGCACGAACTCATGCGTCGAGCCGGAGTCGAACCAGACGTCGAGGATGTCGCGCACTTGCTCCCAGGCGGACATGTCTTCGACAAAGCCCTTGAGGAAGCGTTCCTTCGCGCCGTCGGCGAACCAGGCATCGGCGCCCTCGGCAAGGAAGGCCTCGCGTAGGCGGGCGGCATAGGCGTCGTTATCCGCAAAATCCGGGCCGGGCAGCAGTTGGCCGGTCTCGGTGTTGCGGAACACGGCGATCGGCACGCCCCAGGCGCGCTGGCGCGACAGCACCCAGTCGGGCCGGTTCTCGATCATCGAGCGCAGGCGCGTCTGACCGGCCGGCGGATAGAAGGCGGTCTCGTCGATGGCGGCGAGTGCCCGGGCGCGCAGCGTGGTGGCGTTCGAGCCGGCCGCCTCGCCGCCGATCGGCCGGTCCATGTAGACGAACCACTGCGGCGTGTTGCGGAAGATCACCGGCTTCTTGGAGCGCCAGCTGTGCGGATAGGTATGCTTGAGGCGGCCGCGCGCCACCATCATGCCGCCGGCCGCCAATGCCTCGATGACGGCCTGGTTGGCATCGCCCTTCTCGCCCTTGTCGGTGAGAACGCGCCGCCCCTCGAAGCCGGGCGCATCGGTGGTGTAGAAGCCGGCGTCATCGACCGGGAAGGGGATGGCCGGATCGATGCCCCGCTCAGCCAGATGCCGGCCGTGCTCCATCCACACCTCGAAGTCCTCGCGGCCATGGCTCGGCGCCGTGTGGACGAAACCGGTACCGGTGTCGTCGGTGACGTGATCGCCGGCAAGCAGCGGCACGTCGAACCGATAGCCGCCGCCGTGACCATTCAGCGGATGAGTGCAGACGAGCGCGGCAAGCGCGTCGGCGGCGACGGTCGTCACCTTCCGGTAGCCGGTCACCTTGGCCTGCTTGAACACGGCGTCGGCGAGCGCGTCGGCGAGGATGTACTTCTCGCCGACCTTCGCCCAGTTGCCCTCCGGCGCCTCGGTCACCTCATAGAAGCCGTAGGCGATCTTCGGCGAGAAGCTGACGGCACGGTTGCCGGGGATGGTCCAGGGGGTGGTGGTCCAGATCACCACGAAGGCGCCTGCGAGCTCGGTCGCGCTCGACTTCACCGGGAACTTCACCCAGATCGTGTCAGACTGGTAATCCTGATACTCGACTTCGGCCTCGGCCAGCGCCGTGCGCTCGACAACCGACCACATCACCGGCTTGGAGCCGCGATAGAGCTGGCCGGACGTGGCGAATTTCAGGAGTTCGGTGGCGATCACCGCTTCCGAGGCAAAGGCCATGGTGGTGTAGGGACGCTTGAAGTCGCCTTCGACGCCCAGGCGGCGGAACTCCTCGGCCTGCACCTTGATCCAGCCTTCGGCATACTGGCGGCACTCGGCGCGGAAGTCGTTGATCGGCACCTCGTCCTTGTTCTTGCCCTTGGCCCGATACTCTTCCTCGACCTTCCATTCGATCGGCAGGCCGTGGCAGTCCCAGCCGGGAACATAGTTGGCGTCAAAGCCCATCATCTGTCGCGAGCGGGTGATGATGTCCTTCAGGATCTTGTTGAGCGCGTGGCCGATGTGCAGGTGGCCGTTGGCATAGGGAGGGCCGTCGTGGAGGACGAACTGCTCGCGCCCCTTTGCGGTCTCGCGCAGCTTCTCGTAGAGCTTCATCTCGTCCCAGCGGGCGATCAGCTTCGGCTCTTTCTCGGGAAGGCCGGCACGCATGGGAAACTCGGTGGCCGGGAGATTGAGCGTGGACGAATAGTCGCGGGTCGGCGTCGCTTCTGACGTCGGGGCGGGCGTGTCGGTCATGGAGTGTCTCGTCGGTGCAGCAGGAATAAGGACTGGCCGGCGCGATACCGGCGATCGGCCAGGGTTCGGCTCCCGGTCCCTCGATCTCCCCGCCTCAGCGGTGGTGCATCGGGGCCGGGCCGATAATTCGCTCTCTGATCCGGCGCGTCGGGGCGCCGAAGGCTCGGATCCGCATGGGCTGTTCCGACAGAAAATAATGAGAGACGGCGCCGCGCATGTCGCCATGGCGCACCGGGGTCGAGCCCGACCGGAACGGACGGCTCAAGCCCTATGATTTCTCCGAGAAGCTCTAGCGACAAAGCGCGGCGAAATAAAGGGTTCGCCGGCAGATTTCTCTGTCCGGCGAACCGATCCCGACCCGTCTGCGACCGGCGTCAGCCGTCAGGCGGCCGCGAGATTTGAGATGAAATGGCGCACCCTGAGGGACAGGTTCGCCGCTTGCTGCGACAGGTCGCCGGAAGAAGCGAGCACCTGCGTCGCGGCGCCGGATGTCTCCTCCGCGGCCATCAGAACGTCGCCGATGCTGGCCGACGTGCGCCCGGTCTCGGCTGCGACGTCGTGGATGCGGCTCGATATCTCGCGCGTGGTCACGGCCTGCTCCTCGATCGCCGAGGCGATGGAGGAACCGATCGCGTTGACCCGGTCGATGATCTCCGACACCCGGCGGATGGCTTCCACCGTGTTGCTGGTTGCCACCTGGATGCGGGTGACCTGATCGCTGATTTGCGACGTGGCCTGAGAGGTCTGGCCCGCCAGGTTTTTCACCTCGGCGGCGACGATCGCAAAACCGCGCCCGGCCTCGCCGGCGCGCGCCGCTTCGATCGTCGCGTTGAGGGCGAGAAGGTTGGTCTGCGAGGCGATGCTGTCGATGAGCTGAATCACCTCGCCGATCTTCTCGGCGGTCGTGGCAAGGTCGCCGACGGTGGAGGCCGCCTCGCGCGCCTCGCCCACCGCCTGGGTCGATATGTCGTGCGACTGGCTGATGCCCCGGCCGATCTCGCCGATCGAGGCGGACAGCTCTTCGGACGCGGCGGCCACCGCCTGCACCTGCGCGGCGATCACTTCGGTTGCCCTGGCGACGCCGGTCGATCGCGTCGAGGTGTTGGTGGCGGTGTCGGTCAGTGTGCCGGCGGCCGCCTGCAGTTCCTGCGCCGCCGACGAGACCGTCGCGACGATCTCGCCGACATTGGAGTCGAAGGCGGCCATGAGGGCCCGCATTTCCTCGGCGCGCTCGCGCCGCCGGCGCGCCTCCGCTTCGGCCGCCTCGCGACGGAGCTGGTCCGCCTCGGCGAGCTTGCCCGCAAAATCGGCGAGGGCGCGGGCCATCGAACCGATCTCGTTGCGAGCCACCGTGTCGGACGACCGGGCGTTATAGTCGCCTGCGGACAGACGCCCCATCCATCCCTCGATGCGTGCGAGGGAGCTTGACACATAGCGCCAGACAACCAGGGCGAAACCGGTGGCCGTGAGCATGGCCAGAACGATGGTCAGATAAGCGAGCCGGTTGGAGGTACTCCGCGTCGTCTCGGCACTGGCTTCGAGTGTGCGGCCAAGATCGGCGGCTACTTTCGTGACGGTCGTGACCAGTGGTTCGAGCGCGGCATAGGCTTCGGAAACGGCCTTCTGGTCGGCTTGCAGCTCCCGCGCCGCGGCGGACCAAGCCTTGAAGGAGGCGCCATAGCCGTTGGCGAGTTCTGCGAGCTGCACCTTTCGGGTCTCATCGATCGGCGCGGCAGCGATCGCTGCCAGAAACTCGGGCATCATCTTGGAGTGCTTGTCGAGGGAGGCATCGTCCCGCCGCAGCATGAAGTCCTTCTCATAACGGCGCAGCATCAGTACGCGGATCGTCTGGTCCTTGTCCTGCAAGCTGTTGAATGCGCCCTCAAGGTCATGCACCTTTTTGCGAAGGTCGCCTTCGAGACCTTCATCTTGCGTCAATCCCATGGCAATCCGGGTCGCCGCCAACTTGGAGAAGGCGGCTTGATAGGCACCGAGCGGACGGCCGATCTCATCGATGGCGGTCATGATCTTGCCGTCGCCAAGGGGACTGGCTTTGCCGCTGAGAGCGGCGAGCCCAGCTCGCGCCTCGGCCACCTGCGCAAGATTGCGATCGGCATAGGTTTTGTCGGACCGCAACAGGAAGTCTTTTTCGGATCGCCGTACCTGCAGCATCAGCTCTTGAAATCCGGCCGCGTCGGAACCGACCTCTCGCCCAAGGCGAGCCGCGGCCGTCGCCGCATCCACCTGTCGGCCCATGTGGAACAGGTTCGTGGCGATTATCACAAAGCCAATGCTTGCGATGATCACACTAAGTAGAATCTGATGTCCGATGCGAATTTTACCAAGCATGTTCGTGACTCACGGCTTGAGCTGCGAACAGGTTGGCGTTGATTTATTAAAAATGACCTTTAAAATCACAAATAGTAAAGTGACTACTGTCAAAACGACTAGGGGTCGTCAATCCCGCCAGAGCGCGCGGTCGAGCGCGGTGAAGCCATCGAAGGTGGTCAGCAGCGCCCGGCCCTCCTCGGCATCCCGGTTCATCTGTTCGATCAACGGGGCGACGCCGTCGAACTTCAGCTCCGGCCGAAGATAGGCGATCGGCATGATGGTGATGGTCTTGCCATAGAGATCGCCGGAGAAGTCGAACACGAAGGTCTCGAACACCGGCGCGCCGTTGTCGAAGGTCGGCCGCCGGCCCCAGCTCGCCACCCCGGCCCTGCGAACGCCATCGATCTCGGCGAAGACGGCATAGACGCCCTCTGAAAGCCGGACCTGACTGGGCAG
The DNA here is from genome assembly GCF_002844595.1 of Pleomorphomonas diazotrophica. Lineage (GTDB taxonomy): Bacteria > Pseudomonadota > Alphaproteobacteria > Rhizobiales > Pleomorphomonadaceae > Pleomorphomonas > Pleomorphomonas diazotrophica. Next base: position 148,738 of record NZ_PJNW01000016.1, on the reverse strand, counting down.
GCGGATGTTGGCGGTCGGAAAGCCGATGGTGCGCCCGCGCTTGTCGCCGTCGACGACGGTGCCCTCGAAGAACCAGTGCCAGCCCAGCAGCCCCGCCGCCTCGGCCGGCACGCCTTCGGCGAGGCGGTCACGCACCGCGCTCGAGGATACTGTATAGCCGTCCTCGGTCTCGAAAGGCGGGATCACGTCGACGGAGAAGCCATGGCGGTCGCCGAGTTCGATGAGCTTCTGCGGCGTGCCATGTCGTCCCTGTCCGAAGTGGAAGTTCCATCCGACCACCACGTGGCGGATGCCAAGTTCTTCCACCAGCACCCTTTCCACGAATTCCTCGGGGCTTTGCGCGGCAAAGGACGAGGAGAAGGGGATGGAAACCAGCCCGTCGAGCTCCATCGCCTCGACCAGCCGTGCCTTGATCGGCGCCGGCGTCAGGCGGAACACCGGATGTTCGGGCCGGAAAACGTCGCGCGGATGCGGCTCGAAGGTGACGCCGACGGCGGGAATGCCGCGTTGCCGCGCTACGGCCAGCGCCGTCTCCAGCACGGCCTGATGCCCGCGATGCACGCCGTCGAAGTTGCCGATGGCGACGGCGCCTCCCCGAAGGGATGGAGAAACGGACTGACGGTCGACGGACTGGAACGGGGGCATGGTCTCTGGAATCTGCTGTCGTCGGGGAAGCCGCGGTCCGCACCAGGCGGGCTCGGCGGCGCGGCGTGACCGTGCCTTCTGCTCCAGGCAAGGTCAAGCAGCTAAATGCCAGCATGGCCAAGTCATGTGGGCTCCTAAGAGACTCCGCATTGGCAAGGGAATCTTCGGCATGGTTGGCAAAGCGTAAACCAGCCGGCCGCAGATTTACGATAAACTCGAACCAAAAACCGCCGAACAGCGCCATAAAAACGATTCAAAGGAAAAAGGAAAAGTAAATCAAGCGTCTCACTGAACAACCATGGCCGAAAAGGCGCGGGGCACGGGAATTAACCGACTTTTCAGGTCCCCGTCGTATGGTTTCCTTCAAGCACGGGCCCCGTCAGGGACGTTCACCCGCCCGTGCATATGAGCTCGTCATCGAGGCGCGGGTGGCGCCGCGGCAGTGTGGAGTAAACGATGGCACTTGACACATCGATTCCGGTTCTCGTGGTCGACGATTACAAGACCATGATCCGAATCATCAGGAACCTCCTGAAGCAGCTCGGTTTCGAGGACGTGGATGAGGCGGCCGATGGCACCGAAGCCCTCGGCAAGATGAAGGAACGCCGCTACGGCCTCGTGATCTCCGACTGGAACATGGAGCCGATGACCGGCTACGAGCTCCTGAAGCAGGTCCGTTCGGATTCGTCCTTGTCGAAGACGCCGTTCATCATGGTGACGGCCGAGTCCAAGACCGAGAACGTCATCGCCGCCAAGAAGGCCGGCGTGAACAACTACATCGTCAAGCCCTTCAACGCGCCGACGCTGAAGAGCAAGATCGAAGCCGTGTTCGGCGATTGATGCCGTGAACGGGCCGGGACAACGCGGAGCGGTGGTGGCACCGCTTACCGCGGACCCGGAAAGGCGCGGCGTCGCCGAAGCACCTACCGAGAGATCCAGACGTCCGTACTGCCGTCCCTGTCGGGCGGACGCCGGCGCGCACCTCAGAAAGAGGCCCCTCGATGTCTGACATGTCTTCAGAGCACGTGGCCAAGATCATCGACTTCCTTCGCAACGGCCGCAAGGCGGAGGATGTGTCGCTCGAGGACGTCATGCGTCTCGCCGAGCTGATGGCCGAAAGCTTCCAGTCCTTCTTCAAGACGATGGACCTCGCCATCTACGCCGAACTCGGCGAAATGGCGCGAGAGATCGCCAACATGAAGGAAGAACTGGCGCTCCTTCGCCTGAGCGACATGCGCGACGAGCATATTCCCACCGCCGGCCGCGAACTCGACGCCATCGTCGAGGCGACCGAGGAGGCCACCAACACCATCATGTCGGCAGCGGAGGAGATCATGGCAGCCGACGCGACGGACAACGACGCCTATCAGGCGCTGGTCGGCGAGAAGGTCATCGACATCTTCCAGGCCTGCTCTTTCCAGGACATCACCGGGCAGCGCATTTCCAAGGTCGTGTCCACCTTGAACGCCCTCGACAAGCGCATCACCACCCTGGTCGAAAAGCTGAAGATCATGCGTATCACCGATGCCGCCGGCGACGAGACGGCCGCCGAGAAGCGCGCCCGCGAGCTGATGCTGCACGGCCCGCAGTTCAAGGGCGAAGGCGTCAGCCAGGACGACATCGACGCCTACTTCTGAGCGGCGACAGACGCTTTCAAGTTGAAAAAGAGGCCCGGTCGGGCCTCTTTTCGCATCATCTCACCAGGCGAGACGCGGAATGGCGGCCCGGATGCCGAAGCCCTCGGCCTCGAGCCGCTTGGCGAGCCGCACCGGATCGGGGTTGAGCAGGTCGCCGAAGTCCGGGCCGTGAATGCCGGCCGTTACCATCAGCACGTCGATGCCCTGGCCCCAGGCGCCCTTGATGTCGGTCGGCAACCCGTCGCCGATGGCGAGCACGCGGCGCCGGTCCGCCGGCCGGCCGAGCGCCCGGTCGATGGCGGCGAGCGCCGCATCGTAGACCGGCTTGTAGGGCTTGCCGATGATGGTGGCGTCGCCGCCGAGTTCGACATAGAGCTGGGCAAGCGCGCCAGCGCAGTAGACGAGGCGATCGCCGCGCTCGACCACCACGTCGGGATTGGCGCAGTAGACCTTGAGGCCGCGCTCCACGAAGCGCTGGAACATCGGCCGGTAGGTGTCGGCCGTCTCGGTCTCGTCATCGAAGAGACCGGTGAGGGCGACATACTCGGCTTCGTCCTCGCCGACCAGTTCCACGTCAAGCCCCTCGAACAGGCCGAGATTGTGCGGCGGTCCGAGATGGAACAGCCGCCGGTGCGGCTCGATCTCGAAGGCCTTGCGGGCAACCGAACCGGAGGTGACGATCTCGTCGTAGCTCTCGGGGCCGATGGCATATTGCCGGCTGAGGAGGTCTTCAACCGCCTTCGCCGGACGCGGCGCATTGGTGAGCAGCACGACCGCCTTGCCGAGCGCGCGAAAACGGGCGAGCGCCTCGGCAGCGGCCGGATAGGGCGAGATGCCGTTGTGAAGAACGCCCCAGACGTCGCAAATGACGCCGTCATAGGCCTCTGCAAGGGAGGAAAGCCCCGCGATCATGTCTATCTGTTGCATGCCCTTCCCGATAAGGGCGGGACATGACAAGGTCAAGGCAACGACAGCCTGCTTTCGAGAAGATCCTTGACGAAAGCCGGCACGCAATCGCCGGCCTTGCCCTCGATCTCCAGATCGAAAAGACCGCGCCCCTTGCGGGAGGCTTCGAGGTTCAGCTCGACGGTGACCGCGCCCGCCAGCCGGGCCTCGCGCACGAAATCGGCGGCCGGGTAGACGGTGCCCGAGGTGCCGATGGAGAGGAAAAGATCGGCCTCCCCGAGCGCCCGGTAGATCTCCGGCATGAAATAGGGCATTTCGCCGAACCAGACGATGTCGGGCCGCAGTCCGCCGCTCCTGCCGCAAAGCGGGCAGGCCGAGGCGGTCGACATCTCGCCCGTCCAGGAGCCGCGCCTGCCGCAAGCCTCGCACAGGAAGCCGTCGAGCGTGCCGTGCATGTGGACCAGCGCCTTGGAGCCGGCTTTCTCATGCAGGCCGTCGATGTTCTGCGTCACCAGAAGAAACCGCCCCGGCCAGGCCTTTTCAAGCTCGGCCAGCGCGACATGCGCCCGGTTGGGTAGGGCGACGGCAGCCTCGCGGCGCTGGGTGTTGTAGAAGTCGTGCACCAGCGGCGGGTTGCGGCGGAATCCTTCGGGCGTTGCCACGTCGTCGATGTCATAGCGCGCCCAGATGCCGCCGGCGTCGCGGAAGGTATCGAGGCCCGACTCCTGGGATATGCCGGCGCCGGTCAGCACGACGACCGACGTCGCCGCCGAAATCTCGATGTCCTTCATGGTCGCTCCTCGTGATCCGCCGCGGACTATAGACCCGTGGACGGGCGGGGGCGTTGACGATTTCGTGGCCGGCCTCCGTCTCGCGCCATGCGGCCGCTTCGGCTATGGTCGCTCTTCCGCCACCAGATGCTAGCGATTCCCGGCTTCCATGTCCGTCATCATTCAGCTCTCGCCCGTCACCATCAACCGCATCGCCGCCGGCGAGGTGGTGGAGCGGCCGGCGAGCGTCGTCAAGGAACTGGTGGAAAATGCCATCGATGCCGGCGCCGACCGCATCGAGATCGTGACGTCCGGCGGCGGCAAGACCCTGATCCGCGTCACCGACAACGGTCTCGGCATGACGGCGGACGATCTGTCGCTGGCCGTCGAGCGGCACTGCACCTCCAAGCTGATCGAGGATGATCTTCTCGATATCCGCACCCTCGGCTTCCGTGGCGAGGCGCTGCCGTCGATCGGCTCGGTAGCCGATCTCAGGATCGAGACCCGCCACGCCAGCGAGGACAATGGCTGGGCGATCACCGTATCCGGCGGCAGCCGCTCGGACATCGTGCCGGTGGGCCTTAGCCAGGGCACCCGCATCGAGGTTCGCAACCTGTTCTTCTCGACGCCGGCCCGCCTCAAGTTTCTGAAAAGCGAGCGCGCCGAGGCCGGCGCGATCACCGACGTCGTCAAGCGCCTGGCGTTGGCCCATCCGGAGATCCGCTTTTCCCTGTCCGGCTCCGATCGATCGCCGCTCGACTATCCGGCGCTCGCGACAGGCGACTTCCGGGGGCGGGCGTTGCAGGTGATGGGTGCCGACTTCGCCGAGAACTCCATCGAGATCGATGCGCTGCGCGAAGGCGTGCGGCTGACCGGCCTTGCCGGTCTTGGCACGCTGCAGAAGGCCAACGCCCAGAGCCAGCATCTGTTCGTCAATGGCCGACCGGTGCGCGACAAGCTGCTGCTCGGGGCCATCCGGGCCGGCTACGCCGACGTCATGGCCCGCGACCGCTTTCCGGCCGCAGTGCTGTTCGTTGACCTCGACCCGCATGAGGTCGACGTCAACGTCCACCCGACCAAGGCCGACGTCCGCTTCCGCGATCCAGGTCTGGTGCGTGGCCTGCTGGTCGGCGCGCTCCGCCGGGCCCATGCCGACGCCGGCCACCGTGCGGCCTCGACCCATGGCGCCGCAACGCTCGACGTGCTCGCCGTTGCCGCCTCCCGACCGATGCCGGCGTCAGCGTCAACCTGGCGAACGGACTACCAAAGCCGGCCGGTTGCCTTCGACTGGCGAACCGCCCCCGACCGGCCGCTTGCCACTGAGGCGCCCGTGGCGCGCGGCTTCGCCGAAGAAGAAGCACCCTTCGATGCCGGCGCGCCCCAGGCCCGGTTTGCCGTCGTTGATGGCACGGTGTCCGCCGATGCGCGCCCCGGCCTCAGCGACGTTCCCGTGGAGAGCCTGTCGCGACCGCTCGGTGCGCCGCGCGCCCAGATCCATGAGACCTACATCGTCGCCCAGACCGAGACCGGCCTCGTCATCGTCGATCAGCATGCCGCCCACGAGCGCCTCGTCTACGAGCGGCTGAAGCGGGAGATCGCCAAGGGCGTCGAGACGCAGATGTTGCTGATCCCCGAGATCGTCGACCTGCCCGAAGAGGATGTGGATCGCCTCGTCGAGCGCGCCGATGAGCTTGCCGAGCTCGGTCTTGTCGTCGAGAGCTTCGGTCCGGGTGCCATTGCCATCCGCGAGATCCCGGCCTTGCTCGGCCGTACCGATACGGCAGCGCTCTTGCGCGACATCGCCGACGATCTCGCCGAGTGGGACCAGGCGACGCGCCTCAAGGAAAAGCTCGACGCCATCGCCGCCACCATGGCCTGTCACGGCTCGGTCCGCGCCGGCCGCCGTCTCCGGGTGGAGGAGATGGACGCGCTGCTGCGCGAGATGGAAGAGACGCCCAATTCCGGCCAGTGCAACCACGGTCGCCCGACTTTCGTCGAGCTGAAGCTCAGCGACATCGAGCGGCTGTTCGGCAGACGCTAAGGCATCATCCGACCGGAGTGAAACGAGGATCGATAAGATGATGCCTCACAAACAAGAACTTAGAGCGCCGATCTGATTCAATCAGATCGAACGGCGCACTAAGTCAGCTCTCGCGGATGATGGCGTAGATCGCCGTGTCCCAGCGGGCATTGCCCACCTTCACCGATGAACGGCGGACGCCCTCGCACACGAAGCCGAGGGATTCATAAAGTGCGATGGCCGGCGTGTTGAAGGTGTAGACGTTGAGTTCCAGCCGGGGAAAATCGCCGACCTCATCGAGCCGGGCGAACACGTCGGCGAGAAATGGCCTCGCCAGCCCCTGGCTGCGGTGCGATGGGGCGATGGCGAAGCGCGCGAGCCGGGCGATACCATCCGTCCAGTCGAGCACGATCTGGGCGTGGGCGACGGTTTCGGTCGCGAGGAGGCCGACAAAGGCCAGCCGAAGCGGCGGTTCGGTCACCGTCTCCGAGAGCATCGCGTCGATCTGGGCCGCATCGAGCGGGAAGCGCAGTGCGCTGCCGCCCCATTGGGCCAGCGCTTCCGGCGTTGGGAACCAGCCGGGAAGGGGCGCCAGCAGCTCCGGTGTTGCCGGCACAACCCGAAGAGGCGCAGCCATCGGGTCTATTCGCCCTCGCCGAAGCGGTCGTTGACCAGCGCGGCGATCGCTTCGATGGCAGCCTCGGCGTCGGCGCCGGCGGCTCGCACCTCGATGAACGATCCTATGCCGGCGGCCAGCATCATCAGGCCCATGATCGACGTGCCCGATACGCTTTGTCCGTCCTTCAGCACATAGACCTCGCACTCGAAACGGTCGACACACTGGACGAACTTCGCCGAGGCCCGGGCGTGCAGGCCTTTCTTGTTGAGGATTTTCAGCTCGCGGACAATGGCGCCATCGGCTGGGTCGTCTGTCATGATCCGGCGAGTACCTGGCTTGCGACGGAGATGTATTTGCGGCCGGCGTCGCGGGCCTCGGTGACGGTCTCGGCCAACGGCCGCTCCTTGCGCACCGTCGCGAGCTTGACCAGCATCGGCAGATTGACTCCGGCGATCACCTCGACATCGCCGATATCCATGACGGAAATGGCGAGATTGGAGGGGGTGCCGCCGAACATGTCGGTGAGCAGGATGACGCCCTTGCCGGAGTTGACGCGCCCGACAGAGGCGATGATGTCGCTCCGCCGCTGTTCCATGTCGTCTTCGGGGCCGATGCAGATCGTCTCGAAATCGGCCTGAGGACCGACCACATGCTCGAGTGCCGACCGGAATTCGTCTGCCAGGCGACCATGTGTCACCAGAACCAACCCGATCATGCTGGGGTCCGATCCCTATAGATTGCGAAGATCATGCGGCACGCCATGTTGGTTTCGCTCCAAGCTGGAACGGGCCACATCTTCACCAGAGCGGGACTTCTTGCAAGAGGGAATCGGACCGGCGGCCGGTTCGGCGCGCTTCGGAAATGCCGTACGAGGGATACCAACTCAACAAAAGACGCCCGCGACCGGCCCGAAAAACCCGGCTCGGAAGGGGCTTTAGGGGAAAAGACTATCTTGGGTCGGAATTGTGGCGGCAATCGTTAAATCTTGTTCATTTCCATGAGCGCGGCGCGAAGCAGGGGCAATGAAACACTTGTCTGCCGAGCCGGAATCGCCTGCCGGGGCACCATCACTCCCTCGAGTTCGGCCTTTTCCTCGCCGATTTCGGGCAGCCGGACCACCGCGTCGGCATCGACAAGGTCGGCAATGAGCCGGATCACCGCCGCCGGCACGTGGTCCACGCCCTCGATGCCACGGCCGCGCCGTTCGGCGAGCCCGGCAATGGTCTCAGGGCAGCGGGCGATCAGCCGGCCGTTCACATGGGAAAGCGCCACCCTATCGTCGGCGACGAAGGCGGCGTGGAGGCCGCTCTGCCGAGCGGCTTCGACAAGGGCGAAGGCGAGGGAAGATTTGCCAGTGCCCGACGCGCCACGGATCAGCACGCCGATCTCACCGATGACCACGGCGGTGGCATGCACGGTGGGCGGGCTCATGCTGCGAGATCCGCCGGCAGGCATACGACAAAGCGCGCGCCGGTGACGCGATCGGGATCGCCGGGATCGTCCTTGCGGTTGATCGCCGTGATGGTGCCGCGATGGGCCTCGACGATCTGCTTGGAAATCGACAGGCCGAGGCCGGAGTTGTTGCCGAAACCCTCGCCTTCCGGACGGTCGGTGTAGAAGCGCTCGAACACCCGCTCCAGCTTTTCGGCTCGGATGCCGGGGCCGTGGTCGTCGACGATCACCTCGATCGTGCCGTCTTCGCGACGCACCGTCACCTCGACCTGCCCGCCTTCGGGCGAGAAGGAGCGGGCATTGTCGATCAGGTTGTTGAACACCTGACCGAGCCGGCTGTCATGGCCGAGCACCATCAATGGCTTGCCGCCTTCGCCACGATCGATCTTGAGGACGATGCCGATTTCCTGGTGGCGTCCGGTTTCACGGGCCAGCGAGACGACGCCTTCGACGAGCCGGCCGACGTCGAGCGGCGCCGCGTCTTCGCGGGCGAGTTCCGCATCGAGGCGCGAGGCGTCGGAGATGTCGGTGATCAGCCGGTCGAGACGGCGGACGTCGTGCTGGATGATGTCGAGGAGCCGCCCCCGGCTGGCGTCGCTCTTGGCGAGCGGCAGCGTTTCCACCGCCGAACGCAGCGAGGTCAGCGGGTTCTTCAGCTCATGGGCGACGTCGGCGGCGAAGCTCTCGGTGGCGTCCATGCGGCTGTAGAGCGCGTTGGTCATGTCGCGGAAGGCGCGGGCAAGATCGCCGATCTCGTCTTCGCGGTCGAAGGAGGGGATCTCCTCGCGCTGCTTGACGCCACGCCGGATGCGGTCGGCGGCGGCGGCAAGGCGCCGGAGCGGCCGGGCGATGGTGCCGGCCAAAAGGAAGGACAGCGTGGTGGTGACGGCGGCCGCCACCAGGAAGACGCGGAAGATCCCCCAGCGCTCGGCGGCGACGATCGCGTCGATGTCGCCGCCTTCGGTGGATAGCAGCAGCGAGCCGACCACCACGCCGAAGCGCTGCACCGGCACGGCGACCGAAACGATCATCTCGCCGGCCTCGTTGACGCGGACCACCGTGCCGGGCGAGCCGTTGAGCGCCCGCTCCACTTCCGGGTAGCCGCGCCCGTTGCCGCCGCCGAGTTCTCTGTAGACCGGCAGGTCGATCCGCCTCAGACGAAAGTTGATGGCGTTGATCGCCTGCTCGATCAGCGACGGCGGTTCCGGCTTGGCCGGCGGCAGGTTGAAGCGCAGCACCTGTCCCCGCGAATAGAGAAAGCGGGAATCGAGGATCATGATGCCGTCACGGTCGTAGATGCGTGCCCGCGTCTTGGTCGGCGTGATCAGGCGGCGCAGGAGCGGCGCCACCCGTTCGGGATTGATGGGAAAGTCGAGGCTTTCGGTATCGGTTGGCGCGGTCACCTCACCGCCGGCCTGCATCTGCAACAGACGCTCTGGATCGATGGTGATGGTGTTCGACACAGCCGAGGCCGAGGCGGCGATGGCGCCGGCCATGATCTCGCCCTGGGTCAGCAGGCTTTCGACGCGTGCGTCGATCAGACCGGCGCGGAACTGGTTGAGGTAGAGAATGCCGGAAACCAGCGCCACCAGCGCAGCGAGGTTGAGAACCAGAATGCGACGGCTGAGCGAGGTGCCGATCGAAGTCGCCGCGAAGCGCTTGATGCGGCGGGTGATAACCGGCACCAGCCGGCGCATCGTCTGGATGCGCCCGCCGTCGGCCCGATCGGCTTCCTGGCTTCCCCTCATCGACCACATATCCTGCTAGTGCAGTGACTCCGACATTTGTCTCCGCCAGATGCTAGCCTTGGCTTCAAATGTCAAACTCGCTCCGCTAGCGCCCGCCTCACGTCTCCTTGAAGCGGTAGCCGACACCGTAGAGAGTCTCGATCATCTCGAAATCGTCGTCGATGGCCTTGAACTTCTTGCGCAACCGCTTGATGTGGCTGTCGATGGTGCGGTCGTCGACATAGACCTGATCATCATAGGCGGCGTCCATCAGCGCGTTGCGGCTCTTCACCACGCCGGGGCGCTGGGCGAGGGCGAACAGGATCAGGAACTCGGTGACGGTCAGCACCACGTTCTGGCCCTTCCAGGTGCAGGTGTGCCGCTCCTGGTCCATGACGAGGTTGCCGCGTTCGATGTTACGGTTGGCGTCGGACGGCTTCGGCGCGGCCGAGGTGTCGCGCGGGGCGACGCGGCGCAGCACCGCCTTGACGCGCTCGACCAGGAGGCGCTGCGAGAACGGCTTGTGGATGAAATCGTCGGCGCCCATCTTGAGGCCGAACAACTCGTCGATCTCATCATCCTTGGAAGTCAGGAAGATGACGGGCATGTCGGTCTTCTGCCGCAGGCGGCGGAGCAGCTCCATTCCGTCCATGCGCGGCATCTTGATGTCGAGAATGGCAAGGTCGGGCTGTACCTTGCTGAGGCCGTCGAGGGCGGAGGCGCCGTCGGTATAGGTCTCCACCCGATAGCCCTCCGATTCGAGGGCGATCGAGACGGACGTCAGGATGTTTCTGTCATCGTCCACGAGCGCGATGGTCGGCATGCCCCAGGTCCCCGTCAGTTCCGAGCCTCAGCTCTTCATGTCATATTCGGTCGGTTTCGACAGCCGGACCTTTGTAGCAGAGTTGAGCAGAATCTGGGCGACAATGTAGAAAGATCAAGAATTCACTCGCTTTTTCACCCTCTTTCGGCGCGAGAGGAGTGATTTCCGATCGAAAGCGATGACGCCCCGGCTATCTTTCCGAAAAGTTCGCTCCGCTTCGATTGTAACCAGAAAGGCTGCCGGGGAGCTGAAGGGAGATCTCGGATGGACGACAGCCGCTTCGATGCTCGAGATATGACACGCCGGATCGTGCGGTCGGCGGCGACCGCCTCGCTCGGCACGCTTACGCCCGATGGCGGACCGTTCGTCACCTTCGTGACGGTGGCAACCGATTTCGACGGGTCGCCGCTTCTTCTTCTCTCGAGCCTTGCCGCCCATACGCGCCACCTCGAACGCGACGAGCGGGCTTCGTTGCTGATGCAGGCGCCGGCCGATGACGACGAGGATCCGTTGACCGGTGCCCGCGCTACCATCATCGGTCGCTTGAGGCGCGTCACCCGCGATGAAGACGATCACGATCGTCTCTTCTGGCGCTTCCTCGCCCGCCATCCCGAAGCCGAGGGCTACGCCGACTTCGCTGACTTCTCCATTCATCGCATGATGGTGGAGGGTATTCATCTTGTCGCCGGCTTCGGCCGGATCGCGCGCCTCGACGCCACCGATTTTCTGGTGCAGCCGACTGTGGCCGAGGCTTTCGCCAAGGCCGAAGCGGCGTTTTTGAAGAACTTCAGCAGTGCGGGAGCTCGGTTGGTGGCAGTCGATCCCGATGGCGCGGATCTCCTGGACGGGGGCGTGACACGGCTACACTTTTCGCGCCGCGCCGAGCATCCGGGAGAGATGAGGGACCTTCTCATTGGCCCTGACTGAGCGTTTGCTCAGCTACGACGGGCGAAGATCACCTGCGTTTCGCCATAGGTGCGCTGGTCGAGCCGTTCGAGGCCGTCCGGCAGCGCCACCTCGGCCTTGGCCGTCTCTTCGATGACGACGAGGGCGCCGCTGGCGAGCCATCCGCCCGCCAGCAGCGAGGCGAGTGCTTTTTCGGCGAGGCCCTTGCCGTAGGGCGGATCGAGAAAGGCAAGCGTGTAGGGCTCGGCCGGACCGATCGACCCCATGCTGGTGGCATCGCGACGAAAGATGCGCGTCGTCCCCATCAGGCCGAGCGCTTCCTGATTGCGGCGGATGAGACCGCGCGCTTCCGCCGCCTCCTCGACGAACAGGCAGGTCTTGGCACCGCGGCTCATCGCCTCGAAGCCGAGGGCGCCTGTACCGGCAAAGACGTCCATCACGCGCGCGCCCTCGAACACCCCCTCGTAGGCGTGCTCGAGAATGTTGAACAGGCTCTCGCGCAGCCGGTCGGAGGTGGGGCGAATGGCGAGGCTGCCGGCCGCCGGGGTGGCCAGCGCCGTGCCGCGATGCTTACCGGCGACGATCCGCATCGCGTCCCCTCGGCTTGCCGGAGCCGGTCCGACCGCCACCGTCCTTCGATCGACCGCCCTTACCGCCAGGAGCCTTCATCGGACTGCCGTCCTGGATGCGGCTGCCCTTCGGCGTGATGCCCCGCTGCGGCCGATCGCCGCGCACGCGGGCCGGCTCGTCGCCATGGGCGCGCGGCTTGCGGTCGACGTCGAAGCTCTTGCCCGACTTGTAGGCGCGCGGTGCGTCCTCGGTCTCGGCGCGGCGGCTCAGGCGGCCGGCTCGGCGCTCGTCGGCGGTACCGGTCTTGAGCGTCAGCGTGGCACGCTGGGGCTTTTCCGCCTTGGCCACGCGGACCGGCGGCTTTGCCGATCCGCTCTTGCTGCCTTTCGCGCCCGGGTGGCGCGGCGGCAGGCCGTCGAGATCGGCCTCGTGACGCTTGCGGCTCGCCGCCGCCGATACGCCCTTGGGACGTGCCGGTACTTTTTCCTTCGGACCGGGCGCACCCTTTCCGCCCTTGGCGATCACGGTCTGGATCGGCGCACGGTCGTCCTCGCGCAGCTCGAAGTCGGCTCCCGCTTCGCCGGCCAGCCGGTCGCCGAGCTGGGCGCGCAGCACGCGGCGCGGCACCTCTTCCACGGCGCCGTCGGGCAGCTCGCCGAGCTGGAACGGACCGAAGGAGACGCGGATCAGCCGGTTCACGTCGAGCCCGAGATGGGCGAGGATGGTCTTCACCTCGCGGTTCTTGCCTTCGCGCAGGCCAATGGTCAGCCAGACGTTGTCGCCCTGGCGCCGGTCGAGCGTCGCCTCCACCGAGCCGTAGAGAATGCCGTCGATGGCGATGCCATCCTTCAGCGCGTCGAGCCGCGGCTGGTCGATGTCGCCGTGAGCGCGCACGCGGTAACGGCGCAGCCAGCCGGTGGCCGGCAGCTCCAGCACGCGGGCGAGGCCGCCGTCGTTGGTGAGCAGCAGCAGCCCCTCGGTGTTGATGTCGAGGCGGCCGATGGTCATGACGCGCGGCAGGTCCTCCGGCAGAATCGAGAACACCGTCGGCCGCCCTTCGGGGTCGTAGGTGGTGGTGACGGTGCCGCGTGGCTTGTGGAACAGCCAGAGACGGGTGCGGTCTCGCTCGGGCAAGGGCTGGCCGTCCACCTCGACCTTGTCGCCGGCCTTGACGGTGATGGCAGGGGTATCGAGCACGCGGCCGTTGAGCTTGACGCGGCCGTCGGCGATCCAGGCTTCGGCCTCGCGGCGCGAGCACAGGCCGGCGCGGGCGATCACCTTGGCGATGCGGTCGGCGCCGTCGTCGGTCTTGGCCGGGGCCTTGGCCGGAGATTTCTTCGCCTTGGCGGCGGGGGAGGGAGTCTTGATCATGCCGACGCTCTTAGCAGGAAATGGAGGCGACGTGCAGCCGGTCTGTTGGCCTCGGGGAGCGCTCGAACTCGAACTATGTTCGCAAGGCGCGTGTCGGGCTATATCCCTTCCATCAAACCGAGGATCAGCATGTCCGGCTTCATGGATCTCGCTCTCGAGGAAGCACGCTCCGCCGCCGCTCGCGGCGAGGTGCCGGTTGGCGCCGTGATCGTCCGGGACGGCGCCGTGCTTGCCGCCGCCGGCAACCGAACCCTGGAACTCAGAGACCCGACCGCCCATGCCGAAATGCTGGCGATCCGGGCGGCGGCAGCCGAGTTCGGCTCCGAACGGCTCGTCGGCTGCGACCTCTATGTCAGTCTTGAACCCTGCGCCATGTGCGCCGGTGCCATATCCTTCGCCCGCCTGCGGCGCCTCTACTATGGCGCGGCCGACGAGAAGGGCGGCGCGGTGGAGCACAACGTCCGCTTCTTCGCGTCTCCCGGTTGCCATCATGCGCCCGAGGTCTATTCCGGCATCGGCGAAAGTGAGGCTGGCGCGCTTCTCAGGGACTTCTTCGCCGGCAGGCGATAATACCAAGATGCATTGAAAATGCGGCTTGGTATTCCGCTTGCCGATTTCTCATGCCTCTGACGCGAATGAGAAATCGGCAATGACATCAATGAGCGGATGCGTCAGCATCTTCGCGAGTTGGCATAGCAACGCGGGCGGCGTCGAGGCGGCGCCCGACTGCCGCCTTCACCTCCTCGCGGACGCCGGTGGTCGCGGCGAGGATATCCCTCGCCTTGGTGAAATCGAGCACGGCGATGCCGTGGATCGGAGGACGGATCAGCACGTCCGGCTGCCGCGACTTGAGCTTTTCCGAAATCAGCGACTGCATCAGGATCTGGCTGGAGCCGAACAGCGCCTCGCGGACGCCGGGTCGGCCTTTCTGGGTTCGCACCGGCATGCCCACGACGTCGACGGCGACGATCAGCCCGATGTCCTCGGGCAGCTTGTCGAAGGGCAGCGGATTGACCACGCCGCCGTCGATCAACGTCAGGCCGCCGATGTCCACCGGCCGAAACAGCGCGGGCAGGGCGATCGACGCGGCGACGGCACGCCTGAGCGAGCCGGCAGCGATCTCGACTTCGGCCGCGCCGTAATAATCGGCGGCGACGGCCGAAAAGGGGATGGGGAGATCGGCGAAATCGTCGGGAATGCGGTCGGGCATAAACTCGGCGATCACAGCCTCGGGATCGAACAGCGGCAGACCGCCGGCAATGTCGGCGAGGCTACGGGGCCTGAGTTTCCAGATCTTGCCCCAGACATCGGCCGGCCGCCCCAGGGCGGCGAGAATCTCGTCTTCGATCTCGGCGCCCGACAGGCCGGCCGCCGCCGCCGCGCCGATCAAGGCGCCGATCGAACAGCCGACGATAGCCGACGGGCGGATGCCGAGGTCGTCGAGGGCGGCGAGCACATGGACATGGGCAAGGCCCCGTGCGCCGCCGCCGCCGAGCGCCAGCCCGAGATGAGGAATGGTTTGCGGTGGGGCGGCATCGGCCATGGCAGCGATCTCGGTCATGGGGTGGACATGCCGGACCGATATGGCGTCTTCACGACGCTTTGGCGAGACCGGCAGTCAAAAAACGGTCTTTCACAGGGCTCACCGCGCTTGCGGCGCTGTCGCGCCGCCGCTAGAGCATCTTGGGGAAGAGAGGCGAGCCGGTCAGCCGCCGCGCAAGGACAGGGAAGAATTCCGTGAGATATGTGAGCACCCGTGGCAACGCCCCCGTCCTCGGCTTCTCCGACGTCGTTCTCGCCGGTCTCGCCCGCGACGGCGGCCTTTACGTGCCGGAAACCTGGCCGACGCTCGACAGGGCGACCATCGCCTCCTTCGCCGGCCGCTCCTATGCCGATGTCGCCTTCGAGGTGATTTCCCGCTTCGTCGATGGCGATATCGCGGACGCCGACCTGCGCGAGATGATCGACGCCGCCTACACCGGCACCTTCCGCCACCCGGCGGTGACGCCGCTCGTCCAGATCGCCCCCGGCCACTTCCTCCTCGAGCTGTTCCACGGGCCGACGCTGGCCTTCAAGGACGTGGCGATGCAGTTGCTCGCCCGCCTGATGGACCATGTGCTTGGCCAGCGCGGCGTCCGGGCCACCATCGTCGGCGCCACCTCCGGCGACACCGGCGGGGCGGCGATCGAGGCGTTCCGAGGCCGCGACAACACCGACATCTTCATCCTGTTCCCGAACGACCGCGTCTCGGACGTGCAGCGCCGGCAGATGACGACGGTGGCCGATGGCAACGTCCACTGCATCGCCCTTGAGGGCACCTTCGACGATGCCCAGAGCCTCGTGAAGGGCATGTTCAACCACTTCGCCTTCCGCGACGAGCTCTGCCTCTCCGGCGTCAACTCCATCAACTGGGGCCGCATCGCCGCGCAGGTGGTCTACTATTTCGTCGCCGCCGTGGCACTGGGCGCGCCGGCCCGCAAGGTGTCCTTCACCGTTCCGACCGGCAACTTCGGCGACATTTTCGCCGGCTACGTCGCCAAGAAGATGGGGCTGCCCATCGAGAAGCTGGTGATCGCCACCAACGTCAACGACATTCTCGCCCGCACGCTGGAGACCGGCCGCTACGAGGTGACCGGCGTGGTGCCGTCCACGTCTCCGTCGATGGACATTGAAGTGTCCTCCAACTTCGAGCGTCTTGTCTTCGAGGCTTGCGGCCGCGACGCGGGCGTCGTGACGCGCCTGATGCAGACCCTGTCGCAGTCAGGTGCCTTCACGCTGCCCGAGGCGGCCTATGCCGGCATCCGTGGCGAGTTCGGCGCCGGCCGGGCATCGGTCGAGGCCACGGCAGCGCTCATCCGGCGCCTGCGCAGCGAGGCCGGCTACCTGATCGACACCCATGGCGGCAACGGCGTGGTGGTGGCCGAGGCCTTCACCGGCGGCGCCGTGCCGATGGTGACGCTCGCCACCGCTCATCCGGCGAAGTTCCCCGATGCCGTGCAAGCGGCCTGCGGCGAGCGGCCGCCGTTGCCGGTGTTCCTTGGCGACCTGATGCAGCGGCCGGAGCGCATGACGGTGCTTGCCAATGATCTTGCCACCGTCGAAGGCTTTGTTCGTCAGCGGGCACGGGTTCTGGCATAAGCGTACTGCCCGGTGGGAGGGGTTACGCCGGCAAAAGTGAAGGGGCTTGTGAAACTTTGTGTTGAGTGGCGCGTCGTTCCATGCAGAGTTTGCTACAAAAGCTGACCTTCTAGGGAGGAATTGGTCGGATGGCCGTCGAAGTAACCAAGTTGGAAAACGGCATCACCGTCGTCACCCATTCCATGCCGCATCTGGCATCGGCGGCGCTGGGCGTCTGGGTGGCGGCCGGATCACGATCGGAGGCGGCGGACGAGAACGGTATCTCCCATCTTCTCGAGCACATGGCCTTCAAAGGCACCAAGAAGCGATCTGCCAAGGACATAGCCGAGGAAATCGAGAATGTCGGCGGCGAAGTGAACGCCGCCACCTCGATTGAAAGCACCAGCTACTACGCCCGCGTCTTGGCCGGCGACGTGCCGCTCGCCCTCGACATCCTCTCCGACATTCTGCAGAACTCCCTCTTCGACCCCGACGAACTCGATCGCGAGAAACACGTCATCGGCCAGGAGATCGGCGCCGCCCTCGACGCGCCGGAAGATTTCGTCTTCGACATGTTCCAGCAGGCCGCCTTTCCGGGGCAGGCAATCGGTCGGCCGATCCTTGGCTCGATCGAAACGGTGAAAAGCTTCTCCGACGATGCCCTTCGTGGCTATCTCAATCGCCACTATACGGGCGGTCGCACGGTGATCGCCGCCGCCGGCAAGCTGCAACATCGCGAACTCGTGCGCATGGCGCGCCGCAAATTCCAGCATTTCGGCGAGGCGGAGTCGATCGTCCCCGAACGGGCGCTCTATGTCGGTGGCGAGGCGCGCGAGGAGCGCGACCTGATGGAGGCGCAGGTGGTGCTTGGCTTCCCGGGCATCGCCTACGGCGATGACGACTACATCACCGCCCAGATCGCCTCGTCGATCCTGGGCGGCGGCATGTCGTCGCGCCTCTTCCAGGAAATTCGCGAGAAGCGCGGTCTCTGCTACTCCATCTACGCCTTCCACTGGGGCTTCGAGGACGCTGGCATCTTCGGCATATCGGCGGCGACCGGTGAACGCGACGCCGGCGCGGTGGTCGAGGAGACCATGAACGAAATCGCCCGGGCCTCTACGGCCGTCACCGAAACGGAAGTGAAGCGCGCCCAGTCGCAGCTTCGCGCCGGCTTGCTGATGGCGCTCGAAAGCCCGGTGGCCCGGGCGGGCCAGATCGCCCGCCACATCATGTTCCATGGCCGTACGCTGCCGCTCGACGAACTGGTTACCCGCATCAACGCGGTGACGCCGCAGAAGGTCTGCGAGTTCCTTGAAAAGATCGCCGTCGCGCCCAACCCGACGCTCGCCGCCATCGGCCCGATCAGCAAGGTTCCCTCGGTCGGCTCCATCGCCGGCAGTGTGATTTCGGCCAAGGCGAGCGCAGCATGACGTTTTTCGGCGTCGTGGCCTCCGGAACTCTTCCGGTGCTGGCGGACGACGCCGTCTCCCTGCGCCTGCCGGCGGTGTCCGACTATGTCGCCTGGGTGCGGGAGCGCTCCGAGAGTCGCGCTTTTCTGAGGCCCTGGGAGCCGACATGGTCGGCCGACGACCTGACGCGCGCCGCCTTTAAGCGCCGCGTCCGCCGTGTCCAGCGCGAGGCGGCCGAACAGACCGGCTTTGCCTTCCTGATCTTCCGCCGCGAGGACGACGCCCTGCTCGGTGGCGTCACGCTGTCCAACATCCGCCGTGGTGTCGCGCAGAGTTGCAGCCTCGGCTACTGGATGAGCGTGCGCCACGCCGGCCATGGCTACATGCGCCGGGCGGTAAACCTCGTCCTGGAGTTCGCCTTCGGCGACCTTCGGCTCCATCGGGTCGAAGCTGCCTGCATCCCCGGCAACGACCGCTCCCTCGGCCTTCTCGAAAAAGCCGGATTCGTTCGCGAAGGCTATGCACGGCGCTATCTCCTGATCGACGGACGCTGGCAGGATCACGTGTTGCTGTCGCGGATGGTTGATGACGACGGTGCCGCCTGACGGGCCGCCGAACGGGCGGTTTGCATGGCCGTCGTCCTCGGCTATATCTCTCCGGACGCGCTTTCTGAGGAAGCCGCGCAAAGGATTTCCGGCGGGCGCTGTCGCAGCTTCCCCGCACCCTGACAAAGCTGCCGCGTGTCCGGCGCGGTCCACGAAACCGAATGTTCGCCAGTCGAGCTGGAGAGTGTCCTTGGCCTTCGTCCGCGCCGTCGTCGCCTTGTTCCTGCTGGTGTTCGCCGCCGGCCTCGCCCCGCATGTCGCGCTGGCCGCCGAGCCCATCCTGGTCGAACCCGACGTCAAGGCCCTCGATCTCACCCACGCCGTCGAGTACCGACGTGACGCCGGCAACTCGATCCAGGTTTCGACGGCGCCCGGTCCAGACGGTGTCGTAAGGCGCATCGAGGTGCGCGCCAAGGGCATCGATTCCAATCCGTCCTGGGTGGTGTTCTCTCTATCCAACCAGTCGGATCTGCAGCTCGACCGATTGATCGTCGCGCCGCATTTCCATCTGGTCGGCTCGCGCGTCATGTGGCCCGACCTCGGCGCCTCGCGCATCGCTGCGATCACGCCGAGTTCCGGCTTCGCTCCCGAGCGGCAGACCAGCCAGGATTCCGACGTCTTCCTGGTGACGCTCGATCCCGGCACGGTAGTGACTTTCGTCGTCGAACTCCGGACGCGCGATCTGCCGCAGATCGGCCTCTGGGAGCCCAATGCCTACAAGGACAGCGTCAACGCCTATACGCTCTACCGCGGCATCGTGCTCGGCATCTCCGGCCTTCTGGCGCTGTTCCTGACCATTCTGTTCGTGGTCAAGGGATCGATGATGTTTCCGGCCACGGCGGCGCTGGCCTGGGCGGTACTCGCCTATCTCTGCATCGACTTCGGCTTCTGGAACAAGGTGTTTGCCGTCGGCTCGGGAACCGACCAGCTCTACCGCGCCGGCTCGGAGGTGATGATCGCCGTGACGATGGTGATCTTCCTCTACGCCTATCTCAATCTCAACCGCTGGCACGTGCGCTACAGCCACGTGATGCTGATCACGCTTCTGGCGCTGACCGGCCTGTTCGCACTCGCCCTCTATGATCCCTCGATCACCGCCGGCATCGCGCGCATGGCGCTGGCCGCCCTCGGCGGCGTCGGCTTCGTGCTGATCGTGGCGCTGGCGCTGCGCGGCTACGACCGGGCGATCATGCTGGTGCCGACCTGGCTGGTGTTCCTGGCCTGGCTGGCCGGCACGGGCCTTGCCGTCTCCGGCCGCCTCGTCAGCGATCTCGCCCAGCCGGCGCTGGCCGGCGGTCTGGTGCTGGTCGTCCTGCTGCTTGGCTTCACGGTCATGCAGCATGCCTTTGCCGGCGGCGCCATCACGCAAGGGCAGGTGGACGACAGCGAGCGCAAGGCGCTGGCGCTCACCGGATCCGGCGACATGATCTGGGACTGGGACGTGCTCGCGGACCAGATCGTCACTTCGGCCGAGGCCGAGGAAAGCCTCGGTCTCAAGCGCGGCCGCCTCGAAGGGCCGGCACGCGACTGGCTCGACTACCTGCATCCGCAGGACCGGGAGCGGTTCAAGGCAACGCTCGACGCCGTGGTCGAAACGCGCAAGGGCCGCCTCAGCCAGACCTTCCGAATGCGCGCCCAGGATGGCCATTATCAGTGGTTCCGCCTGCGAGCCCGTCCCATCCTCGGGTCGGACGGCGAGGTCATCCGCTGCGTCGGCACGCTGCTCGACATCACCGACATGAAACTGGCCCAGGAACGGCTGCTGTCCGACGCCATCCACGACAACCTCACCTCGCTGCCGAACCGCGAGCTTTATCTCGATCGTCTCGCCTCCGACCTTGCCCGCGCCAAGGTGGACAACCAGCGCCGGCCGGCAGTGTTCCTCGTCGATCTCGACCGCTTCCGGCAGGTGAATGAGACGCTCGGCCTGTCGGTGGGCGACACCATTCTGCTGACGCTGGCCCGCCGGCTCGGCCGCCTCATCAAGCCGCTCGACACGCTGTCGCGCCTCGAAGGCGACCGCTTCGGCATCGTGCTGGTGTCCGAACAGGCTTCGGACCGGCTCGCCGCCTTCGCCGACACCGTCAAGCGGGCGGTGCGTGCGCCGATCGTCGTTGGCGAAAAGGAAGTGTTCCTCACCGCCTCGATCGGCATCGCCGTGCCCGATACCGACGACAAGGAGGCACGGACGCTGGTGCAGGATGCCGAGATCGCGCTCGCCTTCGCCAAGAAGCTCGGCGGCGACCGTATCGAGACTTTCCGGCCGGCGCTGCGCATCATGTCGGCCGATCTCACCTCGCTGGAGCAGGACCTGCGTGGCGCCATCGAAAAGGGCGAGCTCACGGTGCTCTACCAGCCGGTCATCCGGGCCGGTGACCGGTCGGTGGCCGGCTTCGAGGCGATACTGCGCTGGAACCACCCGCGCAAAGGGTCGATCCCGCCGGCCGAGTTCATGCCGATCGCCGTACGCTCCGGCCTGGTGATGCAACTCGGCATGTTCCTGCTCGACCGGGCGGCCCGGCAGCTCGCCGACTGGCGCGACCATCTGCCCTTCGGTGACACGCTGACCATGTCGGTGAACCTGTCCAACCGGCAGGTGCTCCGGCACGAGCTCCTGAACGACGTCAAGGCCATCCTGTCGCGCACCGGCCTGCCGCGCGACGTGCTGCACCTCGAGTTCTCCGAGAGCCTCTTGATGGAGAGCCCGGAGTTCTCGTTGCAGATGCTGATGAAGCTGAAGGAGCTCGGCGCCGGCTTTGCCGTTGACGAGTTCGGCATGGGCTTCTCCTCGTTGAGCTATTTGCAGCGGCTGCCGCCCGGCACGCTCAAGGTCGACCAGAACGTCTTGCGGAGTTCCGGCCGTCACCGGCAGGCGCTCCTCAAAACCATCGCTTCGCTGGCGCACGATCTTGAGCTGGAGCTGGTGGTGGAGGGTGTCGATCGCGCCATCGATCTCGATGAGGTCGCCAACCTCGGTGCCGACTATCTCGAAGGCTACCTGTTCGGATCGCCGATGAGCGCCGATGAGGTGCGCAAGCTGATGGAGAAGGCAAAGAAGGCGGTGGCCAAGGTGGCGCCGGTTGCCGCCGTGCCCGACGCCCCGCTACGCGTGCCCGATCGGGTGCCGGGCGCCACGGCCATTCCGGTCGGCGAAGCGACGGCCGGGCCGCCGGCTGCCTGAGCCGATCTTTTCGCGCCGCCGCAAGTGTGGGAATAAGGACCGGTCGGCGATTCGTCGCTGGCCTCTGGGGTTCTGGGACGTTGACGAGAGGATCATGACCGTCATGAGGACCGTTCTTTCCGCCTGCCTTTCCGTTCTGCTCGCCCTGGGCTCGTTGCCGGCGACGCTCTCTTCGGCGGCAGCGCAGGAGTTCGTCGACGGCAAGGTGGAATCCGTGCACGGCGACTGGCAGATCCGCTGCGACCAGCCGGTGGGCGCCCGCGACAAGCAATGCGCCATGGTGCAGAACGTCACCGCCGAGGATCGCGACAACATCGGCCTGTCCGTGCTGATCGTGAAGACGGTCGACAAGAAGGCCAGGATCATGCGCGTGCTGGCGCCGCTCGGCGTCTACCTGATGGCCGGCCTCGGCCTCCGCATCGACGACAAGGACATCGGCCGCGTCGGTTTCGTCCGTTGCCGGGCGCGCGGCTGCTACGCCGAGGTGGTGTTGCAGGACGACCTGATCGGCCAGCTCGAAGGTGGCGGCAAGGCGCTGTTCATCATCTACGATTCGCCCGAGGACGGTATCGGCATTCCGATCTCGCTGAAGGGCTTCAAGGAAGGCTTCGACGCCCTGCCGTGAGCGGCCGCACTTGTACGGCCCAGCCGGAAACACGACATGTTGCGCGTCCGGACAAAATATCCGGACGTTTGCATTTATGAGGATCCGATCCTCCTCACCATGGGACGCCGCCGCCGATGACCGAACGCCATGATCTTCTCGCCCTCGCCGGTCTCGATCCCGACGCGACGCAGCGCCTCGTTCGCGACGCACTCGCCGGCGCCGACGATGGCGAACTCTATCTGGAGCGCGCGGAAGGCGAGGCGCTGACCTTCGACAACGGCCGCCTCAAGACCGCCACCTATGACGTCAACCAGGGCTTCGGCCTGAGGGCGGTGGCCGGCGAGGCGGTCGGCTACGCCCATGCCGACGATCTCTCTGAGAAGGCGTTGCGCCGCGCCGCCGACGCGGTGAAGGCGGTCTCAATGGGCTATTCCGGCACGCTTGCCGAGCCTCCGCGCCCGACCAATCGCAAGCTCTACGGCGACGTCAATCCGCTGCTCTCGCCGGCCTTCTCCGACAAGGTGGCGCTGCTCTCCGAGATAGACGCCTGGGCGCGCGCCCGCGATCCGCGCGTGCGGCAGGTGACGGCATCCATCACCACCAGCCACAAGATCGTCGAGATCGTCCGCGCCGACGGCGTCCATCTCCGGGATGTGCGTCCGCTGGTCCGCGTCAACGTATCACTGATTGCTGGCAGCGGCGACCGCCAGGAAAGCGGCTCCTACGGCGAGGGCGGCCGTCTGGCGCTCGACGGCTTCATCACGCCCGAGCGCTGGCAGCATGCCGTCGACGAGGCCCTTCGTCAGGCTTTGGTCAATCTTGAGGCCAAGCCGGCACCGGCCGGCACCTTCGATGTCGTTCTCGGACCGGGCTGGACCGGCGTGCTGCTGCACGAGGCGGTGGGGCATGGCCTTGAGGGCGACTTCAACCGCAAGAAGACCTCCGCCTTTGCCGGCCTGATGGGCGAGCAGGTGGCGGCGAAGGGTGTGACCATCGTCGACGACGGCACGCTGCCGGACGCGCGGGGCTCGCTGACCATCGACGATGAGGGAACGCCGAGCGGCAAGACGGTGCTGATCGAGGATGGCCGCCTCGTCGGCTACATGCAGGACCGCCAGAACGCCCGCCTGATGGGGGCCAAATCCACCGGCAACGGGCGCCGCCAGTCCTACGCCCATGTGCCGATGCCGCGCATGACCAACACCTACATGCTCGCGGGCGACAAGAGCCGCGAGGAGATCATCGCCTCGGTGAAGGACGGCATCTACGCCGTGTCCTTCTCGGGAGGGCAGGTGGACATCACCTCCGGCAAGTTCGTCTTCGACTGCACCGAGGCCTATCGCGTGCGCGACGGCAAGGTCGGCGAGCCGATCAAGGGCGCCATGCTGATCGGCAACGGCCCCGACGCGATGAAGCGCGTGTCGATGATCGGCAACGACCTTGAGATCGACCGGGGTATTGGAATGTGCGGCAAGGCCGGCCAGAGTGTGCCGGTCGGTGTCGGCCAGCCGTCGCTGAGGATCGATCAGGTGACCGTCGGCGGTACCGCGACCTGATTTCGCGGGGCTCGGATAAGGCCCTGGTTTTCGGCGGCGCGTGCGACCGCAAAGAGAAGGAAGTATGCGTCCCATTCGTCTTGCCTTGTTCGACATGGACGATGTCGTCTATGCCTATTCGCGTCCCGATCGCATCGCCCATCTTTCCAGCGTGACCGGCCTCGATCCGGCCTTCATCAATGAACGCATCTGGGGTGAGGGGCTGGAGGCCGCCGCCGACGGCGGCGCCTTTCCGACGCCGGAGCTTTACATCGCCTCCTGGCGCGATCGCCTCGGCTACCCGCTTGCCATCGACGACTGGGTTGAGGCGCGCCGGCTCGGCATGCGTCTCATTCCCGGCACACTCGCGCTCATCGAAAGGCTGCTGGCCGAGGGCATGGCGGTCGGCGTGCTGACCAACAACGGTCCACTGGTGCATGCCTACCGCGAAACGCTGGCCCCGGATCTGGCGCGCCTCGTCGGTGACCGCTTTCTGGTCTCGTCCGCCTTCTCGACGATGAAGCCGGATCCTCGGGTGTTTCAGCGTGCCCTCGACAGACTGGGCTTCCGGCCGGAGGAGAGTTTTTTCACCGACGACATGCCGGAGAATGTGGAAGGCGCCCGCACCGCCGGTCTTGCCGCCGCTGTCTTCACCACCCCTTCGGCGCTTGAAGCGGCGCTGGTTGCCTACGGCCTCCTCAGCGACGTGTCCGTAGAAATGACGAGGACTTAAATTCTCGTCGAGCATTGAAATTCTCGCCCCAACGCCTTACCTCACCGGCATCCGGGAATATGCCCGGCGGATATCGGCGTCTCGCCGAACAGGGTTGGGACGGACGCCGTGTTTTCAATGGATTTTCTGTCGGCTGAACTCGCTGCGCTGGCACAGGTCATCTTCATTGACGTCGTGCTGGCCGGTGACAATGCCATCGTCGTCGGCATGGCGGCGGCCGGCGTCGATCCCACCATACGGCGCAAGGTGATTTTCTGGGGCATCGGCGGCGCCGTTGCCCTGCGCATTCTGTTTGCGATCATCACCACCCACCTCCTTGCCATCGTTGGCCTGACGCTGGCCGGCGGCGTGTTGTTGCTCTGGGTCTGCTGGAAGATGTTCCGCGAGATCTGGTCGAGCCGACACGAGGAGGAGCGCGGCGTGGAAGCTGCCGAGCAGGCGCTTGATTCCGCCGCCTGTGACGTGACGCCGGCCTCGTCCGGCAAGACCTTCCGTCAGGCCCTCACCCAGATCATCCTCGCCGACGTCTCCATGTCGCTCGACAACGTTCTGGCTGTGGCCGGTGCGGCGCGCGACCACGTGGGTATTCTGGTGATCGGCCTGTTGCTTTCGGTGGGGCTGATGGGCGCCGCGGCCACGCTGATCGCTCGCCTGCTGCACCGTTTCCGCTGGATCGCCTGGGTTGGCCTCCTGGTCATCTTTTACGTTTCGATCGACATGATCCACCGGGGCTCGGTCGAGGTTTGTACCGGCATCACTGGCGAACAAAGCTGCCAGATTCAGGACCTCCAGGATGCTACAGGCGACATGCTGAACTGAGCCGACGGGCCTCCCGTCGTTTCGCCTGCTTCTGATCGCGAGAGGTCCAAGATGACGCATGCCGCCAGTGCGCCCGCCGACGCCGCCTATGTGGAAGGATCGGTGTTCCGCCACGTGGTGGCGTTGACCGCCCTTGGTTCGCTGGGGCTGATGGCGATCTTCACCGTCGACCTCGTCAACCTCCTCTATATTTCGCTCCTCGGCGACGAAGTGCTGACGGCGGCCATGGGCTATGCCGGCGCCGTGCTGTTCGTGCTGGTCTCGGTCGGCATCGGCTTCTCCATCGGCGTGACGGCGCTGACCGCCCGGCGGATCGGCGCCGGCGATCGGGCCGCGGCGAGGCGTGTCGCCACCTCCGGTCTGATCATTTCCTTCGCCGCTACCAGCGCCGTGACCTTGGCGATCGCCATGGTACTCGACCCTTGCCTTGCCTTGCTCGGCGCTGCTGGGCGCGAGTTCGAGGTGACCCGACATTTCCTCTGGATCACCATGCTGGGCATGCCGCCGCTCGCCCTCAGCATGGCCATGGGTGGCGTGCTGATGGCCTTCGGCGCACCGCGCATGACGCTCTGGATCAACGTCTCTGGTGCCGCCGCGACGGCGATCCTCGACCCGATCTTCATCTTCGCGCTCGACCTCGGCGTCACCGGCGCCGCCATCGTCACGGTGCTGATCCGCTTCGTGGCGATCGGTGTCGGCTGGTATGGCTTGGTCCCGCGCCTCAATGCGCTGGCACGCCCGACGATGGACAGCGTCCGCCACGACATCGCGCCGCTCCTCACCATTGCCTTCCCGGCCATCCTCACCAACCTTGCGACGCCGATCAGCAACATGATCGTCACCGCCTATGTCGCCCGCTTCGGAACCGAAGCGGTGGCCGGTTGGTCGATCATCGGCCGCATCTATCCGCTGTGTTTTGCCGGCATCTTCGCGCTCACCGGTTCGGTCGGCGCCATCTTCGGCCAGAATGTCGGTGCCCGCCGCTTCGACCGGGTTCGCAAGACGCTGGCCGACAGCACCCTGTTCACGGCCATCTATGTGGCAGCGATCTGGCTGCTGCTGTTCCTCGGTACCGATGCCATCAACTGGGCCTTCCAGGCGACCGGCCGCGTTGCGGAGATGATCGCCTTCTACTGCCTATGGGCGGCGCCCACCTTCATCTTCACCGGCGCGCTGTTCGTTGCTAACGCCGCCTTCAACAACCTCGGCTTTGCGTCCTACTCGACCATGTTCAACTGGGGCCGCGCCACGCTCGGCACGCTGCCTTTCTGCTGGCTCGGCATCTGGTTTGGCAGCGCCGACGCGGTGATCCTCTGGTGGAGCATCGGGGCCGCCCTGTTCGGCCTGCCGGCCCTCTGGCTGGCCGGACGGTCGATCGACCGCCTCGCTGCCAGGGCATGAACCTCTTGCGCGGCGGTCGGGCGGAGGTTATTCACCTTCCATGTTGAACAGCACGGACACCCCTTTCGGCGGCGGCGAGGCGCAGATCCGCTACCTCGACGGCGACTACCAGATCCTTCGCAACGGAAACTACGTCCGCTGCGCGATCACCGGCCGTCCGATCCTGCTGCAGGACCTGAAATACTGGTCCGTCGAGCACCAGGAACCCTATATCGATGCCGAGGCGGCGCTGACGGCCTATCGTCGGCACACCGGCGCCCGCTGAGCGGGGCGCCGACAGGCTCGGCTTCCGACGCAGATTTCAGCTGAAATGCCGCGCCATCCAGCGTCGGCGGATGTCGAGAAGCAGCGACCCCACTGCATGCTCTTCGGAAAAGCGTGTGTGCACGCCGAAGACGGCGACGCGATCGCGCGACCAGTTGCTGCCGACGATGCCGCGCGGCAGCCGCACCGCATCCTTCTCGGTGGTGACCGGCACCGCATCGAGCATGTCGGCCTCGTCGAGCAGATGGGCCAAGTCCTGGAAACGGTAGGGATAGTGATCGGGGAAAGCGCGGCGGGCGGCGAGGCGGTAGCCTTCGTCCTCGAGCGAGCGGAAGAACTTCTCCGGCCGGCCGATGCCGGCGAAGGCATAGAGCCGGCGGCGCGGGTCGGCAGGCGCTGCGTTGGCGACCAGCGCCGCCCGGAATACCGGCTTGCCGGCGCGAGCTGCGGTGCGGACAATGCGCTGGCCGTTCTTGCTGTCGCCATACACGATGATTGCGTCGGCGAGCAGCATCTGCCGCCGAAGCGGTGCCCGGAGCGGGCCGGCCGGCAGCGGCAGGCCATTGCCCACGCCAACCGCGCCATCGACGACCACGAAGCTGAAGGTCTTTTTCACCGACGGGTTCTGAAAACCGTCGTCCATGATGCAGAGGTCGGTGCCGGTCGCCTTGAGAAGAGAAAAGGCATCGGCGCGCCGGCGTGACACCACCGTTGGCGCCACGCGGGCGAGCAACAGGGCTTCATCGCCAACCTCGGCCGCCGTGTGACGGTCGATGTTGACGAGCAGCGGTCCCTTGAGGCGGCCGCCGTGACCGCGGGTGAGAAAGCAAGGGTCGAGACCGACCGAGCGTGCCGAATGGGCCAATGCGATGGCGGTGGGTGTCTTGCCGGCGCCGCCGGCCACGAAGTTGCCGACGCAGACCAGAGGCAGTGGTGGCTCGGCCCCGCCAGGTCGGTGCATGCGCCGCGCTGTGACAGCGCCATAGAGGAGGCCGATCGGTGCCAGCAGCAGGGCGGCAATACCCTTGCGTTTCCACCAGAAGGCCGGTGTCAGCATGGACCGCCACCTGCGTGTCGCCCGATCAGCGGCGTGATCGCCTCTATGGTGCGTGCTACGGCACCGGCTGAGCCCGCCACGACCCGCTGGCCGGCCGCGGCCTGAGTGGCTTTGAGAGCGGGATCGTTGATGAGGCTCAGCGTCGCATTCGCGAGTTCGTCTGTTGATCGGGCCACCTTAAGGCCGCCGGCTTCGATGAAGGCACGGTAGATGTCGAGCCAGTTGGAAAAATACTGGCCGCAAACGACGGCGGCGCCGAGGCGGGCTGGCTCGATGAGATTGTGACCGCCGATGCCGTCGATGAAGGTTCCCCCCATCAACACCACGTCGGCGAGCCGGAAGAAAGCGGCCAGCTCGCCGAGCGTATCGGCCACATAGACGTCGGTCGTGGCGTCCGGAGCATCTCCTGCGCCGCGGCGGCGCGTCTCGAGGCCGGCCGCTTGCGACAGAAGCGCGATGTCGCTTCCGCGCACCGGGTGGCGAGGCACGATGACGAGCAGCGCCTGCGGACGACTTTCCCTGAGCTTCAGGAACGCCGTCAGCACCACCTCGTCCTCGCCGGGGTGCGTGGAGGCCGCAAGCACCATCGGCCGCTCACCGATGCCATCCTGCAACGCGTCGAGATCCGCGACGCCGACATCCGGCAGACCGGCATCGAACTTGATGTTTCCGGTTACGGTCACCTCAGGCGCCCCGAGCCGGGAGAAGCGCGCGCCGTCGTCGTCGGTCTGGGCGAGCACCAGCGACATGCGGCGAAACACCGCCCTGGCCGCGGGCGTTGCCCGTTGCCAGCCCTGGAACGAGCGCGGCGACAGCCTGGCATTGGCGACGACCAGGGGTATGCCATGATCCGCAAGACGGCCGATGGCCACCGGCCAGATCTCGCTTTCGACGAACAGAGCCAGATCCGGGCGCCAATGTGCAAGAAAGCGATCGACCGGGCCGGCAAGGTCGAGCGGAGCAAACTGATGGATCAGCCCCGGTCTCAACCGATGGCCGACCAGCGCGGCCGAGGTGGTGGTGACCGTGGTGACCAGCACGCCCTTGCCTTCGGCGATCAGCCGATCCACCATCGGCATCGCAGCCATCGCTTCGCCGACGCTGACCGCATGCACCCAGACGAGCGGTCCCTCCGGCCGCGGCGCGGAAGGATGGCCGAGGCGTTCGGCTGACCGAGCCGGATCTTCCTTGCCGCGACGCCGACGCGCGCCAACGATGATCGCGCCGACCGGGCTGACAAGCCGGGTCAGGGCGATCCACGTCGAAAGCAGCGCGTCTCCGAGATCAGCCATCGGCGGCAGGGTCTTGGTTGGTTGGACCGGGTATGAACTTCCCCGCGATTCCCGTGCGTTCGTAGGCGTCTTGCGTGATCCGATCAAGCTCTTCGGTGAGGTAGCGCCTCAGCCTTTCGACGGCCTCGTCATCGGCATCGGCCGGAACGCGGATCGGCGCGCCGTGCCGGAGGGTGGCCGGCGAGAAGGGCAGGTCCACCACCATGCGATCCCAGTTGTTGAAGCGAAGGCCGTAACGCGACACATAGGCGATGGGAATGATCGGCCGGCCGGACAGTCGGGCCAGATGGATGACGCCCTTGCCGGAGACCTGGGACACTTTCGGCACGTCGGCGGTCATCAGCACGGAGTTGCCGGCTTTGAGCTCCCGCAAGGCTTGGCGGAAGCCGGCAGCCCCACCTTTCCTGTGCTGGGTATGGGCTCCTTGCGAGCCGGAGGCCCTGATGGTTCGGATGCCCTGTGTGCCGACGGCATCGGCAACGACACCGGCCGCCGCGTTGCGGGCGATCATCGGCACGATCGGCAGGTCGATCGGCACGGCGCGTGGCGTCATCATGGCAAGGCCGTGCCAGAAGGTGAAGATCGCCGGCGCCTCGGCCCGCGCCACATCGAACGCCTCGGCCGGCACCACCGTCAGGCGGGCCGTGCGGAATACGGTCAGAACATGCCAGGCGAGCAGATGCGACAGGGCACGGCTGACGGGCGCGCTGCCAAGGATTTTCCGATCAAGTGGCAAGCGGCATCTCCGGGAACAAAAGACGCTGCGCGTGCAGCGTCTCGACGTGTCGTTCGTTCAGGCTCGGCATCAGGTCGACGGGTCCAGAAGGCGATGCAGGTGGACGATGAAATAGCGTGTCTGCGCCTGATCGACGGTGGCCTGCGCCTTTTGCTTCCAGGCGGCATAGGCGGCGGCATAGTTGGGAAAGGCCCCGACGATGTCGATGGCATTGATATCGGCAAACTCAGTGGAGTCGAGCGCCTTCATCTCGCCGCCGATGACCAGATGAAGCAGTTGCTTTGAGGTGACTTCGGTCGTCATGAAACTCCGCCTTCCGCACCGGGCACCTCCCGCAGGCCGCCCAGCTTCTTTTCGTCAAGCCCGGCCTATTTTGCAAGGGTGCCTGTTCAGTAAGGGCCGATTGCCGCCGCCGCCGCTCGCGTCAGCGTCGGCAGACCGGCGACGAGGCTGTCATGATGGGCATCGGGCCGGTTGTAGACCATCGGCGCGCCGTCGATGGTCTCAAGCGTTCCGCCCGCTTCGGCCACGATCAGGTCGGCGGCCGCGAGGTCCCAGTCATGGGCCCCGCCGCGAGCAAAGGCGAGGTCGAGCGTGCCGTCGGCGACCATGGCGATCCGGAGCGCCAGTGAGGCGACATAGCCCCGGCTCCTCAACGTTGGCACCGGCCTGGACAGGCGCGAGATCAGCACGGCCGGTCCGGCGACGCGCACTCCGGCAAGGCTGGAGCGCGGCTGCAAGCGCAGGCGGTTGCCGTCGAGAAAGGCGCCGCGCCGATGGCCGGCGGTGTAGAGATGGCTCACCGACGGCTGCAGGAGTGCCGCCGCCACCGGTCGCCCGTTCTCGACCACGGCGAGCGAAATGGTCCACTGATCGGAACCGGCAATGAAACCCCGGGTGCCGTCGATCGGATCGACCACGAAGACCCGCTCGCAGCCGAGCCTGGCCGGATCGTCCTCCGTTTCCTCCGACAGCCAGCCGTAGTTGGGGCGGGCGGCCAGAAGCCGTTCCTTCAGGAAACGGTCGATGGCGAGGTCCGCCTCGCTGACCGGCGAGTCGTTGTCCTTCTTCCAGACCCGCGGATCGCGGCGGAAGAAGGACAGACCGATGCTGGCGGCGGCGAGCGCCGCGTCCGAAAGGAGCGCTGTGTCCTCGTCGATGCGTGCGCTGTCAGCGGCCGGCAATCGTCAGTCCCCCGATGGCCACCGTCGGCGCGGTGAAGGCCGAGCGGAACTCGATGTCGTCGGCCGGCACCAGTTCGCGGAACATGTCGAGAAGGTTGCCGGCGACGGTGATCTCGGCCACCGGATAGGCGATCTCGCCATTCTCGATCCAGAAGCCGGCGGCGCCGCGCGAGTAGTCGCCGGTGACGAGATTGGCGCCGTGGCCGATGAAGTCGGTGACGTAGAGGCCGGTGCCCACAGCCGCGATCATCTCGGCCGGCGATTGATCGCCCGGATGCAGCAGCACGTTGGTGGACGAGGGGTTCGGCGCGCCCGTGCCGCGGCCGGCCCGGCCGTTGGTCTCAAGGCCGAGTTCGCGCGCCGTGGCGCTGTCGAGCAGCCACGTCTTGAGGACGCCGTCCTCGACGAGGTCCAGCGGCGCGGCGCCGACGCCCTCGCCATCGAAGGGGCGCGAGCCGGGACCGCGTCGCCGCAAGGGATCGTCGGTGATTCGGATGTTCGGACCGAACAACTGCTGACCGAGCCGATCCTTCAAAAAGGACGAACGGCGGGCGATCGACGCGCCCGAAATGGCGCCGATCAGCGCGCCGATCAGGCTGGTGGCAACGCGCGGGTCATAGACCACCGTTGCCGTCTGGGTCGCCACCTGACGCGGATTGAGGCGGCGCACGGCGCGGTCGCCGGCCCGGGTGCCGACGGTCTCGGCGCTTTCGAGGTCGGCGAGGTGGGTCTTCGATGACGAGTCCCAGTCGCGTTCCATGCCAGTGCCGCTGCCGGCGATGGCCGCGACCGAATGGCCGTGGCCGGAGGATTCATAGGCGCCCGAGAAGCCGCTCGAAGTCACCAGCGCCATGCCGCCGCGCGCCCAGTAGGCGCTGGCGCCGGTGGTATTGGTCACGCCATCGACGGCCATGGCCGCCGCTTCGACCGCCTTGCCGCGCTCGGCAAGGTCGGCGGCGGAGACCGGCGTCTCGTCGAGAAGATCGATATCGGGCCAGGAGGTGGCCAGCAGGGCGTGGTCGGCAAGGCCTGCGAAGCGGTCGGGAGGCGCGGCGCGGGCCATGGCCACGGCGCGGGCGGCCAGTGCTTCCACATCCGAGCCGAGCGTCGCCGAGATGGTGGCGTTGCGGTCGCCGACGAACACCCGGAGGCCGAAATCGTCATTCTCGGCGTGCTCGATCTTCTCGACCTTGCCCTTGAGGACGCTCGCCACCTGATTGACGGAGCGAACGGCAACGGCATCGGCGGCATCGGCGCCGGCAGCGCGCGCCGCCTCGACAAGGCGGGCGGCCTGTTGGGTCAGTTGGTCGAGGTCGACGAGATCGCTCATGCGGGTGTCCGATCGGTTCGGGGAGTTCCGTGTTTAGGGCTTGGGGGTGCCGGCCG
The DNA here is from genome assembly GCF_002844595.1 of Pleomorphomonas diazotrophica. Classification (GTDB taxonomy): domain Bacteria; phylum Pseudomonadota; class Alphaproteobacteria; order Rhizobiales; family Pleomorphomonadaceae; genus Pleomorphomonas; species Pleomorphomonas diazotrophica. Next base: position 115,966 of record NZ_PJNW01000016.1, on the reverse strand, counting down.
ACAAGCCTTGTCGCCGCCTTCCTCCTACAGAATTGCGGCAACTCCTTGCCGGTCTTCACCGTAAGCGTCTTTCACCCGCCTTTGGACTGTGCCGGCCAAGCATTTGACGTGCAAGCCTTTTATGGGTCGTTCCGGCCCGGCAGCCGGCATGGTGGCCGGAGCTTCGTTGTCAACGAAGGTTGACCGAGGGTTGACGGCCTGCTGCGATTTGGCGCTTCAGACTCCGCTAACCCTCTCAAAAATCGAGAAAAAGTTTACCCAATCCCTTAAGCCGCCGGGGATGACGTTCGACCTATGCTCGCCATGGTTTCGGGACCGGGCGCAAAAAATGACGCTTGGCCCGACAGGGATAGTCAAAAGATTTCGAGTGAGGCAAAGAGCATGACGGGAGCCACTCCCCTGGGCCTGAAAACGGCGCTTAGGCTCGATCCGGGGCATCTGCCGGCCAAGTGGTGCGTCAACGTCGGGCAGGCCGGTCGGCCTGTTCAGGAAGCCGCCATCTACATGGATGATGACGGCGTCGTCGTCCAACGCAAATTGTCCGGTTTGCCGCTGACGCTCAGCCTGCCGTTCGCCGCCTTCGAGGGCGTCTCGGTCAGGATCGAGCCCAACGCCGCTGGTGACCTGACCGCCCATGTCGAGCTGCGGCATCGCGATCCGGCCATGTCGATTCCGCTGACTGTAACCCGCGACATGGAGGCCGCCGCCGCCGATTGGCAGGGCTGGTCCAGTCGGCTCGGCTTGCCGATGTTGCTGGTCACGGCTTCCGGTGCGGAGCGTGTCGGTCCTCAGGCATCGGTTCCGGTTGGCGAGCCGGCGCCGCGGCGTCGCCACGCATCCATGTCCGAACGCCGGCCGCGTTTCCTGGTTCGCCGCAAGATGGGCGCCGCTGGCGAAATGCCGGTTCTGCGCGACTGGCGCGAGATCATCAGCTACGAGTAACCATACTCCAGAAAGCGTTCCGTAGCCGGCGTCCGTTGAACGGAGGCCGGCTACATGCCTTTGAGCAGCCCGTCGATGACGAGGCCGGCCGTCAGGACAAGACCGGCATCGCGGTTGGATTTGAAGATCCTAAGGCATAGTTCGCCGTCGTCGGCGTCGAACTTCTCCACCTGCCAGGCGAGATGGCGGGCAAAGGCTGCCAGACCGACGAAGGCAATGATCTTGGCGTCGGCGAGATAGAAGGCCACGCCGAGCAGCAGCACGGCGGCGCCGTAGCAGACGGTCAGCAGCTTCGGCGTCGACCGCTCGAAATAGCGCGCCGTCGAGCCGAGGTCGATCAGAGCGTCATCCTCGCGGTCCTGGTGGGCGTAGATCGTGTCATAGGCGAAGGTCCAGAGGATGGCCGCCACGTAGATGAGAACGGCCGGCGCATCGAGACGGCCGAACACCACGCTCCAACCCATCAGGGCGCCCCAGGAAAAGGAGAGGCCCAGCACGATCTGCGGGAAATGGGTGATCCGCTTCATGAACGGGTAGATCGCCACCGGCACCAGCGAACAGAGGCCGAGAATGATCGAGAAGCGGTCGAACTGGAGCAGAACCGCGAGGCCCACCAGCGCCTGCAGCACCAGGAAGACAACTGCTCCGGCGGCGCTGACGCGGCCCGAGGGGATGGGTCGCGCTCGCGTCCGTGCCACGGCGGCGTCGATGTCCCGGTCGACGATGTCGTTATAGGTGCAGCCGGCGCCGCGCATCGCAACGGCCCCGACGAAAAACAGCAGCGCATGCCAGGGCGATGGAAAGGCCAGGCCGGCCGCTCCACTTGCCAGCGCCAGCGACCACCAGCAGGGCAGGAGAAGCAGCCACCAGCCGATCGGCCGATCGAGCCGGGCGAGCTGCGCGTAGGGCTTGGCGCCGGCCGGCAACAGCCGGTCGACCCAATTGCCGCGCTTGGCATCGGGAATGACGATCTCTTCGGAATCAGGCGCGTTCATAAGGGAAGTCTAGCCGTCCCGTTGTTGACGCGCGACAGCTTAGTCGCGGAAATCGCCGGCCGCATCCCCCTCCGGCCTTTTGTTCCACGGCCCGCCATGGTAAGGCGCGCGGCATCGGCTTGGCGACGTTGGAGGCCCAGAGATGCACGTGCTCCTTATCGGTTCCGGCGGACGCGAACACGCCATAGCCTTGGCGCTTCGCAATTCTCCGAAGCTGACGCGTCTGACCTGCGCGCCCGGCAACGCCGGCATCGCCACGGTCGCCGATCTCGTCGCCATCGACCCGGCCGACCACGCTGCCGTGATCGCCTTCTGCAAGGCTGAAGGCGTCGATTTCGTGGTGATCGGGCCGGAGGCGCCACTGGTCGCCGGTCTTGTCGATGATCTTGCCGCCGCCGGCATCAAGGCTTTCGGCCCCAGGAAAGAGCCGGCCCGGCTTGAGGGCTCGAAAGCCTTCACCAAGGAACTCTGCACCGAGGCGGGCATCCCGACCGCCGCCTATGGCCGCTTTGACGATGTCGAGGCGGCTCGCGCCTACGTGCTCGGTCGCGGTGCGCCGGTCGTCGTCAAGGCCGACGGTCTCGCTGCCGGCAAGGGCGTCGTCGTGGCATCCTCAGTCGAGGAGGCGCTCGATGCCATTGACGCCTGTTTCTCCGGCGCCTTCGGGGCTGCCGGCGCCGAGGTGGTGATCGAGGACTGCCTCGTCGGTGAGGAGGCGAGCTTCTTTGCCATCAGCGACGGCATCGATGTGCTGCCGCTCGCCGCTGCCCAGGACCACAAGCGGGTGGGCGATGGCGACACTGGCCCCAACACGGGGGGCATGGGCGCCTATTCGCCGACGCCCGTGGTCGACGAGGCGATGGAGCTGCGCATCATGGACGAGATCGTCGTGCCGACGGTCCGCTGCCTCGCCAGGCGCGGCACGCCCTTTGTCGGCGTGCTGTTCGCCGGCCTGATGATCGAGGCGGACGGCCCCAAGCTGATCGAATACAACGTCCGCTTCGGCGACCCCGAGACCGAGGTACTGCTGCCGCGGCTCAAGTCCGACCTTCTCGAGTTGATGCTGAGGTCCGCCGAAGGACGCCTGTCAGGTCACACCACCAATTTCGATGAGCGCACGGCGCTGACAGTGGTGATGGCGGCGAACGGCTATCCTGGACCCTACAGCAAGGGCAGCCGCATCGAGGGCCTCGATGAAGCCACCGCACTGCCGGATATATCGGTGTTCCACGCCGGCACCGCCGCAAAGGACGGCGGGATCGTCTCGAACGGGGGGCGGGTGCTCGCCATCACCGCGCTCGGCGACAGCGTGTCCGAGGCGCAGACCAAGGCCTACGAGGCTGTCGACCGCATCCGCTGGCCCGATGGCTTCTGCCGCCGTGACATCGGGTGGCGGGCCGTGGCACGCGAGAAAGCCGCAATGTGATCAGGCCCGGCCGCTCACCGGCGACAGTGCGGCGAGATCGACGCCCAGCGTGGCGAGTGCCCGGCGGTAGCGGTCGCTGTCGGCGGCGGAAAAGATGATGTCGGGATCGGAGTCGGTGATGAGCCAGCCGTTGGCCTGAATCTCGCTTTCAAGCTGGCCCGGTGCCCAGCCGGCGTAGCCCAGCGTCAGGAGCGAATGCTCGGGTCCGCGTCCCTCGGCAATCGCCTTCAGGATTTCCACCGTCGCCGTCAGCGACAGATCCTCGGATATCGGCAGCGTCGACGCATCGAGGTGGAAGTCGGACGTATGCAGCACGAAGCCGCGGCCGGTGTCGACCGGGCCGCCCTGGTGAACACGCATGTCCCGCGCTTCCGACGGCAGGCGGATTCGTTTCTCATCGGGGATGATTTCGAGCTGGACCAGGAGGTCTGGGAAGGACAGGTGGTCAAGCGGCTTGTTGATGACGAGGCCCATCGCGCCTTCGGGCGAATGGGCACACATGTAGATCACCGAGCGCCCGAACTCACCGTCGTCGAGCGCCGGCATGGCGATCAGGAACTTACCGTCGAGATAGGCTGCCTTTCCGGCCATGGTGCTTCCCGGGGTTCGTAGGCTCCGAATGACCAATATGAACCGCCATGGCGATTATTCAAGGCATGAAAGCGAGGAGGGAGGCGGTGCCTGCCATCTCCCGTCGCCTAACGCGTTGAAAGTCGGAACATCACGCCGCCCGCAGCGTCACCAAAAACTCATCCATCGCCCGGCGCAGCTCACCGGCCTGCGTCGCGAGGTCATCGGCGGCCGATAGAACGGTGGCCGACACGGTGCTGGTGTGCTCCGAAGCCTTCCGGATGCCTTCGACATTTTCCGACACGGCGGCGGTTCCGCGCGCCGCCTCGCTGACATTGTGGGCGATCTCGCTCGCCGCGCCGGACTGCTGCTCGACGGCGGTGGCAATGGCACCGGATATTTCGTTGAGGCGGTGAATGATTTCGGCGATGGCACCGATCGAGGTGGCCGACGTGCCCGTCGAGGACTGGATGCCACCGATCTGGCGGGAGATCTGCGATGTCGCTTTCGACGTCTGGTCGGCGAGTTGCTTCACCTCCGCCGCCACGACGGCAAAGCCCTTGCCCGCTTCGCCGGCCCGCGCCGCCTCGATGGTGGCGTTGAGAGCCAGAAGATTGGTCTGGCCGGCGATGCTGTCGATCAGCTCGACGATGGTGCCGATCTGATCGGCGGCCGCTTGCAGGCTGGCGATGTTCTCACGCGTGGTCGCGGCGGTCTCTCGCGCCTCGGTGGCGACCGAGCCGGCGGCCGCGACGCGGGTGCCGATCTCGGAAATCGACGACGACAGCTCCTCCGTGGCGCCGGCGACCGTCTGGACGTTGGCCGTCGCCTGGTTGGCGGCGGCCGCGGCCGACGCCGCTTGCATCGCCGTTTCCTCCGCGTTGCCGGTCAGGGTCTCGGCCGCACCGTGCAAAAGGTCGATGGCGGCGACGACGCGTTGCAGGACGCCGCCGACGGTGTTCTCAAAGGCTGCGGCCGTCTCATCGCGCAGCCGCTGGCGTTCGGCTGCTTCGCCGGCCTCGCGTTCGGCCGCCTCGCTGGCCAGCTCGCTGACCCGGATGGCGTTGGTCTTGAACACTTCGACCGCGGCAGCCATCGCTCCGATCTCATCCTTGCGGCCGAGGCCCGGGATCTCCACGGACGTGTCGTTGGCGGCCAGCCGGCTCATGGCGGCGGTCATCAGCGCCATCGGCCGGCCGAGGCGGACGCGGGTGATGATGGCGGCGGCAACTGACAACAGGACGGTAATGGCGAGCATGCCCGCATTGATGGCGAGCTGCCGGCTGGCGGCGGCCGAATAGCCGCCGGCCCGTGCGCCGAGAGCCTCGATGGCGGTGCCGGCCACATTGCCGACCGCCGTGGTCGCCTGGGTGCCTTTCTGGCGCCAATCGGCGAGCTTGACGCTCGGCGGCTGCCAGGAGGTCATCTTCTTGATCTGCTCGTCATGAAGCTTGCGGAAATCGCCGGTGAAGAAGGCTGCGTCGCCCTCCGCAAAACTCTGCCTGACGGCCTCGGGAATGCCGGGCGAGGCGACCATGCTGCGCACGAGGTCCCACAGCGACTGCGCCTGCTTCAAGGCAGCGGTGATCGGCGCTGCCTCGCCGTCGCGGAACGGACGCTTCTCTGTGACGGCGGGCAATAGCCCCGTCACGGTGATGCCGGCGTAACTACGGGCATTCCAGGCGAGAGCCCGGACATTGACCAGGGCGGCAAGCTCCGGGGCCATGGTCTGCATGCTGCTTTCGATGGTACCCGTCGCGGCGTCCATCGCGGTCAGAATGTCATTGCCACCGGCGAGATAATTCTTCCCTACCGTCTTGTCGCGCTCGGCGAGCGGCTTGGCGAGTTCGGCATCGGCGGCCGCCCGCAACGCCTGAAGCGCGTCGCGCCGGGCCTTGAGATCGTCGAGCGCCTGTTTCAGAGCCGCATCGTCGATCGCCCCCAAGCCGGCGATCGTCGCCTCCAGGCCGGCCGAGGTTGCAGCGCGACGCTCGGCAATCGCCTTGAGCGCGTCGCCATTCTGCTCAGGCGGCACGCCGAGAGCCAGAGGCGTGTCACCACGCTCGATCCGGAAGTTGGACATGGCATCGAACAGGTTGCGCTCGACGCCGGCGAGACGGCTCAACGTTTCCGCCGTCGACCATGCTTGATAGGCCGACCAGACCCCATTGCCAGTCAGTGCCAGAAGGACCAGGCTGAGGGTTGAAATCACGAGAATAATCGATTTCTGAATCGACAGGCGCATTTCGTCCTCGCCGGCATATACAAAAGGTGTACCCATCAATCCCAACAGCTCTTAAGAAACAGAAAATACTGCCGATAATGACAATGACGGATGTCGCCGCATCCAAGGTCTCAACCACGAGATTGTGATCTTGGACCGTCTGCCCCGACGCTTTTTCGTAGGGACGCAGGCGTGCCTGATGCTATCTAGTCGCGAACGCTTCCCAGAACCGAGAAACTGCATTGAAGACATCGGCCCCATTGCGATTTGCCTTTCTCCTGGCGTTGTTCCTCGGCCCTGCGGCGCCGGTCTGGGCTTTCGAGGTTCCGTCGGTTGAAGCGCGCCTCGTTGTCGCGGGCGGCATCGAGGGCGGCGCCTATCGGACGGCGCTGGAACTCGACCTGCCCAAGGGCTGGCATACCTATTGGCGCAATCCCGGAGATGCCGGCATCCCGCCGATCTTCGACGTGGCCCGCAGCGACAACCTCAAGGAGTTCAGCGTCGATTATCCCGTCCCGGTTCGCCATACCGATGGTACCGGCACGTCGATGATCTACACGGGCCGCCTTCTCCTGCCGATCCGGGTGGTGCCACAGGAAGCGGACGACCCAGTGGCGCTGACCATCCACGTACTCTATGGCCTCTGCGCCGAAATCTGTGTGCCGGCCGAGGCGGACGTCACCGCGCATCTCGACCCGGCCGCCGCCGTCGATGCGGCTGCCAGCGCCGAGATCGCCGCCTTCGAGGCGCGCGTGCCGGTCCGGTCCGACGACGATCGCCTGGCCATCGATCGCTTCGGCTTCGATGCCAAGACGGCCAGGGGCAGCGTCGACGTATCGGTCGTCGATGACGGACGTCTCGTCGACCTGTTCGTAACCGGTCCGGCCAAATGGTATGCCGCGCCGCCCGCGCCCGTCGGCATCGATGGCGGGCGCCGCCGCTTCACCATTGCACTTGAAGGACCTTCGCGGGCGACCGGGGTGGACGGTGTCGAGCTGAGCTTCGTGCTGGCCGAGAAGGACGGGGCCTACGAGATCATCCGTCGCCTCGACGCTGCGGCTGAATAAGTATAATCACGGGTATCAACCCTGTGAAAGGATACGGACATGATCAAGGTCGGAGACAAACTGCCCGCGTTCACCTTCCTGACGCCGACCGCCGATGGCGGCCGGACGGAAATCACGACCGATGACGTGTTCGCCGGCAAGAAGGTGGTTCTCGTGGCAGTGCCCGGCGCGTTCACCCCCACCTGCTCGAAGAACCACGTGCCCGGCTTCATTCAGAAGTTCGACGAGATCAGGGCCAAGGGCATCGACACGGTCGCGGTCGTGGCCGTCAACGACGCCTACGTGCTCGGCGCCTGGCGCAACACGCTCGGCGCGGGCGACAAGATCCTCTTTCTCGGCGACGGTTCGGCGGCTTTCGCCAAGGAAATCGGCCTCAGTCAGGATTTCGGTGCCAGCATGGGCGTGCGTTCCAGGCGCTACGCCGCGATTGTCGAAGATGGTGTCGTGAAAGACCTGCAGGTCGAAGAGAAGGCAAGCGAGACCACCTGCTCGGCCGCACCCAGCATCGTCGAAAGGCTCTGAGGCTCAGCTTATGACCTCGATGATCTGGCCGGCGCGCACGATCGCGCCGGTCGTTTCCATGCGATCGCCGTCGATCTGCATGAGGATGCCGTCACCTGAGAAGCGGACCTCGCGCACGGCTCGATCCTGAACTGCGGCCAGCCTGTCGAGACGACCGAGCGCAAGCGCGACGGCGGCGCGGAGCAGCGTTGCCGGGCTGTCCTCGGCAAGCGTCACAAGGCGCAAGCCCGGCTCGGTAGCGTGGGTGTGCCGCGTGATCATCAGCGGGCCGCCATAGAAGCGCGCCGTGGTCACCACGGCGATCCGGCAGGCGATCGTCTCGCCGTCGGCGATGACGGTGACATCACGGCCCTTTCGGGTGAGCGCCAGGGTCAGGCCGCGCCAGCCGTAGGCGAGCTTGCCCCAGCGCCGTTTGAACGGGGCGTCGACGGCGTGGACGATGTCGGCGTCGAAACCGGCCGACACCATCAGCGCGAAGGGGCGCTCGCCCACCATGCCCAGATGAAGCGGCGCCCTGCGGTCTGCCGCGATGCGCTCGGCCAGCTTCTCCGGCGAAAAGGGCAAACCTAGTTCGTGCGCCAGCACGTTGGCCGTGCCGAACGGCAGGACGGAGAGGGCAGGGCCGTCGCCGTCGCGCCGGATGATGCCGGTGATCGCCTCGTTGATGGAGCCGTCACCACCGCCAACCACCAGCGTGCGCACCGAGGACGGCAGGTCGGCCGCGATGTCCGTCAGTTCGCCGGAATGGCGGGTCAACCGGATATCCAATCCGAGACCGAGCCGGTCCAACCGGTCGGCGAGCCGCATCAGGCGCCGGTGGCTGAAATGGCCCGCCACCGGGTTGGCCACGATGAGGATCGGTGCCGGGTCATGCGGCATCGCCGCTCTCCGGAGGCGCCGGCACGTAGCCTGGCTTGAACGGCGCCATGCCGAGGCGGGCCAGTTCGTCGGCCCGCTCGTTCATGTCGTGGCCGGCATGCCCCTTCACCCAGTGCCAGTCGACGCTATGGCGCTCGCGTGCCGCCTCGAGCCGCTGCCAGAGATCGGCATTCTTCACCGGCTTCTTGTCGGCGGTCTTCCAGCCGTTCCGCTTCCAGCCGAAGATCCAGCCAGTGATGCCGCCCTTCACATACTGACTGTCGGTATAGAGATCGACGGCGCAGGGGCGCGTCAACGCTTCGAGCGCCGCGCAGGCAGCGGTCAGCTCCATCCGGTTGTTGGTGGTCAGTTGCTCGCCGCCGCAAAGCTCCTTGCTCTTGTCGCCGTAGACGAGGATTGCTCCCCAGCCGCCGGGACCGGGATTGCCCGAGCAAGCGCCGTCGGTATAGACGGTGACGCGTCTGCCCACGCTCATGCGCCGCTTCCGGCGAGCTCGAGGCCATAGGCGCTCGCCGTCGTCGCGGTCCGGTGAAAGCGCAGCTTCTTGTAATACTCGAGCGGATCCTTCTTGCGGACGAGGGCGCCGGGCGGCGTCATCAGCCAGTCGTAGAGGCGCGTCAGCAGAAAGCGCAGCGCCGCCCCGCGGCAGAGCACCGGCAGCGCGTCCATTTCGGCGTCGGTCAGCGGCCGTCCAGAGGTGTAGCCGGAGAGCATCGCCCGACCCTTGGTGATATTGAAGGCGCCGTCCGGCTCGAAGCACCAGGCATTGAGGCAGATGGCGAGGTCATAGACGAGGAAATCGTTGCAGGCGAAATAGAAATCGATGAGCCCGGACAACTGCCCCTTGAGAAAGAACACGTTGTCGGGAAAGAGATCGGCGTGGATGACGCCTTCCGGCAGGTCTTTCGGCCAGTTGGATTGGAGGAAGGCGAGTTCGGTCTCGACTTCGCCGCCGAGGCCGGTAAGCACCTCGTCGGCGCGATCGGCGCTGCCGGCATAGAGTGGCGGCCAGCCGTCCGGCCCGAGGCCGTTGCGTCGACGGATGGAAAAGCCTTCACCGGCCTTGTGCAGGCGGGCCAGTGCCTCACCCACCTGGCCGCAATGGCTCACCTCCGGCCGCTTCACCCACATGCCGTCAAGAAAGCTGACGATGGTGGCCGGACGGCCGGCAAGACGGCCGAGCGCCTCACCGTCGCGATCGCGAACCGGCTGCGGGCAGTTGATGCCCCGGTCGGCCAGATGATCCATCAGGCCGAGGAAGAATGGCAGGTCGCCCTCGTTCACCCGCTTCTCGTAGAGCGTCAGGATGAAGCGCCCCGTCTCGGTGCCGAGCAGGAAGTTGGAATTTTCGACGCCCTCTGCGATGCCCTTGCAGGAGACCAGCGCGCCGATGTCGTAGCGGGTCAGGAAATCGGAAAGCTCCTCGTCGGAAACATCCGTGTAGACGGCCATTCTAGAGCTCCGGGCCGCTCTTGTCGGCCCCATGGTCGGTGATGTCGCGCAAGGGGCGCGGAAGGGTGAAGGCGATGGTTTCCTCGGCCGTTCGCACGGTCTCCACCGTCACCTCGTAACGGGTGGCAAAGGCGTCGATGATCTCCTCGACCAGCACTTCCGGCGCCGAGGCGCCGGCGGTGATGCCGAGCGTTGCGATGCCGTCGAGCGCATCCCAATCGAGGTCGGAAGCCCGCTGGATCAGGAAGGCGCGGGCGCAACCCTCGCGGGCCGCCACTTCGCGCAGGCGCTGCGAGTTCGAGGAGTTGGGAGCGCCCACCACCAGCATGGCGTCGACCTGGGGCGCCACGGCCCTCACGGCCGCCTGCCGGTTGGTCGTGGCGTAGCAGATGTCGCTCTTATGCGGAGGCACGATGTCCGGATAGCGGAGCGAGAGCGCCTCGACGATCATCCGGGTATCGTCGACCGACAGCGTGGTCTGCGAGGTGTAGGAAAGCACCGTGCCGGCGGGAAAATCGAGCTTGCCGACATCGTCCACCGTCTCGATCAGCGTCACCGACCCCTCGGGCAACTGGCCCATGGTGCCGATCACCTCGGGATGACCGGCATGACCGATCAGGATCACGTGCCGGCCCTTCTTGTGATGGATCTCCGCCTCGCGATGCACCTTGGTGACCAGCGGGCAGGTGGCGTCGAGCTGGAAGAGGTTGCGGGCTGCGGCCGCCGCCGGCACCGAGCGCGGCACGCCGTGCGCCGAGAAGATCACCGGCTGGTCGGTAGCTGGAATCTCGTCGAGTTCCTCGACGAACACGGCGCCCTTGGCGCGGAGTTCTTCGACCACGTATTTGTTGTGGACGATCTCATGCCGCACGTAGACCGGCGCGCCATAACGGGCGAGCGCCAGATCGACGATCTGAATCGCCCGGTCGACGCCGGCGCAGAAGCCGCGCGGCGCGCAGAGCAGGATCTTGAGCTTCGGCAGCGTCAACCGTGGTACCTCTTGCTGGAGAAGCGGAATAGAAGTGTTTGCCCTGGCACTGTCAAGGGAAAGGCGGCTGTTGAGCGGTTGCCCGAAAAAAGTCCGAAGGGTGGTCTCGAATGCCGGAGGCGACCCGCATCGCACTGGATGCACGGCCGAAAACGAGCCGCATCGAACGAGTCGCCAAGGCTGGGGCTGCATGCTATGGAAGCGGCGAAGCGGAGGTGACGCTCTCATGATGTCTGTCGGTTTCAGCGGTAAGTTTTTGTCGGCACTGGCACTTGCCATGGCGCTTTCGGCCTGTTCCTCGGGTGGTGGCTTCTCCCCCCGGTCCCTGGTTTCCGGTGGGCCCGATCCCAAGGCGGAACAGGAGTCGCTGGAGAAATTCGCGACGGTCGCGGTTTGCCCGGACGTGCAGGTGCGCGACGGTACGCAGATGATGGCGGTGTTCGAGAAGGGCAAGGACGGCGACTACGGCGCCATCCGCTTCCAGGGCACCATCCGCAAATACGCACGCGAGTGCCGCACCGACGCCTCGGGTACCACCACCATCAAGGTGGGCGTGGCTGGCCGTCTCCTCGCCGGCCCCAAGGGGGCGACCGGCGCCACGACGCTGCCGGTGCGCGTCGTGCTGGTCCGCGACGGCGACGAGGTGCTCTATTCCAAGCTCTATCCGGTCAACGTCACCATTGCGCCCGGCACGGCTGCTGCCGACTGGGACCTCGTGGCGCCCGACCTCGTCGTGACCGGCGACAAGAGCCAGGGCAACTTCGTCATCTACGTCGGCTTTGACGAGTCGAAGAAGAAGTAGGCCTTCGGCCGAAGCCGCTTGAAATTGAGCCGCCGACAGGTCATGCTGGCGGCTGTCCGGAAAAGGTCGTATCCGGACGCGGGGCTGCATGGCTCCGAGACGCTGCGCGGGAGAGATCGGCGGTGGTTACCGTCGGCGCCGAAGGAGCAACCGCCCCGGAAACTCTCAGGCAAAAGGACCGCACGCAGCGGGCGACGCTCTGGAAAGCAGGCGAGGTTCAGGCCTCGACTCACCGAAGGAGTAACCTGGGCAGGGAGCCCGGGGAAATCTCTCAGGTTACGTGACAGAGGGGGCGCGGACAGACGAATCCCGTCGTCCGCCCACCTCTATCCGGAGCTGACGCATGACGACCCCCGTCGATGCCGATCACGACCCGCATTCTGGCGCGCCGCTCAAGACGCCGCTTTGCGACGCCCACGTGGCGCTTGGCGCCCGCATGGTGCCGTTCGCCGGCTACCTGATGCCGGTGCAATACGAAGGCATTCTTGCCGAACATGCTCACTGCCGCGCGGCCGCCGGCCTGTTCGACGTGTCGCACATGGGACAGGCGACGCTCCGCGGGGCCGATCATCAGACGGTCGCCCGCGCCCTTGAGACGCTGGTCCCGGCCGACATCCTGGGCCTGGAGCCCGGCCGGCAGCGTTATTCGCAGCTCCTCAACGAGCGCGGCGGCATTCTCGACGATCTGATGGTGCATCGCGCCCCCGGCGCCGATGGCACGCTCGGTCTCGTCGTCAACGCCGCCTGCAAGGTCTCGGACTACGCCCATATCGCGGCTCGTCTGCCCGCCGGCGTTCTACTGGAAATCCATGAAGAGCGGGCCTTGCTCGCCCTGCAAGGACCAGAGGCAGTGAACGTCCTGGTCTCGCTCGGTGCCGACGTTGCCGGCTGGGACTTCATGGATGTTGGGCCGGCAAGCCTCGCCGGAATTCCGGTCTTCCTGTCCCGCTCCGGCTACACCGGCGAGGATGGTTTCGAGATCTCGGTACACGCCGATACCGTTGTCGGTCTTTGGCAGGTTCTGCTGCGCGATCCTCGCGTCCGGCCGATCGGTCTCGGCGCTCGCGATTCGCTGCGCCTTGAGGGCGGACTTTGCCTCTACGGCCATGACATCGACGAGACGACGACGCCGATCGAGGCCGGTCTTGTGTGGTCGATCCAGAAGCGCCGTCGCGAGGAAGGCGGCTTTCCTGGCGCCGATATCGTTCTTGCGCAGATCGCCGAGGGCGTCGCCCGCAAGCGCGTCGGCATCCGGCCCGATGGACGCGCGCCGGCCCGCGACGGCACCGAGATCGTCGACGACACTGGTGTCGCCATCGGCGTCGTCACCTCCGGCGGCTTCGGACCAACGGTGGGCGGCCCGGTTGCCATGGGCTACGTCGCCGCCGTTCATGCCCGGCCGGGGACCAAGGTCGGACTGGTGGTGCGCGGCAAGACGCTGCCGGCCGAGATCGTTTCCCTTCCCTTCGTTCCGGCGCGCTTCCATCGCGCGCCCAAGTAAGAGGCCGTTTGGAAACTCGCTCAGGGGAGTCGGCTGATCAGACGGCCGCCGGAGTGGAGTTTCAAGACGGTCTCTAAAACCTCCAGAGATAACGGAACAAAGCCATGACCAAGTATTACACCGAAGAGCACGAGTGGATCGTCGTCGCGGGCAACATCGCCACCCTCGGCATCACCGATTATGCGCAGGCCCAGCTCGGCGACGTGGTGTTCATCGAGGTGCCGACCGTCGGCCGGAAGGTGAAGAAGGGCGAGGAGACGGCCGTCGTCGAGAGCGTCAAGGCGGCGAGCGAAGTCTATTCGCCGGTGACCGGCACGGTTGTCGAGGCCAACGGTCCGCTGGCCGACAGCCCGATCACCGTCAACGAGGACCCAGAGGGCGCCGGCTGGTTCTGCCGGATCGAAATGTCCGATCCTGCCGAACTCGAAGTTCTGATGGACGAGGCTGCCTACAAGGCCTTCGTCGAGGGGCTTTGATCACCGATCAGCCGGTTATGAAAGGTCGTGTTCACCGGGCAGTGTTGCTGCTTCGGTGATGCGAGCTTTGGAGACCGTTCCCTGAAGGCCGTTGGAGTCATCCATGCGCTATCTTCCCCTGTCTGAAGCCGATCGGAGCGAAATGCTGGCCGCCATCGGCGCCGCCTCCATCGACGATCTCTTCGCCGACCTGCCGCCCCAAAAGCGCTTGGCAGCGCTGCCTAAGCTGCCGCCACACGCCAGCGAGCAGGCCGTCGCCCGTCGCCTTGGCGCCTTGGCGGCCAAGAACATGCCGGCGGGATCGGTGCCTTTCTTCGTCGGCGCCGGTGCCTATCGGCACCATATTCCGGCCACCGTCGATCACCTGATCCAGCGCTCGGAATTCCTGACGAGCTACACGCCCTATCAGCCGGAAATCGCCCAGGGCACCTTGCAGGTCTTGTTCGAGTTCCAGACGCAGGTCGCCCGTCTCACCGGCATGGAGGTGGCCAACGCCTCGATGTACGACGGTTCAACGGCGCTGGCCGAGGCGGTGCTGATGGCTCACCGCATCACCCGCCGCGATCGGGCTGTGCTGTCGGGCGGCGTCCACCCGCATTATCGCGGCGTGGTCGAGACGGTGACGCGCTTTCCGGGCCATGCTGTGGAGAGCCTGCCGCCGGATATCTCCGGCACCGAGGACATCCTCGCAGCCATCGATGAGAGCACATCCTGCGTTGTGGTGCAGTCGCCGTCCTTCTACGGCCACCTCTACGACCTGAAGCCGATCGCCGAAAAGGCGCATGCCGTCGGTGCGCTGCTGATCGCCGTCTTCACCGAGGTGGTGTCGCTCGGCCTGATCGAGCCGCCGGGCGCACAGGGCGCCGACATCGTGGTGGGCGAAGGCCAGTCGCTGGGCAACCCGCTCAGCTTCGGTGGTCCCTATGTCGGTCTGTTCGCCACCCGTCAGAAACATGTCCGTCAGATGCCCGGCCGCCTGTGCGGCGAGACGATTGATGCCGATGGCAAGCGCGCCTTCGTGCTGACGCTGTCGACGCGTGAGCAGCACATCCGCCGCGAGAAGGCTACGTCCAACATCTGCACCAACGCCGGCCTCTGTTCGCTGGCTTTTTCCATCCACCTGACGCTGTTAGGCGGCATCGGGTTGGAAAGGCTTGCCCGCGTCAACCACGCCAACGCCGTGCGCCTCGCCGACCAACTGGCTGCGCTGCCCGGCGTCGAGTTGCTCAACCGCGCCTTCTTCAACGAGTTTGCCCTGCGTCTGCCGAAAAACGCTGCCGCCGTCGTCGAGGCACTGGCAGGGCGGGGCATTCTGGCCGGCGTGCCGGCAAGCCGGCTGGAGCCGAACCGGCCGGAGCTTGACAATGTCCTGGTCATCGCCGCCACGGAGGTCAACACCGAGGAGGACAGGGCGACGCTGACGGCCGCGCTGCGGGAGGCCTTGGCATGACCGACAGGCGAACAACAGACGGTGGCGCTCCTTGGACCAAGGACAATCCCTCCCTCGCCCAGCGCCGTTTCTTCAGCGACAGCCCAGTGAAGACGCCGAGCCGCTATCGCAGTTTCCTGCTTTCGACGCTGTTCACCTTTGGAGGTGACCGATGAACATGAACAATGTGGGCCGCCCGACCGCGCCCGTCGCCACCGATGCCGCCATTGCCGCTTCCACCTTCACCGGCAACCAGGGTCTCGCCATCGAGGAGCCGCTGCTGTTCGAGGTGGGCCGTCTCGATGCGACCGGCGTCGACTTCGAGGATGTCGAGGCGTTCGAGCCTCGCCTTGGCGGTCTCGCCCGCACGGCGCCCCTCGACCTTCCCGGCCTCACCGAGCCGGAGACGATGCGCCACTATGTGCGCCTCAGCCGGCAGAACTATGCCATCGACCTCGGTCTCTACCCGCTCGGCTCCTGCACCATGAAGCACAATCCGCGTCTCAACGAGGCGATGGCGCGGCTGCCGGGGTTTGGTGATGTGCATCCACTGCAGCCGCTGTCGACAGTGCCCGGCGCGGTAGAGCTGGTCGCCGAACTTGGCCGCTGGCTGCTGGAGCTGACCGGCATGGCGTCGGTCGCCATGAGTCCCAAGGCCGGCGCCCATGGCGAGATGTGCGGCATGGCGGCGATCAAGGCGGCGATCGTCGATCGCGGCGAAACCCGCGACGTGGTGCTGGTGCCGGAGTCGGCGCATGGCACCAACCCGGCGACCGCCGCTCAGCTCGGCTTCCGCGTGGTAGCGGTGCCGGCGCGTGCCGATGGCACCGTCGACCCGGAGGATGTCAAGAAGCGTCTCGGCCCCGAGGTGGCGGCGATCATGCTGACCAACCCCAACACCTGCGGCCTGTTCGAGCGCGACATCCTGGAGATCGCCGAGGCGGTGCATGCCGCCGGCGCCTATTTCTACGCTGATGGTGCCAACTTCAACGCCATCGTCGGCAAGGTCAGGCCGGGCGATCTCGGCGTCGACGCCATGCATATCAACCTGCACAAGACCTTCTCGACGCCCCATGGCGGCGGCGGTCCCGGCGCTGGTCCGGTGGTGCTGTCCGAGCGGCTCGCCGCCTACGCCCCGGTGCCCTTCGTGCGCTTTGGCGGGGACGGCACGGCCGAGTTCGTCGAGACGCGCAAGGCAGCGGGCGAGCGCGGCCTGAAGCCCTTTGGCCGCATCACCGCCTTCCATGGCCAGATGGGCATGTTCGTGCGCGCGCTCGCCTACATGCTGAGCCATGGCGCGGATGGTTTGAAACAGGCGTCCGAGGACGCGGTACTCGCCGCCAACTACGTCAAGGCCCGCCTCAAGGACGTGATGACGGTTGCTTTCCCTGAGCGCCCGGCCATGCACGAGGTTCTCTTCGACGACCGGTTCCTTGAGGGCACTGGCGTCACGACGCTCGATTTCGCCAAGGCGATGATCGACGAGGGCTATCATCCGATGACCATGTACTTCCCGTTGGTCGTCCACGGCGCCTTGCTGATCGAGCCGACGGAGTCGGAGTCCAAAACCAGCCTCGACCAGTTCGTCGGCACGCTGCGGCATCTTGCCGAAAAGGCGAAGTCGGGCGACGTTGCCGCCTTCAAGATGGCCCCGCAACTGGCACCGCGTCGACGCGTCGACGAAACGCTGGCTGCTCGCCAGCCGAAGCTGGTCCACCAGGGCTGACCGAGATGGAGCGGCGGCTTTGGCTGCCGCTCGAACCGGCGCGATGACAGAGCCAATGTGACGGCTTGCCAGACGGGCCGTTTCAACGCACCCTTCCGGAACCCCTTCTCCGGGAGCATGCCCATGGCGATCGGCTCGCTGCCGCCGGTGACCAACGAAATCCAGGCGAACTCCGGTCAGCCGGGCAAGACGCTTGCCCAACAGACGGCGGCCGGTTCGCTGCTCGACCTTCAGGCAGCGGCAACGGCCGAGCCGACCGTTGCGATCGTTCCAGAGACCACGCTGATCGAGAAGGCGGTGGCCGAGGCACTCGGCCGTCAGGGCGGTTTGGCGCCGCTCTATGCAACGCTGGCCGAGCTTGCCGACGCGCCGGATCTGCCGGACACGGTGAAAACGGCGATTAACCTGGTGCTCGCCTTCCGCCTTGGCGATGGCAACGTCACGCCCGAGCGGGTCGCCGAGGCAATCCGTTCGTCGGGCCTGTTCCATGAAGCGGTAGCGGCCGGCCGGATGGCGGCGGTTCTGCCGCCGGCGATCCGCCAGGCGCTCGGTGGTGTGCCGACGGAAAAGCGGCAGGCCGCGCGCCCCGGGGCGACGACTGCCTTGTCCGCTACCCAAGTCGTTGCCGCGAGACCGGTTCCGGCCGCTGCCGTCCCCTCCTCGCCGCCCGTCGACAGGCCACCGACGGGCGCAGGTGCCTATGTGAGCCAAGCTGGCGCTCCGATCACGACGTCTGCTCCGTCTGCAGGCATGGCTCCCAGTACCGGCGGACCTGTTAGCTCGGTTGCCGGCATGCCGGCATCGGCGGTGGGGCCTGTTGCCGCTACCCCGATTCCCAGCGCTGTCGTGCCGTCAGCAAGCGGTGTTGTGACACCCGCCACTGCCCCTGCTGCCCAGGTTGTGATGACCACGGGAGACCAGCCTCTGGCGTCCCCTGCTGGCAGCACGCCGATGCCCACGTTGCCGGCGGTATCGGGTCCGGTTCCGGGTAGTGCTCCGCCAACGGTTGCGGCACCGACACCGTCGGCCGCGGATAGTCGAGCGGCAACATTGCCGCCACCCACCGGTGGCGCGGTGCCCTCGTCGTCTCCGGCCGCCTCTCCCGCAACACCGACTGCGCCCCCAACGGTTCATCTCGCCGGCTCGACCGTTCCTGTTCCCGGCAACATTGCTCAGTCGGTATTGCCCGAGGGGGCGGCGCCCAATCACGCCGAGGTGGGAACGCCGGCGCCCTCTCCGCCAACATCGCCGGGTCACCCTGCCGGCACTGCCGCAGCCTCACGCGCCTTTGCACCGTGGACACCCGGGCGCCCGATGGCGCCGCCAATGCCTGCGGCGACCGCTCCGGCGAGCGTGGCCGGCTCGCCTCCCGATCCCGGCCATGCCCAGCCCGCTTCCCCCGCCGTTCCCTCGACCGGCGAACTGTCGCTTCACCGCGTTGCCGGCGACAAGGCTCCTTTCGTTCCCTCGACGGTGGAGAGCTTGCCGAATGCCTCACCGGGCACCGTGACACCTCGGCCGACCGTCGGGCCTGCGGCGACATCCGCCCCACCGAGCATGTCGGCGCAACCGGGCATGCCGGCGCAACCGGGCATCAGTCCATCCCCGACATCTTCTCCCATAGCCGTCTCAGCGTCCCAGCCGGAGGCAGGTCCCGTGGCCGGGCCGGGCGCAATCCAGTCACCGCCTGGGTTATCGCAAGGGCGTCCGGGCGTGGTTATCAGTGCCGAAGCTCCTGCCTCTCCCGTCCGGCAACCCGCTTCCCCCACGGTCACTATGCCGACGGTTGCGGGTCCGATGACGGCCGGCGTCGATCTCAAGGGGGCATTGGAAGTGCTGCGCCGTGAGCTGACCGTCTGGCTCGGTCGCAACGCCAATGTGATGGCCAGCCTTGATGGAGGCGGCGATGACGCGGTGACGCGCGTCGATCGGCCGCTACCGCCACGCAAGGGGGGACCGGTGCGCGGTCAGCCGGCTGTGCCGCTTCCCGATGGCGACGACGGCGAGATGGCCTCGACGGAAGCGCTGGCCGGTCGCGCCCTCGGCGAAGCCGAGCGCTCGTTGTCGCGCGTCTTTCTGCATCAGGCCGCGACCGCCGAGAGCCGCGATGCGAAGGTCGCCCAGCCGACGCCGGCGTTGATCTTCGAGATCCCCATCGCCGGACCGAACGGCACCTCCGTCGCCCAGCTTCGTATCGAGCGCGATGATCACGCGCCAAGCGAGCCGGGCGCGCCGCCGCGGCGGGTGTTCCAAGTGGACATCGCCTTCGACGTCGCCCCCCTCGGCCCTGTCGCCGTGCGTGTGGGGTTGATGGAGGGGCGGCGCGTGGCCGTCGGCGTCTGGTGCGAGAGCGACGACGGTCTGGTCCGCATGGAGGCGGAACGAGAGAACATCGTGCTGGGTCTCGAGCAGGAAGGCATGGTCGTCGCGGGTGTCGACTTGCATCGCGGTCATCCGCCCGAAACCCGGGACGAGACAACCGTCGCGGCCAATCACCGCCTGGATCTGCAACTATGAGCGACAAGGACATCCGCAAGGCGGTGGCATTGCAGTATGCCGCACCGGACGCACCGAAGGTGGTCGCCACCGGTAAAGGCGCCGTCGCCGAGGCGATCATTGACAAGGCGCGGGAAGCCGGCGTGCCCATCGAGGAGAACCCGGCGCTTGCCGACGCGCTGTCGACGCTGAAACTCGACGAGACGATCCCAGTCGATCTCTACAAGGCGGTGGCATCGGTGATCGCCGCCGTTTTGCGGGCCGCGAAGAAGGCCTGACCGTTTCGCAGGGCCGTGAAGCCTCGTCCGAACGTTCGCGAGCGGACTGATTGCGCGGCCAACTCTCAACGCCTAGAGTTGCCCTCTCTGTTGATGTCAGGACGAAGTTTCCGATGCTGAAGTATCTTCTCGTCACCGTTTCGCTTGCCCTAGCCAATCCTGCCGCTGCCGCCGATGCCGTGACGCCGGTTCGGGCCATCATGGACGTTGCGTCGGCTCTCTGGTCGAGTGCCGATGGCGAGGCGGGCGATTACTTCGACGAAACGCACATCGGCAACTTCAGCAAGGACCTGCGCGCCCTCTATGCCGAGGCGACCAAGCATCCAGCCTTCGACACCGAAGACGGAACCGGCAGTCCGTTCGACTACGATCCGATCATCCTCGGGCAGGATGGCTGTCCGCTGGAGGAGCTGACCATCGAGCCGGCAGGAAAAGACGGATCGGCAACGGACGTGGTCGCTCGCTTCAAGCGTTTCGCCTGCATGGAAGGCTCATCCGAGGAAGAGCGCAACGCCCTCTCGGAAGTGCATTTCCTGGTGGTTTCGGAAAGCGGCCGACCGGTGATCGCCGATGTCGTCTCAGGTGACGACGACGACCGCTACTCGCTCGTCGAGACGCTGAAGGCAATCATCGCCAACTGAGATTGCCACCTAGGAACGGCCGCGTCAGACGCCTCGACCATCCCAGCCGCGAAAGGCTTCGATCACCGCGACAATGTCGGCGTGGCGGCGGACGACCGTTTCGGCGCCCGCTTCCATCAGTGCCTCGGCATGCCCCGGCCACGAATGGGCGCCACCGGTGAAGCCGATGGCCCGCATGCCGGCCCGGACGGCAGCCGTAACACCGGCGAACGAGTCCTCGATGACGATCGCCTCGGCCGGATCGACCCCGAACTCGCGGGCGGCGTGCAGGAAGACGTTTGGATCGGGTTTGCCCTGGCGAGTTCCCACCTCGCCCGCCGAGAACACATAGGGCTTGAAGCGGTCGTAGAGGCCGGCGCTGGTGAGCGCCCGCTTGAGATAGGCCGAATCTGCATTGGAACCGACGCAGCGCGGACCGTCGAGCGCATCGAGCAGTTCGGCGATGCCGGGCACCGCTTTCACGTGGACGATGCGCCGGTCGAACTCCGCCTGTATCAGGTCCTTGATGCGGCCGCTGACCGGCAAACCGGTCTCCTCGGAAAGGATGGCTTCCATTTCGCCGCTGGCAAGACCCGCGAAGCGGGATGTTACTTCCTCGGCCGTGATGGCGAAGCCTTCATCGTTGAGCACTTCCGCGGTAACTGCCGAGGAAATGATCTCGGAATCGATGAGCACGCCGTCGCAGTCGAAAATGGTGAGCATGAGACAATCCGGGTTCGATGGGCGGGGTGAAAACGGCGAATCCTATTGGAACGCCGTTTCCATGAAGGAGCGCAGCTTGCGCGAATGCAGCCGCTCCGGCGCCATTTCACGCAGCTTTTCCATGGCACGTATGCCGATGGTCAGATGCTGGCTGACCTGCCGCCGGTAAAAGGCGCTCGCCATACCCGGCAGCTTCAGCTCGCCATGCAGCGGCTTGTCGGAGACGCAGAGCAGTGTTCCGTAGGGCACGCGGAAGCGGAAACCATTGGCGGCAATGGTCGCCGATTCCATGTCGAGCCCGATGGCGCGCGACTGGGAAAAGCGCTGCACCGGCTCGCGCTGGTCGCGCAGTTCCCAGTTGCGATTGTCGATGGTGGCGACGGTGCCGGTGCGCATGATGCGCTTCAGCTCGAGGTCCTTGAGGCCAGTGACCTCGGCGACCGAGCCTTCGAGCGCCACCTGGATCTCGGCCAGCGGCGGAATGGGAATCCACAGCGGCAGATCGGCATCGAGCACATGGTCGTCGCGCACATAACCGTGGGCCAGGACGTAATCGCCAAGCTGCTGGCTGCTCCTGAGACCGGCACAGTGGCCGAGCATTACCCAGGCATGCGGCCGGAGAACGGCGACGTGGTCGGTGATCGTCTTGGCATTGGAGGGGCCGACTCCGATATTGACCAGGGTAATGCCGGAATGATCCCCGCGCACGAGGTGGTAGGCCGGCATCTGCGGCAGGCGCTGAAGCTCCTCGCCCTCGACCGGTGCCGCCTCGCCGAGCGGTGTCACCTGGTTACCCGGCTCGACGAAGGCGACATAGTCGCTCTCGCCCGAGGCCATCATCTCGCGGGCGCGGGCGGCGAACTCGTCGACGTAGAACTGATAGTTGGTGAACAGCACGAAATTCTGGAAGAACCGCGGCGAGGTCGCCGTGTAGTGCTGCAACCGATGCAGCGAGTAGTCGACGCGCGGCGCCGTGAACGGGGCGAGCGGCAGCGGATCGCCGATCTTGGGATCGAGCGTGCCGTTGACGATGGCGTCGTCGGTGACGGCGAGGTCGGGCACGTCGAACATGTCGCGCAACGGGCGCGGCAACGTGTCCATCAGGGCGCCCTCGACATAGGCGCCTTCAAAGAAGGCGAAATGCAAGGGTATCGGCAGCGAGCTCTCGCCGATCTCGATCGGCGCGTCATAGTTGCGGATGATCACCGACAACTGGTCGACGAGATAGGTACGGAACAGTTCCGGCCGCGACACCGTGGTCTCGTAGATGCCGGGGCCGCTGAACTGGCCGTAGGAAAGGCGCGAATCGGCGCGGCCATGGGTGTCGGTGGAGACCCGGATCAGCGGGTAATAGGCGCGGATGCGTCCCTCGGGAACGGCGCCCTGCACCACCGCCTCGAAGGAGGAACGGAGGAAGGCCGTATTGCGGGCGTAGATCTCGATCAGGCGGTCGACGGCGGCTTCCGCGTCACGGAAGCTGGTCATGGGCAGGCGAGGGGGACTATCGATGAAAACGGGAGCCGGGCGCTCGGATGCGATCATGTCGGTCTCTTGCGGTACGTGCCCGTCAGGCTGTTCACCCTCGGGCTGGTACCGCAAGGTCAATACCACAAGATGACGGCGAAGCCAGTCCCGTTTGTTCGCGGGAGGTTCGACCTCGCCTGAGGCTTATCCAAGATCGGGCGAACGGCCGTTCCGGATCATCGGGATATGTGGCCCCGCGCTTTCGTCCAGCCGTCCGATGAGGCGGGGGTCATCATGTACCTCGACCGCGCGGGCATAGGGCACAAAGCCCATGCGCATATAGAAGGGCAGGGCCTGCGGACTGTCGAAATGACAGGTGTGCAGCCAGAGGCGTGTCACACCCGGTCTGGCGAAGGCAAGCTCTATGGCTTCGCGCATCATCCAGCCGCCGATGCCGCCGCCAACGGCGTCCGGAACCAGACCGAAGAACGAGATTTCCGTTTCGCCCGGCTTGGAGAGGTTCATCTCGACCAGTCCCATGCGTCGGCCGTTCTTCACCGGGCACCAGGATCGCATGTGCGGCGCGTCGAGCTTGGCTTCGAGCCTCTCGCGGGGCATGAGCAGGCGGGAACTCCACAGCCATTCCCAGCCAATCTCCCTGTAGAGCGCGAGAAAGACATCTGTATCCCAGTGGCTGACGGGTTCGAGTGAGTAGCCAGCCGGCGCCGGCCGGCGGGGACGGTCGGGCCGTTCGGTCATCTCCAGGAAGGTGACGAGATTGGCGAGCTTGCCGGGCGCGAGGGCGTGATAGCCGTCGGGGAGGAAGGGCGTTTCGGTCATGGTCCGACGTGTTTAGCCGATGCCGGCGTCCGTCGGAAGGGACTCGCCCAGCTCTTACGCCGCCTGCCGCGTGATGGCGCTGTAGGCGGCGTTGATGGTCGCCATCCGCTCCGTTGCCACCCGAATGAAATCGGCTGGCAGGCCGCGCGCCTGCAGGCGGTCCGGGTGGTGCTCGGCAACGAGACGCCGCCACGCCTTCTTCACCGCCGCGTCGTCGGCGCCGGGCGGAAGTCCGAGCACGGCATAGGGGCAGCGGGCATCTTCCCCGACATGGCGGGCGAAGACGCGGTGGAAGGCTGCCTGAGGCACGCGGAAGATAGCGGCCACGGTTTCGAGGAAGATGAGTTCGTCGTCATGCAGGCTGCCATCGGCGGTGGCGATCACGAACAGGCCATCGAGAATGTCCTCGAGCGTTTCCATGTCGGTTTCATAGAGCGCGCGGATGCGCTCGGCATAATACTCGTAGCCGGCTGTATCCTGCTTGGCGAGGTTGAACAGGCGGGCGACGTGGCGCTTTTCTTCCGGCGGCACCTGGAAAAGCCGCTCGACCACAGCCACCTCGTCAGCCGTGACGACGCCGTCGGCCTTCGCCATCTTGGCGGAAAGCGCAATCATGGCAGAGGTGAAAGCAACCTCGCGCCGTGCTTCCGGCGATAAGGTTTCTCTCAGCACGTCGACGACGCACTGAAAAACGCAGGTGACCGCATCGGGAATGCGGGCAATGACGGCGGAAAATTGCTGCCAGAAGGTCATGATGAGAAACCATAAGGCATTATCGCTACCCTGGCGAGCCCGGAGGCGGCCGATCACGCCATTCACACCAGGATTTGACCGGTTCGGTCAATGAAACCTGGCCGTGCCAGCTCAAGGCGCCGGCACGAACTCGATCTGCCCGCCATCGAGCCGGAAGTAACCATCCTGGGATACGGGCAGCGTCAGCATGTCTTCATGCCGAAGGGCGGCATGGAGGCCGCGCACCAGGCGGCTGATGATGCCATGGGTGATGACGACGGCCGGGCTCTCAGCCGTCTCATACCAGGCGCTGACGCGGGCGAGTACGACGTCCAGCGTTTCGCCTCCCGGCGCCTGGAACTGCCAGTCGAGCGGCCGGATGGACTGGTCGCTGCCAAAGCGGGAGAGAATGTCGTCGCGCGTCAGGCCCTCCCAATCGCCGAAATGCACTTCCATCAGCTTCGGTTCTTCCACGATGCTCATCGGCAACGAACGGCCGATGAGGTCGGCTGTCGTGCGGGTGCGGCCAAGCGGACTGACATAGGCGCGGATCGGTTCGGCGCGCGGACCGATCTCGGCGGCAAGGGCGCGGCCGATACGCGTCGCTTGATCGCGGCCGAGATCGGTGAGCGGCGAATCGAACTGGCCCTGGAACCGGGCTTCCGTGTTCCAGAGCGTTTGTCCATGGCGTATGAGATAGAGCATTCGGTGGATCCGCTGGAGGGCTCAGGCAACTCTTGCACGGTTGATGAGATGGAAGGCAATGCCGGCAATCAGCCCCCAGAAGGCACCGGGGATGCCGAGAAAGCCGACGCCGGACGCCGTGACCAGAAAGGTGACGACGGCCGCCTCGCGTGTGTCGGGAGCCGATAACGCTGTCGAGGTCGAGGCCCCGAACGCACCGAGCAACGCCAGCCCCGCCACAGCCTCGATGAGGACGGGCGGCGCCGCCGCGATGAAGGCAGTGGCGGCGCCTGAGATCAGGCCGACCAGCACATAAGCAACGCCGCAGACCACCGCCGCCCAATAGCGGTTGTCCTTGTCGGGATCGGCGTCGGGGCCGGCGCAAAGGGCGGCGGTGATGGCCGCGAGGTTGACGGCGTGTCCGCCGAACGGCGCGGCGAGAAGGGTGAAGGCACCGGTGTTGCGAAGAATCGGTCCGAACTCCGGTCGGTAGTCGTTGGCGTTCAGGACGGCCATGCCAGGAATGTTCTGTGCTGCCATCGTGACGACATAAAGCGGCAGTGCCGTGCCGATCAGCGCCGCGAGGCTGAAATGCGGCGCGATGAGAACGGGAGCCGGCACGAGGCCTTCGCTCACCGCCGATGGAATCGGCGTCGTTGCGGCAATGATGACGGCGGCGACGATTACCGCGGCCGGCACGGCCAGCACCTTGCGCCACAGGCCGACGATCAGCCAGGTCAAGACCACCGCGAGGCCGGCGAGCGGCGAGATGGCCACCGCCTTCACCGGCGCGAGACAGAGCGTCAGGAGCACGCCGGCCAGCATCGCCGAAGCAATCGGCGTCGGGATGGCGGCCACGGCGCGGCCAAGCGGCTTGATCACGCCGGAGAGCATCAGAAGTGCACCGGTAATAAGGAACGCACCAACCGCGTAGGAATAGCCGCCGGCCACCGCGCCGGAAGAGGCGAGCAGCGCCGCACCCGGCGTCGACCAGGCCACCGAGATAGGCATCCTGAATCTGAGGCTGAGCAGGATGCCCGAAAATCCCATGGCAATGGTGACGGCCATCAGTCCGGAGGCGACCTCGGCCGGCGAGGCGCCGGCCGCCGAGAGGCCACGCACGACGACGGTAAACGCGCCGCCGAATCCGACGAAGGCTGCAATGAGGCCGGCCGCGATGGCCTGCGGCGAGGGACGGGAGGTCATTTGTCAGTTCCGGAAAGACATTAAGAAAGGCGCCACCATCCAATCCGAAAGGCGACGGCGCAGCAAGGGGTGGCTTGCGAACGACGCGACTTGCTGCCGGACGATCATCGGATGGCCTTGTTGGGAAGCGGCTGTGACTTGGCTCGCCTGCCTCGTCCCGACATGACGACTCTGCCGGGAGAGATTCGCCGTCGTCGGGTCGGTTGTGCATGGGCGCGGCTGTTGAAAGAACCGGCCGACGCTAGCCGTTTGGTTATGAGTAGGTTCCCTGAGGCCTGTGGAAAATCCTCGGATGCTAATGGGTTGGAAACCGACAATTTCCTTTTGAAGCAGGGCCTTAATCTCTCATTAATCCTTCTGCTCCCGGGGGTGGGGAGGGGAGTGACAAAACTGCAACATGGATTTTCGATTAGCCATACCGGGCGGATTGGCGGCGTCTTTCCCGTTGAAGACCGGCTCAGGATCGGCCATCACTATCACCGTGAGATTTCGGGAGACGGAACTCACCGCCAAGTGAAGTCGATCTGCCTGGGGTGGTTAGGCGGCGGAGCAAGGCGGCAAAGAACCGGAACCGGTTCCACGCCAGCGATGATGACGGTCAGGCCGTTTGTTGTCAGGCAAGGAAGGGTTCCTTCTCTAGATGACTTTGGAGGTCAGGAAATGAACATGAAGACGCTGCTCGGCACCGCCGCCGGCCTGATGGTCGCCACGGGTGCTTACGCCGCCGACCTGCCGGGCGAAGCTGCTCCGGCCGCTGTTGACTACGTGAAGGTTTGCGACGCCTACGGCGCCGGCTTCTTCTACATCCCCGGCACCGAGACCTGCCTGGACATCTCCGGCCGCGTCCGCGCCCGTGTTGTCTATGAGAGCGAAGGCGATGCCGACCTCGTTCGCTTCAAGACCGACGGTCGCATCCAGTTCGACGCTCGCACGGCTTCCGATCTCGGCACCGTTCGCTCGTTCTTCGAGACCGATCTCGGCGGAACGGATGGCGGCGACATCACCCTCGGCGATGCCTTCATTCAGGTTGGTTATCTGACCGTCGGTAAGTTCGGTGACATCGCCAACGGCGGTTCGTTCTACGGCGACGCCGACGTCATCTGGAGCCTGTTCGACCGTGGTGGTTCGGGCGCCCAGATCCTCGTCGACAATCTCGGCGGTGGCTTCTACGTTGGTGCCGGCATCCATGGTGCTGAGGCCAACTCCGTGATCTGGGAAACCGGTTCGCAGGCTGAGTATACCGCTGCTGCGGCTGTCGGTATCAACGGCCAATCCTGGGGCTCCTTCGACCTGTCGGCCGTGTATGTTGCCGTTGACGGTAACGACGCCGACACTTGGGGCGTCAAGGCCACTGCCGATCTCAAGCTGATCGACAAGCTGACCGCTCGCCTGTCGGCTGCCTATGAAGATGGTGGCTTCCCGGGTGACGACAGCATGGCCGGTATTGCCGGTGCTCTGAAGTACCAGGCGACCGATGCCCTGGCCGTCTACGCCGGTGTTGGCGCCACCTTCTGGGACGACGCCGACGAAGTCGTCACCGCTCAGATCGGTGCCGACTACTCCTTCACCCCGGATCTCATCCTGACGGCCGAAGGCAACTACACCACCGACGGCGGCATCAACACCCCGGCTGACGACTCTTGGTCGGCCATGCTGAAGCTGACCCGTAACTGGTAATATCGATCCCTTCCAGGGATTGAGGGAAAGGCCCGGTTCGTCCGGGCCTTTTCTATTTTCGCGACCGCTGATGCCAGCATCCGGGCACGACGACATTTTTGCCTTGCTTGTCATTTGTTTGACGAGTGTGTTCCGCCGGTAATTGCTTTCCGCAAATGCCGTTTCGTATTCTCGGTTCCGTGAGCGGATGGGTGAACGTCCGGGCGGTCGGAGGCGGGAGATGGTTCGCTGGCAGATCTCGGCGATACTGGGCGTGACGGCGGCAGTTGCCGTCACGGCGGCGGCTCTCATCACCAGATCGACGGACATCGCTGTCGACCTCGGAACGCGCGCCGGACAGGTGTTGGCCGGCGAGGCGACCAGCTGGGCCTCCGTCGATATTCACGGACGCGATGTCGTTTTGCGGGGCGACGCGCCGTCGGAAGAGCAGCGCCAACTGGCGGTGGAGCGGTTGAGTCGGCTTTATGGCGTTCGCGCGGTCGACGCCTCGGAGGCCGGATTGTTGCCGGAGGTTCATCCCTACGTCACGAGATTTGAGCGCAGCGGCGATACCATCGCTCTGACTGGAGCAGTACCCTCGCTGCCGGACAGGGCGCGCATTCTCGGCGCGTTGGCGGCCAGTGCGCCGGATCTCGGCGTCGTCGATCATAGCCTTTTGGCACGCGGCAAAGCCGACGACCGGTATTTCGATGCTCTGCGGACGCTTTATAGCGTGCCGGCCTTGCTTGCGCACGGTCAGGTGACGTTGACCGATCGAACCGTGATCATCGAGGGCGAGGCCGCCAGCAATGCCGCCTACGATCGGCTGAAGGCCTTTTCGCCGATGCTGCCGGAAGGCTACGGCATGGAGCCCGTAAACGTGTCGCGTCCGCTGGCTTCGCCCTTCGTTTGGTCCATCGATAGGGACGACAACGGCATCACGATATCAGGTTTCGTCCCGGATCCGGCAACGCGCGACAGCCTGCTCGCCGTGGTGAGACAGGCCGTTGGCCCGCGCAACGTGTTCGACAATCTCGATTATGCATCGGGCGCGCCGGATGGCTTTGCCGAGGTTGCCGAGGCGGCCGCAGACTATGTCGATCTCCTGGCCTCGGCGCATATCTCGCTGAATGACCGGCGACTGGTGGTGTCCGGCCGTGCGGGAAGCCCAGAGGCTTATCGCACGCTCAACGCGTATCTGGAGACCTGGAACCCGTCCGGCTTCACTCTTCAGAAATCCATCGCCCTGCCGATCGTCGAACCATTCACGCTGACCGTCTCGAAGAGCCGGGGCCGTGTCACCGTCACGGGCTTCTTGCCGACCGAAGAGGTGCGGAATGACGTTGCCGCGGCGGCGCGTGCCATCGCCGGCGATGGCGAGCCGGTGATCGAAACCACGCTTGCCGATGGGGCGCCGGAGGATTTCGGTGCTGCCGCGGTCTTTGCCGTGGAGCTTCTCGCCAAGCTTGATGAGGGCACAGCTCTTCTGTCGGGCACGCATTTGACTTTGTCGGGCGCCGCGTCGACGTCGGGTGACCTTCTCGAACTGGAGGCGGCCATCGCCAACCCGCCTGCCGGCTATCAGGTCGGCAACGGCGTCACGCCACCGGTCGTATCGCCATACGTCTGGTCCATGACCAAGGATGCCGAACAGCTGACCATCAATGGCTCGGCTCCGTCGGAAGCTGTTCGCGCCGCCATCCGCGCCGTCATTGACGGCACGTCGAACGATCTTGGTCTCGTTGATCGGTCGGGACTCGGCGCCGGTCTCGACCCGGCCGTCGATCTGGTCGCAGTCGCCCGCAAGGCGGCTGCCATTCTGGCTCATCTCGAACTTGGCGAGGTGCGGCTCGTCGGCAACGCCCTGTCCGTGACTGGCAAGGCCGTGACAGGCGAAGGGCGTGCGGCGATCGACAGGGAGCTCGACGACCTGCCGGACGCTATTATCAAGGGAAGCGTCGAAGTTTCGGCGCCGGTCGCATACCACTTCTTTATCGAGCGTGGTCTCGACACGGTGACCCTAGACGGTGATCTTGCCGACGAGGCCATGCGCAAGGCGCTCCGGGCCGCTGCGGAAAGGGCCTTTGGCAAGGCTGACATTCTCGATTCCTCCGAGGTGGCAGCCAGCGTACCGGGGGACGCCCGCGAGGTTGCGTTGTTTGCCGTTCGGGCGGCGTCGCTTCTCGCCAAGGGCAGCGTCAGCGTCGAGGAGGGAGCGGTCAGAGTGACGGGAAGCGCTTTCACCGCCGCTGGTGCTGCGCGCCTGCCATCCGAACTCTCGGCGACGGTTCCGCCCGGCTACACGCTTCAAATTGCCGTTGGTGCCATGCCAACCGAACCTCCCCTTGAGGCGGCTGCCTGCGGCGAAGCCATTGCCACCGTTCTCGCCCGCAATCCCATCCGCTTCGACGAGGGGGCGGCGGCCGTCGCTCCCGACAGTCGGGGTGTGATCGATCGGCTCAGTGCGCTGGCGCTCCGCTGCCCCGCTGCTCAGCTTGTGTTGGCGGCAACGGTGCCGGGCGTTGACGCTGCGCAATCCCAGGCGCTCGGCGAAGCGCGCGCCCGCACCGTGGCTGGTGCCTTGGCGGAAGCCGGGGTCGACCCGGCCCGGTTAGCAACGAAGGGTCTCCACGGAGACGCTGACGTGTTCTCCATCACTCTGGCTGTGCCCTGATCGGAGGCGGTGATGCTCTATCTCGCAATCATGCTCTGGCCCTATCTGCTGATTGCCTTTGCCGCCGGTCTGGTCATCGGTTGGTTCGGCTCTGACCGTATCGAGGCCTGATCGGTCGATCGTTTGCCTCTCTTCCTCGGGGTTCATCATGACCATCCTGATCATCGAAGCCTTCATCCTGACAGCACTTGCTGTCGGTGCCGGCGTGTTGGTCGGCATTCTCGTCAAGCAATGGTTCGGCCGCCGCACCGTTGGGAGCGAACGCCTGACGGAGGCGATGGCCGCCGCCGAGGCTGCGGAAGCCAGCGCGGCAGCTGGCGAGGCTGAGGTGAGGCCCGATCTGTCTCCATCGGTGCTGGAGCCGACGGCGAGCATGTCCGCCGAGGTTGCGCCGCCGCCGATCGTGGAGCTGGTGGCTGCGGAAGGGTTGACCAGCCCGGCAGCCGAGGTGTCGGCGGGGCTTGACCGCATCGCCGCCGCGGACCGGGTCGGAGAGCGGCCGCCGGCTTTGCCGGCGCCGCGGGCGAGCGGCGCCGACGACCTCCGGCGCATCAAGGGTATCGGTCCGCAGAATGCGGCCCGGCTCAACGCCCTCGGCATCTATCACCTTGATCAGATTGCGGCCTGGACGCCAATCGAGACGCGCTGGGTTGGCGCCTATCTGGCCTTCCCGGGCCGCATCGAGCGCGAGGATTGGGTCGGTCAGGCTAAGGCGCTCCTGGCGGGCGGTCAGGCTGAGGTGGAGGCCTCCTGAGCTTGGAAGGCCGAAGGGCGTCGCGCCGGCCCGGCGATGGAGACCGGCAGTGTGATGAAGGCGTCACAAGAGATCGGGCCTGGTTGAGGATAAACGGGCCACCGCAGTCTTTCCGTCATGGCTGGCGCGTTTTTTGTGGGAGCGGGCTGGACGTCAAGGGCGCGTTTCCGCGCGGCACAGTCATCGTTGGTACTTGCCATACATCGCCGTTTCCCCTATATCCCGCGCCATTCCACACGCGGGAGCCGCGGGTGCGCTTTGGCGTTCCCTCCGGTCGGTCCTGGCAAGATTGCCTTGGCTGATTCCTCCCGCGGAGGCTAAACCGGAAAAAGGTACTACTTCTATGGCTCTTCCCGAGTTCACCATGCGCCAGCTCCTTGAGGCTGGTGTCCACTTCGGTCACCAGACCCACCGCTGGAACCCGAAGATGAAGTCCTACATCTTCGGCTCGCGCGCCAATGTTCACATCCTCGATCTTGCGCAGACCGTTCCCCTGCTGCACCAGGCGCTGAAGGCGGTGTCCGACACCGTCGCTCGCGGCGGCCGCGTGTTGCTGGTCGGCACCAAGCGTCAGGCCCAGGAAGAGATCGCCGAGGCGGCGCATCGTTCGGCCCAGTATTATGTCAACAGCCGCTGGCTCGGCGGCATGCTGACCAACTGGAAGACCATTTCCGGCTCGATCCAGCGCCTGCGCAAGCTCGACGAGACGCTCAACTCCGAGCAGTCGGCCCGTCTCACCAAGAAGGAACGTCTGGTGATGACCCGCGAGCGCGACAAGCTGGAGCGCGCGCTCGGCGGCATCAAGGACATGGGCGGTACGCCCGACCTGATCGTCGTCATCGACACCAACAAGGAAAAGAACGCGATTGACGAGGCTCGTCGCCTCGGCATTCCGGTCGCCGCTATCCTGGACTCCAACAGCGATCCGGACGGCATCACCTTCCCGGTGCCGGGCAATGACGACGCCGGCCGCGCCATCTCGCTCTACTGCGACCTGATCTCCCGTGCTGCCATCGACGGCCTGTCCCGTTCGGCTGGCGCCATGGGCGTCGACCTCGGTGAAGCCGAGCAGCCGATCGAAGAGCCGGCGCTCGCCGACGATGCGGCCGCCGCCGAGGCCAACGCCTGATCCACGCTTCGGCGTGATCTTGCCAATGCTTTTCGGGCGGGTCCTCTGAGGGTCCGCCCGACCTGTTAGCAAGCCCACCGGTCGGTGGGCATTTGAGCCGAAAATGCCAGCTGGCATCGGGGTGGCCGATTAGGCGCTCCGACATTCATCGACCCGTCAGGACGGGCCGCTATCAAGCCGGCTGCGGGCGTTCGAGGTTTCACGACAAAAGACGAGGGTCACATGAACATTTCCGCCGCACAGGTGAAGGATCTCCGCGAGAAGACCGGCGCCGGCATGATGGACTGTAAGCACGCTCTGGCCGAGAACAACGGCGACATCGAAGCCGCCATCGACTGGCTGCGCGCCAAGGGCCTTTCCAAGGCCGCCAAGAAGGCCGGCCGCGTTGCCGCCGAAGGCCTGGTTGGCGTTGCCACCGGCGACAAGACGGCCGCCGTCGTCGAAGTGAACTCGGAAACCGACTTCGTCGCCCGCAACGACGCCTTCCAGGCGCTGGTGCGCGCCGTGGCCGCCGTGGCCGTGGATAAGGCCGGCGATGCCGCCGCCATTGCCGCCGCGACCTATCCGGGCAAGGCGCATTCGGTCGAGGCCGAGGTCAAGGAGCTGATCGCCACCATCGGCGAGAACATGGGCTTCCGTCGGGCCGCCGCCCTCAAGGTGTCGGCCGGTGCTGTCGCGAGCTACATCCATTCCGCCATTGCCGACGGCCTCGGCAAGATCGGCGTGCTCGTCGCTCTCGAGTCGACCGGCAACGTCGACGAGCTGATCAAGCTCGGCCGCCAGATCGCCATGCATGTCGCCGCCACCTCGCCGCTGGCGCTGTCCGCCGAGGAGATCTCCGCCGATGTCGTCGAGCGCGAGCGCGCCATCTTCATCGAGCAGGCCAAGGAATCCGGCAAGCCGGCCGCCGTCATCGAGAAGATGGTCGAGGGTCGCATCCGCAAGTTCTACGAGGAGTCGACGCTCCTGAAGCAGGCCTTCGTGATCAACCCCGACCTCACCGTCGAAGCTGCCGTGAAGGCCGCCGAGGCGACCGTCGGCGCGCCGATCAAGGTCACCGGCTTCGTGCGCTTTGCTCTCGGCGAAGGCATCGACAAGGGCGAGAGCGATTTCGCCGCCGAAGTGGCTGCTGCCGCCGGTCAGGGCTGAGCGTCTTTCCCGTCTGATTGCGATGAGGGCGTCGACTGGTTCGGCGCCCTTGTCATGTCTGCCCACCCGCATGGCCGCTGCGGTGATTATGCGCCTCATGGGGGTTTCCAACGGCTCGGATGCGGGTTAGTTGGAACGGATTGCCTTTCCGGAATCGCTTTCTCTCGAAAATTGGAGTTTTGCCCATGACCGAGCTCAAGTATCGCCGTGTCCTGCTCAAGCTGTCGGGTGAGGCCCTGATGGGCGATCGTGGCTTCGGCATCGACCCCAAGGTGGTCGACCGCCTGGCTGGCGAGATCGTCGAGGCGCATCGGCTGGGCATTCAGGTCGGCGTGGTGGTCGGTGGCGGCAACATCTTCCGCGGCGTGTCGGTGGCGGCCGACGGCGGCGACCGGACGACCGGCGACTATCTCGGCATGCTCGGCACGGTGATGAATGCGCTCGCCATGCGCTCGGCGATCGAGCGGCTGGGGGCGCCGGCCGTCGTGCTGTCGGCCATCGCAATTCCCGCCCTGTGCGAGACCTTCACCCAGCGCGAGGCGCTTCGTCACTTCGCAGCCAACAAGGTGATCGTCTTCGCCGCCGGCACCGGCAATCCCTTCTTCACCACCGACTCGGGTGCCGCGCTGCGCGCCGCCGAAATGGACTGCGACGCCTTGCTCAAGGGCACGCAGGTTGATGGCGTCTATACCGCCGATCCCAAGAAGGATCCCACTGCGCGCCGCTATGAGCGGCTGACGCACCAGGAGGTGCTGTCAAGGAACCTGCAGGTCATGGACGCGGCGGCAATTGCGCTTGCCCGCGACAACAAGATTCCGGTAGTGGTGTTCTCGGTTCATGAGCATGGCGCTTTCGTCAATGTTCTGAAGGGCAAGGGTCTCTGCACCGTCATCGACGGGTAACAACAGCGAGCGCCGGCCGCCCGCCGCCCGCAAGTGGCGAAGGAGCGGCACGGCGCCGGTCAGTTCTGGAAGGTTCGCAAGATGGCCGATGAAGACTATGACATCAACGACCTGAAGCGCCGCATGCAGGGCGCGCTCAGCGTGTTCAAGAACGATCTCGCCGGCCTCCGCACCGGCCGCGCCAGCGCGAGCCTTCTCGATCCCATCGTCGTTGCGGCCTATGGTAGCACCATGCCGCTCAACCAAGTGGCGACGGTGTCCGTGCCCGAGCCGCGCATGCTGTCCGTTCAGGTCTGGGACAAGGGCATGGTCCACGCGGTCGACAAGGCGATCCGCGAATCGAACCTCGGCCTCAATCCGATCATCGAGGGGACGCTTCTGCGCCTGCCGATCCCCGAGCTCAACACCGAGCGCCGCAAGGAACTGGTGAAGATCGCCCACAAGTATGTGGAGGCGACCAAGGTGGCCATCCGCCACGTGCGCCGTGATGGTCTCGACGAGCTGAAGGATCTCGAAAAGGAAGGCCTGATCTCCGAGGATTCGCTCCGCGTCTATTCCGACCGCGTGCAGAAGATCACCGATGAGGCGATCGCCGAGGCGGACCGGATGCTGGCGGCCAAGGAGCAGGAGATCATGCAGGTCTGACCTGAAAGGGCGATCGCGGATCATCGGGACGTTAGGGGAGGGGCAGGTCGGACATGATGCGGCTCGGAGCGGTGCCGGCGGAAAACGCCCCCAAGGCGGGTCTGCCGCGCCATGTTGCCATCATCATGGACGGCAACGGCCGGTGGGCACGCTCGCGCGGTCTGCCGAGGGCCGAAGGCCACAGGCGCGGCGTGCAGTCGATCCGCGACGTCGTCAGGCATGCCCAGACCATCGGTCTGGAATGGCTGACGGTCTTTGGCTTCTCGTCCGAGAACTGGTCGCGGCCGGCCGATGAGGTCAGTGAGCTGATGGGGCTCCTGAAGCTGTTCATCCGTCGTGATCTTGCCGAGTTGACGCGCGGGAACGTCCGCGTCCGGGTCATCGGCGGACGCGATAACCTTTCCGGCGACATAGCAGGGCTGCTGCTCGAGGCCGAAGAGAAGACGGTCGGCAATACCGGCCTCAACCTGGTCATTGCCTTCAACTACGGCAGCCGCGACGAGATCGCACGCGCGACGCGGGCTATTGCCGGCGAGGTCGCGGCGGGTCGGCTCAGCGCGGACCGGATTACCCCCGACCTCATTGCTGCAAGGCTCGACACCGCCGGGATGCCCGATCCCGATCTCATCATCCGTACCAGCGGCGAGCAGCGGCTTTCCAACTTTCTGCTGTGGCAGGCCGCTTACGCCGAGTTCGTCTTCGTGCCGGATTACTGGCCGGATTTCGATGGAGCCGTCTTCGATCGGGCGATCACCGAATATCTCGGCCGTGAGCGCCGTTTCGGCGGCTTGCCGCAGAAGGACGAGGCTCGATGACCCCGCCAAGCGCCGGCAAGCCCGGCTCCGAACTCGTTCTGCGCCTGCTGTCCGCCGTCGTTCTGGCAGCGGTGACCGTCGCGGCGCTTTGGGCTGGCGGTTGGGTCTTCGCAGCGCTCGCGGCGGTCGCCGCCGTGCTGATCCTGCGCGAATGGATGGCGATGAGCGGGCCGTTTTCATTCCGAGCCGCGCCTTGGGCCTTGATGGCCTTCGTTGCCGTCACCGCGATGACGGCGCGCGACGAACCGCTGCAATCCCTGGGCTTCACCGTGCTTGTGGCGGCGGCGCTCCTTCTGGCACGGGTCACCGAGCCGCGTGTCGCCTGGCTGTCGACCGGCGTCCTCTATGCCGGCCTCCCGGCGATCGCCGCCGTGGCACTGCGCGGCGCGGACATGTTCACCTTCGCCTCGACCGGAGCCGTCGCGGTGATTTTTATCCTCGCCATAGTCTGGGCAACCGATACGGCCGCCTATTTCTTCGGCCGGTTGATCGGCGGACCGAAGCTGGCGCCACGCTTCTCGCCGAAGAAAACCTGGTCAGGCGCTCTCGGGGGAGCGGCGTCCGGTGTGATCGTTGGTTGTCTGGTGGCGGTCGCAGCTGGCATCGAGGTGAGCCTTCCGCTGATGCTGATCGCGCTGTTGCTGTCGATTGTGGGACAGGTGGGCGATCTCGTCGAATCGGCCATGAAGCGGCATTTTGGCGTGAAGGACTCAGGCGTCCTCATCCCCGGCCATGGCGGGATCATGGATCGCGTCGATGGCCTCGTGGCGGCGCTCGCCCTTGCGATGGCGATCGGCTTTGGGCGAGATTGGTTGTCGGGCGGCGGCGTCGCTGCCGGCCTTCTCGTCTGGTGATGGTCATGGCAGTGAGCGCGGGAACGGGGGCTGGCGCCAGCGTATCGGGCGGGAACACGCCGCGGCGTCTGTCCATTCTCGGCGCGACCGGATCGATCGGCCTCAATGTCCTGGACCTGGTTGCGGCGGAACCCGGGCGATTCGAGATCGAGGCGCTGACCGCCGGTCGCAACGCGCGTGAACTCGCCGCGCTTGCCATTCGCTTCTCGGCCCGGACGGCGGTGGTTGCCGACCCCGACGCTTACGGAGAGCTTCGCGAGTGCCTCGTCGGTACCGGCATCGAAGCGGCAGCCGGTCCAGAGGCGGTCTCCGCCGCCGCCGCCCGGCCGACCGACATCGTGGTATCGGCGATCGTCGGCTTTGCTGGCCTGGCACCCAGCCTCGCCGCGCTCGGTGCGACGCGAATCCTCGCGCTTGCCAACAAGGAGACGCTGGTCTCGGCCGGCCCACTCTTCCTGGCCACGGCGCGTCGCGCTGGCACGCGCATCCTGCCGGTCGATAGTGAGCACAACGCCATCTTCCAGGTGTTTGAGACTGGCAACGCCGCCAATGTTTCCGAGGTGATCATCACAGCATCCGGCGGTCCCTTTCTGAGGACACCGAAGTCCGAGCTCGCCGCCGTCACGCGGGAGATGGCGTTGAAGCACCCCAAGTGGAGCATGGGACCGAAGATCACCATCGATTCGGCAACGCTGATGAACAAGGGCCTGGAGCTGATCGAGGCCTACCGGCTCTACCCGGTGTCGGTGGACCAGCTGTCTGTTCTTGTTCACCCGCAATCGGTGGTGCACGGCCTCGTCCGCTACAAGGACGGCTCGCTGCTGGCCGAACTTGGGGTGCCCGACATGCGCACTCCGATCGGCTATTGTCTTGCCTGGCCCGAGCGCAGGCCGACCACGGTAAAGCCGCTCGATCTCGCAGCGGTGGGAACGATGACCTTCGAGGCGCCCGATCGGGACCGTTTTCCCTGCCTGCCGCTTGCGGAAGCCGCTATGCGCCGGGGAGAGGGAGCGCCCTGCGTGCTCAATGCCGCCAATGAGATTGCGGTCGAGGCCTTCCTTGCCGGCCGAATCGGCTTCCTGGATATTCCCCGCGTCGTAGAGACGTCCCTTGCCAGAATTGACCGGGAGGGTGGCCTAGCGGAGCCGGAATCGCTGGCTGCGGCGACCGATCTTGACGGTTGGGCTCGCAAGATCGCTTCGGCCTGCCTATAGTGAGAAGGGGCGAAGCACCTTTCGACGCCGTGTTGCGGTTTCGGACGCCGAAGGCGTCGCGAATGGGGCGAGGGAAACCAGGGGCGTGAGGCCGCCGGCGACGGAGGCG
Source organism: Pleomorphomonas diazotrophica (assembly GCF_002844595.1). Lineage (GTDB taxonomy): Bacteria > Pseudomonadota > Alphaproteobacteria > Rhizobiales > Pleomorphomonadaceae > Pleomorphomonas > Pleomorphomonas diazotrophica. The sequence continues at coordinate 78,023 of NZ_PJNW01000016.1, read as the reverse complement.
GGCAGGATCACGAGAGGATGAAGCATTGGATTTTCTCGCGGCAACCGGTGGCACGCTGATGGGAACGGTGGTTCCGTTTCTTGTCGTGCTGACCGTCGTGGTCTTTGTCCACGAACTCGGACATTTTTGGGTGGCACGCCGGGCCGGTGTCGCCGTCAGCGTCTTTTCCATCGGTTTCGGGCCTGAGCTCATGGGACGGACCGACCGCAAGGGGACACGCTGGAAACTGTCGGCCATTCCGCTTGGCGGCTATGTGCGCTTCATTGATGACGCCAACGCGGCCAGCCAGCCCGGCCAGAAGTCCTCCGACCCGGGCGCCTTCCAGTCGAAGGGCCTTGGCGCCCGCGCTGCCGTGGTGGCCGCAGGCCCTGCCGCCAACTTCCTGTTCGCGATCGCCGTGCTGACGGTTCTGTTCTATGCCTTCGGCAAGCCGATGATCGCTCCGGTTGCCGGCGCGATCGAGCCGGACAGTCCGGCTGCGGAAGCGGGATTTTTGCCGGGGGACCGGATTCTCGCCATTGACGGTCGCCTGATCGAGAGTTTTGCCGACATTCAGCGCGTCGTCATGCTGCAGAATGGGGTCGAGCTGGCCATCGACGTCGATCGGTCGGGCAATCGACTGACTTTGCACGCCACGCCGCGCTCACGCGAGATCGTCGACGGTTTCGGCGAGAAGCAGATCGTGCCGGTCCTTGGCCTGAGGCAGATCAATCCTACCGTCGAATTGCGCAGCTTCGGGGCGGTTGGTGCCGTGCGCGAGGCGGTCGGCGAGACCTGGTCGATCGTCGACAGCACGCTGTCCTCGGTGGCCGGCATGTTCTCCGGACGCACCTCGACGACGCAGATCAGCGGTCCGATCGGCATCGCCAGGGTCAGTGGTCAGGTAGCGGCGCTGGGCCTGATACCACTTATTAACCTTGCGGCCATTCTGTCGATTTCTATCGGTCTCATTAACCTCTTTCCAATCCCCATGCTGGACGGTGGACATCTGGCATTCTACGCGGTTGAAGCGCTGCGCGGGCGGCCGCTGCCCGAACGGGCTCAGGAGATCGGCTTCGGTATCGGTTTCGCTATCGTTTTGGGCCTGATGGCCTTTGGCGTGCTGAACGATATCGCCAAGATTGCATCGGGTTAGGCTCGGCTCGTGACCTTCGGGTCACGCAAGACATGGAAAACGGCACCACTTATGGCAAGGTCGCTTGCGCATCGTGGCAAAGACTGTAAAAACCTCTTGATCGGAATCTGTAACAAGGGTTCCCAATCGGCCTTGGCCGCAGAAATTCGGGTACGTGATTAAATGCGCTCATTCAGAGAATGGACGAAAGTCGTCGCCGCTTCCGCTGCCTTGCTCGTCGCGGCACCTTTGTGGGGCGGATTTGTCCCTGAATTGGGCGTACTCTCGGCCGAGGCGGCAACCGTCGGTCGGGTAACCGTGGTCGGAAACACGCGTGTCGAGGCCGAGACAGTCGCCGCTTACATCAAGGGCACGCCGGGCCGCTCGCTCAGTGCAGCCGAGGTCGACGAATCGGTCAAGGCCCTGTTCGCCACCGGCATGTTCTCGGACGTGCAGATCAGCCAGTCCGGCGGGCATGTCACCGTGAAGGTTGTCGAAAATCCGGTGATCGCTCGCGTCGCCTTCGAGGGCAACGACGTTCAGTCCGACGAAATGCTGAAAGGCGCCGTCGAGCTGCAGCCGCGCTCGGTGTTGACGCAGGGCAAGGTCGAGTCGGACACCCAGCGCATTCTTGAGCTCTATCGTCGCAGCGGTCGCTACGATGCGACCGTCGAGCCCAAGCAGGTCGATCTCGGCAAGGGCCGTGTCGACCTCATCTACCAGATCAATGAGGGGCCGCGCACCGAGGTCAGCCAGATCACCTTCGTCGGCAACAAGGCGTTCTCCAACTACCGGCTGTCCAACGTCATCTCCACCAAGGAGTCCGGTCTGTTCGGCTGGTTCAAGTCGTCGGACAATTACAGCCCCGAGAAGCTGACGGCCGACCAGGAAGCGTTGCGTCGCTTCTATTACAATCACGGCTACGCCGACTTCCGCGTGGTTTCGGCCACCGCCGATTTCGATCGCCAGCAGAACTCCTTCTTCCTGACCTTCACGGTCGATGAGGGCGAGCGCTACAAGTACGGTGACGTCAAGGTCGAGACGACCCTGTCCGACGTCAATCCGGACGATCTCAAGTCGCTGGCGCTGACCCGTCCCGGCGATACCTATTCGGCCGCCGACGTGGACAAGTCGCTCGAAGCGATCACCACGGCCGTTGCCGCCAAGGGCTATGCCTTCGTGCAGGTGCGGCCGCGCGGCGATCGTGACTATGCCAATCGCACCATCGCCGTCACCTATTTCGTCGATGAGGGCACGCGTGCCTATATCGAGCGCATCAACATCATCGGCAACGACCGTACCCGTGACTATGTCATCCGCCGCGAGTTCGATATCGGCGAGGGCGATGCCTACAATCAGGTGCTGATCGAGAAGGCCGAGCGCCGGCTTAAGAACCTTGGCTACTTCCGCAATGTTCGCATCTGGTCGGAGCAGGGCTCGTCGGTCGACAAGGTCATCGTCAACGTGCAGGTCGATGACAAGCCGACCGGCGAAGTCAGCATTGGCGCCGGCTACTCCACGTCGAACGGCATCCTGGCCGAACTCTCCTTGACCGAGAAGAACTTCCTCGGCCGTGGCCAGTATGTGCGCGCTTCGGTGTCGAGAGGCATCACCACCGACGGCAAGGCGGGCGACTCGTCCTACGAGCTGTCCTTCACCGAACCTTACCTGTTCGATCGTCGTCTTGAGGGTGGCTTCGACATCTACCAGCGGAACTACACCGATGGCGATGATGGCGTTCATCCCTATGACGAGAAGACCACCGGCGGCAAAATCCGCTTCGGTGTGCCGCTCGACGACAACACGACGCTCGGCCTGTTCTACGAGGGCTATCGGCAGAAGATTTCCGATGTCCAGTCGCCCTATGGTCAGTTCGTGGAGACGGAGAACCGCTTCATCTCCATCGTCGGCGCCAGCCTGACCTACAACACGATCGACGACTTCGCTTTCCCGCGGAACGGCGTCTATGCGCAGGTCAAGCAGGAGTTCGCCGGCGTCGGTGGCGACGCGACCTTCCTGCGCACCACGGCTCGTGCCGAGTACTACAAGGAACTCGTCGAGGACTGGGATCTGATCGGTCACGTCGGCGCCAAGGGCGGTGCCATGTTCGGCATGGACGGCGATCTTGCCAGCATCGACCAGTTCCAGGTGGGCGGTTCGATCATTCGCGGCTTCGATGCCAATGGCATCGGTCCGCGTGATCCGGCCACCGGCTACGCTTTCGGCGGCAAGTACTATGTGGCCGCGAGCGCCGAGACGATCTTCCCGGTTCCGTTCATTCCGCAGGAATATGGCTTCTGGGGATCGCTGTTCGCGGATGCCGGTACGCTGTGGTCGACCGACGCTCCCACCGCCGGCACCGACAACAGCCTCGCCCTGCGCGCCTCGGTTGGTGCCGGCCTGATGTGGCAGTCGCCTTTCGGTCTGCTCCGCGCCGACTTCGCCTACCCGGTCATGAAAGAAGACACCGACCGGACCCAGGTCTTCCGCTTCTCTGGCGGTACCAAGTTCTGATCGGTTGTTCCGGAATGCATCCGACCGCCGCGCCCCCAAGCGCGGCGGTTCTGTTTTGACGCATCACTTCGAGGACGCTTCGTGCGTCCTCTCCATCAGAGCCATTCGGCCTCATGGGCCGGCCAATTCGGGCTCCGATGGGCCGGGATCGCTGGACAACTCGCCTTGGCCGTCGCTTGCTGCGTTGCATCGGTTGACACCGGCCCGGAGCAATGGCTAATGCCTTCCGTTCCGGGAAGAACGCAGCCGGCCGCGAGGGGAACCCGGGCGGTCGCAGAGCCTGCGGTGCTTCAGCCGAAACGAAGATGGAAGGCGCGCGTCCGGCGCGGTTCGTGACCGGGGAAGGGCGGGCGAGTGTTGTCATGACCGATCCAGTATTCTTCGCGCCCGCCGGCCGGCTCGCCCTTGCCGAGGTGGCTCGCATCGCCGGCGGCGAAGTGGTGCGGGGCGACGAAGACGTTGCCATCGGGCGCGTCGCTCCCCTCGATCAGGCTGGGCCGGGCGATCTCTCCTTCCTCGACAATCCCCACTACATCGCAGCCTTTCGGGAAACGCGGGCATCGGTGGTCATCTGTTCCGCCGCTCATGCTGCCGATGCTCCCGAGGGCGCGGCCGTCGTGGTGACCCAACAGCCTTACCGGGCGATGGCGCTGATCATGCAAGCGCTGTTCCCGGATGCCTTCCGCCTGAAAGGCCCGTTCGGCGAACCCGGCGTCTCGCCGGCTGCCAGCGTGCATCCCACGGCGCGCCTGGAGGATGGCGTGACTGTGGAACCGGGAGCGGTCATCGGCGCGGGGGCGGAGATCGGCGCGGGTACCGTGGTGTCGGCCAATGCCGTGGTTGGGCGGGGCGTGCGCTTCGGCCGCGACGGTTACATTGGCGCCGGGGTTACGCTGCAGTACGCGCTCATCGGCAACCGGGTCATCATCCATCCGGGCGCCCGCATCGGCCAGGACGGTTTCGGCTTTGCCATGGGGCCGCGCGGCCATCTCAAGGTGCCGCAGATCGGCCGGGTGGTGATTCAGGACGACGTGGAGATCGGCGCCAACGTCACGATCGACCGCGGCTCAAACCGTGACACGGTCATCGGCGAAGGTACCAAGATCGATAACGGCGTACAGATCGGCCACAATGTGGAGATCGGCCGCCACTGCGTCCTGGTGGCGCAGGTTGGCATTTCCGGCTCGACGCAGCTTGAGGATTTCGTGGCCATCGGTGGACACACCGGTCTTGCCGGACATATTCGCGTCGGCATGGGCGCTCAGATCTCGGGCGGCGCCATGGTGAAGGACAGCATTCCCGCGGGGGCGCGCTACGTCGGTAGTCCGGCGAAGCCGATCCGCGAGTGGACCAGGGAACAGATGGCCCTCAAGCGGGCCGCGCAGGCGACGGGAAGGGACGAAACGTGAGCGAAACCGATACCGCAACGGCACCGGCCGAAACCGGGGCGCCGGTCAAGGGCACCTTGGGGGTCATGGATATCCAGGCGCTCCTGAAGGCGTTGCCGCACCGCTTCCCCTTCATGATGATCGACCGGATCATCGAGATCGACGGCGACAACTCGGCCATCGGCATCAAGAACGTCACCATCAACGAGCCGCAGTTCCAGGGGCATTTCCCCGACGCGCCGGTGATGCCCGGCGTGTTGATGATCGAGGGCATGGCCCAGACGGCCGGCGCCATCTGCGTCAACTCGACGGACGGCGCTGCGCCGAAGCTGGTCTATTTCATGACCATCGACAAGGTGAAGTTCAGGAAGCCGGTCGGCCCCGGCGACGTTGTCGAATACCACGTCCGCAAGCTCAAGAAGCGCGCCAACATGTGGTGGTATGAGGCTACGGCCATCGTCGGTGGCACCAAGGTCGCCGAGGCCGAACTCAGCGCCATGCTGGTGAACGCCTGACGGTCGGTCGCCGCATCGGTCTGCCGTAACACGCTGAAACATAAATTGCGGCCCTTCGCCGGCAACGGAAGCTATAGGGAAATGAGCGGCCACCGGCCGCCTCGCCGCCGAGGAATCATCCGCATGCGTAGCATTCATCCCACCGCCGTCGTCGATCCGGCTGCCGAGATCGGCGAAGGCGTCAGCATCGGCCCCTTCAGCGTCGTCGGTCCGCATGTCCGGCTTGGCGATGGCGTGGTGCTGCATGCCCACACCGTGGTGGATGGCCGCACGACGCTGGGCGCCGGCGTCACGGTGTTTCCGCACGCCACTGTCGGCATGGTGCCGCAGGACCTCAAGTACCGGGGCGAACCGAGCCGGCTCGAGGTTGGCGAGCGGACGGTGATCCGCGAATGCGTGACGCTGCATCTCGGCACGGAGGGCGGCGGCATGCTGACGCGCGTCGGCGCCGGCTGTCTCCTGATGGCCAATGCCCATGTCGCCCATGACTGCGTGGTCGGCAACAACGTCATCCTGGTCAACTGCGCCACGCTCGGCGGCCATGTCCACATCGGCGACAACGCCATTCTCGGGGGTCTCAGCGCCGTGCACCAGTGGGTTCGCGTTGGCGAGGGCGTGATGGTCGGCGGCATGACCGGCGTCGAGAACGACGTCATCCCCTTCGGCATGGTGACCGGCAACCGCGCCCGTCTCGGCGGCCTGAACCTGGTCGGCCTTCGGCGTGCCAACTATCCGCGGGACGACATCCACGCCCTGCGCAACGCCTACAAGCTGCTCTTCGAGGGCGACGATCCTCTGTCGGTTCGCATCGACCGCGTCGTGGAAACCTACGGCGGTAGCCCGCTGGTCGATCGCATGGTCGAGTTCATCCGAGCCGGCGGCGACCGCGCCATCTGCACGCCACGCAGCCGGGACGGCGAGGCCGAATGACCGCGCCCGACCGTCCGACCCTTGGCATCATCGCCGGTGGCGGCAGCGTGCCCCTCATCGTGGCGCGGGCGGCCGAAGAGGTGGGGCGGCCGGTGGTGCTGTTCGGCATCGTCGGCGAAGCCGATCTGGATATCGAAGCCTTTCATCATCACTGGCTGCGCTGGGGCGAGATCGGCCGGCTGTTCGATCTTCTGGCCCGCGAGCGCGTCGGTGAGGTGGTGATCTGCGGCGCCGTCAACCGTCCGGACTTCTCGGCGATCCGCGTCGATCTGGGCGCTGTGCTGAGCCTGCCGAAGATCCTGTCTCTGATGGTCGGCGGCGACGACACGGTGCTGAAGAACGTCGTCCGCTTCCTCGAAGATCGCGGTTATCGCGTGGTGGGCGCCCACGAGGTGGCGCCCGGATTGGTCGGCGGCAGCGGCAACCTCGGCCGGATCAAGCCCACTGACGACGCCGAGGCGGATATCGTCAAGGGCGTCGAGGCGTCGCTGACGCTGGGCCGCCTCGATATCGGCCAGGCCGTGGTGGCGATCTCTGGCCGCGTCGTCGCGGTCGAGGGCATTGAGGGCACCGACGAGCTCTTGCAGCGGGTCGCCGATCTCAGAAAGCGCGGGCGCCTCAAGGCGGCGCATCGCTCCGGCGTGCTGGTGAAGGCGGCCAAGCCGCAGCAGGACCTGCGCGTCGACCTGCCGACCATCGGCCCCCGCACGATCGAGATGGCGGTGGCCGCCGGTCTGGCCGGCATCGCCGTGGAATCCGGGCGGGTGATGATCGTCGATCGTCCCGCCACCATCGCGGCCGCCGATGCCGCCCGACTGTTCCTGCAGGTTCGGTCGTTCCCGGATGGCGCATCATGAGCGAGCCGTCGCCGCTCCGCGTCGCCCTTGTCGTCGGCGAGGAATCCGGCGACCAGCTCGGCGCGCGGCTGATGGCGGCGCTCAAGAGGCTGTCGGCGCGGCCCATCGCGTTTTTCGGCGTCGGCGGCGATCGCATGGCCGCCGAGGGAATGCCGAGCCTCTTCTCCCTTCACGACATCGCCGTCATGGGCTTCGGCCCGGTGGTGAAGCGTTTGCCGCTCATCCAGCTCCGCACCGCCGAGACCACCGGCGCTGTCATCGCTTGGCGCCCGGACGTGCTGGTGATCATAGACAGCCCCGACTTCACCCACCGTGTGGCGCGTGATGTCAGGGCGGCGCTGCCGGACCTGCCGGTCGTTGACTACGTCTGCCCGTCCGTTTGGGCCTGGCGGCCCAGCAGAGCCCGCAGGATGGCCGCCTACGTCGATCATGTGCTGACGCTGCTGCCATTCGAGCCGGCCGTCCTGGCCCGTCTGAAGGGCCCTGACGCAACCTATGTCGGTCATCCGCTGATCGATCGACCCGAGCAGTTGACGCCGGCGCCCGGCGAGCGTCCACCGCTGGGCGGGGGCGTCCCGCCGACGCTGCTGGTGCTGCCGGGCAGCCGATCCGGTGAGATCGACCGCATGCTGGCGCTCTACGGGCGCGTGCTGGATGTCCTGTCGGTACGCGGCCTTGCCGTTCGACCGGTGCTTCCGGCCGTCGAACGGCTCAGGGAGCGCATCGAGAGGGAAACGGCCGGCTGGTCTGTACGCCCCGTCATCGTTACCGGCGAGGCCGAGAAGTGGGCAGCTTTTCGGTCGGGACACGCGGCGCTCGCCACCTCGGGAACGGTGACGCTGGAGCTGGCGCTCGCCGGCGTTCCCAGCGTGATCGCCTACGCTCGTGACCCGCTGTTCCGGGTCATCTCGGAGGTCGCCCGCCGCGTTCCGGGACTGGTGAACATCAGCATGTTCGGCCTTGCCAACATCATACTCGGCGAGAAGGCGAGCCCTGAGTTTCTCGACCCCGATCTCGCGCCGGAACGGCTGGCCGATGCCCTCGCGCCACTCCTCTCCGACACACCAGCCCGTGCGGCCCAAGTCGCCGCCTTCGCCCGCCTCAGGGACGTGATGGCGCTGCCGGACGGCCGCCCCGCCGCCGATACCGCCGCCGCCGTGGTCCTGCGGCTCGCCGGACGCTGATCCGCTCTGCCAAGCGACAAGAAAAGACCCCCGGCGTTGCCACCGGAGGTCCGCTTCGTCTTGTCAGGTGGGGCTCGGCTCAGCCGCGCTTGTCGAGCGACACGTAGTCGCGCTGCGGCGCGCCGATGTAGAGCTGGCGCGGACGGCCGATCTTCTGGCTCGGATCCTCGACCATTTCCTTCCACTGGGCGATCCAGCCGACGGTGCGGGCGACGGCGAACAGCACGGTGAACATCGACGTCGGGAAGCCCATCGCCTTCAGCGTGATGCCCGAATAGAAGTCGATGTTCGGGTAGAGCTTCTTCTCGATGAAATACTCGTCGCTGAGCGCGATCCGCTCCAGCTCGACCGCCACGTCGAGCAGCGGGTCGTCCTTGATGCCGAGCGTCTGCAGCACCTCGTGGCAGGTCTGCTGCATGATCTTGGCGCGCGGGTCGTAGTTCTTGTAGACGCGGTGACCGAAGCCCATCAGACGGAACGGATCGTTCTTGTCCTTGGCGCGGGCGATATACTCGGGGATGCGGTCGACCGTGCCGATTTCGGCCAGCATGTTGAGCGCCGCCTCGTTGGCGCCGCCATGCGCCGGACCCCAGAGGCAGGCGATGCCGGCGGCAATGCAGGCAAACGGATTGGCGCCCGACGAGCCGGCAAGGCGCACCGTCGAGGTCGAGGCGTTCTGCTCATGATCGGCGTGCAGGGTGAAGATGCGGTCCATGGCGCGGGCAAGGATCGGATTGACCTTGTACTCCTCGGCCGGCACGGCGAAGCACATGTGCAGGAAGTTCGCCGCGTAATCGAGGTCGTTCTTCGGGAAGATGAACGGCTGGCCGATCGAATACTTGTAGGCCATGGCGGCGATCGTCGGCATCTTGGCGATCATCCGGTGCGAGGCGATCATCCGCTGATGCGGGTCCGAGATGTCGATCGAGTCATGGTAGAAGGCCGACAGCGCGCCGACCGTGCCGACCATGACCGCCATCGGATGGGCGTCGCGGCGATACCCCTGGAAGAAGCGGGTCATCTGCTCGTGGATCATGGTGTGGCGGGTGATATGCCGATCGAACTGCTGCTTCTGCGCCTTGGTCGGCAGTTCGCCGTAAAGCAGCAGGTAGCAGGTTTCGAGATAGTCGCCGTCGAGCGTCAACTGCTCGATCGGGTAGCCGCGATAGAGCAGCACGCCCTTGTCGCCGTCGATATAGGTGATCTTGGATTCGCAGGCGCCGGTCGACGTGAAGCCCGGATCGTAGGTGAAGTGGCCGGTCTTGCCATAGAAGGTGGAGATGTCCATCACGCTCGGGCCGATGCTTGCGTCCTTGAGCGGGAACTCATAGGTCTTGTCATCGATGGTGACGGTCGCGTTCTTCGTGGTCATTCGGTCGGATCTCCAAGAGGTGATCGGGTGGACCAGGCCAATGAGGGGAAGGATAAAGCGATTACGTTTACGTAAACTGCCGACCAACCTCCCAGTCGCATGTCGATCTTCACGTAGCGGAAAATCCCTACTCCGGCAAGCCGTCGAATTGGTGGTCAGCCTTGCCATTTCGGTGGAGACCGGGAACCGGACCATGAGGCGCGAGTTATTGTTCCGCTGGGCTTTTTGCCGATAGAGTTCATATCTCTGAACCGGCTGGGCAGCAGGCTTTCCTGTCTCGCCACATGGCCCTCGCAAGGAAGTGAAAACCCCGCCGCGGTCGAACCGGGCGGGGTTTGCAATTTTCCGAAAGTTCTTGGCCTTTTAGCCGGCCAGCGCATCCTTGATGCGCCCCAGCGCCTCGTCGCGGCCGAGCACGGCGAGCACGTCGAAAATCGGCGGCGACGTAGTGCGTCCGGTGGCGGCAGCGCGAAGCGGCTGGGCCACCTTGCCGAGCTTGAGGCTGGTCTCGGCGGCATAGGCGCGTACCACTTCCTCAGTGGAGGCCGCAGTCCACTCGGCCAGCGCGGTGAGGCGCGGCAACAGGTCGCCGAGCGCCGTCTTGCCGGCGTCATCAAGCAGCGCAGCGGCCTTCTCGTCCGGGGCCAGCGGCCGGCTGGCAAACAGGAAGCCGGCATTGTCGATCAGCTCGAGCAGCGTCTTGGCGCGCTCCTTGAGGCCCGGCATGGCGGCGGCGAGCTGCGCCTTCTTGTGCTCGTCGAGCTTCGCCTTCAGCGAGGCTCCCTCGGGGATGTGATCGAGGAGGGCGACAACGTGGCCCACCAGTTCGTCATCCGGCGTCTGGCGAATGTAGTGTCCGTTGAGGTTCTCGAGCTTGCCGAAGTCGAAGCGCGACGGCGAGCGGCCGATCCCCTCGAGGTCGAACAGGGCGATCATCTCATCGGTGGACAGGATTTCCGCGTCGCCATGTGCCCAGCCGAGGCGGACGAGATAGTTGCGAAGCGCCACCGGCAGGTAGCCCATGGCGCGATAGGCCTCGACGCCCAGCGCGCCGTGCCGCTTCGAGAGCTTGGCGCCATCCGGTCCATGGATTAGCGGAATGTGGGCCACCTTTGGCATGTCCCAGCCGAGGGCATCGTAGATGATCTTCTGACGTGCCGTATTGGTAAGGTGGTCGTCGCCGCGAATGATCTGGGTGACGCCCATGTCGTGGTCGTCGACCACCACGGCATGCATGTAGGTGGGCGTGCCGTCGGACCGAAGGATGATGAAGTCGTCGAGGTCCTTGTTGGGGAAGGTGACGGTGCCCTGAACCGCATCCTCGATCACCGTCTCGCCATCGAGCGGCGCCTTGATGCGCACCGACGGCTTGACGCCGGCCGGCGCCTCCGACGGGTCGCGGTCGCGCCAGCGGCCGTCGTAGCGCGGCGGCAGGCCGTTGGCCTTGGCGGTCTCGCGCATCTCGTTCAGCTCGTCCGGCGTGCAGTAGCAGTAGTAGGCCTTGCCCGCCGCGACGAGCGCGCGCGCCACGTCGGCATGGCGGTCGGCCCGCTGGAACTGGGAGATCGGCTCCCCCTCCCAGGAGAGGCCCAGCCAGGAGAGCCCGTCGATGATGGCGTCCACCGCCGCCTGCGTCGAGCGCTCGCGGTCGGTATCCTCGATGCGGAGCAGCATCTTGCCGCCGTGCCGCTTGGCGTAGAGCCAGTTGAAGAGCGCCGTCCGCGCGCCTCCGATGTGCAGAAAACCAGTGGGAGACGGCGCAAAACGCGTGACGACAGGCGTGGACATCGACGATAGTTCCGAAAAATACCAGGGTTGGCCCGGACAGGACGGCGGATCGTCGTCGGCTGGACCATTGCGTGGACGGCGTCTTACAGGAAAGCCGTGCGTTTCGCAAAATAAGATCGCGGCATGGGCCGGGTAAGCAACCGAAATAGGCGCCGACTGTGACGGTCCGAACGGATACCAGTATCGAAAGCGCTCCATATGGGCGCCGGACCGACGGAGACGGATGGCGCCGCCGCCTTTTCGATCTCCGGAAATCCTTTGCCCGCGATCTCGACGACGGCCGGGGTTTTCTCTGGTGGCCGGTGGCTGTCGCCGTCGGTGCGGCCTTCTACTTTGCCCCGACAAGCGAGCCCCCGGTCATCGCGCTGGCGGTCGCCGGCCTCGGGATGATCGCGTCATTGACGCTGGTCCTTCGCCGCTCCTCGGTCTGGCAGTTCCCGGCGATTCTTGCCGGTCTGGTCTGCCTCGGCTTCCTGCACGCCGCGTTGGTGACATACCTTGCCGCCCACCCGGTCTTTCCTTTCGAGCGGACCGTGACGCTGCGCGGCCATGTCGTGGCTGTCGAGGATCGCGGCAAGGGCGCGGCGCGCCTGCTCGTCAGGCCGGCAGAGATGGATCCGCCTTCGAGGGACGGCCTGCCGCCGCGCATCCGCGTGACGACCCGTGGAGTGGTGCCGGCGCCGGGAGAGGCGGTTGTCATGCTTGCCCGCCTGGCTCCCCCGCCACCGCCGCCGCTGCCGGGGGGCTATGACTTTGCCCGCGTCGCATGGTTCACCGGGATCGGCGCCAGCGGCTTCACCTATGGCGCGGTCAAACCCTGGCCGGAAGCACCCCCGCCCGGCATCTGGCTGACTGCCCTGAGCAGCATTGAGACGGTGCGAACCAAGGCGGCCGGCCGCATCCGCGCCGCGCTTCCCGGCGACACCGGCGCCATCGCGGCGGCGCTGATCGTCGGCGACCGCGCCGGCATATCCGATGCGACCAACGAGGCGATGCGCATTGCTGGCGTCTCCCACGTGCTGTCGATCTCCGGCATGCACATGAGCTTGGTCGCCGCCTTCCTGTTCGGCGGCATCCGCCTCATTCTGGCGCTGGTACCACCACTGGCACTCAACCTGCCGATCAAGAAGATCGCCGCGGCGCTGTCGATGCTGGGCACCGGCGCCTATTTCGTCGTCTCTGGCATGGACGTGCCGGCGGAGCGTTCCATGATCATGGTGGCGGTGTCGCTTCTCGCGGTGCTGATCGATCGCCGCGCCCTGTCGCTGAGGGTGATCGCGGTGGCGGCCCTCGTCACGCTGGCGCTGTCACCCGAGGCGGTGATGGAGCCCGGTGCACAAATGTCCTTCGCCGCCGTGGTGGCCCTGATGGCCGGGCTGGAGGCATGGCGTGCCGGGCGCGACGAGGTGAACGATGGCGGCGACGTCAGTTTCCTGGCCCGTATGGTGCGGCGGTTCGCCCTCTGGTTCGTGGCGGCGCTTGCCGCGACGGTGGTAGCCGGTCTCGCCACCTTGCCGATGGCGCTTTACCATTTCGGTCGTCTGGCGCCGCTCGGCATGATCGCCAATCTCGTTACAGAACCGTTGGTGTCCTTGTTGATCATGCCGATGGCGCTCCTTGCGGCGCTGACGATGCCGCTCGGCCTCGAAGGCGCGCCGCTTGCCATCATGGGCGCCGGCATCGACGCGATGATCGCGGTGGCGCGCGTCGTCGCCGACTGGACGCCGGGCGGCGGGCTCTATGGCCGGCCTCCGGGCTGGACGATGCTCGTCGTTGCCGCCGGGGGGCTCTGGATATGCCTGTGGCGGGGCCGCAAGCGATGGCTGGGACTTGTTGCCGTGTTTTTGGGGCTCGCCTTCATCGGGGCTGGAGCGCCGCCAGGCCTGGTCGTCGCTGGTGATGGCTCGCTCGTCCTGGTTCGTGAGGAAAGCGGAGCCTGGTACAAGATCGGACCCAAAGGCGGCTTTACGCTCGACGTTTGGATGGCGGCCCTGGGAGTCGATCCGGCCGAACTTCTTTTGCCGGGTCGCAACTCGCCCTGCGACGCCGACGCATGCCTTCTGGAGGCAGCGGCAGGCCGCCCGTCGGTCTCGGTCACCAGCCGGCCGCTCGCCTTCGGCGATGACTGCGCGACCATTTCCATTGTGGTGTCCGGCTTGGAAGCGCCGCCATGGTGCCGGCCCGCTGGCGCACTCATCGACGGACGCCGGCTCGCCCTGACCGGTACGCTCACCTACGAAATGCAGACCGATGTGGATGGTCGCGTCCACCTGCGGGAGACCGGCAGGGTGCTCGGCCTTCCCCGTCGGCCGTGGTTCCCCCCGATGCGGTGATGCTATGCATCTTCCGCGGTAGCGGCGAGCATCGCTTCCGTGCAGACGCGGTTGCGACCGGCCCGTTTGGCAAGATAAAGCGCGGTGTCAGCCCGCTCGATCAGAGAGATGGCAGTATCGCCTCTATGGTAGGTAGCGACGCCCACCGAAACGGTGACAAAGCCCAGCGTTTCACCGGTGGACCGCTTCTTGAGTTCCTTCTCCTTGACGCTCGTGCGGATGCGTTCCGCCAGCGTCTCGGCCCGCGACAGGCTGGTCTTCGGCATGATGATGGCGAACTCCTCGCCACCATAGCGGCAGGCGAGGTGATGCCCCTTGATCGCCTGCTTGACCGAGAGGGCAACCAGACGCAGCACCTGGTCGCCCGTCTGATGGCCAAAACTGTCGTTGAACGATTTGAAGTTGTCGATGTCGGTGATGAGCAGCGACAGAACGCTGTCCGTTTCGGCCGCGTTGGCGACCGCTCGTTCCAGTGATTGGTCGAAATGCTTGCGGTTGGCCAGCGTGGTCAGTTCGTCGGTGAGGGTCTCGAAGCGCAGCGACTCGAGGCTCTCCTTGAGCTCGGAAATCTGCCTGTGGCTGTCGGCAAGCTGCCCCTCGAGTTCCCGATTGATCTTCTCCGTCTCTTCCGTGGCGACCAGAAGCTCTCCCACGATGCCGCGCAGTCGCGACAGGTCCGGGCCCGCGCTCAGCTCCGTTGACGCCTCGGACAGGGTGCCGGCGTAGGAGGCATTGGCGGTGATCGTCTTGCTCATTGCCGCCATGACGCCATCGATCTCGCCGGAGATGCGGCCGCCGACGTCCTCGATGCGGTCGGAGAGGCGCGATGGCGAGATGAACTGATTGTAGATGGCTTGGAGTTCGGCCGTCTCGATGCGGCCCTTGGCGCGCAGGATGTCATTCACCGCGCGATTGAGGGCGTGATTGAAACCGGCGCAGTAATTGTACCAGAGTTCGTAGTTGCGGGGGTAGGCCGCGTTCTCGTTGCGCCTGAGTTGCGCCACGGCCGCTTCACCATAGCCGATTGTCCGCAGAAACTCTTCCCGGTTCGTCATGGTCTCCGCCCATTGCCCAGCTTGCCCTCACTCTTGATAGACCGCAGGCATGAATTGAGCGTTAAGCAATGGTGCACAGCATCAGTAAAGCTTGAGCTTTCCGCCGTCCGCCAAACGGCGGGCGGACGTTTTTTCCGGTCCTGCGAAGCGATTTGCCACGCACGCCAAAAGAAAACGGCGGCCGCAGGGCCGCCGTTTGAAGGGTATCGCTGGATAGAACTCAGTTCGCCGATTTGGCGATCCGTACCGGCCGCAGCAGGAAGGCCGGCACATGGTCTCCGAGGCCGACCACGGCGGGACCGTCATCGACATCGCGGCGCGGCATCGAACGGGGACGTTCGCCGGCGCGCACGGGCTGCCGTTCGGCCGACCGGTCGGGTCTTGGCTCGCGGTCCGGTCTTGCCTCACGATCCTGTCTCGGCTCGCGTTCCGGCCTTGCCTCGCGCTCTGGCCTCGCCTCACGGTCCGGACGGGAACTGCGGCTGCGGCTCTGGCGCGGCGCCTCCTCGGCGGTCGCCTCGACCGCCTCGGTGCTTTGGCGGGTGCGGCGCGAGCGTGACGGTGCACGGGCCTCATCGCCCTCGGCCTTGGCGCGCGATCGGCGCGACTCCTTGCCCTCAGCGCTCTTGCGACCGCGCGACCGCTTGCGGGCCTCGGGGTCGAAGACGATCGGATCGCCGATCCACTCGATATCGGTGGTGATCAGCTTTTCGATGGCCGAGAGATGCTTCTCGTCGTCCTGGGTGACGATCATCACCGCCGTCCCCGACCGACCGGCGCGACCGGTGCGGCCGATGCGGTGGACATAGTCCTCGGCGTGGATCGGCACGTCGTAATTGAAGACGTGGCTGACGTCGGGAATGTCGAGGCCGCGAGCGGCGACATCCGAAGCGACCAGCAGTGTCAGCGTGCCCTTCTTGAAGGCGTCGAGCGTCGCCATGCGCGCGCGCTGGTCCATGTCGCCATGCAGGGCACCGACGTTGAAGCCATGGCGGACAAGACTGCGGAACACCACCGCGACGTCGCGCTTGCGGTTGCAGAACACGATGGCGTTCTTGAGATCCTGCGCCGCCGCGATCTGGGCGCGCAAGGTTTCGCGCTTCTCATAATCCTCAGTGCCGGATACGACGAGGCGCTGGGCCACCGTCGCCGCGGCGGTCGCCGGCTTGGCGACCTCGACCTGCACCGGGTTGTTCAGGAAGTTCTCGGTCAGCGCCTGGATCTCCGGCGGCATGGTGGCCGAGAAGAACAGCGTCTGGTGGTTCTTGGTGACCAGCTTGCAGATGCGCTCGATATCCGGGATGAAACCCATATCGAGCATGCGGTCGGCCTCGTCGATGACAAGAATTTCGACGCCGGTCAGAAGCAGCCGGCCACGCTCGAAGTGGTCGAGGAGTCGCCCGGGCGTGGCGATCAGTACGTCGGCGCCGCGATCGAGCTTGCGGTTCTGGTCGTCGAAGGACACGCCGCCGATCAACAGAGCGATGTTGAGGTTGTTGTTGATCGAATACTTGACGAAGTTCTCCTCGACCTGCGCCGCGAGTTCGCGCGTCGGCTCGAGGATCAGCGTGCGCGGCATGCGGGCACGGGCGCGGCCGCTCTCGAGGAGCGTCAGCATGGGCAGCACGAAAGCGGCGGTCTTGCCGGTGCCCGTCTGGGCGATGCCGATCACGTCGCGGCCGGCGACGGCATGCGGGATGGCTTCGGCCTGGATCGGCGTCGGAGTCGTATAGCCGGCCGCTTCAACGGCCGCCATTACGCTGGCGCTCAGTCCGAGATCAGAAAAATTCATGTGGTGTGCGGTCTCTTGGATAGGGGGATTCGAACACTGGAGGCAGGCGAATCCACGCGCGTCCGGACCGTCTTGGAACGATCCGGATATGGTGGGAGACCATATGTGGAATCGTCCGCATGTCAATCAATTCCTGCCGAATTGAGCGTTTATTGTTACTTCCGAGGTCATGGAAGCGAGTTCGGGGCCTTTCGCGGCATGATTTGCATGATGCTGCCATTGAGATGAACGCGAGGATCCCATCGGTATCCGCAGTTCATCGGTCGATCTTCTTGCCGCCAGCGCAAATCTACGCATCCTGTCCTCGAGCGGCCGGGGAGCGATGCAAAACGAGCCAACGATCGGCAGAGTGGCTGAAGCGCAACGACGACACCGTCTCGTGCCGCGAAAGCCGCACGAGACCAGACGCCCCCGCTGGCGCTGTCTACTTTATTTCCACGAACGGCAACGTCGTTCCCGGCAGCATGGTAGCCGGCAACTGCCCGTTCCATTTCTCGGAGTTGTTCAGACGGATGATCGCATCGCCGTTCACGCCAAGCGCGTCTGCCCGGGCGCGAATTGCCGCGGCGTCCGCTTCACCCCTCAAGCGGATGCGCTCGGCATCGGCTTTGGCCTGGATTTCGGTGGCTTGTGCCGCAGCCGTGGCGGTGGCGAGCTGGCTGTCGGCGGCAGCCTTGGCTTGCGTCACGGTGATTTCCGCCTGCACTTTCTCTCGTTCGGCGTTCTGGCGCAGCTTCATCACTTCGATCTCCGCCAGCATGCGCTGCTCGACGGAGTTCTCGTAGGCGTCGGAGAAGATAATGTCTTCGATGTTGACCTGATCGACCACCAGGGGGCCGACAATGCCCGCCCGTACGGCGCTCTCGACGTCGGCGACGAACTTGCCCCGGTTCTGGATGACCGACGCAGCGGTGTAGCGCCCGAATACCGTCTTGAGATCCTGTGGCAGTTTGCGGGCGATCAGACGGGACTCCAAGCCCTCGACACCGGCGAACTGCCGGTAGACCTTGTCCACGTCGACCGGCGGCACATGGTAGACCACGGAGACCGATAGGTTGGCCGGTTGCTGGTCTTGGCTATAGGCCTCGAGACTGTTGTCGCTCGCCCACCTCAAGGCCCGCTGCGTCACGTCGATCTTTACGACGCTCTCGAAGACCGGCAGCTTGAAATGGAGCCCCGGCTCGACGGTCGCGACGAAGGCGCCATTTCTCAGAAGGACACCGCGCTCCGTTTCCTGAACCGTGTACCAGCCGCCGTTCAGAAGCGCCAAAATGGCCACCACTAGGACGCCCAGCAGGGCTAAGCGAATGTATGTCATTGCGGAAGTGTCTTTCGGAAAATCGACTGCCGGCATGGTGCGCTGCCTACGCCCGGTTCGCAACTTCTAAGCGGTGAGGACAGTAGACCTGGAGGAGGCTCAAGAGCAACTTCAGCAAAAGTGCGGACCAAGTTTGCGTGGGAGCTGCGCGAAAACCTGAAGCCCGTCAGGGACCGGGGTCTCCAGCCTAAATGTCCAGATCCTCGGCGAACTCCGCATTCTCCTGAATGAACTGGAAACGGCCTTCCGGCTTGTTGCCCATCAGACGCTCCACCGAATCCGCCGTCTGCTCCGCCTCGTCTTCCACCAGGACGACACGCAGGAGGGTCCGCGTCTTCTTGTCCATGGTGGTCTCCTTGAGCTGCGACGGCATCATCTCGCCGAGGCCCTTGAAACGGCCGATCTCCGGCTTCTTGTTCTTGAACGTCGTGCGGAGCAGTTCCTCGCGATGAGCATCGTCGCGGGCATAGATGGTCTTGCCGCCGTGGGTCAGGCGGTAGAGTGGCGGCACCGCCAGATAGAGATGTCCGCCACGGATGAGTTGCGGCATCTCACGATAGAAGAAGGTGATCAGGAGCGAGGCGATGTGGGCGCCGTCGACGTCGGCGTCGGTCATCACGATGACCTTGTCGTAGCGGAGGTCGTCCTCGCGATAGTGCGAACGGGTACCGCAGCCGAGCGCCTGCAACAGGTCGGACAGCAGCTGGTTGGCCGTCACCTTGTCGCGGCCCGCACTCGCCACATTGAGGATCTTGCCTCTGAGCGGCATCACCGCCTGGCTGGCGCGGTCGCGCGCCTGCTTGGCCGAGCCACCGGCCGAGTCGCCCTCGACGATGAACAGCTCCGACCCTTGCGCGGCGTTCTGCGTGCAGTCGGCGAGCTTGCCCGGCAGGCGCAGCTTGCGCACTGCGCTCTTCCTGAGAACGTCCTTCTCCTGACGGCGGCGCAGGCGCTCGTCGGCGCGCTCGACGATCCAGTCGAGCAGCCGGCCGGACTGTTGCGGCGAGGCGGTCAGCCAGTGGTCGAAGGCATCCTTCACCGCCGTCTCGACGATCCGGGACGCTTCGGCGGTTGCCAGCTTGTCCTTGGTCTGGCCGACGAACTCCGGCTCGCGCACGAAGACCGACAGCATCGCACCGGCCGAGGTCATCACGTCCTCCGGCATCACCTGCGCCACGCGCTTGTTGCCGGCCATCTCGCCATAGGCTTTCAGCGAGCGAGTGAGTGCAAGGCGCAGGCCTTGCTCATGCGTGCCGCCATCCGGCGTCGGAATGGTGTTGCAGTAGGAATTGACGAAGCCGTCGCCGGCGAACCAGGACACCGCCCATTCCACCGTGCCATGACCGCCGGTGCCGACGCGCCCGGCGAACAGGTCGTCGGCGACCCGCTTCTCGCCGTCCAGCGCCTCGACGAGGAAGTCCTTGAGGCCGCCGGGAAACTTGAACACGGCTTCGGCCGGCGTCTTCGAGCCCTCGACCAGCGACGGATCGCAGGACCAGCGGATCTCGATGCCGCCGAACAGATAGGCCTTCGAGCGAGCCATCTTGAAGATACGCGCCGGCTCGAACCGGGCGTCTTCACCAAAAATCTGCGGGTCCGGCTTGAAGCGAGTCTTGGTGCCGCGTCGGTTCATCGTCTCGCCGAGCCGCTGCAAGTCTCCCTGGGGAATGCCGCGCGAGAAGCTTTGCTTGTAGAGCTGGCGGCCGCGCGCCACCTCGACGTCGAGCCATTCGGACAAGGCGTTGACCACCGAAACGCCGACGCCATGCAGGCCGCCCGAGGTCTCGTAGACCTTGCTGTCGAACTTGCCGCCGGCGTGCAGCGTGCAGAGGATCACCTCCAGCGCCGACTTGCCCGGAAACTTGGGATGCGGATCGACGGGAATGCCGCGTCCGTTGTCGTTGACGGTCAGGAACCCGTCGGCATCGAGCCGCACCTCGATCCACGAGGCATGGCCCGCCACCGCCTCGTCCATCGAGTTGTCAATCACCTCGGCGAAAAGGTGATGCATCGCCTTGTCG
The DNA here is from genome assembly GCF_002844595.1 of Pleomorphomonas diazotrophica. Classification (GTDB taxonomy): domain Bacteria; phylum Pseudomonadota; class Alphaproteobacteria; order Rhizobiales; family Pleomorphomonadaceae; genus Pleomorphomonas; species Pleomorphomonas diazotrophica. Next base: position 57,842 of record NZ_PJNW01000016.1, on the reverse strand, counting down.
TCGGTGCCGCCGATATACATGCCCGGCCGCCGGCGCACCGGCTCCAGACCCTCCAGAACCTCGATCGCCGACGCGTCATAGACCGCTTCCACCGGAGTGGTGATCTCGGGTCGCGTGCGCGCCGCCTTGGGCGCACGAATGGGCGCCGCCGCCGGGGCTGCCGTGCTTGCCGGCGGAGGGAGGGTTCCGAACAGATCGTCCTTTTCCATGCGTTCCCGTCTTCGTCCGTTGCCGGCGATGCCGGCCTTCCGCCGCCCGCCGGGGAGCGCTGATTCGCGCGCCTCGGAGTTTGCCACGCCGGCGGCGGAAGCGCCAATCTCGTTCTACATGTGTTCCGGCTCGTACACCGGCGATCCCGGTGTCGTCAACGCCGTTGAGGCGTTCTTAACCGTGGAGGCGGCAAGCTCCAGAATGTTCATTGGTGGTTTGTCATGCGTCGAAACCAGTATCAAGATGCCGTGCTCCGGGAACTCGGAGCCGTCCACACCCGCGCCTTCGTTGCCGGCCATCGTCTTGGCGGCATGCGACGCCATCTAGAGGAGGTGGCAGCCGAACCGCCGCTGACCGGTGGCCTCTTCACGCTGCCGGCCCTGCTGGTGCTGCTGTCCTTGACGGCATTGGTGATCCTGCTCGCCTGATTTGCACTGGCAATCGCCGACGCGAAGCGCTAGGGAAACCGCCCCCCAATTTATTCGGAGAGCGGTCATGGCGGCGGCAGGCCTCGATTTCGGCACGTCCAACACAACGCTCGGCGTCGTCACAGGCGGCCGGGCCGACATGGTGCGCCTCGAGAACGACGAGGAGACGCTTCCGAGCGCCACCTTCTACCACCAGGACGGTTCCATCTCGGTCGGCCGCGCCGCCATTGCCGCCTATGTCGGCGGCGAGCACGGCCGCCTGATGCGGGCGCTGAAGTCCGTGCTCGGCTCGGCGCTGATGGACGAGACGACGCTGGTCGGCAAGAGCCGCGTCAAGTTCCGCGACGTGCTGAAGCGCTACCTCGCGGAAGTGAAGAAGCGCGGCGAGGCGACGTCCGGCGCGCCGCTCACCCACCTCGTTCACGGCCGACCGGTACATTTCGTCGATGGCAACCCGGAAGCCGATCGTCTGGCCGAGGCGACGCTGCATGCCATTGCCCGCGACCTCGGCTTTCAGGAAATTTCCTTCCAGTACGAGCCGATCGCCGCCAGCCTCGACTATGAGCAGCAGCTCTCCCATGAGGAACTGGCATTGATCGCCGACATCGGCGGCGGCACGTCCGACTTTTCCATCGTTCGTCTCGGGCCGGACCGAGCGAAGAAGGCGGAACGCGCCTCCGACGTGCTGGCCAACGACGGCGTCCGTATCGGCGGCACCGACTTCGACCGCCACCTCAGCTTGGGCACGGTGATGCCGCTCCTCGGCTTCCGCTCCAAGCTTGCCCGCGGCGAGATCGATGTGCCCTCGGTCTACTATCACGACCTCGCCACATGGTCGGCGATCAACCGGCTCTACGAGCCGCGCGTGCACCGCGAACTCGTCGATCTGGAAAGGCGCGCCGCCGAGCCGCATCTCATTCATCGCCTGATGCGGGTGGTCGACGATGAGCGCGGCCATACCCTCGCCATCGAAGTGGAGGGCGCCAAGATTGCCGTTGCCGAGACCGGCGCGGTCACCGTTCCCTTCGACTGGCTGGAGCGTGGCCTTTCCACCCATATCGATCATCCCTGCCTTGTCCGGCACACCGGCGATCTGGCCACGCGCATCGGTGCCCGCGTCGATGCCTGCCTTGCTATGGCCGGCGTCGCCGCTGCCGATATCGATGCCCTGTTCCTGACCGGCGGATCCACCAGGCTCGAACACGTACGCTCCGCCATTCTGGCCTCGGTCCCGGAGGCGCGCGTCGTCACCGGCAACGTGTTCGGCTCGGTCGGAACGGGGCTCGCGGTGGAGGCGGCCCGACGCTACGGCTGACGCCGAAGGTCGAGCTTGCCGAAGCGGCAATGCGGATGCCTGATGCCGCAACCTGACGGGGAGGGAGCCCATGAGAGTCTGCGGTATGGCGGTACTTGCCGCCGTCCTGGCAACACCGGCTCTGGCCGGCGATTGTGAAGCGTGGAAAGCCGGGCTCGAACAGGACGAGGGCGGAATGATGATGACCGCGTCGATCTGCGCGACCGGCCGGCCGGACGACATCCTGCTGATCACCTGCGGCGGGGAGGACAAGATCGGCCTGCGCTTCCTGCCGATGACCGGTGATGGCTTTCCGCCCAAGGGCGACATGAACCATCACGCGACCTTCATATTTGCGAGCGGGGCGCTCAATGCCGAGATCACCCTTCGCTATGAGGCGATGGACGGCGCGATGACGGCGACGCCACGTCGCGACAGCGAACTTGTCCGCGTCCTGAAATCCGCGGGACCGCTGACCGTGACCGACAAGAGTGGCGTCCTGCCGGCCGCGATCTTCACTTTGAAAGGCTCATCGGCGGCGATCGGCAAGGTCGAGCAAGCCTGCTACAGCTGACCCTCAGCGCTCGGCTTGGTGTCTTCGGTAACCATCTCCAGCGAAAGTTAGTCCGGCCTCTTCTCTCGTCTTTGGGTTGAGCTGCCTTCTGCTATTTTCCGTCGCGACAACGGATGGCGCGGAATGGATGCAGGATGGCACTCGCAACCGGAGACCTCACGATCAACAGTGTGTTTCGGCTGCTTCCCAAAGTTTTGGGACTGGAGTCGATCACTCTGTTGATGATGTTCAGCGGATTCGCCGGCGTCCTGAACTTGCTGAGCTTTGCATTGCAGTACGGGCTCGGTGTTGGCGGTCTCGCGGCAAGCCTTGCCGCCGTGTTCTTCTCGATCGCTACTTCTGTGATGGCCTGCTTCGTCCATTACGCCGCCATCCATGCCGCCGACATGCGGCTGGCTGGCAGGCCCCTGCAGGCGGCTCAGACACTTTGGATAGCTTCCGATCGGTTCTGGGATTGTCTGGCAATGGCGCTGCTGATGGGCCTAGTCGTGATCGTCGGCACGCTCCTCTTGATCATCCCCGGGATTTTCCTCTGGATTGCCTTCTCATTGGCCGTACCCACGCTGGCACTTCGGCGGCTGGGCGTATCGGAAAGCATGAACGTGAGTTGGGCGGCGACCGAAGGGCGTCGATGGCGCCTCCTCGGCATCTGGCTTGTTTATGCCGTTGTCGGATTCATCGCCCTGGTCTGCATCAGCCTGCTGTTTGCCGCAGTTCTGCATATGCTCGGTCTTGGCCGTATTGCGGCTCAGGTCTTGATGCTCGCCGTGTTGGACCCCGTCTTCACCGGCATGTCCCTCGTGGTAACCGGGGCACTTTCCACCACGATGTTCCGCATCATTGAAAGGGATGCGCCTGAAGTCTTTGCTGCCTGACCGCTCAGGCATCTCGCGCAAAGATGGCGGCGTCCTTCACCTGCTCCTCGCTGGGATGGACGCCGGTGTAGAGTGCGAACTGCTCGAGCGCCTGCAGCACGGCAACGTCGGCGCCGGAGATGCGCTTGCGGCCGGCCGCTGCTGCCGCCCGCATCAGCGGTGTCTCGACCGGCAGCGCCACGACGTCGAACACGGTCTCCGCTGCCTCGATCGCCATTGCCGGAAAGGCGAGGGTTTCCGCCTCGGCGCCGCCGGCCATGCCGACCGGCGTGGCGTTGATGATCAGCGGCGCCGTCAGATCCTGCGACGACCTGGCCCAGTCGAAGCCGTAGAGGTCGGCGAGCGCCTGTCCCGTGGCGGCGTTGCGGGCAATGATGACGCCAGAGCGGTGGCCGCGGTTGCGCAGCGCCGCCGTCACCGCCTTGGCCATGCCGCCGGAGCCGGCCAGCAGGAACGGGGTGGAAGGTGCGATCTCCGCATGATCGAGCAGGTCCAGCACCGCGCTGTAGTCGGTGTTGTAGCCGGTCAGCCAGCCATCGTCGTTGACGATGGTGTTGACGCTGTCGATGGCAGCCGCCGATCCCTCGATATGGTCGAGAAGCGGGATGACGGCCTCCTTGAACGGCATGGAAATGGCGCAACCGCGGATGCCCAGCGCCCGGATGCCGCCGATCGCCGCCGGCAGATCCTTGGTGGTGAAGGCCTTGTAGATGTAGTCGAGCCCGGTGAGCTCATAGAGCCGGTTGTGAAAGCGTGAGCCGAACTTTCCTGGCCGGCCGGCCAGGGACATGCAGAGTTTCGTCGACGGACCGATGGCGGGCTTGTCGGGCATGGTTCGGTCTCCCGTTGGGGCAACTCCAGCAAAAGTGGGAACCGGCTTTGCGTCCGGAGTTGCGCGGAAACAAAGAGCTAGAGCATGACGGCGACCCCGGGTTCGCCAGATATGCTCTGGAAAGCCGAACAACCATAGGCGTTTGGCTTCCCGCCGGAAAGCGGTGGGCAATGACTATCCCCCGCGCCGACAAGAAAAAGCCGCCCGGCCTTGCGGCGGGCGGCTTCATCAAAACCGGACGCCTTGGCGGCGTCCGGCCTGTCCAAGGACGTGCCTCAGACCGAGTAGTACATGTCGAACTCGACCGGATGCGGCGTCATCTCGTAGCGCATGTTCTCTTCCATCTTCAGCTCGATCCAGCTGTCGATGAAGTCGTCATCCATGACGCCACCGGCCTTCAGGAAGTCGCGGTCGGCATCGAGCGAGGCCAGAGCTTCGCGCAGCGAGCCGCAGACGGTCGGGATGGACTTCAGCTCTTCCGGCGGCAGGTCGTAGAGGTTCTTGTCCATGGCATCGCCCGGATGGATCTTGTTCTTGATACCATCGAGACCGGCCATCAGCAGCGCGACGAAGCAGAGGTAGGGGTTGGCGGCCGGATCCGGGAAGCGGGTCTCGACGCGCTTGGCCTTCGGGTTCGTCGTGTAGGGGATGCGGCAAGACGCCGAACGGTTACGAGCCGAGTAGGCGAGCAGAACCGGCGCCTCATAGCCCGGCACCAGACGCTTGTAGCTGTTGGTCGACGGGTTGGAGAAGGCGTTGATCGCCTTGGCGTGCTTCAGGATGCCGCCGATGTAGTAGAGGCAGGTCTCGCTGAGGTCGTTGTACTGGTTGCCGGCGAACACCGGCTTGCCGTCCTTCCAGATCGACTGGTGAACGTGCATGCCCGAACCGTTGTCGCCGAACACCGGCTTCGGCATGAACGTGGCCGTCTTGCCATAAGCATGGGCAACCTGATGGATCGCGTACTTGTAGATCTGCAGGTGGTCGGCCATGCGGGTCAGCGTCGAGAACTTCATGCCGAGCTCGTGCTGGGCAGAGGCCACTTCGTGGTGATGCTTCTCGACGACGACGCCCATTTCGGCCATGGCCGACAGCATCTCGGAACGCATGTCCTGCAGGCTGTCGATCGGCGGAACCGGGAAATAGCCGCCCTTGGTGCGGACGCGGTGGCCGAGGTTGCCCGACTCGTACTCGGTGTCGCCGTTGGTCGGCAGCTCGACCATGTCGAGCTTGAAGCCGGTGTTGTAGGGCGTCGACGAGAAGCGGACGTCGTCGAACACGAAGAATTCGGCTTCCGGGCCGAAGAAGACGGTGTCGCCGATACCGAGCGAGGCGACGTAGGCCTCGGCCTTCTTGGCGATCGAGCGCGGGTCGCGGCTGTAGGACTGGCCGGAGACCGGGTCGACGATGTCGCAAACGATGACCAGGGTGGTCTGAGCGAAGAACGGATCGATGAAGGCCGTTTCCGGATCGAGGATCAGCGTCATGTCGGATTCGTTGATCGCCTTCCAGCCGGCAATCGACGAGCCGTCGAAGGCGGTGCCGTTCTCGAACATGTCCTCGTCGACGAGGCCGATGTCGAACGTCACGTGCTGCCACTTGCCCTTCGGGTCGGTGAAGCGCAGGTCAACGTACTTGACGTCGTTGTCCTTGATCATTTTCAGAACGTCAGCACCAGTGGTCATTTGCCCTTCCTTTCGGGTTTTCTGGTCTTGCCGGAGCGCTTCCTGGCCAGGTGTTTGGCCGGTCGGGGCGCTCCAATTTCCTGGATTGTCCTTGCTGGCGGCGGTGCCGCCTATCTCCAGCCGCCCGTAACCGGGCGCGGGGTCAGATCGCGTCGTTGCCGGATTCGCCGGTACGGATGCGGATGGCGTCCTCCACCGGCGACACGAAGATCTTGCCGTCGCCGATGCGGCCGGTCTGAGCCGCGTTGCGGATGGCGTCGACGGCCTTGGCGACCATGTCATCGGTCATGACGACCTCGATCTTCACCTTCGGCAGGAAGTCGACGACATATTCGGCGCCCCGATAGAGCTCGGTATGACCCTTCTGCCGCCCGAAACCCTTGGCTTCGGTGACGGTGATGCCCTGAAGCCCCACTTCCTGCAGCGCTTCCTTCACCTCGTCCAGCTTGAAGGGCTTAATGATAGCCTCGATTTTTTTCATCGACCCCTTGTCTCCGTTGCTCCTGGCGCCCGCGCGGGATGATTTTTCACCCTGCGCCGACCGAGACGCAGCCACTCTAGCATTCGACGTGCCAGTTCCCGGGGTATCCGGTTCCTGGCGAAAAATGAGGCGACCGACCGCTCACTGGCGCGAAAGATGATGAAGAATGCCCAAGGAAGCGGCCTAAATCTTGGGCAAATGGATGCTGATTGGGCAAAACACCGCTCCGTTAAGAGGCTGTTTAGTCGGTCCGGATCTCCGGCAGCAACCATATCGTCACCGGATTTGTCGCTTTCACTGCAAGGGTGTAGAGCCTATGCGGTCCGCCATTTCAACCAGGGCTGGACCCCGAAGGACGACGGAGGGGCATGAATGCGCGGCGAACTGTTGTTGACACCGGCCGAGATGGTGCGCGCCGACGCGCTGACCATCGCAGGCGGCATTCCCGGTGAACGTTTGATGGAAAACGCCGGCTACGCTGTCGCCGACGTCATTTGCGCGCGCTTCAGTCAGGGAACCCGTGCCGTCGTGCTCTGCGGCGCAGGCAACAACGGCGGCGACGGCTTCGTCATCGCCCGCGTGCTCAAGCAGCGAGGCTTCATTGTGCGCGTGGCGCTCGCGCTGCCCGAGGGTATGACCGTCCGCGATCTCAAGGGCGACGCCGCTGGTGCCGAGCGGGCCTGGCGCGGCGAGACGCTGCCGGCAACGCCCGATCTGTTCGATGGCGCGATGGTCATCGTCGATGCGCTCTATGGCGCCGGCCTCAGCCGCGACGTTACCGGCCGCGATGCCGAGCTGATCGCGGCGGTCAACGCCGCCCGCCGAAGGGGCGTACTGGTCTACGCCGTTGATCTGCCGTCGGGGATCGATGGTCGCACCGGTGAGGTTCGGGGAACGGCGATCGTCGCCGACGAAACGGTTACCTTCTTCCGTCGCAAGCCCGGCCACCTCCTTCTTCCCGGACGCACGCATTGCGGCCGGATGCGTCTTGCTCAGATCGGCATCGCTCCAGACGTACTGACTGAGATCGCGCCGATGACGGCCGCCAATGGGCCGGCGCTTTGGGCCGACTGCTGGCCGGAGGCCGCCGTCGACAGCCACAAATACAGCCGGGGAGCGGCGCTGGTGGCGTCGGGACCGCTTGCCTCCTGTGGAGCGGCCCGCCTTGCTGCGGAGGCGACGCTTCGGGCCGGCGCCGGCATCGTCACCGTGGCGACACCGCCCGACGCAGTCGCCACCGTTGCCGCCTGGCGCGCCGCTCTTGTCGTCAAGCCGGCCGCCGACATGGCAGAACTGGCGACGCTTCTTGGCGAACCGCGCCTTCGGGCGGCGGTGCTCGGTCCGGGGCTGGGGCTCGGCGACGATGTTTGGCAGGCCATCCGCGCGGCGCTTGAGGGCGACATGGCTCTGGTGCTCGATGCGGATGCCATCACCCAGGCCTCGCGCCGACCTGAGGAAGCCTTCGCGCTCATAAAGCGCCGACAAGCCGGCTTGGTATTCACTCCGCACGAGGGCGAGTTTCAGCGCCTCTTTCCAGATATTGGGGGCTCCAAGCTTGATCGCACCCGCGCGGCGGCGGCTCGATCGGGCGCCATCGTCCTGCTCAAGGGGCCGGATACGGTGATCGCCCACCCCGACGGCCGCGCCGTCATCAATGAGAACGGCACGGCGGCGCTCGCTACGGCGGGATCAGGCGATGTGCTAGCCGGCATCATCGGCGGCTTGCTGGCGGCCGGCCGTCCCGCCTTCGAGGCGACGGCGCTTGCCGCCTGGATGCATGGCGAGGCCGGGCGGATCGCCGGCCTCGGCTCGCTCGCTGACGAGATCGCGTCGGCCCTGCGAGGTGTGCTGGCCGCCGGCTGCCCCGAGTTCAAGGCGCCAATGGGAGAGGAAACAGGCGAGGACAAGGTCGTCGCCACCGACTGAGGCGCCACTGCTAGGTCGGTAGTGTCGATTGCGGCGGTGGCTGGAAAAAGGCTACCGGATTGCCTTCCGCACCAGAAAGTCTAGGGGCGCGGCTTACAAAAATCCCGGAATTCCGGGATTTTCTCCCGATCGATCCGAGTTTTTTGAACAGCCCCGTCTATTTAGTCGAAAAAATGCCTGACGGGGGTTTCCCTTTCGCCGGCAAGTCGCTATATACCGCCCGTCGCCGCAAACACGGCGCTTGACGCGGGGTGGAGCAGCCCGGTAGCTCGTCAGGCTCATAACCTGAAGGCCGCAGGTTCAAATCCTGCCCCCGCAACCAAAATAGACCCGTTAAGTCAGAGACTTAACGGGTTTTTTATATGCCCGGTGCCAGCTCACGGGCACGCAGGTACAAACAGCTCAGACGTCGGCGATCCTCGTCCAGGCGGCGTTGGCTTGGCTTGATGCGACCGCTGCGTTGATGAAGCGAACGCCCCGTACGCCATCGCCGACTGTCGGTACCACCAGCGCGGCCGGATCGGGACTACGTCTCTCCAGGCGGGCCAGGATAAGCTCGGCGGCGTCAGCGTAGATCTGCGCGAAGGCTTCGAGATAGCCCTCCGGGTGTCCGCCGGGAATGCGGCTCGCGTGGGCAGCAACGGCGTTGGCGCCCGGTCCTGAACGGGTGATTGTCCGCGTCGGTTCGCCGAACGGCGAGAGAGCGAGTTCGTTGGGAGTCTCCTGGGCCCATTCGAGGCCTGCGCGCTCACCGTAGATCCTGAGGCGTAAGGCGTTGGCATTTCCCGGCGCCACCTGGCTGCACCAGAGCATGCCGCGCGCGCCGCCGGCAAAGCGCAGCAGCATGCCGGCGTTGTCGTCGAGACGCCGGCCCGGCACGAACGTGGTGAGGTCAGCCATCAGCGCTTCGCATTGGAGCCCGGATACATACTCGGCGAGCTGCATGGCATGGCTGCCAATATCGCCAACGCTTCCGGCCAAGCCAGAGCGCGCCGGGTCGGTCCGCCATTCCGCCTGCTTGGAGCCCATGGTCTCGGCGGCGACGGTCAGCCAGTCCTGCGGATATTCGACCTGAACCAGCCGGATCGGTCCGAGTTCGCCGGCTGCGACCATGGACCGGGCCTGCCGTATCATCGGATAGCCGCTGTAGTTGTGGGTAAGCACGAAAATCAGCCCGGTATCCGCGACCAGCGTCGCCAACGCTTCCGCTTCGGCAACAGTGCGCGTCATCGGCTTGTCGCAGATGACGTGGATTCCGGCGTTGAGAAAGGCGGTGGCAATGGGGGCGTGCATGTGGTTGGGCGTAACGATCGCCACGACGTCGATACCATCGGGGCGCGCCGCTTCGGCTTTCGCCATCGCCTTGAAATCGGAGTAGGCCCGGTCCGGCGCAATGTGGAGATCGGCCGCGCTGGCCCGCGCCCGTTCGGGATCGGATGATAGCGCCCCCGCGACCAGCTCGTAGCGGTCGTCGAGCCGAGCGGCGATGCGGTGGACGGCACCGATGAAGGCGCCGCGCCCGCCGCCGACCATGCCAAGCCGCAAACGCCGGCTCACTGTGGTGGTGCTAGATGCTTCGATTGTCATGGCAACTCCTTCATGTGAGGCCAAGGATCGCCTTGTTGGCCGCAAGATCGGTCCCCGTTCCGGCGAAGTCGTCGAACACCTTTTGTGTCACACGGATGATGTGATCCGCAATGAACTGGGCGCCCTCGGCCGCGCCCTGTTCGTGGTGCTTCAGGCAGCATACCCATTCCAGCACCACCCAGCCGTCGAAGCCGTATTGAGCGAGCTTGGAGAACATGGACGAGAAGTCGACCTGACCGTCGCCGAGCGACCGGAAACCTTGTAGCCGAGGGCGGTCACCCAGCGGCAAGATCGACGAGACTGGCGAACAGTGCCGCGTGGTCAGCGAACTGGGCGAGAAAGATCGCCGGTCCCTTGATCGTCTTCATCACCGTTCAGAATATGTCATTAAGTTGTAAGTTCATCATGAAAGTTGTTAACTTGCGATAGCGGCGTGCTGAGGCTGTGTTTGATGAATCTGGTAAATAATTGAATATGAACGGATAAACCCATATTTTGGATAGTCAGAAACGAACGTGGCAAAGCGTGTCCGTCGTCTCTCTGGATTCAGATCAGAGCGTGGATTTGGCGCTGTTCGGGTACTGCATTGATATCGTTGGTATAGATAAGTTGGTGAATGAGGGCGTGATGCCCTTCTGTCTACGCTTAAATACAAATCATGTGACAACATATTGACAAGTGGCCAAATGGCGCGCCTTCTGGGGTTGGGAGAGAGGCCCGTGGCGTGCCAGTCGATACGTCGCGTGAGGGGCGGTGATGGCTGCAAAGCGTCGCGGCGCGTCAACCGAGACAGTTCGTCCCTTCTCTTTCCGACGTTTACCGGCAGCGTCCGCTTTCCGGACACGAGAGGAGCCACCCGTTGATCCCACATCTAGCCATCACCATGGGCGACCCGGCCGGCGTCGGCCCCGAGATCATCGCCAAGGCTTGCAAAGCGCTGAAGCCGCGCCTTGATTCGGATGAGCTGCGTCTCCTGGTCATCGGTTCGAACGATGCGCTCAACCGGGCCTGCCGTACCTTCGCGCCCGAAATTGAAATCCCGTCCGTGCAGGCGATGGGGCAGTGGCCGGGGCTTGCCTCACTTCAGGCCTGCCCCGAAGGGGAGCCCATCCTGCCCGGCGTGCTATCGACCGATGGCGGCCGCTTCGCCTATCACGCGGTGGAGCAGGCCGTCGAATTGGCCAAGGCCGGCCGCATCCACGGCATCGTCACCGCGCCGCTCAACAAGGAAGCGCTGAACAAGGCCGGCTTCCACTTCGCCGGACATACCGACCTGCTGGCCCATCTGACCGGCGCCAAGGGATCGGTGATGATGCTGGCCCACGGCAATATGCGCGTGAGCCACGTCACCACGCACATTGCGCTTGAGGACGTACCTAAGAAGCTGACGCCGGAGCGGCTGCGTTATGTCATCGACCTCACGGCCGAGACCCTGACCGGCCTAGGCCTTCCGCGCCGCCGCATAGCCGTCGCCGCTCTCAATCCGCATGCCGGCGAGGGTGGGCTTTTCGGCCGGCAGGACATCGATGTGAGCATGCCGGTGATTGCTCAGTGCGTTGCCGAAGGGCTCGACGTCGTTGGACCGGTGCCCGGCGATACGGTGTTCGTCAAGCTGCATGCCGGCCAGTTCGACGCGGTGATCGCCATGTATCACGACCAGGGCCATATCCCGGTCAAGCTGCTCGGCTTCAACGTCGATCCGAAGACCGGCAAGTGGGACTCCCTGTCCGGCGTCAACATCACGCTGGGGCTGCCTATCATCCGCACCTCGGTCGATCATGGCACGGCCTTCGACATTGCCGGCAAGGGCATCGCCAACGAGCTGAGCCTTCTGGAGGCGATCGACTACGCCGTACGTCTGGCTGCGACGCGCATCACCGGACTTGAGGGGAGCGTCAAATCGTGATCACCCCGTTGAACCCGCTGACGACTCCCATCGACATGATGCAGCCGCCCCGGTTGGTTTTCGGCCGGGGAACGGCGGCCGAGGCCGGCCGATGGCTGGAACAGTGCGGCAGCCGCCGCCCGATGGTGGTCACCGACACCTTCAATGCCGCCCGCGTCGGAAGCCTTGGTCTGCCGGGCGATCCGATCGTCTGGGGGGAGCTGGCTGGCGAGCCGACGACCGACGATCTCGCTCGCGTCATCGCGGCGGCGGAAGCGGCGAAGGCCGATGCCGTGGTTGGCTTCGGCGGCGGCAGCTCGATGGATCTTGCCAAGCTGGTTGGCGTTCTCTCGGGGAGCGATCAGAGCTTCTCGGAAGTGATCGGTCCTGAAAAGGTCGCAGGCAAGAAGCTGCCGATCGTTCAGGTACCGACGACGGCCGGTACGGGCAGCGAAGTGGGGACGCGGGCGCTGGTCACCGACCTTGCCAAGGCGGCCAAATGTGCGGTGCAGAGCCGGCACATGCTGGCCGATCTGGCCGTTGTCGACCCCGATCTGGCGCTGGGAATGCCTCGGTCGATCACGGTGGCAACGGGCGTCGACGCGCTCGCACACTGTGTCGAGGCTTTCACCAACAAGAAGGCGCATCCGCTCATCGACATCTATGCGCTCGAGGGCATTCGTCTTGCCGGCCGCTGGCTGGCCAAGGCCGCCCAAGATCTCGACGATCCAGAGGCCCGCGCCGGCATGGCGCTGGCGTCCCTCTATGGCGGCTATTGTCTGGGACCGGTCAATACGGCCGGTGGCCATGCCGTGTCCTATCCGCTCGGTGCGCGCTACCATGTGGCCCATGGTGCGGCCAACGCGCTGATCTTTCCGCATGTGCTTGCCTTCAATGCACCTGCGACATCCCAGAGGACGGCGGCGATACTGGAGGCCCTCGGTCTGCCCGTTTCCTCCGAGCCGGCAAGGGTTTTCGCCGCCGCTCGGGATTGGTGCGTGCAGCTCGGCTGCGAGATGCGCATGTCTGCCCTTGGTGTGCCGGAAAGCGCGCTGTCCGACATGGCGAGGGAAGCGCATGCCATCCGGCGCCTTCTCGACAACAACCCGCGCGATCTCGGCGAAGCCGACATCCTCGCGATCTATCGCGCCGCCTTCTGACGCGTTCAACGGAAGTGGAAAGCCTCATGAGCAACCCCAAGGGCCCCTTCGTCGCCATTGTCACGCCGTTTGACGACCGCGAGGAGGTCAACGTCACCGCTCTCACCCGCCAGATCGAGCGGCAGGCGGCCGCCGGCAACGGTGTGTTCTGCGCCGGCACCAACGGCGAGTTCTACACGCTCTCCTTCGAGGAGAAGGTTCTGGTGGCAAAGACCTCGGTCGAGGCCGCCGCCGGTCGCGTGCCGGTGCTCGCCCACGTCGGCGAGATCTCGACCCATCAGACCATCGTGCTCGGCAAGGCGGTGGAAAAACTCGGTGTCGCAGCCGTTTCGGTGGTAGCGCCCTCGTTCATCGCCTGCTCGCAGGATGAGCTCATCACCCACTACACGCGGGTTGCCGATGCGCTGTCGGTGCCGGTGTATCTCTACAACATACCTGCTCGCACTGGGAACAAGATCGAGCCGGAAACGGCCGCGCGGCTGGCTGATCATCCGAATATCGTGGGGATCAAGGACAGTGCCGGCTCGGAGGAAAGTCTCGACGGCTTCCTTGCCATTGCCAGGTCACGCAAGAATTTCGACGTGCTGGTCGGCCCGGACCATTTGATCCTGCATGGTCTCAGAAATGGCGCATCCGGCTGCATTTCCGGTCTCGGCAACATCGCCCCGCTGACGCTGAACGCCATCTGGAACGCCCATGTCGCCGGCGATGCAGCCGCCGCGGATGCCGCCCAGGCCCACTATGGCGACCTGCGCAAGGCTCTCTACGCCCATGGCTTCCCGCCGACCATGGTCAAGCGCGCCCTCTATCTCGCCATGCCGGAGGTCGGCAAGAGCCGTGGCCCGGCCATCGTCAGCGACGAGGTCAACGACAAGGTGGCGCTCGTCTCGAAGACCTTCGCCGAGGCCGTGGCCTGACGATAGGCTGATCAGATCTCGTCCAGTCCCCCGCCACAGCCAGATTCCTGGTGAGCGGCGGGCGGATTGGCGCGCCGGTCCCCGTTTCCGTTAGCTCACCGCCTTTTCCAGCCAGCGCTTGACGGTGTTGCGGTCGATGCCAAGCCGCTGGGCGGTCCGTGTCACGTTGCCGTTTTCGGCGCGAAAGACCTTGTTGACCTTAGTGGCGATGAAGTCGTCGAGCGTCGCTCCGTCCTCGGCCTCGCCGCCGGTCTCCGCCGTGTCAGTATCGGTGAACTCGCTGATCAGCGATACATCGAAGGGCGTGAGCCTGTGCAGCGTCGCGTATTTCTCTGCGAAGTTTTCGAGCTCTCTGACGTTCCCCGGCCACGCGTAATGGCGAAGCAGCGAGGTGATCTGTTCCGGGACGGTGGGAACGGCAATGCCGCGCCGCTGGCACTTCTTGGCGAGAAACAGCTCGAACAGCCTTTCGGGATCGCTCTCGCGTTCGCGGAGCGGCGGGATCTTCAGGTCCAGCGTATTGATGCGATAGAAGAGATCGGCGCGCAGGCGCCCCTCGCGGATTTCTTCGAGCGGCTTCCTATTGGTCGTGGCGATGATGCGGACCTTGATCGGGATGATTCTGTTGCCGCCGATGCGCATGATCTCCTGGGTTTGCAGCGCCCGGAGCAACTTGGACTGCAGGAAGAAGTCCATCTCGGTCAGCTCATCGAGAAACAGCGTTCCCTCGTGGGCCAGCTCGAACAGGCCGATCTTGCCCGAGCGGGACGCACCGGTGAAGGCGCCCGGCGCATAGCCGAACAATTCGCTTTCCAGCAGTTCGCCGGGCAGTGCCGCGCAGTTCACCGCGACGAAGGGCCCCTTGGCGAGCGGTCCGGCGTTGTGAATGGACTGGGCGAACAGCTCCTTGCCGGTGCCGGTTTCGCCGACGATCATGATGTTGCTGTCGGTCTGGCTGTATTGCTTCGCCACGGCGACCAACTGGCGCATCTTCTCGCTGGCAAAGACGATGTCGTCGAATGTGTACTTGGCATAGAAGCCACTGTCGGCGAGCTTCCGGCGAATGGCGTTGCCGGTGTCCTGGATCTTCTGGACGGGCTGGAACAGGATGACCGACGCGCCGTTGACGTTGTCGCCGGCCGAGACCGTGATGTGGTCGAGCGCCAGCTTCTCCTCGCGATAGTTGACCAGCATGTTGCGGGCCGTCTGGTGCTTGCCGAACGCCTTGATGAGCTCGGCGCTATCGAAATACTCGGGCAGGGTGGAGCCGATCAGCTCGTCTCTCGACTGCGAGAGAATGTCGCAGCCCTGCCGATTGATCTCCTCGATGACGCCCTCCCGGTTCACCAGCATGGCGCCTTCGCGCGAGCAGTTGAGCACCGTCGCCAGCTTTTCCTCGGCCAGGATGTAACGACAGAGATTGTTGTAGACCAGCATGGCGCGCTCGAAGGCGTCGAGCAGGGTTTCGAGGCTGGACTCGATCAGATAGGCGGAAAAGCCCCTTGCCTGAGCCCAGTGATAGGCGATGGCGTCGCCGATCACGACATCCGGGTTCCACTTGGCAATCTGTTCCATCTGCGACTGGAAGGAGGGTTTTTCCTTCAGCTCGAAGGAGCGGTAGGTGCGGCCGAGGACATCGCACACCGGCGCCACCAGATTGATCAGCGGCTCGAAGCCGGCAACGGCGATCTTCGTTTCTTCCGTGGTTTCCTTGTAGACATAGGCGAGGGTGCGCTGCACCGAGGCTTCGACCTCGATGACCTCGACGCCGAGTTCCTCGCGGATCAGCCGCGCCGTCCCGCCACGACTGATGATGATCTTGGCGCCCTCGGCCAGGGCCTGCCGGGCCGCCCTGACGCCCTGCTGCAGGTCACCGAGATAGACCTTGGCAGGATAACCCGTCGCTTCGACGATGCTCTGGGCAGCGATGCTTATGCGCTCGTGCGGCGCAATGAATGCGATGGCCATCGATTGTCCTCCCACCGTCGAGGATGGGAGCGGTTGAAAGGAAAGGCAAGATGTCGCTGTTGCGTATTGCATCGGACGCGCCGGCATTTTTCATCGCCTAATGCCGTGTTTTAACGTGTCTCCAAGGGAAAGATTAAGAAATTCAGTATTTTAACCTGTCTGGCACGCCGTTTGCGATTAATAGTCCCAAGGCGCTGGAGGAGCGCTGAGGAACGGATGATGACAAGTGGAGAGGAGACATCCATGATGAAGGGCTTCCGGAAATATCTCATGATCGGTCTTGCGGCGACGGCGTTGTCGACCGCAGGTTTGCCCGCGTGGGCCGATCAGGTGCTGAACATCGCTCATCCCGTCCTCGAGCAGAGCTGGTCGCCGTTGCAGGGTGGTGGGCATGTTGCTCGCTGGCAGTCGCTCTGGTGGGCGGCGCCGATGTATTTCGACAAGGATGGCAAGCTGACGCCTTACGTTCTGGCCAGCGCCACCCATGACGAAGGTTTCAAGACCTGGACACTGACGATTGACCCCAAGGCCGTCTTCTCGGATGGCTCGAAGATCACGGCGCAGGACATCGTCGGCACCTGGAATCTCTGTGCCCGTCCGGCCACCAAGCACGCTCGTGTCAACCTGTTCCTCGGCGACGTCGAAGGCTTCAACGACGTGGTCGTCGGCAAGGCCAAGGACATGGCAGGTCTCGTCGTCAAGGATGATCAGACCGTCACCGTCACCCTGGCGACGGCCGATCCGATCTTCGATCAGAAGATTGCCACCGCGCTGATCCCGCCGGTGAAGATTTCGCAGGCAGTGGACGAGAGCGGCGCACAGAAGGCCGACTGGTGGCGGCCCGAGAACGGTGTCGTCGTGTCCGGTCCGTTCATGCCCGAGAGCATGGACCTTGACCAGGGCATCGTCACGCTGGTGCCGAACCCCCACTTCTTCGGGCCGAAACCCAAGCTCGAGAAGGTTGTCATCACCACGGTGTCCGACCCGATCACCGCCACGTTGATGCTGCAGCGCGGCGACATGGACGCTGCCACCGAGCTGATTACGCCGACGGTCATCCAGGATCTCGGTGCCGACTTCCTCGGAGGCCCGGCGCTCGCCAAGGGCCAGCAGTTCTGGTTCGACGCCTCCAAGCCGCCGATGGACGACATCAACGTCCGCAAGGCCCTGACGATGTCGGTCAACCCGCAGGAACTGGCGCTCGCCGCCTTCCCGGACGGCCCGTTCACGGTCGCCGATCAAATCCTCAACAAGGTGCCCGGCGTCGATCCGGACTATCCCAAGTACACGTACGATCCGGAAGCGGCCAAGGCGGCGCTCGCCGCGTCCAAGTACAAGGGCTCCGATCGGCTGCCCAAGATCATGTTCGTCGGCATCTCGACGCCGACCCACGAGGCTGCCGCCCAGTATATCGCCGAGCAGTGGCGCAAGGTTCTGGGGATCCAGGGCACCGAGATGAAGCCGGCCATCGAAACCTATGCCGGCCCGGACCAGAAGAGTGTTCAGGTCTTCCGCGATGACGTCGGTACACGCGTGCCGGACGCCGTCTCCTACCTGATGGGCTCGATTCACTCCGGCTCCGGCAACGCCCTGAACAAGATGGGCGGATACAAGAACCCCGAGGTCGACAAGCTTCTGGACGAGGCTTCCGTCAAGGGCGTCGACGACCCGGACCGTATCGGCAACGCCCAGAAGGCGCAGCGTCTGTTCCGCGAGGACTGGATGTATATCCCCTACTACTACGACGTCATGTCGAAGTGGGCGATGCCCTGGGTGCAGAGCTTCGACAAGAACGACGACTGGCAGGTCATCGAGCCCTGGAACGTCAGCATCGACGAAGAGAAGCGCCCGTAACGACCAATACCAAAAGGGGGTGGGCTGAGAGGCGATTTCTTCGCCCGCTCCCCTATGCCCAAAGCGTCCGCCGACTAGGGTAGCTCAACCCGACCGGAAGGCGGTCGCTCAAGAAAAAGAAGCTGGAGCGTTTGTCTGACAGCACGGCTCTTCGTTCAGCCGAACGCTCCAGAACTTGCCGGAGGAACACGCCATGGGGCGCTATATAATCAATAGACTTGTCAGGTGGATACCATCTGTTTTCATCCTTCTCCTGCTCGTCTATGCACTGGTGTTCTTTGGTGCAGGCGACCCCATCAAGCTGATCTTCCTGCAGGCGCCGGGCGATGTTGCCTACGATCCGGCACGTGTTGACGCAATTCGCGAGGCGGCCGGCCTCAACCGGCCGTTCCTCTTGCAGTTCTGGGACTACATTCTGAATGTAGCCCAGGGAAATTTCGGCAATTCGCTGGTGTCGGGCCGGTCGGTCAACGCGATGATTTCCGCGGCAGTGCCGGTGACGCTCAAGATCGGCCTCACGGCGATCGTCCTCGTGTCGCTGCTCGGAATCCTTCTGGGCGTGATCGCGGCCCTCAACCAGAACAAGTGGCTCGACAATCTCATCGTGGGTTTTGCCTTGGTCATCTGGGGCATTCCCGTGTTCGTCGCCGGTCCGCTGATCACCGTCTTTCTCGTTTTGGTTCTCGACTTTGACGTCCCTTACGGCTGGGGCGGCCTGTTCAGCCCCAAGGTCATCGTGCCGCTTCTCGTCATCGGCCTCAACCCCATGGCGCTGATCATCCGCCAGGCGCGCGCCGGTGTGCTGGAGGTTCTGAGCGAAGACTATGTGCGCACCGCCAGGGCCAAAGGCATTCCAAACTATCAGGTGGTCATGCGCCACATCATGCGGCCGGTGCTGACGCCGGTCGTCAGTCAAATCGGTCTTCTGGTGATCGCCACGCTGAACAATTCGATCCTTATCGAGAAGGTGTTCGGTCTCCCAGGTCTTGGGCGCATGACCGAGACGGCCATCAAGTCTTCGGACTACCCGGTCATACTTGCCATCGTTCTGATCTTTTCAGTCGTAGTCATGGCCTCGAACCTTCTCGTGGACATTTCCTATCCCTTGCTCGATCCCCGCGCCGCCGCGAAGAAGACGGAGGATGAATGATGACTGACCAAGCTCTCCTTTTGCCGCAGGAAGAAAAGCAGTTCAGCTTGGCCAAGGACGCCTTCATCCGTCTGGTTGCCAACCGCCTGGCCGTCGTCGGCATGGTGCTTGTGGTCTTCCTGTTCTTCGTGGCCATTTTCGGCCCGTATCTGACGCCCTATGACTTCCTCAGCCAGGATCTCCTGGCGCGCAACAAGCCGCCCTCCTGGGAGCACTGGTTCGGCACCGACGACCTCGGGCGCGATATCCTGAGCCGCGTCATCTATGGGTCGCGGACCGCGGTGATCGTCGGCTTCTCGACCGTATCGTTCAGTCTGGTGATCGGCCTGTTCCTGGGCGCGCTCGGCGGATATTTCGGCGGCAAGGTCGATGCCTTCATCGTCTGGCTGATCGACATCACCATGTCGATCCCGTCGCTGCTGCTCGTCATCGTGATCAACGTGTCGCTGAAGCCGCCGCTGGTCAACTGGATGGACGCCCAGTTCGTCGCCACCGGCAACGAGTTCTACCGCAACACCATTTGGGTCGACTTTGTGCTGGTGTTCGGCTCGCTCGCACTGATCAAGTGGCCGAAGGCGGCTCGCATCATCCGTGGCCAGATCCTGTCGATCCGCAACAAGAACTATGTTGTAGCGGCCGAGGCGCTCGGTGTGCCGACCTCCAAGATCGTCCGGCGCTACGTCATTCCCAACGCGATCGGTCCGATCATCGTCTACATCAGCGCAGCGCTGGGCGAGGCCATGGTGCTGGAATCCTCCTTCAGCTTCCTTGGCGTCGGCGTGCGCCCGCCCATTCCGAGCTGGGGCAACATGATCAGCGATGGCCTGCGCATCTGGCAGCTTTATCCGCACGTCCTTGCGGCGCCGGCGGCGGTGCTGGCGGTGGTCACCATCGCGTTCAGCTTCCTCGGCGACGGCCTGAACGACGCCCTCAATCCGCGGCAGTGGAAATGAGCCCACAACAACAAGAAGCAAGGGAGGGCGCTGTGGCCAAGCTCCTGGAAGTCAACAACCTGCACACCCGCTTCAAGGTCCGAAACGGCTACCTTCATGCCGTCAACGGCGTGTCGTTCAGCCTCGACAAGGGAGAGATGCTTGGCGTGGTCGGCGAGTCGGGCTGCGGCAAGAGCGTGTCGATGATGAGCCTGATCCGCCTGCTGCCGCCGGCGGCTCAGATCACCGAAGGCGAAGTGTTGCTTGACGGGGAGGACATCACCCACGCCAGCGTGAGCCGGGTCAATGCCATTCGCGGATCCAAGGTGGGAATGATCTTCCAGGATCCGATGACCTCGCTCAATCCGTTCATGAAGATCGGCGACCAGCTCATCGAGGGCATCGTCTATCACAAGAAGATAACGAAGGCCGATGCGCTGCAACAGGCCGCCAAATATCTGAAGATGGTCGGTATTTCCAACGCCGAGCATCGGCTGAACGAGTATCCCCACCAACTGTCGGGCGGCATGCGGCAGCGCGTGATGATCGCCATGGCGCTGCTCAACGAGCCGTCCCTGGTGATCGCCGACGAGCCGACGACGGCGCTCGACGTGACCATCCAGGCGCAGATCGTCGAGCTGGTGAAGAGCCTTCGCGAAAAGCTCAACATGTCGATCATCTGGATCACTCATGACCTCAGCCTGCTGGCGGGCATGGTTGACCGGATCATGGTCATGTATGGCGGTTACGTCGTCGAAGAGGCGGTGCTCGACGACATCTACAAGTCGCCGCTGCACCCCTACACGATCGGTCTCCTGAAATCGATCCCGAGCCTGAAGACCGAGGCCGGCAGCCGCCTGCCGTCGATCCCCGGCGCGCCGCCCAACCTGTTCTCCCAGCCGACGGGCTGCCCCTTTGCGCCGCGGTGCACCTATCGGGTCGACCGCTGCCAG
The DNA here is from genome assembly GCF_002844595.1 of Pleomorphomonas diazotrophica. GTDB lineage: Bacteria > Pseudomonadota > Alphaproteobacteria > Rhizobiales > Pleomorphomonadaceae > Pleomorphomonas > Pleomorphomonas diazotrophica. The sequence continues at coordinate 37,131 of NZ_PJNW01000016.1, read as the reverse complement.
AGCGAAGTTCCGGCATTGACCGCCGTTCCGGGCGAGACGGGGGAAAGGCCGCATCGCGTTGCCTGCTGGGTCGACATGCGCGGCAAGGGGGTGAAGCAATGAGCACGCGCGCGCAGCAGAAGCCACTTGTCGTGGTGGAGAACCTCGTCAAGCATTTCCCGGTCAAGATCGGGGCCTTTGGCGGCAAGTCGGCCGTCGTTCACGCCATCGACGGCGTCAGCTTCGAGATCTATCAGGGCGAAACGCTGGGCCTTGTCGGTGAATCGGGATGCGGCAAGTCGACCACCGGCTTTGCCCTCCTGCAATTGCACAAGGCGACCTCCGGCAGCGTGAAGTTCGATGGTGTCGATCTTGCCCAACTGCCCACCAAGCAGTTGAGGGCGATGCGCAAGCGGGTCCAGATCGTCTTTCAGGACCCCTATTCGACGCTCAATCCGCGCATGACCATCGGCGAGGCGCTGGCCGAGCCGATGAGGGTCCACAAGATCTGCGAGGAGAAGGAGATCCAGCATCGCGTCGCCCAGCTGATCCGCGATGTCGGCCTCAATCCCAACGTTGCCAACCGCTATCCGCATGAGTTTTCGGGCGGCCAGAGGCAGCGTATCTGTATCGCCCGGGCGTTGGCCAGCAATCCGGAGTTCATTGTCTGCGACGAGCCGATTTCGGCGCTCGACGTGTCGATCCAGGCGCAGATCATCAATCTGCTCATGGACATCCAGGAAAAATACAACCTGACCTACCTGTTCATCGCCCACGATCTCGCGGTGGTTCGGCACATCTCCGACCGGGTCGCCGTGATGTATCTCGGCAAGATCATGGAGATCGCCTCCAAGGATGACCTGTTCGGACACCCGATGCACCCCTACACCCAGGCGCTGCTGTCGGCCGTTCCGGAGGCCGATCCGGATCTGGAGCGGTCGCGCCAGCGCATCATCCTGCAGGGCGACGTTTCGAACGCCATCGATCCCCCGGCCGGTTGCCGGTTCCACCCACGCTGTGCCTACGCGACGGAGATCTGCTCCCAATCGATTCCTGAACTCAGTGACCAGGGGGGCGGGCATCGGGTCGCCTGCCTTCGCCTGGCCGAGATTGAAAAAGAGACCGCCTAGCCCACTGACAGACCAGCCGGACCGAGATGTCGCCCCGTTCAGCCTAGCCAGAGGCGAACGGGAGGGGAGGAGTGCTGTGCTTGATAAAAGTACCCTCCGGCGACGCCTCAAATGGTGAGCACCGTTGTGCTGCGGCGACTTGAAAGACATGAAAACGGGAATACGCCGATGAAAGTGCTTCAAGAGAGGAAGATCCCGACGCCCTGCGTGAGCAATCATGCCTCCAATCTCATGGAGCTCGACAACGGCGATCTTCTCTGCGTCTGGTTCGGCGGTTCCATGGAGGGATCTTCCGACATCAGCATCTACATGGCGCGATACGATCGTGGCCGCGATGTCTGGCTCGCCCCGGAGAAGATGTCGGACGATGCGACGCGTTCGGAACAGAATCCGGCGTTGTTCAGGCATCCGGCGGGCGAGCTGTGGCTGCTCTATACCGCGCAGGACAAGGCAGATCAGGGAACCGCCGTGGTCCGCCTGCGGCGGTCGGCCGACAACGGGCTGACGTGGAGCAAGACGGTCGATCTCATCGCGCGGCCGGGTACGTTCATCCGCCATGCGCCGGTGGTCAATCCGTCCGGCCTGCTGCTCCTGCCGGTCTGGCATAGCGACATGCGGAACGCCTTCGGTGATGACTCAAGCTTGGTTCAGGTGTCCGCCGATGGTGGGCGCACCTGGGATATCGTGCCGGTGCCGGGCAGCCGGGGATGCGTGCACATGAACATCCTCGGCAACTGCCAAGTGGCCTTCTTTCGCCGCCGCCAGTCCGATTTCATCTTCCGCAGTGTTTCCGAGGATAGCGGGCTGAGTTGGTCGGTACCGGCGGCCACTACCTTGCCCAACAACAACTCTTCCATCCAGGCTCGCTCGCTCAGCGACGGACGCCTTGCCATCGTCTACAATCACATCTCCGCCGCCGGTCGTGCGAGCGAAAGTGCCGTTCCGCCCTGGATCAAGGACCGACAGGCGTTCCTTGCCGCCTGCGGGACCATCGAGAACGGCGCCATCTGGGGCGTGCCGCGGCATCCCCTCATTCTCGCAACCTCAACCGATCTCGGGCTGACCTGGCGCGAGGATCTGGTGCTGGAGGCGGATGCCACGCTCCGCTCGTCCCACGACGAGCGCGGCGCCTTCGTCGGCGACTACTCCTATCCGTCGATTATCCAGTCAAACGATGGTCTGGTGCACGTCAGCTACTCCTACCTTCGCGATTACATCAAGCACGTGACGCTTGCCGCCTAGATGTCTTTGCTCGAACTCAAGCCGATCCGAGCAGGAGCTCGTCATGATAAGAATTGAAAAGATCGCAATTATTGCTGACGACTACACGGGGGCTGGAGACGCGGGCATTCATTTTGCAAGGTTCGGCCGCAAGGTGGAGCTTCTACTTCATATCGATGCCCTCACGCGAAAGCGCCGGGATAATATCGATATCGCCCTGACCAGCGAGACGCGGTTTCTCGATCCCGACGCGGCGAAGGGTGTGGTGTCGGACATGGTGCGGCAATGCCGGGCCGCCGGTTACGACCGTATCTTCAAGAAGATCGACTCCACAATGCGCGGCAACCCCGGCAGTGAGATCGAAGCCGTGTTGGCGGCCACCGGTCTCTCCGCCGCCCTGATCTGCCCCGCCATGCCGAAGACCGGACGAACCTGTGTCGACGGGGAGATCTATCTCGACGGAGTTCCGCTGCATCAAAGCGATATCGGCCACGACCCCTTCCATCCGCTCTCAAGCTCCAGTATCGCCGATCTCCTGCGCCTTCAGACCGACCTGCCGATCGGCTTCGTCGGTCTCAACGAGATCGAGGCCGGCGAGGCGGCGCTACGGCGGACCATTCTTGCCATGCTGGAGCGGGGAATCCGCCTGATCATTGCGGACGCTACCGAAGATCGGCACCTTGCGGCGCTGGCGCAGCAACTGGCGGCGGGCGATCTCCTATCGGTCGGCGCCGGTGGTTTGGCCGAAGCGTTGGCTCGGCTCTGCGCCCCGGAAGGGCTGGAGGGCCGCGAAGAGCGCAAGCTCTTGTTGCAGCGGCCGATCGTCTCGGTGGTCGGCAGCCTGACGGAAGTCTCTCGCCGCCAGGCCGCACATGCTGACAAGAGCGGCTTGTTCCGAACCATAGATATCTCCTCCGATGCGCCGGCTGCCGACATCCGCATGGCCTGCGAGACGCGCCTCAGTGATCCCAGCCGGAGCCAGCCGAACATTTTGTTGCGTGTGGTGGACGGCGAACGGCCGGACAAGATTTCCCGCGAGGATGGCGAGCGGGTGGCCGAGAAGCTGGGCCTTGCCACGGCGAGCATCTGCTCTCTCGTGCCTTGCCGGACGGTCGTATCGACCGGCGGCAGCACATCGATGGCAGTTGCCGAAGCCCTGGGCATCGAGTCGGTCGATCTCATCGACGAGATCCTGCCGGGTATCGTCGTCGGAGCCTGCAATCAACCGGATGGCAGCATCGAATGGTTCATTTCGAAAGCCGGCGGCTTCGGCGATGACAGTCTCCTTACAGAAATCGACGCCCGCTGTGTCAGTGCCTGACCGCTTCCGGCCAATCGGCTTGCACAAGTTTACAAATTGGGCTTAGTTGTCTCTGGTTCCCCCTCCGTATCACCCGAGGCCAGAGATCGTGACAAACCAGAGCGCTAGGCGCCGGACGACGTTGGCAGACAGCGTCTATCAAGCTCTGCTCGGCCGCATCTCCAACGGCGAGTATCAGGTGAACGAGAAGCTGCCGCCGGAGGCCGTGCTGTCGCAGGAATTCGGCGTTTCGAGACCGGTTCTTCGAGCGGCCCTCGAGCGCTTGCGCGAAGAGGGATTGATCCTCTCCCGTCAGGGCGCCGGCAGCTATGTGCGCGGGGCCATTTCGACCCCGGTCGGGTTTTCTCCGGTGGAGACGCTGGCCGACATCCAGCGCTGCTATGAGTTTCGCCTGACCATCGAAACGCAGGCAGCCATGCTTGCCGCTGACCGACATGACGAGGTGGCGCTCGACAGGATCGCCCAGGCCCTCGATCTGATGCGCGCGGCGACGGGCTCCCATCAGCACCGGGAAGACGCCGATTTTGCGTTCCATCTGGCGATCGCACAGGCGTCCAACAACCAGTATTTCGAGGCGACTTTCAGGGCTCTCCGCGAACACATCAACGTCGGCATGCGCCTGCATGGCATGTCGCTGATCAGCGGCGGCGGCTTGGAGGAGACGCTGGCGGAGCATGCCGGCCTGTTTGCCGCGATCTCGACGGGCGACGGTCCGCAAGCGGCGGCGTTGATGCGGGCTCATCTCGAGCATTCGCGCGACCGCTTGTTTGGCGGTGGCCTTTTGGACCTTCGCATGTCGCGCCATTCTCCGCCCACGTCGGATGGCGGTCGGAACTGAGCGGTGAAAGCCTCGTGAGACATGTTCTTGACGAACAATGACCATCAGCCGATCCGGCTGCTGGTTCGGGACAGGGAGTTTCAAAGGTGTGTCAGGATAGTAGGTCCGTCGCCGCGCTGGTCGATCTGTTGATTGAGGCGCGCAGCAAGGGAACAAAACTCACGCCTGAGGCGATAGGCGGCCTTGTTCCGAAGGATGGCGCGTCAGCCGATGCGGTGCAACTCGCCGTTGCCGGTCGCCTCGGGCCGATCGGCGGTTACAAGGTGCTGCAGGTGGGCGATGCCGCCGGCGCCTGGTCGCCCATTCTAGCCGAGCGCATCTATGAGGCGCCCGCCGCCGTTGGCTATTCACTGTCCGATCTCAAGGTCGAGGCCGAGGTGGCTTTCTTGTTTGCCCGCGATCTGCCCGGCAAGGCAGATGGCACCCCTTACTCGGCGGGCGAGGTCGGTGAGGCGGTCGAGGGGGCTTTTGTCGCCTTCGAGATCCTGGAAACCCGTCTCGCCGCCGAGCCGAAACCGTCCCCCCTACTGAGCCGTGCCGACTTCCTGAGCAACTGGGGGCTCGTTCGCAGCCCTGTCGCCGCGGACTGGAGCACCCGCGTGCACGCCAACCTTTCCGTTCGGCTCGAAGTTGGAGGGCGCGCCGTGGTGGACCAGAAAGGCGGCCATCCCTCCGGCCATCCCGCGCATGCGTTGACATGGCTCGCCAACGCGCTCGCGGCGGTCGGGCATCCGCTGAAGAAGGGCGATGTGGTGACCACTGGCGCTTTCGGCGGCGGCCACCCCATCGCTAGAGGCGAGACAGCGGTCGCCACCATCGAAGGCTTCGCTCCTATCCGCTTCACGCTTCAAGTCTGACGGCGCGGAAGGATCGGGTGTTGCAGACTAAATCAGTCCTTCCAGAGAATGTCGGTCTCGAGGTCACCACCCGGGACTATGGTTTCAAGCGGATTGTCGTTCCACCAGACGGCATTCCACCTTCAGCTGATCGTGCGAGCTGTTCAGGCCGCCGGCAATGTCGGTCATCATCTCGACCGCCATTCCGCCCATCTCGAACATGGGGAGGTGGAAGGTCGTGAGCGGCGGAAACGTGAATTGGGCGATGTCGCGATTGTCGAAGCCGACGACCGCGACGTCGGACGGGATGGTCTTTCCGATTTCCTTCAGGGCTTCGATACAGCCAAGCGCCATAAGGTCATTGGCGCAGAATATGCCGTCCGGCGGATCCGGCAGCTTCATCAGGGCGTGCGTTTTCTCGTAGCCGGACGAAGGTTCCCAGTTCCCGTAATGCACGAGCTCCGGGTCGTAGGCGAGATCGTTGCTCGCGAGGGCCTGCTTGTAGCCTCGCAGGCGGTCGCGCGGGTTGTCCAATCCTTCCTGTCCGTTGATCAACGCTATGCGTTTGCAGCCGGCCGCGATCAGCCGCTCGGTTGCCGCGCGCCCTCCCGCCACATCGCCCGGCAAGATCGAGGGTAGGCGTCGTTGCTGATCGTAACAGTTGACCAGAACTGACGGCACCTTGAAGAGAGGCTCGGGTGGGTCGATCTTGCGCGTAAGGATCGTCCCGAAGATATAGCCCACCAAGGACTGGCTGTCGGAGACGGAAAAGATGCTTCCCTCGGGATCCTCGTCCTGCCGAAAGACCCCAAGGACGACCCTGATGCCAAGCTCCAGCGCCTTCTCGCGGGCCCCCTCGAAGGCCAGTGACATCCATGGATCCGTGGTGAGCTCGTCAACGGCGAAGACGATCACCTTGCTGTTCGAGTTCGCCGATGCCACCGATCTGCTGGAAAGACGGTATCCGAGCTCCTGCGCTGCATCCAAAACCCGCTTTCGAGTGGCTTCGCTGAAGCGGGCGCCCGAGCTGCCGTTGAGAATGAGGGAGACTGTCGCCTGAGATACGCGCGCCAGCGCGGCAACATCCATCATCGTCGGTTTCAAGGCAGTCTCCCCGGCAAGCATCCTGGTCGCCAGCGCAGCGGCCCGGTCTTCAGGACCTGAAATGCCGGACACGATCGAAGGCGACGGCGACCACGATGAAGGTACCTATGAACATTCCTTGCCAGAATGTCGAGATGCCAAGTAGGATCAGGGAGTTGCGAATGACCTCAATCAGCAGCGCTCCGACCACCGCGCCCAATGCGCTGCCTTCGCCGCCGGCGAGATTGGCGCCGCCGATGACGGCTGCCGCGATGACCGTCAGCTCCATCCCCTGTCCGAGATTGGTGGTGACGCTGCCGAGCCAGCCCGCCATCAGAATGCCGGCAAGCCCGGCGGTGAAAGCCGAAAACATGTAGATGCTGACCTTCATGCGTCGCACGGGGATTCCGGTCAGAAGGGCCGCGTTTTCGTTGCCGCCGATCGCAAAGAGATGCTGGCCCCAGCGCGTCCACCTGAAGATGCAAGACATCAACACGGCTAGGGCCGTCAGTACGAAAAGTGGATGCGGAACGCCGAGTGTCGAGCCGCCGCCGACCCACAGGAGGACGTTGTGATCGGGACCAAACTCCCAGATCATCTTGTTGTCGGACAGCACCATTGCGAGAGAGCGCGCGGCCGACAGGGTACCGAGTGTGACGACGAATGCCGGCATTCCGGCATAGGCCACCAGCAGTCCATTGAGCAGACCGACCAGCAGCGAGGCCCCGAGCGCCAGAGCGGCGGCCAGCCAGAAGGGCGAACCGGCAGCCATCGTGATACTGATGACCATGGCGCTCAGGACCACGCTCGACCCAACCGACAGGTCGATGCCGCCGGATGCGATAACCGCCGTCATGCCGATGGCGATGATCGCCACGAAGGCGAAATTCCGGGCGACGTTGAAGAGGTTTCTCTCGCTCGCAAAGGAATCCGTGAGGAAGGTGAGTGCAAGGCAGGCGACGATAGCTGCCATGAACACCCAAAATGACTGCAGGCTTGTGATCCGTGAAAACCAGTTCTTGTGCTCGCTCGTCGAAATGACGTCGTCAACTGTGGTCATCGGCTTTCCTCCGTTACGCCGCCTGGATCGCGCCGGTGATGAGACCGGTGACCTCTTCTGGCGAAGAGTTGGCAGCCTTCTTGTTGGCCACGAGTTCCCCACGCCGCAGGACAGCGATCCTGTCGGAGACGGCGAACACATCCGGCATGCGATGACTGATCAGGATGACGCTGATGCCGTGATCCCTGAGGCGGCGGATGACGTCCAGCACCTCGGCCACCTGGCGCACCGAGATGGCGGCCGTCGGCTCGTCCATCATGACGATCTTCGGTTCCGACAGAAGGGTGCGGGCGATCGCCACCGCCTGACGTTGCCCGCCGGACATGCGCCGGACGAGATCGCGCGGCCGCGTCTCCGACTTGAGGCGGCTGAAGAGCCTCGCTGATACGCGGTTCATCTCGGCATAATCGACGTATGCGACCGGACCGACCCGCCTTACCGGTTCACGCCCCAAGAAGACGTTGGACGCGGCCGAAAGGTTGTCGCACAGGGCGAGGTCCTGGTAGACGACCTCTATCCCCTCACGCTGTGCATCGCGGGGACTATGAAAGGCGACCGGGCGATCATCGATCCGGATCTCGCCGGAAGATGGCGAAAAATTCCCAGCGATGATCTTCACCAGTGTGCTCTTGCCAGCGCCGTTGTCTCCCATGAGGCCCAGCACCTCGCCGGGCGCGATCGACAGAGACACCGCCGACAGCGCTTGGATTGCCCCATAGTGTTTTGAAATCCCTTCAAGTTTCAGTCGCGTCACTGCTGACTCCTCCCGTTGTTCTCCCAACCGACGCGACCCCGATCAATGGCCGGAGGTCATGCCGGCTATAAATATTATCAATCGCGTCTTGACTTAATATTATTACTAAACATTAAATGGTCAACGGGAAAGAAGGGAGGCGCGAATGAAGCTGCTTGTGACTGGCGCGTCCGGAAAGGTTGGTCAGGTCTTCCTGCCAGCCTTCCTCGATGAGCCGCGGTTCTCGCGGTGGGATGTGGTCGCGCTCTGCAACAATCGGCCGGTGGAGACGCGTGCCAGACTGTCTGTCGTGCAGGGGTCGATCGCTGATGCGCAGACGGTTTCACGAGCTCTCGACGGCGTGACCCATGTGCTGCATCTCGCCGCGGTCAAGGAAAGCCCGGATCGGGCCATCGACGTGGCCTTGAAGGGGCTCTTCCTTCTGCTCGAAGGTTTCCGACACAAGGCGGATGCGCGTCAGTTCATCTTGCTGAGCGGTGACTGCGTCGTCGGACATGTCTTCCAGAAATATGCCGACCCGATCACCGAGCAGTCCCCTCGCAAGGCCTATAAAGGCAGCTATGCCCTCACCAAGGTTCTCGAGGAGGTCATGCTGGAGCAATTCGGCATCCAGTATGGCCTCAACTGGACGACGCTGAGAGCGCCTTGGGTCATGGAGAAGGACGACTTTCGGTTCGCCTTTGATCTGTCGGACGCGCAGTTCGGGGGACCTTCCTGGGATGAGATCGTCGAGCCGGAGCGCCTTGCCCAGCTTCGATGCCAACGGGCTTTCCCGGTCATGCGGGATGCGGAAGGGCGACCGCTGAAGCGCGGCTTCATCCACGTGGATGATCTGGTTCGCGCGATCCTGGCCAGCATCGACAACGAAAAGGCCTTCGGCGAGCTCTTCAACATCGCCATGAACGAACCGGTCGACTACCGGCGAGCCGCCGACCTCGCCGCCCGGGTCGCAGATCTTGCCCCTTGCGACGTCGAGACATCGTTTCACAGCAACTGGCTCGACAACTCCAAGGCCCGCAAGGTGCTCGGCTGGACGCCCGACATCGATCTCTCCGGGCTTATCGACCGCGCCTGGAGCTACCGCCGCGCGGAGAATGATCCCCGCATCATTTGGTATCCCGGCTGAGCATGAGGGCTTTCGCCGGGGGTTTGGAGGAGGAAACGGCAATGGATATCAAAGTCTTGGCAGGTACGGCGATACCCGTCCTCATGCTTCTGGCAGGAGAAACGGCCGCCCAGGACAAGAAGACGCTGGCGATTGTCGTCAAGGGTCTCGATAATCCGTTCTTCGAGCAGATCAACCTCGGATGCAAGAAGTGGCTGTCGGAGAATCCCGACAGCGAATACGCATGCCTCTATACCGGTCCGGCATCGTCCGCCGACGAGGCAGGCGAAGTGCAGATCGTCGACGATCTTCTCTCGCGAGGCGTTGCCGCGATCGCGATCTCGCCATCGAATGCGCCGGCAATGGCAAACCGGATACGCGAGATCGCTCCAACCATTCCCGTGATGACCGTCGACGCGGACTTCCTCGAGAAGGACCACGATCTTCGCAAGACCTATCTCGGAACCGACAATTACCTGATGGGCGTGAAGATGGCCGAGGAGGCCAAGAAGCTGAAGGCGGAGGGAGGCTCGGTTTGCCTCCAGCTTGGCAATGTTGCTGCTGCCAACATCAACGCCCGTGCCCAAGGGTTCCGCGATACGATCGCCGGTGTCAAGGGTGTCGACCGCCTCACGGGACAGAACGGCTGGACGGAGATCGCCGGCTGCCCGGTCTACACCAACGACCAGGCCGATCTCGCCAATCAGCAGATGTCGGACGTGTTCACCGCCAATCCGGACCTCGACGCCTTCATTCTTGTTGGGGGCTGGGCGCAGTTTGCGCCGCAGGCCTACACCCAGGTGACCGACCAGGTGATGGCCAAGCTGAAGTCCAAGGAGCTGATCATCGTCGCCGGCGACACGCTGCCGCCGCAGGCCCAGGCTTTCCGGGAGGGGCGCAGCCATGCCCAGGTCGGCCAGCGGCCCTTCGAGATGGGCTACAAGGCGCCCGACGTGATGATCCAGCTGATCAAGGGCGAGAGCGTGGAGGATCCGTTGTTCACCGGCCTCGACGTCTGCAACACGGAAGATCCTGGCTTCTGCAAGGACAACTGAGCGACGCCGAGGAGAGGCAACGTCTCCCACATCGCACCGCGTAGAGCCATCCGGAAGGCCGTATGCGGCGTCCGGATCGCGACCCCACCACATTGGCAGCCGGAGGAGAGGCTGCGGGAGGATGAGATGAAACGAGTTTCAATTGCGGCCCTTGCGGCCATCCTGACCATGACCGCGACCCCAGTGCTTGCACAGGAAAAGCAGGCGCTCGCCTTCGTGGTGAACGCGGCATCCGATTTCTGGAAACTCGCCGAAGCCGGAGTGAAGGCCGCCCAAGCCGAACTCCCCGATTACGAACTGCAGTTCCGCTATCCGGCGCAAGGGACGGCGGCGCTGCAGAATGCCCTGATGGACGATCTTGTCGCGGCCGGGACGGATGCGATCATGATCTCCTCGGTGGATCCCAAGAGCTCCGTCGATGCATTCAATCGCATTGCCGAACAGGTGCCGCTGTTTACCACCGACAGCGACGCACCGCAGTCCAAGCGCATCGCCTATCTCGGCTCGTCGAACACGCAGGCAGGCATTCAGGCCGGCGAGATCGCCGTCAAGGCCCTGCCAAAAGGCGGAAAGTGCATGGGCTTCGTCGGGTTTCTTGGCGCGGACAACGCCAAGGAGCGGATCGAAGGTTTCCGCCAAGCGGTCGAGGGCAAGGGGATCGAACTCATCGACGTGCGTGGCGACGATGTCGATTTCGCCCGCGCCCGCTCCAACGTCGACGACGTGCTTGCGGCAAATCCCGAGATCGACTGCATGGTTGGCTTCTACTCTTACAACCCGCCGAAGATCTACGAGGCGTTGCAAGCGGCCGGCAAGCTCGGAAGCGTCACGGTGATCGCCTTCGACGAGGATCCGATCACGCTCGGCGCCGTTCGGGAAGGATCCTTCGCCGGAACCGTGGTCCAGGATCCCTATCAGTGGGGCTATCAGGGCATGAAGCTGATGGCATCCTACCTGAAGGGCGACAGGTCGCAGATTCCGGCCGACGGGCTGATCATCGTCCCGACGCAGGTGATCGACAAGGGCAATGTCGATGCGTTCGAGAAACAACTCAAGGAGCGCATTGGCGGCTGATCCGCTGACACTTGCCTGGGCCTGCGCGGACATGCTTCCGCCAGGCCCAGCCGATCGGGGAGGGGCTGCCAATGGATCATCGGCGGAACATGCCGATCACGCTCGATCTGCTCGGTATCACCAAGATCTATCCAGGTGCTGTCGCGCTCGATGCGGTGTCTCTCGGCATCAAAGGTGGCGAAGTCGTCGGATTGATTGGCGAGAACGGCGCCGGCAAGTCCACCTTGATGAAGGTCCTCGGCGGAGCGATCCGTCCGGACAAGGGCGAGATCGTGATTGACGGCCAGCGCTTTGCCGAACTCTCACCTGCTCAGGCCCTCGGGCACGGAATTGCCTTTGTCCACCAGGAGCTCAATCCGCTTACCAACCTTGATGTCGCTGGCAATATCCTGCTCGGGCGGGAGATCCGCAAGGGCGTCTTCGGCTTGCTCGACCAGGGTGCCATGGAACGCCACGTTCATCCGATCCTGGAGATGCTGGGCGCGAGATTTTCGCCCTCCACGGCGGCGTCGGAGTTGTCCCTTGCCGATCTGCAACTGCTGGAGATCGCCAAGGCCTTGTCGATCAGCGTTCGGCTGCTCATTCTCGATGAACCGACCTCGAGTCTCACCCTCACTGAAACGCAGCGCCTCATGAGCGTAATCCGGAAGCTGCGCGACGATGGGGTCGCCGTGCTCTTCATCACCCATCGATTGTCGGAGGTAAAGACTGTCGCCGACCGCGTCGTCGGGCTTCGCGACGGGAAAAACGCCGGCGAGCTGCAACGCGACATGATCGACAGGGACGCCATGGTGCGCCTGATGATCGGTCGCGACATCAAGCAATTCCACGAAGGCGCAGCCGCTCGAGAAGGGCAGGTGGTCTTGCGGGTCAAGGGGCTCAGAACCGCGGCCTATCCGAGCGCCGAGGTCGAACTTGCGATTCACGCCGGGGAGATTCTTGGCCTTGCAGGCCTTATCGGTGCCGGCAGGACCGAACTCGCAAGGACAATTTTTGGCCTGGACCCTCCGTTGGCGGGAACGGTGGAGATGAACGGCGACCGGGTTCCGCCGGGATCGGTGGCGGAAGCGATCAAGGCAGGTATCTGTCTTGTTCCGGAGGACAGAAAGAGCGAGGGACTCTTCCTCGATTTCTCGATTTCCGAGAACATGGTCATGCCGAACCTCGACGCCGTCTCCAGGCGCGGATTTGTCGATCGGCGACGCGAATACTTACTCGCGGACAGATTTCGCTCGCGTCTGTCGATCAAAACCCACCGCCTCGATCGCGCGGCGGGTGAGCTCTCCGGCGGAAACCAGCAAAAGGTGGTGCTCGCCAAATGGCTGGGCATGGCCCCCCGTCTCGTCATCCTCGATGAACCCACCCGAGGGATCGACGTCGGCGCAAAGGCCGAGGTTTATCACCTCATGGGCGAGCTCGCGGCCCAAGGTGTCGCGGTCTTGATGATCTCGTCGGACATGGAAGAGGTGATCGGCGTATCGACCAGGGTCGGGGTCATGTCCCGGGGCAGGATTACCGGGCTTCTGGAGCGACAGGATCTCAGCGAAGAAGCCATCCTGCATCTTGCGGTCGAGTAAGAGAGGAAGAGATGCACAAGAAAGATATCGGCCTAGCCCTGCTCGTCATCACGGTCGGCGCCATCGTCGCGATCGTCAACCCGCGCTTCCTCTCCCCGATCAACCTCGCCAACACCGCCAACCTGATCGGCCTGTTCGGCCTTTTCTCGATCGCCGAAGCCTTCGTCATCGTGACGGCCGGCATAGAACTTTCGATTGGCTCCGTCATTGCCCTTCTCGGCGTCGTCTTCGTCGACCTGATTGCCTCCTACGGCGTGCCATGGCCCGTCGCGCTTAGTGTTGTTCTCGCGCTGGCGGTGGTCATCGGACTTCTGCATGGCTGGCTGATCACCAGACTCAGACTGCAGCCATTTGTCGTGACGCTGTGCGGACTTTTGATCTATCGCGGCGTCGCGCGCTTCTACACCAAGGACGGTACGGCCGGCTTCACATTCGGGGCCGACATGCCGACGCTCGACTATCTCTTCGTCGGACGAACGGCGGGCGTCCCCCATTCCGTGATCGCCTTCGCGGTGTTCGCCGTCGCGGCGTGGTTTCTCCTGCATCGGACGGTGTTTGGCCGTCATCTCCTTGCTGTCGGGAAGAACGAGGAGGCGGCGCGCTATTCGGGGATCGACACCAGGCGGGTGATCGTGTGCGCCTATGTGATCTGCATGTTCCTCACCGGCGTCTCCGCCGTCTTCTTCGCCATGTACACCAAGTCCGTCCAGCCGTCCTCGCATGGAAACTTCTATGAACTCTATGGCATTGCGGCCGCGGTGCTCGGCGGGTTTTCGCTTCGCGGAGGGGAGGGATCGATCGTCGGCGTCGTCCTCGGTGTGGTGCTCCTACAGATATTGCAGAACCTGGTGAACCTCCTGGGCATTCCCTCGTCGCTGAACTTCGCCGTGATGGGCACCGTGATCCTCTTGGGTGTCATCGCCGACGTCCAGTTTCGGGCTTATCGCGAAAGAGTTCGTCAGGCGGCTGCCAGATCGGCGCTGACGGTGGGTCTTGGCGATCCGGCCAAGGATGCCGCCTGAGGTGAAGATGACCTGCGGGCGGGATGGGGCCGCTGCCTCGAACGTCTGCCTGACACTATGATCGCAGCATGGCCTTGAGCGTCTCGAGCCGGTCGGCTTCGGAAGCGGGCTTGTCGGTTCGGATGCGCGAGATGCGGGGAAAGCGCATCGCGATGCCGGAGCGGTGACGCTGCGAGACATTCAGCCCCTCGAACGCCACCTCGACCACCAGGTTGGGTGCCAGCTGGCGCACGGGGCCGAAGCGCTGGACGGTGTTCTTGCGCACGAAGCGATCGAGTTCCCGCAGTTCCTCATCGGTGAAGCCGAAATAGGCCTTGCCGACTGGGATCAGCTCTTCACCCTCCCAGAGCCCGAAGGTGAAATCGCTGTAGAAACCCGAGCGTTTCCCATGCCCGGACTGCGCATAAAGCAGCACCGCATCGATCACCATCGGATCGCGTTTCCATTTGAACCAGGGACCGCGCGGCCGACCGGCGATATAGGGCGTGTCCAGGCGCTTGATCATCACGCCCTCGATCACCGGGGAATGGGGCTCGGCGCGTATCCGGGTGAGCTCTTCCCAGGTTTCGAATGGGAGAAGCGGCGACAGGCCTATTCGAGGACTGTCGAACTGCGCGGATTCCAGGCGCGCGCGCCGGGCGGAAAGCGGCAGCGGGCGCAGGTCCTCGCCCTCCCAGGTCAGTATATCGTAGAGCATGAGCGCCGCCGGATGGCTTTGCAGCATGGTCCGGCTGATCGACTTGCGGCCGAGCCGCTTTTGCAGGTCGCCGAAAGGCGCGATCTCCTCGCCGCGGCGGATTAGCAGTTCCCCGTCCACCGCGCCCTCGAAGGTCATGGCCTCGATGATGTCGGGGAAGGCGGTGCCGATCTCCTCTCCCGCGCGGGTATAGAGTTTGCGCAGTCCACCCTCGGCAACCGCCTGGACGCGGATGCCGTCCCACTTCCACTCGGCAACATGGGCAGCGGGGTCGAGCGGCGCGAGCTCCTCCGGGGTGATCGGGGTGGCGAGCATCACCGGGCGAAACGGTGCGAGTGCCACGGCAGGGGACGCGCCGCCGGCGAGCCAGGTGAAGAGCGGCAGGAAAGGAGCAGCTTGGCCGTGCCAGATCTCCTCGATCTCCTCGCTGCTGCGGGAAGTGCCCATCGCCAGCGCCGTGTGGGTGAGCCGCGCCGAGACGCCGATCCTGAGATTGCCCGTCGCAAGCTTCAGGAGGGCCAGCCGTTCGGGTGGGGTCAGACGGTCGAGAAGGTCGGCGATCACGCCGGGCAGCGCCAGCTTGCCGGTCTCGCGCAGCACCGTCACCGCCTGCGAGAGGGAAACCTCCTCCGCTCTGGCCTCCGCGTCCGTTGGCCAGATCAGCGCGATGGTCTCGGCCAGGTCGCCGACGAAATCATAGGACAGACGAAAAAGCTGCTCGTCCACGCGCTCGGAGACCAGACGTTTCAGGAGCGAGGGCGACACCTGTCTGAGATCCAGCGTTCCCGTCAGAACCGCCAGGGCATAGCCGCGATCGGGATCGGGCGTGGTCTGGAAATAATGCGAGAGGATGGTGAGCTTGGCATTGCGGGCGGGCGTGAAGGCCAGGCGCTCCAAGAGGCGGGCAAAGGCTTTCATTCCGGCTCGTCCTCATAGCCGATCAGCCTGAGCGGACGGGAGGAAATGCCCTCGATCTCGCACCACCGCGTCAGGCCGTCCTCGGCGCCATGGGTAATCCAGACCTCCTGTGGGGCGAGTTCGCGGATGGTAGCGGTCAGTTGCGGCCAGTCGACATGGTCGCTGATCACCAGCGGTAGCTCGATGCCGCGCCGGCGGGCTTGGGCGCGGACGGTCATCCAGCCGGAGGCGTAGGAGAGAACCGGATCGCGGAAGCGCTGCACCCAGGGTGAGGCAAAGGCCGAGGGCGGCGCCAAAATCAGTTGCGCCTCGCCGGGATCGGTTGCCGGAACCAGCGGGCCAAGGTCAATCCCCTGGTCGACGTGATAGTCGCAGAGGCGTTTCAGCGCGCCATGAATGGCAATGGGGCCATGATGGCCCGCCGCCCGCGCCAACGCGATCACGCGCTGCGCCTTGCCGAGGGCATAGGCCCCGATCAGGTGAGGGCGGCCCGGAAACTCGGCCATGCTGGTCAATAACCGTCCGGCCTCGGTCATGGGATCTGGGTGGCGAAAGATCGGCAGGCCGAAGGTCGCCTCCGTGATGAAGATATCGCAGTTAACCGGCTCCCAAGGCTGGCAGACCGGGTTCGGCGTGCGACAGTAATCGCCCGAGATCAGGATGCGTGGGCCGTGATCGGGGGCGATCAGGATCTGGCTCGAGCCGAGCACATGGCCCGCCGGATGGAAGCTCACCGTCACGGCCCCGATCCGGACCGGTCCCTCGGCGATCTGGCGGCTACCGGCGAAATCGTCGCCGTAGCGGATCGCCATGATGTCGAGCGTCTCGCGGGTGGCCATCACTGCGCCATGGCCGGGACGGGCGTGATCGGCATGGCCGTGTGTGACGAGGGCGCGGGGAACAGGACGGAGCGGGTCGATGTAGAAGTCCCCCGGCACGCAGTAAAGCCCCGCGTCAGTGGGGTAGATGACCTCCTCCGCCCTCCGTGTCATGCCAAACCCTCAGCGGCGACGATTCTCAAAGACAATTCCGGCAAGCACGAAGCCTGCTACGACGCCGAGAATACCAACGGTCGACAAGATGGTCGCGGCAGTGCCGGGATTATCGCGCATTGCGCCGACCGCAACATTGGCTTGTTCGCGCACATGAGCGACCGCGTGGCGGGCATGACCCTTGCCGTCCTCGAATACCTCTTGCGCATCTTCCATTGCGCCGGACGCTCGCGAGGATAGCAACTTGTTGATGTGCAATACTTCTTTCATCAGATCGGCAACCTGCTTTTCCAGGTTGGCGCGGATTTCATAGGCATTGGCCATCACGCGACTCCAGTTACCAGTGGATCGCTTGCAAACATGCAGCAATCGAAAAGGTTCCCGCATCGAATGTTGGACTCTAGATGTCGTAGACCTGCGGCGCTGTGATCGACGACACGAAGCGCTTGGTGCGCTCCTGGGCCGGGTTGGTGAAGATCTGCTGCGACGGACCGGTTTCCACGACGAGGCCGCCTTCCAGGAACACGACGTTCCTGGCGATGCGGGACGCGAGGCGGAGATCGTGTGTGGCGATCACCATGGTGGTGCCTTCGTCGGCGAGCCGGCTCAACACGTCCACCACCTCGAGCGCCAGTTCCGGATCGAGCGCCGAGGTCGGTTCGTCGCAGAGCAACACGCGCGGCGACATGGCGAGCGCCCGGGCGATGGCGACGCGCTGCTGCTGGCCGCCCGACAGCGTTGAGGGCCAGGCATCCGCCTTCTGCGAAAGGCCGACCTTTTCGAGCAACTCGCCGGCCCGTTGCCGTGCCTTGTCCTTCGGCCAGTTCAGCACCGTCAGCGGTCCCTCCATGACATTCTCGATGGCGGTGCGGTGGGGGAAGAGCTGAAAGTTCTGGAACACCATGCCGGTCTGGCGGCGGATGGCCTGGATCGCCGGCCAGCCGGGTCGGTGGCCCGGCCGGAAGGTGAGGCTCTCGCCGCCGAGGAGGAGCGTGCCGGAGGTGGGAATCTCCAGGAGATTGATGCAGCGCAGGAGCGTGCTCTTGCCGCCGCCGGATGGCCCGACCAGCGCCGTCACCGTACCCTCGGCGATGGCGACGTTGATATCGTTGAGAACGGTGGTCTCGCCGAAGCGCTTGACGATGTTCCTGAGCTCGATCACGGGTTCGCCTCCAGGCTGCCACCATAGCGGCCGAAGCGCTGCTCGAGGCGCTGCTGCAGATGCGACAGCACCGAGCTCAGCGCAAGGTAGATCAGCGCCGCCTCGATATAGAGGATGAGCGGCTCATAGGTGGTGGCGACGATGCGCTGTGCCGCTTGGAACAGCTCCGGCACGGTGATGGCGGCAGCGAGCGATGTGTCCTTCACCAGGGAAATGAAGCTGTTGGAGAGCGGCGGCACGGCGATCTTGGTGGCCTGCGGCAGGATGGTTCGGATGAGGCACTGCCGCCAGCTCATGCCAATCGAGTAGGCGGCCTCCCATTGCCCCTTGGGAACCGCCGAGATCACCGCGCGGATGGTCTCGGAGCCATAGGCGCCGACGTTGAGGGTGAAGCCGATCAGCGCGGCCGGGAAAGCGTCGAGATAGATGCCGAGGCTCGGCAGTCCATAGAAGATCACGAACAGCTGGACGAGCAGCGGCGTTCCTCTGAAGACCCAGACGAAGAAACGGGCGAGGAGGGCGAGCGGCAGCGGCCCGAACAGGCGCACCAGCGCGGTCACAAGACCCAGCGCCAGTCCGAAGGTGAAAGACAGAAGGGTCAGCGGGATGGTGAAGACGAGCCCGGCCCAGAGCAGGGAAGGCAGCGACTCCGCCATGAGATGAAGCCAGGGGGGCACCTCGGACTCCTCGAATTCGGAAAGCAGACACAGCAGAGCCGGGGCGGCAGGTTGCCACCCCGGTCAGTTCAGAGCACTTGTCAGGAAAACGCAACGTCGATGTTCGGTTCCGGCCTGGGGCACCGATTATTTCGACACGTCCTGCCCGAAATACTTGTCAGCGATCTTCTGGTAGGTACCGTCGGCCTTGATGTCATCGAGCGCCTTGTCGATGGCGGCGACCAGGTCCGTCTGCCCCTTGCGCACGATGATGCCGGAGGCGTCGGCTTCCTCCTTTTCGGCGACGATCTTCACCGGCGCGTCGGGCTTGTGCTTCTTGAAGTCCAGGAAGGACAGGCTGTCGTTGATGGTCGCGTCGGCACGCCGGGTCAGCACGAGCTGGATCGACTCGTCGAAGCCGTTGGTGCCGACCAGTTCGGCTCCCGCTTCGGTGGCCAACGCACCGAAGTTGCTGGTCAGCGACTGAGCCGACTTCTTGCCCTTGAGATCGGCAAAGCCCTTGATGCTCTCGTCATCGGCGCGGACGATCAGCACAGCCTTGGACACGATGTAGGGCTTGGAGAAGTCATACTTCTCCTTGCGTTTTTCGGTGATGCCGACCTGGTTGATGACGGTGTCGTAGCGGTTGGCGTCGAGGCCGGCGATCAGGCCGTCCCACTTGCCCTCGATGAACTCGGGCTTGACGCCCAGCTTGCCGGCAATCGCCTCGCCGATCTCGACGTCGAAGCCGACCAGCTTGCCGCTCTCGTCATGGTAGGTGAAGGGCGCATAAGTACCTTCGGTGCCGATGCGGAGAACGCCGGCTTCCTTGACAGCGGCGAGGTCGTCGGCAGCTACGGCTGCGCCGGCAAACGCGAGATTGATGGCAGCAGCGGCCGCCCAGAGACCAACAGATTTCATTGTCTTCTTGCCCCGAAAAATGGAGGAAAAACTTTCTGATTGCCTATCCTCGCATCATTTCGGTTGGCAGTATGGGCAAGAAGTGGGCGAATTCTCGGGGTGGGTAGAATTTTTTTCTAAAGCGCTCTGGATCGACAGCTCCACCCCGGCGTCCGGAAAACGCCCGGAGCGGGAGGATCGCTCCGGGCGAGAGGCTGCATGGAAACGGTGTCAGGCGGAGGCCGCGGCCTTCAGGACCGCCTCGGTGACGATGCTGTCGTCGTCGAGACTGCGGACCGGGGAGATGCCCTTTTCCTTGAGCACGGCGTGGTAGGACCTGACGGCTTCGAGCGGCCTCATCTCGCCGTCGGCCACCGCGCGCATGTGGCGGACCATGTCGAGCTGGCTTTCGGCGAGATTTATCTTGCGGCCGAACAGGGCGACGCGAGCGCCGTATTTCTCGGCCTGGAACAGCAGCTCAAAGGTGTCGCGCGTGGTGCCGGCACCACCGCCGAGCACGCCCACCACCAGCTGCGGGTCATAGGAGGCCAGTTCCTCCAGCGCCTTGGCGCCGTTGTAGGGATACTTCAGGAACTGCGGCCGGTCGGCGCGCAGCACGCCCGACAGGCAGCGGGCGAGGTTGTCATTGACGAACGAGCCGACGTCCGCCGGCGCGATGCCGCACTCGACGTTGGGATTGAACACTTCCAGGAAATACTCGATGCCGTTCTTGGCCGCGTCCTCGCGGAACTCGCTGAAGGCTTCGAGCGACCTCAAGTCGGCCTCGATGTCGTTGACGAAGGTGATCGAGTAAAGGCCGAGGTTTCCGAGCTTGGCCTCGGATATCCGCTTCAGCGACGGGGTGCGGAACGGGCGCGACGGGCCGAGCTTGCCATAGCCGTTGGGCCGGGCGCCCCAGATGTCGGTGGTGTCGTTGGCGCGGAAGGCCGGCCGCACCGGGCTGTTCTTGAAGGCACCGGCCTCCTGCAGCAGCTCAAGGTTGGAACAGGACACCAGCATGATGTCGAGCAGGTCCTGGCGGATCAGATCGGTGATCATCTCCAGGAACTCGGCTCGCGTCCGGAAACGGACGAACTTGCCGTCCTTGTCGCGGATCGGCCCGGTGCCGGGGATAGGGTTGGACATGTCGCCGTCCTTGGCGTCGGCGATGATGAAGTCGCCCTTGGCGTAGTTGCCGGCCCGGATCTTGGCGAGCTTGGCATTCATGCGAAACATCGAGTTCTCCTTGGGTACTTGGTTTCTTGGGTTGGGTTGCCGCCGGCTTTCGTGGCGGCGTTGCGGGAAGGTCAGCTTTCGCCGGGGGTGGAGATGCGGCGCCCCTCTGGATCGAACAGATGCAATCCAGCCGGATCGATGCGCAGGCGGACGAGGTCGCCCACTGCGACGGTGGGAGCTCCGACCGCCTGTAGAACCACCGGCGTTCCGTCGGTGAGGGCGATATGGACGAGCGTCAGGCCGCCGAGATGCTCGGCGAGGGTGACGCGGCCACCGAGCGGTCCGTCTTCTGAAAGCAGCAGGGCTTCGGGGCGGATGCCGACGCTCACGCCGCTCCCTTCGCCAAGCGGCATCGATCGCCGCAGGGCGATCACGCTTCCATCGCCAAGGCGCGCCTCAGCGGCGCCGGCAAGGCGGGCGGGCAGAATGTTCATTTGCGGTGCGCCGATGAACCGGGCGACGAAGAGGTTCTGCGGCCGCTCATAGAGACGAACCGGCGGCGCCACCTGTTCGAGCCTGCCCTTGTTGACGACGGCGATCTTGGTGGCGAGCGTCATCGCCTCCACCTGATCGTGCGTCACGTAGATCATGGTGGTACCGAGCTTCTGGTGCAGTTCGGCGATCTCGACGCGCATCTGCATGCGCAGGGCAGCGTCGAGGTTGCTGAGCGGCTCATCGAACAGGAAGACCTTGGGGTTGCGGACGATCGCCCGGCCCATGGCGACGCGCTGGCGCTGACCGCCGGACAGCTGGCGGGGATAGCGGTCGAGCAGGTCGGTGAGGCCGAGGATGTCGGCGCTGGCCCTGATCTTTTCCGCCGCTTCCGCCTGGGGCACCTTGGTGAGGCGTAGCGAGAAGCCCATGTTCTGCGCCACCGTCATATGCGGGTAAAGCGCGTAGTTCTGGAACACCATGGCAATGTCGCGGTGCTTGGGCGGCACATCGTTCATCACCTCGCCGTCGATGACCACCTCACCGCCACTGATCGTTTCAAGGCCGGCGATCATTCGGAGCAGCGTCGACTTGCCGCAGCCCGACGGGCCGACCAGGACGACGAAGGCACCGTCCTCGATCTCCAGATCGATGCCGTGGATCACCTCGAATGAGCCATAGGCCTTGGTGACGGACCTGAGGGAAACGGGTGCCATTACGGTCTCCGTAAGTCTGTTTCGGAGCCAGCCGGCGCGGCCAAATCGGCCAAGCCGAGAACGGGCTGGTGATCGACGATGGAATGAATGAGGAGGCAGCCGGCGGTAAAACTGTCGCCGAGGCCGACGGTCGAGGCGGGGCGTTCGAGATAGGGAGCGGCGACGCAGACGATCTGGCGACCATCCGGCAGCCGCGACACCGGCGGAGCAGGCGGCGGATCGAAGCGCGCTCCATGCGGGATACGTGGTCGCGACGACGGCTGGCCGGCCTCGGCACGCGAGGCGGCGAGCAGGCAGCCCATGGCGAGCGCGTCCATCTCCACCCTTGCGTCGCCGCGGGTGACGGCAAGCGCCCAACCGTCGGCGTGAACGACCAGGCGATCGACGCCGAGCCACCGCGACAGCGCGTCCGCCTGCTCGACCGGATCATCGCCCGGCACCAGGCCGCGCAGCTCGTTCTGATTGAGACCGATCGACGTGACCTCGGGCGCCAGGCTTTCCAGCGTCGCATCGAGCGTTCCGGGCCAGGGATAGGCGCCGAGTTCGAGGTGGACGACCGACAAGCCGGACCTGCGCCAGGCCCGTGCCGCCCCTGACAGGCGCGCAAGGGCGACCGGCAGCTCGGCAAGCGGAATGGTATTCGGAGATGACAGCAGACCGGCGCGCAACTGATGTCCATTCGCCGCGACCCAACGGTCGAACAGGGCGTCTTCATGCAGGGCTTCGTCGGCGAAACGGACGATGATGCGGGTCGACCGTTCGGCAACGAAGCCGGGCAGGGGGTGGCCGGCGGTATACTCGACGATGTAGTGCGCCGGCTTGTCGCAAAGCGCCGGCCAGCGGCGGCGCGGCGAGCCGACCGTCGTCTCGCTTTCGGCCAATCCGATGCCGGCGTGCAGCGCGGCGAGCTCCTCCGGCCCGACCTCGCCGAGAGCGAGCAGGGAGGGCGCTCCGATCGCCGCCAGCGTCCAGGCCGCCTGGGCCGACGTGCCGCCGATCGCCGTGCCGCCCGGCAAGGTATGCGGATCGAAGAAGGATGGCCCGCCGGGCCAGTCGCCTACCAGCATTTCACCGCCGCGACCGGCCTTGGCGCGGGCCATCAACTCGGCGAACAGGCGCTGGGCGCCGACTTCCGGGCGATCGGCGAGGATTGGTGCGACGGCGTGCAGGTCGATCCGCCGATCGAGGCAGACGGCAAAGCCGGTGACCAGCCTTGTCGCGTCCGCAACGACAGCCGGTATCCCGTCAACGAGCCGGTCATAGGCGCGGGCCCAATCGATCGACGCCGTGGGTTTGGCATGGGGGATGCTCATGGCGATCATTCCTTGACCGCGCCCTGCGTCAGCCCCTGGATGATCCAGCGCTGGAAGCCGAGCACCAGCAGGACCAGCGGCAGCGTCACCACCACGGAGGCGGCGGCGAGGTCGCCCCAGGGGACGTAGTAGAGGTTGGTGAAGTTGGCGATGCCGACGGGAATGGTTTGGCGATCGACGCCCGAGGTGAAGGCGAGCGCGAACATGAACTCGTTCCAGGCCATGATGAAGGCGAGGAGGCCGGTGGTGACGAAGCCGGGCAGCGACATCGGCAGGATGACCGAGATCATCAGGCGCAACGGCCCGGCGCCGTCGATGATGGCGGCCTCGTCGATCTCTCGCGGAATGGTCTGGAAGTAGCCGAACAGCACCCAGATCACCAGCGGCAGGCCGAGCGACAGGTAGATGATGACGAGGATGGTGTAGGTGTTCATCAGCCCGAGCGCCGACGCGGCGAGATAGAGCGGCGCGACGATGGCGATCTGCGGGAACATCGACACCGACAGGATCAGCGCCAGGATGCCGAAGCGGTAGTAGACGCGCAGACGGGCCAGAGCGAAGGCGGCGGCTCCGCCGATGGCGAGACAGAACAGCGTGGTCAATCCCGCCACGATGGCCGAGTTGACTATGTAGAGGTGGAACTCTTTCTCGACGAAGATGTTGCGGAAATGGTCGAGGGTGCCCGGCCAGGGCAGGAAACTCGGTGTTGGCGCCGACAGTAGTCGATCCTCCTGGAAGGACGTCGACACCTGCCACAGGAAGGGCGCCACCGACCAGACGACGATCAGGGCCGAGGCCACGTAGAGCGCGATCCGGGTGATCAGGAGCTGGGTGCGCCAGGAAGACAGCATGGTTTCCTCCTCAGCCGTTGTCGCGCCGCATGCGGCGAACGATGAAAAGACCGAAGCCCAGCGCGATGATCGCCTCGGTGATGAACATGGCCGCCGAGAGCGCGCTGCCGTAGCCGAAGTCGAGCCCCGAGAAGAGGACCTTGTAGGACAGGGTCGACAGAACCTCGGTGGAGTCGGCCGGCCCGCCGCCCGTCAGCACGTAGACGAGGTCGAAGATGCGGAAGGCGTCGAGGGCGCGGAACATGCCGGCGATCAGCAGCGTCGTGAACAACAGCGGCAGCCGGATCGACCAGAAGCACTGCCAGGAACCCGCGCCGTCGATCCGTGCGGCCTCGACCAGCGAATGCGGCACCGTTTGCAGACCGGCCAGCAGCAACAGCGCCATGAAGGACGTCGTCTTCCAGACGTCGGCGATGATGATGGTGAGAAGCGCGGTCTGGCTGTCGCCATACCAGTTGACGTAGCCGTCGATCAGGCCGGCTTGCCTCAGCAACCAGTTGACCACGCCGTGCTGGCCGTCGAACAGCCAGCCGAACATCTTGGAGGTCACGACGGTGGGAATGGCCCAGGGAACCAGCATCGCGGCCCTCACCCAGCCCCGGCCCTTGAAGGTCTCGTAGAGAACCAGCGCCATGGCCATGCCGATCACCGTCTCGAGCAGCGTCGATGCGGCGGTAAACAGCATGGTGTGCTGCCAGGCCGACCAGAATTGCGGATCGCCGGTGAGCCGGACATAGTTGGCGAGGCCGACGAAGTCGTCTTCCTGGGTCGACAGCATGGTGTTGCGCAAGGAAAGGCGCATGCCGTCGAGAACGGGATAGACGGAGACGGTGATGAGGGTGAGGACCGCGGGCAGGAGAAAGAGCAGAGGCGCCCACCGTTCGGCACGGCTCCTCTGCGTCAGTCGTTTGCTCCGTCGGTTGCCGGCCGTGAGGCCGGCTGACGGAAGCGTGGTCATGCGCCGACGATGCCCTCAAGCTTGGCCTTGGCGTCCTTGAGCGCGTCGGCGACGTTGCCGTTGGTGACGGCCTTGGAAACGGCCGACTGCAGCGCCAGGGAGACCTGAGAGTATTTCGGCGTGACCGGACGCGCCGTGGCGCCGACGAACACCGGCTTCAGCGTCTGCATGAACGGCTGCGCCTTGCCGAGTTCGGCGCTGTCGAACACGGCCGGCCGACTCGGAGCGAGACCGAGTTCGGTGGCGAACAGCAGCTGCGTCTCCGGGCTCGACAGCCATTTCAGGAACTCGACGGACGCGTCCCGGTTCTTGGTCGAGGCATTGACGCCATACTGGTAGCCGCCGAGGCAGGCAGCGCTCTTGCCGTTGGCAAAATGCGGCAGCGGCACGACGCCGACCTTGTCGACCACCGAGGAGGCCGCCTTGTCCTGGCAGATGGAGTAAACGTAGGACCAGTTGCGCAGGAAGGCGACGTCGCCGCCGGTGAACGGCGTGCGCGAGGGCTCCTCGTCCCAGCTCCGGACGTCCGGCGGGCTGATCTTGTACTTCTCGATGGTGTCATACATGAACTGCACGGCCTCGATCGCCGCGTCGTCGGCGATGTGAACGGTCTTGCCGTCGTCGCCGAGGATGCTGCCGCCGTTGGAGGTCACGAACTCCACGAGATCGCAGATCAGCACCTCGGCCTGCTTGGCCTGCCAGGAGAAGCCGATCTTGGCCTTGCCTGCCTTCATGAGGTCCGTCGCGGCGGCGACCAGCTCGTCCCAGGTTTCCGGCGCCTTGGAGACGAGATCTTTTCGGTAGTAGAGCATGCCG
The DNA here is from genome assembly GCF_002844595.1 of Pleomorphomonas diazotrophica. Taxonomy (GTDB): domain Bacteria; phylum Pseudomonadota; class Alphaproteobacteria; order Rhizobiales; family Pleomorphomonadaceae; genus Pleomorphomonas; species Pleomorphomonas diazotrophica. The sequence goes on along the minus strand of NZ_PJNW01000016.1, from coordinate 11,429 downwards.
CTGTCGACATACCAGGGCAGGGCGGTCAGCTTGCCTTGCCATTTGCAGGCCGCCAGCACGCCGGGGAAATAGGCTCCCGCCTCGTCGGCGCTCACATACTCGTCGAGCGGCAGAGCCCAGCCGGCGCCAGCGAATTCGGCGATCCAGACGACGTCCTGCGTGAAGACGTCGGGCGAGCCGTCCTTCTTGGCGAGGCGCTGCACCAAGCCCTGATGGACTTCCGTCGAGGAACTCGGCGGCGGCAGCTCGTCGTAGCGGACGAGGATGCGGCTCTGGGACTGGTTGAACACATCCACCATCTCGGCGACGGTGCGCTTGCCGAAGAACTTCGCGCTGGCGAAGGTGATGTTGGTGCGGTCCGCCGCGGAGGCGACCGACGTGAGCTTCAGGATCGCCGGTGCGGCCAGCACGCCGCCGGTGGTGAGACCAGCCACTTTCAGGAATTGACGGCGCCCGACACCCATGGGCTTGCCGACATGATCGTCTTTGTCAGTCATGCGTTTCACTCCCTTGTGCTCCGGGGTTTCGTCCGATTGGCGAAACTTCTCTCATGAGCTGGCCGATAAAAGCCGCATAAAGCGGAACTGTCAAGCATAAAACAGCACGATATTTTGCGTCATTATGCGTCTTTGTGCCACTTTGTGACGTCAAATGCGGTATGCTAGGGTTCGATCAAATCTGAATATGTGCAACAGCGGTCCAGGCGGCGATGATGACGGAAGACGTGGAAAAGGCGGGCTCGGACGCGACGCTGCCGGCGCGACGGCGGGCCGATATTCTCCGTCTTGCCCAACAGTTGGGGCAGATCACCGTGACGGATATGAGCGCGCGTTTCGACGTGTCGCTCGATACCATCCGGCGCGATCTCGACATCCTGGCCGAGCAGGGTCTGGTCAGCCGGATCCATGGCGGTGCGCTTCCTTCGTCCAGCATGGCTACCGCCGATACGCCCTTCGATCTCCGCATGAAGTCGCATCATGCGGCAAAAACACGCATCGGGCAGGCGGCGGCGGAGCTGATCGCCGATGGCGAGACGCTGCTGGTCAATGGCGGTACCACCACGCTCGCTTTTGCCGCAGCGCTGGAGATGCGTCGGCGCCTGACCATCGTCACCAACAATCTCGGATTGCCGCCGGTCGTGCCGCCGGCCGCCATCCTGAACCTCTATCTGCTCGGGGGCGAAATCCGCACCGGCGCCCAGGTGACGGTCGGTCCGGTCGGCTTCGTCGGCACCGGAGCCATTGCCGCCGACACGGCCGTCATCGGCGTTGGTGGCGTCGACGCCACCGGCTTCTGGACCAGCCACCTGTCCGAGGCCACCATGATGGCGGCGATGATCGAGGCGGCGCGGCGGACCATCGTCCTGGCCGACAGTCGCAAGTTCGGTCGTCATGCCTTCGCCAAGGTGGCTTCGCTCGAGCGGGTCTTCGCGCTGGTTACGGACACGCCGCCGCCGTCCGATATCCAGGCGGCGCTTGAGGCCGCCGGCACGCTGCTCATCGTCGCGCCCGACGACGGCGAGGCGGATGCCGGCTGACCCGGCCATCATCCGCCGTCGGCCTTGACGGCGCCGGTCATGATGGCGACGACGTCGGCCATGCTGTGGGACTTCGGCGACACGACCGCCGCCCGCCGCCCGAGGCGCATGATGAAGATGCGGTCGGCAAGGTCGAAGACATTCGGCATGTTGTGGCTGATCAGCACCACCGGCAGGCCCCGGTCGCGGATCGTTCGGATCAGCTCCAGCACTTGGCCGGTCTCCCGCACACCGAGGGCTGCGGTGGGTTCATCCATGATCACCAGTTTGCGGGCAAAGACCGCCGCCCGCGCCACGGCGACGCCCTGACGCTGCCCGCCCGACAGGTTCTCGACGCGGCTGGCGATCGACGGCAGGCGGAACTTCAGCTCGGCCATGGCGCGTTCCGCCTCGTCGCGCATGCGGCGCTTGTCGAGCCGGCGGAAGAGGCTGCCAAGGAGGCCTGGCGATAGCAACTCGCGTCCCAGAAAGAGGTTGCTTGGGATGTCGAGGGCTGGGGCCACGGCGAGATCCTGGTAGACCGTCTCGATGCCGCGGTGGCGGGCATCGAGCGGTCCCTTGAAGTGCACAGGCTCTCCGTCGAGCAGGATCTCGCCGCTGTCGGGCACGACGGCGCCGGTCAGCGTCTTGATCAGCGTCGACTTGCCGGCGCCGTTGTCGCCGACGACGGCCAGGATTTCACCGGCGCGCAGCTCGAAATCGACGCCATCGAGGGCGACGACATGGCCATAGCTTTTCACGATGCCGCGTGCCTCGAGCACGTTGCGAACGGGGGCGGCCTTGGCCTCCGGTGCGGCGAGCACGGACATCAGCGCCTCCTGCGGGAAAGCTGGTCGAAGGCCACGGCCAGGATCACCAGGATGCCGGTGACGAGGTCCTGCCAGAGCGGGTCGATGCCGGCCAGCGTCAGGCCGTTGCGAAGAACGCCGACGATCAGGGCGCCGATCAAGGTTCCCACAAGGCCGCCGCGCCCGCCGAACAGGCTGGTACCGCCGATCACCACGGCGGTGATGGAATCGAGATTGGCGGTCTGTAGGGCGTTGGGATCGGCGTTGGGAATGCGGCCGAGGGCGAGCCAGGCGGTGATGCCGTAGATGAGTCCGGCCAGCGCATAGACCTGCAGGAGGTGTCGCCGAACCGGAATGCCGACCAGTCGTGCTGCCTCGGGGTTGTTGCCGATGGCGTAGACATGTCGCCCCCAGCGCGTCTCGTTGAGAAGATACCAGGCCGCCGCGTAAAGCAGCAGCATGGCCAGCACGCCATAGGTGAGAACGAAGCTTCCGACCCGGAAGGTGTTCCCGGTCAGGCCGAGAAAGCTGTCCTGCACTGGAAAGGCACCGCCCTGCGAGATGAGGCGTAAGGCGGCCGTCAGAATGCCGAGTGTGCCAAGAGTCACGATGAACGGTGGCAGGTCGAGCCGGCTCACCAGCGTTCCCGCGACAAGCCCCGAGAGGGTGCAGAGGACCACTGCGAACAGCATAGACAGCATCGGATCGTAGCCGAGATTGACGAGTTTTCCGGCGACGATGGTTCCGAGCACGCAGATGGCGCCGACGGCGAGATCGATGCCGGCGGTGAGGATCACCAGTGTCTGGCCGATGGCCAGGGTACCTACCACGATGGTCTGCTGCAGGATGATCGACAGATTGTGTGGGGCAAGAAAGCGCGGGTTGGTGACGGCGAACACCAGGCAAAACGCCAGGAGAACCAGGACCGGTCCCACCGAGGGTATGGTCTTGACGCGCGAAAGCAATCCGGCGCTGGCCTCGGGGGCTGACGGGGTTGCGCTGCTCATGGGGACCTCGCAACTGACGTATCGTGAAAGCGGACCGGCGGACGCTGTCAGCCCGCCGGTCCGTGAAGGCATCAGCCGGTCGGCTCAGGGGGAAGCCGAAGAACGGCGACGCCAGACGCCTGCCGGCACCCGATGGCGCGCCTTCGCTGCCGAATGCGCACCATCGGGACTGGGAGGAGGTCAGTCACCCCAGCAGTTCTCGAGGCCCCATGCGCTGTCCTTGGACTCGAGCCCCGGCATCGGCTTGTCGGTGATCAGATAGGAGCCGGTGTTGACGAAACCGGACGGCTTCTTGCCCGACGCGGCATATTCGGCCACCGCGTCGACGCCCATCGACGCCATCTTGTAGGGGAACTGCATCACGGTTGCCGCGATGACCCCCGCCTGGACATTGCGCACGCCGGCGCAGCCGCCATCGATCGAGGTCAGGATCACGTCCTTTTCCTTGCCGAAGGACTTCAGGGCCTGGTAGCCGCCGGCCGCCGCCGGTTCGTTGATGGTATAGACGACGTTGATGTCGCCGTTCTTGGACAGAAGGTTTTCCATCCCGATCTGGCCCTTGTCCTGGGCGCCGTTGGTGATGGCGGCGCCGGCAATGGCCGGATCGCCTTCGGCAATGCCGAAGCCCTTCAGGAAGCCGTCGTGGCGGAAGGTGTCCACCGTGCCACCGGGCGTGCCGTCGAGCATGGCAATCACCGGCGTCTTGTCGCCGAGCGCCGCCTTGGCATAGGCGCCCTGCTGCACGCCGGCCTGGAAGTTGTCGGTGGCGAAGGTGGCATCGACCGCGTCGGCCGGATCGGTGGCCGTATCCAGCGCAATCACCAGCACGCCGGCGTCGCGTGCCTTCTTGATGACGCCGAGCATGCCGGAGGAGTTGTTGGGCGTCACCAGAATGCCCTTGGCGCCGGCCGAGATCAGGTCTTCGATGGCTGCGACCTGACCCTCATTGTCGCCGTCGAACTTGCCGGCGCGGGCGATCAGCGTCAGCCCCTTGGCCTTTGCCTCGGCCTCGGCCGCCTGACGCATCTTGACGAAGAATGGATTGACCTCGGTCTTGGTCACCAGACCGACGATAACGTCGGCAGCCTGGGCGCCGGAGACACCGGCTGCGCCGGCGAGGCCGAAGACGAGCGCAAATGCGGCGCAGCCCGCCGTGAACTCCGAGATCGCATGGCGAGACCTGCCGTGACGAGAAGCCTGCATCGTTTCCTCCCGGTTTATGTTCGGAGCCGGTTCCTCGTCGGCTCCTGGCCTTCCTCCGAGGCCACCTCGATTTGACACCTATTATGGATGAAGTCAAACATAAACGATCTATATTTGTATATTTTTATCCAAAAGTAGCCGTCAGTTTGCCATCTTCAAGCGATGGGCCGGCGATGGCGTTCGGCGCGTTGTCAGGTGCGCGCCTCTGCGGTCCGATACGCCGCATCGCCGCCTGCACAGGCGTGAGGCTTGCCAACTCGCAGTAGATGGAAAACAGCGGCTGATAGCGCTTGGACCGGTCCGGGTCGGGATGGAAGACCCGCCGCGAGCGCGCGCCGAAGCGTGCGGCGCCGTCGCGGAAATCGGCGACCACGCCCGCGGCGACGGCGCCATGGATGGCGGCTCCGGTCGCCGTGGCATGCGCGATCTCCGGCAGCTCGATGTCCCTGCCGAGGACATCCGCCATGATCGTCAACAAGAGCGGGTTGGTCTCGGCGAGGCCTGAGGTCATGACGACCCGCCCCGTGCCGAGGCTGCCTGCGGCGGCCAGCTCCATGACCTGCCGCGTTCCGTAGCAGATCGCCTCCATCAGAGCCCTGTAGATGCCAGCGGCCGTCGTATCCATGCCGAAGCCCATCAGAAGTCCCGAAAGCCGTGAGTCCGCGTGGGGGACGCGATTTCCATTCCACCAATCGAGACCGACGAGATGACTGTCGCCCGGCTCCAGCATCGCCGCCTCGGCGTTGTAGGCTGCGAAGCTTGCCGCCAGATCTGAGCCGCGCGGGAAGGTGCGGACGAACCAGGCGAGGAGGTCGCCGAAGGCCGCTTGTCCTGCCTCGTGGAGCCAGAAGCCCGGCAGGGAGCCGTCGCGCGCCATGCCTTCGAGACCGGCAGGCAGGCTGAGCGGACGCTCGGCTAGAAACAAATATGCGGCCGATGTTCCGAGAGCTCCGGCTGCCATGCCGTCCTCGACCGCGCCGACCGCGGGCAAGACTGCATGCGAGTCGATCACTGCCACGGCCACCACTGCCGGCCCCTTGATGCCGGCTTTTCGGCGCCACTCGGCGTTGAGCTCACCGGCCGGGCTGCCGGCCTTCAGTGGCGGAGCAAGGCGGGCGTTCAGACCGGGAACGATGCCTTCCGGATAGCCGGTAGCGGCAGAGTATTGCGCCTTGTAGGCGGCGAAACCGAGATTGCGCGCCTCACATCCGGTAAGCTGCGAGACCATCCAGTCGCCGGCCTCGATGAAGCGTTCGGTCAGCGCCCAGACCGTCGGCGCTTCGCTCGCCACCTGCGCCGCCTTGGCGAGCAGCCACTCCCCCGACAGCCGCCCGCCGAAGTTGTCGAGAAAGGCGCCGCCCGCGGCGTTGATGGCGTCGGCGTAGCGTTGGGCGGCAGCGTGTTTCCAGAGCTTCACATAGGCGTGGGGCTCGTTTGGCAACAGTGCCGACAGAGGCGTGCCGTCGGCCGTCGCCGGCAGGGGAGACGAGGCCGTGAAATCAATGCCGATCGACAGGATATGGCGATGCTGCCCCAGGCGACAGAGCACCTCCTCGGCGGCAACGACGTAATCATGGGCGTCTTGCAGGGCGAAGCCGGAGGGCAGGGGCGTGCCGTCCGCCAAAGACCCGCTCATGACACCATGGCGGTAGGGTGAGGCATGGTAATCGATCGCGATGCCCGACTCGGCGTCGATCAGCACTCCGCGTACTGACAGCGTCCCGAAGTCGAGGCCGATGAGATACCGCCCGGTCATGCACCGCTCCCCTGATCGACGCTGCTGCGTCCGCCCCATACTGGAAGCGGCCTCGGCCACATTGCTTCCGGCCGGCAGAGCTCTCTCCTCATCCGAACAAAGGCTTGGTATGGTCAAAAGTCAACATCATTTTGTATATTTCTATACATAAGTAATAGCGACGACGCTCCTCGACGCTTTATCCGGCCCCGATTCTTGGCTACACGTGACCCAGCAGGAGTATTGGGATGCCGATCAAAGACAGCGCCAGCGACGCCTCCGCGCTGACCAACGCCAGCGACATCTTCTCGCTGATTGCCACCGGCGAGGCGGTATCGCGCTCGGCGCTGCTCGAACGGTCGGGCCTGTCACGGGTCACCGTGACCCAGCGACTGAATGCGTTGATCGCCGCCGATCTCATCGAGGAGGCGGCACGGACGCTACCGAGTGGCGGGCGGCCCACCAGGGTGTTGGCCGTCAACAGGCGGGCCGGCCATGTGCTGGTGGCCAACATCGGCGAGGCGCACCTTCATTTGGCGCTGATGTCGCCGGAGCCGGCGGTCATCGCCCAGAGCACGTTGCGCTACGAGGTGGCCGAGGGACCTGCGGCAACGCTGGACAAGATTGCCGACGGATTCCGCCGCCTGCTGTCGGACGCCGGTGGCGGCAACGGTATCCTGCTCGGTATAGGGCTAAGTCTGCCCGCCCCGGTGGATTACAAGCGTGGCCGCGTCGTCGGGCCTTCGATCATGAGGGGCTGGGACGACGTCGACATCATCGGACCGATGGTCGAGCATTTCGGCGTGCCCGTTTATGTCGACAACGACGTCAACCTGATGACCCTCTACGAATACCGCCGGCACTTTCCGCAAGCCGACGACATGCTGTTCATCAAGGTTGGTACCGGCATCGGCGCCGGCTTCATCGCCGACGGCAAGATCTTCCGCGGTGCCCATGGCGCCTCGGGCGATATCGGCCACATCCAGTTCGATTCGGCCGATGCGCCCCTCTGCCGTTGCGGAAAACTGGGTTGCGTCGAGGCGCGCGCGGCAGGCTGGGCCATCGCGCGCGATTTGCGAACGCGTGGCTTCAAGGCCGACAATGCCCGTGACGTGATCGCGCTCGTCGAGCAACAAGTCCCCGAAGCGATCATGATGCTGCGCAAGGCTGGCCGCGTCATCGGCGAGGTGACGGCCGACGTGGTCAGTATCCTCAATCCAGGCTTGATCGTGGTGGGCGGGACCCTGGCGCGCGGCGGCGACTTCCTGCTGTCAGGTATTCGCGAGCTGGTCTACCAACGCGGCCTGCCGTTGGCGACGCGGGAGCTGACCATCGTGCTTGCGCCGCCGCAGGCCGATATCGCCCTGTTCGGCACCGGCCAACTGGTGGTCGACAATGCCTTCTCTCCGGCCGGCGCGGTGGCTTTGCTCAACCGCATCGCCTCCGCCGCAGCCCGATCGCCCACTGGTCGGTCGGCAAACGGAGAGCGTTCGATGGAGCGGGCCGACTGATCCATTTAGGCTCCGAGATGCGGACTTGTTCTTGAGAGCGTCAGCCCCAGCTGTCCCGTCTGCACCGAACCATTCCGTCTGGCTCAGCCGTGCCGTCGCTGCGGAAACGCGCCAGTGTTCACCGCTGGCGCCTGTCGGCTCGGTTACGAAAGCCGGGCCCCTTGCATTCAAGCATAATCGAACAAACATAAGGCAGCGAGCGATGTATTCTGTCCTATTTGCAGAATAATATTGCGCATTGGCAAAGGTATTGTGTTTCTGACCGTGCATTCCGGTGGAACCGTCATCATTCTGCAAAGTTTCTTTGGCGGGTAATCAGTCGATCTTCTGCCCATGGGGAAGATGCAGGAACTGAAGGAGAGCGCCTTGTCCGATCCCGCACCCAAAAAGGCACCGGTCCGTCGCCATCGCAGTCTGTTTCTTTCCGACCTGCATCTCGGTGCGATCGGCGCGCGGGCCGATCTGGTTCTCCGCTTCCTCGATCAGAACCGGGCCGACACCTACATCCTCGTCGGGGATATTCTCGACGCTGGTGTCCCGTTCTCTCTGGGGCGCGCCGCCGCCTGTGACGCGGTGATCGACCATCTGCGCCGGCGGCATGCCGAGGGCGCCGAGCTGATCTACCTGATCGGCAACCACGATCCGGCTCCCGCACTCACGCCCGACCATCGCCGCCTGCCGGTCGATCCCATCGAGGAGATGGTGCATGTCGCCGCCGACGGCCGCCGCTATCTGGTCGTCCACGGCGACTGTCAGGATCGGGCCTTCATTCGCAGCCACCTCCTGACGCGCATCGGCACCTATCTCGAAAGCCTTGCCCGCCTGCTCTGCGCCGCTGTCATGCCAAGCGAGGGGAGGGGCGCGCCGCGGTTCGGCGGCCGGGTCGACAGGGCGTTCGCCGCGGTCAACGCCGCGTTGCATCTCGGCCGGGGGCACGAGCGCCGCTTGGTCGAGCTGGCGCGCCAGCGGGGTGTCGACGGGGTGATTTGCGGCCACTATCATATGGCTGGCTTGCACGACCGCCACGGTCTCCTCTATGCCAACTGTGGCGACTGGGTTACAAGCATCACGTGCCTGTCCGAGGACTACAATGGCCGCCTGCATCTGGTCGACGGCCAGGCCCTGTCGGTTTTCGGCTCTGGTCTCCGCACTGAAGCCCAGGTGGTTCACGCATGACAGAAGCCGTGATCGTTCTTGCCGCAGCCTTGCTCGCCGCCCATCTCCTGACCGTAAGCCTCTATCTTTTCCGATTGCGACGCCGGTTGCCGGCGGAAGGCGCGATCGGCATGCCCAGGGTGACCCTGCTTCGACCGGTCTGCGGCCGGGAGGCTTTCGACAGGGAAACGCTCGCGAGTTCCTTCGCGCAGGATTATCCCGACTACGAGGTGATCTTCTGTGCACCGTCGGAGGAAGATCCGTCGGTGCCCTTGCTTCGTGAACTGATTGCCGAACATACACATCGTCAGGCCCGCCTTCTTGTTGGCGAACGGCGGGTGACCCGCAATCCCAAGCTCAACAATCTCTGGTCCGGCTGGCAGGCTGCCGATGCCGACTGGGTGTGCATGGCCGACAGCAACCTTCGTCTGCCGGCCGACTATCTTCGCACCGTCGTCGCGTCATGGGATGAAGAAACCGGCCTCGTTTCCTCACCACCGATGGGCGAGCGGCCCGATGGTTTGGCCGGCTCGCTGGAATGCGCCTTCCTCAATGGCAACCAGGCCCGTCTGCAGTTTGCCTCCGACAGCCTCGGCAATGGGTTCGCCCAGGGCAAGACGCTGTTCTGGAACCGCAGGATGCTGAACGAGGCAGGTGGTCTCGAGGCGCTCGGGCGCTATCTCGCCGAGGACGTCAACGCCACCAAGCTGGTGCGCGGCGCCGGCCTCAAGGTGAGATTGACGCCGCTGCCCTTCGCCCAGCCGATCGGCCGGCGGTCGTTTCGCGACGTGTGGAATCGTCAGCTCCGCTGGAGCCGGGTGCGCCGCGACGGCTTCCCGCTCCTGTTCGCCGCCGAACCCTTCAACGGGCCGATGGTGCCTTTCATCCTGGCGGGGATCGCCGCTGCCCGGCTGGATATGTCGATCGTTCTGCTGCCGGCCATCGCCGCCATCTGGTATGGCGCCGAGTATGTGCTGATGCGGCGGGCCGGTTGGCCATCGTCCTGGCGCGACGTTCTGGCTCTGCCGCTCCGGGACGCGCTGTTGCCGGTCCTGTGGCTGGCGACCTTCCGGAAACGCGACATCGAATGGCGCGGCAATGCCATCGAGCCGCTCAGTTCCGATGAGCGCATGACGCCGGCCCTGGCCGACCATGATTGAGCACGCCGAACTCGTCTCGATGATGTCGAGCTACGGCCTGTGGGTGCTGACACCGCTCGCCGTGCTGGAGGGGCCGATCGTCACCGTCATCGCCGGTTACCTCGCCAAGCTGTCGATCCTCAGCCTCTGGCAGGTCGTTCCTTGCGTGGTCGTGGCCGACATCCTGGGCGACAGCCTGCTGTATTTCCTCGGCCGCCTGGCACTCGGCGGTCTCAGCCCTGCCTGGCGCGGTCGGTTGGGCTTGTCGCCGCACCGACTGTACTGCCTGATGCGTGGATTCCGGCGCAATGGCACCCGCATTCTGGTGGCGGCCAAGTTGACCCACGCCGCCGGCTTTGCCGCCCTGACGGCCGCCGGCGCTGCACGCATGCCATTTTCGGATTTTCTCGTCGCCAATATCCTGGCCGGCATTCCGAAGTGTCTCTTCTTCATTGCTCTCGGCTATCTGTTCGGCAGCGCCTATGAGACCATCGGCAAGTGGCTGTCGGGTGAGGCGGCATTGATCATGCTGGCCCTCGGTCTTGGCCTTTTCACCATCGTCTACCTGCAGCGCCGGCGGGTGAGCCGATGACCGGCCCGAGCTTCACCTGTCTCATCCCCGCCTTCAACGAGGCGAAGCGTCTGCCCGGCGTCCTCGCCGCGGTGGTCGGCCATCCGCGTTTCGACCGCGTTCTGGTCGTCGATGACGGTTCGAGTGACGGCACCGGCGACGTTGCTCTTGAGCACGGTGCCGAACTGCTGCGTGTGCCGACGAATGGCGGCAAGACAAGGGCGCTGCGTCTCGGCCTTACAACCATACGCACCAGCCATGTCGTCCTGATCGACGCCGACCTCCTTGGGTTGACGCCGGCCGTCATCGATCAGCTGATCGCCCCGGTCGTTGCCGGAAAAGCCTTCGCCTCGGTATCCTTGCGCGGCAATGCGCCGTGGGTTTGGCGACGAATCGGCATCGACTACATCTCCGGTGAGCGCGTCCTGCCGATGGCGCTGATCGCCGACCGGCTGGAGGCATTGGATCATCTTCGCCGCTTTGGCTTCGAGGTTTTTCTCAACGAGCTTCTCGTCGCCAGCGGTCGACCCATTGCCATCGTGCAATGGCCGGGCGTCGCCAGCCCCGCCAAGTCCGTCAAGCGCGGCCTGTGGCGCGGTCTTCTGGCCGACGCCGGCATGCTCGCCGATATCGCCCGCACCATCGGCGTCATGGGCTTTGTCGGCCAGATCCGTGAGCTGCGACGGTTGGCGGCGCCGTGACGCTTTGGTCGACGGGGCACTCGGTCAGAGGCAGGCTTTGAAATAGTCGTCGAGGACGAGGTCGACCATGGCCAGGGACAGG
>NZ_PJNW01000015.1 GCF_002844595.1 Pleomorphomonas diazotrophica | reverse complement strand
GCTGCGGGCTCCTGTCGATCAGCGCCTTGATCTCCGCCTCGATGGCCTCGATCTGGCCGATGACGGCTTTCAACATGGCCGCAAGGGATGTCTTGATCACCTTGCCGGCCGGGCCTTTTGCCCGGTTCTGCTCGGCCACCTTGATGGCCACGAGGTCCTCTCGCCGGGCCACCAGAGCGGCCAGCATCTTCCGATCAGCTTCCGGCGGCAGGAACAGGGACAGCCGTTCCCAGCGGTCCTTGCCATAGCGGGCGAGCGCCTCGGCATCGAGCGCGTCGGTCTTGGCAAGCGTGCCGAAGGAGCGGATAAAAGCCTTGACCTTCAAGGCATCCACCCGATGACAGGCAATGCCGGCGGCCAGCAGCTCGGCCAGGAGCACATGCTCGTGGCCGCCGGTCGGCTCGCAGATCGCGAGGTCGACCCGATCGAGACTTTTGAGAAAGCGGCGGATGGCGGCGGCGCTATTGTCGATGACGCAGGGCTTCGACGAAGGCGATGAGGAGCGAGCCTCGAAGACGGTCAGCGTGTCCTTGGAGACGTCGAAGCCCAGAACGATGTCGGGAGCCTGCTGCAAGACGGCCATGATGTGCTATCCTTCCCAAGTTGGGCCACCATGAGCTTCGGATTGTTCTCGGGCGTGGGTCTGATCGGCTAGGGTCAGGCCCCAGAGACCCCATCAACTCTCCAAGCGAATGATGGAGATGGCAGGGATCCTTGATGACACCGGGTGAAAGCCCGATCCTTGCACGGTCGCCTGCCAACGGCCTCTCCGGGGTCGTCATACCGCTTCCGTCGGGTTTCGACCTTCCGGGCGGAACCCGACGGACGCGGAAGCGCCCGACCGGGCGCCGGCCGGTCAGGCCGAAACCCGCTTGAGCTGGATGAGTCCAGATCAAGCGGAACGAGTATCAAACCAGCCGGAGAGGCCGCCTCAACTTACCCCGGCGCAAACGAACAATCCTTGCGAAGGCGAGGACGTCGGGCAGAACGGAACGCGCCGCCGATATAGCGCTCCATGAACCGAGGGAGACTGATATCACCCCCTCGCCCTACCTTCCCGAGGTCCTCGCTTTCGCAAGGATGACAGCGTGATAGGAGCGGGAGATAGCTGGAGTGCGCGGGATGGCCTCTCGAAGCGGAACGACGCAGCAGCACTGCCCGATCACAGCGGAATGGGACGGAACAGCCACCTAACCGCTTGTCTTCCCTATATATAATGCTGTCATCCTTGCGCAGGCGAGGACCTCGGGCAGAACGAAGCGAGCGGCCGATATAGGGCTCCATGAACCTACCCATCCCCCTCCTCCGCCAGCCGCTTCCTTGCCCTGGTCAACCTCTCCCCCAAGCCCTCCAGCCCCTTCACCCGCACCGTCTCCTCGAAGGCCTTCACCCCGATGTGCTTGCCGATCAGCTCCAGCCGCTTCAGCCGGTCGCTGAGCCGCACCTTCTTGACGAATCCCACCTGCTCGCGCGCGTTGCCGCGGCCCTCGAAGCGCTCCTCGATCTCCACGCCCTGCACCAGGCCCTGCCGCCACACCTCCGGCCACTCGTCCACCGGCTTCAGCTTCCCCTCGCCGTCATAGAGGTCGGCGATGTCGGCGGTCGCCTCGTCGATGAGCCGGCCCAGCAGCCAGCCGGCATCCACCTTCTCGCCCTCACCCTCGGCCTTAACCCTCTTGCGCGGCACGGATCACTCCTCGTTTTCTCCGGCCACCCTACCCGCGTCGGGTTTGCCGCCTTCCCCCAGCACCAGCTTGAAGCCGCGCTGATAGCCGGCCGCCTCGATCCTGACGCCCGAGCCCTCGATGCGCTTCCTCAAAAGACAGAGCTGCGTCTTGAAATACTTGCGCGCCGTCTCGTATTCCGGCCCGCCGTCGAAATCGTCGGCATACATCTCGCCGATGATCGCCTCGCCGGTCACCGGCTTGCCCTTGCCCGCCCAGACGCGGGCGAGGATCGCCTCCTGCTGCGGCGGCAGCTCGTAGGCGCGGGCGATCAGGTTGGGCGTGAGAACCGGCGCCACCCCGCCGCAGCAGGGGCAGGTGACGCCCGTCTCCGCCCGGGGCACAGACGCCGCCGCCCCAACCGCCGGCGCATCCGCGCCAAACCCCGGCAGCCGCGCCCCCAGGCGGATGTTCTCGATGCGGTCGTCCAGTGTGTCGCCGTTCTTGGTGAGCAGCACGCGGTCGGTGCCGCCGAAGTGCCAGTTCCACACCAGATAGCGGCGCATGTAGCGGATCACGTTGGCCCGGCTGCCGCCCTGGATGGTCCAGATCGGCCCGTCGTCGATAGTCTTGCGATAAAGTTCGCCCCCCGCCTCCGGCCGCCGCCGACCCACGGGGTCGCGCCAGTAGAGCCGGCCGTCGGGCCGATAGTCGAACAGCTCACGCGCCGCCTCGCGGCTCATCTGCACGGCCGAGAACCAGGTGTTGGGCACCCCGTCCTCCGTCTGCCGCCCCTCCACCGCATTGGCCGGCCCGGCCCGGCGCTTGCGCGCGGCGGCCGCCTGCGTCGCCACCGTCACGCCGGGGCCGGAGGTGCGCGTCACGGGGCCCGCCTCGAGCACACCCAGCAGGCCATGGGCCGCAAGCGCCCGCTTCAAAGGCAGTCGGACATGCTCCACGCCCCGCCCGCCGCCGGACGACCCACCGCCGTCCCGCTCACGCTCCTCCGCACGCCCACCGGCGCGCCTCATCATCATGTCATCTGCCATGCCGGCTCTCCTGAATGGAGCCGACAGGCGCGTCGTGGGGCAAGGGAGAGGATGACGGCTAAAAGTTAACGGGGGAAGCGAGCGGGAAAGGGCGGGATTCCGGGGCTTCACCGCCACTGCGAAGACGCCAGCGCCGCCAAGGCGTTAACGGAGGTGGCGAAGGCGAGGCCCCCATAAGGCTGTCATCCTGGCGAAGGCCGCTTGAATTCGCGCGCGAATTCAAGGTGGACCTCAGGCCGAAAGTGGCAATCGGCCCCTATCAGGCGACCGTCTTCCCCACCCTCACCGTCTGCCTTTCACGCGAATATAGGCAAAGGGCTGTTGGGACGGAGATTCATTTCCACGCCTCGCAACAATATGACTCGGATTCCATAATCCGGCACATAGAAGCAAATAGACGAGACGGAACGAATTCTCCCTCGTCGGCACGTCAAAACACACAGAGTCTCAAGGAGAAGGAAGCAGCACCACAAATCCTCCTCCCCGATCGCGCGCCTCTCACACCCAAGGAAACGAGGCGGACGGAATGAAGGGGAAAGCGGGAGGTGAAGGAAGGTGGAGGTCGAGGAAGACGGACACAAACAAAACCCCGCCGAAGCGGGGTACATTTCCGACATTGCTTGAACGGCCTAAATCCCTCCAAGCGTCCGCAAGCGCTGCGCGACCTCTTGGGCAGGCAACCGTACGGTCGGATCATCCTGCCAGAGTTGAAGCGCCATCGCCAAGACGCTGTCGCCGCACAGCGACAATCGCTTGAGTTCATCAATGACCCAGAGCACCCCATGAACGCGGCGTCCGTCTTCTATCGCCACGCCGCGCAGCAACGCATCTCCGGTTAGAAGAACCGCGTCTTGATGACACCGCGTCGTCACCAGACAGAAGCAGTCGTTGGCGGACAGTTTCGGATGAACTGCTTTAACGAGAAAAGCTTCCCCGACCCGATCCGGAGGCAGGTCGAAAACCTCAAGCCCCGCATCGAGCACTGCCCACTCTTGCTCCGTAAAGGAGATCAGTTCGGATTCTCTCACCGGCAACGGAATGATGAGCCGATAGGGCAGTCTCACCAGAAGATGCAGAAGACGCGCCTTTCTGAGGTCGATGAGACAGGAGGCATCATTGACGACGACGGTCAGCGCGGCATTCTGGGTCACGGTTCGCGCGGCCCCCGCATCTCTTCTTCCAGCTTGGCGAGCGGTACCTTGAGAAACTGCGCCGCTCGCACAGGCGATATCATATCCTCGGCAAGGGCCTGATAAACCAAGCGTTCAAAGCGAACAGGCTTCTCGAAAGCGCCAAGGCCCTGCCCGTCTTCAATCGGAGCGGGCTCCTCGGTGCGCCATGCCCGAGCATAAGTCCGGAAGGCGTAATCGACAGTGGTTTCCGGCAAGAGCCCGACATCCTTCAACCGGATCAACATGGCAGCCGCCGACATTCCATAAGACCGCTTCAACCTTATCAACTCATGATAGGTGACGCCACGTCGATTCTCGCCGACTTCCTTGCGAAGATGATCGGCCGGCGCGAGAAAAGCGCCCGCGAACCGATGCATCGCCTTCTCAAGCTTCATGGCGGCAGGGTCCGCCACGCTCCGAATGACACGATGCGCCAGTTCATGCGCAAGGCTGAAGCGTTTGCGCTCAACGTTGGCCCTACTGGAGATGACGACCACCTCGGTATCGGGCCTATTGCCGGTCCGCTTCACGGTGCAGGCCAACCCATCGAACCGCACCGGCAAATCCGCCACAACGACCTTTATCCCCTTCTTCTCAAGAAGATCGATCATGCTGGGAATGGGGTCGATGCCAAGTTCCCACGCATCGCGCAGGGCACGGGCTTTCTGCTCGATCTCGCCCCATGAAGCCACGGCCTCGCACCGCAAACCGGCAAGAGGGTCGGCGGGTTCTTCCAAACCGAGGATATCCTCGATGGCGAGATAATCCTCAAGCCTTTCGATCACCAGCGCTTCGGCATGGGCTCGATCCTGTGCCGAAGTCTCGGAATGCTTGCGAAACTCGACGCCATGCAGCTCCGCGACCTGTCCGCTCATCAGAAAATCGAGGGACACGCCGAGAGCCTTGCCGAGGCCCACGAGCACCGAGGAGGACGGCATCATCTTGCCGCTCTCATACTTGCTGATGGCCTGGGCGGAGACCGCCGGCGACACCCGCTCGGACAAGGCCTGCAGCGACAGCCCGGCCTTCTTCCTGGCTAGACGAAGCCTGTCCCCGAACATGCGAGCCTCCTCGTTTCGATTGGTTGATAAACGTCACCAAATGTTACATATATCAACATGAAGTTGATTTTCAAGCCCAGCAGAATAGCGTGATGGGTCGACCAGCCGGCCACAGAGCGGACTGGTTGAGATGCCCGTTCGGATGCCCTAAACATGATCGAAAGGCGCGTGAGGTTGCGGGGTAACACCACCCTCATCGTCACAGGACTCAAGGGAAAAGCTCGCCTCCGGCGGGCTTTTCTCGTGTTGGGCGCCGCTCCCATCACTTCCTCGGCACAACGAGGCAATAGGCATATGGCGCGGCCTGCTAACCCTCCTCGAACTTCGAGCTGTCGGTTATAAACGTTAGTCGCCAGCGGTCTAGTTCACGCGCGCGATAACCTCCGTCCCACCGTCGGCTCAATACAGCCTGTACATCGGCAGGTATGTCTCTAGATACGGCGGGAACGGCTGGAGCAAGACCGTCGAACTTTTGCTCCGGCCCAACCCCCTCAGATACCGAGCCACTTCTCAGTGCAATTATGCGTCCCCTAATATCTTCCGGACTAGGCGGCATCTGCACACCCACAGTCTTTTGCCCTACAGACAAATAAATCCCCGCAGGACGTGTTCCTGACGTGAACGCGAATGGTGGTAGCCTTCCTATCCGAGGCGGGCATAATAGTGCCGACAACGGATATAGTTTTGATTCCACCTTTTTCAGACTCTTGTTGCTGGTGCGCAGAGCACGAGTATTCGCAGAAACGACCAGATTTTCTATAGCATAACCATCAGCAATGTTGACCCCAGAGATAGTTTTATTCCCCATTTTTCTAGCTAAATCACACGTATATCTCGAGTTGTAGAATATATAAAAAGGATACGTCGCGACTGATGAGGCCGTTGCAGCGTTACATAAAGTCGTGGCTTGAAAC
Organism: Pleomorphomonas diazotrophica; assembly: GCF_002844595.1. Lineage (GTDB taxonomy): Bacteria > Pseudomonadota > Alphaproteobacteria > Rhizobiales > Pleomorphomonadaceae > Pleomorphomonas > Pleomorphomonas diazotrophica. Next base: position 98,642 of record NZ_PJNW01000015.1, on the reverse strand, counting down.
TCGGGTGGTCGGCCGGGTTTGTACAAGAGCTCACGATAACAGTGGCGCGTCCAAATAGAGCCACTGCCATAGATGCGCTTAGCCTGAAGCATAAGGCGGAAAAAAGTAGACGTGTGCACGTCGACGAAATTCCACTCCATGTCAGCGCCAGTAATTGGCTCGTCCGGAAAGTCCACAATAAGCTGTCGGCCTCCCGCCATGACAAGGCCTCCCATAAGAAGGTCGGTCACGGTCTCTTCGCGGAAGCTTCGTCTTAGCGTCCTGTCCTTATCGAGTACACACTCAACAAACGCGGGAAACCCGAGAGCAAAATCACATAACATGCGCTGCCCCTCACTAACGTTCGAAAACGTCGCCGTCGCTAGTTTATATATTGATAAATCTCAACAAAAGTCGCATCCAAGGACTTACATAAAGGACAAGCACACCAGACTAGATTTTACAACCCTTACGATAGAACGCCAGCTGACCTATAGCCTTTATTCTGACCCTCCCCCTCACCTCCTCCTCCCCACCAGCACCATCGCCACCGCATACACCGCCACCACGCTCAGCCACACCGCACCCGGCCATTCCTCCCTCACAACCGCGTAGAAGCTGGAGAACCCCAGCGGCGCGACGATCGACGCCAGGCTCAGCGCCGACGCCAGCACGCCCTGGAACTGGCCTTGCTGGCTCTCGCTCACCTGACGCGTCGCCATGGCTTGCAGGGCCGGCACGCCGAGGCCGCCGAGGGCGAAGAGGGGCATGATGGCAAAGACGATCCAGCCTTCCGTGGCGAAGGCCATGATCGCCAGCGCCGCCATGGCGCCGGAGAGGCCGGTGAGGATCGCCGCGCGCTCGCCCATCAGCTTCACCGCCGGCCCCGGCAGGAAGGCTTGCGCCAGCGTCTGGCAGACGCCGAAGGCGCCGAGCGACAGGCCGATCATCATGCCGTTCCAGCCGAAGGCGTCGCCGCCCCACAGCGCCCAGCTGGTACCATAGGCCTCGCCGGTGGCCGACAGCAGGAAGAAGATGACGATCAGCGGCCAGAGGCTTTTCACCTGGAACACCCAGGCGAGCGGCTTCAGCGGGTTGAGCGCCGCGAGGTCGAGCCTCTGGTGCGAGGGTTCGCGGGATTCCGGCAATATGAACAGCGCGATCAGGAGGTTCACGCCGTTCAGCACCGCCGCGGCGATGAAGGGCAATCTCAGCCAGTGGTCGCCCAGCGTGCCGCCCAGCACCGGGCCCACGATGAAGCCGATGCCGAACATGGCGTTGAGGAGGCCGAAGCGGCGGGCGCGCTGGTCCTCCTGGGTGATGTCGGTGATGTAGGCGGTGGCCACCGACACGTTGGCCGAGGTCAGCCCGGCGATCGCCCGCCCGAGGAACAGCAGCGCGAGATTGCCGGCGAAGGCGAGGAACAGATAGTTGATGGCGGCACCCGCGAGCGAGATCAAGAGCACCGGCCGCCGGCCGATCCGGTCGGAAAGCGCGCCCAGCACCGGCGCGAAGACGAACTGCACCGCCGCGTAGAGCGCGGTCATGATGCCGATGGTGGTGGCGACGTTGCCGGCGTGGGTCACCTCGGAAAGCAGCGCCGGCAGGATGGGGAAGATGAGGCCGATGCCGACGGCGTCGAGCACGATGGCCGCGTAGATGACGATGAGGGGTCTGTTCATGGGTATAATCCATGGCGATGCGCCGATCGCGGTTGACGGCGACCGGACGGAGTCCAAGCACAAGGCGCCAGACGCGGGGATGCGCCGGGCAGACGGATGGTTTCTGGAAATCGCTGGTCGATCCGCTTCAGGGAGACGGACCGCTTGTGCCTGATCGCCTGGACGGGAAGTCGTCCACCTGTTTACTCCGCCAACGGGCGGATCAAGGGAAGCGATCGCTTTTCGCGATGAAAGGGAAATACGCCAAGGCGCGGCGCGGGGCAAGTGGGTTGCGAAGCGAACCGCGCGGGTTGGTGAACGATTTGCGCCGGGGGAGGCTGATATCGGGCTCCAGCTTAGGACTCCAATTTTTGTTACTACGGAAATGTTGCCTCGCGCTTATTTCTGTAGTAACAAAAATCCTATGCAGATCGAGTTCGATCCCATCAAGCGCGCCACCAATCTGACAAAGCACCATATCGACCTGACAGAGGCCGAACAGGTGTTCGAGGGTGACACGCTGACGATCGAGGATGATCGCTTCAACTACGGAGAACAACGCTTCATCACCATTGGCCGACTTGCAGGACGCATGATGGTGATTGTCTGGACACCGCGCGGCGCGGCCCGCCGCATCATCTCCATGAGGAAAGCCAATGACCGCGAGCAGGCCGCCTATTCCCCCCGGCTTTGATCCCGACGATGCGCCCGACCTCAGCGCGCCCGAGTGGCGGGAGAAGTTCGCCGCCGCCAAGGTGCAGCGCGGCCGGCCGAAAGCGGAGAACCGCAAGGTCTCCACTACCATCCGCCTCGACGCGGACGTGATCGCCGAGTTCCGCGCCGGCGGTGAAGGCTGGCAGTCGCGCATCAACACGGCGCTGCGGGAGTGGCTGGAGAAGAAGCGGGCGTAAGGGGCGATGCCGGCGCGCCCGATATCGGCCCCTTGCCCTTTTCTGCCTGAGGTCCACCTTGAATTCACGCGTGAACTCAAGCGGCTTGCGCGAGGATGACAGCGTTATAGCAGCGGGAGAGCGCGGTGAGCGTGGCGCTAGCGAGGCGCTAACCGCTTGTTCCCTTATATCATTCTCCTGTCATCCTCGCGCAGGCGAGGACCTCAGGACGAGTAAAGCGATCGGCTGATATCGGGCCCCCTCTCCCCTACCCCGTCGCCGCCAGCCGCTCCTCGGCCAGCATGCGGTGCAGCGTGCAGTTGTCCACGGGCGCCGCGAAGAGATACCCCTGGCCGATGTCGCAGCCGAGGGCGGCGAGGGCGGCGCGCTGTTCGGGGAGTTCCACGCCCTCGGCCACGGTTCTGAGCCCGAGGCCGCGCGCCAGCACCACGACCGATTGCAGGATGGCCATGGCGTCGGCGTCATCCGGCACGCCGTCGACGAAGCTCTTGTCGATCTTCAGCGTGGTGAAGGGGAAGCGGTGGAGATAGCCGAGCGAGGCGTAGCCGGTGCCGTAGTCGTCGAGCGCCAGCGCGATGCCGCGGGCGCGCAGCCGGGCGAAGGCCTCGCTCACCACCGGGTCGGCGCCCACGAAGGCCGATTCAGTCACCTCCAGCTCGAAGCGGCTGGCCGGGAGGCCGGCCGCCTCCAGCGCCGCCACCGCCATCGACGGCACGTCGCCCGATTGCAGGTCGAGCGCCGAGACGTTCACCGCCACCGGGATTGGCTGCGGCCAGGCCACGGCGTCGAGCGCGGCGCGCTTCATCACCCAGGCGGTGAGCTGGTGGATGAGGCCGGTTTCCTCGGCGATGGGAATGAACACGCCCGGCGGCACGGCGCCCAGCGTCGGGTGGCGCCAGCGCATCAGCGCCTCGGCGGCGGTCACCGCGCCGGTGGCAAGGTCGACCTGCGGCTGATAGGCCACCTCGATCTCGCCCCGGTCGAGCGCGGCGTTGAGCTCGCTCTCCAGCATCAGCCGGCGCACCAGCGCCGCCTCCATCGACGCCTCGAAATGGGCGATGCGCCGCCGGCCCTGCTTCTGCGCGGCGTTGAGCGCCAGGTCGGCCCGGCGCATCAGCACGCCCAAGTCGCGGCTGTGGCTCTCGAGGCCGGCGACGCCGAAGCTGACGCCGACGGTCACCCGGTGGCCGCCCACCGTGAAGGGCGCCGCGAAATCGGCGAGCAGCGCCGCGGCCAGTTCGCCCGCCACGTCCGGCCCCTCGGGGCAATAGACGGCGAACTCGTCGCCGCCCATGCGGGCCAGCGTGCCCGAGGCGCCCACCCGCGCCGCCGCCCGCCGCGCCACCTCGACCAGCAGGAGGTCGCCGGTCTTGTGGCCCAGGCTGTCGTTGACGGCCTTGAAATGGTCGAGGTCGAAATAGACGAGCGCGCCGCCCGGCCCGGTCACCGCCTCGGCAAGGCCCGCCCGGTTGGCAAGGCCGGTCAGCTCGTCATGCAGCGCCATGTGGCGCAGCCGGTCGGCGACGCGCTGCCGCTCGGTCACGTCGCGCAGCGCCACGGAGACGCAGGTGCGATTGGCGCCCCTCCCGAGCCCGCCCACCTCCACCTGGAAGGCGACGACGGAATATTCCACCACCCGGCCGGCGATCTCCAGCCGGTCGATGACATTGGCCCGCTCGCCGCCCGTCCGCCGCACCGCCGCCACCACCTCGGGCAGCGAATGGGGCAGATCGGCCGCCGTCTCCGGCAGTCTGTCGCCGAGGGCGAGCAATGACGCCGCCTCGCCGTTGAGCCGCACCACCTGGTCCTTGCCGTCGATCAGGATGATGCCGTCGAAGCCGTCGTCGATCACCCGCTCCAGGAAGCGGCGGGCGTTGACGGTGTCGCGCCGCGCCATGGTGAGCAGCACCCGGCGGATGTCATATTCGCGGAAGAGAACCAGCGCCATCAGGCCGATCACCGCCACGTGCAGCATCGCCGTGCCCGCCACCAGCGCGAAGGACACCTGGGCGATCACCGCCGAGAGCTCGCCGAGAAGCGAGATGGCGGCAAGCGAGACGAGCGCCCGCCGCGTCGGCAACAGCGCCAGCGCGATGGCCAAGGCGATCAGCGGCAGGCTGAGCGGCAGCGCCGGCAGGCGGACAAGGCTGCGGCCGGCGATCAGCGTCTCCGAGGCCATCGCCACGATGTCCGGCCCGGCCACCATGCCCCAGCGCGGCACCAGGAAGAAGTCGTGCAGCTCCAGCGCCCGCGCGCCGATCAGCGCCGTGCGGCCGGCCACCGCCTCGGCCTTCACCCTGTTGTAGAGCACGTCGGAGGCCGACACATGCGGGATCGCATTGCGGTCGATGGAATAGTCGATCACCACCGGCCCGGCGGTGCTCGCGCCGGCGATCAGCGCCGGCAGCCCGTCGAGCTTCTCGCCGTTGACGGTGAGCTCGGAGGGGAAGCGCCGCACGCGGCCGTCCGGATCCACCGGCACGTTGACGAGCCCCGGCCAGCCGTCGGCCAGGATGTCGATCGGCCGGTTGAGGATGATGTCGGCGTCCTGCGCCGTCTTGGTCTGGCGGAAGGCGGCGAGGAACACCGGCACGTCGGCCTCGGCGATGGCTTTCGCCAGCGCCTTGTCGGAGGCCGGGTTGGAGCGGTTGCTGAAGTCGATGTCGAAGGCGATCTGGCGGGCGCCGAGGTCTTCCAGCGCCTCGACGAGCCGGGCATGGATCGTCCGGTCCCAGGGCCAGACGCCGATGGTGGCAAGGCTCTCGGCGTCGATGTCCACCATCACGAGTTTCTGGCTGGGCGCCCGCGTGCCCACCTCGAAGCGCAGGTCGGCGAGCCGGCCGTCCAGCCGGTCGAGCCCGCCGAGAAGGCCGGTGATCGTGAGCAGCGCCGCCACGCCCATGGCGCGGAACGCCACCTGCACGGCGCGCGACAACAGAACGGGGCCGCAGAGCGCCACCCCCTTGACCACCGCCACCTCGATCCAGGCTGGGATCACTTGGAGTTTCCGTTCCCGTTGCCGTTGCCGTTGCTGCCGCTGTTGGAGCTGCTCGACCCGCCATTGCTGCCGGAGTTGCTGCCGCTCGAAGCGCCATTGCTGCCGGAGTTGCTGCCGCTCGAAGCGCCGTTGCCGCCGTTGTTGCTGCCGCTCGATCCGCCATTGCTGCCGGAGTTGCCGCCACTGTTGGAGCCGCCATTGCCGGAGTTGGAGCCGCCGCTGTTGCCACCCGCGTTGGAACCGCTCTCCGAGCTGCCCTTGCCGGAACTACCGTTGCCGTTGCCGCCCGCGTTGCCGCCGGCATTGCTGTCTTCCGACTTGCCGGCGCCGTTCGAGTTGCCGCCGGCCCGGCTCGACACCGTCTTGCCGGCGCCGTTGGTGTGCTCCACGAAGGTGCCGTCGGCCGCCCGCGTCACCACCTTGCCCTCGAAGGCCTTGGGCTTGGCGAGCTTGCCCTCGCCGGTGAGCGACAGCGGCCGGTCCTCGCCGGAGGTCGCCGTCTGGCCGGCGGTGATGTCGGCCTCCATGCGGTTGGTCACGTCGATCACGCCGACGCGGCCGCGCTTGACCGACGTCTCCGAATAGCCCTCGAAGGTGGAGACGGTGAACACCGTGCCCTTCACCACGGCCGCCATGTAGGGCGTCTCGACGGCGAGGCGGATGCGCTTTTTCGGGTCCACCTCAACCTCGGCGCTGCCGGCCGTCTGGATCACGTCGGTGAACGTGCCGTCCAACCGCTCCTTGATCATCACCCGGCTGTTGGGCGAAATGGTCACCGTCACGCCGGCCCGCGTCAGCGTCAGCGTGCCCGAGCCCGTCGTCTTCACCGTGTCGCCCAGCGCGAAGGCGTCATTGGCCTCAACCCGCACCCAGTCGCCGCCGGCGAGCCGGAAGGCCTTGCCCGTCACACTCGCAATTTGCCAGTCCGCCGCCAGCGCCGAAAAGCTCAGAAGGCAGCAGCCCGAAAGCGCCAACGCGCCGATTACTCCGCCCAAACGCATGGTTGCCTCGTTTCTTTTCTTTGTGAAAAGCATGGCTCCCGATGCGTTGCCCGGTCGTTAACAGAAACAATCAAATCGCGAGACAACTTGGAATAATCCCGGGATATCCGGGGGTTTCGAGTGACAGCGCCCGTCATCGGTGAAGACGTAGGCCGGCGCACCCTTGCGGGTCGTTCGATCCGAATGAAACGGATCGCCGCTCCCAGCGTTGTAAGGCATCACCTAGCCGACCCTCGTTTCGCTTCGGCCGGGTGAGACCCTAGAGGAAACCTATCATGCCCCAGGACATCGCAACGCTGATCGACCGCAGCCTCCAAGGCATTTTCGGCGAGGCCGACGACATCAGACGCCGGGCCGTGGCGGCCGAGATCTACGCCGACGACATCCTGTTCGTCGAACCGCACGGCAGCTATCGCGGCCGCGACGAGGTCGTCCGCGTCGCCGGCGCCATCCGCGACCGGCACCCGAGCTTCCTCTATCAGGTGATCGGCCCGGTGGAGGCAATGCCGGGCGAAACGCCCGACGCCGAGATCGCCCGCGCCCGCTGGACCTCCGGCGCCCCCGGCGAACCACCCGCCTACGCCGGCACCGACATTGTGCTCTCCAAGAACGGCCGCATCACCGCCATCTACATGTTCTTCGACGGCCTGCCGGATCCGACGCATTGAGGGGGGAGGTGGATCGAAGAGGGCCTCGGTCGTCCAGACGACGTATGCGGGGCGGCTATCTCTTTATTGCCCATGGACGACTAACCCGTCACCTCTGCGCAGGACGCTTGGACTCACGTATGAACTCAAGGTGGACTTCAGGCCGAATAGGGCGGACGGGTTGATATAGAGCGATGCATAGCCTAGAGTTGCCGCCGCCTCACTTTCGCGATTTACGCGCATGAATCCCGGCTGGGTTTACATCGTCACCAACAAGCCACGAGGCGTGCTCTATGTCGGTGTTACTTCCGATCTTGAGGGCCGCATCTGGGAGCATCGCAACGGCGTCTATCGCGGCTTCACTCACAGCTACAATTGCAAACGTCTCGTTTGGTACGAGGACTATGACGAGATCCCCGACGCCATCCATCGGGAGAAGCGGCTGAAGACCTGGAATCGCGACTGGAAGATCCGACTCGTTGAGGAGATGAACCCCGAGTGGGACGACCTCTTTGAAACCATCATGTGGTGAGGAGAGCCCGATACAGGCCGCGCGCCCCACCGTCCTGAGGTCCTCTGCCTTCGCAGAGGATGACAGCCTTATAGTAGGAGGTGCAAAACTAAAAGTTTGTTTTATATCAATTAACTGTCACCCTCTGCGCAGGCCGCTTGAATTCGCGCGCGAATTCAAGGTGGACCTCGGGCAGGAAGAGGCGGCCGATATCACGCTACTAAGAGTTTGTTTTATATCAATTAACTGTCATCCTCTGCGCAGGCAGAGGACCTCGGGCAGAATGAGGCTCGCCACCGATATCGCGCTCCCTACAGCCGGATCGCCTTCTTCAACACCACCGCCGACGAGGGACACAACCCCTTGGCCTGACGCGTCTCAAGGATCGCCTCGGGCGCATCCGCCCGCTCCACTCGCTTGAAGCCGATCGCCTCGAAGAAGGGCGTCGCCGACGTCGTCATCAGCCAGGCCGAACGCGCGCCTTCGTCGAAGGCCCGGCGCGCGATCCGCGCCACGATCGCCTTGCCCACCCCCTTGCCGCGCCAGCCCGGAAGAACCGCGAGCGAGCGCAGGAACACGTCCGCCCCATAGAGCTCCCAGCCGGCATAGCCCACCACCTCGCCCGTGAGCGTGCGGTAGGCGAAGAAGCGCCGGCCCGGCTCGGTGAGGTCGTCGGTCGGCAGGCCCTCGGCGGTGAGCGCCGCCACCATCCCGGCGTCGCGGTCGGCCGCTTCGCTATCCCTCAGGCAGATCTCGCCGTCGTCCTTCACGAAATCGGCCATCGGCAGCTCGGGCAAGAGGTCCAGCACCATGTCCGAGGGCCGGCAGAGCTTCACGCCGCGGTCGGTCACCACGATCGGCCGGTTGATCAGGATCGGGTGGGCGATCATGGCGTCGAGCAACTCAGCGTCGGTGAGCTTGGGGTCGCCGAGCCCCAGCTCCGCGTAGGGCGTGCCCTTCACCCGGAGGACGTCGCGCACGTTCATGCCCATGCGCTCGATCAGCTGCGCCAGCAGCTCCCGGCTCGGCGGGCATGTCTGATAGTCGATCACATGCGGCTCGATGCCGGCGTGGCGGATCAGCGCCAGCGCGTTGCGCGAGGTGCCGCAGCCGGGGTTGTGGTAGATCACGACGTCCATTGTAGCCCTCCTGAGAGCCTGATCTGAAACTCGCTGGGGCGCGGCAGATGGCGATGAGTTCGAGAACCGGAGCGGAGCGGACTTAAGGGTCCGTGAGCACCGGAAGCGCAGAAGTCGAAGTTCAGGCATCCGCCCGAAAAGTTGCAGACTTTTCGGGCCAAGCGGATGCCCGGGATGCCCGCCCCAGTAGAGTTTCTGGTCAGGCCACGTTTTCTTGAGGGAAATACCGTCCCCTAGTCCACAGCGCCACGTTGACCAGCGCGATCATCACCGGCACCTCCACCAAGGGCCCGATGACGGCGGCGAAGGCCGCGCCGGAGTTGATGCCATAGACGGCCACCGCCACGGCGATGGCGAGCTCGAAGTTGTTGCTGGCCGCCGTGAAGCACAGCGTGGTGCAGCGCGAGTAATCGGTGCCGGCCTTGAGCGACAGCACGAAGCTCAGCGCGAACATCACCACGAAGTAGATGAGAAGCGGAATGGCGATGCGCACCACGTCGCCGGGGATCGTCAGGATCAGCTCGCCCTTCAGCGAGAACATGACGACAATGGTGAAGAGCAGCGCGATGAGGGTGATCGGCCCGATCTTCGGCACGAAATGGCCGTGGTACCACTCCTTGGACACGAAGCGCAGCATGATCACCCGCGTCAGAACGCCGGCGATGGCGGGAATGCCGAGATAGATGAACACGCTCCGGGCGATCTCGCCGATCGAGATGTCCACCTCCGAGCCCGAGAGGCCGAACACCGGCGGCAGCACGGTGACGAAGAACCACGCGAACACGCTGTAGAACAGCACCTGGAAGATCGAGTTGAAGGCGACGAGGCCGGCGGCATATTCCGTCGAGCCCTTGGCGAGCTCGTTCCACACCACCACCATGGCGATGCAGCGGGCAAGGCCGATCAGGATCAGGCCCACCATGTACTCGGGCTTGTCGGGCAGAAAGATAATGGCGAGCGCAAACATCAGCACCGGCCCGATCAGCCAGTTCTGTACCAGCGACAGCGCCAGCACCTTGCCGTCAGCGAAGACGCGCGGCAGGTCCTCGTAGCGCACCTTGGCAAAGGGCGGATACATCATCAGGATCAGGCCGGCGGCGATCGGCAGGTTGGTGGTGCCCACCGTGCCCGCGTTGATGATGCTTTCGACCGCCGGGAAGGCGTAGCCGATGGCAATCCCCAGGGCCATCGCGGCGAAGATCCAGAGGGTGAGATAGCGGTCGAGGAAGCTCAGCCGGCGGGCAACGGATGTCATTTTGTCTCTCCGGCCCTCGCCGTCGCACCGTCCAGCCGGCCGATCTCATGCAGATGGCTGGTGAGTGCCATGCGGTCGATGGTGGCAAGGGGAAGCGACAGGAAGGCGGTTATGCGGTTCTTGAGATAGCGGGAGGCGGTGACGAAGGCCGCCTTCTGCTGGAAATGGGTGCCGACGGCGCGCGCCGGGTCCTCGATGCCCCAGTGGGCGGTCATCGGGTGGCCGGGCCACACCGGGCAGGCCTCTCCGGCCGCGTTGTCGCAGACGGTGAACACGAAATCCATTTCAGGGGCGCCGGGGACGGCGAACTCGTCCCAGCTCTTGGAGCGCAACCCCTCGGTCGGGAAGCCCTCCTCTTCCAGCACTTCCAGCGCCAGCGGGTTCACCTGGCCGGCCGGGCGGCTGCCGGCCGAAAAGGCGCGGAAATGCCCGGCGCCGTCGTGGTTCAGGATGGCCTCGGCGATGATCGAGCGGGCGGAGTTGCCGGTGCAGAGGAACAGAACGTTGTAGATGCGGTCGGGCATGGCAGCGTTCTCACATGGCTGGAGGAACAGGTTTCGCCGCTGCGAGTCGCGGCGGCCTTGTCACGATGACCCGTTTTCCGTGACGGGCGTTTTGCAGCCGGTGCCGGGGGCGCAGGCGCCTTCGCCATAGTCGAAGCGGCGGCCGAGCTCCGGGTGGCCGGCGCAGCAGTCGTCGACGAGATAGCGGACGAGGCCGCGCACCGTCGGCACCACCGCGCGATAGATGATCTGCCGGCTGCGCCGCTCCGATGTCGCAAGCCCGGCCCGCACGAGTATGGCGAGATGGGTGGAGAGCGTGTTCTGCGGCACGCCCAGCTTGTCCGCGATGTCGCCGGCCGCGAGGCCTTCCGGCTCGTGGCGGATGAGGAGCTGGAACACGTCGAGGCGCGTCTGCTGCGAGAGCGCCGAGAGGGCATCGAGGGCTTGGAGCTTTTCCATAGTTCGACATTACCCGAACTATCGATATCCGGCAAGATCCGGATAGCCTCCGTCTCAATATATCGATATTCGTCGAATTGTCGAATATGAAAAGGATGGCTCGCGATGAGCACATGTTGTTCCAAGGAGGCCGCCCCGGCCATCACCGCATCCTGCTGCGGCGAGGCGGCGACCGTCGTCGCCTGCGGCTGCGGCACGGCCGACGCTGCGTCCCCCGGCGTCTCGCCCGCCCGCTGGCTGATCGCCACCGCCCTCGGCGCCGCCCTCTGGATCGCCATCTACCCGCAGCTCGAACCCTTCGCCGAATGGCTCGTCGCGCTCACGCCGGTCGACCGTCAGAGCCAGCTCGGCGATGCCCTCGCCTTCGTGCTCTACGACCTGCCCAAGGTGATGATGCTGCTCGTCGCCATCGTCTTCGCCACCGGCTTTCTCCGCAGCTATTTCTCGGTGGAGAACACCCGCCGCCTCCTCGCCGGCAAGCGCGAGGGGATCGGCAACGTCGCCGCCGCCACGCTGGGCGTCGCCACGCCCTTCTGCTCCTGCTCGGCGGTGCCACTGTTCCTCGGCTTCGTGTCGGCCGGCGTGCCGCTCGGCGTCACCTTCTCCTTCCTGATCGCCGCGCCCATGGTCAACGAGGTGGCCCTCGGCCTGCTGTTCGCCCTGGTCGGCTGGCAGGTGGCGCTCACCTATCTCGCCTTCGGCCTTTCGATCGCGGTTCTCTCCGGCCTGATCCTCGGCAAGCTGCGCCTCGAGGGCTGGCTGCAGCCCTGGGTGCGCGACGTGCGCATGGGCATCACCGCCCTGCCCGACCATCGGCTCACCCTCGCCGATCGTCTGGAAGCCGGCTGGTCGTCGGTGAAGGAGATCGTCGCCAAGGTCTGGCTCTGGGTCGCCTTGGGCATCGGCGTCGGCGCGCTGATCCACGGCTATGTCCCCACCGAACTGCTCATCGCCATCATGGGCAAGGACGCCTGGTGGTCGGTGCCGGCCGCCGTGGTGATCGGCATCCCCATGTACGCCGGCGCCTCCACCATCCTCCCCATCATCGAGGCGCTCATCGCCAAAGGCGCGGCGCTCGGCACCGTGCTCGCCTTCATGATGGCGGTGATCGCCCTGTCGCTGCCCGAGATGATCATCCTGAAGAAGGTGCTCACCGTGAAGCTGATCGCCGTCTTCGTCGGCATCGTCGGCCTCGGCATCCTCGCCGTCGGCTACCTCTTCAACCTGCTGTTCGTGTGAAAGGCCAAGCGCCATGAAAACCATCGGATTCATCGGTGCCGGACGCATTGCCCGCATCATGCTGGAAGGCTGGAAAAGGGCCGGCGCCCTGCCCGAGGCCGTCGTCGTCCACGACTTGAGCGCCGACCGGGCCTCCCGCCTCGCCGCCATCGCGCCTCGGGTGAAGGCCGGCAACCTCGCCGAGGCGGCCGCCGCCGATCTCGTCATCATCGGCCTGCATCCGCCGGTGCTCGCGGAGGTGCTGCCCGCCGTCAAACCCCACCTCAAGCCCGGCACCATCGTCCTGTCGCTGGCACCCAAGCTCAAGTTCGCCGCCCTCGCCAATCTCCTCGGCGGCTTCGCGCGCCTCGCCCGCCAGAACCCCAACGCGCCCAGCATCGTCGGCCAGGGCTACAACCCCATCGCCTTCTCGGCCGGCCTCACCGATGCCGACCGCCAGGCGCTGCTGACCCTGATGGAACCGCTCGGCGACTGCCCGGTCGTCGATGAATCCACCATCGAGGCCTATGCGCTGATCTCCGCCATGGGGCCGACCTATCTCTGGTTCCAGCTCCAGGAGCTCGAACGCCTCGCCGTGGAGTTCGGCCTGACGCAGGCGGCGGCCCGCCGGGCGATCGCCGCCATGGCGGATGGCGCCGTCTCCACCCTGTTCGACTCAGGGCTCACCGCCGACGACGTGATGGACCTGGTGCCGGTGAAACCGCTCTCCGCCGAGGAGCCGGTGGTCCTCGCCGCCTATCGCGACCGGCTGATCCCATTGTTCCAGAAACTCACCGCCTGAAAGGGAAGATCATGAAGGACATCAAGGTTCTCGGCTCCGGCTGCCCCACCTGCCAGAAAACCGCCGACCTCGTGAAGGCGGAGGCCGACCGGCTCGGCGTCGCCATCACCCTCGAAAAGATCACCGACTACGCCGCCATCGCCGGCTACGGCATCGCCGCCACGCCCGGCGTGGTCATCGACGGCAAAGTCGTCCACGCCGGCGGCCTGCCGAAAGCGGCGGATGTGGATGGCTGGCTGCGGGGGTGAGCGGCTGGGCGGCGTTACTATCAGGTTGTCATCCTTGCGAAAGCGAGGACCTCCGGCAGGATGGAACTCGCCGCCGATATCACGCTCCAAGTACGCTGGGCGCCTGATACATCCCCCAGCATCTTCTCGTCCCGAGGTCCTGCGCCTAAAGCACAGGATGACAGCTTGATAGAAATGGGAGACCCGACGTCGAGCGAAGAGCTCTACGCTATCTCTTTGTTTTATATCATTCTCCTGTCATCCTGGCGAAGGCCAGGACCTCAGGACGGTAGAGTAAGCCGCCGATATCGCGCTCCAAACACGCTGGGAGCCCGATACATCCCCCAGCATCTTCTCGTCCCGAGGTCCTGCGCCTAAAGCGCAGGATGACAGCTTGATAGAAATGGGAGACCCGACGTCGAGCGAAGAGCTCTACGCTATCTCTTTGTTTTATATCATTCTCCTGTCATCCTGGCGAAGGCCAGGACCTCAGGACGGTAGAGCAAGCCGCCGATATCACGCTCCCAACTCAAACGCAAAAAGGGCGCCGCCACGCAGGCAGCGCCCCTTCCTTTTTCAAACCCTATACCTCACACCACAACGCGGCGAGACGTATCCACCGCCCACGCTCCGGGGCCGGCGACGGCGATGTAGAGGAAGACGAAGCAGAAGAGGATGGCGGATTCGCCACCGTTGAGCAGCGGCCAGAAGCTCTGCGGCGCGTGGGCCATGAAATAGGCGACGGCCATCTGGCCGGAGGCGATGAAGGCGGCGGCGCGGGTGTAGAAGCCGGCGATGATCATCAGCGACGTCACCACCTCGATGACGCCGGCGGCGATGATCAGCGGCGGCAGCGGGCCGTCGCCCATCGACGTCGGGAAGCCCAGGAACTTCACCGTGGCGTGCTCGAGGAACAGAAGCGCGGTCATGATGCGCAGAACGGCGAGCCCACGCGGGGCCCAGGCGGCGGTATCCATGTCATATCTCCTTCTTGGGTCAGGCGGTCAGGCGGTCAGCGGTCGTTGAGTCAGCCGTGGCGGGAACTTGTCCAAATCTGAAACTGGAGGCGGTCAAACCGCCAAAGAAATCCTCCTGGTGATAGGTGACGGCGCCTGCCTCGCCTTCGGCCGCGCCCACCACCACCATCAGGGGGATCAGGTGATCCTCGCGCGGATGGGCGGCGCGGGCGGCCGGCGCCTTCTCCCACTGGGTGAGCCGTGCCGAACGCTCCTTGCCGGCCTCGGCCAGCGTTTCCCTGAGCCAGGCGTCGAAACGGCGCGATGGCTCGTATCCGCCGCTGCCGCGCATGGCCTGGAGGTTGTGATAGCTGAGGCCGCTGCCGACGATCAGCACGCCCTCATCGCGCAAGGGAGCCAGCGCCCGGCCCACCGCGAGGTGCAGCGCCGGGTCGAGGCTCGCATGCAGGGAGAGCTGCACCACCGGCACGTCCTCGTCCGGATAGAGCGGCTTCAGGATGGAGAAGGTGCCGTGGTCGAAGCCGCGCGTCGGGTCGAGCGCGGCGTCGATGCCGGCCTCGCCGAGGATCTGCCGCACGCGGCCGGCGAGCTCCGGCGACCCCGGCGCATTGTAGGCGATGTGGTAGAGGTAATCCGGAAAGCCGTGATAGTCGTAGACCATGCCCGGCTTGACGCCCGAGGAGATGGCAAAGCCGCCGGTCTCCCAATGGCCCGAGATCACCAGGATGGCCTTGGGCTTGTCGACGAGCTCATGGCGCATGTCGACGAGCGATTGCTCCAGCACGTCGAAGTTGCGGCGGAACGCGCCGGTCATGTAGGGCCATGGGCCGCCACCATGGCTGATGAAATAGGTGGGCAGGCGAGACATCGGGATCGTCCTTCCTTCGTTAACCCAGAGCTTGATCCTTGCCGCAGCGTGGATCAATCTGCCGATTATTGAAGAACCATTTCCCCAATGTTGATGATCAGGGGTTGATGATCATGGACACGCTGGTCAGCCTTCGCCTGTTCTGCACTGTGGCCGAACTCAAGAGCTTCACCGCCGCCGCCGACCGCCTCGCCATCTCGCCGGCCATGGCGAGCAAGCACGTCTCCCAGCTCGAACAGCGGCTCGGCAGCCGCCTTCTCAACCGCACCAGCCGGCGCGTCAGCCTCACCGAGGCGGGCGCGCTCTATTTCGCCCAGGCGCGGCAGATGCTGGAGGGGCTCGACGAGGTGGAGGCGGCCATCGGCAACGCCACGCTGGCGCCGCGCGGCACCCTCAAGCTCAGCGCGCCGGTGTGGGTGGCGAGCGCCCCCTTCGTCGCGCGCATGGCCGACTACAACCGCCGCTACCCCGACGTCTGCCTCGACCTCCACCTCTCCGGCCGCATCGTCAATCTGGTCGATGAGGGCTTCGACCTGGCGCTGCGCGCCACCGTGCCCGACCGGCTGGACCCCGGCCTCGTCGCCCGCCCCATCATGGAGATCGCCTTCCACCTGATGGCCGCACCCGCCTATCTCGACCGCACCGGCCGCCCCGCCGACATCGACGCGCTCGCCGGCCACGCCCTCCTGCGCTACAGCGGCATCGGTTCGGCCGACAGCCTGTCGCTCACCGACGCGGACGGCCGGCCGCGCAAGATCCCCGTCCGCACGGTGATGCAGAGCGAAAACGAAACGGTGCTCCACCTCGCGGCGCTCGCGGGCATGGGCATGGTCTTCCTGCCCACCTGGATGGTGGCCGCCGACCTCGACGCCGGCCGCCTCGAACTGCTGCTGCCGCAAACCGCCACCTTCGCCGCCACCCTCTACGCCGTCTACCCCAGCCGGAAGTATCTCTCGGCCAAGGTGCGGACGTTCGTGGATCTGATGACGGAGAGCGCGCGGGGAAAGTGATATCTGGTTTGAGGATCGTCCATTTCACTCAATCCAATTGAGTTTTCCGGCGCTTGTTCAAACTTGCGGCTGGTTTGACTCTCATCTAAAATACTCAACATGGCTGAGCAAAGCGCGTCCTTGTTAAACCAGCTTGCGAAAGACCTGCCCGAAGGGTTGGTTGTCGATGCCGCCTGGCTGGACGAGCATGGCATTGCCAGCAATCTGCGCGCCTATTACGTCAGGGCCGGCTGGCTGGAGCAGCCGGTGCGTGGCGTCTACAAGAAGCCACGCGGCGAGTTGAGATGGCAGCAGGTTGTCATATCGCTGCAGACGCTGCTTCTGCGCTCCGCTTTCATCGTCGGCGGACGTACGGCGCTCGAACTACAGGGCTTTGCCCATTACCTCGCGCAAGAGACGAAAGCTGTATACCTTTACGGTCGCGAAAAGCCGCCCACGTGGTTGCAGAAGCTCGACCTTCCCCAACGCTTCGTCTACCGCAACAGCACTGCCCTGTTCCGTAACGACCCCGTCGCTTACGGCATCGACAGCTTAAGATGGGGGCAATGGGACTGGCCCCTGACCCTTTCCCGGCCCGAGCGCGCCTATCTCGAAATGCTTGACGAACTGCCGCGTCATGAAAGCTTCCATCAGGCGGACATGATCATGCAGGGCGCCGCCAACTTCAGCCCGCGACGGCTGCAAAAGCTGCTCGTCGACTGCCGCAGCATCAAGGTGAAGCGCCTGTTCTTCTTCTTCGCCGATCGGCATCGCCATGCCTGGCTCAAGCACCTCGACAAGGCCGTCATCGACCTCGGAAAGGGGAAGCGCGCGCTCGTCCCCGGCGGCAGGCTCGATCCGGTCTATTTGATCACCGTCCCCGGGGATCTCGATGCCGTTTCGTGACCAGTATCAGGCCCAGGTGCGGCTGCTCATGCGGCTCATCCCACTCGTGGCGAATGAACCTTGCTTCGCCCTCAAGGGCGGCACGGCCATCAACCTGTTTCTGCGCAACCTGCCACGCCTCTCGGTCGACATCGACCTCATGTATCTGCCGATGCACGACAGGCCGAAAGCGTTGGCCGATATCGACGCCGCCATGAAGCGCATCAAGGCGGCGGCAGTGATTGCCCTCCCCGGTGCGCATGTGGCCGAAAGCATCCATGACGGCGCCGTCCTCCGCCTTCTTGTGTCGGCCGAGCGAACCCAGGTGAAGATCGAAGTCTCGCCCGTGTTGCGCGGCGTGGTCCACGATCCCTCGACGGTCTCGGTCGCCGAGGCGGTGGAAGAGACATTCGGCTTTGCGGAAACCAGCGTCGTTTCCTTTGAAGATCTCTTTGCCGGCAAGCTGGTTGCGGCACTGGATCGTCAGCACCCGCGTGATCTGTTCGATGTGCGAGGGCTGCTGGAAAATGAAGGGCTCACCGACAAGCTACGCGAGGCCTTCATCGTCTATCTCATCAGCCACCATCGACCGATGGGCGAAGTGCTTTCGGGCCGCCTCAAGGATCTGGAGGGCGAATACCGAAACGGCTTCGACGGCATGACCGCGGAGCCGATATCTCTCGATGACCTCATCGAAGCCCGGCAGTCCATGCTGGACGGGCTGATCGGCAGGATGCCGAACCATCATCGCGCGTTTCTGATCGGCTTCGAGCAAGGCGAACCCGACTGGTCCTTGCTGACCATCGACCATGTCGCAGACCTTCCCGCCGTGCGCTGGCGGCAACGCAACCTCGACAAACTCAGGCCGGATCAGCGCGCGACCTTGGTCGCCTCGCTGCGATCCTCG
The DNA here is from genome assembly GCF_002844595.1 of Pleomorphomonas diazotrophica. Lineage (GTDB taxonomy): Bacteria > Pseudomonadota > Alphaproteobacteria > Rhizobiales > Pleomorphomonadaceae > Pleomorphomonas > Pleomorphomonas diazotrophica. The sequence continues at coordinate 80,705 of NZ_PJNW01000015.1, read as the reverse complement.
CTGGAGTGAAGCGGGAAAATCCGGCCCGGCTATCTCACTCGATCCACGTCTTCCCGTCCTCGCCGCCGCATCCGTACGGAGGCAGCACGGCGCCGAAGGTCGCTTTCAGCTTGCCGCAGCCCCACTGGCGCAGCGGCAGCGGCATGCGGCTGTTGAGCTCGATGCCCACCTCGTCATAGGGGCTGTCCGTGTTGCTTACATAGCCGTACCAGCGCCAGCCGAGAGTGACGGCGAGCGCGACGACGACGAGCAGCGCCATGGACAGAAGCCTTTTCATGCTCGAAATCTCCCGATCAAATGCAACGTCGCCGCCCGATGCCGGCGGTCGTGCAACTTTCTAGTGCTTTCTCGTCCGTCTAGCCAGAGCTCTTCGAGGGTAACCACTCGCTCGCCTCCCCGCCCGCTTGACAAACTACCTACTAGAAGGTAGACAACTCCCATGAGCCAAGTTTCAAACACCTCCGACCACATTCTCGCCTGCGCCCGTTCGCTGATCGTCACGAGCGGCTACAACGGCTTCAGCTATGCCGACATCGCCGACGTCGTCGGCATCCGCAAGGCCAGCATCCACCACCACTTCCCGAGCAAGGTCGATCTGGTGCGCACCCTCGTCGCCCGCTATCGCGAGGACGTCGAGGCGGCGATCGCCGGAGAGGAGCGGCGCGGGACGCCGCCGCTCGATCTATTGCGCGGCTACGCCGCCTATTGGCAGGCCTGCATTGCCGACGGCACCCGTCCCTTCTGCATCTGCGCGTTGCTGGCCAGCGAAATGCCCGCCCTGCCGCCCGAGGTGGCGCTGGAGGTCAGGGCCTATTTCCGCAGCTTCTCGGCCTGGCTCGCCTCCGTCATGGAGCGCGGCGCCGCCGATGGAACGATCCGCCTCTCCGGCACCGCCCAGGCCGAGGCCGAGACGTTCATGGCCACCGTCCACGGCGCCATGCTGTCGGCCCGGGCCTATGGCGATCCCCAGGCCTTCGCCGCCGTCACCCAGCCGCTGATCGAGCGGCTGAGCGCGCCCCACCCCTGAGCTTCCCCGCCTGACCAGAACTGGAGACTGAAATGTTCGGCATTTCCCCCATCGGCTGGGTTCACACCCTCGGCAGCCTGCCCGCCATCCCGCTGGCCGTCTACATGTTCGCGCGTTATGGGCGGATCGTGCCGCGCTCGGCGCCCGGCGTCGCCTATTTCGCCTTCATGCTGGTGGGCGCCGGCACGGTATTCCTGGTGGCGCGCGAGCCGGTGAGCTACGTGATCGGCGCGGCGACGCTGGCGCTGCTGATCGCCGGCTATGGCGTCGGCCGCCTGCCCCTTCATCGCCTGGGGCATTATCTCGAAACCATCTTCCTCAGCCTGACGGCCTTCCTCCTGATGCTGCCCACCGTCACCGAGATCCTGCGCCGCGTGCCCGACGGCCACCCCTTCGTCACCGATCTCGGCTCGCCGCTCCTGATCGGCGCCCAGGCCGGCCTTCTGGCAACCCTCCTGCTCGGCCTCACCGCCCAGATGCTCCACCTCCGCCGTCAGGGCATCGTCCGAGCGGAGTGAAACGAGGATCGAAAGGGTGATGAGGCGGCGCAGGCAAGCCATCCCCTACCCCAGCGCGATCCGGATGATCTCCCTCACGAATCCCTCGGTCAGCGGCTCACGCGAGAACCAGCGGCGGTAGAACAGCGGGCCGGTCAGGGCGGCCACCAAGGCGGGAACATCCGTCTCCGCCGGCAGCTCGCCCCGCGCCATGCCGCGCCGGATCACCGTCTCGAACGGCGCCGAATAGCCCTGCTGCAGCCGGCGATACATCTCCGCCATCTCGGCATCCCGCTCGCCGGCGTCGATGATCGACGGCAGGACGGAGGTCCAGCGCGCCGTCGTCAGCATCTGACTGAAATCCGCCATCAGCGCGGTGAGATCGCCCCGGAGGCTGCCGAGGTCGGGCGTCGTCAGCGGCGTGCCGACGTGGGCGCAGGCGTCGCGCAACAGGTCGGCCCGGTTTGGCCAGTGCCGGTAGATGGTGGTTTTCGCCACGCCCGAGCGCCGGGCGATCTCGTCGACGCTGACGCCGGAATAGCCGCGCTCGAACAACAGGTCCGCCGTGACCGCCAGCACCGCCGCCTTGGAGCGCCGCACCCTGTCATCCGTGACAGGGGCCGCCTGGCCGGCCTCGACGGGGGCCGCGGTTTGCTCCGAACTGGTCTTCTTGCGCATGATTGTCAGATGCTCTCGACATTTATGCTACGATACCGTATCGTAGCATTAAAGCAAGCACGCGCCCCCCGCCCATCCGAGGAGACCCCCATGAAATTCGCCTCCACGCGTCTGATCGCCCAGGACATCAAGGCCATGGTTTCCTTCTACGAAATGGTGACCGGCCTCACGGCCGACTGGCTGGCGCCGGTGTTTGCCGAGATCGTCACGCCCAGGGGCACGCTGGCCATCGGCGCCGCCGAGACGGTCGCCCTGTGGCAACCGGGCGCTGCCGAGCCGGGGCATAATCGCACGGCCATCCTGGAATTCCGAGTCGAGGACATCGACGCCGACTATGCCCGCCTGAAGGACAAGGTGCCGCTGATCCACGACTTGCGAACCATGCCCTGGGGCAACAAGACCTTCCAGTTCCGCGATCCCGAGGGCACGGCGGTGTCGCTGTTCATGCCGGTGAGCGAGGCGGCGACGGAGCGCTTCGGCGGGCGGTGAACCGGCGCGCCTCACTGTCAGGCCGTCATCCTGCGCTTCAGGCGCAGGACCTCAGTCAGAATGCAACGATCGGCCGATATCACGCTCCGCTATCCTCATCCTCCCCCGCCGCCCGCAGCCGCTCGTCCATCTCCGCCATCGCCCGCGCCACCCGCCGCTTGAGCGCGCTGTCGGCCACCGGCGCCTCGTCGAGATCGATGAACAGGCGGCCATTGAGATGATCGAACTCGTGCTGGACGATGCGCGCCGCGAGGCCCTCATAGGTCGCCTCGTGCGTCCCGCCATCCATGTCGCGGTAGCGCACGCTCACCTTGGGGTGGCGCGGAACGCGTGACGACCGCCAGCCGGGAATGCTGAGGCAACCCTCCTCGCCCAGCACCGTGGGTTCGCCGAAATACTCCACCTCCGGGTTGACGAACACCGTCGACGGCAGGATGCCGGCCGCCGAGGCGATGAACAGCCGCCAGGATATGCCCACCTGCGGCGCTGCGATGCCGACGCCACCGGCCTCGATCATGCACATCCACATTTCCTCGACGAGCCGGCGCAGCGTCTCCGTCCCGAACATCGCCTCCGGCACCGGCCGCGCCACCATGCGCAGCACCGACGCCTCGATCCGCAACGTCACCCGGCTGCCGGTGACGATCGACGCGCGCCCGACATCAGAAGATTGGTTCTCAGCCATTGCAGCGATTCCCTCATCCCTCATCGTCCGCCATACTGACCAAGAACGGCCTGGGGCACCACAGGCAAGCCAAGGGAGCCTGATACAACCCTCGCACTTTCTCGTCCTGAGGTCCTCGCCTTCGCGAGGATGACAGCGTGATAGAAATGGGAGACCGAACGTCGAGCGAAGAGCTCTGCGCTATCTAGTTGTTCTATATCAATTAACTGTCATCCTCGCGCAGGCGAGGACCTCAGGCAGAATAAAGCGGACGGCCGATATAGGGCTCCAATAGCCGGACGCCCCCTACCTCCCCACCCACCCCATCACGAAATCCGCCCGCGCCTCCACACCGGCGAGCGGCAGTTCCACCAGCTCATAGCCCAGCCGAACATAGGTGGCCGCCACCGTCCGCGCCGTCGCTTCGGCCTCGGCCTTGTCCTGCTTCCTTTCGGCGTCCCCCGTGAAGATCGCCTCCCAATAGGGGGCGAGGAAGACCTTGCGGTTGTAGCGGAACCGCCGCGCCGCCGCCTCCACATGATCGGGCACCTCAAACCCGATCAGCGTGAGATATCCGGCGACGTCTGGAATGCCGCGATCCAGCACCACCGGCCCGGCCATCGCCTCGGCCTCGTGATAGGATCTCAATTCCCAGCCCAGCATCAGCTCGGTGTAGAGCGCCCGGTCGCCCCAGGGGAGCGCCGCCCCGCCGATCGCCACCTGGTCGCGGATGATCGCCCGCCCGGCCTCCGGCATGGTGCCGACGCCGCGCCGCGCAAGCGCCTCGATCAACGTGCTCTTGCCCGCGCCGGGGCCGCCGGTCACGACAAACAAATGGTCACACATGTGCCATCCTCGTTTCAGCTTTGAAGGGGGAGCTGCGCCGGCCGCCGCCCGTCATTCGCGGGGAGCATCGCCTGGCACCGGATCAAGGTAACCTGACGGGCGACGGCCGGCAAGGGCTGGCGCCCCTCCCTACCGCCTGCGGAGCACCATGCCGGCGTGGTGGAGCACGCCGTCGATGAAGTCGCCGTCGGCGGTGAAGCCGGTGTCGTCCCAGTAGTCGATGTGATCGCCCCTCACCTCATAGCGGCCCTCATAGGCCCGCTCGCGGCTGCCGCGAGCCTCGACATAGCGCCCGTTCGGCAGCAGTTCATGGCGGATGCGGCCGTCGTCGGTCACCCAGAGGCCGGCATAGGGATGGCTGGCCTCGCTCATCGGGCGCTCTCCGTCGTCTGGTAGAAAGGGGCGATGGTGTGAGGCTCCACCGGCCAGGCATAGTTCATCTCCTGGCGGATCTTCCAGCCCTCGGCCGTGCAGGCCCAGCCGATCTGCGAGCGCGCGTCGAAGGCCAGCACCTCGCCGTTGAGACGGGTGAGCGTGCCGACCAAGCCAAGGGTGGTGGAGGCCACGTCATCGCCGGCGATCTGGTCGTCGCCGCCGGTCAGCGCGTGCCGCACCGAGCGGGCGTTGTTCTGCAGGTCCTGCCAATTGGCGCCGTAGACGGCGGCATTGTCGAAGAGCTGCGTCGGGCCGGGGGCGAAGTTGTCGTAGAAGACGCCGCGCGGCGAGGCAAGGTCATAGTAGCGCTTCATCTTCTCGGCGAAGACGAAGGGCGGGTCGCCCGCCCGGCGCTCCCATCCCTCCATGATCCAGGCCTTGTGGAGCGTGAGCGGTGCGCCCTCGCCCTCCGTCGGGCAGCTTTGGGCGGCGGCCGGCTGGACGAGCGCCATGAGGCTCGCGGCGATGATCAGGGCTTTCATGTGCGTGGTCCCTTCATGCGTTGATGACGCCTTGAAGATGGACGGCCACCGCCGTTGCGTGTAGCTGTCGAGTGCTGGACGCTTTGGTTAGCAAGGCTGGACAATGACACTCGACTACAACCTCCTGCCGCTGTTTCTCGCCGTCGCCGAGGAGAGGAACTTCCGCGCCGCCGCCGATCGCCTCGGCGTCACCCGCTCGGCGGTCAGCCAGGGCATGCGGCGGCTCGAAGACGGCTTCGGGGCGAGCCTCGTCACCCGCACCACCCGCTCGGTGCGCCTCACCGAGGCGGGCACCGAACTTTACGAGGCGCTCAGCCGGCCGATGTCCGACATCGCCCAGGCGCTGGAGGGCGTCGGCGCCGCGGGCGCTCCGCGCGGCAGGCTGAAGATCGCCGTCACCTCCATCGCCGAGCCCTTTCTCTCCGGCCCGCTGGTGGCGAGCTTTGCCGCCGCCCATCCGGAGGTGGTCGTGGATGTCACCGTCACCGACGACGAGTTCGACATCGTGGCCGAGGGCTTCGACGCCGGCGTCCGCCTCGGCGAGGTCATCGAACAGGACATGATCGCCGTGCCGCTCGGCGGGCCGGTGCGCGAGGCCGTCGTCGCCGCGCCGGCCTATGTCGCCGCCCACGGCGCGCCCGACCATCCGCGCGACCTCGTGCGCCACCGCTGCATCGGCTGGCGCCGCGCGCCCGACGTGGCGCCCCACCGCTGGGAGTTCGAGGAGAACGGCGTGCCGTTCAGCGTGGCCGTCGAGCCCGAGATCACCACCAACGACCTCCGCTTCATGCTGCGCTTGGCGCTGGCCGGCGCCGGCATCACCTTCGCCACCGAGGAGACCTTCCGCCCGCACATCGAGAGCGGCGCCCTGGTCTCCCTGCTCGACGCCTACCTGCCCCCCTTCCCGGGCTTCCACCTCTACTTCCCCAACCGCCGCAACATGCCGCCGAAGCTGCGCGCCCTCATCGACCACGTGAAAGCCACCAACGCGGCAGGGGAGATACAGGCGACGCGGCGGACATGAGGCATGGTTGCCTAAGTTGTCTTCATTGTCGAAGTTGACAAACAATCTCGTTCTCACCCATATTGAGAACCAGGGAGACCCGGCATGAAAAAAAGCTTGAGTACCTTTTCCACAACCGGACCGCCGAGAGCCGACCGGATAGGAGCCGAAAGGGCGACCGGCGAACTCCAAGCTGACGGGTTCCACGAGTCCAGCGCAGCCTACGAACCCGACGCGCGGGCGAAGGCCATCCTGCGCGGCAAGCTGCAGGCGCAGGCCGATCTCAAGGCCAATGGCGGCACCTACACGCTCAGCGAAGTCCGGATGCTGCTGAACGGCATCACGCGTCAGGCGGTGAACAAGAAGGTTCAGGACGGCCACCTGCTGGCGGTGCCCGGCCCCGGCGACGACCACCGCTATCCGACGGCTCAGTTCCTGAGCGACGGCCGGCCCGTTCCCGGCCTGAAGGCCGTGCAGGACGCCCTGCCCACCCGGAGCCCCTGGGCGGTGTTCAACTTCATGATCCAGCCGGACGCGCTGCTCGATGGCCGCAAGCCGATCGACGTGCTGAAGGAGGGCAACGTCGATCTCGTCGTCGAGGCCGCGAGGCGCTACGGCGAAATGGGATCTTGAGCGGTCCGCTGCCGCCCGCCGACATCGACAGGCGCGAGCCGGCCATCCGGTACCTTGCGGCGGGAATGCTCCTCCATCGGTTCCACAAGGCCGCCTTCGATCCCATTTTCTACGACCCGACGGATGCCGGACGCTTCAACGCACCTGAAGGCAGCTACGGCGTATTCTACGCGGCCGAGACGGTGGATGGGGCCTTCGCCGAGGTGTTCCTGAGATCGCCGGGCCAGACGACCCTCGGCCTCGATTTCATCGAGGCGAGAGCCTACGTCCGCCTCAAGGCAACGCGCGATCTCAGGCTCGTCGAGCTGCACGGCCCCGGATTGTCGCGGCTCGGCGCCACGGCGGAGGTAACCCACTCCGGACTGCCCTACACGGCAGCGCAGGCATGGTCCAAGGCTATCCACGCCCATCCATGGAACTTCGACGGCATCGCCTACCGCAGCCGTCATGACGACGCGGAAATCTGCTACGCGATCTTCGACCGGGCATCCTCGGCGGTGATCGAAGACAGCCGGGTACCGAACCTCGACGTCGACTGGTTCTGGAAACTGATGGACAAGTACAAGCTCGGTGTTGCCTGACCACCCCTACCCATCCCTCCCATGCAGCAGGATGCTGTCGCATTTGGCGCCGGCGAGGCGGTGGACGACGATTTCCCTGTAGTCGGGCGAGTTGTACCAGGCGAGGAGGTCGGCTTCGGAGGGGAAGCGGATCAGCACCGAGCGGGTGTAGGGCCACGCGCCCTCCAACACGGTCGGCGAGGGATCGACGGCGAGATACTCGCCGTTGAAGCGGGCGAACACCGGGTCGCAGGCGTCGAGATAGCGCTGGTATTCGGCCGGGTCGTCGATGCGGATCTGGGCGACGAAATAGGCGGTCATGTCGGTTGTCCCCGCATCCTTCTACACCAACCGGCGCGGCGCTGCCGGCCATCCATCCATTTGCCGGAGTTGCTTACAGCTCCGCATGCATGTCGCGGAACAGCCTTGGCGCTATGCCGAACCGCCGCTCGAAGGCGTCGGACAGGCGCGCGGCGGGGGAGAGGCCGACCTCGGCCGCCACCGATTTCAGCGGCAGGCCGCGCGACAGCAGCATGCGCGCCGCGTCGAGGCGGGCGGTCTCGATGAAGCGCGCCGGCGTGAGGCCGGTGGCCGCCACGAACCGGCGATGGAAGGTGCGCTCGCTCATGCCGGCCCGGCCGGCGAGCGACGACACGTCGAGCGGCTGCGCGAGGTTGGCCTGCACCCAGCCGATCAGCTCGGCGAACGGGCTGCCTGCCTTCACCTGGGCCGTCAGAACCGGGCTGAACTGCGACTGGTAGCCGGGGCGCCGGGCATAGAGCACCATGCGCTTGGCGACCTCGCCGGCCACGGCCGCCCCGAGATCGCGGGCGACCATGGCCAAGGTCATGTCGATGCCGGTCGTCATGCCGGCCGAGGTCCAGAGCGCGCCGTCGACGACATAGAGCGCCTCGGCATCTACCTCCACCTTCGGGAAGGCGGCGGCGAGCGGCGCGCAGGAGTCCCAATGGGTGGCGACGCGACGGCCGTCGAACAGCCCCAGCGCCGCCAGCAGGAAGCCGCCGGAACAGATCGAGCCGAAGCGCTCCGCCGCCGCCGCGAGGCGGGGGATGGCCGCCCGGAGCGCGGCATCGGCCACGGCCGCCAGCAGCGGCTCGCGCTCGGCCCCGACGATCAGCAGGGTTCGCGGCGCCTCGGCCATGAGCCGGTTGATCGCCACCGTGTCCACGGCGATGCCGCCGCTGCTCGCGACCGCGCCGCCCGTCGCCGAGGCGACCGCGACCTCATAGAAGGGCTCAAGCCCGCGCCCTGCGGCGGCGCGGTTGGCGCCGCTCAGAACCGAGGCCGGCCCGGAGAGGTCGAGCAGCTCGAAGCCGGGATAGACGATGAAGCCAACCTGATGCATTGGCAGAAATTAGCGCCTTTTTGTCATTCCCGCCACAGATGAGCGGTGCTAACCATCGATCCTCACGGTCGCCCTCACCACGGCCCTCATCCTGGGAGAGATCGCATGTCGAGGAAAAGCTTGATACGCAGCGGCATCGCCCTTGCCTTGCTCGCGCTCGTTGCGCTCTTGGGCTTCGCCGGCTGGGTGGCCAGCCTGCCCTCCGGGGCGGCGGTGGCCGAGGCGCCGCCGGTGCTTGAGGCGGAACAGGATGCCGCGACGAAGGCTCTGGGCCCCAGCCGGCGCGCGCGGCCGCTCATCGCCGTAGCCGGCCTCAACGACGCCACCGAGACCACCGATTACCTGGTGCCCGCCGGCATCCTGAGACGGGCCGACATCGCCGACGTGGTGATGCTGGCGACCGGCCCCGGCCCGGTGCAGCTCTACCCGGCGCTGAAGGTCGAGCCCGACGCGACCATCGACCGGTTCGACGCCGCCCACCCCGACGGGGCCGACTATGTCATCGTCCCCGCCATGAGCCGCGACGACGACCCCGCCATGCTGGCCTGGCTGCGCCAGCAGGCCGAGAAGGGCGCGCGGATCATCGGCGTCTGCGCCGGCGGCAAGGTGGTCGGCGCGGCGGGCCTTCTCGACGGCCGCCGCGCCACGACCCACTGGTATTATCTCGGCGAGATGCTCGACCGGAGCCCGACCATCCAATATGTCGCCGACCGCCGCTGGGTCACCGACGGCCGCGTCACCACCACCACCGGCATCACCGCCTCCCTGCCGACGATGCTGACGCTCATCGAGGCGATCGCCGGTCCGGCCAAGGCGGAGGGCGTCGCCCGCGAGCTCGGCCTTGAGAGCTGGGACAGCCGGCACGTGAGCGGGGCCTTCGGGCTGACCCGTCCCTTCGCCACCACGGTGCTGGCCAACCGGGCCGCCGTCTGGCGCCACGAGACCTTCGGAATCGGCCTCACGCCGGGGATGGACGAGGTGTCGCTGGCGCTCACGGCCGATGCCTGGTCGCGCACCTATCGCTCCGGCGTGGTCTCCTTCGCCCCGGCGCCGGAGGTGATGACCGCCAACGGCCTGCGCCTCATCCCCGACGCGGCGGATTGGCCGGCCGGGCACCCTGTCTCGACCGTCCCCGGCCTGCCGCCGGCCCGCGCCCTCGACGAGGTGCTCCGGACCATCGGCGAGCGCTACGGCGAGCGGACGGCGGCCGTCGTGGCGATGCAGCTCGAGTATCCGCGGCCGGGGGCTGCTCCCTGACGGCGGTCGAAACAGGCCGATCGGCGGGTCCCGTCCGGTCGCCGGCTATGGTAAGGTCGGCATGAGGGGAAACACATATGGCCTAGCGCCAAGGGCGCCCGCCCAAGCATCGATCTTCTGGGAGGAACGATCATGACCAGCACTGTGAAACTCCACCGCGTCTTCACCGCCAAGCCGGACAAGATCTACCGCGCCTTCGTCGAGCCCGACGCGCTGGCGAGCTGGCTGCCGCCCAACGGCTTCACCTGCACCGTGCACGAGTTCAACCCGACCGTCGGCGGCGGGCACCGCATGTCCTTCCGCAACTTCACCACCGGCGCCAGCCATTCCTTCGGCGGCACCTATCAGGAACTCGTCCCTGGCGAGCGGCTGGTCTACACCGACAGCTTCGACGACCCCGGCCTGCCCGGCGAAATGACCGTGACGGTGAGCCTCACCGCCGTGTCGGTCGGCACCGACGTCACCATCGTCCAGCAGGGCATCCCCGACATCATCCCCCGCGAAGCCTGCTATCTCGGCTGGCAGGAATCCCTCCGCAAACTCGCCAAACTGGTGGAACCCGAGATCACCGAGTGAGGCGGCGAGAGGGGTTGGGCCGATATCGAGCGGCAAGCCAGCTTGTTGTTTTATATCACTTTCCTGTCATCCCCGCGAAAGCGGGGACCTCAGGACGAGAAGGCGCGGCGGCTAGTATCGGACTCCCTTCAACGAGAGAAGCCTTATATGTCCCCCCTCGCCCTCTTCGGCCTGAGCTCCACCTTGAATTCGCAGGCGAATTCAAGCGGCCTTCGCCAGGATGACAGCCTGATGGAAGCGGGAGCCGCGTCTTGCAGCGCAGCGGCAGCGGGTATCACGCGACGTGCTAACCGCCTGTTATATATCACTTTCCTGTCATCTCCCCGAAGGCGGGGACCTCAGGACGAGAAGGCGCGGCGGCCAGTATCGGACTCCCTTCAACGAGGGGAGCCCTATACATATCCCTCGCCCTCTTCTGCCTGAAGTCCTGGCCTTCGCCAGGATGACAGCTTGATGGAAGCGGGAGACAGCCCGCCCGGCGGCGAGCAGACGCACTAACTTATTGTTTCATATCAATTAATTGTCATCCCCGCGAAGGCGAGGACCTCAGGACGAGAAGGCGAGCCGCCGATATCACGCTCCCCTTCACTGGGGAGCCCTATATATCCCCCTCGCCCTTTTCGGCCCGAGGTCCTCGCTTTCGCAAGGATGACAGATTTATATAGAGGAATCAGTTCGTTGGCGGCTCGCCCCTCACTATCAAGCTGTCATCCTGCGCTTTAGGCGCAGGACCTCAGGACGGTGGGGTAATCGGCCAATATCACGCTCTCCTTCGTAGGGCTCCTGCGGCCTGAGGCGAAATTCGCTGGGGCGCGGCATCCCTGGGCATCCGCTTGGCCCGAAAAGTCTGCAACTTTTCGGGCGGATGCCCTTGGCGACGAGCGCGAGAACCGGAGCGGAGCGGGCTTAAGGCCCGTGAGCACCGGAAGCGCAGCGCTCTAAGCTAGATGCCCGCCCCAGTAGAATTTTCGGTCAGGCCGCTAGGCCGCCCGGACGGTGGAGAGGAAGCGGCTGACTTCCTCCCCCAGCCTTGCCGACTGGCGGCTCAACTCCGAAGCCGAGGCCAGCACCTGGGTGGAGGCGGCGGAGCTTTCCGAGGCGGCGCGCGTCACGCCGACGATGTTGGTGGACACCTCGCTGGTGCCGGCCGAAGCCTGCTGGACGTTGCGGGCGATCTCGTTGGTGGAGACGCCCTGCTCCTCCACCGCCGCGGCGATGGCGGTGGCGATGGCATTCATCTCGCGGATGGTGGTGGTGATGGTGCCGATGGCCGAGGCCGACTCCATGGTCGAACCCTGGATCTCCTCGATCTGCCGGGCGATCTCCTGCGTCGCCTTGGCGGTCTGATCGGCCAGCGACTTCACCTCCGAGGCCACCACCGCGAAGCCCTTGCCCATCTCGCCGGCCCGCGCCGCCTCGATGGTGGCGTTGAGGGCGAGGAGGTTGGTCTGTCCGGCGATGTTGGTGATCAGGCCGACGATGTCGCCGATCTTCTGGGCCGCCTCGGCAAGCCGCCCCACCTTGGCGGCCACGGCGTCGGCTTCCTTGGCCGCCTCGCCGGCGATCTGCGCCGAATGCTGCACCCGCTGGCCGATCTCGCCCACCGACGCCGCCAGTTCCTCGGCGGCCGAGGCCACCGTCTGCACGTTGGCGGAAGCCTGCTCGGCGGCGGCGGCCACCGCCGTCGACTGATGCGTCGTCTCCTCGGCGGTCGCCGACATGGTCTGGGCGGCGCCCTGAAGCTGGTGCGAGGCGGTGGACACGGCGCCCACCACGCTGCCCACGGCCGCCTCGAAGTCATCGGCCATCTGCGCCATGACGGCCCGGCGGTTTTCCTCCGCCTTGGCCTTCTCGGCCGCCACTTGCTGCTCAAGCTCCCGGTTGTGGACCAGCTTGTCCTTGAAGAAGCCCACGGCCGAGGACATGGCGCCGATCTCGTCGCCCCGGCCGGCGCCGGGAATGGCGATGGAAAGGTCGTTGTCGGCAAGGGCCGACATCGCCTGGGTCATCTCATTGAGCGGGCGGACGACATGCCGCCGCACCACGAGATAGCTCACGGCGGAGAGGGCCGTCGCCGCCGCCATCAGCGCCGCATAGGTGAGGAACAGGGCGAACTGGCGGCTTGCCGCCGCGTCGGCCCGGTCGAGCGCCACGTCGAGCACGGCGTTGGCGACGGTGGCGATCTTGCCGAGCGCCACGGTGATCTCGGCCTTGAAGGCGTCGAAGGTCAGCGTCGGTGTGCCACCGGCCGAAAGGTCGTCCAGCGCCTTGACATAGGCGTCGTTGAAGGGACCGGCGAAATAGGCCTCGTCGGCCACCGTCACCGCGCGGTCGAAGTCGGGGCCGAGGCCCTGCGTGCGGGCCATTTCCTTCATGCTGGCCCAGGCGATCTCCGCCTGCGCCCGGCCGGCGACGATGGCCCGCGCCTCGGGCGGCGCCAGGGGCTTGCCGGCGGCCAGCGCGCCCTGCAGCAGCACGGCCGGCGTGCCCGACACCATGCGGGCGGTCCAGGCCATCTGCTTGGTCAGCAGCAGCTCGCCGCTCGCCGGATCGCGGCGGCGGATCTCGGCGTCGAGCTGTTTGGAAGCGGTTTCATAGACGGTCAGAATGCCGGCGCTCGCCTTCATGTAGCCCTTGAGGAAGTCAGCATCGCGCGCTTCCGGCGCCTTGGCGAGATTGGCATCGGCACTGGCCCTGAGCGCCTTCATGGTGTCGTAGGCGGAGGTGACGGTGTCGGACGTCTCCTTCCAGCCGGGGAAATCGGCAAGCGGCTCGGCCGCCACCTTGGCCATGTTGCCGTCGACGCTCCCGCGATACTCCGCGACGCTCTTGAGGAAGGTGGCCGCCTTGTCGGCCGGCAGGCGCAGCGCCGTGTCGGTGTCCACCCGCTCGAGGCGCAGCGCCTGCAGGGCGGTGAACACGGCGACATTCTGGTTGGTCAGCGCCGTCACCGAGCGCGCCGTCTGCCAGGATGAATAGCTCGACAGCATCAGCTTGGCGCTGAGGCCGATCACCGTGACGCAGATGAGGAGCGTGAAAAAGCCCAGCACGGTCCCGAGGCTGAAGCGACTTAGAAACTTGCTCAATTTGCCCTCCCGAAAGCATCCGCCGGCCGGACCGGGAGATCCTGTCGTCAAGCGAACGCCCGCGATCTTCGCCGCGCAACCCTTTCCGATCCTGACGATCCCCGGGGCTCCGGCGCAACATATGGAAATGGTGGGGCTGAACTATTGAAAAGTTTCTTAAGTAATAACTGGAGCGACCTGTAATAGAAATTGGTTTTCCTAATTTACATCGGCGACCCGATCACCAATTTATAGAAAATACCATATCTTTCGCTTGCAGTCTTCGTGAAGGCTCAACCAATGGAAGAGCATGGATTCTCCGCCCTGATGGGTAGATGTTCTTGCAACCACTGCTGACAGACGCCAGAAAACGCCACACGTTTCGCGGCAGGGCGTCGTTTTTCCCAACTTGATGCAGGATGAACGGCCAGATCGTCTTTCGCCACCGCCCAAGACCATTTGCAACGTTGCCAAGGGTTCCGCCGATCTATTGATATCCGCGCCCCAGCCGAACTAAATCGATATTGGGAAAATGTAACGGGTTACATGATCGCCCTACATGAGGGGCGGTCGCCGGCCGCCGCGCAGCACCCACACCGCCTCCCCGCCAGCCTCTGCCCCGCCGTCGCCAACCCGTCATCCCCTTGCGACCAAAGTAGCGTCGTCAAAAAAGCTGGCTACAGCCGCGCGAGCTTCAGGAGATCGAGCGCCAGCGTCGGCGCATCGACTGGCAAGCGTTTGAAGCCGTGCCGCAGGTAGAAGGCTTCGGCATCCGGCGAGATGGCATGGACCACCACGAGCCGGGCCGACACGTCCTCGGCGGCCCGGAGCGAGCGCAGCACGGCGCCCTTCATCAGCGCGGCGCCGAGCCCCCTGCCTTGCCACGCCGCGTCGACCGCGAGGCGGCCGAGCACGACCGCCGGAATGAACCGGGGCATGTTGCGCCGGACCGAACCGATGGCCTCCTGATTGAGGATCTGTCCCATGGCGAGGGCGTAGAAACCGACGACGCGCCGGCTTCCGGTCTGACAGGACACGAAGGTGCGGCTGGCGCCGAGCGCCATGTTGGCAAGCGCACGGCCGCGCAGCCAGTCGTCGAGGCTGGGCTCGCCCGACTGGAAGGCGCCGGTGTCGTGGTCGTCGGCGAGCAGCGCGGGCGCCGTGAACGGAAAGCCGCCGTCAGTCACGGGACCAGTCGGTCCGGGCCGCCATCAGGCGCTTCATCCCCTCCGCTTCCTCGGGCGTGACGGGAGCGTCCATCCAGTCGAGGGTTTTCCGGAAGGCGGGAGCATCCATGTAGACCGAGGTCTGGTCGAGCAGTACCGCCTTGGCCTCCTTGATGGCGGAAGCCAGCATGAACTGCGACCGGTTGGCGCCGACCAGCTCGGCGGCCCTGTCGATCAGCACCCGATCCTGCGGGCGGGCGCGCAGATGGATGTTCACGTCGGCGGTGGCTTGCGGCTTGGACATGCCTTCTTATGCCCCGCTGTGTTGACAAGGTCAACACAATCTCAAGGATGCTCGAAACCGGACGCCTGATATTCCGCCAGATGGCCCCCTTCCCGCCACTCAACCGCTGCGAAACACCGCGCCGGTCATTTCGACAATCCCATCTCGATCATCTCCAGCATCCGCGCCGCATCCACCGGCGCGGCGATCAGCACCACCTTGAAGGCGCCGGTTGCCGGATCGAAGGCGGTGTTGATGGTGAGCGGCCGGCTCTCGGCGTCGCCGGAGAGCGCCGCCGCGCCGAGAAGCGTCGCGAGGCGCTCGGCCGCCTCCACCGTCATGTCGGGCACGTCGACGATGACGGTGGCGCGGGCGCCGGCGGCCGGCTGGGCGCTCCCTTTCGCAACCCCGGCGAAGGCGTCGAGCTTTGCGCGGTCGATCCGGTAGGCCTTGCCGATCCGCGTCGCTTCGAGCCGCCCCTCGCGGATGTGGCGCAGCACCGTCTTGGGATGCAGCTTCAGCGCCTCGGCGGCCTCCTCCACCGTCAGCAGCGGGTTCGCCATCAAAAAGACTCCTTATCACTCCCTCATAGTCCTATAACACGTAACAATGAGGAGCAATAGGATATGACCGAACCCACCCCCGCCGAGGCGATCAAGGCCGAACTGCGCCGCGACCTCGTCGCCGCCATGAAGCGGGGCGCCAAGGCGGAGATGGCCCTGCTGCGCCAGCTCGTCGCGGCGCTCGACAATGCCGAGGCGGTGCCGCTCGCCGAGACGCGCCCCGCCGCCGTCCATCATCTTTTCGGCGCCGGCACCGCCGAAGCCGAGCGCCGCCATCTCACCCTCGATGACATCGAGGCCCTCCTCCGCTGGGAAATCGACGCCCGCCTCGAGGCCGCCGCCGAGTTCGCCCGCCTCGGCGTCGACACCCGCGCGGAGGCCCTCACCGCCGAGGTGGAACTGATCCGGCGCTATGTCGGGGGGTGAGGGAGGCGCCTCTCTGGCTGAACGCACGGCTGGCACGAAGCATGCAACCACAACCTGTGAGCAGCAGTGGAGGCCAGCATGGCAACCGGTTCAATCGATGGCAGCTTGCGGGGCATAGCCAGGGTAATCGCCAATCCCCCTAGGTTGAGTCCAGAAGATGTGCGTCGCCTTCCCGTGATAACGCGATCTCAGGGAGACAGCGGCAAAGGGGTGCGAACTATGTCCGCAACTGCAACAGCATCTGTTTTGACAGGCGTCCGCTTGGGCCTAGACCTCAACTCGAGGCGAGTCTCTGGTGAAAACCTTGCAAGTAAACTGATCAAGCGCACGGAGCCTAGCCCAGAGATTCTGGCGGAGATAAAGGCCAACAGGGAAAGAATGAAAGTTCAACAAGCCGAGGCTGAAAAGACAAAGGCCGAGGCCGAGGCAGCCAGGACCCTTAACAATAACGATACCCACCTTCCAAACATAACAAATCTCAGTCTCGAATCCGCGATCAAGATGAAGGGCTTTGTCGAGGTCGACATAGAACAGGGCCTCGATGGAGCCGGCAACATCTTCGGCCACTATGGAGACAGGCAGGTCAGTTCCCTCAAGGAATACCTGTCCCTTTTGAACGCCTACATCGACGGCGAGTCGAGCCCCTCCACACCGCCCACCTCGGCGCAACCGACCACACCCGGCGCTGATACTCCCGCTTCACACACGCCAACGCAGACCGAACCGGTCGTCGGCGCCGATCCGAACTGGACCGATCCGGTGGGCAAACCCGGACAGAACCACATCTTTTTCCCCAATGTCGCCTCGCTCACCCGCGAGACCGCTGCCGCCGTCTACCGGCAGGTCAGCGACATGGTGAAGACGCAGGACACCTCGGCCTCCGTCATCCATGCCCGCAACGGCAGCGCCGGCACCTACTCGGTGGACACATACATGCCCTGGCTCGCCCAGCGCGCCGCGGTCAACATAGAGGCGTAGCGGCGCCGGGCACACGCTGAGGCGGCAGTTCATGCCTGCCGGAAAGGGTTGCCGGCAGCTTTTGCCGCTACCCCGCCGCGAGCACCCCATTCGCCCGGAACCACGCCACCTCGTCCCGCAGCGTCTCGGCCACGGGGCGGAAGGCGAGGCCGAGTTCCCGCTCGCTCTTGCCGGGGTCGTAATGCGAGCGGTCGGCCTCCCGCGCCACGGCGCGCGCCATGGCCCAGCTCAGCAGCACGGGCCGGCCGGTCAGCCGGGCGTAGGCCTCGTAGCCGGCGGCGATCAGATAGAGCAAGCCTTGGGGGATGCGACGGGTCGGCGTCTTCACGCCCGTGGCCGCGCCGATCAGCGGCACCAGGTCGGCCATGGTCATGTGCCGTCCGGCGGCGAGATAGCGCTCGCCGCGCCGTCCCTTGGCGTTGGCGAGGATCATCGCCCGCGCCACGTCGCGCGCGTCGACCACCGAGAAGGAGCCCGGCGGCAGGCCGGGCAGGCGCCCCGCCGCCACGTCCAGCACCGTCTGCCCGGCCGAGGTCGGTCCGATGTCGCCCGGCCCGTGCATCCAGCCGGGCAGCACCATGGCCGCCCAGAAGTCGGGGTGGGCGTCCAGAAAGCCCAGCACCTCGCGGTCGGAGAGGATCTTGCTGCGATAATAGTCGTCGGCGTCGCGCTCGTTTCGCAGCATGGTCTCGTCGATCACCGCGCCCGGCGCGCCGTAGAGCACGGCGACCGAGCTCACATGAACGAAGCGCCGCACCCCGGCGCCGAAGGCCTGCTCGAGCAGCGCCCGCGTGCCGTCCACATTGGCCGCCTTCAGCTCCGGCCAATGACTGCCGCCCTTGTAGGAATCGCGGAAATAGGCGGCCGTGTGGAACACGACATCCACCCCTGAGAGCGCGTCGGCAAAGCCCGGCACGCTGAGCATGTCGCCCTTGACGATCTCCACGTCGAGCCCGGCGAACTGCCGCGCCGCCTTCTCGGGCGATCGGACCAGCGCCCTGACACGCCAGCCGTCGGTGAGCAGCTCGCGCACCAGATTGTTGCCGAGAAGGCCGGTCGCCCCGGTGACGAAGGCCAGGGAACGCGGCGGAATGGATAGAGGATCGCTCGACATGAAGGGGCTCCAGATGTAATGGAGTATCCTTCATAAGGCTGGACCAAGGTCCATGGTCAAGGGGTGTATCCATGCTGATCGGCGAATTCGCGGCGCGGACCGGGCTCAGCCAGGACACCATCCGCTTCTACGTCCGCAAGGGCCTTCTCGCGCCGGAACTCGGAACGAAGGGCGGCCGCAACCCCTACCAGATCTTCTCCGAACGCGACGCCTCCACCGCCCGCATGATCCGCTTCGCGCAGTCGCTCGGCATGCCGCTCCGGGAGATCGGCCAGATCGCCGCCGAACTCCAGCGCCAGGGCCTGTCGCCGGCCCGCGAGATCGAGCTGATGGACGAACAGCTCGAACGGCTCGCCCAGAAGGCGGCCGAGCTCGCCGAGCTCACCGACTACCTGCGTCAGAAGCGCGACTGGGTGGCGCGCGGCAAACCCGGCCTTGAACCCCGCTTCCTCGACATGTCCCCCTGCCCCGCCGCGCCGGAGTATCCCCCGCCGCCCCGGCGATGACGGGGACGCGCGGGAGACCGGCTGCGGTGGGTCGCAATCGGGTTATCCCACTGAGTCCTATATATAAATCTGTCATCCTTGCGCAGGCGAGGACCTCGGGCCGAGATCGCGCAGCGGCCACTATCAGGCTCCATGAACCAAGGGAGCCCTATATCAACCGCTCGCCCCTCCCTGCATGAGGTCCTCGCTTTCGCAAGGATGACAGATTTATATAGAGGAAACAGATGGATAAGCCGCACGCGTGCTCATCCCCCACATCACATGCCTCCAGCGGAGGGCGCAACCTCCAAGTCCCAATCACGACACCTATCTACTTGTTATATATCAGTTAATTGTCATCCTCGCGAAAGCCGCTTGAATTCGCGCGCGAATTCAAGGTGGACCTCAGGACGAGATCGCGCAGCGGCCACTATCAGGGGCCATGAACCAAGGGCGCCCGGTATCCCCCGCACCGCCCCTTCCTGCCCGAGATCCTCCGCCTTCGCGGAGGAGGACAGCTTGATGGGACGGGGAGACGGATCACCACCCCGCGCCCCATCGTCGCCTCCCTTCCCAGTGCAGCCGAAACGGACGATAAGCGTTGTCCGTCAATGGGCCGGTCCGGCCCGCCGACCCGCTCACCCCCTTGCGACGCCCGATGCCCAGCCTCTCCGCCCTTGCCGTTTCCGGTTTCCGCCTGCTGCTCCGGCTGCGCCGCTATCGCGAAATCGGCCTCCTGGCGCTTGCGACAGTGGTGGGTTGCATGGCCGGCATCGTCGTCGCCACCATGAGCTGGGTCACCAACACCGCCCACCAGTGGCTCTACATGCTGCCGTCGGGTGAGCGGCTCAGCGAGCAGGAGAGCCTCGGCCATCCGGCGCTGGCCCTGATCCCGGTGGCCGGCGGCATTCTCCTTGCCCTGCTCGCCCTGCTGACGCGCCGCCGCTTTTCCCGCCCTCCCGTCGACCCCATCGAGGCGAACGCCCTGCATGGCGGCCGTATGTCCGTGGGCGAAAGCCTCTTGGTGGCGGCGCAGACCATGATTTCCTCCGGCTTCGGCGCCTCGGTGGGTCTCGAGGCCGGCTACACCCAGGCGAGCGCCAGCTTCGCCTCGCGCATCGCCGACGCCCTGCGCCTGCGCCGCCGCGACATCCGCACCCTCGTCGGCTGCGCCGCCGCCGGCGCCATCTCCGCTGCCTTCGACGCGCCGGTCACCGGCGCCTTCTACGGCTTCGAGCTGATCATCGGCACCTATTCGGTGGCGCTCGTCGCGCCGGTGCTGGCCGCCTCGCTCGCCGCCAGCCTGACGGCCGGCTGGCTCGGCGCCTACCAGACCACCATCGAGATCGGCCACGTGCCCTTGCTGACGGCGTCGGACCTCGCGCCCTTCATGCTGCTGGGCCTCATCGGCGGCCTCCTCGCCGTCGCCGTCATGCAGCTCGTCACCGGCGTCGAGCGCGCCTTCCGCCTGGTGAAGGTGCCCGCCTGGGCGCGGCCGGCCATCGGCGGCGCGCTGGTCGGCGGCCTCGCGCTCCTCACCCCGCATGTGCTCGCCTCCGGCCACGGCGCGCTGCATGTCGATCTCGTCGCCTCGACAAGCTGGCAGATGCTCATCGCCCTGTTCGTCCTGAAGGCGCTGGCCTCGGCGCTGTCGCTCGGCTCGGGCTTTCGCGGCGGCCTGTTCTTCGCCTCGCTCTACCTCGGTGCGCTGATGGGCAAGGCCTATGCGCTGATCCTGATCGCCACCGGCCTCACGCCCGACATGTCGCCGCTCATCGCCTCGGTCATCGGCATGGCGGCGATGGCGGTGGGCATCGTCGGCGGCCCGATGACCATGGCCTTCCTGGTGCTGGAAACCACCGGCGACCTCGCCATCACCAGCGCCGTGCTCACGGCCTCCATCGTCGCGGCCGTGGTGGTGCGCGAAACCTTCGGCTACTCCTTCTCCACCTGGCGCCTGCACCTGCGCGGCGAGACCATCCGCAGCGCCCATGACATAGGCCGCATGCGCTCGCTGACCGTCTCCAGGATGATGCGCTCCGACGTGCGCACCGTCTCCTCGGGCCTCGGCCTCACGAGCTTCCGCGCCATGTTCCCGCTGGGCTCGACGCAGCGGGCCATCGCCGTCGACGGCAACGGCGGCTATGCCGGCGTCGTGGTGGTGGCCGACGCCTACGCGCCGGAGAGCACCGAGGGCCGCACCGACATCGCCCCGCTTCTCCGCCACCGCGAGGCCATGCTGCTGCCCTCGATGACGGTGGCCGAGGCGGCCAAGCTGTTCGAGACGGCGAAAGCCGAAGAGCTCGCCGTGGTCGAAAGCCTCCACACCCGCAAGGTCGTCGGCCTCCTCACCGAACAATACCTCCTCCGCCGCTACGCCGAGGAGCTCGACAAGGCGCGACGGGACCTGACCGGCGAGGGGTGAGCGGGGCGCCCGATATCTGCCTGGGCCGGAAGGACAGCATCATGACAGCGGAAGATAACTCAGCTGGCGCAGGACATAGCACACGCTATCCGCTTGTTATATATATATAAATCTGTCATCTCTGCGAAAGCGGGGACCTCAGGACGAAAAGGTGGTGAGGGAGGTATCAGGCGCCCTCGGGTGGGGAGCATGATATCGGCGCAGGACCTCCAGACGGTCGAGCTCCCGGCCGGTATCGCCTCCCCTCACCCGCCCTGCCGCACCACCGCGCCGATGGCGTTGACCACCAGGCGGGCGGCGGTGAGGGCGGAGAGGCCGGTGGGGTCGGCGGCGGGGGCGAGTTCGACGAGGTCGAAGCCGGCGATCTTGGCCCGCCGGCCGACGCCGGCGATCAGGTCGATCGTCTCGGTGTAGCTGAGGCCGCCGGGGCTGGGCGCCGCCACGCCGGGCATGATGCCGGGGTCGAGCCCGTCGCAATCGAGCGTGATCACCACCCGCGCCCCCTCGGGGATGCGCCGGAGCGCCGCCGCCGCGCCCTCGGCGTGGATCTCGCGCGCCGTCACCAGATGGCTGCCGTAATGCCGCGCCGCCTCGATCTCCTCGAGCCGCGCGCTGCCGACGCCGCGCATGCCCACCTGCACCATGCCGTGAACGTGGCCCATCTCGCTCGCCCGGCGCATCGGGCTGGAAAAGCCGTGGCGCTCGCCATAGCGCTCGTCGCGCCAGTCGATGTGGGCGTCGATCTGCAGCACCCACACCGGACCATGCCCGGCGAAGCCGGCGAGGAAGGGGATCACCACGGAATCGTCGCCGCCGAGCAGGATCGGCACGGCATCGGCCGCCAGCACCTCGGCCGTCTTCTCGGCGATGCGGGCGCGGTTGCCGGCGCTGTCGTCGGCAGCGGTCTCCACGTCGCCGATGTCGACAGCGGAGATCGGCCCGCCGGCGAACAGCGGCCCGCCCAGATCGAAATCCCAATGACCCAACAGCGGCGCGTCCTCCTGGCTCGCCGCCCGGATGGCCCCGGCCGCATTGGCCGAGCGGCTGTCGCGGCCGCGATAGGCGCTGCCATGGCCGGCGCCGAAGATCATCGCCCGCGGCGCCCCTTCGGCGAGGCGGTCCGGCAGGCCGAGAAAGGTGGGCGGGCCGAGAAGCAGCGGAGAACGGGTCATGGGCGCCTCAAGCGTCGGAACACCCCGGGATAATCCACGACCAGGCCGGCCGCGTCCACCTCGATGTCCGCGGAAAAGCCGCTGTCGAGCCCCTCGTAGCGGTAGACGCCCTCGCCGGGAAGGCGCGTGTAGCGCTGGGCGACGCGCCTCGGCCGGAGCCCACCGCCCGCCGCATCGGGCAGCGGCACATAGGCGACGGCGATCTCATGGCTGTCGCCGATGCCGAAGCCCAGCCGCCGGATGGGCAGCGTGTTGGTGGCGGGCGTCACGCGGATGTCGATATCGACCGCGCCATCGAGCTCGGGCAACTGCCGCCCCTCGGCCGCGTCGTGCCAGTGGCCCTCGCCATCGGCTTCGAGATGCAGCACGGGGCCGCCGACGAAGGCGACGCGCACCTCGCGGGTGCGGAAAGCGGCGTCGGTGCGCAGCTTGTAATGCGCGCCATAGAGCCCTTCCTGCGTGCCGGCCACCACGCCCTCCAGCGTCAGGCCGTCATCGGCGAACCGGGCGGCGCAATGCTCCAGCCCCTCGCCCTCCCACTCACGCCAGCAAACGATTGTCGTCATCGGCGCCTCCTCGCAAACGGATGGGGGAATCCTAAAGCATCCGCCCGAAAAGTTGCAGACTTTTCGGCGAAGCGGATGCGCGAAAGCTCGTAGGAGAGGTAAGGCGCAGGCTGCCGGAGCCCGATATTTCGCGGCCGCCCTTTTCTGCCTGAGGTTCTCTGCCTTCGCAGAGAATGACAGCTTGATGGGAGCGGGAGACAGCTCGAAAACCCGCAGGCGAACAGGAGGCATCCATTTGTTCCATATATATAATTCTGTCATCCTCTGCGTAGGCAGAGGACCTCAGGACGGTGGAGCGAGCCGCCGATATCAGGCTCCCTTTCCACCCCCTCGCCCCACAACCGCCACATGGAGGGTCAGGATCGCCGCCGGGGGCTACCACGACATTGCGCGAGGCATTGATGCACGATCTTCTTTTCCCGACCCGCCGCTCGCTGCTCGGCACGGCCGCCACCGCCGGTCTCGGCCTGATGCTCGCCGGCAGGGCGCTCGCCGCCGACGACGAACTCGCCGCGCTGGAAAAGCGCAGCGGCGGCCGGCTCGGCGTCGCCGCGCTCGACAAGGCCACCGGTGCCCGCCTCGTCCACCGGGCGGACGAGCGCTTCGCCATGTGCTCGACCTTCAAGTTCGTGGCCGCCGCCGCCGTGCTCGCCGCCGTCGACCAGGGCAAGCTCAGGCTCGACAAGTCCATCTCCTACGGCAAGGCCGACCTCCAGGACTACGCCCCCGTCGCCAAGGAGCACGTCGCCGAGGGCTCCCTGAGCCTGGAAGTGCTCTGCCGCGCCGCCGTCGAGATGAGCGACAACACCGCCGCCAACCTGATCCTCAAGGAGATCGGCGGCCCGGCCGGCTGGACCGCCTACGTCCGCGCGCTGGGCGACGCCACCTCCCGCCTCGACCGCACCGAGCCCTCGCTCAACACCGCCGACGAGGGCGACGAACGCGACACCACCACCCCCGAGGCCATGATGGGCACCCTCGACGCGCTGATGGTCGGCAACGCGCTGTCAGAGACCTCGCGCAAGAAGCTGGAGGAGTGGATGCTGACCGGCATCGTCACCGGCCCGCTGATCAGGGCCGGCGTGCCGAAAACCTGGCAGGTGGCCGACAAGTCGGGCAGCGGCGGCCACGGCACGCGCAACGACGTCGGCATCATCTACCGGCCCGAAAAGGCGCCCATCCTGGCCTCGATCTACTTCACCGGCTCCGACCTCGACATGCCCGGCCGCAACAAGGTGATCGCCGACACCGCCGCCATCATCGCCGCGCGCTTCGGGTGATGAGGAGAGCGAGGGGCGGCGATATATGCCCCTCGCCACTTTCTTGGCCGAGGTCCTGCGCCTTCGTGCAAGATGACACGCTATATAATTGTTTTTGTTATATAAATTACCTGTCATCCTGCGCGAAGGCGCAGGACCTCAGGACGGTAGAGCGCGCCGCCGATATCACGCTCCCCACACCACCATCCCCCTCGCAGGAACAATCCCCCACCCCAGCGGTTTCCCCGAACCGGCGTCGCCATGGACACCCCCTTGCGCGGCGCCGGGTCCGCAACAACAGGAGGCCGCCATGCAGGTGAGCGAAGCGATGACGCGCGACGTGCGCGTCGCCCACGCCGAAGAAACCATCGAACAGGCCGCCCAGCTGATGGCCGGGCTGGACGCCGGCGCCCTGCCGGTCAGCGAGAACAGCCGCCTCGTCGGCATGATCACCGACCGCGACATCGCCATCCGCGCCGTGGCCCGCGGCAAGGGGCCTGACACGCCGGTGCGCGACGTCATGACCGACGACGTCAAATACTGCTTCGAGGACCAGCAGCTTGAGGACGTCAGCCGCAACATGGGCGACAACCAGGTGCGCCGCCTGCCGGTGGTCAACCGCGAAAAGCAACTGGTGGGCATCCTGTCGCTCGGCGACCTGGCGATCGCCACCCGCGACGGCATGGCCGGCGAAGCCCTGACCGACATCTCCCGCCCCGGCGGAACGCACACCCAGACCGGCTGACGGGCAGCGCGACGGGAGCGAGGGGCGCCACCATGCTTGCCCCTCGCCTCTTTCAGGGACGAGGGGCGATGCCATAAGGCGCCTATCTCCCCCCTCGCCCTTTCCTGCCTGAGGTACACCTTGAGTTCGCGTGCGAATTCAAGCGGCCTGCTCGGGAATGATGGTGGCGGGAGGTCCTTCGACAGGGCGAGGCGCTTACACTTAAGCTACTGTTTCATATCAATAAACTGTCATCCTGCGCGAAGGCCGCTTGAATTCACGCGTGATTTCAAGGAGGACCTCAGGACGGTGGAGCGCATCGGCCGATATCGCGCTTCGTGTCCGCCTCTTTCCTTCATCTTCTCGGGTGGCCTTCTGCCGCCTTGCCATCGACGCCCGATAGAGACTGCGGTATTCTGCAACCTCTGGGCCGAGAAGCCGCTCGCTTTCGTCAATCCAAGAGGAGTTGGCCGTTCGCCATGCGTCTCCTGCTCGCCTTGCTCCTCGCGACCGCCGCGTCCGCGTCCCAAGCCGCGACGGACAACAGCGTTTTCGTCTATGCCATGCGCCCAAACGTGGTTTTTGAAGCCTATGTGGGGCACGTCTTGTCGCCGCTGCGCTATTTCCAGCGAGGGATTCCCGAGGGGAGCACGGCCGTGCCGGCATCGGAGATCGCCCTTTACGAGCGCGCGGCGGAGCGCCGGTGGGTTAGGGCCGTCAACGCGGCCATGCGCGCGGACATCGATGGCAATGACCGGTTGGATAGATCCGAACTCGGTCAGGCAGGCGTAGAAGCCCGCAAGATCGATGAGCTGTTCCGCCTGTTCGGCAAGAATGAGCATGCAGCCGTGAGCCGGCACGAGTTCAATACCGTCACCGAACCGCGTGTTGTGGCGGCGCATGCCTATCTCAGGATGGTCGACGGCGACGAGATCCACCTTCAGGAGGTTCTGGACCGCGCCACCCGTGCCTTCAGGGAGGTCGATGCCAATGGTGACCTGGAGATTTCCGCTTCAGAATATCGATCAGTCTTCGGCGATGTCGGAGCGGATGCCAACGAGCCGTCACTGACGCGCGACACCGTAACCAGGCTGCTTATCAACCTTTTGCGGGACGCCTCCGATATGACGCTGCCGCCCGGCAGTCTCGATTGTGCGATGCCCCGCCCATCGTCAGGGGCGGAAATCGTCCTCGTTGGCGTCCATGACGGCGCCGCCGTCTCCGACGTCTACATCGGCTCGCCCGAGAAGCAAACCACCACGGCCGAGATCGCCATCAAGGCCGGCAGCGAACCGCTCTACATCATTCTCTCCACTGACGAACCGATGATCTGGCGCTTCACGGGCGCGACCGATCGCGTTGAAAGGGTTGTCCTAAGCGGTTTCATGCGGGCGCACAGCGGAGCCGTCGGCATATCGGCGGACAAGCTGGCGCTGGCGGACGGCGACGAGCGGGACGTCTGCGTGCCGTCGTTCCACGACGTTTCCCCGGGGGAAGGAAGGTTGATCGGGGACAGAGTCGCCGCGGCGATCGGCCGGAGGCCCGGCCGGATAGCGGCAACCTATTCGGTTGCCAAGCTGTTGGTAACGGCAATGGACTTCGAGGACACGCCCGTAAGCCGGCCATCGGCACCGCCGGGGTTTGATCTTGAAGACTGGCGTGCCGCCGCAGAACTTGCACCTGCCGGTCTCGTGAGCATCGACCCCGGCAAGGTGGCAGCCTTCGCGCCGGCGGCTAAATACAAGGTGTTGCCAATCACGCTTGGCATCGGCGGGCCGCTCCCCTCTCTCCCGGCGGGCTCCACGGGCACTCGGTCTGGCAAGTTCGGCTTGAACCTCACAGTCGCGGGACCGGAAGGGTCAGCGGGGCAGTCCTGTAGGGATTCGGAAGAACCAGGCAAACCGCTTCCGCCGGGCTGCCGATAGCCTACGGCCGTCTCCGTTCTCGCTCTCTTCTGCCTGAGGTTCACCTTGAGTTCGCACGCGCATTCAAGCGGCCTTCGCCAGGATGACAGCTTGATGGAGGCGGGAAATCGTTCGGCAGCGGCGAGCTGAGAACACGCAAGTAACTGTTTCATATCAATAAACTGTCATCCTTGCGAAAGCGAGGACCTCAGGCAGAACGAAGCGCGACGCCGATATCGCGCTCCAATACCCGACCATCTACCCCACGCCCTCAGATACGCCTCTTCGGAGCCGGCTCGCGGCCTGAATCGCCGGAGTTCGGCTCTCCCTTGGGCTCGATCAGCAGAACCTTGACCTCGCTCTTGGCGCGCGGGCGATGCACCACGCCCTTCGGCACCACGAAGAGCTCGCCGGCCCTGACGGTGCGCGGCGGCTCGCCCTCGATGTCCATCTCCATCTCGCCTTCCAGCACGTAGAAGAAGTCGTCGGTCGTATCGTGCTTGTGGAAGGGGTATTCGCCCATGAACTTCACGACCATCACGTCGTTGTCGTTGTAGTCGGCCACCACATGCGGGTCCCAGTGGCTCGAAAACCGGCTCAGCTTGTCCTTGAGATTGACCGTCTTCATCTCAGCTCCCTGTATCCCATCTTGGGGAAGACAAGGCGTTACACGCGATGCCGGCGACGACAACCCGAAAATGCGCAAGTACAGGGAGATGGAGCACGACGCCGATATCGCGCTTCCTTTTTCAGCGCCGCCCTATGCCCGCCCCTTGCCCTTTCCTGCCCGAGGTCCTCCTTGAATTCACACACGTGAATTCAAGTGGCCTTCGCGGGGATGACAGCATGATGGCAGCAGTCGATAGTTCGGCCAACAGAGGGCTATCACCAGCTATCAACTTGTTCCGTATATATAAATCTGTCATCCCCGCGCAGGCCGCTTGAATTCGCTCGCGAATTCAAGGTGTACCTCAGGCAGGACGAAGCGCGACGCCGATATCGCGCTCCTCTCCTTCCCTTCACGCCATGACGGACTCTCTTCCCACCCTCGCCGCCAGCGCCACGGCGTCCGCGCCCGCCGGCAGCCGCATGGGGCAATTCGGATCGGTCGCCGCCCGCCACACCGCCTCGGCCACGTCGATGGCGTGCGTCACCTCGTCCACCGGCTGCTGGGCCCACTTGGCGAACACCGCCTCGGCGATGTCGCCATAGGGCTCGGGGATGCCGCCGGCCATCAGCGCGCGGGCGTTCTGGCCGAAGTCGGTTTCCGGCGCCCGGCCGGGCAGCACGATGCGCACGCGGATGCCGAAGGGCTCGAGCTCCAGCGCCACGCTTTCCGAAAAGGCGTTCACCGCCGCCTTGCTGGCCGTGTAGACCGAGAGTAGGTGCAGCGGCGCCACCGTGACGCTGGAGGACACGTTGACGATCACCCCCGCGCGCCGCTCGCGGAACTGCGGCAGCACCGCCTGCGTCATGGCCATGGTGCCGAGCGTGTTGGTCTTGAAGATCAACCGCGCGTTTTCGGCCGACGTGCCCTCCAGCGGATTGAAGAAGCCGACGCCGGCATTGTTGACCAAGACGTCGATCGGCCCGGCCGCCGCGACGCACTCAGCGATGCTCTTGGCATCCGTCACGTCGAGCGGCAACACCCTGAGCCGCTCCGACGCCGGCAGGAGATCCTCGCGCGGCTTGCGCATGGTGGCGACCACGTTCCAGCCGCGCTCCAGGAAATACTTGGCCGTTTCAAGCCCGAAGCCCGAGGAACAGCCGGTGATCAAGACCGTCGTCATGGGATGTCCTTTCAAAATACCTGAGCAGTTCCAGCAAAAGTGGGAACCGGTTTTGCGTCCGGAACTGCGTCCGAAGAAGCTGTTGAGGGCTTGAAGATAGATTGGACATCCGGGACGTGCTACGATGCATCGTCCGATATTCTTTTACGAAAGTCCGGAAATGACCGATCCGCTCGCCGAGGTCGTCACCCTCCTCCAGCCGAGCGCCCGCTATTCCAAGCTGGTCTCGGCCGCCGGCGCCTGGCGCGTCACCCGCGTCGAGGCCGGCCGCCCCTTCTATGCCGCCGTGCTCGACGGCGCTTGCCGCCTCGCGGTGGACGACCACCCGCCGCTGATCGCCGAGAAGGGCGACTTCGTGCTGATCCCCTCGGCCAACGACTTCACCACCACCAGCCTCGCGCCGCCGCCCGAGGGCGTCGTCACCCAGCCGGTGGAGGTGGGGCCGCGCCACTATCGCATGGGCCGGGCGGACGGGCCGGCCGACACGCGCCTCGTGGTCGGCTATTGCGCCTTCGGCTCGGCCGACACCGCGCTCCTCCTGTCGCTCTTGCCGCGCCTCATCCACGTGCGCGGCGCGCCGCGCCTTTCGACGCTGGTGGAGCTGGTGGACGAGGAGGCGCGCGCCGCCCGCCCGGCCCGCGACGTGGTGCTCGCCCATCTCCTGGAGGTGATGCTGATCGAGGCCTTCCGCGCCCTGCCCGGCGCCACCGCCTCGCCCGGCCTCATCCGCGGCCTGGCCGACGAGCGGCTCGCCGCCGCCCTCCGTCGCCTGCACGAGAACCCGACGCGCCCCTGGACGGTGCCGGAGCTCGCGAGGGAAGCCGGCCTCTCCCGCTCCGTCTTCTTCGAGCGCTTCCGCCGCGTCGTCGGCCTCGCGCCCATGGAATATCTCCTGGCCTGGCGCATGGCGCTGGCAAAAGACATGCTGCGCCGGGGCGCGGCCGGCGTCGCCGAGGTGGCCGAACGCACCGGCTACGCCTCCGCCAGCACCTTCACCATCGCCTTCTCCCGCCACGTCGGCGAGCCGCCGGCGAGATACGCGCGCGGCGCGGCGGCGTGACAGCGAGGAAACCCATGGTGGACATCAGACCCGCGACGGCCGACGACCTCCCCGCCATCGTCGCCCTTCTCACCGACGACGACTTGGGACGGGGGCGGGAGGACGCGCGCCTGCCGCTCGACGCCGGCTATCTCGCCGCCTATGACGCCATCGCGGCCGATCCCAACCAGATGCTGCTGGTGGCCGACGACGGCGGCGCGGTGGTGGGCTGCCTTCAGCTCACCTTCATCCCCGGCCTGACGCGCCGGGGTATGTGGCGCGGCCAGATCGAGGGCGTGCGCGTCGCCCGGACGCGGCGCGGCGCCGGCATCGGCCGGGCGCTGATCGAGCGGGCGATCGCCGAATGCCGCGCCCGCCACTGCGGCCTCGTCCAGCTCACCACCGACAAGACCCGCTCCCGCGCCCACGCCTTCTACGCGTCGCTGGGATTCGAGGCGAGCCACGAGGGCATGAAGCTGGCGCTTTGAGCTGACGCTCTCACATGGAGGAGCATTGATGACCGACCAACTATCGCCATCCGCCCTGATCGATCTGAAGCTCGAAAAGCTGGGCGACTGGCGCGGCGAAACCCTGAAGCGCATCCGCGCCCTGATCCACGAGGCCGACCCCGACGTCGTCGAAGCCCTCAAATGGGCCAAACCCACCAACCCCCAAGGCGTTCCCACCTGGGAACACGCCGGCATCCTCTGCACCGGCGAAGTCTACAAGACCTACGTCAAACTAACCTTCCCCCACGGCGCCGCCCTCAACGATCCCAAGGGCTTGTTCAATGCAGGGTTAGGCGGAGGGACGAGGCGCGCGATTGATATTCGCGAGGGGGAGATGGTGGATGGGGAGGCGTTCAGGGAGTTGGTGCGGGAGGCGGTGGGGTGGAATGTGGGGAAGGCGGGGAGGTAGGGCTGGGGTGGCGGCAGCACAAGTCAACCGCATCGAAAACGAGCAAGGGAACACTCGTCACCAGCTCTGGGAGCCGGCACACATGCCTGTATCTAACAGCAGATTTACTTTTAACAGCACCACTGTTAGACTGATCGCATGATGTTAGAAGAAATCCCAGCCGCGCAATTGGATACGCTTGCCGAGGCGGCGGAGGCCTATGTCCTGCACGCCTTCGGGCGGCGGCTGGAACTGACACCGATTGCCCCTGCGAACGTTCCACATTTCGTGCATGATCGCTATAAGCTGTGGCAGGGGCAATTGGGCAGCCGTCCCCTCGTTATCATGGCCATACGCGAACCTCGACGAGGCATGTCAGCAGATTATCTCAAGCACCGTGACCTTATCCATCGTCAACTCGGCGTCGATCTCGTCTTGCTGTTGCTTGACAATGTGCCGAGCGCCGTCCGGCGTCAGATGGTGGAGCGGCAGGTTGGGTTCATTGCTCCGGGCGCACAGCTTTACGTTCCGGAAGCATTGCTCGATCTTCGCGAACGCGCGCCGAAGATTGCAATCCCCCCCGCCGACCGGGTCAGTCCTACAGCGCAATTGCTGCTGCTTGCGATCCTGCAAGGTGTCGCCCCCGAGGACGAACATCTTACCGACCTCGCCAAGCGGTTCGGCGTGTCGATCATGAGCATGAGTCGAACGCTGAGTGAGCTTGAGGCCCTTCAGCTTGCAAAGCGCCGCCAAGTTGGCCGACAACGCCGTCTGCACATGCTCTTGGGCAGTCATGAGTTGTGGGAGGCCGTTCGCGAGCGATTGCAATCCCCAGTCCGCAAAGTTCGCGTCGTCAATGGCAGGATCGGAAGCTCTGTCGCACCACTCGCCGGTGAGAGCGCTCTTGCCCACTACACCATGCTGGCTGCGCCTCGGGTCGAGACGCGTGCCGTGCTGGCGCTGAACTGGAAAAATCTCAGCGAGAGTCTCGCACTCATCCCCACGGGAGGATTCGACGACGACCGCACCGAGATCCAGAGCTGGGCCTACGACCCGCTCATCCTCGCGCGGGACGGTGTCATCGATAGGTTCTCGCTGTATCTCAGTGTCCGGGCGAGTCCGGACGAACGCGTGGCGCAGGCTGCCGAAGAGTTGCTGGAGACACTTGAATGGTGACCGGGATCGACCGTTTCCGCACCCATTTTGCGGGTCATGAACATCAATATGTGCTGATCGGTGGGGCTGCCTGCGAACTTATCATGGGCGAGATCGGCCTCGACTTCCGCGCCACCAAGGACCTTGACATCGTACTGATCGTCGAAGCGCTGGACCCTGCCTTCGCTGAATGCTTCTGGAGCTTTATCGAGGAGGGAGAATACGAGATCAAGGAGAAAAGCGAGGGCGGAAAAATCCTATACCGCTTTCAAAAGCCGAAAGCCCAAGGTTTCCCGGCGATGCTCAAGTTGTTCTCGCGGTCGCCGGAGGGGTTGATACTTGCCGATGGCTCGCATCTTACACCCCTCCCCATCGACGACACGGCCGCAAGCCTGTCGGCCATCCTGCTCGACGAGGATTACTACAATTTCCTGAAATCGATGGTAAGCGCAGCGGCTGGGATTCCCGTACTCAACGCGGCCGCAATCATCCCGTTCAAGGCGCTGGCGTGGCTCGATCTTCGCCGGAAGCGCGATGCGGGTAGCCAGGTCGACGAAAGGAACATCAAAAAACATCGCAACGATGTGGCGCGCCTGCTGCAACTCTTGAGCTTGGAAGCCAGCTATGATCTGCCTGAAACGGTTGCGAAGGACTTGCTGGCGTTTGTCGAGCTGGCCACGGCAGAAGCCGATTATGACCCTCGGCAGTTCAACGTGAGCATGACGCGACAGGATGTCGCTAAGCGGCTTCGCGCCGCATACAACCTCTGAACGATCAATCCCTCGACCCATCGACCCGTCGCGCATCAAGAGGGGTCAGCTTGCCCCTCACAACCTCACCCGATAATACGCCTTCCACTGCTCCGGAAGATCCGACGGGTGCTGCCCCACGTGGTATGGCTTGCCGCCCACCCGCTCGATGACGATCCTTGAGCCCATGTTTTCGATGTTGCAGAGGATATGCAGCGTCTTGAGGCCTTTGGATCTCGCGAGTTTCATCAGCGCCCGGAGCGCCGCCGTGGCGTATCCTTTCCCCTGTTTCCAGGGCACGACGGAAAAGCCCACGTGGCCGGGAATGTCGTCGGGCACGGCGCCGGTGGCGGGGATGTAGCGGAGGTCGGCCTTGCCGGCGAACTCGCCGTCGAAGATCCAGAAGGCGTGGTTGACGAGCGCCGCCCGCGAGGGGCTTCGCGCCGGGGCGGGATCACTTAGGATCTTCTCAAGATAGCCGGCCCGATCGCTCCTGAGCGCGGCGAGTTCGGCCTCGACATAGGCGGCGTCGCCCACGCGCCGCGGGTCGGGCGACCAGCCCCTTGCGAGCGCATCCTCATAGCCGCCAAGGGCGTCCAGCGTCGGCGTCACGAGAACCGGGATTGTCGTGGAGGTCATTTCCGCCACCCCATACGCACCCTGCACGACCGAAAACGATGGTCATCACCGCACCGATTGATGCTTGTCGAGCGATAGATCCAGCCTCCAGGAATTGCAACACACACTCGCGCAACCAAAAGGAATCCTAAACGCATTGCGCGTTAAACGTGTAACATCCGACATTGTGAAAGTGACGCCATCCGATGCGTGCCCGTCATCTGTTTTCCCTGGCCCTGCTGCTCTCGCTGGCCTTTGGGGCTTCGTGCCCGTTCTCGGCTCTTTCGGCACAGGCGCAAACGGTGGGTGATGCCGGCAATGTGGTCGGGCCCGACCGGATCAGGAGCACCTGGGGCAAGGCACTCAATCCATCTCATCAGGTTCCAGCCAATGGATTCAAGGCGATCTATATTGACCGCCGCAACCCCCGCACCATCGTCTTCCAGGAGAACGTGGACAGCATTGCGATCAACTACGCCTGGAACGATTTCCATAACATCGAGTCGCCGAACTTCGCGGCCTACTGGGTCGGACGGCTGAACTACTCGGCTCCCACCACAAAGAAGATCAGCGTCAGCCAAGGCTGGGCCAAGTCTCGAATCTTCATCGATGGTGAGATGGTGTTCGATGACGCGGACGAAACCAGCTTCGTGCACAACTTCACTCCAGGCGAGCACGTCATCGAAGTCGAATATATCAACAACTGGCATACGACCGAGTACAAGGTAACGATAGAGGACAATGCCAAGTCCTGGACAAAAGCCGAAGTTGCGGAGTTTTTCAGGACAAACGGAGACAGGTCAGCCCACGTCTATTATGCCGGCATCTATGAAAGCGGCGCCAAAGGCATGTCGCTCAAGCTATCACCGCCACAGGAAGGCAAGCCGGTGATCCTCTGGCTGTCCTCCTATGCGGCAGTCGACTGGAGAATCGCCTCGGAAGACAACGTGCTGGCCGTTGTGCTGAGCTCCCACGCTCCCGGGTCGACCGTCAGTGGGACCAAGGTCAACAACCTTATCCATCTGAAAGAATGGGAGGGAACTTACACACCCACGCCAGATTGTAGCTGCGTCCAGGGATTGTTTCATTGCGAGGGGCAGGGAGACCTGAACGCGATTGCCGACGACCTGCGGAAGATCACCGGTCTGGAACTCTCCGGGTATACGGTAACGTACAAAGCCGAAGCCCTCTCCATGCAGCCCTACGATCAAGGCACTCGCCGACAGATCGAAGAGGGCAAGGCGGCCAACACGGCCAAGCAAAAAGCTTGCACGAGCGATCCCAACCCCGACTTCGATAAGCTGATGCTGAGGCGGTGAAGCGAGCGGCTAATATCATGCTCCCTCCACCTCCCCTACCCCTCAACCCCCTCGATGAACGTGAGCAGCGCGTCCGTCACCTCCTCCGGCCGCTCCTGTTGCAGCCAGTGGCCGGCGTCGGGGATCACTTGCGAGCCGCGGAGGTCGGGCACCAGGGCGGGCATGGCGGCGATGATGTCGGCCATGCCGGGGATGGAAAGGCCGGTGTCGCGCTCGCCGATCAGGAACAGCGCCGGCACCTCCACTTTGGCGCCGGCCATCGCCTGCTGGAGTTCGTAGTTGCGGTCGAGGTTGCGATAGTAGTTGAGCGCGCCGGTGAAGCCGGTGGCGGAGAAGGCCCCGGCCAGGAGGTCGAGCTCTTCCTCGGGCAGCCAGGCCGGCAGCGCCGCCGGCTCGGGCAGGTCGGCGAGAAGGCCCACTCCCCGCCGCACCATGCCGAAGGGGTTGGGCGTGCCGTCGCCCTGAAGGCGCGGGCCGGCCTCGCCGCTCGCCGCGTTGAGGATCTTGAGGAGCGTCAGGCGCGGGTTAAGGGCGAACTCGGCGTCGGCCAGCCCCGGCTCGCTGAAATAGAGCGTGTAGAACAGCGCCTCCTCGCTTTGTGGAAAGATCCTGGAGGGCGGCAGCGGCGGCAGGCCCATCATCGGCACGCCCAAGGCCGCCACGGCGCGGAAGCGATCGGGCCGCATCAACGCCGCCTGCCAGGCGACGGTGGCGCCCCAGTCATGGCCGACGATCACCGCCCGTTCCTCGCCCAGCGCATCCATGAGCGCCACCATGTCGCCCACCGCATGCACCACGGTATACCGGTCGGCCTCGGCGGGGGCGCCGCTGCCGCCATAGCCGCGCATGTCGGGCGCCACCGCCCGGTAGCCGGCGGCGGCCAGCGCCGCCACCTGATGGCGCCACGCGCGCTTGCCCTCGGGAAAGCCGTGGCAGAGCAGCACCAGCGGCCCCTCGCCGGCCTCGATGAGGCTCATGGAGATGGTCCGCGTGTCGATCAGCGTCTCGCGCATGGCGTGGCTCCTTTCATTGCGTAACAAGTGGTGTTACAGAATGAGCCTGGAGTCAATATAGCGTAACTTCAATTGTTGCGGAAAGGTGAGGACATGCGAAGCGACGGCCGGCTGGCGCGCATGCTGCACGTGCTCGTCCACATGGCGCTCTTGGGCGGCCGGGAGACGTCCGAGCGCATCGCCGAGATGCTGAACACCAACCCGGTGGTGGTGCGCCGCACCCTCGGCGCGCTGCGCGACCATGGCATCGTCGCCTCCGAGGGCGGGCGCGGCGGCGGCTGGCGGATGGCGAAGAGCCTCGACGAGATCACCGTGCTCGCCGTGCAGCGGGCGCTCGACGGCGGGCCGATCCTGCCGGCCGCCACCTCAAGCGATCACCCCTCCTGCCCGGTGGAGCGGGCGTCGAACGCCGTGCTCGTCGCCGCCCATGCCGAGGCCGAGGCGCGGCTCGTCGAGATCTACGGCGCCACCACGCTCTCCGAAATCGCCCGCGCCGCCATGGAGACGGCCAAGGGACAAGCCTAGAGCAACTCCAGCAAAGGTGGGAACCGGTTTTGCGTCCGGAGTTGCGTCTTGAAAGCTCCACCCCCTACATCAGCTGCGGCGTGCTGGCCGCGTCGATGCGCCGGTGGAGGAGTGAGACGAGGCTGAGCAGATCCTCGGCGTCGTCCTTGGTCATGTGCCAGTGCGGCCTCGGCTCGCCGTCGGCCCCGTCGTGGAACAGGCCGAGCAAGCCCTTCAGCAGGCTGGCAAAGCCCTTCTGCTCGGCCAGATGGCCCTCGCTCACCAGCGCGTTGATCGCCAGAAGCGGCGGCGCGCCCGCAAAGGCCTGATCGACCAGGTCGGCGCCGTCGTCGTTGAGGCCGGTGCGGCGGCGGATCTTGTCGGCAACGCCCTTCACCGCGTCCTGCACGGCGTGGATGTAGTTGTCGACCAGGAGTTCCTGCTGGCAGTAGCGCATCACCTCCGGATGGGCGCCGCGATAGGTGAGATCGGCGCGCAGTTCCCGCGCCCGCCGCGCCGCCTCGCTGAGCTTGTTCTCCGCCCGCATCACCGTGAGCTTGCCATCCTCGCTGATGGCAAGGCCGGCCAGCGCCAGGGCCTGGTTGACGTTGAGGCGCATCGCCTCGAAGCGCTCGGGCTCCTCGGCAAAACGTTCCCGCCGCATCACCTTGCAGATGAAGGCGAGGATATGCGTGCGGTCGTTGCGGCTCGTCTGCACCTCGGCGAAGGCGTTGAGGAGGCGCTGCCGCGTCTCGAGGCCCGCGTCGGCATCGGGAATGCTGGCCGTCTCGAGCAGAATGGAAATCTCGCCGTCGGTCAGACCGCCGGGTGTATCGCCGAGTGCGCCGGCAATGGCTTCCAGTTGGTGTTGGGTAAAGGTTGGCATGATGTCTCGCTCTGGCTGAAGCGCCCGCGACTGAATACGTTCTAATCGGACAATGAATTAACTTAGGAAGTATGATCCCTGTTCCAGAAATGGGGAGTGGCTCAATAGTATATCAGCCTAAATGCGGATGTCGTTTTCGCGAGGGGATCGTCTTTTTCTGCAAAAGAGCAAAACGCCAAGACGGCAACAGCATCCGGCACTTAGGGCCGGGACTGGTAACCAGTAGGCGACGGGGACGGCCGCTAGAGCAGTTCCAGCAAAAGTGGAAACCGGTTTTGCGTCCGGAACTGCGCCTAAACAGAGTTCTAGATAGTTGACGGCGGCTGCGCCGGCTCTCCAGTCTGGCCATTCAGATACATCCGGCCATAGCGAGCCGGTGACAAACCCGCGTATCGGGCAAAGGCGACGCTGAAGGAACTGGATGAACTGTAGCCGACGCGCTCGGCGACTTGATCCAAGCTGAGCTCCTGCCCGCGGAGAAGCCGTCCGGCCAACGCCATTCGCCATGCCAGAAGATATTCCATCGGTGGCATGCCCACCGTCCGGCTGAAGCGAGCGAAGAAAGCCGACCGCGACAAAGACGCTTCGGAAGCGAGCCCAGCGACCGTCCAAGGACGTTCCGGGCGGGCATGGAGGACGCGCAGCGCTGCCGCAACGCGATCGTCGGCAAGACCGCGAGCCAGACCCGGCGGTGCATTTTCTGTCTCGCAGCCGCATCGCAAAGCCTCGATCAGCAGCACCTCCAGCAGCCGTTCGAGCACAAGCTCGCGCGCGGGCCGATGTGCGCGGGTCTCTTCGCCGACCAATTGCGTCAGCGTCGCGAGCCGCGGCTCCCCGCGCGCCAGGACAAGACGCGGAAGCAGCGGCACGAGCAGTGCCACATCGGGCGATCCGAACGAACAATGCCCGATCTGGATGCAGAGGTTTGGCGGCTCGTCTTCCCGGCCGACACGAAAGCGCCCCTCGCCGATCTCGATCGGTTCTTCCGGTGTCTCGCCCTGCGGCAAGTCCAGGCTTTCCTTGATCAGGTCGCGCATGGCCGGGACCAGCAGGAAATCCCCCGCGCGCAAGATCAGGGGCGGTTGCCCGTCGACCGTCACACGGCACTGCCCCTCCAGCACCGCGCAGTAGAAGGGATCGCCCGTTCCCTTTCGCCGGAACCTCCAAGAGCCGCCGCACTCTATCAGCTTGGAAAAGCGGGCCCTCGGCTGGAGCAGTGTGACGACTTCGGCAAGCGGGTCGATCTTCATGCAGGACCATTTCAAAAGAAATCAATACTCTCAACCATAGTTCGTCCTGGTCAACGCCGCTAGATTGATTTCAGCATCAAGAGGCGGAGAAACCTATGCCTGCAATCTTCATTACCGGCTGCTCATCCGGCTTCGGGCTGGAGACAGCGCGGCTGTTCCTCCAGCGCGGCTGGGACGTGGTCGCGACCATGCGGACGCTCAATGCCGAGCTGTTTCCGGCATCCGAGAGGCTCCGCCTCCTGCGGCTCGACGTGACCGATGCGGCTAGCGCCGCTCACGCGGTAGCCGAGGCTGGTCCGATCAACGTTCTGGTCAACAACGCCGGTTTCGGTGTGCCGTCCCCCGTCGAACTGACCGAATTCGGCGTGGCGCGCGCCATGTTTGAAACCAACACGCTGGGCACGCTTGCGATCATCCAGGCACTGCTGCCATCGTTTCGCCAGCGACGATCGGGCGTCATCATCAACGTCTCCTCGTCGACCACGCTGAAGTCGTTGCCCATGGTCGGCGTCTATCGCGCCACCAAGGCCGCGGTGAACTCCCTGACTGAGACGCTGGCCCTGGAAGTGAAGCCGTTCGGCGTGCGCACCCATCTGGTCATACCGGGAAGCGCACCTGAAACGCGGTTCGGCGCCAATGGATTGCCTCATCTCAGGGGCAGCGACAACGCCGACTATGCACCGATGATCGAGCGCATCGTAGCCCACATGCGCGATCGCTCGGGACCGACGACCCGCGCCTCCGACGTGGCGGCGGCGATCTGGCGATGCGCCACCGATCCGGCATCGCCATTTCGTCTCGCGGCCGGGCGCGATGCGGAAGCCTTGATGGCAGAGGCGGGATAAGCGCCTCGATCTTCTGGGCAGCTTGGGCTCATGAAGCAGGCCAAACTAGCTCGGCTCGCCGCAGGCGCTCGCAAACGGCCGCATTCCGTCCTTGGCGCCGGTGAGCGGGAAGGTCCGCTTCTCCTTGCCCAGGGCGATGGTGAGCTCCCTGCCCTTGGAGAGCATGCTCGACAGCGCCGGCGTCAGGCGCCCCTTCGCCTCCAGGATGACGTCGCCGGTCTCCTCGGAGACCTCGACGCTGCCGGCCATCGAGACGCTGCCCTTCACCGGCGGCGCGGTGATCGTCACCGCCACCTCGCCCGCGCGCGGCTCGAAGGCCTCGCCGAGCGACACGTCGAGGATCAGCTCGCGCCCCGGCAGCTCGCAGACGAAGGCGATCGGCGCGTCGTCGCTTTCGGGCATGCCGTAGACCAGCGTGGCACCGTCCCCATAGTCGAGCCCCAGCCAGATGCGGTCGTCCTCGGCGCGGGCAGCGGTGGCAAGGGCGGCGAGACCCGCGAGGGCAAGGGCAACGGCTTTCATGGCTCCTCCGGAGGCAGATGCTACGGAAGAGCCTAGAGCATCGCGGCAAGGCAATAAAGCGCACTCCTGCCTCGCGGCACCGGCCAAGTTCCGCTAGCGTCGCAGCGTCGACCAGGGATTCGAGAGGAGCGCTCATGCGCGAGACGACGCTGTTTGCCATGGCCGCCGAGCAGGAATACGGCCCGGCGCTCAAGGCGCGCATCAAGCCGGTGATGATCGGCGTCGGCCCGGTGGAGGCGGCCGTCAACCTCACCGCCGAGCTCAGCGCCCGCGCCCATCGCGGCGAGTTGCCGAAGCTGGTGGTGAGCCTCGGCTCGGCCGGCTCGCGCCGCCTCCGCCACGCCGAGGTCTATCAGGCGACGTCCATCGCCTATCGCGACATCGACGCCTCGCCCCTCGGCTTTCCGAAGGGCACCACGCCGCTCCTCGACCTGCCCGCCGTCATACCCTTGCCGCTCCGCGTCCCCGGCGTGCCGGAAGCCAGCCTCTCCACCGGCGGCAACGTCGTCTCCGGCGCCGCCTACGACCTTGTCGATGCCGACATGGTCGACATGGAAACCTTCGCCCTCTGGCGCGCCTCACAGAAATTCGCCGTCCCCCTCCTCGGCCTCCGCGGCATCTCCGACGGCAAGGCCGAGCTGACCAAGTTCAGCGACTGGACGGAATATCTCCACATCATCGACGAGAAGCTCGCCACCATCGTCGACCGGATATTGGCGGGCGAGGTGGTGGCGGCGGAGTAAGTGGAGGACGGCAGGCACGATATCTCTGTCTTCGTGCTACATCCCTAAGTTCATCAGTAGTATTTGGAAATTCAGCCCGTGCGTGTGGCGGCGTATGATTGCCGATCTCGCGCAAGGGAGCCTCTCGGGACGGCTCCACGTCTTGGCGAAAACGGTTGTCCGCTGGATGACGCGCCATGAGCTTCTATCGGCTCGATCAACAGGTTCACCTCATTCTGGGCGCGGTGAGCCATTGCCTTTTCCACGGCGGCAGCGGCGCGGTCTACCACATCAACAACGACACGCTCCGCCTTCTCCAGCGGCTCGCGGGCCAAGGCGACGACGGGCTCGCGGCCGACGAGACCGGCCTGATCGAACAACTGGGAGTGGCCGGCCTTCTTCGGGCCGTCGACGAGCCCTGTTCTCTCGATAGTCTTGAGACCTCGCCCTTGGGCGATCGGCGCGTGGACTTCGCATGGATCGAAGTCACCCAGCGCTGCAACATGCGCTGCCTGCATTGTTACGAGGGCTCCTGCCCAACCAGCGGCGACGACATGGCCGAGGAGGACCTCCGCCTCGCCATGCGCCGCCTCGGCGATTACGGCATCCGCAACGTCCAGTTCA
The DNA here is from genome assembly GCF_002844595.1 of Pleomorphomonas diazotrophica. Classification (GTDB taxonomy): domain Bacteria; phylum Pseudomonadota; class Alphaproteobacteria; order Rhizobiales; family Pleomorphomonadaceae; genus Pleomorphomonas; species Pleomorphomonas diazotrophica. Next base: position 40,129 of record NZ_PJNW01000015.1, on the reverse strand, counting down.
TCGGCGGCGAACCCCTGCTGCTCGGGTCGAGGCTGACGGCCTGGATCCGTGAGTACCGCGATCGCCTCGATGCCGTCGAGGTGTTCACCAACGCGACCTTGCTGAAGGAGCCCCTCGTCAGGGAGTTCAAGGCCTTGGGCGTCAGCGTCGCGCTGTCGCTCCATTCGGGTGACGAGGCCCAGCATGACCGGATGACCCGCACCCGCGGGTCATTCAGGCGCACCACCCGCGCCATCGAGCTGCTTCGCGCCCACGGCGTGAAATACCGGACCTGCGGCGTGGAAATCGCCGGGATCGACGCGGGCCGGAGCGATGCCTATGCGGTCGACAAGCGCGATCTGGTGCGGCTGACCGGGCGGGCGGACCTCACGCTCTATGACGACGCCATGCTGAGACGCAAGCTCATCACCCAGGACAACTTCCGCCGCACCCAGTCCCTCACCGATGTTCGCGCGAAGTCGAAGGGGCACAACTGCTTTGCCCGCAGCATCTACATCGATTGCCACCTGGAGGTCTTTCCCTGCGTCATGGAACGGCGCTTCAGCCACGGCAACCTCAGGTCATCAGCGCTTGCCGACATCCTCGATCCCGGCATCCGGCACCTGACCAAGGACCGCGTCGAAAGCTGCGCCGCCTGCGAATACCGCTATTTCTGCTTCGACTGCCGCCCCGACGCCTGCGGCGCCGGCAGGTTTGCCAAGCCCTGGTACTGCACCTACGCGCCGGAAACCGGCACATGGACCGCACCAGACGCATTCATTGCCACACTGAAAGCAACTCCAGCCAAGCTGGGAGCCGGTTTTCCGGCTGGAGCTGCGTCTTGAGAGGAAGAGGAAGACCAACACCGGAAGGAGACGGATCATGCCGAGTTACAAGTTTGAACTCTTGACCGATCCAGCGCGTCCCATGCTCATCGCCGGCTGCGAACCGGACAAATGCGACCCGACCTGCAACCCGTGCGACCCCTGCGGCCCGGACAGCGTCTGCGATCCGGTGTGCGAGCCGAGTTCGTGCGATCCCATGTGCCAGCCGGCATGCGCGCCCTGTGGTCCCTGCGATCCCGCCTGCGAACCCTACTGCTCGCCGAGCTGCTCGCCGCCGAGCTGCGGACCATGCGCCCCCAGCCCCTACTCCTGACCGGGGAAGGCGGCGTGACGCGGCCGGGCTACACCGTCACCACGATCTTTCCCAGCTGATCGCCGGCCTCCAGGTAGCGATGCGCCTCGACGATCTCGTCGAAGGCGAACACCCTGGCGATCACCGGCCTGAGCGCGCCGGCAGCAAGGCCGTCGAGAACGAAGGCCTTGGCCGCCTCAAGGCGCGCGGCGTCGCGGATGATCTCGTGCACCAGGTAGCCGCGCAGCGTCAGCGTCTTGCTCAGCACCGTGAACAGTGGGAAGGGCGTCGGCTCCGGGCTCAGCCCGCCATACTCGATGAGGATGCCGCCGGGCGCCAGGGCCGCCGCCAGCGGCTCAACCATCGGGCCGCCGACCGCGTCGAAGGCAAGGCGCAACCCGTCCGCCCCGCTGAGGGCGGCGAGCCGCGTGTCCAAGCCGCCCTCGGCGATGGAGACGACATGCGCGGCGCCGGCGTCCAGCAGGGCCTGCCGCTTGGCCGAGGTCCTGGTGACGGCGATGGGCGTCGCGCCCACCCGGTTGGCGGTCTGGATCGCCGCGAGGCCCACGCTGCTTGAGGCCGCGGTGATGGCCACCGCCTCGCCGGGGCCGAGCCGGGCGATGTCGATCAGCGCGCCATAGGCGGTGAGATAGGCCATCCAGACGGCCGCCGCCGTCGTCCAGTCGAGAAAGGCCGGGTGCCTGACCACATGCGCCGCCGGGAAGGTGGCGGCCTCGCCATAGGCGGGATATCGCGCCTGGGAGATGGGCGGCACCACACTGACGGCGTCGCCCGGCGCCAGCCCGCTGACGCCGTCGCCGACCCGCGTGACGATGCCCGCCGCCTCCAGCCCGAGGCCGGACGGCAGGGCGGGCCTCTCGATGTAGCGGCCGGCGCGCATCAACGCCTCCGCCCGATTGAGGCCCAGCGCCTTGACGGCGATCTGCACCTCGCCCGGGCCGGGCCTCGGAGGGTCGATCTCCTCGATGCGCAAGACCTCGGGGCCGCCGAAATCGTGAAAGCGGATGATGCGCGCCATCTGGAACACTCCAAAGACCTGAGACCGAATGGAGTATGCCCACGGCGGAAACCGCGATAAATTGGCTGACAATCGCGACTCTCGAAACCAGGAGTTCCGAATTTGGACCGCCTCGCCAGCATGGCCGTCTTCGTCAAGGCGGTCGATCTCGGCTCCTTCGCCGCCGCCGCCAGCGCGCTCGACCTCTCTGCCCCCATGGTGGGCAAGCACGTCCGGCAGCTGGAGGAGCGGCTCGGCGCCCGTCTACTCAACCGCACCACGCGGCGCCAGAGCCTCACCGACCTCGGGCGCGCCTATTACGAGCGCTGCCGCGTCGTTCTCGCCGAGGCGGAGGCCGCCGACGCGCTGGCCGCCGACCATGCATCCGAGCCGCGCGGCCGGCTGCGCGTGACCATGCCCACCCATTTCGGCCGATACTGCGTGCTGCCCATCCTGACGGAACTCCAGCGCCAGCACCCGGCGCTGGAGCTGGAACTGTCGTTCGGCGACCGCTTCGCCGACCTGGCCGAGGACGGCTACGACCTCGCCATCCGCACCGGCGACCTCGCCGACCACTCGGGCGTAGTGGGGCGTCGCCTGGCCTTTCAGCGCATGGTCGTCTGTGCGTCGCCGGCCTATCTCCGCGACCATGGGCATCCGTCAGGGATCGACGATCTCGGCGCCCATCGCGCCATCCTCTACCGCCGCGCCGGCTTCCGCCTCCAGCCCTGGCTGTTCCCGCGCGAGGGCGAGCCGCCGCTGGAGATCCTGCCGCAGAGCCGGATGAAGCTCGACGACCTCGACGCCATCGCCGAGGCCGCAGCCGCAGGCATGGGCCTCGCCTGGCTCCCCTCCTGGCTGATCGCCGAGCGCGTCCGCCAGAGCAAGCTCATCCCCCTCCTCCCCGACCAGCCACCCCACCTCTACCCCGCCCATGCCCTCTGGCTCCGCACGCCCCACCTGCCGCTCAAGGTGCGGGTCGCGGTGGATGCGCTGGCGGCGGGGTTGCCGGGGATGATGGGGTGAGGGAATGAGGGATGGAATGTGCCCAGCCGACCAGTCTTGACTCATTTCGATATTTAGCTAATTATAAAACCATGAGCCAGGTGTTCAAGGCCCTTTCGGATCCGACTCGCCGCCGCGTGCTGCAGCTCCTGCGCAACGGGCCGATGAGCGCCGGCGAGCTGTCGGACCATTTCGACGTGTCGAAGCCCACCATGTCCGCCCATTTCGCCGTGCTGAGGGAGGCCGACCTCGTCCACGCCGAGAAGGCGGGCAAGTCCGTCATCTATCATTTGAAGCTCTCGGTGCTGGAAGAGGCGCTGCTGGGCTTCGCGCAGTCCTTTGGCCTCGGCGTCGAGCAGGCGCCCGGCAAGATGGAGCCGCAGCGATGAAAGACCTCATCCACGACCTTCGTCCCGGCCTCGCCTGGGCCGGCGCCATCATCCTCTTGGCGCTGGGCGCCAGCTTCGCGCGGCAGCAGGGTCACATCGACCAGGACACCACGCTGCGTCTGGTCATCGGCGTCAACGGCCTGATGATCGCCTATTTCGGAAATCGTGCGCCCAAGGCGGTGGCGCCCAGCGCCTGCGCCCAGCGGATGAACCGCTTCGCCGGCTGGTCCATGGTGCTGAGCGGCCTCACCTATGCCGGGCTCTGGGCCTTCGCCGAGATCGACACCGCCATCGCCCTGGGCACCGCGGCGGTGGCGGCCGGCGTGATCGCCACCCTGGCCTACGCCTTCAAGCTCCGGGCGGACACGTGAGGCCGGTGATAAAGGCGGGGACCTCGAGCAGGATGGAGCGATCGACGGATACCGCGCTCTTTGCCTCAAGAGCCTGATACGCCCTCCTTCACCTTCCCGTCCCGAGATCCACCTTGAACTCACTCGTGAGTTCAAGCCGCCTTCGCCAGAATGGCAGCGTGATGGGAACGAGGAAACAGGCCGGTGAGCGAAGAACACCACGCTAACCACCCGTTTTATATCAACTTCCTGTCATCCTCACGCAGGCGAGGACCTCAGGCAGAAAGGGGCGCACCGGCCCATATAGAGCACTAAGAAACAAGGGCGCCCGATAGCAACCTAGCGCTTCGTCCTGCCCGAGGTCCTCGCCTGCGCAAGGATGACAATTTATACATACGTTTCAATCGGATAACCCGAGAGCATACCCATCCGACAAAGCAGACGCCCCACTAGCGCCCGCAACCACACCACACCAAGCGAAACGACCTATCTCATTGTTACATATCAATGAATTGTCACCCTCGTAAAGGCCTCTTGAGTTCACGCGTGAACTCAGGTGGACCTCAAGACGAGAAGGCGAAGCGGCCGACATAGCCTATGCTCCATAGACCTTCGTCTAATCGGCCTCGACTCTGGTGCCTGAGCGGCGATATCGAGTTGGGGAACCGAGAGCAATCCGAAGGACGTGTCGCGGAATGAGGATAGTTGCATGGCTTGAACATCGCTCAAGATGGAGCGTATTGCGGGGATTGGGAAATTCACCAATCGCCAAGGCGACCATCGCGGTGCCATTGGTCGGCTATCTTCTGCTATTCAACAGGGAAATCGTTCAATTCCTTAGCCTACATACCGATTTTTGCCGACCACGGAGTTGTGGCCCGTCGCTGCGTCTCCTTTTACTGTATTTGGGCTGCTGCTCGATCGCCATAGGTGCGGCTCTGTATGGACTGAGGTGTCCGACACTGATCAAGAAGTATGATTCTGCGGCCGGCTTCTTTGAAGCTGAGAAGGCCTATTTCTGCCAGCCTCGAAATTTCGAATACTTGCAAAAACTAATCGAGCGAGGAACCGAAACCGAACCGCTCGCTAAAGACGCACCCATGTTTTCGTATAATGGGAGGAGCGAGGTCGATCCGAATAGCTTGGCAGATCCAATGGGAGAGCTCTACCGGGTACTTAATGTATCGGATTTGAAGTTCAGGCTACCCGCTCTGCTTTCATACTATTTAGGAAAAACTATTATTATAGTACCAACTGTCATGACGTTCTTTCAGGTAATTTTCACATACACTTTGGCAGGAGATGCGTTTTAGTCCACCATTTGAACGCCCTTTAGAAACCCAAGTAGGGCAGATGGCGCCCCCCCGATCGCCTCCCGGCCCTGCGCTTTTTTGAGACGGTGGCGCGGCTTGGCAGCGAGCGGCTGGCGGCCATGGAGCTTGGGGGGTTACCGATGGCGCCGTGCCCAAGTAGATCTGGGGCGCGGGAGGGCAACCGCGAAATGATGGGCAACAGTCAAACTCGGCTTATTGTCATCCGGGGGAACTCGGGAAGCGGGAAATCTGCGCTGGCAGCGGCAATTCGCAGCAGTCTTCCTCGTGGTGTAGCCATCATCGGACAGGATGTGCTCCGGCGGAACATCCTGCATGTTCCCGACACGAAGCCATCGATGGCGGCGGACTATATGGAAATCTCAGCCCATTTCGCTCTCGATCGCAGGCTCAGTGTGATCGTTGAGGGCATCCTGCAGAACGACATCTACGGCGACATGCTGAGGAGACTGATTTCCGATCATCAAGGTATTACACGGTGCTATCGTTACAAAATTCCATTCCAGGAGACACTGAAAAGGCACAACACAAAGCCGAATGCTGGCGACTTCGGTGAGAGCGAGATGCGGCAGTGGTGGCGAGAAGATGATGGGCTGAGGGGTGTTGACGAAACACTTATCGGTCCCGATCAGTCTCTTGCGGATACCACGATACAGATCATTGCCGACTGTGGCTGGGAACCTCTGCCCTTAAATACCGCGTCCAAAAGATGAGCATAGCCCCAGAACCAGCTTCCGATCTGTCGCTTCTGGCGTAGGCGTCAACTTGCGGATATCGGCTACCCGATTGCTCTCCCTGCATCGGGAGCCTGATATAACCCGCGTCGCCCTCTCGTCCTGAGGTCCTCGCCTGCGCGAGGATGACAGCCTGATAGTAAGGGGAGATAGGTCGGGGAGCGAAGAGCTACACGCTAACTATATTTATATCAGTTTCCTGTCATCCTCGCGCAGGCGAGGACCTCAGGCAGGATGGAGCGATCGGCCGATATAGCGCTCCCGAGCATGATCGGTCGGCCTAGCGTTCCGTGCCTCGGGAGCCTGATACGATCCTCATCCGCCCCTCCCTGGTACACCCTGCAAATGGAGACGATCGGCCGCTCTTCTCGGAGGAGCGCGATGCCCTCGTGGCCGCAAAGCGGCTGAAGGCGGCGGGGCATTCAGGTCCACGGGAGCCTCACACCAGCCCCCTCCCAGACAGGTCATGCGGGGCCGAACGCACCCCGGCCTCAACTGGTCGGAACGGTGCCTCCGTCGATCACGTGCTCCGACCCGGTGATCGATGAGGCCCGGTCCGAGGCGAGGAAGGCGATGAGGTCGGCGACCTCTTGCGGCGCGGCCGGCCGTCCGAGCGGTATGCCGCCGAGGGAGCGCATGATCACCTGCACCGCGTCGTCATAACTGATGCCGGCTTGCTCGGCGATGCGCAGCGCAAGGCCGTTGGAGCCCCGATCGGCGATCCAGCCGGGAGAGACCCGCACCACTCGTACCCCCTTGGGCGAAACCTCCTTGGAGAGGCTCTTGCTGTAGGTGTTGAGCGCCGCCTTTGCCGAGGCGTAGCCGGTCGTCGCCTCCGGCAGCGGCAGGTTTCTCTGGATCGAGGTGACGTGGATGACGACGCCGCTTCCCTGGGCGATCATCGCCGGGAGGAGAGCGCGATCGAGCCTGACCGCCGGAAAGAAGTTGAGGTTGAATTCCTTGTCCCATTCCTCGTCGGTGAGAACGGAAAAGCCGCCTGACGGGGCCGAGGAGCCGCCCAGGACGTTCACCAGGATATCAAGCCCGCCGAGCTCCCGATTGACCGCATCGACGACGGTTTGAACCCCCGCTTTGGTGGTCAGGTCGGCTTCGACGAATGCGGCGCCCGAGAAGTCCGCCGGCCTGGTGCGGGCGGTGGTCAGCACGCGGGCGCCGAGCGCCTTGAACAGCGCCACGGTCGCGGCGCCGGCGCCCGAGGTGCCGCCGGTGATCAGGGCGCGGCGACCCTCCAGAGTGAGAAAGGGGGTCATACCGTAATCTCCAGTTCGGCGACCTTGTCGTCCGCGAGAACGAAGACGAACCGCAGATCGACAGGGCTGCCTGGGAAGGTGCCGGCGACGTGGCCCGTCACCTGGATCTTGCCGTTTTCGGTGGCGATGAGGAAAGGCTCCACCGTGTAGCTGTACTCCTGGAGCGCCTCGGCCATCCACGCGCGGATGGCGTCCCGCCCCCTGTGGATCTTGCCTTTGTCCTTCACGATCCCGGTCTCGGTGAACGTGGCGGCAATCGCCTCGGGGCTTCCGCTCCGGTCGGCCTCGAAATAGGCCTCGATGCCCTTCGGTAGCTTGATCGTCATGCTGGTCTCCCTCTTTTCCCGGTCCGGTGGCGGCGGGGCCTCGCCCCTTTCGGGGGGCGACAGCGACAATCTAGGGCACGGCAGTTGACACGATAATCGGGACAAAGAAGGATGAGGAATTGCGAAAAGAGGGACAATGGCCCGATCAGTCCTCGTCGATCTCGATGCCGTCTTGAGCATTGCGCGCCTCGGCTCGTTTCGGGCCGCCGCGCTGGAACTCGGCATGTCCACGACGGCGCTCAGCAATGCCGTTGCAAAGCTCGAGCAGCGCCTGGGCATTCGCCTGTTCAACCGCACGACGCGCAGCGTCTCGCTCACCGACGCGGGAAGGACCTTCGTCGAGCGGGTCGGGCCGGCGATGACCGACATCCACGACGCGATGCACGCCGTCCAGTCGCTTCAGGAGACGCCAACCGGCACATTGCGGATCAACGCATTCGCGACGGCGGCGCGGGAGATCATGGAGCCGTTCATCCTGCCGTTCCTTCAGCGCTATCCTCAGGTCCACATCGATCTGGTCACCGAGGGACGGATTGTCGACATCGTCGCGGCCGGCTTCGACCTGGGCTTGAGGCCGCTTAATCTGGTGCCGAACGACATGATCGCGGTGCCGCTCGGCCGACCGCGCAGCAATGCCGTCGTCGCATCGCCCGAGTTCCAGCGCACCTACGGCAGTCCCCTTGTTCCGGCCGACCTTTACCGGTTTCGCTGCATCCGTGCGCGGCTTCCCAACAACGCCTTGTTTCGCTGGAAGTTCGAGAAGGATGGGGAGGCCGTTCAGATCGACGTGCAGGGTTCGATCACGCTCGACGAGTCAAGCCTTGTCAGCATAGCGGCGCGGAATGGCCTTGGTCTCGGTTACGTCATGGAGGCGGATGTCCGCGCCGACATCGAGGCAGGGCGGCTGGTGCGCGTCCTCGAAGACTGGACACCCTCCTTGCCCCCATTGTCGCTGTACTACCCCGGCCGAAAGAACCCGCCCGCCGCTTTCACGGCCTTCATCCAGGCGGCACGCGAGTTTGCTGCGGCCTCGAGTTCGGCAACGGTGAGATGACAGGTAACGAACGTCTTGGTCCTCGGGAAGGATGGAACGATCGGCCGATATCGTGCGCCTTGCATCGGAGCCTGATACGACCCTCACCACCTTCTCGTCCCGAGGTCCTCGCCTGCGCGAGGATGACAGGAAATTGATATAAAACAGATGGTTAGTGTTGGGCTCTTCGCTCGCCGGCCTGTCTCCCGTTCCTATCAGGCTGTCATCCTCGCGCAGGCGAGGACCTCAGGCAGAAAGGGGCGATCGACCGACATAGCGCTCCCGAGCATGATCGTTCGATAGCGCTTCTTGCACCGGGAGCCTGATAGGACCCTCTTCACCTTCTCGTCCCGAGGTCCTCGCCTGCGCGAGGATGACAGCCTGATAGGAACGGGAGACAGGTCGGCAGGCAAAGAGCTATACGCTAACCACCTGCTTTATATCAATTTCCTGTCATCCTGGCGAAGGCCAGGACCTCAGGCAGAAAGGGGCGATCGGCCGATATAGGGCTCCTTGCGTCGGGAACCCGATACGACCCTCGTCACCTTCTCGTCCCGAGATCCTCTGCCTGCGCAGAGGAGGACAGCCCATAGGAACGGGAGCCCAACCTGACAGCGTGATGGTGAGAGACAGGCCGGCGAGCGAAGAGCCCAACACTAACCATCTGTTTTATATCAATTTCCTGTCATCCTCGCGCAGGCCGCTTGAATTCGCGAGCGAATTCAAGGTGGACCTCGGGCAGGATGGAGCGATCGGCCGATATCGTGCTCCCGAGCCCGATAGGAAAGGGAAGCCATTTACCCCCTCAATACTGCACCGCCCGCACGTAAACCACCGGCCGCCCATCCCGCACCAGCGCGATGCCCTCGTGCCCGTGCGAGTGCCCGATCTCCCTGCTGCGGCAGAGCCACAGGCTGTCGCCCTCCCGCATCTCGCCATAGAGCGGCGCCAGCGCCTCCCTCAAAAGGTCGAGGTCGCGGATGTGCTGCATCAGGTGTTCCGGCAGGTCCTCGAAGCGGTGCATCAGCCAGCTTGAGATCTGCGGCAGCGTCACCTCGACGACCAGCGCGAGGCCCTCGGGGTCGCGCGTCACATGGGACAGTGAGAACATCTCGGCCATGGAAGCCTTCCTGCCGCTGCCGGTATTGTCTTCAACACTAAGGCGACAAGCCCGCCCCGCGCAACCAGCCACCCGTATCGCCCCTTCCCATCCCCCGCCCCCAGCCCTAAACTCCCCTCCCGCCCTCCCCGCCCGGAACCACCCTCGCCCATGCTCGACCCCCTCGACCACCTCTCGGCCCTGCGCGTCTTCGAGGCGGTGGCGCGGCTTGGCAGCGTGCGGCTCGCGGCCATGGAGCTGGGGGTCACCGATGGGGCGGTGTCCAAGCAGATCCGGGCGCTGGAGGCGTCGCTCAAGACCGAGCTGTTCATTCGCGGCCATCGCAAGCTGATCCTCACCGAGACGGCCGAGCGGCTGGCCCAGTCGCTGGCCGCCGCCTTCGAGAGCATCGTGCGCTCGGTGGAGCGGGCCGAACGCTCGGGCCAGCGCGGCCGGCTGGTGGTCGCCGCGCCCGCCACCTTCCTGGTCCGCTGGTTCCTGCCGCGCCTGCCCAGGCTGCTGCGCCGGCTCAAGGGAACGGAGATCGACGTCGTCGCCTGGAACAAGGACCCCGTTGCCACCGACCGCTCCATCGACATCCACGTGGTGGTGGGCGGCGAGACGGCCATACCGGGCATGATCCGCCACACGATCGGCCCGGAAACCTTCGGCCCGGTGGCGACGCCGGCGCTGCTTGCCGAGGGCGGGCCGCCCGAGGCGATCCTCGGCGTGCAGCGGCTCACCACCGTCTGGCCCACAGCCATGTGGTCCAACTGGTCGATGGAAAGCGGCGTGGCGCTGCCGGAGACGCCCATGCTGCGCTTCGAGCGGCTGCTCTTCGCCATCAAGGCGGCGGAAGCCGGCGTCGGCGCCGTGCTGGCGCCCGGCCCCGCCGTGTGGGACGCCATCGCCGCCGGGGACCTGGTGGCGCCGCTCGGCCTCTACAGGCGCGACGGCAACTGGGCGCTGCTCTGGCGCTCCGACCAAACCTCGGCGCTGCACATGTCCACGCTCCGCTGGTTCCAGGCCGAATTCGCCGCCTCCGAGGCCGCCGCCTTCGGGATGAGTTGAGCGCGCCTCAACTGAGAAGCCCGGAAATCGGTTGCCGCTCGGGCCCCATGCGGCGACAGTCTCCCGAAGACGGAGACCGACCATGCTCGTGGATGTGACCGGCACGCCCGATTTCACCGCAAGGCCCAAGGTGGAGCTGCATGTCCACCTCGACTGCTCGCTGACGCGGCGCGCGCTTCATCGCCTCGGCAACCCGATCGGCGAGGCCGAGTTTCGCCGCGTCTTCACCGCGCCCGAGCGCTGCGACAGCCTGATGGACTACCTCCGCGCCATCGGCCCCTCCTGCGAGGCGCTGCAAACGGCGCCGGCGCTCGCCATCGCCATGGACGAGCTGCTGCGGGCGCTGGCCGACGACGGCGTCATCTACGCCGAGATCCGCTTCGCGCCGCACACCCACCAGCGCGGCGGCCTCGGTCTCGATCAGGTGATGGCGGCAGTCACCGAGGGCCTTGCCGAGGGCGAGGCGGCCACCGGCATCAAGGCCGGGCTCCTCCTCTGCGCGCTGCGCGACTATCCGCCCGACGAGAACCTCAAGGTGATCGAGCTCGCCCACCGCTGGCGCGATCGCGGCGTCGTCGGCGTCGACCTTGCCGGCGACGAGGCCGGCCACCCGGCCGCCGCCAACCGGCGGGTGTTCGACCGCGCCCATGAGCTCAGCCTCCCCGTCACCGCCCACGCCGGCGAGGCGGCCGGGCCGGACAGCCTCCGCGAGGTGATGGCGCTCATCGCCCCCGCCCGCATCGGCCACGGCGTCCGCGCCATCGAAAGCGACGACCTCCTGGCCGAGATCAAGGCGCGCAACCTTCACCTCGAGGTCTGCCCGTCGTCCAACATCCAGGTCGGCGTCTTCGGCGACTATGCCAGCCACCCCGTGGACCGGATGTCGCGGCGCGGCCTGTCGCTCTCCATCAACACCGACGCCCGCACCGTCGCTCCGCTCACCCTGTCGCTGGAATACCGCCGCCTCTCCGCCGCCTTCGGCTGGCAAACCGGCGAGTTCCTCGCCCACAACCTCGAAGCCGTGAGACACGCCTTCCTGCCGGAAGAGGCGAAGGCCGGGTTGGGCGCAAGGTTGATTGAGGGGTGGGGCGGCTAGCTCCGGCAAGGTAGGCGCGTCAGGCGGCTCGGTTTGGGGGAGCACGATATCGGCGGCTCGCTCAGTTCTGCCCGAGGTCCTCGCCTGCGCAAGGATGACAATTTATATAGAGGAATCAGTTGGATAGTCCGCAATCCACCATGAGGAGCGCATCGTGCTGCCTTACACGGAGGGGGAAACCTCAGAGGCGAGGCGATACGCTCTATCCCTTTGTTCCATATCTATAAATTGTCATCCTTGCGCAGGCGAGGACCTCGGGCAGAACGGAGTGCAACGCTGATATAGAGCGCCCATGCACGCATTGCGCAACGATAGCGACGCGGGAAAGGCGGACCCGATATCAAGCCTTCGCCCTTGCGGCTCTAGCGGGTGGCGCGGTGCGCGTTGAGCGCGCCCTGGAAGCGGGGATCGGCCTTCAGCCTTTCCAACGCCCAGTGCTGTTCGAGCCACTCCGTCTTGCCCCACCATCCGCGCTCCACCAGCCGCTCCACTGTGGTCACGGCCTTGCCGGGCTCGCCGGCCAACACCCAGGCCACCGCCGCGTGAAAGTCGAGCCAGACGATCTCAGAGGCGCCGGCCTCGAATGTCGCCGCCAGTTCGCGGCAATAGGCGGTATCGAGGTCACCGTCGTTTTCGGCCGGCACACGGGCGGCGAAGCCCAGGTAGCGATCGGTCACCTCGAACCCCAGAGCCTTGGCGACCGTCTGGGACCGGGTGTTGGACGCGTAGCAGTGCCAGCCAAAGGCGGTGACGCCCTGCTCGCCGGCCCGGTGAAGACTGGCGGCGGCTGCCGCTTTCGCGAGGCCCCGCCCGCGATAGGCCGGGTGCGTCCAGACGCCGAACTCGGCATAGCCGTCGACGACCATGTCCACCGAACAGCGCGAGACGACCTCGCCCGCATGGATGATGGATACCTCCACGGACTGGCTGTCCGCGACAAGCTCGAAGCCGTCGGGCACGGCAAAGGACCGCGCGCGGCCTGCGTCCAGGGCAAGCCGCACCCGGTCGTGCGCGATCATGAACCGGTTGGGCAGAACCTCGCCGATGGCGGGCAGCCAGGGTTCATCGGGATACACGTATTCCCAATCTTCAATCTCGCCGGCAAGGCCGCCGAGGTCGGAACGGGGATCGCCGGCGAGATACAGCCCCTCCGGCCCACGCAGAATGGCCTGACGCGGCGACGCCAGATCGTCGACCCAGATATCGCCGAGAGACGGGTCGCGGAGAACGGCCCTGACGCTGCCGTGGCGAAGAGAAAGGTTGTCAAAAAGCGGTGCGATGGCGGCAAAGCCATCCGGTTCGAGTTTGAACATGAAAGAAAGTCCTGAGCTCGGCTTCCTAGAGCACCCGCCGATCAGGTTGAATCAACCTGATCGAAAAGCGGCTGCTCCAGCAAATGAATCTGGAGCATTCGCTGGACGACCAAATGTTTCAATTTGGTCGGCGAATGCTCTGAGGAGCCGCAATGAAAGGAAGCTGCGACGACACCGCCGCGCGAGACACGCCGGACGACCGGCGGATTGCAATGCTCTTCCGCATGCGTGCCTCCTTTCCACTCAGACTTCGCGGCAAGCCTAGCCGCGCGCCGCTCCCACCGTCAACGAGGACGGTGCAAGGCGGGCTCGATCCATCCGAAAGAACACCCGCACCGTGGCCTAGGCGCAGCGTCCCGAACCTCCGCCTCTGGGGGAGATTCGGGACTTCACCGAAAGCGGTTGGGTGCCAGCCGTTACCTCTGGCCCAGGATGTGTTTGTCCACGAACAGGGCGGCGAAGCCGTTGTCGCCCGACATCTTGAGCTGTGCGATCACGTCGGTGACGCTCTTCTCTTCCTCGACCTGCTCGGTGACGAACCATTGCAGGAAAATCTCGGCCGCCACGTCGTCGTTCTTGGCCGCCAGCGCATAGAGCGCGTTGATCGACTGGGTGACCTTCTGTTCGTGCGCCAGCACCAGCTCGAACACCTCCAGCGGCTTGCCGAACGCCACGGGCGGCTGCTCGATCGCCGCAAGTTCGACCTTGCCGCCGCGATCGTACACATAGTCCCACAGCTTCATGCCGTGGCCGCGTTCCTCGTCCGACTGCTTCTTCATCCACGATGCGAAGCCCGGCAGGTTCGCGGCTTCGAAATGGGCGGCCATCGCGAGATACAGATACGAGGAATAGAACTCTTTCTGGATCTGCTCGTTGAAGCCGTTCTGAAGGGCATCACTCAACATCTTCACTTCTCCTCTTGTCGCCCGCGCCGACGATGCATCACCGCTCCTAGCCTTTTTGTTTTATCGCGCTTTTTTCCTGAAGAGCGTCTCCACTTTTCCCAATACGCGCTAGTGCTGAGGAAACGCGGGGCGGTGATTGTTGGCGCCGCCGTGTTGGCCGCGCCCCCCGCTACGGAAGAGACCTTCCCCAATCCGAAAGGCGCCGCCCACACCAGGATTTTGGGGTAAAAATCACGAGTTACGCACCAGCAGGCACGCCGGAAGCCAGGGGGCATCGGGATGCACATACTCTCAGTCGGCCATCGCGCCGGCGAGGTCGCCGAGTTCGTGACGGGATCGCCGGCGAGATACAGTTCCTCCGGTTCCCGCAGAATGGCCTGACGAGGCGACCCTAGATCATCGACCCAGATCTCGCCGAGAGATGGATCGCGGAGAACGGCCCTGACGCCGCTGTGTCAAAGAGAAAGGTCGGCAAAAAGCGGTGCGATGGCCGCAAAGCCATCCGGCTTGAGTTCGAACACGAAAGAACGCCCTGAGCCCAGCTCCCTGAGGAGCCGCAAGGAAAGGAAGCTGCGACGGCACCGCCGCGCGAGACACGCCGGACGACCGGCGGATCGACACCCGCCCAATCCTCCATTCTCGTGACACTGCCGACTCGACAGCTGCGAGACGCCCAATCGAGTCTGATATCCGCTGCTCCTGTGCTGAAGTTGGACCTTCGGTAGGGTCGGCGTGATGTTGCCCGCCAAAGAGGAGGTGGCCAAGAACCAATAGAGCAGGTGCGGCGAGATCGGCGCCATACCTTCGCCATGGGGCACTCTGTTCTCGTGTTCCAAAGACCGGGATATGCTATTGTTGGACATGCCCTCAAAGAAGATCAGCAAGACAGTAACCGCGGATACCGCCAAGCTCCTGCAGGCAGGGGAAGGTGATCGCGTGGACTTTAAGCGCGGTCCTGACGGAGTGTCTGCTGAGGACTTGGTCGCGTTCGCCAACGCGGGTGGCGGAGCTATCCTTGCCGGCGTCGACGAACGCGCCGATGATGGAGGTGCACAGGTCGGCGTCGTGGTGGGATGTGATGTTGGCGATGGAACGATACTTCAAATCGCCAACAAAGCTCTAGGTTGCATCCCGCCGATCGCCATCGATGTCAGTATAGAAAATGACGACGACAAGTCGTTTCTACGGATCAATGTTCCGAGCAGCGCAACGAAGCCTCACTGCACTCCCAAGGGTGTCTATTGCACGCGCGCTGGGCGACGTAATCGCGCGCTGCATCCAACCGAGCTTCTGAAGATCTTTCTCGAAAGCGAAGCGCGCGCATTCGCTGAGCGATTTGAGGCCGCAGCAGGTCGCATTACAAATGAACTCGGTGAATTAGAGGAATCTCTAGAATCCAGTATCCAGAACATGGCCGATCAACTCGGCTGGGCTGACAGCAAGCTTGGAGACACAGAAAGCGCCCTAGCCACCATCCAAGTTTACGTCACCCGCATCAACTCAGAGACCAATGATATCGCCTCGAGACTTCGAACGATGTTCCGTCAGGATAAGCGAGATGATCCTGTCACGGAGCGCGAGCGAAACAAGCTTCGCGGCGAGTTGGTCGATCAACTTCTAAACGATAGAAAACTTCTGGATACCCTCGCGAAGGGCACCGCCGCCGTCAAGATCGGCGTGGAGGGTAAGGCCGCAGAAGAGCTGACAAAGGAGGATCTTCAAGCAATTCTCATGGACGCGCTCAAGATCGTAACTGTCAACGCCGTCAACCGGTAAACCAGAACCCATCAATGCGTCAGCGCCTCGAAATCATCTGGCGTCATTCGTGTAGCCGTCCCGAGTGTGTCTGTTCCCGCTAGTGATGAAATCTGGTCGTCGATGAGCCAGTCGTCGCCATATCTGAACAGACTGAAGCCAATCATGTAGTTCAGGCCGTCGAATGACAGCAGCACAACGCGTTCAGTTCTGATGTCCGCGCCATAAATCTTGGCCTGCTTCGTAAAATTCACTTGTAGGCGATCGCTTTTGAAATCCTCAGGATACGGAATTCCAATCTTAGCGATAGATAGGCCCGCCAGACGCTTAGCTTGGACGACTGTATATATATCATCTGCCGCCGTAGGGTTGTTGGCTAAACTGACCGTTACACCTTTCAGGACATCGCTATTTGTCATCAGACTGTAAGTTAGATACTGAAGATGTCTCGCAACATTGATCGTGTAGATTTGTTTGTTGATTGCTATGAAAAATGGATCGGTTGTTGGCATTGCTGTGGAGTACGTGATTGCATTCAGGCGCTTTGCAAAAGCAACGAAGTCAAAGCCCTTGCTCATACGGTCAACCGCCGTTGTTGCTAGAACTGCGTCGAAATCGTTGGCTTTCACGCCTTCGATGTATGCCGTGATGGCTTCCTCCGGCGTCCCGAAGTGCCTCTCCTCGGCGATCGACACTCCTGCAGTCCAGACACCAGCGACGACACCCAGCACGGCCAGCGAGCACGATTTCAGCACTCCCATATTGGCTCCCCTCCCAGTCTTTAGCGGACATGGCTACAGGCCAAGTGAATGCGATTTCACCCGGACCGATGCCTTGTCTCACACGCAATCAGCCGTTCTGGCCCGGCGTGGATCGGTTCGTCAGCGCGTAGATGATGGCTGCTAGGACAATGCCGACGACGAGGCCAATACCTGTTGTGGCAAGAAGGTGGCTCTGGAGCTCGTTCTTGAAAGGCTCGTCCATCGGAGCGGTGCTCGTGAGCACACTGAACGGAACCTGCATCCCCATGAACGTGGGTCGCGTAACGACACCGACAAGCGCGCCGATCACGCCGCCAGCAATAGCGATGAGAATGGTCAACGGGTTCATGACTGCCCTCTACGCCCCTGCGCATAATTATCAATAAACTCGTATCAGGGTTGTGGTGACAATCAAGCGGAATAGTGCGATTTCATCCCAACGAATTAGGCATTTCAAGGTGTTGGTGGGGTGACGCCCCACCAACCGATTATCGCCGCGCCTGTCAGGTCCAGAGTTTCATGACGAAGCCAAGGATCGCCTTGGAAACGACGTTCTCGGCGACGGGCTTCAACATGCGCCCACACCAACGCAAGAAGCCATCAGGCTTCGAGTTTGGCGCAGCCAACGACTTCTGGCCTACCAGAACGTCACCGTGACAACCAGCAACCGTCAGATTGCTGCCGGGTGCGTTGATGGAGATAGAGATCGTGATGGGAGGAGGTTCGGTTCGCGTTTGCTTGCCCTCACAGTTCCCCTCACGGCCTCTATTGACAGACGATGTCTTCCGCCTAATGGTCGTCTGGCATCAAAGCCCGCGAGGGCGTTGCACTCAGGGGGTCCGGCTGGCTCGGGAAAGTTTGCCGGACCTTCTGCATTCACCTTTCGCCATAGAAGTTAATGAATGCTTCCCTATCTGCGCAGAATAGGGACGCTTTGTAAGTTATGTGTTAATGCGTTTTCCCCAAACTTCGGAAGAATTCAACAGCCTTCGCGGATAACCGCTACTCCGGCTTCAATTCTGTTGACACAGGCTTGCCAAGGCATTGACACCGATTGGGTAGGTTGGAACCGACAGAATTTAACTTGTCATCCACAGGGGCTGGCCTAATTTTCTCGCCGAAGCTCCAAAGCCAGTTGCCGCCATCTTTCCCTAAAATCGACGTCCAAGGCGACCATCTTGTCCGCCGTCTCACGCATACCGGGGGGCCATCTTGTCGAACTGCGGCACAGAGTTCGCCAGATCCACGCGATGAGTTCCTCCTGCGTCCGCCTAACGGCTTCCATTTCCACGCGAGAAACTCGGTATTGCTGGCGCTCCGCCAAATGAAAGGCTCCGCGCCGATGCCCGACACTGCCGTCCATCAGGACAAAACCGACGCCGGAAACGAAATCAGAACTGGATAAATCCTGGGGCAACGTCAGCCGCCTCCTCGCCTCCGTCCCACACTTGAGCCAAACTCAACCGAACGCACAAACCGTCGATTTTTCGGCCGCCTAAAACGCCGCATTCTGCCCGGCATGAACACATCCCCACTGCCCCCCCGCCGCCTCATCATCGACTGCGATCCCGGCCACGACGATTTCGCGGCCATTGCGCTGGCGGTGACGTCGGGCGTGTTCGAGATCGAGGCGATCACCGCCGTTTGCGGCAATGCGCCGCTTCATCGGACCTCGTTCAACGCGCTCGCCATCGCCGATGCGCTCGGCACGAGCATTCCCGTCTACGCGGGCGCCGTGGCGCCGCTTCTCCATCGCTATGAGTTTCCCGCCGCCTTCCACGGCGTCACCGGGCTCGATTCCACCGGCGCCACGCTGCCGCCACCGCGCCGCGCGCTCATGCCCGGCCACGCGGCGCTGGAGATCCTTGCCCGCGTCAACGCCGCGCCCGGCGAGATCACGCTGGTGGTCCTCGGCCCGATGACCAACGTCGCCCTGGCGCTGGCGCTCGATCCGGAGATGGCCGGCAAGGTGAAGGAGCTGGTGTTCATGGGGGGCGGCCTCATCGGCGGCAACGTCACCCCGCGCGCCGAGTTCAACCTCTGGGCCGATCCCGAGGCCGCCGCCATCATGCTGCGCTCGGGCATCAAGGCCACCATGTTCGGGCTCGACGTCACCAACCGCGCCTGGCTCGACAAGGACGATCTCGCCCGCATTCGCGCCGCCGTGCCGGGCGCCAACCCGGTGGCCGACATCATCCAGTTCTATACCGACCGCTCCGGCGACGTGGCGGCCGGTCGCGTGCCGGGACCGGCGCTGCACGACACCTGCCCGCTGGCATGGCTGATCGACCCCGCCCTGTTCACCATCGAGAGCCTTAACGTGACGGTGGCCACCCAGCCCGGCCCGCACTATGGCGCGACGGATGCCGACCGCCGCCCCTGGGCGCCGGAGGGCGGCCCGCGCATCGGCGTGGCACTCGATCTCGACCGCCCCGCCGTTGCAAGACACGTGACCGATGCGCTGGTGGAAGCCGCCCGCCGCATCGCCACCAGGACATGACAAGCAAGCAAGAACAAGCGTTTGGACTGCTGGTACCGCTGAAAGAGAAGACGTTGGACCGCTAGTACCGCAAAGAACAAAAAGACCAGAGGAGAAGACCATGATCCGGCTGCCGTTGTTGACCACTGCTCTGGCGATTGGGCTCACCGCCACCGCCCACGCCGAGACCACGCTGACCGTCCTGATGATCGAGGGCCTCGACAAGGGCTCGATGGAGGCGGTGGCCGCCGCCTACATGGCCAAGCAGAGGGAAGTGAAGGTCGAGATCCAGAGCCTGCCGTGGAACCAGTTCTTCCAGGTGTCGGAGATGCGGCTGAAGTCGGCCGACGCCGCCGTCGACCTGATCTACACCGACGCGCCGGTGGTCGCCTCCTATGCCGCCAACGGCTACATCCTGCCCTTCGACGCCGCCGTGGCCGACGAGGCCAAGGCGAAGCTGGTCGGCCCCTCGGTCGCCACCGGCACCTATGACGGCAAGCTCTACTCGCTGCCGATGAACTCGTCGGCGCAGGTGCTCTACTACAACGTCGACCTCCTGAAGGCCGCCGGCATCACCCCGCCGAGCGGCCTGACCAAGGACAGCGCCACCAAGCCCGACGCCATCGTCAAGCTCGCCGGCGAGGAGCGCTGGACGTTCGAGCAGGTGGCCGAGGCGGCCAAGGCCGTGTCGGGCGATGAGGGCGGCAAGGCCAAGCCCTGGGGCTTCGCCTTCGAGCAGTTCGGCGAGCTCTACCAGCTCCAGCCGCTGGGCGGCTCGCTCGGCGGCGAGCTGATCTCGGCCGACGCCAAGACGGCCGACGGCTACCTCAACGGCGACGCCTGGACCAAGGCCGCCAGCTGGTGGTCGGACCTCTTCAACAAGGACAACGTCAGCCCCCGCTCGCTCGGCTTCGGCGAGGCGGCGCAGATGTTCACCAACGGCCAGCTGGCCATGTTCGTCGGCGGCACCTGGAATGTGCCGGCCGTCGCCGGCTCCTCGATCAACTTCGGCATCGCCCCGCACCCGAAGTTCGCCGAGGGCAAGGCCTCGACGCCCACCGGCAGCTGGTACCTGTCGGTCACCAAGGCCAGCCCCGATGCGGCCGCCGCCGCCGACTTCGCCAAGTTCGCCGCGCTGAGCGACGAGGGCACCGACGTCTGGTTCAAGACGCTCAACCAGCTGCCGGTCACCAACCGCCTGCTCGACCAGATCAACAGCGATCCGGCCTACGACGCCTTTCCCGCCTCGGTCATGCGCCTGTCGGCCTGGGAGTCGCGCAACACCGCCGCGGCCCGTCCGGTCACCGTCGCCTTCAGCCAGTTGCAGGATGCCTTCCGCACCGCCTTCACCGACATTGCCAACGGCGTGCCTGTGGACGAAGCTTTGGGCACCGCCGTCGACGCCTACGATCAGGCCGCCGCGCGCCTGAACCGCAAGTAAGCTCACGAAACAAATGGCCGCGCCTTCGGGCGCGGTCGCTTTCGGAGTTCAAGCCGTGAACCGCTCGCCCATAGCCCTCCTGGTCCTGACGCTCGCGCCGGCCTTGCTGGGGCTGGCGATCTTCCGCGCCTACCCAATCGGCCTCGCCCTCTACGAAAGCC
Organism: Pleomorphomonas diazotrophica; assembly: GCF_002844595.1. Classification (GTDB taxonomy): domain Bacteria; phylum Pseudomonadota; class Alphaproteobacteria; order Rhizobiales; family Pleomorphomonadaceae; genus Pleomorphomonas; species Pleomorphomonas diazotrophica. The sequence goes on along the minus strand of NZ_PJNW01000015.1, from coordinate 19,475 downwards.
TCTACACCACCATCGCCGGCGAGCGGACCTTCGTCGGCATCGAGAACTACGTCGACCTCCTCACCGACGCCGGCTTCTGGAAGTCGCTCCGCGTCACGCTGTGGTTCAACCTGATCATCAACCCGTTGCAGGTGGCGCTCGCCCTGGCGCTGGCGTTGATGTTCGTCCAGAAGCTGCCGGGCATGGCCGTCTTCCGCCTGCTCTTCCTCATTCCCATCGGCATTTCGCTGCCGGTCGCCGTCATCATCTGGCGCATCGTGCTCTTGCCGGAAGGCTTCCTCAACGGCGCGCTCGGGCTCGTCGGCCTCGGCCCCTACCGGTTCCTGACCAGCCCCGACTTCGCGCTCTATTCCATCATCGGCATCGCCACCTGGAAGGGCATCAGCTACTGGATGATCTTCCTGGTCGGCGGCTTGCAGAACATACCCCCGGAGATCAACGAGGCGGCGCGGCTCGAGGGCGCCTCGGCCTGGCAGCGCCTGTGGCTCGTCACCCTGCCGCTCCTCCGGCCGACGCTCTTGTTCGTGCTGGTGGCCGACATCACCATCAACTTCCTGCTGTTCGCGCCGGTGTTCATGCTCACCGGCGGCGGCCCGCGCGGCTCCACCAACGTCCTCATGTACGAGGCCTACAAGTCCGGTTTCGTGTTCGGCGACATGGGCCGCGCCATGGCGATCGTCGTCTGTCTGGTGGCGATGCTGCTGGTCATCGTCGCCATCCAGTTCCGCCTCTTGTCGTCGGCGCCGCCCAAGGAGGCCCGCTGATGTCTCTCCGCAAGGCCCTGATCTACATGGCGATGGTCGTCGTCGCCTTCCTCTTCGTGGCTCCTCTCTGGTGGGCGATCCTGTCGTCCTTCCGGCCCAACGACGCCATCTTCCGCGACCTCTTCCCCTTCACGCCCAATGCGCTTTTGCCCGAGCCCTTCTCGCTCGACGCCTACGTGGCGATATTCCAGCGCGGCTTCGGCTCGATCATCGCCAACACGCTGCTGGTCGCCGGCCTCACCACGGCGCTCGGCCTCGTGGTCAACGCGCTGGCCGGCTACGCCTTCGCTCTCTTCGAGTTTCCGGGAAAATCCGCCGTGCTCGGCGTGGTCGTCGTCAGCTTCATGCTGCCCTTCGAGGCCATCGCCATGCCGCTCTATTCGGTGGTCAGCCAGCTCGGCTGGATCGACCACGTGGCCGCCCTGGTGGTGCCCTCGGTCGCCAACGGCCTTGCCGTTTTCCTGTTCTACCAGTTCTTCCGTGAGGTGCCGAAGGACTATTACGAGGCGGCGCGCCTGGAAGGCGCCGGCTGGCTGCGCATCCTCTGGTCGGTCTACGTGCCGCTGTCGCTGCCCACCTGCATTTCGGCGGGGCTGATGCTGTTCATCTTCCAGTGGGAAGCCTTCCTGTGGCCGCTGCTTGCCATGCCGGCCCAGCAGTTCAAGGTGATCCAGGTGGGCATGGCCGCCTTCCAGGATCAGTACACCACGGCGTGGAACCAGCTGTTCGGGGCGGCCGTCATCACGGCGCTGATCCCCATGCTGCTGCTCATTCCGCTGCAACGCTATTACGTCCAGGGCCTCGCCGGCTCCGGCATCAAGGGATGACGCCATGAGCGGTCTCAATCTTAAGGCCCTGCGCAAGGCCTTCGGCCCCACCGAGATCATCTCCGGCGTCGATCTGGAGATCGCCGATGGCGAGCTCATCGTCTTCGTCGGCCCGTCCGGCTGCGGCAAGTCGACGCTGTTGCGCCTCATCGCCGGCCTCGAAAGCGTCAGCGCCGGCGAGATCCTGATCGGCGGCCGCGACGTCACCCGCGTCGATCCGGCCAGGCGCGGCGTCGCCATGGTGTTCCAGTCCTACGCGCTGTTCCCGCACATGACGGTGCGCCAGAACATGGGCTTCGGCATGCGCGTCAACCGCGTGCCCAAGGCGGAGGCCGCCGAGCGCCTCCAGAAGGCCGCCGCCCTGCTCCAGCTCACCGAACTGCTCGACCGCAAGCCGGCCCAGCTCTCCGGCGGCCAGCGCCAGCGCGTCGCCATCGGCCGGGCCATCGTCCGCGACCCCCAGGTTTTCCTGTTCGACGAGCCGCTTTCCAACCTCGACGCCGAGCTGCGCGTGCAGATGCGCGCCGAGCTCGCCGCCCTGCACGCCCGCCTCGGCGCCACCATGATCTACGTGACGCACGACCAGGTGGAGGCCATGACCCTGGCCGACCGCATCGTCGTGCTGCGCGCCGGCCGCGTCGAGCAGGTCGGCGCCCCGCTTCACCTCTACGACGACCCCGACAACCTGTTCGTCGCCGGCTTCCTCGGCTCGCCGCGCATGAACTTCCTCACCGCCGAGGTGCAGCCCGACGGCCAGCTTCGCCCGCTCGGGCTGGATGTGGACCTGCCGTCTCCCATTGCCGGCCTCCGGCCCGGCCGCCGCGTGGTGATCGGCTGCCGGCCGGAGCATGTCGAGATCGGCGACGGCCCGCTCGCGGCCACGGTGAAAACGGTGGAACAGCTCGGCAACTCCACCTTCGTCCACGCGGACTGCGCCGGCACGCCCATCGCCGCCGAACTCCAAGAGCGCTGGGGCACCCGCGCCGACGCCGCGCTCCGCCTTGCGCTGCCCACCGAGAAAACGCAGCTCTTCGACGCCGAAACCGGCCTCCGCATCCGCCAGTGACGGCGCTTCAGCGCTCGATGATCCCGTTCAGGAAGATGCCCACGAGATGCGCGATGCGCGCCTCGGGCGAGCCGTCTTTCTCGGTCGCCAGCGAGATCGCCGTCGCCACGCACACGAGGTCGTCGAAGCCGACATCGGGCCGAATGACGCCCGCCTCCTGGCCGCGCCGCAGCAGCCGCTCCCCTTCCTCGAGGGTCGCGCGGCATCCGGGCGTGCCGATCTCCAGCACGGTGCCGAGCGACGCCGCGAAGCCCCTGTAAAGATTGGAATATCTGACCAGCTCCTGGAGATAGGCGCGCAAGGCCTCAAGCGGATCGAGGTCCCGGGCGCGGCTCGCCTCGGCGAAGGCCAGGAAGCGGGCGCTATAGGTGGCGGCCAACAGGTCTTCCCGCGTCGGGAAGCGGCGATAGAGCGTGCCGATGCCCACCCCGGCGCGCTTGGCCACCTCGTCCAGCGAAACGCCGGCGCCGCGCTCCCGGAACACGTCCTCGGCCGCGGCCAGGATCCGCTCCTTGTTGAGCTGCGCATCGGCGCGCAATGGGGTGTCTTCGCCCAAGAACCTGCCTCATCTGACTTGCAAGTGGAGGATATCTCCATATAGTAAGTGGAGCAATTCTCCACTTATCAAGATAGCGAGCGATGACATGACCAGGCGATTTGACGGCAAGGTGGTGGTGATCACGGGCGGCACCGACGGCATCGGCCTCACGACGGCCAAGGCCTTCGCGGCGGAAGGGGCGTTTGTCTATGTCACCGGACGCCGGCAGGACCGGCTCGACGAGGCGCTCAAGGAGATCGGCCACGGCGCCGTCGGCGTTCGGGGCGACGTCAGCAACCTCCAGGATCTCGACCGGCTCTATGCCGGCATCGAGCGCGACCACGGCCGCGTCGATGTGGTGTTCGCCAACGCCGGCGTCTCCGAGTCCGCCCCGATCGGCGCCATCGAGGAAGACCATTTCGACCGCGTCTTCGGCATCAACGTGAAGGGCATGGTCTTCACCGTGCAGAAGGCGCTGCCGCTGATGTCCTCGGGCGGCTCCGTGGTGCTGACCGGCTCGGGCGCCGGCAGCAAGGGCTTTGCCGCCCTCTCCGTCTACAGCGCCACCAAGGCCGCGATCCGCTCCTTCGCCCGAACCTGGACCACCGACCTCAAGAGCCGGGGCATCCGCGTCAACGTCGTCTCCCCCGGCATGGTGCTGACCCCGGCCATGCAGACCTATCTCCGCGACAACGCCGGCGCCGAGGACTGGATGCACCAGGCCATCCCCTTCGGCCGCCTCGCCCACACCGACGAAATCGCCAAGGCCGTCCTCTTCCTCGCCTCCACCGAAAGCAGCTTCATCGGCGGCGAAGAACTCCTCGTCGACGGCGGCTTCGTGGCCGTGTGAGAGCGGAGGGAAGGGCCGGCGAGCCGAAAGGCTCCGCGCTATACCGCTGTGTCATATCAATGAATTGTCATCCCCGCGAAGGCGGGGACCTCAGGAAAGTAGAGCGCAACGCCGATATCACGCTCCCTCCACAAGAGCGCCCGATACATCCCTCCCACCTTCTCGTCCCGAGGTCCTCGCTTTCGCAAGGATGACGGCCTGATAGGAATGGGAGATAGCTCGGCACTCGTGGAGCCCTACGCTAACACACTGTTTTATATCATGAATTGTCATCCCCGCGAAGGCCGCTTGAATTCGCGCGCGAATTCAAGGTGGACCTCAGGCAGAACGAAGCGCAACGCCGATATCACGCACCCTCCCCCCTCACTGCCCAGCGATCCGCGTCCAGCCCATCTCCTTGCAGACGATGCCCGCCAGCACGCAGCCGTGGGTCATCATCGAGCGCTCGTCCACCTCGATGGTCAGGCGATAGGTGCGGTCGCGCTGCGGGTCGAAGGCGGTGCCTTTCCAGGTGCCGTCCTCCTCCGGCCGGACGGACATCACCAGCTTGTCGCCGGCCTTCTCGCCCCTGGCGCCCTCGCGCACCCAGGTGTTGATGGCGCAGATCTGCGGGCCGCAGCGCACCACCTTCACCTTGGCCTTGCCGTCGCCGCGCGCCCAGAGGCCGAACAGCGAGGGGTCGGACGAGGCGGCGGCCGGCGCCGCGGCGAGACAGGTGAACATGGCGAACGCGAGCAACAGGCGTGAGGTCATGGGTCTTCTCCTCTCGCAAGAGGCCGTGCCGACGGCTGCCGCCGCCTTGCGGGGAGATACGCATGAAGCCTGCATATGGTTCACCCGCTCGCCGATACCCCCGGTTTTTGTCCGCCAGATTTGCCCGCTTTACGCCGCCGTAACCCCGCCCCGGCTAAGAAAAGGCGGAGGAGATCGGCCATGCAGCGAGGATGTCAGGGGTGCGAGCGCGAGGATGGCTTCCCCATGCCCTTCTCCATGGCCTTCCAGCCGATCGTCGACGCCCGGGGCCGCCGCATCCACGGCCATGAGGCGCTGGTGCGCGGGGCGGGTGGCGAAGGCGCCGGTAGCGTCCTCTCCAAGGTGGACGCCGACAACCGCTACTGGTTCGACCAGCAATGCCGCGTCAAGGCCATCGAGCTGGCGGCGCGCCTCTTCCCGGCCGGCGGAGGCACGCTTCTCTCCATCAACTTCCTGCCCAACGCCGTCTACGAGCCGCGCGCCTGCATCCGCCGCACGCTGGAAACCGCCGAGCGCGTCGGCTTCCCGCGCGAGTCCATCATCTTCGAGTTCACCGAGAACGAACCGCTCGACACCGACCACCTCCTGAAGATCCTGACCACCTACAAGGCGATCGGCTTCAAGACGGCCATCGACGACTTCGGCGCCGGCTACGCCGGCCTCAGCCTGCTCGCCCGCTTCCAGCCCGACATCGTCAAGCTCGACATGGACCTCATCCGCGACATCGACGCCGACCCGGCCCGCCGCGCCATCGTCGACAACACCCTCCGCATGCTCCGCGACCTCGGCATCACCGCCCTCTGCGAGGGGGTGGAAACGGAGGCGGAGTTCACCACGCTCCAGGACCTCGGCGCGCATCTGTTCCAGGGGTACTACTTCGGCAAGCCGGTGTTCGAGGGGTTGGGGGCGTGGGATAGTTCACCCGACAATGCCCAGGAACACCGCTAGGGCCCTGTTGACGCGGAGCATGAGGGCGTCGTCCGCCTGACCGACGACCGCGCCAACCTTGGCAACGGGAACGGCGACAATCTTGTCGATGGTGATTTGCGATGGCTGGCGCAGCCCGTTCGACGGCGAGGGCTGCACATCGATCCGAAACTGGTCGGCATCCGTGCGAAGGGTTGTCGTGAGGGGGCACACGACAACCGACGGCAACTCGGCAAAAAGGTCGCTCTGGACGACCAAGGCAGGGCGCGGTTTCCCATAATCGCCCTGCACGGCAATCAGAACGAACTGGCCGCGCTGCATCACGTCTCCGGCCATTCATACACGTCTTCAATGAAGCGCATCACATCATCGCCCGCCGGATCGCTCGCAGCAACGGCGCGCGCCTGCCGCCGGCAAATCTCGGCAAAGTCCGGCGAGCGCGTATCAGGCACCCAGATCTGAACAGGGCGCAGCCCAGCGGCCCGCATCCGCTGGCGATAGTTCGCCATGCGCTTTGGCGCCGGGACTGGTTCGTTTGTGGTTCGTGGCATGATCCGCCTCTGTTTCGTAACATGTTACGATGCTGCGGGGAGAATGTCATGAGAAAAGCGGCGGCCTTTTCGCACCGTGAATGCGAAGGTTCAAGAGGGGCAGCGCGTCATCCTGACCTTGGCTTCGGTCCAGCACATGTCCATCCTTCATCCCTGCACCCCGTCTTTCAAATCTGCACGCTTAAAACGCTTCAAGTTTGCGTCTATCTCGTCCGGGCAAACAGGGAGAGATGCCATGCCTTCCGAGAGAGACACGCAATCACTCAGCCAATCTACCTCCGTCGACAACATCACCCTCTGGAACGGCGTGACGGTGCCGCGCATCGGCCTCGGCACCTGGGCGGCCGGGGGGATGATGATCTGGCCGACCGGGCCGTCGAGCTACGGGTCGATATCGCCCGAGGACGCCATTTCCGGCATCCGCCTCGGCTATGACCTGGGCGTGCGCCTTTTCGACACGGCGGCCGCCTATGGCGCCGGCAACGCCGAGCTCCTGCTGGGCGAGGCGCTGAAGGACAAGGACGACGTCGTCATCGTCACCAAGTGCGGCTATATCGGCGACCCCGTCACCCGCGTCATCGAGCCCAACGATCTCAGCCCGGCCGGCATCCGCCGGGGCGTCGAGGGATCGCTCAGGCGGCTCGGCCGGCCCTTCGTCGACATGGTGCTCTTGCACCACAACGAGCTCGAGCTCGACATCGCGCGGCCGGTGTTCGACACGCTGGAGGCGATGCGCGGCGAGGGGCTGATCGGCAGCTACGGCTGGAGTTCGGATTACCCCCGCCTCGTCGCGGCCGTCGCCGACTATCCGGGCTTCACGGTGGTGCAGCACGACCTCAACGTCTTCGACACCTCCGAGGAGATGCTGGCGCTCATCGAGGCGCGCGGCCTCTACTCGATGGCGCGCATGCCGCTCGCCATGGGCCTCTTGAGCGGCAAATACGGCCGGCAGGCGACGCTCGGCGGCACCGACATACGCGCCAGTTCGGCGCCCTGGCTCAAGTATTTCAAGGCCGGCGCCGCCAACGAGGACTATCTCGCTATCCTCGAGAAGGTCGCGCCGCTGCTGACCGCCGATGGCAGGAGCCTGCCGCAGGGCGCGCTGTCCTGGATCCTCTCCGTCTCCGAGCGGACCATCCCGATCCCCGGCTTCACCTCGGAACGGCAGATCCGCGACAACCTCGAAGCGGTGCGCCAGCCGCGCCTGCCGGCCGACACCATGGCCCGCCTCAAGGAGATCGTGGCGGAGCTCGGCGCCTGAACCATACCGCCGCCCGCTGGAGCTTCCGGCGGGCGGCGGATATCGGCGAGCGGGCCTACCCCCGCGCGCCGTTCAGCTTGCCATCCAGCTCGGCTGTCCGCGCCTTTCCAAGGCCGGCTTCGTCGGCCCATCGCGGCCAGCGGGCGATCGCGGCCCGTACCTCGTCGATGATCCCTAGGGCCTCGCGTTCGGGGATCGAGGCGTCCTTTGCCACGGCGATGAGGTGGTCGCGGCCCGGATGGCGGCCTTCGCCGGCGATGGCCGCGCTGTGTTCGCCGGCCGGACCATCGGAAAAGGTGAGGTCATAGGCCGGAGCGAGCGTCCACTTGCCGCCGCCGTCCATCAGGAAGGCGTGGTTCTTGGCGTGGTCGTCGCGGTTGTGCGCCAGCACGTTGAACGTCATGTGGCGGAACATCCGCGCCACGTCCCGGCTGTTGCGCGTCAGCACGGCGGTCAGCTTGTGAAGGGCGCCGTAATCGAGTGAAGCCTCCTGGTGGCTGGCGTTGAGAAGGCCGCCGGCCGTGTGCATGTGCAGGCGGCCGCTCGCCGTTCGGTCGAAGCGCCTGGTCGCGAACAGGCGGTTGCCCCGCGCGGTCTTGATGACCGACGTCTGGGCCATCTCAATGCCGGCGTCCCGCGCCATCAGGGCATAGGCATGTTCTTCCACGGCGATATCGTCCCTGTCGCCGATGGCGCGGCCCTTGACCAGCCAGGACTCGAACCCCTCGGGCAGGCCGAGGCCATAGTCGAGACGGAAGGATTGCTTTCCTCCGTCGAGGCCGATCATGATCTTCGGTCTGGCGCCCGCCGAGCCGCCTTGCGCCGCCTGCAAGGCATCGATATCGGCGATCTCCATCTCGCCCTGCACGCGATCCACCTGCTCGACGAACCAGTCGAGATCGTCCTGTCCGCCCCGATCGTTCGGAAGCTCGGGCACGAAGACCAGCGCGCCCATGCCGTTGCCGCCCACCGCCGACAGGCGATCGATCGGGCTCACGTCGCCCGGTTTCGCGCCGATGTTGGCAAGCCGCCGGTCGAGCAGCAATCGCCCCCAGCCATCGGGCACGCTGTCGTTGAACAGGCCATGCAGCCCCTCGAACTCCCGTGGCACGGAGCGGGCGGCGGTGAGCCCGGCCCTGACCGGCAGGCGGAAGGGCGAGACCGGCAGCGGCGCGACAACGAAGCCGGGGGCATACTCGAAATAGGCCTGCCGCTCGTCCGCGCTCCACGCCAGCGTTCCGAGCTCGCGCCGCACACCCAAGAGGTTGAGCAGGACCTGCATTTTCCGGATGGGAGCGAATTTCATTTCCGGCGCGCCCTCTGCCTCACCGGACGGCCCACCACATCGTCAAGCGTCTTCACCGGCCGCGGCGGAAACAGCGCCTCGAACTCCGCTTCCGCCTCCAGGGCGAAGGCGATTTTCACGACGGCCTCGAAGGACGCCTTGCCCGTTTCCTCGAACAGCCGGAGCGACCCGTAGGACACGCCCGACCGCGCCGCCAGTTCGCGCTGCGTCAGATCGAGATCGAGGCGCCGGCGCTTCATGCGCGCTGCGACACCCGCGAGGATGTCCGATGGAGAAGTGAGGCTAAGTGCGAACATGATGGTTATTATAGGCGATTATCCGTTCTGTTGCTATCATAATAGCACTTAACAAAACACGATCTCGCCAGCTATGTACCCTTCCTGAAGCGAAGGGAGACCGATATCGACCTCGCGCCCTTTTCTGCCTGAGGTCCTGCGCCTGAAGCGCAGGATGACGGCGTGATAGCGAGGGGAGATCGTCCGGCAGCGGCGATCTGGATGTGCGTCAAGTATATGTTTTATATCATTTAATTGTCATCCTGCGCTTCAGGCGCAGGACCTCAGGACGAGAATGCGCTGCGGCTCCTATCATGCTCCCCGCACTCTCGCTCCCAACCCTCCTCCCCACCGCATTGCACCCCGCCCCATCCGTATATATCCTTGCCCTCACGCAAGGACGGCCTCCCCGTCAGCCGGCACCAGGAGGTTGCATGCGTTCTCTGCCCGACCGGATCCGCCACGTCATCAGCTTCGAGATCATCGGCCTTGCGCTGGTGACGCCCTTGGGCGCATGGGCCTTTCACCAGCCGATGATGGACATCGGCGTGCTCAGCGCCATCGTCGCCGTGGTCGCCACGCTGTGGAGCCTTGTCTACAACTACCTGTTCGACCTCGGCCTCCGCGCGGCGCGCGGCACCACCGCCAAGGGCGCGGTGATGCGGGTCTTTCACGCCGTGCTGTTCGAGGCGGGGCTCTTGGCCGTGCTGATGCCCTTCATCGCGCTCTTTCTCGGCATCACCATCTGGCAGGCGCTGATGATGGACATCTCCTTCGCGGCCTTCTACATGGCCTACGCCTTCGTCTTCAACTGGGCCTATGATCGGCTCTTCCCGCTGGCCGAGTGGCAGGTCGAGGCCTGACGCCGCCGGCACCCAAAAATTGAGAGACAAGCGATGTTGAGCGCCATCCACCGCACGTTCGGCGAACCGGCCGAGGTTCTCCTGTCCGCCGACAGCCCCCGTCCCGAGCCCGGCGAGGGCGAGGTGCGCATCCGGACGATCCTCTCGCCCATCCACAACCACGATCTCTGGACGGTGCGCGGCCAGTATGGCTACAAGCCCGAGCTGCCGGCCATCGGCGGCAGCGAGGCGGTGGGCATCATCGATGCCGTCGGCCCCGGGGTGACAGGCGTTGTGCCCGGCGCCCGCGTGGCGGCGGCCGGCGTCCACCAGACATGGGCGGAGTATTTCCTGGCGCCCGCTAAGGCGCTGGTGCCGCTGCCCGACGTCATCCCCAACGAGGCGGCGGCGCAGCTCATCGCCATGCCCTTCAGCGCCATCGCGCTGCTCGAGTTCCTCGGCGTCGGCAAGGGCGACTGGGTGATCCAGAACACCGCCAACGGCGCCGTCGGCAGGACGCTGGCCATGCTGGCCGCCTCGCGCGGCGTCCACGTCGTCAACCTCGTCCGCCGCGACGAGGGCGTCGGCGAACTCACGCGCCTCGGCATCGCCAACGCCGTCTCCACCGCCTCGCCGGGCTGGAAGGAGCGGGTGGCCGAGATCACCGGCGGCGCCTCCATCCGCGCGGCGGTCGATTCCATCGGCGGCGACGCCAGCGGCGACCTGATGCACCTTCTCGGAGACAACGGCCTCCTCGTCTCCTTCGGCAGCATGGCCGGCGAGCCCATGCGCATTCCCTCCGGCGCCACCATCTTCAAGCAGGCGGTGGTCAAGGGCTTCTGGGGCTCCAAGGTCAGCGCCGACATGGCGCCGGAGAAGCGCGCCGCGCTGATCGGCGAGCTGATGCGCCTCGTCGCCGCCGGCGAGCTGAAGCTGCCGGTGGAGGCGATCTTCGGGCTCGACCAGATCAAGGACGCCGTCATCGCCTCGCAGGCCCCCGGCAAGATCGGCAAGGTGCTTCTGCGACCATAATGCCAACTCGCGAAGATGCTTCGCATCCGCTCATTGAGCCATTGCCGATTTCTCATGTGCATCAGGGCCATGAGAAATCGGCAAGCGGAATACCAAGCCGCATTTTCAATGCGCTTGGTATAGCCCCCGCCTAAAGACCAGCCTTGCACAACCTTGGCGACATACCATTTAGCGCTGAGAGCATTGGGGGAAGGCCTTCCCATGACCCGCGTTCTTCTCGCCGGCGGCACCGGGCTGATCGGCGGCCTCGTGCACACCCGCCTCGACACCCGCCGCGACGTCGACCTCGTCAGCCTCGTGCGGCGCGGCTCGACCGCATCGGGCCATCAGGTGGATTTCGAGCAGCTCTGCGCCACGCCGGGCGCCCTCCTCAGTCCGCTCGCCCCGGAAGGGCTCGACATCGCCATCTCCTGCCTCGGCACCACCATCCGCAAGGCCGGCTCGGAGGCGGCCATGGCCCGCGTCGACCACGACTATGTGCTGGCCGTCGCCACCGGCGCGCGGGCGCTCGGCGCACGCCAGTTCATACTCGTCACCTCGGTCGGCGCCGGCGGTCCCGGCTTCTATCTCCGCACCAAGGGCGCCATCGAGCGGGCAGTGACCGACCTCGGCTTCGACCGGGTGGACCTCGTCCGCCCCGGCATGCTCATCGGCCACCGTGCCGAGCCGCGCCCCATGGAGGCCCTGGCCCAGCGCGTCTTCTCCGCCCTCACCCCGGTGATGGCCGGCCCGCTGTCGCGCTATGGCGCGATCACCGCCGAAACCGTCGCCGACGCCATCGTGGCGCTGATGGGTCGCTCCGGCACCGGCCGGCACGTCCACGAAAACGACGAGCTCAAGGCGCTGGCCCACGGCCACTGATCGGATCGGCACCAAGACTGATCGGCCGCGGCGCGCCGCCACCCCACGCGCCGCCTATCCTCAAGCCGTTTCAAAGCAAGAGGATAGCTGTCCATGAAAGCCCTTTACTGCGTCTCCGTCGCCGCGCTCGCCCTCTGGGTCTTGCCGCTTGCCGCCGCCGAACCGCTCAAGGTCGAGATCGGCGGGCTCGACGACGGTCGCCTCCCCGACAAGGCCGCCTTCTGCGCGCCGGAAAACGTCAGCCCCAAGAACGTCAGCCCGGAAGTCACCTGGTCCCCCGGCCCCGAGGGCACGCGCGCCTATGCCCTGGTGATGACCGACCCCGACGTGCCCCAGGACCTCACCCTCATCAACAAGCCCGGCACGGTGATCCCCGAGGACGCGCCGCGCATGACCATCCACCATTGGGTCCTGGCCGACATCCCCGCCGCTGTCACGACGCTTCCCGCAGGCGCCGAGAGCGAGGGCGTCGTGCCCCACGGCAAGCCGATCGGGCCGACGCCGCACGGCCTGCGCGGCGCCAACGCCTTCACGGGCTTCTTCACCGGCAATGCCGACATGGCCGGCACCTATGGCGGCTATGACGGCCCCTGCCCTCCACTGAACGACGCCCGGCCGCACCGCTACACCATCAGCGTCTACGCCCTCGACACCCCCACCCTCGGCCTCACCGGCGCCTTCGACGGCCCGGCGCTGGAGGCGGCCATCAAGGACCACGTGCTGGCCGAGGGCGCGGCGGTGGCGACCTATACGCTCAACCCGGCGCTGCGGGGCGCGGCGGCACCGTGAGCCGCGTCGATCACAGCGCCATGATCAGGATCGGATAGAGCGAGCCCACCAGCAGCAGCGCCATGGCGACGTTGAAGGCCCTGAGCCATGCCGGGCGGGCGAGGAGGCGCTGGAGCAGCGTTCCGAAGCCCGCCCAGGCGGCGACGCAGGGGCCGTTGATCAGCGTGAACACCAGCGTGACCACCAGAATGTTGACGAAGTAGCCGCTCTCCGGCGTGTAGGCGGTGATCGCGCCGATGGCCATGATCCAGGTCTTGGGGTTGATCCACTGGAAGGCCGCCGCCTGCAGGAAGGTCATCGGCTCGGCCCGGCCGGCTGCGCCGTTGACGCCGCCCGATCGGGCGATCCGCCAGGCGAGATAGAGAAGATAGGCCGCCCCGCCATAGCGCAGCAGCTCGTGCAAGAGCGGAAAGGCGACGAAGGCACCGCCGGCCCCGAGCCCCACGGCCAGCACCATCACCGAGAAGCCGAGATTGACGCCGAGAATGTGCGGAAAGGTGGGGCCGAAGCCGAAGTTCACACCCGATGCCAAGAGCATGGTGTTGTTCGGGCCGGGAGTGATGGAGGTGACGAAGGCATAGGCCGTCAAAGCGAGGATGAGGTCGAGCGTCATGAGCCACCTGTTGCATCAAGGGGTGGCGGCCAACCTAAACATGTGACACTATCGGGACAAACGAAATAGCGTCATGTGACACTTTTAGGGCCGGCCATGCGTCTCACCTCCCCCTGGACGCCGCGCCTTGCTGCCGAGGGCCGCCCCTCGGAACGGCTGGTCGCGGCCATCGCCGAGGACATCGCCGACGGGGCGCTGACCCGCGGCGACCGCCTGCCGCCGCACCGCGAACTGGCCTATCGCCTGGGCATCGGGCTCGGCACCGTGACCAAGGCCTATGCCCTCCTGGAGCGGCGCGGCCTGGTGCAGAGCGTGCGCGGGCGCGGCATGTTCGTGGCGGGGCTGGCGCCCCGGCCGGACGGCGTCATCGACCTCAGCGTCAACATGCCGCCGCAGATGCTGGACGACCGCCTGCTCGCCGCCACCCTCGCCGGCCTGGCGAGGCGGCTCGACGCCGGCACCTTCGCCGGCTTCATCCCGCCCGCCGGCCGGCCCGATCATCGGGCGCTGGCCGCAAGCTGGCTGGCCGGCCAACGGCTGGAGGTCTCGCCCGACACCGTCCTGCTCTGCAACGGCGCCCAGCACGCCCTGTCGGTGGCGCTCGCCACCGCCTGCCCTCCCGGCGGCCTGCTGCTGACCGAGGCCGCCACCTTTCCCGGCGCGCTGATGCTGGCCCGGGCGAGCGGCCACCGGCTGATCGGCGTCGATCTCGACCGCGAGGGCCTGAGGCCCGACGCGCTGGAGGCGGCCCTCGCCTCGCCGGCCGTGGCCGGCGCCGCGCCGGTGCTCTACGTCACGCCGACGCTCAACAACCCCACGGCCGCCACCATGGGCGCCCGGCGCCGCGAGGACATCGTTCGCCTCTGCCGCCGGCATGACGTCACCATCATCGAGGACGACGTCTACTCGCTGTTCGCCGCGCCCGACCTGCCGCCGCTCGCCGCGCTGGCGCCGGAGCGCACGCTCTATGTCAGCGGCCTGTCGAAAAGCGTCAGCCCTGGCCTACGCGTCGGCATGCTCGCGGTGCCCCCGCCATTCCTCGAGCGGGCGCTCTCCCGCCTCCAGGCCAGTTGCACCATGGCCTCGACGCTCTCCTCGGCCATCATGGCGGAGTGGCTCGGCGACGGCACCGCCCACTCGGTGGCCGCCTCCATCCGCCTCGACACCGAGCGGCGCCACGCCCTCCTGCAAAGCCTGCTTCCCATCGACCAACCCGACAGCGGCACCCGCGGCTTTCACGTCTGGCTGCCCATGCCCACCGACGCGGCGGAGCGGCTGGTGAGCAGCGCCGCCGCCCAGGGCGTCATTCTGATGCCGCCGCGCCTGCCCCTGGTCGACCCCTCCTCTCCCGAGGGCGGCGTCCGCCTCAGCCTCGGCAGCCCGCCGCTCGACAAGCTCAAGTTGGCGCTCTCCGCGCTCGCCGGCCTCGTCCATCCCGGCGGCGAGCGACGGCAGGGCGACCGGCCGGCCTATTGAGCGTCGTCCCACCGAACGGCGCTCTATTGAACGGAACCATCTCGCCCCCTCGCGCATTGCGTTTGCGGCCGGTCGTCGCGAGGGAGACATCTTGGAGATTTTCGGCTGGGAGATCGATCCGTATCCGGCGGCCATGGCCGCCGCCGGCCTGTTGATCGCGCTGGTCGCCTGGCTGCCGCTGGCGCTCCGCCGCCTGCCGCTGTCGCTGCCCATCGTCTGCCTGATCATCGGTGCGCTGATCTACGCCGGGCCGCTGCCGGCGCCCAACCCCTCGCCGGCCGCCCACCCCTATCTCACCGAGCGGCTCACCGAGTTCGTGGTTCTCGTGGCGCTGATGGGTGCCGGGCTGAAGATCGACCGCCGCTTTTCCTTCCGCGGCTGGCTCACCACCTGGCGGCTGCTCTTCGTCACCATGCCCTTGTCCATCCTGGCGATCATGCTCACCGGCATGGGCGTGCTGGGCTTCGGCCTCGCGGCCGCCCTGCTGCTCGCGGCGAGCCTTGCCCCCACCGATCCGGTGCTCGCCGCCGACGTGCAGGTGGGCGACCCCCTGGAAGGCAAGGAGGACACCGTCCGCTTCGCGCTCACCTCCGAGGCCGGGCTCAACGACGGCCTCGCCTTTCCCTTCGTGCACTTGGCCATCGCGCTCAGCCTCGCCGCCACCACCGGCGAGCCCTGGCTCGCCCGCTGGCTCGCCTTCAACGTGGTCTGGGAGATCGCCGGGGGCATCGCCTGCGGCTGGCTGGTGGGCCATCTCTTCGGCTGGGCCACCTTCAAGATGCCTGGCGACACGCTGGCCAAGACGGGAGACGGCCTCGTCGCCATCGCCGCCACCTTCGTCTCCTATGGCGTGTCGGAGATGGCCCATTGCTACGGCTTCTTCGCCGTCTTCGTCACGGCGCTGACGCTGCGCAACTCCCACCGCGACCACGACTTCCAGCGTGACATGCACGACATCACCGAGCAGATCGAGCGCATCAGCATGATGGCGCTGCTGCTCGCCTTCGGCGGCGCCGTCATGAGCGGCCTCTTCCGGGGCATCGGCTGGGCCGACATCCTGGCCGCCGCGCTGATCCTCCTCGTCATCCGGCCGCTCGCCGGCTACGTGGCGCTCGCCGGCTGCCACGCCAGCACCGAGGAGAAGCTCGCCATCGCCTTCTTCGGCATCCGCGGCGTCGGCTCCTTCTACTATCTCGCCTACGGCCTCAACCACGGTGAGTTCCAGGACGGCGACCGCCTCTGGGTGATCCTGTCGCTGGTCGCCCTCGCCTCCATCCTCCTGCACGGGCTGACGGTGACGCCGGCCATGCGCTGGCTCGACCGCCGGCATGGACGACCCGTGGATTAGAGCAGTTCCAGCAAAAGTGGGAACCGGTTTTGCGTCCGGAACTGCGTCTTGACAGAGAGATAGAGTTTTTCCGGCGAACCTGATTTCACCGGAAAAACTCTAGGCCGCCCGCGCCAGCCCATGGGCGATCAGCCGGTCGATCAGCTCGGCATAGCCGACGCCGCTCGCCCCCATCGCCTTGGGATACATGCTGATGTTGGTGAAGCCGGGGATGGTGTTGAGCTCGTTGACCAGGAAGCGCCCATCGGCCATCAGGAAGAAGTCGACGCGCGCCATGCCGTCGCAGCCGAGCGCCCGGAAGGCGCGCGCCGCCGTCTCCCGCATGGCCGCCTCAAGCTCGGACGGCAGATCGGCCGGCACCTTCAGCGCCGCGCCGGCTTCGTCGACATACTTGGCGTCATAGCTGTAGAAGCCGTGGCTCTCGGCCGGCACGATCTCGCCGGGACGGGAGACGAAGAGGCCGCCCGCCTCATCCTCCAGCACACTGAACTCGATCTCGCGACCCTTGATGAACTCCTCGGCCAACAGGCTATCGTCATAGCCGAAGGCCTCGGTAAGCGCCGGCTGGAACTCCTGGCTGCCCGACACCTTGCGCACGCCCACCGACGAGCCCTGCCGCGCCGGCTTGATGAAGATCGGCAGGCCCAGCTCGCGCTCCAGCGCCGCGAAATCCGCCGTCTCGCCGGCATGCAGCACCGCCTCGCGGGCGACGGGAATGCCGGCGGCCCTCAGCAGCCGCTTGGCGATCACCTTGTCAAGCGCCGTGGCCGAGCCGAGAATGCCACAGCCGACCAGCGGCACCCGCGCCACCTCGGCAAGGCCCTGCACCGAGCCGTCCTCGCCATAGAGGCCGTGCAGCACCGGGAACAGCGCGTCGATCCGGCCCGCCTCGCGAACCACGTCCGCCCCGATCGCCAGCATGCGCCCGCGCCCGCCGGGCACCAGCGCCAGCTCGGTGCCGCTCTCCGGCTTGGTCAGCGTCTTGCCGTCGAAGCGGCTCGCGAGCCAGCGGCCGTCACGCGTGATGAAGATCGGCACGGCCTCGTATTTCTCCGGCGACAGCGCCGCCATCACGTTGGTGCCCGACATCACGGACACCTCATGCTCGGAGGATCGGCCGCCGAACAGCACGGCGATGCGGGGTTTGGTGGGCTCTATGGTCATGGGCGCATCCATCGGTGAATCACGTCTTGCTCGATAGTGGCCCGACAAAACCTCATTATCCCATGGATTTAAAGGGCCACTGGAGCACCTGCCGATCAGGTTTTCTCAAACTGATCGAAAAGCGGCTGCTCCAGCAAATGACCTTGAACCTCCGCTGGACGACCAAATGTTTCAGTTTGGTCGACGAAGGCTCCAGGAGCGCCAGGGGAGCCACCTCGGCATGCGCCTCGGCCATCTCGGTATTCCCAGCGGGAAATTTCCAGCTCTTGCCGCCCCCTCGCTCCGCGCATATATACAGTTTAACTGTATATCCAGGAGCGAGAGCCCATGTCCGACGACATCAAATCCGTGGTCCGCCGCTTCAACGTCGAGGTGATCCAGAACGGCAATGCCCTGGCCTTCCAGGCGCTGATGGCGCCGGATTTCGTCAATCACGCCGCGCCGCCGGGCCGCCCCAACGGCCCCGAGAGCATGTGGGCCACCTTCGAGACCGTGCTGCGGCCGGCCATCTCCGAGCTCACGGTGACCATCCACGACCAGATCGCCGAGGGCGACAAGGTGACCACCCGCAAGACCATCTGCGGCCGCCACACCGGCGACCTCCTGGGCGTTGCGGCCACCGGCAGGGACATCTCGATCGACGTCATCGACATCGTCCGCGTGGAAGGCGGCCGCTATCGCGAGCACTGGGGCCTCAACACGCTGCAGGCGGTGCTCGCCTCGCTCAGGGCTTAGAGCATCATCCGACCGGAGTGAAACGAGGATCGACAAGATGACGCTTCACAAACAGGAGCTTAGGGCGCCGATCTGATTCAATCAGATCGAACAGCGCTCTAAGACAGCTTCTCGATCAGCCCGATGGCGGCGCGCAGCAGGCGCCGTTCCTCGCCCGTGAGCCGCGCGCCGATCAGCGCCGCGATCTCCAGCCGCCGCGCCGCGCGCGACCGCTCAAGTGCCGCCCGGCCCTTGTCGCTCAGCGCCAACAGATGGCTGCGCCCGTCCTCGGGGTTGGGGAGGCGCGTGACGAGGCCGCCCTCCTCGAGCTGCGCCACCACGAGGCGCATGCTCTGGTGCTTCACCCGGCGCTCGGCCGCGAGGGCGGCGACGCTCATCGGCCCCTGACGATCGAGGAGCGCCAGCGTTTCCGACTGCGCGCTGCTGGGCGTATCCGCCTGCCGCCGGACGCTGCGAACGAAGCCGCCCACCACGCGGCGAAGCTCCTCGCCGAGCGCCAGCGCCTCCGCCGTGGGTTCGTTGTCAGTGCCCGCCATCTCGCCAACATCCGCCGTTGTCCCAGCCCTGCTTACGCCGGGGCCGGCCGAAAGGCCACTCGCCATTTTCGGCTGTCACCGTCTCGCGCCACGAGAAACGGGTGTCTGGCTGGAGCCGGAATTTCCTATGCCGGTGCTCCCAACAACTGAAGGAGGGAACCATGGGACTTCTCGACAACAAGGTGGCGATCATCACCGGCGCATCCTCGGGCATCGGCCGCGCCGCGGCCTTCCTGTTCGCATCCGAGGGCGCGGCCGTCGTCCTCAACGCGCGCGGCGCCGAGGCGCTGGAGGCGGTGGCCGACGAGATCAAGAGCCGGGGCGGCAGGGCCAGCCTCGTCGTCGGCGATGCCGGCGATGCCGCCTGCAACGAGGCGCTGGTCGAGGAGGCGGTGAGCGCCTTCGGCGGCCTCGACATCGCCTTCAACAACGCCGGCACCGTCGGCGCCTTCAAGCCGCTGGCCGAGCTGACGCCGGGCGAATGGCGGGAGACGCTGACCACCAACCTCACCTCGGCCTTCCTGGCGAGCCGCGCCCAGATCCCGGCGATGCTCACCCGCGGCGGCGGCTCCATCGTCTTCACCTCGAGCTTCGTCGGCACCAGCGTCGGCCTGCCCGGCATGGCCGCCTATGGCGCCGCGAAAGCCGGGCTGATGGGCCTCGTCAAGGGCATCACCGCCGACTACGGCGCGAGAGGAATCCGCGCCAACGCGCTGCTCCCCGGCGGCACCGACACCGGCATGGCCGGCGATCAGGCCCAGAAGGACTGGGCCGCCGGCCTCCACGCCATGAAGCGCATCGCCCAGCCCGAGGAAATCGCCGCCGCCGCCCTCTTCCTCGCCGGCCCGCACGCAAGCTTCGTCACGGGATCGGCGCTCTACGCGGATGGCGGGAATGCGGCGGTGAAGTGAGGAAGGGGAGCGTGATATCAACCGCGGCACCTTCTCGTCCTGAGGTCCTC
>NZ_PJNW01000014.1 GCF_002844595.1 Pleomorphomonas diazotrophica | reverse complement strand
TCGGCCGCGTCGTGGACGCCCTCGGCAACCCGATCGACGGCAAGGGCCCGATCGAGTACGAAACCCGCGCCCGCGTCGACGTCAAGGCGCCCGGCATCATCCCGCGCAAGTCGGTGCATGAGCCGATGTCGACCGGCCTCAAGGCCATCGATGCCATGATCCCGATCGGTCGCGGCCAGCGCGAGCTGGTCATCGGCGACCGCCAGACCGGCAAGACCGCCATCATTCTCGACACCTTCCTCAATCAGAAGCCTCTGCACGAAGCCGATGACGAGAAGGTCAAGCTCTACTGCGTCTACGTCGCCGTCGGCCAGAAGCGCTCCACCGTCGCCCAGTTCGTCAAGAAGCTGGAAGACGCCGGTGCACTCAAGTACTCGATCGTCGTCGCCGCCACCGCTTCCGACCCGGCGCCGATGCAGTACATCGCCCCCTTCGCCGGCTGCGCCATGGGCGAGTATTTCCGCGACAACGGCATGCATGCCCTTATCGCCTATGACGATCTGACCAAGCAGGCCGTCGCCTACCGTCAGATGTCGCTGCTGCTGCGCCGTCCGCCGGGACGCGAAGCCTTCCCGGGCGACGTCTTCTACCTGCACTCCCGCCTGCTCGAGCGCGCCGCCAAGCTCAACGACGAGAATGGCGCCGGCTCGCTCACCGCCCTGCCGGTCATCGAGACGCAGGCCAACGACGTGTCGGCCTATATTCCGACCAACGTCATCTCGATCACCGACGGCCAGATCTTCCTGGAGACCTCGCTGTTCTACCAGGGCATCCGCCCGGCGGTGAACGTCGGCCTCTCGGTGTCGCGCGTCGGCTCGTCGGCCCAGATCAAGGCGATGAAGCAGGTCGCCGGCACCATCAAGGGCGAGCTCGCCCAGTATCGTGAGATGGCCGCCTTCGCCCAGTTCGGCTCCGACCTCGACGCCTCGACCCAGCGCCTGCTGAACCGTGGCGCTCGCCTCACCGAGCTCCTGAAGCAGCCGCAGTTCTCGCCGCTGAAGACCCAGGAAGAAGTGGCCGTGATCTTCGCCGGCGTGTCCGGCTTCCTCGATCCGCTGCCGCTCTCCAAGGTGCGCCCCTTCGAGGACGGTCTGCTGCGCTATCTCCGCGAGAAGCATCCGGACATCCTGGACCGCATCTGGGCCGAAAAGCAGCTGTCCGACGAACTGCGCGGCAAGCTCCACGAGGCGATCTCCAACTTCGCCAGGTCCTTTGCCTGACGATATCGCCTGTTGAACCCGGGAGGGCGGACGCCGCCCTCCTCTCCCGCGCCCCGATGCCCCCTGGGCAGGAGCCGATATGGCCAGCTTGAAAGAACTCAAGAACCGCATCGCTTCGGTGAAGGCGACGCAGAAGATCACCAAGGCGATGCAGATGGTCGCCGCGGCGAAGCTGCGTCGCGCGCAGGAGGCGGCGGTCGCCGCCCGTCCCTACGCCCGTCGTCTCGGCGCGGTGGTCGCCAATCTCGCCGGCGCCATGGCCGGCCGTGACGACGCGCCGCGCCTGCTTGCCGGCACCGGCCGCGACGACGTGCATCTGCTCGTCGTCTGCACGGCCGAACGCGGCCTGTGCGGCGGCTTCAACTCGTCGATCGTCCGTCTGGCGCGCGAACACGCCGCCTCCCTGCTCGCCGCCGGCAAGACGGTGAAGATCCTCACCGTCGGCAAGAAGGGCGCCGACGCGCTGAAGCGCGAGCATGGCGACCGCTTCATCGACCGGGTCGAACTGCGCGGCGTCAAGTCGGTGAGTTTCGACATCGCCGACGACCTCGGCCGACGCATCGTCGACCTCTTCGAGGCTGGCGAGTTCGACGTCTGCACGCTGTTCTATTCGGAGTTCAAGTCGGTCATCCAGCAGATCCCGACGGCCAAGCAACTGTTGCCGGTCAAGGTGGAAAAGTCGGCGACCGTCTCCGAGGCCAACTACGAGTTCGAGCCCGACGAGGCCGAAATCCTCGAGACCCTGCTGCCGCGCTATGTCTCCGTCACGCTGTTCTCGGCTCTCCTTGAGAATGCCGCCGGCGAGATGGGCGCCAAGATGAGCGCCATGGACAACGCGACTCGCAACGCCGGCGAGATGATCGACCGCCTGTCGATCACCTACAACCGTACGCGCCAGGCCAAGATCACCACCGAACTCGTTGAAATCATTTCGGGCGCCGAGGCGCTCTGACCGCAACTTCGATCAAGGACCACATCGATGGCTGAAACGCATATCGGACGGATCACCCAGGTCATCGGCGCCGTCGTCGACGTCAAGTTCGACGCACACCTGCCGGCCATCCTGAACGCGCTCGAAACGAAGAACGGCGACAACCGTCTCGTGCTCGAGGTCGCCCAGCACCTCGGCGAGAACACCGTCCGCACCATCGCCATGGACACCTCCGAAGGCCTCGTCCGCGGCCAGGAGGTGGTCGACACCGGTGCGCCGATTTCGGTGCCGGTCGGCGACGGCTGCCTCGGCCGTATCATGAACGTCATCGGCGAGCCGGTCGACGAAGTCGGCCCGATCGTCGGCGAGACCAAGCGCGCCATTCACCAGGAAGCGCCTGATTATACCGACCAGTCGACGGAAGCCGAGATCCTGGTCACCGGCATCAAGGTGGTCGACCTGCTCGCTCCCTACGCCCGCGGCGGCAAGATCGGCCTGTTCGGCGGCGCCGGCGTCGGCAAGACCGTGCTGATCCAGGAGCTGATCAACAACGTCGCCAAGGCGCACGGCGGTTACTCGGTGTTCGCCGGCGTCGGCGAGCGCACCCGCGAGGGCAACGATCTCTATCACGAGATGATCGAGTCGGGCGTCAACAAGGACCCGCGCGAGCATGGCGGTTCGACCGAAGGCTCCAAGTGTGCCCTGGTCTACGGTCAGATGAACGAGCCGCCGGGCGCCCGCGCCCGCGTCGCCCTGGCCGGCCTTACCGTCGCCGAGCACTTCCGCGACAAGGGCCAGGACGTGCTGTTCTTCGTGGACAACATCTTCCGCTTCACCCAGGCCGGCTCGGAAGTGTCGGCTCTGCTCGGCCGCATCCCGTCGGCGGTGGGCTATCAGCCGACGCTCGCCACCGACATGGGCGCCATGCAGGAGCGCATCACCACCACCAACAAGGGCTCGATCACCTCGGTGCAGGCCATCTACGTGCCGGCCGACGACCTGACCGACCCGGCGCCGGCCACTTCCTTCGCCCATCTCGACGCGACGACGGTTCTGAACCGCGCCATCTCCGAGAAGGGCATCTATCCGGCTGTTGACCCGCTGGACTCGACCTCGCGCATGCTCGACCCGCAGATCGTCGGTGAGGAGCACTATGCGGTCGCCCGCCAGGTGCAGCAGATCCTCCAGAAGTACAAGGGCCTGCAGGACATCATCGCCATCCTCGGCATGGACGAGCTCTCGGAAGAGGACAAGCTGGTCGTGGCGCGCGCCCGCAAGATCGAGCGCTTCCTGAGCCAGCCCTTCCACGTGGCCGAAGTGTTCACCGGTTCGCCCGGCAAGCTCGTCGCCCTCGAAGACACCATCAAGGGCTTCAAGGGTCTCTGCGAAGGTCTCTACGACCACCTGCCGGAAGCTGCCTTCTACATGGTCGGCACCATCGACGACGCCGTCGAGAAGGCCCAGCGCCTCGCCGCTCAGGCCGCCTGATAGACTGACCGGGATGGGCGGGTAACGCCGCCCTCCTCCCCGGCGACACGCCGGAACCTGGACATCGACCGGCCGACTGGCCGCCAGTGCAATTCCATAAGGTCCGGAGTTGCCAGAAAAACACCGTTGGGAGCGCCGGATGGCAACCTTCAAGTTCGAGCTCGTCAGCCCTGAGCGCCTGATTCTGTCGGTCGACGCCGATCAGGTGGACCTGCCCGGCAGCGAGGGCGACTTCGGTGTGCTCGCCGGCCATGCGCCGTTCCTCACCACGCTGAAGACCGGCATCGTCACGGTGAAGGCCGGCGGTGTCGCAAGCCGTATCTACGTGCGTGGCGGCTTTGCCGACGTCAACGCGGCGGGTCTCAGCGTGCTGGCCGAGAAAGCCGTGCCGGAGAGCGAGTTCGGGCCGGCCGTTGCCGCGGCCGAGATCGCAGCGGCGGAGAGCCTTCTCGCCGACGCGAAGAGCGAGGGCGCCAAGGACCGCGCCGTCGCCGCCCTGGGTGACGTCAAGACTGCCGTTACCGCTCTCGCCTGAACGCCGGGAAGCTGCGGTCACTCGGTGATGATCTGATCGAACCGGTCGGCGGTGGCAAAGAACGCAGGCTTGATCTTGTCCAGCTTGCTCGCGTCGATCACCAGATAGCTCCATCCGGCACGCGCAAGCACCACCTGCTTGATCGGTACCTCGTGGAAGTTGGAACAGGTCGCGCCGTGCTGCGGGTGCAAGCCGCCGGCCGACAGGAAGGCTTTGCCGATTCCAAGCCGGTCCACGGTCCGCAGGGCCTCGTCGCCTGAAAAACTTTGCGACGAGGCGTGGAACAGTCCACCCAGCAGGATCAGGTTTATCCCCGAACGCCTGATGACACGCTCGGCGACGTTCATCGCGTAGGTGATGACGGTGAGCCGGCCCGTCGTCGGAAGGTAATCGACCATTCGCGGCGTGGTCGTTCCGCAATCGATGAAGATCGTATCGTCCGGTTCCACGAGGTCTGCTGCCTTGCGGCAGGCAAGCTCCTTCGCCTCGGCATGAGCGTCGGTCTCCATATCAAGGCGGTAGACGGCGTTTCGGTCGCCGCCGACCGGCAGGATATATCCCCCAAGATAGCTGAAGAGATGCGGCGCTGACGCGAGATCGCGCCGAACCGTCATGCCCGACACACCGAGGAGCGTGGCAGCTTCCTGGAGATGCAGCACTCCGACGTCCGCCAATCTCTCCTTGAGACGCTCTACGCGTTCAGTCTTTCTCACGGAAGCCCGCCCAACTTACCTGGCCGTCTTGACTCGCCGGAACCAGCATGAAACGTTCCGAACAAATTTTGTCACGATCATAACATGAAAGCTGGATGGAGTCGTTGAAATGACGGAAGCGAAACGTGATCCCCGGGTTCTCGCCGGAATGATCGACCACACGATTTTGAAGCCGGAGGCGACCCGGGCAGAAATCGCGCGGCTCTGTGACGAGGCGATCGAACATGGCTTTGCCTCCGTCTGCGTCAATGCCGTGCACGCCGGCTTCGTCGCCGGCCGCCTGGAGGGTAGCCCGGTCAAGACCTGCGTGGTGGTCGGCTTCCCGCTCGGGGCCAACGGTGCCGCCGCCAAGGCCGACGAGGCTTCCCGCGCCATCGCCGATGGCGCCGACGAGATCGACATGGTGATCGACGTCGGCGCACTGCGTGAGGGAGACCTCGACCGCTTCGGCGCCGACATCGCCGCCGTGCGCCGGGCGACGGCCGGCAAGGTGCTCAAGGTGATCATCGAGACCTGCCTGCTGGACGACGCCCAGAAGGAAACGGCCTGCCGCATGTCCAAGGAAATCGGCGCCGACTTTGTGAAGACGTCGACCGGCTTCTCGAGCGGCGGCGCAACCGTCGAGGACATCGCGTTGATGCGCCGCGTGGTCGGTCCCGAATTGGGCGTGAAGGCATCCGGCGGCATTCGCACCGCCGAGACCGCCTGGGCCATGGTGGACGCTGGCGCGACGCGCATCGGTGCCAGCGCCGGCGTCGCCATCGTTGGCGGCAGCAAGGCAGACGCCGCCGGTTACTGATGCCTTTGATGTATCCTTAAGGAGGAAAGCCGGCACCAGCAATCCCCGCTGGCGCCGGCTTTTTCATGGTCGCTGGCTCGACCCATGCCACGGCAAGCGCTCTTTCGCGACCGAATTGCCGTCGAGCCCGCTTCATTGGGAACTGCGCGCTTCGTACTTCGTTGTTCTCTCGTCGGCCAGTCGCTGCCGGAAGGCAGCAAGGGCCACTCAACTTGAACGACTGCTCGAGGTGAAAGATGGACGACGCAGGCATCGGCTGGATCGCAGCCATTATCATCGGCGGCCTTGCGGGCTGGATCGCTTCAGGACTGATGAAGACCGATACGGGGGTTTTCCTCAATATCGTGCTCGGCATCATTGGCGCCGCCATCGCTAGCTTCCTGTTCGGAATCCTCGGCATCTCCTTCGGCGGCTGGATCGGCTATCTCATCGCCGGCGTCATCGGCGCCTGCATCCTCGTTGGCGTCGTCAGGGCGGTCAAAAGATAGCGCATCGGTTGGAAAGTGGCGTCCCGGAAGGGATTCGAACCCCTGACCTACGGTTTAGGAAACCGTTGCTCTATCCTGCTGAGCTACCGGGACGCGGCGCGGCCGGACCAAGCGTCCGGCCGCTTCGGCTCATCTAGCAAATCGACGCTGGCTTTGACAGCCCTTTTCGAGGGTCATGCCGTAAAGGGAAGGCAGCCAGCCGTTCCAAGGGATAGGCGGTGGTTGAGCGCTCCGCTACAATCAAATGCAGCAGAGACCCCGCCAATGCCCCGCGTTGCTCACACGATCGCCGCGCTTGCCCTTGCCTTGCTGGCCATCCAGCCGAGCGAGGCACAGGAGACGTGTTTCGACGGCCCGGTGACGCCGACCCATCGCATCGAGACAACCGCTCCGCCATCGCCAGGAACCGTTCGGCCGGTGATAGCCCTCGCCCCTCTCCAGCCGACCGCCACGCCTGCCCCCGTCATCGTCGTTCTTGAGGGGCTGATCCTTCCGGCCAAAGGGGGTGAAGCAGCCCGCTCCACCTATTCGAACGTCATGGCCGACCTTCGCGGCAAGGTCGTCGCTCTTGCCGCCGTGGATGGCCCCGACCGTCGCGGCCGCCTGCATGGCGTCCTCCGCCTGGAAAGCGGCGCCAGCGTCGGCGAGCGGCTCCTAGCGGCCGGCGCCAGCCTTGCCGATGTGTCCTTTGCGCCCTGCGCCACGCGCTTTCTCGCCGCCGAAACCGAGGCACGTACGGAAAAACGTGGTATTTGGCGGCAAAGCCGGATATGGACGGATCTGAACGCGGCGGCGGCTGGCCTCCCCGATTTCGTGCTCGGCCGTGGCAGGGTCGCCTCGGTTGGCCGGTCGGGCCGAACCACCTATATCAATTTTGGCGGCAACTACCGGACGGATGCCACGGTGCGCCTTCGCGAGGCGACGGCGTCGGCGCTGACAGCCGCCGGGCGGCCGCCTGAGAGCCTTGCCGGGCGGATGATCGAGGTGCGCGGCTGGGCAACTCGGCGCAACGGCCTCGATTTGGACCTCGGGACGCCGCTGGCCTTGCGTCTGGCGGACAGCGCATCGGACATGGGAACGGACTAGGAAGCAGCATGGTCGGACGGATGGGTAGAACAGGCAATCTCTGCTGGTTCGCGTCGAGGACCGCCGCGATGGCTCTCGCCCTGTCGCTTGCCGGCTGCCTGGGACTGTCCGGCGAGGATGGCGGCCTTTCCGCCGAGCAGTCGATCACAACGACCATCCCGCAAGGCAAGGTCGATCCCAACGAGGTGGCGATCGCCGAGCGGGAGCATCCCAAGATCGTCGCCGCGTTCGGCGGCACCTATGAGGACCGAGAGGCCGAACTGGCGATCGCCAGCGTCGTGGGGCGGCTGGTCGCCGCCAGTCCCGAGCCTTGGCGGAGCTACCGCGTCACCATCCTCAACTCGCCGGCCGTCAACGCCTTCGCCCTGCCGGGCGGCTATGTCTATGTCACGCGCGGCCTTCTGGCGCTCGCCAGCGACACAGCCGAGGTTGCCGCCGTGATCTCCCACGAGATGGCCCACGTCACCGCCCGCCACGCCTTCTTGCGGGCGCAGAAGGCGGAGGCCGCGGCCGTGGCCAGCCAGGCCGTGCAGGACGTGGTGCAGGATCCGGCCGTGCAACGCGTGGCGCTCGCCTCGACGCAGGTCTCCCTTGCACGCTTCTCGCAGATCCAGGAGCTTGAGGCCGACAAGATCGGCATTGCGACCCTGGCCAAGGCCGGCTTCGACCCCTATGGTTCGCCGCGCTTCCTGACCTCGATGTCGCGCCTTGCCGCCTGGAAGAACGGCCTTCCGGAGGACGACACAGGCTCGATCGACTTCTTGTCCTCGCACCCGTCGACACCCGAGCGTCTCGCCCAGGCGCGGGAGGTGGCGAAGGCCACCGGCGTCACCGATGGCGAGGTGGACCGCGACGGCTACCTGTCGCGCATCGACGGCATCATGTATGGCGACGACCCGAACGAAGGCTACGTGCGCGGCCGTCAGTTCCTGCACGCCAAGCTGGGCTTCGCCTTCGAGGTGCCGGAGGGCTTCCTGATTGACAACACGTCGAAGGCGGTGCTCGCCACCAACGCCGACGGCGTCGCCATGCGCTTTGACGGCGCCAATGTCGCGGCCGGCAGCGATCTCGTCACCTACCTGACCTCCGGCTGGGTCAACGGGCTTGATCGGCAATCGGTGCGCACCGTGTCGATCGCCGGACTGCCGGCTGCCGTCGCCTCGGCGGCTGCACGCGGCTTCACCTACCGGATCGCCGTCGTCCGCTTCAACGACCAGGCGTTCCGCTTCCTGTTCGCGACGCGCGGCGACGCCGCTGCCCTCGACAGCACCTTCAGTTCCACGGTCGCTTCCTTCCGCTCGCTGTCGGAAGCCGAGAAGGCGTCGCTTGCCCCGCTACGCATCCGCGTCGTCAGCGTAGGCGTCGGCGAGACCGCCGTGATGCTCACCCGGCGCATGGTGCCCATGGACCGGGGCGTCATCCTGTTCAGGGCACTCAACGGCCTTGCCGCCAACGAGGAGCCGCGGCCCGGCACACGCGTGAAGATCATTGTCGACCGCTGAACCCACGCGATTGTTCATCTTCCGAGAACAGTGCGGCGGCAATAGGCTATCCTGACAAAAGACGCGTCGGGTCCCATCTTCGGGTCACCAAACGGGCGATAGAGCGTCGCCCCGACCAGGAGACCCGCAATGATCACCATCCGCAAGGCCAGCGAGCGCGGCCACACTGACGCCGGCTGGCTCGACAGCCACCACAGCTTTTCCTTCGGCCACTATTTCGACCCCAGCGCCATGGGTTTCGGCCCGCTCCGGGTGATCAACGACGATCGCGTCGCCGGTGGCGGCGGCTTCCCGCCGCACCCGCATGCCGACATGGAAATCGTCTCCTACGTGCTCGAAGGTGCGTTGCAACACCGCGACAGCCTCGGCACCGGTTCGGTGATCCGCCCCGGCGACGTGCAGCGCATGAGCGCCGGTACCGGCATTCGCCATAGCGAGTTCAATGCCTCGGCCACCGATCCAGTGCATTTCCTGCAGATCTGGATCCTGCCGGAAGCGGACGGCTTCGCCCCGTCCTACGAGCAGAAGAGCTTCAATGACGAACTCACGAACAGGCTGCGGCTCGTTGCCTCCCGCGACGGTCGCGATGGCGCGCTGGCGCTCCACCGCGACGTCGATCTCTACGCTGGGCGTCTGACGGCCGGCACCGAGGTCGACCACAGCTTTGCACCGGGCCGGTTGGGCTGGTTGCAGGTGGCGCGTGGCAGCGTCAAGATCAATGGTCAGGATCTCGGAGAGGGGGATGGCGCCGCCATCGAGCGACTGCCCGACCTCTCCATCTCCGCCCAAAGCGACGCCGAGATCCTTCTGTTCGATATGGCCCGCTAAACGGGAGAAAAGCGCCGCCGCCGGATGCCGCGGCGGCGCTCACTCCGTGAACTTGGCATTGAAATCGTCGAGAGCTGACGAGACGCCGTCATAACGCGCGCCCTCAAAGGTCAGCCGGATCGGGAAGGATTTCTTGTCGACGGGCTGGGTCGCATCGCCGTTGGTACAGGTCGCGGCGTAATCGATGATGATGGCGACATCGGCGAGATCGCGGCCGGCCGCGGCCACCGTCTCGAAGACGGCGACGTTTTCCCGGTGATCGAGAATCTCGCACTGCTCGGTTGCCTGGGCGAACGAGTAGAGATACGGGCCGTCGTAGAGATCGACGAGCTCATCCTTCACCACTCCGACGAGATGGAACGAGTCGAAGCCTTCCTCGCTATTGAAATGGCTGCTCACCGTGACGACCACCGGACTTGACGGTGCTGCGAGCAGCAGGCGGTAGCCATAGGTGGGCTCGCCCGGATCGGTATCGACCAGAAGCCGCCCAAGCGGTCTGTAGGCCGGCTTGACCTCCGCTACCGTCACCACGCCGTTGCTCATGGCGGCGGCATAGGCTTTGGTGCCCGCCTCGACGACCGCGATCTCGGCGGAATCGTTGGTCGCGATGTTCACGGCGCGATCGGCGGGCTCGCCGGCCTCCGGATCGCTGGCCGCTTCGACCGCCTCGGCACCGGCAAACCGTTTCCCCGCCCCATCCGGACCGAGACCCGGATAGATGTCGCTGAGAACGTCGAGTGCCGTCGTCGGCGCTCCCGACACGAGAGGTGCGGTAAGGCAAACCGTTCCCTTGGCCGCCGCGCAGTCTCCGATGGCGACCGACTGAAAGGTCGTACCGCTGTCCCCGGCGATGGCCGGATCGATCAACAACGGCGCCGCCAGGACGGCGCTGGTCAGCCACAGGCAAGACAGCCTTGTCATCTTCTCCCCACACTCTCGTTCGGCGCTCCCCCGCGCCGCTTTTGCAAAAAAGGCTCGGCAGGTTTCCCCGCCGAGCCTTGAAAATGAAGCAAACCGAAGCGTTGGCGCCGATCAGGCGGCTTCCGCCTCGTCCTCGCTCTCGTCGGCCACGTCCTCGGCAGCATCCCCACGGGCGGCAATGCGCTTCGGGCTCTTGTTGAGGCTGTCCTCGATGCGGCGGATGGCTTCGGTTTCGGTGATGCGGGACACCGCAGAGATCTCGCGGGCCATGCGATCGAGCGCCGCCTCGTAGAGCTGGCGCTCGGAATAGGACTGCTCGGGCTGGCTCGAGGCACGGTGCAGGTCGCGCACCACTTCGGAAATGGCCACGAGATCGCCGGAGTTGATCTTGGCTTCGTATTCCTGGGCGCGGCGGCTCCACATGGTGCGCTTGACGCGGGCGCGACCCTTGATGATCTCGAGCGCCTTGTCGACCGTGTCGTCCTCGGCGAGCTTGCGCATACCGACCTGCTCGGCCTTGGCCATGGGCACGCGCAGGGTCATCTTGTCCTTCTCGAAGACGATGACATAGAGCTCCAGCTTCATGCCGGCGATCTCTTGCTCCTCGACGGCAACGATTTGGCCGACCCCATGGGCCGGATAGACGATGTGCTCGTTGGTCTTGAACCCATTACGGACAGCGGGTTTCTTCGCAGTGGCCATTCAGTCCATCCACTCCTCGGTGCCGGCGACGACAAAATCACCCTCTCCTGCCGAGAGGCAGCAAGTAAACTAGGGTCGATTATGAACTGCGAACCTCTACGTCCGCTCCGCCGGCACGCTTTCGCGTTGTTTTCAGTCGATCTGGGGTTTCGCTTCCAACCGCAGCGTACTTTCTGCACACATGCCAAGACCGACACAAAAGCACGCGCCTTCATGAAGGTCATAAAAAAGACCCCGTGCAGGGCCCCGCTGGCGACCGGAAGAATTCGTCGACTGTCAACGTTAGCTATAGCACAAAAACCACAAAAAACAAAGCAATATGACGCCATACGCCGCAAAAATGCGTCGCCACATGGCTGCATTGCCTATTCCGCAGGCTGGACGGTGCGTTTTCCTCAGCCACCTTTGCCCGGCTTGGGGGAGAACAGGGTGGCGAGCTTGCCTTCCATGCCGTCGTAATCCTTGGCCTCCGGCAGCGGATCGCGGCGAGCCGCAAGATTGGGCCAGACGGACGAATACTCGGCGTTCAGCTTCAGCCAGTTGTCGAGACCCGGCTCGGTATCCGGCTTGATCGCCTCGGCGGGACATTCGGGCTCACAGACGCCGCAATCGATACACTCGTCGGGATGGATGACGAGCATGTTCTCGCCTTCGTAGAAGCAGTCGACCGGACAGACTTCCACACAGTCGGTGTACTTGCAGGCGATGCAGTTGTCGGTGACGACATAGGTCATGAGCGATTACCCTGATATCCACAGGCGGAACGCATGCTGGCCTACCGGAGTTCCTTCGGCCGTTCAAGGGCGAACATCAGCCGTTCAGTCCTGCTCGTCCAGCTTGTCGAAGCGACGACGGTCGCGCTTGGTTGGCCGCCCGTCGCCCACCTCAACGGCCGGCACGGCCTCCTCTTGGGTGGCCGGCGGTGTCAGATCCTCATAGAGTTCCGAGGCCACCGAGAAGGAACCGCGCCGCTCGGCGAAGTCGAGCACCTTCAGCACCCTCACCCGGCCATGAAGGCCGATGGTGAGAACGTCGCCGGCTTTGACCGGCTGAGCGGGGTCATCGATCTTGCGGCCGTTGAGACGGACATGACCGGACGCGGCCAGCGCCTGGCCGAGCGTCCGAGTCTTGACCACGCGCGCGTAGACCAACCACTTATCGATCCGCTGCCGGTCGGAACCCCGCTCTTCGGACACCCGCGCTCCTACTTCTTCTTCTGCTGTTCGAGCGACGCCTTGAGGGCCGCCAGCGCGGCGAACGGCGAGTTGGGATCGGCCACCTTCTCCTTGCGCGGCGCCCGCTCGGGCGTCCGCTCGGCGTTGCGGTCGTTGGGACGGCCGTCGCGGCGGTCGCCGAAGCGGCGCTCCTCGCGCCGATCGCCCTGCGGGCGACGATCCTGGCGGCGATCGTCCTGCGGGCGCTGACCGCGTCCATCGGCCGCGGCCTCGCCGGACTCGTTCGGACGAGAGGCACCCCGATGCGAGCCGCCACGACGCTCGCCGCGCTGATCGCCTCGATGCTCATTCCTGTGATCGCCATGCCGCGGCCGGTCACCCCGGCCAGGTCGCCAGACGTCGACCTCCCGATCTTCCAGGGCCTCGGTCACTTCGGCCGGCGTATCTGTGGCAACGGCCTCGCCTTCCGACGCCACGCTCTCGGCCGGCGCCTCGCTGAGGGTCACCGGCACCTCGGCTTCAACCGATGGCTCATCGGCAGGAGCAGCGGCGACGGCGGGCATCTCTGCCGGCGTTTCGCCCGAGCCTTCCTCCGTTGCCGCGACAACGGGAGCCGCCTCGACCGTCGCACCTTCGCCCGAGGCCTCGGCCTTCTGCGGCTTCACCGGCACCTTGATCGTCCGCTTTTCCGAGCGATAGCCGAGGCCGCGCAGGATGGAGGCAAAGTCTTCGCCGGAACAGCCGAGCAGCGAGGTCATCGCCACCGTCACCGTGAAGCCGCCACCCTGGGGCAGCGCGCCCTCGGGCGGCGTTGCCCCATCCACCGACTTGAAGGCGATCAGCGGCCGGATGATGTCGGCGAGGCGCTCGAGGATGTCGAGACGCACCGCCCGCTCGCCGGCGACGCGGAAGCCGACGAGACGGTAGAGCGTCTTGTCGAAGGCCGGGTCGACCTTGATCGACGTGCGGCCGGAGGCGGAGAGCTGCGGCAGCTCGGCAAGGCCCGGCATGTCGAGCGAACCGTGCTTCAGCGCCCAGAGCTGAGCCACCAGGGCAGCCGGCGCCGGCTTCAGAAGCGCCGGCACATAAATGTGATAGGCGCCGAAGCGGACGCCGTATTTGCGCATCACGGCGCGCTGGGTCTGATCGAGCGCCTTGACGTCGTCGGCGATGTCGTGCCGCTCGACGGTGCCGAGCGTCTCGACCATCCGGAAGGCGACGCCACGCGCAATGCCTTCGAGATCGGCAGCGGTCCGCAGGTCGAACAGCGGCTTCAGGAGCGTCTGGATATGGGCGCCGACCCAGAGGTCGAGCCGGTCCTGCGCCTTGTCGCGGGCCGCACCGACAAGCTGCTCGTCGGCGAGCAGCATCACCCGCGGCGCCAGCGTGTCGTCGCCGGCCACGAGACGCCCGACCGGCTCGCCGAGCCAGCGCAGGCTGCCATCGGTGGACAGCACGATCTCCTCGTTGGGCGCCTTGGAAATCTTCTCGGCGCGCTTGTCGAGCTCGCCGGTAAGCGCTTGCTGGGCCGCGGCCTTGAGCGCCTTGGCCTCGGATCCATCGCCACCAACACCCGGGTCGGGCACGAAGCGGAAGCCGTGCAGCTCCCCGACCGCCTGCCCTTCGACGAGCACGCCGCCGGTACCGGTGATTTCAGCTTCGAGCATGGTGTTCTCTCTCAATCTCTTCAACAATACCGACGTCCGGCGATCCACGAAACGCTGGGTCAACCGGTCATGCAACGCATCCGACAGCCGATCCTCGATGGCGCGCGTCTTCTCCCGCCAGTGCCCTGGCGCGAACAGCCAGTCCGGCCGGTTGGCGACAAAGGTCCAGGTCCTGATGTCCGCCAGACGCCGCGACAGCGTATCGATATCGCCATCCGTCCTGTCAGACAACCCGACTTGCCGTGCAAACCAATCGTCTGGAATCACGCCTTTTGCAATGAGGAATCGATAGAGTGCGACGATGAGATCACCGTGCTGGGCCGGCGATATCTTGCGGAAGTCGGGAACCTGGCAGACATCCCAGAGAAGCGCCACCCGTTCGCGTCCGCGCGCGGCTACTGCCACATCCTCGGCCCTCAGGGCAAAGTCGAGCGCCCGCTGGTCATCGGACGGCAGCGCCCGTGTTAGCCCCTCGACGCCCGGAAGCTTTTCGAGCGACGCCCTCAATGCATCCACCGACGAAAAGTCGAGTTCGCCGTTGCGCCACTGGAAGACGCGCACCGGCTCGAAATCATGTCCCTCGATGGCGGTGACGATATCGTCGTCGAAGGGCATCACCCGGCCGGTGACGCCGAAGGTGCCGTCGTTGAGATAACGGCCGGCCCGACCGGCGATCTGGGCCAACTCGGCGGCTGTGAGGCCGCGATACTGGTAGCCGTCGAACTTGCGCGCCTGGGCGAAGGCGACGTGATCGACGTCGAGGTTGAGGCCCATGCCGATGGCGTCGGTCGCCACCAGGAAGTCGACGTCGCCGTTCTGAAACAGGGCCACCTGCGCGTTGCGGGTACGCGGGGAGAGCGCGCCCATCACCACCGCCGCCCCACCGCGCTGGCGGCGGATCAGTTCGGCCACGGCATAGACCTCGTCGGCCGAGAAGGCGACAATGGCCGACCGGGGCGGCAGGCGGGTGATTTTCTTGGCGCCGGTATAGGCGAGATGGCTGAGGCGCGGACGCGAAGTGACGGCGACACCCGGCAAGAGGCGCTCGATCAGCGGCCGCGCCGTTGCCGATCCCAGCAGCATGGTCTCCTGTCGGCCGCGTACATTAAGCAGGCGATCGGTGAACACGTGGCCGCGCTCAATGTCGCCGGCAAGCTGCACCTCGTCGATCGCCACGAAGGCGACATCGAGATCCCGCGGCATCGCCTCCACCGTCGCCACCCAATAGCGAGCGTCGCGCGGCACGATCTTTTCCTCGCCGGTGACCAGTGCCACCGCGCCCGCCCCGACACGGGCGACGATCCGCCCATAGACCTCGCGCGCCAGGAGGCGCAACGGCAGGCCAATGGCGCCCGAGCCGTGGCTCAGCATCTTCTCGATGGCGAGGTGGGTCTTGCCGGTGTTGGTCGGCCCCAGCACCGCCGTCACTGCCCTGGCACGGGCGGGCGAGGACAGGGGAGCCGCTCGGACGATGTTCATAGGGTCCCGTTCGGTTGCGCGATGAGGCCGTGAACTTCCCTATACGAAAGCCCGGCTGAGAGGCCAGAGAAAACCGGCGGAAGCAAGGCGACCAACCGCCGAAAGGAATCAAACGAGAACGGATGCGGGGCGAATCGCAACTTTCAAGAGATTCTGCATTCGTTCACCACAAGATATGGAGGGAAGAGGAGTCTTCGCTGCGGTATGTTGAATCCGTAGACTCTGGAGAGCGAGTCGTTCGATTCGCGCCCGGAATCGATGTCAAGACAAGATCGGCATCAAGACTCCAAACGGAAATCATGGTTAACCAATTATACTGAACCGAGGAAGTAGAGCGACCCTCGCGTTAACCAATTCAACGGAGCGGGAACGAAGACGGGGCGAATCGCTGACACGCCGATGTTCTCGTTTTGCTCCACCCAGATGTTCCTAAGGCCGCGTCCGGCCACACAAGATGTCGATCCGGCACTGTCCTTATCGCTTGCACCGGTCACCGAAGCGTTAACGCTTCTGTCCCGTGTTGGCACAGATATAGGGTGCGCTGCGGCGATTGCCACCGACAGTGTTGGCCTGTTCGGATTGGACGGAAGCTGGAACAAGCGTTCAGACGCCACTGGTCGAACGCAAAAGCCGGGCGCAGCGGCTTTTGGATCGCCGCTCGGCGCCCTTCGGGGCATCACGCCGGCCGAATAGCGGCCGGTGCGCGTCACCGCAGCACCGGTCGCATCCGCTCGAAACGTTATCGGGAATAAGCCAGGACCTGCCGGGCATCCAAAGCGTCCGGCGGGGCATCCATGGGGGTGAACATCACGACGATCAGCGTGGTGCGCGATGTCTCCTCGACGATCGGCCCGCCGCCGTAATGGTATGTGTTGCGATAGGTCGTCGAGCCACGCACGTCCGAGGTCGTCCGGCTCATCCAGGGCGTCATGCCGACGACCTCGCTCCCCCGTTCCGAGTTGGCATCGGCGATGATGTAGTGGGTGTAGCCCTTGGATAGGGTGAGTTCGGCCGCCCGCCTTTGCGTCGATTGCGCCGCATCCTCCATGGCAAAGGAGCCACGTGCGTCGATATCGAGCTTGTAGACGTTTCTCGACAGGGCGAGTTCATTCTGCGTGACACACCCGGACA
The DNA here is from genome assembly GCF_002844595.1 of Pleomorphomonas diazotrophica. Lineage (GTDB taxonomy): Bacteria > Pseudomonadota > Alphaproteobacteria > Rhizobiales > Pleomorphomonadaceae > Pleomorphomonas > Pleomorphomonas diazotrophica. Next base: position 227,145 of record NZ_PJNW01000014.1, on the reverse strand, counting down.
CGGCGAGTGCCAACGCTAAAGACAAAAGCAGGCGCATGCATTCCTCCAACCGCAACACCTCCAAAGCATCCGTCGGCGATTGACGGGCACTCCAAAAAGTTGCAGCGGGGCATACTGCACGAAATGGGCGTTTTCTAGGCAGTCGGCTCGACCTCATCGTCACCCTTGACGATGCCCTTTGCGACCGCAGGTATAAACCCGAAGCGGCGTCAATTCGACGCCTGTTCCACCTTGCCGAGCTTGGCATTCTCACCGAACTGAGTGGCGACCACCAGCAGCAGACCGCGCATGGTCTTCACCGAGATCCTGCTCGGCACCATGACCCGCCCCTCGGCCATCGGCACGAACCAGACGTCAAGGTCGCGGTTGTCGCGCATGTACTCGGTCGACTTGGTGCCCTCGCGATGACCGGCGACCGGCACCCAGCGCGCCGAGCAATGGACGGCGTCGCCCTTGTAGCCGGGAATGTTGACAGCCTCGGTGCCGCTGTAGCTGAGCTTGATGTCGTAGCGCGTCCAGCCGTCGAACACCGGCAGCGTACGGTCGCAGACGTCCTTGTCGTCGCGGACGATCGGCAGGATCGCCGCCGACAGCGGGTCGACCACGCGGCGCTTTGCGGCCGAAGTCACCGGCACCCTGTCCTCCCGCTCGATGAGTTCGGGAATGGCCTTGAGGCTGCGGACATTGCCGCCGCCGAGCGACATCGACACCTGCGTCACCGTGTCGCCCCGGCTCATCAGTTCATAGGTGGATGGCACCAGCGAGCTGCCGACATAGCCCTTGGCGTTGATATAGCTCTCCTCCGAGCTGACGATGCGGGCGAGGCCGGCGGTCGAGATATGCAGCTTCGCGGCATAGGCGCCGCGCTCCACCCTGATCGACAGCGATCCCTTGGCGATACCGATCCCCATGAAGGAGGCGGAGTAAAGGGCCTGTACTTCGCCCTCGCGTGCCGCGGCCGCGCCGGACGGCGGCACGGCGGATAGCGTGGCGACGAAGGCCGCCGCAGCCATGGCGCCCTTCAAACGACGCGGGAGAGTGTCGACACGAACCACCACGGAACCTCCGTTTGCGGACGGCAAACCGTCCTCACCCCTCGGCCACCAAAAGGCGACCGGAACGACGTCTGGAAGATCATCCGGCGGGCGACGCACCCTGCCGGCGGAAGACCGGCAGCCGGTCGGCCGATCGCCGTCGGTCGAATGATCAACTGTCATGGTAACCGGATGGTTAACGCCGCGAAAGCCTCGATGTTCCCGCGCCGCGAAATCCGGCCAGCCCTCAGGTTGCCCTTCCACACTGTCGGGGGGCATTTTTGCCGGCTTCCGCTCGCTTCCGGGGTTGACGGGGCCAATGCCGACCGACTATAGGAACGCGACTTGAAACGGCGCCGTCGGCATGACGCAAGCGGCGCCTTGGCTTATTTCGTCGCGAGGAGCGGCCGCAAGGCCTCGATCCCGCGCCAAACAGAAAAAGAGGGTATCCCGATGGCCCGGCGCTGCGAACTTACCGGCAAGGCCGTTCTGACGGGTAATAACGTCAGCCACGCCAACAACAAGACCAAGCGGCGCTTCCTGCCGAACCTCCTGGCTGTGACGCTCCTGTCGGACACGCTCGGCCAGTCGGTGCGCCTGCGCATCTCCGCCAACGCCCTGCGTTCGGTCGAGCATCGCGGCGGCCTCGATGCCTATCTCGCCAAGGCTGGCGATGACGAGCTGTCCCCGCGCGCCCGGCTGATCAAGAAGCAGATCGCCAAGAAGGCCGCCGAGGTCGCTGCCGCCTGAGCCTTGCGAGGCTAAGGATCTAAAGAGTTCAGCCGCGATGCCGGAAACGGCGTCGCGGCTTTATTTATGTGTGCCCGAGATGGTACACATCCATGCGAAATCGCGACCTCGCGGTGCGATCTCGTTTCATAGCTCCAAAAGCCTGGTCTGTTCTGCCGGAGACCTTCTGGAATGTTCGATAGACGCCTCACCCCTTCGGTGCTGGCGATGGTCGCTACCGTCGTCGCATCCAATATCCTCGTCCAATATCCCTTCACCCCCTTAGGCCTTGGCGATCTCCTCACCTGGGGCGCCTTCACCTATCCCTTCGCCTTCCTGGTGACCGACCTCACCAACCGCTGGTTCGGGCCTCAGAAGACCCGTCGCGTCGTCTATGTCGGCTTCGCCATTGCCGTCCTGCTGTCGATCTGGCTGTCGGAACCGCGCATCGCGCTCGCCTCGGGCACCGCCTTCCTCTGCGCCCAGCTCCTCGACGTCACCCTGTTCAACCGGCTGCGAGCCGGCTCCTGGTGGCGGGCGCCGCTGGTTTCCTCGTCGGTCGGCTCGGCGTTGGACACCGCCATCTTCTTCTCCGTCGCCTTCGCCGGCTCGGGCCTGCCCTGGACCACCTGGGCACTCGGCGACTTCGCGGTGAAGATGCTGGTGGCTGTCGCCTCGCTCCTGCCTTACGCCAGCCTGATGAACTGGGTGAAGCCCTACCAAACCGTCAGGAGCTGACCTTTCAGCTCTGATCGTCGGAAAGAAAATCGCCCCAGCCGAGCTTGCCGGCCGCCTTGAAGGCGGACCTGTCGCGGCTGGCGACCTTCGCCTCGCCAAGCGTTCCATCGGCGCGGCACAGGCTGAAGACGATCTCATGCTTGGAAAGACGCGGCGGGCGCAGGATGCGGCCGCCGTTGTCGTCTTCGGCAAAGGAACCAGCGCCGGACTCCAGCACGAGATAAGCATAGCGCTCGTCCTCGAAGGGCACCGTGCCCCCCTTGAGGCGCATATGGGCGCGACTCCGCTCGACGCGAACGGATGTATGGCACCAATCGTCCGGCGGCAGCGGGCAGAGTCCGGCATGTGGACAGGGCGCGAGGATACGGGCGCCGGCGGCGAGCGTGGCCTGCCGCACCGCCATCAGCCGGCCATGATCGCGCGGCGTGCCCGGCTCGACGATCACCACCCGACCGGCCCGGCCCACCAGATCCGCCACCAGCCGTTCGGCGGCCGAAAGGTCGAGTTCCGTCAGCGCATAGGCTACAACGGTAAGATCGAAGGGTCCAGCCGGCAGGCTGTACGGCTGAGCGATGTTCGCTTGACGAATGTCGGCCGTCTGGAGCGCCGGAAGCCCCGAACGCGCGAGATCGGCAGCAAGCGCGCGGAAATCGGCGCTGGCCTCCACCATGGTCACCGAGGCGACCGACGGCCACAGTGCCGCAGCCGCCCAGCTCGCCGTGCCCGGTCCGGCACCAAGATCGAGGACCGTCTTCGGGGCGAAATCCGGCCGGGCGGCCGCAAGCCGATCGAAGACCGCCGTGACCGCCGCGTAGGTGGCGGGCATGCGGCTCGCGGCATAGGCGGCGACGCCGGCGGCGTCGGGCACCGCTTGGCGGGACGAAAGGTTGGCGCGATAGCCGGCCGACAGGCGGGTTGCCGCCGCTTCGAGCCGCTCGGGGCGGATACGCTCGGCCACGGCGGTGGCGAGGGCGGGGGGAAGGCGCCGGTCGCTCATGGCGCCCTGAGGCGGAACTCGAGGTAGAGCGTCCGCTGCAGGAAGGCGCGATTGTCGTCGGAGATCAGGGATATCCGGGTTTCACCCCCCGGGGTCTTCCAGATCGCCAGTCCCTCCATGTTGTCGATCTCCTCCGACATGCTCGCCTCAAGCAGCACGTCGCCATCGATCACGGCGCCGGGCCGGATATCGGAGAGAGAGAAAACGCGGATGCGACAGCGGACACCGCCCAGGAACGAGAAGCTTCGCTCGAGAACGTAGAGGCGACCGTCCGGCCCGACCTTGGCATCGGTCAGGTCGTAACCGTTGACGCGGCGGACGCGAAAGGCAAAGGGCGTCTTGCCGCCGATCACCCAGCCCGGCGGATTGCCGGTCTTGGCGCCCCGTTCGGCCGCCTCGGCTAGGACGATGAAGCGCCCTCCGAGGCCGTTGCCGGCCGGCAGCGCCGCCACCGATTCGAGGCCACGGTTCGTCTGGAGGCGGCGAAGCTCCTTCGGCAGATCGATAGCCGTCAGTGGGCCCACGAAACCGTCGGCTCCCATCGGCCCGACCATCACCGCCGGTTGCCCCTCGAAGGAGATGACGCCGAACGGTCTGCCGCCGTCACCGGCAAAGACGTCAAGCGACTCGGTGTCGGACAGCGCCTTGTCGCGCGACAGCGGTCCTTTCGGGGTTTGCAGCCGCCGGATCGAGGCGGCGGACAGGCCAACCGGCCGACCGCGCGGGTCACGTTCGATCCCAGCCCGAACCATAAGGCCATCGTCGCTGAGCGCCAGGAAGCGCCGGCCACCGTCGGCGATCGCCAGACCGGAGAGACCACCCACTTCCCGTCGGTCGGCCCGGACCTCGAAACCGCCGATGTAATCGAGACGGCCGAAGCGGGCCCTGAGCGGCTCGGTCACAGCGAAGCCGGACAGCGGCCTCGCCGTGATGCGGGTGGCGATATCGGCGGCGGAGACCTCGGTTGCCGCCGCGGCGAGAGCGAGCAAGGCGGAGAAAAATGACCGCCCGCCCCTCATGTAAGCCCCAGGGTGGAGATGCGTCGGGGCCTCGGCTTGGCGCCGGCCCGGATCGCCTTCTGGTTCGGCTGTTCCTCAAACAGCGCCGCCAGTTGGTCGGTCATGGCGCCCGCCAGTTCCTCGACGTCGACGATGGTCACGGCGCGTTTGTAGAAGCGCGTCACGTCATGGCCGATGCCGATGGCGATCAGCTCCACCGGCGAGCGTTCCTCGATCTCCTCGATGACGTAGCGCAGATGACGTTCGAGATAGTTGCCGGGATTGACCGACAGCGTCGAATCGTCGACCGGCGCGCCGTCGGAAATCATCATCAGGATGCGACGGTTCTCCGAGCGGGCGAGCAGGCGCTGGTGCGCCCAGTCGAGAGCCTCGCCGTCGATGTTCTCCTTGAGGAGGCCCTCGCGCATCATCAGGCCAAGGTTGCGCCGCGCCCGCCGCCATGGCGCATCGGCTGGCTTGTAGACGATGTGGCGCAGATCGTTGAGACGGCCGGGGCCGGCGGGCTTGCCGGCGGCAAGCCAAGCCTCGCGCGCCTGCCCGCCCTTCCAGGCCTTGGTGGTGAAGCCGAGGATCTCCACCTTGACGCCGCAGCGCTCCAGCGTGCGGGCGAGAATGTCGGCGCAGGCGGCGGCCACGGTGATCGGCCGGCCGCGCATCGAGCCGGAGTTGTCGATCAAGAGCGTCACCACCGTGTCGCGGAAATCGGTGTCGCGCTCCATCTTGAAGGCGAGCGGCGCCAGCGGGTCGGTGACCACGCGGGTGATGCGCGCCGTGTCGAGAATGCCTTCCTCGATGTCGAAGTCCCAGGCCCGGTTCTGCTGCGCCATCAGGCGGCGCTGCAGGCGGTTGGCGAGCCGTGCCACCACGCCGGCGAGATTGGCGAGCTGCTTGTCGAGAAGGCCGCGCAGCCGGTCGAGTTCGGCGCCGTCGCAGACGTCCTCCGGCCGCGTCACCTCGTCGAACTTGGTGGTGAACACCTTGTAGTCGCTGACCGGCGGCTGATTGGTGAAGGGCAGCTCGGGCCGCTTGGCCTCGCCGGGATCGCGAGAATCGTCTTCCTCGTCGAAGTCGCCGGGATCGTCCGACATCTCCGATTCGGCGTCGCCCTCCGAAGACTCCTCGTCCTCGCCAGGCACCTCGCGCTCGCGGGCGGCCGTCTGGTCGGCCTCGGCGTCGTCGGCCGGCTCGGCCGACGCCTCGCTGTCCTCGGCCTCCTGCTGTTCGCCGTCCTGGTTCTCATCCTGCTCGGGGTCGCCGCCGAGCTCGTCGCCCATCTCGAGATTGACGAGGAGATTGCGCGTTGCCCGGGCGAAAGCCTGCTGGCTGGACATGGCATCGGCCAGACCGGCAAGGTCGGCGCCGGCCCGTTCCTCGATGAAGTCCCGCCAGGCTTCCATCAGCGCCTGGGCGCTTTTCGGCGGCGGCGCGCCGGTCAGCTTCTCGCGCACCATCAGCGCCACCGCCTCGGACAACGGCGCGTCCTCGCGGTTCTCGAAATGCTGGAGATTGGCGCGGAGATAGCGTTCCTCGAGCATGGCCGCAAGATTGCCGGCAACGCCCGGCATGGCCCGCGCGCCGAGCGCCTCGCAGCGAGCCTGCTCCATGGCATCGAACACGGCCTTGGCGCGCGGCCCCTCCGGCACGAAGGTGCGGTGCACCGTCTCGTTATGGCAGGCAAGACGCAGGGCCAGCGCATCGCCGGCGCCACGCGTCACCGCCACATCGAACGCCGTTGGCCGGCGCGGCGGGTCGGGCACGCGCGCCTTGTGGCCGTTGAGCGACGGCCGGTCGGCGGCGAACATGACTTCCAGCTCACCGTCGCCGGAAATCGCCCGCATCGCCGTCGTCACCGCCTTCTTGAGCGGCTCGATGGCGATTTCCTTGCCTTTGGCCTGGTTGGAGGAGGACACGATGCTCCGTTCCTTAATAGGAGGCCCCGTCGCACCGCTTGATCGGCAGGGCGTCGAGGTCGACCCCATCGAGACAGCGGGCATTGACGGCGATGGAAGGCGTGCCGTCCGGCGCGGTGCCGGCGGCATAGGGCTGAATGCCGCACACCGGACAGAAGCGATGGGCGATCCGTCCGGTGTTGAAACGATACTCGGACATGCCGGCCTCACCGATCGTCACTTGAAAATCGCTTTCCGGCAGATAGGCGAGGAGATGGCCGACCCGGCGGCAGCGGGAGCAGTTGCAAGCCACCAGTTCGCCGAGCACAAGCTCGGCCGAGAACGTGATGTTGCCGCACTGGCAACTGCCACTATAGCTCCGCTTGCTGGCCATGATCCCTCAGGTGAGCACCATGTTGGCCGCGCTTTCCGGCAGTTCCTTGCCGAAGCAGCGCTGATAGAACTCGGCCACCTGCACCCGCTCGGTCTCGTCGCACTTGTTGAGGAAGGTGAGACGGAACGCAAAGCCGACGTCGCCAAAAATCGAGGCATTCTCGGCCCAGGTGAGCACGGTGCGCGGGCTCATCACCGTCGAAATGTCGCCGTTGATGAAGGCCGAGCGCGTCATGTCGGCAACGCGCACCATCTTCGACAGCGTGTCGCGGCCTTCCGGACCGGTAAACGACTTGGCCTTGGCGGCGATGATGCCGACCTCGTGGTCATGCGGCAGATAGTTGAGCGTGGTGACGATCGACCAGCGGTCCATCTGGCCCTGGTTGATCTGCTGCGTGCCGTGATAGAGGCCGGACGTGTCGCCGAGGCCGATGGTGTTGGCCGTCGCGAACAGGCGGAAAGCCGGGTGCGGGCGGATGACCCGGTTCTGATCGAGCAGCGTCAGCTTGCCGGCCACTTCGAGAACGCGCTGGATGACGAACATCACGTCGGGACGGCCGGCGTCATACTCGTCGAACACCAGCGCCACGTTGTTCTGCAGCGCCCACGGCAGGATGCCGTCGCGGAACTCGGTGATCTGCTTGCCGTCGCGCAGCACGATGGCGTCCTTGCCGACGAGGTCGATGCGGCTGATGTGGCTGTCGAGGTTGACGCGCACCAGCGGCCAATTTAGGCGGGCGGCCACCTGTTCGATGTGCGTCGACTTGCCGGTGCCGTGGTAGCCAGACACCATCACGCGGCGATTGTGCGAAAAACCGGCCAGAATGGCCAGCGTGGTCGCACGGTCGAACAGATAGTCCGGATCGAGATCGGGAACGTGTTCATCTGCCTTGGAATAGGCGGGCACATCGATGTCGGTGTCGATACCGAACACCTCGCGAACCGAGACCCGGGTATCGGGCAGCGGCGCGTCATACGTCTGCTGAGTCATAAGACCTCCTGGAGCGACCAAGCGGAGGGAGAAAGTCGCTCCGTCGAATCGGGAAAATGCGGCCGGTCAACAGAATCCGGCGGTCTTCAAGTAATTATAGGCTTGTATGATCTCCCGCAACCGTTCCTCTGACGACCGGTCGCCGCCGTTGGCGTCTGGATGGTGGCGTTTGACCATGATCTTGTACTGCGCCTTGATCTCGTCCTTGGACGCGCCGACCTCAAGGTGCAACGTTTCAAAAGCGCGTTGCGTCATCGGCGACACACGCCGGCGCGGCTCCTCCGGCTCCGAGCGCATGCCGCCCGCCCGCGAGCCGTGAAACACGCCGAAGGGATCGTTGTAGGTCGGTTCGGCCGGCCGGCGGCGATTGCCGGCGTTGGGATCGGTCTGCCCCCAGCGGTTGACGGACACCGTCCAGGTGGGGCGATGGCCGGTGAGGGCGTCCTTCTGGAAGGCGATGACGTCGTCGTCGCCCATGCCCGAGAAATAGTTGTAGGACTTGTTGTAGAGCTGAACGTGCTCAAGGCAGTAGTGGTGATACTGCCCCTCGCGGCCCCGGCCCTTCGGGGCGCGATGGGCGCCGGCGTTCTCGCAGCCGGCCCACTCGCAACGTGGGAACTGGTCGCGAGCGACGCTTTCCTTGTCCGGCTTGATCCGGATTTTCTCGAAGAGCTTGGAGTAGGAATCCATGGTCCGCCGATTATGGGCACTCGCAAGCGCGCCGGCAAGGCGTTGACAATCGACATTCCTGGTCGCCAGATGCCAGATTGCTTCGCCTGCGACAAAACGACGAGGACGCCCGATGGCTTCGCTGACCCCGCCCGCTTCCACCCGAAAAAGCCGCATCGAGGCGGCGCTCCTCGCCGAACTGTCTCCATCCCACCTCAGCGTGATCGATGACAGCGAGCGCCACCGCGGCCATGGCGGCTGGCGCGAGGGCGGCGAGACCCATTACGCCGTAGAGGTGGTATCGGCCATCTTCGAGGGCAAGAGCCGCCTTGCCCGGCAGCGCCTGGTGATGGGCGCCCTGAAGGCGGAGTTCGACAGCGGTCTGCATGCGCTTTCCGTCTCAGCCCGCGCCCCGGGGGAGTGATTTCAAGGGCTTCCGCAAGCAGCCATGGCTCGCATCCGGTCCATGCGCTCGGCGCGGGTCAGGACTGCGGATGCCGTGGCAGCTCATTCCGACCGGAAGACGTCGTCGACCGGTCCCACCTTCAACGCCGTGATGCGGTTCCTCTGTCGTCTGAGCACCCGAAAGCGGAAGCCGTGGAAGGTGAACGACTGCCCGGGGTCGGGGATCATCCTCGCCTCGTGAATGACCAGGCCGGCGATGGTGGTCGCCTCGTCGTCGGGCAGGCGCCAGTCCATCATGCGGTTGAGGTCGCGGATCGGCACCGCTCCGTCCACCGAGGCGGAGCCGTCGGGATAGGGGCGCACGCCCTGCACCACCACGTCCTGCTCGTCGGTGATGTCGCCGACGATCTCCTCGAGGATGTCCTCAAGGGTGACGAGCCCCTGCACTTCGCCATACTCGTCGACCACCAGCGCCAGATGGACCTTGCGCTTCAGGAAGGCCTTGAGCTGCTCGGCTGCCAGCGTCGTGTCGGGCACGAACCAGGGCGGCGTCATCAGTGTCTCGACACAGACCTTGTCGGGATCGCCGCCGGCCCGGTCGATGGCGCGCATCAACTCCTTGGAATGCAGCACGCCGACAATGTTGTCCGGCTCGTCGCGCCAGAGCGGATGGCGCGTGAACGGGCTGGCGATCAGCGCCTTCAGGAGGTCGCCGACCGGCATGTCCACGTCGAAGGTGCGCATCTTGGTGCGATGCACCATGATATCGGAGAGCGGCAGCTCGCTGAGATCGAGCACGCCGCCGACCATGTCGCGGTCGTCCTTGACCACGCCGCCCTCGCGATGCAAGAGGTCGACCGCCTCGCGGATCTCCTCGTGGGCCGTCCATGCCGCCTCGCGCGGCGTCTTGCTGACCAGCCGCAAGGGTGCGATCACCGCCGTCTCGATGCCGGTGATCAGCGGTTCGAGCAGGCGCGCTGACGCCTCGATGGCCGGCAACAGAACCAGGGCCGATCGTTCCGGCCGGAGCGACACCACGACGCGTGGCACGGCGTCGAGCAGGATGGCAAGGACGATGCCGCCGATCGCCCAGACGGCGAGGCGCATGGGATCGGTCTCGAAGGCCAGCACCGCCCGCGTCGCAAAGATGGTGAGCGCCACCGTCGACACCTGTCGCGCCAGACGGATGGCCGATACCGCCCGCGCCCGCTCGGCAGTCAGCTCGACGAGGCGCTTGATGCGGCGGTCGCCCAGCCGCTCCATGTGATGCAGCTTGGTACGGTTGGAGGCGAGGAGAGCCGACCCGGCCGCCGACAGGATGACGGTGATGACGACGAACAGGGCGACCGGCAGGCCGGCGAACGCAAGATCGGCCAGCGCCCCGCCCTGTCCGTCCATCAGGCCTGCCCTTCGCTGAGCTTGTCGGTGAGGAAGGCGCGCACCGCCTCGGCCGGCACATCCTTGGCAATGAAGGCTTCGCCGATGCCGCGGCTCAGGATGAATGTCAGCGCGCCATTCTGCACCTTCTTGTCCTGGCCGATCAGCTCCATGAAGGTCGAGACCGACGGTGCACCGCCGGGAATCTCGGACAGCCGCGTCGGCAGGCCGACCTCGGCAAGATGGCTGCGGATGCGGTTGGCGTCATCGGGCGACATCTGGTTGAGGCGCACCGAGAAGTCATGGGCGAGCACCATGCCGAGCGACACCGCCTCGCCATGCACCACGGCGCCGCTGTAGCCGGCCGCCGTCTCGATGGCGTGACCGAAAGTGTGGCCGAGGTTGAGCAGTGCCCGGTCGCCGGTCTCGCGCTCGTCACGTGCGACGATCGCCGCCTTGGAGCGGCAGGAAACGGCGATCGCCTCGGTGCGGGCAGGCCCGCCGGCGAACACGTCGCGCCAGGTCTTCTCCAGCGAGGCGAAGAAGTCGGCATTGTCGATCAGGCCGTATTTGACCACCTCGGCATAGCCGGCGCGGAACTCCCGCTCGGGCAGGGTGTCGAGCACCTTGGTATCGGCCAGCACCAGATCGGGCTGATGGAACACGCCGACGAGATTCTTGCCGTGGCGGCTGTTGATGCCGGTCTTGCCGCCCACCGACGAATCCACCTGCGAGAGGAGGGTCGTCGGCACCTGGACGAAGCGCATGCCGCGCCGAACCACGCCGGCCACGAAGCCGGCGAGATCGCCGACCACGCCGCCGCCCAGCGCCACCACCGCGTCGCCGCGCTCGTAGCGGCCGCCGACCACCTGGTCGACCACCTGCTCGAACACGTCAAAGCACTTCGACGCCTCGCCAGCCGGGATGACCACGGCGCTGGCCGTGACGCCGGCGCGCCGCAGCGATTTCTCGAAGGCGACCAGATGCCGGCCGGAGACGTTGGAATCGGTGATGATGCAGGCGCGCGCCTTCGGCAGAACGGCGCGGAACCAGCGGCCGGCGTCGGCAGCAAGACCCTCGCCGATCAGGATGTCGTAGGACCGCTCGCCGAGCGCTACCGGCACCTTGACGATGCCGTCCATGTCGCCTTCAACCGTCATGTCTCCCCCCGCCGTTTCCGGCCCCGGCGCCGTCAAGGCGCCTTTTGTCCTCGTTCCGCGTCTTCGACAAGCCAAGCTTCCAGGGCGGAAACCACCGCGTCGACCATCGCCTCGTGTGGCACGTCGACCGACTGGACGGTAAGGTCTGCCTCGGCATAAACAGGATAGCGCGCCTCGACGAGTGCCTTCAGGGTGCCTACGGGATCGGCCGTCTGCAAGAGGGGCCGCGTCGGCCGGCGGCGCACCCTTTCGTAGAGCAGTTCCCAGTCGGCCCTGAGCCAGATCGATATGCCGGCGCCACGGATCGCCGCCCGCGTCTCCGGGTTCATGAAGGCGCCACCGCCGGTAGCGATGATCTGGCCCGGCTCGCGCAGCAGGCGGGCGATCACACGCCGCTCTCCCTGACGGAAATAGTCCTCGCCGTGCTCGGCAAAAATCTCGGAGACCGTCTTCTTGGCCGCCTCCTCGATCGCCGTGTCGGCGTCGATGAAGGTCAGGCCGAGGCGGCCGGCCAGGCGCTTGCCCACCGACGTCTTGCCGGCTCCCATCATGCCCACCAGCACGACGGAACGACCGCCGAGCAGCTCGACGATGCGGGCATGGGCGCTGGCGCGCCGATTGGCGGCGTCGTGGTCGCGGCTGCGGCTGGTCTTGACGTCGGTCATGAGAAGTCTCATGGGTTGGGGAGGCGCGTCTGTCAAGCTGTTAGCATGGCCGAGCGACCTTGCAGGACCCGGCCCCGAGCGGAACCATGCCGACCATCACACGCTTCCTCGGCTTTCTCCTCGTTCTGGCCGCCATTGCCACCGCCGCAGTGCTGGCACTGGCCTATCTGGTCACGCCGGAGCCGCGCACTTTCACCGTGCCCATCGACCCCTCCGTGCTCAAGGGTGCCCGGCCGCTGTCGCCACCGCCAGCCTCTCTCACGCCCGAGCCGGCCGGTCCGGACGGGGGCGCTGCGGCCGCCCCGCCGGACAGCACGCCATGACCGTCGGCGACGCCACCCTGGTTGAAACCTACCTTGAAGCGGCCAGCATCGAGGATGCGGCGTCCGACAATACGCTCATCGCCTATCGCGCCGACCTCGATCTCTATCTCGGCTTTCTTGCCAGCCGCGGCCGCAGCCTTCTCGATGCCGCAACGGAGGATGTGGAGGATTTCGTCGCCGGCCTCGCTGCCGAGGGTTACGCCGCCGCCACCCAGGCTCGCCGCCTCTCCGCCGTCCGGCAGTTGCACAAGTTCCTCTATGCAGAGGGGCGCCGCGCCGACGACCCCACCGCTCGGGTTGATCGCCCGCGCACCCGCCGTCCGTTGCCCAAGGTGCTCACCGTCGATGAGGTTGGACGGCTTATGGATGCGACAGCCGCCGCGGCGGCCGAACCGATCGAGGATCAGGCCGAAGCGCTGCGCCGCGCCCGCTTCTGGGCCATGCTGGAGACGCTCTATGCGTCGGGCCTCAGGGTTTCCGAACTGGTAGGCCTGCCGGCCGGCGCCATCCGCGAAGGCGCCGCCGCCATGACCGTGCGCGGCAAGGGATCAAAGGACCGGCTGGTTCCGATCGGCGAGGCCGCCCGCGCCGCCGTCATCAGCTATCGCCGCCTTCTGAAGGCCAGTGGCCGGCACGCCGGCAGCCCCTTCCTGTTCCCGGCCAGTTCCGAGACCGGCCACGTCACGCGCCAGAGCTTCGCCCGGGACCTGAAGGACGCCGCCGCCCGGCAGGGACTGTCGCCCGACAAGGTGTCGCCGCATGTTCTGCGCCATGCCTTCGCCAGCCATCTGTTGCAGAATGGCGCCGATCTGCGCATCGTCCAGGAGTTGCTCGGCCATGCCGATATCGGCACGACCGAGATCTACACCCATGTCCTTGAGCATCGGCTCGCCGCGCTCGTCGCCGATCATCATCCACTGTCCGAGCGGTAGCCGCCTTGGTATTGGCACGGAGATCGTCACAGAATTGCCGGCATTTACGGCGATTGGCGTTGACAAGGCGGCGATCGAAAGCCAAGTGTGCGCGGTCGCCGCACCTTTGGTTGTCCCTGGGGATTAAGACGGCGGCCGGGGCACCATGAAGAGAGCCGGATGAGAAGCTATCTCGACTTTGAGAAACCCATCGCCGACCTGGAAGGCAAGGTTCAGGAACTGAAAGCCCTGGCCGACAGCGGCAACGCCCTTCCCATCGACGATGACATCGCCAAGCTCGAGACGAGCGCCGCCCAGGCGCTGGCCGACATCTACACCCGCCTCACGCCCTGGCAGAAGGCGCAGGTCGCCCGTCATCCGGATCGGCCGCATGCCGTCCACTATATCGAAAAGCTGATCTCCGACTGGACGCCGCTGTCCGGTGACCGGAACTTCGGCGAGGATGCCGCCATCCTGGCCGGCCTCGGCAGCTTCCGCGGTCGTCCGGTGGCGGTCATCGGCCAAGAGAAGGGCCACGACACCCAGACGCGTATCCGGCACAACTTCGGCATGGCGCGCCCCGAAGGGTACCGCAAGGCCATCCGCATCATGGAGATGGCCGACCGCTTCAACCTGCCGCTGATTTCATTGGTCGACACGGCCGGCGCCTACCCCGGCATCGGCGCCGAGGAACGTGGCCAGGCCGAAGCCATCGCCCGCTCGACGCAGGCCTGCCTCCGATTAGGCGTGCCGATCGTGTCGGTGGTGATCGGCGAGGGTGGCTCCGGCGGCGCCATCGCCATCGCCACCGCCAATCGCGTCTTCATGCTGGAGCACTCGATCTACTCGGTGATCTCGCCCGAAGGCGCCGCCTCCATCCTGTGGAAGGATTCGGCCAAGGCGCAGGACGCGGCGATGAACATGCGCATCACCGCCCAGGATCTCGTCCGCTTCGGCATCATCGACGGCATCATCGAAGAGCCGGTGGGCGGCGCCCATCGTTCGCCCGATCAGGTGATCGAGGCGGTTGGCGGCGTCATCGAGGCGGCATTCGCCACCTTCGACGGCAAGAGCCGCGACGATATCCGTGCCGACCGCCGCCGCAAGTTCCTGGCGATCGGCCGCGAACTCAAGGCCTGACATCGAGCGCCGCTCGAATCTCGGTCGTTTTGCCATGAATTTCTCACGTTTCCGTAGGAAAGGAGAAGTTCGACAGCTTCGGCTGATGGATGCGCCGGCCTTCCGGCGCATCGTCTGCTCCTCGATGCCACGGTAATACTTCGGTAACCCTGACAGCCGAGGATTGCTTCATGATATGCTGTCCGGCGCCGGGGGGCGGTCGGCCGGCTCCCGCCAGCGCCCAAACGGTGCCGCGGCGCCCATGAGTGACATGAGTGAAACGGAGAGCATGACCTCGTTCCGCCCGTTCCAGCCCTCCTCAGGCATTTCCACCGCCGGCCGCCTTGCGCGGCTTGCCGGCGCCCTTGGCGTTGCCGCGCTGCTTGCCGCCTGCCAGGCCGACGAGATCGGCTATGGCTACGGGCCCAAGGAGCAGCGACCGATCCCGGCGAAGACGCTCGAGCAGATGAAGAAGCTCGACATGAAGCCTTCCTCGCCGGTGCTGATGCGCATCTTCAAGGAAGAGAACAAGTTTGAAGTCTGGAAGATGAACGCCAGCGGCCGCTACGCGCTGCTGAAGAGCTATGACATCTGTCGCTGGTCCGGCAATCTCGGGCCGAAGGTCAAGGAAGGCGACAGGCAGGCGCCGGAGGGCTTCTATTCCATCTCGCCCGGCCTGATGAACCCCAAGTCGGATTGGTATCTCGCCTTCAACACCGGCTTCCCCAATGCCTATGACCGGGCCAACGGCCGCACCGGCTCGGCGCTGATGGTGCATGGCTCCTGCTCGTCGCGCGGCTGCTATGCCATGACGGACCCGCAGATCCAGGAAATCTACGCCCTGGCCCGCGAGGCATTCCGCGGCGGCCAGAAGAGCTTCCAGCTGCAGGCCTTTCCGTTCCGTCTCGACGGCAAGAACATGGCCAAGCACTGGAACGACGCCAACATGCCCTTCTGGAAAATGCTGAAGGAGGGCTACGACACCTTCGAGTTGACCCGCATGGAGCCGAAGGTGGACGTCTGCGGCCGCAAGTACGTCTTCAATGCCAACCCGACCGTACCGCTCGATACCGCCGCCGCCTGCCCCGCCGATCTTGGCCAGCCGAAGGAACTCGTCGCCTCGCTTCAGACCCGAGCCAAGGCCGACTATGCCGAAGCCGAGGTGCTGTTCGCCAAGCTCGAGGAAGACCGCAAGGCCGAGGAAGACAAGCGCATCCAGCTGGCACTCGCCGCCGAGAAGCGCAAGGCCGACGCCGAAAGGGCGCTGGCCGAGGCCGAGGCCGCCCGCATCGAGGCCGAGCGCAATCCTGGCGCCCTCGCCCGCCTGTTCGGTGCCGAGCCCAACCCGGATGCCGGCATCAGGGTCGGCCCGGTGATCGTGCCGGCCACCGGCGCGCCGGTTCCCATCGCCGATCCGCGTGGGCCGCAGATCCACGCCGTCGCCTTGGCCGAACCCATCGAGCAGGAGCGTGCCGGCGCCATCTCGCGCTTGTTCTCCTTCGTGACCGGCGGCGACAAGACCGAGACGCCTCCGCCTGCCGTCGCACCGGCCATGTCCGTGGCCGCGGTGCCGCCGCCTGCCCTCCCGTCACCTGTCGTGCCCGCCCCGGCGAAGCCCGCCTTGGCGGCCCCGGTCGCGCCGGTCGCGGTCATTGCACCACCCATCCCGCGGCAGCCTGGGCAACCGGCGCTCGCAGGCGGAGCAGCGCCAGCGATCGCCCCGCAACCCGCCTGCGCCCCGCCGGGCGTCGTAGCTCCCGCCGGAACCCCGCCCTGCCCGGCCGTGGCCGTGGCGCCGGCGACGGTGGAGAAGGACAAGAGTATCCTGGACCGCATCGGCAATTGGTTCTAGGCGATCCTTGGTCACCGGAGCAGATCCAGCAACAGCGCCTCGCGGTTCTGCTTCAGGACTTGGTTGAAACAAGAGATAGAGGGTTTCCGGTCAACTGGTTCTGACCGGAAATTCTCCAGATGGCTGGCGGCTTTTTCGAGATCCACCGTTTTTGACTTCCGCTCTCGGGGGGACCGGGTTAAGCTCCCTTCATGAGCACCCTTTCGATCGACGTCCAGCGCGCCGCCTTGGAGGATGCCGCGGAGATCGCGGCGGTCCACGACGCCGCCTGGCGCTATGCCTACCGAGGGCTTCTGGACGGCGTCGAACTCGAACGGATGATCGAACGCCGCGGACCGCGCTGGTGGGCCAAGGCCATCGCCCGCAATGTCGCCGTGCTGGTCGTCAAGGTGGAAGGACGGGTTGCCGGCTACGCCACGCTGGGTCCGAGCCGCATGCGCGCCCTGCCCTTCCGGGGGGAGATCTACGAGCTCTATCTTCATCCCGACATGCATGGCGTCGGCCTGGGACGACGACTGTTCGAGGAGGCGCGGGCAGCCCTCGCCGACATGCATCTCGACGGTCTCGTGGTGCGCGTGCTCGCAGCCAACGCAGTTGGCGTCGGCTTCTATGAGCGGCTCGGGGGGCAGGAAGTCGTGGGCTCCAGCGAAAAGATCGCCGGCCGCCTCGTGCCGGTCATCGTCTATGCCTGGCCTCCGGTCGGGCGAGGCTGAAGCTCCGGCAACGCAGACCAGCTATAGCGCCCGTTGCCTTGCTTTCGTCCCACCGTTACGGATAAACACG
Organism: Pleomorphomonas diazotrophica; assembly: GCF_002844595.1. Lineage (GTDB taxonomy): Bacteria > Pseudomonadota > Alphaproteobacteria > Rhizobiales > Pleomorphomonadaceae > Pleomorphomonas > Pleomorphomonas diazotrophica. The sequence goes on along the minus strand of NZ_PJNW01000014.1, from coordinate 210,091 downwards.
TGCTCGCAACTTTGTTTCTTTTCAAGGATTAATCATGCGCATCGACGCCGTTCCCATCGGCAATAACCCGCCCGAGGACATCAACGTCATCATTGAAGTTCCGCTCGGCGGCGAGCCGATCAAGTATGAGATGGATAAGGCGGCCGGCGCCATGTACGTCGATCGCTTCCTCTACACGGCGATGCATTACCCCGGAAACTACGGCTTCGTGCCGCATACGCTTTCCGACGACGGCGATCCGATCGACGTGATGGTGGTCAACACCCGCGCCATCGTTCCCGGCGCCATCATGAACTGCCGACCGATCGGCGTTCTCAAGATGCAGGACGAAAGCGGCCATGACGAGAAGATCATCGCCGTTCCCTCCAACAAGCTGACCACCCGCTATTCCAAGATCAAGACGATCCAGGACTTGCCGGAGATCACGGTCCATCAGATCGAGCACTTCTTCGAGCACTACAAGGATCTGGAGCCCGGCAAGTGGGTGAAGGTGATCGGCTGGGGCGGCGTCGACGAAGCCGCTGAACTGATCATGGCAGCGATCGCCAACGCCAAGACCAGCGCCTGATAGCATCTCGCGAAGATGCTGAAGCATCCACTCATTGAGACCATTGCCGATTTCTCGGTTGCGCTAGCGGCATGAGAAATCGGCAAGCGGAATACCAAGAAGCATTTTCAATGCATCTCGGTATGATGAGCTTGGCGGCCCGCGATGGCCGCCATGGTTACTCCGGACGGAAGACCAGCGCCACGCCGTTGATGCAATAGCGCAGGCCGCTCGGCGGCGGCCCGTCGTCGAACACGTGACCGAGGTGCGAGCCGCAATGGGCGCAATGCACCTCGGTGCGGACCATGAAGTGACTGCGGTCGACCGAGGTCTCGACGGCACCCGGCTCAGGTTCGTTGAAGCTCGGCCAGCCGGTACCGCTCTCGAACTTGTCATGCGAGGCGAACAGCGGCGTGTCGCAGCCGGCGCAATGGAACACGCCGCGCCGCTTCTCATATAGCAACGCACAACTGCCGGGCGCCTCGGTGCCGTGACCGCGCATGACGCGGTACTGCTCGGGCGTGAGCAGCCGCCGCCATTCCTCGTCGCTACGGGTGATGGGGAAGGTTTCGACGGTCATGACGGGCTCCTGTCAGCGGCGGCAATGCCGCCCTCTACGTGGGAACCCCTAGCTTAGTCCGCAAGTCACCGCCGGTCGACGCCCTCGTTGCTCTCGGAGGTGACCGACGGTTCGTCAGCAACAGGGCCGGTGATTTCAGCCGGCTTGTCTGCAGGGTCGACCCATTTGATCAGGAACACCCAGGCGGCATAGACGAATATGCCGGCGGTCAGCACCATCCACATCGGATCCTTGACCACGAAATTCTCGTATGTCGCCCAGGCGCCGGTCACCGCCACCAGCAGGACACGCCGCCAAAGCGGGCGATAGAAGGGATGGTTCAGATCGGAAACGCGCTTCATATGTCCTCCGCCACCGGTCAGATCCGGTGGCGCCCCACCATAGCGCCGGATCCCGTATCTGCCCCGAAATTTAAAGGAAGGTCTCTTGCGAGGCAACCTTGGGGTCTCGCCCGACCCAATCCGCCTCATCGGCGGAGCCATGCTCACGCGATTTTGAGATGCAACCGCCATCACCCGCCGGCTTTCTGCCGCATTCCGACTGGCAATTGTCGGATACCTACGCATAATCACTTAATCAATCGACATCCTCCGCCGGACGACAGGAGACCTGCCTTGACGAAGGATCATTCGACGCTCTTCGACCATCCCGAGGGCTACGGCGCGATCACCCGCGCATTCCATTGGCTGATGGCAGCGCTGTTCGCCTGGCAGTTCCTTTCAGCCATCCTGCATGCCGTCGATCGGGACCTGCCGGTTGCCCGTTTCTTCTGGTCCTGGCACTCGTCGGTCGGCTTCCTTCTGTTGGTCACCGTCGTCCTTCGCGGGCTGTGGGCTCTCGCCAACCTCGGCAATCGGCCGGTCTATGCCGTCAGCCTTCTCGGCACGGCGGCGCGCCTCGGGCACCTCATTCTCTATCTGCTGATGCTGGCGATACCCACGCTGGCTGTCGTCCGCGCCTATGGCAGCGGTCGCGGCCTCTCGGTCTTCGGCATCGAGGTTTTCGCTGGCAGTGGCGAGCGCATCCCGGCGCTCATGGCGCCGGCCAATGCCGCGCATGGCCTGCTCGGCTGGACATTGCTCGTCCTCGTCGCCGGCCACATCGTGATGGCACTCGCCCACGCCTATCTCTGGCGCGAGGACACCCTGACGCGCATGGTGCGCGGCCGGCCGGCACCGGTCGGCCGGATCGGTTAGCCGTTCAACCGCCGACCCGGCTGCCCGTCGCCTTGTCGAACAGATGAAAGGCAGTTGACGCCGGCTGCAAGGCAACGGCCTCGCCGGACACGGGCCGAAGGCGCTTGTCCATGACACGAACGATCAGCTCGCCCGCCTCGGTCTCGACATGGACGTAGTATTCGGCTCCGAGCGCCTCGACCAACCGTATGCGCCCGGCCAAGCCTGGAGTACCGGCCCCGGCGATGCGGATGTCTTCCGGACGGACACCGAGGAGCAGCGCGCCGTGGTGCCCGTCCGGACGAGGCCCCAGATCCATCGTTCCAAAGGGGAGCATCTCCCCTTCTCCCACCTCGATCAGGTTCATCTTCGGTGAGCCAAGAAAGCGGGCGACGAACAGGTTGGCCGGCCGCTCGTAAAGCTCCTCGGGCCTGCCGACCTGCATGAGATTGCGGCCATGGCCGTCCTTGAGCGGCGCGAAGACGGCGATACGGTCGCCCATCGTCATCGCTTCGGTCTGGTCGTGCGTCACATAGATCATGGTCGCCCGGATGCGCTCGCGCAGGCGCATGATCTCGCCACGCATGGAGACACGAAGATCGGCGTCGAGATTGCTGAGCGGCTCGTCGAACAGGAAGACATCGGGGTGTCGCACGATCGCCCGCCCCAGGGCGACGCGCTGGCGCTGTCCGCCGGATAACTGGGCGGGACGGCGGCCGAGATAGGGGCCGAGGTCGAGAACATCGGCCGCTTCCTTCACCCGCAGCGCAATCTCGGCCGCCGGCCGACCCGCCATCTTCAACGGGAAACCGATGTTGCCCGCCACCGTCATGTGCGGATAGAGCGCGTAGCTCTGGAACACCATGGCGACGTTTCGGTCCGATGGCGCAAGGCCGGTCACTGAGCGGCCACCGATCTGGATATCGCCCGCGGTCGTCTCCTCAAGCCCGGCGATCATCCTGAGCGCGGTCGACTTGCCGCAGCCGGACGGGCCGACGAACACGATGAACTCGCCGTCCTGAACCCTGAGGTCGAGACCGGCGATGACGCCGACCTTGTCGAAGGACTTGGCAACGGACTTGAACTCAATCTCGGCCATGGTCGTTTCCCGAACATTCGAGGCGATAAGGCGTGGGGATCAGCCCTTGACGGCGCCGGCGGTCATCGACCGGCCGATCTGGCGATACATCAAGAGGCCGAGGACGAGCGGCGGTAGCGTCGCGAGGATCATCACGGCGGCGGCGACGCCCCAGCGCACGCCACCGCCCGATGCGGCAAAGAAGAACGAGGCGCCGACCGACACCGGCGTCGCGCTGTTGGTGGTGAGCATCAGGCCGAACAGGAACTCGTTCCAGGAGTAGATGAAGGCCAGCACCGTCGAGGCTGCGACGACATTGAGCGACATCGGCGCCACCACATAGACGAGAAGGCGCAACGTACCGGCACCATCGACGCGGCCCGCTTCCTCGATCTCCAGCGGCAGGTCGGCAATGGACGAGGCGAACAGCACCAGGACCAGCGGCACGTTGACGAGGCAGAGAATGAGGGCAAGGCCGAAGCGCGTGTCGAGCAGACCGACCTGCTGGTACATCAGGTAGATGGGGATGGCGAAGATGATCAGCGGCACCGCTCGGAGATTGACGGCGAGCGGCAACAGCCAGGTGCGCCCCACCCCGAAGCGCGCCATCGCATAGGCCGCCGGAAAGGCCAGCGCAATGGCCAGCACCGAGCCGATCAGCGAGGCGACGAGGCTGTTCGTCAGGAAGTGCAGGATGTCGAACCGGTCGGCCATGGCGAAGACGGCCGCATAGTTGCCGAGCGTCGGCGCCTCGATCATCAGCGAGGCATTGGTCATGATCTCCGCCTCGCTCTTCAGCGAGGTCACCAGCGTGGCGATCACCGGGAAGTTCAGGATGGCGACGGCGGCGATGAACGCCAGCCAGCGCAGGGTGTCGACGAACGGCTTCCTCATAGTGGTGCCTTTCTGGCCGTCAGCCCGTTGATCACCCACAGCACAACGAAGGACGCGGCGAGCAGCAGCATTGACGCCGCCACGGCAAGGCCGATATCCCCGACCTTGAAGAAGGCCTGATAGATGTAGATGCTCATCGAGGTGGTGGAGCCTCCAGCGCCCGGCCCCACCAGGGTGTAGAGATTGTCGAACACCCGGAAGCTGTCGATGAAGCGGATGAAGAAGGTGATGCCGATCGCCGGCAGCATCAGCGGCAGGTCAATGTTGAGAAACAGCCGGCGGCCGCGCGCTCCGTCCAGCGCCGCCGCCTCGCGAACATCGGGCGAGATCGCCGCGTAGGACGAATGCAGGATCAAGAGCGCGAACGGCGTCCATTGCAGCGTCTCGACGGTCACCAGCGTCGTGAACGCCCAGTCGCGGCCAAGGAAAGCGGGAAAATCGCCGTACCACTCGAGGAGGTAGTAAGGCACCGCACCGACGAACTCGTGCAGGATCAGCCGGTACATCAGGCCGACCAGCGCCGGCGCCACCATCATCGGCAGCATGAGCAAGGCGATCAGCCAGGGTCGCCTAGCAAACAGCGGCGCGAGGAACACCGCGAGACCGAGACCGGCCACCACCTGAATGACCGCGACGATCAACCCGAAGCGCAACGAGAACCAGGCGGCGGCCCAGAACTCGGGGTCGGCCATCGCCTTGGCATAGTTGGAGAAGCCAACCAATTCCGGCGTCCGGATATTCTCAAAGCCGACGCGCGAGATCGAATAGATGAGGTCAAGAACGAGTGGGAACCCCAGGAGGGCGATCAGGAAAGCCGTGAGCGGGGCGATCAGAAGACGCCCCTCGAAACGTGAAGTCCGCGGCATACGGGTCTCGTCCTCGGGAAGATCGACAGCGTTGGAAAAGGCACCCGCGCGCCGGCTGGGGGATCGGCGCGCGGGACTGACGGCGCGGCGTTGCTGGCTCGACTAATCTACCGCAATCCGCCAGGCAGAACAGCGACGGTCAGGCAGCCGCCGTCCGGATCGTCACGGCTTCAGGAGTTCGGCCATGCCGGCCTTCGCTGCAGCAAGCGCGTCATCGAGCGACTTGTCGCCGGCCCAGTAGGCGGTGAACTCCTTGGCCTGCAGCTCGTAGACCTGCAACGCCTTGGCCGCCGTGCCGCCGTGCATGACGAAACCATAGGCGCCGGCAAACTGGCCCAGCTTGACGAGGTCCGGCCGCTCGGCACTGACCTTGGCCACCACCGGATCGCTGAGCGCCGGCGAACCGCCGGCCCTGGCATAGATCTCCATGGCGTCGGCCGTGCCGAGCCAGTTGAGGAACTTGACGGCGCCTTCCTTGTTCTTCGACGCCTTGTTGATGCCGAGGCCGAGGCCGTGGATATGGGTGAAACGACCTTCCGGCCCGGCAGGCGGCGCCACGGTGCCGATCTTGCCTGCGACGGCGGGCGTCTTTTCCTTGTTGTCGAGATCGCCGAAGGCGGCGTTCCACTGCACCATCGTGGCGGCCTGGCCGGCGCCGAAAGCGGCATTGGCCTCGGCGAACTCGTAGGTGGTCGAGTCCTTCGGCGACGTGCCCTCGTCGTAGAGCTTCTTGTAGATGTCGAGCGCGGTACGATAGGCGGGGCTGTCGACGATGATCTCACCCTTGTCGTTCATCCAGTCGCCGCCCTGGGCACGCGCCGTCGACTGCCAGACCATCATGTTGAACAAGAGGTTCTTCATCTGAAGAACCGTACCGTAGCGGGTCGGACTGTCGGAGTTGATCGATTTGGTGAAGAACAGCGCCGTCGCCATCCAGTCGTCCCAGGTCCAGGCGTCCGGATCTTTGGGGTCGAGCTTCTTGCCGAGATACTTCTCGGAGATCTCGCCATACTTGGCCTTCCAGTCCGCATCGGACAGCAGCTTCTCGATGAGATCGCTGCGATAGTACATGAAGTGCAGCGACAGGTCGGTCGGGATGCCATACTGCTTCCCATCATACTGCATGGTCGCCAGCACCTTCTCGGGGAAGGTCGTCTTGGAGGCGTCCGGCAAGCTGATCGGATCCATGAACGGCGCATAGCGACCGAGCGCGTAGGTGGCGAGAAGATTGACGTCGAAGTCTGTCGAGCCGGCGGCGAGGTCGGCGGCCAGCTTGTCGAAGAAGCCGTCGCGGTTGAAGAAGATCAGCTTCACCTTGTCGGCATCAGTGGCCGTGGCGTTATAGGCATCTGCCGCCTTGCGCAGGCCGGCTTCCTCCGGTCCTCCCGGCCATCCAAGGACCGTCACCTCGGCCATGGCTCCGGTTATCCCAAGCGTCGCGAACAGGGCGGCGCTGGTCAGAAGGGTCTTCAGTCGCGTCATTTTGTGTCCCCTTGGATTTTATGATGTGCGACGAGCGAGGTCGGCGGCGCCGATCACGCCAGCGGTTTTTCCGAGAGCCGCGGCGCGGATCTCGGGCTTCAGATGTGGCGGCAGATGCGCCAGCCGCGCTTCGAGGCGCGCGCGGTAGCCATCAGCGAGGCCGACGCCACCGCCAACGATCATGACGGCCGGATCGAACAGCAGTTGCAGGTTCTGAAGGAGGCGGGCGACCACATCGATCGATCGGTCGAGAACCGCCGACGCCCAGGCCTCGCCCCGCGCCGCGGCCGCAAAGACTGCCGGCGCGTCGACCGCGTGACCAAGTGCCAGGGCTGCGTCGGCCAGAAAGCTCCCGCTCGCCAGCGTTTCGAGCGGCACGCCCGTTGTTTCCTGAACAAGGCCGACCGAGCCTGCAACACCACCGCGACCGGTGAGCAACCGCCCGCCAATCACCGCGCCACCACCGATACCCGTGGAAACGGTGACGAACAGGAGATCCCGGCCGGCGCCTGCGCCGAAGCGATATTCGCCCCATGCGGCCGCCTGGGCGTCATTATGCAGCACCACAGGTCGGCCGAGGCGCTCCATGAGCGCGTCCGCCAGCGGATAGTTCGACGACACCGGCAGTGTGCCAGGATTGAGAGCCGACCAGCGGCCGTCATGCACGACGCCCGTGACGGCGCCGCCCGCCGCGCCGTAGCGCCCCTGCCACGGAGCCGCCAACTCGGCGATGGCATCGCACCAGTCGTCAGGGTCGAGGTGTCTGTCAGTGGTTTGCTCGCGCGTCTCGACGACGTGGTCGCCGTCGACCAGCGCGACCAGCGTCTTGGTGCCTCCGAGATCGAAAGCCAGCGCCGGCTGGACGGATGCCGCACGGGCGGCACCAATGGCATCGGCAAACCAGCGCGTGATGTGCTCGGGGCGGGTGATGGCCGAGCCGACGACGACGCCATGAGCGCCGAGCCGGATCGCTTCGGCTGCCTGTTCCGGCACGCGGATGCGCCCCTCGGCGATCACCGGCCGGCCGAGCCGCACGGCAGCGGTGAGCAGCGGAAAGTCGGGATCGGACGGTTCGGGGCCACCGGTATAACCGGACATGGTCGTACCGACGACATCGGCACCAAGCGCCACCGCCGCCCTCGCTTCCTCGATGGTCGAAATGTCGGCCATGGCGAGCTTGCCGCGAGAATGAACGGCCGCGCAGAGATCGGCGACGGCAACCGGCCGGACACGATCGGTCGCGTCGAACGCGATGATGTCGGCACCGGCGTCGGCCAGCGCGGTCACGTCATCAAGGAAGGGAGTGATGCGCACCGGGGATTCATCGAGGTCGCGCTTGATGAGGCCGATGATCGGCGCGTCTGTCGCTGCCCTCACCGCCTTGAGATTGGCGATACCCTCGATGCGCAGACCGCGCCCGCCCGAAGCCAACGCTGCCAGTGCGAAGCCGACCACCTGATCGGGATGGTCGAGCGGCCCTTCCGGCACCGGCTGACAGGAGACGACAAGCGATGAGGCGAAGCGCTGGAGGCAGTCGGACACGGTTTCCTCGCTGCTGTTCACTGATGATAGTGGTAGCAGCGTAGAGACCAGTTAGCAACCAGTCTGGACTAAAGGCCTATAATTTGCTCAACTGGTATCAAAGTGATCACATTCAGTCCTGTGCACGCAACTCAACCAGAAAGTCATAGCGCTCGCCGCAGTAATAGGTGCGAGTGAACTCCACAGGTGTGCCGTCGGCCGTGAAACAACGGCGCTCGGCGACCAGCAGCGGCGCGCCAACGTCCAGATGGAGAAGGCGCCCGTCTTCCGCTCCGGCGATGGCGGCGCGCAGGCGTTGCAAAGCCCTGACCGGCCGGCGATGCCGCTCGGCCAGCACGTCGTAGAGCGAGCCGGTGACCACGTCCGGATCGTCCAGCACATCGGCCGGCACCACCGCATGCTCGATGGCCATTGGCATGCCATCACCGGTTCGGAGGCGCTTCAGGCGGCAGACACGTGCACCCACCGACAGGTGCAAGGCCATGATTTCGGCCGGCGAGGCGGGGCCAACTTCCCGGCTGATCCAGGTCATGCCCGGCTCGATGCCGCGCGAGCGCATATCCTCGGAGAAGGACGTCAGCGCCGATAGCGGCTTTTCGACGCGCTCGGCAACGGCCGTGCGGGCGCCGTGGCGCCGAATCAGCACGCCATCGCCGACCAGTGCCTCAATCGCCTTTCGCACCGAGGTGCGGGATACGTCGATTGCCTCCGCAAGGTCGCGCTCGCCAGGCAGCACATCGCCGGTGCCCAGCACATTTTCGGTGATGGCCTGCCTGAGCGCCGTCGCGAGATCGCGATAGATGACGCCGCTCGAATGCCGATCGAGAGCGCCACGAAGAAACTGGATAAGGGGCGTTTGGCTGAGCGCGATGTCGGACATTGGCCTGCGAAGCGATCGAGAGTTGCAGGTCCGATGTATCAGGTCGGGTCCGAAAGAGAAACAAGCCGAGAGGCCATGGAGGAGACACGTTCCCGTCCAACAATAGCCACCGGTACCCGGCACGGTCCGAAAAGACGCAAGTTATGGAAGATTGGTGCCCCAGGCCGGAACCAAGGGCGCCTTGCAATGCCATTCAAATCAATCGGTTAGACCCACCCCAGCGATTGCCAAATGTAGCAGTCGGGCGTAGCAGTTACAATGAGCTACGCTTGGAAAAAGGGCGCCGGAATATGCCAGATATCGACTTCGAGTTCACTCGGGAGCGGGATCGTGAACTAACAGAGGCGGGGCTAACACTTCACCAACGGCCTTTCCACGTCGCCATAGCGTGGATGAAGGCTAACAACATTTCTGGCCCGCTCTTCGACAACACTATTTGGTCGCCGTTAATGACATTTTATCGCCAACTGTATCCATCAGGTGATTTCAGCGTCCCTGCCTTATTCGAGGGAGGGGTGGCATTCCGTGACCAGATGTATAGCGTCAGGGTAGACGTTGGGTTCGGTCAATTCTCTATCGAGCCGATAAAGTGCATTGAGATCCCACCAGAAGAGCTTGAGACAATCTATAATTTGGAACGGGATCAGTTCTGGGGAGCGCTTTATTGCGCCGGTGATGTAATAGATATAGCATATGGCATCGACGACATTAGCCATCAGCGTGGAGAAGCGGCGAGATTATTTTCAAATGCACGCTCCGCATTAGCCGCGACGGTCCGAACTTTACAGGGGAGGCTTGACCTGGACACAGCCGTGCAAAGTGCGTGCATAGCGTCGGAACTCGCGTTGAAAGGGGCACTTGTTTGTATAGGCTGGACGCTCCCCCAGGTGCGGAAGCTATCTCACAATCTCGTTGAAGCCGCCGAAACCCTAGTCAGCGAGCGCCCAAGAAGTTCGGACGCCCAGCTTCTCGCCGCGTGTGCGTCATTTCCAAACTATGTCACCAGTCGTTACACTGATCACGGACTGTCGCGTCGTGAACTAATGACATTAGCCATGCGCTCGCAGTTTATTGTGGCTGAAGCCGTTCGTCGGGTCACGGAACGCGATTTAGGCGCCCAGCTCGAAGCGGACCAATCAATACCCCCTCGCGTACTGCCGTAAACCCTATACGGTATTGCGGGCCTGCGGGTCCTGAGGGGACAGGTGGGCGCATGCCTACAGCACCGTTTTGGTGATCTTGCGTACGCCCTCCACCAGCTCGTTCACCTCATCCTTTGTCGGCTCCGTTTGCTTTTTATGATCGCACTTATTTCTAAGGTCACCTAAGTGTTGGATGAACCGCCATGTAGCCGTTTCGATCACACCGCCGGTCTTCAGTGCGTCATTCAAGTCTGAAATCGCCGGGTCCTTCTTGCGGAGCGAAATCCCGTGACGTTCACAAACCGCGTTCAAATGGCCTTCGAGGACAACCCCTGCAATTGCACCAGCGCCCCGCTGATAGCCCTTTGCATTCAGCTCTTCGGCCTCATGTAGTTCGTCGTCCAACAAGTCTGCATGGACTAGTGTTTTGATGTCGTAAAGAGTGGACTGGAAGCGGTTCAGAAGGCTACAAATTATGCTGTACTGCTGAAGCATTGGCCGAATGGCGGAGGCTGGAGAAACGACAGTCTCGCCGTAAGATACGATTGTGACTGCCCTGAGAGCGTCGCTGATCGTATAGTTCGAGGCAACTATTTCCTTCCTAGGCCCCTTGGCCGCATAATAGCTCTTGAAATCTTCCGTCCTGTCAGGAAGAAGCTGAGTTATCAGCGCAAGAGCTTCTGAGTACCACTGTTGATATGCAAACTCAAAGTCTGGAAGCTTGCTCAAATCCTGGTCTGAAAGACGTCCGTTGAACCCAGCCTCCGGAAGAAACTGGTGTTGTATTGCCATGACCAATTCACCGCCCTGGTTCGCCAGGCGATAGATGTCTTTCTGGTACCTCTCAAAGCCCGCCATAGTTCACTCCGCGAGAGCTTGTGCTCTGGGGGTTCCGATGCACTCACCTTTGAACAAGCACTCGGGAAGCGGCAAGCCTGTTCCACTGGTGATCAACTGTTCCGTACAGAACCGGGGTTCATTACAGGCTGAAAAAACCTTAGTGGAGTAAACGCATGGTCATCTTCAATGCGCCGTCAATAGCCCCATGCGACCAGCGCCTTCTCAGCCCCGGCCGGGTCTTCCTTGATCCTGTAAACAGCCTGACGACTAAGCCCTGTCGCCTTGGCTATCTCGGACGCCCCCTTATTCAGGCTGAGCATGTCCAGGACGGTCGTTAGTCCCTCCCGGCTGTAGCTAGGCTTCCTGCCGAGATACTTCCCCTCAATCGCCTTAGCTGCCTCGATAGCGCCCCTTCTGGCTTCCTTCCTCACCTCGTCCTCGGCTTGAGCCATGGCCGCCATAAAGCCAATCAGTGAGTCCCTGACAGCCCTTTGCATTGGGTCCTTCGTGGCACCGTCGAATGTGAAGCCATTGATCACGGTCTTGATGATGACGCCACGACGCATGAACTCCCGCATGGTATCCGTCACATCCTCGTAGTTCCTCCCAAGCCGGTCCACCCAGCGGACAACCAGAGTGTCCCCGGCCCGGAGCATATCGAACAGACGGCGCCCGTTGGGCCGCTCTGCCAGCTTGGTAGAGACACCGGAGACGCCATGGTCGGCCACAACGTCCGTTATCTCGAAGCCAGCCGCTCGGGCTTGGACCTCCTGAAGGGAGAGGTTCTGATCCTTGGTAGAGACGCGAGCATAGAGAACGACCTTGGACATGGAGCACCCTAGAACACAGTGAGGAACAGGCCGGAGCCTGTCCGCTGAGATTTCGTCCGTTAGAACGCATGTCCGTAGACCGAAGTCAATCCCAGCGGACAGGCATTTGGGGCCTCTTCCGTCTGTCCGCTATCCTATACCCCAGCGGACACGCGGTCATGAGCACCACGGATGCCGGGAGCCATCCTAGAGGCGGGCTAAGCCTTCCTGAATGAGGGTGGCGCCAATGGACGTTCCACCCTCGGTCCGGACAATGCGAAGCTTCCGGCCGTATCGATCTTCATCCCTTGAGCCCTGCACCAGTGTGAAAGGGCCGGCGCTGAGCAACTCACGAAGCCGGGCCTTCGCCTTGAGGCCCAACTCCTTCTCACGGTCACACCTCGAGGGACTTAACTCGGGTGTGTCAATGTCGGCTATCCGCACCTTCACCCCCTCCAGCCAGAAGATATCCCCATCGACCACACAGGCGGCCTGAGAGGCCGTCTCGCAGTCGCCGAAGGTGTGGCTATACGGGGCCGGACTGGTTGGCCTGATCGGTCGTAGAGGACGGTAGGAGGGGTTCCAGGCGGGGCCACAGGGCCGCAGCCACAGCCGCGTCAGCGCCCCAACGAACACGGCTGGGCTCGAGCGGCGACGACGTGGCGCCCACCTCCTCGAACGGAGCGGGCGGACCTTTCGAGTGTCTCTCGGCATCATCCGCCCAGCTTGGCACGGCAGGGGGCACGGGGGGAACTCGGGTTCCGCTTAGTTCGATGTACCCCCACGGATTTTTTCGCCAGAGATTTCCGCCACCGCTATGTCCCCGCCATTCCACCCGATCCCCCGTCAGGGACGTTCAGGCCCAGCCATGCCGTCCACATCTGGCCGTGGAGGGACTATGCGCCGTGGGCTGAGGGTCACACCAACTGAACCGAGAGGGAGTTCTCGGGATGCTTCTGGGTTGTTATTTTTATCGAGGGTACCGTGGCACCCCCCTGCGCCGCTCGGTTCTTGGGGAGGTGTCACAGCGGCTATTAGTGGAGACACTAGGGACAGCGCTCCGGCCGCCCTAAAGGGCCACTACGGCGGGCTGCTCGGGTCAGAAGTTTGGGTGGCAACCATCATCAAACTCGTCCTCTTCATCGTCCGCCCTCTCCGGGGAGCCGAAGGGGCTTGAAGGGTTGAGGTCACGGCCGATCTCTTCGGCTAGGTGGGGCACTGCCGCCTCAATAAACTCGGTCCAGATTTCAGGCTGCTTGACTAGGGTGCTGAGCTTCACCTCCCGTGCGATGCCCCTAATCATCTTCTGCACGGTCTCTTTCTTCCAAGCTTCAGCGTCCCAGTCCAAGCCTGACGTATCGATGCCGGCCCTCTGAGCTTCCCTCCAAGTGTTGGGGAGGCTCCTGTCCTCGCCCTTCTGAAGCTCTTTCAGCTTGGCCTTCATCCGCATGATGGTGGACCGGGAGACCTTCGTCGCTTTTACGGTGACGCTTATCGAGAACTCCCCGGAGCACACGAGGCGCCACGCTCGGTCCGTTCGCTGATCATCGGTCATGTTCAACCGAACCTTCGCGCCGTCTTCCGAGCCCTCTGAAATGGCCTCTCTTGGGCTACCCTCGAACCACTTCACGGGGATGGTGCGAAGGTGGATTGGAGTGGCCTTCGCGCCGTTCTTCTTACTGTCCTCGGTGGCATCGGCCCGGTACGCCCTGAGGCGGTGATGGCCGTCGAGGAGGTAGACCACCGCCCCGCACTGCCAAACCAGGACCGGGTCCAGGTCGCCATCAATCTTCAGCGCCTTCCTGAGGGCCTGGACGTGAGACTTGTCGAGCGCATTCTCACCACGTGGCTGAAAGGCATTCTCGAGCGTGTGGACGGCATCGAGCGGGAGCCTGTCAGGCCTCTCCGCAAACTTCGGCCATGCCGACACCAGTCCCTTGGAGGCCTCTACCACTCTCTCAAGCTCCTTGATTGCCTCTTGAAGGCTCATGTGGGTGAGTTGGGGAGACGGGAGGAAGCTAGTGTCGGCGCCCTCCGGGAACACCCCTGCCGTGCTAGGGGCGGTGCGGTGGCCTTTGAGTTGACTTATCGTCAGCATGAATTCTGTGTCCTGTCGTTGGGTTCTGGGGTCTCCTTGGCGTTCGTGAACAGGTCCGCGATTGCGCATGCGGATGCGTCTGACGGGAGCCCTGAGAGCCCCCGCCATCCACATAAACCCAAAAGAACGAACCAGGAGAAAGAGAGCCGATAGCTAGTCAGCTCACGGTATCGACGCCTGGGCAGTTGCCCGGCGTTTTCTTACCATATGTGGTACTAATGTAGCCGCTTCGTCCTACAACCAGAAAGAGTGGACAACGCGTCAGCGGGTGGACGTCGCGTAGGCGAGAGCCTGCTTTGCAGACTGCGCCCGTTCGGCTTCGTCAGCGGCCATCCGAAGGAGCTCGGCGTAGGATTTTGGGCGGCTGAGACTTGTGGACGGACGTTCACCCGCCCTGGACTGCTTGCCTGAAAGCCTTCCCTTCTCGTACTCATCCGCCCAAGCCCGTGCAGCAACAACCGGGTCATCGGGGGTTACGGAGGGGGCAACACCAGACCACACCTCTTCGTGGTCCCTCAGTTGCACCAGGGCCTTGTTGAAAGCCGCGATGTAGGCCAGCTTCAACCTTAGGGCCTTCCGGCCGGTAAAGCCCATCGCAAGGAGTGTGACGCCTTTGCGGTCCAACTCGTAGGCTGGGAACCTGCGCCTACCAAAACCAACGCTACTCTCAATCTCAGTGCACTCAAAATTGCGCCGTAAGGTGGGGTCGGCCTTCAATAGACTGCGGATAGCTCTCATTACGTCCTTGTGCTGCTTCTCGAAATACTCGGCAACGTCGCGGCTCGTGGCGAACACCCGGTTGCCTTCGGTACGGACGACAGGGGCGGCGAAAGTGGCCAGTGAATTCATTTAGTGGTCTCCATATCAGGGTGCCTAGGCCCCGGCGGCCTATGCATATGGGGCCACTAATGGCCGCGCCGATCCGTGATGCCTAACGAGCGGCCGACTGGGGCCGGCCCCCGCTTGGGGAATCTCCTAGAAACCGCCCAAAAGGCCGGCCGGATTTCTTCAGGATTGAACGCGCATGCCTCCACGCGGCACCTGCTGACAGGTGGTGGCTGCGGATTTATCCTTGACTACCTGGCTGGCTCTGTTGGCGCTCTCATCGATCAACCCGACCCACTGTTCGAGCCGCCGCAACCGCTCCACCTATGAGTGCTTCTCGGCTGTCCAGCACTTCCGTTGGCAATTATCACCAGCGTTCCTGGCCTAGGGATTTGCCTTATTCGGCGAAACTGCCTCATAAGGTATCTGGCTTTCTTGGCGAGTGCTGTACTTATGGTCTCTCGACGCGGACATCGACGCCGGGGCGTCGCCGCCCTGAACGAGAGGATCGCCGGGTCTCCACATACGCCCTGGGCGCACCCCCTCGCTGTCTTCCGAAGTGGTTTTGCTCTGGTCTTCTCCGTTGCATTCGCGAACCACCATAGTCTCTGGAGCGCCTTCCCCCCAATAGTAGGCAAGCTCGTCTTGGGTTTTGCAGTCTCCGCTAGACGCTTGAGCGGCCGTAGTCAGTGCGACGAACAACAAAGCTGGGGCAATTCTTGACATTCAGCACCTTCAGTCGGGGGAAGATGCTCGACCATGCCGTCATCCTCTGCGGAAGAGCAACCCTAGGGGACCACTTACTCAGCAACCCGAACTGGATTGCGGGTCTGCCGGGCCATCTTTGCGCCCCGCTCTTGCCGGTGGCGCTGATCCTGAGTACCTTGACCGAAGCGCCGGACCAAAGCTCGGAGCCCCTTGCGCTAGAGGGAAATCCAGAGGGTGGCGGTTTATGCAGCCGCCACCCCCTTTCTTCGGTTTCGAGATCATCGTCTACACTCCACGGCCGAAAAGACCGTGCGGGCAACCTTCGCTCAGTGAAAAACCCGCGTTGACCGACTGAAAGCCGTTCGAGCCCTGATCGACACTCGCCCGCCTTATTGTGCAGGTTTTGCTTGATGGAGATCGGCGCCCTCGGGAGCTTCGGCTGGCGCTAGTTCCCGACCCTCGCCGTGTACCAGGAGGGCCGCTCCATGTTGACCTTCGAGTTCACTCGTAAGAAAGCGATCCAGTGCAGAGCCCGCCGTATGGCCGCTATTAGCAGTGTGGTTGTCTGGATCTTCTATGTCGTCCGTAGTTAGGCGCCGGACTCCGAGCTTTCTTAAGCGAGCAAGAGTAATGCTTCGCTGCCCGTTCTTCTGCATCTTGCCGGCGCTACTCCAAACAGGCTCGCCCGGTCCGTCATAAACAATCTCAGCCTCCGCTACGTCGTTACGACTGGTGTCAATCCGAAGGACTACAAGCCTATCGCAGGTAGAATAGAGAGACACAGCACCCCCGCCGGTCAACTTGATTTGCACATCCCCGTTCTTGTCGTATGCGTCGTGCCCCGGGTATGAAGCTGGATAAAGCGTTAGTCCGAGAGCTTCAGCAGCAACCACTTCGCCAATAGAGCCAACCAAATGACCGTCGGGCGTGAATTTCCTTCCGGGATATCTGAGCTCAAGCTCCCTCACCGCACGATAGATTGTAGCGACCGGCTGCGGAAGTTTGACTTTCATAATCCATCTCTGTGGCCAGATCAGACATGCATGACCGTTGCGCACAAGATATCAGGGTCTATGTTTTCAAACGCTTAAGCCCAAACAAGATGCTCGACGGGGCGGCCTCTTTCGAGCAATGCCACTGCCGTGTCAAAAGTGACGTTGAAGCAGTGCTTTCTGCCGATAGCTCGATTGCATCCAATTTTTGGGCCATTGAAGCCCCAGTCAAAGTCGGCCGGAATGCACCTCGTCGGCGCCTTCAAGATGGATGGCGACGGCTTTACGCTCCTTGCGATGGGCTTCACCGGCCGCACGGCGCTGTAGTTCCGAACTGGTCTACATCGCCGCCTTCAACGAGGCCTCGGCCAACATGCGGCGCACCATGTCCATTGCCTTCGCCGTTTGGATCAATCGCACGGCCTCCGATCCATAGTGCTTCTCACTCGCCCCCGGCTTCATATGACCCAGGATGGCCGCCTTCTCGTTTGGATTTACGCCGGCCAAGTCGCACCAATCGGCCATGTTATGCCGGAGAGAGTGCACTGTGTGGAGCGGGTCGCTGGAGACCTGCCGTAGCCACTTCATAAGCGACTGAGACGCCGAATTCGGGCCTGCTGCAGTGGCATAGCGGGGGAACAAGTAGGCCGAACTACCCGCCCGCCTCAGGGCATCCTTAGCGGCCTCAAGGGCATCCCCAACCAGGGGGACATTGCGGCGGGAGGACGCGTTCTTCAGACGCCTCATCTCATGGGGGATGAGCTTCAGGTGCGGGGTGCCCCCCGTCACCTCCACGTCAGTTACGCGGAGCCCGGTAACCTCGCCAAGCCGGCACCCGGTACCCTGCAAGAGCCGCCAAATCAGCTTCAAATCCGGTCCGCTGCGCTCTAAGATGAGGGTCCGAGTGGCTTCCACCACATCCTCAGGCAGGGGGTGCCTTGCCTCCATATCGGACATCGCTTCTCTCAACGCTGCCGGAAGGTCCAAGCCAGAGAACGGGTTTTCAAGCGCCCTCATTTTCTTCTGTTTATAAAGGGAGAAAACGCCCTTGATGTCGTTCAAGCCTCTTCGGACTGAGGCGGGGCTCAAGGTGCTTTTGCCGTTGGCTTTAGGCTTCGTCAGGAGATAATCGCGGACCTTGTAGGCGTCATCTACGGTCCAATCCGGCAAAGCGGGAATAGTCCCGAGCGCCTTCTCGATGTTCTTCATCATTGCGTCGATGCGGACCACCCGTTTACGCCGGGCAAACTCATTCCCTGTGATCTTCTCCTTGATGTAGAAATCCTTCGCTTCATCAAGCGTTGGCTTAGAGCTAGCGGCGGCGGGTGTTGAGGGGGGCTTTGGCGTCTCGATCACGTCCCCAGCGTTACGCAGTCGCCTCGCTTTGGCGGCCTCAATGGTAGCCGCGTAGATCGCACGAATAAGTTTCGGCCAACTGGGGGAGTTATCTGCGAGCCTGAGGTTGAACGGATCGGACGCCAGAGCGTCTTCAGCTTCATCGGTCATGAACACCGAGAGTTGGCCGCGAGCAAACTCCTGACGATTGACGCCATCCAGCACATCTAGCCAGCCAGCGTCCTCGTCAAAGTCGCGGCCTTCAAACCCCTCCAGCCTGACTGACTCGTCCTCTTCGAGCAGGTTGGCGTAATAGGCATCCCCGATGGCTTTGATCTGGGCATCCGTGAGTTCGGCCAACGGTGGCTGATGAAGCCGGGCGAGCGCCCTCCGGTGGCTTTCAAAGGTGGCCTGGACGATGGCCGCCTCTTTCCACAGCCTTGCGATTGCCTCCTTCCGATCGCTTGTTCGTAGCGACTTAGTGATTTCGGCCTTGCCGAATGTCTCACGGATGTCCTGAGGGACCGGTGCGCGGAGGTAAAACTTTCGGCCTCGAAGGGCTAACCAAGGGTATGTAGTCACGTCTTCCATGTCCTGACTGTAGCAGTTTGCTGTAGCAGGAGGAAGGCTAACCCGTTGAAAACACGCTATCTTATTGATCTCAAAGGAGATCATTGGTGCCCCAGGCCGGACTCGAACCAGCACGTTCTCGCGAACAACAGATTTTGAGTCTGCCGCGTCTACCATTTCGCCACTGGGGCAGCGGAGGCGGACTATAGCGGCCGGCGCCTCGCCGTCAACGGGCGATCGGAAAAAGATGGCTCCTTGAAGAGCTTTGCAGGCTAAGCGCCCCGCTTAACAAGCCGGAAAGGTCCGGCGCATATTGTTGACAAATCACTAGCCAGGAACCCGATCATGCCCATGCGACCGCCTTCCGCCTCTCCGTCCGCCTCCTCCGGCGGCGCTCAGGCGATCATCGGCGGCCGCCGCCTTCTGGGCCATCTCCTCGGTCGCCGCGCCTCTGCTCATACGGCCGCCGTTGAAGACGGCAATGCGACCGCCGGCGAGGTTCGCCCGGTCGCCCTCGTCATCGACGACAGCCCGATCGCCCGCATGCTGATATCGAGCATCCTCGAATCCTTCGAGGTGGACGTGTTCGAGGCGGGGGGCAGCGCGGAGGCGCAGGCCGTCGTCGCCACCTGCCGCCCGGATGTGGTGATCGTTGACTGGACGCTACGCGCCGAGACGGCCACCGACGTGCTGGACGCACTCGAAACCCGCTTTTCCGGCGGGTTGCCGCCGGTCGTCATGATCAGCGCCTCGGCTCGCATGCCGGCCGACCTGCGGGCCACGGCGACGTTGCGCAAGCCTTTTACGCCGCGCGAACTCTATGCGGCGCTCACCGTTGCCTTTTCCGGCAGGGGAGACGGCGCCGCCGAAGCCTGAGCCGGGCGGCACCTGTTCGCTTATCTGATCGTCAGAACCGTTGCAGACGCTGCGCCACCGGCGCCCATCAGCGTACCGTCGGCAGTGACCACCGGAGGATGGGCGAAGATCAGGCACCAGAACACCTTGTATTTGGAGTTCGGGTTATAGGCCGTGGCGATGCCCATCAGCGTCATCTCGGGATCTTTCATGCCGCGGTCGTGGGGCGGCGACTGCCGCCAGCCCGAAAAGGCCTCGGCCAGCGTGTGGTAACCGGCCGCCACGTTCTCACCGGCATTGGAGAAGGGATAGCCGTAGCCCTTGAGCCGGGTGCCGAGCAGCGAGTGGCCGTCGACGTCGTGGCCCATCTTGTCGGCCGCCGCCATCTTCTTCGCGTAATCCTCGGCGATGCGGCTGAGGCGCGGATCGAGCGTCAACGGCGCGATCCCCGACTGGGCGCGATACTGGTTGAGCATGGACAGCGCCTTGTTCTCATCGACGCGCGCCATCGGCGAGGCAAGATCTTCATAGAAGGTTGGCTTGGGCGGCGGTGGCGGCGCGCTCTGACAGGCGGCAAGAGCAAGCGCCGCGCAAAGCGGCAAAAAGGCGAAGGCGCGTCCGAACACGGGGAATCTCCATGATGGCTCGATCGGCTGACGATCGGCGGTTGGATTTGCCACCAAGAACACGAACGGATGGTTAAATTTCGGCAAACTCAGGGATCATCCGCCGCGGGCGATTGGCTCTCGCCTTCGTCGTTGCCGGCATGCTAGGCTGAACCTCCTCCGCAATTGTCCGTAGAGAGGTCAGCCCTTGCCCGCCCTTGAAGAGATCGCCGCCATCGCCGGGGAAGCCGTGCTCTGGCGCCGCGATCTGCATCGCCGTCCCGAACTGCTCTATGCCCTCGACGAGACCTCCGCCTTCGTGGCGCAGAAGCTCAGCGCCTTCGGCCTCGACGAGGTGACGACCGGCATCGGCGGCAGCGGCGTCGTCGGCGTGCTTCGGGGCCGACCGGGCAACCGTGCCGTGGCGCTCCGCGCCGACATGGACGCCTTGCCCATCGAGGAGATTACCGGCGCGCCCTGGGCCTCCGAGAAGCCCGGCGCCATGCACGCCTGCGGCCATGACGGCCACACGGCGACGCTGCTTGCCGCTGCCCGCTGTCTTGCCGCCGATCGCGATTTCGTCGGCACGGTCGTCTTCGTCTTCCAGCCGGCGGAAGAAGGCGGAGCCGGCGCTCGGGCGATGATCGACGACGGTCTGTTCAAGCGCTTCCCGGTCGACGAGATCTACGGCATTCACAACCTGCCGGGCCTGCCGGTGGGACGCTTCGCCGTGCGGCCCGGCGCCATCATGGCTTCCACCGATCGCTTCTACATCGACATTCTTGGCCGCGGCGGTCACGCGGCCCGCCCGCATGAGACGATCGACCCCATTCTCGTCGGCGCCCAAATGATCACCGCTCTCCAGTCGATCATCGCACGCAACACCGATCCGCTCGCCTCGGGCGTCGTCTCGGTCACGACGTTCCATGCCGGCAACACCGACAACGTCATCCCGCAAACTGCCCGGCTGTCAGGCACCGTCCGCGCGCTGGACGGAAAGGTCCGCGGCGAACTGGAAGCGTCCGTCGATCGTGTCGCCAGCGCGGTGGCCGCCGCTTTCGGCGCC
The DNA here is from genome assembly GCF_002844595.1 of Pleomorphomonas diazotrophica. Taxonomy (GTDB): domain Bacteria; phylum Pseudomonadota; class Alphaproteobacteria; order Rhizobiales; family Pleomorphomonadaceae; genus Pleomorphomonas; species Pleomorphomonas diazotrophica. The sequence goes on along the minus strand of NZ_PJNW01000014.1, from coordinate 189,202 downwards.
GAGGTGAGCTTCACCTACGAACGCGGCTACCCGGTGACAGTCAACCATGCGGTGGCGGCGGCTCGGGTCGGAGACGTCGTCGAAGAGCTGTTCGGCAGCGATGTCATCGACCGCGCCGCGGCGCCGATGATGGCTGCAGAGGATTTCTCCTTCTATCTTGAAGAGGTGCCGGGCGCCTATTTCTTCATGGGCAATGGCCCGTCGGCCGGCCTCCATCACCCGGCCTACGACTTCGCCGACGAGGCCATCGCGCCGGGCGCCGCCGTGTGGACCGCGCTGGCCAAGGCGAGCCTCGCCGGGGCTTAAGGCTTTGGGAACCGCCGGCACCTAACCTGCCGAAGCGGCCGTTCGGGCCGCTCGGAGGGCGCGATGCTCCGTCTTGTCGGATGGGTACTGGCTGCAACGGTGGTGATCGGCTTCTTCGCCCCCGAGCTGCAGCGGCTTGCCGATCTGCCGGCCGCCAAGGAGGCGCCGGCGCCAGCCGCCAAGCCAAAGGCCGTCGCGTTTGGCAGAGCCGAGATTGCCGCCGACGGCCGAGGCCATTTTGTGCTGACCGGCCGCGTCAACGGTCGGCCGCTGTCCATGCTGGCCGATACCGGCGCCACGCTGGTGGCCCTGCGCGCCTCCGATGCCCGCGCAGCCGGCCTGATCGTTCTGCCCGGGGACTATACGGCAAGGGTGTCGACGGCCGGCGGCGTCGCCGAGGCGGCCCGCGTTCGTCTCGGCGAGGTCGAGATCGGCAACATCCGGGTGACCGATGTCGACGCCTTCGTTCTCTCGGACGACCAGCTCGGCACCAACCTGCTGGGCATGAGCTTCCTCGGTCGCCTCAAGGCCTTCTCCATCGAAAACGGCCGGCTGATCCTGAACCAATGATCCGGTCCGGGTGAAGGCAAGCTCGTGTTCTGCCACTTGGCTTGGATATCAAGCTTCAGGACGCATCCTGAGGATCATTCGGCGGTCTTCGACTTCATGGCCGTGTGCACGCGCTCGGCCGCACCGCGCAGGATGACCCGCACGAAGACGGTGCCGTTCTCGTCCTTTTCCACCTCCGAGAGCTGGCCATCGACGCGGGCGATGCTGGCCTTGAGAGCGGCAAGCGCCAGATTGGTGTCGGCGACGCAGGGCCCCTTGGCGCCGGCGGCGGCGCGCGCCTGTATCTGAAGGCCGGCCGTCTCGAAGTCGATGCCCTTGACTTCGACCTTCATGTCGATCGGCAAGGTGCCCAGCTGAGTATAGGCGGCGAAGGCGGCAAACCGCACCACGGCGCGCAGATTGTCCGTGCCGCCGGACACTTCCGGATCCTCGCCCCCCACTTCCGAGAGCTGCACGGCGCCGGCTTCGACGGCGGTGTCGATCCATTCACGCGCGAAGGCGGCGACCTGCACGTGCTCGTGGCCTTTCTTGCCGCCGCCCATCAATGCGAGGCAGGCCTCCAGCATCTGCTTGTACTCAAAGGTCCGCGTGGTAGATCGAGCCACCTCGTCCATGCCGGACTTGAGCGCCGCTTCGGCCGCGATGCGCGCCCCGTAGATCGCGCTGATGTCGACGCCGACCAGAACATTGACGGGCGCTCGCGTTTCCGAGCCGAGCACCAGCGAAGCCATCAAGGCCTGCTTCGGACCGTTCGGCGTCGGAAACTCCACGGGGCGAATGCCGCTCTTGTTGGTTTCCACATAGGCCTTCAGGCCGAGGCGCGCGCCGCTCGTCACGTCCCGGAACATCAGCGGCGACACTTCATTGGTTCTGAGAATGTCGCGGCCGAACAGACGGGCGCAGGACGGGTTGGCAAAGAAGGGATGGCCGTCGGTGTTGATCTGCAGAACCGCGAAAGGCGAGGACTCGATGATGGTGTCTGCCACCATGACACGCGTCCGCCAGACGTCGGCCAGCATCGAGCGCAGGCATTCAAAGGCAAAGGTCAGTTTGCCGACCTCGCCACCCCACGCCTTGAGCGGTTGGCCGCGATCGGCCGAGGCGGGATCGTGCAGCATGGCCTCCACACCCGCCCGCACCCGGCGCAATGGCCACCATACCATCATCATCATGACGAACTCGGTGATCACCGCTGCCGCGGCCCCGCCTCCAAACGCGATGGCAACCGCCCGTTCGTCGCGAACCGTCTCCAGGCTGGTGATCTCTCCAACGTCCACCCGCAAAAAGATGTGGAATGGCGTCAGCGACGCCTCCGGCGGATAATAGAAGTCGGCCTTGCTGCTGCCTGCAGGCCGGAACACCGTGCGCCCGGTTCGCATCACCGCATTGAAGCTTGTCTCGATGCGCTCTCCGAACACCTGCTGTTCATGCCCGGAGCCATCGTAGAGGCCTCCGCCGCGAATGGCGCCGATCACCACCAGGCGCTCGGCAACGCGGGTGATCTCGTCGGCCTTGTTTTGGAAGCGGGGATCGATTGCCGCCGACAGGATCTTGCCGACGTCCGCGTATCGCCGCTCCAGGTAATGCTGGTCATCGCGATCGCGAACAAGACTGGTGATCGTCAGAAGGGCGGCGAGCACGGCACCGAACGCCAGTACCGACGGCCTCAGGATCGTGGAAATGTGGAAGGCCGCAGATGCCACGGAGCATGCTCTCTCGGAGAAGGGCGTCAGACCGCACTTTCTTGCCGATTCTATCAGCTCCGTCTTGCCGGCTCGTTAACCGCCGCGTCTCGCTCATTCGCCTTTTGGTGCCCGCAACGGCGGTTAGCCTGTGAAGGCAATGGTCGTTCCCTGGCGGGGCTTCAGATAGAACACGTGCTTGAGGTTGTAGACCGTACCGCCGGTAATGCTCTTCATGACATTGGCGAAGGGCGACGTATAGGCATAGGTCACCCGGCCGACCACGATCTCGTCGCCAACCGAGGCTATGGTAGTCGGCACCGCAAGTCCGGTCGGCGGGGCGACATTGGGCGTCGCAGCCGTGTCGTTGCGCGCCTTGGACCATGCGACCTTCTGTCCTGAAGAGGTGACATCGACGACGACCAGCACCACCTTCACTGCCGCGACGTCATAGGGTTCGAGAATGGCCGCCGTCGCGTCGAATATGTTGGTCATGGTCGCCGCGCTGACGGAGGTCTGCTGAGCCACGAGATCGGAAATGGTGCTGGCGGCACGGCTCACCTTGCGGTCGACAATGAGCGCCGTGGTCACCTCGCCACACCCGGCATAGATCACCAGCATCAGCGGCAGGATCAGGGCGAACTCCACCGCCGACACGCCGCGGCGCTCCACCGCGAAACGGCGCGCAAGCCGGCTGAAACGGGCCGCCAACGACCGGAACCGCACTACCATGGGAAGGGCTCCGTCTGAAAAGCGACGACAGCGCCCAGCAACTGATCACCGCTCGCCAACCTCGTCGTGCTGCGGGCGAGAAAATCGAACAGGATCGGCCAAGCGTAAAAGGCGCGAACGACAATGATCTCGCTCTTGTTGCCGTTTGTATATCTCGTTGAGGAGATCTTGCCGTCCTTGTCGAGCGGGCTCGTCGGCGCGTAGGCGGTAAAACTCGAGTAAGACTGCACGTCGACATAAAGCCTCGTCCCGCAATCGACGAGATTGACCATGCCCTCGCAGATCTTGGTCTTGAACTGATCCTGGCTGAGCGACTGGGCCTTGGCCTCGCCCGTTCGGATCAGTCGAGACGCAGAGACGGTGGCTGTGTCGAGCACCTGGCCGACGAAAAACATCAGAGCCATTTCGAGAATGGCGAAGAGCAGCAGGAAGAATGGAATCGAGACGATGGCAAATTCCATGGCCACCGCGCCACGGCGGTCGGCAAGGAGCCGCGCGCGCGGCTGCGCTTCGTCGCCGGCCACCACGGCCTGGCTGGAACGGCGGAAAGACCAGATCGGGCGCAATGGCTTCTCCCGCTGCGAGATCGCTCGCAAAGGCGGAGTGTGCCGCAAACACCTTACCAAGCGGTGTAACCGAACATGAACTATTGGCTGTTCGGCGGCGCCGGCACCGGGGCTGCGGACGTGCCACCGCCCGCACCAGTCGAAGCGGTGGCCGGACTGCCGCTGCCTGAGCCGTTGTGCTGGGCGACCTGCCCGAAGATACCGCTGAAATGCGTGGAATCGTCACCAGGCACGGCGGCGGGCTGACACTCCGGCAGACAGCTCAACGACTGCCGTTTCGCCCCCTTGTAGACCGTGACGAGGTTCTCCGTCGCCGCCAGAACGGCCAGCTGAACGTCGGTAATGGTCTCGCCCTGCTCGTCGAGGACGATCAGATTGGTCTGGCCATAGGCTCGCCCGGTGACGATCAGCGTCTGAGCATCCTGCAGCGTCGCGTCGGCAATCGCCGGGTTGCCGATCACGATGGTGCTCGCCGGCGCGGCGAGGCGATAGATCCGAGCCTGATCGAGCTCGACCTTGACCATGTCTTCGGCGCGACTGGTGGCGGGCGCGAAGACTGTAGCGGCAGATCCGACCAGCGCAGTCGCCAGAAGAGCCGAACGAACGAGCCTTGGGGACATGGAACGCTCCGGTAACCGTCTGTTCACCGAGATCATCCCTGAAGATGGTAAACAAAGCGCCAACGCTATCGCACTTCCCGGCATTTGCCGCCCCCAGGAGCAGGCAAGATGAAGCCTACCTGTCAAAATAAACGCGCATCGGGTCGGCTCACGTCCGCAAAAAGAAACCGGTTTCGGCCAATCTTGGCCTTTACTGGTCTCTACCACAAGGTAAAGGGAGAGTTTTCTGCCTGGTGGTTCAGTTAACTTTAACCATCCAGCGACATCTGCCGATAGGCTCGAGTTTCTACGATCGCCTTAACTCGCTGGAAACAGCTCGCAGGCTAGATTGAATGCGGTTCAGACGGGTCAGGCGAAATTAGACCTTCGAACCTGTGCTGTCAGATAAGTGAGCTTAGGAGTACCTCAAATGAAGGCTCTCGTTTCGCGTTTCCTCAAGGACGAGTCCGGCGCCACCGCCATCGAGTATGGTCTGATCGCTTCGCTGATCGCCGTTGCCGTCATCACGGCCGCCGGCACCCTCGGCAACAACGTCAGCAACACCTTCAACTCGATCGCCGGCAAGCTGAAGACCGCCAGTTGATGGCTTGAGAGCAGCGTAGCGAAACGCCAGGAAGGTTGTTTTCGTCGCGTATGTGCTGAGCATGGTCCGCAAAGGGGAGGTCATGATGGCCTCCCCTTTTCGATTCCGAAAAGCCGGCGCCGGCTGTTCAGCCGCCGTTTACCCTGTTTGTCTAGTCTGGCTTGCCGTTCCTCCTTCCGGAAGACACCCGGAGAAAAGCCGTCTTGCTCATCATCGCCACCGTCCTCACCGCCGTCTTCCCCATCGTGGTCACGGTCGCCGCCAGCTACGACCTCCTGACCATGCAGATCCCCAACCGCTTCCCCGCCGCGCTCGCCATCGCCTTCCTGGCCCTGGCGCTTTTGACAGGCCTGCCGCTTCCAGCCCTCGGCATCCACGTCCTCGCCGGCCTCGGTCTCCTGATCGGCACCTTTGCTCTCTTTGCCTTCGGCTACCTCGGCGGTGGCGACGCCAAGCTCGCCTCGGCCATCGCTCTCTGGCTCGGGATTGAACAGGCGCTACCTTTCCTGGTGCTGACCGCCCTGTTTGGCGGCGCCCTGTCGTTGACCGTGCTCGCCTTCCGGTCGATACCGCTGCCCGGCTTCATGCTCGGCTGGCCGCCGGCGTTGCGGCTGCATGAGAAAGGCGCCGGCGTTCCCTATGGCGTGGCGCTCGCCGCCGCCGCGCTCATGGTCTTTCCAGAAACGCCATGGTTCGCCGCATTTGCAAGGCTGTGACGCGAGGCTTGTCGCTAACTCCTGACGATTCCTGAACAGCCGAAACAAACTGAGACGATTTCAAACACCTTATTAACCATAAATTCAACGTTACCCCGTGTACTCGGACCTTGAGTGGAACGCTCGCCGTCCTGTGTAACGAGGCAACATCATGCGCCCGATCCAATTGGTCATCCTGCTCGCCGCCGGTGCCGCAGCCGCCGGCGCCGGCCTCATCGCGACCCGGATCGGCACGCGCGACCCCGCCGCCCCGCAGGAGGTTGCCGCCCAGCCGGCTGTCCCGGCGATTGACCTTGAGGACGTCCTCGTCGCCGCAAAGGATATCGGCATCGGCAAGGGCGTTGACGCGGACAGTCTTGTCTGGAAGCCATGGCCGAAGGATGGATTGAGCGACGGCTACATCCAGCGATCGGGCGAGCCGGACGCCGTCACCGATCTCAAGGGCATGCTGGCTCGCAGCCCCATCCTGGCCGGAGAGCCGATCCGCAAGGCCAAGCTGGTGCGATCCGACCGCGGCTTCCTGTCCGCCGTTCTGCCCGAGGGGATGCGCGCTGTGGCCGTGCGCGTCAACGCCGCCTCGACCGCTGGCGGCTTCATCCTGCCGGAGGATCGCGTCGACATCCTGCTGGTGCGCCAGAAAGATGCCAACGAGGCAGTCGCCGAAACCATCCTCGCCGACATAAGGGTGCTCGCCATCGACCAGTCGGTGCAGCAGACCGGTGATGACAAGCAGCCGTCGATCGTGGCGCAGAACACGGCAACTCTCGAGCTCACGCCCGACCAGACCGAACTCGTCACTCAGGCCCAGCAGATCGGTTCGATCTCGCTGGCGCTACGCCCCCTCGTCGATGCCGACCAGCCCGCCGCACGTCAGCGCAAACCGACCGGCATCGCCGTCGTGAAATTCGGCGTCGTTTCCCGCGTCACGGCCCAGCAAGCGCCATGATCCGAAAGCCCCGACCGACCGCAACTTCAGGAATCCCGGTCATGAACCGCTGCCTAGCGCTGATTCTTCCTCTCGCGGGCCTTCTTGCCGCCGGCCTCGCAAGCGTGCCGGCCCGAGCCGCCGATCCCGCCGCCATTCGCTCGGTTGCCGAGATCGAGGGACGGGTGGTCAATCTCGGCCTCAACAAGTCGATGGTGATCGACCTGCCTGAGGACATTCGCGACGTCCTGGTATCCAACCCGACCGTCGCCGACGCGGTCGTCCGCAACAACCGGAAGATCTACCTGATCGGCATGGGCGTCGGCGAGGCCAACGTCTTCCTGTTCGGCGACGGCAACCGCCAGATCGCCCATTTCGAGCTGGTGATCGGCCGCGATACGGTCGGTCTCGAGAGCACGCTCGCCGAGGTGATTCCCGGCTCGCACATCAGGGCGCAGTCGCTCGGTGATTCACTGGTGCTGTCGGGCACCGTCACCTCTCCGGAAGCGGCGGCCACGGCGGCCAACATCGCCGCCAAGTTCGTGGGTTCGACCGACAAGATCGTCAACTCGATCAGCGTTTCGGGCTCCGATCAGGTCAATCTCCGCGTCGTCATCGCCGAGGTGGAAAAGAACACCGTCAGGAAGCTCGGCATCGACATGGCCGGCACGGTGGGCGCCGTTGCCGCCGCGAGTTCCCCCAACAACCTCGCCTACAATCTGGCGGGATTGTCGTCGGCGCCGACCAAGCTGTTCGGGATTACCGATGGCTCCGCCAGTTCGGCGCTCAACATCGGAACAGACCACTTTTCCATGATGATCAACGCCCTGAAGACGCAGGGCGTGGTGCGGACGCTGGCCGAACCGAACGTCACCGCCATTTCCGGCCAGCCCGCCAAGGTGGTGGTGGGCGGCGAGATCCCCTACACGATCATCAGCGACAACGGCAACACCGTCAACTTCAAGGAATATGGCGTCATCCTGAAGTTCACGCCGGTGGTGCTGAGTTCCGGACGCATCAGCCTCAATATCAACACCGAGGTGAGCGACATCGATACCTCGCTCAACAGCGATGTGCCCGCCCTCAAGAAGCGCGGCGCCGAAACCACCGTCGAAGTCCCGTCAGGCGGCGCCATCGCCATCGGCGGTCTGTTGCGTGACAACATTTCCAAGACCATCAACGGCACGCCCGGCCTGTCCGATCTGCCCATCCTCGGTGCTCTCTTCAAGAGCGACGCCTACCAGCGCCAGCAGACCGAACTGGTGGTCTTCGTCACGCCCTATCTCGTGAAACCGGTCGCATCGTCGGCCATCACCCGGCCCGACCAGAACCTCAACTTCCAGGCCGACGCCCAGAGCTACTTCCTGAATCAGATCAACCGCATCTACCGCGTCAACGGTGCCGCTTCCGGTTCCTATCAGGGCCGCTACGGCTTCTCCTATGAATGAGCCGGCGCATCGGAGGAGTGCCATGCAGGCGATGAATCCCCTTACCCGCCCTGAAAGGCAGACGCACCGCGCCGCAAGGCTGGCGGCGATCGCCTTGGCGCTCGCTCTGTCCGCCTGCAACCAGCAGGGCCAGGCACTGACCGACGGCCGGCCGGCCGACGGCTATCGCAGCGCCTATCCAATCGCCGTCACCGAGGCGCCTCAGACACTGGACATCCCGGTCGGCATGGGCACCGGAGGTCTTTCATCCGAACTCCGGGCGGTGGTCGCCGATTTCGGTGCCGACGCTGCGCGAAATGCGACCGGACCTGTGGTGGTGATGACCCCGGCAGGGTCGGTCAATCAGGCGGCTGCCGACTATCTTGCCCGCGAGATCCGGACCGTGCTGCGGCAGTCGGGCGTTGCCGCCACCTATCTGAGATCGCAGACCTATGCAGTCGCCGATCCACGCGTTCCCGCGCCAATCAGGCTCGGCTTCGCGCGTATCAAGGCGGTCAGCCCCCCCTGTGGCCGCTGGACGACCGACATCATGCCCGACGGCCAGAAGGGCACCGACGGTGCCGAGTTCGGCTGCGCAACCCAGGCCAATCTCGCGGCCATGGTGGAAAGCCCGAACGATTTGCTGATGCCCCGGTCAGAAACGCCGGTGCGCGGCTGGCAACGCTGGGAAATGATGCAGAAGGCTGCCAAGGGATCGAGCCCGTCGGCTGCCTATCCGACTTCGACCTTCTAGGAACCGACGGCTATGACCACCGACGACCCGCTCGTTCCCACCACCTCCGGCCGCTCTGTCGATGTCGACGGACTGAAGCCCGTGCCGCGCATCGCCATCCAGGCGTTCTGCGAGACGCAGGAGGTCGCCGACGTGCTGGAGCAGGCCGCCGCCGACCGCCGCATGGCCAAGGCGCACGTCAAGGTTCACCAAGGGGGCGTGGCCGCAGCCCTCGACTTCTATGCTGCCGCGCCAACGCCGAACCTATTGTTCGTCGAAACGCGTGAGCGGCGTGAAAAGGCGCTGGAGCTGGTCGACCAGTTGGCCACCGTCTGCGACGCCGGTACCAAGGTGGTGCTGATCGGCCATCATAACGACGTCGCCCTCTACCGGGACCTGATGCGTCGCGGCGTTTCCGAGTACATGGTCGCCCCGTTCGATCTCTACGACGTCATTCGCGAGATTGGTGAAATCTACCTTGCGCCGGACGTGAAGCCAGTCGGTAGGACCATCGCCTTTGTCGGCGCCCGTGGCGGCGCCGGCTCGTCCACCGTCGCCCACAATGTCGCCTTCGCGCTGTCGCGCAGTTTCGATGGTGGCGTGGTGTTGGCTGATCTCGATCTGCCCTTCGGTACGGCCAGCCTCGACTTCAACCAGGAGCCGCCGCAGACCCTGGCCGATGCGCTTGCCGCAGGTGACCGGGTGGACGATGTCTTCCTCGACCGGCTGCTGTCCAAATGCGCCGACAATCTCAGCCTGCTCGCCGCGCCGGCGACGCTCGACCGCCCCTTCGACCATGACGAGATGGCCTTCGAGCCGATCCTCGATGCCGCCCGCGTCAGCGCCCCTGCGGTGATCCTCGATCTGCCACATCTGTGGACGGCCTGGGTCCGCCGGCTGCTCGGTGCTGCCGACGAAGTGGTGATCACGGCCATGCCAGATCTCGCCTCTCTGAGGAACGCCAAGAATCTCATCGACCAGTTGAAGCTTGCCCGCCCCAACGATGAGGCGCCGCGCCTCGTCATCAATCAGGTTGGACTGCCGAAACGGCCGGAGATCAAGCCGGCCGACTTCCAGAAGGCGTTGCAGCTCGAGCCGGCCGCCGTCATTCCCTTCGACGCCGCCCTGTTCGGCACGGCCACCAACAACGGTCAGATGATCGCCGAAATCAACGCCCGCTCGCCGGTCGCCCAGTTGTTTGAAACGCTCGCTGCGCGGCTCACCGGCCGCAGCGCGGCGCGTGGCGGCCGCAAGTCGGCTCTCATTCCCCTGCTCGCCCGCCTGCCGCGCCTCAAGGCGCGCTGACGGTCAGGACGCGGAGAGGTTCAATGTCGTTTGGCAAGCGTGGCTCATCTGGTTCGGCTGTGGAGAAACCGGCGGCGGCCCCGGCATCGCGGGCGGTCGAAACGGCACCCGTGGTCGCTCCGGTGGCAACGCCGGCGCCTGCCCCAGCGGCTCGACCCGTGCCGCCGCCGGCGCCGGACGTGCCGGAGCGGCGCAAGTCCGACAGCTATTACGACGTCAAGTCGTCGATCTTCTCGGCGCTGATTGAAACCATCGACCTCAGCCAGCTTGCCAAGCTCGACATCGAAACGGCACGCGAGGAGATTCGCGACATCGTCGGCGACATCATCTCGCTGAAGGCCGTGGTGATGTCGATCTCCGAGCAAGAGGAACTGCTCGACGACATCTGCAACGACGTGCTCGGCTACGGTCCGCTCGAACCGCTGCTGGCCCGCGACGACATCGCCGACATCATGGTCAACGGTGCCAATGCCACCTTCATCGAAGTCGCTGGCAAGATGGTCAAGACCGGCGTGCGTTTCCGCGACAACGTGCAGCTGATGAACATCTGCCAGCGTATCGTCAGCCAGATCGGTCGCCGCGTCGACGAGGCATCGCCGATCTGCGACGCCCGCCTTCCCGACGGCAGCCGTGTCAACGTCATTGCCCCGCCGCTTGCCATCGATGGGCCGACACTGACCATCCGCAAGTTCAAGAAGGACAAGCTGACGCTGCCGCAGCTCGTCAAGTTCGGGTCGATCACCCCCGAAGGTGCCACCATCCTGGAGATCATCGGCCGGTGCCGCTGCAACGTGCTGGTCTCCGGCGGAACGGGTTCGGGCAAGACGACGCTGCTCAACTGCCTCACCGCCTATATCGAGCCGACCGAGCGCATCATCACCTGCGAAGACGCCGCCGAGCTACAGTTGCAGCAGCCGCATGTCGTCCGCCTGGAAACACGCCCGCCCAATCTCGAGGGCGAGGGCCAGGTGACCATGCGCGATCTCGTGAAGAACTGCCTGCGCATGCGCCCCGAGCGGATCATCGTCGGCGAAGTGCGCGGCCCAGAGGCCTTCGATCTTCTGCAAGCCATGAACACCGGCCACGACGGCTCGATGGGCACCCTGCACGCCAACTCGCCGCGCGAGGCGATTTCCCGCGTCGAATCGATGATTTCCATGGGCGGCTATACGCTGCCGTCCAAGACGGTGCGCGAGATGATCGTCACGTCGGTCGACGTCATCATCCAGGCGGCGCGCCTCAGGGACGGCTCGCGTCGCATCACCCACATCACCGAGGTGATGGGCCTCGAAGGCGACGTGGTGATCACCCAGGATCTGTTCGTCTACGACATCGTCGGCGAAGAGGCGGACGGTCGTTTGATCGGCCGGCACCGGTCCACCGGCATCGGCCGACCGAAGTTCTGGGACAGAGCCCGCTACTATGGCGAGGAGCGGCGGCTCGCCGCCGCTCTCGACGCATCCGAAGCGCCTGCGCCGGCTGGCGCCTACACCTGAGGATACCAGAAGGGAAGCATGTAGATGGACATCCGCGTCCTTGCGATGATGGGCCTCGTGGCCTTCTCGATCGCCGCGCTGCTCTACGGCTTCCTCTACGGCCGCATCGAGCGGCAGGCGTCGGCCGAGCGGCGGCGGACGCAGGTGGCCGCCCCATCCATCGACGCCGAGCGAGCCAGGGCAGCGGCAGCGCCCAGCGCCCGCCGCCGCACCGTTCAGGACACGCTGAAGGATCTGGAGGTCAAGCAGAAGCACAAGGCCTCGAAGTCCACCAACCCGCCGATGCAGCTCCGGCTCGCTCAGGCCGGACTCAACCTCCCTATCAGCCGCTTCTATGCGTACAGTGCCCTGACGGGCGTCGTCATAATGGCCGTCTGCTTTCTCGCCGGCCTGCCGCTTCTTCTGGTGCTCGGCGCCGGCTTCGTCGGTGCCGTGGGCCTGCCGCGCTTCGTGGTCAACTTCATCCGCAAGAAGCGCCACGCCGCCTTCATCGATGAGCTCGCCAATGCCGTCGAGGTGATCGTCCGCGGCGTCAAGGCCGGCTTGCCGCTCAACGACTGTCTCCGGATGATCGCCAGCGAGGCCAAGGAGCCGGTCAAGAGCGAGTTCCGCCTTGTCATCGAGGCCATGCAGCTCGGCATGCCGATCGATGAGGCGGTCACCCGCATGTATGAACGCGTGCCCCTGCCGGAGACCAACTTCTTCGGCATCGTGCTGGCCATCCAGTCGAAGGCCGGCGGCAACCTCTCCGAAGCCCTTGGAAATCTCGCCAAGGTCCTGCGTGAACGCAAGAAGATGCGCGCCAAGATCCAGGCGATGAGCATGGAGGCGAAGTCCTCGGCCGCAATCATCGGATCGCTGCCGATCATCGTCACCGTTCTCGTCTACCTGACCAGCCCAGACTACATCATGGTGCTGTTCGTCACGCCGATCGGGCAGATCGTCGTCGGCATCTCCCTTCTCTGGATGCTGGTCGGCATCTTCATCATGAAGCGCATGATCGCCTTCGATTTCTGAGGGACCATTCATGAACGCGATCATCGACACCCTGCGCGATCCGGTGGCCCTGATGGCCATCCTGGTGTCGCTCGCCATCTTCGCCACCATTGTCAGCCTTGCCATGCCGCTCCTGTCTGGCGACCGGTTGCCGGCGCGCATGCGAGCCGTGGCCGACGAGCGCGAGAAGATCCGCCAGCGCGAGCGTGCCCGCCTCGCCGAGGAAGGGCGCAGCTCGTTGCGTGGCAAGGAATCCAAGGCCTACATGCGCAGCCTTGTCGACCGGCTGTCGCTCAGAAAGGCGCTGCTCGACGACAAGGGGCAGGAAAAGCTGAAGCAGGCCGGCTTCCGCAGCGAAGCCGCCACCACGACCTATTTGTTCGCTCGCTTCGTGCTGCCCTTCGGCTTCCTGATCATGGCGGTCTTCTACATCTTCGTCGTCCTGAAGATAGACCGCCCCCTGCCCTTCAAGGCCGGCATCTGCCTGGTCATTGCCTATGCCGGCTTCTACCTGCCGGTGATCATCGTCTCCAACGCCTTGCAGAAGCGTCAGCAGTCGATCAAGCGCGCCTTCCCCGATTCCCTCGACCTTCTGCTCATCTGCGTCGAAAGCGGCATGTCGATCGAGCACGCATTCCGTCGCGTCTCCGAGGAGATCGGCAGCCAGTCGCTGCCGCTGGCCGAGGAGCTGAGCCTGACCACGGCCGAGCTATCCTTCCTGTCCGATCGCCGCCAGGCCTATGAGAACCTGGCAAACCGCACCGGTCTCGACGGCGTCAAGGCGGTTTGTCTCGCGCTCATCCAATCGGAACGCTACGGCACGCCGCTGGGCCAGACGTTGCGCGTTCTCAGCCAGGAAAACCGCGACATGCGGATGAACGAGGCCGAGAAGAAGGCGGCGGCGCTGCCGCCCAAGCTGACGGTGCCGATGATCGTGTTCTTCCTGCCGGTGCTGTTCGCCGTCATCATGGCGCCGGCCATCATCAAGATCAGCTCGCTGTAGAACGCCCTACAAATGGAAAAGCCCCGGCCGACCGCCGGGGCTTGCCTTGGCTCGACGATATCGAGGCTCTTACTTGGTGCCGTACATGCGGTCGCCGGCGTCGCCGAGACCGGGCACGATGTAGCCCTTCTCGTTGAGATGGCTATCGATGGCCGCCGTGAACACCGGCACATCGGGATGCGCATCGGTGAAGTTCTTGACGCCCTCGGGGGCCGCCAGCAGGCAGACGAAGCGGATGTCGCGGGCGCCGCGCTCCTTCAGCTTGTCGACGGCGGCGATCGACGAGTTGCCGGTGGCCAGCATTGGGTCGACGACGATGGTGAGGCGGTCGGACAGATCAGCCGGCGCCTTGAAGTAATACTCGACCGGCTGCAGCGTCTCATGATCGCGGTAGATGCCGATATGCGACACGCGGGCAGCCGGCACCAGGTCGAGCATGCCTTCAAGAAGGCCGTTGCCGGCGCGCAGCACCGAGGCGAACACCAGTTTCTTGCCTTCGAGCGTGGGCGCTATCATGGTCTGAAGCGGCGTCTCGATCTCCACCTCGGTCAGCGCCAGGTCGCGCGTCACCTCGTAGCAGAGAAGCGTCGAGATTTCGCGCAACAGCCGCCGGAAGCTTGCCGTCGAGGTTTCCTGTTTGCGCATGATGGTGAGCTTGTGCTGCACCAGCGGATGATCGATGACCTTGACGCTCATTGGTTCCTCGCGGGCTTTAGGTTTCGGCGACCATAGAGATTCAGAGCCGGCCGCGAAACCGGCATTTTCCCCGATCTCCACCAGATTTCCGCTCATACCAGGGCGAGAAGCCTTGCTTTGGTTGCCGCATCGCAGAAGGCGTCCTCGATCGCCGTCCGCGTCACCCCGGCAAGGTCGATCTCGGTCAAGCCGAAGACATCACGCGCCACGCCATATTCGTGGCCGACCGACGTCCAGAAGAAGGGCGGATCGTCGGTGTTGAGCGAGTGACGCACCCCCGCCGCCCGGAGCGCCGGCAACGGATGGTCGGCATAGCTCTTGTAGACACCGAGCGTGACGTTGGACACCGGGCAGACCTCAAGGTGTATGCCCTCTTCGACGATGCGACGGATGAGATCTGCATTTTCGATGGCGCGCACGCCATGGCCGATGCGCTTCACCGGAATGGCGTCGAGCGTCGCCTGAACGCCTTCCCATGGGCACCACTCGCCGGCATGGCAGGTCAGCGGCAGACCGGCTTCGGCGGCAATCTCGAAGGCGGCGCTGAACTCGTGCGGCGCGTGAAGACGCTCTTCGCCGGCCATGCCGAAGCCGACAACCTCCGGAACGAGGTTGTTCACGGCGGCCCGCGCCGCCTCGACGCCACGTTCGGGACCATAGTGCCGCTCCACAAGCGGAATAACCCGGCCGACGATGCCCGTCGCCGCTTCGGCCCGGCGCAGCCCCTCGACGATCCCATCGAGATAGGCGCGATAGCCGAGGCCGGACCGTTCGCCGAAATCCGGCGACACGAAGAACTCGGTGTAGATCGAGCCGGCCGCCGCCGCCTGCCGCTGATAGGTCTCGGCGATCTCCGCGAAATCCTCCGGCGTCCGGAACACCGAGGCTGCCAAGTCATAGGCGACGATGAAGGCGGAGAAGTCCGTCCAGAGATAACGCCCCTCGTCGTCGAACAGGCGCGAAACGTCCACCCCATAGCGGGAGGCATTGCGGCGGACGAGATCCGGCGCGGCGCCGGCTTCGAGATGAACGTGCAGTTCGGCCTTCGGCACCGAAGGCGCGGCGGTCGGTTCGGTCATGGACTATCTTTCAGATCAGTGAGCGGCCGTGCAGGCCGGGCGCGAGGCCGAGCCAGGCGGCGACGGTCTCGGCCATGTCGGCAAAGGTATCCGGTCGTCCGGCCGGTCCGGGGGGTACGCCGCGGCCGGCAAACAACGCCGGCACGCGTTCGCGCGTGTGGTCGCTGCCGCGCCAGGTCGGGTCGCAGCCATGGTCGGCGGTGATCAGCAGCATGTCGCCCTCGCCCATCGCCGCCTCCACTTCCGGCAGGCGCCGGTCGAAGGCCTCGAGGCAGGCGGCATAGCCGGCAACATCGCGCCGGTGGCCGTACTCGGTGTCGAAGTCGACGAGGTTGACGAAGACGAGGTCGCCGGCACCGGCTTCGCCCAGGGCGGCGATGCCGAGATCGAGGTTGCCGTCGTTGGACTTGCCCTTGCGGGTCACGGTGATGTTCTGATGGGCGAAGATATCGCCGATCTTGCCGATACCCCAGACCTTGCTGCCTGCCGCCTCGACGCGGGTGAGCAGCGTCGGCTCCGGCGGCGGCACGGCGTAGTCGCGCCGATTGGCGGTGCGCTTGAAGCTGTCCCTGGTCTCGCCGACAAAGGGACGGGCGATCACCCGCCCGACGCGATACTTATCGACCAGCTTGCGGGCGATCTCGCAGTCGGCGAGCAACTTGGCCAAACCGAAATGCGTCTCGTGGGCGGCAATCTGCAGCACCGAGTCGGCCGACGTGTAGACGATCGGCTTGCCGGTGCGGATGTGCTCCTCGCCGAAGCGGGCGATGACCTCGGTGCCGGATGCGTGGCAGTTGCCGAGGATGCCCGGCACGCCCGTCTCACGCACATAGGCGTCGATCAGCTCGGCCGGGAAGCTCGGCGGTTCCGGCGGGAAATAGCCCCACTCGAAAGGCACCGGCACGCCGGCGATTTCCCAATGTCCGGACGGCGTGTCCTTGCCGCTCGATACCTCGGCGGGGGCGGCGTAACGCCCCTCGGCGGTCGTGCGGGTAAAGCCGGCCGGCTTCTGGCCGGTGGCGAGTTCGGCGGCAAGACCGAGGCCCAGGCGTTCGAGGTTGGGCAGTGAAAGCGGCCCCGATCGCAGACCCTCTTGATCGCCTTTCCCGGCAGCGCAGGCGGCGGCGATATGACCCAGCGTGTCCGAGCCCTCGTCGCCGAAGCGGGCGGCATCCGGCGCGCCACCGATGCCGAAGCTGTCGAGCACAATGATCATGGCTCGTTTCATGCGTCCTCCTCGGCACTCAAGCAGTGCCTCACCTTTGGTCTTGCCCGGGGCGGTGCCGTCCGCGACCGCCCCAGGGGAACATCAACCGCCGACCCGCTCGATCACCGACGGACCGCGGTCCGGCCGGTCGCCGAGCCGATAGGCGGCGATCAGCGCGGCCGAGGCGGCGTCAGCGGCCGCATCGTTCGCCGCATGCACGAAGCCGAGAGGATGGTCAGGACCGACGTCCTCACCAAGACCGGCCAGCGCCGAGAAGCCGACCGACGGATCTATGGCGTCCTGCGGCCGGGTGCGACCACCGCCAAGGCCGACAACGGCAACGCCGATCGCCCGTGCGTCGATCGCCGCGATCGTGCCGGCCTCAGGCGCATAGACCGGCTTCACCACCGGCGCCTTGGCTAGATAGCTGTCGGCCTTGGTGACGAAATCGATCGGTCCGCCCAGCACGCTGACCATGCTGCCGAAGATTTCCGCCGCCCGTCCGGAGGTGAAGGCTTCCTCGATCGCCACCCGCGCCTCGGCAACATCCGGACGAAGGCCGCCGATCACCAGCATTTCCGCCGACAGCGCCACCGTCACCTCCCACATGCGCGGGTCGATGCGCTTGCCGGTCAGGAAATCGACGGCGAGCTGCACTTCCAGCGCGTTGCCGGCGGCCGTACCGAGCGGCTCGTTCATGTCGGTGATGAGGCCGACAGTCGGCAAGCCCGCGCCGTTCGCCACATGAACGAGACTTTCAGCCAGGGCGCGTGAATCGTCGAGCGTCGCCATGAAGGCGCCGGTGCCGGTCTTGACGTCGAGGACGAGGCCATGCAGGCCGGCGGCCAGTTTCTTGGACAGGATCGAGGCGGTGATGAGGTCGATACTCTCCACCGTGCCAGTCACGTCACGAATGGCGTAGACCCGCTTATCGGCCGGCGCGAGATCGGCGGTCTGGCCGATGACGGCACAGCCAACTTCGCGGACCACCTTGCGGAACAGTGCGTTGTCGGGCTGCGTCCTATAGCCCGGCACCGTGTCCAGCTTGTCGAGCGTGCCGCCGGTATGGCCGAGGCCACGGCCGGAGATCATCGGCACATAACCACCGCAGGCGGCAATGGCCGGCGCCAGCATCAGCGACACCGTATCGCCGATGCCGCCGGTCGAATGCTTGTCGAGCGCCGGACCCGGCAGGTCCGACCAGTCGAGCACGGTGCCCGAATCGCGCATGGCAAGAGTCAGCGCCACGCGCTCGTCGATGGTCATGCCCTTGAAGAAGGTGGCCATGGCGAAGGCCGCCACTTGTCCCTCTGTCACCGAGCCAGCCGTCAGCCCCTCGACCATGAAGGCGATCTCTTCGCGGCTGAGCACGCCGCCGTCGCGTTTGCGGCGGATGATCTCCTGCGGCAGGAAGCTCATGCGTGTGCTCCATAGGCAGCGATTACGCGCGGCAGCATACGCCGGAGCTTCTCGGCTCCCTTCGGTGCAGCCTCCTTCACCTCCTCATGGCTGAGCTCCTGGTCGGTGAGGCCGGCGGCCGGGTTGGTGACCGTGGAAACGGCCGCGACTTCGAGGCCCATGTAGCGGGCAAGGATCACCTCCGGCACCGTCGACATGCCCACGGCATCGCCGCCCAGGATCTTGGCGGCGCGGATTTCGGCCGGCGTCTCGAAGGACGGGCCGGTGAACCAGACGTAGACGCCGGAATGCAGCGTGATGCCCTCGGCGGCGGCCGCCTCGCGGAACAGCGCCTGCAGGCGGAGATCATAGGCCTGCGACATGCCGACGAAGCGCTCGTCGCCGAGTTCGCCGACCAGCGGGTTGGAGCCGGTGAAGTTGATGTGATCGGTGATCAGCATCAGCTCGCCCGGACCGACCTCGAGATGCAGCCCGCCGGCCGCATTGGTCAGGATCACCGCCTTGCAGCCGAGCAGCTTCAGCACTTCGATCGGCGTCTTCATGATCGCCGCCTCGCCATGCTCATAGTAGTGGGCACGGCCGGACAGCACCGCCACCGGCTGGCCGGCAATGCGGCCGATGACCAGTTCGCCCTTGTGGCTCGAAACTGTGGAAACAGGGAAGCCGGGCAGGTCGGCGAAGGAGAAGCGGACGGCGTCCTCGACGCTGTCGGCGAACGAGCCGAGGCCGGAACCGAGCACCATGCCGACGATCGGCTTCAGGTCGGTCTTGGCAGCGATCATCGCCGCCGCGCGGGCGGCGTTGGATAGTTCGGACATGTTCGTTCACTCCTCCAGAACGAAACCGGCCGGCAACAGCTCGGCCATTGTAAAGCGCTGACTGGCGCCCTCGGGATCGGCAGCCCAGATTTCGGTGGCCGGCGAGGCGGCGAACTCTGAAAGGCGCTGGCGACAGCCGCCGCAGGGCGTGCAGAAACGGCCGCCCGGCACGCGCTCGCCGTCGATGCGGCTCGCCACCACCACAGCGCTGACGATGCGCTTGGCGCCGCCCATCACCAGATGGCCGATGGCCGTCGTCTCGGCGCACCACCCCTCGGGAAAGGCAGCGTTCTCGACGTTGCAACCCGCGTAGATGTTCCCGTCGTCTGCAAGCAGGGCGGCACCGACGGCATAGTTGGAATAGGGCGCGTGCGCCTTGGCGCGAGCGGCGCTCGCGGCTGTGAACAACCTGTGGAAATCGTCCATCTCAGCGCTCCTTGACGTAGGGCACGCCACCGGCCTTCGGCGGCCGCGCCACGCCGATGAAGCCGGCGAGCAGCACGCAGGTCAGCACATAGGGCAGCGCCTGGAAGATCTGCACCGGCACCTCGCCGATGCCCGGCACGCTCTTGCCCTGCATGAAGTTGGCGAAGGCATCGAGGAAGCCGAACAGCAGGCAGGCCAGCATCACCGGCACCGGCCGCCACTTGGCGAAGATCAGCGCGGCGAGCGCGATGTAGCCCTTGCCGGCCGACATGTCCTTCACGAAGCCGGCCGACTGGGCGATGGCGAGATAGGTGCCCGCGCAGCCGCAGAGAATGCCGGCGCAGATGGTCGCCCGGTAGCGCAGGAAGGTCACCGAGATGCCGGCGGTGTCTACGGCGCCCGGATTCTCGCCCACCGCGCGGAGGCGCAGGCCGAAGCGGGTGCGGTAGAGCACCCACCAGGAGGCCGGCACGGCAAGGAAGGCCAGATAGGTCAGGATGTTATGGCCGGAGATGATATTGGCATAGAAGCGGCCGATAAAGCCGGTATCCCGGAGTTCGGCGGCATAGGGGAAGACGATCTCGGTGAAGCGGGCCGAGGCGGCCAGAGGCGGCGTGCGACCGCCCTGGCTGAACCAGGCCTGCCCCAGCACCGCCGTCAGGCCCGACGCCAGGAAGTTGATGGCGACGCCCGACACGATCTGGTTGCCGCGATTGGTGATCGAGGCGAAGCCGTGGATCAGCGAGATCAGCACCGATACGGTGATGCCGGCGAGCAGGCCGAGCCAGGGCGAGCCGGTCATGAAGGCGGCGACGGCAGCGGCGAAGGCCGAGAACAGCATCTTGCCTTCGAGGCCGATGTCGAACACGCCGGCCCGCTCGGTGAAGAGACCCGCGAGGGCGGTGAAGATCAGCGGGATCGACAGACGAATGGTCGAGCCGAGGATCGAGATGAGGTCGAGGTTTTCCATGGATCTCCTCCTCAGGCCTTGCCGAACCGCTGCCACACCCGGACGATGGTCGGGCGGAACAGGTATTCGAGGGCGCCGGCGAACAGGATCACCAGACCCTGGATGACGACGATCATGTCGCGGGTGATCTTCGGCATGTCGAAGGACAGAGCGTCGCCGCCCTGATAGAGCACGCCGAACAGGATGGCCGCGAGCACGATGCCGAGCGGATGGCTCCGCCCCATCAGCGACACCGCGATGCCGACGAAACCGGCACCGCCGACGAACTCCACCTGCAGGCGGGCCGAGGCGCCGAGCACCGGATTGAGCGCCATCATGCCGGCGAGACCGCCGGAGATCAGCATGGTGATGATCACCGTCTTCACATAGGGAATGCCGGCGTAGACGGCAGCCGTCGGGTTGGCGCCCAGCGTGCGGATCTCATAGCCGAGCTTGGTCCGCCAGATCAGCACCCAGACCACGACGCACATGAAGAGCGCGATGAGGAAGGACGCGTTGAACGGCGCCGGACCGAGCTTGCCGCCGAACATGGCGATCAGCCAGTCGAGCTTTGGCAACTGGCCGCCTTCCAGGAAGACCCGAGTTTCCGGCGCCATCTTTCCCGGCACGATCAGCACGTGAACGAGGAGGTAGACCATCATCGCCGCGCCGATGAAGTTGAACATGATGGTGGTGATGACGATGTGGCTGCCGCGCTTGGCTTGCAGCCACGCCGGGATCAGCGCCCAGGCGGCGCCGAAGATCGCCGCGCCGACCACCGCGAAGGGCATCGTCACATACCAGGGCACGTAATGGTCGAGGGCGAGCGAGGCGAGCGCCGCGCCGAGGCCGCCGACATAGGCCTGCCCTTCCGAGCCGATGTTGAACAGACCGGCGTGATAGGCGACGGCCACCGACAGCCCTGTGAAGATGAAGTTGGTGGCGTAATAGAGCGTGAAGCCGATGCCCTCACCGTTGCCGAGCGCCCCCTGCAGCAGCAGCGTCACGGCATCGAGCGGGCTTTCGCCGATGAACCAGACGACGACGCCGGAGATCAGGAAGGCGACCACGAGGTTGAGGAACGGCATCAGGCCGTAGGTGATCCAGTTGGGAAGCGGTACGGACGCGGTGCTCATCTCGGCCTCACGCGGCAATGCCGGCCATCATCAGGCCGAGGGTCTGTTCGCCGGTATCCGGCGTCTTTTCGCCAACCACACGGCCGGCAAACATCACGAGGATGCGGTCGGACAGCGAGCGGATCTCGTCGAGTTCCACCGACACCAGGAGCACCGCCTTGCCGGCGTCGCGCATGGCGATCAGCCGGCGATGGATGAACTCGATGGCACCGATGTCGACGCCGCGCGTCGGCTGTCCCACCACCAGAAGCGACGGGTCGCGCTCGATCTCGCGGGCGACGACGATCTTCTGCTGGTTGCCGCCGGAGAAGTTGGCGGTCTTCAGCCGGCAGTTGGGCGGCCGGATGTCGTATTTCTCGATCTTGGCCTTGGCATCGTCACGGCAGGCGTCGAGGTCCAGCAGCATGCCCCGGCCATAGCGCGGGTCGCGATGATAGCCGAGGATGGAGTTCTCATTCTCCTCGAAGCCCAGCACCAGCCCCATGTGATGGCGGTCTTCCGGGATGTGGCCGAGTCCCAGCGCCCGGAGGCGGGCGGAATCGAAGCCGGTCACCGGCTGGCCGTGCATCAGGATCTCGCCAGAGGCCGGCTTGCGAATGCCCGTGATCGCTTCCAGGAGTTCCGACTGGCCGTTGCCGGCAACACCGGCGATGCCGACCACCTCGCCGGCGCGCACGTCGAAGGAGACGTTGTCGACCATGGTGACACCGCGGCCGTCCTTGACGGTGAGGTTCCTGACCGACAGCACGACGTCGCTCGGCGCCGCCGGCCCCTTTTCGACGCGCAAGAGCACGCGGCGGCCGACCATCAGCTCGGCGAGCTCTTCCACCGTCGTTTCGGAGGTGTTGCGGGTCGCCACCATCTCGCCGCGCCGCATCACCGAGACGGTGTCGGTGATCGCCATGATCTCGCGCAGCTTGTGGGTGATGAGGACGATGGTCTTGCCCTGGTCGCGCAGCACCCCGAGGATCTTGAACAAATGATCGGCCTCGGCCGGCGTCAGCACGCCGGTGGGCTCGTCGAGGATCAGGATCTCGGCGCCGCGATAGAGCGCCTTCAGGATTTCGACGCGCTGCTGCAGGCCGACCGGCAGCTCCTCGATGATGGCGTCGGGATCGACTTCGAGGCCGTAGTCGGCTTCGAGGCGCTTCAGCGCCGTCCGCGCCTCGGAGACGCCCCGGCCGAGCAGCGCACCGCCCTCGACGCCGAGTATGACGTTCTCGAGCACGGAGAAATTCTCGACCAGCATGAAGTGCTGGTGGACCATGCCGATGCCGGCGGAAATGGCCGCCTGGCTGTCATGAATGACGGTGTCCTTGCCGTTGATGCGGATCGAGCCGGCGTCTGCATGATAGAAGCCGTAGAGGATCGACATCAGCGTCGACTTGCCGGCGCCGTTTTCGCCGATGATGCCGTGGATCGAGCCCTTGGCGACGGTAAGGTTGATGTTCTTGTTGGCGTGGACGGCGCCAAACTTCTTGTCGATGCCGATCAGTTCGATGGCGGGCGCTGCGGTCGGTGTTGGGCTCACGGCTTGACGGCTCCGGATACGAAAAAGGCGCAAGGCACGCCCGAAAACCGGCCATGCCTTGCGCCCTCACGATTGTGGAATCACTTCGGGCAGGAGTTGTCCGACATGTAGTCGTGAACCTTGACCGAGCCGGACACGATGTCGGCCTTGGCCTTCTCGACCGCCGCCAGGATCTCGGGCGTGATCAGCGGCTTGTTGTTGTCGTCATAGGCCCAGGCGACGCCGTCTTCCTTGATGCCGAGCGCCTGCACGCCGGCGGTGAACTTGTCACCCTTGGCATCGGCGAAGGCGTTGTAGACGGCGAGGTCGACGCGCTTGACCATCGAGGTCAGCACCGAACCCGGATGCAGGTAGTTCTGGTTGCTGTCGACGCCGATCGAGTACTTGCCCTGGTCGGCAGCCGTCTGCAGCACGCCGATGCCGGACGCGCCGGCCGCAGCGTAGATGACGTCCGCGCCCTGGTCGATCTGGCCCTTGGCGAGCTCGCCGCCGCGCACCGGATCGCTCCAGGCGGCGCCGGTGGTGCCGATGAAGTTCTGCAGCACCTCGTTGCCGGCCTTGGCCGCGCGGGCGCCCTGCTCATAGCCGCACTCGAACTTGCGGATCAGCGGAATGTCCATGCCGCCGACGAAGCCGACCTTGCCGGTCTTCGAGAACAGGCCGGCCACGGTGCCGACGAGGTAGGAGCCCTCTTCTTCCTTGTAGACCACCGAGCGGACGTTCGGCTTGTCGACGACGGCGTCGACGATGACGAACTTGGTGTCGGGGAACTCGGCAGCCACCTTCTCGATGGCCGAGGTCCAGGCGAAGGAGACGGCCACCACCGGGTTGAAGCCCTTGGAGGCAAAGTTGCGAATCGCCTGCTCGCCCTGGGTGTCGCCGGTCGGCTCGAAGTCACGGTATTCGATACCGGTTTCGGCCTTGAACTTCTCGGCGCCGCCATAGGCCGCCTCGTTGAAGGACTTGTCGAACTTGCCACCGGTGCCATAGACGAGCGCCGGCTTGATGTCCGCCGCCATGGCCGTGCTCGTGAGCATGGCTGCGACAAAGGTAGCGCCGATCAGTTTGTTGATCATCGTGTTCCTCACCCCTTTTGGAAGGAGCCCCCGTTCGGGCTGATCGGTGGAGGAAACCCCAATATGCCCCTCCCCCGAGTGGCGCATACCTAAGCATGCTTTCTGCGCCATTGCATCGTCTTTCTTCTGTTTTTGACCAAATGGACAATATTGATGCACTACGCTTTTAGTGGAGGCACACACTGCCGCCAAACGCACCAGCAAAGGCGGAATCGCGCGCAACCGACGCACCAACAGGGCACCACTTGCCGGTTTTAGTTACGGCGGCTGCCCTCAAACTACGTATTTGCCCATAGAATAGTCGGGGGTAGAATTTCTTCTACCTCTGAAATTTTAGAGGAGCGAGGAGCAAAACCAATACCGTTTCAGGGGGAAAGGCGCTAAGAGCGTGCCAGCGAGTTCCATGCTGCATCCGAAGGAAACGATGACCGCGCCCATCGCATCTGCCGTTCCCCCGGCCATCGCGCTCGTCGCCCACGACGCCAAGAAGGACGAGATGGTTGCCTTCGCGCGCGCCCACGAAGCTTGGCTTTCCGCCTTCCGCCTGTTTGCCACCGGCACCACCGGCGGCCGCATCAAGGATGCCTGCCCCGCCCTCGACGTCACCCGCCTGAAGAGCGGTCCGCTCGGCGGCGACCAGCAGATCGGCGCCATGATCGCCGAGGCGCGGCTCAGTGGACTCATCTTCTTCATCGACCCGCTGTCACCCATGCCGCACGACGTCGACGTCAAGGCCCTGACCCGCCTGTCGGTCGTCTATGACATTCCGATGGCCCTCAACCGTGCGACGGCGGAGCTGTTGATCCGCGCCGACGGTTTCCACCCCGCCCCCGTTTCCTCCGACTGAGCGAAGATCACGATGTCCCAGAGCGCCTCCAGCGTCGTCACCTTTCCGGTCCTGTTCGCCGACATCGGCGGCACCAACGCCCGCTTCGCTCTCCTGGCCGACGCCGAGGGCGACATCCGCCATTTCGACACCGTCGAAACGCGGCTGTTTCCGACTGTCGAGGACGCCATCCAGGGCGCGGTGATCGACGCCGGCGCGCCGGTCCCGAAATCGTTGGTCTTCGCGCTGGCCGGGCCGATCGGCGAGGAGAGCACCCAGCTCACCAACTGCCCCTGGGTGGTCACCCCGAGGCGCCTCGTCGAGCGCTTCGCGCTCGAGCATGTCATCCTGTTCAACGACTTCGAGGCGCTCGGCCTCTGCCTGCCCGGTCTCAAGCCGAAGGATTTGGTTGCCGTCGGCGGCGCCCTTCCGCCCGAGCGCGGCACCAAGGTAGTGATCGGCCCTGGTACCGGCCTCGGCGCCGCCGGCCTCGTCGATGCCGCCGGCCTCTGGGTGCCCGTGCCCGGCGAGGGCGGCCACATCGACCTCGCGCCGGTAACGGCCCGCGATTATGACATCTGGCCGCATATCGAGCGGGCCGGCGGCCGGGTGACCGGCGAGACCATCATCTGCGGCTCCGGCCTTCTGCGCCTTTACCGGGCGGTTGCCGCCGCCGGCAAGTCCTTTGCCGCCTGTGACACGCCGGCCGCGGTCACCGCCGCCGCCGAGGCGGGCGACCCGCTGGCCGTCGAGACCGTCGCGCTGTTCGCCGAGCATCTCGGCCGCATCGCCGGCAACCTTGCCCTGACTTTCCTCGCCCATGGCGGCGTCTATCTGGCCGGCGGCATCGCGCCTCGCATCGTCAAGGTGTTGCAGCAGGGCGGCTTCCGCGCCGCCTTCGAGGACAAGTATCCGCATCAGGGCCTGATGGCCTCGCTGCCGACGGCGATCATCGTCCACGACCGCCCGGCGCTGGCCGGCCTCGTCGATTTCGCCCGTCGCCCCTCCACCTTCGGCCTGCGCCTCGACGGGCGGCACTGGCGCGGCTGAACGGCTGACGAGCAAACGACAAAGTGAATGGGACCGGCGCGTTCGGAAGCCATCATCTGCTATAGGACCAGCAGAGGTGTGACATGACCGAACCCGCCGAAAACTCCGTTCGTTCCTTCGATATCCGCGGCATGACCTGCGCCGCCTGCTCGGCCCGCCTCGAACGCGTGCTGAAGAAGACGCCGGGCATACTCGACGCGCGCGTCAACCTCGCCCTTGAGCGCGCCGACGTGGCGGTCGGGCCGGAGATAACGCCCGACGCCGTCGTCGCAGCTGTCGACGGGGCCGGCTTCTCGGCAACGCTGAGATCGGACGATCCCGTCATCGCGCGCGCCGAGCGGGAAGCGCGCGAGGCCGAAGCCGCTGCCGCCCGTCGCCGTACCGGCTGGCTTCTCCTCGTCTGCGCCCTGCTGACACTGCCTTTCGTCGTTGCCATGGTGGCGATGATGGCCGGCTTCGGCCACATCCTGCCCGCCTCCATCCAGCTTGTGCTTGCCACCGCCGTGCAGATTCTGGCTGGCCACCGCTTCTATCGCGGTGCCTGGAATGCGATCCGGGGCGGCGGCGCCAACATGGATGTGCTGGTGTCGCTCGGCACCACCGCCGCCTGGGGCTTTTCGGTCTACATGATGGCGACCATCCACCACATGGTCGAGGAACACCTCTATTTCGAGGCATCCGCCGTCGTGCTGACGCTGGTCCTTCTCGGCAAGTTCCTGGAAGAGCGCGCCAAGGCCTCCACTACCCGGGCGGTCCGATCGCTGATGGCGCTGCGACCCGAGACGGCGACCAAGCTCGCCGACGACGGCAGCCAGACCGTCGTCCCGGTCAGCAGCCTGTTGCCCGGTGACCGCGTGCTGATCCGCCCCGGTGAGCGCGTTCCGGTGGACGGCCGCATCCTGGGCGGCGAGAGCCATTTCGACGAAGCGGTCATCACCGGCGAGAGCCTGCCCGTGCGACGGACCTCCGGCGAGCCCGTCGTCACCGGCGCCGTCAATGGCGAAGGCGCCGTCACCGTGGAGGTGGGCGCAGTCGGCGAGGATTCGACGCTCGGCCGCAT
This sequence comes from Pleomorphomonas diazotrophica, assembly GCF_002844595.1. Classification (GTDB taxonomy): domain Bacteria; phylum Pseudomonadota; class Alphaproteobacteria; order Rhizobiales; family Pleomorphomonadaceae; genus Pleomorphomonas; species Pleomorphomonas diazotrophica. The sequence goes on along the minus strand of NZ_PJNW01000014.1, from coordinate 162,269 downwards.
CACCCGCCTCGTCGAGAACGCCCAATCCGGCAAGGCGCCGGTGCAGCGCCTCGTCGACCGCGTGTCGACCGTCTTCGTGCCGACCGTGGTTGTCGTCGCCGCCATTGCCTTCGTGCTCTGGGTTATCCTTGGAGGCGGCATCGAGCAGGCGCTTGCCGCGGCGGTTGCCGTTCTGGTCATTGCCTGCCCCTGCGCTCTCGGCCTTGCCACGCCGACCGCCCTGGTGGCCGGCACCGGCGCCGCCGCCCGCGCCGGCATCCTCATCAAGGACATCGAGGTACTGGAACGCGCTGCCCATATCGAGACCGTCGTGTTCGACAAGACTGGCACGCTTACCGTCGGCCATCCGGAGCTCTTGGAACTCGTCGCCGCCGAGGGGATCGAGCCGGCCCACCTCCTGGCGGTCGCGGCCGCCGCACAGGCGGGGTCGGAGCATCCGCTCGCCCGCGCCACGCTTGGGCGCGCCGTGGCCGACGGCATCGTGCCTCGTGCCGCGGAAAACGTCAGAGCCGTGCCGGGCAAAGGGCTCACCGGGAGCGTCGAGGGCGCCGACGTCTTCATCGGCACCGCCGCCCTCATGGATGAACACGGCATTGATTATGCCGAGGTCGAAAGGGCTGGCCTCGGCCGCCTCCGGCCGGAAATGACGCTCGCCTATGTCGCCGAGAACGGCCGGGCCATCGGCCTGTTCGGTTATGCCGATGCCCTGCGCGCGGAAGCGCCCGCCGCCGTCACCGAACTGCGCCGCCGCGGCATCCGCACGCTGCTGCTGACCGGTGACCGCCCACCCGCCGGGCGCGCCATCGCCGGTGCCGCCGGCCTCGACGATTGGCGGGCCGAGGTGCTGCCGGAAGGCAAGGCCGCCGAGGTGGAAAGCCTGCGCACCGCCGGCGGCCGCCTTGCCATGGTCGGCGACGGCGTCAACGACGCGCCGGCGCTGGCCGCCGCCGATGTCGGCATTGCCATGGGTTCGGGTACCGACGTCGCCATGGAAACGGCCGGCATCACCCTGATGCGCCCCGATCCGCGCCTCGTCGCCGCCGCCCTTGATATTGCTGCCGCCACGTCGCTGAAGATCCGTCAGAACCTGTTCTGGGCCTTCATCTACAATGTCATCGGCATTCCGCTCGCCGCCTTCGGCCTGCTGACGCCGGCGCTGGCCGGCGCCGCCATGGCCATGAGCTCGGTGTCCGTGGTGACCAACGCCGGCCTGCTCACCCGCTGGGCGCCGAAACTGCCACCGGTGGGGATAAACAAGGGCTGAGCCTTTCCCGTCAGGGAATGCAGCGGCCGTCGCGGCCCGGTCGGCACGCGTTGGCCGCTGCGCTGGCCGGTGCGGCGCTACTGGGAATCCGGCTGAGTGCCCCGAGGTCGAGCGGCCCGCCGGCCCGGCCGGCCGGGCGAGACGAGGGCCGCGCCAATGGAAGCGGCGGCAGGCGCGCCGGCGGCGCAACCGTTGCCGCTGGCGCGACCTCGGCAACGGGTGCATTGACCGGTGCCTTGTCCGCGTGAGGCGCCGTCTCGGTGACCGACTCATTAGCCGGCTTGGAGGAGAGCCGGTCGATCATAGACGTCACGGCGTCCGGCTTGACGACGTCCAGCTTCGGCGGCGCGTCCGCCTCGACAAGGCGGGCAAAACCGCCGGCCATGGCGGAAAGGCGCGCATAGCCGGCCACAGGATCGCTCACGAGCCCCGGCAAGTCGGGATAGAGACGCGGCGCGGCAAGCGGGCCGACGACAGCCACCGGCGCCTCGAAATCGGGATAGCCCTTCAGCTTTGGCTTGAGCCGCAGATCCAAGGTGCCGGCCGCGAGGCCGAGGCTGCCGGAACCCGACAGCTGAAGGTCGCTAGCGGAAAAGGCGAGGTCGTCGCTCATCGCCACGCCCTTGGAGATTGTCAGATGTCCGGACAGGGCGTCGAAGCCGACCTGCCCGGTGCCTGAACCGAAGCCATGCTGCACCGCCCGGGCCAGTCGACCGAGCAGCGCCATGGGATCGACGCCATCGAGCACGCCACGTGAAACGGAAAAGTCGGCCGTGCCGGTGGCCGACTTGAAAAGATCGGTCCGCGCCCCGCCCTCGGCCGTGATATCGGCGGCAAGATCGAACTCGCCATCGACGGCCGTTCCGATGAGCGGCGCGAGGCTGGCAAGACGCACATCGTCCACTCGCCCCTTGACGACGAAACTCGGCCGATCGCCCGCCTTGACCCTCAGCGTTACCGCGCCGCTGCCCCCACCGAGCGACAGGCGCGGCAGCCCGATTTCGGCGCCCTTGTCATCAAATCGAAGATCGACCGGGCCGCCTGTTGCCGCCACCGGACCGGCAGCAATACCACCCGCATCGATGCGCAGGTCGGCATCGAGGGCAGCCGGAAGCCGTTGGCCGGCGTTGGACAGCGCCCCAGCCAGAACGGCGACATCAACCCTATCGCCGCTGAGACGGCCGGTGAGCCGGCTGCGCTCGCCGGCGGTTGCGAGATCCAGCAGGCCGCCAAAGGCACGGTCGCCGAGCATCAGGCGTGCGTCCGACAGGGTCAGACGGCCAATCCCGGCCTCAATGCGACCGTCCAGCGACGCGCTGTCCGGCAGGCCGGAGACTCCCGCGAGCGCCGCCAGCCTGTGGCTCGCCAGTGCCAGGCTGCCATTGGCCGTGATGGCAACGGGATCGACCCCACCTTCGAAATCGGCGGAGAGCAGGGAACCATCGAGCTTGGCCGAGATGGGTGTCGAGCCACCGTCGAGCAGCCGGCGCGGCGCCGCTGTCGCCTCGAATGTGACGATACCGGATGCCGCCTTGGCCTGCCCGATGAGCAGTGCCGGCTTGTCGAGGCCCGTCACCGAGAGATCAGCAGACAGTTCGGTCAGAGCCGGCAGCATGATCTTGCCGACAAGCGGCAGCCCGCCAAGCCGTCCCTCCCGAAGTTGGCCGGCACCGTCGACCGCAAGCGTCGCCGCCAGTTCATCGGCCGACCGACCATGAGCCGATAGACGAAGGTCGGCGGCGAGACGTCCGGTGAGCGGCGACTCGAGACCGGCAAGCGCCGCGACCTCACCGATGGCGACATTCTTGGCGATGAAGGACGCGCCGAGCCGCCGGCCATTGCCGTCGGGAAAGAGGTCGACCCGGCCCGTCAGCATGCCTCCGCCCGTCGTCCCGTCAACCCGAGCGCCAAAGCGCCCGCCACGATCGACGGCGGTAACGTGAAGCTGGCGGACGTTTCCGCCGGAAAGAGCGACCTCGGCAAGTTTGAGGTCAAAACCCGCATCAAAGGGCGCCCTTCCATTGATCGGATCGAAACCGATGTCTGCAGCAAGCGCGGCCAGCGTCGCCAGCGAGCCGGCCGGCAACCGCCCGAAATCGGCGTGGAGGTCGACGGATGCACGCGGCGCGGCAAGATCGAGCGCAGCGGACAGCCGGCCGGAACTGCCGAAGACGCTGGCCGAAGCGTCGACCATCTCGACCCGTCCGGATGACAGCGTGATGGCGCCCTTGAGCTGCACCGGCCCCGAGGGACCGCCGAGCGCAGTGGCGTCCGGAACCGACAGGTCGAGGTGGCCGGCAAAGGCACCGCCCGCCATTCCTCCATCAAGGTCGACGTTCAATGCCGGCGCAGCGAGCTTCGCCCGCGCGGCCCCCGCCGATCCGGCCTCTACGGTCAGCGACAGCGGCGTGCCGTTCAGCGTCGCCTTGAAGGCAAGACGATCGACGTCACCGGCGCGGGTGGCCGCCACCGTCAACCCGTTCAGCTTGGCTTCCCTGCCGCCCGCCTGAAGCGTGAGCAGCCCCTCCGCCGCCTGGAACTGCCGGACGGCCGCCCGGTCGGCAAGGCCAGCCAAGGCTCCGATCGCCTTGGCCGGGTCGATATCTCCGTCCCCGAGCGCAAGACGCAACACCGGCCTCTCGACCGTCACGCTGTCGAGCTCTGCCGAACCAGACAGGAAGGGGAGCGGGTTGAGGGCGAGCAGAAGACGCTCCGCATGCACGGTCCCCAGGCCGTCCGGCAGTTCGATGGCCACGTCTGTGGCTACGACGCGCGGCGTCGGCAGGAGTTGCAGATCGGCGTCGGCGATCCGGACCGCCGTGCCGGTATCGGCCTCGAAGGCAGTGATCGCCGGCGCCACGAACTTGTCGAGCGGAAAGAGCGGCGCCATCGCCAGGCGCAACACCAGGACGACCAACACCAGCCCCGACAAGGCCGTGATGACGCGAACCATGCCTCCCCGATCCCCCGACGCCCTCTGGCCGCACCGTTTTCCCTCCGAAATCCGGTGCAAGCATCGACAATACCAGTCCTTTCAGCTTTTGGCATCTTTCTCTGCCTATCCGTTGGGAGAAGCCTTCTACCGCACTGCAAAAGAACGACAGGTGCAAAGCGAAAGGCTTGGCTGCGCTGCACCATTACGCCTATGTTGGGGTGCGTCGCGGTGGAGCGCGGCGAAGTTCAAGAGGCTCCCGATGTCCAGGACGAGGCAAGGCACCGTCATCCGGAAATACGCCAACCGGCGTCTCTACGACACGGGTACGTCGAGCTACGTCACGCTGCAGGATCTCGCCGCCATGGTGCGCGCCAACACCGACTTCGTGGTGATCGACGCCCGAAGCGACCAGGAGATCACCCATGAGGTGCTGACCCAGATCATCCTCGAGGAAGAGACGCGGGGGCCCCATCTGCTGCCCGTCAACTTCCTGCGCCAGCTCATCCGCTTCTATGGCGACGAGTTGCAGGCCATGGTGCCGGCCTTTCTCGAGTATTCGATCGGCCAGTTCGCCCGGGAGCAGGGCAAGATGCGCGGCATCGCCGGTGAGGCGCTCGGTGCCCCCGCCCTCAGCGAGAAGCTGGGGGAACAGGTCCGGCTCAACGCCGAATCCTTTGAGCGGGCGGTGCGCGCCGCACTGCCCGGCGAGGCCCCGGAGGAAGAGGCGAGCCCCGCCGAAAGCCGCGCCGCCGACATCGACGCGCTGCGCGACGAACTGGAGGCCATGCGGCGGCGACTCGACCGGCTGGCGCCGGAAACCAAGTAGACCGAAGCCGGCGCTTCACGGTCGGCGCATTGGCGGCGCCGGAGGTCTTCGCATCTGATCAGGCCGGTGCGACATCGAGCGGCCCGCGAAGCCAACCCTCCCCGTCGAGGCCATCCAGCACCGTGGCGCCCGGCCCGGCCCTGAGGCGCGGTTCGCCGATCAGCTTCCCCTGGAAGGCGGAGATGCCAAGCTCGGCGAGCAGCACCGCCGATGCCTCGTCCTGCACGAACTCGGCAACGGTCCGGATGCCAAAATGCCCGGCCAGCGTGGTGAGGGCCCGGACAAACACCACGGCGTCGGCATCGCGGCCGATGTCGCGGATGAAGGCACCGTCGATCTTCAACCAGTCCGGCTTGATGTCGCGCAGCATCCGAAGCGAGGTGTGCCCCGAGCCGAAGTCGTCGATGGCGATGCGGCAGCCGATGTCGCGGACCGTGGCGACCATGTGTCTGAGATCATCGAGGCGCGATAGCGCCGCCGTTTCGGTGATCTCGATGGTCAACCGCCTGAGGGCATCGCTGTCGCGGCGGGCACCGGCCACCAGCATGCTGAGCCAGGCCGGATCGGCCAGCGTTTCCGGCGACACGTTGACGGACAGCCTGAGGGACGCCGAGGCCTGGAGGTCGGCCATCACCAGCGTCAGGGCCCGCATGTCGAGCCGCCGGATGAGACCGAGCTTTTCCGCCGCCTCGACATAGGGACCGCCGGACACCACCTCCCCGGACGGCAGCACCAGCCGGCTGAGCGCCTCGTAGGACAGGATCGAGCGGTCGTCGGCGGAAGCGATCGGTTGGTAGGCCAGCACGAAGCGCTCCTCAGCAAGGCCGCGCTGGATCGCCTCGGCGATCTCGACATTGCGGCGGCGAAGGGCATCGCGGGCCGCCGACGGCTCGTAGAGGGAGAGGTGACGGTCGGCGTCGCGCCGGGCATCGCCCAGCGCCTCCTCGGCGCGGTTGGCGGCCATCGCGCCAGACAGCGCATGCTGCGGCAGCATCACCGCGCCGAAGGCGATGTCGGCGCGTACGGCGGCGCCGTCGCAGTCGATCGGCTCACCGCGCACCGCTTCGCGGAAGCGTTCGGCGGCAATGATCAGCGCGTGCTCGTCGCAGTCGTTGAGGATGGCGCCAAACTTGTGGCCTGAAAACGAACCGAACACGTCGCCTTGCCGCATCCGGCGGAGAATGCGCTGGCCGGCGGCGTCGATCACCCGGTCGCCGGCCTCATAGCCGAAGTTGGCGTTGATGCGGCCGATGTCCAGCACGGCGATGATCAGGAACACCGCCGAACCGCCGTCAGCCTCCAGGAGCTTCAGCCGATCGTCGAGGGTTTGCAGCAGCTCGTCGCGGTCGAGCCGCCGATCCGGCCCGTAGAGACGAACCGGCGCCGCCATCTCGGTGCCGCGCGGCAAAACCCTCACGGTGCCGCGCGCGCCGAGCGCCGGCTGGCCGTCCGGCCCGTACCAGCTGCCGCTCTCCTCGACACGGATGCCCTGCGGCTTACCGCCGCGCGGCATCAGGTCGTAGACGAGCCGATAGTCGGGACCGATGCGGTCGGCGGACAGCGCCGCCGGCGGCGTCGCGGCGAGCCGCAACGTTTCAGCCTGCGGCCCAATCAGGCGGTGCAGCGCGCGCATCGAAAGCGGCACCTCGTAGTCCGGAAGATCGAGGACCTCGCCGGCATTGGGCGACCAGCGCAGACGATCCCCGGCATAGTCGTGCTCGTAGGCGGCAATGCCGGCCGCCGCCATGGCCGCGCCGGCGGCGCTGCCGATCAGTTTGTGTCCGTCCGGGGAAACGAGTTCGTCATCCATTTGCCGCCGTCCTCGCCGTTTTGGAACACCTACCGCAACACCCCCGTCACGGGAACCGCCATTTTGGTTCGCCGGTCATCGATCCACGCCGGAAATCTCCGGCAGACCGGCGAAATTTTCGGGCGCAGCCTTGCGCATTAACCCTTTCTTAACCATCCTTAAGATCTGGCGCGCCGGTTGCTCGGCTCTCCTCACATTGGTTTGTTCGTGCCGAAACGGCACAGTTCCTGAAAGGTCCGCGACAATGATCGGATCGGTCGGCTCCATCGGCAGCACCAGCGGCCAAGGCCTCGAAAGGGCAGCCCGCCGCGCATCCGGTCGTTACGTCGAGGCGACCGAGGGTGCGTCCGCCGGCGGCGATCGTCGGCAGGAACTCGCCATCGTCGACCTTCCCGCCGACGCCTGGAAGGAAACCTATCGCCATCCGACCGCGATATCCTTGGGCAACCCCGCCTCGGCGCCCTTCGTTGCCCAGCTCGCCGCCCTTGGTCTCGGCGATTCCGCTACCGGCGAGCGCCGCGTCCGCCGCGATCCCTCGCTGATCGTCGCCCGGGCCGACGCGCTCTATCGTGACGGCTATCGCCGCGTCACCGACCTCGAGCCCGGCTTCTTCGGCGCCGCCGAATACTGATCGACACAGCACAAAAACAAAAAGGCCGGCGCAATGCACCGGCTCTTTTCAGGTCGACATCCCGGCCGTCGAGGACGGCCGAGCAATCTCTTGTCAGGCTTCCTTCGGCGCCAGGATCTGGCGGCCGCGGTACATGCCGGTCTTGAGATCGACGTGATGCGGACGACGCAGCTCACCCGAGGTCTTGTCCTCGACGTAGGTCGGCTGCTTCAGGGCATCGGCGGACCGACGCATGCCCCGCTTGGACGGCGAGGTCTTTCGCTTGGGAACTGCCATTGTCTTCTACTCCATCGCCCGCTCTGAAGAGGGAACCGCAATGGTCCACCGTTCGGGCGCGCGGGCGCTCGTTCCTAAAGATGCGGCCTTATACAGACTGACGCGCCACTTTGCCAGTGCCTGCCCGGAAAAAAGTGCGCCTCTCCGTCGCAATCCCGATGGCCGGCATCATGGCTGCAGGCACTCGACATAGGCGCCCGATTGGCTGACGCGGCGCTCGATGATGCGCGACAGCGTCTTCTGCGCGCGGCTGGGCTTCAGGGGATTGCGGATGGCCGGATTGGGCAGGGCAGCCGCAATCAGCGCCGCCTCGCGCCGGCTCAGCTTGGACGCCGGCTTCTTGTAGTAATGCTGCGCCGCCGCCTCGACGCCGTAGACGTTGGGACCGAGCTCGGCGATGTTGAGATAGATCTCCAGCGTTCGGCGCTTCGACCAGACGAGATCGGCGTAGAGCGCCAGCGGGATTTCGAGGCCCTTGCGGATATAGGAACGCGACGGCCACAGGAAGACGTTCTTCACCGTCTGCATGGTGATGGTGCTCGCCCCCCGGCTTGGTCCACCGTCGCGGCTCAGCACCGAGCGAAGCTGTTCCCAATCGACCCCGTCGTGAAAGCAGAACTGCCCGTCCTCGCTCATGACCACGGCCTGCTTCATGCTTGGCGAAATGTCGTCGAGATCGACCCATTGCCGGCTGTAGCCTTGAAGCGTCAGAAGGTCCCAGACCATCAGCGTCGAAACGGGGCGGGCAAAGAGATAAAGCGGCGTCAGCACGAAAGGCAGCACGACCACCACGGCCGCGGCCAGTGACAGCCGTTTGAGCCAGATCCGCCAGCCAGCCCGCCTCACAGCCGCCGCCTCCCCATCATCCGCCGTCGGCTCGCCCTCGGCCATCGCCTCGCTGAGATCGCTCATGCTCCACCCGCCTGTCCGTGTTCTCATAAACCAACAGCGCCGACCCGGCAAACAAGGGGAAAAACGGTCGGGAGCTCGTTCGGTCCCAATCGACATGGAGCCGTTTTTCGGAGGCGAGGTGCCCAGTTAGCCGAGAAAAACAGCAAGTGCCCGCTTTTTATACGGCGATGCTTCAATTTTGACATGGCGCGAATTAAGGCAGCGTGAGACCTTTGACTTGTGAGCGCTGCTTCGTCGGTCTTCCGTCTGGATCTTCCTCCTGATCCACCGTGGCACTCCAGCTTTCCTCCCAGAACTCAGGCCGGTAACCCCGGCCTGTTTTTTTGTTCGGTTGCAGTTGGCAACAAAGGAAAGGCCGAGGATCGCTCCCCGGCCCATCCCGCCCCCTTGTCTCTTGTTCGTTCAGTCGTCACCCATGGCGACCAGCGTCGCATTGCCGCCGGCCGCCGCCGTGTTGATCGACACCACCTGTTCCAGCGCGAAGCGGGTGAGATAGTTGGGTCCGCCCGCCTTGGGACCGGTGCCGGAAAGCCCCGAACCACCGAAGGGCTGCGAACCGACCACCGCGCCAATCATGTTGCGATTGACGTAGACGTTGCCGACCGGCAGACGCTCGACGATGCGCTTCACCGTCGCCTCGATGCGCGAGTGGATGCCGAGCGTCAGGCCGTAGCCGCTCGCCGCGATGCTCTCGATGATCCTGTCGAGATCCTTCGCCTTGTAGCGGACGACATGCAGCACCGGGCCGAACACCTCGCGATCGAGCGCCTCGGCGTCCGGCAGTTCGATGATCACCGGCGGGAAATAGGTACCGCCCGCCAAGGTGTCTCCGGGCGCCTCGCCCGAGAACAGCACGCCGCCCTTGCCCTGCCAGGCCGCCACGTGAATGGCGAGCTTCTCGGTCTGCTCGCGATCGATGATCGGGCCCAGGTCGGTGTCCGGGCGGCGCGGGTCACCGACCTTGAGCTCGGCTGCCGCGCCCTTGATGAGGCCGATCATGTGGTCCGCGACATCCTCCTGCACGAACAGCAGCCTGAGCGCCGAGCAGCGCTGGCCGGCCGAACGGAAGGCCGAGGTGATGACGTCGTCGGTCACCTGCTCGCCGAGCGCCGTGGCATCAACGATCATGGCGTTGAGGCCGCCGGTCTCGGCGATCAGCGGCACGATCGGCCCGCGCTTGGCGGCAAGCGTCCGGTTGATGGCGAAGGCGGTGTCGGTCGACCCGGTAAAGGCGACACCGGCAATGCGCGGATCGGCGGTGAGCGCCGCGCCGGCCGTGCCGTCGCCAACCAGAAGGGCGAGCGCCGAGGCCGGCACGCCGGCCTCGTGCAGCAGCCGCACCGCCATGGCGCCGACAAGCGGCGTCTGCTCGGCGGGTTTTGCCACCACCGTATTGCCGGCGGCCAGCGCTGCCGCCGTCTGGCCCATGAAGATGGCCAGCGGGAAGTTCCAAGGAGCGATGGCCGCGAAGACGCCGCGTCCCCGATAGGTCAGACGGTTTTCCTCGCCGGTCGGGCCGGGCATGGCGACCGGCGCCCCGAACAGCCGCCGCGCCTCGGCGGCGTAATAGCGGCAGAAGTCGACGGCCTCGCGCACTTCGGCGATACCGTCGGCCAGCGTCTTGCCGGCTTCCAGCGCCAACACGGCCAGGAAGGCCGGCAGCCGCTCCTCGAGAATGTCAGCCGCCCGCTCGAGCACGCTCGCCCGGGTCTCCGCCAGCGTCTCGGACCATGGACGGAAGCCGGCCGCCATTGCGGCGACAGCCTTGCTTGCCGTCTCCGCATCGGCGTCAATGACCCGGCCGATTTCCGTCTTGCCATCGATCGGCGACAGGAGGATACGCGACGCGCCCTTCACGTCCACGCCGTCGATGATCGAGGCGGCGGTGCCGAAGTTGCTGCCCGCCATCGAAATGGCAGTCAACAGTGGCTCAAGCACCTGCTCGTCGGCAAGCTCCAACCCGCGCGAGTTGCGGCGAGAGCCGAAGAGATCGGCAGGCAGCGGAATACGGGCGTGACGGGCGCGGTCGCCGCCATCCAGAACGTCGGCGGGACGTTTCAGCAAGGTCGAGATCTCCACTTTGGCATCGCCGACGGCGGCGACGAAGGATGAGTTGGCACCATTTTCCAGAAGACGGCGGACGAGATAGGCGAGCAAATCCTTGTGGCCGCCGACCGGCGCGTAGATGCGACAGGGCTGGCCGTCCTTCTCGGTGACCTCGCGATAGAGCGTGTCTCCCATGCCATGCAGCCGCTGGAACTCGAAATGCCTGTTGGTGCCGGCGATCTCCGACACCTCGGCCACGGTCAACGCGTTGTGCGTCGCGAACTGCGGATAGAGGCGCGGCCGGGCTCTGAGCAGCTTGTCTGCGCAGACGAGATAGGACAGATCGGTCGACGCCTTGCGAGTGAACAGCGGATAGTCGGCAAGGCCGCGCTCCTGCCCGCGCTTCATCTCGGTGTCCCAATAGGCGCCCTTGACGAGGCGGACCATGAAGCGACGGTTGAGGCTTTCGGCGAGCTCGATCAGATAGTCGATCACCGCCGGCGCCCGCTTCTGATAGGCCTGCACCGCAAGGCCGAAGCCATCCCAGCCGGCGAGCGACGGATCGCCGGCCACGGCGGCAATGACGTCGAGCGACAGCTTGAGGCGGTCCGCCTCCTCGGCATCGACGGTCAGGTTGAGGTCATAGGCCTTGGCCGCCCGCGACAACTCCAGCAGCTTTGGCACCAGTTCGGTCACCACCCGTTCGGCGTTCAGCGCCTCGTAGCGCGGATGCAGGGCGGAGAGCTTGACAGAAATGCCCGGCCGGGCCGGCAGCGCCTCGGAACCTGCCGACCGGCCGATCGCTTCGATCGCCCTGGCGTAATCGGCGAAGTAACGCTCGGCATCGACCGCCGTGCGGGCGCCCTCTCCCAGCATGTCGTAGGAATGGCGATAGCCCTTGCCGGCAAGGCTTCTGGCGCGCGACAGCGCCGCCTCGATCGAGGTGCCCAGCACGAACTGGTGGCCCATGATCTTCATGGCCTGACGCGTTGCGGCGCGCACCGCCGGCATGCCCAGGCGCTTGACGAGACCGGTGACGACATTCTCCGGCGTCTCGCCCGGTTGCAGCACGCGCGTCGTCACGCCCAGCGCCCAGCCGGAGGCGGCCACCAGCCAGGGATCCTCCCCCTTGCCGTGGAAGCCGAAGGCGGCGGAGGCCAGCTTGTCCTCGATCAGCTTGTCGGCAGTGGCGCCATCGGGCACGCGCAGCAGCGCCTCGGCCATCACCATGATGGCAAGCCCCTCACGCGTCGTCAGCGAATAGGCTTTCAGGAAGTCCTCGACGCCGCCGATCGCCGACTTGCCGTCGCGAATGGCGGCAATGAGACGGCTGGCATGCGCATCGACCCGCGCTCGCCCCTCGGCATCCTCGGGCCGCGCTGCCAGAAGGCGGCGGACCACCGCCGTCTCATCCTCTGCATAGGGCGGCGAAAAGCGCGGAGCCCTGAGGGGCTCGGAAAGAACTGCAGACATCTGATCTCCGGAAGATTGCCGCCTTTCGGAGGCGGCTTCTGTTTATAATCCTCAGGATAGCAGTAGGCTTTCAGTGACACTCTCCTTATTGACGTATAGAATCGGGACTAATCGCGGAATGAACCGTTTGTTTCCGTGAATCTTCCGGATGGACCTGTCTTGGAGGCTTGGAATGGCAGCAGCAGGGGGTGACCGTTCCTATCACGGCAGGGATATTCCCGGCCTCGATCGCATCGACCGCCGGATTCTCGCCGCACTTCAGGAAGACGGGCGGATCACCAATCTGGAACTTGCCGAGAAGATCGGCATGTCTGCGACAGCGACCGCCGAACGCGTCAAACGACTGTCGCGCGATGGCTTCATTCTCGGTTATACGGCGCGCCTCGATCCGCTGCATCTCCAGCGCGGCCTGCTGGTCTTCGTCGAGATCAAGCTCGACCGCATGAACCCGGAGGTGTTCACCACCTTTGCGGCGGCGGTGAAGAAGGCGCCCGAGGTGCTGGAGTGCCACCTGATCGCCGGCGGCTTCGACTATCTCGTCAAGGCGCGCGTTCGCGACATGGAGGCCTATCGCGAGTTCCTGTCCGAGGTGCTGATGACGCTGCCCGGTGTGCGTGAGACCCACACCTATCCGGTGATGGAAGAGGTCAAGAACACCACCATGCTGCCGGTGTGACGCACTTTCGGCGCCTTGACCGGGCAGCGGGGCCGGCGCTACCACAGCGGCGGCCCTCGTCCGTTCGGAGTCTCGATGACCGCCGCCCCGCACGTCCGTCTTGAAACCGCCCTGTCCGATTTCGCCGCCGCGCTCGAGGCGGGGCTCGCGGCGCGTCTTAACGCGACTCCACGCCCCGGCGAAATCGCCCGGCCCGCCCGCCTGCTCGCCGCCATGCGGCACGCCGTGCTTGCCGGCGGCAAGCGGTTGAGGCCCTTTCTGCTCACCGAAGTCGCCCGGCTTCTCAACCCCGGCCTGACGGTTGATGCGCTAATGCCGGCATCGGCGGCCATCGAGTGCTTGCACTGTTACTCGCTGGTCCACGACGACCTGCCGGCTATGGACGACGACGCGCTTCGCCGCGGCCGTCCCACCGTCCATGTCGCCTTTGACGAGGCGACGGCAATCCTGGTGGGTGACGGCCTCCTGACGCTAGCCTTCGACCTTCTCGCCGATCCCGCCTGCCACGCCGACCCGGCGGTACGGGCGGCGCTGGTGCTCGACCTCGCCCGCGCCGGCGGCCTCGGCGGCATGGTCGGCGGCCAGATGCTCGACCTTGCGGCGGAAGGCCGTTTCGGCGATGGCGCGCGCCCCGACGAAGCCGAGATTCGCAAGCTGCAGGCGATGAAGACCGGCGCGCTGATCCGCGCCGCCACGGTGATGGGCGCCCGGCTCGGCGGCGGCAGTGACGACGTGCTGCATCGCTTCGGCCGGTTCGGCGATGTCCTTGGCCTTGCCTTCCAGCTTGCCGACGACCTGCTCGACGTCACGGCCACTGAGAGCGAAATGGGCAAGGCCGTCGCCAAGGACGCCGCCCACGGCAAGGGGACGCTGGTCGCGCGCCTCGGCATCGACGCCGTGCGCGCCGAACTGGATAGGCTCGTCGCCGAGGCGACAGAGCTGCTTTCCCCCTGGGGCGCTCGCTCCGCGACGCTTGCGGCCGCCGCCCGTTTCGTCGCCGAACGGAGGCGTTAAGCATCCGCCCGAAAAGTTGCAGACTTTTCGGATAAGCGGATGCGCCCAACCAAAATGACCCGATTACTCCGCCGCCGGCTTGCGGTTGGCGCCGTCGCCGAACCGTTGCTCGATATAGTCCAGCACCAGCGCCTGGAAGTCGCGAGCGATGGTCGGGCCGCGCAGTGTGGCCGCCTTCTGCCCGTCGATGAACACCGGCGCTGCCGGGTTCTCGCCAGTGCCCGGCAGGGAGATGCCGATGTCCGCGTGCTTGGACTCGCCGGGGCCATTGACGATGCAGCCCATCACCGCCACCTGCAGCGCCTCGACGCCCGGATAGCGCTGCCGCCACTCCGGCATGGCATCGCGGATCTGGTCCTGGATGGTCTTGGCCAGCTCCTGGAACACCGTCGAGGTGGTGCGGCCGCAGCCGGGGCAGGCGGCAACGATCGGCACGAAGCTGCGGAAGCCCATGACCTGCAACAGCTCCTGCGCCACCATCACCTCGCGGGTACGGTCGCCACCCGGCTCCGGCGTCAACGACACGCGGATGGTGTCGCCGATGCCATTCTGCAGGAGATAGCCCATCGAAGCCGATGAGGCGACGATGCCCTTGCTGCCCATGCCGGCCTCGGTGAGACCGAGATGCAGCGCATAATCGCCGCGCGACGCCAGCTCGCCATAGACGGCGATGAGGTCCTGTACCTGGCTGACCTTGGCCGACAGCACGATGCGATCGCGCGGCAGGCCGATCTCCTCGGCGCGGGCGGCCGACAGCAGCGCCGACTGCACCATGGCCTCGCGCATCACCTCCTGCGCCGTCATCGGCGAGCCCTTGGCCTTGTTCTCGTCCATCAGCCGCGTTGCCAGTTCCTGGTCGAGCGAGCCCCAGTTGACGCCGATCCGCACCGCCTTGCCGTGCCGGGCGGCGATCTCGACGATATCGCTGAAATGGCGGTCGCGCTTGGCGCGGACGCCGACGTTGCCGGGATTGATGCGGTATTTGGCGAGCGCCTCGGCGCAGCCCGGGAACTCGGCGAGCAACCGATGACCGATGAAGTGGAAGTCGCCGATCAGCGGCACGTCGACGCCGACCCGGTCGAGCCGCTCGCGAATGCGTGGCACGGCGGCGGCGCTCTCGTCACGGTCGACGGTGATGCGAACGAGTTCCGAGCCGGCCCGGGCGAGCGCCATCACCTGCGCCACGGTGGCGTCGACATCGGCGGTGTCGGTGTTTGTCATCGACTGGACGACCACCGGCGCGCTGCCGCCGATCGTCACCTTGCCGACGGCGACGGGAACCGAGCGGCGGCGCGGCGCCGGACCGAAGGAACTGAGCATGCAATCCTCAACTGTGACTGTGCGAGTGGACGTGATGATGCTGGCCGGCCGATCGACAGGCGGCGCAGAGGCCGCGCACTTCCAGCACCGAGGCCGACGGCGCAAAACCTTCGGCCGCCGCGATGCCGGCCAACAGTCCGCCGAGTTCGGCCGGCTCGGCCTCGGTCGCCGAGCCGCAACCCTCGCAGAGCAGGAACACCAGGGGCGCCTCCGGGCCGGACGCTGCATGGCCGTGTTCGTCGATGCAGGCAAGGAAGGCGTTGCGGCTCTCGATGCGGTGGGCAAAACGGTGGGCAACCAGGAAATCCAGGGCGCGGTAAACCGAGATGGGGCTGGGACGGCGCGCCTTTTCGGCGATCCGGTCCATGATCTCGTAGGCCGACACCGGCGCATGGCTCTCCAGCATCGCCTCAAGCACCTGACGACGCTGTTCGGTGAGCCGCAGGCCCTCGTCGCGGCAGCGCTCCTCGGCGCGCGCCACGGCACGGCTGCGGCAAACCTGATGATCGTGGTCGGAATCGTCGAGCAAGGTTCTCTCCAAGCGCCCGCCCCAGTATATAGTCGGCCCTGCCGTCCGGAGAAAGACTGATTGTCGCGCTGGACGCACCCCATCCTTCCGTGCCGAGGCCCACCATGCGCTTTCCCGCCGTCGACCGCAGCATCCTGATCACCGGTGCCTCCTCGGGCATCGGCCTTGCCGCCGCCACCATCATGGCCGGGCGCGGCTGGCGGGTGTTCGCGACGGTCCGCCGCGAGGAGGATCGGCAGAGGCTCGCGACCATCGCCGGCGTGACCCCGCTTTTCATGGACTATGCCGACCCCGCCTCGATCGCCGCCACCGCCGACGCTGTGCTCGAGGCGACTGGCGGACGGCTCGGCGCCCTCTACAACAACGGCGCCTACGGTCAACCCGGTGCGCTGGAGGACCTCTCCACCGAGGTGCTGCGCCACGTGTTCGAGGTCAACGTGCTCGGCTGGCACGACCTCACGCGCCGACTGATCCCAGCCATGCGCCGGGCGGGCGCCGGGCGCATCGTCATGTGCTCGTCCGTTCTCGGCTTCCTGTCGATGCCCTACCGGGGCGCCTACAACGCTTCCAAGCACGCCATCGAAGGCCTTGCCGACAGCTGGCGGTTGGAACTGATCGATGCCGGCATCCACGTGGCCACCATCCAACCAGGGCCGATTGCCACCAACTTCTCGTCGACGGCGATGAGGAAGTTCCACGACAATGTCGATGTCGAGGGCTCCGCCAACGCAGAAGGCTACCGCCAGCGCCTCGCCGACATGCGCCGGCCGCCGGAAGCCTCATTCTTCCGCAAGCCGCCCGAGGCCGTGGTGGACTGCCTTGTCCATGCCTGCGAATCAGACCGGCCGCGCCCCTACTACCGCGTGACCTGGCTCACCAAGGGGGCGGCGGTCGTCAAGCACCTCCTGCCGGCATCCTGGTTCGTCGCCTTGCTGCACCGTGCCGCCAAGGCCGGCAATTGATGAGCCGAGGCAAAGATTTGGACGGCCGCCGGCTTCGCAGCCCTCGATCGCCACACCATTCGTGAAACGGGCGGAAAACCTCCGCTTCCGGCTTCACATCAGCGACATCATCAGCGTAGAGTATCCCTTGCGTGGGGTGGGATCGGATGCCCGCCTCGGTGAAGGAGAGCGTGAGGTGACGATCGCCGTCTCGCCGGACGCACACCCGGCGCTGGTGTTGAATGCGGACTACCGCCCCCTGAGCTATTTCCCCTTGTCGCTTTGGTCCTGGCAGGATGCGATCAAGGCGGTCTTCCTCGACCGGGTGAACATCGTCTCAGAATATGACGTGCTGGTGCGCAGCCCCAGCTTCGAGTTTCACCTGCCCTCGGTCGTTTCGCTGAAGACCTTCGTCAAGCCGTCGCGCCAGCCGGCTTTCACCCGCTTCAACGTCTTCCTGCGCGACCGCTTCCAGTGCCAGTATTGCGGCAGCCACGAGGATCTGACCTTCGACCACCTGATCCCGCGGTCCAAGGGCGGCCAGACCACCTGGGAGAACGTGGTCGCCGCCTGTTCGCCCTGCAATCTCAGGAAGGCCGACAAAACGGTGTCGGAAGTGGGCATGACGCTGACCGGCAAGCCCTTTGCGCCCACCGTCCACGACCTTCACAACAACGGCCGGCTGTTCCCGCCCAACCATCTGCATGAAAGCTGGCTGGACTTTCTCTACTGGGACGTCGAACTCGATCCGTGAGGCTCGCGAGGCATCAGGCCAGCAGCTGTTCGGCCGCCTGCCGCTCGCGGGAGATCCGGCGCAGGATTTCCGAGCGTACGGTCGGCGCGCCGAAGTAATAGCCCTGCAACTCGTGGCAACCGGCCCGTTTCAGCGCCTCGGCCTCCTCGGCCATCTCGATGCCTTCGGCCGTCACCTCGGCACCGAGCGTTTCAGCGAGCGCCACCGCAGCCTGCACGAGGCTTTGTGACGCCGGATCGCGAATGACGTCGATCACCACCGAGCGATCGATCTTCACCTTGTCGAAGGCGAACCGGCGCAGGTAGGCCACCGACGAGAAGCCCGTACCGAAATCGTCGAGCGCCACCGACACGCCGAGCGCATGCAGCGCCTCGACGCTACAGCGTGCCCGCTCAGGCTCGGATGCCAGGAAGCTCTCGGTGATGTCGATTTCCAGCCGTTCCGGCGCCATGCCCGCCGCCTTGAGGATGGTCCCGAGCATATCTGGAAAGCCGGGATTGCGGAACTGCGCGGCAAAGACGTTGACGACCATCTTGAGATCACCGAACCCCTTGGCATCTCGCGCGACGCGGCGCAACACATAGGTGCCGATCAGGTCGCTCATACCCGCTTCTTCGGCAACAGCCAGGAAAACCGCCGGGCTGACCGGGCCGGCCGGACGAATCCAGCGGACCAACGCTTCGACGGCCAAGATGCCACCCGTCCTGGCCGACACGACCGGTTGGTAATGGACCTGAAGGACGTCGTTGGCCACCGCCTCGCGCAGTTCGGCGGCCAATGTCGCCCGCGCCTGCCGGTCGGCATCCATGCCAGCGTCATAGAGGTCGACGCGGTTCTTGCCGCCGGCCTTGGCGACATACATGGCGACATCGGCCCGGCGCACCAACTCGCCCGGGGTCAGTTTGCCCTCGATATCGCCAGCAACGCCCACCGAGCAGCCGACCTTCACCGGCCTGCCGTCGAAGTCGAAAGCCTCGTCGAGGAAATCGACGAAACTCTCCCCAAGAGCCCGGGCACGCGCGACCGCCTGTGCTCCCTCGATCACCACGGCGAACTCGTCCCCGCCGAGACGAGCCAGTACGGCTTCGCCGCCGACCAGCGTGCGGAATCCGGCCGCCGCGGCCCGGATCAGCCGGTCGCCGACGTCGTGGCCATAGGTGTCGTTCACCTCCTTGAAGCCATCGAGGTCGGCGAACAACACGGCGATCGGCTGACCTGGGCTGGCATAAGCGGCAGCAAGACGTTGGTTGAAGGAGGCACGGTTCGGCAGGCCCGACAACGGATCGTGGCTGGCCGCGTGGCGAGCTGCCGTTTCATCGTGGCGCAGGCCGCTCATCATCTTCCAGATGGTGACGACGAGGACGCCCATCACCACGAACAGCAGCAGAAGGACGGCGAGCACCGGCAAGCGCGCCCGTTCCATCGCCTCGGTGCCGGATACCCGTGGATCCCAGCCGATGAAGCCGAGAAGGGCGCCCGCCGCGGAGACCAGCGGCACGGCATCGGCCTCGACCGGCGCCGGGCCAAAGGTCAGGTGCTTCACGCCGAGCGCCTTGGCAATGGCCATGAACTCCGTTCCGGTCATCGGCCGTCCGACCAGAAGAAAGTGCGGAGCGCCGGCCGACACATCGCCGGTGCGCGGCTCGGTCTCGCGCAACCCGGCCATCAGCGGCCCAAGGCGCGACTGGACGAAGCCGGACGCCGGCAGGTGCGGGTGCTGCCGTGCCTCCGCGACAAGGACGGCAACATCCGTCCGGCTGATGCCTATGGCATCGATCCCGGCCGCCCGCCCCTTGTGGTAGGCGCGGATCGGCGCCCCCTCCGCATCGACGATCAACAGCGTATCGAAAACATGGTTGCTGCCAGCGGGGAGGTGCAGCTCGTCACCGACCTGGGCGGCGTTGACCTCGTCGAGCGCCGTGCCGTTCCAGGCAGCAAACTCGCTGACGGCGAGGCTCATCCGGGCAAGTGCCTCGTCCTTCAGCACCTCGACCACCCGCCCGATGCCTTGCCGGTCGATATCGTTTACCTCGGTCGCCATGCGCGCCATGGCCAGGTTGACCACCGCCGCAGCGGCGATCGCTGTCAGCATGGTCGGAACGACCACCCCGAAGACAAATTCCATCCAGCGGCGATTGGCGAAAAACAAGGCAACGATCCGTCGGTTCTATCTTGCGCAGACTAGCGCGATACCGTTAAAGGCTCGCAAACTCGTCTGGCATCCTCAGGGAAAATACAGATCCGGTATTGCCCTTCCGCCGAGGGCGACCACGAAATCTCCGGGCACAGGTGATTCATGCCGAGCCGCACGCGCGCCACCCTGATCGGTCTCACCGCCATTCTCATGTGGTCGATGCTCGGCGTGTTCACCGGCGGGTCGGGGGCCGTGCCGCCCTTCCTGCTCAACGCCCTCTGCTTCGGCCTGTCCGGCTCGCTCGCCACGATCTGGCTGATCGCCAGGGGGCGTGCCGGCGTGTTGAGGCAGCCTTTCAAGGTATGGGTGGTCGGCACGCTCGGCCTGTTCGGCTATCACGCGCTCTATTTCACGGCTCTGCGCACGGCGCCGCTGGTCGAGGCCGGCCTCATCAACTACCTCTGGCCGCTGCTGATCGTGCTGTTCTCCGGTTTCCTGCCGGGCGAACGCCTGCGGCCGCACCACCTTGCCGGCGTGATCCTCGGCTTTTCCGGTGCGGCGCTTCTGGTGACGGCCGGCCGGTCGCTGACGCTGGACGGCGGCTACGCCTTCGGCTACCTCGCGGCTTTCCTGGCCGCCGTGGTCTGGGCCGGTTACTCGGTGGTCTCGAGGCGCTTTGGTGGCGTCCCCTCGGAAGCAGTCGCCGGTTTTTGCCTTGCCACCGCTCTCCTCAGCCTCGTCTGCCACCTGGCTTTCGAGCAAACGGTTCTGCCGGCTGCCCCGCTCGAATGGTTGATGGTGCTGCTGCTCGGCGCCTTCCCGGTCGGGCTCGCCTTTTTCGTCTGGGACCATGGGGTCAAGCACGGGGATATCCAGCTCATCGGCACCGCCGCCTATGCAACGCCGGTGCTGTCGACCCTGCTGCTGACGCTCACCGGCTACGGCACGCTCGGCTGGACAACGGTGGTGGCCTGCGCCCTCGTCACTCTCGGCGCCGTCGTCGTCGCCTGGGATGCGCTGCCCTTCCGCCGCCGCGCTGCGGCCAGCAAAGCCCTCACCTGAAATCGTCTTTCCGGCGCCGCAGTTCGGCGAACACCTCGACCGCCGGTCGGCCCGACAGGCCCAACCTCTCGGCGAGCCGAGGATCGCCGGCCCTCAGGAACGGGTTGGTGAGCAACTCCCGCTTGAGCGTCACCGGTACCGTTGGCTGCCCTTCGGCACGCAGCGCCGCCACCTCAGTGAGCCGCTCGGCCAAGGCCGCGTTGTCGGGGTCGACGGTCAGCGCGAAACGGCCGTTCGACGCGGTGTATTCGTGCCCCGGGCAGATGGCGGTATCCGGGGGCAACGCAGCGAGGCGGATCAGCGCATCCCACATCTCCGCGGCGCTGCCCTCGAACAATCGGCCGCAGCCGAGCGAAAACAGCGTGTCGCCGGAGAACAGCGCCCGCGCCGCCGGTGCGTGGTAGACGATGTGGCCCCGGGTGTGTCCGGGGGTGGCAATCACCCGAAAATCGAGCGGACCGACGGAAAAGGCTTCGCCATCGCTCACGGACCGGTCGAGCGGCGGCAGGCGATGGGCATCGGCGGCAGCGCCGACAAGCTGCGCCCCGGTACGCTCGACGATTTCGGCCGCGCCCTCGATATGGTCGCCATGGTGATGGGTCAGGAGCAGGGCGTCGAGCCGCCCGCCGGATGCCTCGACGGCTGCAAGGATGGGCGCCGCCTCCGGCGCATCGACAACCACGACCGAGCCGCTGTCCTCGTCGCGAAGAAGATAGGCATAGTTGTCGCTGAGACAGGCGATGACATCGATCTTCGGGACCATCTTTAGCCTCCTTTACCGCCCTCGCGAAAAAAGGCAGCGCCCGCCATTGCGGTAGCGGCACAGTCGATCAATATGGCGGAAAGGGCAAGGGCGCCCAGGAGCCGCGCATGTTTCTCGACGTCGTCGACCTCAGGGACTTTTATTCGAGCGACCTCGGCCGCGTCATCCGCCCCATCCTCTCCGACCACTTCCGCAAGATTTGGCCGAGCGTCTCCGGTGATCGCCTGGCCGGGCTCGGCTTTGCGACGCCCTATCTCGCCCCGTTCCGCGACGAAGCCGACCGCACGCTGGCGCTGATGCCGGCCGCGCAGGGCGCCGTCAACTGGCCGGCCGGCGGCCCCTCCGCCTCGGCGCTCGTCTGCGACGACATGCTCCCCCTGCCCGACGCCTCGATCGACCGGTTGTTGATCGTCCACGCCCTGGAAATGGCCAACGACCCGGCGGAACTTCTCAAGGAAGCCTGGAGGGTGCTGTCGCCGGGCGGGCGGGTGCTGGCCGTCGTGCCCAACCGGCGCGGCCTTTGGGCGCGCGTCGATACCTCGCCTTTCGGTTACGGCCGACCCTTCTCGCGCGGCCAGATCACCAAGCTCTTGCGCGAGACGTCGTTCTCGCCGACTGCCTGGGACGAAGCGCTCTACGTGATGCCGGTGCCGCGCCGGCACTTCATGCACGCCAGCGCCCGCTGGGAGGCGATCGGCTCGCGCCTATGGCCGGCCTTTGCCGGTGTCATTCTGGTGGAGGCCGCCAAGCACCTGCACCAGGGCGTGCCGGTGATCCGACGCGTCCGCTCGCCGGCCATCCGCCCGGTCTTGCTCCCCTCGCCGGCCGGCCTGCCGAGCCCGCACCGCACAGGCCCGGTTGCCTGAGGCTATCGTCCATCGCGCGACAGCAGGAACACCGCCTGCGCGCCCAGAAGGTTCCAGACGATCCACGGCAAGCTGAACGGCAGCCGCTTGCCGGCGCCGTCAAGGACGATCGCCTGATCGACGCGGGCGCCGACATCCCGGGCCAGTTCGACGAAATCGCGAATGGTGCAGAAATGGATGTTGGGCGTGTCGTACCAGGAATAGGGCAGACGCTTGCTGACCGGCATGCGTCCGAGGAACATCAGCCGAAAACGCACGTCGAGGTGGCCGAAGTTCGGCAATGACACCACCACGCGGCGGCCGATGCGCAGCATCTCCTCGAGCACCCGGCGCGCGTTGCGCGTCGCCTGGATGGTGTGGCTCAGCACCACATAGTCGAAAGACTGGTCGGGATACTGGACGAGGTCGCTGTCGGCGTCGCCCTGGATCACCGACAGGCCGCGCCCGACGGCAGCGTTGACGCCCTCCTGGCTGATCTCGATACCGCGCGCATCGACACCGCGTGTCCGCTCCAGGAGTTCCAGCAGCGCGCCGTCGCCGCAGCCGATATCGAGCACGCGCGAGCCCGGCTCGATCAGCCCGGCGATCAGCTTGAGGTCGATGCGGACGTCGGAGGTGAGGTCGGCGAGGTCGGTCATGGCTTGTCCTCTGCCGCCGGTCCGGCAATGCCGCGCGCCCGCGCCGCGCCGGTCAGGAAGCCGCGCACGATGCGATACTGTTCGGGAATGTCGAGCAGGAAACTGTCGTGGCCGCGATCGCTGTCGATCTCGACGAAGCTGACCGGCGCGCCCGCCGCGTTGAGCGCGTGCACCACCGCCCGGCTCTCCGACGTCGGATAGAGCCAATCGGAGGTGAAGGACAGCACGCAGAAGCGCGTCTTCGTTCCCTTGAAGACGTTGGCGAGCACGCCGCCATGATCGGCGGCGAGGTCGAAATAGTCGGTGGCACGGGTGACGTAGAGATAAGAGTTGGCGTCGAAGCGGTCGACGAAGGTCATGCCTTGATGGCGAAGGTAGCTCTCGATCTGGAAATCCGCGTCGAAGCCGAAGGCCAGCGCGTCCCGATCCTGCAGATTACGGCCGAATTTCTGGTGCAGCGACCGATCGGACATATAGGTGATGTGGGCCGCCATGCGCGCCACGGCGAGGCCCTTCTTGGGGTTGCGCCCCGCTTCCAGATAGCGACCGCCGCACCAGTCGGGATCGGCCATCACGGCCTGCCGGCCGACCTCGTGGAAGGCGATGTTCTGCGAGGAGTGGCGATAGCTGGTGGCGATGGCTATCGTCGAGAACACCCGATCGGGATAGCTTGCCGCCCATTGCAGCGCCTGCATGCCGCCCATCGAGCCGCCGACCACCGCGAACAACTGCTCGATGCCGAGCGAGGTGACCAGCATCGCCTGCGCCCGGACCATATCGGCGATGGTCACAACCGGCAGGTCGAGACCGTAGGGCCGGCCGGTTTCCGGGTTGGTGCTGGCCGGCCCGGTGGTGCCGAGGCAGCCGCCGAGCACGTTGGAGCAGATGACGAAGAACCGGTCGGTGTCGATCGGCTTGCCGGGGCCGACCATCAGCGTCCACCAGCCCGGCTTGCCGGTCACCGGATTGGTGCTGGCGACATGCTGGTCACCGGTCAACGCGTGGCAGATGAGAATGGCGTTGGACCTGTCGGCGTTGAGTTCGCCATAGGTCTGGTAGGCGATCTGCCAGGGGGCGATCGCCGGGCCGGCATCGAGGGTGAGTGGCGCATCCGTGCCGAAGCGCATGACAAGGCTCGAAGGGGTGTCGGCCTCGCTGCGGCGCAGGCTTGCCTGCGCATCGGTCTCGGTGAGTGTGGCGTCCAGCATCGTCTCTTCGGCTTCCGGCAGCGTCAGCGGCGCCAAGCATCACGCCTGCCGCCGCGAAGGTGGTTAGCTATCGGAACGCGAAGGCCAAATGTCAAGGAAATCGGCAGTCGGACCCGGATCGGCCCTCAGGGCGTACCCTGACGAATCGCCCGCACCATGTCGCGCGCCGCCACTTTGGCGGTCTGCTGGTCCTCGACGCCGAGCGGCCCGCAATCCCGCTCGAAGTTGGCGCTGTCTTCGTCGGGAATCGGCCGCTCGCCGATCGCCGCGACGACGATGCGCAGAGCGCAGGCCCTGACGGGATTGACCTTGAAAGCGCCATAGCAGCCATCGGCGAAACAGAAGGCGAAGTTCCGGAGGGCTTGAAGATTGCCGGCAAGCGCCTTCGGCCATTGCGGCGCCAGCGCGGTCTGCTGCCCCGGGCAGGCAGCTTCGCTCACGGTGGTGCAATCGGCAAGAAGGTCGGCATAGGCCGGCATGCGGTCGGCGGCAAAGGCGGCCGGCGTGTTCGCGAAAAGGGCGAGAAGAAGAGCGAGGAACAGCACACGCATGAAGACGCTCCGAAAGCCGGCTCGGTCCCGCAGGCGGCCGACCGGCTGCATGATTATTCGCCCAGCCGCGCCTCCCGCACAAGATCGCCCTTAAGCCCGCTCCCTTGAGGGCTGCCGCCTGCCTGCCGATCAGCACCGCTAGGGCAGTCCGACCATCCGCCTGACGTCGGCAACCGTGGACCCGGCCGCTCGCAAGGCCGCCAGACCCTCCGCCCCCTTGGACTTCGACAGCTTGCCCCCATCGGGGCCAAGGATCAGCCGATGGTGGTGATAGCGCGGTGCCGGCAGTCCGAGCAGCGTCTGCAGCAGACGGTGCACCGACGTGGCGAAATAGAGATCGCGGCCGCGCACCACGTCGGTCACGTCCTGCAACGCGTCATCGACGACCACCGCGAGATGATAGGCGGCGGGCGTGAACTTGCCGGCCAGCACGACATCGCCCCAGGCAGCCGGATCGGCGATGATCGTCTCGCCCGGTCCATGGAGGCTGTCGCCGAACTCCTGCCAGGAAAGCGGACCGGCAAGGTGAATGGCCTTGGTCATGTCGAGCCGCACCGCAAAGGGCTTTCCGTTGGCTGCAAGGGCTTCAGCCTCCTCTGCCGACCGGTGACGATCGATATCGGGATAGCGCGGCGCGCCATCCGGATCCCGCGGCCACGCCCGACCGCTTTGCGCCTCCTCGGCGGCGATGGCTGCGGCGATCTCGGTCCGGCTCAGGAAGGAGCGGTAAATGAGCCCGAGGGCAGCAAGATGGTCGAGGGCGGCGGCATAGTCTTCGGCGTGGTCCGACTGGCGGCGAACGGGCCTCTCGTAGGCGATGCCCAACCAATCGAGATCGCTGAGGATGGCGCGCTCGTGCTCCGGCCGCGCACGAGTGACGTCGACGTCCTCGATGCGGACCAGCATGCGACCGCCGGCCTCGGTAGCCATGTCGGCGTTGAGGAGTGCCGAGAGAGCATGGCCGAGGTGCAACGGTCCATTGGGCGACGGCGCAAAACGAAAGACGGGAACGCTCATGTCTCAAAAGGGTTTGCAAGCTGTCCGGCGCTGCTGCCGGCTTCTGGCGCGCCGGACAGTATACGCTTGGGATGCCGAAGTCTCGCATCGAAGGAGGGACCCGCCATGCGCCTTATCCTCAGTGACGCCGACATGGTCGAGGGCCTCGACTATCTGGAGCGCGTCGATCCGCGCCTCGTGCCGGTCAGGGCGATCGCCGGCCCGGTCGATATCCGCTACCGCCCACCCGGCTTCGAGGGTATTGCACGCATTGTCGTGGCGCAGCAGCTTTCAGTGTCGAGCGCCGATGCCATCTGGGGCCGTTTCGAGGCGTTGCTTGGCGCGGCGACGGCCGTCAACTACCTCCGCCAGAGCGAGGAGGCGCTGCGCGCGGCCGGACTGTCGCGTGGCAAGGTCAGGACGCTCAGCGCCCTTGCGGAAGCCGAAGTGGCCGGACTGGACCTCGCGGGACTGGCCGACGAATCGCCCGAAGCCGCAACCGAGAAACTGATGGCGATCCACGGCATCGGCCGCTGGACGGCGGAGATTTTCCTACTGTTCTGTGCCCGCCATGCCGACGTGCTGCCGGCCGGCGATCTTGCGCTGCAAGTGGCCGCCGCCGAGGCACTGGCCCTGCAAGGCCGTCCAACCGAAAAGGAATTGCGGGCGATATCAGAGCTTTGGTCACCCTGGCGCGGCGTTGCGGCAAAACTGCTTTGGGCCTATTACAAGGCGATGCGACAGGGCAGGAACGTCCTCCCGGTCTGAACTCCCGGAAGGAACTCCCATGGCGGAAATCGACGGCCCGCGCCTCGAGGCGGCAAGCGGCAAGGCCGATGCCCTCGTTGTCCTGCTTCACGGCTACGGCGCCAACGGCGAGGATCTCTACGACATCGCCGAGAGCTGGGCGCCCTTTCTGCCGGATGTCGCCTTCGCCTCGCCGCACGCGCCGGACGCCTGCCCGATGGCGCCGGGCGGGCGCCAGTGGTTCCCGCTGACCATGCGCGACGAATCCGAACGCTGGCGTGGCGTTCTGTCCGCCGGTCCGGACCTCGACCGCTTCCTCGACGCCGAGCTTGAACGCTGCGGCGTGTCCCCCGATCGTCTGGTACTGGTGGGTTTCAGCCAGGGCACCATGATGGCGCTGCACGTCGGCCTGAGGCGCAAGATGGCCCCGGCGCTGATCGTCGGCTATTCGGGCTATCTCGCCGGCGCCGATCACCTCGGCGAGATCACGGCCAAACCCAAGGTCCTGCTCGTTCACGGCACGGCCGATCAGGTACTGCCCGTCGAAAGCAGCCGAACCGCCGCCGCAGCGCTCACCGCCGCCGGACTGCCGGTGTCGCTCCATATCTCTCCGGGCCTTGGCCACGGCATCGACCGCATGGGTCTGGTCCTCGGCCTCAGGGCCATCGCCGAGGCACTTGGTGTCGACCTTCCGGGCTGAGCTCGCTGACAATCTGTGCAGCACGGCAATCGCCACCCAATGACGGATTGAGCCCCCCTTCCAACTACGCGAATATGCGGAGGGTGGCTTGGTCTGGAGGCAGCATGGTTCGGCTCAATCGCATCTATACTCGCACCGGGGACGACGGCACGAGCGGCCTTTCAACCGGCGAACGCCGGCTTAAGGACGATCCTCGCTTCGAGGCGATTGGCGGCGTCGACGAGACCAATGCGGCCATCGGCACCGCTCGGCTGCATGTCGCCGAGTATCCCGACCTCGATCTGATGCTGGGTGCCATCCAGAACGACCTGTTCGATCTCGGCGCCGACCTTGCAACGCCGGAGGCTGCAACGCCACCGCCCTTCGAGCCCCTGCGCATCCTGGCCGTCCAGGTCGAGCGGCTCGAGAAGGAAATCGACTACCTCAATCGCGGCCTCGCCCCGCTCACCACCTTCGTGCTGCCCGGCGGCAGCGCCGCCGCAGCCCATCTCCACATGGCGCGCACCATCTGCCGGCGGGCCGAACGGGCGGCCGTGACCCTGTCTCGAACACCGGGCGAGCCGGTCAATCCGGAAGCGGTGCGCTATCTCAACCGCCTGTCCGACTTCCTGTTCGTGGCGAGCCGCTGGGCCAACGACCTCGGGGGCCGCGACGTGCTGTGGGTGCCCGGCCAGAACCGGGAGTGAGCCCGACGCGCCAGAGCCTCAGGCGATCTTCTCGGCGGCCGACCGTTCGATCAACGCCCGCGCAACGGCGGCGCGAATCTCGGCGAGGGTGAACGGCTTGGAAATGACGTCGCGCACCAGGCTGTCGAGGCCGAAGGCACGCTCGCGCTGGTCGGCGAAGCCGGTCATCAGCAGGATCGGCAGGTTGGGATAATCGCGCGCGACGGCAAGCGCCAGGGCAATGCCGTCCATCACTGGCATCATGATATCGGACAGCAGCAGATCGAAGCCGCCCCGCCTTGCGTCGAGAACTTCGAGCGCGATGCCGCCGTCCTCGGCCTCGGTGATCTCATGGCCGTCGAGCTCCAGTGCCCTCTTCACGAAGGCCCGGACCGACTCGTCGTCCTCAGTCAGCAGAATGCGCGCCATGGCCGCCCCCAGGGACACACCCGTTGGAATCGAAGCAAATTCGATATGATTGTTACACAAGTGGGCGGTTCGTACCAGACGAATGCACTCAGCCGGTGACAACCCCGACAAATGGCAACTGCCGGTAGGCATGCGCAGCGTCCATGCCGTAGCCGACCACGAACACGTCGGCGCAGGAAAAGCCGACGATATCCGCCTCGATCTCGGCCTTGCGCTTGCCCGGCTTGTCGAGCAGCACGGCCACCTTGACCTCCTTCGCGCCCCGATCCTCGGTGAGGCGGCGAGCGAAGGCCAGCGTCCGACCCGATTCGAGGATGTCGTCGATGATCAGCACCGAGCGGCCGGCGACATCGGTGTCGATGTCGCGAATGATCTTGACGATGCCGGACGAGGTGGTGCCCGTGCCGTAGCTCGACAGCATCATGAACTCCACCTGCGGCTCGAGGCCCTCCCGGTGCAGGGCACGCAAGAGATCGGCCGCGAACATGAAGCTGCCCTTGAGGATGGCGATCACCATCAGGTCGTCGGGGCGGGAGGCAGCGATCTCCTTGGCCATGGCGTCGACGCGCGCGGCGATCGTTTCTTCCGAAAACAGCACGTCGATGGTTCTGCCCGTCATCCCGGTCTCCTCATGAGGTCGCGACGGCCGATGAGCCCAGATTCGCCGCGGACCGGCAAAGGTCGCGCATCCGGAACCGTCGCAAAGCCCCGGCCGCTTTCGGGCGGACCTATATTACGGCTGACGCTGGTCTGTAAACCGCACTTCCACGGTGACCGACGCTTCCGGTGGCGCCAGCAACCGCGTTTTGAAATGCACCTTGCCCATCTGGTCGATGCTGAGCTGCGGCAGCGCATAGTTCCAGGCGTAGACGTCGCGTCCGGTCGACGACTTCAGGGTGACGCGGACCGCCGGCAAGCCCTTGGATTCGCTGTGAAGGTTGATGATGTCCCCCTCCACCAACAGCACCGGCGTCGATCCATCCATCTCCTGGCTGGCGGTGACGTTCTGAAAGTCGAGCCCCCTCAGATTGACCTTCAAGCCGATCATCTCGTAGATCCCCGCAAAATCGGGGAAAATGGCGACGATCCGTTCGCGGCCGACCACCGCGACCACCGAGAACAGCACCAGGAAACTGATCAGCAGTACCGAAGCGACCGGAGTCGACAGGTGGCGGTCGATCAGCATGAAGGTCGAGGCACCCCGTCGTGCCGCCTTGCCGCGCGTCTTGCGACGGCGGCCCTCGAAACCGGCAGGCGGCGCATCGATGGTGGGAGGCGTGTCGGCAGCGTCGGGAGGCGACGGCTCTCCTGCACTAGCCGCCTTGGGCTCTTGATCGGTGGCCCCAGCGGCAAACAGATCGTCGACCGCCGACTGGTCGTTGCCGCTCGCTGCGGAGGATGCCTCTTCCGCATCATCATCCGGGCCGGACGAGAACA
Organism: Pleomorphomonas diazotrophica; assembly: GCF_002844595.1. Classification (GTDB taxonomy): domain Bacteria; phylum Pseudomonadota; class Alphaproteobacteria; order Rhizobiales; family Pleomorphomonadaceae; genus Pleomorphomonas; species Pleomorphomonas diazotrophica. Next base: position 132,666 of record NZ_PJNW01000014.1, on the reverse strand, counting down.
GATCGTCGATTGCCGACTGGTCATTGGCGCCGCCCTCGGCCTCGGCCGACGTTTCGGCATCGAAGGCGCTTCCCGGACCGTCGCCAGCGATGGCGTCGCGCCACTCATCCTCGCTGGGCTCGGGTCCGCCAACATCCGGTCGGGAGACGGGAGCAGCGGGATGCGGCGCTTCCGGATAGTCGTTCGGCGTGGCATGCCAGACGGTACCACAACGGGCGCAACGCACCTTGCGGCCGGTGACGCCGAGTGTGCCGTCGGCAACCTGATACCCCGTCTCGCAGGCGGGGCAGACAATTCTCATCTTCGGCCCCCGAATGGCCGCCGGCCGGAATCCCTCAGGGGAGGCGGACGACGCACCTCCCGCACCGCCGCGGCGGCTTTCCCAAGGGATGGCTGCAACATGCTTAATGAAACGTTAAGGACAAGGACTGCAACATCAATTATGAGGCTTGAACGACGACAAGAGGCCGCAAAGCGGGTCCATCATGCGGCTACCATGCGGAGCAAAGGCCTGGGGGCCGGAGGCCTGCCGGCGACTGAGGCGGAATGAAGCATGATCAGGTTTGAAAATGTCGGCCTCCGCTACGGGGCGGGGCGGGAGGTCCTGAGCGACCTGACCTTCTCGATCGCGCCACATTCCTTTCAGTTCCTGACCGGCCCCTCGGGCGCCGGCAAGACGACGCTCATCCGCCTGCTGTTTCTCAATCTCAAGCCGACGCGCGGTCTCATCTCCATATTCGGCAAGGATACCGCCCTGTTGCGACGCGCCGACATGCCGGCGCTGCGACGCCGCATCGGCGTGGTCTTTCAGGATTTTCGCCTGCTCGACCATCTCACCACCTACGAGAACGTCGCGCTGCCCTACCGCGTGCTCGGCAAGGACGAGGCGAGCTATCGCGCCGATGTCACCGACCTCCTGGACTGGGTCGGCCTCGGCGACCGCAAGCACGTCTATCCGCCGGTGCTCTCAGGCGGCGAGAAGCAGCGGGCCGCCATCGCCCGCGCCCTGATCACCAAGCCGGAATTCCTGCTCGCCGACGAGCCCACCGGCAACGTCGATCCGCCGCTCGCCCGCCGTCTGTTGCGCCTCTTCCTTGAACTCAACCGCCTCGGCACCGCGGTGCTCATCGCCACCCACGACATCGGCCTGATGGACCAGCTCGACGCGCGGCGCATGGTCATCGAAGGCGGCCATCTCGAGATCTACGAATGAAACCGGCGACCCCCAGACCCACGCGAGCCGCCAGCGCCTCCAAGACCAGGCCGAACGCCGATGCGGCAGCCGCTTCGCCGATCGTGCCGCCGCAGGCCATTGCCGGCCGTACCCTGGTGCTGGTCATCGCCATCATGACCTTCCTGGCCGGTTTCACCATTGCGGTCGTCTCGGTGATCGAACGGGCCGCCGATGCCTGGGCCTCCGACATCGGCCGCGAGGTGACCATCGAGATCAGGCCGCTTGACGGTGTCGCCGTCGACGCCGAGGTGGAAAAGGCGGTGGCGCTCGCCCAGGAGTTCCCGGGCGTCGGCGGCGCCCGAAGCATCAGCGACGACGAGACGAAGCGGCTGCTGGAGCCCTGGCTCGGCCCGGACGCCGATCTTTCCGCCCTGCCGGTGCCGCGCCTCGTCGTCGTATCGATCGATGATGCCGCAGCCTTCGATGCCAAGGCGCTCGCCGACACGGTGGGGCGCGACATTCGCGGCGGCAGCGTCGATGATCACGCCCTCTGGATCGACCGCCTCTCGGCCATGGCGTCCTCCATGGTATTCGCCGGCATCGGCTTGATGACCTTGATGCTCATAGCCCTGGTGCTATCGGTGGTGTTCGCGACACGCGCCGCCATGGCCGGGAACCGCGACGTCATCGAGGTGCTGCACTTCTGCGGCGCCGAGGATCGCTTCATCGCCGGTCAGTTCCAGCGCCGCTTCCTGCTGTTCGGCGTCGAGGGTGGCGCCATCGGCGGCGCCCTGGCGCTCCTGGCCATGATGATTGCCGCCTGGGCGATCGGCGGCTCGGCCGGTCGACCGGGAGCCGACCAGATCGAAGCACTGTTCGGCCGCTTCGAGCTGCCCGGCATGGCCTACGGTCTGGTGATGGCGCTCATCGTGGCGGTGGCGCTTCTGACGGCGCTGACCTCGCGCCTTGCAGTACGGCGGTCCTTGTCGGCGCTCGATTGAACGAACGGGCCGAGGTCACCGGGATTTGTCAACCGTCGACCAATTTCCTAAAATGAGCGCATGATGGAATCGTCCGCTCCCCTGAGAGAGACGGCAGGCAGCCCAGAGGAGGCCGTCGGCGAGCGTACCCGCGCCCGCCGGTCGATCGGCATCATCATCGCCGCCGCCCTGCTCATCGGAAGCGGTTTTTTCTTCGGCGGTTTCTTCCGCTTCGTCGACACCATCGTCAACTATCAGACGCCATCGCCGCTGGCCGCCGACGGCATCGTCGTTCTCACCGGTGGCGCCGAACGCATCACCGGTGCCGTAGAACTGATGACCGCCGGCAAGGCACGCCGCCTGCTGATCTCCGGCGTCCACCCCGACACGTCGGCCTCCCGGCTCGGTCGCATGGTCGAGGCGGAGCCGGACATGATGGCCTGCTGCGTCGATCTCGACCGCCGCGCCGCCAACACCATCGGTAACGCTCTCGAAACGGCCAAGTGGGCACGGCGCAACGGTTTCCTGTCGCTGATCGTGGTCACCTCGGCCTACCATATGCCGCGCTCCATGCTGGAGCTGTCGCATGTCATGCCGGATATCCGCCTCATCCCCTATCCGGTGACCCGGCCCGGCCTGACACTGAACAACTGGTCCGAGGACCAGGGCATGATCGTGCTTCTCCTGCAGGAATACCTGAAGTATACGGCAACGCGCCTTCGCCTGTCGCTGGGCGGTATCGACGGCCTTGCCGACGTCATCGGCGGCGTTTTTGGCTAAGCCGCCACCCAAAAAGCTGGAAGACGATTCATGCTGATCCGCTCCTATCTCTACAGCTTTGCCTTCTTCTCGGTGACTGCCGTCATGGCCATTCTCGGCGCGCCTTTCGCGCTCGGCGGCCATCGCGGCGTGATGATCGTCGTCAAATCCTGGACATGGACGCTGATCCGCCTGCACGGCCTCATCACCGGCACACGCCACGAATATCGCCATCTCGAACGCATTCCGCCGGGCGGATTTATCCTGGCGTCCAAGCATCAGTCGACCTTCGAGACGCTGGCGCTCGTGCCGCTGCTCGCCGACCCCGCCTTCATCCTGAAGCGCGAGCTGACCTGGATCCCGGTGTTCGGCTGGTGGCTCAAGCTCGCCGGCAACATTGCCATCGATCGCGGCAGCCCCACCGCCGCCCTCAGGAAGGTGATCGAAGGCACCCGCGCCGCCGTGGCCGCCGGCCGACAGGTGATCATCTTCCCGGAAGGGACTCGCGCCGAGGCCGGCGCCAAACCCGACTACAAGCAGGGCATCGCCCAGATCTACAAGTCGCTCGATGCGCCGGTGGTGCCGGTTGCCCACAACGCCGGCACCGTCTGGCCGCGTAAGGCGCGCGTGCACCGGCGGGGCACCATCGTCGTCGAGTTCCTCGACCCCATCCCGCCCGGAATGAAGCCCCGCGACATGTTCCAGAAGCTGGAAGGCGACATCGAGGCGGCCTGCGACCGCTTGCTGGTCGAGGCGGCAGCGCGCGGCGACGATCTGCCGCCGACGGCACGGGCGCGCGTCGCCGATCTCACGGCGCCCCAGTCGCCAGCCGAAGCGAAGGCTTGAAGCGAGGCGCGGGTCAGGCCGGCCCGACCGCGCCTGCAAGTGCCGCCACCACCCGTTCCAGCGCCTGATCGCGGATGCCCATATCCTGCAGCCGCCGGAGCGTTGCCGTGACATAGTCGACGTTCGGCCCCATCTCGCCGGCGCTCTGGCGAATGATGTCGAGCGTCTCCTCGAAACTGAGACCGCCAGCATATTGCTCGTGCGCCTGGTTGGCGACGTAAACCAGCGCCCCGACCGTCTCGCCGGTCAGGAGCCGCGCCGGGCGGACCACCTCGTGATAGACCATGGAGATCTGCTCGCGTGCCCGGAGATAGGCGACCACGGCCTCCCGGTCCGCCTCGGCCACCTCGAAGGCGACACCGTGACAGGACCCGCCGCGATCGAGGCCGAACACCAGCCCTGGGTTCTCGGGCGTGCCTCGATAGTGCGTCGAACGGATGCAGAGGGCGCGACGGACGCCATGCATCCGCGCCTGCACCGCCCTCAAATGAGGAAAGCCGGGGTTCCACATCAGCGAGCCGTAGCCGAACACCCAGATGCTCGCGTCCATCCGTCCGCTCCGTTCCCTGTTGCCGAATGCGTAGCATCCCAGCCGGTGAATGCAACGTCCAGGAAGACGATTCCATCTTTTGCCACATTGCTCTAGTGGATGGACGATGAACGGTGCGTCCACCGACGCGCCTCCACCTCGCGGGGATGCGTCATGAATCGGACGATACGATGGGCTCTCTCTACGGTCGTCACGGTTGCCATTCTGTGGACCGTCGCATGGTTCGGCGCCCGCTGGTGGCTCGGCGATACCCTGCACAAATCGGTCGCCGACCTCCAGGCCAGGAATGGCATCACCGTTGAATGCACCGACGAGCGGATCGGCGGATGGCCCTTCCGGCTGGTTCTCACCTGCCCGGGCGGGCTTGGCGTCACGCTTCCCGACGGCGGCAAACTCCAAACCGCCGGCGCCCATGGCGAGGGTCAGATTTTCAATCTGCACCGGCTGGACTTCCGTTTCGATGCGCCGACTTCCTACACCGCCCCCGACGGCCGGCGGCTCGATCTCGCCGCCAGCGATCTCACCGCCAGCATCGGCTTTGCCAAGGGGCAGGCCAATCGGCTTTCTCTCAAGACGGTGGACCTCTCCGCCACCGGCCCGCTCGCCGGCGGCACGGAGGGCAAGCTGACCATGGGGCGTGGCGACCTGTTGCTGGCGCGCACCACCGAGCACCCCGATGACGCGGACCTTGCCGCCACCGTTGATGGCCTCAACCTTGCCGTCGGCGACACGGCACTGACGCCTCTGCCGGTCCGCCTCACGCTGGCCGCTACCCTTGCCCAGGCCGACATGGCCACCGCCGGTCCGGCGGCGCTCGCCGGCTGGCGGGCGGCAGGCGGCAGGCTGACGCTGCACCGGCTCGCCGCTGAGCTCGGTGGCGCCACGTTGACGCTCAACGGCGAGGGAACGGTGACCGAGACCGGCCTCATCGAAGCCGAAGGTCAGGTGACCGGCCGCGACCTCAACGCTCTCGCGGCGTCCGCCGCGGCCGGCGGCGTGAGCCTGACGCCGGAACTCGCCGGCCTCGTCATGGCCTTCGTCTTGATGGGAACGGCGGCCGACGACGGTGGCCGTTCGATCGGCCTCAGGGTCGAGAACGGCGTCGTCTCGGCCAATGGCCGCGAGATCGGGCGGCTCGCCCCGCTATTCTGACGAGGGTTTCGACGGTGCCTTGTGAGAGCGACCGAAGTCGGCCTCCGGCGCATCCTGGCCAAGCGTCAGGATGCCGCGGCGAATGGCGCGCGTGCGACTGAACAGGTCGTAGAGCCGATCGCCCTCGCCCCAGCGGATCTGCCGCTGCAGCGCGAACAGATCCTCCTGGAAGCGCCCCAGCACCTCCAGCACGGCGTCCCTGTTGTGCAGGAACACGTCGCGCCACATAGTGGGGTCGGAGGCGGCGATACGGGTGAAATCGCGGAAGCCGCCGGCCGAGAACTTCATCACCTCGGATTCGGTGACCTTCTCGAGATCGGCGGCGGTGCCGACGATGTTGTAGGCGATGAGATGCGGCAGGTGACTGGTGATCGCCAGCACCAGATCGTGCCGCTCGGCGCTCATGCATTCCACGTTGGCGCCCATGCCGGCCCAGAAGGCGACCAGCCGGTCCAGCGATCCCGGCTCGGTGTCCTCGTCCGGACAGACGATCGACCAGCGGTTGACGAACAACTCGGCGAAGCCGGCATCGGGACCCGAGTATTCTGTACCCGCCACCGGATGAGCCGGGATGAACTGCACGTTGTCCGGCAGGTGCGGCTTCATCTGCCTGACCACCGACCCCTTCACCGAGCCGACGTCGGAGACGATGGCGCCCGGCTTGAGGCGCGGGGCGATCGCCTCAGCCACCGCCTCGGCGGCGCCCACCGGCACGCAGGCGATCACCAGATCGGCGTTTGCCACGGCATCGCCGGCGGCCGCATGATAGCTGTCGCCCAGAGACAGCTCTTCGGCCCGCTTCAGGATGACCGGCGACAGATCGGAAATGGCGATGTCATCGACAAGGCCGTTGAGGCGAGCCGCCCGGGCGATCGATGAACCGATCAGGCCGATGCCGATGATGGCAAGGCGGGGAAAAAGTGCGTCGGTCATGCCGCCCCCTTCATGAAAGCCGTCAGCACCTCGACGAGCCGGCGGCAGGCCTCCTCCGATCCCACGGTCATGCGGAGCGCGTTGGGCAGGCCGTAGCCGCCCACCTTGCGCACCACCACGCCTTCGGCCAGCAGCGCCTTGTCGGCGGCATCCGCCGTCTTGCCCGTTTCCGGAAAATGCACCAAGAGGAAGTTGGCAACGGACGGCGTCACCTTGAGCCCGATCTTGCCGAGCTCGGCCGTCAGCCAGGCGCTCCAGCGGCTGTTATGCTCGGCCGCCGCCTCGACGAAGGCGCGGTCACGCATGGAGGCGGCGCCGGCGGAAATGGCCGCCGCGTTGAGGTTGAACGGCCCGCGCACCCGCTCCAGAACGTCGACAACAGCCTTGGGACCGTAAAGCCAGCCGATGCGCAGCGCCGCGAGACCATGGATCTTCGAGAAGGTGCGCGTCATCACCACGTTGCCGGCCGAGGCCACGAGTTCGACGCCGCTCTCGTAGTCGTTGCGGCGGACGTATTCGGCATAGGCGGCATCGAGCACCAGGAGCACGTTGCCCGGCAGGCCGGCGTGCAGCCGCCGCACCTCGGCCATCGGAATGTAGGTGCCCGTGGGGTTGTTCGGGTTGGCGAGAAACACCATGCGCGTCCGTGGCGTCACGGCAGCGAGAATGGCGTCGACGTCGGTGGTGTAGGCGGTCTCCTTGGCCACCACCGGCGTCGCGCCGGCGGCGAGGATGGAGATGCGATAGACCAGAAAGCCGTGCTCGGAATAGATCGCCTCGTCGCCGGGCGACAGATAGCACTCGGCGACGAGGTGCAGGAGCTCGTCCGAACCGTTGCCGCAGATGATGCGGTCGATGTTGAGGCCGTGGGTCTCGGCGATCGCCTGCCGGAGCTCGGTGGCCGATCCGTCGGGATAGAGCTCGAGCTTTCTCGCCGTCGCCTGAAAAGCCTCCACCGCCTTCGGGCTCGGCCCGAGCGGCGTCTCGTTGGAAGACAGCTTGTGGAGCTTCTTGCCCGGCGCCGCCTTCGACCCGCCGGGAACGTAAAGGTCGATGTCGAGGATGCCGCTACGAGGGACAGGCACGAGAGAAGTGTCGGACATGGGAACGCCTCGAAAATACCGGCGCCCGTCATACGGCAGGCGCTGCGACCGTGCAAAGGAAAAGCAGGAACGGGCCGCGGGCTGCCGTTCCAGCGCATCCTTACCCTAAAAGCCAGGCCCAGAAGGTGGTGGTCACCACCCCGACGGCCGTGGTGATGGTGATTGACGATGAGGCGAGGCCGTGGCCGACGCCGAAACGGTTGGCGATCAGCCAGGCGTTGATGCCCGTCGGCACCGACGAGGTCAGCACCAGAGCCGCCGTCCAGGTAGCGTCGAGACCGAGCAGGCGGCTCGCCGCGTAGACGGAAGCCGGCAGCAGGAACAGCTTGAACAGCGAGGTGACCAGAGCCGGCTTGATGCCGTCGGAGATGCCGTATTTCAGCAAGGCCATGCCGAGCGAGATCAACGCCGCCGAGCCGGCGATGTCGCCGATGTCGTTCACCACGATGCCGACGACGCCGGTGAGCGGCAGACCCGACATTTGCCAGAGCGAGCCGAGCACCAAGCCCACCACCAACGGATTGCGTAGAAGGTTGCGGCCGACCTGCTTGAGCACGGCGCTGACCGGCTGGGCGGCCCGGCCGCCGGTGCTCCGTTCGGCCTGCTCCATCAGCACGGTGCCGGCGATCATCATCACCGGCAGGTGGGCGCAGAGCAGGATGGACAGGGCCACCACGCCGTCGTCGCCGACGATGCGCTGAACCAGCGGCAGGCCGATGAACAGGTTGTTGGCGAAGGCGGAACTGACGCCTGCCAGCACGCCGATGCGGGCGTCACGGCCGAACAGCCGGGTGATCGCATAGTGCCCGGCCGCCCAGGTGACGGCGACGCCGGCAAAATAGGCCACCCAGATCATCCAGGGCGAGCTGCCCTGGACATGCGCGGTCGCCACCGTCTTGAACAGCAGCGTCGGCATGGCGATGGTGAAGACGAAGTCCGACAGGCCGTCGCCAACCTCCGCCTTCATCACACCGAAACGGACGAGAAGATAACCGACCAGGATCAGCAGGAAGATCGGCAGAACGTCGAGGGCAATGGCGATCACGGGCGGCAACCGGCGCTGGAGCCGAGAGAAGGCCGGCGGCCCTGCGGCGCGTCGGAAATCGGCGAGAGGTTAGACTTTCTGCCTACTCTCCCTGCAGCCTCTCTCGCAAGGCCGAAACAGTGCGGATCGGTTCGCCGCGTGAGACCGCTGATCAAATGGCCAGACAGGCTCTCCGTCGCCACCTCGCTTGCCTCTTGGCTGCGGCGATGACACACTCCGGACCATGTTCGCGAAGACCGCCATGTTGAAATGTTTTGTCGCCGGCGCCGCGCTGGCAGGCTTGACCCTGCCCGCCGCCGCCTTCGAGCTGTCCTTCCGGTGGGGGGCCACGCCGGCTTGCGACAGCGGCCAGCCGGCCGTGGTGGACAGTCCGGAGTTCGTCCTCGCCAACGTGCCGCCGGGTACGCGCGTCATCGCCTTCGAGATGATCGACCTCAACGCGCCCGACTTCCGCCACGGCGGGGACACCGTCCCCTATACCGGGGAAGAGGTGGTTCCGGCTGGTGCTTTCCGCTATCTCGGCCCCTGCCCGCCAGCCGGGCCGCACCGCTACATGTGGACCGCAACGGCTCGCGACCGCGGCACCACCTTCGGCAGGACGCTCGGCGAGGCGTCTGCCACCCGTTCGTTCCCCGACTGACGAGGCGAGATCATGATCGCAGAGAGCACCGAATCCCGCATCGTTGCGCTCGAGGAGAAGATCGCCTACCAGGAGCAGGTGATCGAGGACCTCAACGCAGCCGTCACCGACCAGTGGAAGGAAATCGACACGCTGAAGCGTCTCGTGGCGAACCTTCTCGACGAGGTCAAGGAAATGGAACTGGCGGCACGGGCGACGGCCGGTCGTGAACCGCCGCCGCCGCACTACTGACCGGGCCTCGAGCCGCCATCAGGCGGCGCGCATCTCGTGCATGAGACGGTCGACCTCGGCCTGCAGCGCCTTGCTGTCGCCGAGCATCCGCCGCGCTTGCGCGGCCACCTCCTGCGACTTGGTGTCCGACGCCTCGGCATTCTCCATGAGACGCGTCATGTCGGCGGCGAGACTGCCGACGGCTGCGAGCGTCGACGAAATGGCACGGGTGATCTCGGAGACCGCAGCGTTCTGCTGGTCGAGCGTCGCGGCGATCGACGAGGCGACCTCGTTGACCTTCTCGATCGACTGTTCGACGGTGCCGGTGGCCGACACCGCTTCGCCGGTTGCCGACTGGATGACGCCGATGCGCCGGGAAATCTCGTCGGTGGCCTTGGAGGTCTGCGCCGCAAGCTGCTTGACCTCCGACGCGACGACCGCGAAGCCCTTGCCGGCCTCGCCGGCCCGCGCCGCCTCGATGGTGGCGTTGAGGGCCAGGAGGTTGGTCTGGTCGGCGATTTCCTGGATCAGCGCCACCACCTTGCCGATCTCGCTGGACGCCTCGTCGAGGCCGCGGATCACTTCCGTGGCCCGTGCCGTCTCGCGCACCGCACCGCTGGAGATATCGGCAGCCTTGTCGACCTGGGCAACGATTTCGGCAATCGACGCCGACAGTTCCTCGGCGGCACTCGACACGGCCTGTACGTTGTCCTTCGCCTGGCGTCCGGCCTCGGCCGACGCCTCCGCCTGACGACGGGTATGGTCCGACACGGCAAGCAGGTCGGAGGCAACGCGCTCGAAACCGGTCGCCGTGCTTTCGATGCCGGCCGACGTTTCGCGGAACGACCGGTCGAAACCGTTGGCCAGCCCGGCCAGCGCGTCGCGGCGTGCCTTTTCCATCGCGGCCGCCCGCGCCACCTCGGCTTCCGCCTCGGCGGCGATGCGCTCGCGCTGGAGATCGCGGAAGCGGGCCACGGCGCGGCCGATCAGCCCAATCTCGTCCTTGCGCGTCGCGCCGGAGATCTCCGCATCGAGATCGCCGCCCTGCAGCCGATCCATCGAGCGGGTCAGGCGCGACAGCGGCCCGGCAATGCCGCGCGCCACCACGAACGACAGGGCGCCGATCATCAGCAGCGACACCAAGGTGGTGAGGCCGATGCGGCGGGTGCTGGCGGCAAGCGACGCCTCGACGTCGGCGACGTGGAAACCGGTGCCGAGCATCCAGTTCCAGCCTTCGACCGTGGTCGCATAGGCAAGCTTCAGCGACGCCTCCTTGTCGCCGGGCTTGACCCAGAGATACTCGTAGTTACCACCGCCGGCCTTGGCGATCGCCAGCATGTCGCGGATGAGCGGCTTGCCGTTGGTGTCCTTCATGTCGATGAGGCTCTTGCCTTCGAGCTCGGGCTTGCCCGGCAGCAGGATGTTCACGCCATCGGCATCGTAGACGAAGAAATAGTTCTTGTCGGGACCGAAGCGCACCGGCCTCAGCACGGCCTTGGCCGCCTCCTTGGCCTCAGCCTCGCTCATCTCGCCCTTGGCCGCGCGATCGCGGAATCCTTCGACCATCGACCGGGCCGTCTGGACCTGGTCCTGGAGAGCGAGCTTTTTCTGACCCATCAACTCGGACCGAAGATCGGCGTAGCCGAGGTAGCCAATCGTCGCGAGCCCCGCAATCGCCAGGAGGACGATGGCGGCGATCTTGGCGGATACGGAGTGAATGCTGAACATTTGTTGCTGGCCTTAGCGGTATTGATCCACAAACCGGGATAATCTCCGTTTAGGCTTCGGCCGTTAACTTTGGCTTACAGAACAGGTTCAACAACGAAAAACCGATGGCTTAAGTAGAAGTTGCTCCCCACTTGGCGCTTAACCGACGAGACCACCCTCTTCTTCGATGAAGCGGACGACATCACTCAAGTTATGATTGCGGCGCACGTCGGTGAACACGAAAGGCCGCCCCTTGCGCATCAGCTTGGCATCCCGGTCCATCACCTCGAGAGAGGCGCCGACATAGGGGGCAAGGTCGATCTTGTTGATCACCAGGAGGTCGGAACGGGTGATGCCGGGCCCGCCCTTGCGGGGGATCTTGTCGCCGGCCGAGACGTCGATGACGTAGATCGTAAGGTCGGCAAGCTCCGGCGAGAAGGTGGCCGCCAGGTTGTCGCCGCCGGATTCGATCAGGATGAGATCGAGGCCGGGAAACTTCTGGCTCATCTCGGCGACGGCAGCGAGATTGATCGAGGCATCCTCGCGGATTGCCGTGTGGGGACAGCCGCCGGTCTCGACGCCGGCGATGCGCTCGGGCGGCAGAGCGCCGGAGCGAGTGAGAAACTCGGCATCCTCGCGGGTATAGATGTCGTTGGTGATGGCGGCGATCTCATAGCGGTCGCGAAGCGCCTTGCAGAGCGCATCCATCAGGGCGGTCTTGCCGGACCCGACCGGGCCGCCGACACCGACGCGCAGGGGACCGTTGGCAGTCTTGGTCATGAGCGGAACAACCTCGTGTATTGGGTTTCGTGGGCCATCGAGGCGATGTCGGCGCGCAGGCTGGCGCCACCGATATCGTCGAGGGAGGCAATAAGCGCCTCTGCGGCGACGGCGGAGACGATGGGGGCGAGATCACGGATCGTCCGCTGCCCCTCGGTCTGACCAAGCGGCACCGCGCGCACCGCCGCCGAAACGAGGTTGGCGGCGAAGGCGGTGAGATAGGCCTCGACGGTTTCGACAAGCGACAGCCGATGGTCGGCGGCGGCGACGGCCACCGCCACGGGATAGGCGACAGGGTCGGGCGCGAGCCGGCCGGCGAGGTCGGCGAGCGACGGCGCCCCCCAGGTATCGGCGATGGCGGTGGCGAAGGCTCGCCCCTGCGCCCCGCTTTCGAGCCGCCTTTCCTTGGAAGGCTGGAGCGCATAGGCAAGCTCGGCCACCTCCTGGAGGTCATTCGCCCTGCCTTCTGCCGCCGCGCGGAAGCCGCTTACCAGCAGAATGGCGTCGCTGCGTCCGGCGCCATGGCGGAGAATGTCCGACAGCCAGGCAGTAAGCGTCGCCGCCGAGGTGACGGTTCCCTCCTCCACGACCCATTCGAGGCCATGACTGTAGGTGAATGCGCCAACCGGAAAGGATGGCGACAGCCAGGTCATCAAGCGAGACAGCGTCGCCCCGGCCGTGGGCTCAGTCATGCTTGTGGCCGTGCCCGTGAGCGTGATCATGGCCGTGGGAATGACCGTGATCGTGGGAATGGTCGTGGCCACAGCCGCAATCGTCGCCGTGGGCGTGGTCGTGGTGGTGATGCGCACCGGCCGCGCCATGGTCGTGGTGGTGGTGCCGCTCCGGCCCGTGCTCATGGGTGTGCTCGTGCTCCCCATGATCGTGCCCATGATCGTGATCGTGCCCGTGCGTCTCGCCATGGCCGTAGGCGCCGCCCTCGGGATCGAAGGCGGCCAGCACCGGCGCGACAGTGGCGCCGAGCCCCTTCAGCATGTCTTCGATGACGTGGTCGTAGCGAATGCGCAGCCGGTCGCCGAGGAACTGGGCCGGCAGGTGCCGGTTGCCGAGATGCCAGGCGACGCGGACGAGGTCGGCCGGGCTGGCGGCCGTGATCTCCAGAAGACGCTCGGGCACTGCCTGGACCAGGATCAGCCGCCCGTCCTCAAGCTCCAGGGCATCGCCGTCCTTCATGACGGCGGCTTCCTTGAGGTCGAGCAGGAACACGGTCTTGCCGACGCAGCGCATGACGAGGCGGCGGCGGTGCCGATCGTCGCGTTCGAGGGCGAGCGTGTCGGCCGGCGTGCCGGACCAGGTGCCGGCGGGATGGATACGGGTGGCGGTGATCATGGTATGTCGGTCCTTGCGGACGGAGGAAGGGGTGTTGGAGCGAGCTTAGCCAAAAGCGTCGCCGAGACAAGGGTCGCGACCATCAAGGCCAGACCGAGCAACGCCGCCGCCGTCAGACCGGCGCTGTGAATGACCGTCACAAAGACGACCGGCGCCAGGGCGTTGGCGATGTTCATGGGCAGTGCGAGCCCGCCGGATCGGGCCGAAAACTCGTCGACCGGGAAGAAAGCCAACGGCAGAACGGCCCTCGCCATTGCCGACAGGCCGGCGCCAAGGCCGTAGAGAACCACGAATGCCGGCAGGATCCAGCCCGTTCCGCTCGCAGCCGGCAGGAGGAGAAAGGCGCCGCCCATCAGCAATGCCGACGCCAGCGTGGTGACCAAAGGCCCGCCGCGTCCATCGACGGCAAGATCGGCGGCGCGGGCGGCAATTCCCAGCACCGGACGAACGCTGCCGAGCCACAGCGCGTAGTCCACGCTGGCGCCGGCCGAGCGCAACAGTTCCAGGTAGGCGGCGGCGAGCCCGAAGGTGGTGAAGGAGAAGGCCACCGAGATGACGCCGACATGGAAGAAGGCCTGCGCCGTGTGATCGGCGGGAAGGTCGAGAGTCAGCCGGCGCCCCTGTTCCGGTTCGGCCGGATGCCCCCCGACCGGCGGCAGCGCCCAGATGTGCAGCGGCAGGCAGACCAGAATATGGAGGCCTGCCATGGTCAGGAGGGTGATCCGCCAGCCTGCCACATTGTCGATGGCGTCGAGGATCGGCCAGAAGATCGTCGATGAAACGCCAGTGAAGATCATCAGCACGCCGATGGTCCGCCGGCCCGCCGCGCCCTCGCGCTCGACCGCCGCCGCATAGGCCGGCACCGACAGGGCCATGGAACCGGCCAGCCCGATCATGACCCAGGCGAAGAAGTAGCCGACCGGCCCGTCGGCGCCGGCGAGCAAGGCAAGGCCAGCACCCGACGCCGCCGAACCGAGCGCCAGCACGCGCGCGGCCCCCATCCGCCGTACCGCCCTGCCGATCATCGGACCGGTCAGCCCGATGATCAGCATCATCAGCGTCAAGCCGAAGAACGACACGTCGACGGTGAGACCGACGTCGGGCGCCATGTGTCGTGCCATGACGCCAGGCATGTCGAAGGTCGTTCCCCACCCCGTCACCTGTGTGACGGCGAGCACCCCGACGAGGCGGAGACGACCGCGGGAAAAAAGCGCGCTCACGATTCAGGTTCCGCCCCCGACGATCCCGAGGCATTGTCCTGTGCCGACCATCATGGAAGGGCAACGGGGCGAGCGTTGCCTCTGGCGTTCGAAAGGGGCTGCGAACATGACGGTGAAACTCGTTCCGGAACTCAATGTCGATGACCTCGAACGCGCCTTGGCCTTCTATGTCGGTCTCGCCGGCTTTCGCATCCGCTACCAGCGCCCCGAGGATCGCTTCGCCTATGTCGAGCGCGATGGCGCCGAACTGATGATGGAAGAAACCTTCGGCCCGGGGCGTCGCTGGCATCCAGCGCCCCTCGAACACCCTTACGGCCGAGGCATCAACTTCCAGATCGAAATAACGAACGTGACGGAACTCTACACCCGCCTACGCGAGGCCGACTGCCCATTCGTTCTCGATCTGGAAGAGAAGTGGTATCGCGTCGGCGACCGCAGCGAAGGACAGCGGCAGTTCGTCGTCGTCGACCCGGACGGCTATCTCCTTCGCTTCTGTGAAACCATCGACTAGCCTCTCAAAACAGGAAATAGCGCTGCGCCATCGGCAGAACGTCGGCTGGCGCGCAGGTGAGCAGTTCTCCGTCGGCCCTGACCTCGTAGGTTTCGGGATCGACCTCGATCTCGGGCGTTGCCGAATTGTGGATCAGCGAGGCCTTGGAGATGCCGCCGCGCGTGTTTTCGACCGGCAGCACCACGCGGTCGAGTCCGAGCCGTTCCTTGATGCCGTTTTCATAGGCGTAGCGCGAGACGAAGGTGACCGACGAGCGAGTCATCGCCTTGCCGAAGGCGCCGAACATCGGCCGGTAATGTACCGGCTGCGGCGTCGGGATCGAGGCGTTGGGGTCGCCCATGGCGGCGGCGGCGATGGTGCCCATCTTCAGCACGAGATCGGGCTTCACGCCGAAGAAGGCCGGCGTCCACAGGACGAGATCGGCGAGCTTGCCGACCTCCACCGAACCGACGTGCTTGGAGAGGCCCTGCGCGATGGCCGGGTTGATGGTCACCTTGGCGATGTAACGCTTGACGCGGAAATTGTCGGCATCGGTGCCGACATCCTCGGGCAGAGCGCCGCGTTGGACCTTCATCTTGTGCGCCGTCTGGAAGGTGCGGATGATCACCTCGCCGATGCGACCCATGGCCTGGCTGTCGGAGGAGATGATCGAGAAGGCGCCCATGTCGTGCAGGATGTCTTCCGCCGCGATGGTCTCCTTGCGGATGCGGCTCTCGGCGAAGGCGACGTCCTCGGGGATCGAGCCATCGAGGTGATGGCAGACCATCAGCATGTCCAGATGCTCGTCGAGCGTGTTGCGCGTGTAGGGCCGCGTCGGGTTGGTCGACGACGGCAACACATTGGGCAGGCCCGCCACCTTGATGATGTCAGGCGCGTGGCCGCCGCCGGCGCCCTCGGTGTGGTAGGCGTGGATGGTACGGCCCTTGAAGGCGGCGATGGTATCTTCGACGAAGCCGCTTTCGTTGAGCGTGTCGGTGTGGATCATCACCTGCACGTCATAATCGTCGGCGACCGCGAGACAGTTGTCGATGGCGGCCGGCGTGGTGCCCCAGTCCTCGTGCAGCTTCAGGCCGCAGGCACCGGCCTTGACCTGTTCGACAAGCGCCGCCGGCAGCGAGGCGTTGCCCTTGCCGGAGAAGGCAAGATTCATCGGCAGTCCCTCGGCGGCCTCGATCATCCGCGCAATGTGCCAGGGGCCGGGCGTGCAGGTGGTGGCCGCCGTGCCGGTGGCAGGTCCCGTGCCGCCGCCCAGCATGGTGGTGATGCCGGCGTAAAGCGCCTCGTCCACCTGTTGGGGACAGATGAAATGGATATGCGTGTCGAGCGCGCCGGCGGTCAGGATCTTGCCCTCGCCGGCGATCGCCTCGGTGCCGGGGCCGACGATGATGGTGACGCCGGGCTGGACGTCCGGATTGCCGGCCTTTCCGATGCCGGAAATGCGGCCGTCGGTGATGCCGACGTCGGCCTTGTAGATGCCGGAATGGTCGATGATCAGCGCGTTGGTGATGACGGTGTCGACGGCGCCCTCCGCCCGGCTCGCCTGGCTCTGGCCCATGCCGTCGCGGATCACCTTGCCGCCGCCGAACTTCACCTCTTCGCCATAGATGGTGAAGTCCTTCTCGACCTTCACGAACAGTTCGGTGTCGGCAAGGCGCACCTTGTCGCCGACGGTGGGACCGAACATGTCGGCATAGGCGGCGCGGGACATGCGGTAGGGCATCGATCAGTCTCCCGAAGAGAGCAGCTTGGAACCAGGGTGTCCGACCACGCGGTCGAACCGAAAATGGATCAGCGAATGCGAAGCGCTCAGAGCTTTCCCATCACCGCCTGCCGGAAGCCGTAGACCTCGCCTTTCCCGGCATAGGGCACCAGGGTCACCGACCGGCTCTGGCCCGGCTCGAAGCGAACGGCCGTGCCGGCGGGAATGTCGAGCCGGTGCCCACGCGCCTTGTCGCGGTCGAAAACGAGGGCCGGATTGGTTTCGGCAAAATGATAGTGGCTGCCGACCTGCACCGGCCGGTCGCCGGAGTTGGCGACTTCCAGCACCAGCGTCGAACGGCCGGCGTTGAGTTCGATGTCGCCGGCCTCGGCAATGACTTCACCTGGGATCATGCTCGTTCCTTTCAGGCGGCGCGGGGCGAACAGGGCTCGCCC
The DNA here is from genome assembly GCF_002844595.1 of Pleomorphomonas diazotrophica. GTDB lineage: Bacteria > Pseudomonadota > Alphaproteobacteria > Rhizobiales > Pleomorphomonadaceae > Pleomorphomonas > Pleomorphomonas diazotrophica. The sequence goes on along the minus strand of NZ_PJNW01000014.1, from coordinate 115,555 downwards.
TTGAAGACGCGGACGGTGGATGCCGGATTGGCAGCGAGCTTCCCGGCCGGGCGCACCGGCCGACGGACGAGTTCGCCGCCGCAGTTGGGGCAGACGCCGTTCAGTACGCCCGTCGTGCAGTCGGGGCACCATGTGCACTCGAAGGAGCAGATATAGGCCTCGGCGTCCGGCGGCAGGTTGCGGTCGCAGCATTCGCAGTTGGGGCGGAGTTCCAGCGCCATGATGTCACCGGATCGGTTCGTGGACGGTGACGAGCTTGGTGCCGTCGGGAAAGGTCGCTTCCACCTGGACGTCGTGGATCATCTCGGCGATGCCCTCCATCACCTGCTCGCGGCGCAGCACGGTGGCGCCGCCGGCCATCAGCTCGGCCACCGTTCGACCGTCGCGGGCGCCCTCGACCACGTAATCGGTGATGAGGGCCACCGCCTCGGGATGGTTCAGCTTGACGCCCCGTTCGAGGCGGTTGCGCGCCACCATGGCGGCGAGGCTGACAAGCAGCTTGTCCTTTTCGCGCGGCGTCAGGTTCATCACTCTTCCTCGTCTCAGATCGACCAGGCGCGCGGGAGCGGCCGGCCGGTGAGGGTTTCGATCAGGGGTTCGACAATCACTCGCAGGCGGCGGCCGTCAAGGGCAAGACAGCGTATGGACAGGAGCCCATCGAAGGTGGAAGCGCCCGCTTCGATACCGTCCGCCGCGAGAGTGGCGATCAGCTCACGGGCAGGATCGAGCTGCGATGCCGCGTCTGACGCCACCACCAGAATGCTGGCAAAGGCGCGGGCGCCGCGACCGGTGGCGCCGCCCGACAGTATCGCCCGGCTGTCGCCTGAAAGGCGCAGGGCGTCGGCATAGACGAGACGGCCGTCGCGCCGGACGCGCCAATGATCGGCAAGATCGACGGCAGTGACCTCCTCGCCCATGGCGGTGCGGCCAAGCACGATGCTTTCGACGGCGACGAGACGGGCATCGCCCAAAAGATCGACATCGAGCCGGCGCCTGAGGCCGGCGCCATCGAAAACGATAGTCTCCTGCGGCAGCCAATGGGCCTTCGCGCCAGCCTCGACGATCAGTCGATTGTCGATGCGGCCGACGCCTTCGGAACGACGGTAGATACGCTCGGCCGCCTGGGTGGTGACGGTCGCTGTCGACCCTGCCTTGAAATGCGCCTCGAAAGTGAGATGGTCGCCTCCGGTGACACCGCCGGCGCTGTTCAGGAAGACGGCGGCCGGCCCCGATCCGTCGTGCACCTTCGGCAGGCGCACATTGGCAGAGCCATCCTGGAAGAGATCGGCCAGCCGCGTTTCCTCGCGCCCGCCGATCCGCCGCAGCGCGAAGGCGACACGCGCCGCCCCCTCGGCTCTTTCGAGCCGGGGCATTCCTGTCTGAAGCGACACGGCGGTCGACACGTCGGGCAAACTCTCCCCACGCCGCGCCACCCGGCGCGGCAACTGCCCGGCAATGTGGCAAAAGGCCCGCCAGCGGGCGAGCCTAAAACTTGGGCAGGCGAGCCGCTAAATCAGCCAGTCCGGCAAACGGTCGAGACCGATTAGGTCGTCATAGGAGGGGCGAGGACGCACCACCGCCCATTGATCACCGTCCACCAGCACCTCCGGCACCAGGAGACGGGAGTTGTAGGTGCCCGACTGAACCGCACCATAGGCGCCGGCCGAGAACACGGCGAACAGCTCGCCGGGCCGCGCCACCGGCAGGTTGCGGCCACGCGCCAGATAGTCGCCGCTCTCGCAGACCGGGCCGACCACGTCGACCTTTTCCTGCTCGGCGCCGGCCGGCCGTTCCTCGACCGGCTTGATCTCGTGGTAGGCGTCGTAAAGGGTCGGCCTGACGAGATCGTTCATCGCCGCGTCGACGATGACGAAGGTCTTCGCCTTGCCGCGCTTCACATATTGCACCTCGGTGACGAGGATGCCGGCATTGCCGACGATGAAGCGGCCCGGCTCGATCAGCACCTCGCAGTCAAGCGACCTGGTGTGGCGGCGCACCACCTCGACATAAGCCGCGGGATGCGGCGGCGGCGTATTGTCGGCCTTGTAGGGGATGCCGAGACCGCCGCCGAGGTCGACGTGGCGGATGGCATGACCGGCAGCGCGCAGGGCCGCCACTAGGTCGCCGAGCCGGGCAAAGGCGGCATCGAAGGGGTCGAGATCGGTGATCTGCGAGCCGATGTGCATGTCGATGCCGGCAACATCGAGGCCCGGCAGCGCTGCGGCGCGGGCATAGACCTCAACCGCCTCCTTCCAGGGAATGCCGAACTTGTCCTCGGCCTTGCCGGTGGAGATCTTGGCGTGGGTGCGGGCGTCGACGTCGGGGTTGATGCGCAGCGACACCGGTGCCGTCTTGCCGAGACGGGTCGCCACGGCGGAAAGGCGCTCAAGCTCAGGCTCGCTCTCGACGTTGAAGCACTTGATGCCCTCGGCGAGCGCGTATTCGATCTCGCGCACCGTCTTGGCGACGCCGGAGAACACGATCTTGTCGGCGGGAATGCCGGCGGCCCGCGCCCGACGCAACTCCCCCTCCGAGACCACGTCGGCGCCGGCGCCAAGGCGGGCCAGGGTGCCGATCACCGCCTGATTGGAGTTGGCCTTCAGCGCGTAGCAGACCAGCGAGCGCTCGTCGCCGAGCGCGTCGCGGAACACCCGGAAATGGCGTGCGATGGTGGCCGAGGAATAGATGTAGACGGGCGTCCCAACCGCCGCGGCGATGGCGGACACGGCAACATCCTCGGCGTGGAGCACGCCGCCGCGATAGGTGAAGTGATGCAACCGGACCCCCTCAGATGAGACCGTCGAGGATGAAAGGCTTGTCGGGCGTCGTCTGTTTGGCCGTGGGTGGGATGGCGCCCGGATCGTTGGTCGAGGGGACCGCCGCCTCCGCCCTCGAGTTCGGCGCCTCGAGCGCCCCCTTGCGGCCGCAGCCGGTCACCGCGATGCCGACCATCAGCATTATCACCCCGAGACGCAGCACCATCTTGTCCTCGATCCGTTTGCTTCCAGGCGGTTGCCCATCCTCAGCCGAGAAGCGCCGTCCAGCGCTTCACCTCCGCCCGCACATTGTCGGGCGCCGTGCCGCCGTGCGACGTGCGGCTGCGGACGGAATTCTCGACGGTGAGCACATCGTAGACCGCTTCGGTGATGCCGTCATGCACCGTTTTCATGTCGGCAAGCGGGATATCGGAGAGCTCGATGCCGCGTTCGGCGGCGATCGCCACCAGACGCCCCGTGACATGATGGGCATCACGGAACGGCAGGCCCAGCACGCGCACCAGCCAGTCGGCGAGATCGGTGGCGGTGGAGAAACCCGAACCGGCCGCAGCGGCCATGCGGGCAACGTTGGGCACAAGGTCGTCGACCATGCCGGTCATGGCGGCGAGCACCAGGGAGAGGTTCTCGAAACAGTCGAAGGCCTGCTCCTTGTCCTCCTGCATGTCCTTCTGATAGGCGAGCGGCAGGCCCTTCATGATGATCAGGAGCGCGTTCATGTCGCCGATGATGCGGCCCGACTTGGCGCGCACCAGTTCGGCGGCGTCCGGGTTGCGCTTCTGCGGCATGATCGACGAGCCGGTCGAGAAGGCGTCCGACAGGCGCACGAAGCCGAACTGCGCCGACGACCAGATGACGATCTCCTCGGCGAGGCGCGACAGGTGAACGGCAATGATCGACGCCGCCGCCATCGCTTCCAGCGCGAAGTCTCGGTCGGAGACGCTGTCGAGCGAGTTGGCCGTCGGGCGGTCGAAACCGAGGCTCGCCGCCGTCATGTGGCGGTCGATCGGGAACGAAGTGCCGGCCAGCGCCGCCGCGCCGAGCGGGCACTCGTTGAGGCGCCGGCGTGCGTCCTGCACGCGGCCGCGGTCGCGCGCGAGCATCTCGACATAGGCCATAAGATGGTGGCCGAAGGTGACCGGCTGCGCCGACTGGAGGTGGGTGAAGCCGGGCATCACGGTATCGGCGTGCTCGCCCGCCCGCTTCACCAGCGCCTTCATCAGGTCGGCGAGCTGGCCATCCACGTGGTCGAGGCTGTCGCGCACCCAGAGGCGAAAATCCGTCGCCACCTGGTCGTTGCGCGAGCGGGCGGTATGGAGGCGCCCTGCTGCGGCGCCGATCAGCTCCTTGAGGCGCGATTCCACGTTCATGTGGATGTCCTCGAGGGCTCGCGAGAAGGTGAAACGGCCGTTGTCGATTTCCGCCTTGATCGCATCGAGGCCTTCGGCGATCTTGCCCGCGTCTTCCGCGGATATGATGCCGCGGGCGGCGAGCATTTCGGCATGCGCCTTGGAGCCGGCGATATCCTGGGCGTAGAGCTTCCGGTCGAAGTCGATGGAGGCGTTGATCTCCTCCATGATCGCGGACGGGCCAGCCGAAAACCGGCCGCCCCACATGCGGTTGCTCATTGGGTCCACTCCAGGAACGAGGATCGGTCGATGCCGCTCAAGCCTTCCCGCCCCGTCTTCGCCGCGACAGCGATCGTTGCGGTGGCCGCCGGCCTTGCTGCGGTATACGTGACGGAGAGGGGCGCTGTCGAGAGCGGCGGCCGTTGCGCGGCGGCGGCGTCAAAGGCGAAGGCTCTGAAGCCGCTTGCCGTCGGCGATCTTGCCGCCTTGCTGCCGGCCGACACGCCGGCCGATTTCTCCGATCTCGTCCTGCGTACCGCCGATGGCGGCGAGCGCCGCCTTGCCGAGTTCGCCGGCCAGACGCTGGTCCTCAACATGTGGGCGACTTGGTGCGTGCCCTGTCGCACGGAGATGCCGCACCTTCAGGCGCTTCAGGAAAAACGCGGCGGCCCCGATTTTTCGGTGGTGGGGCTCAACGTCGATGTCGGCAGCCCGGACAAGCCGACGCGCTTCCTGGCCGATATCGGCGCCACCTCGCTCATCGACCTGCGCGACCCTGAGATGCGCGCCTTCAACGAGCTGAAATCGAAGGGATTGGTTCTGGGCCTGCCCACCACCTTCGTGGTCGACCGCAACGGCTGCGCCCTCGCCTCTTTGGCGGGACCTGCTCAATGGGATTCGCCCGCAGCACTGGCTCTGATCGAGGCAGCGGCGAAATCTGACTAAAGAGGCGCCTCAGGCGTGGCTGCGGCCGGCAAAGCCGAAGCGCGGCAGAAGACGCTCAAGCCACTCGCCGATGCGCTCGAGATGATCGATCTCGCGATCCTCGACGCGACCGACGATGGCCTTCCGGCGTTCAGTGGTGCTCATCGCCCGGAAGCGAGCCACCGCCTGCTGATGCGATGCCTCGACGATACGGACGACCACGGCATGGTCGCCGTCCACCCAGGAAAACAGGAACGACTCCGGCTTAGCGAGTGTTGTCAGCACGTTCTCAATCCCGTCTTGGTCGGGAGTTCGTAGCGCGCCCCAGGGCACCCGACCACTCCGGTTCCGAGGATCGAACCATTATGGTTAACGGAGCATTAACGCCGTTTCTCTGCAAGCTCGCCGTTATTCGTTCACTCCGAAAAGGATAATGAAAAAAGATAGATAGCCCAATGATATAGTTAATTTTGACAGGAATCCCGCTTTACAAAATCTGTGGATAAATTGTTAATAGCCCATGCGCCGCTTGAAAAATCGAAACAAGCAACCTTTCAGACAACTTCGTCATCAGGAAAATTACGTATTCCAAGAAATCCGCTTAGGTGCGTTGCGACGGCGGCGTGAAGCCCGCAAGCGCCAGGGGATTGTCGGTCATCGCGCGACGGTCGGGCGTGTCGGGAGCGAGGACGCCGGCGAAGGCATCGAACAGGCGCTTGACCTCGTCTTCGGCAAGATCCCGCGTGATGAACACCAGCCGGGTCCGTCGGTCGGCATCGGGCCACGCCGGAAGGCGGACGGGCGGATGGAACAGCTCTTGGACGGCATGGACGACCAGCGGCCGATCGGGGTCCTCGGCGAGCCGGACCACCCCCTTGAGCCGCAACAGCTTCGGGCCGTGGGCGGCACGCAGAAGCTCCAGGAACATTTCGAGCGCGCCGGCTGGCAGCGCATTGTCGGAAACCAACGAGAAAGCGCTGACACCATCGTGCCGGCTGTCCTCGTCGTGGTGGTGATGATGATGTTCGCCGTGGTGATGATGGCTCGGGTGGTCGCAAGCTCCGCCGGCGCAATCGTGATCATGACGATGCTCGCCGGCGGCATCAAAAGCCTCGGCGTTGAGCCAGCGCCGGACATCAGCCGTCTTGGTGGCAGGATCGTAGAGACCTGAGCCGAGAAGATTGTCCGGCGAAGCGGCGGCAGCGTCAACGAGCGGCGCCCCCGGGTTGAGCGCAGTCAGTCGCCATTTGAGGGCCGGCAGTCGCTCCGCCCCTTCGGGAAGGTCGGCCTTGGCGATGACAAGCCGGTCGGCCACCGCGACCTGCTTCACCGCCTCCTCGTGCTCATTGAGCGTCCTGGCACCGTTGACGGCGTCGACCACCGTGATCACGCCATCCACCGCATAGCGCAGCGACAGGTAAGGGTGGGCGGTGAGCGTGGCGAGCACCGGCACCGGGTCGGCAAGGCCCGTGGTCTCGATGACGATCCGGCTCAGCGTGTCGATGCGGCCGTTGTCGAGGCCGCGGAGGAAGTTCTCGAGAGTGGTCACCAGTTCGCCACGCACCGTGCAGCAAAGACACCCCGACGACAGCTCGACGATGCCGTCATCCGCCGCCTCGACGAGAAGGTGATCGATGCCGATTTCGCCGAACTCATTGATGATGAAGCCGGTGCCGGCCAGCGCCGGATCGCGCACCAGCCGGTTGAGCAGCGAGGTCTTGCCCGCCCCGAGAAAGCCGGTGACGATGGTAACGGGAATGACCGGCTTGGACTGGCGGTTGGCTTCCGGCAAGACGTCTGTTCCTCTTCTGGCAGGCTTCAACGAACGGGTCTGGGCAGCGGCAGGGGCACGTCGGCCGCTGCCTCGACCGCTGGCTCCACAGGGTCGGGCATGTCGCTGGCGCCGCCGAGGCTGATGGGGATGGGATCCATCACCTTGAAGCGCGGCACGAGGAAGCTCGCCGGCTGGTCGTCCCCGTCGCCGAGATCCTCGCCGACCGGCGCCTTGGCACCTTTTTTCCGCTTGGGACAGGCGAGTTCGCGCATGTCGGCGGCGACGGCAGCCACCGGACCGCGCGGCGCCAGCCGGTCGATCGTGACGGATGCCGCGGAAGACGGCGTCCGGAATGACGCCTCGAGCAGGCTGGCCGCCAGTTCGTCGCGCTCCCGCGCCGTCTTGCCGCCAAGCACGATGGTCAGGATCTGCCGGCCGTTGCGCGTCGCCGTCGCCACCACGTTGAAGCCCGACGAGCAGATGAAGCCGGTCTTCATGCCGTCGGCGCCAGGGTAGCGTTCAAGAAGGTTGTTGTGGTTCTTGATGACCTTGCCACCGAGCGACAGCGCCGTCGTCCGGTAGAGTTCCCGATAGCCGGAAAAATCCTTGAGCAGGGTGCGGGCGAGCAGCGCGTAGTCGCGGGCGGTCGTCCACTGGTTGGGGTCCGGCAGGCCATTGGCATTGGAAAAGCGTGTGTTGGCCATGCCGAGCGACCGCGCCGCACCGTTCATGCGGGCGACGAAACCGGGCAGACTGCCACCGACCCGCTCGGCCAGCGCGTAGGAAACGTCGTTGGCCGACTTCACCATGATGATGCGCAGCGCCGTGTCGACGGTCAGTACCGTGCCCGGCTTGAAGCCCATCTTGGAGGGCTGCTCGCGCGCGGCGGCCGGTGTCATCACCACGCCCGAATCACCGCGAATCTCGCCGGCCTTGATGGCCGACAGCGTCACATAGACGGTCATCAGCTTAGTGATGGACGCGGGATACCACGGATCGAAGCTCTGATTCTCGGCCAATACCGCGCCGGTGGCGAGATCGACGGCGAGATAGGGAGCGGCGACCGCGCCGCCGGCAAGGTTCATAAGCAGCGGCAACGCAGCGGCTAGTCGGAAAAGGCGGCGGGCGCGGCCGCACGGGCCGGAAATCGTCGGCAAGGCTTTCTTCCCGGAAACAGTCGTCCACGGACGGGTGATTTTAGCGAAGGTCGTGGTCTCCGCAAAGGCGCGAGACGACCGGCCCTTCCCGGATGTACCGTGAAGGCGGCCAGAATGCGGCGACACCCTTATCTTCGACCCATTTCCCTTCTAGAGTGTTGAGAAGGACACAGGCGCGTGAGACCGAGGGAAAGGCCCCGATGACCGAAGGACCGCTCAGGCCCGACAGCCGGGATGGCGACTTGCCGTCCGCCACCGCCCGCGCGGTGGCGCTGTCCGGCCTGTCGCTCGCCTGGGAGCGTCTGTGGCCGCGCCTTGCGCTGGTGCTGTCCGTGCTCGGCATGTTTCTGGCGCTGGCTTGGCTGGGCGTCTTCGAGCGGTTGCCGGCCGCCCTTCGCCTCGCCGCCGCCGGACTGTTCGCCGCCGCCCTCCTCGCCAGCGTCGTCCATCTTCTCAGAACGCCCTGGCCCGACCGGCGGCAGGCGGCCGACCGGCTGGAGCGCGGCGTTCCGCATCGGCCGCTCAGCGCCTTCCTCGACCACCCCTCGGCCACCGGCGACGCGCTCGCCGATGCCCTGTGGCAGGCTCACCGCCGACGCCTCGTGGTTGCTTTGAAGGGCTTGAAAGCAAGCCTTCCGTCGCCGCGTCTCGATCGTGCCGATCCCTATGCCTTGAGAGCGGCCGTGTTCCTGCTGCTGATCGTCGGCTTCTTTGCGACGCCCGACCATCTGGGACCGGTGACGGCGGTCTTCCGGCCGCCGGTTTCCATACCACCCGACATCCGCGTCGACATCTGGGCGAACCCACCAACCTACACCGGGCTGACGCCGCGTGCCCTGGTAACGACGTCGAACGGCACCGTCGTTTCGCCTGACGCCCTCCCTGACGCTCCCTCAGTCACGCTGCCCGCCGGAACGACACTCGCCATACGGCTCGCCGGTATCGGCTCGCCAAGTGCTGCCTTCGCCGCCGAGGGCAAGCCACCCATGTCGCTCGACGGACGCTCCCCGGCGCCAGGGCAGATGGCCTACGAGCATCGCCTTGCCGCCTCCGGCCGCCTGACGCTGGGGGGCGACGGCCTGCAGGCCATGGAACTGCCGATCGCCGTCCGGGCCGACACTCCACCGGCCGTCCGCCTTGCCGAGCAACCGGCGGCCACCGCGCGCGGCGCGCTCCGCCTCGCCTACGCCATCAACGACGACTATCGCGTCGCCGCAGCCCGCGCCATGCTGGCGCCCGACGCGGCTGAGGGTGCTCGCCCGCTCGTCGCCCTGCCCGACGTCACGTTGGCCCTGCCGCGTCGGGGTGTTGACCGCGCCGTCACCACCTCCGACCTCACCACCCATCCGCTGGCTGGCGGCCGGGTTCGTCTCGTCCTTGAGGCCCGCGACGATGCCGGTCAGGTGGCCGAGACGCCGCCGCTCCTCATCGACCTGCCGGCTCGCCCCTTCCGCAATCCTTTGGCTGCCGCCGTCGTCGAGCAGCGAAGACTGCTGGCGTCCGACGCTCGACAGGCCAAAGCGGTGGCAGCAACCTTTGAAACGCTGGGCGATCTCGGCGCCGCCTTCATCGACCGTCCGGGCGAGATCCTTGGCCTGCGCGTCGCCCGCAACCGTATCCTGCTGGCGCGTGACGACGCCGCGTTGAAGCCGGTGCTCGACTATCTCTGGCAGATGGCGCTCGCCATCGAGGCCGGCGACGCGGCGCCGGCGGCCGAGCGGCTCGCCGCCGCCCGCGAGGCATTGAGAAAAGCGCTGGAAAGTGGTGCCTCGCCCGAGGAAATCGCCCGCCTTACCGAGGAGCTCAAGGCCGCACTCGACGACTATCTCAAGGCGATGGCCGAAGCGGCGGCTTCCGATCCCTCCCGCCTCAGCGATCTCGGCCAGAAAGGCGGCGAGCGCGTTACCAGCGACGACCTCAAGAAACTCATCGACCGCATGCGCCAACTGGGCGAGCTCGGTGAACGCGACGCTGCCGCCGAGCTCCTGTCGCAGCTCGACGACATACTTTCGGGCCTGCAGTTTGCCCAACCAGAGGCGGGTAGCGCCAGCGACCCTGATCTCGACGAGCTGGCCGACATCATTCGCCGACAGCAGGAGTTGCAGAACCGCACCCACAAGCTGACGCCCGACGGCTACACCGGCGAGGAGTTCGGCGATGACAGCGGCGATCAACAGGCCCTCCAGGATCTCGAAAGAGAGCAGTCGGCCTTGTCAAAGCGCCTGGAAGAGCTGATGTCCCGCCTGTCCAAAGGAGCGCAGGGGAGCGGAGAAGAGGGAAAAGGCGGCCTTGAGGGCGCCGGCCGCGCCATGCGCGACGCCGGCCGCAACCTCGGCACCGGCGACACCGAGTCCGCCGTCGGCAACCAGGGCGCCGCCCTCGATGCCCTTCGGAGCGGCGCCCGCGACATGATGCGCGGCCAGGGGCAAGGCACCGCCGGCGCCCGTGAGGGCGGCACCGATCCGCTCGGCCGGCCCACCGGCCGGCGCGGCCCCGACCTCGGCGACGATACAAAGGTGCCCGGCGAGATCGAAGTTCAGCGGGCGCGGCGACTGCTCGAGGAACTGCGCCGCCGCTATGCCGACCCCAACCGCCCCCCGCTCGAGCTCGACTATCTCCGCCGGCTCATCGCACCGTTCTGACGGTTCCAAGCCCACGCGTGCCGCCGTTGACGCCGAGGCGGACGGTCGCTACGGTCACGCCTCGCGCGCAAAACCCGCCCGTTGCAGGCCGTTTTGGCCGTTCGTCCATTGGTCCGGAGAGATGGTTCCGATGAAGATTCTCGTGCCCGTGAAGCGGGTCGTCGACTACAACGTCAACATCCGCGTCAAGGCCGACGGTTCCGGCGTCGATCTCGCCAACGTCAAGATGTCGATGAATCCCTTCGACGAGATTTCCGTCGAGGAAGCGCTGCGCCTGCGAGAAGCCGGCATTGCCAGCGAGGTGGTGGCCGTCTCCATCGGCCCCAAGGAAGCCCAGGAAACGGTCCGCACCGCACTCGCCATGGGCGCCGACCGCGGCATCGTTCTGGAAGCGGAAGGCACCGTCGAGCCGCTAGCCGTCGCCAAGCTTCTGAAGGCGATCGTCGCCGAGGAAGCGCCCGGCCTGGTCATCCTCGGCAAGCAAGCGATCGACGACGATTGCAACCAGACCGGCCAGATGCTGTCGGCCCTGCTCGGCTGGCCGCAGGGCACCTTCGCCTCCAAGCTGGTCCTGGGCGATAACGGTATCGAGGTAACGCGCGAGGTCGATGGTGGCCTCCAGACCGTGCGCCTGTCGCTGCCGGCCGTCGTCACCGCAGACCTGCGCCTCAATGAGCCGCGCTACGCCTCGCTGCCCAACATCATGAAAGCCAAGAAGAAGCCGATCGATCTCCGGCCGGCTGCGCAATATGGCGTCGATCTCACGCCGCGCCTCATGGTGCTGAAAACCGCCGAGCCGCCGGTCCGGCCGGCCGGCCGCCGCCTCGCCTCGGTCGCCGAACTGGTCGACTGCCTGAAGACCGAAGCCGGCGTGCTCTGAGAAAGGCCAGCCAACATGACCACCCTTCTCCTCGCCGCCCACGACGGCAGCTCGATCAAGGACGCCACGCTGAAGGCGCTGACCCCGGCGCTGGCCCTCGGCGACGACATCCATGTGCTGGTGGCCGGTGACGGCGTCGCCGCAGCAGCAGCCGAGGCAGCCAAGCTCAAGGGCGTCAGCCGCGTGCTGACCGCCGAGGCCCCGGCGCTGGGACATGGCCTCGCCGAGCCGCTCGCCGCCCTGATCGTGGCGCTCGCCCCGGCTTACTCGGCCGTACTGGCGCCGGCGACCTCCACCTTCAAGAACGCCGTGCCGCGCGCGGCGGCGCTGCTCGACGTGATGCAGATCTCCGACATCACCGCCGTGCTGGCGCCCGACACCTTCGAGCGGCCGACCTACGCCGGCAATGCTCTGATCACGGTGCGCTCCACCGACCCGATCAAGCTGATCACCGTCCGCACCGCCTCCTTCCGCGCGACGCTCGTGGAAGATCGCCCCCCGGCGCCGATCGAAGCGGTTGCCGTGCCCACCGATCCGGGTCTTTCGACCTTTGTCGGCGACGTCTTCTCCACCGCCGATCGCCCCGAGCTCACCTCGGCCCGCGTCGTCGTGTCGGGTGGCCGGGCGCTTGGCTCGGAAGAGCAGTTCAAGGCGCTGCTGCTGCCGCTGGCCGACCGGCTCGGCGCCGCCGTCGGCGCCAGCCGTGCCGCGGTCGATGCCGGCTACGCCCCTAACGACTGGCAGGTCGGCCAGACCGGCAAGGCAGTCTCGCCCGACCTTTACGTCGCGGTCGGCATATCCGGCGCCATTCAGCACCTTGCCGGCATGAAGGACGCCAAGGTGATCGTCGCCATCAACAAGGATGGTGAGGCGCCGATCTTCCAGGTCGCCGACTACGGCCTCGTCGGTGACCTGTTCGAGCTCGTACCGGAGCTGACGAAAGCCCTCGGTTGAGCTAGAATGTTCTGATATTTGTCACGAGGCGCGCCGTATCCGGCCGCGTCCGAGAGGCTCGGGGTCTTCTATGGTTGAAATCAGGTCGGTCGGCGTCATGGGCGCGGGTCAGATGGGCTCCGGCATCGCGCATGTCTGTGCTCTCGCGGGTCTCGACGTCGGGCTCTATGACGTTGCGCGCGATCGGTTGGAAGCCTGCCTCAACGTCGTTTCCGCCAACCTCAGCCGTCAGGTCGCGTCCAAGAAGATCACCGAGGAGCAACGCCGCGAGGCGCTGTCCCGCATCAAGCTCCTGACCGACCTCGAGGGCTTCTCCGACACCGATCTCGTCATCGAGGCGGTGACGGAGAACGAAACCATCAAGCGCAAGGCGCTCTCCCAGCTCTGTCCCGAGCTGAAGCCCGAGGCGATGATCGGCACCAACACCTCGTCGGTGTCCATCACCCGCCTCGCCGCCTCCACCGATCGGCCGGAACGCTTCATCGGCATCCACTTCATGAATCCGGTGCCGGTGATGCAGCTCGTCGAGCTGGTGCGCGGCATCGCCACCGAGGACGAGACCTTCGAGGCCGCGCGCAATTTCGTGTCGAAGCTCGGCAAGACGGTCGCCGTCTCCGAGGACTTCCCTGCCTTCATGGTCAATCGCATCCTGCTGCCGATGATCAACGAGGCGATCTACACTCTCTACGAAGGCGTCGGCACGGTGGATTCCATCGACACCGCCATGCGCCTCGGCGCCAATCATCCGATGGGGCCGCTGCAGCTCGCAGACTTCATCGGCCTCGACACCTGCCTCTCCATCATGCAGGTGCTGCACGACGGCCTTGCCGACAGCAAGTACCGCCCCTGCCCGCTTCTGGTGAAGTACGTCGAAGCCGGCTGGCTCGGCCGCAAGACGCAGCGCGGCTTCTACGACTATCGCGGCGCCACGCCGGTGCCGACGCGCTGAGACGGCTGTGCCGACAGACAAAGAAAACCCCGCGCCTTCCCAAGACGCGGGGTTTTCTTTTGGCGACAGGTTCTCTCCCACTACGCTCTGCGAATGACGGCCTCGCTCGGCCGGTAGCTCGAACGGAGGTCGCGAACCACCAAGCTGTCGACCGGGTCGACATCACCCGACCGCGACGTCCAGACAATCTCGACCGGCGCTTCCGGCGTCACCAGGACGGCGTTGTCGGAAAACACGCCGTAAGGGTCCGTCTCGAGCGACACGTAGAAGGCCGGCGCTGTGGTGGCGGTGATGGTGAAGCGCCACTCGCCCGCGCCGAGCTTTGCCGCCTCGACCACGAGACCGGGGTCACGCAGGCGCAACGCCTTGTAGGGCGACACGGCGTGATGGTCGGAATGCTCGCCGGACGGATCGCTCCAGGTAAAGCAGAGCACTTCATCCGGGCTGCCATTGGCCGGGATCGCCAGCAGAGAAACCGCCCGATCGATCGGCACCGTCTTGATGAACTCACCGACCGGCCGGCGGGACCCGTCGACGGCGAGCCAGAAGGCCTTGCCGGCCATCACCACCTCGGATCGGGTGTCGTTCACCCCGAAGAGTTCCACCGTGGAGGTATCGGCGGACGGGATCGCCACCACGTTGGTCGGGGCGAAGAAGCGCCGGGCCATCGAATGCAAGAGCTTCCAGCGGCCGCCGTATTCGATCGACGACCACGAGGCCACAGGATAGGTGTCGTTGAGCTGCCAGTAGAGCGCGCCCATGCATTCCGGCTTGATCGATCGCCAGAAGTCGATGGCGATCTTCATGGCGAGGCCCTGCTGCACCTGGCTGAGATAGACGACATTCTCGAAATTCTTCGGGAAGCGGAAGTAGCGCGAGATCGTTTCGACGATGCGCGCATTGCCGCCGGCGTTCTTCTGGTGCAGCTCCATGGCCGGCGAAGCGATGTCGAGATCTTCCTCCTCGATATAGCGGCGCAACGTCGACAGCGATACGAAGGACTGGAAGCCGAACTCCGAGGCAAAGCGCGGCCGCACCCCGCGATAGGCCGCGAACGACTTGCCGGCATGCCAGACGTCCCACATGTGCTGGTCGCCGGAGCCCTCGGCCTTCCAGGCGTCGCCGAAGTCCATCGGCCCCTTCGAAGGCGACGACGGCCAGAACAGCCGGTCGGGATCGGCGCGGTGGGCGGCCAGTTCGATCGTCCGGCTCAGCCGGTCGTAGGCGACGAGATAGCGGTCGCGATTGGCACGAGCCACCTCGAACCAGGTGAGCGCGCCGATCACTTCGTTGTCACCGCAATAGAGGGTGATCGAGGCGTGGTGCGACAGCCGGCGAACCTGATGCTCGATTTCCCGGTCGACCTCGGCGAGGAAGGCATTGTCGGCGGGATAGAGGGCGCAACCGAACATCATATCCTGCCAGATCAGGATGCCGAGTTCGTCGCAGAGGTCGTAGAACCAGTCCGGTTCATACTGGCCGCCGCCCCAGACGCGCAGCATGTTCATGCCGACGGCGACAGCGTCCTCAAGCTGCGGCCGTACCGCGTCCGGCGTGATGCGCGACGGCAAGGCGTCGCCCGGAATCCAGTTGGCGCCGCGGCAAAACAGGTCGAGCCCGTTGACGCGCACCGTCAGCGGCACGCCGATCTCGTCGCGCTTGGTCACCACCTCGATGCGGCGGAGGCCGATCCTCTGGCGATGGGCCGTACCGCCGAGCGTCACGGTGAGATCGTAGAGCGGCTGCTCGCCCGAGCCAGCCGGCCACCAGATGCGCGGATTTTCCACGCGCAGCGTCGCCTCTGCTACCGTGTTTCCAGCCGAACAGGTCACCTGAAGGCTGACCTTCTCGTCGCCAAGCTGGATGGTGAGCAGTTCATTGCAGGCGGCCTTCGCCTGGATTCGGACCTCGACGTCGACATCGACGGCACCGGTTGCCGCGTCGTGGCGCTGGCGATGCTGGACATAGGTGATGCTGGGCAGGTCGGCGCGCTCCAGGCGAATGTCGCCATAGAGGCCGAACGGCATCATGGCGATGTTCCAGTCCCAGCCGGCATGACACTGCACCTTCCTCAGAAGATTGATGTGCGGCGTCGCCTGCATCTGCGCGCTGTAGGGCTGCTCATATGGCTGTCTGGCAGCCGCCTCGATCGCTGCTTTGACGTTGGATCGGAAGACGATCTCGATCTCGTTGTCGCCGGGCCGCAACGCACTGCCAACTTCGGCGCGATGCGGGCGGAACATGTTGGCGGCGGCAAGCACCGGCTGGCCGTTGATCCACACCTCGGCGACGGTGTCGAGGCCGTCGGCGTAGATCGCCCAGGGGTGGCCAAGCTCGTCGGCATCCATGGAAAAGCTACGGCGGGCAATCCAGTCGCGCTCGGCCGGCCAGCGCACGACCAGCTCATTCTCGCCGACGTAAGGATCCGGCAGGACGCCGGCGGCGATCAGCGCCGAAAGGGCATCACCCGGCAATGGAAACGGCACGGAAATCGATTCATCCGTCGCGTGAAGCGTCCAGTTTCCTGCAAGGTCTTTCGCGGCGGCGCGATTGACGAGGTCAGCCATAGGTTATCTCGAAATGCTGGAAGCCGCTGCTCCTCCGGGACGAACGTCCCTTCCCCTGCGGAGCGACACACGCCGGGGAATCGCAGTACCATAGCCCGACCAATCCAGACGGGCAAACGAAAGGATCACCAGCGGGGATGTACGATCTTGTGGCCTCAGGATCCCTGCGGCGTCACCGCCGCCGCGTCGGCACGTGCATCTCGGCGACCGCCAACTCCTGCAACTGGGTGATGTCGGTCTCGCCTTCGAGGCGGCGCAGCATCAACCGCGTCAGGCGCCGCCCGGCCTCCTGCAGCGGGAAATAGAAGCTCACCGGCGTCGGTTCGACATACTCGATCAGCCGGGTGGTGGTCGACGCGCAGAAACCGAAATCGGCGGGATCCAGCCCGATGTCGCGAAGGCCGGTCATCATGCCGAGCGAGGTGATGTCGTTGACGCAGATGAAGGCGTCGGGCGGGCTTTCCTGCACCATCAGGTCCTTGACCGAGGCGCGCGTCCGCCGAGCGG
The DNA here is from genome assembly GCF_002844595.1 of Pleomorphomonas diazotrophica. Lineage (GTDB taxonomy): Bacteria > Pseudomonadota > Alphaproteobacteria > Rhizobiales > Pleomorphomonadaceae > Pleomorphomonas > Pleomorphomonas diazotrophica. The sequence continues at coordinate 99,078 of NZ_PJNW01000014.1, read as the reverse complement.
TGAGGTCGAGATCGAGGACGAGACGCGGATCGATCTCCACACCCGCCTCGGCCAGTGCCTTGCGGTAGCCACGCTGGCGATACTGCGAGAACATGAACTCGGTCGGCGGGTTGATGAGGCAGATGCGGCGGTAGCCGCTTGCCAGAAGATGCCGCACGGCGCGGTAGGTGGCGTCCTCGTCGTCGATGTCGAACCAGGCATGCGGCGTGAACAGCTCGGTGCGCCCGAAGGTGACGAAGGGGAAGTCGCGCTCCAGCAGGAAGCGGACCCGCGGATCCATCGGCAAGGTGTGATCGAAGATCAGCCCGTCGGCACGGCGCCCGTCGATGATGGTCTTCAGCGCGTCGATCGGGTCCGCGCCGGGAGCAAGCGGCACGGCGGTCACGGCGTAGCCGGCTGCCTGGGCCACTTCGTGCACGCCCTGAAGCAGGCCCACGGAGCCTGTGTCGGCGATATCGTCCGGCGGCACGGCCGACATCAGCACGCAGATGGAATAGGACAGACCGGTCCTGAGCGTCAGGCCGCCGAAGTCTCGGACGTAACCAAGCTCAGCCGCCGCCTTCTGAACCCGCTCGATGGTCTCCTTGCGGACCTCCGGCCCGTTGCGCAGCGCTCGACTGACGGTAGTAATCGACAGATCAAGGTGGCGGGCCAGACTTTTCAGATTGAGCCGAGCACGATCATCGCCCACGTTGGGTCAACTCCGGAGACTGCCAATTACCAGAGATCAATATCGATTCTGGCGGGCCTGTCGACAGTTTTCTTGATACTGAACGCCACACGGCCGCCGGTAAGCTGCAGCGAGCATCACCGCTTAGGTGATATTGCTTAGGTCACTACTACCCACGACCCAGGTGCGCCGCGCTTTCGGCCGACGGCAGCGGCCGGTTCGCCGGGTTCGCATACACGTAAACCGCGTAAAGCGACGACGTCGCGGTGATATAGAGCCGGTTGCGTTTGGGACCGCCGAAGCAAAGGTTGGACACCGTTTCGGGAATGTTGATGCGGCCGAGCAGCGTACCATCGGCGGCATAGACGCGAACGCCGTCGCCGCTGGATGTCCAGAGGTTGCCGGCCAGATCAAGGCGGAAGCCATCGAAAAAGCCAGCCTCGGAGATCGCGAACACCCGGCCCTCGCCCACCGCCTGCCCATTCTCGGCGACTCGAAAGGCATGGATGGCTGGCCTGTCGGACAGCGACGTGTTCGAGACGTATAGGACGCTCTCGTCCGGCGAGAAGGCGAGACCGTTGGGGCGGTCGATGCCGGTCACCACCGCCGTCGTCTCGCCGGTTTCGGGATCGTGGCGGTAGACGTTGCAGGCGCCGATCTCGCTTTTCGCCGCATGTCCCTCGTAGTCGCTGTCGATGCCGTAGCTCGGATCGGAGAACCAGATGCTTCCGTCCGACTTCACCACCACGTCGTTGGGGGAGTTGAGGCGCTTGCCGTCGAAGCGATCGACGACGGTTTCCCAGCGACCATCATGACCAAGACGGGAAACGCGGCGACCGCCATGCTCGCAGGCGATCACGCGGCCGAAGGCGTCGAGCGTATGACCGTTGTGGTAGCCGCAGGGATGCTCGAACACAGAGACGGCACCGCTCGTCTCGTCATAGCGCAGCACGCGGTCCTCGGGGATGTCGGACCAGAGCAAGGCCTTGGCGGCGGGCACGTAGACAGGCCCCTCCGTCCAGCGGCCGCCGGTCCACAGCCGCTCGATGGCGGCGCTGCCGATCACCAGCGACCCGAAGCGGCCGTCAAACGTGTCGTAGTCGCTCATGCTCTCCTCCTCGCCATCCTGCGGCGTCCGCCCTTCCCCGGCGTGCGGCAGGGCACTATCGTCATACGAATGGAGGGCGTCAAGGACACCTCTCAGCGCCCCAACAACCGGAGTTCGCCATGCCTGCCGTTCCGCCGCCGCGTCCGAAAGTCCTCATGGTGTCGTCGATGCCCGACTGGGATTTGGCGCCAATGCGCGAGGTTTACGACCTCGTCGATCTGCCGGCCGGCGGACCGCCCGCTCTCGCGGAAGTCGGCGACATCAAGGCCCTGGTCACCTCCGGCGGACGGGGCGCCGAAGCGGCGCTGATCGAGGCGCTGCCGGCATTGGAGCTGATCGCCGTCTATGGCGTCGGCTACGACAAGGTCGACCTTGCGGCGGCGGCGCGTCACAACGTCGCCGTCACCAACACGCCCGACGTGCTGACCGCCGACGTTGCCGACATGGCCCTGACGCTGACGCTGGCACTCGCCCGTCGCATCGTCGACGGCGACGCCTTCGTGAGATCGGGAGCCTGGACCGAGGGATCGATGTCGCTCACCGGCAGCGTCTCGGGCCGGAAGATCGGCATCGTCGGGCTCGGCCGCATCGGCGAGGCGATCGCACGCCGTTTCGCAGGCTTCGACACCGAAATCGGCTACTGGAACAGATCGCCGAAGACCTCGTCGCCCTGGCGGGCCTTTCCGACGCCGGTGGCCTTGGCCGCCTGGTCGGACATTCTGGTGGTGGCGGTGGCCGGCGGCGGCGAAACGGCAGGCCTCGTCGATGCCGCCACCATTGCCGCGCTCGGTCGCGACGGCCTTCTCGTCAACATATCCCGCGGCACCACCATCGACGAGGCGGCGTTGATCGCCGCGCTTGAAAGCAGAGCGATCGCCGGCGCCGGCCTCGACGTGTTCCTGAACGAGCCGACCATCGACCCGCGCTTCTTGCGCCTCGCCAACGTCGTGCTCTCGCCACACCAGGGCAGCGCGACCATGGCGACGCGGCAGGCGATGGGCGCATTGGTGCGGGCCAACCTCGCCGCGCATTTCGCCGGCGACGCGCTGCCGACGCCTGTTCTTGGCCGTAGTTACGAACCCAGCCTGTCGTGACTTAACATCATTTGGATATTGTTATTTTTTACAGGAAAAGAACCGGAGCCGGCTACTCCACTGTTTGGAAAACTTTAAGGGCGCCCGCTTATCATTGTTAGACACACAAGGCCGCGTGCGGGTCCGGGGACGCTTCCATGCGTCCCGGCCGGCGCGAGCAATACGGAATTGTCCGTAGACTCTGGGGGAAGAAGCGATGGCGCGTCTGTTCAACAATCTGTCCATCGGTTCAAAGGTGTTCGTGGCCTTCGCGCTGGTCATTGCACTGCTGATCGCTTGCGCCGGCCTGTCGCTCTTCTCGCTGAGTTCCTTCGAGCATTCCTTCGGCCAGCATCGCGACCGCGTCGATGAAGTCGAGCTGACCCGCGACATCGACTATGCTTTCCTCAACCTCACCGCCAAGGTCGACGCCTACCTGACGGCCGGCAGCGAAACCGCCCTGTCGGACACCAAGGCTGCTGCCGAGACGACTAGGGCCTCCATTGCCAACGCCATCAGCAAGATCGACGAGGGTGTCCGCAAGGATAACATGACGGCCATCGCCTCGCTGTTCGACACCTACAGCGCCGTGCTGACCAAGCTCGTCGACCTCAAGACCCGCCAGCAGAAGATCATTCGCGAAAGCGTCGACCCGCTTGGCGAGAAGCTGAAGAACGACATGCTGTTCTTCTCCTCCAAGGTCGACAAGCTCGGCAAGCCGGCTGTCATCCCCATCGCCACCAAGGCGACGGAACAGTACAACGCCGGGCGTCTTGCGGTTTACAAGCTGCTGAACAACGGCACGGCCGACGATCTCAAGGCCGCCGACGCCGGCTTCAATGGCCTCGTTCAGCGACTCAATCTGGTGATCAAGGCGGTCGGCGAAGGACAGGAAGCTTCCCAGCTCGGCAAGGTGCTGAGGTCGGCAACCGCCTATCAGGAGGCCTATCGCCAAGCCAACCAGATCTCCACCGATCTCCGCACGCTGACCGCCAAGGACCTGCTCAATGCGTCCACGGCCATCGCCGACAAGGTGGCGGCTGTACGCTCCGCCGCCTCGGTCGAATCGACGTCCATCGGCGTTGCGACCACCGGCCTCATTGAGACCATCCGCCGCATGCTCCTGATCGTGGCCGGCATCTCGCTGGTGGGCGCCGTGGTTCTGGCCGTGGTCATCGGCCGTTCGATCTCGCGGCCAGTGGTCGCCATCTCGCGCGCCATGGAGAAGGTGTCGGACGGCGACCTCAGGACCGAGGTTCCCGGCCGCGGCCGCAAGGACGAGGTCGGCGCCATGGCCGAGGCGCTCGAGGTGTTCAAGACGAGCCTTGCCCAGGCCGCTGAAGCGCGCGCCGCCCGCGAGGCCGACGCTGCCGCGCAGGCCGAGCTCAGGCGCGCCGAGGTGCATCAGCTCGCCGACATGTTCGAGCAGACCGTCGGCGGCATCGCCTCCTCGCTGGCAGCCGCAGCCGGACAGCTCAACGGCTCGGCCCAGACGTTGTCCCAATCCTCCACCGACGTGACGCAGAAGGCGTCGACCGTGGCTGCCGCTTCCGAAGCGGCCTCTGCCGGTGTCGGCACCGTCGCCGCCGCTGCCGAGGAACTGGCATCGTCGATCGCCGAAATCGGCCGTCAGGTGAACGAATCGACCGAAGTGGCCTCGAAGGCCGTGCAGGATGCCTCGGAAACGGCCGCCAAGGTGCGCGAACTGTCGGAAGCGGCGCGCAAGATCGGCGCCGTCGTCGACCTCATCAACACCATCGCCGGCCAGACCAACCTCCTGGCGCTCAACGCCACCATCGAAGCCGCCCGCGCCGGCGAGGCCGGCAAGGGCTTCGCGGTGGTCGCCGCCGAGGTGAAGCAGCTCGCCGACCAGACCGCCAAGGCGACCAGCGAGATTGGCGCCCAGGTGGCGGCGATCCAGGCGTCGACGGCCGATTCCAGCGATGCCATCATGCGCATCACCGAGACCATCGGCCATATCTCGAAGGTATCCAACACGGTGGCCGGCTCGGTGCGCGACCAGGGCATGGCAACCCAGGAAATCGCCGATTCGGTGCAGAAGGCCGCCGAGGGCACCAGCACGGTGGCGAGCAACATCGTCAAGGTGGGCGAAGCGGCCGGCGATTCCTCGGCCGCCGCCCAGGAAGTGCTGCACGCCTCCGACGCGCTGTCGGCCCAGGCCGAGCGCCTGCAGGGTGAGCTCCAGCGCTTCCTTGCCACCATCCGGGCCGCTTGATCGTTAGTCGAGCCCATTTCTGAGCGCGGCGGCGGTGGCGATCGGCGAGATCGCCGCCGCCGTCAGCGTCAGGGCGACGATGAGCAGAAAAGGCGTACGGAAGGCCGCCGGATCGAAGGCGACGGCCGTCGCCGCCGCGACGCCGAAGATCAGCACCGGCACTGCAAAGGGCAGCACGAGGATCGGCAGCAGGAGGCCGCCGCGCCTGAGCGACACCGTCAGTCCGGCGCCGATCGCCCCGAGCAGGGTCAGCGCCGGCGTGCCGGCGAGAAGCGTCGCGACGGTGGCCAGCGTCACGTCGGCGGGCATGGCGAGCAGCAGCGACAGGAAGGGCGCCGCGACGACCAGCGGCAGGCCGGTCGCCGTCCAGTGGGCCATCACCTTGACGATCACCAAGAGCTCCAGCGACCGACCGGAGGCAATCATCAGGTCGAGAGCGCCATCGTCGCGATCGGCCTCGAACAGCCGATCGAGGCCGAGCAGCGTGGCAAGCAGCGCACCGATCCACAGGATGGCCGGACCGAGACGGGACAGAAGGTTGAGATCCGGACCGATGGCAAAGGGGAAGGTCGTCACCACGATCAGGTAGAACAGGACGCCCATCAAGGCGCCGCCGCCGATGCGCACGGACAGGCGCAACTCGCGGACATAGAGGGCGGCGAGCGGCGACATCAGGCAATCTCCCCGGCGACGAGACGAAGCGGGCGGGCGCCGGCAAGGCCGATGGCGAGATGGGTGGCGGCGACGATCGCGCCGCCGCGCTCGACATGGCCGGTCATCAGCCCGACGAGGCTCGCCTCCGAGGCGGCGTCGAGCGCGGCGGTCGGTTCGTCGAGCAGCCAGAGCGGTCGCCGCACCGCGATGAGGCGGGCGATGGCAAGGCGCCGCCGCTGTCCGGCCGACAGATAGGCGGCCGGCAGGGTTGCTATATCGAGCAGGCCCACGGCGTCCAACGCCGTGTCCACCGGTGCGCCACCGTCGGCGCCCAGGTAGTCTCGCCAGAAGGCAAGGTTCTCGCCGACCGTCAGGGCCGGCTTCACCGCGTCGCGATGGCCGAGATAGTGGACGTGAGGGCCGATCTCCTCGGGCTCGGTGACGCCGTCGGCGACGAGGCGGATCGAACCGCTCGCCGGCCGACCAAGCCCGGCAAGCGTCCGGAGCAAGGTCGATTTGCCGACGCCGTTCGGCCCAGTAACCAGAACCGCCTCGCCTCCGGCCACCTCGAACTCAATGCCCTCGATCACCCGCCGGCCGCCACGGTCGACGCCGAGCGCCTCTACGACGAGACGAAAAGGCTGAAAGGGGCGGTTCACGGATATCTCCGGCATGAGCAATATCTTTTCCCAATAGAGCATCGCGGCCAAAGGCGTAAGCCGCTTTCGGCTCGCCATCGACCGAACGGACGCAGACGATGGAATGAAGCCCCATGTGGTAGAATTTCGTACGCAAGGTCTGGTGAGCCGGCGCCTTATTCTCTATAAGGCGCAAGGAAGTCTCCGGTCGTCATGACCATTACGTAAACGTCAACAGCTCGCTGGTGGCGAGGTCCCTGCCCGAGCGGATGCGGCGCCGCCGCCGTCCACCCCGGCAAGGCGCCCCCGGCATTGAAAAGGGGCCCGCGCATGCCGTCGCTCGACAGCTTCAAGTCCAGGAGAGAACTTCAGGTCGGCTCGAAGACCTACGTCTACTACGACCTGAAGGCAGCGGAGGAGAACGGCCTTGCCGGCGTCTCGCGCCTGCCGGTGTCGCTGAAGGTGATCCTCGAAAACCTGCTGCGCTTCGAGGATGGCCGGTCGGTGACCCAGGTCGACATCCGCGCCATGGCCGCCTGGCTCGAGAACAAGGGCAAGATCGACAAGGAGATCGCCTACCGCCCCGCCCGCGTGCTGATGCAGGACTTCACTGGCGTTCCGGCTGTCGTCGACCTCGCGGCGATGCGCGACGCCATGGTCACGCTCGGCGGCGACCCCCGCAAGATCAACCCGCTCGTTCCCGTCGACCTCGTCATCGACCACTCCGTGGTGGTCGACTATTTCGGCAGCACCTCGTCGCTGGCCCAGAACGTCGCCCGCGAGTACGAGCAGAACGTCGAGCGCTACAATTTCCTGAAGTGGGGCCAGAACGCCTTCCACAATTTCCGCGTCGTGCCGCCGGGCACCGGCATCTGCCATCAGGTCAACCTTGAATACCTGGCGCAGACGGTGTGGACCAACGAGGAAGACGGCGTCACCTACGCCTATCCCGATACCTGCGTCGGCACCGACAGCCACACCACCATGGTCAACGGTCTTGCCGTGCTCGGCTGGGGCGTCGGCGGCATCGAGGCCGAGGCCGCCATGCTCGGCCAGCCGGTCTCCATGCTGATCCCCGAGGTGATCGGCTTCAAGCTGACCGGCAAGGTGACCGAGGGCGTCACCGCCACCGACGTGGTGCTGACGGTCACCCAGATGCTGCGCAAGAAGGGAGTCGTCGGCAAGTTCGTGGAATACTTCGGCCCCGGCCTCGACAGCCTGACGCTGGCCGACCGCGCCACCATCGCCAACATGGGTCCGGAATACGGCGCCACCTGTGGCTTCTTCCCCGTCGACGCCGAGACCATCCGCTACCTCAAGTTCTCCGGCCGCGCCGACGACCGCGTCGCCCTGGTCGACGCCTACGCCCGCGCTCAGGGCGTCTACCGCACCGCCGACACGCCCGACCCCGAGTTCACCGACATCCTGGAGCTCGACCTCTCCACCGTCGTTCCCTCCCTGGCCGGCCCCAAGCGGCCGGAGGGCCGGGTGTCGCTCAGCGCCGCCAAGGCCGGTTTCACCGCCGCCATGGAGACCGAGTACAAGAAGCTCACGGACATCGGCAGTCGCTATCCGGTCGAGGGCGGCAACTTCGACCTTGGCCACGGTGACGTGGTAATCGCTGCCATCACCTCCTGCACCAACACCTCCAACCCGAGCGTGCTGGTGGGCGCCGGCCTTCTCGCCCGCAAGGCGCGCCAGAAGGGCCTCAGCGTCAAGCCCTGGGTGAAGACGTCGCTGGCGCCGGGCTCGCAGGTCGTCGCCGAATATCTCAGCCAGTCCGGCCTGCAGACGGACCTCGACGCCCTCGGCTTCAACCTCGTCGGCTTCGGCTGTACCACCTGTATCGGCAACTCCGGCCCGCTGCCGGAGCCGATTTCCAAGGCGATCAACGACAACGGCATCGTCGCCGCCGCCGTGCTTTCCGGCAACCGCAACTTCGAGGGCCGCGTCAGTCCCGACGTGCAGGCCAACTATCTCGCCTCGCCGCCGCTGGTCGTCGCCTATGCGCTGGCCGGCAGCGTTCAGAGGGATCTGGCGACCGAGCCGCTCGGCTTCGGCGTCGACGGCGAGCCCGTCTACCTCCGCGACATCTGGCCGTCGAGCAAGGAGGTGAACGAGACCATTTCGGAGTTCATCACCGCCGAGATGTTCAAGGAAAAGTATGCCGACGTGTTCAAGGGCGATGCCCGCTGGCGCGCCGTCGAGGCGGGGATCGGCCAGACTTACGGCTGGAATGCCGGCTCGACCTATGTGCAGAACCCGCCTTATTTCGCCGGCATGACCATGACGCCGCCGCCGGTCACCGACATTGTCGGCGCCCGGGTCCTCGGCCTGTTCGGCGACAAGATCACTACCGACCACATCTCGCCGGCCGGTTCGATCAAAGTGGCGAGCCCCGCCGGCCAGTATCTCACCGGCCATCAGGTGCGTCCGGCCGACTTCAACCAGTACGGCACGCGGCGTGGCAACCATGAAGTGATGATGCGCGGCACTTTCGCCAACATCCGCATCAAGAACAACATGGTGAAGGACGACGCCGGTAACGTGGTCGAGGGCGGCTGGACCGTCCATCATCCCTCGGGTGACCGCATGTACATCTATGACGCGGCGATGCGCTACAAGGAAGAGGGCGTGCCGCTGGTCGTCTTCGCCGGCGTCGAGTATGGCAATGGCTCGTCGCGCGACTGGGCGGCCAAGGGCACCAACCTCCTGGGCGTCAAGGCGGTGATCGCCGAGAGCTTCGAGCGCATCCACCGCTCCAACCTGGTCGGCATGGGCATCGTTCCCCTGACCTTCGAGGAAGGGACGAACTGGCAGAGCCTCGGGCTGACAGGCAACGAGACGGTGACCATCGAAGGCATCGCCAACGTCAAGCCGCGTCAGACTCTGACCGCGAAGATCACCCGGGCCGACGGCGCCGAGATCGACGTGCCGCTCCTTTGCCGCATCGATACGCTGGACGAGCTCGACTACTACAAGAACGGCGGCATCCTGCACTACGTGCTGCGCCAGCTCGCCGCCTGACGGTGGCCTTTCGGCCGGCTTCGCCAAGCCGGCCGACTTTCACCGCTATAGCAAAAAGGCCCATCCGCACGAGGATGGGCCTTTCTTTTTCGGTTCCTTTGAGGCGCTTACGCCCGCTTCACGCCTTGCAGGAAGCGATCGACGGTGGAGCGCAGGCCGCCGGCTTCGCCGGACAGTGCCTTGGCCGAGGTCAGCACCGCCTCGGCCGCCTTGCGCGTCTCCACCGAGGCATGGGCGACGCCGCCCGTGTTGACCGATACCTTCTGGCTCGCCGCCGACGCCTGCTGGATGTTGCTGGCGATGGCCTCCGTGGCGCGCGACTGCTGTTCCACCGCCGCGGCGATGGCGCCGGCGATCTCGTTGATCTCGCCGATGCGCGTGGCGATGCCGCCGATCGCCCCGACCGCCTGTGTCGTCGCGGCCTGGACGGCGCCGATCTGGGCGCCGATCTCGTCGGTGGCGCGCGTCGTCTGGTTGGCCAGCGCCTTCACCTCCTGGGCGACGACTGCAAAGCCGCGCCCCGCTTCGCCGGCCCGCGCCGCCTCGATGGTGGCATTGAGCGCCAAGAGGTTGGTCTGGCTGGCGATGCCGTTGATGAGGCTGATCACCTCGCCGATCTTGGCCGAGCTTTCCGCCAGGCCCTTGACGATCTCGTTGGTGTGACGCGCCTCCTCATTGGCAGCGCTGGAAATGCTGCTCGACTGATGAACCTGCCGGCCGATCTCGGCGATCGACGCCGACAGCTCTCCCGCCGATTCGGCGACGATGCCGACAGCCGCCGACACCTGTTCGGATGCGGCGGTCAGCTCGGTGAGCTGGCGGTTGGTCTGGTCGGCCGAGCCCGACATCGCCTGCGACGAGGATTCGAGCTGGTCGGCAACCTGCCCCACCGTGCCGAGCGCCGTCGATACGTTGCGGTCGAACTCGGCGGTGAGCTGCTGCAGGGCGGAGGCCTTGGCGCTACGCGCCTCGTCCTCGCGCCGCGCCTCACGTTCGCGCAAGGCATCCGAGAGGTCGGCGAGGTTGGTGAGCACCACAGGCCGGCCGTCGACCTTGGATAGGATCAGCGTGACGAGAACGGGAAACTCGGTGCCGTCGGCGCGCCGGTGCATCCACTCGAAGCGCTTGTAGCCGGTGGTCATGGCCTCGCGGATCATTGCTTCGGACTTGGCGCCCGACGGCTGGCCGTCCGGCTGCTTGGGCGGCGAAAGCGCGGCCGGCGTGCTGGCGGTCAGGGCGCTCTTCGACGACGAGCCGAACATCTTCACCGCAGCGGCGTTGCACTCGATGAACTTGCCATCGGCAATGACCATGATCGCATCTGGTGTGCTGTCGAAGAAATTGATCTTGAGCTTCTCGGAAGAAGTTCTGCGTCCGAACAGGGACATGCTCGCCTCGCCTTGAAATCCGTTTTCCCGCCCGCGGGAGTCACCACGAGGTCTACAACCGGACAGTAAAGGATTGCTTGTTTTGCGGCCTTCGCCCTGCCTGTTCCTCCTAAGTGGTATTGCGGATCAGCGGTTGATTAACTTGGAGAAATAAACCGGGCAGCGACTTGCCAGCCAAGCCCGAAGCGGGCGAGCCGCTCCGGAAATCCGCCTCGATTCGTCTTGACCGGCTCGACCCTTTCAGCCATAAAGCCCGGCATTCGAGAGAGGAATGGTCCATGTCGCTCGCGAATGGTTCCCGTCAGGCGGTCTTGGCGCTGGGTTGCAACCCGGCCGGGCTTGTCATGACGAAAACGGCGACGACGAAAACGACCACGACGTGATCGACGCTTCCTCGCCCCGTACCGTCCTCCTCGGGGTCAGGGGAGGCGGAAGGTGGCCTCCTCGAACGTCTCCCTGACAGACTGAAGAGCGACCGGCCGCCAAAGAAGGCGGGGGGCGGCTTTTACGGCTGAGAGCCACACTTTCAGAAGGTCAGTCCAACATGGGTTACAAGGTCGCTGTGGTCGGTGCCACCGGAAACGTGGGCCGCGAAATGCTTTCGATCCTCGCCGAGCGCGGCTTTCCCGCCGACGAGGTGATTGCCGTCGCCTCGCGCCGGAGCCAGGGCACCGAGGTGTCGTTCGGCGACAAGACGCTGAAGGTGCAGGCGCTCGAGCACGTCGACTTCTCCGACGTCGACATCTGCGTCATGTCGGCCGGTGGCTCGATCTCCAAGGAATGGTCGCCGAAGATCGGCGCCCAGAAGTGCGTCGTCATCGATAACTCCTCGGCCTGGCGCTACGACGAGGACGTGCCGCTGGTCGTGCCGGAGGTGAACGCCGACGCGGCCGCCGGCTTCACCAAGAAATACATCATCGCCAACCCGAACTGTTCCACCGCCCAGCTCGTCGTGGCGCTGAAGCCGCTGCACGACAAGGCGAACATCAAGCGGGTCGTCGTCTCCACCTACCAGTCGGTGTCCGGCGCCGGCAAGGACGCGATGGACGAGCTGTTCACCCAGACCCGCGCCATCTTCGTCTCCGACCCGGTCGAGCCGAAGAAGTTCCCGAAGCGCATCGCCTTCAACCTCATCCCGCATATCGACGTCTTCATGGAGGACGGCTTTACCAAGGAAGAGTGGAAGATGACGGCGGAGACCAAGAAGATCCTCGACCCGAAGATCAAGCTGACCGCCACCTGCGTGCGCGTGCCAGTGTTCGTCGCCCATTCGGAGGTGGTCAACATCGAGTTCGAGAACGCCATCACCGCCGACGAGGCCCGCTCGATCCTGCGCGAGGCCCCTGGCTGTCTGGTCGTCGACAAGCATGAGCCCGGCGGCTACATCACCCCCTATGAGGCGGCCGGCGAAGACGCCACCTATATCTCCCGCATCCGCGAGGACATCACGGTCGAGAACGGCCTCACCATGTGGGTGGTTTCCGACAACCTCCGCAAGGGCGCCGCGCTCAACGCCGTGCAGATCGCCGAGGTACTGATCAACCGCGGCCTCCTGAAGCCCAAGAAGGCCGCCTGAGCCACTTGGTTGCATGTGCCAGCCGCCGCGGGATCCCTCGCGGCGGCTTTTCTTTGGGCTCAGCTCCGCGACAGCTCCCCTGGCACCGAATGCTCGCCGTCGCCGAGCGACCGTTGCATCACCACCTGATCGAGCCAACGGTCGAACTTGTAGCCGAGCGCCGGCGCGACGCCGACCAATGTGAAGCCGAGGGCGGCGTGCAGCTTGCGCGAACCGATGTTGTCGCTATCGCCGATGATCGCAATCATCTGCCGGAAGCCGCGCCGGGCGCAGTCGTCGATCAATGCCTGGAGAAGGCGCTTGCCGATGCCCTGCCCCTGGCGGGCGGGATCGACGTAGATCGAATTCTCCACCGTGTAGCGGTAGGCAAGGCGCGGCCGGTAGGCGCTGGCGTAGGAATAGCCGGCAAGGGCGCCGCCCATTTCCGCGATGAGATAGGGATAACCGCCGCCGATGATGGCCTCGAAGCGCCTCAGCATCTCCGCCTCGGTCGGCGGTTCGAGCTCCCAGGAGGCCGTGCCGGTGCGAACGGACTCCTGGTAGATGGATGCAATGGCGGGAAGGTCGGCAGGGCGGGCGGGACGAATGGTCAGCATGATCAAACCCGAAAGCATGAAAACATATGCGGGTTCTAGATCGCACGCCAGAGCCCTCGCCTCAAACGAAAACGGCGCCGGGAAACCCGACGCCGTCTTTTTGATCAGGACGTTATCGACCCGCGTCAGCGACGCTCGCCCATCAGGCGCAGCAGCATGATGAACAGGTTGATGAAGTCCATGTAGAGGTTAAGGGCGCCCATGATCGCCTTGCGGCCGGCGGTCGTGCGGTCGTCGCCCTCGTAATACATCTCCTTGATGGTCTGCGTGTCGTAGGCGGTCAGGCCGGCGAAGATGCCGACGCCGAGCACCGAGATGGCGAACTCCATCGCCGACGACTGCATGAAGATGTTGACCAGCGAGGCGATGATCAGACCGAACAGCCCCATGATCAGGAACGACCCCATGGCGCTGAGATTGCGCTTGGTCGTGTAACCATAGAGGCTGAGGGCGGCGAAGGCGGCGGCGGAGATGAAGAACACCTGCGTGATCGACTGCTGGGTGTAGACCAGGAAGATCGACGACAGCGACAGGCCCATCAGCGCCGCGAAGGCCCAGAACAGGCCCTGCGCCACCGGCATCGACAGTTTCTGGATGCCGAAGGAGAACACGAGCACAAGGCCGATGGGGGCCAGCATCACCAGCCACTGCAACGGGCTCGTGTAGAGCGCAACGCCGAAGGAGCTGAGCGTGATGGGATCCCAGCTCGCCACCGCCGCATTGGCGGTGAAGGCTGCAACGCCGCCGGTCACGGCGAGGCCGATCGCCATGTAGTTGTAGACCGACAGCATGTAGCTGCGGAGACCCTGATCGATCTCCGCGGAGTAGGCCCGGGAACCGTAACCCGAGGGGATATTGCGTTCAGGGAATGCCATAGGGCGTCGATCCTTCTTTCGGAAAATGCCAAGTCGCGGGAAAGGCGAGCCTCCCCTCGCTCGAAGAGACAATATGGGCATATGCCGGATAAAGCTCAAGGGCGTGACCGGGGCAGCCCCCGAACATGACGAAGATTTAAAGATTCCTGAGGACTGGCGCCGCCTTGGCCGACAGGGCCCGGAAGGTGCCGAGCAGGCCGAGGCCGATGGTGAGGAGAAGCGCCAGAGACACCGCGCCGAGCGCCACCCAAGGACTGAGGTCCACCGGCACGTCCATGATGCCGCGCAGAATGCCCCAGGCGGCCACCGCGCCGGCGGCAAGCGCGAAGATAGCCGTGAGAAACCCGAGCGCCGCGTATTCCAGCGCAAAAGCCAGAAGAACGCGGGCGCGCGTCGCCCCGAAAGTCTTGAGCAGGACGGCGTCATAGACGCGCTGGCGATGACCGGAAGCCAGCGCCCCGGCCAGAACCAGCACCGAAGCGGCAAGCGCGATGGACGCGGCGGCGCGGATCGCCAATGTCAGCGACCCCACCAGATCGTTGACGGTGGCCAGCACGTCCTTGACCCGGACCATGGTGGCCGTCGGGAAGTCGGCGACCACCGCCCTGATCAGCCGCCCTTCGCTTTGCCGGTCGGCTCCGGGATCGCCGCTGGTCGGCAGTGCCGCCGTGGAGAGCACCGAATACGGGGCGCCGGCGAAGGTGTTGGGAGAGAAGACCATCACGAAGTTGATGGAAAGCGACTGCCACTCCACTTTGCGCGTGCTGGCCACCTTGGCGGTGATCTCGCGGCCGAGCACGCTGACGGTGACCGTGTCGCCGATCTTGAGGCCGAACTCGTGCGCCAACTCGTCCTCGAAAGAGACCAGCGGTTCACCGGAATAGTCCTTGGGCCACCAGGCGCCGGAAGCGAGCGTCGAGTTGGCCGGCGGCTCGGCCGATATGGTGATGCCGCGATCACCGGACAGCGCCCAGCGGGCGCTCTCGGGCGCGTCGATCCTGTCGACCGGCTTTCCCTTCAGCGCGGTGATGCGGCCGCGCAGCATCGGCACGGTCTCCAGCGTGGTGCCTGGCACGGTCGCCTCCACCAGCCGGGCGAAGGCGTCGAGCTCGTTGGAGCGGATGTCGAGCGCGAAGAAGGTGGGGGCCTTTTCCGGCAGCGTCGAGGTGAGCTGTCGCCTGAGCCCGGTGTCGATCAGCGCCAGCGTCACCATCAGCGTCAGTCCAAGGCCGAGGGACAGCACGACCGACAGCGTCAGGCCGCCGCGACGGTGGATGTTGCGCAGGGCCAGGCGGAACTCGGCCGAACCGACCGCCGGAAGCCGGCCGGCAAGGCGGCGGATCAGGCCCGCCACTCCGGTCAGCACCAGGAAGATCGCCGCCATCGACAGCACGAAGATCACCGCCACGAAGCGGTCTGCGGCCGAGACGATGGCCAGCGCAGCAAGAAGCACCACCGCGAGCACTGTCGCCGCGACATAGGTCCGGCGCCGCAGACGCCGTTCGGGAGCCACCTTTTCGCGAAACAGCGCACTGACCGGCACGTCGTGCGCCCGGCCGAGCGACCAGATGGCGAAGGCGAAGGCGGTGAGAAAGCCATAGCCGGCGGCGAGCAACAGTTCGCCCGGATAGATCCCGATCTCGATCGGCAGCTCCAGCGCCGCGGCGATCAGTCCGCCGGCAAACAGCGGCGGCACGAGCCCCAGGGCGAGACCGAGCACCACGCCGATCCCGGCGATGACCGCGATCTCGATCAGGTAGACCGCGACCACGAAGCCACCCGGGGCGCCAACCGCCTTCAGCGTGGCGATGGTATCGCGCTTCCTGTCGATGAAGGCCTTCACCGCGTTGGTGACGCCGACGCCGCCGACGATCAGCGCGGTGAGGCCGACCAGCGTCAGGAACTGCGAGAAACGGTCGACATTGCGTTCAAGGCCCGGCGCCGCGTCGAGTCGGGAGGAAACGGTCCGGCCGCTATCCGACTGGGCCGCCTTGATCTCGGCAGCCGCCGCGGCCACGACGTCGTCGGACGTGCCATCGGGCAGGGCAAGGCGAATAGTGTTGGCGACGAGGCTGCCGGGCTGCACGATATCGGTCGCCGCCAGCGCCGCTCGGCTCATCATGACGCGCGGCCCGTAGGCGACGCCGGTGCCGACCTGGTCGGACTCCTTTTCGATCAGCCCCCGTACCTCGGCCGTCGCCCGGCCGATGGCGATGCGGTCGCCGACCTTGACGTCGAGCCGGTCGGCGAGGATCGGCTCGATGACGACACCGATCGAGCCATCCGCGCCCGGCGCCAGGGCGTCGGCGAGCCGGCCGCCACCTTCGAGGCGCAGTTCGCCAGCCAGCGGATAGGCATCGTCCACCGCCTTGATGCGGGCGAGCGCCTGCGTCTCGCCGTCGATGCGCCGCGCCATGGAGTTGACCAGTGTCACCGTCGACAGGCGGCCGCGCGCGCCGAGGCTTGCCACCAGTTCCTCGGGCGGGACCTCGCCGCCGAAGCGGACGGCGATGTCGCCACCGAGAATCTCCCGGCCCTGCAAGGAAATGCCTTCGGTGATCGCCCGGCTGGTCGAACCGACGGCGGCAATGGCGGCAACGCCGAGTGCGATGGCGGCGATGAAGATGCGAAAGCCCGCAAGACCGCCGCGCGCTTCACGGGCGGCGAGGCGAAGGGCGACCCGCCAGCCCGGCGAGCGGCCGCTCACGGCACTACCCCGGCCGAGACGTCCTCGACGATTTCGCCGGAGCGCATGCCGATACGGCGATCGCAGGCGTCGGCGAGCGCCCGGTCGTGAGTGACCAGAACGAGCGTCGCCCCGCGTCGCGCCCGCGCCTCGAACATCAGACGGATGATGTCGCGGCCGGTGTCGGCGTCGAGGTTGCCCGTCGGCTCGTCGGCGATGAGGATCGACGGTTCGGGTGCGAGGGCCCGGGCGATGGCAACGCGCTGCTGCTCGCCACCCGACAGCTCCGCTGGGTGGTGGTCGAGCCTGTGCCCGAGGCCGACCGCTTCGAGCTCGGCCCGCGCCCGCGCGAACGCATCGCGCCGGCCGCTGAGCTCGAGTGGCACCGCCACGTTCTCCAGCGCCGTCATGGTCGGCATCAGATGAAACGACTGGAAGACGATGCCGACTGAACGCCCGCGAAAGCGGGCGAGCGCATCTTCGTCCATGCGATCGAGCCGTTCGCCACCCACCATGACGGCGCCGTCGTCCACCCGCTCGAGGCCGGCGAGCACCATCAACAGCGTCGATTTCCCCGAGCCGGACGGCCCGACGATGCCGACGCTGGTGCCGGGCTCGATGGAAAAGGAGAGGTGTTTCAGGATGTGGACGCGGGCAGCGCCGCTGCCAAGGCTGAGATCGACCTCAGAAAGAGCTATGGCGGGATCTGGCAAGGGCGAGCTTTCGTTCTGGCGGTTCAGGCATACGTGACGTCGGCAGGGCTTGCCGAAGAAAGCCCGAGCCTGTCATATGGTTGGCTCGGAAACCATTGCAAGCCGGGTCAAAAGGCCGTGAGACATCGGATATTCCTGTTCGTTCTCGCCTGCTTCGCCGGCCTGGTCGGCGCGGAGGCCAAGCCCATGCGTATCGTCGCGCTCGGCGACAGCCTCACCGCCGGCTATGGCGTTCTCGGTCAGGAGGCCTTTCCCGATCGGCTGGAGGCGGCGCTCGTCAAGCGCGGCCATGACGTCGACATCGTCAACGCCGGCGTCTCCGGCGACACGGTGGCCGACGGCCTTGCCCGTCTCGACTGGGCGCTGGCCGACGGCGCCGACGGCGTCATCGTCGAGCTCGGCGCCAACGACATGCTGCGCGGCCACGACCCCGCGCTCGTCCGCGACAGTCTCGACGAACTGCTGTCCCGGCTGAAGGACACCCATGTGCCGGTGCTTCTTGCCGGCATGCGGGCAGCGCCCAACCTCGGCGCCGACTATGCCGCCCGCTACGATCCGATCTTTCCCGAACTCGCGGAAAAACACGGCGCTCTTCTCTATCCCTTCTTCCTCGACGGTGTCGCCGGCGATGCCAGCCTCAATCAGGCCGACCGCATGCATCCCAACGCCGCCGGAGTCGACGTGATCGTCGAGCGCATCCTTCCTTCGGTCGAGGCGCTGATCGAACGGATCAAGAGCGGGAGCTAGCCAGGGACGCGGCGTGGAGGCATCCTGAGGCAGACGGCCGGCTGGGAGAACCATCGTGAGCAGCCTCGACCATTTCCGCCTGATGGCACCTTACAATGCCTGGATGAACGCCAGGGTCTACGATGCTGCCGAGCGGCTGACGGCCGACGATCTTGCCCGTGACCGCGGCGCCTTCTTCGGCTCCATTCTCGGCACGCTCAACCATCTCGCGGCTGCCGATCTCATCTGGCTCGGCCGACTGGCCGCCCATCCGCCATTGTCTGGCCGCATCGAACTCGCCGGCCTGCCGCAGCCGACCGGCATACGCTTCATCGTCTCCGATGAGCTTGCTGGCCTGCGGCCGATCCGCGAGCGCATCGACCGGGTGATCGTCGGCTTCGTCGACGGCCTGACCGAGGCCGACCTCGTGGGAACGCTCGCCTATCGGCGCGTCGACGGGACGGCGCATCGCAAGCTGCTGTCGTCGGTGCTGTCGCACGTCTTCAATCACCAGACCCATCATCGCGGCCAGGTCACCACGCTGCTCTCCCAGGCCGGCATCGACGTCGGCGTCACCGACCTCCTGGCGCTCATCCCCGACATCGACTGATCTATACAAAGAAAGCTTCTCATGCAGAAACGACGCCTCGGCCGCTCGGATCTCTTCGTCACACCCATCTGCCTGGGCACCATGACCTATGGCGAGCAGACAGGCCGGGACGAGGCCTTCGCCATCCTCGACCGTGCCGTCGCCTTCGGCATCGATTTCCTCGACGCCGCCGAAATGTACCCGGTGCCGCCCAAGCGCGAGACGCAAGGCGCGACCGAGACGATCATCGGCGACTGGCTCGCCGGGCGCGGCCGGCGCAACGACATTGTCCTCGCCACCAAGGTCTGCGGCCGCAGCGCCAGCGACTGGTTTCGCGACGACGGCTCGCCGACCCGGCTCACCCGGAGCCAGATCTTCGAGGCGGTGGAAAAATCGCTTCGCCGGCTCAGGGTCGACCATATCGACCTCTACCAGATCCACTGGCCTGACCGCGTCGTCTCCGAGTGGGGCACCGTTCCCTCGCGCTTCAAGCCTTTCACGCCCGCTATGGACGAAACGGCCATCGAGGAAACGGCCGCCGCCTTTGCCGAGCTGATCGCTGCCGGCAAGATTCGCCACTTCGGCCTGTCCAATGAAAGCCCCTATGGCCTGATGCGCTTCATCGTGGCGGCAGAGCGGGGTATCGGACCGCGCCCAGTGTCAGTGCAGAACGCCTACAGCCTCGTCAACCGCACCTGGGAGGGCGGGCTTGCCGAGATCGCCTTGCGGGAGGAGATCGGGCTTCTCCCCTATTCGCCGCTGGCGCAGGGCTATCTCACCGGCAAGTATCGCAACGGCGCACTGCCGGAAAACAGCCGCAAGGCTCTCTTCAACCGCCTGCAACGCTATGAGAAGCCCCATGCCGACGCGGCGATCGGCGCCTATGTCGATATTGCTCACCGCTTCGGCGCCGACCCGGTGACCTTCGCCATCGCCTTTGCCATGAACCAGCCGACGGTCGCTTCGGTGATCATCGGGCCGAGCGCCGAGCAGCAGTTGAAGAGCAACCTCGCCGCCGCCGAGTTCGCCTGGACCAAGGACATGCAGGCTGCCGTCGACGACCTGCATCAGCGCTTCGGCAATCCCTGCCCTTGAGCTATTCGGCCACGGAGAGCCACGACTTGTCGATGACGCGCAGCACTCGGGCCAGCTCGGCGCCGCGCTTCAGGATCATGCCGGTCTGGGCGATCACCGAATAGGCGCCCTGCCGGCGAGCCAGTTTGGGATTCTTCTCCACCCGATAGAGCGGCACCTCCGACGACCGGCGGAAGATCGAGAAGACGGCTCGGTCGGGAAGATGATCGATGGCGTAATCGCGCCATTCGCCGACCGCCACCATGCGGCCGTAGACCTTCAGGATTTCCGAGAGTTCGTGCCGGTCGAAGGCGACATAGGGAACCTCCCGCGTCACCTGTCGGGATTCGGCTGGCGCCGGCGCGGTCCCACGCGCCAGCGCGACCAGATTTGCGGGTTCACCCGGCTCCTCGTTGATCTCGCCGCTCAAGCGCACCTCCGGCCGTGGTCGTCACGTCACCGTCATGATTGCGCCTGCCGCCTCCGAATGCAACGAGGAAACGGTCCGTCATTCGGCCAGTTCGGCAACGAGACCGGCCGCCACCGTCAGCTTGGCCACCGTCGGCGGTCCCGCCAGAAGATCACCGACGAGCTGTCTCAGGCGCCCGATGCGTGCCTCGCGCGCCGTCGTCCAGAGATCGGCTCCCCCCTCGGCGATCGCCTTGGCAACGATCCGGCGGCGGGCGGCGGCGAAGGTGCGGCGGGCGATTTCGGCCGCCTGCCCCTCGTAGAGGTCGGCAGGGCGGACCACGTCCGCCAGACGGGCGACGAGATCGGCGGCGAGCGCTTCGTCGATCGCCGTCATCACCGGCAGCACCTCGTCGACGGCGCGGCCAACCTCCTCACCGATGACGATCAGATCGAGGCTGCCAAGCTCGGCCGGCAGGCTGGCGAGACGGGCCGCCAGCGGTTCGGGCACGCCGGCGGCGACAAGCTCGGGATCGGCCACGCCGGCCGGCGCGCTGTCGCGGAAGCGTCGCACACCCGCGGCCAATCGTTCGATGGCCGAGGCAAGGCTGCCCTCCGGTTCGCCGTTCTGCGCAACCCATAGCGCGGCGTCGATGAGGAAATCGGCGACGCGGCGGCGGAGTTCCACCCAGACGGCGCCGCTGATCTTCCCTTCGAGCGCATCGATCTCGGCCGTCACGGCGTCGGTACCGAAGGCGGCGGCGGCCACGACGAGGGCACGCACCGCCGCCTCGGCGGTGACGCCCGCTTCGTCGCCAAGCCGGCTGACGAAGGTCGGCCCGGCCGCGTCCACCGCCGCACCGGCAACGCGCGTGGCGAGGATGTCGCGGGCGAGGCGATGGCCGGCAATGTCTTCGGCAAAGCGTGCCCGCATGGCTGCGGGAAAGGCGTGAGTGAGCCAATCGCCGAGTGCCGGATCGTCGATCAGCCGGCCTTCCAGCAGTTCATCGGACAGCATCAGCTTGGCATGCGCCATCAGGATGGCGGTTTCCGGTCGCGACAACGTTTCGCCGGCAGCGGCGAGACGCCCGGCCGCCGCCTCGTCGGGCAGACCCTCGCGGCGCGGATCAAGAAGCCCCCGCTCGGTGAGCATGGTCGAGAGGCGCATCAGGCGCGGCAGCTCGCCGAAGCCGCGTGCCCGTGTCACCGACAGCGCCACCACCTGCCGACGGCAAAGCCGCAACACGCCGGCGGCAACATCATCGGTCATGCCGGCGAGCAACTCGTCGCGCTCGGCCAGTGTCAGCCGGCCGGCTGCCACTGCCCGCCCGAGCGCGATCTTGATGTTGACCTCGGCATCGGACGTGGCGACTCCGCCGACGTTGTCGATGGCGTCGGAGTTGACCCGCCCGCCGTGCCGCGCGAAATCGACGCGCGCCCGTGGCGTCATGCCGAGATTGGCCCCCTCGCCAACGACGCGTGCCCTGAGATCACCGGCCGGAATGCGAACGCCGTCATTGGCGCGATCGCCGGCGTCGACATTGCTCTCGTCGTTGCCGCGCACGAAGGTGCCGATGCCGCCGAAGAACAGGAGATCGACCGGCGCCTTCAAAAGCGCGGAGACCAGTTCATCGGGGCTGAGGGCGGCGGCATCGATACCCAGCGCCGCCCGCGCCTCGGCCGACAGCGCGATGGACTTCTGTGTCCGCGGGAAGATGCCGCCGCCCGATGACAGTTTCGCCGCGTCGTAATCGGCCCAACTCGACCGTGGCAGCGCGAACAGCCGCCGCCGCTCGGTGAGCGCCGTTTTGGCGTCGGGAGTGGGATCGATGAAGATGTGCCGGTGATCGAAGGCTGCGACCAGCTTCAGGGAGGGCGACAGCAGCATGAAGTTGCCGAACACGTCGCCCGACATGTCGCCGACGCCGACGGCGGTGAGCGGATCGGCTTCGACATCGAGGTCGAGTTCGCGGAAGTGCCGCTTCACCGCCTCGAAGGCGCCGCGCGCCGTGATGCCCATCTTCTTGTGGTCGTAGCCGGCCGAGCCGCCGGACGCAAAGGCATCGGCAAGCCAGAAGCCGCGGGACAGCGCGATGCGATTGGCAACGTCGGAGAAACTGGCCGTACCCTTGTCGGCCGCCACCACCAGATATGGGTCGTCGCCGTCATAGCGGACGGTGCCGCCCGGCGGCACGATGGCATCATCGACAATGTTGTCGGTGAGATCGATCAGCGTGCCGACATAGCGCTCGTAGGCGGCGACGCCGGCCGCTGCCCGGTCTCCACCGGTGATGCGGCGGGCGACGAATCCGCCCTTGGCGCCCACCGGCACGATCACAGCGTTCTTCACCTGCTGTGCCTTGACGAGGCCGAGGATCTCGGTGCGGAAATCCTCCGGCCGGTCGGACCAGCGCAGGCCGCCGCGCGCCACCTTGCCGAAACGCAGGTGAACGCCCTCGACGTCCGGCGCATGCAGCCAGATCTCGGCGAAGGGGCGCGGTGCCGGCAGACCATCGATCCGCGCTGCATCGAACTTGAAGCCCATGACCGGATGCGGACCGCCATCCGCGCCGATCTGGAAAAAGGTGGTGCGCGTCGCCGCCTCGATCAGATTGGCGAGCCGCCTCAGAATACGGTCGTCATCGAGGATGGGCACGTCCCGGAAAGCCGTCTCGAGCTCGCCGCGCAAGGCCGCGAGCCGGGCAGCGCGGTCGCCGGCAAACGCCGGATCGAAGCGGGCCGTGAACAGGGAAACGAGAAGGGTGGCAACGCCGGCGTTGCGCACCAAGGCCTCCGCCACATAGGCATGGCCGTGGGCGAGGCCGATCTGGCCGAGATAGCGGGAAAGAGCCCGGAGCATGGCGATCTCGCGCCAGCCGAGGCCGGCGACCAGCGTCAGCGCATTGAGCCGGTCACTGTCGGCCCTGCCGAGCCAGACCGCCATGAACAGCGCCTTCAGCCGGTTGCCGTCACGGGACAGATCCACCTCGACCCCATCAGCCCGGCGAAGCGCCATGTCGTGCAATACGATGATCTCGCCGGGACGGTCGATCTCGAAGGTCTTCTCCTCGAGAACGGTGAATCCCATGGCTTCCAGCACCGGTACGCGCGCCGACAGCGGCACCGGCCCGCCACGGCTCATCAGACGCATGGAGACGCGCGGCGACGGCAGGCTGCCGCCGATGAGTTCGACGGCCGTCCAGCGGTCGCCGACGAACAGTTCGAGCAGCGCCACGTCCGCCACCGCCGTCTCGGCGTCATAGCTCGCCCGGTAGGCCTCGGGGAAGGCGCGGCCATAGAGTTCGATCAGCTTGCGACCGCGCGCCGGACCGTATTTCGCCCGGCAGGCGTCCGCGAAACCGTCGCCCCAGTTGCGGGTGATGCGGGCGACCGCCGCTTCCAGTTCGGCCTGGGCGACGGCCGGTGTCGGCCCTTCGTCGCGGCCGATGATGTAGTGGACGCGGGCAAGCGGCCCCTCCGGAAAAGCCGGATAGACCGACGAGACACGCCCGGCGAAGGCATCGGCGAGATAGTTGCCGATGGCGAGCCTGGTGTCGGTGTTGTAGCGGTCGCGCGGAACGTAGACGAGAAGAGAAACGAAGCGGTCGAACTTGTCCCGGCGGGCCAGAACGCGGATGCGCGGCCGCTCGCCGAGCTCCAGGATGGAGAGGGAGAACTCCAGGAGCGTGTCGAGATCCACCTGAAACAGTTCGTCGCGCGGGTAGCTTTCCAGGATGTTGCGCAACGCCCGACCCGAGTGGCTTTCCGGGTCGAAGCCGGCCCGAGCCATGACCGTTCCCACCTTGCGGCGAAGATAGGGAATGGAGTGGGTGGAGCGGGTATAGGCCGACGAGGTGAACAGGCCGAGCAGCCTGAGTTCGCTGATGAGGCGACCGTCGGCCTCGTAGCGCTTGATGCCGATATAGTCGAGATAGGCGTGACGATGGACGCGCGCCTTGACGTTGGCCTTGGCAATGATCAGCGGTTCGGCCTGCCTGAGAAACTCGGTTATCTCCGGCGTCACCTGGACCAGCTCGCGTCCACGGCGCAACACGCGCACCGCGGGGTCGCGCAACAGGCCATAGCCGGCGCCGGCACTCAGAAGCGCAGGGAGGTCGTCGTCCTTGCCTTCACCGACAACATACTCGCGGAGACCGAGGAAGGTGAAGTTGTCGGCGTTGAGCCAGTTCAGGAACTCGACCGCCTCGGCCACCGCCTCCGGCGGCAGCGGCGGCGGGCTGTGCCGGTAGACGTTGATCACCGACTTGACCAGAGCCTGCATGCGCGGCCAGTCGTCGACGGCGGCCCGCACTTCGGTCAGCAGGCCATCAAGCCGCGTTTCGAGCTGTGAGGCGGCGATGGCGTCGGGCAGGCGGGCGATGTGAATGTGGATGAAGCTCTCGCGGTTGGCGTCCGGATCGTCGCCGATCGACAGGAGGCGGCCGCTCATGCCGCGGACGACCGAGAGGATCGGATGCACCATCAGGCGCACTTCAATGCCGGCGTCGGTCAGCTCCTGCATCACCGAGTCGACCAGGAACGGCATGTTGTCGTTGAGAATATCGACGACCGTCACTTCCTTGCGGTGACTGGCCTCGTCATCCCAGACCGGGTTGTAGATGCGGATCGAGTGAATGCCCGGCACCCGGAGCGACAGGCTCGACATCGCCCCTTCGGCGAAGGCGACCAACTCGCTGGCCGTATAGACGACGACGTCCTCGGCCGCGCCTTTGCCGTAGAGAGACTTCAGCAGACCGGCAATTTCCGGCCGGCTGCTTTGGGCGGCCAGATCGGCCGCCTCGTCGAGGCGCGCCTCCTTCAGCACTTCCATCACGCGCTTCATCGACAACTCCCGCCGCCCCGGGCGGGCCGGCGCCTGCTACCGCGCCGCTCGGGCCGATCAGAGAAAGACGCAACTGGAAAGGCGGCGGCAAAGCCGCCGCCCGACTGCTCGGTGTCTCCAGTCAAACCCGTCCGCGCGGCGATTCCAATTCGCGCTGTTGCGGACGCGACAACTTCCACCGAAGCCGGCCTCATTCCTCCTCGTCGTCGAACTGGTCGATGTCGACGAGGAACATGATGTTGGCACCCTCCTCGTCGAACTCGTCGTCGGCATCGGCCTCCATGTCGTCTTCGATATCCTCGATCTCGCTGAAGGCGTCGATCTCGTCTTCGGTGGCGGGGCGGATGACGAAGGGCGAAGCGCCGTCCCAGACCGGGGAGCCGGCGCTCGTGAAGCCGCGGATGTCGTCGAGGAAGTCCTCGCTCTCGAAGATCTCGCGCGCTTCCGCCTCGTCGGCGTCGGTGGTGGCGATCGCGATGCCGGCGATTTCGAGCGTGTACATGGCTGTCTCCTATTGTCCGGACGGAACGACCGGAGATGATCCGGCGTCGTGGTTAGCGGAGCGTCGGCCTGTCGCTGAGCGACGGCGCCGCAGCCTACGGCTTCCATCATGGCTCGGGGGATGTCAATGGTTCGTCCGACGAACCGACCTCGGCGCGGCGACGCCGACGCTCGACGAGCGCGGCATTCAGCGTCGCGCCATACAAGAGAATGAGGGCCATCAGGTAGAGGAAGACGATCGCCGTCATGACGCCGGCAAGGCCGGCATATGTCGATGCGTAGTTGGCAAAATCGGCAAGATAGAGCGAGAAGCCGTAGGCCCCGGCGATCCAGGCCCCCAGCGTCAGCCCGACGCCCGGCAGGATATCGGTGATGCCCCGGCGGCCGGCCGGCAGCCAGAGATGCGCTGCCAGAAGGCCGCCGCCGGCGACCAGCAGCGTCAGCCCAAAGCGCAGCAGCGTCAGCGGCCAGGCGAAATCCTCGATTGCCGGCACCAGATGAATGAGCGCCTTCCACGCCACCGGCGCCAGCACCACCAGAAAAGCGATGGTGAGGAAGGTGATCGTGCCCAACACCACGAAGCCGATGCTCTCCAACCTCAGCCAGACGAAATTGCGGTTCTCGACCATGCCATAGGCACGATTGAGGCCGACCCGCATCGCCTCGACTCCCGATGAGGCGAACCACAAGGCCAGCGCCACGCCGATCGTCAGCACATCGCCGCGCGGCACCAGCAGCACATTCTTCACCTCGCCAGCGATGGGTCCGGCAATGCTGGCCGGCACACTCTCAAAGATCAGCGCCACCACGGTCGCCGACAGGGCGCTGAGATCGAAGAAGGCAGCGATGGCGGTCAGGAAGATCAGAAACGGAAAGAGCGCCATCAAGGAGGATAGCGCCACGTGCGAGGCGATCGCCCAGCCGTCGGTGGCGTTGAAGGTCAGGGCGGCCCGCCAGAACGGGCCGATGAGGCGTCCGAGAACCCGCACGGCGTTTCTCCCTAAGTCCCTTCCCGTTTTCCCTGATGAAGGTGGGCGAAACGGAACGAAATGCAAGAGCGCGCGGCGGCTCGCCGTCTTGCTCCCGTCGTCCTTTGGGTGCATTCCATGCGGCGCATCATCCGGAGTTCACAATGACCGTCACCCGTCAGGACATCGATTTCCTCGTCGCCACCGCCCGGGCAGCGGCGGAGACCGAGATCATGCCGCATTTTTCCAATCTGGCCGCCGCCGACATCAAGATCAAGGCGCACGCCTCCGACTTCGTCACCGTCGCCGACGTCGCGTCCGAAGCGCTGATCGAGAAGCGGGTCCGTGCGGCCTGGGGCGGTGATTTCCTGTTCATCGGCGAGGAAGTCATGGAGCGGGAGCCGACACTGATCGACCATCTGATGGAGGCGCCGCGCGCCATCGTCGTCGATCCGATCGACGGGACCTTCAACTACGCCAACGGCGTTCCCGCCTTCGCGGTGATCATCTCCGTCATCGAGCATGGCGAGGTGAAGGGCGGCGTCATTTACGACCCCGTTCGCGGCGATGCCGCCTGCGCGATCGCCGGCGGCGGCGCTTTCCTCACCGGCAACGGCCGACCGGACCGTCCGCTCCGGGTGGCGCCGGCCGCGCCGCTCCCCGACATGCAAGGCTGCGCCGGCTGGTATTACGCCTCCCCTGAGGAACGCAATCGGTTGCTCGGCGGCTTCGGCCGCACCTGGGGCATCATGAACTACCGCTGTGGCGGACAGGAGATGCGGCTGCTCTTCGATGGCCGCATTCACTTTTGCTATTACCACAAGCTGTCGCCCTGGGATCATGCTGCCGGTTGGCTGATCCACCGAGAGGCCGGCGGTCATTCGGCGCTGCTCGACGGCTCGCCCTACCGCCCAGATCTCAGGGCCGGCGGCCTCCTGATGACGCCGGATGAAAAGAGCTGGAACGAGCTCGCGGCAGCGCTCCGGGGTTGACTCAGCTGACCATATGAAACGGCCGGCTTTCGCCGGCCGCGTCGTCCGTTCTCAAATGTCGGCCATGCCGGCCGTCAGGCGCCGAGCACGATCAGCAGATCCTTGGCGTCGATCTGGGCGCCGGCGGCAACGAGGACCTCTGTGACGGTGCCATCGCGCTCGGCGTGGATGGACGTCTCCATCTTCATCGCCTCGATGGAGAGCAGCACGTCGCCGGCCTTCACCGCCTGGCCCGGCTTCACCGCCAATGTCGAGACGACGCCCGGCATCGGTGCCGCCACATGGCCCGGATCGCCGGCATCGGCCTTGCGGCGCTGCGCCTGCACCGAAGCGGCGCTTGAGCGATCGGGGACGCGCACCATGCGCGGCTGGCCGTTGAGCTCGAAGAACACCCGCACCATGCCTTCGTTGTCAGGCTCGCCAATCGCCTGACAGATCAGCACCAGCGACTTGCCGCGTTCGAGCTCGATGTTCAGCTCGTCTCCGGCCTGCATGCCGTAGAAGTAGACTGGCGTCGGCAGAACCGAGGTCGGCCCATAGGTCTCCTGCGACTTGGCAAAGTCGAGGAACACCTTGGGATACATGAGGTAGCTGGCGAGATCCTGATCGGTCGGCGTCCAGGACAGCTTCTCGGCCAGTTCGGCGCGCGTCGCCTCCAGATCAACCGGCGGGATCAGCGAGCCCGGCGGTACGGTGATCGGTTCGGCTCCCTTCAGGATCTTGGCCTGAAGCTCCTTCGGCCAGCCGCCGGGCGGCTGCCCAAGGTCGCCGTGGAACATCTCGACCACCGAGTCGGGGAAGGCGACGTCCTTTTCCGGGTCGAGCACCTCGGCCGGCGTCAGCGACGAAGAGACCATCAAAAGCGCCATGTCGCCCACCACCTTGGACGACGGCGTCACCTTGACGATGTCGCCGAACATGCGGTTGACGTCGGCATACATCTTCGCCACGTCGTGCCAGCGCGTTTCGAGGCCGAGGGCACGCGCCTGCTCCTTGAGGTTGGTGAACTGGCCGCCCGGCATCTCGTGGAGATAGACCTCCGACGCCGGCCCCTTCAGGTCGTTCTCGAAGGCAGCGTATTTGTGACGCACCGCCTCCCAATAGAAGGAGATGCGGCGGATGGCCTGCTGGTCGAGGCCGGTCGGCCGCGGGCCGCCTTCGAGCGCCGCCACGATCGAGCCGAGGCAGGGCTGCGATGTGTTGCCGGAGAAGGCGTCCATGGCGGCATCGATGATGTCGACACCCTCATCCACCGCCGCCAGCACCGACGCGGCGGCGATGCCCGACGTGTCATGGGTGTGGAAGTGGATCGGCAGATCGGTGGCCTCGCGCATCGCCCGGAACAGCACGCGGGCCGCCGCCGGCTTGAGCAGGCCGGCCATGTCCTTGATGGCGATGATGTGGGCGCCGGCATGCTCAAGCTCGCGCGTCATGCCGACATAATACTTGAGGTCATACTTGGCACGGTCCGGGTCGAGGATGTCGCCGGTGTAGCAGATGGCCGCCTCGAGCACCTTGCCCTGGTCGAGCACGGCGTCCATGGAGACGCGCATGTTGTCGATCCAGTTGAGGCAGTCGAACACGCGGAACACGTCGACGCCACTGGCGGCCGCCTGCTGCACGAAATGGCGGACGACGTTGTCGGGGTAGTTCTTGTAGCCGACGCCGTTCGAGCCGCGCAGCAGCATCTGCATCAGGATGTTGGGCGCCTTGTCGCGGATCTTGGCGAGGCGCTCCCACGGGTCCTCGGTCAGGAAGCGCATGGCAACGTCGAAGGTGGCCCCGCCCCAGCACTCCAGACTGAAAAGGCCCGGCAGGCCACGGGCATAGGCCTCGGCGATGTTGGCCATGTCATGGGTGCGCATGCGGGTCGCCAGCAGCGACTGGTGGCCGTCGCGCATGGTAGTGTCGCTGACCAGAACGTTGGTCTGCTCGCGGATCCACTTGGCGAGCGCCTCCGGCCCGCGCGAGGCGAGAAGGTCACGCGTGCCCGGAGTGATGCCGCCGGAGAAGGTCGGCACCACCGGCTTCGGCCCTTCGCCCGGCCTCGGACGGTTGCGGGTTTCCGGATGACCGTTGACGGTGACGTCGGCGATGTAGGTCAGGAGCTTGGTCGCCCGGTCCTTGCGCTTGACCAGCTGGAACAGTTCCGGCGTTTCGTCGATGAAACGGGTGGTGTAGCGGTTCTGCTGAAACTTCGGGTGCGAGATGATGCTCTCGAGGAAGGTCAGGTTGGTGGCGACGCCACGGATGCGGAACTCGCGCAGCGCCCGCATCATGCGATTGATGGCCTCGATCGGTGTCGGCGCCCAGGCGGTGACCTTTTCCAGCAGCGGATCGTAGAAGCGGGTGATCACCGCGCCCGCATAGGCCGTGCCGCCGTCAAGGCGGATGCCGAAGCCGGTGGCGCCGCGATAGGCGGTGATGCGGCCGTAGTCCGGGATGAAGTTCTGCTCGGGATCCTCGGTGGTGACGCGGCACTGCAGCGCATGGCCGTGCAGCCGGATCTCCTCCTGCACCGGCACGCCGGATTCGGGCGAACCGATCTTGGCGCCCTCGAGAATGCGGATCTGGGCGCGCACCACGTCGATGCCGGTCACCTCCTCGGTGACGGTATGTTCCACCTGGATGCGCGGGTTGACCTCGATGAAGTAGAAGGCGCCGCTATCGGCATCCATCAGGAACTCGACCGTGCCGGCGCTGTAATAGTTGGCGGCCTTGGCGATGGTGACGCCATAGCCGGTGATCTCCTCGCGCTGGGCGTCGGTGAGATAGGGCGCCGGCGCCCGCTCCACCACCTTCTGATGGCGCCGCTGCACCGAGCAGTCGCGCTCGAAGAGGTGGACGATGTTGCCATGGGTGTCGCCGAGGATCTGCACCTCGACGTGACGAGCCCGCTCAACCAGCTTCTCGAGATAGACCTCGTCCTTGCCGAAGGCGGCCATCGCCTCGCGCTTGGCGGTCACCACCTCGCGCAGCAGCGTCGCCTCATCGCGAATGACGCGCATGCCGCGGCCGCCGCCGCCCCAGGACGCCTTCAGCATCACCGGATAGCCGATGCGCTTGGCTTCGGCCTTCACTACCTCCATGTCGTCGGGCAGCGGGTCGGTGGCGGGCATCACCGGCACGCCCGCCTCGATGGCGAGGTTGCGCGCCGCCACCTTGTTGCCGAGCTGGCGCATGGTTTCCGGTGACGGGCCGATGAAGGTGATGCCGGCGTCGCGGCAGGCCTCGGCGAACTCGGGGCTCTCCGACAGCAGGCCATAGCCGGGGTGGATGGCGTCGGCCTTCGATTCCTTGGCGACCCGCAGAATCTCGGGAATGCTGAGATAGGCTTCGATCGGCCCGAGACCGGCGCCAATCTGGTAGGCCTCGTCGGCTTTGAAGCGGTGCAGCGCCAGCCGGTCTTCCTCGGCGAAGACGGCCACCGTCTTCAGCCCGAGCTCGTTGGCAGCGCGAAACACGCGAATGGCGATTTCAGATCGGTTGGCGACAAGCACCTTGGTGATCGGCACGGCAAGCTCCATACGGGAAACTACTTTGGTGGTTCCCTAGCAGGCTTGACGGCTAATGTCATATCCCAGCGAGGCTTTTCGCCCTCGTCCTTTGGGAGAAGGAGCAAGGTCGCGGCCGGGCGTCAAGAGATCGAACCGATTTAGATTTGTGAGATGTGACCGAGACTTACGGACACACCTACCCGCCGCCTCAGTCGCAGACGGAATAGGCCATGCACAACATGCATGGCGGCCTCATCCGGTGTGCATGGCGGTGGCGAAGCTCGCCGACACGAGGTCAGGCAGACCGCGCCGCAGCCTTTGCCGCCGCCTGGCGGTTGAGAGGCTTCTGGGCCAGCGCATCGAGAATGCGAGGCGTGGCGATCAGCGTCGCCCGCTCCTTGGCATCAAGGAAGCCGACGCCCTCTTCGATGGTCTCGGCTTCGCCGACCTTGGCCAGGGCCAGGGCCGACACCGGGTCGACGCGCCCCGGCGGGCGCGGCGCCATGCGGTCGACCAACGCCAGATGCTGCATCAGAAGCTCTGGATCGGAGACGATCTCGACCAGACTTGGTGCGTCGGCCACAGCCTCCACATAGGCCGGCCGGGCTTCGTCCATGCGCCCCTGGATGCCCGGACGAAGACGCTCCTCCGGAATCCTCAGAAGACCTAGCCACTTCACGAAGCGGCCGACGGCGTTGGAGCCGGTGAGACCGGAGATCGGCACGGCGAAGACCATGCCGAGGATGGCCGGCGAAAGCCAGGCGAACAGCACCCAGCTGTCGGCGATCGCCGCCCAGGCCAGGGCGAGGCCGGCCAGCACGTGCCAGCGGTGGCGGACGATCAGGTCGCCGATCGGCAGGCCGCCGTCGTCGCGCCGCTGCGGCTTCCAGCCGGCGTCACGGTGCAGCACGATCTCGGTGACGGCGCCGGTCTGGATCAGCATCATGATCGGCGCGACCAGAGCCGACACCACCACCTCGAAAAGGAAAGACAGAACGAGGCCGAGGAAGCCGCCGGCCGCCTTGCGGTCGCGCGAATTGAAGAAGAAGGCAAGAAGGCCGAGCACCTTGGGCAGGAACAGCACGCCCATGGTCAGCGCAAACAGGGCCAAGGCGCGCTCGGCGTCGATGCGCGGCCAGGACGGGAACAGTTGGAACTCGTCCTTGAAATACTCCGGGCGAATGTAGTGGGCCTGCAGCGTCAGTGCGAGACCGGAGAGGATCAGGAGCAGCCACAAGGGCGAGGCTAGGTAGCTCATGATGCCGGTGAGGATGTGCGAGCGCGATACCCAGTGCAGGCCCCGTCCCCCGATCACCTTCAGATGCTGAAGGTTGCCCTGACACCAGCGGCGGTCGCGGACGGCAAGGTCGACCAGCGACGGCGGGCTTTCCTCGTAGGACCCGGAAAGATCGTCCGCGATGATGACGTTCCAGCCGGCACGCCGGATCAGCGCCGCCTCGACGAAGTCGTGGCTCATGATGTGGCCGCCGAACGGCGGCTTGCCGGAGAGCTCGGGCAGGCCGGCCGAAGTCAGGAAGGCTTCGGTGCGGATGATCGCGTTGTGGCCCCAGAAGTTGCCTTCCTTCTGCACCCACCAGGAAAGGCCGGTGCCGACCACCGGTCCGTAGACGCGGCCGGCGAACTGCTGCAGCCGGGCCATCACCGTCGTGCCGTTGACCAGCGTCGGAATGGTCTGGATGAGGCCGGCGTCGGGGTCGGCTTCCATCCGGCGCGCCAACTCCACGATGGTTCGCCCTTCCATCAGGCTGTCGGCATCGAGCACCAGGAGATGGTCATAGGCGCTGGCCCAGCGCTTGCAGAAATCGGCGACGTTGCCGGCCTTCTTTGCGGTGTTGTTGCGACGGCGCCGATAATAGATGCGGGTGAAGCCGCCGATGCGGTCGCGGGCGGTGAGCAGCGCCGCCTCTTCCTGAAGCACCACCTCGGGATCGGTGGTGTCGGCCAGCACGAACCAGTCGAAGGCGTGGCTCTGGCCGAGCGACTCCACGTCACGGGCCATCGCCTCGATGGCGGCGAAGATGCGCGAAGGATCCTCGTTGTAGGTCGGCATCAGCATCGCCGTGCGCTTGCGCAACGGCTCGTCCGACCAGGGTGCCGGCCGGCCAAAACGTCGGCTGACCAGCTTGAGGAAGCCGAACACGGAAGCCACCGAGGACAGGGCGATCCAGGCGAAGGTCACGGTGAACAGGACGAGCACGACACGCTCGACCGACGTGAGATCGCCGAGCGCCATCACCGCATACATCTCGTTGAAGGCATAGCCGAGCAAGGCGGCCGTGCCGCCGATCACCGCGAAGCGCTTGACGAAGGACGACCGGCTGTCGGGATTGACCAGCCGGCGTCGGTCCTTGCGCCGGAACCGCTTGAGATCCTGGGCAGGCATGTCGGCGGGATGCTCGGGCGGCATGCCCGGCGCGTATCGCCCGCTGACGGCGACATCGCGAACTATGCTGTCCATCGGAAGGCCCAGGTCTCGGCCGTCTGACCCGCTTCAAAGGCAAGCGCCGCCGTCAACTCGATCAGGGTCTCGTTCTGCGGATCGAGCTCGAAACTGAGGCGCATGCCGCCCGTCTCGGGATTGGCGGCGACGACGACATTCTTCACCGTGCCCTTGGACGCCTGCACCGACGCCTTGGCAACGCCGAGCTTGGCCGGGTCCACGCCGCCGAAGAAACCGTAGTCGATGACGAACAGGCGCACCGGGGTCGGCCCGCCGATGCCCGCCCTGCCCGACCGGGTGGCGGTAACGTAGGCGGCACCGGCTTCGAGGCCCGGATCGCCGCCCCAGAACAATCGATAGGCGAAGAAGAACTCCGTGCCGGCCGGAATCTTGTCCTGCGGCGCCCAGTAGGCGACGATGTTGTCGTGGATCTCCGAGTTGGTCGGGATTTCAACCAACGTCACCGCACCGGCGCCCCAGTCGCCGACCGGCTCGATCCACAGCGACGGCCGCTTCTGGTAGGCGGCCTCGAGATCCTGGTAGGACGCGAAGCTGCGGTCGCGCTGGATGAGGCCGAACCCACGCGGACTGCGGTCCTGGAAGGCCGAGATCTGCAGTTCCTTCGGGTTGGCAAGCGGGCGCCACCAGCGGTCGCCACGACCGGTGACCATCAGCAGGCCATCGGAATCGTGGACTTCCGGCCGGAAGTCGTCGATGTCGGTACGGCCATTGGCCGAGAAGAAAAACATCGAGGTGCCCGGCGCGAGACCGACCTTCTCGAGGTCGGCGCGCGGGAAGAGTTGCGCTTCGACGTCGATGGTGGTCGGCAGGCCCGGCCGGATGGTGAAGCGATAGGCGCCCGACACCGAGGGGCTGTCGAGCAGCGCATTGACGACGCAGGTATCCGAACCGGCGGCCGGGGTCTCCACCCAGAAGGCACGGAACAGCGGGAACTCCTCGCCCTCGGGGTCGGCGGTCTTCAGAGCGAGGCCGCGTGCCGACAGGCCGTAGACCTGATCCTTGCCGAGCGAACGGAAATAGCTGGCGCCCTGGAAAACCAGCACCTCGTCGAACACGTCGGGCTTGTTGACCGGCGAATGCAGCCGGAAGCCGGAGAACCCGATGTCCTCGGCCGGTATAGGCTGCGGCACCAACGGCCCATAGTTGAAGAGATTCGGATCGTAGGGAACGTGGGTCGCCTGGCCATTTTCGACCAGCGCCATCTCCACCGGTTCCTTGAAATAGGAGCCGCGATGGAAGAGCTGCATCTGGTAGGGCAGCCCCTTGTCGGCCCAGATGGCCGTCTCGGGACGGAAGCGGATGTCGCGATACTGATCGTAGGTCAGGCTCTCGAGAATGGGCGGCAGGCTGGTATCCGGCGCCTCGTAGGGCTTCTTGGAGAGGGCGCGGGCGATCTCGGCCACTGTCGAGCGGGTGAACGGCCCGGTGATGGCGAACTGATGCTGCTGTGTCGCCGCCCGTGCCGCGGCCGGCACGCCAGTCGCAACCATGACGGCACCGACCGCCGTCAGCGCCCGGGTCAGAAAATCACGGCGATCAATCATGGGATTCCCGTCAGAAAGGTCCACAGCGGCTCCACTCGTCATTCACTTGGGCGCGGGAACGACAGACGAAACACAAAGTTCCCGTTGCACCGCCGCGATGCGGTGCCGGCTCGTCCGAAGTCCCGAAAATGCCCTCTTACCCCGTTGGATTCCAACATGTCATGTGGATACCAGACCGACACGATGGTGCATAGAAGCTTACGCCGACGGGCATGGAAATTATAC
The DNA here is from genome assembly GCF_002844595.1 of Pleomorphomonas diazotrophica. GTDB lineage: Bacteria > Pseudomonadota > Alphaproteobacteria > Rhizobiales > Pleomorphomonadaceae > Pleomorphomonas > Pleomorphomonas diazotrophica. The sequence continues at coordinate 63,989 of NZ_PJNW01000014.1, read as the reverse complement.
AGCTGCGCCCGCATGTCCGCCATGAGCGGAAGCGGTCTCGATGAGTTCCACCTCCGCCTCCGCGCACAAGCGCCGCACGCTTTCCCGCGGGCAGCGATCGGTGACGAACACGTCCGCCTGGGCGACCGAACCGATCCTGACCGGCGCCGTGCGCTCGAACTTGGTTTCGTCGGCAACGAGGATGACCCGGCGGGCATTGGCAATGATCGCCTGCGCCACCTTCACCTCGCGAAAATCGTAATCGAACAGCGCCCCGTCCTCGTCGATCGCCGAGGTCCCGACGATGGCAAAATCAACCTTGAACTGGCGGATGAAGTCCACCGCCGCCTCGCCGATAATGCCGCCGTCGGCGTGGCGCACCTGACCACCGGCAATCACCACGTCGATGCCTGAATAGGCGCGCATCAGGTTGGCGACGTTGATGTTGTTGGTGATGACCATCAGCCCCGAGTGCTGGAGAAGCGCCTGCGCCACAGCCTCTGTGGTGGTGCCGATGTTGATGAACAGCGAGGCGTCGTTGGGGATAAGGGCGGCAGCGGCCTCGCCGATCGCCCGCTTCTCGGCGGCGGCGATCTGGCGCCGCGCCTCGTAGCCGACGTTCTTCACCGTTGAGGCCAGCACCGCTCCTCCATGCACCCGGGCGAGAAGCCGACGGTCGCAGAGCTCGTTGAGATCCTTGCGGATGGTCTGCGGCGACACTTCGAAGCGGGTCGCAAGGTCGTCGACCAGGACGCGGCCGACCTCGCGGGCAAGGTCCAGGATGGCGTGTTGGCGATCGATCAGCATGGCTCTCTCGGAACAATGGTTCGCGGGCGCAGTCTAGCGACGAATGGGGAAATCTCACGGCGATAAAATGGCGGAGGATACGGATCGGCCAGCAAGTTTCTGATAGCGCTTGATGAGCCGCTCCCTTTTGAGGCGCGACAGCCGGTCGATCCAGAAGATGCCGTCAAGCTGGTCGATCTCATGCTGAAGCACCGCAGCATGGAAACCTTCTGCCTCCTCGGCGCCCTCGAGGCCGTCGAGGTTGAAGTAGGCGACGCGCACCATTCTCGGTCGCTCGACCTCGGCGCTGACGCCGGGCATCGACACCGAGCCTTCCTCGTTGACCATGGTCTCAGCCGAAACCCACTCGACCTTCGGATTGACGTAGACACGGATGGACGCGTCGGTCGAGGACCGCGCTGCCACCACCCGCCGGAGCACGCCGAGATGCGGCGCAGCCAACCCGATGGCTGGCGCCCCTTCCACGGCGGCGACCAGAGCGGCGGCAAGCGCGGCGAGCCCGTCATCGAAATCCATCACCGGCTCGGCAACCATGCGAAGCCGCGGATCGGGGTATGCCAGAAGGCTCGGGGGCTTCATGGACGGAAATCTCCGAACAGCGTCAACAAGGTGTTACCATCGCCGAGCGGGGGAAATTCATACGTAGTAATATTTAATCGGGGTGAATTATTCACATTTCCTAACGCTCGTTCACTGCGAAAAGCTCGGAGAGCCGCCATTTCCTCCAAGTTACTGTAAACCCGCCTCCATCATGGTGAATGGCCCGTAAACGAGGTTGTTCGGCGGGTTAACGAAAGCCTTCCGGAAAGGAAAAAATTGCCGCTGATCTCGGAACGAGGCTTTCAATCCGCCCTGTTAGAAAGCAGGCAATCGCGTTCCGGAGTTCCTGCATTATGAAACGCCTTCTCGTCGCCGCGGCAGTCGCTTCCCTCCTTGTCGCCGCTTCCTCAACCGGTGCCTCCGCCTTCGGCATGAACGTTCCGAAATCAGTCGTGATGGCCGCCGTATCGGCGCCGACCGTCAGCTCCACCGAACGCACCTTCGTCTTCCCGCCGCTCACCTTCCTCTCGGCGGCCGGCGACTATGCCGCCCGGGTCCGCTCCGAGGTGATCGACGTCTTTGCTCCCGGCATCTTCAGCGGCATCGGCGCCGCCTACCACCGCGCCCTCGGCATGCCCGCCCCCACGTCTGCCGTGCCGGAACTCGTCGCCATCTGACACCGTGGTTCGGCCGCCAGAACGCGGGCAGCCGAAAGCAGCATCGGGCTTTCCAACACTCCGTCTCGCAAATGACCCCGACGGTCCGTTCCGTCGGGGTCTTTTGTCTCTTGCGCCCCCGGTTCACGACTGCGCGCCTCTGCGCAACGGACCTGGGGCTTCAACGCAGGTCGTTCGATCGAACGGTTCCATCCGGCTGTGAAATGCTCTAGGGTCCGCCTCATTCCATCGTCCGCATTCGAGGCGAACCATGCATTATGTCGTCAGTTGCATCGACAAGGTCGGGCATCTGCCCGTTCGGCAGGCCAACCGCACCGCCCATCTCGACTATGTCAAGGCCAATGCCGACACCATCCTGGTCGGCGGTCCCTATCTCGATGAAGCCGGCAACATGATTGGTTCGCTGCTCATCACCGAAGCGGTCGACCTCAAGACGCTGCAGACCGTGCTCGCCGAGGACCCCTACGCTCGCGCCGGCCTGTTCGAGAGCGTCGACATCAAGCCGTGGAAATGGGTGATCGGCGCGCCAGGCTGATCTCGCCGACACGCCGCAACAGGGAGCGCCCATGGCCCACTGGCTGTTCAAGTCCGAACCCTTCAAGTTCTCCTTCACCGACCTCAAGGCAAAAGGCGCCACCGGCGCCGAATGGGATGGTGTGCGCAACTATCAGGCCCGCAACAACATGCGGGCGATGCAGCTGGGCGACCAGGGCTTTTTCTACCACTCCAATGAGGGCCTCGCCGTCGTCGGCATCTGCGAGGTGATTGCCCTTTCCCATCCCGACAGCACCACCGATGACCCGCGCTGGGACTGCGTCGACGTCCGGGCGGTCCGGGACATCAAGCGTCCGGTCACGCTCGCCGAAATCAAGGCCGAGCCGTCGCTCTCCAAGATGAGTCTCGTCACCTCGATGCGTCTTTCGGTTCAGCCGGTGACCGATGAGGAATGGGAAACCGTTCTCGCCATGGCCGAACGGTGAGCGCGCTTTCCCGCGAGAGCGCTTTCGTCCTGCGGGAAACACGCCTGCAAGTGCCGCCGCTCGTGCCCGAGATAAGCTTGCGGCTCGCCGACGAGGCGATGGATCTTTGGCAGGCGACCGAGGCGGATCTCGGCAAGGCCGGCCTGCCGCCGCCCTTCTGGGCATTCGCCTGGGCCGGCGGCCAGGCCCTCGCCCGCCACGTGCTCGACCATCCGGACATCGTCCGCGATACCCGCGTTCTCGATTTCGCCGCCGGTTCCGGCATCGTTGCTCTCGCGGCCAAGCGCGCCGGCGCCCGCCATGTCGTCGCCGCCGACATCGATCCCTATGCCCGCGCCGCCATCCGGATCAACGCTGCGGATAACGGACTGGAAATCGAAGCGTCGGACACCGACTATCTCGACCTCGGGGCAACCGGCTTCGACGTGGTGCTGGCCGGCGACGTCTTCTACGAACGGCCGATGGCCGCTCGTGTCGAACCCTTCCTGCGCGCGGCGCAAACGCGCGGCGCCGCCGTTCTGTTCGGCGACCCCGGCCGCGCCTATCTTCCGTCCGCCGGCATCGCCCCGCTCGCCAGTTACGACGTGCCGGTGCCGCGCGCGATCGAGGATCGCGACGTCAGGACGACCCGCATCTGGCACTTCATCTGACAGAGGCCGACATCAAGGCGTTCCCAATTAGCCGGGCGGCTAATGGACTTACGTGTTTTGACGGACAATACTGATGCCGATTGGCGTGCGGCCGGGAGGGCCCGACGCGAGGAGGATTTCAGATGTCTGGTGAAGTGTTTGAGGTGCCGGCGGCGCTTGCCGCGTCGGCCTTCATCGACAACGACAAGTATTTGGAGCTTTACAAGCGGTCGATCGAAGATCCCGACGGCTTCTGGGCGTCGATGGCCGGCCGGCTCGATTGGATCAAGCCCTTCACGCGGGTGAAGAACGCCTCCTATGATCCGCACCACGTATCGATCCGCTGGTATGAAGACGGCATCCTCAATGCCGCCTACAACTGCGTCGATCGTCACGCCGACCGCACCCCGGACAAGGTGGCGATCCTCTGGGAGGGCGACGACCCCGCCGAGCAAAGGGCAATCACCTACCGCGAGCTGCAGGAGGAAGTTTGCCGTTTCGCCAACGTGCTGAAGGAAGCCGGCGTTCGGCGTGGCGACCGCGTCACCATCTACCTGCCGATGATCCCGGAAGCCGCCTTCGCCATGCTGGCCGCCGCCCGCATCGGCGCCGTCCATTCGGTGGTATTCGCCGGCTTCTCGCCCGATAGTCTCGCCGGCCGCATCCGCGACGCCGGCAGTTCGCTGGTCATCACCGCCGACGAGGGTATACGCGGCGGCCGCAAGGTGTCGCTCAAGGCCAACGTCGACGCGGCGCTGGAGAAATGTCCCGGCGTGTCCAAGGTCCTGGTGGTGCGCCGCACAGGCAAGGCGGTCGCCATGCAGGACGGACGTGACGTCTACTATGACGACGCGGCCAGGGGCGTTGCCAGCGATTGCCCGGTGTCGCCGATGGGGGCCGAGGATCCGCTGTTCATTCTCTACACATCCGGCTCCACCGGCAGTCCCAAGGGCGTGCTGCACACCACCGGCGGCTATCTCGTCTACGCCTCGCTCACCCATCAATGGGTCTTCGACTGCCACGAGGACGACATCTACTGGTGCACGGCCGACGTCGGCTGGGTGACCGGGCACTCCTACGTGCTCTACGGCCCGCTTGCCAACGGCGCCACGACGCTGATGTTCGAGGGCGTGCCGAGCCATCCCAATCCGTCACGCTTCTGGGAGGTGATCGATCGCCACAAGGTGACGATCTTCTACACCGCCCCCACCGCCATCCGCTCACTGATGGCCCATGGCGAGGAGGCAGTAAAAAGCACGTCCAGGGCGTCACTGCGCATCCTCGGCACGGTCGGCGAGCCAATCAATCCCGAAGCCTGGCTCTGGTATCACCGCGTGGTCGGCGATGGCCGTTGCCCTATCGTCGACACCTGGTGGCAGACGGAGACCGGCGGCATCCTGATCACGCCGCTGCCCGGCGCCACCCGCCTCAAGCCGGGATCGGCGACGCGGCCCTTCTTCGGTGTCGAGCCGGCCATCGTCGATGCACTCGGCAACGTGCTTGAGGGAGCAACCGAGGGCAACCTTGTTCTGCTGTCCAGCTGGCCCGGCCAGATGCGCACCGTCTACGGCGATCACGACCGCTTCGTGCAGACCTATTTCTCCACCTACAAGGGCATGTATTTCACCGGCGACGGCGCCCGCCGCGACGAGGACGGCTACTACTGGATCACCGGCCGCGTCGATGACGTCATCAACGTCGCCGGTCACCGCATGGGCACGGCGGAAGTGGAGAGCGCGCTGGTCGCCCACCCCAAGGTGGCCGAGGCCGCTGTCGTCGGCTATCCACACGACATCAAGGGACAGGGTATCTACGCCTATGTCACGCTGATGGAGGGCGAGACGCCGACCGACACGCTGGCCACCGAACTGACGCAGTGGGTGAGGAAGGAGATCGGTCCCATCGCCTCGCCCGACAAGATCCAGTTCGCGGTGGGCCTGCCGAAGACACGCTCCGGCAAGATCATGCGCCGCATCCTGCGCAAGATCGCCGAGGACGACTTCGGCTCGCTCGGCGACACCTCGACGCTGGCCGATCCCTCGGTGGTGACCGACCTGATCGACCACCGCCAGAACCGGCACGCCTGACAAGAAGAAGGGGCGGCTCGTGCCGCCCCAACGTCTTTCCATGGAGATCCGCGAGACAGGTCAGCCGCCGCCGATCAGAATGCCGGCGGCGAGCACCAGCGCGCCGCCGATGACCACCTGGATCACCGCCCGGAAGAACGGCGTTTCCATGTAGCGGTTCTGGATGCCGGCGATCGCCCACAGCTCGATGAAGACGATCACCAGCGCAATCGCCGTCGCCAGATGGAAATTCGGCACGAGATAGGGCAGCGCATGGCCGAGGCCACCGATCGCCGTCATGATGCCCGAGGCGAGGCCGCGCTTGATCGGCGAGCCGCGGCCGGAGATGACGCCATCATCGTGCGCGGCTTCGGTAAAGCCCATGGAAATGCCGGCACCGACCGAGGCGGCGAGCGCCACCTGGAAGGTCGTCCAGGAGTTCTGCGTCGCAAAGGCGGTGGCGAAGATCGGCGCCAGCGTCGACACCGAGCCGTCCATCAGTCCGGCGAGGCCCGGCTGCACATAGGTGAGGATGAACTGGCGGCGGGCGACCATCGCCTCTTCCTGCTCGTCCGACGGCCCGACGTTTTCCTCGCGAGCAACCTCGGCGCCTTCCATATGGTGGCGCTCCTGCTCGGCGAGATCGCCGAGCAACCGGCGGGCACCGGCATCCGATACCCGCTTGGCAGCCTCCGTGTAGAAGGCGTAAGCCTGCGCCTCCATGCGCGCCGCTTCCTCGCGGATGCGCTCGATGCCGAGATTCTCGACGAGCCACACCGGCTGGCGGGCATAATAGCCAGCCACATGCTCGCGGCGGATCAGCGGGATCACCGGTCCGAACAGACGTTCATGCTCGGCGATCAGGAAGCGCCGGTGGCCATCCTCATCCTTGACCATCTCGTCGAACATTGCCGCCGTCGCCGGATAGTCCTTGCGCAGCTTCTCGGCATAGCTCGCATAGATGCGGGCGTCGTCTTCCTCGCTGGAGATGGCCAGCGCCAGGATTTCCTGTTCGCTGAGGTCGGAAAAGCGGCGGCGGTTGCCAAGTGAGTTGAACATCATTTCCTCATGAACGAACGAAGACGACGCGGGCACTGGTCCCCTCGCCCGGCGCGGACCGGATCGACAGCGTCGCGTCGTGCAGATTGGCGATCCGCTCGACGATGGTCAGCCCGAGACCGAGCGACCCCGACGCCTTCACGCGACCGAACTCTCCCCGCGACTCGCCGGGAACAAAACCTGAGCCATTGTCGGAGACAACGAGACTGCCATCCTCGCCGACCGCCACGACGATGTCGACGCCGCGGCCAGCATGCTTGAGGCTGTTCTCTATCAGATTTCTCACGACGTTCTGTATCAGCGAAGGTACCAATCTCACCGCCACCGGACCGTCGCCCTCATAGGCGCCCTCATAGGCGATGGTGGCGCCCCTGTCGATCACGAGAGGCGCCATGTCGGCCACCACATCCGCGGCAAGAGCGGCGAGGTCGGTCTCGATGAAGGCGGCGTCATCCACGACATCGAGACGGGCAAAGGCCGTCAACTGTTCAAGGATGTGCAACAGGCGCTCGATGTCGGCCTCGGCCCGGCGGGCGCGGGGGTCGGCAATCCGATCGAGTTCGAGGCGCAAGACCGCAAGCGGTGTCCGGATCTCATGGGCGACGGCGGCCGAGAACACCTTCTGCGCCGACATGATCTCAGCCGTGCGGGCAAACAGCCTGTTGATCGCCTCGACGAGACCCGCGATTTCCTGGGGCATGGCGGAGTCGATCGACAAGGGCCTGGGGGACCGCGGATCCAGGGCATCGGCGGCTCGCGCCACCGCAGAAACGGGACGGAGTGCCGCGCCGATCGACAGGATGGTGGCACCGATGGTCAGCGCCAGCATCAACCCCATCGGCACCAGCATGTGATCGATCATCTCGTAGGCGAGGATAGAGCCGAGGAAGTTGCCGGGATCATGCAGGACTGCGACGTCGATGAGCACCCGCTCGCCTTCGATGACGAAGGCGCGGCCGCCGGCGACGCTGAGCGGCTTGCCGGGCTCGATCGCCCGTTGCCAGAAATCGGGCGCGTTGCCCGGCGGAGGCAGGAAATGCTCCTCGCACTCCTCGCCGCAGTTGGAATAGACGGTGCGGCCATCATCGGAGCGGATCCGGACGAAGGTGGCTGGCGGCAGATGGCTGACGGCGGCGCCGTCGTCGTCCCCGTGACCTCCGTCGTCCGCCTCGTCGATGTCGCCCACATAGCGATCGAGCACCGGCGCGTCCGGGTCGAGCGTCAAGGCGCCAGCCACGCGGTGGACGGAGGCAGCGATCGCCTCCGTCTCGCGCTCGACGAGGATCTGACCGAGTTCCTCGTCGTCGAACCAGTAGCGGGCAAAGACCACCGCCACCTGCAGCACCATGGCCAGCAAGGCGAAGGTGAGGATGCGGCGGGCAACCAGCCCCGCCAGTCGCTTGCGGTGATGTCCGCTCATGTCGGCCCCTCGGTGGCGCCGTCCGAGGCGCACTCCCGCATCAGGTAGCCGAGGCCGCGCACCGTGGCGATCTCGACGCCGCTCCCGATCCCCTCAAGCCGCCTGCGCAAGCGGGAGACCGCGAGATCGAGGGCATTGGCCGTGAGTTCGCTGTCATAGTCGGACAACGTCGTCTCCAGCCGGCGGCGCGGCACCAGTCGACCGATGTCGCGCATCAGCGCTTCGCAAAGCGCTCGTTCGCGCGGCGGCAGCGCAATGGTTTCCTCACCGGCCGTCAGAAGAGCCGTGGCCGGATCATAGGCGAGACGGCCGGCAACCAGCACCGGCTGCAACGTCATTGGCGATCGTCGCAGCATGGCTCGGCAGCGGGCCAGAAACTCACGGTGATGGAATGGCTTGACCAGATAGTCGTCGGCGCCGGCGTCGAGGCCGGCTATGCGCTCCTCGACCGTGCCGCGCGCGGTGAGGATCAGCACCGGCGTCGCATCGGCGGCCCGGCGGATGGCGCGCAGGAGATCGAGCCCGTCGCCATCCGGCAAGCCGAGATCGAGCAGGATCAGGTCGAAGTCGGTCGCGGCGATGGCCGCTTCCGCCTCGGCCAATGTGCCGACTGCATCGAGGCGCCAGCCGGCCTCGCGCACGGCCTCGCCGAGCAGGGCGGCGAGGCGGGCACTGTCCTCGACGAGAAGAAGACGCATCAGGCGCGCTTTCTGCCCGTGACCATCGACCAGACCAGATTCTCGCGGTGGCGCAGGCTTTCAACGATGGCGGCGGCCGCATGGACCAGCGCCAACACCATGATGGCGTTGGCAAAGCCCTCGTGCAACTCCTCCAGCCACTCTTCTCCCCAGAAGGCGTCGAGGGTCGTCATCCAGCCGGTCACGCCGACAGCCAGCAGCAGAACCATCAGCGCCAGCATCATCACCGCCGCCGCCGGATTATGCCCGAGATGGCGCGGCTCCTCGCCGCGGAACAGTGCCCTGAGATAGGGAACGAGGCGGGCCGGCGTCGGAAAGAAATCGGAGAAGCGGGCATGGCGGGTGCCGACGAAGCCCCAGACGAGCCGGACCAGCACGGCGCCGATGACCACATAGCCCACGTAGCGATGATAGAGGCGACCGGGTTTCAGGACGAAGAGGTTGAGAACGACGGCGATGACCACCGTCCAGTGAAACAGGCGGACGACCGGATCCCAGACCCGGACCGTCCGCGGCGGGTTGCCGCCGGCGGACGTCTCGGACATGGGATCACTCACCCGCTTCGTCGCCGGCCTTCTCGCCGGTCGACGGATTGAACAGGACCTCGGCCTTGTTGCCCTCCTTGTCGAAGGCATAGACCTCGTAGCAGGTCCCCTCGACTTTCACCTTCTTGATATCCTTGTAGCCGGCAGCCTCGGCCTTGGCCTTGACGGCGTCGATGCTGAGCCAGGTGTCCTTGGCGGCGTCGGTGCACTTGGCATTCTCGTCGTCGGCAAGGGCGGCAACCGGTGTGAGCACGAGAGCGAAGGCGGCGGCGATCAGGGAAGTCTTCATGTTGGTTCCTCGACAAAACGGGCCAGCGCGTTCATCGCGCCGGCCCGCTCACCTTGGGTCGAGAAACCTGTCGGCTACCTGTCGGGAAGGTGGATTAGCCTCAGTGCCGGAAATGCCGCATGCCGGTGAACACCATGGCGATGCCGGCCTTGTCGGCGGCGGCGATCACCTCGGCGTCATGGATGGAGCCACCCGGCTGGATGGCGGCGGTGGCGCCGGCGGCGATCGCCGATTCAAGGCCATCGGCAAAGGGGAAGAAGGCGTCGGAGGCGACGACCGACCCCTTGGCCAGCGACTCCTTGAAGCCGGCCGTCTCAGCCGCCTCGGCGGCGCGGATGGCGGCAATGCGCGAGGAGTCGACACGGTTCATCTGTCCCGCGCCGATGCCGGCGGTGGCGCCGTCCTTCACGTAGACGATGGCGTTGGACTTCACGTGCTTGCAGACCTTGAAGGCGAACAGGAGGTCGGCGAGCTCGGCATCGGTCGGCGCGCGCTTGGTCACCACCTTGAGGTCGGCGGCGGTGACGACGCCATTGTCGCGCGACTGAACCAGCAGGCCGCCGGCCACCGTCTTGGCGGTGATGCCGGGCGCCTTGGGGTCGGGCAGGCCGCCGGTGACCAGAAGACGCAGGTTCTTCTTGGCGCCGACGATGGCGATCGCCTCGTCGGTGGCCGACGGCGCGATGATCACCTCGGTGAAGATCTCGACGATCTTCTTCGCCGTGTCGGCGTCGAGCGTGCCGTTCAGCGCCACGATGCCGCCATAGGCCGATACCGGGTCGCAGCGGTGCGCCTTGACATAGGCTTCGAGCAGCGTCGCGCCGGTGGCGACGCCACAGGGGTTGGCGTGCTTGATGATGGCGACGGCCGGCACCGACCGGTCGAACTCGGCCACCAGCTCGAAGGCGGCGTCGGTGTCGTTGATGTTATTGTAGCTGAGCACCTTGCCCTGCAACTGCGTCGCCGTGGAGACGCCGGGCCGGATTTCGGTGGAGCGATAGAAGCGGGCCCACTGGTGCGGGTTCTCGCCATAGCGCATGTCCTCGGCGAGCTTGCCGCCCACTGCAACGAAATCGCCGGTCTTGCCGCCGAGCACGCTGGCAAACCAGCCGGAAATCGCCGCGTCATAGGCGCCGGTGCGGGCGTAGGCCTTGGCGGCGAGGCGGCGACGGGTCTCGAAGGTGACGCCGCCCTGATCCATCTCGGCGATCACCGCCTCGTAGTCGGCCGGCTCGACCAGCACCGTGACATAGGCATGGTTCTTCGAGGCGGCGCGGATCATGGCGGGACCGCCGATGTCGATGTTCTCGATGGTCTCCTCATAGCCGGCGCCGCGGGCGATCGTTTCCTCGAAGGGGTAGAGGTTGACCACCAGGATATCGATCGGCTGAATGCCGTGGTCGGCCATCGCCTTGGCATGGCCGGCGTCATCGCGAACGGCGAGAAGACCGCCGTGCACCTTGGGGTGCAGCGTCTTGACCCGGCCATCCATGATCTCCGGGAAGCCGGTGAAATCGGCCACTTCCGTCACGGGAATGCCGGCCTCGCTCAGGAGCTTCTTCGAGCCGCCGGTGGTCAGCAGTTCGACGCCGCGGTCCGCAAGGGCGCGAGCGAACTCGATGAGGCCCGTCTTGTCGGAAACGGAAAGCAGCGCGCGCTTGGGGGCGACGCGATCGGGATGGCCAGCCATGGGGATTTCTCCGGAAGTGGGGATGGCGGCGCGATAGCACGAAAGACCGGCGCGCGGAACCCGCGCCCAATCGATTTGGATCGATAATTGCCGCTTTCTCCGCCGAAACCGCCGATCAGCTGCCGGCGAACAGATCCGGCCCCAGCCGGACATCGCGCCCGCGCGACCGGCCGCGCTGCCCTTCGGCGGTGCGGGTCAGCGCCCAGGCCACCTCAGGCGTCACCCGCGCCCGTCCCGGCAGCACGATCTGCAGGCTCTTGCGGCGGCCGAGCGTGTCGGACAGGAAGACGCTATCCTCCAGTTCCGGCGCGATCAGGCCGCAGGTGAAGGTCCACGCCTCGCCATCGGGAGCGACGAGCAGCACATCGCCGCCGGCCGTACGGTTCGCCCGGATCAGTGGATGCAGGTGGAAGCGGATGGCGAAGCGGTCGTGACGCGGCTTGCGGCCGGCAAACGTCAGTCGGTCGGATCCGACGATCTCGCCGCCATCGATGCGCAGGACGAGCCGCCGCTCGTGAATGGCGCCGAACCGGCCGGAATAGCCGTCATGGCTCGCCACCAGGGCGATGACGTCGTCGCGATCCTCGCGGGCCACCGGCACCACGCGCGGGCCGTCGATCATCACCGGACCGAGCCGTCGGACGATGCGCGGCGTATCGAGGAAGGCGCCGGAGGACATGTCTTCCAGCGACAGCGTCGAATGGGCGGGCGTCGAGCGGGCAGCCGAATGCCAGCGCGGATCGTCGGCGGCGCCACAGTTGACGATGAAGCGGTTGGGACCGCTCGACATCTCGAAGGAAAGGCAGCCGGCATGCGCCTTCTGGCTGACCCCGACCGGCGGAATGGGGCCGGCATCCATCAGGATCACCGTTCCACCGGCCTCGAGCCGCTGATAGCCGGAATGGCTGGCGTTCTCCACCGGCCGGCCGTGGGTGTCGTCGTAGGCGTTGAGCGTCGCAAGCTGGCCGGCGTGGCTGGCGCTCATGCCGTTGAAATGCGGCAGGCTGCCGTCGGAATGGCGGAAGAAGCGCAGCATCGGCATCATGCGATCGATGGCGACCAGCAGCGCCTGCGGCGGGTTGACGCCGCGGTTGGAATAGGCCTGCCGTAGCGGCAACAAGTCCGTCAGGAGGTCGGCGATCACCGAGGGATCGCGGCTGATATGACCGCCATCCGGCAGGATCTGCCGGCGGAGTTCCTGTTCGAGCCTGAGGCCGGCCTGGCGGGCGAGCCGTCCCTGGTTGTCGGCCGACAGCGCAAAGACGCCGACGGCAACGGCGGCGAGGAGCCGCGGATAGCCGTCCACCGCGTCGCTCTGGCGGCCGCGCAGCCGGCGCACCTGCCGCACCAGGGAGCGCAGGAAGCGGCGATAGAAGGCGCGGTCGGCATCCTTCAGGATCAGCGGCGACTGGGTGATCCAGGCGATCACCCGCCGCGCCATGTTCTCGGTCTCGAAGGCTTCCGGCGGCGCATGTGCCTCCTGGGCGATCCAATCGGCGACCAGCGCCCGGGCATTCTGGCGGGCGAGCGCATTCTCGGCCGCCCGAAGGTGGCGAAGCCAGGAGAAACCATGCAGCACCCGCGTCCATTCGGGCGACGGCGACGGCATGTCGAAGGGCGAACGGCCGCTTGTTTCCACCACCTTGCCGGCGAAGGCATAGAGGCCGGCATAGATGTCGGCGGCGATCGTCGGATCGGTGGTACGGATGTCCTGAGGGGCGATGACCAGCCGTTCGGGCGTCGAGCCGGGCCAGCGCCAGCGCGAGAAGGGGCCTCGTTCCAAGGCCATTATGGCGCGGCGGAGGGCCAGTTCGCCAGCGAACAGCACCAGCCGGGCCGTGCCGGCGACTTGTGCGCGCATCGTCAGGCCCCCTTTCGGTGCTGGAGCAAGAATCATTGCCCTCCGGCAAACCGGAGGCGCTCATCACGGCATGAGACGCCCACCTTGGTTACCAAGTGGTATGCGAGACCGATCAATTTTATCGGTTGTCGGCCCGGCAGCCCCTGTCACTGCCGACGGAGGCGGGCGGCAAAGAAGCCGTCGAGGCCGGAAAGCCGGGCATCGTCCTGCTTGAGGTGCGACGGCAGGGTACGGATGAAGCCCTCCGGCGTGACGATCTCGGAAAGGCCGAACACCTCGTCCGCCGTCACCGGCACCACGTCGAGCGGCGCCTCGATCAGCCTCAATCGGCGAATCTGATCCTGCCCCTCCTCCGGCTCCAGCGAGCAGGTGGAATAGACGAGAAGACCGCCCGGCCTCAGCATGCGGATCGCCTGATCGATCAGGCGGCGCTGCACGGCCGCGAGCGTCGGCACGTCGGCCGGCTTCTTGCCGACCGCGCCGTCCGGGTGGCGCCGTAGCGTGCCGGTCGCGGTGCAGGGCGCGTCGAGCAGCACCATGTCGAAGGTGCCGCCCAGCCACTCGGTGGCGTCCGCCTTGACGAGATTGGCCTTGAGACCGAGACGATAGAGGTTGCGTTCAAGCCGCTGCAGACGGTGGAAGGACACGTCGATGGCCGTGACATCGGCGCCGAGCGCGGCGAGCTGGGCGGTCTTGCCGCCCGGAGCGGCGCAGAGATCGACGACCTTCTTGCCCTTGACGTCGCCGAGCAGATGAACCGGCAGCGTGGCGGCGGCATCCTGAACCCACCAGCCACCCTCTTCATAACCATCGATCTTCTCGACCGCGCCGGTGACGGGCAGGCGCACCGAACCGTTGGGAAGCTTGATCCCGCCCAGTCGGGCAGCCCACGCTTCCGGATCGGACTTCACGGTGAGGTCGAGCGTCGGTTCGAGGGCGTTCATCGCGGCGATATCGCGCGCCACGTCGACCCCGTAATGGGCACTCCAGCGCTCCATCAGCCAGGCCGGGGTATTGAGGGCGATGGCGTCCTGCTCGGCGAGAATGGTCGCCTTGTTCTCGGACACGCGACGGAGGACGGCGTTGACGACACCCTTGAACGGCGCCGCCGCCTTGTCGGCACCGGCGAGCTCGACACCCAGCGCCACGGCGGCGTGGTCGGCGACATCCATGAACATGATCTGGGCGGCCGAGACGGCGATTACCGCCTTCAAGGTGCCGGCGTCGTCGGGCAGCGGCCGGGTCAGAAAGCGGCTGACCGCGTCGTCGATCTGGCCGTGGCGGCGCAAGGCATAGCCGACGATGGCGCGGGCAAGGCCACGATCGCGCGGGTCGAGACGCTGGTAACGCTCGGCGGCGGCACCTTTGTCCAGAAGCGCATCGAGGAGGCGGCCTTTCTGAACCCCGTCGACCAGCGCCACGGCAACGGCACGCGCTTCCATGCCCTGCGGCCGGGGTGGACGGCGACCGGCCTGCGGCGGGCGTCCGCCTTTGAAGGCGCCCTTCGGGCCGTCATGGGGACGCGCCGGCCTGAATGTGTTGCCGGCTTTTCCGCCGCCCTTGCGGCCACTGTTGTCTGCGGTCATCCCCACGGTCCACGGTTTGAAGGCCGTCCGGCAGAACCGCCCCCACCCCATGGGCCGCCCCTCGAGCCGCGCGGCGAGGTCCAGGGACCATCTGCCTGAGGCTCGGGACTGCGCCGCCCGAGGCCGCCATCATCCGCCATCGCCATCAGGGCGCGGATGCGGTTGCCGGTATCCGGGTGGGTCGAAAACAGGTTGTCCATCCTGGCGC
Organism: Pleomorphomonas diazotrophica; assembly: GCF_002844595.1. GTDB lineage: Bacteria > Pseudomonadota > Alphaproteobacteria > Rhizobiales > Pleomorphomonadaceae > Pleomorphomonas > Pleomorphomonas diazotrophica. The sequence goes on along the minus strand of NZ_PJNW01000014.1, from coordinate 48,955 downwards.
CGGACAGCGGATTGATGATGAACAGATGCGCCGTAGCAGGATTTTGCTCCGCTGTCATGTTCGGCACGCGATGGGCGGCACCGGCGATCTTGTCGAGGGCTGAGGCAAGCGCCAGAGGGTTGTTGGAAATCTCGGCGCCACGCCTGTCGGCGGCATACTCGCGCGTTCGCGAAATGGCCATCTGAACCAGCATGGCGGCGAGCGGCGCGACGATCGCCGCCAGGAGTAGGCCGATGCCGCCGAGCGGACTGCGGTTTTCGCTGTCGCGGTTCATCGAGCCGAAGAACAGGCCGAAGTTGGCCAACATCGATATGGCGCCGGCGATCGTCGCGGTGACCGTCATGATCAGCGTATCGCGGTTTTGAACATGCGCCAGCTCGTGCGCCATGACGCCGGCGATCTCCTCGCGGTCGAGCATCTGCAGGAGGCCGGTGGTGGCGGCCACGGCGGCATGCTGGGGATCGCGGCCGGTGGCGAAGGCGTTGGGCTGCGGGTTGTCGATGACGTAGACGGCCGGCATCGGCAGGCCGGCATTGGCGGCGAGCCGTTCGACGATACCATAGTATTCAGGCGCACTGGCCCGGTCGACACGACGGGCGCGGTGCATCGCCAGCACCATCTTGTCGGCATTCCAATAGGAAAAGAGGTTCATGCCGGCGGCGATCACCAGCGCGATCAACATGCCGCCCTGGCCGCCGATCAGATAACCGGCGCCCATGAAGATCGCCGTCATCGCGGCGAGGAGGAGGGAGGTCTTGAAGAAATTCATCTGTCCTTCCGGTCTCCGGCTGCTATTCTGAACCGGATTTCAGACAAGGAAGATGGTAAGCCGCCCGCCCGCCATCAAGGATACTCCCATGACCGATACGCCCGAAAAGCCTAGCTCGGCGTCCGAAAAAATGTTGTCGCCTGCCGCACAACGCGCCCTCGCCGAAGCGGAGGGGCGTCGCCGCGCCATGAACGAGAGCCGGCCGAAGGAAATCGGCGGTCGCGGCGGCCTTGAGCCGGCCCGCTATGGCGACTGGGAAGTCAAGGGCATCGCTGCCGACTTCTAGTCCCTTCCATCACGAAGCTCTGATCGTCTTTCACAGTTTGGCCCCATTCCCGCCTTGGCGACGCCAAGTGAGGCCAGCAGGATACCTCTCGTCCCCCGGCAATGACGCTGCGGACGGGTTCCGGCTCAATCCAGCCCCCCAGCCCCCCGGAATTCGTTTCTGCCGGCGTTGCGCCTTTCGAGGCGCGGCCGGGGGCGCCTTTTTCGACCGGCAACCGCCCCCGAACAATCCAATCGCCGATTGCGTGGCTCGTTCCAAGCTGTTAGGCCGGAGCCGCCGCAGTCGTCGATCAGGTGTTCCATGTCCGCTCCCGCCGCCATTCGTGCTCCCGGCCTTGCATTCCTGGCTGGTCTTTTCGCCATTACCGCCGCCTGGGGCTTCGAGATCATCGGCGGTTACCTGCCGTGCAAGCTCTGTTTGCAGGAGCGCATGTTCTACTACGCCGGTCTGCCGGTGCTGCTGGTCGGCCTTCTGCTGTCGGCCCGCATGCCGCGCCTTTCCCGTCTTCTCTATTTCGTCGGCGGCGGCATTTTCCTCGCCGGCACGATCCTCGCCGGCTATCACACCGGTGCTGAATGGAAGCTGTGGGAAGGGCCGTCGGATTGCGGCGGTGCCCCGACCGTGGTCAGCAATGCCGCCGATCTGATGGCGGCGGTCAAGAACACCCGCCTCGTCTCCTGCTCGGATGCGCCGATCAGCCTGTTCGGCCTGTCCTTTGCCGGTTGGGACACGCTGTCGATGCTGTTCGTCGGGATCATGAGCTGGCGCGGCATCTTCGCCCGCCGCGACGCCCTGATTTGAGGGCGTGCTCGCGCCGGTGAAATTGATCGTTCCCCGCGTCGTCGATCTTCGTTAGGCTGGAAGCGAGCCGGCCCCGCCGGCCATTGCCCGTCGAGGAACTCATGAAGGCTGTTCGCATCATCGTCTGGCTGCTGGTCGCGGTGCTGTTCGGCGCCACCGCCTGGTTGGTCTTCGGCGGCCGTCTTCCCTTCATGGAAAACGCCAGCGTCGCGGCAAGCGACATCGGCGGGCCCTTCACCCTCGTCGACATGAACGGCCGCGCCGTCACCGACAAGACCTTTGCCGGTCGGCCTCACGTCATTTTCTTCGGCTATACTCATTGCCCCGACGTCTGCCCGACCACGCTCGGCGAATACGCGGCGCTGAAGGAGAAGCTCGGCCCCGACGCCTCCAAGGTCGACCTGTTGTTCGTCACCGTCGATCCCGAGCGCGACACCCCGGCGGTACTGAAGGATTACCTGTCGTCCTTCGGCGATATCGTGGTCGGTCTTTCCGGCAGCCGGGAACAGGTGGACGCCGCCATCAAGACCTTCCGCATCTATGCGCGCAAGGTGCCCGGCACGGATGGCGACTATGCCATGGACCACACGGCCTCGAGCTTCATGTTCGACGCCGATGGCCGTTTTCGCGGGACCATCGCCTACATGGAAGATCAGGAGGTCGCTCTCAACAAGCTGAAGACCCTGATCGCCGGGAGTTGAGCCGATGACTGATCGACACGGCACCGAAAAGGACACAACCAAGCGCATCCGGCTGTCCGATCATCTGGCCTCGCTTGCCCTGCCCATCGCGGTCATTGCCTTCGGCGTTGCGCTGTCGGCCGGGTCGGACGGTGTCCGCGCCTTCGTCGATCTCTGCCGCAGCGCCCTGCCCTGACCATGGCCGAGGCATCGCTTCTCGATCTCAAGGGGCTGAACTGCCCGCTACCGGTGCTGAGGACCGGCAAGGCCTTGCGCGCATTGGCGGCCGGCGATCTGCTCATCGTCGAGGCGACCGATCCGATGGCGGCGATCGACATTCCCCATTTCTGCCGCGAACAGGGCCATCGGCTCGTCGAGGAGAAAAAAGAGGGGGCTGTCCTGCGTTTCATCATCGCCAGAGGCGCCTGATTTCATTGGTGGCTTCGTCCCGAGATGGCACGTCCTCGCGTCGATGACCTCTCCTCGTGGACCGCGCCATGGCACACCACCCTTGACAGCACCGCATGTTCCAGCCAACCATAGTTATGTTATAACATAACATAGAGGGTTCCATGAACCGCTTGCTTGTCGCGTCCCTGCTGGTCTTGCTGGCCGGCCCCGCCTTTGCCGCCGATCGACTGCCGGTGATCGCATCCTTTTCCATTCTCGGGGACATGGTTGGCCGCGTCGGCGGCGACCGCGTCGCCGTCACCACCCTGGTCGGTCCCGATGGCGACGCCCATGTCTACGAGCCGACGCCCGACGACGTCAAAGCCGTCGCCGCCGCCAAGCTCCTTGTCGTCAACGGCCTCGGCTTCGAGGGATGGATGGACCGCCTCGCCGAAGCCTCCGGCTACGCTGGGCCGGTGACGGTGGCCTCACAGGGCATTGCGGCGCGTGAAATGGCCGAGGAGGACGAGGGCGAGCATGCCGAGGCGGATCACGCCGATCATGACCATCATGGCACCGACCCCCACGCCTGGCAGGATGTCGCCAACGCCGTCACCTATGTGAAGAACATTGCCGCCGGCCTCGACGCCGCCGATCCCGAGGGCAAGGCGATCTATGACGCCAATGCCGCCGCCTATGTCGCCGAGTTGGAAGCTCTCGACGCCGAGGTCCGCGCCGCCATGGCGGCGCTGCCGACCGAGCGGCGCAAGATCATTACGAGCCATGACGCCTTCGGCTACTTCGGCGCCGCCTATGGCCTGACCCTTCTCGCTCCCGAGGGCGTCAGCACTGAATCCGAAGCCTCGGCTGCCGACGTTGCGCGCATCATCCGGCAGATCCGCGACGACGCCATTCCCGCCATTTTCGTCGAGAACATCAAGGACCGCCGGCTGGTCGACCAGATCGCCGCCGAGACCCAGGCCGTGGTCGGCGGCGAGCTCTACACGGATGCCCTGTCGGCCAAGGATGGACCCGCGCCGACCTATGTCGAGATGATCAGGCACAACATCCGCACGCTCACCGAGGCGCTTGCATCCAAGCGGTGACGCAACCGAGCTTCCAGACAAGTAATTTCGTGCTGGCGGCAGGGAATCTCGGCTCAAAACGCCGATTCCCTCCAAATGTCGCTGGAATAGCCACCTGAGGACGAATTATACCGGCAGGACGACGAAGGAAGGGATCGCGCGGGGAATTCTGTGCCGCCCCTTCTTTCTTGACTGAATCAACCTGCCGGGGTCCGTCCATGCCGTCCACCCTCACCCTCTCCGCCGGTCCGCTCTCGCTTGCCCTCGGCCTGCCCGAGCGCGGCATGCCGGAGATCCTCGCCTTCGGCCGCGGCGCGGCAGCACCGGATTTCTGGCCGGACGCGCCGCGCTCGAGCCGCATCAACGGCATGGATGTCGACGCCCCCTATGCGGTGCTTCTGCCGGTAGCCGGGCTCGGCGCCTTCGGCTGGCCGGCCATCTCGGGCCACCGTGACGGCCGCGACTTCCTGCTCGACTTTGCCGGCTGGACCGTCCGCCGTGACGGCGCAACCACCGTGCTCGCCGCCAGCGACGGCGTGGCCGGCATCGACATCGAGATTGCCATCCGGGCAAGCGAGACCGGTGTCTTCGGCCTCTCCACCCGCCTCACCTCGGTGAAGGATGGCATCTACACGCTTGATCGCTGCATGGCCGGCAGCTTCCTGCTGCCGGCAGGCGAAGCCACGGTCACCCGCTTCACCGGCATGTGGGGACGGGAGTTCCAGATCCAGCGTCATCGCCTCGAACCCGGCATCACGCTTCAGGAGAACCGGCGCGGCCGCACCAGCCATGACCGGCAGCCCTATCTCGGCGTTGCGGTCGGCGATGCGAGCTTCGCCTTCCACCTCGGCTGGAGCGGCAACCATCTCGTCGCCGTCGACACGCTCGACGACGGCCGCCGTCTCGTCCATCTCGGCGGGCTGTTCGAGCCAGGCGAGATCCGCCTGTCGAAAGACGAGAGCTACCAGAGCCCCGTCGCCTATGCCGCCGAGAACGCGGCGGCGCTGCAGGCCTTCGTCCGCGCGGAAATCCTCTCCTGGCCGGGTGGCGCCATGAGCCCGCGGCCGGTGACGCTCAACACCTGGGAAGGCAACTATTTCGACCACCGCCTCGAGTCCCTGAAGGCGCAGGCCGACGCCGCCGCTGCCCTGGGCATCGAGCGCTTCGTTCTCGACGACGGCTGGTTCGGCCGCCGCGACGACGACACCACCTCGCTTGGCGACTGGATCGTCGATCGCCGCAAGTATCCGGATGGGCTGAAGCCGCTTGTCGACCACGTCACCTCGCTCGGCATGCAGTTCGGCATCTGGTTCGAGCCTGAGATGGTCAACGAGGAGTCCGACCTCTACCGCACCCATCCCGACTGGGCCCTCAAGGTGAACGGGCGCCCCCTGCTGCGCTCGCGCAACCAGCAGGCGCTCGACCTGACAAGGCCCGAGGTCACCGACTATCTGTTCGAGAAGATCGCGGCGGTGCTGGGGTCGCTCGCCGTTTCCTACATCAAGTGGGACATGAACCGCGACCTCACCCACGTCGGCGGCGCCGAGGGCCGCGCGGTCACCACGGCCCAGACCCGAGCCGTCCATGCGCTGATGGCCCGCGTGCGCGCCGCCTTCCCGCATGTCGAGATCGAGAGCTGCTCGTCCGGCGGCGGGCGCACCGACTATGGCGCGCTCGGCAACACCCAGCGGGTCTGGACGTCGGACTGCACCGACGCCCTCGATCGGCTGGAAATCCAGCGCGGCGCCAGCCTGTTCCTGCCGCCGGAGATCATGGGCGCCCACGTCTCGGCCAATCCCAGCCATCAGTCCGGCCGGACGCTGTCGCTGACCTTCCGCGTCCTGGTGGCGCTGGCCTATCACCTCGGTGTCGAGCTCAACCCGCTCGACATGAGCGCCGAGGAACGCACCGAACTTGCCGGGCTTATCGCACTCCACAAGCGCCTGAGGCCGCTCCTCCACGCACCGGGCGCCAATTTCAATCTCGACCCGCGTGACGGCCGCTACGTCTGGGGCGCCATGACGACCGACCATGCCGCCGTCTTCGTGGCGCAGGGACCAACCATGATCGCCGAGCAGCCGGAACCGCTGACGCTCCGCCTGCCCGGAGCGCCCGAGCGGAAATGGCGGATCGCCGCCGTCCACGGCGATTGCCCCTCCGGCTTCATCCGGATGAGCGACGGCCAGACGAAACTATTGTCCGGCGAGATGTCCTTCAGTGCGGCAGCGCTGGCGAGCGCCGGCCTGCCCTTGCCGATGCAACGGCCGGAAACTGCCATTCTTCTTGAACTCCGGCCAGTCGACGGCAAGCCCTGACGGCACATTGCGATCCGCTTCGCTGGAACGATTCCAGCCGTTAGCCATTTTCGCTAAAATCTAGTCGATCTGTGATCTCCTGAAGTTGTCCCGGCGGCGGGCGGTGCTAAGACTAAGAGAAAGTAAAGGCAGGACGACCGAAGCACCGCCGCCCCGGGAGGAAATGAATGCTCAGGCAACTGAAGTCCGCCGCGCGCAGCCGCTGGGTGGAGCGCGCGCCCCATCGTCTCTGGCTGCTCGGCCGCGCCGACGCGCTCTTCTCCTTCTTCGAGGCCGACTGCCGCAATCCGCTGGGTGGCTATTTCGAGCTCGACGAGGCCGGAAAGCCGATGGCGCCGGGCGCCGACGGCGGCCTGCCGCCGTCGCGCAACCTGCACATCACCACCCGTCTCGTGCATGCCTTCGGCATCGCCTCGCTGATGGGCCGGCCCGGCGCCGCCAACATCGTCGACCACGGCATGGACTTCCTGTGGAGCGGCCATCGTGACGCGACGAACGGCGGCTATCACTGGGGCGTCGGCTACGGCACGCTGACCGACCCCACCAAGCAGGCCTATGGTCACGCCCACGTGCTGCTCGCCGGTGCCACTGCCAAGGCGGCCGGTCATCCCGATGCCGACAGGCTGATCGCCGATGTCACCGACATCCTGGTGTCCCGCTTCTGGGAACAGGACCCGGGCGCGGTGGCCGAGGAGTTTACCGCCGACTGGCAGCCGATCGGCGATTATCGCGGCCAGAACTCCAACATGCACCTCACGGAATCGCTGATGGCGGCCTTCGAGGTCACCGACGACACCGAGTACCTTCGCCGAGCCGAGAGCATCGCCGAACTGATCGTCGATCGCTTCGCCTCGCGCAACGGCTGGCGTCTGCCCGAGCATTTCGACGGCAAATGGAACCTGACGCTCGACTATGTCGGCAACCCGATGTTCAAGCCCTACGGCTCGACGCCGGGTCACTGGCTGGAATGGGCGCGCCTCCTGCTCCAGCTTTGGGAGCTCGGCGGGCGCAAGCTCGGCTGGCTGCCGGACGCGGCGCAGAACCTCTTCCGCCTCGCCGTCACCGAAGGGTGGGACAGCAAGCGCGGCGGCTTCTATTACACCGTCGGCTGGGACGGCAAACCGTCGGTGCCCGACCGCTTCTGGTGGCCTTGCTGCGAAGGCATCGGCGCCGCCCATTTCCTTGCCTCGATCACCGGCGACCCCTTCTATGAGGACTGGTATCGCCGCATCTGGGACTTCACCACGGATCACCTGATCGACCGGATGACCGGCGCCTTCATTCCGCAACTCGACGCCGAGGACCGGCCGGCCACCAATCCCTTCTACGGCCGTCCCGACATCTATCATTCGGTGCAAGCCTGCCTGATCCCGCTGCTGCCGACCTCCGGCAGCCTGGTACACGGGCTGATGACCGAGGGCATTCGGCTTTAGGCTGAGCCAGCATTTCAGGACGCGCCGTCGGCCTTGGCCGGCGGCGCTTTCGTTTCAGCCCTTCGCCTTGCCGATCGACGACGCAGCGACGGCAAGCACGATGATCGAGCCGATAAGCACCTCGCGCACATAGCTGTCGATGCTCATCTGGGTGAGGCCGTTGCCGAGCACGCCGAGGATCAGCACACCGACAAGCGTTGCCAGCACATGTGGCTCGCCCTCTTCGCTCATGGTCATGCCCAGGAAGACGGCGGCAATCGCGTCGAGCATCAGACCCGAGCCCTGCGTCGGATTGGCCGAGGCTACCCGGCTCGCATACATCAGGCCGGCCGCCGCCGCACCGAAGCCGCTGAGACCGAAGGCGAGGAAGCGCAACCGCCTGACGCGGATGCCGGCAAGACGCGCCGCTTCCTTGTTGCCGCCGATGGCATAGAGGCGACGACCGAAGGTGGTCTGCTCCAGCACGAACCAGACGATCAGCAGCACCAGCGCCGCGACGATGGTCAGGCTCGGAAGGCTCACGGACTCACCAAGCCGAAGGCCGGACCGAGCAAAACCGGAGAAGGCCGTGGGTATGTCGCGGCCGAAGATGGTCTTGCCGCCGGAGACCAGGAAGGCGAGGCCGCTGTAGACCGTCAGCGTGCCGAGCGTCGCCACGAAGGGCAGGATGCCGACATAGGCGACGAGCGCGCCGTTGAGGAGACCGCCCAAAAGGCCGATGACAAGCGCCAGCGCCACGCCAACCCACACCCCATGACCGTCGCGGAAGGCCAGCGCCGCCACGATGCCGGCGAGCGACGCCATGGAACCGACGGACAGATCGAAGTCGCCCATCACCATGACGACGGTCATCGTGAAGGCGACGACCGCCAGCATCGACACCTGCTGGCTGATGTTCAACCAGTTCTTGGCGGTCATGAAGGTGTCGGGAATCTCGATCCAGAAGAACAGAACGACCAGAACGAAGCCGATCAGCGTGCCGTAAGTCTTGAGCGCGGAAGCCACGGAAAAATTCCTTCAGGCGGTTGGCGCGGTCGGCGCGCCGAAGCAAAGGGCGGCAAGGCCGGCCTGATCGAGGCCGTCGGTGGAAACGGTGGTCGCCACCTTGCCGTCCCGGAAGACGATGACGCGGTCCGCCATGTAGACGAGCTCCGGCAGGTCGGAAGAGGCCAGCACCACCGCCTTGCCCTCGGCCGTCAGCTCGCGCAGCAAGGCGTGGATGTCGTAGCGGGCGCCGACGTCGACGCCGCGTGTCGGCTCGTCGAGCAGAAGCACCTCGGGTTCCCCGGCAATGGCGCGGGCGAACACTACCTTCTGCTGGTTGCCGCCGGAAAGTTCGCGCACCTTCTGGCGCGGCCCATTGGCCTTCAGCTTCACCTTCCGCCCGAGATCCACCGCCTGCTCCGCTTCGGCCTTGCGGTCGAGAACGAGGCCAAAGCGAAGGAGATCGTCGAGATGCGGCAGCGACACGTTGCCGGCGATGGAGGCGGACGCCACCAGCCCTTCCTGGCGCCGTTCGCGCGGCAGGAAGGCAAGCCCCTTGGCCCAGGCCGACACCGGCTCGTCTATCTTGACCGACCGGCCCGCAAGGCTGATGGCGCCGTCATGGCCGCCGTCGGCGCCGACGATCGCCCGGATGACCTCGCTCTGCCCGGCACCCTCAAGACCGGCGAGACCGAGGATCTCGCCTTTCCGGACCTCGAAGGAGACATCCTGTAGATAAGCTGTGGATAAATGCTCGACTCCGAGTGCCACCTCGTCCTGGACTGGATTGAGGCGCGGCGGATAGCCCTCGGCGAACCGGCGGCCGATCATCAGCTCGATGACTTCGAGTTTCTGCAGGCCGGCGATGTCGCGCGTCGCCACGGTCGAGCCATCGCGCAGCACGGTGAGACGGTCGGCGAGGTCCATGACCTCGTCGAGCCGGTGAGACACGTAGATGATGCCGGCGCCCGCCGTCCGCAGCTGGCGGATCACCGCGAACAGGCGCTGCGACTCCTCGGCCGACAGTGCCGCCGTCGGTTCGTCCATCACGTAGAGGCGGGCTGGCATGCCGCCCTCGACGCTGGCATCCTGGAAGGCGGCGGCGATCTTCACCAGCATCTGGTCGCCCACCGAGAGACGCGCCATCTTGCGCGCCGGCTGGATGTGAGCGACGCCGAGGTCGGCCAGCACGGCGGCGGCGCGCCGGTTGAGGCCATCCCAATCGATCATCACGCCCCAGCGGCGCGGATAATCGCGTCCGAGAAAAATGTTCTCGGCCACCGACAGGTGCGGCACCACGGAGAGTTCCTGGTGGATGAAGCGCAGGCCGAGGCGGAGGGCATCGGCCGGCGACGCGATGGTAACCGGCGCGCCCTCGATCTCGATCACTCCGGCGTCAGGCTTTTGGACGCCGGCCAGAATCTTGATGAGCGTCGACTTGCCGGCGCCGTTCTCGCCCATCAGGGCATGCACCTCGCCGGCCCTGACTTCGAGCGACGCCCCGCCGAGCGCCCGCGCGCCGGCAAAGCTCTTGTCGAGGTCGCGGATCGAAAGCAGTGTCATGTGTCGGAAGCCTGGGTTGGGAGGGCGGCGAGGCCGCCCATCCTGGCTGTGGAACGCCGTCAGTCCTTGACGTTGTCGGCGGTAATCAGTTTGGTCGGCACATAGATGACCGACGATTTCGGCGGCTTGCCGGAGAGCGTCTGGGCGACGGCGTCGGCCGCGGCCTTGCCGATGCCGTGGAAGTCCTGCGCCATAGACGCCTCGAAGTTGCCGCCGGCGGCAATCGCTTCGCGAGCCTGCGGGTTGGCGTCGATGCCGGTGATGACGATGCCCTCGTCCTGCCGCCCGGCCGCCTCGACCGCTTGCAACGCACCGAGCGCCGGCTGGTCCCAGGCCGCCCAGACGGCGGAGATCGACCCCTTGTCCGGATTGGCGGCGAGGATCGCCTCCATCTTGGCGCGGCTGTCGGCAATGCCGCCGTCCGAGACATCAGGCGTCACGCGGTCGAGCACCTTGATGTCCGGATTGTTGCCGAACACGGCGTCGGCGATCACCCCGCGCACCTGAACCGGCGGAAAGGCGTCGAACACGAACATGACCACGTTGCCCTTGCCGCCGATCCGGTTGGCGACATAGGCGGCAGTGTCGGCCGCCATGGCATAGCCGTTGGAGGTCACGTTGGTGACGAGATAGGGGCTGGCGCCGGCGTCCATGCCGACCACCGGAATGCCGGCATCCTTGACGGCTGCGAGCCCGGCCTCGACCTGCGCTGGATCGACGTTGATCACCACCGCGTCGACCTTCTGCGTCGCGGCGTCTTCGAGGCGGGAGATGACGGCGGCGACATCGCCCTTGGTGTCGATGACGTTGACGTCCCATGCCTTGTCCTTGGCCGCCGCCTGGAAGGCCTCGACGTAGAACTGGGTGCCCGGCTGGGCGAGATAAGGCGTGATCACCGCGATCTTGCCGGCCGCCGCGGCGGTGCCGGCGGCGAACACGGCGGAAAGAAACAGCGCTGCGGTCGAAAGCCGCTTGCGGAGCGTAGCAGTCATGTGCGTTCCCCATTTTGTTCTGGGCCGGTCGATCGGGGGCATTTGTCCCTTCTTCCCACCGGCTCGAAAACAGTTAGCAGCCGGCGGAATGCCGTTCAACACGAAGCCGGTTGTTTCAGGGCGAAGCTTTTGGGCAAGAAGCGAGAATCCGCGATGGACAGGCGAGAGGCGGCGTGATGATCTCTGCGGCATTCTGTTCTGCCCCGCGGATCCCTCCATGAAGACGCCCCTCCTCGTCGGCATCGACGTCGGCACCACCTCGGTCAAGGCCACTCTGTTCGACGAGAGCGGTGCAGCGCTCAGGACCTTCGCCGATCCCTACCCGATGAAGCGGCCGGCACCCGGGTATGCCGAACAGGAGCCGGCTGATTGGACCAACCGCGTCGCAGCAGCCCTCGCCCAGCTTTCCGATGGTTTGGCGGACGGCGCCGCTGCCGGCGTCGGATTGACCAGTCAGGTCAACACCCATGTTTTCGTCGGCGAGGACGGCGCACCGCTCATGCCGGCGATCACCTGGCAGGATGGTCGTGCCGGCGTCGAAGCCGCCGAGCTCGACGCGCAGGTTTCCTTGGAGGAACGCATCGGCTGGTGGGGCGCTCCGCTTCCCATCGACGCCAGTCATCCGCTTGCCCGCGCCCTCTGGCTGAAGCGCCACCACCCCGACCTCTGGGGGCGGACGCGCTGGCTGATGGCGCCGAAGGACTACTGCATTCTCAACCTCACCGGCGAGGCCACCGCCGACCCGATGACCGCCTTCGGCCTCATCGACCAGTCGCTCGCCTACGTGTCTCGCCTCCTCGACCTCGTGCCCGGAATCGCCGAGCGCCTGCCACCGCTCCGAAGCTTCACGCAGTCGGCCGGTCGCATCCGGTCAGGCTTGCCACTCGCCGACACGCCGATGGTCACTGGCGCCATGGACGCATGGGCCGGGCTGATCGGCACCGGCGCTCTCCGGGACGACGACTGCATGTATCTCTCCGGCACGTCGGAGATCGTCGGCCTGGTGTCGAGCACGCGCCACCCTGCTGCCGGCGTCGTCGCCTTTCCGACCTGCGAGGGTATCACCCTGCACGCCGGCCCGACGCAGGCCGGCGGCGCCTCGCTCGCCTGGCTGTCGAACCTCACGGGACGCGCGCCGTCCGAACTGTCCGCGCTCGTCGCCCAAAGCGATCCCCACCAGCCCACGCCCTTGTTCCTGCCCCATCTACAAGGCGAACGGGCGCCGATCTGGGATATCGGCGCGCGCGGCGCCTTCATCGGTCTCGACGGCTCGATGGGACCCGCCGATCTGACGCGCGCCGTCTTCGAGGGCGTGGCATCGTCGGTGCGCTGGCTCTTGGAAGCGCTGGAAGCTTCGGCCGGACGGCCGGCAACCAGCTTTTCGATGGCCGGCGGCGGCGCCGCTTCCGACCCCTGGTGCCAGATCCGCGCCGACATGCTGGGCCGGCCGATCCGGCGGCTCAAGACGCTGGACGCCGGCGTTCTGGGCGCGGCGATCCTCGCCGGCGTCGGCGCCAGCTGCTTCTCGTCGATCGCCGAGGCGGCGGACAGCCTCGTCGTCACCGACCGCCTGTTCGAACCCGACCCGTCGCGTCGCCAGCGGATGGACTTCCTCTACGGCGAGTACCGCGCTCTCTACGCGGCGCTGAAGCCGCTCAACGCGGCACGCGCCACCTTTTCCGCCTGGTAGATGATGAAATCCCCCGGCAGGACGAACTGCCGGGGACATTTTCAGGTCCGCCAGCCCCAGCCATCGGCCAGCTTCAGCGTCTCCTGCCAGCCGACCACCGCGCCGGACGTGGTGACCGACCGCAGCGAGCAGGCTGCCGTGGCATGCGCCAGCGCCAGCGACTTTTCGAGCGGCCAGCCCTCGTGAAGGCCATAGATCATGCCGGCGGCGAAGGCGTCGCCGGCTCCGTTGGCGCCGACAACAAGGTCGGCCGGGATGGCGCAGGAGGTTTTCCTGGCGACGGTACCGTCACGGGTCACGGCGATGGCGAGTTTCGGCCAGTGAACCACCACCAGCTCCATGGCGCCACCCTCCAACACCTTCCGCGCCGCCGCCTCGCAAAGGCCGGCGTCGGTCACGCCGTGGCTGACGGTGGGAAGACCGGCAAGCGCGCCGATCTCCGTATCGTTCACCACCACGTAGTCGAGATGGCCGAGGCAGGGCATCACCGTATCCGACAGAACCCGCGCCTCAAGACTGGCCAGCTCGATATTGGTCTTGAGGCCAAGCGAACGCGCCTTCTTCAGCACCGTCACCCAACCGTTGTCGCCATCGGTCCAGACACTGTCGAGCTGCTTGTGAAAGCCCGGCAGACCCAGATGGAGGATGCGCCCGGTCGTCGCCTTGAGATCGAAGTGATCGGGCGTGAGCGCCGCTGCCACCGCCTTGGAGAAGATGTGGGTGCGGCGGTGTGTCGTCGCCGAAGCGTAGGCGTCGGTGAACTGCGTCGGCAGCGAGCCGTCGACGTGCATTTGGCGATGATCGATTCCCGCTTCTTCGGCAATGCCGCGAAGGAAGCGTCCGCCCTCGTCGTCACCGACGATGGCGATGGTCTCCACCGGCATCGTCGGATCGAGATGACGGATATCGACCGCGAGATTGCAGCCGGAACCGCCGCCGGCCAGCTCCTGGGAGAGGATTTCGGCGATGCCGTCCTCCTCCGGCCAGAAGCTGATCACGCGGTTGTTGTCGACGCACCAGGTTCCCCCGGTGACGATGCCGCGTCTTGCAGGCATGATCAGGCAAGCCCGGCCTTGAGCGGCTTTTCGGTCACTTCAAGGTCGGCGTTGAGCTCGCGGCTCGGCTTGATGCCGGCCTTGGCGAGATCGCCGTGGTAGGACTTCACCGCCTCGGTCGGCGAGAGATCGCCACTCGCCACCGCGCGCATGTGCTTGACCATGCTGAGCGGATCTTCGGCGAGGTTGATCTTGCGGCCGAACAACGCGACGCGGGCCCCGTATTTCTCGGACTGGAAGATCAGCTCGTAACAGTCGCGCGTGGTGCCGGCGCCGCCGCCGAGCACGCCGACGATGACTGTCGGATCGTAGGAGGCCAGCTCTTCCATCGCCTTCGGGCCGTTATAGGCGATCTTCAGGAACTCCGGCCGGTCTGCCTTGGTCACGCCGGCGAGGCAGCGGGCGATGCAGTCGTTGATGTAGTGCGGCACGAGATCGGCATCGATGCCGGTGTCGACGTTGGGATTGAACACTTCCAGGAAGTATTTGAAGCCGTTGAGCGATGCCTCGTAGCGGAACTCGGCGAAGGCCTCGAGCGAGGCGTAGTCATGGTCGAGATCGTTGTTGAAGGTGATCGAGTAAAGGCCGAGGTCGGTACCGACCAGCGGCGCACCGGGCGCCGGATCGACGGTGCCGGTGGTCACGCGCGAAATCGACGCGCTGCGGAACGGCCGCGACGGCTTCTTCGGATAGACGCCGCCGCGCACGAACCAGATGTCGGTGGTATCGTTGGCACGAATGGCCGGCTTGACCTTGGACCTCTTGTAGACGCCCTGCTCGTTGAGCAGCTCGAAGCTGGAAGCCGACGTCAGCATGATGTCGACGATGTCCTGCTCGACGATCGCCTGGACGTTTTTCAGAAATTCCGGACGCGTCTGGTAGCGGCCGAGCGTTCCGTCCTTGGCCCGGAGCGGACCCGCGCCGGGAATCGACGGTCCCATGTCGGGATCCTTGGCATCGGCGATGATGAAATCGGCGCGCGTATAGGCACCCGCCCGAATGCGAGCAAGCTTTTCGTCAAGACGGAACATCAGTCACTCCAATCCGCCGGTGCCGGGCCCTCCCGGCCGCACGGCTCCACGTTTCCTCCGGCCATCCCACCCAATGGCGAGGAGGCGGCCCATTTTATTGTTGTCGGACCGCAGCTTGATCCGTGAGATCGCCGCAAGTCCGCCTTGCATGTTGTGACGATTCAAAGCGGGTGACAAGTCCGATCTGGCTGGAAGAGCCGAGCTTTCCAGGAGATGCGACCAAAGACGGACGGCGTGATAGGGACGGCTCGCCGCCACCGCTTCCGTGCGGTGGGCGATCTCGATATAGCTTGAACCAGCCCTTCCCGCTGGGGGCTTCAAAGCGAGAGAAAACAATGAGCGATCCCATTGTCATCATTGGCGCCGGCCAGGCAGCCGCAGCCTTCGCCGGCAAGCTCCGTGCGCTCGGTTCGGACAGGCCGGTGACGATCATTGGTGACGAGCCGGTGCTGCCTTACCAGCGGCCGCCGCTGTCCAAGAAGTATCTCGTCGGCGAGGCGACCTTTGACCGACTGCTGCTGAAGCCGCCGGCCTGGTACGAGACCAATGCCGTGACGGTGCTGACCGGCCGCCGAGCCGCCGCAATCGATCGCACGAGGCGGGTCGTCGCGCTCGACGGCGGCGAAGAGCTGGCCTATGCGACCCTCGTTCTCGCCACCGGCGCCACGCCGCGCCGTCTGCCGGCGGTGATCGGCGGCGACCTTCAGGGCGTCTTCACCTTGCGCGACAAAGCCGACGCTGACGCGCTGATGGCCGATTTCCAGCCCGGTCGGCGCCTCGTGGTCATCGGTGGCGGCTACATCGGCCTGGAGACGGCGGCAGTGGCGAAAACGCGCGGTCTTGAGGTTACAGTCGTGGAGCTTGCCGACCGCATTCTGAAGCGCGTCGCCGCCGCCGCGACCGCCGACCTCATTCGCGACCTCCACAAGGCTCACGGTGTCGATATTCTTGAAAGCACCGCCGTCGTTCGTCTGGTTGGAGCAGATGGCCGTCTCACAGGTGTCGAGCTGATGGATGGGCGCACGATCGCCGCCGACCTCGCCGTCGTGGGCATCGGTGTTGCGCCCAACACCGGGCTTGCCGAAGCGTCGGGCCTTGCCGTCGATGATGGTATTGTGGTCGATCAATTTGCCCGCAGTTCCGATCCCGACATCCTCGCCATCGGCGACTGCGCGCGCTTCCGCTATGAAGACCGCCTGATCCGTCTCGAATCGGTGCAGAACGCCTTTGACCAGGGCGAAGCGGCTGCGGCAGCGCTCCTTGGCGAAGGAGGCGCATACGATCCGCAGCCATGGTTCTGGTCCGACCAGTATGACGCCAAGCTGCAGATCGCCGGCCTTCACCACGGCTATGACGACACGCTGACCATGGACGGGCCGCGCCCCGGCAGTCACGCCGTCTGGTATTTCTCCAAGGGCTCGGCGATCGCCGTCGACGCCCTTAACTTCCCCGCCGCCTTCGTGACGGCCAAGAAACTCCTGGAAGCCGGCAAGCACGTCTCCCGTTTCGATGTCGAGACGAAGCCGCTCAAGGAACTGATGGCATAAGAGGAGATGGGGCTCGGGCCGCCCTCGACGCAAGAACATTTACGAGGACGGACCCGGTGTCCATTCGGACCGGCCGGCTACGCGCGACCTGACGCCGACGCAGAGGAGTTTCGTCGATCATGGTTGCGATTCGGTTTCCGGCCGTAATTTTGCCGGCTTCAACATATGGATCCAGAGCCGCATCCTGACGCCTATATGTTGATCGCCCCGGCAGTACGGCCCCGTTCCCGTTGCAATTTGCAACGGGAGGACGACGTCAGATGACATTCTCTCGCTTGAGCGGCCGCGCCATCAGCCGATCGACCGCGTCGTCGATGGAAAGCTGGCCGGCCAGCACGTCGGCCACGGCTGCCATGATCGGCACCTCGACCGAAAACTCGGTCGCCTTCTGAACGGCGATGCCGACGGTGGCGGCACCCTCTGCAAGCTTGCCGAAGCTCGCCGGCGACTCTCCCTGACCGATACCAAGACCGAAGGAGAAGTTGCGCGACTGGGTCGAGGAGCAAGTCAGCACCAGATCGCCAAAGCCGGAGAGGCCCATCAGCGTTTCCGCCTCGGCGCCGAAAGCGGCAGCGAGGCGACGCATCTCGACGAAGCCGCGCGTGATGACGGCCGCCTGGGCCGATGCGCCCAGCGCCCGCCCTGCGACGATGCCGGCGGCGATCGCCAGGACATTCTTGAGGGCGCCGCCCAGTTCCACGCCAGCGACATCGGTGGCGGCGTAAGGCCGAAAGCTGGGTCCGGCAAGCCGTCGCGCTATGGCATCAGCAAGCGCAATCTCCCTGGCAGCCACGGTGACCGCCGTTGGCAGACCGCGCGCCACGTCATCGGCAAAACCCGGGCCCGACAGTACGGCCACCGGTCGACCGGGCAAGGCCGCAGCGATCGCGACGGAGGGTGGCACACCGGTCGCCTGTTCGATGCCCTTGGCGCAGGACACGATCACCGTTTCCAGCCCGACAATGCCGGCGAGAGCCGCTGCCGCCGACCGGCAGGACTGGGCAGGCACGGCAAGAAGCAGGAGATCGACGCCGGCCAGCGCAGCCGGGTCAGCATAAGCCGTCACCGCCGACGGGAAGACGGCGTCCTCAAGATGCGGACTGCATCGCGTGGCGTTCAGCGTCTCCGCCTCTTCCGCATTGCGGCCGCAGAGGATCACCTCGGCACCGGCCCGCGCCGCCGTCAACGCCAGCGCCGAGCCCCAGGCGCCGGCACCATAGACACCGATGGTGTTGCTCATACCTTCGCCCCCAGCCGGCCGTGACCGACGAGCGGCGCGGCAACGTCATCGAGCGGCCAGCGCGGTCGGGCCGCCACATCGAAGCCATCGGCATGCCCGGTCACCAACCGCTCGGCGCCGGCCCAGGCGATCATCGCGCCATTGTCGGTGCAGAGGTTGCCCGGCGGCACGACGAGGCGGCCGTTGAGGCCGGACATCAGCGCGTCGAGCCGGCTGCGGATCGCCTTGTTGGCGGCGACGCCACCGGCCACCACCAGAACCGGCGGGTGGCCATCAGCAAGCGTTTCGGCAAACCGCCGTACGGCGAGACCCACCCGATCGGCCACCACGTCGGACACCGCCGCCTGGAAGGAGGCGCAAATGTCGGCCACATCCTGCCGCGAAAGCGGCGCCAGCGCCTCGGCCTCATGGCGAACGGCCGTCTTGAGACCGGAAAAGGAAAAATTCGGCTCATCACGGCCAATCAGCGGCCGAGGCAGCGCCACGCGGCGAGAATCACCTTCGGCGGCCATTTTCTCGACGGCCGGTCCGCCGGGATAGCCGAGCTGCAGCAGTTTGGCCGTCTTGTCGAAGGCCTCGCCCAGCGCATCATCGATGGTGGTGCCGACGCGCGTATACTGGCCGACGCCGTCGACCCTCAGGATCTGACTGTGCCCGCCCGAGACCAGAAGCAGGAGATAGGGAAAATCGACGCCGTGGGTGAGGCGCGCCGTGAGCGCGTGCCCTTCGAGATGGTTGACGGCGACGAGCGGCTTCTTCGCGGCATAGGCCAGCGCCTTGGCGGTGGTGAGGCCGACCAGCACGCCACCGATCAGGCCAGGCCCGGCCGTCGCAGCGATGGCGTCGACGTCGGCAAGCGAGAGCTTTGCCTCAGCAAGTGCCGCCTCGACGAGGCCGTCCATCACCTCAACATGAGCACGAGCGGCGATTTCCGGCACCACGCCGCCGAAGGCCGCGTGTTCCTCGATCTGAGAGAAGACGACATTGGAGAGAATTTCGCCCGAACCGTCGGTACGCCGCCGCACCACGGCGGCGGCAGTCTCGTCGCAGGAGCTTTCGAGGCCGAGAACGACGATATCCCCAAGGTCGTCCATCCTGGTCAATCCCTCTTCGCCGATGCCGACGGGTCTCGAAAGACGAGACCCAAGAACACGTTGCCTCGCGCCGCCCCATGGTCCAAGTGTTGCCATGGCGAGGCGAGACGTTAGGGACGATTCGCCGCCGTCTTCGACCGTCGGCCGGCCGACGCCTTCGTTTCACGGCTCTATCACACGGGGAGCGAACCGGTGCAACCAAAACCCATCCGCCTCGGCACGCGCAGCAGCCCGCTCGCCCTTGCCCAGGCCCACGAGGTGCGCGACCGGCTGATCGCCGCCTGGGGCGTAAGTGCGCCGGAGATCGAGATCGTGCCGATGAGCACGGCCGGCGACCGCATCCAGGACCGGCCGCTCGCCGAGGTGGGCGGCAAGGGCCTGTTCACCGAGGAGATCGAGGCCGGACTGCTGAGCGGCGCGCTCGATATCGCCGTCCACTCCTCCAAGGACATGCCGACGGTCCTGCCTGATGGCCTCGTGCTCGGCCATTTCCTTGAGCGCGAGGATCCGCGCGACGCCTTCGTGTCCCTCAAATATCGCTCGCTTGCCGAACTTCCTGAGGCTGCCGTGGTCGGCACGGCCTCGCTGCGCCGCGCCGCGATCGTCCGCCGCCTCCGGCCCGACGTGGTGGTCGTGCCCTATCGCGGCAATGTCCAGACCCGGCTGCGCAAGCTCGGCGAAGGCGTCGCCGATGCGACGCTGCTTGCCGTCGCCGGCCTGAAGCGGCTCGGCATGTTCGACGTCGCCACCGAGATTCTCGATATCGAGGCCTTTCCGCCGGCCGTCGGCCAAGGCGCAATCGGCATTGAAAGCCGGGCCGACGATCCCAGAATCGCCGAACTCCTGGCACCGATCCATCACCGGCCCACGGCGATCGCGCTCACCTGCGAGCGAGCCTATCTCGCCCGGCTCGACGGATCCTGCCGCACGCCGATCGCCGGCCATGCTGTGGCGACCGACGGCGGTGTCGATCTCCACGGACTGATCCTCACGCCGGACGGCAGCGTCGCCCATGAGGGTCGGGAAAGCGGATCCGATCCGGAGAGCGTCGGCGACCGCCTCGGCACCCGCCTCGCCGCGCTGGCCGGGCCAGGCTTTTTCAGCGGGAGCTGACTATGGTCCTCCTCGTCCTCCGTCCGGAACCGCAGGCGAGCGACATGGTGGCGGCGCTCATCGCCCGAGGCGTTCCGGCCCTCGCCGAGCCGATGCTGACCATCGAGCCGGCCGACGATCCGGCCGGCCGCGTCCGGGCCGCCGATCCCGACGCCGAGGCGCTCATTCTCACGTCGCGCCAGACGGTGGCCATCCTGAAGGGTGCAGATGGCCTCGATACCGTGACGCGGTTGCCGGTGATCGCCGTCGGCGGCGGCACCGCCCACGATGCCCGCGCGGCCGGCTTCACCGACGTCCGTTCGGCCGACGGTAACGCCGACGACCTCGTCGATCTCGTGGCTCGGACCGGTTTCAACCGCCTCGTGCATGCCGGAGGTCGCGACAAGGCCGGCGACATCGCCGGTCGGCTGGCCGGGCTCGGCGTCGCGGTCGCCGAGGCTGAACTCTACCGCGCCGAGCCACGCCAAACCCTGGCGCCGGATGTGGCCGCCGCCTTCGCCGACGGGCGCGTTACCGGATTGATCGTCGCCTCGCGCCGCTCCGCGCAAGCTTTCGTTGATCTCATGGAGACAATGGACTGGACACCTCGTCTTGCGCGCCTCGGCGCGGCGGCCTTGTCCGAGGCGGCGGCGGCGCCGCTCGTCGGCCGTGTTGCCGAACTGATCGTCGCGTCGGAACCGACTGGTCCGGCCCTCGTTGAAGCCAGCGTTGCGCTTGCCGCTCGGCTGCGCGAAACTGCCGGCGGCGAGCATGTAGCGGAGGGACTTGAGACCATGACATCCGAAGACCACCGCAAGGACGCCGCCAGCCGGCGCAATCGCCCGAAAGCTCCCGTCATCGACCTTGAGGCAACCGAAGTGGCAAAGGCGGCCCAACCGCCGAAGCCGCCACAGGAACCGCCCCGCGAACCGCCCGTTCCGGAGCCACCTGCGCCCAAGCCTCCAGGCCCGGAAAAGCCTGTTACCGAGCCGCCGGGACCGGACGTGCCGCCGATCCAGCCGCCGGAAGAACAGCCGCCGTTCGGGGATCCGCCGGAGCCGGACGTACCTCCCAACACCCCGCCGGATGAGCAGCCGCCCATCGGCGACCCGCCGCTGGACAAGCCCATGCTGGGATCGGAAAAGCCAGAAAGCGCCAAAGCAGAAGCCGCTGCGGCGCCGCATACCAACCGCCCCAGCCAGATCAAAGCCTTCCTGCCCCTTCTCGGGGCAGGCATCGCCGGCGGCTGTATCGCAGCCGCGCTCATGCTGGCCCTGTTGCCGCGCTCCAACGAGCCTCCAGAGGCCGGCATTGTCGACCCAGCGACATTGGAAACCCGCCTCGGCGACGTCGCCGACCGCCTGGCTGCCGGACAAACCGCAACGGAGACGCTCGCCGGCCGGATTGCCGCGCTCGAGGGAAAAGAGGCGCCTGTCGTCGACCTTGGCCCACTCGAGGCTCGCGTCGATGACCTCGCCGCCCGTCTGGACACGGCCGAGAAGGCCGCCGCTGCCAAACCGGCCGTCGACCCCGCCACGGTCACCGCGCTTGAGAATCGGCTTTCCGAATTGGCTTCGGCACTGGATGCCCTGAAAGCCGAGACCACCACCACGGCGGCTCGCCTTTCGCCCATCGAAGAGCGCCTGGCCAACGCGCCCAAGGGCGGTGAGGTCGCCGCGTTGTCGCTGGCGCTCACCTCGCTGTCGGGCAAGATCGACGCCGGCCTGCCGTTTGCAACCGACCTCGCCGTGGTCGCTGCCGCCGCGCCCGACCTTCCCGGTCTCGACGACCTCAAGGCGTTGGCCGACAAGGGCGTGCCGACGCGCGACCGCCTGCTCGCCACGCTGCCCGTCGACGCCATGCTGGCGCGGCGGCCGGTAGACCCCGGCAAGGGCTGGATGGACGGCGTCTTCGACAGCGCCAAGTCGCTGGTCAATTATCGAGAGACCGGCCCGGCGGTCACCGATCCGGCCTCCGGCGCCGTCGAGGCGATCCGTGCGGCCCTCGAACGCGGCGATGCCGCCGCCGCCAAGGCCGCGGCCGATACCCTGCCCGCCTGGGCCCGCCCGCCGGCCGAGGACTGGCTCGCCGACCTCGATGCCCGCGTCCGTGTCGATGCCGGTGTCAAGGCCATCACCGCCCGTATCGTCGATCGCCTGTCGGTGCCCGCCGCCAACTGACACTGCCGCTTCGGAAAGGCTCCGAGATGATCCGCATTCTCCTGTCGGTCGCCGCGCTGTTCCTCGCCGTCCTCGTCTTTGATTGGCTGGGCGGGGTACCGGTCGCCGTCTCGGTCAGCTGGCCGGGGGGCGCCGCCGCGCCACCGCTCCGCGTCGTCGTGGTGGCTCTGCTGGTCCTTGCGATTGCCCTCCTCGTCATCTGGAAGATCACCTCGGGTCTCTGGCGCGCCCCGCGCGGCCTTCGCACCTATTTCGCCGGCCGCCGTCGCGATCGTGGCTATCGCGCGCTATCGCGCGGCATGATCGCCGTCGGCTCGGGCGACTACCGCCTTGCCCAACGCGAGGCTTCCGAAGCCAATCGCTTTCTGGAGAGCGAACCGCTGGTCCTGCTGCTCGCCGCCCAGGCCGCCCAACTGGAAGGGCGTAGCGATGCCGCCCGGCAAGCCTTCACCCGCATGCTCAAGGCGCCGGAGACGCGCCTTCTCGGCCTCCGTGGTCTTTACATTGAAGCGACGCGGGCCGGCGAGGCCGCCGCCGCCCGCCAGTTCGCCGCCGAGGCACAGAAGGAAAATCCCGCCCTGCCCTGGGCTGGCGCTGCCATGATGGACTATCTCTCCGCCGATCGGAACTGGGGCGAGGCGCTGTCGGTGCTCGACCAGAATATGGCGGGCCGTCTGGTCGCCAAGGGCGACGCCAATCGTCTGAGAGCGGTGCTGCTCACCGCCCGCGCGCTTGAGATCGAGGATGGCGAACCGGAGAAGGCACGCGCCTTCGCCCTCGAAGCGCACAAGATAGCACCCGACTTCGTGCCGGCCGCCACCGTCGCCGCCCGCACGCTGGCTCGCCAGCTCGACACGCGCCGCGCGGCGAAGGTGCTGGAAGCGACCTGGAAGCTCAATCCGCATCCTGATCTTGCCGTGGCCTACCTGCATCTTCGGCCGGGCGATTCGGCGCGCGACCGCCTGAAGCGCGCTCACATGCTGGAAAACCTGAAGCCGGTGCATCCCGAAGGGGCCGTCACCGTCGCCCGCGCCGCGCTCGATGCGCGCGAGTTCACGCTGGCTCGCGAAGCGCTTGCCAAGGCCCTGCGCCAAGCGCCGACCGAACGCGTCTGCCTGATGATGGCCGAGCTCGAAGAGAGCGAGAGCGGCGATATCGGCCGCGTTCGCGAATGGCTCGCCCGCGCCGTGCGGGCGCCGCGCGACGCGGCCTGGACCGCCGATGGTCTGGTGCTCGACGCTTGGCAGCCGCTTTCGCCGCTGTCCGGCCGGCTCGACGCGGTGGAGTGGCGCGTGCCGGCCGAACGCGAGACAGGAGAGGCGATCGAGGGTGAGGACCTCGCTGTCATCGCGGCGACGCCGAACCCGCCCGTCCTGCAGGAGGTCTCGCCAATCGTTGAAGCGGAAGAGCCGCCTGCCGCTCCACCTCCGGTCATCGAGCAGGATAAGCCGCAGCAGGCAGTGGCCGCCGAACCCGAAGACAAGCCGATCGCGACGACGGAAAAGGCCGAGACGCCCCCCGCACCAATCCTCACGGTCGCTCCGGCAAAGCCGGCCACAGCCGAGCCACCGTCGCCGACGGCGGGTGGTGTCGCTGTCGATCCATTGGCCGTGTTGCCGCCGCCGCCCGACGATCCGGGTCCCGCCAACGGCAAGGGGCTGACGCGCAGCCTGACCCCGCAATCGCCCTTCTCGTGAGGGGATCGGCGCCGGCTTCATTTTCTTCGGAAGCGGTGCTTGAAATTAGCCGGGGATGCCGGTATCAACGCCCCGTCCCGCGGGGGTAGCCCCGCGCCGGCGCCGCACTAGCTCAGTTGGTAGAGCACGTCATTCGTAATGATGGGGTCGGCGGTTCGAATCCGTCGTGCGGCACCACCTTTGCCCCGCCACAACAGTTGTTTGCCACCAACGCGCACCGGTGCGTCTGGTGGCGTTTGCCGTTTTGCCCCAGCCAGCGCCGCCGCCCGTCCCGGCGGCGCCAGTCGGATCACTCGATGATCTTGTAGTGTTCGCCAGCGCAGGCGCAGACCGGGCAGGCGTCTGGCGCGTCGCCGATGACCGTGTGGCCGCAGTTCGGGCAGATGCGGATGACGACGTCGCCAAGGTCGCCACCGGCCTTCACCGCTTCCAGCGCGTCGCCGAACAGGCCGTAGTGGATCTTCTCGACTTCCATCGCCTCGGTCATCGAGCGGATGGCGCGCTTGTGTCCCTCGGCCTTCGCCGTGGCCACCATCGCCGGGTACATCGACGTGAACTCGTGGCTCTCGCCATCCATGGCATCGGCGAGGTTGTCGGCGGTTCCCTTGATGGCGCCAAGCGCCCTCAAATGGGCGTGGGCATGGATGGTCTCCGCGGCGGCAACCGCGCGGAACAGCTTGGCAACGCCCGGCTTGCCTTCGCGGACGGCGGCGTCGGCATAGGCGAGATACTTGCGGTTGGCCTGGCTTTCGCCGGCAAAGGCTTCCTTGAGGTTGTCCGTTGTCGTGGGCATGGTGCTTGCCTTTTATAATTGAGTGACGGAGGGGAACGTCGCGGATCCCCTGACCCTCAGGAGACTAACTTGCCGGTCCGGTCCCGAGTATCGGGACAACCCCGTGAAATGCCCTACGGACTTGAGATTTTTTCTAAGAAGAGACTGACGGCATGTAACGAAAAGGCCGGGATTGCCCGGCCTCCTCGATTGGTTCATGCCTCGGACGGCGTACCTGTCGCCGGTGCCGGCTGGTTGCGCCGGCGGCGGGTCCGCCAGTCGCCGAGGAACAGCAGGATCGGCGCGGCGATGAACACCGACGACGAGGCGGCAATGACGATGCCGAAGATCATCGGCACGGCGAAGCTTTCCACCGCACTGCCGCCCCAGATCGCCATCGGCAACAGGGATAGAAAAGCCGTCACCGAGGTGTAGAGACTGCGCGCCAGCGTCTCGTTGATCGACTTGTCGATCAGCTCCCGGAGCGGCATCGCCTTGTAGAGCCGCATGTTCTCGCGCATGCGGTCATAGACCACCACCTTGTCGTTGACCGAATAGCCGACCAGCGTCAGCAAGGCGGCGATGGCCGTCAGGTTGAAGTCGAGCCCGGTCAGCGCGAAGAAGCCGACGGTCTTGGTCACGTCGAGCACCAGCGTGGCGATGGCGCCGACCGCGAAGGGCCACTCGAAGCGCACCCAGATGTAGACCAGCATGGCAAGGCTGGCGAAGATCACGGCGAGCACGCCAGCCGTCGCAAGTTCGCCCGACACCTTGGGGCCGACCACCTCGGTGCCGATTACCTTGGCCGAGGCGTCGATCGCGGTCACCTCCTGCCTGAGGCGCTCGACGGCTACCGATTGCGCCTCTTCGCCGCCCGCCTGCCGCTCGACACGAACCAGAAGATGGTTGTCGTCGCCGAAGGTCTGGAGCGCAACCTCGCCGAGCCCGAGGCCGTCGAGGCCGGAACGGAAGGCTGCGAGATCGGCCGGTGCCGCCGTTTCCACCTGCATCTGGATGCCGCCGCGGAAATCGACGCCGTAGTTGAGGCCGGGA
This sequence comes from Pleomorphomonas diazotrophica, assembly GCF_002844595.1. GTDB lineage: Bacteria > Pseudomonadota > Alphaproteobacteria > Rhizobiales > Pleomorphomonadaceae > Pleomorphomonas > Pleomorphomonas diazotrophica. The sequence goes on along the minus strand of NZ_PJNW01000014.1, from coordinate 23,206 downwards.
TAGAAGAACAGGCCGATCGAGGCGAGCGACAGGAAGGCCGAGAAACCTATACCGAAGAACCGGGCCCGCATGAAGGGGATGGCCGTCCCGTCGGGGATCAGTTGGATGGGCAGCAGCGGCCGGATATCCATCTTCTTGAGCTTCCTGCGCCGGACGATCGCCAGCATCAGCACGCGCACCACCGAGACGGCAGTGAACATCGAGATGATAAGGCCAATGCCCATGGTGACGGCGAAGCCGCGCACCGGTCCGGAGCCGAACCAGAACAGCAGCACCGAGGCAATCAGCGCCGTGACGTTGCCGTCGACGATGGTCGAGTAGGCCCGCTTGAAGCCGGCATCGAGCGCGGCGATGGCACTCAACCCCTTGCGCGATTCCTCGCGGATGCGCTCGTTGATCAGCACGTTGGCGTCGACGGCAAGCCCGATGCCCAGCACGATGCCGGCGATGCCCGGCAGCGTCAGCGTCGCCCCGAGCAGCGTCAGGCCGGCGAAGGTCAGGATGACGTTGAGGGCGAGCGCCAGATTGGCGAGCAGTCCCCAGGCGCCGTAGAGCACCAGCATGAAGCCGAACACCAGCGCAAAGCCGATGAGCCCGGTGACGACGCCCATTTCGATGGCGTCCGCGCCGAGGTCGGCGCCGACGGTGCGCTCCTCGATCACCGTCAGCTTGGCCGGCAGCGCGCCGGCCCTCAGCATGGCCGCGAGATCGGTGGCGCTTTGAACCGAGAAGCTGCCGGAAATCTGGCCGGAACCGGCGGTGATCGGCTCGCGGATCACCGGCGCGCTCAGCACCTTGTCGTCGAGCACGATGGCGAAGGGGCGGCCGACGTTGGCGCGGGTGATGTCGGCGAAGCGCGCCGCACCAGCCGAATCGAAGCGGAAGGAAACGATCGGTTCGTTGGTGGTCTGATCGAAACCGACGCGCGCGTCGGTGAGGCGATCGCCAGAAAGCTCGACACGGTCCTCGACGGGATAGCTCCGCCCCTCGTCGTCGCGCAGCATGGTGACGCCCGGCGGCACGAACTCGGCCGTCGCGGTGTCGGACAACAGATGGAAGCTCATCTTGGCGGTCGAGCCGAGCAGTTCGCGGATACGCGCCGGATCCTGCACGCCGGGAAGCTGCACCAGAATGCGGTCGCTGCCGACGCGCTGGATGGTCGGCTCGGCGACACCCACCTGATCGATGCGCTGGCGGATGATCTCAAGGCTCTGTTCGACGGCCGCCGCCGCACGGTCGGTCAGGCCGGCCTCGGTGAGGGCGAGCGTCACCGAACCGTTGCTCTGGCGGATGTCGAGGTCGCTCGCCGTCACACCAAGGCCCGGATTGCCGATCGAGGCGGCGAGCTTGCCGAGTTCACCGGCCGCGCGGGCGGTCTCGGCGGGATCGTCGAGGTTGACCGTCACGGCATTGCCGGCGCGGCGGATCGACTCCGTGCCGATCTTGGCATCGCGCAGCGCGCGACGGGCGTCCTGTGTCAACGTCTGCAGCCGTTCCTTCACAAGGTCGGCCGCATCCACCTCCAGCACCAGATGCGATCCGCCCCTGAGGTCGAGACCAAGTGACACTCGGTCGCGCGGCAGCCAGGAGGGAAAATTGTCGAGGACGGATTGCGGCACCACGTTGGGAAGCGTGACGATGATGCCGAGGGCGATGATGGCCGAATAGAGCGCCACCAACCAGCGGGAAGTTTTCATATGCGTGTCCATGCCGGGCGACATCGCCGCGTCTCCGTGAAGACGAGCGGTCGCGAAACCTGATTTGGGTTCGGAGAATCAGGAGGCGATGGGCGGCGCGCGAGGCCGATGGCCTGAGAAATGGCTGTTAGCGGCAATGGCTTCGGCAAGAGTGCGCAGGCGGCGACTGCCGACGGGAAGCGCCACGACGACCGCAGCAAGGACCAGAGCTGCCGGCAGCTGGGGTGGCGGAGCGGAGGTCCGGTCGCCATGCTCGGCGGCGACCACCGGTCTCAGTCCGTCGCGAAGGAGAGCCGAGTGGCGGACGACGGCGTGATCGCCTGCCCCGAGCGTCGTCGACAGCGACGAGCCGACGTCGGTGCCGAGCCCGAAATGCAGGACGGCAATGAAGAGAAGGGCGAACAGGAAGGCGACAGCCGTCTTCGGCGCCGTCATGCAGCGCTTGAAAAACGACTGAGGCGCGATTCCCGAGGTCACGCGGCGGGCTTTCCTTCTTCCGTGTCGGACGGCTTCGTCGCATCCGATGGCGACGCTTTGTCGGCCGCTCCATGCGGCTGAGTGGTCTCACCGTCGAGCATCTTCAACATGCCGAGGGCGATTTCGCGTTCGCCCATAATCACCCTGTCAGCCCCATGACGCAACAGATGCTCCACCTCTTCGTTGGAATGGGCGCGGGCGACGATGAGAAGGCTCGCGTTGATCCGTCGCGCCTGCTCGACCACCTGACCCGCCTCGAAGCCTTCGGGAATGGCGACCAGCAGGGCCTTTGCCCGTTCGAGACCGGCGAGAGCGAGAACCCGACCGTCGGCGGCATTGCCGGCAATGGTCTCGATGGCCTTGTCGCGCAACAGGCGCAAGCGATCCTCGCCGTCCTCGATCACCAGCAAAGGCTTGCTCTGGCCGGTCAGGTCGTCGGCGATGACGCTGCCGACCCGGCCGTAACCGACCACCACGAGATGCCCGGTGAGGGTTGTCGGTTCCGCCGCCTCGTCGTCGAGGTCGCCGCTACCTTCCGCCTGCGTCGGCTCGCTCTTGGTCGCTGCCGCAGGAACAGCCGCCTCGGTCACGGGCTCGGACTCGGACTTGGGCTGCAACCAACCTTCCAAGGTGGGGCGCAGACGGTCGGCGAGGCCGAACATGAGCGGGTTGAGGATGATAGAAATCAGCGCGCCGGCCAGGATGAGATCGCGTCCTTCCTCCGGCAGGAAACCGAGGCCGACGCCCATCTCCGCCAGGATGAAGGAGAACTCGCCGATCTGAGCCAAGCTCGCCGAGATGGTCAGCGCCGTCTTCACCGGCCGTCGGAAGATCAGAACAATGGCAAACGCAGCCACCGTCTTGCCGATGAGAATGATGGCCAGCGTGGCGAGGAGAACAAGCGGCTCGTTGATGAGAATGTTCGGGTCGAACAGCATGCCGACCGACACGAAGAACAACACCGAGAAGGCATCGCGCAGCGGCAGGCTTTCCTGGGCGGCCCGATGGCTGAGCTCGCTTTCGGACAGCACCATGCCCGCGAAGAAAGCGCCAAGAGCGAGCGAAGCACCGAACAGCTCCGCCGCCCCGAAGGCGACGCCGAGCGCGATGGCGAGAACGCCGAGCCTGAACAACTCGCGCGAGCCGGTATGAGCGATGCGGTGCAGGATGGCCGGAATCACCCGTCGGCCGACCACCAGCATCAGGGCGACGAAGATCGCCACCTTCGTCAGCGTCGCCGCCACGATGCCACCGACCCCGAGATCGATGCCCACCAGTCGGCTGGCTATGGCGGCAAGCGGGTCGGAATAGGCGCTGGCGCCGCCGTCGGCCACGCTGGCGGCGGCCGGAATGAGCACCAGCACCAGCACCATGGCGAGATCTTCAACGATCAGCCAACCGACGGCGATCTTGCCGCGCTCGCTGTCGACGAGGCGTCGCTCCTGCAACGCCTTGAGAAGCACCACCGTCGAGGCGACGGACAGGGCAAGGCCGAATATCAAGCTGCCGCCTGTCGACCAGCCCATGCTGTGGCCAAGCCCCCAGCCAAACAGCGTCGCTATGGCGATCTGGCCGACGGCGCCCGGCACGGCGATGAATCGGACCGACAGCAGGTCTTTCAGCGCGAAATGCAGGCCGACGCCGAACATCAGCAGGATGACGCCGAGTTCGGCGAGCTGCGGCGCCAGTTCCTGATCGGCAACGAAGCCAGGCGTATGCGGCCCCACCAGCATGCCGGCGACGAGATAGCCGACAAGCGGCGGCAGACGGAAGCGATTGGCGATGGCGCCGAAAATGAAAGCCAGGACAAGACCGCCGACGATCGTCGAAATGAGGGACGTGTCGTGCGGCATGAAGGGTGCCTCCGTCAGGGCTGGATGTTCTGGGAGTGACTCACCTCGTGGGCAGGTCGGGTCGATAGACCTCTGAGCAATATGGAGGATTTGGCAGCTCGATCAAGGGCAAGCCCCTCCGAAAGGCGCCATGCGTCGCAATGGTCCATCGGTGTCCGGCCTTGCGCAGGCCGGACACCGATCTCCGCTTCGCGTCAGCGCGCCGCCCTCGACACGGCCTGCAGCTGGTAGATCAGCACGGCGCCGAGGATCAGCAGGGCGCGGGCCACATACTGCCAATACTCGTCGATGTTGAGCAGGGTCATGCCGTTGAGAATGATTTCGAGGAACAGCACGCCGACAAAGGTACCCCAGATGCGCCCCCGGCCACCCATCAGGCTGACGCCGCCGATGACGCAGGCCGAGATCACCGTGAACTCCCAGGAGACGCCGACGGTCGGATTGCCCGCCTGGATCTGGCTCGACACCATGATGCCGGCCATGACGGCGAACACCGAGGTCATGGCCATCACCGCCATTCGGACCCTGGCGACATTGATGCCCGACAGGCGCGCCGATTCGGCGTTGCCGCCGATGGCGTAAACCGACTTGCCGAACACGGTGTATTTCGAGATGAACCAGGTCACTACGAAGACGATCAGAAACACCACCGCCTGGAAGGGAATGCCGGCGATGAAGCCGGCGCCGAAGAAGAAGAACCATTCCGGATAGGGCGTGATCGGGAACGAGCCGGTGAGAAGATAGGCGCCGCCGCGGAAGGCCGCCATCCAGGCGAGCGTGGTGATGAAGGTGGGCACCGCGAGCCGGTGGCGGATCCAGCCGGTGAACGTGCCGGCGCAGATGGCGGCCGCCAGACAGACGACCACTCCCAAGGCGATGGCCAGCTCGACGGAAAAACCCGCATTCCCTAGGGATTCGGTGATCAGCGCCAACAGGCAGCCAAAGAAGGCCACGGCCGATCCAACGGAAAGATCGATCTCGCCGAGGATGATGACGAAAGTCATGCCGAAGGCAATGACGCCGGTCGTGGCAGCGCTGCGCAGGATATTCATGAAGTTGTCCCACGACGCAAACCCCGGCGCAGTGAACGCCAGCAGCAGGACGATCGCCAACAGGATGAACTCGAGCACGAAATCGGAAAGGCGGAAGCTGGGGCGGCGCGTTGCCAGGGTGGACATGACGGAAACCCTTGTAAACCAACGATGATTGCAAGCGGAACGGAAGCTTAGGCGTTCTCGCCCATGCATATGGCGTAGAGATCTTCGATGCCGACCGTCTCGGGCGATGGGACCTCGCCAATGATGCGGCCGGCTTCCATGATCAGGATGCGATGGCAGACCTCGAGCAGTTCTTCGAGCTCGGACGAGACGAAGACGACGCTGAGACCCTTGCGCGACAGATCCCACATGATCTGGAAGATCTGCTGCTTGGCGACGATGTCGATGCCCCGTGTCGGCTCGTCGAAGAACACCACTTTCGGGTCGGTGTTGAGCCAGTTGCCGACGACGACCTTCTGTTGATTGCCACCCGAGAGCGACTGCACCTCATTGGAGGGATCGGACACCTTGATGTGCAGCTGCCGGATCCATTTCTCGGCGACGGGCGCCTGCAGATAGCGGCTGATCAGGCCTCGATGGGAGATCTCGTTCAGGCTGGCGAGGCAGAGGTTGTCCTCGATCGACATGATCTGGATGAGGCCCTCCTCCTTGCGATTTTCCATCGTCATGGCGAGGCCGAGCGTCTTCATCAGCGGTATGGTCGGCTTGTCGACCTTAACGCCGTTGATGGTCACCGAACCGCTGTCGATCCGATCGGCGCCGAAAATGCCGCGCAGGAGTTCGCTGCGGCCCGCGCCGAGCATCCCGGCGATGCCGACGATCTCACCGGCCCTGACCTCGAAGTTGATATCCTCGAACTTGTCGCGCCGGGTCAGCCCCGAGACCTTGAGGCTGACCTGATCACCGACCTTGAGGTCGTCGGGGCGCGATTGCAGGATCGTCTCGCCGAACATCATGTCGACGATCACCTTGGGCGTGGCGACGCCGATCGGCACCGAGCCGACGTGCCGGCTGTCGCGCAGCACGGTGACATAGTCGGCCACGCCGCGGATTTCATTGAGCTTGTGGGTGATGAAGATGACGATGACGCCCTGAGCCCTGAGCGTCCGCACGACCTCCATCAGGCTGTTGATCTCATGGCGGGCCAACGCCGAGGTCGGCTCATCGAGCAGCAGGACGCGCGGATTGAGCGACATGGCCTTGGCGATTTCGATGACCTGCCGCTGCCCGACCGACAGCTCCGATACCTTGCGCGTCACCGGAATGGCGATCGTGAGGCTCTTCAGGATTTTCTCGGCGGCGGCGTTGGTCTGCTTCCAGTCGATCTTGATATTGCCGGGGCCGCCGGTGGCAAAGCGGCCGAGCATGATGTTCTCGGCCACCGTGAAATCCAGGATCAGGCTGAGCTCCTGATAGACCACGGCGATGCCGGCCGCATTGGCCTCGGCCGGTCCCTTGAAGGTCACCGGCAGGCCATCGAGCAGAATTTCTCCGGATGTCGGCGTCACGGCGCCCGACAGGCATTTGACAAAGGTGCTCTTGCCCGAGCCGTTCTTGCCGAGAAGGGCGTAGACGTTGCCGCCCTCGAAGGTCGCCGAGAAGGCGTCGAGGGCGAGAACGCCGGGGTAGGCCTTCGTCAGGTTTCTGATTTCGAGCGTTGCCGCTTCCATTGTCCGATCCTTGCAATCCGAACCGACTGTTTCGGCCAGCTTCGATCCCGGCGAACGAGATCGGCAAGAGCAACCCTCCTCGGCGCTCCAAGGTGCATGCGCGGCACACCAGTGCCCGTCATCGCTTCTCGTGCAAGAAGTCGCGCGGGGGCGCTGGCAGCTCCCCCGCGCGGCGCACTGGAGTTACTTGACGGTCTTGGCATACTCGGCGATGGCCGCCGGGTCGGTGCGCGAGAGCGTCAGGCCGGGAACGATGATCTTCTTCTCGACCGGCTCGTTCTTGAGCGCCTTGACGGCATTCTCCATGGCGAGCGCGCCGATCTTCACCGGATCCTGGGCGGTCGACGCCTGCAGGATGTCGTCTTCGGACTGCAGGAAGCCGACCATCTGCTTGTCGAGGTCGATGCCGAACACCGGGATCTTCTTGCCGGCATTCTTCACCGCCAGCACGGCGCCGATCGAGCCGCCGTTGTTGCAGGCGAAGAACAGGTCGAGGTCGGGATTGGCGGTGATGATGTCGGCCGCCTTCTTGATGGCCTCCTCGGCCACCGGCGACGACGCTTCAGCGACCAGCTTCACGCCCGGGATGTCCTTGATCTCGTTCCAGAAGCCGTCCTGGCGCGCATTGCTTTCCGGCGGCAGTTGGGCCTTGTAGTTGATGATGCCGACCTTGATCTCCTTCTTGTCGGCATAATGCGCCTTGATGTACTCGGCGGCGGCCTTGCCGGAGCCGGCACCCAGCAGGCTGTTGTCGGACTGCACGGTGGACACCGGGAAGTCGGCAGCCAGGGTGTTGTTGAAGGACACGATCTTGATGCCCTTGTCGGCCGCCGCCTTCACCGCCGGGATCGAGGCCGCCGCCGGGTCCAGATAGGTGATGACGATCGCGTCGACGCCGCGGGCGGTATAGGTGTTGACGACCTGGACTTCCTTGGAAATCTGGTTCGACGTGTTGGCCGTCAGAAGATTGACGCCTTCCTTGTCGGCCACCTGCTTCATGCCGATCAGCGTCGACTTCATGAACTGGTCTTCCTGGAAGACGATGCCGGCAATGGTGAACTGGTCGGCGGCATGGGCGAACGAGACGCCCATGCACAAGGCGGCGATAAAGCCGGTTACGAATTTCTTCATGTCGATCCTCCCGAACGATGAAAGCGAGGCGAAGCAGCCGTCGCACAACGCAAAGACCCTTCACCCAACCGATTGCGACGCACCTCCCATGCTTCGCTCAACATCGGCTACGCTCGAATAAAGATGTTGTCAAGAATATTATAGATTTCATCATATTGATGGAATGATATCTAAGCACAAATAAAATCATCCACCCTGGATTAAACCAGAATGGCAAGAATACAATTGGATTACACTATTAATGATCGGAAATAGACGCGACAGATGCCCTATTTATCAATGTAGCAGGTAGGACGATGGACTCGGACCTTCGATTTCCGCCCACCTTCGATAACAGCAACGATACCGCCCGACGCCCGAGTTCGTAGGTCGGGCGCTGGATGACCGACAAGGGCGGCCGGAACACCGCCAACCAGGGAGCGTCGTCGAACCCGATCAGCGACAGATCCCGGCCGATGGCGAGGCCAATCTCCTCGGCGGCCGCCAAAGCACCGAGCAACATCTCCTCATTGCCGGCCAGGATGGCCGTCGGTCGAGGGGATTGCGACAGGAGGTGCCGGGCCGCCGCCAGAGCGGTGGGCGCCACCGATCCGGCATAGCGAACCCAGGATGGATTCACGGCAAGACCGGCATCGGCAAAGCCGGCCAAGGCTCCCCGGGCACGCTCGCGCACCGCCGAAACCGTATCGTGAGGCTCGCTGTCCTGATGGCCGTGGTGCGCCGCGGTTCCCAAGAGCAACCCGATGCGCCGATGCCCATGTTCGACGAACAGATTAACGGCTGCGCGCGATGCCTCGAAGTCGGCCGTGACAACCGAATCGAGGGGAAGGTCGTCGATAAACCGGTCGAACAGAACGACCGGCGCACCATGCCCGCGTCCGCCGGCCAGATGACCGACGTCAAGACGCGACGCCGGAACGATCAGCAAGCCGTCGACCCGCTTTTCCCGCAGGACGCGCACGGCTTCCCTCTCACGGCGGACATCGCCATCGGTGTTCAGAACGAGGCTCTGATAACCGGCGCTGCCCGACGCATCGATGATGCCGCGGATCGAGTTCAGCGTGAAGGAGTTGGAGATGTCGGCGACGACCACGCCGATGGTCAGGGTCTTGCCGGACCGCATCGACCGCGCCAGATCGTTGACGCGATAATCCAGCGCCTTTGCAGCCTCAGCCACCTTTTCCCGAGTTTCCTGGGTGACAACGCCATAACCGCCCAAGGCTCGGGCGGCCGTCGCGCGCGACACATCGGCAAGGCGAGCGACATCAATGAGCCGCGCCGCCTTTCTTGTCCTGCCGTCCCTGGCTCCCCCCGAATCGCCCATCGTCTCTTCCCCCAACCGACGGCCCTCCCAGACAGCCGGTATGACGTGCGCGCAATGGGATCGATCTCACACCCAATGAGATCGATCTCTTTTGCCAATACCAGCTTTCCTGGAGGTCGTCAATTTGTCGTCGGCGTGGATCGAGTATGGGCGCCGAAGCCATTGGCCGAGATCATTCGCGGCCGGTTCGGTGGGGAATGCGGCCGCGGGAAGCCGAGTCTCTAGCGCACGCCGGAAGCCGGCGGCCCGTCGCTCTCGCCCGGCACCAACGACAACGGCACCCGGCGTTGCAGGACGCCAGAGGAAAATGCCGGCGCGGTCAGCGGCATCTGGGCCAGCAGTGCCCGCGCGGCAGCGGTCCCGAGATCGGGCAGCGACATATGAAAGCAGGTCACTTGCGGCGCGAGAAAGCGAACCGATTCTTCCCCACGGAAGCCTATGATCGACAGATCCCGGCCGGGCGTGAGGCCGCGTTCGGCAAGGCGCCTGTAGATGCCGATGGCGGTCACTTCATAGAACAGAATGATGGCTGTCGCGGGATCGGGCCGATCGAGGAGGCCATCGACGAGACTGCCGCCATCGTCCTCTCTGCGGCGAGTTGGAAACACCAGTTCCTCGTCGAATGCCAAACCGTGCCGGGCGAGGCTGTCCTGGTAGGCCTGGGCAAAGATCGTTCCGTAATTGGCGTCGTTGGACGGTACCGTCACGGCAATCCGCCTGTGGCCTTGGCCCACGAGACGGTCGACGGCGGTGGCCATGACGCCCTCAAAATCGAGGTCGATCCAGGAATACCCGCCGCCGCTGTCGCTTCGGCCCAGCGTGACGAACGGAATGCCCGACGACTGCATCAGCTCGATGCGCCGGTCGATCCGGCGCGTTTCAGCGAGAATCATGCCGTCGACGGCGCCGCGCGACACGAAACGCTGGAGAAAGGTAAAGTTGTCCTGGCTCTTGGCGCAGGGCAGAACCAGAAGGTCGAGGCCATGGGCGGCGAGAACGGCTTGCATGCCCTCGACCACTCCCATGAAGAAATAGTCGGTGCTGGTGGTGCTCTCGTGGTCCAGTTCGATCATGAAGCCGACGGAATGCGTAACGCCCTGAGCGAGCGAACGGGCAGCCTGATTGGCCGCATAGCCAAGGCGTTGCGCTGCCTCCAGAACCTTCTCGCGCGTCGCTTTGTTGACATTGGGGTTGCCGTTGAGTGCACGGGAGACCGTGGCCGTTGAGACCCCGAGCTCCCGGGCCAGGCGGGCGATGCCTCTCATAAAATCCTCCGACCCTCCGCGTCCCCCATTGACATATGTCCGGCGACGAACTTAGCATTGTAAGCGCTTACAGGAACATGGTGGCTATCTCAAGTCCGTCTGTGAGGATGAAAAAGACGGCGGATGCGAGAACCGCACTTTGATTGTAAGCGCTTACAATTGAGGAAATGAGCCGAAACCGAGGAGTGAGTCGGTGGCCAGCATCCGGGTTGGACGGCGGCCGCGCGAGGCGACAGGCGAAGGTTTGCGGTTCGGGTCGTCGCAAGACGGCAACGCGGTCCATTCGGGCCGGCAATAAGGGAGGATTTGATGACAGCCACGCGTAACACCAAACGGACCGCCAGGGGCGTAATGCACATGCTGGCCTTGGCCGGCGCCTCCTGCCTGGCCTTCGCCCTGACCGGCGGTGCCAGTCTGGCGGCGGACAAGGTAACGCTGACCTATATGGCGAGTCAGGACTGGGTGAAGGAGGCCGAGCAGGCGCTTGCCAAGAAGTTCGAGGAAAAGACCGGAATCGCCATCGATTTCCAGATCCTGCCGTCGGGCCAATATTTCAACGTCCTTCAGACCAAGCTGAACTCCGGCGAAGGGCCAGACCTGTTCGGCGGACAAAGCGGCGTCACCGACCTCAAGCTTCAGTATAATGTCGAGAAGAACGCCGTCGACCTCTCCGGCGAGCCCTGGGCCGCCAGGGAGGATAAGCTGGTTGCGGCGCAGTCGTCGGTGGGAGGCAAGCTCTATGGCCTTACCTACTGGGACGTGCTCGGCAATACCTGGGTGATCAGCTACAACAAGAAGCTGTTCGCTCAATACGGCCTTGCCGCTCCGAAGAGTTACGCCGACTTCAAGGCCCTGTGCCAGAAGCTCGCCGACAATGGCATCCAACCGCTTTACGAGCCGGTTGCCGATGGCTGGCATCACGTGCTCTGGTTCCCGGAACTCGGACCGCGCTTTGAAGAGGTGACCCCGGGCCTTGCCGATGCCCTCAACGCCAACACGGCGACCTTTGCGGGCAACCCCACCATGCTCACGGCCGTTACCCAGCTCAAGGAAGTCTATGACCTCGGCTTCATGGGCAAGAACGCCCTCGCCGACGTCTATACCGGCGCCTCCAAGGCGATGGCCAGCGGCAAGGTGGCGATGGTGCTCGCCAACACCGGCTTTGCCTCCCTGGTGGAGCACGACTATCCCGACATGAAGGCATCCGACATCGGCGTGTTCCTGATGCCGCTCGCCGACAATCAGATGGTCAACATCAATCCGGCCGGACCGACCCACTTCATCTACTCGGGATCGGCCCACATTGATGCCGCCAAGCAATATCTCGACTTCCTCGCCCAGCCCGAGAACGTCGACTACTTCATCGACAATACCCCGACCGCGATGACGCTGCCCTTCGAGGGTGCGAAGAGCAAGTTCAGCGCCGACGTTCAGGCGCTGTTCGACGCGCACAAGGACGCGCGCGGCACCGTCTACCAGACCGCCGTCAACTACGTGAACCCGCAGTGGATGGATATCGGCGCCGACCTGACGGCGATGTTCACCGGAGCGATGACGCCGGACAAGGTGCTCGCCAACATCGACAAGCGTCGGGGCGATCTCGCCAAGGCTGCCAAGGATCCTGCCTGGAAGAAGTAGCCTCCCGTTCCAGCGCAACCTCAGCTCTTCCAGTGGACCTGATCCGCCGGAAGAGCTCCGGACTTGGCGGCATCCACCCCCGGTCTTCTCCGGGAGCAAAGGCTCTCAGACCGGGGGTGTGACCGCGAGCGACGAGAAATCGCAATGAAATCCCATAGCCCTTACCCGCTCTACTTCGTTCTCGCGGCGCTCGCCCTGTATGTGACGTTCTTCATCATCCCAAGCCTCAGCGGCATCGCCTATTCATTCACCGACTGGAGCAGCTACTCCGACGAGGTCGAGTTCATCGGCCTCGACAATTACCGGACCATCCTGTCGCCGGACGAGAACTATCTGTCATTCATAGGCAACACGCTGCTGTTCACCTTCTGGACGATCATCATCAAGACGGTGTTCGGTCTGGCGCTCGCGCTGCTGCTCAACGAGGGCGTCCGCCGCTTCGTCAATGGCTACCGGGTGCTCATCTACCTTCCGGTCATCCTGCCGACGCTGGTCGTCGCCCTGATCTTTCGTTCGATTCTTGATCCGGCCGCCGGGCTCCTCAACAGCTTCCTGCGCGGCATCGGCCTTGATGCCCTCGCGCTGCCCTGGCTCATCGATCCGACCATCGCGCTCTATTCAGTGATCGGCGTCGATAGCTGGAAGGGCATCGGCTACATCATGGTTATCCTGCTTGCCGGCCTGCAGACCATCCCCAAGGATCTCTATGAGGCCGCCGCCATCGATGGCGCCGGCGCCTGGGCCAAGTTCCGCCACATCACCCTTCCGATGCTGATGCCGGCGCTGATGATCGTCACCGTGCTCAACGTCCTCTACGGGCTGCGCGTGTTCGACATCGTCTATGCGCTGACCAACGGCGGGCCGGGCTACGCCACCGAGGTCCTGTCGACCGAGATCTTCAAGGCCTTTTCCAAGGGTCAGTTCGGGCTCGGCACCGCCATTTCCAGCATTCTGTTCCTGATCCTGGTCGTTACCGGCTACCTGGTCATCCGGGTAATGGAACGCCAGACGGATCGCGAGTGAGGAGCGAGACCATGCCCAAGAGCCTGCGCGCCCCCGCCGCCCATCTCGCCGCCTTCCTGGCCAGCCTGATCATGCTGCTGCCGGTCTATCTCATCACCATCAACGCGCTGAAATCCTCGCCCGAGGCGAGCTCGATGAGCGTCGATCTACCGAGCGAACTGCACTTCGAGAACTTCCTGATCGCCATCGAAAAGGGAAAGTTGATCGGCAGCTTCCTCAACAGCCTCCTTTACGCCACATCGGCCACCGTCCTCGCCACGCTGGTCTCGGCCATGGCGGCGTTCGTGATGTCGCGCCACAGGACGCGACTCAACCGCTTCTTCTACCTGTTCCTGATCATGGGTATCGCCCTGCCCATCAACTTCTTCACGCTGACCACGATGATGCAGGTGACCCACCTCATCAACACCAAGATTGGCGTCATCATCCTCTACGCGGCGCTTCAGGTGCCCTTCTCGGTGTTCCTGATCTACGGCTTCGTCGACACCATCCCGCGCGAGCTCGACGAGGCGGCGATCCTCGACGGCTGCCGGCCGCCGCAACTGTTCTTCCTGGTGATCCTGCCGCTGTTGAAACCGGTGCTCGTCACCGCCGGTATCCTGAATTTCCTCAATATCTGGAACGACTTCATGATACCGCTCTATTATCTGAACAGCAGCGCCAACTGGCCGATGACCCTCGCGGTCTACAATTTCTTCGGTCAGTACCAGAGCAGCTGGAACCTCGTGTCCGCCGACATCCTGCTCACCATCATCCCGGTGATCATCATCTACCTCCTCGGCCAGCGCTTCATCATCGCCGGCATGACGAGCGGCTCGGTCAAGGGATGAGCCGCCAGCCGACGACGCTCGACCGACAATCAGTAACGCGGACCTCAGCGCAGAAATTCAGGCATCATGACCAAGAACGCCCTTTCCCACACAGGCATGACGCCTGACTTCGTCAAGACTTACCCTGGCGGATCGCTTTGCATTTCAGCTGTAAGCGACCGGGCCTTCCGGGTCCGCTTCAGCCCGACCGGCCCGGAAAACATGCCGGAAAGCCAAATCCTGACTGGCGATCTGCCGCCCGTCATTCCTTTGGTCCGCAGCCGGGACGGCGTCACCAGACTGGAGCTGCCGCATGTCGTCTGCGAGCTGACGAATGCCAGCGGGCGCCTGCGGTTCCTCGACGGCGACGGCACGCTCCTGCTCGCCGAGGCGGAGCGCAGCCTGATACCGGGCTTGCTTGATGACGAACCCATCCACATCGCCGAGCAGGCCTTCGCCTCTCCACCCAACGAACGCCTCTATGGCACCGGTTGCTTTCAAGACGGCGCACTGGACCTTCGGGGCCTGCCGCGCCGGCTCACCCAGGTCAACACCCAGATCAGTCTGCCCTTCATGCTGTCGAGCCGAGGCTATGGCCTGATCTGGCATCATCTCGGCCGTAGCGAACTCAATCCTCCGCCGCACCGCGTCGCGCTTGCGAAACGCGCCGTCGGCAAGGCGCGGACCGCGACGGTGACCACCTCCTCGGGTGGCGCCGACGTCGAGCGGCGCACGGCCATCTTCGAGGGCGAGATCGAGATCACCACGGGCGGCCGGCAGGCGATGCTACTCGACATCGGCAGGAAGATGGGCAGCCGCTATCGTGTCGAGATTGACGGTCGGACGCTGGCCGATCACGACAACTTCTGGCTCCCGCCGACCACCAGCTTCTTTGCCGACCTTACTCCCGGCCGCCATACCGTGCACGTGGAAGCCAATGACACCGACGAGCCTGTCCTGCACTACGGCCCGGTCACCGACCGTACGGTCTGGCGTTCTCCGGTCACCGATGCCATCGACTATGTAGTGATCGCCGGCCCCAGCGCGTCCGAGGTGATGGGCGGCTATCGTCAGTTGCTGGGACCAACGCCGATGCTGCCGATCTGGGCCTTCGGCTACGTTCATTGCCGCGAACGCTTCCACTCGTCGGTCGAGATCATCGACACGCTCGACGAGTTCCGCCGCCGCGATCTGCCGCTCGATGTCATCGTCCAGGACTGGCAATACTGGGGCTCGCACGGCTGGAACGCCATGCGCTTCGACGAGGCGCAGTACCCCGACCCCAAGCGGCTCATCGACGAGGTGCACCGGCGCGACGCACGGTTCATGCTGTCGGTCTGGGCACGCATCGATCCGTCATCCGAGCTCGGCAAGGAGTTTGCCCGCCGCGGCTATTTCATCGAGGGGACCGACTGGGTCGATTTTTTCAACCCGGACGCCGCCGCCTTCTACGCCCAACAGCAGGAGGAACGGCTGAGACGCTTCGGCATTGACGCCTGGTGGCAGGACGCCACCGAGCCGGAGAACGACGACCTCGCCGGCCGCATGACAGCCGCCGGGCGCGGTGAACACGTCCAGCTTGCCTACCCCCTGGAGGTCACACGCGCCGTCTCAGATTCCTGGCGTGCCGCCCTGCCCGATACCCGCGCCCTGATCCTGACGCGCAGCGCCTTCCTCGGCCAGCATCAATATCCCGCTTTCACCTGGTCGGGCGACGTCGGCAACGACTGGGCGACGCTTGCCAACCAGATCGCCGCCGGTCTCAACATGGCCGCAGCCGGTTATGCCTACTGGACCGTGGACGCCGGCGGATTCTTCCGCCCCGGTCCCGGTCAGTATGACGATCCGGCCTATCGCGAGCGGTTCCTCAGGTGGTTCCAATATGCCACCTTCCTTCCGATGCAACGCGTCCACGGCTTTGAGACCGACACCGAATTCTGGCGTTACGGCGAAAAGGTGGAGGCCGTCTCAAGGGCCTATCTCGAACTCCGCTACCGCCTCCTGCCCTACATCTACTCGACCGCCGCCGAAACGGCTGAAACCGGCGTGCCGATGATGCGACCGCTGGTGTTCGACTTCGCCGCCGATCCGCGCGCATTGGATGAAGTCCATAGCTACATGTTCGGCCGGACCTTGCATGTCGCTCCGGTTCTGGCGGAGGGAGCGGAAAGCTGGCCGGTCTATCTCCCCGGAGCCGAGGGAGGCTGGTTCGACGTCTGGAGCGGCGATCACCGTGTCGGAGGCCGAACCCACGACGTTCCAAGCCCACTTGATCGCATACCGCTTCACGCAAGGGCTGGCAGCATTCTTCCTGTCGGGCCGGTCATCCAGTCGACCGCCGGCATGACCAGGGAGACACTGACGCTCTATGTTTTCCCGGGCCATGACGGCGCGCTTGAGCTTTACGAGGATGACGGTCTCAGCCTTGGCCATGAGCGCGGCGAATGGGCCCGCATTCCGGTTCGTTGGAATGACAGGGAGGGAACACTTCAAATCGGCGCTTGCCAAGGATCTTATCCGGGCATGCCGCGGGTCCGCCACCTGACGATCTGCCGCGTTCGCCCGGGTGTGTCGCCAATGACATCGACCACCGGTGTTGTGGTGGAGTATCGCGGAGCCCCCATTACCGTCAGTCTTGAGTGATCTGCAACGTGCCGGGAAGAGACAGAAAGCTCATCTGCTCGGCACGTCGAAACGCCCTGCAAGGCGTTGACGGCTTGGCGATGACTTGGAACACCATCCCTCAAAGGGGAATTGGTGGAGCTGAGGGGAATCGAACCCCTGACCTCTGCAGTGCGATTGCAGCGCTCTCCCATCTGAGCTACAGCCCCATCCGGCGCGGCTTTTCAGCCGCGAACCCGGCGTCGGGTGAGCCGCTTTTAGGGGGAGGCACCGAGACTGTCAAGCCTTTCCCCGCCCCTTGCCCCGTTGAGCCGATGCGGAGAAGCGGCCTTCGACGAGATGCCCTCTTCGTCCTTTACCACGTCAGGCAATCGGCGAGTGTCGGGGCCATAAAGCGGCCTTGCGGCGTCATCGCGTCATGGCTACATCTCGGAAAACTCGTGACGCGAAAGACCAATTCATGCAGGCCGTCCTCTACGTTCTCCTCCAGGTGCTCAGTCTCTATATGTACATTTTGATCGCCTCGGCGATCATGTCCTGGCTCGTCGCTTTCAACGTCGTCAACCTGCGCAATCAGGTTGTGGCGGCCATCGCCGGCTTTCTCTACACCATGACTGAGCCTCTGCTTCGACCTATCAGGCGCTTCATGCCCAACACCGGCGGGCTGGACCTCTCCTTCCTGGTGCTGTGGTTCGGCATCATCCTGCTGCAGCAGATCATCATCCGCTACATTTATCCTTACGTTTTCTGATCCGATGACCGGAGCCCCGATCCGACGCGACGGCGCCGATCTCCTCGTCGAGGTGCGCCTGACGCCGCGCGGCGGCTCCGACCGCATCGACGGCCTGAAGGCGTTGTCGGATGGCCGCGAGGTGGTGGCGGCAAGGGTGAAGGCGGTGCCTGAGGACGGCAAAGCCAACGCCGCCGTGGCGGCGCTGATGGCTGCCGCCGCCGGTCTGCCGAAATCGGCGGGAGCGGTGGTGTCGGGCTCGACGGCGCGCCTCAAGACCATCCGGCTCACCGAAGCCGGCGCCGAGGCCGAGACGCGCCTCAGGGCAGCCTGCGGCCTTCCGGCCTGATCAGCAGTCTCGTCGTCTTGTGGCTTCACTCGTCGGGATCGAGCGCCCGCGCCTCGTCGGGCAGCATGATCGGTACGCCGTCGCGCACCGGGTAGGCGAGCCGGGCCGGTCGCGAAACCAACTCGCGGCGCTCGGGATACCATTCCAGCGTCGCCTTGGTGAGCGGGCAGACGAGGATCTCCAGGAGCTTTGGATCGACCTCACCGGTCCGCCGGCCGTCGTTCTCCTGCATGATCGGGTCCTCAGTTGAAAGTGGTCGGAGCGCCGTCGCCGGTGCGCGCCAGGGTGATCTCGGTGATGGCGATCAGCGTTTCGGCCCGCGTCTTGAGGTCGGGCGCCTCGAGCAGCGCCTGCTTCTCGGCCGCGCCATAGGGGCTCATCATCGACAGCGTGTTGATCAGCGCCTCGGTCGACGCCTTTTCGACGGCGTCCCAGTCCGCTTCCATCTCATTGGCCTCTAGATAGGCCTCGAAGACGGCGAGGAAAGCGGCGCGGTCGACCTCGTCCTCGCCGGCCCGCGGCTCGAAATCGACCGGGAAATCGCAGGAGACCCGACCGACGCGATAAGGCAGGCCGGTCGGCGCCTCGCCCAACAGGCGGAAGCGGCAGACGCCGGTCAGCGTCACCTGATAGCGCCCGTCGCCCGTTTCGGCGATCGCCGTGATGCGGCCGACCGTTCCCACCTCGCAGAGGGGGGCCGCCCCTTCCTCGATGCCGTCATCGGCATCAAAGCGTGGCTGGACGATACCGATCAGCCGGTCGCTGGCCAGCGCTGCGTCGACCATGGCGAGATAACGCGGCTCGAAGATGATGAGCGGCAGCAAGCCGCGCGGCAGCAGAAGCACCCCCTTCAGCGGGAAGAGGGGCAGTTCGCCGGGAAGATCGGCGGGACCGACATAGCTTGCGTTGCCGACTTGCATCGAGTGCCTTTCCTGATCAGGAGAACAGAACCGAGGACAGCTTGCGCCGCCCATAGAGCGTCATCGGATCGGTCATGCCCCAGGCTTCAAAGAACTTGACCAGTTGCTTGCGCGCCGCCTCGTCGTTCCAGGCGCGTTCGCGCCGGACGATCTCCACCAGTTGGTCGACGGCGGCCTGCCGGTCGCCCCGGGCGGCCAGCGCTTCGGCCAGCTCGAACCGAGCCTGATGGTCGGCGGGGTTGGCCGCCACAGCGGCGGCCAGCGCGTCGGTGTCGCCGACGCTGGCCGCCCGTTCGGCCAGCTCCAGCTCGGCACGGGCGCCGGCGATGGCTGCGTCGCCGGCTTTCAGCTCCGGCACACGAGCCAGCACGGTGCGCGCATCCTCGAGCTGCCCGGCGGCCGTCAGAGCCCTGACGAGGCCGCCAATGGCGACCAGCGACTCGGGCTCCATGTCGAGCACGGCGAGGAAAGCGTCAGCAGCAGCCTGCGGATCGCCGGCCGCAAGCGCCTCCTGGCCGGCGGCGATCAGCTTCTCCTGGTCGGTCGGCCCCATGGGGCCGGCGACACGCTCGATGAACTGCCGCACCTGGCTTTCGGGCTGGGCACCCATGAAGCCGTCGACGGCGCGCCCCTTGACGAAGGCGATCACCGCCGGGATCGACTGGATGCCCAGTTGGCCCGCCACCTCGGGGTGGTTGTCGATGTTCATCTTGACGAGCCGCACCTTGCCCTTGGTGTCGCGAACCACCTTTTCGAGGATCGGGGTCAGCTGCTTGCAGGGGCCGCACCATTCGGCCCAGAAGTCGACCAGAACCACCTTGTCCTTCGACGCATCGAGCACGTCGCGGGCGAAATCGCGCGTGGTGGTCTCGATCACATCATCCGTCGCGGCCGGAGCCGGAGCGGCGCCGGGCGGGGCGAAGCCATTGCCAAAGGTGAAGGTCGGGCTGCTCATTGTCTCACTCGACTGCTGGGGCGCCGATCTCGCAACAGGAGGCGGCGACGAGGGAATTCGTCCGCCCTATATAGGGCGACGGAGCCAAGTTTAACAGCCGCCTCTCTCACGCGAGAAGTGGCAGGTCGACGACGAGCGGCTCGTGACCGGTGGCTCTGAGAAAGGTGACCAGCCCGTCGGCCGACACCGCCGTGGTGGCGGTGTTCTCAAGCGGATGCACGTGGACAGGATCGAGTTCCATGAGCGCCCTCTCCAGCACCACGGTCACCACGCCCTCGGTGTCGTTGATGACGCCGAACGGCGTGACCGAACCGGGCAGGATGCCGAGATGTTCCATGAGCTGCTCGGCGGAGCAAAAGGACACCCGTCCACTGGCGCCGATGGCCGCCTGCACATGTTTGAGATCGAGCGCGGCGTCCTTCCTGAGGGTGATCAGAAAAAGCCGGCTCTTCTTGTCCTTGACGAACAGGTTCTTGGCAAAGCCGCCGGTCATGCCGCCCCAGATGGCCATGGCCGCCTCGACGGTTGGCAGCGGTGGATGCTCGATCGTCCGATGGACGATACCGAGACGATCAAGAAAGGCGAACAGATCGGCGCGCGTCGCGGCCATGGCAAACCTCGTGAGCGGACGGGCAAGCACCCGGGAACCGGCCGATATTTCAAGGAATGAATGGATCGCGCAAGGCAAAACCACAGGAAAATCCGGGCCTTGGCTCCCTCGGCATGCCCTTTTCCCGGCAAAAAAACGCGCCCGGCGAAAAAAGTCGAAAAAGCCTGTTGCATTCGCCGCCGACTTGGGCGATATACCGCCTCGCTCCGGCGACGGAGCGCGCTGAAAAGCGGAGCGCGGGTGTAGCTCAGGGGTAGAGCATAACCTTGCCAAGGTTAGGGTCGTGGGTTCGAATCCCATCGCCCGCTCCATTTTCAGGTTGAATGCCAAAGACTTGCAAAGCGGCCGCCTTCGGGCGGCCTTTTTGTTTTAAGCCATCGCGCAAGTCTTGCCTCTCCACCCGCAATAATGCGTTCGGTTCGGGGCGATCAGTTCAGCCACCAGATCGATGCATTGAGAAGCGTCGCAAAAGCCACCCATCCGAGATAGGGGATGAGAGCCCCGCCGGCGATGCGGTCGACGGCAAGGAAGGCATGCACCGTTGCCGCGATAGCCGTGATGAGCAAGACAATCACGACAAGACCGGCCGTCGGCGAATGGAAGCCGAAGAAGGCAACGGACCAAGCCGCATTGAGAGCGATCTGCACCAGGAAGAAGATGATGGCGCGGCGACGCGAAGCGCCCTCAGGGCTGCGCAGGATGCGAAAGAACGCCCAGGACATCAGGATATAGAGCAGCGTCCAGACCGGGCCGAAAACGCCGTTGGGAGGATTGAAAGGGGGCTTGGCAAGGCTCTCGTACCACGGCGTCAGATTGGGGAAGGTGGCAAGATTGCCAATGATCGCCGCCGCAGCCACCGGAGCGACGGCGGCAAGCGCCGCAGGCACCGTCCCGAGGGGACGTGACGAGAACGTATCAGAGGTCATGAAGTTCCTCCCTTGCGGAAACCGTAGCGCAGCGCCTAGTTCAAGGCATCGGCGCGCACCCAGACACTGACGCTGCCGCCGTTCACCGGAAAGTTTGCCCGTCCTGCCTTGTCGGTGGTGATCTCGTCATCCCGATGCCCGAGAACGTCGCGGAAGACAACGCCCGCCATCTCCTGGCCGAGCTCGACTGGCTTTGCGGCCTCGCCGCCATTGGTCATTACCACCACGCAACCGGGCGCCTCCGACGTCCCGCGGCGTACAAAGGCGATGCAGTTCGGATCGTCGAAAATATCCGTCTGCGGGCCGTGCGCAAAACGCTGCCGCGCCTTGATCAACTGCGGCAAACAGCCGATGGCTGGCATTTCGATATGGTGATCCTGGCCATCGCCGCCCTTGTCGGTATAGTCCGCCCCATAGAGATCGGGATGAAACACGCAAGGCACGCCCTGCTCCCGAAGCAGGATCAGCGCGTAGGCGAGCGGCTTGAACCATGGCTCGACCGGGGCCTCCAGCGATTGCAGCGGCTGCGTGTCGTGGTTGGCGACCAGCGTTACCGCGTGGTCCGGCATGGCGCCAACCAGCGTGCCGTCGAACAGCTTGCGCATGTCGTAGCCGTCA
Source organism: Pleomorphomonas diazotrophica (assembly GCF_002844595.1). GTDB lineage: Bacteria > Pseudomonadota > Alphaproteobacteria > Rhizobiales > Pleomorphomonadaceae > Pleomorphomonas > Pleomorphomonas diazotrophica. The sequence continues at coordinate 1,531 of NZ_PJNW01000014.1, read as the reverse complement.
CCGCCTTTCGAGGCGTCATGGAAATTATAGTGCAGCGCCACGTCGAACAGCATGAGCTGGTGATCGACAAGGTCCAGATAGGTGCGAAGCGCGTCGAGGTCCGGAAGCCAGTATTCAGCGACGACGAACAGATCCTTGCCGGCCTTCTCGCGCATGTGGCCGATCCAGTCGCGGAAGAACCAGGCGGGGATGTGCTTGACCGCATCGAGGCGGAAACCGGCGCAGGGGAACTCACCCATCAGCCAGCGCCCCCAATACTTCAGCTCCTCATAGACGGCCTTGTTGCGGAACTCGATATCCGAGCCCATCAGATAGTCGAAGTTCCCAAACTCCTCGCCGACCTCGACGCTCCAGCCATCGTCATAGTCATTGACCAGTTTGAAGACACCCGTCTCGTCCGGATCCTCGATGTGGTCGACCCCGCTGAAACATTTGGCATCCCAGATGAATTTCGAATAGCGGCCTTGCCGACCCGGGAAGGTGAAGCGCGTATGCACCGTGGCCTCGAAGGTCTCGGGGTCGATCTCCTCCCGGTTATCCGGGTTGACGCGGTGCACTCGCACTCGCTCCGTCTCGTCTGCGCCCATCCTGTGATTGAAGACCACGTCGTAGATGACGCCGATGCCCTTTTCCTCAAGAGCATGCGCAGCGCGCTCAAGTGCGGCCCTGTCGCCATACTTGGTGGAAACGCTGCCCTTCTGGTCGAACTCACCGAGGTCGAACAGATCGTAGACATCATAGCCCACCGAGTGACCGCCTGCGCTGCCCTTGTAAGGTGGCGGCAGCCAGACGTCGGTAATCCCCATCTCGGCGAGCGAGGCCGCCTTCTCTTCGATATCTGGCCAGAGACGTCCGTCGCCGGGGTAGTACCAATGAAAGGCCTGCAGCAACGTTCTCTGGATCATCTCGGCCCTCGAAGGATAGACTACTTGCCGCGCACCCTGCGGTCAGGGTCAACAAAAGACGCCGCCGCTCCTTCAAGGACCGGCAGCGTCATTGGAATGTCTGGGCATTGTGGCTCAGAGCTTGTCGATCGTGTCCTTCAGGGCTTCCTTGCCCTTGCCGACGGCCTTCTGGGTGTCGCCCTTGGCTTCCTGAATGTCGCCCTCGAGCTTCAGGTCCGGATCGTCGAGCGCCTCGCCGGCGGCCCGCTTGGCCTTGCCAACGGCCTCGTTGGTATAGCCCTTGATCTTGTCGGTGGTGGAACTCATGACGATCTCCCTTCACGTCTCATTGAAAGTTTCGGTTCGGGGAACCGTGAATGAAACGTAGTAAGGATCGCTTGGTTCCTGAAAAGAGGCTAAGAGCGCGCTTCACCTTCCGGTGAGAATCCAGTCTCGGTGCGACAATTCATCTGAAAACCATGTGTCGGACCAAAGACTTATATTTCGACCTCGTGGCACGTTCCACCCATTCCACGGCGTCTAGGCCATGGCGCCTCTGATGGTTTGCCTTTTGGCCCTGACGGTGGTTGCTCGTCGGTTTGACGGTCGGACGGGCTCAAACGCAAAAAGCCCTCTCGGTTTTCACC
>NZ_PJNW01000013.1 GCF_002844595.1 Pleomorphomonas diazotrophica | reverse complement strand
CTCGGGGGAGAAGGTTTGATGTCCAGCGTGAATCCGCCCGTGGCGGAAGAAACTGAGGGATCGTTGCTGCAGGTTCTCCGGCGCAACGCCAAGGATTACGGCATGCTCATCGTGCTGATCGCGGTGATGGTGTTCTTCCAGGTGATCACCGGCGGCGTGCTGTTCATGCCGGCCAACCTGACCAACCTGGTGCTGCAGAACTCCTTCGTCGTCATCCTGGCGCTCGGCATGCTCTTGGTGATCATCGCCGGGCATATCGACCTCTCGGTGGGCTCGATTGTCGGCGTCATCGGCGCGCTGGCCGCCATCCTGATGATCCGCCTGCAAATCAATCCCTGGGTCGCCTGCCTGATCTGCCTCGTTGCGGGCGGCGCCATCGGCGCGGCGCAGGGCTACTGGATCGCCTATCACCATATCCCGGCGTTCATCGTGACGCTGGCCGGCATGCTGGTGTTCCGAGGCCTCACCTTCTGGATCCTCGGCGGCATCAACATCAGCCCCTTCCCGGCCGAATTCACCAAGCTCTCGACCGGCTTCCTGCCGAGCTTCTTCACCATCGGCGGCTTCGACTCGACGGCGGTGGTTCTCACCCTGCTGCTGGCGGCCGCCTTTGTTCGCGGGTCCATCCTCGGTCGCAAGAGCGACGAAGCGCATGGCGAGGACGTCCTGCCGATGCCGGTATTCGTGATGCAGACGACGGCCGTGGTGGCCATCATGCTGCTCTTCGGTTACCAACTGGCGGTCTACAAGGGCATTCCCAACATCCTGCTCGTCATGGGCGCAATGGTTGGCGCCTATTACTTCCTGACGACACGCACCACCATTGGCCGCTCCATCTACGCCCTCGGCGGCAACGAGAAGGCGACGCGGCTCTCCGGCATCAACACCGAGCGCTTCTGCTTCTATACCTTCGTCAACATGGGGGTCATGGCGGCCTTTGCCGGCCTGATCGTCGCCGCCCGCCTCAACTCCTCGACGCCCAAGGCCGGCACCGGTTTCGAGATGGACTGCATCGCCGCCTGCTTCATCGGCGGCGCCTCGACGACCGGTGGTGTCGGCCGGGTGACCGGTGCGGTGGTCGGCGCCTTCATCATGGGCGTGCTCAACAACGGCATGTCGATCATGGGCCTCGGCATCGACTTCCAGCAGATGGTCAAGGGCCTCGTGCTGCTCGCAGCCGTCGTCTTCGATCTCTACAATAAAAACAAGGGGTGATACCTCACGCCTCCAGCCCCAATCCTCCAGCAAACTCAGCGGAGCCGAAAGGCTCCGTTTTCTTATGCAAAACGCCCCGGCGCGGTCGGCACCGGGGCGATTCTGTTCGCTTGCGATTTTGGACCCGTCAGGCGGCGTGCTTCTGGGGCGGCATGCGCAGGTTGGCCACCGGCTCCCAGACGGCGCGGTCGATCTCGCGCTCGGCGGTCTCGCGGCAGAAGCCGACGTCATCGAGCAGATACGGATCCTCGACCAGCCGCTGCAGGTCGTGCCTCAGCAGGCTGCGCTTGCGCCACTGCCGGTAGAGCTGCCCCGGATTGAAGGTGCTGCCTGCCCACTGGCGGGCGGACATCGAGAAGATCATGATGGAACTCCGTGCTCTTCGCTTGGCTTCTATATGAAGATGCCCGAGCTCCCCTTCAAACGCCTTTTTGGGTGGCTTGACGTTCCAAAAACTCAACCGTAAACAATTCCTTACCAACCCCGCCGCAGCGCCGCCACAATGGCTGGCGGCCTCTAGGGGGAACTGCGTACAATGCCGTCACATTTCTGACAAAACTGCCCTTTTTGAGCTGACATCTACGGGATTTGCGGGATGATGGCGCCTCGCTGATACCTTGGTCGATAAGAGTTCGCCGCAAGGCGAGCCGGCGCCAAGCCGTGCGTGAAAGTCAACCGGAACAGAGATTCGGAAGGTAACGAACGTGGCCGTCAACCGCCTGCCCAGCCTCAACGCGCTCAAGGCCTTCGAGAGCGTCGCCCGCCTCGGCGCGCTCAACCGCGCCGCCGAGGAACTCAACGTCACCGAGAGCGCCGTCAGCCGGCAGATCCGCGCCCTGGAGGACGACCTGCGCGTCGAGCTGTTCCGCCGCGTTCACCGGGGCGTGCGGCTGTCACCGGAAGGCGAGCAGCTGGCCCTGTCGCTCGGCACCGCCTTCGAGGCGATAAGGCGTGGCGTCGAGCAGATCCGCGCCCGCCCCGGTGTCATCCGCGTCCGCACGCCGCCCACCTTCGGCGCCCGCTGGCTCCTGCCGCGCCTCCGCAGCTTCGAGACGGCCAATCCCGACCTCACGGTGCGCGTCTCCGTGCTCTGGGAAAACATGGACCCCAGCGACGTCGAGAACGACGTCGGCATCCTCTACGAATCGCGCCTGTGGCAGCCGGAGGAGCTGGTGCCCTTCCTGATGGAGCGGCTGACCCCCGTCTGCTCGCCCGCCTATTACCCGACCGTCGCCCATCTCGAACCGCTGGAGCAGATCCGCCGCGGCCAGATCCTTCATTGCTATGGCATGACCGACTGGCAGCGCTGGGTGACGAGGGCCTTCGGAGACGAGGCTCCCGACGTCGAGCATGGCGAGACCTTCGACACCATGGACACCGCGCTCAGGGCCGCCGAGGCCGGGCGCGGATTTGCCATGGCCGACCTGTCGATGATCGACGACGACCTCAGCCTCGGCCGCCTGATCGCGCCCTTCAATGTGGTGGCCGCCGGGGTCGACAATTTCTATCTCGTCCGCCGCGACCGCCTCCGCCCCAAGCCCGAGGTGACGCGCTTCGTCGAATGGCTCTACGCACAGGTGGAGGAGATGAACGAGGGCGGGTGATTCAGGATCTTCAGCCGTCATGCCCGAGAAAGAGGCAACACGCTGAGCGATGAGGTGCGCCGCCTCCCTTTCCATCCTTGACAGCGACAAAGAAGCTCAGTTAGTATTCATGCCTAATTGATGGGCTGCAACGTTTTGCAGCCATGACATCAGCTCTTCCAGAGCAACGGGCAGCATGGCCCCATGACCTTTCGGCGATCGTTCGAGCGAGCCGGAGCGTGTCATGGGGCTTTTTGCATTGGTCACTGCGTTGAGGTTGGCGATGGTCGGCGCGATCAAGGTTGGAGTCCTGTATTCCTGTACCGGACCCTATGGCTCCATAGGCCGCGATTGCCGCGACGGGGCGGCGCTTGCCTTCGATCAGGCGGCAGGTGATCACGGCGGCGGGCTTTCCTTCGAGCCCGTCTACGCCAATCCCGAGGGCGAGCCGCGCGCCTACCTGGAACAGGCGCGCGCCATGCTGCGCGATGAAGGATGCCGCCTCATCGTCGGCACCATCACCTCGCTCGCCCGCAAGGAAGTCATTCCGCTCATCGAGAAGCATGACGGACTGCTCTGGTACATCTGCCCCTACGAGGGCTTCGAGGCCAACGAGAACGTCATCTACACCGGCGCCTGTCCCAACCAGCATCTGATACCGTTGTTCGAGCATCTGCTGCCGAGGCAGGGGCGGCGGGTCTATCTCATCGGCGCCAACTATGTGTGGGGCTGGGAGATGAACCGCATCGCCCGCGACCTCTTGCGGGACGCCGGCGGCGAAGTGGTGGGCGAGCGCTATCTGCCCATCGAGGAAACCGACGTCGACAGGTTGATCGCCGACATCCGGAGCCGCCGTCCCGACTTCATCCTCAACAACCTGATCGGCCCCTCGAGCCATGCCTTCCTCCGGGCCTACAAGGCGCTCGGCGATGCCGACCCCGCCTTCCGCCCGGAGGTTCGACCTGTGGTGAGCTGCGATCTCACCGAGGCTGAGATCGGCGAGATCGGCCTTGGCCTTTCCACCGGCCACCTGTCGGCCGCCAGCTATTTCGGCACCCTGGCAACGCCGGAAAACGAGCGCTTTCGCGCGCGGGCGGCCGCAGCTCTGGGCACCGAACGCCGGCTCTCGTCCTTCGTCGAAGGCGCCTATGTCGCCGCCAACATGCTGATGGACGCGGTTCGCTCCGTCGGAACCGATGAGCCGTCCGCCGTGCGCATGGCGGTCCATGCCCGCCTGTTCGAAACGCCGCACGGCCCGATGCGCATCGATCCGCGGACCAACCACGCCGCCCTGCCGTTCCATCTCGGCCGCATCCGCGACGACGGCAACTTCGACATCATCGCCAGTCGTCCCGCCATCGCCGCCGATCCCTACATGACGGCATCGCGCGACGGCGGCCGGTCCAGCCTGAGGGTGGTGTCATGACGGTGATCCCCGATCTCGTCGGCCGCCGGGCCGTCATCCTGCATCGCCCTGACGACGGCGTGCAGCGGCTTGTGCGCCAGCTCGGCCTGCTCGGTCTTGAGGCGCACGTCCAGTGGGCGCCGCTCGATCTCGAAGCGACGCCGGCCGACATCGTGCTGGTGGACGCCGATCAGGGGTGGTCGGGGCTGCTGCCGTGGTCGGGCCATGCAGCGCCCGTCCCTCTCGTGGCCCTGCTGCAGTCCGAAGCACCCGGCCGCGTCGCCTGGGCCATCTCGGAAGGCGCGCTTGCCATCCTGCCCAAGCCGGTGGCACCCGCCGCGGTCTATCCGGCGTTGATTCTCGCCGTCACCGCGCACGCCCGTGCCGCCGAAGCGGCAGCCCGCATGGAGCGGCTCGAAGAAAGGCTTCGCATGCGACCGCTGGTGCATGCCGCCGTCAGGGCCATCGAAATGGCATCCGGCTGTGACGAGGAAGCCGCCTACGCCGCACTGCGCCGCGCGGCCATGAAGCGCCGCATCACCATAGAACAGACGGCCGCCGAGATGCTGGCCGGCGTCATTCCCCTGTCGGAGGCCGGTTGATGCGCATCGCCCGTGAGTTCCTGCGCCGGCCCACCGCGGTTTTCGGCCTGATCGTGGTGCTGCTGGTGGTGATCGGCGCCCTCGCCGCGCCGCTGATCGCCCCTTACGCCCCCGACGAGCAGTTGTTCGACGGCCTGACCCTCGAAGGCGCACCGATCGGCCCCGATGCCGCCTTCCTGCTCGGCACCGACACGCTGGGTCGCGATCTCCTGACGCGGTTGCTGTTCGGCGCCCGCACCTCGCTGATCATCGGCGTCGTCGCCAACGGCACGGCGGTCGCCATCGGCCTCGGCGTCGGCATGCTGGCCGGCTACCTGCGCGGCCCGGCAGGCAACGCCCTGATGCGTTTCACCGACCTGATGATGGCCTTTCCCGCCTTGCTGCTCGCCATCGTGCTGGCCGCGCTGTTCCACCCGAGCCTCTGGATCGTCGCCATGGTGATCGCCATGGTCAACTGGGTGCAGGTGGCGCGCATCGTCTACACCGAAACGCGCGGCCTCGTGGAACGCGACTTCATCCTTGCCGAACGGTCGCTGGGCGCCGGCCACGGCCGCATCGTCTTCCGCCACGTCCTTCCGCACCTGATGCCGACCGCCATCGTCTGGGGCACGCTCGGCATTGCCACCACGGTGCTGCTCGAGGCGACTCTGTCCTTCCTCGGCGTCGGCGTGCAGCCACCGGAACCCTCCTGGGGCAACATCATCTTCGAAAGCCAGAGCTTCTTCACCTCGGCGCCCTGGCTGGTGATCTTCCCGGGCATCGCCATCCTGCTGACGGCGCTCTCCTTCAACCTGGTCGGCGACGCCTTGCGCGACATCCTCGACCCGACCCAGCGCGGGAGGATGTGAGATGATCGAGCTGATCCTGCGCCGGCTCGGTGGCGCGCTGATGATCCTGTTCGGCGTCGCGGCCATCACCTTCATGCTGCTCTACGCCTTGCCGGCGGACCCGGCGGTGCAGCTTGCCGGCCGCTCGGCCACCGCCCAGACGGTCGCCAACATCCGGCATGAACTCGGCCTCGACCAACCGCTTCTCCTGCAGTTCGTCCACTATCTCGGCAATCTCGTGCAGGGTGATCTCGGTCGCTCCTACACCCAGAAGACCGAGGTGATGACGCTGATCCTCGCCCGCCTGCCGGCGACGCTGATCCTGATGGTCTCCGGCATCCTGGTCGAGGTGGCGATCGGCCTGACGCTCGGCACCATAGCCGCCCTCAATCGCGGCGGCTTTGTCGACCGGCTGGTGATGACGGTCTCCTTCATCGGCGTGTCCGCCCCGCAGTTCGTGGTTGCCCTGCTGCTGCTCTACGTCTTCGCGGCGACGCTGCAATGGTTCCCGATGTCCGGCTTCGGCACCTTCAGCCACGTCGTGCTGCCAGCGCTGACCCTCGGCGTGCTCGGGGCCGGCTGGTATGCCCGCATGGTTCGCTCGGCGATGATCGACGTGCTCAATCAAGACTATGTCCGCACGGCGCGGGCCAAGGGCGTTGCCGAGCGCGCAGTCATCCTTCGCCACGCCGTGCCCAACGCGCTGTTGCCGATCGTCGCCATGATCGGCATCGACATCGGCCAGTTCATGGGCGGCGTGGTGGTGGTCGAAGCCGTCTACGGCTGGCCCGGAATCGGCCAGCTCGCCTGGCAGGCGATCCAGCAGGTCGACATTCCCATCATCATGGGCGTCACGCTCATCTCCTCGCTCGCCATCGTGATCGGCAACCTGATCGCCGATCTCGTCGCTCCGCTGATCGATCCCAGAATCCGGCCCCGTTAGGGCTGGGAGAACAAAATCCGGGCCTGTTAACGGCTCCGATAAAGCCGGCCTGTGATCCGGCCAACGACAACAAGAACCAGTCAAACAACAAAGGGGAACCCGCATGACACATTGGCTGCAAAGAACCGCGCTGGCCGGACTGATGGCGTTGACGCCGCTCGTCGCCCTGGCTGACGAAACGCCCGTCAAGGGCGCCACCATCGTCGTCACCTACAAGGACGACATCGCCACTCTCGACCCGGCCATCGGCTACGACTGGCAGAACTGGTCGATGATCAAGAGCCTGTTTTCCCGCCTGATGGAGTACACCCCCGGCACGGCAGATCTGGTGCCGTCGCTGGCCGAGAGTTTCGAGGTCACGCCGGACGGCCTGACCTACACTTTCAAGCTCCGCAAGGGCGTGAAGTTCTCCAATGGCCGCGACGTGGTGGCTTCCGACGTCAAGTATTCTATCGAGCGCGCCGTCAATCCCAAGACGCAGGGCCCCGGCGCCGGCTTCTTTGGCGCCATCGCCGGTTTCGACGATCTGTCGGGCGGCAAGGCCGAGGGTCTTTCCGGCATCGAGACGCCCGACGACAGCACCGTCGTCTTCAAGCTGAGCCGGCCAGATGCCACCTTCCTGCATGTGCTCGCCATCAACTTCGCCTCGATCGTGCCGAAGGAAGTCGTCGAGGCGGAAGGCCAGGACTTCGGCAAGAAGCCGGTCGGCTCGGGCGCCTTCATCCTGAAGGACTGGGTGATCGGCCAGAAGCTGGTGTTCGAGAAGAACCCGAACTTCTACGTTGCCGACACGCCGAAGATCGACGGCTTCACCGTCGAAGTCGGCCAGGAGCCGCTGGTGGCGCTGCTGCGCCTGCAGCAGGGCGAGGTGGACATTGCCGGTGACGGAATCCCGCCGTCGAAGTTCCTGGAGATCAAGAACGGTCCGGATGCGGCCGACATCATCGTCGATGGCGAGCAGTTGCAGACCGGCTACGTCGCCCTCAACACACGCGTCAAGCCGCTCGACAACGTCAAGGTGCGCCAGGCCCTCAACATGGCCGTCAACAAGGAGCGTATCACCCGCATCGTCAACGGCAGAGCCACGCCGGCCAACCAGCCGCTTCCGCCGCTGATGCCCGGCTACGACAAGGACTTCAAGGGCTACGCCTACGACATCGAGAAGGCCAAGGCGCTGCTCGCCGAAGCCGGCTTCCCCGACGGCTTCGAGACGGCGCTCTACGCCTCCTCGACCGATCCCAACCCGCGCATTGCCCAGGCGTTGCAGCAGGATTTCGCCGCCATCGGCGTCAAGGCCGAGATCAAGGCGTTGGCCAACGCCAACGTCATCGCTGCCGGCGGCACCGAGGGCGAGGCGCCGATGATCTGGTCGGGCGGCATGGCCTGGATCGCCGACTTCCCCGATCCCTCCAACTTCTACGGCCCGATCCTCGGCTGCGCCGGCGCCACGCAAGGCGGCTGGAACTGGGCCTGGTACTGCAACAAGGACCTCGATGCCCGCGCCATCGCGGCCGATTCCATGTCGGATCCGGCCAAGAAGGACGAGCGTGCCAAGCTCTGGGGCTCGGTGTTCACCGACCTGATGGCCGACGCGCCGTGGATTCCGGTGTTCAACGAGCGCCGCGTCGTCGCCAAGTCCAAGCGCATGGGCGGGCCGGGCAACATCTACATCGACCCGACGCGCGTCATCAACTACGACGCCATCTATGTGAAGCAATAACAAGGACTTGACCGCAAGTCCGCGCCAGCGCGGGGGAGGGTTGCCCTCCCCCGTTTCCCTGGCCCACGGGAGAAACCGCCATGTGCGTTGCCTGCGACTACACCATCCATCGCCGCGATCATCATTATGGCTGGAGCCGCGATTACCCGCCGGCTGCCGTGGCGAAATCCGGCTCGACCATCCATTTCGAATGCCTCGACAGCTCCGGCGGCCAGCTCGGCACGGGCTCGACGGCGGCCGATGTGGTCAACCTCGATTTCGCCAAGGTCAACCCGGTGACCGGCCCTGTTTATGTGGAAGGCGCCGAGCCCGGCGACGTGCTGAAGGTCGACATCCGTGAGTTCGTGCCCTCCGGCATCGGCTGGACGGCGGTCATCCCCGGCTTCGGTCTTCTGGCCGACCAGTTCACCGATCCGGCCCTGCACATCTGGACATACGCCCCCGGCACGATGGCGCCTTCGCTGTTCGGCCCTGGCGGCAGCGTGCCGCTCAAGCCGTTCGCCGGCACCATCGGGGTCGCACCAAGCGAGCCGGGCGTCCACTCGGTCGTGCCGCCGCGCCGTGTCGGCGGCAATCTCGATATCAGAGATCTCTCCTCGGGCGTGACGCTCTATCTGCCGGTTGAGGTCGAAGGCGGCCTGTTCTCGGTTGGCGACACGCATGCCGCCCAGGGCGACGGCGAGGTCTGCGGCACCGCCATCGAAAGCGCCATGAACGTCACGCTGACGCTCAGCGTTCTGAAGGGCCAAAAGCTCGAGAGCCCCCGCTTCACCACGCCGGGGCCGGTCACGCGCCATCTCGACGCCGCCGGTTACGAAGTGACGACCGGCGTCGGCCCCGATCTCCTGACGGCGTCGCGCGAGGCGCTCAGCCGGATGATCGATCTTCTCGCCGCCGAGCATGGCTACAACCCTGTTGACGCCTACATGCTCTGCTCGGTGGCCGGTGATCTGCGCATCTCCGAGATCGTCGACATGCCCAACGTGGTGGTGAGCTTCTATTTCCCGAGGATCGTGCTGTCGTGACGGACATGAGCGGAGACATCAGGACTGCGCCGGTGCTGAGCGTCGACGGACTGACCGTCGACGCGCTGACCGATCGCGGTGCCAAGCGCGTGCTCGACGCCGTGAGCTTCTGTCTGGCGGCGGGAGAGACGCTCTGCCTTGCCGGCGAAAGCGGCTCCGGCAAGTCGGTCACATCGCTGTCCGTGATGCGGCTCCTACCCCGCGCCTCGCTGCGCATCGTCTCCGGCTCGATCAAGCTCGGCGATCGCGACCTCACCGGCCTCGGCGAGCGGGCCATGCGGGAGGTGCGCGGCCGCGACGTCGCCATGATCTTCCAGGAACCGATGACATCGCTCAATCCGGTGATGACCATCGGCAAGCAGCTCCTCGAACCCATCCTCATCCATCAGGGCGGCAACGAAGCCTCTGCCCGCGCCCAGGCGCTACGCATGCTGGACGCGGTGCAGATCACCGAGCCGGCAAGGCGCCTCCGCCAATATCCGCACGAACTCTCCGGCGGCATGCGCCAGCGGGTGATGATCGCCATGGCGCTGTCCTGTCGGCCCAAGGTACTGATCGCCGACGAACCCACCACGGCCCTCGACGTCACCGTGCAGGCGCAGATCCTGAAGCTGATGCGCGAACTGAAGGGCGAGTTCGGCACATCCACCATCCTGATCACCCACGACATGGGCGTCGTCGCCGAGATGGCCGACCGGGTCGCCGTCATGAAGGATGGACGCCTCGTCGAAATCGGCTCGGCGGTCGACATCTTCGAGCGGCCGACAGAGACCTATACGCGCGAGCTGATCGCCGCCGTTCCCCGCATCGGCGCCCGCACCGGCACCGACGGTCCGCCGGCCGTCACGGCCGAGGCAAAGGCGGCGCCTCTGGCCGAGAAGTCGCTGGAGCCTGTCCTGGCCGTCCAGAACCTCAAGGTGACCTACGGCGCCCGCGCCAGCCTGTTCGGCCGCAAGGCAGGGCAGCTCGCGGTGGACGGCGTATCCTTCGAGCTCAGGGCCGGGCGGACGCTCGGCCTCGTCGGCGAGAGCGGTTCGGGCAAGTCGACCACCGGCAAGGCCGTGCTCGGCCTCATCCCTTACGAGGGCTATGTCGCCATCGACGGCGAGGAGTTGATGGACTTGTCCGTCAGAGCCATGCGGCCGGTCAGGCGCCTTGCCCAGATGATCTTCCAGGACCCTTACGCCTCGCTCGACAGCCGCATGACGATCGGCGCCGCCATTGCCGAGCCGATGCTGATCCACGGCATCGGCGACCGGACGGACCGCGCCGATCGGGTGGCCGAGCTGCTACGCCGCGTCGGCCTGACGCCGGACGTGGCGAGCCGCTATCCGCACGAGTTCTCCGGCGGCCAGCGCCAGCGCATCTGCATTGCCCGCGCCCTGTCGCTGAAGCCGAAGCTGATCGTCGCCGACGAAAGCGTCGCGGCGCTCGACGTGTCAGTGCGGGCCAAGGTGCTCGACCTGATGCTGGAACTGCAAGAGACCGAAGGGCTGGCCTATCTGTTCATCTCGCACGACATGGCGGTCATCGAGCGCATGTCGCACGACGTCGCGGTGATGAACGGCGGCCGGATCGTCGAATATGGTTCGCGCCGCGCCGTCTTCGAAAATCCCGAAGAGGACTATACCCGCCGGCTGATCGCTGCCGTTCCGATCCCCGATCCTTCCCAGCGGCACCTGGCGATGACCGGCTGAGTGCCGGGTTTGGCTGCTAATACAGCCGCCCGCCGACCACCGCGTCCTTGTCCGGCGCCACCAGCACCACATGGCCGGCGGCATCGGGCACGCCCAGCGTCAACACCTCCGAGCGCATCGGGCCGATCTGCTTGGGCGGGAAGTTGACGACGGCGAGCACCAGCCGGTCCACAAGGTCCTCTACCTTGTAGTTCTCGGTGATCTGCGCCGATGACCGGCGCTCGCCGATCTCCGGTCCGAAGTCGATCCGGAGCTTGTAGGCCGGCCGCCGCGCCTCCTTGAACACCTCGGCCGCCACGATGCGGCCGACGCGGATGTCGACTTTCAGGAAGTCGTCGTAGCCGATGGTGTCGCTCACCGCTCAGCCCGCCAGTTCGCGCGAGCGGTGGGCGGCGGCGGCGACTGCCGCGTCGATCAGCGGCTGCCAGCCTTGGTCGCCCATCAGCACGGCGAGCGCCGCAGCCGTGGTGCCGCCCGGCGAGGTGACGTTCTTGCGGAGCGTCGCGGCGTCGGTCGGCACACCGCCAAGCAGGGCGCCGGCGCCGACCACCGTCTGTCGGGCGAGCATCATGGCAAGCTCGCGCGGCAGACCGGCCTTCTCGCCGGCGGCCGCCATCGCCTCGACCAAAAGGAACACATAGGCGGGGCCGCTGCCCGACAAGGCGGTGACCGCATCGATCAATGCTTCGTCGCCGACCCAGCCCGTCTTGCCGACGGCGTTGAGCAGGTTGGTCACCACGCGCCGGTGCGCCTCGGTGACGGCGGCATTGCCGACGGCCACCGACATGCCCTGCCCCACCTGGGCCGGCGTGTTCGGCATGACGCGGATGATTGGCCCGTCGCCGAGCGCCGCCGAAAGGTTGGCCAGCGTGGTGCCGGCGGCGATCGACACCACCAGCGTCGACGGTCCGATCACGCCCTTCAGCGCCGGCAGCGCCTCGCCCATCTGCTGCGGTTTGACGGCCAGCACCACGATGTCGGCAGGGTCGGTGATCTCGGCGGCGTCCTTGTGGTGGGTGACCGAATACTCGATCAGCATCGAGAAGGCCTCGGAGCCGATATGCGGGTCGACGATGGCCACGGCCTTGGGGTTCATTCCCTTCTTGAGCCAGCCGTGCAGCATGGCTCCGCCCATCTTGCCGGCGCCGACCAGCACGAGCGACCCGATATCCGAAAGCGGCATGATGACCTCCCCGTTCGGCCCGACCTCATGCGCGGGACCGACGATCCATGCCGTCCGGTCTGCCACAAATCGGATCGTCAGAAAAGCCGAGGCCACCTGCCCGACGGCTTCTTGGCGGCCTGATTCGCCTATCGGCCAAACCTTTCTCACCCCGCCCATCCTGGACGGCCACATTTATGGTTAACCAGATGTGACGAGCAATCGCGAAATCGTGATAATATTCATTTGTATTAAATTTCGATTTATGCACCGTTTCAGATCAGTAACCATACTGTTGCATCAATACATCAGCCAAAATGTGCCGTCGTCTTGCCCCGATTTCGTCAAATTCTCGCATCGACACCGCCTCATTTGGACATCATCTTCGCCCCATCGAACAGCCGGGCAGCATTTGCTTACGGCCAGATGCAAAGTGTGCGGGGCAACTCCCAAGTGTCGCCGCACCGGATTGTAAGGAGTGAAACTATGAGCAAGCTGCTTCTTGGCGCCGTCGCCGGTTCAGCCCTTCTTCTGTCGGTTCCGGTCTTCGCCGCCGACCTCAACGAGCCGATCCCCCAGGCTCCCTACGCTCCGCCGGTTGAGACGTCGTCTGCCTTCGACTGGACCGGTGCCTATGTCGGCGCCGATGTCGGCTACACCTGGGCCAACCAGGCCGCCAGCGCCACCAAGGACCATGCCGGCGTCGTCGGCGGCGTGTTCGCCGGCTACAATTATCAGATGCCGAACAATGTCGTCGTCGGCGGCGAGGCTGAAGTCGCCTACGGTGGCGCTGACCCGCTGGCCACCTGGTCGGGCGCCGTCCGCGGCCGCGCCGGCTATGCCTTCGACAACATCCTGGTCTACGGCACCGTCGGCGGTCTGGTCGGTCAGGGCGAGATGGAGCTGAGCGGCGGTAACGAGACCCGCACCCACGTCGGCTATCAGGTCGGCGCCGGCATCGAGGCCGCCCTGACGGAGAACGTCACGGCCCGCGCCGAGTATCTCTACACCGACACCAACAACCGCGACTACGGTGTGAACGAGAAGGGCGACCTCGACGGCAACACCGTCAAGCTCGGCGTCGGCTACAAGTTCTGATCTTCTTCGGATCAGCCAACCAAAATGGCCCCGGCAGCTTCGGCTTCCGGGGCTTTTTCATGTCCGCCTGACGGTCGTCAGCGGGGTGCGGTCTCGGCAAAGCCGGGGCAGCGGGCTGCGAAACGCTCATACCAGCCGGCAAGACGGGGCCGAGCCGACCGCCAGTCGTCGCCGAGGCGGAAGTCGATGAAGCCCAGGGCGCAGGCGACGGCGATCTCGCCGACGAATATGTCGCTGTCCGACGGCGGTGCGACTTCCAGCGCGTCGAGGGCGCGGCTCATCTTGCCGCTCTGATAGGTGAGCCAGCCTGCCGATCGCAATGGCTCGTCGCGGAACATGGTCTCGAGCCGGCGAAGCACGCCCGCGTCGAGAATGCCGTCACCCAGCGCCTGCAATCTCAGCGCCGCGAAACGCGCCGCCGGCTCGCTCGGGAGGATGCGCCCGCCACCGGCGAGATGGTCGAGGTACTCGAGGATGACGCGGCTGTCGTAGAGCGTCGATCCGTCGGCGAGCACCAGCGTCGGGATCTTCCCGAGCGGGTTCTGCCGCCTGAGGCTGTCGGTCTCGTCGAGGAAGTCGGCCAGCTCCACCTCGATCCGCCCGGAAAGGCCGAGAACGGCGGCGGCAAGGCGCGGCTTGCGGCCGAAGGGCGAAGTGAGGGACGTGCGCAGGATCATGTCGGCCATGGCGGAAGCTCGGAAAAATCAGGGGTTGGGATAGACGTCCTTCCAGCCGGATGCCGAAGCGCCGCAGCTCGTGGCGGCCGACAGGCGATCGAGCCGGAAGGCGGTGTCGGTGAAGGTCCACTCGCCCCGGAAGGCGCAGCCGTGATCGTCGCTGCCCTCGCCCGTCAGACGGCGGCTTGCCGCGTCATAGGCGACGGCCGTGAGCGCGTCGACGCCATACCAGCCCAACCTGTCGGAAAAGCCTGCGAAGACCAGCGGCGTCATGCCGCCGATCTCGCCGCTTTCGATCAGGTAGAGGCGGGAGGCAAGGCCGGACGCGTTGCGGAAGCAGGGGATGGCGTAGAGCGTCGCCGTGTCGCTGAGCGGTGCGATCAGCGGCTGGGCGTCGGCGAGGCCGGCGGCGTCGGGCGCCTCGCAGGCAGTCGTGGCAAGGTGCAGTTCCAGAAGGCGCGGCGGCACGCCGGCTGCCGCGAGATGGGCGCCCACATCGACGTCCGGCGCCTCCGGCAACCCCACCGGCGGGCCAGCCCGGCGATCGCCGGGGATGCGACCTTGCTGGCGATCGATCTCGTTGAGGGCGGCGGCGAGGCCGTCGAGCGGAAAGCGGTCCGAATGCGGCGCGCCGGCGATGTCGATGAAGGAGAAGCGCAGCATGTGGCCGCGCTGCACTTGCAGCATCAGCCGGTCGAGCGCCGACGGCGACACGACGTAATAGTCGGATGGGTTGACGAAGGGCGCATAGTCCGACACCGGCCGGAGCGTGATGTCGACGCCATTGTCGACGGAGAGCGCCACCGGTCGATCGCGATCGGCCAAAACGCCCAGGGTCGAGATCGACACCGTCCAGCGCGCCCGGCTCTCCGGCGCCCGCTGCAACACGAAGACGCTGGCCTTGTCCGGGTTCACCGCCTGCGCGCTGGCGGCACAGTTGAGACTGTCATCGCAGGCCACCGAGAAGCCGCCGAACCGCTTGGAAACCGCCGCCGACGCATCGACGGCCATGCCGGCGATCAGTGCTGCGAGCGCAAATGCAAAAGCCGAAGGCCGCGACATGTCTCCCCCGATCGCCTCTCCCCGGATCGCCGCCCCCATCCCGACGGATGCGCAACGACAATCTAGCCTTTTGTTATCGCATCGGATTTTCCGGAAGCCGAAGCGGCCTCCGCACCGATGTTGCGGCAGGACCATGGCACACATATGGGTCTGCCGAAAGGCGGCCGAAATAGGCTCTCCCATCCTGAAGCTGGCCCATCCTAAAGCTGAAAGGCGTCGCTGTCCCGGGCGATGAGATGGAGCGGGAAGATCTCCTGGATCGGCTTGCCGCCGAACTCCTGGGCAAAGCGCGGCATGCCCGACAGCACCGCCTCGGCCAGCCGTTCGCCGAGCCGCTTCAGATCGACGCTGAAACAGGTGAGGCCCGGCGACAGGTAGGCGGCCATCGGCGTATCCACCGAACAGCTGGCGATGGCGATGTCCCGGCCAGGAAAAACGCCGGCCTCGCTGAAGCCGAGGCAGGCACCGGCCGCCGGTCGGGAATCGGAGAACACCACGGCCGTCGGACGTTCCGGCGCGGCCAACAGCCGCTCGACCACCTTGTAGCCGCCCTTCTCGTCCGGATCGGTCTCCAGAACGAGGCGGAACGGCAATCCGCGCGTGTCGAGCTCGCGCTGGTAGGCCGCCTGGAGCAGCCGGTCGAACATCAGGCCGGGATCGTTGGACACCATGGCGATGCGGCGATGGCCGAAATCCATCAGACGGTCGATGACGGTGGTCATCGCCCCCTCGAAGTCGAGATCGAGCCAGGGATGCAGGCCGCCCGACCGGCTCTGCCCCCAGGTGGCGAAGGGAATCTTGCGCTTGGTCAAATAGTCGAGGCGGGGATCGTTCTCGCGCGTTTCGACGAGCACGATGGCGTCGGCCTGACGGCGTTCGACGACGCGGCGGACGCGGTCGTTGAGCTCCTGGCCGGGCTCGTTGAGGTGGATCATCAGGTCGAGCTCGAACCGCCGGAAGACGGACTGCATGCTGCGGCTGATCTCCATGAAGATCATCGCTTCCTGGCTCGACGTCCGGTCGGTGGAGAGCACCAGGGCGATCGAGTTGACGGTGCCCTTGCGGAGGCTGCGGCCGGATTGGTCGGGCGCGTAGCCCAACTCGTCGGCGGCCTCCAGCACCCGGCGGCGTGTCTCGGCATTGACCAGCGGATGGTTGTTGAGAGCCCGCGACACGGTGCCGATCGACACGTTGAGATAGTCGGCCAGTTCCTTGATACCCACGATCGTCCCGTCCTTTCGCCCGGAGACTACAAGCCTGGGTTCCCCACTGGAAGCCCCCGCCAGGGGCCACCCTTCGCCACGCATGCTCACTCCACTTGACCCATCTGATACCAGTATCTGAACGGCCCGTCCAAAAACAATTTGACTCGACATTCGCTCAATCGTAAATTCGCAATCGTTTACAGCAGCACTGGGTGGAGAGAGTAACCAGCGCCTGCGAAGCTGTATGCATGGATATACGCCAAAATCGCGTCACGCACTGCGATGACGCAGCATGTCGCGCTGTTTCAACAGCGCGGCAATGAGCCTTTGCATGCCTAGTGGAGGAAAACGACTATGCTGAGAAAGCTTTTGCTTGGGCTTGTCTTCTCGACGGCCGCCACAAGCGCTGTCGTCGCCGCGCCGGTGACGCTGCAAGTCTGGGCGCTCGACGAGCCCGTGCATTTCACCGAGAACATGGCCAAGGAATTCGAAGCGCAGAACCCCGACATCAAGCTTGATATCAAGCTGGTCAACTTCGCCAACATTCTCAACGACACCATCCGCGCCGTGTCGACCAACACCGCGCCCGATCTCCTGATGCTCGACAATCCGGACATCGCCTCGGTCGCCTCGCACGACGTACTGCTCGACCTCAGCGACCGCATCGCCGCCTCCAAGGTGGTGGACGCCAAGAACTTCTATCCCGGCCCGATCAACCAGTCGACCTGGAACGGCAAGATCTACGGCTTCCCGCGCGGTGGCAACACGCTCGGCCTCTACTACAACGCCGACCTGTTCAAGGCCGCCGGCCTCGATCCGGCGAAACCGCCCCAGACCTGGGACGAGATTTCGGCCGCAGCCGCCAAGCTGACCGACGCCCAGAAGCGCCAGTATGGCTTCGGCTTCTCGGCGGTGGCCACCGAGGAATCCACCTTCCAGTTCCTGCCCTGGGCACAGTCGGCTGGCGGCGACTTCAACGCCATCAACACCGACGGCTCGGTGCGGGCGCTTGAGTTCTGGCAGAAGCTCGTCGACGACAAGGTGGCGACGCCGGAAGTGCTGGTGCTCAACCAGCCCGACCTCGGCAGCCAGTTCATCGCCGGCAACATCGCCATGATCGTCACCGGCTGCTGGGAACTGCCGCGCTTTGCCAATGAGGTGAAGTTCGACTGGCGCGTCGCCCTGATGCCGGTCGAGAAGGCCGGCGCGCCGCGCGCCTCGGCCCTCGGCGAACTCGCCTATGCCGTCCCGAAAACCTCGGCCCATCCGGATGAGGCCTTCAAGTTCCTCGAATACATCTATGCGCAGAGCTCGCGCGACTGGAACGAATACGGCTGGCTGCCGCTCGACCAGACCGCCACGCCGAAGGACCCGAAGTGGCCGGAGGCCTATGCCGTCTTCGCCGAGCAGATGAAATACGCCCGCGGTCGCGGTCCGTCGCCGGAATGGCCGAAGGTCTCCAAGGCCATCCAGGTGGCGATCCAGGACGTCCTGACGCACAAGACCGACGCCAAGACGGCCCTCGACACCGCCCAGGGCACCATCGACGGCCTCATCAAGTGACCTGCTGACCCGTTGGAGCCGGGCTGCCGTCTTCTCCCGGCAACCCATCTGCGCTCCCAAGACCGTCCGGGACGATCCCCCCATTGCCCCGGACGGAACCGACCCTTCTCATCGGACAGGACCATGTTTCAATCGGGCTTCGTCAAACTTCTCAGGGACGGCAAGGGCTTCGAGGGCACGCTGATCGCCGCCGCCGTGCTCTACCTCGTGGTCTTCGCGGCCTTTCCCCTTGTCTACACCGTGGTCATGTCCTTCCAGGAAGTCGACATGTTCACGCTCGGCACGCTCGTCCGTCCCTTCGCCGGGCTCGAGAACTACACCGACCTGTTCCATCGGCCGGAGTTCACGCCCATCGTCTGGAACACCGTGATCTTCGTGACGCTGTCCATCGCCTTCCAACTCGTCATCGGCTTCGGCCTCGCCCTGTTCTTCCAGCAGGATTTTCCCGGCTCGACCTACGTGCGCGGCCTGTTCCTTGCCGGCTGGATCCTGCCCGCCCTGGTGGTCGGCGCCGTCTGGCGCTGGATCTTCGCCGGCGACTTCGGCGTCCTGAACTACGCTCTCCAGAGCCTCGGGTTGATCGACGGACAGATCTACTGGCTGTCGAACCCCGCCTACGCGCTCTACTCGGTGATCATCGCCAACATCTGGCTCGGCGTTCCCTTCAACATGATCCTGCTGTCGGTGGGGCTCGCGGGCATTCCCGGCGACGTATACGAGGCGGCGGAGATGGACGGCGCCAACGCCTTCCAGCGCTTCCTGACCATCACCCTGCCGATGATGGGGCCGACGCTGGGTGCCGTCATCGCGCTCGGCGTCATCTTCACCTTGCAGCAGTTCGACCTCGTGGCGGCGCTCACCCAGGGCGGCCCGGCCAACGCGTCGAACGTCGCGCAATACTGGTCCTGGCAGATGTCCTTCCAGACCTACGAGATCTCCGGCGGCGCCACCGTCGCAACCATGATGATCGC
The DNA here is from genome assembly GCF_002844595.1 of Pleomorphomonas diazotrophica. Classification (GTDB taxonomy): domain Bacteria; phylum Pseudomonadota; class Alphaproteobacteria; order Rhizobiales; family Pleomorphomonadaceae; genus Pleomorphomonas; species Pleomorphomonas diazotrophica. The sequence goes on along the minus strand of NZ_PJNW01000013.1, from coordinate 89,482 downwards.
CCTGGTGATCGTCGTCGCCGTCATCTACGTGCGCTCGGTGCAGCGCGAACACACCTTCTGAGCGGCGGAGAGGACCATGAAAAGATACCTCCTGCTGGCGCTGGCCATCCTGTTCGCCGCCATCTACCTCTTCCCCGTCTACTGGATGTATGCGACGGCGCTGAAGACCTCCGGCACCATCTTCAAATACCCGCCGGAGCTCTGGCCGTCCGAACCGCTCGTCCAGGTGTCGCGCGTCTTCGCCGAGCATGACATCGGCCGCTATCTGTGGAACTCGCTCTTGGTGGCGAGCGGCATCACCGCCATCACCATGGTCCTGGGCACCGGCGCCGCCTATGCGCTGGCCAACGCCCGTGGCACCAAGGCCAATATCGCGCTGTTCCTGGTCATCGTGCTGCAGGTGCTGCCGCCGTCGCTGATGGTGACGCCGCTCTTCGTCGCCTTCAACCACGCCGGCCTGCTCGATTATCCGCGCACCGCCGTGGTGCTTGCCACCGCCGCCAAGACGCTGGCCTTCTACATCGTGCTCTGTCGCGCCACCTTCACCCAGGTGCCGCGCGAGCTGAAGGACGCGGCGCTGGTCGACGGCAACTCCCACCTCGGCGCCTTCTTCCTGATCATCCTGCCGCTTGCCCGCAACGGCATCCTGATCACCTCGGTTCTGGTGTTCCTGCAGTCCTTCGGCGAGTACGTCTATTCGCGCTCGTTCATCGCCACGCGCGAGTTGCAGACCGCCACCGTCAATCTCGCCACCTACTTGAGCGCCAACTCGGCCGACTGGGTGGGCCTGATGAACTACGCCGGCATCTATGTGGCGCCCATCCTGATCGTCTTCATCCTGTTGCAGCGGCAGATCGTTACCGGCCTCACCTCCGGCGCGCTGAAATGAACCTGGACCCTCGTCGATGAACCAGATCGAAATCCAACATCTCAACAAGAACTACGGCGCGTTGCAGGTGCTGCACGACATCAGCCTCGACATTCCCGTCGGCGCCTTCGTCGCCCTGGTCGGGCCGTCCGGCTGCGGCAAGTCGACGCTCCTGCGTACCATCGCCGGCTTGGAGACCATCACCTCGGGCACCATCAAGGTGGCCGGCGAGGTGGTCAACGACAAGGCGCCGCGCGAGCGCGACCTCGCCATGGTCTTCCAGTCCTACGCGCTCTACCCGCACATGACGGTGGAACAGAACATGTCCTATTCGCTGCGCCTGCGCCGCCGGCCCAAGGCGGAGATCGACGAGCGCGTCGGCGAGGCAGCGAGAATTCTCGGCCTCGAAAAGCTCCTGAAGCGACGGCCGAAGCAGCTCTCCGGCGGCCAGCGCCAGCGCGTCGCCATGGGCCGCGCCATCGTGCGCAAGCCCAAGGTCTTCCTGTTCGACGAGCCGCTTTCCAACCTCGACGCCGCCCTGCGCGTCCAGATGCGCAGCGAGATCCGCAAACTGCACAAGAACCTCGGCGCCACCTCGGTCTACGTCACCCACGACCAGATCGAGGCGATGACCATGGCCGACCTGATCGTCGTGCTGCACGACGGCCGCATCGAACAGATCGGCCGGCCGCTCGACCTCTACCGCCGCCCGGCCAACCGCTTCGTCGCCGGCTTCATCGGCTCGCCGGCCATGAACTTCGTGCCGGCCGAGGTGACTGCCGACGGCCTAGCGGTCGCCATCGGCGCCGGCGCCCTGCTCAGGATCCCACGGGCGCAGGAGCCCGGCCGCAAGGTACTGGCTGGTCTCCGCCCCGAACACCTGCGCCTCGATGGCAGCGGTGAGCAGCTCTCGGGCGTCGCCGAGATCGTCGAGGGCACGGGGTCCATGACTTTCATCGAGGCGAGGGTCGGCGACGAGCTTCTCAACATCGCCCACGCCGGCACGTTCGAGATCGAAGCCGGCGCGCCGCTGACGCTCGGCATCGCCAGCGAGGACATCTACCTGTTCGACCCGGACACGGGCCGCGCTCTCTAGATTGCGTGCCTCCCAGAACTGAATGACCGAGGTGGTCCGCCCGCCTCGAGGAAGAGGAATTTTGCCTTGGAAACTCTGTCGATTGAGCGCGACGCGCTGTGCTGGTCCTACAATGGCGCCTGGCTGAGGATCGAGGCCCACGGCAGGGACGGCCTGAGGCTGAGGTCGTCGATCTACCCGGCCCGCGACAACGGTGATGGCGCGCTCCTGCCGTCTGAGGGTCACACGCCCTTCATCAGCCGTTTCGGCAGCCGCATGCGGATCGAGAATGGCGCCGTCGCCGCCGAGGTCGACCTGCAAGGGCGCGTCAAGTTCTTCAACCGTGAGGGCAAACTGCTGCTGGAAGAGAAATGGCGGCAGCGCGACACGCTGACCAAGTTCTGGACCCTCGGCGATCACGCCGCCGACAGCATCAGCGCGCTCGGCCTCGCCGGCCGCGAGTTCAAACCGCTCAGCGGCGGCGCCTCCAGGATCATCGTACGCTTCGAGCCCGTCCCCGGCGAGCGGCTCTACGGCATGGGCCAGTACCAGCAGCCCAACCTCGACCTTGCCGGCTGCACGCTGGAGCTCGCCCAGCGCAACTCGCAGGCCAGCGTGCCCTTCGTCGTCTCCAGCCATGGCTACGGCTTTCTCTGGAACACGCCGGCCGTTGGCGAGGCTTCGTTCGCCCGGAATGGCACGCGCTGGATCTCGGAAGCCGCCTCGGGCATCGACTACTGGGTCACCGCCGGCGACACGCCGGCCGACATCCTGCGCAACTATGCCAGCGCCACCGGCACGGCGCCGATGATGCCGGACTTCGCGCTGGGTCTCTGGCAGAGCAAGCTGCGCTACCGCACACAAGACGAACTCATGGCGGTGGCGCGCGACTACGCGGCGCGCGGCATCCCCCTGTCGGTGATCGTCGCCGATTTCTTCCACTGGCCGGTGCAGGGCGACTGGCGCTTCGACGAGCGCGAATGGCCGGACCCGGCCGCCATGGCCGCCGAGCTCAAGGCGATGGGCACCGAGCTGATGGTCTCCATCTGGCCGACCGTCGACGCGCGCTCGGAGAACTACGCCGAAATGGCCGAGAAGGGCTATCTCGTGAACACCAACCGCGGCATCCCCGTGCAGTTCGACCATCTCGGCAACAGCCGCTTCATCGACCCCACCAACCCCGCCGCCCGCGACTTTCTCTGGAGCGTCGCCCGCAGGAACTATTACGACAAGGGCATCCGGGTGTTCTGGCTCGACGAGGCGGAGCCGGAGTATGCCGTCTACGACTTCGAGAACTACCGCTATCACACCGGCAACCTCTTGGAGGTCGGCAACACCTATCCGCTCCATTATGCCCAGGCCTTCTATGACGGCCTCAGGGTGGCGGGCGAGACGGAGATCGTCAGCCTGGTGCGCTGCGCCTGGGCCGGCAGCCAGCGCTATGGCACGCTGATCTGGTCGGGCGATATCCAGAGTTCCTTCGCTTCCATGCGTAACCAGCTGAGCGCCGGGCTCAACATGGGGCTCGCCGGCATCCCCTGGTGGACCACCGACATCGGCGGCTTCCATGGCGGCCATGTCGACGACCCTGATTTCCACGAGCTGCTGGTGCGCTGGTTCCAGTGGGCGGTGTTCTCGCCGGTGCTGCGCATGCACGGCTATCGCGAGCCCGTCACGCCGCCGGCCGTGCCCTTCCGCGACGGCGTCGCCCAATGCGACAGCGGCGCCGGCAACGAGCTCTGGAGCTTCGGCGAGGACGTCTACGCCATCCTCTCCGCCTATGCCGACCTGCGCGAACGGCTGCGCCCCTATGTCCGCGACCTGATGCGGCAAGCGCACGAGACGGGCGATCCGCTGATGCGCACCCTGTTCTACGCCTTCCCCGGCGACATCGGCTGCTGGGAAGTGGACGATCAGTACATGTTCGGCGGCGACATCCTCGTCGCCCCGGTCCTCAAGGCCGGCGAGACCGAGCGCGGCGTTTATCTGCCGGCCGGCAACGACTGGATCGATGCCTGGACGGGACGGATGGTCGTCGGCGGCAACAGCGTAACATGTCCGACGCCCATCACCCGACTGCCGGTGTTCGTCAGAAAGGGCGCCGCCGTACTCGACGTGTTCATGGCTTGGGTCGCGTCAAGCAACTGAGGATGCTAGCGCACCGGCGGCAGCACCACCCGGTCGGCGCGGCAGGCGCGGCGGTCGACCTCCTCGCAGGCACGGAAGCGGAGGTCGCGCGTCAGGCAGACGCGCACCTCGCGCAGCCGCCGACCGTCGCAGGTCACCGCGACGCCAATTGGCCTGAGGCCCGGATTGGCGGCGACGAAGGCCGCCTCCACCTCGGCGGGCGAAACCGTCGTGTAGCTGTCGATGCGCTGGAAGGCGGCGGGTATGTGCACCGCCTCACGCGCCGCGCGGATCGTCTTGAGATAGTCGGCCGGCGCAAGGCCGGAACAGGCGCCGTGCTTGCGCCACTCATGGCGGACGAGGCCGCGCGCCGGCATCAGGTCGGCAAGGGCGCGGATGCCGGCCTCATCGGGTGCGAGCCGCGTCGGGCAATCCTCGGGATAGCCGCGCTCATATTGCGGCCAGAGGCCATGCACCAGGAAGCCGTAGCGGCGGCCGGTCTCGCATTGCGCGTCGTCTCGCGCCCCGCCCTCCGCCGCGCAATAGCTCGGCGACCAGGTGAGCGACAGGACGTAGAAATCGAACCGCCCCGGTGTGTCGCCGGCCAGCGCGGCGACCGGCCACGCGGTGAGCAGGATCATCAGCCACCGGACGAGGCGGACGATCACTTCAGGACCTGGCAGTCGTTACCATAGACATAATAGGGGTCGTGGCCCGAAAGGCAGAACTCGACGTTCCAGCCGTAGCCGGCAAAACCTTCATTGGCCGAGACCACATAGTAGAGTGCCGTCGGCCTGCTGGCGGTCAGTTCGGCGCGGGCGGCGCAATAGCGGCGGTCGATGGAGCTGAAGCCCTCGGTCACCAGCCTCCGCTCGCCCACCCGGTCCAGGGCGGCGATGGTGACCCCGTCCTTCCAGGTATGCGCCTCGGCCCAGGCCTGACGGCTCGACAGGGTGGAGAGCACCGAGGCGTCGTCGCAGGCGGGAATCTCGCCGGCGGCGGCCATCACGGTCGAACAGCTCAGCGCGAGCAAGGCGAAGGCAAGGCGCATGGTTGGGTCCCCCGGACATCAAGGCGGCCAGCGGGCCGTATGGCCCTGGCGAAGCATGGATTCGGACAGAGAGAATAATCGCGGCCGGTGGCTTGTCGACCTGATTCTTCGGCCTGCTTTGCATTGAAAGCGACCATCGTGCGCGCCACCTCACGGTGAATGCCTGTTGGGGGCGAAGCAGGAGCGATGAGATGAAACCACGCATTTCGGTGCTGACGCTCGGTGTCAGCGATCTCGAACGGGCGGTCGCCTTCTATCGCGACGGCCTGGGACTGAAAACGGAGGGCATCGTCGGCAGGGAGTTCGAGCACGGGGCAGTCGCCTTCTTCGACCTGCAATCGCAGTTGAAGCTGGCGGTCTGGGCGCGCGGCGACATCGCCCACGATACGGGGCTGCCAGCGGCGGTGCCGAGCCCCGGCAACATCACCATCGGCCACAATGTCGGCGGCAGGGACCAGGTGGATGCTGTGATGGCGGAAGCCCAGAAGGCCGGCGCCAGCATCGTCAAGCCGGCCGAGGATACCTTCTGGGGCGGCTACGCCGGCTATTTCCAGGACCCCGACGGTCACGTCTGGGAGATCGTCTGGAACCCGGCTTTCGCGCCCGAGGACTGAGCCGGAAACAGCACGGCCTCTGTTCCAGAGCTATAAAGACGCAGTTCCTGACGAAAAACCGATTCCCACTTTTGCCGGAACCGCTTTAGCGGAACGGGTCGTATACCAGCTCCCAGAGGTGACCGTCCGGGTCGGCGACGAAGCCCGAATAGCCGCCCCAGAACACCGTGCGGGCCGGTCGGCGAAGAACCGCACCGGCCGCGAGCGCATGGGCCATCGCTGCGTCGACGGCGGCTTCGGACGGGTAGCCGTGAGCGAAGGTGATGCCATCGAAGCCATGACCGTCGTTCTCCACTTCGGCATCCTTGGCCAGCAGCGCCCTTGGAAAGAGCGAGAGTTTCAGATTCTCGAGCGTGTAGATCACATACTCGTCGTTCGATGCCGGGTCGGCCACGAAGCCCAGGGCATCGTAGAAGGTGCGGGCGCGGGAGAGGTCCGCCACGCCGAAGGTGATGCTCGACACGGCTCGGAAGTGCTTCTGATCGTCAGCCATCGGATAGATCTCCGCCGACATCCGGTTCGGCAAGTCGCGCTTTCGGTTCGGCGGGAGAGACCATAACGCGTTTTCGAGCGGAGCGGAGGCCGCTTCGCTCGAAAAAAAACACGTAGTTTCAAAGAATTGAGATACTTCCGCGAAACATGGAGACGTTTCCGGAAGCCACCGTCCAGGCCCCGCGCGTCCTCGGCGGATAGCCGCCGAGGAAAGCTGGGTTTGCTCCGGCTACGGCATCCCGCCGGACTGGGGCTCCGCTCCGCGCCTCACGCGGCGCGGATCGAGCCGAGGAAGTTGCTGAGCTCGTGGCGCAACAGCTCGGCGTTCTTGCTGAGCTCGGAGGCGGAGGCCAGCACCTGCGTCGCGGCGCTGCTCGATTCGCTGGCGGCCATGGTGACGGAGGTGATGCTTTCCGACACCGTGCCCGTTCCGACCGAGGCCTCCTGCACGTTGCGGGCGATCTCCTCGGTGGCGGCATTCTGCCCGTCCACCGCGCCGGTGATCGACTTGGCGATGTCGTTCATGGTCTCGATGGTGGTGCCGATGCCGCGGATGGCCTCGGCGGCCTCCGTGGTGGCCGTCTGCATGGCACCAATCTGCGCGCCGATCTCGGCAGTGGCCTTGGCGGTCTGGTCGGCGAGCTGCTTCACTTCGGCCGCGACGACCGCGAAGCCCTTGCCCATCTCGCCGGCCCGCGCCGCCTCGATGGTGGCGTTGAGGGCGAGGAGGTTGGTCTGGCCGGCGATGTTGTTGATCAGTTCGACGACGGCGCCGATCTTCTCGGCCGCCGCGGCCAGTCCCTTGACCTTGTCGTTGGTGCTGTTGGCCTCGATCACCGCCTTGGAGGCGATCTCCGAGGACTTCTCCACCTGCCGCGCGATCTCCGCGACCGACGACGACAGTTCCTCTGTGGCCGACGCGACGGAGGCGACGTTTGCCGAGGCCTGCTCGGCGGCCGCGGCCACCGAAGCCGACTGGTTCTGCGTCGAATCGGCCAGCGAGGTCAGCGACTTCGCCGACATCTGGAGTTCCGTGGAGGCGGATGCCACCACCGTGACGATGTCGCCGACCGCCTCGTCGAAGCGAAGAGCCAGGGCGTTCATGTCGGCGGCGCGGCGCTCGCGGTCGAGGCGCTCCTGATCGGCCCTTTCGGCGCGCAACCGCTCGGTTTCCAGCATGCTGTCGCGGAACACCGCCATGGTCTTGCCGAGCGCGCCGATTTCGTCGCTGCGCTCCGTGTAGGGTGCCTCGGTGTTGAACTCGCCCCTCGCCAGCGCCATCATGCGTTCGCCGATGACGCCGAGCGGGCGGATGATCCGCCGCTGCACCACCCAGGCGATGGCGACGGCCAAAAGAAGCGCGCCAAAGAACAGTCCGAGATTGGTCCAGAAGGACAGCGTCGCCTCAGCATTCGCCTCGACGGCCTTGCTTTCCGCAATGGCCAGCGCCGCATTGGCGACGTTGAGCAAGGACGTCAGCCGCGGTGCGTTATAGGTGCTCCAGCCCAGCGTGTCGGTGTCGGCTTTCTCGCCGGCGATCACCGTCTTGAGCAGAGCGGTCTGCCGCTCCGGCGCGCCCGAACTGAAATACTCGCGGTCGGCGGCGGCGACCGCCTCGGCGAAAGCCGGCGGCAGGTCGACACCGGACGCCATGTCCTTGATGGTCTTCCAGGCCACATTGGCGGAGGCCATGTGGGTGAAGTAAGTCTCCAAGCCGTTTTCCGGAACGCCGATCGGCCCCAGGGCATTGGCGGTCAGGCCGGACGCGTCGCCGGCCGTGTTGCGCATTACCCAGGCGAGCGCCTTGATGTCGAGCAGGCGGTCGATCAGACCGTCGGCCAGGCGCACCTCCTCGGCCACCCTGGAGGACACCGCCGACAGCTCGTCGATCATCGCCGTGGCGGCCTTGGTATAATCATCGGCAAGTGAAGCCGGACGGCTGGCCTTGTCCTGCTTGAAGGCGTCCTCGGTTTTGGCCTGAAGGGCCTTCAGGGCGTCGAACTGGTCGCGGAGCCCCTTTGCGAGCTGTGCGCCATCCGGCAGGTCGGCACTGTCGAGCGTGGCGAGCGCCGCCTCAATGGCCGGCATCTCTACGTTTCGCGCGTCGCTGAGCTGCTTGACGAAGCCGTCCAACCCCTGGTCCGCCTTGAGCGCCCGGACGGTGTTGCTTCGATCAATGCGCAGATTCGGCAGCGCCTCGAACATCTGAAGGGTAGCGCGGGCCACCGTCTCGATACGGGCGGCCGTCCGGGCGTTCTCCCAGGACGACCAGGCGCCGACCCCCAACTGAACCAGAATGCCGGCCACCAGCACGGCAATGGTTATTCTCAAGGTCAGGCTTACGGACAGGCGGTTCATTGGCAGCCCCTCGGACGAAGACGCTTAACGCTAGCAACAATTTATGGCGGAATGCTTAATATGACCTCCGCACATATCGCGATGTCATCATTGCCAGCCGGGCTTGCGCGAAGCCCACGCCCACTGGAACGACGCCAACCTGCCGGCACACGCGCCGGTCAGGGGAGATAGAGGACGCCGGTCTCGGGATCATCGAAGACCTCGGGTTCCCGGCTTGTGACGAACTCTGTCTCGGCCACGCTGTAGAGGCTGTGCAGGACCTCGTCGACGTCCTTGGCGTAGAAGGGTTTCTTGAGAAAGAAATCCACGCCGATGTGCGACGCCGCCCGGCGGATCGCCTCATCGTCCTTGCCGGACATCAGGACGACATGCGCTTTGCCGGCCGAATAGAGAATCTCCCCGGCCGCCTCGAGACCATCGATGCCGGGCATTTCCACGTCGATGAAGGCTAGGTCGAAGCCGCCGCTGCGAAACAGGCGAATGGCGTCGGCGCCGTTGGCCGCCTCTTCCACATCGAGCTTGAACCGGCTGTGCTGGATGATGCGCTTGACCACCGAGCGCACGGTGGCGCTGTCGTCGACGATCAGCACGCGGCGCGACTGGATCATCTTGACCACCCTGAGCATCATCATCGCCACCTGCGCCCGGTCGAAGGGCTTGGGCAACAGGGCGTAGGCGCCACGCGCCTTCAGCGCGGCGAGCGTGGCCGGCCGCATGTCGGTGGAGATGGACACTACGATGGGCGGGCGGCGGCCGCCCAGCACCGAGTCGAACTTCTTCAAGAGTTCGATGCCGTTGATATGGGGCATGTTGAGGTCGAGGAAGAGCACGTCCGGCACGCCCCGCAGCAGGAAGCGCCCGGCCTCGAGCACGCTTTCCACCTCGAAGACGTGGCAGTCAGGCACGACCTCGCGGATCTCGTTCCGCAACTGCGTCCGGACCATTGCGGAATCGTCGACAATGAGCGCCCTGAGATTCAGCATCTTCTCACTTCGGCCGTGCCGAACAACTCCCTCTTATGGCTCGCCTCGTCAGGCGGCCGACATGACGGGCTGATGGCCGCCGTCGCTTTCGGCGGCCACTTTCTCGAACATCCGCACCAGATCCGGATCCAGCTTGGTGCCGGCCATCGACGCCAGCACCGAGTAGGCTTCGTCGAACGGCTTGGGCGGCTTGTAGGCCCGCTTCTCGGTCAGGGCCGCGAAGATGTCGCAGATGGTGATGATGCGGGTGATGTCGTCGATCTCTCGGCCCCGGATGCCCTGCGGGTAGCCGGTGCCATCGAGATACTCGTGATGATCGCGAGCAACGCGGGCGATCTCTCCGTTCGTCTGCGCATCACGGGAGAGGATGTCGTAGCTGTGGAGGACATGCCGCTTCATGATCTCCCATTCAGCGGGATCGAGCGGACCGGGCTTGTCGAGGATCTCCAGGGGGATCAGCGCCTTGCCGACATCGTGGAAGAAGGCGGCGTCGAACAGGCGCCCCGTCTGTTCCTTCCCGACGCCAAGCGCCCGCGCGAAGGCCAGCGTGTAGCCGGAGACGAGCGCGCAATGCTGGGCGGTGCCGTCGTGGTAATTCTGAATGAGGTCGATCCACACCGACATCGGCGACTTGCCGATCAACTCGTCCATGGCCCAGCGCTGCCGCGCCGACTCCGCCAGCGCCGGCGCCACCGGATCGGCCCGGAGGCGGCCGAACAGGTCGACGACGGCGTCGGCGATCCCGCTCGACATCGACGCCCGCAAGGCTGCCGTCTTCGAGGCCTGATAGACGGCCTGTGGATCGACCTCGGCGATCAGGCCGACGAGGCTTTTCACGCTCATGTCGGTGGTGACGTTGACGAAGAAAAAGCCTGCCTGCTCGAACTCGGAAAAGCTGCGCGGGTCCATGGCGTCGAGGAACAGGATCGTGCGCGATCGGCGTGAACCGGCGAGATCGGATAGGCGGGCGGGAACATGAAGGGCCGGCCGGTAGCTGCCAGCGAAAACGAGAATGTCCTCACGGCCGGCCGTCGCGATCTCACCCGAGGCGAGGGGCACCTTGCGCGCATCGAAGCCCTGCGAAAGCAACCCGCGCAGACAGACGTCGATCTCCGCCTGGGGCTCGCCCATAAGCTGGATGCCAACATGAGATCGTCCCATCTGACCGCTTCCCGCCGGTGATGACTATCTGGCGCCCTGTTCGGCACACTTCCCCGGCCGCGCTTTCGGCGCAGCAGACCTTTGCGAAGGCCGCATCTTGCGTTCAGGATGGTTCGCCCGCGTCTGCGGCATTCATTTGAACAGCGCGGTCCCGGACTACACCGGCGGCGAGGCTGCCTCTGACAATGGGCCGGGCGCCGCCGCAGCGGTACATCGGCCTTGCCGCCCCGCCAACAAGCGAAAGTGGTTCGCCTCGACAGGTACGACCTACAAGGCTTCTATTCCCTGCACATTGAGAAACTATTACCGCGCATCCGCAGAAATGGGGGGTTTCCGGCGAAAACTGCCGAGCGTCCCTTGCAGCCGCCGGACGCATCAGCCGTCCTGGGCGAGCCTCAGCACCCGGCCGCCGGCGCCCTCGTCCTCGGCGAGAAGGCGGTTCAACTCCGGCAGGATGGCCTCGGTCTCGTCCGCCAGCGTGAAGGGCGGGTTGGCGACCAGCACGCCGGCGCCGCTGAGCGGCCCGTCGCCGCCCACCTCGCGCACCCATTGCTCGATGGCGACGAGACGCGGATAGCCCACGGCGGCCGCCGCCTTGAGGAAAGCGTCGACGGCGGCGACATCCTTGATCGGGTACCAGATCATCAGGCAGCCGGTGGCGAAGCGCTTATGGGCGTCCTGGACGGCACGCGTGAGGCGGTCGAACTCGCCGGGCTCCTCGAAGGGCGGGTCGATCACCACGACCCCGCGCCGCTCGCGCGGTGGCAACTGGGCGCGGACGGTGACATAGCCGTCTTCCGAGCCGACGCGCACCCGTCGGTCGCCGGTGTAAAGCGCGGCGAGCGTCGCGGCGTCCTGCGGATGCAGTTCGTTGAAATGATAGCGATCCTGCAGGCGGCCAAGCGCCGTGGCGATCGCCGGCGAGCCGGGATAGAGGAGAAGATCGTCGCCGCCGTTGACGGCCCTGAGCGCCGCGAACCAGGGCGCCAGCCACTCCCTGAGCGCCGGCGACAGGCGCGCCGACCGGATGCGACCGACGCCGCCGTGCCACTCGCCCGTCCTGAGCGCCTCGTCGGCGGCGAGGTCATAGAGACCGATGCCGGCATGACTGTCGATGACGCGATAGCCGGCGTCCTTGCGGCCGAGATAGTCGAGGATGCGCGCGAGCACGGCGTGCTTCAGAACGTCGGCGAAGTTCCCGGCATGGAAGGCGTGGCGGTAATTCATGGCGGACAGCTAGACCAGCCCCCCGCCCGACGGCAAGAAAATTCGCCACGGTCCGCGAACGCCCCAGCGCCGCCGCAACTGCAACCCAAACTCCGGGTCGAACGTTGAGTCGCAGATGAACGGCCCATGAACGACGGGTTCAGCCGTCGCTCAAGGCAAGGATGCGATAAGCCTGATCATACAGTGTCCGGTCGACCGGACCGACAAGGAATGCCAGTCGGCGCAGCCGACAAAGGAGAGAAGCCAATGTGGAAATCCCTGCTGTCGATTGCCGTGCTCGCCGCTGCGACCATCGCGGCCCCGGCGGTGGCTTCAGCCGCGCCCGCCCGTGTCACGGCCAACGTCAACCTCCGGGCCGGCCCCGGCACCAACTACTACCCGATCCTGGTGCTGCCGGCCGGCGCGCCCGTCGAGCTTTACGGCTGCCTGCAAGGCTACACCTGGTGCGACATTTCCTATGGCCGCGAACGCGGCTGGGTGTCGTCGCGCTACCTCTCCACCTTCTACCGCGGACCGGCCTATCGGCCGCGGCCCTATGCCTCGGTGCCCTTCCTGTCCTTCAATTTCGGCTACTGGGACAATCACTACGTCCATCGGCCGTGGTATCGTGATCGTCCGCGTAACTCGGACTGGGACCGTGACCGCCGTGATTGGGATCGCGACCGAGATCGTCGGGACTGGGAACGTGATCGCCGCGATTGGGACCGCGATCGGGATCGTCGGGACTGGGAGCGGGATCGTCGGGACTGGGAGCGGGATCGTGAGCGCCGTGACCAAAACGAGTCTGAGCGGGAGCCTTGCCCGCCTCACGTGCTCGACTGCGTTCAGCGGTAACTCAGCCGGAGTTGCCGCCTAGCCGAGGGGAAGACACGATGAGAATGCCGCGTCTGGCCGCACTGCTTTGTCTGGCCGGCCTGTTTCCCTCGACGACCGGCGCGCTGGCCGCGCCGGCCGAAGTTCTGGCCGCCGCCAATCTCCGCACCGGCCCGGGCGCCCAGTACCAGGCTCTCATGGTGCTGCCGCCCGGTACGCCGGTGGAGATCTATGGCTGCCTCGGCGACGACAGCTGGTGCGACGTCGGCTATGGCAACATGCGAGGCTGGCTGTCGGCGCGCTACCTCGGCTCCGTTCGTCACTGGTCTCCGGAACGGCGGATCATGCGGCCGCCGGTCTTCTCGCCACCGCCGATCTATCGGGAGCCTCCGGTCTACGCCAATCCGCCGCCGGTCTATGACGGACCCGGCTGGGGGGGCCCGGAGCCCTATCCGGGCGATGTCTACATCGAGCCGCCGCCGGTCTACGTCTACCGGCCGCCGGTGACGGTCAGGCCGGCAATGCCGCCGTTGCCCCAGCCGGATGTCGGTGTCTATCCAGCCAACCCGCACCCCGCTCCGCCCTCAGCGGTCGCCGGTCGCCCGCCGGTTGCCGCTCGTCCCGAGCCCTATCCAATGCCCACCGTGACCGGACCGGCAACGCCACCGACCGCTCGTCCCGAGCCCTACCCGATGCCCACCGTCACCAGTCCACCCGCGCCGACCACGACGCGGCCGACCGCCAATCCCAACCAGTCGGTCTCCAGCTCCGGTCAACTGGCGCCCTCCGCTCCGGCTCCGTCGACGACCGACGCCAAGCCGAAATACGGCAGCGCCCAGGGCAAACCCGGCGCGCCCTGCAAGTGGGTGAACGGCGTCTGCCGCAACGATTGACGGCAGGCGCAAGCATTTTCGAGCGAAGTGGATACCGGTTCGCATGAGGAAAATGCGTCAGTTCAGTAAGCTAGATCGTTTCCGCGTTCTGTGAAACGGAAGCGATCTAGTGCCTGTCAGGCTGCTGCCATGCTCTGACCGCAGTTGATGTGATACGTTGGTTCTTCGCTGAGGATACCGACGAGTCCGCCATGGCACCCCGCAAGCCCGCATCCGCTCCCGACACCGATCCGGCGCCCGGTTTCTCCGAGATGCCGCAGGCGCCGTTCGAGGGAACGCCGCTCACGGGCTCCTTCTCGGACTGGCTGAAGGACGTTTCGGAAGAAGCCGCCAAGCCGGCTCCATCGGAGTCGCGTGTCGTCGAGGAGACCATCGCCAAGCCGGGCAAGCGCAAGGCCAAGGCCGAGCTGACCTCGCGCAAGTCGTCGCGCGGCGGCTCGCTGGGCGGCTCCACCGATCCGAAGGTGCGCGCTGCCGGCGGACTCAATCCGGTTTCCGGCATGCAGGTGTCGATGGAGGAGGCCGAGGCGCTGCCGCTGGGCGGCGTCACCGCCACCGTCAAGGCGCTGGAGGAGATGATCCAGAAGGGCCGCGACATCTTCCGCGACGGCCAGCCCTGGGTGCCGCACCGGCCGGAACGTCCGCCCAAGTCGGAAGGCGGCATTTCGTTCAATCTGTCGTCGGCCTACGAGCCGAAGGGCGACCAACCCACAGCCATCGCCGATCTTCTGGCCGGCATCGAGCAGAACGACAAGACGCAGGTGCTGCTCGGCGTCACCGGCTCGGGCAAGACCTTCACGGTGGCCAACATCATCGCCGCCACCAACCGCCCTGCCCTGATCCTCGCCCCCAACAAGACGCTGGCCGCCCAGCTCTATTCGGAGTTCAAGAGCTTCTTCCCCGACAACGCCGTCGAGTATTTCGTCTCCTACTACGACTACTACCAGCCGGAAGCCTACGTTCCGCGCACCGACACCTATATCGAGAAGGAGTCGACCATCAACGAGCAGATCGACCGCATGCGCCACTCGGCGACGCGTGCCCTGCTCGAACGCGACGACGTCATCATCGTCGCCTCGGTGTCCTGCATCTACGGTATCGGCTCGGTCGAGACTTATACCGCCATGACCTTCGGCCTGGAGGTGGGCGACCGCATCGATCAGCGTCAGCTCCTGGCCGACCTCGTCGCCCTGCAATATAAGCGCGCCGACGTCGGCTTCGCGCGCGGCACCTTCCGGGTGCGCGGCGACACCATCGAAGTTTTCCCGGCCCACTTGGAGGATCGCGCCTGGCGCATCTCGCTGTTCGGCGACGAGGTGGAGGCGATCACCGAGTTCGATCCGCTGACCGGCCACAAGTCGGCGGACATGAAGTTCGTCAAGATCTACGCCAACTCGCACTATGTGACGCCCAAGCCGACGCTGGCCCAGGCCATCAAGTCGATCAAGGCCGAGCTGCGCGACCGCCTGGTCGAGCTCAACGCCCACGGTCGCCTGCTGGAGGCACAGCGCCTCGAACAGCGCTGCACCTTCGACATGGAGATGATGGAGGCGACCGGTTCCTGCGCCGGCATCGAAAACTACTCGCGCTACCTCACCGGCCGCGCGCCCGGCGAGCCGCCGCCGACCCTGTTCGAGTACCTGCCGGACAACGCCTTGGTCTTCATCGACGAAAGCCACGTCACCGTGCCGCAGATCGGCGCCATGTATCGCGGCGACTTCCGCCGAAAGGCGACGCTGGCCGAATATGGCTTCCGCCTGCCCTCCTGCATGGACAACCGTCCCCTGCGGTTCGAGGAGTGGGACGCCATGCGGCCGCAGACCGTCTGCGTCTCGGCCACGCCCGGCGGATGGGAGCTCGACCAGTCGGGCGGCGTGTTCGCCGAGCAGGTGATCCGCCCCACCGGCCTGATCGACCCGCCGGTGGAGATCCGCCCGGCCCGCACCCAGGTCGACGACCTCCTCGGCGAGGTGCGGCAGGTCACCGACGCCGGCTACCGCACGCTGGTCACCGTGCTGACCAAGCGCATGGCCGAGGACCTAACCGAGTATCTGCACGAGCAGGGCGTGAAGGTCCGCTACATGCACTCGGACATCGACACGCTGGAGCGCATCGAGATCCTGCGCGACTTGCGCCTCGGCGCCTTCGATGTGCTGGTCGGCATCAACCTGCTGCGCGAGGGCTTGGACATTCCAGAATGCGCGCTGGTTGCCATTCTCGACGCCGACAAGGAAGGCTTCCTGCGGTCGGAAACCTCGCTGGTCCAGACCATCGGCCGCGCCGCCCGCAACGTCGACGGCAAGGTCATCCTCTACGCCGACAACATGACTGGCTCGATGGAGCGGGCCATCGCCGAGACCAACCGCCGCCGCGAAAAGCAGATGGCCTATAACGTCGCCAACGGCATCACGCCGGAGAGCGTCAAGCGCTCGATCGGCGACGTACTGAACTCGGTCTACGAGCAGGATCACGTCCGCGTCGACACCGGCCTCGCCGAGGAAGGCGAGATGATCGGCCACAACCTCAAGGCCTACATGGCCGACCTGGAGCAGCGGATGCGCAAGGCCGCCGCCGACCTGGAGTTCGAGGAAGCGGCCCGTCTGCGCGACGAGCTGAAGCGCCTCCAGGCGGCGGAACTGACCATCGCCGAGGATCCTATGGCCCGCCAGAGCGACGTCGACGCCGCCGGTGGCGGCTTCACCGGCGGCAAGAAATACGGCCGCTCCGCCAACACGCCACCCTCCCGCATCCGCAAGAACAACCTCGACGAGATGACCGTCGGCCGCACTGAGGTACCGCTCGGCAGCGAACCGCCCAAGCGCCCGCCCCCCAGCACGGCGGCGGGAACCGTGGCCGGCAAGAAGCGCGGGCGCTGGGGGAAGTAGGCACGCAACCTGCTCGGATCAGGCCGCGGCGAGAGGATGAACATGCCGGCAGCCCATCCTGATATGGAACTCTTCCGCGTCCTCGAACTAAAGCTTCACCGCCCGGAGGTTCGACGTTCGCCGGACGCCGTGCGTGCGCTGCTGGCCGACGAGTTCATCGAGTTCGGCAGTTCTGGCAGGATCTATGACAAGGCTTCGATCATAGAGGCGCTGGCCGGAGAGCCAGCGGCCGAGGCTGCCCTCATCCCGGATGTGCTCGATTTCGCCGCCTGCCCCATCGCACCCGATGTCGTGCTCGTGACCTACCGAAGCAGCCGCCGCCCTGATGGAGCGGCGGCAAGAACAACGCTTCGCAGCTCCATCTGGAAGCTGACCGACGGCCGCTGGCAGATGCTGTTTCACCAGGGAACGGTCGTCCCGCCCGCCTGAGAACTCGGCCTACCTCCCCCGTCGCATCCCCCTCTGCCCCAATAGAATGCTCCCAAAGATCAGGGCGATGCCCATCCATTGCAGCAGCGACAGCGTCTCGTCCCTGAACAGCCAGCCGAGCGCCACCGCCGTCACCGGACTCAGGAAGCCGAGCTGGGCAACGAGGTTGGGATTGAGCCGGGCGATGCCCCGGAACCACAGGACATAGGTGAGGCCGGCGCCGATCAGGCCGAGGTAGGCGATGCCGATCAGGTTGTCTGCCGTGAAGCCGGCGAGCGCCTGGAGATTTCCGAACAGCGCTGGTAACAGCAGGATGCCGCCCGCCGTCAATTGCCAGGACGTGAAGGTGAGGAGCGGTACTGGCGGCTGCCAGCGCCGTGTCAGCACCGTTCCAAGGGCCATCGACAGCGCGCCGAGCAGGCCGGCCATGATGCCCGTCGCATCGAGCTCTGCGCCCGGCTTCAGGATCAGCAGGCCGACGCCCAAGGCGCCGCCCACCGCCGCGACGATGGACACCGACATGATCGGCGTTCCCACGAACAGCCGTGCCAGGAACACCACCACCAGCGGCTGGATCGCGCCCACCGTGGCGGCGACACCGCCCGGCAGGCTGTAGGCGGCAATGAACAGCATCCACCAGAAGAAGGAGAAATTGAGCGCGCCGAGCAGGACGACGCGCGGCCACCAGATGCCGGTCGGCAGTTGCCGAGTGACGAGAAGCAGCAGCAATCCGGCCGGCAGCGCCCTGAGCAACGACACCAGCAGCGGATCGAGCCCCGGCAGATAGGTCACCGTCACGATATAGGTGCTGCCCCAGATGAGGGGCGCCAGGGCGGTGAGGGCGATGTCGGAAAGCCTGGTCATGGTCGCTCCATTTATCTTGATATCAAGATAAAGCAGGGCGTCTTGACGTCAAGATATCCGGCGCGCTCGATCATTCACATGTCCGGCATCGGCACCCCGGAACATTCGCCGGCCGGATTGAACCGGTAGCCCGGCGAATGCTCGGGGGAATCGGGTAGGCGAGGCGCCCCGAACATGCCAAGCTCGCCCGTCTCTCCTTGTGCCTGAGTCCTTCCCATGAAATGCCTTGTCGTCGTCGCCCATCCGCTACCGGACAGCCTCTGCCGGTCGCTGGCCCGCTTCGCCACGGAACGGCTCGAAGCGGCCGGCCATCAGGTGACGGTCGAGGATCTCTATGGCAGCGGCTTTGACGCCGCGCTCACCGAGGCCGAACGCCGGAGCTATTATGCCGCCGCCTTCGACGCCTCGGCGGTGGCGGACGAGGCGGCGCGGCTCACCGAAGCCGAGGCGCTGGTGCTGGTGTTCCCCACCTGGTGGTATGGCTTCCCGGCCATCCTGAAGGGCTGGTTCGACCGCGTCTGGGCGCCGGGCATCGCCTTCGATCATGGGGCCGACTTCGGCCCGATCAAGCCGCGCCTCGGGCTCCGGCACGTGCTGGCGATCACCACCCTCGGCTCGCCCTGGTGGATCGACACGCTGGTGCTGTGGCAGCCGGTGCGGCGCATCCTGCGCATCGCCATTCTCGGCGCCTGCGCCCGCGGTGTTCGCTTCAACATGCTGTCGCTGCACTCGGCCGAGAAGCCGGCCAGGGAACGGGTGGCGCGCCTCGAAACGCGCATCGCCAGTATCCTCGACCGCTGGCCGGCAGCCTGAACGAAGCCCTTGAGAGCGCTCTATGGCAGTCTGCTCACCACGGCATCCACGAGGCCCTGAGCCTCCTTGGCCAGCGCCGAGTACTGAGGCGACGCCTTGAGCGCATCGGATACGCAATCGGTGTACTTGTTGGGACTGTCATAGTCCTCCTTGGCGGCGGCGCATTCCTCAGGGTCTTTGACGACCGTCTTGGGTTGAGCGGCAACCGCCACGACGATCCCCCGCTTCGAGACGGCAAGGAAGAGCGTATCAGGAGGCATTGCCGGGGCATCCTGAACAAGCAGCCCGGCAAACGCACGTGCCGCCACGCCTGCATCGGTCTTTACCGGCAGGTCGAGGAAATCGACAGCAGCGGCGTCCGTCGTCACGGCGTTGGACATGAACGTCTCGGACTTGATGATGCCCGGAATGCCCGACTCCAACGCCTGTGCGAGTTCGCTGTCATCGCTGCGACGCTCGGCCCAAGCCTTTACGATCCCGTCGGTGGAGTAGAAGTAAGTCGCCTGGCCTTCCTCGACCGAGAACCTCAATCCATCGACGCTGCCGAACCCGATTTCCTCTTCATAGAGGGTCTCCGGTTCAAAGACCGGCTCGCCCTTGTCAGTCGGCAGGACTCCATGGCCGAAAACGGCGAGAAGCCGCCTTTCCAACTCCTGCCGCCCGGCTTGCTCCAGCCTGGTGAGTTCGGCTTCGCTCGTTTGAGCCGCCTCGGCCTGCCGGACGATTTCCGTCTGGACCTTGCGGGCAGACAGGTAGTCGTCCTCCGGCGTGCCGGCTTGGCTTCCTGTCGTCAGGACAAGAGATACCATCGCCCAGACGGCGGCCGATATCGCAGTGACAACAAGTGGCTTTCTAGTCCGGAAGGGCATCACGACCTCATCGTCCGTACGGCTACACCAGGATGGCCGGTCGGCATTATTTCCTGGCCGCTGCTTTTGCTCAATGGGACGTCCGCGTCGGTTTGTCGCCGCGCACGAGAGCCATCGAAACCACGCCGAAGACGAGAACCAACGCCAGCACGTTGAGCCCGATCCGATAGTCGGCAGTCGCGCTCTTCAGCCATCCCATGACATACGGGCCGAAAAAGCCGCCGGTGTTGCCGATCGAGTTGATCAGCGCCACGCCGACGGCCGCGGCGAGGCCGCCCATGCGTGCGGTGGTGAACGCCCAGAAGGGGCCGATCACCGACCAAAGCCCGATCAGCGCCAGCGACAACGCGACGAGGGTACCGGCGAGCCCGGTGGCCACGCCGGCGAGAACGCAGCCGATGGCGGCGAGGACAAGTGCGCCGATCACGTGCAGCTTCCGCTCGTTGAGGCGGTCGGAACTCCAGCCGATGGCCAGCATGCCGACAATCGCCGCCAGGAACGGGATGGCGTTATACCAGCCGAGCAGCGACAGGTCCGTGCCGCCGAGCACCTCCTTCAGGATCTGCGGCATCCAGAAGGCCACGCCGTACATGCAGAGCACCATGCAGAAATAGACGATCCCTAGGAGACCGGCCTTCCAGAACAGATCGCGTCCGATCCGGTTGAACTGGTGAAGCGCGAGATATCCCGCCTCCTTGTCCAGCGCGCCTTGCAGAGCGGACTTCTCCCCGTCGGTCAGCCATTTCGCCGCCATGGGATTGTTCGGCAGCGCAAGCAGCACCAGCACGCCAAGGGCAACCGCCGGCAGGCCTTCGAGCGCGAACAGCCATTGCCAGCCGCGCCATCCCCACAGGCCGTCCAGCCCGAGCAGCGATACCGACAACGGACTGCCCACCAGCCCGGCCACGGCCGTGGAGGACGCCAGAATCGACAGCGCCCTGGCGCGGTCCTGCGGCAGGAGCCACTGGTTGAGGTAGAGGATGACGCCGGGCAGGAAGCCTGCCTCCGCGACGCCCAGCAGAAAGCGGCAGAGGTAGAACGTCGCCTCGTTATGAACGAAGGCCGTCAGGGCGGAGATGACGCCCCAGCTGATCATGATCCGGGAGATCCACAGCTTGGCGCCGACGCGCCGCAGGATGAGGTTGCTCGGCACCTCGAACAACACGTAGCCGGCAAAGAACAGTCCGGCACCGAGGCCATAAGCGGCCGGCGACAGGCCGAGATCGTCATTCAGCTGAAGCGCGGCGAAGCTGACGTTGATGCGATCGAGATAGGCGACCACATAGCCAAGGCACAGCAGCGGCAGAAGTCTCAAGGCGATTTTCTTCGAGGCGGACCGCATCACGTCTTGCATATCGTCCTCACCTTCCGGCGCGCGGCAGTCAGGCTGCCTTTGCGGAGCGCCGCGCACTGCCTCATAGCGATCTTGGCGCCGTCTGCCGAGACCTTTCTTTGCCGGCGACAGGCTCCGCCCGGTCGGCCTGCGAGAGTAGCATCCCAGCGTCGCGTCCCCGGTTGATACCAGCCAGACGCGAGTTGCCCGTTTCCGATTGTGGCCTATATTAGGCGGAACTGCGTAGCCCCACCCGGAAGGCCCATTCATGCGTAGCGTTCTCGCCGTCCATCCAGCCCATCGCGACGACATCGCCGACCTTATCACCCGCCGGCCGTTGCCGGGACCGGACGTCGAGCAGGTGGACCCCTTCCTGTTCCTGAACCACCACGGCCCGCAGACCTATCCGCCCGGCAATCGCGGCCTGCCCTTCGGGCCGCATCCCCATCGCGGCTTCGAGACGGTGACCTTCATTCTCCACGGCAGCCTCTCCCACCTCGACAGCGGCGGCCATGAGAGCGTCATCGAGGCGGGCGGCGTGCAGTGGATGACGGCCGGCTCCGGCCTCGTCCACGCCGAGCTGTCGCCGGAGGCCTTCAAGCGCCAGGGCGGCCCCTTGGAAATCCTCCAGCTCTGGGTGAACCTGCCGCCGGCCCTGAAGATGACCGAGCCGCGTTACACCGGCGTGCAGAAGGCCGACATCCCCACCCTGTCGATCGCCGCCGGCAACGGCACGCTGCATCTCATCTCCGGCGAGTTCGGCGGTGAGACCGGCCCGATCAAGTCGCTGACGGAAGTCTTCATGTCCTGGGTCGAGCTGAAGGCGGGCGCCAAGGCGGCCCTTCAGGTCGAGAAGGGGCGGCACGTGTTCCTCTATGTCGTCGCCGGCCGGGTCGACATCGCCGGCACGCCAGTCGACAAATATCACCTCGTGGAACTGACCGACGACGAGGACAGCTTCGTGGTCGGCGCCGCCGACGACGCCGTGCTGCTGTTCGGCCACGCCATGCCGATCGACGCGCCCTTGGTGGCCCATGGCCCCTTCGTCATGAACAGCGAGGACGAAATACGTCAGGCCTATGCCGACTATCGCGCCGGCAAGTTCGGCGATCCGGCCAAGCTCATAAAGGCCGGAGACTGAGGCATCCGCATGGAAAATCGGGGCCTTTCGGATGGGTGGGGGCGTGGGAGTTAGGCATGGGGAGGCTTATATTGGCCGCTCGTTCCATCCTGCCCAAGGTCCCCGCCTTCGCGGGGATGACAGAATTATATAACGAAAACATATACATAGATTGTCATCCCCGCGAAGGCGGGGACCTCAGGCAAGAAAAGGCGCAGGGGCGGATATCAGACACCCACCTTGATGCCTTCCGAAGTTTGGTCGTCGGTAGTACTCACCTTACCGATTGCCCACTGATTGAAGGACGATAGCGATGTCAAGGACAGCCACTCTATCTTCCCGATTCAAGATCACCATCCCCAAGGAGATCTGTGCTGCCAAGAGTTGGAAGCCGGGCCAAGAGTTCGCATACATCCCCAAAGATTCCGGCATCCTGATCATTCCAGTACCGAGGCTTGAAGACCTCGTAGGAGTCGCAAACGGCGTGGACTCCGAAGACTATCGTGACCGGCAGGACCGGTACTAAATTGGTCACCGGTCATTGATGGTATAGGCCTAACCCTTCTCGTCCTTCCAGCGCTCGGCCCGCGCATCGTCGTGGGCCTTGGCTTCCACCCAGCCGCCTTCGCTGCGGTCGGCCGGGTGTTCCTTCTTCCAGAAGGGGGCGCGGGTCTTGAGGAAGTCCATGATGTAGTCGCAGGCGGCGAAGGCGGCGTCGCGGTGGCTCGACGACACCGCCACCAGCACGATGCGCTCGCCCGGCTTGATGCGGCCGCCGCGATGGACGACGGTGACGGCGAGAAGCGGCCAGCGGGCGACGGCCTCGTTGACCACGCGGCCGATCTCCGCCTCGGCCATGCCGGGATAGTATTCCAGCTCCAGCGCGGCGAGTCGCCCGTCCTCGTCGCGGCAATAGCCGACAAAGCTGGTCACGGCGCCGACCGCAGGATCGCCGTCCTGCAGGGCTTCGATCTCGGCGCCGACGTCGAAATCGTCTGGCCCGACGCGGACGATGATGCGGGTCTCGCTGGTGGTCATGGTCAGCCGCCGGTCATCGGGGGAAACAGGGCGATCTCCCGCGCGCTGCCGATCGGCTCGTCCTGTTCGATGTGCAACTGGTCGACGGCGACGCGGATGGTCTCCGGCGTCTCGAAGGCGAAGGCATAGGCCTCGCCGCGATCCGCCAGCCAGCGGACCAGATCGCCGGCCGTCACCACCGTCTCCGGCAGCACCAGCCGCTCATCGGAGAGGCCGATGCGCTCGCGCACCCAGGCGAAATAGCGGATCAGCACCGGCTCACGGCTCATGGCCCGCCTCCATCAGGTAGACGACGCCGCTGCGGAAGTAATCATAGCCGGTGTAGAGCGTGACGAGCGCCGCCGTCCACAGCATGGCAAGACCGAGTTCGGTGATGCCGGTCACCAGCTTGTCGCCGGTCGGACCCAGCAACAGGATGCCGATGGCGATCAATTGCAGCGTCGTCTTCCACTTGGCGAGGCGGGTGACGGGGACGCTGACCTTGAGATCGGCGAGAAACTCCCGGAGGCCCGACACGAAGATCTCGCGCATCAGGATGATCACCGCCGCCCACAGCGAGAAGCCGCCGATGGTGCCGTAATAGGTGAGCACCAGCAGGCAGACCGACACCAGGAGCTTGTCGGCGATCGGGTCGAGCATGCGGCCGAGCGTCGATTGCTGCTTCCACAGGCGCGCCAGGTAACCGTCGAAATAGTCGGTGATCGACGCGGCGGCAAACAGGCCGAAGGCCAGCCAACGTCCGGCGTCGCCTTCGATGTAGAAGGCGGCGACCACCGCGGGAACGGCGACGATGCGCAGATAGGTGAGAATATTGGGCAGGGACCAGACGAATTTCATGGCGCCGACATCTGTTGATCCGCCCATGACATTGCACGATGCCACCCCGAGGGCAAGGGTCGAGCGCCACCGAAATCCAGACCGGTGGTCGTTCCCCGGTCAACGTGGCGTGAAGCGCCCACCGATCGAAGCGCATGGGAGGGATGCCTTTCCGGCGCTTGTAAAGAAACCGACCGTCCGGTATCTTTCGCACCGATTTCAGGAGCCCGCCGTGAACCCCGCCCTCTCCGCCTACGGTTTTCTAGCGCTTGCCATCATCTCGGAAGTGACGGGGTCGTCGCTGCTGCAGAAGAGCGAGCAGTTCTCCAAGGTCCTGCCCACGCTGGGCATGGCCGTCTGCTTCGCCGCCGCCTTCTTCTTCCTGTCGCAGGCGCTGAAGGTCATTCCGCTCGCCATCGCCTACGCCATCTGGAGCGGCGTCGGCATCGTGCTGACCGCCACCATTGGTTTTCTCGTCTTTCGTCAGGCGCTCGACACCTGGGCGCTGTTCGGCATGAGCCTGATCGTGCTAGGCACCATCGTCCTCAACACGATGTCGCGCAGCACGGTTCATTGAGATGGAAGCGGACGCTCCGGAAACCGGCTATCACCGCAAGAAGCAGCCCGAACTCGTCCACCGCGCGCTGCTTGACCACGCGGCGAAACTGGCCGTCGAACAGGGCCTTTCCGCCGTCACCATGCAGGCCGTCGCCGAGGCGGCGGGGGTGACCAAGGGCGGCCTCCTGCATCACTTCCCCAGCAAGCAGGCGCTGATCTCGGCGGTGTTCGCCGACCTCCTCGACGCGCTCGACCGCCAGCTCGACGCGCGCATCGCCGCCGATCCCGAACCCGAGGGCGCATTCACCCGGGCCTATTTGGATTCGGTGTTCGACACCGGGCCGGACGCCGCGCTGTGGGCCGCGCTGTCGATCTCCCTGCTGACCGACCCAAACCTGAGACGCCTCTGGTCGGACTGGGTGTCGGCCCGCCAGGAGCGTCACCGCGCCACCGACGGCAGCCGGGCGCTCGCCGCCGTCCGCCTCGCCGCCGATGGCATCTGGCTGGCCGACCTCACCGGCGTCACCCTTAACGAGCGGGCGGAGATGCGGGACTTTCTGATCCGCCAGACGCGGGAGGGCAAATCGTAGCCTCCTCGCCTTTGCGAAGCCGCCCGGTTCCGAATGCGCTATAGCTGAGGCATTTAGGTCACCCGTTCCAGGGAGTCGCCGCATGGCCATCGAAAGAGGCCGCCTGTCCCGCCGCTCCGCCTTGCGCCAAGGACTGCACGCCCTCAGCGTCAGGCCTCGCCTCATCGCCGCCACCGCCGCCGGCGTTCTCGTCGGCCTGCTGCTTCCTTCCGGCTTTACCGGGCAGGGCCGGCTGCTGATCGGCTGGGACGTCGGCGTCGCCCTCTATCTCGTCACCACCTGGCACATGATGATCCGGTCGGACGTGCACCAGCTCCGGCAGCGCGCCGCCCGGCATGACGAGGGCGAGTGGGCGATCATCCTGCTGTCGGTGGCCGCGACGCTGTCGAGCCTCGTCGCCATCGGTGCCGAACTCATGCAGGCCGGCGCCGGCGATCCCTTCCGCCTCTGGCGCGCCGGCATCGCCGCCCTCACCATCCTGATGAGCTGGCTGTTCGTCCACACCATCATGGCCCTGCACTATGCCCACGACTATTACCTGCGCGAGGGGCCGGGCCTGATCTTCCCCGACCGCATCGAGGCGCCGGACTACTGGGACTTCGCCTATTTCGCCTTCACCATCGGCGTCGCCGCCCAGACGGCCGACGTCGCCATCGCCTCGCCGCGCATCCGCCGGGTGGCGCTCGCCCATTCGGTCCTGGCCTTCGTCTTCAACACCGCCATACTCGCGCTGGCGATCAACGTGGGCGCAAGCTTGCTGTAGTCCTCACCCTTTCCGGAAATAGTCGTGGATGGCCTTGGCGGTGGCGGCGGAGATGCCGGGCACCTTCTCGAGGTCGATGAGGGCCGCCCGCTCGATTTCCTTCAGCGTGCCGAAGTGGTTGAGCAGCGACCGCTTGCGCGTCGGCCCGACGCCGGGGATCTCCTGCAACCCGCCCTCGGAGATCTGCTTGGAGCGCCGCGCCGCGTGGCTGCCGTTGGCGAAGCGATGCGCCTCGTCGCGTAGCCGCTGGATGAAATAGAGCACCGGGTCGCGGGTCGGCAGCATGAAGTCCGGCCGGCCCGGCACGAAGAAGCGTTCGCGACCGGCGTCGCGATCCGGCCCCTTGGCGACGCCCACCAGCGGCACGTCGGTGATGCCGAGTTCGTCGATGATCGACTTCACCGCCGACAGCTGGCCGGCGCCGCCGTCGATCAGCACCAGGTCCGGCCACGGCCCGAAGCCGTCCTCGTCGCGCGCCGCCTCGGCGCGGCTGCCATGTTCCTTGACGAGGCGGGAGAAACGCCGGGTCATCACCTCGCGCATCATGCCGAAGTCGTCGCCGGGGGTGATGTCGGTCGAGCGGATGTTGAACTTGCGATACTGGTTCTTCACGAAGCCGCCGGGACCGGCGACGATCATGCCGCCCACCGGGTTGGAGCCCATGATATGGGCGTTGTCATAGACCTCGATGCGCTTCGGCGTCTCGGCAAGGCCGAATACCCGGCCGACGCCCTCCATGAGCTTCAACTGGCTCGACGTATCGGCCATGCGGCGGGCCAGCGCCTCACGGGCGTTCTGCACCGCCTGCTCCACCACGTCCTTCTTCTCGCCGCGCTGCGGCCTCAGAACCTCGACGCGCCGGCCGGCCTTTTCGGACAGCGCCTCGGTCATCAGCGCCATGTCCTCGAAGGCATGGCTGACCAGGATCAGCGACGGGCACGGCTTGTCGTCGTAGAACTGGGCAATAAAGGAGGAGAGCGCCTCGCCGGCCTCCGCACCACCCGCCTTCGGGAAGAAGGCGTGGTTGCCCCAGTTCTGGCCGGTGCGGAAGAAGAATACCTCGACGCAGGTCTGCCCGCCCTCCTGGTGGACGGCGAACACGTCGGCTTCCTCGATGCCCTGCGGGTTGATGCCCTGGCGGCTCTGCACATGGCTGAGCGCGGCCAGACGGTCGCGGCAGACGGCAGCCCGCTCGAAATCGAGGTTCTCGGCGGCGGCGTTCATCTCGATCGCCAGCTGTTCCTTGATCTGCCGGCTCTTCCCCGACAGGAAGTCCTTGGCTTCGCGCACCAGTTCGGCATAGCCGGCGGCGTCGATCTCGCCGGTGCAGGGCGCCGAGCAGCGCTTGATCTGGTAGAGCATGCAGGGTCGCGTCCGCGTCTCGAACTCACCGTCCGAACAGGTGCGGATCAGGAAGGCCTTCTGCATGGCGTTGATGGTGGCCGTCACCGCCGACGCCGAGGCGAAGGGGCCGAAGAAGCTGCCCTTGCGCGAGCGGGCGCCGCGATGCTTGACGAGCTGCGGTGCCACGTGGTCGCCGGTGATCAGGATATAGGGGAAGCTCTTGTCGTCACGAAGCAGCACGTTGAAGCGCGGCCGGAGCTGCTTGATCAGGTTGGCTTCAAGGAGCAGCGCTTCCGTCTCGGTCTTGGTGACGACGAACTCCATCGCCGCCGTCGCCTGCACCATGCGGATGATGCGGGTCGGCAACTGGCCGAGTCGCGTGTAGTTGGTCACCCGCTTCTTGAGGCTCTTCGCCTTGCCGACATAGAGCACGTCGCCCGACGGCGACAGCATGCGATAGACGCCGGGGCTGTTGGGCAACAGGCGCACCATCGCCTGCACCACCTCGACGCCCCGCCGCGTTTCGGCTGTCGACAGGTCGATCTCGCCGCCTTCCTCCTCCACCGCCTCCAGTTCGGGCAGCTCGGACGGCAGCGCGTCGTCTTCGTCGATATCGGGAATGAGTTCGGGATCGTCGGTCATGGGCTCTAGAGCGATGTGCGTTCAAGGAAACGCCCACCGCTCTCTCTTCTTGGTGTCGCATCGCTTATGCGGAAAACCGGTTCCCACTTTTCCGCGCGATGCTCTGGAGGATTCGCGAAGGGCGGCTCGTCTAGCATATCAAGGATGGCTGCGTCAGCCGATGGCGGCAGCCTCATCAAAAAGCAAGGTCCCGACCACAAGGACCGGGACCCCATTCATCTCGTCGTGTGGTCGATCAGGCTTCGCCGACCGTCTCCAGAAGCGCGTGGTCGAGCGCTTCCTTGGCATTGCGCCCACCGCGCACCACGAAATCGAAGGCGAGACGATGCCGCTCGCAGGTGTCGACCGCCGTTTCGATCAGCGCCTCCATCTGCTCGTTTGTCACTTCGGCCTGTCCGGTCAGCAGCAGCGTGTTGCGGTACATGACCACGCCCTCCGCCTGCCAGATGTCGAAATGGCCGATCCAGAGCTGCTCGTTGACCAGCGCCAGCAGCTTCGTCACCTCCGCCTTGCGGGCAACCGGCACCTTGATGTCGAAGGCGCAAGCGACGTGCAGCGCCTCGATCTCGGAGAGCCACGTGACGGCCACGTTGTAATCCGTGTCGTCACCGGCAATGGAGATGGCGATCTCGTCCTCGTCGGAGCGCTCGAACGTCCAGTCGTTTTGCGCGGCGAGCAGTTCGATCTCGTCCACGGGATTGGCGGTTCGCTCGGGATGCACGTCGATGAGGGTCATCTTGACCTCCAGGGTTGCCGCTGCGGACAGCGTGTGCCGATACCGATGTCGACCTTCGTTGCTCCGCCAGGGCGGGAACGCCGACGCCGACACCTTTGAGCCGATGGCGGCGAAACGCCTATCGGCAACACCGAAGCGGCCGGAACCACCCCGGAATGCAGCAACCCGACATGCGCCGATCCGAGATACAGAGGCGCACGAATCTCACGTTGTCCTCGACTATGCCCGAAGACCGTTAAAACGAAAACCCTTATGGCCCGTCGACGGTTCCCGGCCCGGCTTCGCTGTGGGTAACATTGTCGGCGGCAAGCCGCGCCTCCAGCTCGGCGACGCGGGCGGTGAGACGCTCCACTTCGCTGAGCGCGCGGGTGGCGATGTCCTGCACCGTTTCGAGATCCTCGCGGCGGACGAGGTCGAGTTCGGAGGCAAGCCGCTCGCCCTGGGCGCGGAAGGCCGAGGAGACCTCGCGTCCCGCCGACTGGGCGAGACCGGCGGCGTCGTTCATCAGCTTGGCGAATTCGTCGTAGATGCGTCCCTGCGGGCCGGTCGTCATGGCAGTCGTCTCCGAATGGCGGGCCAGACCCTCTATTTGGCCCCTCGCCGGCTCCGCTTCAAGCAGAAGATGATGGGGGCTCGCGACTGCCCATTCGGGAAAGGCCTTTCCCGGTCGTCTCACGCCGCGGCCCCATACTGCGTTCTCATCCGCTGCGCCGCCTTCAGGCCGTGAAGGTCGCGAAGCCATAGTTGGCCGCAGGCGGCATCGATGTCCGCCCCTTGCGTGTCGCGCACCACGACCGGCACGCCGGCTCGAACCAGCCGTTGCCGGAAGTGATGAAGCTGGTGATCCGCAGATCGGCCGAGGTCGACACTCTCGACCGGATTCCATCGCATCAGGTTGACTCGCGCGGGTTTGCCGACAAGCATTCGGGCGAGGCGCTCCGCATCCGCTCGGCCGTCGTTCAGCCCCGGCAGAAGGAGATAGACGAAGGTCACGATGCGGTTGTGCCGCTCCGCCCAGGAGATCGCCCGCGCCACGACCTCGCGGAGGTCGTGCTTGCGGCTGCCGGGAATCAGCCTGTCGCGCACGTCCTGCGTGGTCGCGTGGAGCGAGACGGTCAGGTTGATCCCGAGGTGCTCCTCGCGCAGCCGGGCGAGTGCCTTCGGTATGCCGATGGTCGAAATCGTGATGCCCGTGGTGGGAAAGCGCATTCCGTCGCGATCCCGCATGATGCGGATGGCGGCCAGGACGCTTTCATAGTTGTTCAATGGCTCCCCGATGCCCATGAACACGATCCGATTGACCTTCGGGCCAAGTCGAACGACCTGCTCGACGATCTCGTGTCTGCCGAGGTTCCTCTTCAGCCCCGCCTGCCCTGACGCACAGAACCGGCAGGAGAAGGCGCAGCCGACCTGGGAGGAAATGCAGGCGGTGAAGCCATCGCGGCGCTGGATCATCACGCTCTCGACGGCGTAACCGTCCGAAAGGCCGAACAGTACCTTCTGCGACCGCTTCCCTCGCTCACATTTGACCTTGCTCAGGGTGCGAAGCTGGACGTTCCGCGCATCCGCCCAACGCCGCAGCTCCCTCGGCATGTCATCGTGCCGGATGAAGAGATCCCGGTACGCGACGGTCGATGGCTCGGTCCCGGCAATCGCGGCAAACTCGCTCGCGGTGAGCCCCAAGGCCGGTGTCCCCTCGGTCATTCCACCCTCCTTTCGGGCGATCGGTGCGTTTTGATGCCGATGGCCCGGCATGCGCACTCACGGGCACGCCAATGGGCTGTCCGTGCGCGAAAGGGTATATAACCGTCGCGTCGGTTATATACAAGACGCATTCCTGGAACCAGCGATCGCTGGCCGATGACGGCTGCGAACAGGGCACGCCGCTACGGCTGGAAGCGCTCTTCGGGATAGAGGACCGTCAGGATCTCCCGCACCTCTTCGCGCATGAAAGCCGAGAGAGTTCCCTCCCGGCTCACCATCCAGCGCATGTAGGCGCCCTGCAGGGCGGACTGGATCAACCCGGACATGCGCTCGGGATCATGCGGCCGAAGCGGCAGCCGCTGCTCGATGGCTTTCCGGACGAGTTCGTTTCTCTCAAGGGCGAGCGCGCGGAGGTGCGGATCGATGATGTCGCCCCAGAACAACAGAAGGTAGCCTTCGCTGCCCACCTCCGCGTCCATGCCGTCGATCATGTCCTTCAGGAAGACCCACAGCGACTGGAGATCCCTTTCGGCATGCGACGCGGCAAAGAACGCCCTCACCTCCTCGGTCATCTCCTCCATGATCCGGCGATGGATGGTCGCCTTGTCCTGGAACCTTTGGATCAGAGCGGCCCGCGACATGCCGACTGCCTCGGCGACATCGGAAAGCGTGAAGTCGACCGGCCCCTCGCGCAACAGGACGGCCTTTGCCTTTTGCAGGATCTCCGCGTCCGAATGAAGTTTAGGTCGAGGCATGCCCGTGTCCCATCATGTCGTCGGCTGAAGGTGGCAACTGCGCGGCATAGGGCCTGACTCCCTTTGCAATGCACGACATCCCCCTGTGGTCGATAACCACTGCGTCGGTTATAAACTCTCCGTCGAAGCCCAAACAAGAACACAATCGTCCGAAATCCAGGACGGCCGCTTGGCGACGGATGTCTCGGTCGACGGATGCGCCCCTCCCAAGCTCCGACGTGCAGTCGCTTGCAGCCATGGGTTCGGCCTCAACGCGAATATGCTTGACGAGGCAGGATAGGCCCATCAATCCTCGCTGGCGGGGATTTCACCAGACGGGGCCGCGCCGCCATTCCGACAGAAGGACCACGATGCTCTTTGCCCTGCCCTTCCCGCCGATCAGTCCCGTCCTCCTCGAACTCGGCCCCATCTCCATCCGCTGGTACGGGCTCGCCTATGTCATCGGGCTGATCTTCGGCTGGTGGTACATCATCCGCATGGTCGACAAGGACCGACTGTGGGGCGGCCTCAAGCGCCCCAAGGCCACCGACATCGACGACCTCCTGGTCTGGATGACGCTCGGCGTCGTGCTGGGCGGCCGCGTCGGCTACATCCTGTTCTACAACTTCGAGGCCTACCGCCAGAACCCCTGGGAGATCCTGCAGATCTGGCACGGCGGCATGTCGGTGCACGGCGGCTTCATCGGCACCGCCATCGCCCAATATCTCTTCGCGCGCCGGCGCGGCCTCAACACGCTCTCCATCTTCGACCTCACGGCCGCCGCCGCGCCGGTCGGCCTGTTCCTCGGCCGCCTCGCCAACTTCATCAACGGCGAACTCTACGGCCGCGTCACCGACGTGCCCTGGGCCTTCATCTTCCCCAACTCCGACGGCCTGCCCCGCCATCCGAGCCAGCTCTACGAGGCAGGCCTCGAAGGCCTCCTGATCTTCGCCGTGCTGACGCCGCTGATCTGGAAGGGCGGCATCCTCCGGAAGCCCGGCCTTGCCGTCGGCATCTTCGGCCTGATCTACGCCGCCGCCCGCATCCTGGTCGAAACGGTGCGCGAGCCCGACCCGCAGGTCGGCTTCCTCTTCGGCGACTTCCTCACCATGGGCATGCTCTTGTCGGCCGTCACAGCCCTCGCCGCCACGACGCTGATCGTTCTGGCGCTCGGCGGACGGACGCGGCGGCCGGAGCCCTCGTCATGACCGGCCTCGAAGACAAGATCATCAGGCTGATCGGCGCCGTCGGCCCGATCTCGGTCGCCGACTACATGAGCCTCGTGCTGTCCGACCCGGACCACGGCTACTACACCACCCGCACCGCCATCGGTCTCGAAGGCGACTTCATCACCGCTCCGGAGATCAGCCAGATGTTCGGCGAGCTGATCGGCATCTGGTGCGTCGCCGCCTATGAGGCGCTCGGCCGGCCGCAGCGGGTGACGCTCGTCGAGCTGGGTCCCGGCCGCGGCACGCTGATGGCCGACCTCCTCAGGGCCGGTCGCGTCGACCCCGGCTTCATCCGCGCCGCCGAGGTGCATCTCGTCGAGATCAGCCCGGAGCTGCGCCGCCGCCAGGCTGCCGGTCTCACCGGTCTCGCCAGCCCCGTCTGGCACGACCGCATCGACGACCTGCCGGACGGCCCGCTGATCGTCGTCGCCAACGAGTTCTTCGACGCCCTGCCGATCCGCCAGTATGTCAACAGCGAGCGTGGCTGGCGCGAACGCGTCGTCGGCCTCGATGACGACGGCAACCTCGCCTTCGGCATCGGCGCCGCCGCTCCCGATCCGACCCTCTTGCCGCACGGCGCCGCAGAGGCGCCGCTCGGCGCGGTGGCCGAGATCAACCGCCCGGCCGAGGCGATCGTCGGCGCATTGGCCCATCGCCTCGTCAAACATGGCGGCGCCGCTCTCATCTTCGACTACGGCCACGTGACAAGCGGCTTCGGCGAGACCTTGCAGGCGGTGCGCTCCCATCACTATGCCGATCCGCTGCGCGACCCCGGCGAATGCGACCTGACCGCCCACGTCGATTTCGACCGCCTCGCTCAAGCCGCCACCGCCGAGGGCGCCACGGTGCTGGGACCGGTGACCCAGGGCGACTTCCTCATCGCCATGGGTCTCGTGGAACGGGCGGGCGCCCTCGGCGCCGGCCGCAGCGCCGAAGACCAGGGCAACATCGTCGCCGCCGTCGAGCGGCTGGCCGGTCCCGAGGAGATGGGCACGCTGTTCAAGGCGATGGCGGTGACCCACCCGCCGCTGGCGCTGCCGGGATTCTCGGTGGGATAGCCCGGCCTCCGCCCGAAGATCGCGCGAGCCGAGGAAGTCATGCTCTTTCCCAACGCCCGCCTGAAAAACGTCGCGATTGCATCGTCATTTGAGGCAGATAAGTCGCCCAACACCTCCCGGAACACACCGATGATCGTCCGCTCGCCCGTCCTTTCGGCCCTCCCCGGCGTTCGCCACGGCTGGTTCACCCGTGAGGGTGGCGTGTCGGGCGGGCTCTACGCCAGCCTCAACACCGGCTATGGTTCCAAGGACGACCGCGCCAACGTGACGGAAAATCGCGGCCGCATCGCCGACGCCCTCGGCGTCAAGCGCGACCGGCTGGTGACGCTCTATCAGGTGCACTCGCCCGACGTGGTCGAGGTGACCGAGCCCTGGGCCGTGAAAGACAACCCGGAGGCCGACGCCCTCGTCACCCGCCTTCCCGGCATCGCCCTCGGCACCAGCCACGCCGACTGCGGCCCGGTGCTGTTCGCCGATGCCGAGGCGCGCGTCATCGGCGCCGCCCACGCCGGCTGGAAGGGTGCTTTCACCGGCGTCCTCGAAGCGACCATCGACGCCATGGTTCGGCTCGGCAGCCGGCGCGGCGACATCATGGCCAGCCTGGGCCCGACGATTTCCGCCGCCGCCTACGAGGTCGGCCCTGAGTTCGTCGCCCGCTTCCGCGAGGCCGGCGAGGCGATCGATCGCTGGTTCGCGCCGTCGAAGCGGGCGGGACACGCCATGTTCGACCTGCCCGGCTACATCATCTTCCGCCTGGAGAGGGCGGGCGTTCGCGCCAACAACCTCGGCCTTTGCACCTGCAGCGACGCGGCGCGCTTCTTCTCCTACCGCCGGATGACGCTGAACGGCGAGGCCGACTACGGGCGGCATCTGGCGGCCATTGCCCTTGAGGGACCTTGAGGCTGCCCTCGCCTCAACCAAGGGATAGGCAACGCAAAAACGGTTTCCAGACGAGCCGAAAAATGCTCTAACGGCACACGGCTGTGATTTGCCGGGAGGCGATGGATGGGTTTTCTGAGCGGAACGAAGCGTACCGGATCGCTCCGGCTGTCGGGCGCCGTCCTGGCAATCGCCCTCGCCTCCGTGCTCGCCGCCTGCCAGTCGACCGCGCCTGCCCGGCCGAAGGCCGCCGCCGCCCTTGCTGGGCCGACGGTGCCGGCGCCGCCCGAGGCGACGCAGCCGGCAGTGCCCGCCGTGCCGGCGACCATCGCCACCTTCTCCTTCGACCAGATCAAGGGCGTGCCGACCAACAAGCAGGACGAGCTGGCCCGGGCGATCGCCCGTCATGCCCAGGCGCGCAACCTGCGCCTCGTCCGCCGCACCGAGCCCACGGCCAGCTATCACGTCTGGGGATATCTGTCGGCCGTCGGCGGCGACGTCGGCACCAACGTCACCTACGTCTGGGACGTCCTGGACCAGAGCGGCAACCGCGTACTGCGCTTTTCCGGCATCGAGATCACCGGCGCCGCCAAGGACGACCCGTGGGAGAGCGTTGACGCCTCGGCGCTCGACACCGTCGCTGCCCGCACCGTCGAGGACGTCTACGCCTGGATCAACCGCCTGCCGCGCCCCTCGGTGACCGGCGCCCCGACGGCGCAGGCCGGTGCCGCCAAGGCCAACCCGCTGGCCGGAACACTCTGACAGGATAACCGGCACGTTCCGACTCGTTAATAAGACGGCGCAAAACGTTCCGGGCATGGCTGCATTCGCGCGATCGCGTGTTTACGCGTCCCCGCCGCGCTGCTAAAAGGCGCGCAAATTCGCTCCACCAGCCAGCCGGTCGCCGCCCCCGTGGGGCGGCTTGGTCTTTTCGCGAGGTCGACGTTCATGAAACTTGTCGCTGGAAACTCCAATCCGAAGCTGGCCGAACAGGTCTCGGACTATCTGGAGAAGCCGCTCACCAAGACCTCGGTCCGCCGCTTCGCCGATCAGGAGATTTTCGTCGAGATCCTCGAGAACGTGCGCGGCGAGGACGTGTTCGTGCTCCAGTCGACCAGCTACCCGGCCAACGACAACCTGATGGAGCTCTTGATCATCACGGACGCGCTCCGCCGCTCCTCGGCCAAGCGCATCACCGCCGTGCTGCCCTATTTCGGCTATGCCCGGCAGGACCGCCGCTCCCAGGGCCGCACGCCGATCTCGGCCAAGCTGGTCGCCAACCTGATCACCAATGCCGGCGTCGACCGGGTGCTCACCCTCGACCTGCACGCCGGCCAGATCCAGGGCTTCTTCGACATCCCCACCGACAACCTGTTCGCCGCCCCGGTCTTCGTGCGCGACATCAAGGAACGCTACGTCACCGACAACGTGGTGATCGTGTCGCCTGACGTCGGCGGCGTGGTGCGTGCCCGCGCGCTGGCCAAGCGGATCGACGCCCCGCTCGCCATCGTCGACAAGCGCCGCGAGCGGCCCGGCGAGTCCGAGGTGATGAACATCATCGGCTCGGTCGACGGCCGCGACTGCATCCTGGTGGACGACATCGTCGACAGCGGCGGCACGCTGTGCAACGCCGCCGATGCGCTGCTCGCCCAGGGCGCCAAGTCGGTCACCGCCTACGCCACGCACGGCGTTCTCACCGGTGGCGCCATCGCCCGCATCACCGCCTCGAAGCTCAAGGAAATGGTGTTCACCAACTCCATCCAGCCGACCGAGGACTTCGAGAACAGCCCCAAGCTGCGCTGGATCTCCATCGCCCCGCTGATCGGCGAGGCCATCTCGCGCACCGCCGCCGAGCAGTCGGTGTCG
The DNA here is from genome assembly GCF_002844595.1 of Pleomorphomonas diazotrophica. Lineage (GTDB taxonomy): Bacteria > Pseudomonadota > Alphaproteobacteria > Rhizobiales > Pleomorphomonadaceae > Pleomorphomonas > Pleomorphomonas diazotrophica. The sequence goes on along the minus strand of NZ_PJNW01000013.1, from coordinate 53,550 downwards.
AGCCTCTTCATCTGATCGGCAAAACGCCCTGACAAACCGGCGCCGTGGCTCGCGAGGCGAACCACGGCGCTTTTACTTTCAAATGCCGTCCGGCGCATCAGGCCTTGAGGCGCTCCAGCATCTCGAAGCAGGCGCGGCCGTTGTGGTAGGGGCATTTCCAGGGGCCGGCGAGGCAGGCGTCGGCATCCTCGGCCGCCGCATAGGGCCGGCCGTCGGGTGTCAGCTTGGCGTGCCATTCGCCATGGGCGCGATCGGCCACCTTATCGCGGATGAAGGTCCAGACATCGCGCACCGCGTCGCGGAAGTTGGGATTGCCGGTCATCTCCCAGGCGTTCTGGAAGCCGACCAGCGCCTCTGCCTGCGGCCACCAGTGCTTGTCGGCGTCGATCAGCCGGCCGTCGCCATGCGCCTCGTAGTGGAGGCTGCCGTCGGCGTCGCGCCCCTCGGCAAGCGTGCGCTCGGCCATCAGGACGGCGGCGTCCCTCGCCCTCGCCAGCAGCGCCTCGTTGCCCAGCACCTCGGCGGCTTCCACCAGCAGCCAGCTGCCCTCGATGTCGTGGCCGTAGGACACGTGATCGTTGAGCGAGCGCCAGTCCATGTCGAAGAACAGCTTGAAGTGGCCATTGTCGACGATACGGTCGAGCGTGACGGCGATCAGATCGCCCTGCCGCGCCACCAGCGCCGGATCGCGCCAGATCCTGAGGAGATTGGTGTAGGCCTCCATGATGTGGAGATGGGTGTTCATCGACTTCGGGCTGTTGAGATCCTTGTCCGACAGCCGCATGTCGTCGAGCGGGCCCCAGGCACGGTCGAGCGCTTCGATATAGCCGCCGCGCTCGCGGTCGGCGGCGTGCTTCTCGATCAGCCGGAACAGGCCGATTGCCAGCCCGAGGGCGTCGCGATTGCCGGTGGCGCGGGCATACTCGGAAAAGGCGTAGATGGCGAAGGCCTGGGCATAGATCTGCTTGCGATCGGAGAGCGGCCGCCCAGCGGCATCGAGCATCCAGTAGAGGCCGCCGTGCTCGCCGTCGATGAAGCGTGTCCTGAGCTCGTCGAAGGCCCAGTCGGCGGTGGCGCGATAACTGGCGCCGAGCACCCGCGTCGCGGTGGCGAAGGTCCAGAGGATGCGAGCGTTGACCACCGCGGCGCGCGGTGCCGCCTTGTCGACGATACCGTCGCAGTCGGCGGCGCCGAAGAAGCCGCCTTGCGGATCACGCATGCGGCCCTGCCAGAAGGGAAGGATATTCTCCGTGAGCTCGCGCAGGATCTCCTCGCGCATGCCCCTATCGTCCGCCGCCATCGCCGTCCGCTCCTGTCCTTCCAGACCCGCGAAAGGTCCGGCCCGGCCTTCCTAAACGTTTTCATCGAGAATTCCAGACAGGAGAGACCCGAAGCGCGTCGAAGGCGGGCATCACAGCAAACGGGTCATTTGGAAGCGCGCGGCAAGGACGCGACGGAGTGGCCGAGCGCCTTGCCCAAATCGGTTCGGAACAAGGCGTAGTTCTTCTTGGAGAGCTTGTAGCTGGCGGCCGAGCTGCTGAGCGTGATGAGAAAGTGCGTTTTGGAGCCGGCCGGCATATGGGCGGACAGAAAGCCGCTATGGAAGAAGTCGGCCTCGAAGCCTTCTTCCGGCATCGGCCTCCAATGCGTCGGCCGGCCCTTCTTGTCGATCGCGTTCGGATACTCGCAGGTGTCGTAGCTGCCGGCATTCCGGCAGGTGATCGGCAGGCGCGGCTCCTTGTACTTCGCTCGGATCTCGGCTTTGCTCGGCGCCGGCAGGTCATGGAAGTGAAAGCTGACGATCGAGCCTTCGCCGCAGATCTTGGGCGCCGCGCAATAGAAGAACACCGTGCCCGTGTCCCGCGTCGTCGTCACCCAGCCCGGAAACTTGTCCGAAGGGGCGGGCGGTGCGTCGGCCGAGGCCGGAAAAACACTGGCGGAAAGACAGAGAAGCGCGGCAGCCGCGGCGTGAATTTTCATAAGGCACCATCGAAACAACTGCAATGGGATGCTTGTAACCGGAAGTAGAGATCAGAATCCATCCTCGCCCTTCGTCGAGGCCGAAGACCGCGTAAAATCCCGCCTTCCCTTGCCTTCCCCGGCCGTTTCCGCTATAGCGCCCGCATCCGCGCCGACCCCCCTGGAGGGAGCGCCGGATCGGCATCGGCCGCGTGGCCGCCGCCGCCAGTAATCCGAAGATGAAAGCACGAGAAAATGGCTCAGACCTACGAGCTCGTCGCCTCGCCGCGTGACCGGGTGGGAAAGGGGTCCGCCCGCGCCCTGCGCCGTGAAGGCAAGACGCCCGCCGTCGTTTATGGCGACAAGCAGCCGCCGCTGTCGATCGCGGTCGACACCAAGGAAACCTTCCTGAAGCTGCACGCCGGTGGCTTCCTGACCCATGTCGTCACCCTCAAGGTCGATGGCAAGGAGATCAAGGCCCTGCCGCGCGACTACCAGCTCGACCCGGTGAGCGACGCGCTGGTCCACGTCGACTTCATCCGCGTGTCCGAAAACACCAAGGTGACGGTCAACGTCCCGGTGCATTTCGTCGGCCAGGACAAGTCGGCCGGCCTCAAGCGCGGCGGCGTCCTGAACATTGCCGCCCACGAAGTGGCGATGCTGGTCTCGGCCAATGCCATCCCCGAGCACCTGACGGTCGACGTCAGCGCGCTCAACATCGGCGACGCCCTGCATATCTCCGCCGTGACGCTGCCGGCTGGTGCCACGCTGGTCGACCATGACGACTTCGCCGTCGCCACCGTCGTCGGTTCGGCTGCTGCCACCTCGGAAGAGGCTGCCGCTGCCGCCGAGGCGCCCAAGGCCTGATCATCGGCCTTATGATCGATGCGCGGGGTTCCGGTCGCAAGGTCGGAACCCCTGATCTTTTCGGGAGAGGCGCGTGCTCATTCTGGTCGGTCTCGGCAATCCCGGCGCCAAATATGCGTCGAACCGCCATAACATCGGCTTCATGGCGGCCGACGTCATCCACACGCGTCACCGCTTCCCCGCCTGGCGGAAGAACTTCCAGGCCGAGGTGTCGGAAGGCACCATCGACGGCGAGCGCGTGCTGCTCATGAAGCCGCAGACCTACATGAACGAGAGCGGCCGCTCGGTGGGCGACGCCGTGCGCTTTCTGAAGCTCGCCCCGTCCGACGTGGTCGTCATCCACGACGAGCTCGACCTGCCGCCCGGCAAGCTCCGGATGAAGGTCGGCGGCGGCCATGGCGGCCATAATGGCCTGAGATCCATCACCTCGCAGATCACCGACGGCTACCGCCGCATGCGGCTCGGCATCGGCCACCCCGGCGACAAGGCGCTGGTCCACGCCCACGTGCTCTCCGACTTCGCCAAGGCCGACCGCGACTGGCTGGTGAAGCTGCTCGACGCCATCGCCGACAATGCCGGCGAGCTGGTGAAGGGCGCCGACGCCACCTTCGCCAACCGCGTCCACGCCATCACCGAGCCCAAGCCCGAGCGCAAGCCGAAGACGGAAGCGAAGACGGACAACGAACCGGCCGCGCCGGCCGCCGCAGCTCCAGCCGAACCGCCGCCAAAGAATGCCATGGCCGCCATCCTGAAGGGCCTGCTCGCCCAGAAGACCCGGCGGTAGCCAACCGCCGCCCGATAAATCTCTTGACGGCCGGCGGGGCGCTTCCCTAACACCACGCCAGAATTCACGCCTTTTACGAAAGCCTGATCACCATGGGTTTCAAGTGCGGCATCGTCGGCCTGCCCAACGTCGGCAAGTCCACGCTCTTCAACGCGCTCACCAAGACCGCGGCCGCCCAGGCGGCCAACTATCCCTTCTGCACCATCGAGCCGAACACCGGCGAGGTGGCGGTGCCCGACCCGCGCCTCACGGTGCTGGCCGAGAAGGGCAAGTCGGCGCAGATCGTGCCAACCCGCATCACTTTCGTCGACATCGCCGGCCTGGTGCGCGGCGCCTCCAAGGGCGAGGGCCTCGGCAACCAGTTCCTAGGCAACATCCGCGAGGTCGACGCCATCGTCCACGTGCTCCGCTGCTTCGAGGACAACGACATCACCCACGTCGAGGGTCGCATCGATCCGGTGAGCGACGCCGAGACGGTGGAGACCGAGCTGATGCTCTCCGATCTCGACAGCCTGGAACGGCGCGTCGTGCCGCTCCGCAAGCGCGCCCAGAGTGGCGACAAGGAGATCAAGGAGCAGGTCGAGCTGATGGACCTTGCCCTCGAAGAGCTGCGCAACGGCCGTCCGGCCCGCACCGCCAGCATCCCCAAGGGATCCGAGGCTGCCTTCGCGGCGCTCAACCTTCTGACCTCCAAGCCGGTGCTCTACGTCTGCAACGTCGAGGAATCGGCAGCAGCCACCGGCAACAGCCAGTCGGCCCGCGTCTTCGAGATGGCCGAAAAGCTCGGCGCCAAGGCGGTGGTCATCTCGGCCGCCATCGAGGCGGAGGTCGCCCAGCTCGACGACGCCGAGCAGAAGGAGTTCCTGGAGACGCTCGGCCTCACGGAACCCGGCCTCGACCGGCTGATCCGCGCCGGTTACGACCTCCTCGGCCTCATCACCTATTTCACCGTCGGCCCCAAGGAGACGCGCGCCTGGACGATCGTCAAGGGCACCAAGGCGCCGCAGGCGGCCGGCGTCATTCACACCGACTTCGAGCGCGGCTTCATCCGCGCCCAGACCATCGCCTACGAGGACTACATCGCCTATGGCGAGGTGAAGGCCAAGGAACTTGGCAAGGCTCGCGACGAAGGCAAGGAATATGTCGTCGCCGACGGCGACGTCATGCTGTTCAAGTTCAACACCTGATCCGTTTTTTGCCACATTTTTGACGCCGCCGTGGAACCTCCGCGGCGGCGTTGGCGTTTCCGTCCAAGTTTCCCTTCTGCGCTTCCGGCGGGAACACCGTGTTTACCAACCGTTTACCGCGATGAACGCGAGATGAACGGCGGGTTCGGGGCTCGTTCAAGCCGGCGGCAATAAGGTGACATCATGGCGCGGAAGGGGCCGCGCCGCATGAGAACGGCAGCACGCCATGGCCCGCAAGACCAAACTCCTGAGCTGGATCGCCGCCGCGCTGGTGGCGCTGACCACCGTGGTTGCCGCCCGTGCCCTGCCCGACAGGATGTGGCCGGGCGACCTGACCGTCACGGTGGAAATCTCCGGCACGGCCGGCGCCGGCGTCGCCACGAGCTGGCAGGCACCCTGAGCCCACATGCAAAAGCGGCGGACATGCCCGGCATGCCCGCCCGAAATGCTTCCGGAGCGATGAGGTTTGAAAACAGGGCCGGCCGTTCGGCTCAGCCGGCGTGATGATAGGAGCGGCGACCCGCCACTTCGTCGAGCGCGTCCTGCTCGGCCGCTTCCTGGGCCGTCTTCTCGCGCAGCTGATCGCGCTCCTCCAGAAGCTCGATCTTCTTCATCTCTTCCACCGCCTCGCTGAGCGCCGCCTGCGCGGCATCGAGCTGCCCCCTGAGATCGTTGGCCGATCCCATGAGGTTGTCGCGGCGAGTCATCGCCGCCTTGGCGAAGGTGGGATAGGCGAAGTGCGTGATGTCGGTGATGCCGCTGCGCTTCTGCTCAGCCAGAATCTGCTCGTCGAGCTCGGACGCCATGCGCTCGAACTCGGCGATCATCATTTCGATCTGCATCACCTGCCGACGCTTCTCGTCGACCTGAAACCGCTTGAGTCGGATGAGACTGTTGCGAGATTTCATTTCAAATTACTCCCCGGAATGCGGGTAACGTAAACCGACAGTGCTTTCCAAAAGGTGAGCAAGATCACGATAGCCGTCATAACGGCGGGTACATTCGTCCTTTCCTTGCGTCAGGAAGGCTTCGAGCGGGCCTGAAACGTCGATCGACTGGTCGACCTCGGGGTTGCTGCCGCGTCGGTAGGCGCCGAGGCGGATCAGTTCCTCCATGTCGGCAAAGGTGGCCATCAGCCTTTTGGCGTCGCGGATCATCGGCCGGATCTCCGGCTCGACGCAGCCGGGCATGGTGCGCGACACTGTTTTCAACACGTTGACGGCCGGATAGCGGCCGCGTTCGGCAATGGCGCGCTCCATGACGATATGGCCGTCGAGGATGCCGCGCACGGCGTCGGCCACCGGTTCGTTGTGGTTGTCGCCGTCGACCAGCACCGTGAACAGACCGGTGATGGTGCCACCGCCCACCGGGCCGGGGCCGGCGCGTTCAAGAAGACGCGGCAGCTCGGCGAACACCGTCGGCGTATATCCTTTCGACGTAGGTGGTTCTCCAGCCGACAGGCCGATCTCGCGCTGGGCCATGGCAAAGCGCGTCACCGAATCCATGAGGCACAGCACGTCCTGCCCTTCGTCGCGGAAATATTCGGCGATGGTCAACGTCATGTAGGCGGCCTGCCGCCGCATCAGCGCCGTCTCGTCGGAAGTGGCGACCACCACCACCGAGCGGGCGAGGCCCTCCTCGCCGAGGTCGTCCTCGATGAACTCCTGCACCTCGCGGCCGCGTTCGCCGACGAGACCGATCACCGACACGTCGCAGGCGGTGTAGCGGGCCAGCATGGACAGCAGCACCGATTTGCCGACGCCCGAGCCGGCGAAGATGCCCATGCGCTGGCCGCGGCAACAGGTGGCGAAGGTGTTGAGGACGCGCACGCCGAGGTCGATCGGCTCGCCCACCCGCGCACGCTCGGCCGCCTGAGGCGGCGAGGCGCGAAGCGGCATCTCGTTCGGCCCGAGCGGCAGCGGGCCCTTGCCGTCGATCGGCTCGCCGAAGGCATTGACCACCCGGCCGAGCCAGCCCTCCGACGGGCGCACCGATGCCGAGGAGGTGACGATGGTCGCCTTGGCGCCGAGGCGCACCCCTTCCATGGAGGCAAAGGGCAGGCAGAGCGCCTTGCCGTCATTGAAGCCGACCACCTCGACCGGCACCTTGACGCCGCCGAAACCCGAGACCGAGAGGCGGGCGCCGACGCTCATCTCCTGCACCGGACCGGCCACCTCCACCAGCATGCCCTGCACGCTGGCGACGCGCCCGTAGATCTCCAGCGGGCGAAGGGCGGCAATTTCCGCGGCGAGCCGGTCGATGGTCATTGGTGGATTCCGGGCAAATGGTTTCCGGATTGATTCGGGTTCGAGCCCGAGTGTAACGCTTCGTTAACGTCCGGCGTTAATACTTTGCTTATGAGTGCGATGGGGACCGGCTTGCGGCGACCGGGGTGTGGACAAGGAATCTTCGTGGAGTCGGCAGAATCGCTTAGGCAAATTTCTTAATTTGTCGGATGAGGACAACCGAAGCCAATTTATTGTTGATTCCTAAGGGCCTGCCCGAACTTTTGGCGAAATGGCGTCAAAACGCTTGCGGCCGAGAATCATTGTTTGTTAACCATTCGGTACTAGCCTTGGCTCCGATAACCCATGTTCGGCGGAAGACCGGACACGCTTCCGACAGAAGGTCGGGCCCAAGGCCCTAGAAAAAGGGGATAACGAATGCGAGTTTTGCTGATCGAGGACGACAGCGCGACCGCACAAAGCATCGAGCTGATGCTGAAGTCCGAGAGCTTCAACGTCTACACGACGGACCTTGGCGAGGAAGGCATCGACCTCGGCAAGCTCTATGACTACGATATCATCCTGCTCGATCTCAATCTGCCGGATATGTCGGGTTATGAAGTGCTCCGGACGCTGCGCGTGTCCAAGGTCAAGACGCCCATCCTCATCCTGTCCGGCCTGGGCAATATCGAGGACAAGGTGCGCGGTCTCGGCTTCGGCGCCGACGACTACATGACCAAGCCGTTCCATAAGGACGAGCTGATCGCCCGCATCCATGCCATCGTCCGCCGGTCCAAGGGCCATGCCCAGTCGGTCATCGTCACCGGCGACCTGGTGGTCAACCTCGACACCAAGACCGTCGAGGTCAATGGCAACCGCGTGCATCTGACCGGCAAGGAATACCAGATGCTTGAGCTGCTTTCCCTCCGCAAGGGAACGACGCTCACCAAGGAGATGTTCCTCAACCATCTCTATGGCGGCATGGACGAGCCGGAACTCAAGATCATCGACGTGTTCATCTGCAAGCTGCGCAAGAAGCTGGCGAATGCCACCGATGGCCGCAACTACATCGAGACCGTCTGGGGCCGCGGCTATGTGCTGCGCGAGCCCGACGAGATCCAGGAAGCGGTCTGACAGGATCGACCTCGAAGAGCGGCGGCGCGTTTTCCCCTTTCGCGCCGCCCTTGTTTTCGCCCCGGCCTTCCGCCGGGGTTTTTTGTTGCCCGAAGGCCCGATCGGCCAGGCCTCGCGCCCAGCTCACGAAGCCCGGCCGGGCATCAGGTCGGATAGCCGGCCCAGGCAGCCCTGCCAGCCCAGCGCATGCTCGTCGCGGACGGCGGCATCGGCGAAGCGCTCGTGGTGAATGCTCACCTCGGTTCCCTCGGGATGGTCGGCGAAGGAGACGTGAACGAGCGACGGCTCTGTGCTGTGCGTGCTGAGCTTCCAGGTGTAGCTGAGCGCGTCGGGCACCTCGACGCGGGTGAAGACGCCGCTGATCCAGATGGTCTCGCCATCGGGCCCGAGGTTGGCCAACCGATAGGCGCCACCGACCCTCAAATCGATCTCGGCATGGGGGCAGACATAGGGCGGCGGCCCCCACCATTGCTTCACCAACTCGGGCTGGGTCCAGGCGGCGAACACGCGATCCCGCCCGGCCCTGACGATGCGGGAGGTGAAGAGTTCGGTTGCCTTCATGTCTCGCGAGCCTGTTCTTCGACGAAGTTGGCCAGCCCATCCAACTGGTCGGTCCAATACTGCCGATAGCGCTCGATCCATTCGCTGGCGCTGGACAGCGCGAGCGGCGTCAGCGCGCAGCTCTGCGTGCTTCCCTCCTGGCGCCGCTCCAGCAACCCTGCCCTCTCCAGGACGAAGAGATGCTTGGAAATGGCGTTGACCGACATGTCATAGGGCCGGGCCAGTTCGTTGACGCGAGCCGGACGCTTGGCGAGGTCGGCAATGAGCTGCCGCCGGGTCCGGTTGGACAAGGCGTGAAACACCGCGTCGAGACGCTCTTCCGCAGACATCATGGCAAGCCCGCCAACCCGATAAGTTGACGCTCCTTTTGCAGCGGGTTACAGACATCAACCGCCTGGTTGACGGTTAGCACCTGTCGCCTTCAGGATCAACCGGAGCGACCCGGTCCAGGGAAGAACCGCCGCCTTCTGGGGCTCGGACATCGGGACCCGGACCTGTCATCTCGGAGCGCGCCGCATGACCGATCCCCTGCTCGAGCATCTGGTGGCCGTGCTCTCCGGCGTCGGCGGCATCGAGACCGTGGTGCTCGGTGGCTCGCGGAGCCGGGGCGACGCGCTGCCGTCGTCAGATTACGATCTCGGTCTTTACTTCCGCGACCAGCGGCCGATCGATGTCGGCGGGTTGAGGCGGGCGATGGAACCGCTGATCGATCCCGGGTCCGAGGCGATCATCACCGCCATAGGTGAATGGGGGCCGTGGATCGTCGGCGGCGGCTGGCTCACCATCGGCGGACAGGCCGTCGACCTCCTTTACCGCAACGTCGACGCGGTGAGCGCCACGATCGATCGCGCGGTCGCGGGGACGATCACGGTCGACTACCAGCCGGGCCATCCGCATGGGTTCATTTCCACGATCTGGCTTGCGGAAGTGCATCATTGCCAACCGCTCCACGATCCTGCCGGGGCGGTCGCCGGTCTGAAATGCCGGCTCCAGCCCTATCCGCGCCGGCTTGCGCTCGCCCTGGTGGACCGTTTCCAATGGGAAATCGGCTTTGCCGCCACCGGCGCCGCCAAGGCCATCGCCCGCGACGACCGCAGCTATATCGCCGGATCGATCTTCAGGGGTCTGGCCTGCGCCGCCCAGGTCATCTGCGCCATCAACGGCCGTTACGTGATGAACGAGAAGGGCGCGCTGGCGCTGGCCGGCGGTCTGCCGCTGGCGCCGCCGAACCTCGGCGCCCGCATCGATGCGCTCTGGGACCGGTTCGCGGAGCGCGACCATGCCGGCGCAATCGAGCGGCTCGTCATGATCGAGCGCGATGTCGCCGGTCTGGTGGATGACTGGCGCCGGACGCAAGACCAGTTCCCGTTTCGCTGAAGCTGCTTGCCTCATTTTCCGGGGGGGCGTGTCCACTCCGCCGGCGCCGCGCGCCGTCTGGGCGGCAATGGGTTGGTCGGGCAAACCGGGTCCAACGACCTCCTAGCGGCAATCCGTCAACCAAATGGTTGACGTTCATCCGAAGGCAGATTACAGATCAGCCCGTCAACCAATCGGTTGACGGACTGATCTCTATCGACGGTGAGGACGGCCAAGGCGGTGGATGCAGGCAGCGCCCGCCGTTCTTCAGGAAAGGAACCGACATGATACTGAACGGCAAACGCATCGTGATCATGGGTGGAAGCGGAGCCATTGGAACGGCCATGGCCAAGGCCTTCGTGGCGGAGGGGGCCAAGGTCTATCTCGGGGCGCGCGGTGTCGAAAGGCTTGCCGCGGCTGCCGAGGCCGTGCGGTCCTCAGAGGGCGCCGCCGAGGTATTCACGGTCGACTGCCTTGATGAGGAGAACACCCGACGCGCCGTGGATGCGCTGGCCGAACGCATCGGCGAGATCGATGTCGCCGTCAACGCGACCAGCTTCATGCACGACCAAGGCAGCCTGATCGACGATCTCGATCTCGACGCCTTCATGAGCCCGGTCGACAGCTTCCTGCGGTCGCTCTTCAACAGTGCCAAGGCTGTCGTGCCGCACATGGGCAGGTCGCGACAGGGCGTGATCCTTACCCTTTCCACACCGGCGGGCCGGACGGCGCCTCCCGGTCACCTCGGCTACAGCGTGACTTGTGCCGGCGTCGAGGCCTTCTCGCGCGTGCTGGCCGCCGAGCTCGGCCCGCGCAACATCCGGGTCGTCTGCCTCGGCCCGCACGCCATTTCGGATGCGCCCGAAGCGGGCTCCTACACGCGGGAGCTCTTTGCACCGAAGGCGAAGGCCATGGGCCTGTCGGTCGACCAGTGGCTGGCCGGCGGCGCACAGACGACGATGCTGGGGCGGTTGCCGACCCTTGATGATGTCGCGGAGACCGCGGCATTCCTGGTATCCGACAAGGCGCGCTCGATGACGGCCGCCTATGTGAACCTGACGGCGGGCATGATCCCGGAGTAGACGCAACACGGCGAGGCTGAGGTCAAGGCAACCGACCGAAGCCCGCCCCCGGAACACCGTCCGGCCCAGAAGCGCTCACTCTCCAAGCCGGTCGGCCGCGCATCGGGCTGTCGACCCCAACCCTTGCCTGAGCAGGATCTCTGGAGATCGCTCTACCCTACTCCACCGACTTGAAGCTCTTCGGAAGCGCCGTGCTGTCCTCGCCGCCGGTTTCGGCCCGGATCCAGGCGGCAACGCCGCGCCCGGCGCCGCTGAGCGCCACCACCTCGATGGCCGGCTGCTGATAGGGATGGTTGGCGACGATGGCCGTGAACAGCGATTCGACGAAGTCCTCGCGCGTCTTCATGGTGACGAGCACTTCGCTGTCCTCGTTGATCTCGCCCATCCAGCGATAGACGCTGCGCACGCCCGGCACGATGTTGGCGCAGGCGGCGAGGCGACGGTCCACGACGAGGCGGGCGATGGCGAGCGCCGTCGCCTCGTCCGGACAGGTGACGCTGACGATGCGCAGGTCGTCGACGGATTTGGACATGGCTTCTCCCGCAACTTGCCGACGCTGCCGGGCCGGCGAGAATCGCCGCCAGCGCGGTGCGTTTGCTTTTCCACGGTGCCATGCTAGATCATATCCGACGAAAGTGGACCCCCATTTGCGGCGGGCGTTCGGACGCCGGCCCGTCGAGGCGGCGACGGCCGGAGCGAGCGGACCACTGAACGACTGACGCGACGGACCTGATGCCGCACAGCCCTTCCTTCGAGCACCTTTGCTTCGTTTCCAGCGACACGCCCGAGGCCCAGGACGCCAAGGCGCGCCTTGTCGCCGAGTATGGCCACGTGGAGGCCGAGGACGCCGACACCATCGTGGCGCTGGGTGGCGACGGGCTGATGCTGCAGACGCTTCACCGCTTCATCAACACCGACAAGCCGATCTACGGTCTCAACTGCGGCTCGGTCGGCTTCCTGATGAACGAGTTCCGGGTCGAGGGCCTGAGGGAGCGGCTGGCCGATACCGTGGTCACCGCCCTGCACCCGCTGGCCATGGAGGCGCGGACGGTGCTGGGCGACACCCACCTCGCCCATGCCTTCAACGAAGTGTCGATGATGCGGCAGACCTATCAGGCGGCCAAGCTCCGGATTTCCATCGACGACAAGGTGCGCCTCGACGAGATGAGCTGCGACGGCGTGCTGGTGGCGACGCCGGCCGGATCGACCGCCTACAACCTCTCCGCCCATGGTCCCATCCTGCCGATCCACGTGCCGCTTCTGGCCGTGACGCCGATCAGCGCCTTCCGGCCGCGCGGCTGGCGCGGCGCCGTCATCCCCGATCGCTGCTCCATCGTCATCGACGTGCTGGAGCACGAGAAGCGGCCGGTGTCGGTCGCCGCCGACCACCAGGAGGTGCGCGACGTGCTGCGCGTCGCCATCAAGGCCGACGTGCGCCAGCGCAGCCTCATCCTGTTCGACCGCAACCACGGCTGGGAAGAGCGCGTCCTCACCGAGCAGTTCCGGACCTGAGCCGCCCGGCGGATCGTCGACGGTCCTTCCAGCCGAACGGGCAGGATCAACGTTTCCTTAAGCGGCGGCGGCGACAATCGGCCCTTGCGGTCCCCTGTCCGCGCAATCGACGGAACCAACGCCGATGTCCAAACCTTCCGACGCGCCCGAGTACATCGAGGCCAAGAACGACCTCCGAAAGAAGGTGCGGGAAATCCGCCGTCGTTCGCCCGCCGACGATCCGGTGAAGCGCGCCGAGGCGGCCTTGCAGATCCTCTCCACGCATTTCGACGACTGGATGCTCGACGAGGTCAAGACGATGTTCTCGACGCGCGACGCCTGGGCCGCCGTCGACTATCGCGAGGGCGAGGAGAAGCGCGCCTTTCACCGCGCCGTCCACGACATCAAAGGCCAGTCGACCACGCTGGGCTTTCCGCTGGCCACCCGCGTCGCCGGCAGCCTCTGCTCCCTGCTCGAACGCATCACCGACCGCGCACTGACGCCGGTCGACCTCGTCAACCAGCATGTGGACGCCATCCGCGCCATCGTTCGCGAGCGTGCCAAGGACGAACAGAACCGCGTCGGCTCGGCCCTGACCCAGACGCTGCTCGACGTGACCGAGGCCTATATCGCCAAGCATGGGCACATCGACGAGGAAGACGACGGCGTCATCATTCGCGATCTCTGAGAGCCGGCCAGACCGGATAGTGCCCCATCGCCACCCTCCGCCACCGCGGAGGGTTTTTTTGTTCTGGAACCGAATGCTCGGATGACCTCAGGCGGCCCTTCGCCCTTCGCGCCGCGCCGCCATCATGTCGCGCGCCGCCGTGCGGGCGCTCTCGGCAGCGAGCCGTCGGAGCATAGCGAGGAGATCGTCCACCTCGCCCGGCGCGAACTCCTGGTAACGGGTGAGGATGCGCTCAACCATGCGGCGGCCGTAGCGCGGCCTGTCACCCTCGCGGCCGTCGTAGTCGAGCTCCCGCCAAACGTCGAGCGCGGCGAGGAAGGCGGCGTGGCTGCGCTCCGGCAGGCCGGCACGCGCAAACAGCGCCCTGAGCGCGCCCGGGCGGCCATCCATCAGCAACGCATAGACCCGGGTTGCCGGCAAGCCCGACAGGCGGGCGAGCGCCGCTTCGAGGAAGCGGATGTGCCCCTCGCACATCGATCGGATCAGCAGTGCCGTCGTCAGTTGCCCCGAGGATCGGAGATGCTCGACCAGCGCGGCGAGCTCGGCCTCGTCGGCCGACCCGGCGAGAAACACCGTCGCCTTGTCGCAGGCCTCGCGCAGCACCACGCCGGCCCGTTTGGGGGCTATCCAGGCACGGTCGACCAGGAAACGGCCGAGCTTTTCGCCCAGCGCCGAAATCAGCGACTGCCGCACGGCAAGCGGCAGATCGGGACGGGCAAACAGCGCCTCGCGGACGTCGCCGTCGGCGCCGAGGCGGGCGGCGATCGTCGCGAAGGCCTCGCCGTCGAGATCGGCGCCGGAGTTGGCGAGCATGGCGAGCACCGCGTCGCGGTCGCCCTCGGCGGCGATGGCGTCGGCCACCTCGAAGGAAATCCAGGGTCGGCCGGCGATCGCCCTGACGACGGACGGCGTGCCGAGCGACACCGCCATCACCAGTTCGCTGTCGATCAGGCAGGGTGAGCGGCGGAAGATCGGCTCGGCGACGGCCGGCAGGTCCTGCGACAGCGCCACGATAAGGTGACGCGGCACCGTTTCATGGATGGACAGTGCCTCGGCAAGCGCGCGGCGGACATCGACCGACGGATCGTCGGCCAAGAGCATCAGCGCCGCCTCCATCACCTCGCGCGCCTCAGGCGTGAGCTCGCCGTGGACATAGCTCCTGACCAGCGCCGGCACGGCCGACGCCCGGGCCTGAGCCGGTGCATTGTCCATCCAGTCGATGAGCCGAAACCGCCCCATGCCCCACGCCCCGTTTCACGCTAGAGCATTCGCCGACCAAGTTGAAACATTTGGTCGCCGAGCGAATGCTCCGGATTCATTTGCTGGAGCAGCCGCTTTTCGATCAGGTTGATTCAACCTGATCGGCGGGTGCTCTAGCGCCGGCGCGTCGGCCAGCAGCATCAATGGGATGTTCCCATGCCGACCCTTAAGGATTGGTTCACCATGATAGCGACGGGCTAAGACCGGTCCGCTCAGATCACGCTCAAGGTGACTGCCGCCAGCACGGCATAACGGCCGACCTTGGCGACGGTCACCAGGGCGAGAAAAATCGGCAAGGGTTCGCGGGCCAGCCCGGCGACGACGGTGAGGGGATCACCGACGACCGGCGCCCAGCTCAGGAGCAACGACCATTTGCCATAGCGTCGGTACCAGCCCTGCGCCCGATCGAGCGCGGCCGGCTTCACCGGGAACCAGGGCCGATCGCGAAACCGTTCGACACCCCGGCCGATCAGCCAGTTGATGACCGACCCAAGCACGTTGCCGAGGCCGGCGATCGCCACCAGGAGCCAGGCCGGATGCACGCCGGCAACGAGAAGCGCCACCAGCGCCGCTTCCGACTGCATCGGCAGGATGGTGGCCGCCGCGAGGGCCGACAGGAACAGGCCGGCGAGGGCCGCAAGGTCGATCATGCCGACATCCGGGCGGGGGAAAAGCGTCTTCCGGGCAAGCGGCCAACAGCCGGCGTCTCAGCCATCGCTCAGGAAGCTGGCGAGATCGAGGGGGCCGCTGGGCTTGAAGCCACGGTCGAGGATCTGGCCCGGCCGGCTGGCCCTCAGCGCCGCGCTGGTGTCGGCGGCCTCGGCCGCGGCCTTGTTGAGACCGGCGCTGTCGTCGGCAACTGCCGTGTGGAACAGGTTCGGCGACAGGCTGAAGCCCTGCCAGAAGGCGGCGGAGCCATTGGCGGCAGTGGGGCCGTCGGTGCGATAGATGGCCGAGAAAGCGTCGGTAGGCTCGGCGGCCGTCCAGCCGGAGCCGGAGGTACCGTCCGTCGAGGTCAGCGCGGTCAGCGCCGACTCCGCCTCGGCGATGCGCCGCGACGCGCCGCCGCCGGTCTCGGCATCGGAATAGCCGAGCGCCGGATCCCAACGGGTGGCGACCGGCTCGTCCGGCCTGTCCAGCCGGGCAACCACATGGCCGGCATTGACGGCGACCGGCGCGGTCTCGCCATGCTTGCTGGTCAGGTTGGCGTAGACCTCGCCGACCGTGCGCTCGCGTCCGCCTTCGTAGAAGATGGTGGGATTGGCGCGCGCCGCCTGGGGGAACAGGTCGGCGGCGCTCGATGTCGGGTCGCTGCCGGCGGCGCCGATCAGCGCCGATGCGCCCTTGGCCCCGAGGAAATGGGCGATATAGAGTTCGCCGGCCGTGGCATCGCGGCCGATGTCGTCGCGCAGCGACTGGGCGTTGCGGCGGGTGAAGGCGCCGGCCACCAGCGCCGACACGTCCGGGTCCTCGCGCAGCGCCAGGATCTGTTCGCGCGTGGCCGGGTCCGCCACCTTGTAGCGGCCACCGGCCGTCTTGGTGATCTCGGCGCTATACTGCCCGAGGCCCAGCGACGGTCCCTCTTCCTTGAGGGTCTGCAGCCAGGTGCCTTCCACGAACTGAAACAGGCCGGTTGCCGACGAGCTTGCCGCCTTGGCGTCGGGCTGCAGCGAGGACTCCCGCTGAGCGGTGTCGAGGAGATACTGAAAGGACGTGCCGGTGGTGTCGCTTGCCGCGTCGAAGGCCTGCTCGATGCGGCCCGAAATGCCTGTTGACGCAGCCGGCGGCGCTGTCGTCTTCTGCGCCGGCGACCCGTAGACCCATTGGAAAACCGGATTCATGGGCGTTCCACCAGCAAGGCCCGCCGGTTGGTCCGCGGGTCCGGGGCGAGGCGTCCCAGCCTCGATTACTCTTTGTTAAGCATTTTCCTCCGCTTTGGTTAAGGATTGGTAAATGTCGTTCGTCTTCCGGTTACTTGGCGGAAATACTGGCGCCGGCTTGGAAAGCCGGCCGGCCCTGCAATGGCCACTGGTCTCGGCGGGAGAAACGCCGCCCGGCGGCGCTTTCACCGTCGCCACCGCCGACCCCGACAGCGCCCGCGCTGCCATTGCCGCCGGCGCCCGGGGCGTGCTGGTCGCCGTCACGGACGACTTCGACCCCGCCGACCGCATGGCGGTGGCGCTCTCCGTCGCCGAGGCCGAACTCGGCCTTGCCAATGGCGCCCTGTCGCTCATCCTGGAAATCGCCGGCCCCGCCGCCGCCCTCCGGCTCGGGCGCGGCCTGCCGGCCTCGCGGCGGCTCGCCGCCATCGGCATCGACCTGGACGGCTTCGGGCACGGCGCGGCGGGCGCCGCCGACGCACCGCGCCTCGTCGCCGCCGGCCTTGTGGCGCTCGCCGGCGCGGCGCTCGGCCTGCCCGTCTATCTAACAGGCGCCGGCAGCCTGTTACCTACCGGCGTGCCGGCCATCGCCGGCTTCACCCATCTCCTGGCCGATGCCGAGGGACGGCCGCGCTCCGCCGCGAGGTCTTTCTGAAAGCCGAAGCACTAGCGAACAGACCGATCAGCCTGTATTTTCCCCCGACGAGCAATTTGCGACGGAGCAGCCGGGTCACCCCCGCACCCCATGGGCTACCTCTTTGAAATCGGCGTCATCTTCATCCTCTTGGTCCTGAACGGTCTTTTCGCCATGTCCGAGCTGGCGGTGGTCTCCTCGCGCCGCCCGCGTCTCGAAGCCATGGCCGCCAAGGGCTCGAAGGGCGCAGCGACGGTGCTGAAGCTCGCCGCCAATCCCGGCCGCTTCCTGTCCTCGGTACAGATCGGCATCACGCTGGTCGGCATCCTGGCCGGCGCCTATTCGGGCGCCACGCTGTCGGAGCCCTTCGCCGAGTTTCTGGTCGCTCAGGGCGTTCCCGCCTCCTTCGCCTCGGCGCTGTCCATTGCCGTGGTGGTCGGCCTCATCACTTATTTCTCGCTGGTGATCGGCGAGCTGGTGCCCAAGCAGATCGCGCTCTCCAACCCCGAGGCGGTCGCTTCGCTGATGGCCCGGCCGATGCTGGGCGTCGCCTTCGTCGCCTCGCCGGTCGCCATCGTTCTAGAGATGTCGAGCCGCCTCATCATCGGCGCCCTTGGCCTCAAGACAACCGGCGAGAGCACGGTCACCGAGGAGGAAATCAAGGCGGTGATCGCAGAAGGCACCAACTCGGGCATCCTGGAGCCCGAGGAAAAGGAGCTGATGGCCGGCGTCATGCGCTTCAGCGACCGGTCGATCCGCGCCGTGATGATCCCCCGCCCCGACATCACCGGCATCGACCTCGACTGGGACGACCAGCGCATCATCGAGGCGATCGCCACCTCATCCCATTCGCGCTATCCGGTGTTCACCGGTTCGATCGACATGGTTCAGGGCGTTATCCAGGCCAAGGACCTGCTCGACCAGCACCTGAAGGGCGAGCCGCTCGACCTCAGGAGCCGCATCCGTCAGGTCGACATGGTGCCCGACACCGCCTCCGCGCTCGACGTGCTCGACACGCTCAGGCGCTCGCCGCTGCAGATGGTGATGGTGATCGACGAGTATGGCTCGGTCGAAGGCATGGTGACCGCCGCCGACATTCTCACCGCCATCGTCGGCAACCTCGGCGGCGAAGCCAGCGAAGAGCTGAGCGAGATCGTCCAGCGGGCCGACGGAAGCTGGCTGATCGACGCCGATCTCGGTGTCGACCTCGTGGCGGAGAAGATCGACTGCAAGGGGCTCGACGACCCCGATCGCGACTATGAGACGCTGGCCGGCTTCGTGCTGTCGGTGACCAAGGCCATTCCGACCACCGGCGACGTCGTCGACTGGCGCGGTTGGCGGTTCGAGATCGTCGACATGGATGGCCGACGCATCGACAAGGTTCTGGTCACCGCGCCGGCCCAGCCCCAGCCCTGACATAAGATCGGCCGGGATGGCCCCGCCGAAGCGGGCCGTCCCGGCCGGATCATCTCACCAAGTGAAATTGGTTTCAGTCGTCGCCGGGTTGCACACCGATCTGTTCGACGATGCCGGAACAGGCGGTGGCGCAGGCATTCACCGCTTCGCGCCCGATGGCATCGGCAAGACGCTGGCCGAGTTCGGCATAGGCGATCTCGATCGGCGCGATGGTCTTGCGGCCATAATCGGTCAGCGACACCAGCGTCTTCCGGAGATCCTCGAACTGCTGGGCCCGGGCGATCAGGTCGCGCGCCTCGAGATCGCGCAGAATGCGCGACAGGCTCGACGCCCGGACGAAGGTGTTGGCAGCGAGCTCCGACGCGATCATCGGCGACCGCGCTTTCAACTCGTGCAGCACCCGCCATTGCGGCTCGGTGAGGCCCGCCACCTTCATGCTGGGCCGCAACGTTTCGATCACCGACTCATAGGCGAGCAGGAAGGTTTTCATGAGGTCGGGTTCGGCTGCCAAGGCTGCCTCCCCTGCATTTTGCCGAACGGAGGAAAGGAGGATGGTGGTAACCACTTGCTGCGACCTTGGGAGAATCGTGTTGCCTTTTATACCTAGTAAACAACAACGGGCGAGATTTCAAGCATGCGCCACGCACATGACGCGAATAGCAAGTCCGTTGCCCAAGACTTCCCTAATGTTTCCATTGACTGGAGAGTCAATGAAAATTATTTCTCCGCCTTTCACATAATTACATTTACATACAAGAATGTATCCAGACGACCTTAGCTGGTAAATAAGATTTGATCGGCTTCGGTTTCGACGACTTCCAGGCCGGATGCCGCCGGCGGCGTAGCGATTGACCGGAAAAACGTTATACTATAACGGTTCGTTCCACCTTGATCGCCGCCAAGCCTGGGGTCGCAATGCCGCACCACCCGCCTCGCCACTCCTCCGCTTCGGACGCCGGCCGCTCCGCCATCGTCACCATTCGCCCGTCGGTGCTCCGCCTCGGGGTTGTCGCCCGTCTCGCCGGCGCCGGGCTCTTCGTTGCCGGCATATGGGCACTGATCGGCTGGGTGCTGCGGTGATGGACGTCCGCCATTCCGAACCGGTGGGTGGCGCCGCCCTCGCCTTTCAGAACGCCACCATCGGCTATGATCGCCATCCGGCGCTGCATCACCTCTCCGCCACCTTTCCGGCCGGCAGCATGACGGCCGTCGTCGGCCCCAACGGCGCCGGCAAATCCACCCTGCTCAAGGCGGCGATCGGCAACCTCCGGCCGATCGGCGGCGACGTTCGGGTCAGCGGCTGCAGGCGGACCGAGATCGCCTACCTGCCGCAGCTGACGGAGATCGATCGCGGCTTCCCGCTGCCGGTGTTCGATTTCGTGGCCATGGGCCTCTGGCACCGGCGCGGTGCCTTCGGCGGCTTCCGCCGCGACGACGACGAAGACGTGGCACGGGCGCTCGCCCGTGTCGGCCTCGTCGGCTTCGAGCAGCGACCGCTCGATACGCTGTCCGGCGGGCAGTTGCAGCGGGTGCTGTTCGCCCGCCTCGTTCTTCAGGACGCGCCGCTGATTCTCCTCGACGAGCCGTTCACCGCCATCGACGACCGCACCATCCACGAGTTGATGGACGTCATAGCCCGCTGGAATGCCGAGGGACGCACGGTGGTCGCCGTGATGCACGATCTCGACCTGGTGCGGCGGCAGTTTCCGCGAACGCTGCTGATCGCCCGCCGGGCGATCGCCGAGGGCGACACGGCCGACGTGCTGAGACCCGAGAACCTCGCCGCCGCCCGCCATCACATCGAGGCCTGGGACGAAGCCGCCCCCTTCTGCGAGGTCGAGCCCGCCCGATGACCGTCGCCGATCTTCTCTCCGCCTTCTCGGACTTCGCCTTCATGCGCCGGGCGCTCATAGGCTGTCTGGTCCTGTCGGTGGCTGCCGCGCCGATCGGCGTGTTCCTTATGCTGCGCCGCCTGTCGCTGACCGGCGATGCCATGGCCCACGCCATCCTGCCCGGCGTCGCGGCCGGCTACCTCCTCGCCGGGCTCAACCTCTGGGCCATGACGGCGGGCGGCCTTGCCGCGGGCCTCGCCATCGCCCTGATGGCAAGCGCCGTCACCCGCCTGACGCCGCTGCGCGAGGACGCCTCGCTCGCCACGCTCTACCTCGTGTCGCTGGCGCTCGGCGTCATCCTGATCTCGGCGCGCGGCTCGGCGGTCGACGTCATGCACCTCCTGTTCGGCTCGGTGCTGGCCATCGACGACACAGCGCTGTTGTTCATAGGCCTCGTGGCCTCGATCACCGTCGTTGCCTTCGCGGTGCTGTGGCGGCCGCTGGTGCTGGAATGCGTCGACCCCGGGTTCCTCAGGGCAGTGGGCGGGCGCGGCGCGGTCATCCACGTCACCTTCATGCTGGTGATGGTGCTGAACCTCATCGCCGGCTTCCAGGCGCTCGGCACGCTCCTGTCGGTCGGCCTGATGATGCTGCCCGCCGCCAGCGCCCGGTTCTGGACGCGCTCGCTCGGCGCCATGACGGCGCTGGCCATGGCCTTCGCGGCCCTGTCCTCGGTCGCCGGCCTCATCGCCTCCTTCGCCGGCAACCTGCCGTCGGGCCCGGCGATCATCGTCGCCGCCGGCATGCTCTACGCGCTGTCCGTCGCCCTCGGGCCGGCCGGCGGGCTGATCGTCCGGCTGAGGCCGGCGCGCCACCGCACCGGCTGACGCGTCATCAGGCCGTTTCGATTTTCGCGGGATCTGCCGACGGAAAGCGCCTCAGGAGGAGCCCGACTTCGGAGCATCCTCCGGCGGCTCCGTTCCCTTGGCCAGCGCCGATTCGATGCGCTGGCGAGCGACGGCATTGCGGGCGCGCAACAGCTTCAGCCTGTTGGCGAGGTCGTCGATGCGGGCCTCGTCGTCAGGTTCATCGACTTCGACCTTGGCCGGCTGCCGCTCGGCCTTGGCCCCGAAATCCACGTGGATGACCGGCGCCGGCGGGGCGCTGGGGGGCGCCACGACCGGACCGGACGGATGGATCAGCGGCGGCGTGTGGGTGAGATCGGCGATGGTCTCCGAGAGGACGGCGATGCGCGCTTCGGCCTCGACCAGCGCCATCTTCATGTCGGCGGCAAGCGATTCCGCCTCGTCGCGGCTGGTCTCGGCCTCCATGGCTCTGACGCTGATCTGGCGCTGCAAGTCGCGCCGCTCCGCATCGACCCGCGCCACCGCCTCGTGGGCGTAGCGGGCGATCGACCGAGCCTCTTCGAGGCGTTTTTCGTAATCGGCGATCGCCGCCTCGAAGGCAGCCTTTTCCGCCTCGAGCGCCCTGGCGAGCCGGCGGTCTTCCGAGCTCTGAAGCTCGGCCGTGGCCACCGCCTGCCGAGCCGTGTCGAGTTCGATCTCGATCCGCGCCATCCGGGCGGCCATCTCCGCCCTGATCGCGTCCTTGGCAGCCGCCATTTCGGCGACCGAACGCGGAAGCTGCTGGTCCAGCCGGCGCCGATAGAGGCGAACGGCGCGCGAGTTGATCGCCGGCATCAGCAGCAGCGCGCCGAGTCCCGCCGTCAGCATACCCGCCAGAAAGATCAGCACCGTCTCGATCACGTCATGCCATCCCGCGGCCGTCCCATTCCGCCCGATCCCTTATTTGTCGCGCATTGCTAAGGAAACGGTCAAGGGCACAGCAACGTTCCCGCCGCGTCGATGGTGAAAAAAGTGGCGGGAACAGGCTTTATGGTCGTGAAGCTATCATACCAAGATGCATTGAAAATACGGCTTGGTATTCCGCTTGCCGATTTCTCGTGCCCCGATGCAAGCGAGAAATCGGCAATGGGCTCAACGAGCGGATGCGTCAGCATCTTCGCGAGTTGGACTCAGAAGGGGTTCCAGGTGGCCTGGGGCGTGAACTTGAGATAGCCGACATTGACGCCGAGACGGGCGCCCACGCCAGTGCGGACCGGCACCAGGGTGATGTTGCCCTGGCGCAGGGCGGTGATGCCGAAGCCGCCGACCAGATAAGCCGAGCCGGCGACGCCGCCGAAGCGCTGGTAGAGCGCCGGCACCGAGGGCAAATTGTAGACAAGGATCATGGTGCGGGCGCCGTCGCCGCCGAAATCGAGACCGAAACTCGGCCCCTGCCAGTAGACGCGCGAGTTGCCGGCGTTGCGGGTGTAAAGCATACCCTCGCCGTAGCGCAGGCCGCCGAACACCGCGCCGGAGCCTTCCTGGCCGAGGATGTAGCCGTTGGGCTGGCCGTAACTGGCCGCCGCCCGTTCGATCGCCGAGGCGAGGCCGCCCGACATCTCGCCGAAGAACTTGTGGCCGGTATCCACCAGTTCCGACGACGAATAGGTCTGCTGTGCCTGCTGGGCGGCAGCGGGCATCGCCGCGGCAACCAGGGCCAGCAGCAGGAACGGCAGCGCTTTCAGCACCGACAGACGCAACGACATCGGCAATCCCTCCATGTCCGCCGGCGTCCGTTTCGAAACGGCAGGCTGGCGAGACCATCCGAACATTAACCTCGCCGACACCCCGGTCCATGCAAGATGAACGTCAGGGACGGCCGGTGACATCATGAGCATACAGACGAATCAGACATCACGACGGCAAGATTGGGTGAGTTTTCTCGCCCGCGCCATTGTCTTGTCGCTGTTTTTCCTTATCCCTTGCCAGCCGGTAAACGCACTAGACGAAAGGATAGTGTTCGATCCCTACACCGGATTGTCGCTCGGCGGCTACGACCCGGTGGCCTATTTCGTCAGCGGCGCCGCCGTGCCGGGCCTTCCCGAACATGAGGTCGTCTACGGCGACACCTACTGGCATTTCGCCACCGAGGGCAACGCCGCCGCCTTCCGCGCCGCGCCGGCCGCCTATATCCCCGGCTTCGGCGGCTATACGCTGTCGGCCGTGGCGCGCGGCGTCGCCCAGCCCGGCAACCCCGCCCTGTTCGCCATCCACCGCAACCGCCTCTATCTCTTCGCCTCCGAGGACGAGCGGCAGGCCTTTCTCGCCAACCCCGACGCCATGATCGCCGAAGCCGCCGCCCACTGGCCGGAAGTGCTGAAGCTCCTGGCCTACTGAAATCTGCTCCAGGCGTGGAACCTCAGGTCCGGCCGGCGCCATCCTGCAAGACACCGAGCAGTATCTGAAGCGCTTCGCGAAGGGCTTCGATCTGGCTCTCGCCCAACAGGCGCCTCCACTTCTCCTCGACCTGCCGGCCAGCGGCCATGGCGAGCGGGCGGATCTTCTTTCCGCGCGGCGTCAGGAAGATCAGGCGCGCACGCTTGTCGCTCGGGTGTGGCTGCCGCTCGATGTAACCAAGCTTTTCAAGCTCTTCCAGCGCCTGTGCCATCGACTGCTTGCGGACGCCGGCCTTCAGCGTCAGCTCGGACATCTGAATTCCCTCCGTCGGCACGAAGGTGAAGACGTTGGCGTGATGGGGGCGGATATCGCCAAAGCCGGCTTCGTCGAGCGCCTCGACGACCGCGCTCGAAAAATGCTGATGGGCGAGCCGCAACATAACACCCAACGACGGACAAGACGGCATGCAGCCCTCCATCACATTGACAGGCACCTGACGATTTGACAGATATAGTCAGTCACCTGACAAAATGGTCACATTGACAGGCACCTTACTGTTTCACGCGAGAGGACAAAAGCTATGCCTTCACTGCCCATTCTCGACTCCACCGTGTTTTATCGAGAGAGCGGCGCCGGCGCCCCGTTCGTCTTCCTTCATGGCAACCCCACCTCCTCCCATCTCTGGCGGAATGTCATTGCCGACCTCGGCTTGCCCGCCCGCAGCCTCGCCCCCGACCTCATCGGCATGGGCGAGTCCGGAAAGCCCGACATCGCCTATCGGTTCGCCGATCATGCGCGCTATCTCGATGCTTGGTTCGACGCGCTGGCCCTCGACGGCGTCGTGCTGGTCGGCCACGACTGGGGCGGGGCGCTGGCCATGGACTGGGCGACGCGTCATCCGGACCGTGTTCGGGGCCTTGTGCTGATGGAAACCATCCTGCGGCCGATGACCTGGGACGACTTCCCCGGACCGCATCGGCCGCGATACGAGGCCCTGCGTGCGCCGGGTAGCGGTGAGGCCAAGGTGCTCGACGAGAATTTCTTCATCGAGCAGGCGCTGAAGGTGACCGTCTGGTCCGGGCTGGCGCCGGAGGACCACGACGTCTATCGCCGCCCTTATCCGACTCGCGAAAGCCGCCGCCCTCTGCTGGCATGGCCAAGGGAAATGCCCATCGAGGGCGAACCCGCCGACACCGTTGCGCGGATCGAAGCCTACGACACCTGGCTGGCCTCGTCCCGATCGGTACCCAAGTTGCTGCTGACCTTCGATGGCGCCGAGGATACCCTGATGATCGGTTCGAAGATGATTGACTGGGCAAGGTCGAGTATCGCCGCTCTCGACGTCGAGGCCTGCGGTCCGGCCGCACACATCTGTCCTGAGGATCAGCCTCAGGCGATCGCCGCCGCCATTGCATCCTGGGCAAAGCGTCATCGGCTGACCTGAGAGTAGGCCGAAAGCCGTTGCGATGGGGCGAGAAGCCGTTCACTGCGTCTCACCCGCGCTTGTGAGCGCCGCCGACGGGCGTTATCCATGGGCCAGACGTTCTACGATTCGTCGGTGGGCCCTGCCCGTCGTTCGTCCAACCCAATGGAACCGCCCATGTCCGACCTGGCCAAGCTGGAAGCCCTGGATTTTGCCGCCCTGCTCTGCTCGCGCGTCTGCCATGACATCATCTCGCCGGTCGGCGCCATCACCAACGGCCTCGAGGTGCTGGACGAGGAAAACAACGAGGAGATGAAGGCCTTCGCCTTCGACCTCATCCGCAAGAGCGCCCGCACCGCCTCCTCCAAGCTGCAGTTCGCCCGCCTCGCCTTCGGCGCCGCCGGTTCGGTGGGCGCCGAGGTCGACCTCGGCGACGCCGAGACGGTGGCCAAGCGCTACATGGAGAGCGAGAAGGCCGACATCGACTGGCAGGCGACGCGCCGCCTCCTGCCCAAGAACCAGGTGAAGCTGCTTCTGAACCTGCTGCTCATCTCGTTGCAGGCCGTTCCCCGCGGCGGCAAGATCGTGGTGCGCGTCGAGGGCGACCTGCCCTTCCCCACCCAGCGCATTGAGGCCACCGGCGCCGCCTCCCGCATTCCGCCGCGCGTCGCCGAGCTTCTGGCCGGCGATCTCGGCGACCATGTCGACGCCCACGCCATCCAGCCCTATTACGCCGGGGCGCTCGCCCGCGAGGCCGGTCTCGCC
Organism: Pleomorphomonas diazotrophica; assembly: GCF_002844595.1. Classification (GTDB taxonomy): domain Bacteria; phylum Pseudomonadota; class Alphaproteobacteria; order Rhizobiales; family Pleomorphomonadaceae; genus Pleomorphomonas; species Pleomorphomonas diazotrophica. The sequence continues at coordinate 27,764 of NZ_PJNW01000013.1, read as the reverse complement.
ATCGAGATCTCCAAGGACGGGGACACCGTGATCTTCGAGGCGAAGGCAACCAGCATAGACCTTCAGGGCGAGCGAACTGAATAAAGCGTTAACTGCCTCCACAATTACTGATAGCCGCGACGACCCTTGACGATCATGCCATGTGGCGACTGTCGACGCGTCTCGACATGTGCGCGGCAAACAAAGGTTTGAAGCCCAGACTTCAATCAATATTAACAGTTTGACGGGACACTTCACCCCAAAGCGGCTGGTAGAGCGAGCGCCCCAGAAGGATGCGGCGCCTCCGGTTCGGCCTTCCCTGGGGGTGAAGTATGGACGACCTTTTGCGTGAATTCCTCACCGAGACAAACGAGTCGCTCGATACGGTAGACGTGGAATTGGTGAAGTTCGAGCAGGAGCCGAACAACGCCCGCATTCTCGACAACATTTTCCGCCTCGTTCACACGATCAAGGGAACCTGCGGTTTCCTCGGCCTGCCGCGCCTCGAGGCGCTGGCCCACGCCGCCGAGACGCTGATGGGCAAGTTCCGCGAGGGCACCGCCGTCACCGAGGAGGCGGTCAGCCTCGTCCTGCAGACGATCGACCGCATCAAGGGCATCCTGGCCGAGCTCGAGGCCGCCGAAGGCGAAGAGCCCAAGGGCGAGGATCGCGACCTGATCTCGCAGCTTGAGGCCATGTCGATGGCCGAGGCGGCGCCCCGCAAGGAGCCGCCCAAGAAGGAAAAGAAGGAGACCGCCGGCACGCTGGTCGCCCAGGTGCTGGAGCGCGAGCTGCGCCCCGGCGAAGTGTCGCTCGACGAGCTGGAACGCGCCTTCCGCGAGACCGCCGTCGAGGTGGAAATCGCCGACGAGCCGGCCGCAGCCGACGAAGCGTCGGCCCCCGCCCCCGCCGGCATCGACTTTGCCCGCGTCGCCGCCGAGATCGAGGCGCGCATGAAGCAGGCCGCCCCGGACGAGAAGCCGGGCAAGGGCAAGGCGTCCGCCGAGGATGGCGAAGCCGAAGCCGAGGCCAAGAGCGAAAAGGGTTCGGTGTCGAGCCAGTCGATCCGCGTCAACGTCGAGACGCTCGAACATCTGATGACCATGGTCTCCGAGCTGGTGCTGACCCGCAACCAGCTTCTGGAAATCGTCCGCCGTCATGAGGACAGCGAGTTCAAGGTGCCGCTGCAGCGCCTTTCCAACGTTACCGCCGAACTGCAGGAAGGCGTCATGAAGACGCGCATGCAGCCGATCGGCAACGCCTGGCAGAAGCTGCCGCGCATCGTGCGCGACCTCGCCCAGGAACTCGGCAAGCAGATCGAACTCGAGATGATCGGCGCCGACACCGAGCTCGACCGCCAGGTGCTGGAACTGATCAAGGACCCGCTCACCCACATGGTCCGCAACTCAGCCGACCATGGCCTCGAGCGTCCCGAGGACCGCCGCAAGTCCGGCAAGACCGAGAAGGGCACCATCCGCCTCGCCGCCTATCACGAGGGCGGCCACATCATCATCGAGATCGCCGACGACGGCCGTGGCCTCAACCTCGACCGCATCAAGCAGAAGATCGTCGAGAACGGTCTCGCCAGCGAGGCCGAGCTCGAGAAGATGAGCGAAGGCCAGATCTACAAGTATATCTTCGCCCCCGGCTTCTCGACCGCCGCCAAGGTGACGTCGGTGTCCGGCCGCGGCGTCGGCATGGACGTCGTCCGCACCAACATCGAGACCATCGGCGGCACCGTCGATCTGAAGTCGGTGCAGGGCAAGGGCACCACCTTCACCATCAAGATCCCGCTGACTCTGGCCATCGTCTCGACGCTGATCGTCGAGAGCTGCGGCGACCGCTTCGCCATCCCGCAGCTCAGCGTCGTCGAACTGGTGCGGGTGCAGAACAACTCCGAGCACCGCATCGAGCGCATCAAGGACACCCCGGTCCTCCGCCTGCGCAACAAGCTGTTGCCGCTGGTGCCGCTGGCCGGCCTCCTCAAGGTCGAGGTTTCGGCCGAGAAGAGCGAGGATGAAGGCTTCATCGTCGTCATGCAGGTCGGCAACGTCACCTTCGGTCTGGTGGTCGACGGCGTCTTCCATACGGAGGAAATCGTCGTCAAGCCGATGTCGAAGATGCTGCGCCACATCACCATGTTCTCCGGCAACACCATCCTCGGTGACGGCTCAGTGATCATGATCGTCGATCCCAATGGCGTCGCCAGCGCCATCGGCACGGCCGTCGCCACCGACACGCTCGACAGCCACACCGACGCCGACGCCGCCCGCGGTGTCGACAACGACGCCAAGATCTCCATGCTGCTGTTCCGCGCCGGCTCTCCCGAGCCCAAGGCGGTGCCGCTGTCGCTGGTCACCCGCCTCGAGGAGTTCGAGATCGAGAAGATCGAGCATTCCAACGGCCGCGACCTCGTGCAGTACCGCGGCTCGCTGATGCCGCTGGTCTATCCGAACTACGACGTGCGCCGCCGCGAGGAAGGCACCCAGCCGATGCTGGTCTTCTCCGATGCCGGCCGCTCGATGGGTCTCGTCGTCGACGAAATCGTCGACATCGTCGAGGAGTCGCTCAACATCCAGGTCGGCTCCGACGTGCCGGGCGTGCTCGGTTCGGCGGTGATCAAGGGCAAGGCCACCGAAATCCTCGACATCGGCCACTACCTGCCGCTCGCCTTCGAGGACTGGTTCAAGCGCAAGGAAATCTCGTCGGCCGCCCTGACGCGCAAGCTGCTGTTCATCGACGACAGCGCCTTCTTCCGCAACATGCTGGGCCCGGTGATGAAGGCCGCCGGCTTCGACGTGACGATTTGCGCTTCGGCCACCGAGGCCATGCGCCTGCTCGGAGAAGGCGCCGCCTTCGACGTCATCGTCTCCGACATCGAGATGCCCGTGGTCAACGGCTTCGAGTTCGCCGAGATGCTGCGTCGCGACGCCCGCTTCCGCCGCACGCCGATCATCGCCCTGTCGGCGCTCTGCACGCCGGCCTCGATCGAGCGCGGCCGCCAGTCCGGCTTCGACGAATATGTCGCCAAGTTCGACCGTCCGGGCCTGATCGCCGCCCTGAAGGAAATCACCAGCGCTGACTATGGGATTGCAGCATGACCGCCACCAGCCATACCCCGGGCGCTGCCGCCAACGACAGCCACTCCGGCCAGATCCAGTATGTGACCGTGTTCATCGGCGGCCAGTTGTTCGGCCTGCCCATCCACAAGGTGCATGACGTCTTCGTGCCCGAGAGCATGACGCGCGTGCCGCTGTCGGCGCCGGAAGTGGCCGGCGTGCTCAACCTGCGCGGCCGCATCGTGACGGCGATCAACATGCGCCGCCGCCTCGGCCTGCCGCAGCGCGAGGGCAACCACGGCATCATGGCCGTCGGCATCGAGTATCGCGGCGAATCCTACGGCCTCATCATCGACGAGGTCGGCGAAGTGCTGAACCTCGACGCTGCCGGCCGCGAGGCCAACCCGGCCAACCTCGATGGCCGCTGGGCCGAGATCTCCGGCGGTGTCCACCGCCTGTCGGGACAGTTGATGGTCATCCTCGACGTCGAGCGCGTGCTCGGCCGCATGCAGGGCGACATGGCCGCCTGACGCGACGAACCTAGCAAGCCGGCGTCACCGCCGTGAGGAGTGAAACAATGAAGACCTGTCTCGTGGTCGACGACTCGAGCGTCATCCGCAAGGTGGCCCGGCGCATTCTCGAGGACCTGTCCTTCACCATTCTCGAGGCCGAGGATGGCCAGCAGGCTCTCGAGAAGTGTCAGGAAACCATGCCGGACGCCATCCTGCTCGACTGGAACATGCCGGTCATGGATGGCCTGGAGTTCCTGGCCCAGCTCAGGAAGCTGGATGGCGGCGACACGCCCAAGGTGGTGTTCTGCACGACGGAGAACGACGTCGGGCACATCGCCCGCGCCATCCGCGCCGGCGCCAACGAATACATCATGAAGCCCTTTGATCGGGAAATTGTCGAGGCCAAGTTCCAGGAAGTTGGGCTTCTCTGACGGTTCATAGATCGATGCGAAACTGGAGACCGATTTAATGTCGGCCATCGTACGCGCGCCTTCATCTTCCGGAGCCGTCACCGACCCCATCCGCGTCATGGTCGTCGATGATTCCGTGGTTATTCGCGGCCTGGTCGGCCGCTGGCTCGACGAGGAACCCCGCGTCGCCGTGGTGGCCAGCCATCGCAACGGCCGCCTCGCCGTCGACGACGTTCTGAGGTCCAACCCCGATGTCGTGATCCTCGACATCGAAATGCCCGACATGGACGGGCTCACCGCCCTGCCGCTGCTCGTCGAGAAGAAGAAGAACCTCGTCGTCATCGTCGCCTCGACGCTGACCCGCCGCAATGCCGAGATCTCGCTGAAGGCCCTGTCGCTCGGCGCCGCCGATTACGTGCCGAAGCCCGAATCCAACTCCGGCGTCACCACATCGGCCGACTTCCGCCGCGAACTCGTCGAGAAGGTCATCAATCTCGGTCAGCGCGCCAAGAATCGCGGCCTGTCGGGAAGCCCTCTCGGCAGCCGGCCGATGGCGCGGTCGCTGACCAGCGCGATGCAGTCCAACGCGCCCGCCGCCCCCAGTGCGCTGCGCGCCTCACGTCCCGCGAGCTTCACCATTCGTCCCTATTCCTCGGTGCGGCCGCGCATCCTGGCCATCGGTTCGTCGACCGGCGGCCCGCAGGCCCTCAACACGCTATTCGGCGAAATCGGCTCGTCCATCGGCATGGTGCCGGTGGTGATCACCCAGCACATGCCGCCGACCTTTACCGCCATCCTGGCCGAGCACATCACCAAGGCGGCCGGCCGTCCGGCCAGCGAAGGCCGTGACGGCGAGGTGATCCAGCCCGGCCACATCTACGTGGCACCCGGCGGCAAGCACATGCTGCTTCTCAAGAACGGCAATGACGTGACGGTCAAGCTCTCCGACGCGCCGCCGGTCAACTTCTGCAAGCCGGCCGTCGATCCGCTGTTCAAGTCGGTGGCCGAAATCTACGGCACCGCGACGCTGGCCGTCGTGCTGACCGGCATGGGGTCCGACGGCGCCGAAGGCGTGCGCAAGATCGGCGAGATCGGCGGCAGCGCCATCGCGCAGGACGAGGAGACGTCGGTGGTCTGGGGCATGCCCGGCGCCGCCGCCCACACCGGAATGTGTTCCGACGTTCTTCCGCTCACCGAAATCGGGCGGAAGGTGTCCAAGATCCTGCTCGGAGGCCGTCCATGAATCCGGCGGAATACGACTACCTGCGCCAGTTCCTGAAGAGCCGCTCCGGCCTCGTCCTGTCGAACGAAAAGCAGTATCTCATCGAAAGCCGTCTGCTGCCGGTGGCCCGCAAGGCCGGCCTGCAGTCGATCGCCGCCCTGGTTGCCAAGCTCAAGGAGCCGCGCGAAACCGCACTCGCCGAGTCCGTCGTCGAGGCGATGACCACCAACGAGAGCTTCTTCTACCGCGACAAGACGCCCTTCGAGCACTTCACCCAGATGATGATGCCCGAGCTCCTGAAGTCGCGCGCCTCCAGCAAGAAGATCCGCATCTGGTGCGCCGCCGCCTCCACCGGCCAGGAGCCCTACACGCTCGCCATGTGCCTCAAGGAGATGGAGCGGCAGCTCGTCGGCTGGCGGATCGAGATCCTGGGCACCGACATCTCCAACGAGGTGCTGGACCGCGCCAAGGCCGGCACCTACACCCAGTTCGAGGTGCAGCGCGGCCTGCCGATCCAGTTGCTGCTCAAGTATTTCACCCAGCAGGGCGAAAGCTGGACCATCGCGCCGGAACTGCGGGCCATGGTGCAGTGGCGGAAGTTCAACCTGCTCGACAGCTTCGCAAGCTTCGGACAGTTCGACATCGTCTTCTGCCGCAACGTGCTGATCTACTTCGATCAGGCGACCAAGGTGGACATCCTCGGCCGCATCTCCAAGATCATGGCGCCGGACGGCTATCTGGTGCTGGGCGCCGCCGAGACGGTGGTCGGCCTCACCGACGCCTTCAAGCCGGCCCCCGACCGGCGCGGCCTCTACGTTCCGGCCGCCGCCATCCCGCAGGCAGCGCCGCGCTTCTCGGCCCTGGCGGGTGCCGCCACCCGGGTCTGATTGCCGAACAACCCAGGACACGCCGCGGGACACACCCCGTGGCGTTTTTTGTTGCCTCAGCGCCAGCAGGTTTCGCTTCAGGCGACCGGCTCGTAGCGGTCGTGGTGGCGCACCCAGTCCATCCCCTCGGCCTCGTTGCGGCCCTTCGGCGCAATGTCGAGCATGGCATAGGTGCCCATTATCACTTCGACCCCGCGGCCATAGGTGGAATAGGTGTGAAAGACGTCGCCGGCCTCGTCCTTGAAGAAGGCGCTGACGCCCGGCCACTCCTCTCCGGTCATCTGCCACTCACCGAAGTTGTAGTCGACGCGGCCGCTGGCGATCTCCTCAGGCGTGAAGCTGACGCGGAAATCATAATTGAACGAGCTGCCGTTCGAGGACACCCAGGGGAACTGCCAACCCATGCGACGGCGAAAGCGCTCGATTTCCTCGAGCGGCGCCCGCGAGACGGCGATCATGGTGACGTCGTGATGGACGAGATGCCGGTTCATGCCGTCCGTATGGTCGGCCATGAAGGAGCAGCTCCGGCAGCCCTGCTTCCAGCCCGGCGCGAACATGAAATGCTGCACCAGAAGCTGGGATCGGTCGTCGAAGAGGTCGGCGAGCTTGCGCGGGCCGTCCGGCGTGTCGAAGGTGTAGTCCTTGTCGATCCGCACCCACGGCAGGGCGAGCCTCTGCCGGGCGACCTCGTCACGACGGCGGGTCAGCTCCTTCTCGGCCTTGAGGAGGTCCAGCCGGGCGGACAGCCAGGCCTCGCGAGAAACAACGGCATTCTGCATTGTCAGTCTCCTAGAGCATTGTGCGGAAAAGTGGAAACCGGTTTTCCGAAAAAACAAAGCGACAACAAGGAACTAGAGCATGTTGGCGAACCAGAGTTCGCCGGACATGTACTAGGTTTGACCGGCGTGGCGTCGCGAACCGGCGGGGAAAAGCCTCAGCCACGGCGGCAGGTGGAAAAGGCCCATCAGCAGGTACATCAAGGCCATGTCGTTGACGGGAGCCCAGGCGGCCGAGCACACCCCCGGCGCGCCGAGGGCCGATATGAAGGCCATGCCAACGAAGGTCGGCGCGGCCGCGAAGCCGAGCCAGCCGGCTCGGTCGCTGGCCGCCTTGCCGGCCGCTTCGCCTGATACGGTTGCTGCGAGCCTCATCACGTCCCATCCTCCTGTCACTGCCGCTCCGGCGGCCGTGGTAGAAAGAGGCTATGCCGGATGGAGAGCCGGGTCGGAGTTACAAGTGTGACGGGATTTCGATGGACGCGTTGATCGCGGCGGCCGCACGCGCATTGGCAACCGGCGATCCGCTGGCGGCGCTGAAGAGGGTCGCCCTGCGTGACGACGCGCCGGCACTCGCCCTGCGCGGCATCGCGATGGCGCAGCTCGGAGACCTTCCCCGTGCCCGGGATCTGCTGCGTGGCGCGGCACGTGCCTTCGGTCAAGGTGCCCCCTTGGGCGACCCCGTGGCCTGGGCGCGCTGCATCGTCGCCGAAGCTGAGATCGCCCTGGTTTCGCGCGACCTCAGCCATTCCTCGCAAACGCTCAAGACGGCGCAATCGACACTGGCGGCATCGGGAGACCGGGCCAACGCCGCCCATGCCGGCTATCTCGAAGCCCGCCGCCTTCTCCTGATCGGTCGCCTCGACGAGGCCGAGGCAGCGCTCGAAAAGATCGACGCCGACGCGCTGTCGCGCCCGTCCGCGGCGGGGTGCGACCTGGTCGTGGCGGGCCTGTCGATCCGGCGCGTCAAAACCGGTCCGGCGAGAGCCGCTCTGGAGCGGGCGAGACAACGCGCCGTGGCGACGGGCATCCGAGCTCTCATGGTCGAGGTGAAAGAGGCCATCCGGGCGTTTGAGGCTCCGGCGGCGCGCCTCATCGCCGGTGGTACCGAGCATCTGGTGGGGCTCGACGAGGTGGAGAGGCTGCTGGCCTCGGATGCGATGATCGTCGACGCCTGCCGGAACGTCCTGCGCGCCGGAGCGGCGATGGTGCCGCTCACCACCCGGCCGGTACTGCTGGCCCTCGTCCGTGCGCTTGCCGAAGCCTGGCCGGCCGACGCGCCGCGCGAGACCCTCATCAAGCGGGCCTTCCGAGCCCGCGATGCCGACGAGTCGCACCGGGCGAGACTGCGGGTCGAGATCGCCCGGTTGCGCGAGGCTCTGGAGCCCTTGGCGGCGGTGAGCGCGACCCGGCAAGGCTTCGTGCTGGAGCCGCATGGCCATGAGGTTGTCGTGCTGGCGCCTCCCACTGAGGACGAGCATGCCCAAGTGCTCGCCTTGCTCGCCGACGGCCAGGCGTGGTCGAGTTCGGCCCTGGCGCTGGCGCTGAACGTCAGCACCCGGACCATACAGCGATCCCTCGAGGAGCTGGCCCTTGCCGGCAAGGCCGAGTCTTTCGGGCGGGGGCGTGCCTGCCGCTGGATCGCGCCGAGCGTGCCGGGTTTCCCGACAAGTTTGTTACTCCCCGCCACCAGCCTGTCGCCGTAGGAGTAGACCCATGAAACGCGCCGCTGCCGACATCATCCGCGAGTATGGCCCCTTTCCCGACGTCACGGACGTGGCCGGGGTCACCTTCGACGGGAACAGCGTCTGGTTCGCGACGGGCGCGACGCTGAAAGCTCTCGACCCCGAGAGCGGCGACATCCAGCGGACGCTCGATGTGGCGGCCCAGGCGGGAACCGCCTACGACGGCCGGCATCTGTTCCAGATCACCGACGCCACGATCCGGAAGATCGACCCCGGCAACGGCGAGGTGATCGCCACCATCCCTGTGCCGGGCGGCAACGAGGCGTCGGGGCTTGCCTGGGCGGAGGGCTCGCTGTGGGTCGGCCAGTATCGCAGCCGGAAGATCCATCAGGTAGACCCGGAAACCGGGAAACTGTTGCGCACCATCGAGTCCGACCGCTTCGTCACCGGCGTCACCTGGGTGGACGGCGAGCTCTGGCACGGCATCTGGGACGACGATGGAAGCGAACTCCGCCACATCGACGCCGAGACGGGCGACGTGCTGGAGCGGCTGGACATGCCCGAGGGGACCGGCATTTCCGGCCTTGAGTCCGATGGTCGCGACCGCTTTTTCTGCGGCGGCGGCCGCAGCGGCAAGCTGCGGGCCGTCCGCCGTCCCCAATAAGGATACCAACTCGCGAAGATGCTGACGCATCAGCTCATTGAAGCCATTGCCGATTTCTCATTTGCATCAGTGGCATGGGAAATCGGCAAGCGGAATACCAAGACGCATTTTCAATGCATCTTGGTATCAGTCGCCGAAGCGGCTGACGATATCTTCAAGCGCCGGGCGCGGCCGGTCGAGCGGCGTGATGGTGGGCGTGCCGATGTGGATGAAGCCGACGATGGTTTCGCCTGCGGCGAGCCCGAGCGCGGCCCGCGCCTCGGCGTCATAGGCCGGCCAGTCGGTCAGCCAGCAGGCGGCATAGCCCATGGCGTGGGCGGCGATTTCCAGGTTGAGACAGACGGCGCCGGCCGAGTAGATCTGCTCGACCACCGGGATCTTGACGTGCTCGGCCGCCCGCCCCACCACCGCGATGACCAGCGGCGCCATGGAGAAGCGCCGCCGCTCTTCGTCGAGCCGCGCTTCGGAAATCTCCGGCCGTCGCTCCACGACGATCTCCGCCAACCGCCGCCCGGCCTCAACCCGCGCCTCGCCCTCGAAGACGATGAAGCGCCAGGGCGCAAGCTTGCCGTGGTCGGGCACCCGCGAGGCGATGGTGAGCAGCGTCTGCAGCTCGTCGGCGCTCGGGCCGGGTGCGGCGAGCATCTGCGCCGGCACGGAGCGGCGGGTAAGCAGCAGATCGAGGGTGGCGTTCATGGCGACGAGCTCCGAAAGGATTCGCGTTGGCCGAACCGGCATATCGCCATTCCGACTCCATGGAAATACCTAGAGCAGCTCGAGCATAAGGAGGAACCGGTTTAAGCCGAAGTTGGTGGAAACAAAGAGTTAGCGCATGTTGGCAATGCTCCGGCCGCCCCGGCAGAAGGTCTGCTGCCGGACTGGTTCATACTCCGGTCGCCGGACTTGAAATCAACACGATGTTCGGTGAAGACTGACGCCCATGACGATCTTGGCTGAAGCGAAACGGCGACGCATGACGCGGTGCACGCGCAACGGATGGATTTCCACGGTCGTGGTCTTGGCGGCCATGGCCGCCACGTCCGCGCTGGCGCAGACCGCCCCTGGCGGCGGCGTGGCCGGTGCCCCCGGCGCGGAGGCTGTGCCCGGCTTCATGCAGCCGGGATCGGGTCCGCTGCAACTCCTGCCGCCCGGAGCCGGCCCGGCGGCGCCGTTGCCCGAGGCGGCGACGCCCTACGCGCCCAGCACCGGCCCGGCCGTTGAGCAGAAGCCGCTCGCCACCGTGGCGCCGCGCGAGGCGGCAACCTTGTCGATGGTGGCAAGGCTCACCCCCGACGGCCCGCCGCTCGGCGCCGGCGTCGTCTGGCGCGTCTTCGCCGAGGCGCAGGGCCCGGACGGCACCCGCGAGCTGGTGGCCGAGCGGCATGGCGGCTCGGCTGACTTCGTCCTGAAACCTGGCGGGTATTTCATCTATTGCGGCTTCGGCTATGCCGGCACGACCGAGCATGTCGTGGTGGGCACCGGCCTAAAGGCCGAGTCCGTGGTCCTCAACGCCGGTGGCGTACGCCTCGCCGCGGTGACCGGCAAGGACCGGCCGCCGCTCGGTGGCGACGACCTCAGCTTCGACATCTTCGCCCAGGAAGTGGACTCGCACGGCGAACCAAAGGCAGTGGCCTTGGACATCGCCCCCGGTGAGATCGTCCGTCTGCCGGCCCAGACCTACAATGTCGTCGCCAACTATGGCGATGCCAATGCCCGTACGACGGCGGATATCGACGTCAAGGCCGGCAAGCTCTCGGACATTACGCTGACCGAGAAGGCCGCCAAGATCACCTTGAAACTGGTGAGCACCGAGGGCGGCGAGGCCATCGCCAACACCCGCTGGTCGGTCCTGACCCAGGCTGGCGACCTCGTCACCACCGGCGTCGGCGCCTTCCCGTCCTTCATCCTGGCCGAGGGTGACTATACCGTCATCGCCAACCATGAAGACGGTCAGTTCCAGCGCATCGTCAGCGTCGTCTCGGGCGAGAATGCCGACGTGGAAGTGCTGGCGACGACGGATCAGAAGCTCACCAACTGACAATCCGACAAGGGTGATGCCGCTGGTCGCCCGGACTCATGAGAGTCCATGGAGGCTCAACGAGACTCACTGCGACCACCGGCGCTCATGGACTGCCATGCATGCCGGCAGCGCTCATACCCGTTCCGCTTGATCTGGACTCATCCAGCTCAAGCGGGTTTCGGCCTGACCGGCCGGCGCCCGGTCGGGCGCTTCCGCTTCCGTCAGGGTCCGCCAGGAAGGTCGAAACCTGACGGAAGCGGTATCACTCCTCGATGTAGCGGGCGAAGGCGTCGTTGTAGTCCGGATGCCAGCGCGACAGCGCCGGGCGATTGTAGATGACGTCGCCGATCGCCCAGGCCATGCGCTTCTCGTCGAGGCGGCGCGGCGTCTCGTTGTCCGGGCAGAGAATGTAGAAGTCACCCTTGGCGAGCCCCGCCAGCATGAAGTCGACCACTTCCACGGCATGCCAGGCGCCATCGGGCTTTTGGGCCGCAGGATCGGAGGCGGTCATCCCGGTAAAGGTCCAGCCGGGGATCAAGAGGTGGGCGGTGAGCCGGCTGCCGCGCGTCCTGAGCTCGTGGGCGAGCTGTTCGGTCACCACCTTCACCGCCGCCTTCGACGCATTGTAGGCGGCGTTGCCCGGCGGCGTGGTGATGCCCTGCTTGGAGCCTGTATTGATCACATAGCCCGGCCGGCCGGCCTCGATCATCCTGGGCACGAAGGCCTGCACGCCGTTGACGACGCCCCAGAGGTTGACGTCCATCAGCTTGCGCCAGTTGTCGGGATTCTCGAGAACGCCGCCACCCTCGCCGATGGCGGCATTGTTCATGAGGAGATCGACGCCGCCGAAGCGCTCGAAGGCCGCCGTCGCCAGCGCCTCGACAGCCGCGCGATCGCCCACATCGGTGGGCACGGCGATGGCCTCGGGACTGCCGGCCGCCTTGGCCGCCGAGGCCGTGGCGGCGAGTTCGCCGCCGACGACATCGGCCAGCACCAGCTTCATGCCCTTTTCGGCAAGCCGCAGCGCCGCCGCCCGGCCGATGCCGCGCGCCGCGCCGGTGATCACCGCGACCTTGCCCGTTGTGATGATGTCATCGGCCATGCTGGCCTCCTGAAAGATGTGCCATCGAGAAGCGGTGATCGCCGCCCCGTCAGCGCGCCAGTTCCTTGAGGCCCTGACGGATCAGTTGGGTGGTGGTCGCCTCGCTGCCGGCCGCCTTGGCCGCCGCCTGCACGGCGGCCGCCGCCTGCAACTGTGCATAGCCAAGATTGACCAGGGCGGATACGGCCTCGGCCACCGGGCCGGAGACGCGCGCCTCGGCCACGTCGACGGCGACGCGGATCACCGAGGGATCGGCGTCGGCAAAGGCCGGGGCCTTGTCCTTGAGTTCGGTGGCGATGCGCTCGGCGACGCGCTTGCCGACGCCCGGTGCCCGCGAAATGGCGGTGAGGTCGCGCATGGCGATGGCGGTGGCGAGCTGGCCCGGATCGAGCACGGAGAGCACGCCGAGCGCCACCTTGGCGCCGACGCCCTGCACGGTCATCAGCAGGCGAAACCACTCGCGCTCGATGTCGTTGGAGAAGCCGTAGAGACGGATCATGTCCTCGCGGACCAGGGTCTCGATCGAAAGCGTCGCCGCTTCGCCGGCCTTGGGCAGGCGCTGCAAGGTGCGCGACGAACAATAGACCTGATAGCCGACGCCATGCACGTCGAGGATCATCCAGTCGTCGCCGAAGCTGTCCACCACGCCCTTGAGCTTGCCGATCATGCCCCCTGTCCTCCCCAAGAGCACTCCGCGATTCTATGAAACACGGATATGCTCTATCTTATTGAGTTGACGCACTTTCTTCACGCGCACCGGTATTCACCTCGCTCGAGAATGCTTTCGTCAACCGGCCGCCAGTTTCGCCAGCCGGCCCACCACCGAACCGCGATGATGAGCATGCGTCAAGGCGATTGCCAGCGCGTCGGCGGCGTCGTCGCTCTCGAAGGTCGCCTTCGGCATCAACACCTTGACCATGACACGGATCTGCCCCTTCTCGGCGTGCCCGGCGCCGACGATCGCCTTCTTCACCGCGTTGGGCGCATATTCGGCCACCGGCAAGCCGCGCCGGGCCGGCGCCAGGAGCGCCACGCCGCGCGCCTGACCAAGTTTCAGCGTTGCGCCGGCGTCCTTGTTGACGAAGGTCTGCTCGATGGCCGCCTCGTCGGGTTGGTACTGGTGCAGCACCGCGTCGAGCCCGTCGTGGATCTGGACGAGCCGCGAGGCGAGGTCCATGTCGCCGTCGGAGGTGACGGAACCCGAGGCGACGAAGCGCACCGAGTTGCCGAGGCTGTCGATGACGCCCCAGCCGGTGCGCCGGAGGCCCGGATCGATGCCGATGATTCGCGTGACAGTGGTCATGTCCGCACGCTATCCATACGTTCATGGTTTGTACAGACGGCGACCGGCAAACGTCCACCTGTGACGGATGGCAAAGGATCGAGCGCACCTCGGTCGCGTGACGACCTGTGCGCCCGTCCGTCACCGCTCCATCGACCTATTTCCCATTTCACCCGCGCGGATGGCCGACCAGACTCCGTCGTCCTGGCCAGCCGCTTCGTCAGGCACCCGTGGCCTTGGATCTCTCGATCGCGATCTCGGCAAGGCGCGCGGCGAACTCGATCACCTGGTATTCGGCCTTGACCGGCTCGCGCACCGACCTCGAGTACATGGCGAACGTGCCAAGGAGCCCACCCTTCTTCGAGATTATCGGCGTGGACCAGCAGGAGCGGAAACCGTGGGCGCTCGCCACCTGCCGGTAGTCGTTCCACAGCGGGTCGCTCAGAATGTCGGACACGACGACCATCTCGCGCCGATGCGCGGCCGCCCCGCAGGATGCGTTATAGGGCCCTACGCATATGCCTTTCGAGGCCCCCAGGAAAGGCTCCGAAACACTGGGCGCCGCCCCGCGCCGCAAGGTGACGCCGTCGGCGTCGAGCAAGAGTATCGAGCAGAACAATCCGGGGCACTGGGATTCCGCGAGGAGCACCACCTGATCCAGCACGTCCTCCAATGGCGCATTCGCAACGATCTCTTCCAGGATCTTGATCTGTCCCGCCTGCAAGGCCGAGGCGAGTCGTCGGGCGGTGATATCGCGCGCGATACCGACCAGGCCGATCACCTCGTTCCGATCATTGCGAATTGGAACCTTGGTTGAGGATATCCATTTCCTGGCGCCCGCCACATCGGTGACGAGCTCTTCCCGATCGACCATGGGAATGCCGCTGCGCATGATCTCGACTTCGATCGCTCGGAACTCCTGAGCGATTTCCGGGGCGTGAAGCTGCGCGTCGCTGGTGCCGATCATGTCGCTGGTGCGCGCGTAGTGCGTATCGGTCGCAAGCGCCCGGTTCACAACGACGAAACGGCTGTCAGCATCCTTGACCCACAAGTAGTCGGGAACCAGGTCGATCAACACCTGCAACGAGATGCGCTCGGACGCCAGGGCCCGGGCAGCCGTGACCTCCGTCACATCCTCATGTGTCGAAACCCAACCGCCGCCGGGCAGATTTCGGTTCGCAATATAGATGAGGCGACCGTCGGGAAGCTCGGTGAGCCTGGATGTTGGCGCCTCCGTGGCGTTGATTTCCGTGGCCAGGCGCAGATACTCCTCCGGCGAAACCGGTGACGTTCCGACGGCGCACCGTGCTGCAATGATCTCTGCAAGGAGCGTTCCCGGGCGCACCTGATCGAGTGTCAGGCGGTAGAGCTCGGCGTAGCGATCGTTGCAAAAGACCAGTCGGTGGGACTTGTCGAAGAAGCAAACGCCCTGCGAAATGTTGTCGAATGCGACCCGATAGCTCGCAATTTGCGCTTTTAGCGCAAGAACTTCCGCCTCCAGCTCGCGCACCTCGGCCTTGAGGCTGGTTCGCGCAGGCTTTCCTTGGGCGTCAGACTGCACGTCCGGATGAGTGATATGGCTGGATCCCATGATGCGCTCCCCTAAATCGGGTGATTCTCTGGAGCAACTCAGGCTTTCGGCTGTGGCATGATCAGCCGAAGAGTTCAGCTTACGCCGGAATGATTATTAAAGATTGTATAGTTGACATAAAAAAGTACCTGACATTCCAACCGTTGAGGGCAGGATCACCTCGTCCGGCTGATGCGCCCGCTGCTTTCCGTCCATCAAGGGACGATGCGGCCACCGCCGGCCAGAAGGCTGGCGATGACGGTAAGGCCCTCCTCGACGCGGCGATCATCCATCTCATGACTGAGGCAGAGCCGAACGGCCGACGGTTTGTCGGCACCGACCGCGAAGAGATCGCCGGCATTGACCCGCACGCCGGCCTCGTGCGCCGCAGCCACGAAGGAGCTCACTGGCCACTCCGGCGGCAGCGGCAGCCAGAGATGCAGTCCCTGGGGATCGGCCGCATAGGCCCGGTTGCCGAGGGACCGGCGCGCCAAGACTTGTCGTCGAGCGGCATGCGCCTGCTGCGCCGCGTTGAGCCGGGCACCGGTGCCATCGACGATCCAGCGGCGGGCGATCTCCGCCATCAGCGGCGGCGGCATCCAGGACGAGACGGCGATGGCCGCCTCGATGGGGGAAAGGAGCGGGCCGGGCGCCGCGACATAGCCGACGCGAAGGCCGGGGGCCATCGATTTGGAGACCGACGTCACGAAGACCGTGCGGGAGGACGCCAGCGCGGCGATCGGGACGGGCCGCTCTCTCGGCAGGAAGCCGAAGACGTCGTCCTCGATGATCGTCACCTCGCGCCGTTCGGCGATGGCGGCGATCTCCCGCCGGCGGTCCAATCCAAGCGTCGCGGTGGTCGGCGTGTGCAGCGTGGGCATGAGATAGGCGAGACGGGCGCCGCTGCGCCGAACCGCAGCCTCGAAAGCGTCCGGCAGCACGCCCTCGCCATCCATGGCAGCCGGCACCAGACGAAGCCCGAGATGGAGCGCCATGGCCATCACCGGCTGGTAGGTGAGCGCTTCGACCACCAGCGCATCTCCGGGGCGCGAAAGCGCCATCAGCGCCGAGAAGACGCCCTGCTGACCGCCGTTGGCAAGGGCGATGCTCGATGACGGAACCTCAAGACCGATGCGGCCGACAAAGGCAGCCGCGGCGGCAAGCTGCGGCGCCCGCACCCTCTCCTCGCCGCGATCGAGGAAATCGGCAAGCCCCGGCTCCTTGCCAAGCTCGGTCAGCGTCGCGGCAAGCTCCTCCGCCGCCGCACCGGTGAAGGGCAGATTGCGTGAGAAGTCCACCGGCCCGTCCTCGGACCGGCTGAGCGGCGTCAGGCCACCACGCGGCAAGGCCGGCGCGGGGACCCGAACATAGGTGCCGCGCCCCACCTCGCCGGCCACCAGCCCCCGGCGACGCGCCTCGTCATAGGCCCGCATCACCGTGTTGGGCGACAGCCCGAGCGCCCAGGCGAGAATCCGCTGTGGCGGAAGCCGATCGCCAACTGCCAATCGTCCCGAGGCGACATCGGCGGCAATGGCATCGGCGATCGCCGTCGCGCGGTTGGAACTGTCGGGATCGAGAGCGGGACGCCAGATTGCCATGGCGGCAATATAGAAATTGCATCGATGCCAAGGCAATCCTACCAATGCATTCATAGCAATTCTGTCCCGGATGTTGCCATGACCGCCTTCTCCGGCACGCCGCGCGTCGGCGTGACGCTCGCCCTTTGCTGCCTGATCCTGCTTGGCGCCATGCCGGTGATCGTCGGTGGACGTCCGGCCGGGGCGAGCGCGCTCACCTTCGCCCTGCTCTATTCGGTCTGGCAGCTCGTCTTCTCGTTGCCGCTTACCCTCGCCGAGGCGCGGGCTGGCAAGGGCGGCCTCTTCCGGTCGGGCCTGCCGGAAGGCCAACGAGGCGCGATTCTGGGCACCGCCCTGTTCACCGGCGTGCTGTTCGCGCTGGCCGCCTGGGCCTATGTGCTGGGCTTCGAGAAGGTCGGCGCCGTCAACGCCGCCATCGCCCTGCAGATCTATCCGCTGCTGGCCGCCAGCCTGGAGGCGGCGCTGTTCGGCCGCCGCAAGAGCCGGACGGAACTCCTGTTCACGCTGCTGATCGTTGGCGCTCTGTTCCACCTTGCGACGGGGGGACGCTGGCGGATGACAGGCCTCTCGCCCTGGTTCGCCGTGGCGCTCGCCGTGCCCGTCCTGTGGGCGGTGGCGCATGTGATCCTGAAGGAGACGCTTGTGAAAACAGCCGCGACGCCGAACGAGGTGACGACGTCGCGCCTCGTCATCGTCGTCCTGCTGCTGACGCCGCTGGCCCTCGCCGTCGACGGCCCTGCGGCGATCGCCGCCGCCCTGAGTGCTCCGATGATCGAGGTCTTCGCGCTCGCCATGGGGCTTGCCTATTATGTCGAGCTGATCCTCTGGTTCCACGCGGTGCGCCATATCGACGTATCCGTCGCCAGCTCGGTGACGGTCCCCGCGCCGGCCGTGACGCTGCTCCTGTCCATCGCCTTTCTCGGAGCGACGGCCGAAGCCTATCAGCTCACGGCCCTCACCGGCGTCATCGTCGGGCTCCTCGGCCTGATGTGGGCCTCCACCCGCCGGGCAGAGCCGGCTGATCGCCATTGCAGAGCCGCAACAGACGACAACCCAAGGTGACCGGCATCGCTTTTCCCGGTTGCACCTGATGCCCGTCGTGCTATTGAGCCGCTCCGTTCGAGTGAACTGAAGAGGCGTCGCCTTGCCGTTGTAATGCCGGTCTCATCCTGCAGCACCCGCATATCGGAAACGTAAGTTTCCGAACGGCTTTTGACGTCCATCGGGTGGCGGATCGAGACCGGCCTGGCTTTGCCGCCGTCGGCACACCGCCGTACCCCACTCTGGACAACTCGCGCATCCGCCAAGCCGTGCCCGCATTTCCGGGCCTCGTCCGCCATGCCGCTGGACTTCCTTCAAGGAAGACCCTGGTATGTCCGACCGCCTTTCCGTCCGCTGGACCCTCGTTCCGCGCGACTGCCCCCGTCCCGTCTTCGCCTGCCCGACCTGCGGCGGCGACCGTCCCTTCCACCAGAGCGGCAAGGTCCGCGTCAATGCCAACGGCAAGCGGCTCGACGCCTGGCTGATCTACAAGTGCGACGACTGCGACCGCACCTGGAACCGGCCAATCTTCGAGCGGCGCCTCGCCGCCGACATTCCGCCCGTCGAGCTTGCCGCGCTGAGATCGGGCGATCCCGCCTTCATCCGCCGTCTCGCCTTCGACCTCGCCGCCCTGCGCCGCAAGACGCCGACGATCATTCAGTCCGACGATGTGACCGTCGAAAAGGCGGTGATCGGCGGCACCACGGCCTCGGTGGGCATCGACATCATGCTCGCCCTACCCTACCCGGTCGGCCTGCGCCTCGATCGCCTCCTAGCCGTCGAACTCGGCCTCGCCCGCAGTCGGATCATCGCTCTGGCCGATGCCGGTCGGCTGGTTGTTCGGGACGGTGGCAATGCGCTGAAACGGCCACCACGCGACGGCCAAACCGCCCGTCTCGACCTCGACGGCATCGGCGACGGACGCGCCATCATTGACGCCGCCGGACGACCGGCGAATCTCGCGGCGGATACGACGCCTCGGATCGCCAGCGACGATCCGTAATTTCTGTTTGACGATGCTGAATTATTGAATTACGATAATTATGTCAACGCAAGTAAGGTGTGGACACCATGAACTCACTTACACTCACAGACATGGCGCAGGCTCCGACCAGCACGCCGCGCCATCGCCGACTGACGCGGCTTGCCGGCTTCGCCTCATGGACCAGCTTTGCATCCGCGGCGCTCATCGTGCTCGCCACTTCCTACCTCTGGCTGGTCGAGGGCGCGCTCACCGACTGGCTCGTCAAGTCGGCCGACGGGGTCATGGTGACGCCCACCCCGCTGATGATTGGCGCTGCGGGTGTCGTTGCGATGGCCCCGATCGCATTGCTGGTCGTCATGCTCGTCGAACTCGGACGGCTCTTCCGTCTGTTCGCCGACGGTTCGGTGTTCGATCCTGCGGTTCCGCGCCGGCTCGGCCGCGTCGGCTGGCTGGCATTTTCGAGCTGCGCCGCCACCGTCGTCTGCAAGACCTTGGTGACCCTTCTCATGACCTCGGCCAACCCGCCGGGGCACCACATGCTCACGATCGGAATCGACTCGCAGGCACTGGCCGGCCTGATGCTCGGCTTCCTGTTCCTCGTCTTCTCGCTGGTGATGCAGGAAGCGCTCGGCATTGCCGAGGAAAACCGGAGCTTCATCTGAGCGATGGCCATCATCGTCAACCTCGACGTCGTCCTGGCACGGCGCAAGATGCGCTCCAAGGAGCTCGCCGCCGCCATCGGCATCACCGAGGCCAACCTGTCGCTGTTGAAGTCCGGCAAGGTGCGCGGCGTCCGCTTTGAGACGCTGGCCAAGATCTGCGAGGTGCTGGACTGCCAGCCCGGCGACATCCTGGAATATCGCGCGGACGCGGCCGACACCTGATCATCGAACGACGAAACGCCCCGCTCTCGCCGCGGGGCGCCTTTCACTGCAAGCGATTTGCCGGATCGGTCAGGCCGTTACCGACTCCAGCGCCGGATAATCGGTATAGCCACGGGCGCCCTCGGCATAGATCGTCTCGGGCACCAGCGGGTTGCGCGCCGAACCGGCCCGGAAGCGCTCGACGAGGTCGGGGTTGGCGATGAACTCCTTGCCCCAGGCGACCGCGTCGGCCCGCCCGGCGGCGACTTCCGCCGTCGCCTGATCGAAGGTGAAGCCCTCGTTGGCAATGAACGCGCCGCCGAACTGCTCCTTGAGATAAGGCGTCAGGCGATCATCGCCCAGATGCTCGCGAGTGAAGATGAAGGCGAGGCCGCGCTTGCCCGCCTCGCGGGCGACATAGCCGAAGGTGGCCTTCGGGTCGCTGTCGCCCATGTCGTGGCTGTCGCCGCGCGGGGCGAGATGCAGGCCGACGCGGCTGGCGCCCCAGACGCTGATCGCCGCGTCCACTGCCTCCAGCATCAGCCGGGCGCGATTCTCCACCGGGCCGCCGTAGGCGTCGGTGCGCTTGTTCGTCCGGTCCTGCAGGAACTGGTCGAGCAGATAGCCGTTGGCACCATGGAGCTCCACGCCGTCGAAGCCGGCCTTGCGGGCGTTTTCCGCGCCCTGACGATAGGCCTCGACGATCGCGGGGATCTCCTCGATGTCGAGGGCGCGCGGCGTCGGATAGGGGCGGATCGGCCGCAGCAGGCTGACGTGGCCGGCCGGCTGAAGGGCGCTCGGCGCCACCGGCAGGTCGCCGTCGAGCAGCGACGGATCGGAAATGCGGCCGACGTGCCAGAGCTGCATGACGATCTTGCCGCCCCGGCGATGCACCGCCTCGGTGATCGGCTTCCAGGCCTCGACCTGGGCGTCGGAATAGATGCCGGGCGTGCGGGCGTAGCCGGCGCCCTTCGGCGTGACGATGGTCGCCTCGGTGAGGATGAGGCCGGCCGTCGCGCGCTGCTCGTAATACTCGCGCATCACGTCGGTGGGGATGCGGTCGTCGGTGGCGCGGGCGCGCGTCAGCGGCGCCATGATGATGCGATTGCTGAGTTCGAGGGCGCCGAGGCGCACGGGATCGAAAAGCGTGGGCATGGAAAGGCTCCTGATGGAAAGCTGGCGGAAGGACGGGACCAGAAATGGGGGTATATGCACGCATTTCTAGGAGTCACCACGCCCTGTGCCTAGCCCTCGCCCGTGAACATTTCCGTGAAGCGGAGGTGATGCGAGAAAACAGAGACTTAACCGGAACAGGACGCCGTCGGCGTCAGGTGTCCCGGTCCGGATGCTGGAAGGAGACGATGTCGGCCTGGAAGCGATCGACCTTCTCCTGTTCCTCTGGCGTTCGGGTCGGCAGGCCGGCGAGGCGGGAGAACCAGCTCATCCGGTGGCCGAGGCCAACCTGGATGGTCGGCGGCACGCTTTCCGGGTCGTCGAAGGCGCCAATGGCCAGCTCCAGCGCCGGCCCGCCCCAGTCATAGGCGAGCGGCGTGCCGCAGTGATTGCAGAAGCCACGCCGCACCTTGTTGGAGCTCTGAAACCACGAGGGTTCGCCGCGCGTCCAGGTAAGGCCTTCGTTGGGCGCCGACACCAGCGGCCCGAAGAAGGAGCCGAAGGCCTTCTGGCACATGCGGCAATGGCAGATGCTCGCCCGCCCGAGGGCGCCATCGACGCGGAACCGCACCCGCCCGCATTGGCAACCGCCGGAATGTCCGCTCTCGCTCATCGTTCACCTCCGGCGAAGACGATAGCACGAGAAAACCACCCCATGTCTCCAAACAAAACGCCCGCCGTCACCCCATGGGCAGCGGCGGGCGCAGATCCGCATAAAGGTCGGCCTCAGCTCGCGAGCTTGGCCGCCACTTCGTCGGAGACTTCCATGTTGGTGTAGACGTTCTGCACGTCGTCGTCGTCTTCCAGAAGGTCGACCATCTTCATCAGGCTCTGGGCCTTTTCCTCATCGAGGTTCGACGTGGTCTTCGGCTTCCAGACCGACTTGATCGACGCGGCGGCGCCCAGCGAGGCTTCCAGCGCCTTGGTCACTTCGCCCATCGATTCGAAGGCGCAGTAGATGAAGTGGCCTTCCTCGTCGGATTCGACGTCATCGGCGCCGGCCTCGATGGCGGCTTCCAGAACGGCGTCGTTGGAACCGGCAGAAAGCGGATAGCTGATCTCGCCGAGGCGATCGAACATGAAGCCGACCGAGCCGGTTTCGCCGAGCGCGCCGCCGGCCTTGGTGAAGATCGAGCGGACCACCGAGGCGGTGCGGTTGCGATTGTCGGTCAGGGCCTCGACGATGACGGCGGTGCCGCCCGGGCCGTAACCCTCGTAGCGCACCTCGTCGAAATTCTCCGTGTCGGCGCCGGCCGCCTTCTTGATCGCCCGGTCGATGTTGTCCTTGGGCATGTTTTCGGCGCGCGCGTTGAGAATGGCGAGACGCAGGCGGGCATTCATCGCCGGATCGGCGCCGCCGATCTTGGCCGCCACCGTGACTTCGCGGGCGAGCTTGGCGAAGATCTTCGACCGCTTGGCGTCCTGCGCGCCCTTGCGGTGCATGATGTTCTTGAACTGTGAATGACCGGCCATAGTGCCTCCTGAGGGAACCGCGAAAGGGCGCGGGGCGCATGCACACGCCTCCCGCGACCATCGATCACGGCACAAATCCACGAATGGGGCGCCTTATAGGCGTTTGTTGGCCCTAAATCCAGCCGGGGGTCCTACCAAAACGTCGGTAGTGCCTCCGAGAGACGGCCGCCGATCCGGACCGGGCCGATCGCCTCGGCAAGGCCGGTGGAATCGCTCACCTCGACGGCGACGCCGCACAGCGTCGGCTCGCCCAGCGCCGGCTGGAAGCGGGCGGTCGGGATCTTGCGCAGGAAGCGGTTGACCGGCTCGTCCTTTTCCATGCCGAGCACGCTGTCATAGTCGCCGGTCATGCCGGCGTCGGAGAGATAGGCGGTGCCGCCATCGAGGATCTGGTGATCGGCGGTCGGCACATGGGTATGGGTGCCGACGACCAGGGAGGCCCGACCGTCGAGATAGTGGCCCATCGCCTGCTTCTCGCTCGTCGCCTCGGCATGCATGTCCACCACCACGGCGTCGGCCATATCGCCGAGCGGGCAGGCCTGAAGCTCGCGATCGGCGGCGGCGAAGGGATCGTCGAGCGCGTCCATGTAGACGCGGCCCATGACGTTGACCACCAGCACGCGGGCGCCATTCCTGGCAATGGCCACCGTGGCGCCGCGCCCCGGCGTGCCCGGCGGATAGTTGGCCGGCCGCAAGAGCTGCGGCTGCCGCTCGATGAAGACGAGGGCCTCGCGCTGGTCCCAGGCATGGTTGCCGGTGGTCACCACGTCGGCGCCGGCGTCGAGGAAATCCTGGCAGATCTCCTCGGTGATGCCGAAGCCGCCGGCGGCGTTCTCGCCGTTGACCACCACGAGGTCGAGCGCATAATCGGAAATGAGGCCCGGCAGGATGTCGGAAATGGCATTGCGGCCGGAGCGGCCGACCACGTCTCCCACGAACAGCAAGCGCATTATCCGGCCTTCTCCCACGTCCAATCGAAGGCGTCAGGCGAAGCGGAAGACGTTCCGCTCGGTGACGATCATGTCCAGTGGCGCGTCATGGGGTTCCATGGGCACCGCTGCCACTTCCTGCACCGAGAAGGCGATGCCGATCAAGCGGGGAAAACGGCCGGCCGCACGCAAATCCGCGACGGCGCGGTCGTAGAAGCCGCGCCCGTAGCCGACCCGGCCGCCCTGCCGGTCGAAGGCAGTGAGCGGCATCAGCAGCACGTCGGGGATGATTTCCGGCGCATCGGGGCCGGGACCGCGCGTGCCGAAGCCGAGCGGCACCAGTGCATCGCCCGGCCGGACGCGGCGGAAGACGAGGCCGCTCTTCACCATCACCGGCAGGCCGACCGGATGGCCGCGTTCGTCGAGCCGGGCGATGGTCTCGGTGAGGTCGACTTCGCTCAGGATCGGCAGGAAGGCGGAGATGGCCGCGCCAGGCGCAAGATCGAGCGCCAGCACCGCCTCCGAAATGGCCGCCGATCCCTCGGCCCGTGCCACCGGGTCGATCCCATCGCGGCGGCCGAGCGCCAGCTTGCGCACGCGCGCCTTCTCGGCGGCAATCAAGGGGTGGGTGGGGTCGGTGGCGTTGACGGAAATGATACGCCTCCTGACGTCAGGGAAGACCGCTAGCCGGCGGAAGGAGGGTGTGGCGCCCACGAACGACCGTCGGAGTGTGATCCCGGGAAACCTACAACGTAGGTGGGCGCCGTGTGCCCAAACCCACGGGTTCGGGCGGGGACAGCTCCCTTCAGGATCATTAAGGCCCCGGGGATGTTGATTCCTAACGAGAAGCGCAGCTACGCCACGTCACCTATATAGGCGAGACCGGCGGCCCGGCAAAGAGCCCAACCCTGACAAAAAAACTCCGGACAAAAAGAAGGGGCGGTAGGTAAGCCCACCGCCCCAGTCGCTGCGCGGATCGCAGTAGCCGTTACCGACCGGCCGTCATGACGACGAGCGTGACAAGCATCGCCGCCGTGCCGACCAGGGCAAGAACGATCAGGGCGGGATAGCCGAACAGGGCCACCGCTCCGATGCCGATCACGAGGATGGCCACCATGACCGCGAGCACCGACCAGGGGCTGGTTCCGCGTTCTTCAGTTGCCTGCTCGTGACTGGCCATGAAAGTTCCCCGAAAAATCCTGTCGCGCCCCATATATGGAATTATCCGTAGCGAGGCAACGGTGCTTTCGCCGCATCAGCTCTGCGCCGTCTGCATGGACCTTCGGAGAAAATGTCGAGCCATACCAAGGAGAAGGTGACTCGATTTCATCGTTGCCACCAGTAGACGAAAGCCCATGTCCGTCGGGCTGCTGGCCGGCCAGGCCGGCTTTGGGTCAAACCATCTTTTCGGCGGTGGCCTCGATGCGGGCGGCGGCGGCGATCAGCTTCTCGGCGAGGCGGCGCTCGACCTCTCCCTGGCGCTCGAGCAGCGCGTCGCGGCTCTCGCGTAGCGAGCGCGCCTCGGCCTCGAGCCCCTTCAGGCGCCGTTCGGTCTCCGACAGCTGGTCGAGCACGGTGATGGCACTCATCACGGTGAGCCGCTGGTCGCCGATCTCGCCGAACACGCCGCGGATCTCGTTGATGATGCTGTCGAGACGGCTGGCGAGCCCGTAGAGATGCTCCTCCTGGCCGTCGTCGCAGGCCATGCGGTAGGTCTTGCCGGCAATCGTCACCGTCACCTGGCTCAAGGGGTCAGCCTCCATGGGTATCGAGAACGGAGCGGATCGACTCCATGGCGGCGACGAGGCGACGGGAGACTTCGCGATTGGCGTCTTCCAGCCGGCCGGCCTTGGCAAGGGCGTCGTCAAGGTCGCCCGCGAGGCGCGAGCGATCCTCCCCGAGGCGGAACAACTCGTCCTCGAGGCCGGAAATGGTGCGCTCGCCGGCTAGCCGCCGCTCCACCGCAAGTTCCAGGCGCCCGAGCGCCTGGTCGAGCCTTTCAAAGGCCGCGTCCAAAGACGCCGCTCCGGCCATGACCGCCTCCGGATGCTCCACCGGGTCGACAGAAAATCGGCCGGAGAACTCATCTGTTATCTGGTTTGGTTGCCATAAAGATAATGACCTGACAACGGTCCGTTTGTTGGGCGATCTGGGAAAATACCAGCTTTCCCCTTTTTTGGCCTGCGAGCGCTTTGGCCGGGGCCTGTTGTCATTGACAGATGATACCGCCCTGCTATTGATCGGCCGCTTTAGCCGAAAGACGTAATGGCGCGTCGTGTCTGCCGGAAGATACGTATTTGTCCGTCGTTTGGCTTGCCCAAGGAGTTTTCCGGCCAAATCCTGTCAGGAAATAACAATGACTGACTCTGCCCGGTACAAGAATATGGCCAACGCCATCCGCGCACTCGCGATGGATGCTGTCGAAAAGGCCAAGTCCGGCCACCCCGGCATGCCCATGGGCACCGCGGACATCGCCACTGTTCTTTTCGGTGACGTCATCAAGTTCGACGCCGCCGCCCCCGCCTGGCCCGACCGCGACCGCTTCATCCTGTCGGCCGGCCACGGCTCCATGCTGCTCTATTCCGTTCTCCATCTGATCGGTGTCGAGGACGTCAGCATGGACGACCTCAAGACCTTCCGCCAGTGGGGCTCCAAGTGCGCCGGCCACCCGGAATACGGCTATGCCCAGGGCATCGAGACCACCACCGGTCCGCTCGGCCAGGGCCTTGCCATGTCGGTCGGCTTCGCGCTCGCCGAGCGCATGCTGAACGCCGAGTTCGGCGACGACCTCGTCGACCATCGCACCTATGTGCTGGCCGGCGACGGCTGCCTGATGGAAGGCATCAGCCACGAGGCGATCTCGCTGGCCGGTCACCTCAAGCTCAACAAGCTCGTGCTGATCTGGGACGACAACGGCATTTCCATCGACGGCCCGATCTCGGTGTCCGAGAGCGGCGACATCCCGGCCCGCTTCCGCGCCGCCGGCTGGAACACCGACGCCGTCGACGGCCATGACCCCGTCGCCATCCTCGCCGCGCTCGAGCGCGCCAAGAAATCCGACAAGCCGGTGCTGATCGCCGCCAAGACGACCATCGGCTTCGGCGCGCCCAAGAAGGCCGGCACCCATGCCGTCCACGGCGCTCCGCTCGGCGCCGAGGAAATCGCCGGCGCCCGCGAGAAGCTCGGCTGGCCCTACCCGGCCTTCGAAATTCCGGCCGACATCCTCGCCGACTGGCGTGCGGCCGGCAAGCGCGCCGCCAAGGACCGCGACGCCTGGACCGCTCGCTACAACGCCCTCGACGCCAAGAAGCGCGCCGAGTTCGACCGCCGCATCAAGGGCGACCTGCCGGCCGCCTTCTTTGACGCCATGGCCGCCTACAAGGCCAAGCTGGTCGCCGAACTGCCGAAGGTCGCCTCGCGCAAGGCCTCCGAAATGGCCCTCGAAGTCGTCAACGGCTCCATCCCCGAGATGGCCGGCGGCTCGGCCGACCTCACCGGCTCCAACCTGACCAAGACCAAGGGCCAGGAAGCGGTGAAGGCGCCCGACTACAAGGGCAGCTACATCCACTACGGCATCCGCGAGTTCGGCATGGGCGCTGCCATGAACGGCATCGCGCTGCATGGCGGCTTCATCCCCTACGGTGGCACCTTCCTGGTGTTCTCCGACTACGCCCGTCCGGCCATGCGCCTGTCGGCGCTGATGCACCAGCGCGTCGTCTACGTCATGACCCATGACTCCATCGGTCTCGGCGAGGACGGCCCGACGCATCAGCCGATCGAGCATCTGGCCTCGCTGCGCGCCATCCCCAACATGACGGTGATCCGCCCGGCCGACGCCTATGAGACGGCCGAGGCCTGGGAGTTCGCGCTCACCCACAAGAAGGGTCCGACGACCCTGGCGCTGTCGCGCCAGAACCTGCCGGCGGTCCGCTTCGAGGTCAGTGCCGACAACAAGGTCGCCAAGGGCGCCTATGAAGTTGCTGCCGCCGAGGGCCGCGCCGAGGTGTCGATCTTCGCCACCGGCTCCGAGGTCGCCATCGCCCTCGACGCCAAGAAGCTGCTCGACGCGGCCGGCCACCCGACGCGCGTCGTCTCGGTGCCGAGCTTCGAGAACTTCCGCGCCCAGTCGGACGCCTACCGCGCCGAAGTCATCGGCGGCGCCAAGGTGAAGGTCGGCGTCGAAGCCGCCCTGCGCATGGGCTGGGACGAGATCATCGGCTCGGACGGCATCTTCGTCGGCATGACCGGCTTCGGCGCCTCGGCGCCGATCGAGCTGCTCTACGAGAAGTTCGGCATTTCCGCGAGCCACATCGCCGAGCTCGCCACGGTCAAGTTGGGTTGACGGTTTGCCCGGCGGGGATGGCGATCATCGCCCTCCCCGTCAGGCGAGGAAAGTTGGGGAATGGCCCGGAACCCACCGAGTCATCCTTCATTCCAAACGAGGATCGGGCCGGAAGATGCCCGCCTCAGCATCAGGAGACAGACAATGGCAGTAAAGGTCGCCATCAACGGCTTTGGTCGTATCGGTCGTAAC
>NZ_PJNW01000012.1 GCF_002844595.1 Pleomorphomonas diazotrophica | reverse complement strand
AATTCAAGGTGGACCTCAGGAAGGTGGAGCGAGTGGCATATATAGGGCGCCGGATCCGATCCTGCTGCTCACCTCTTCTCGGCGTTCAGCACGGCCATGCGCATGCGGTGGAAATAGAGCGCGCGGTCGGCGGCTTGCCGGTCGATTTCGGCATAGTTGGCAAGCCAGGCGTCGATGGCCGCTGCCTCCAGCCGCAGATGCTTGGCGCGCAGCTGCGACAGCTTCAGGTAAGCCTTGTCGCCGATGCTGAGGCTGCGGCAGACGACGGCGATGCCATAGCCGTTGTCGTGGTTGAGCACGTTGGCGATGTGCGATTCCTCAAGGCCGCTCACCTGGACGAGCAGTTCGGCCACCGCGTCCAGCCGGTCGTCCCGCGCGAAGGCGTCGATGGCCTCGTCGAGCGTGCTGAGCCGCTGGCCGATCCGGCGCACGAGGGAGGTGATCTCCTTCTCGAGCTCCTGCTTCTGCTGGCGGGCGATGCCGGCCGCCTCGTTGACGAGCAGCGCCGCGAAATCGGGCGACGCGGCGACGAGGTTCTCGAGCTTGGTCCGCGCTTCGGCGTCAAAGGCGGCGATGGCCCGCGCCAGCCGCTCGGCCGGCATGTCGGCCCGTTTGGACAGCGCCTTCAGAATCTTGGGGTAATCGAGGCTGCGCGTCGCCAGCCGCTTCAGGCCGAGGTCGGAAAAGCGCGCCCTCTCGTTCCTGGTGACGCCTTCGAGCACCTCGGCGTTGCCGCGCTCGGCCAGCACCTGGGTCACCATCTCGCTGAGCTCCTTGCGGCGGGTGATCGCCAGAAGATGGCCCTGGGAGAGCGAGCCGGCGATGTTTCGGAGGTCGACATCGGTCAGGACGTCCGATTGTTCCAGCATCACGCCGGACACCGAAAGCTCTTCATCCCAGGCAAGGCGCAGCGCCACCGCGTGCGGCGTGCAGGAAAGGGGCGCCATCTGCTCGGAAAACTGGGCCCGCACATCGACCGAAACCTGATCGACGAGGCGGCAGAGGATATCGCCGAACAGCCGGGTCTCGGCGTCGGTGTAATTTTCCGCGCCGTCGGTGAACAGCTCGGAGATCAAAACGAGGAGATCCCGGCGCTTTTCGCTGGATTTCTCCTGACTGAGAGCAATCAATCTGTCGAACATCATGGTCTGTCGCCCCTTCGGGGAGCACTCGCCGGCCATATGACCCGATATGGTCGGCGGGCGACTGCTCCAGCATCCGAGCGGTGCCTCTCCCCCCGGGAGGTCGAGGTTTTCAGCTCCACCGAATGCCAACTACGCAAATACCAATAGGGAAAACTTGGGCGCCAAGGCTTAACGTGTGGTTGAACACCACAGATGCCCGCAATTAGCGTTACGAAAGTCTTTCGGCGAAAATTCAAAACTTAGAGCACGCCCGGCGAACTCTGGTTCGCCAACATGCTCCAGTTCTTTGTTGTCGCATTGTTTTTGCGGAAAGCCGGTGCTCTCGGCGTTCACCTGAGGCTGTGGCGGAGGCGGTCGGGCCTTACCATGCTCTTGGCGCCGGGCATGCGCATGCGGTGGAAGCGCAGGGCGCGGATGGCCGAGGCGCGGTCCACTTCGGCATAATTCCGGGCCCAGCCGTGCGCTTCCTTCTGCGGCAGGCCGAGGTGCGAGGCCAGCATGTGCGCCAGCATCAGATAGGCGTTGTTGCTGACGCTGAGGCTGCGGCAGACGACGGCCAGCGCCAGGTCGTTGCCGTGGGCGAGGGCTCTGGCGATATGCGCCTCCTCGAGTTCGGTCGCCTGGGTCAGGAGCTCGGCCATCACCTCGATGCGGCCTTCGCGGGCAAAGCGGGCGATGCAGTCGTCCAGCGTCACATGGCCGTCCTTGACGTGGCGGATCAGCGCGGCGATCTCCCGCTCCAGCCTCTCCTTCTTCTGCTGCGCCCGCTCGCTGGCCTCGCTCTTCAGCGACAGGGCGAGGCGCGGCGACAGGGCGATGATATGGCCGAGCTTGGCCCGCGCCTCGTCGTCCAGCGCCTTGACGGCGCGGCTCAGCCGCTCGCGCGGCATGTCGGCCCGCTGCGACAGGGCGATCAGCACCTTGGGATAATCGATGCCGCGCATGGCCAGCCATTCGACGCCGAGCTCTGAAAAACGTGCCGTGACATTGCCGGTCACGCCGATCAGCACCGCCGCATTGCCGCGAATGGCCAGCACGTCGGTCACCCGCTCGGTGAGCCCCTGCCGCCGGGTGATCGCCAGCAGGTGGCCCTGGCTGTAGGACGCGGCGATGGTGCGCAGGTCGGCCTCGGTCAGCACCACCGATTTCTCCAGCATCACCGCGAACACCTTGCGGTCCTGGTCGGTGGCAAGGCGCAGCGCCACCGCGTGCGGCGTGAAGGCGAGCGGCGCCAGCTTGTGCGACAGCTGCGCCCGCGCATCCACCGATACCTGATCGACCAACCGGAGGAGAATCTCGGCGAACAGCTGGGCTTCCCGGTCGCTGTGGCCCTCGCCGCCGTGGATGAACAGCCTGGCGAGCGATTTGAGGAGGTCGGCGCGGCTTTGCTGGGATCTGTCCTGCCCAAGGGCGATCAAATCATCGAACATTCTGTCCCGTCGCCCCCTTTCCGGCAGTTCGCCCGGCGGCCCGAAAGCCGGCGGGCGGGCGCGTGTCCAGCCTATTCCCCACGCGCCGAACCATCGGCCGGGCGCGATACGTATAAACAATTATGTATATATCGGTCAGGATTTGTCACCGAAACATTGACGGCGACGCATAGATCCGGTTAACGGGCCGGTTTCCGCCTCACGAAGGCGTGTAGTGCGATTTCAGGCGACGCCTACATCCGCGACCACTTGCCGATGACAAGGCCGATGACGCGCACCAGTTCGGCCGGGCGACGCTTGGGCGGAATGGCCGGGTTTTCGGAGATGATGTCGACGGTACGCGGGTTGTCGTCGTGGTTGAGGCGAAGGCGCTTCACCGAGGGGCCGTCGCCCTCGTCGATGACATAGATCTCGGCGTCCTTGATATCGCTCACCGTGGTGTCGACGGCGACCACGTCGGACGGGTTGAGGATCGGCTGCATCGACGTGCCGATCACCGGAATGAAGATGACGCGGGCCGGATTGGCGCCGAGATGGATGCGCGGCACCACCCATTCGCCGGTGACGAGATGACCCGACTGGATGCCGCCGGAGCGCAGCGTCAGCACCTGGCCCGACGAGCCGTCGCCGGCGCCGGCCCGTGCATCCACCTCGGCCGAGCCGCCGGGCAGGCGGGCCTGCCAACCCTCCTGCCAGCCGTTGCCGTTGTCCTCGTCGAAGGGGACGTGTTCGGTTTCCGCCTCGCGCGCGATGGCGTAGGGCTCGCTGATGATCTCGGTCATGCGGACGCCCAGCACTTCGGCCAGGGCGCGCGCCTTCTCGACGCCCGGCTCGCGGCCGCGCTTCAGGATGTCCCGCACATAGGTTTCGCCGAGCCCGGCCTTGAGCGACAGGGACTTCATGTTGAAGCCCTTTTCGCGCATCAGGCGTTCGAGGCGTGATTTCCATGTCTGTTCCATAGTGGGATTATGCCCATTGTTCATCGCCCCGTCAACGGGTATTTGCCCATTGACACGATGGGATTTTGACCATTACAATCTGCGCATGAACCCGATAACCGCTCTTCTCTCTCGCATTGAGTGCTACTGCGCGGCGCGCGGCATCAGCGAGAGCACCTTTGGCCGATATGTCGTCAACGACGGCAAGTTCGTGGCGCGGATCCGGTCCGGCGGTTCGATGACGCTCAAGACCCTTGAGCGCGTCGAGGCCGTCGTCGGCCCCGCGCCCGACCCCGGCGGGCGTCCTCCCCGCCCGCCGGGGCCCCCATGAGACCGCCCGGAAATTCTACTCCGGCGGCCGCCTAGCGCGACTTTCTGCGCTTCCGGTGCTCACGGACCGTCCTCCCCGCCCGCGGGGGGGTAATCGACCCGCTTCGTAACAGGCGGCACATCACATGAATTCGACGGCCGACAGGCTCGTCGTGGGGCGGGGGAGGTGATCATCTCCAACGATGCGCCTCCCCCATGCCCACCCTTTGGCGGAACAGGAGAAAGGCGATGGCAAGACCCGGACGATCGGTGCGTGTCGATGTCGCGCCCGGCTTGGTGCCGCCCGGTGACTATCAGGCCGAGGTGGTGGAGAGCGCCGTGCTGCCCACCGCCTCGGGGCGCGGCGAGACGCTGAAGCTCGTCTTCGAGATCGGTGCCGGCGATTTCCGGGGGCGCCGCGTCACCGAATGGCTCAACATCGTCAACGACCACGCCACGGCGCAACGCATCGCCCAGGAGATGCTGGCCCGCCTGTGTGCCGCCGCCGGCCTTGCCGGCATCGCCGACAGCGACGAGCTGCACCGCATCCCCGTGATGATCCGCGTCGACATCCGTCCGGGCAGCGACGGCTATGGCGACCGCAACACCATCAAGGATTACCGCCCGCTGGACGCGTCGCGACTGAAGCAGGCGGCCAGCGTCCGCCGGCCGTGGGACCCGTGACCCAGGCCGGGTAGCGCACACCTTCAAACTCGAGATCCACCCCACATCGCACGGAGGCGTGACGATGACCTGCGAACCCATGCCCGACGACAAGATCATGACCGCCCTCAGGGCGACAGCGGGGGTGCTGGAAGCCATCCGGCCCTATTGCCTCCTGGAGCTCACCACCCGCTACACAGTGTCGCGCGACGGCCATCGCCTCGGCGCCTTCACCATCGACGAGGCGCTCGATCTTGCCGACGCGGCGCTGGCCGAAGAAGGGGTGCGGCCGTGAACCATCCGCTGCGCGGCACCTTCGTGGGCAACTCCATCGTCCGCCTTGCCGACGAGGGCGTGCCGATCGGCGCGCTGAGCCGCACCTTCAAGATCCCCTATGACAGCGCCCACGGCATCGTGCGGCAGGCGCTGGAGGATGGCGTGATCGCCGACATGCCCCAGGCCGACTGGCCGGCCGGATCGCGGCTGCGCAAGCCGACCACGGCGCCCATCCGTCTCGACGCGCGGCTGGATTTCCTGATGAGCTGCAAGACGGAGTTCGGCCTGACGCCGGCCGAGAGCCGGCTGTTGCAATGCCTGATGCAGGCGCGCGCCTGCACCAAGCCGCACCTCCACGCCGTGGTGGCGCCGGAGGCCGAGCCGAAGATCATCGACGTGTTCGTCTGCAAGATCCGCGGCAAACTCCGGAAGTTTCAGGTGCGGATCGACACCATCTGGGGCCAGGGCTACGCCATGACCGAGGAGAGCAAGCGCCTGGTGCTGGCGCGGACCGGCGGGCAACCGTGATCATGCCGAGAGGCGCCGGGCCGGCCGGATCACGGCCAGCGGATCTGGGGATGGGTGGCGCGCACCTCGGCGATGGCGCGCTGGATCGCCGCCCGTCGCCGCGCGCTCGGCGGTTCCGCATTGGACGGGGAGGGTCGAAAGGCGAGGTCCCAGTTGGCCTGGGCGCCGCCGTCCTCCCTCAGCGGGATGAACTCGAAGTTGATGGGCCCGATCGGACCGTAGTTGGTTGCCGCCAACTGCTGAACCAGGGTGATCGCCTGCTTCGGCGTGATGGTTTGCGGGGTGGTGGTTGGGCGGGTCTGGAAGCTGTCCATCACAAGAGTGTCCTTGGTTGGACGAGGAAGCGAACGATGCCGTGGTCGGGGTCTGTTGCCGCGATTCTCACGCCGAGCCTGACGCCCTCGTGGTTCAAGTCGATGCGCCCGCGGGCGCCGATCATCAATGTCAGATCCTCTTCGGCACTGGCCTCGCCTTCGACGATCAGACTGCCATCGCTGCGGAACCAAGCCGTGGTCCGGAAAGCGAGGGGTATGGGGGAACGCCCTTCGAGTTGCAGGCGGGCCCTGTGGCGTATTGCATCGGATGCAATCAGCGGTCGTTCTCCTTTCAACGGGGCGTTGGGCGCAGCGGTGGGAACGACGGTCGAAAAGCCGGCAAAGTGCCGGTCTTTCGGCGACCAGTTAACAATGTCTTATTTGTTCCAGAAATGGAAGCACAATTTTTGGGTGTCGTCTCGCAGCAGCCTCCGGCGGGGTGCGGCATGAGGGGGCCGGCCTCGCATCACTACTCCACCTGCGGCATCTGCGGGCGGCGGGCCGACGGCATCGGCCATGCGCCCGACGGGCGGATGCCGGCGGTGTGGGTATGCAACGATTGCGGTCTCGACCGTGCCCGGCGGGTGGCGCGCATGCGCGACTTCGACGTCGTCGAGCGCAAGGCATTTGCGCTGGCGGCACAACGGGCCGGCCAGTTTCTCGACACCATCGGCAAGACCGATCTCGCCTGCCTCAGCACCGAGGAATACGAGGCCTTCCTCACAACGTTCCAGACGCATTTCGTGGAGGAGATCCGCCGGATGGTCGAGGGCGAGGCCGTCAGCTGATCATGGCCCCGCTGACCACGCCCTTCGCGATCGCCGACCTGCCGCCGGCCCCCAACCGGGCGCTGGCGCTCGACCTGGCGGGGGCCGGTTTTTTTGTCTTTCCCGTGCGCGGCGCCGGTCCCGATGCCAAGAAGCCCTGCCCGAACGTGCGCTGGGGCGATGACGCCACCACCGACGCCGGGGCCATCGAGGCCTGGTGGCGGCGCTGGCCGGAGGCCATGCCGGCCATCCATCTCGGGCGGTCGCAGCTTCTGGTGGTCGACCTCGACCGGCACGAGGGCGGCGCCGACGGCATCAAGGCTTGGGGCGAGGTGGCCAGGGGCGAAGTGGACTCAGGCGTGAGGGCGCCGGCCGTTGATACGCCCAGTGGCGGCCGCCACATCTATTTCCGCCAGCCCGAGGGACGCGCCCATGGCAACCGCGAAGGGCTGCTCAAGGGGCGCGGCATCAACATCCGCGGCGACGGCGGCTATGTGGTGGCACCCGGTGCACTCAGGGCCGACGGCGAGGGCGCCTATCAGCCCGTGCCGGCCGGGGCGCTGAAGGCCGCGCCGCCGGTGCCCGACTGGCTTTACGCGCTGATCGATCCCCCGGCTGCCACAGTGGAGATGGCCGCCAAGCCGGAGGCGCGCGCCCGCAGCGCGCCGCCGCTCTCCGACGCGAGACTCGGCCGCTATGCCGATAGGGCGATCGAGGCGGAACTTGCCGCCATGCGCGCCGCCGGCAAGGGCGGCCGCAACAACCAGCTCAACCGCAGCGCCTTCGCCCTGGGGCAGATGGTGGGCGCCGGCTGGCTCACGGAAGCCACGGCCACGTCGCTGCTCACGGCGGCGGCTGAGGGGTGCGGCCTTGCCGCCGACGACGGCCTGCCGGCCTGCCTTGCCACCATCCGCAGCGGCCTCAGGAAGGGCAGGGCCTTTCCGCGCGAGGCGCCGAGGGACACGCGGCCCGAGCCGCCGCGCGCATCCACCGGGCCGCGCCGCCTTCTGAAGGAGCGCTCCGGCGCGGTGGTCGACGAGGCGACCGGCGAAGTGGTGCATGAGGCAAAGCGCGCCCGCGCCGCCGTGGAGTTCCCCGACACGCTGACCCATGTGCCCGGCCTCGTCGGCGACATCACCGACTGGATCTGCGCCACCGCCCGCCGGCCCAACCGTGTCCTGGCGCTCGGGGCGGCGCTGACGCTGGTGGGCACCGCCATGGGCCGTTTCTGGGCCGGGCCGACGCTGAGCTCCACCGTGCTCTACATGCTGGCGCTGGCGCCGTCGGGCGTCGGCAAGGACCACGCGCTGCAGCAGATCAAGCGGCTGCTCGCCGCCGCCAAGATGACGCGCACCATCGGGCCGGACGAGTTCATCTCCATGCCTGCGGTCATCCATTTCATCGAGCGCGAGCCGCTGTCGCTCTGCCCGATGGACGAGTTCGGCGCCTTCTTGAAGCGCATCAACGCCAAGCGCGCCTCCGGTTTCGAGCGCGGCATTTCCAAGATCATGCGTTCGGTGTGGGGCACCAATTTCGGCCTGATGACAACGCCGGAATGGGCGGCGACGCCGGCCCGCACCGTCAGGGCGCCGGCGCTCTCCATCTACGGCGCCTCGACGCCGGAGGATTTCTTCGAGGCGCTGGACGGCGGCGACGTCAGCAACGGCTTCCTCAACCGCTTCACGCTTCTGACCGTGGCAAGCCGCACCGAGGACCGCGAGCCGAAGGAGCCGCCGCTCACCGTGCCCGAGAAGCTGTCGGGCAGCCTCAGGCGCCTGTTCGGCGGCGGCAATCCCCTGGTGGTCGCCTCGAAACTTCACGAGACGGATGTGGAGATCGAGCCCTTCGTCATCCCCTGGGGGCCGGGCGCCGAGGCGGTCTACACGGCCTTCCAGTGCGAGATCCTCGCCTGGCAGGACCGCGACGCCGACGCCGAGAACTTCATCGGCCGCGCTGCCGAAATGGCGGTGCGCATGGCGACCATCCGCGCCGGCGGCCGCGACCCGGTGATGCCCCGCATCAGCGAGGACGACATGCAGTGGGGCCGCGCCGTCGCCCTCTGGTCCGCCCGCACCCTCTACCGCATGGGCCGCCTCTACATCTCCGAAACGGAGTTCCAGGCCGAAGCCAACCGCGTGCTGCGCATCATCGACAAGGAAGGCGGCGAGATCAGCCAGGAGACCTTAAGGGCGCGGATGAAGAACAGGTTGAAGGCAAGGGACCTGAGGGAAGTGATCGAGACGCTGGAGGATACGGGCGCGATCATCCGGGAGAGCGTGGCGACGGAGGGCAGTGGGCCTAGGAAGACGTTGTATTTCTTGAGGGGGTAGGGGGCTTCTCGGCGCTTCGCCGACGGGGACGGCTGACCCGAGCGATATTGCTGCCAATCGGGCTTCGACGTACAAGGTTCATATACAACTCGCGGGTGCGGGTTTATTGCGGCCAAGCGAAAGCAGTTTGGCCGTCTCTCTTTAGGTGGGGGCCCTGACGAGAGATCCGGTGGGGGGTAGATGCCTGAAGTAAAACCCAGCGGTGTGCAAGGTAGCCTTGAGTGCCCTCCGATCGTCATTGTGGCTTCGGCGGAAAAGGCGATCCTGCTGCTTTTGGCCTGCCTGGCGTTCGTATGCCTCGGCGTGTTCATAATCTCGAATGGCTCCACGAGACCGGGTACGCATGTTATTGCATATGCTGGTATTTTCTTCTCCGGGGGCGGTGCCCTAACTAGCTTTTGGGCTCTTGTCGCACCGCCGCGCCTGACGCTCTCGCCAGAAGGTTTGGCCCTCTTCAGTGGCTTTAGGACGCGTCATTATGCGTGGCCGGACTTTTCGAAGTTTGTCATCTGCCGCTCTTCCCGGGGCAACACAGGGTATGTGGGATTCACTTTCGAACTCCGACGTGGTGAAGAGTGCGGCGTGACCAGACGCCTGTTTGGCGTAGATGGCGGCATCGGTGGGCTATGGCCGATGAGTCCGTCCACCCTGGTTGATCTGCTCAATAGCGCCAAAGACAAGTGGTCCCCGAACGCCAAAGGCGAAGAGGTCGAGGCGAGAGAAGAAGGGACACCTATTGCTCCAGATGCTTCCGGATCTCCTCGGCAACCTGCGACATGATCGGGGCCGTCATGTGCCCAAGCTTCTCGGCGCTTGAGGCTTCGATGGTGGCGATCTTCACGGGGCGGATGACGCTCGGGGCGGGCAGGCCGACATCCTGATAGGCTGCGCCGATCTCGACATCGCCCGGCCATGGACGGTTCTCGGCCGAGGTGATCATGGCGACCCATAGGAGCTTACCCTCCTCGCCGATGCCGCCATTGCTGACCACAAGGGCCGGCCGATGTTGGCGGACGGGGCGGTCGGTGTAGGGAAACGGCACGCGAACGACGTCGCCCTGTTCAAAGGTCACGATAGGCCTTCCGGTCGGCGTCGCTGTCCCACTCGTTGAAGGTGCCGAAGGGATCTTCGGCGGTGACGGTTTGCGCCTTGCGCATCGTCACCACGTCGCCTTCGATGCTGTAGGAAATCTCGTCACCCTCACGCAGACGCAACGCGTTCCTGATGGGTAGCGGTATCGTCGTCTGAGCCTTGGTCGTCAGCTTGCTCGTGATCATCGAAATCCTCGGTAAGGACTTTCCTTACATACGCCGGACGGTCGATAATTTCAAGAAATTCCAACTTCGCGGGAGCAAGCAAAGCCCTCAATCAATAATCACATCGCGCCCCTCGCGCGCCAGCTTTGCCAATCCCTCCTTCATCGCCTGCACCTGATCGGCCGAGTGGCCTTGCCAGCCGGTCACTTCGCCGATGATCCTCAGGGGGTCGCGGGAGCGGTAGGAGAGGGTGGGGTTGCCGGGGAATTTCTTGTCGGTGAGGTTGGGGTCGTCCTCGACGGGGCCGGTCGGCTCCACCACGTAGATGCGGCCAGGGCCGCTGCCGGCGGCAAGTTCGGCTCCCCAGATGGCGGCGTCGAGCGTCGCCGCGAAATAGACCCAGCTCAAGGCATCGGCGCCCGAGAAGTTGGAGGCGTGGCCGACGACGATCAGGTCGCCCGGCCGGAGGTCGGCCTTGGTGCCGTGGAAGAAGGACTGCGCGAACACGCTGGCGTTGGCTGACATGGCGTGGTTCTCCTTGATGGGCTGGCGGCCATTCGCCGGGAGGGCCGGACCAAGCTAGGTGAGGGCTGGGCCGTCGAGTTTCAACGCCCACTCACCCCGCCATCTCTCTCAACGCCTCCGGCGCCCCCTCGAAGGCGAAGGGGTTGAGGAACTGGCGGCGCCAGAAGAGGTCGCGGTCGACGGCGCCGAGGGCCGCTTCGTCGCAGACGGACTGCCACTCGCGCCTGATGGTGGCGATCTGCCGGGCGGCGATGGCCGTTGCCTCGTCGCGGGAGATCAGGAAGTTCGGCGCGGCGTCGAGGCAGAGCGAGAGCTGGCTCAGGCGCCTGTCGCCGTCGATCAGCATGGCCTGGGTGGCTTCCCGTCCGGCGCGGCCTTGCGGGCAGATGTCGTAGGCCGGCGTCAGCGACAGGGCGTGGCCGTCCCAGAAGGCGGCGTGGTTGCGGGCGTGATCGTCGGTGTTGCCTGAGAGGATGTTGAAGACGATGCGGGCGAACAGCTCGCGAAGGGTCGGCTTGGGATCGGTGAAGCGATGGCGGACGACGGTCGCCAGCTCCTGATAGCTGGCGTAGCGCGCCATCATCTCGTCGAGGCCAAGGAGGGTGAGCGCCGACACCATGGCGCGGCGCTGCCAGCCGGCTTCCCCCCTGATGCGGTCGAAGCGGCGGATGAGGAGCACATCTTTGCCGGAGACATGGACGAGCCTGACCTTGGCCGCGTCGATGCCGGCCAGCGCTGCGAGGCGCATGGCGATGAACTCCGCCTTGACGACGCTGGTGATGTCGGTGCTCGACGAGAACTTGGCGATGTATTTCTCGTCGCCGGCGTCGATCAGCGCCTTTGGCCGGGCGCCGCCGATCGATGAACCGTGCAGCAGGGCGGCGTCGAGGTCGGGCGGCAGCGGCACGCCGTCTTCGACGAGGCGGGCGGCGTCCATGAGCTGTTCAATGGATGCGGCGGCAGTGGCGCGCGGCACGAAGATCGAAGGCGAGGCCTGGAAATCCAGCGCGCCGATCCGGTCGGAGCCGGATTGAAGCAGATAGGTCAGTTCGCCGGGCTCGGCCGCATTGGTGCCCGACAGGCGGTTGAGGATGACGCGCCGACCCCAGGCATCCGGTACCGCGTCGCGCAGGGCACTGGGCATGGAGAGGCCCGGCGGCAGCGGCAGGATGCCGGGCCGGAGGGGCAGCTCCGGCTCGTAGAGAGGAATGGCATCGGCGCGGGCAAGATAGCTGCGGCCATAGTTGAACAACAGGTTGCGCCCCTCGGGCGCCAGGCGACCGGCGACGACCGGCTGCGTCTCTCCCGGCAACCAGACCCAGACATAGGCTTCCGTTGCTTCCGTTGACTCAGAAATCATCCTTCACCCCCCCGCCCGATGGCCGCACCGTTTTGGGCAAAAGGGCGAGCG
Source organism: Pleomorphomonas diazotrophica (assembly GCF_002844595.1). Classification (GTDB taxonomy): domain Bacteria; phylum Pseudomonadota; class Alphaproteobacteria; order Rhizobiales; family Pleomorphomonadaceae; genus Pleomorphomonas; species Pleomorphomonas diazotrophica. The sequence goes on along the minus strand of NZ_PJNW01000012.1, from coordinate 96,653 downwards.
TGGCGCCGCTGGCCGCGAGATGGACCGCCATCGTCGGCTGATCGGCATCGAACAGCCTGATGCCGACAATGGCGGCGGCCTCGAACACCGCGCCGATGGCGCATCCGGGATCGCCACGCTCGATCCGCTGGATTAGGCCGCGTGAGACGCCGGCCCGGTCGGCCAGTTCCTGCACCGTCAGCCCCCGCTCGATCCGGGCGCGACGGATCATTTGCGCCAACAGCGACAGCGCATCGCGGCTGTAAGGGGAAAGAGCTCTCGTCTCGGGTTTGGACATTTGACCTATAAATGGATCATATGAGCGATTATTAGCCTGTTTATGGATCATTGTAAGGTGGCTTCTGCCAGAAGTCAAAATCGTGTTCCGGCGAGGAAGGCCACGTGATGCGTCCTGTGCTATGAGCAAGTGACCTCTTTTCGAGAGCGAGGCCCCATGTCATCCCCCATCGAAGCCATCCTGATCTCCGGCACGTCGCATGTCGGCAAGTCGACGCTGGCCGAAAGGCTGGCCCAGCGGCTCGGCTGGGCGCAGATGTCGACGGATGGGCTGGGGCGGCATCCGGGGCGGCCGTGGCTGGGCGTGCCGGCGCCGGTCGTCGAGTTCTACGAGCGGCTGACGCCCGAGACGATCCACTGGTTCCTGAAGGTGCACCACGAGAACATGTGGCGGCAGGTGCGGCCGATGATCGAGGCGGAGCGGGCGGCCGGGCGGCGCTTCGTGCTGGCGGGGGCGGCGCTCAGGCCGGAGTACATCGCGCCTCTGGTCTCGGATGAGATGTTCGGCGTGCTGCTCCATGCACCGGACGATTTCCTTCTCAAGCGCATGCGCGCGGCCTCCGGCTATGAGACCCGCGCGCCGGCCGACCGCATCCCCATTGATGCCTTCATCGACCGGTCGCTACGCGAGAACGCCGCCCTTCGGGACGCGGCGCGCGAGGTGGGGCTCCGGATGGTCGATGTTTCCGACGAACAGGCGATGGCCACGCTGTTCGACGAACTTGTCGCGCGGGCGACTGTAACCCAAATTCCCGGCCCGCTGACGCCGCCACGCTGACTCATTATAGGCGCGGTTGGACTCCCATGGACTCCCAGGAGAGCCTCCTTGCCGGCGGTGCGATCTCGCGCTATCTCTCACCTCGGTCGGCAGTTCACCGAGGCGTCGCTGTCCCGTTTCCGGAAAGCTAAACCTGCCGCTTGAGATCGCTTTGAACCGGCGTCGGCGCCGGGCGTTCTCTTCAAGCCATTGACGGACACTCACCCGTGCCGCGTCGTAAGGCAGCGACCACGACAATCGCTTCGATCCCGGCACGGTCTGAGGATGAGACATGTCCAACACGCTTTCCCACGCGGCCGACGCGCGCCGGTCGCCCCGCTTCATTCCGCTGGCAGAGAGGCCGCCCGTTCTCCTCACCGACACCCCGCGCGGGGTGGTACAGCACACCGACGGCGGCGACGGTCCGGCCTTTCTCTCGCTGCATGGCGGCATGGGCGGCTACGACCAGGGCCTGATCCTGGCCGAGGCGCTGCTCGGCAAGACGCCGGACTATAGGGTGATCGCCCTGTCGAGGCCGGGTTACCTCGGCACGCCGCGATCGTCAGGCGATACGGCAGAGGAGCAGGCCGATCTCTTCGCCGCCCTTCTCGATACGCTCGGCGTCGAACGGGCGGTGGTGGCGGCGGTATCGGCCGGCGGTCCCTCGGCGATCGCCTTCGCCGCCCGCCATCCGACCCGCTGCGCCGGGCTGATCCTGATGTCCACGGCGAGCGGCTGCTTCGACGTGCCCGACTATGTGCTGAAGCGGCTCGGCTGGTTCGGCTGGCTGATCCGCGTGCCGGGGCTGCTGTCGCTTCTCGCCTGGATGCGGGGGCGGCAGCCGGAGAAGGCGGCGGCGAAGGCGATCGGCGATCCGGCGCTGGTCAGGACAACGCTCGACCACCCCGAGGCGGGGCCGCTGCTCCTCAGCCTCCTCCGCAGCACCTTCGACCGGCTGGCCGACCGGATGCCCGGCACCATGGCCGAGACCATGGGCTTTGCCAGCCTGCCGCCGCTGCCCTTTGCCGAGGTGAGGGCGCCGACGCTGGTGATCCACGGCGACGCCGACAGGGTGGTGCCCTTCTCCCATGGCGAGCGGTCGGCGCGGGAGATCGCCGGCGCCGAGCTGCATGTGGTGTCGGGAGGAGGGCACACCTGCCTCTTCAGCCATCTCGACGAGGTGAGGGAAAGGGCGCGGGCGTTTCTGGCGGAGATTGGCGGGGGAGGCCGATAGGGGCCGCTCGCTCTACCGTCCTGAGGTCCTGCGCCGACGCGCAGGATGACGGATTTATATATTGGAATCAAATACATAGGTTGTCATCCTGCGCGCAGGCGCAGGACCTCGGGCAGGAAAGGGCGGTGACGGATGTATAGGTCTCCCCGCTCTCTTGGAGCGCGATATCAGCGGCTCGCTCTACCTTCCCGAGATCCTCCTTCTCAGCAGAGGAGGACAGCCTGATGGTGAGATCGTCGGGCGGAGGAGGGCGGGGCCCGTAAGCCGTGCGCCTCAACTCGCCGACGGCGCGGGCCCGAGGGGAACGTCGATCTTCACCCGGACGCCGTCGGGCGCGAAGATCTTGTCCACCTCGCCGCCAGCGATGGCGGTGCGGATGAGCTTGCTGCCGAAGCCGAGGGTGGTCGGCGGCGTCACCCTCGGCCCGCCGCTTTCCACCCAGGTGAGGCGCAGGTTGCCGCCCGGCGCGTCCACCGTCCAGCCGATCGACACCCGCCCCTCGGGCACCGACAGGGCGCCATATTTGGCGGCGTTGGTGGCGAGTTCGTGCAGCACGAGGCCGAGCGAGGTCAGCGTGGTCGAAGCCAGCGACACCGGGCCGTCGGGCACGATCTCCACCGCCTCGGGGTCCATGGCATAGGGCGACAGCACCCGCTCGATCAGCGCCTTGAGGTTGGTGCCGTCGTCGCCGGACAGCCCCACCTCCTGCGCCTCGATCATGGCGCGGAAGCGGCCCAGGAAATCGTCGCGATATTGCGCGGCCGAGCGGCCGTCGGTGGTCGTCTGGCGGGCCAGCGACTGGGCGACGCTCAGAAGGTTCTTCATGCGGTGCTTGAGTTCGCTGAACAGCATGTCCCGTTCGGCGTCATGCTGGGCGCGCTCGGTGATGTCGACGATGGACAGCAGCATGAAGGGGCTGGCGGCGTCGGATTGGCGGAGCGTCCGCGCCGTCAGCAGCATGGTCTTGCGGCCGAGGTCTGGGAAATCGTGCTCGACGCGAAAGTCGATCACCGCCTTGCTCTTGGGAATGACCTCGAGCAGCAGGTGGCGCAGGTCGAGAATGTCCCACTGGCCGTTGCCCAGTTCGTAGATGTGGCGGCCGATGGTGTCATCGCGCTCGACCTTGAACACCTCGAAGAAGGCGCGGCTGGCGCTCTGCACCCTGAGGCTCTCGTCGAGCAGCAGCATCGGGTCGGCAACGGTATCGACGATGCCTTGCGCCTGCACGTGGCCGGCGCGGAGAAGGCGATAAAGCTCCTCCATGTTCATGCTGGGCACCCCCCTTCGATGGCCGAGCCGAAACAAGCGGCAACTTACTCGCAAAACGAGAGAAATCCAGACCAGACGGCCAGTGCGATAGACCTAGGCCGTTTTCCAAAAAGACGCGCAACTTTTGCCAAGGTTCCATGGAACCTTCGTGATCGTCGGCCGTTCGCTTCGGGATGGCCGGTCCGCACGAGCCCATCTCTGGAACGGAAGCTGCCCATGACGCTCAGCCTTGCTCGCCACCTGGCTCCCGCCTTGCTGGCCCTTGCTCTCGCCGCGCCGGCCGTGGCCCAGGACATGCCGACCGTGATGCCCAACGACTATGTTCTCTCCGACATCCTGAACCGCCAGCGGGTGGACGCGGCGATCGGCTCGGGCGGTGGCGCGGCCCAGCCAGCCCGGCCCAAGGCGCGCCCGTCGGCGCCCGAGCCTGCCGCCACCACCTATCGCGCCTCGGCCGCGGTGAGCGCCCGCGTGCGGCGCGACTTCGCCGGCTGGATGGGCGAGGTGGCCGGCGCGGAGGGCGGCCGCCGCATCGCCGAGGTGCTCTCCCGGAGCGATCCGGTGAAAAGCTGGGCCGGCATCGTCGGTAGCGACGGGCTGCGGCCGGGCGACCTGGCCGATGCCATGGCCGGCTACTGGATCCTCAACTGGGTGATGGCCAACGGCGCCGACAGCAATCGCGAGGACGCGCAGGCGGTGCGCGAACAGGTGCGGCGGATGATCGCCGCCAGTCCCGGCTTCTCGCGGCTCGGCAACGCCGAGCGGCAGGAGATGGCGGAGGTGCTGATGCTGAACTTCCTCATCCAGCACGCCGCCTATACCGACGCCATGGCGCGCGGCGACCGCGACACCGCCGCCCGGCTGGGCGAGGCGGCCGTCGGCCGCTTTCAGACCGAGATGGGCGTCGACCTCCGGCGCCTCCACCTGACCAATGCCGGCTTCGTCCGGGGCTGAGGAGAGGCGCATGAGATACCGATGGCTCGCCGCCCTCATGGTGGCCCTCTCGGCTGCCGCCTGTTCGCCGGCCGAAGCGCCGCCGTCACCGCCCGCCAACGTCGAGGCGCTGCCCGGCGCCGGCGCCTATGACCAGCGGCTCGACGACGTGACCCAGGAGTTGCGCGACGCGCTGGAGGCGCGCTACGGACATCTGGAGGTCACGGCCTACAAGCTGCCGCCACCCACCGCCTGGCCGAGCCTCAGCACCTATTATCAGAGCGCGCTGTCGGCCTGGAGCGCCGAACCCGCCCTTCCCGAATCCATCCGAGCCGCCAAGGCGCGGGCCTGGGCGCACCGGGGCACGGTGTTCGCCGTCGCCCTGATCGACAAGCCGATCCCCGGCCATGAGGTGGACTACAAGCTGCTGGTCACCGTGACGAACCGGTCGCCGTGAGAGAGGCGCCGCCAGTGGCGGCGGCGCCCAAGCCTCTATCAGCGTACGGCCGGCGGCATGCCGGCGAGCGAGGTCAGCGGCTGCGACACCTGATTGAGCAGGTAGTCGGACTTCATCTCCTCGCCGAGCGACAGGGTGAGGAGCTGGGCGATCTCGTGCTCGTGCAGCTGGATGGCCATGTTGCGCGCCGAGGTGTAGGCGGCGATCTCATAGTGCTCCACCCGCTGCGCCACGGCGATCAGGGCGAGATCGGCGAAGGGCTCGGGGTTCTTGGCGCCCTTCTTGATGATCTCCTCGCCCTCCTCGACGAGGCCCTGCATGCCCTTGGAGGCCTTGCCGGTGGCCGAGCCGCCGAGCGCCTTCAGCGCCTCGGTAAGCCGGTCGACCTGCATGTTGGTTTCCTTGAGGTGGAACTCCAGAAGGTCCTTGAGCTGCTGGGTGTTGGCGGCCTCCACCATCTTGGGAAGCGCCTTGACCAGCTGCTTCTCGGCATCCAGCAGGTAGTGCAGATCCTGCACCAGCATCTCACGCAGCGACTCGGCGTCCTTGGTGTCGCTGGTGACGGCGGCGACGCCGCTGCTCTCAGGCGCCGCGCCATCGCCTTCGAGACCCATGAAGGCCTTGGCCTCGACCATCTCCCAGTTGTCGCCCTCGTTCCAGGGGCCGCGCGCGTCGACCTCGCCGAGCTGGCCCTCGCCGGTCGACTCGTTGAAATACTGGTTGACCAGCTTGGGCGTCGGGGCGATGCGGCCGATCATCAAGGGCGGCTTGCCCATGCTTTCCAGCGCCAGCGAGAAGGCCTTCATGTGGGTGATCTCGCGCGTCATCAGGAACTGCAGTGCGTCCTTGGTGCCGGGGTCGCGGCAGAAGTCGATCAGCCGCTCGTAGACGATCTTGGCGCGCGCCTCGGCCGCGATGTTGCTGCGGAGATCGACGTCGAGCTCGCCGGTGATCTTCAGGTAGTCGGCCGTCCAGGGATTGCCCATGGAGTTGAACAGGTTGACGCCGCCGCCGCCGGCGATGGCGATCAGCGGGTCGGCCTCGGCATCCTCGCGCACCGACTTCATCGGCTTCAGATGCATGCGGGCGAGCGTGCCGACGATCTCAAGATGGCTGAGCTCTTCCGTGCCGATGTCCATCAGGAGGTCCTTGCGGGCGGCATCCTCGCAATTGAGACCCTGGATGGAATATTGCATCGCGGCTGCAAGCTCGCCGTTGGCGCCGCCGAACTGCTCCAGCAGCATGTTGCCGAAACGGGGATCGGGCTCGTCGACCCGCACGGTGTACATCAGCTTCTTGACGTGGTGGTACATGAGAAACTCCCTGTGCGGCCTCGGAAACGACGCGCCGCGTACGGGCTACAATCGTGAGAAGTGGCGATTGTTCCGACAAAACCGACAGAGGAGATGGGGAACTCATGAGGGCCGTCGGCCGTTCGTTTCGTGAAGCGAAGGGAAACGGCGATGTTCGAGGGCTTTCACCTGGAGATGATCGAGCTGCCGGAGGTGACGCTCAGGGTGCGCCATGGCGGCTCCGGCCCGCCGCTGCTGCTTCTGCACGGCCACCCGCGCACGCACACCACCTGGTACAGGGTGGCGCCGCTCTTGGCCCGCCATTTCACGGTGGTCTGCCCCGACCTCCGGGGCTTCGGCCAGTCGTCGAGGCCGACCGACGCCAGCGATCACGAATGGTCGTCGAAGCGCGCCAAGGCGCGCGACTGCGTGGAGCTGATGAAGCGCCTCGGCTTCGGCGCCTTCCATATCGCCGGCCACGATCGCGGCTCATACACCGCCTTCCGCACCGCCATGGACCACCCGGCTCGGGTGATGAAGCTCGCGGTGCTCGACGGCGTGCCGATCCTCGACGCGCTGGCCCGCTGCGACGCGCGCTTTGCCGCCCGCTGGTGGCACTGGTTCTTCTTCGCCCAGCCCGACAAGCCGGAACGGGCCATCCTCGCCGACCCCGACGCCTGGTATGCCGGCACGCCCGAAGCGCTCGGCCGCGGCAACTACGAGGACTTCCGCGCCGCCATCCATGACCCCGACACCATCAGGGGCATGCTGGGCGACTATCGCGCCGGCCTCTACGTCGACCCGCTCGACGACCTCGACGACCAGGAGGCCGGCCACAAGCTGCGCTGCCCGGTGCATGTCGTGTGGTCGAGGAAGGACGATCTCGAAGAGCTCTACGGCGACCTCCTCGCCATCTGGCAGCCCTGGGCCAAGCTAGAGGTGACCGGCGCCGGCATCGACTGCGGCCACCACATGGCCGAGGAAGCGCCGGAGGAACTGGCAGCGGAACTGGAGGCCTTCTTCATGCGGGCGCCGGAGTAGGGTGCTCGTTTCCGTCTTAGTGCATCCGATGTTCACTGCGCCCTATATCGGCGTGCACTCCGTTCTGCCTGAGGTCCTGCGCCTGCGCGCAGGATGACAGACCTATATATTTGTTTTTATTATATAATACTGTCATCCTGCGCGCAGGCGCAGGACCTCAGGCAGGATGGAACGCAACGGAAGTATCGGGCTCCCAGTGCTTATCGGGCGCTCACCGCTCCGCCACCATCGCCGGCCTGACCACGCTCTCGGCGAGGAAGGTCTGGAACTGGGCTTCCGAGCCGTAGAAGACGTTGCGGTCGGCCTTGCCGTTGACGCCGGCCACCTGGCCGGTGGAGGTGTATTGCCAGAAGTGCCAGTGGCGATTGCCGTATTTCTCATGCGGCTTGGCGGCGGTGGAGCGCACCCACAGCGGATAGGTCTCGAAGGCACCGTCCATGCGGTCCTCATAGAAGTCGAGCGTGGTGTAGATCACCGGCCGCTTGCCGTAATAGGCCTCGACGGCGTCGAGGAAGGCCTGCATCTCCGCGTGAAGTTCGGCGGCCGGCGGGCGCTTGCGGCAGGTGGGCGAGGTGGGCGTCCACTCGATGTCCAGTACCGGCGGCAGGGCGCTGTCGTCGCGCGGCACGTTCCGGATGAACCAGGCCGCCTGCTCGATGCCGGGGCGGCAGTGGTACCAGAAGTGATAGGCGCCGCGCAGCACGCCAGCCTGCCGGGCGCCGGCGAAATTCTCGTGGAAGCGCTCGTCCAGCCGGTCGCCGCCCTCGGTGGCCTTGATGAAGGCGAAGCGGATGTCGTCGCCGGCCACCGCCTGCCAGTCCACCGCCTCCTGAAAGTAGGAGACGTCGATCCCCTCGATGGCGTCCTTCGACGGCTGGCGGATCTCGAAGGTGGCGCCCGGGCGCACGGCGGCGCGCACCGGCTCCTCGTCGAAGCTGACCGCCGAGCAGCCGGCCATCAGCGCCGACAGCGCGACTGCGGCCGCGCGGAACAGGAGGGAGCGGGAGATCGCCATCGACAGGACCCTTGAAACCGAACACGACGGCCGAACCGCCTCTCGGTGAGAGCATCCCAGCACATGGATAAGGATTTGTTAACCACGACGGAGGGGGGAAGCCAGCGGGAGGATTGGCCCGCGTTGCCGGTGTTGTTGTGACGACAAGACGCTTGTTCTATATTAGTTTTGCTAATATCGCACCGGCTGAGCGGCTGAGATGTCCACGGTGATTTCGCAAGTTCTGACAACCGTGAATGCGCCCTACAGCGTGAAGGTGTCGGCGCATGAACTTGCAGCCAAGTTGCAAGATCCAGCCAGCGCAGCCAGCTTTGACGCGTCCGCCTTTGCCTTCTTCTCGGAAGTCAGCCCGAAACTCCAGACCGAGTTTCTGGACGAGATGGGCGTCAGCAGGGCCGACGCCGTCGCGGTTGCGACCTTGTTCTCCGACGCGGCCGGCTACAAGCTGCCGCTGGCTGCCTGATCGTGAATGCGCTCGGCTCCAGCCAGTGGGGCGTTCTGTTCGACCTAACCATGGCAATCATTGATCAGGCCAATGGTCACGGGGTGTTCTGGGCAAATGGACGTTCGGTGGCGGCACAGCCCTGATGCTCCAGATCGGGCACAGGGAAAGCCATGACGTCGACGTGTTCCTAGATGACCCTCAGGTTCTGCCCTACCTCAATCCTCAGACGCAAAGTTACGAGCTGCAGACGAGTCCGTCCTCCTACGAGACGGATGGACCGCGCTCGCTGAAACTGTCCTTTGATGACATCGGAGAGGTCGACTTCATTTGCGCTGGGCAGTTGTCGGAGGCTCCTACGATGATGATGGCTGTGCGGGGACGCGAAGTGTCTGTCGAGACGCCCCTGGAGATCATCACAAAGAAACTGGTTTATCGCGGATCCCATATCCAACCTCGCGATATGTTCGACATCGCAGCGGTGGTTGCGCAGCGGGGCTCCGGTGATCTTGTCCATGGGCTGCGTCAACACGGGCGGGAGTGCGGTGTTGCTCTGCAAGCTATCGAGAGATTTGCTCCGGCGGCCGCAACGGCCGTAATGAGCAAGCTAATGATCCGGAGCGGTTTCGAGTCATTGCCGGAGACAGCTCAGGACACTGTCATCGGTTTACTTCGCGAGGTTGTGGCGAAGCCCGCCTGATCTCTGAAGCTTGCCTCCGAACCCCGATACGACAAAGCGCCCGAACCGGTCAGGTTTCGAGCGCTCGACGTCGTGTCAGTTTTGCGTGCCTAGGCTCTTGCTACGGCATCGGGTTTTCCGAAAACCGGTTCCCACTTTTCGGTCCGATGCCCCTCAGAGGCCGATGGTCCGCTGGAGAGTGCGGCTGTCGAGGTAGCGTTCGCGGGCCTCGAGGTCGTAGCGGTCGGTGGCTTGGTTGAGGTAGTCCATGTCGCGCTCGGCCTGGGTGGGGGCGCGGAAGAGCTGGGCGGTACGCTTGAGAGCGTTGAACATTTTGGTCTTTCCTTTCCTGACCGGCGTATTCCGGTCTCTTTCTCTCGTCTCTTTGACGCCCTCAATATAGGCGCGGAAAGACTTGCGGCCTAATCGCAAGTTCTGAAGGCTGCCTTCAGTTTTTCTATAGGTGAAACTCCGGAGGCAGCCTCGGCGGAGCCTCAGGCCTCCTCGATGTCGAAGCGGGCGACCTTGCCGCCTCTGAACTGGAAGACGTGGCCGACCACGGCGTCGGCCAAGAGAGTGCCCTTGAGGTCGTGGACGATCTGGCGGACGTCCACCCGGACGGTCTCGCCATCTCTCCGGTGAAAGCCGACGGGCTCGACGCGCGGGTCGATCACGCTCCACTGGTGCGTCCAGTAGGCGCGGATGGCCTCGGGGCCGTGGACGTGGCCGCCTTCCATGCCGTTGGCCCAGGCAACGTCGTCGGTCAGCGAGGCCAGAACGCCGTCGATGTCGCGGGCGTTGAAGCGATCGTAAAGTGCTTCCAGCAGCCTGATCTTGGTGTCCATGCTGTCTCCTCGGATGCCGTGATGCGGAGTGACTCCCCCCTGATGATACGCGCCCGGCGCCGGCGACTGACGCGTGGTTCCGAAGAACATGCGCGCCAAACCGGGCGGTGCCGCCTCACGCCACCCTCTGCATCGCCAACCAGCGGCCGGGCGTCATGCCGAAGGCGCTGCGGAAGTGGCGGGTGAAGTGGGCCTGATCGGCGAAGCCGGCGTCCAGCGCCGCGTCGGCAAGGCGGTTGCCCCTGGCGATCAGGCGCTTGGCGCGGTCGAGCCGGCGCATCACCATGAAGCGGTGCGGGCTGGTGCCGGTGAGACGGCGGAACTGGCGGGCCAGCTCGTAGCGGTCGAGGCCGGTGACCGCTTCCAGCGTTTCCGAGCTGACGGCCTCCACTGCGTGGGCTTCGAGATAGTCGCGGGCGCGGCGAACGGCGGCCTCGGCGGTGGCCGACGCTCTCGCCTGCCTGAGGCCGGCCTGCCGGACGAGGCCGGCGGCGACACGCATCAACACGTCGTCCATCTGGAGATCGCCCGGCTCACCATCCAAGTCGGCGAGGATATCGGCCAGCGCCTGCCAGAGACCGGGATCGGAAACGATGGGGTCGGCGACGAAGGGGAGTGTGCCGGGCGAAGCGCCGGTGGCGGCGATCATCTCCGGCGGCAGGTAGATCATGCGATAGATGAGGCCCGCCTCGTCGCCGGCCGCGCCGTCGTGCACTTCGTCGGGGTGCAGCACGATGACGTTGCCGGGTCGGCTGAAGCGCAGGGCGCCGCGATAGCGGAAGGTCTGCACGCCGTGGAGCGTCAGGCCAAGCGCATAGGTATCGTGGCGGTGCGGCGAGAAGCCGTTGCCGTGAAAGCGCGCCTCCAGCCGTTCGACGCCGCCATCGTCGATGGAGACCCGCAGACGATCGCTGAAGCGGCCGCACGAACGTTCAAGACCGGCGGCGCTCGTCGGCGATAAAGCCTCAGCTCTTTCGACCCCTCTCACGGAGTTTGCCGGCATGTTCGACACCAAGATCGTCCTCGTCGTCCGCGATGACCTTGCCACCTGGCAGAAGCTCAACGTCACCGCCTTCCTGACGAGCGGCATCGTCGCGCAAACGCCAACGATTATCGGTGAAGCCTACCGGGATGCGGCCGGCCATGTCTACAACCCGATGTCCATCCAGCCGATGGTGGTGCTGGTGGCCGACCAGGAAACGCTGCGGACCATCCACAAGCGGTCGCTGGAGCGCGGCGTCACGACATCGGCCTATGTCGAGGAGATGTTCTCGACCGGCCACGACGGCGCCAACCGCGAGGTGTTCGCCAAGTTCTCGCCGGAGGACGCGAAGCTGGTGGGGCTGGCGCTGCGGGCGGAGAAGAAGGTGGTCGACAAGATCACCAAGGGAGCGAAGATGCACCCGTGAGAAATTCTACTCCGGCGGCCGTCTAGCGCGACTTTCTGTGCTTCCGGTGCTCACGGGCGTTAAGCCCGCTCCGCTCCGGTTCTCGAAAGCCACGCCATCCGACTCCCCGGAGCGAATTTCTTCGCCGCTCGGAGCAGAAGGATTCTCGTCAATAAGTTGTAGACACGACTCGCCTAACTTCGGTTTGGCGCCCATATGGGGACGGCACCAACCGGCGAGTTCCGAGGCATAGATGGACCACAGCGACCCCCTCGGACTTTACCGTGCCCTGGGATTATCGCCAACCGCTACGGCGGAGGAGATCGCGGCGGCTTTCAGGCGGCGGTCGAAGGAAACACATCCCGATACGTCGGGTCGGGAATCGGCCGAGGAATTCGTGCAGGTTTCCGCTGCCTATGAGGTGCTGGGCGATCCGGCCCGCAGGGAAAAATACGATCGGTCTAACTGGGAGCCTTTCAAGCGCGACACGGAGGCCGAAAAGGAGCGCGCGCAGGATCGTGAGTTTCATGGCGACTGGGGCGAAATTCGCATAGATCCGATCTGCTGCGATTTTTGCGGTAGAGTAACGGCGCAGCCGAGATATCTGACGTTCTCCTATTTTGTAGGTCTGGTCGTCTGGGCGCATGCGAAGCGTGCAAGCGGTATTTTTTGCGTAAAGTGTGCTCGCCTGAAGGCGATTTTATACTCGCTTATTACGATGGTGACCGGGTGGTGGGTATTCCCGACGGGCCCATATTATACAGTATTGACGATATTACAGAATGGATTTGAGACGGAGCGTATGAAAGAGGAGGACTATAGGCTGATTCTCCATAATGTTGATGCGTTCCAATCCAGGGGAAATCTAAAATTAGCCTATTCTCTGGCCTGTATTGCGATTCAATCCCGGGACAATTCTGTTTCTCGACAAGCCAAGATGTTTGTGAGGCGAATAGACAGTTCTTACCCAGACTGTCGCTCACAAAAACTGGAGAATGCTTGGGGGAAGTCATTTCTTTGGGATCTCTCCCATGTGATTATCGCATTTGTATTGCCTGTGTCTCTGGTGGTGGGTGTTTTTCTCAGTCAAGCAGAATGGGCGGAGTTGCACCAGGAGGATTGGCTATATCCTCGGATAGTTCAGGCTGATCGGTTATCTCCGTCTTCAAATCAAACAGGTCCCGGGCTGTGCAAGCATCCACCTAGCAACGGACAAGCCCTCGGACCTCAGTCGCCGGTGCGCCTCGGTCATCATCTGGGTATCCAGAATCGGAGCGACTATGACTTGATAATCAAAATAAGGGCGGGGGGCATGTGGCGCGCAGAAAATGTGGTCGCGTCGTTCTTTGTTGCCAAAGGGCAGCAGGCTTTGAGTCCACCTCTTCCAAGGGGGAAGTATGTCGTTCAAATTGCCGCGGGTGAGCATTTCGGCGAAACTTGCGATAGGTTTTTGAATATATACGCAATCAACCAGCGTGTCGATTTAGTGGATATAAACCCTTATAATCTTCCGGATAACGGCGTGTTGTTTGGTGACCCTGTGCTAAATATATATGATGTACATCCTTATGAAGACAGACCATCGCGTGGAGACACGAAAATACATTATACTGTTATTTCATTTGAGAAGTTTAACGAGCCCTGAGGCGCGGTTGCGAGGCTTGGCTACGAACTCACGGTTTGGTTAGTCATCCGTCCGCGTCCCAACAACGCCAACGTGAATCCCAACTTGGCATATGTTCTTGCCATTTGGCGTGAAGCGCCTATATTCACGACAAATGACAGGACGGACCATGATGCTGCAGCCCATCGAAGCCACTCCGATCGAGCGTACCGAGGGCGCCGCCATCACCGACGCGGAGGCGGCGGCGCTGGCGCGGGCGACGGTCAACCTTTTCAAGGCGTGGAAGCTCAGCGATGCCGAGGCGACGACGCTGCTCGGCGGGTTGTCGACGCGCACCTGGGCGCGCTGGAAGGATGGCAGCATCGGGCGGATCGATCGCGACCTCCGCATGCGGATGGCGCACCTGATGGGCATCCACAAGGGGCTGCGCTACCTCTTCAAGGAGCCGGCGCGCGGCTATGAGTGGGTGAGGAAGCCCAACGACACCTTCGACGGTAAGTCGGCGCTCGACCTGATGCTGCGCGGCGAACTGTCGGACCTCGCGGACATGCGCGCCTATCTCGACGCCGAGCGGGGCGCGTGGTGACGGATGCCGCGGGTGTGGTTCGGCGACGTGTCGCGTGGCCGAGGACATATCGCATCATCCGCTCGATCCATCCGCCCATCGACCTGTTCGAGGATATCGCCGACCCGCATGACTGGGAGGCGCTCAGCGCCGTCGAGGCGAAGACCAACCCGCGTGTGCGCGGCCTGATCGGCGATCTTTCCAAGGTGCCGAAGCACCGCCGCGTCGGCGGCCCCAACGCCAGCTATCTGATGGCGCCCTTCGTCCACGCATCGCCGCTCCGGCCCGGCCGCTTCACCGACGGCAGCTATGGCCTCTACTATGCCGGCGACAGCGAGGACGTGGCGATCGCCGAGACCATCTACCATCACCAGCGCTTCATGACGGCGACGAAGGAAGCACCGGGCTGGACCTCGGATTTCCGCGTGCTGGTGGGGTCGGTGGATGCCGAGCTCGATGACGTCAGCGCCGTGCCGGGCGCGCTCGACCCCGACGATTACAGCGCATCGCAAGCCCTGGGGCGCGAGCTGCGTGCCGCCGGCAGCGACGGTGTGGTCTATCCGAGCGTGCGCCGGGCCGGCGGCTGGTGCATCGGCATCTTCTGGCCCAACGTGATCCCCATCCCTGTCCAGGGCGCCCACTATTGCTACCACTGGAACGGAATGCGCGTGGACTTCGTCAAGCGCTACGACGGCGGCGAGACGAATACGGTGTTCGAGGTCGTTTGAGACTGCGACACCGCCGGAATTTCTGGTGACCGGGCGGGCCTCCCCTTGTGCCCCGGCGGCAGTTCCTGTTGAAATCGCGAACCGCCATTATTCGGGTGCGCCATGGCCGTGTGTTCCCTGCCAGTGTTCTGCCGTTCCGCCTGCCTTCTTGTTCTCCTCACCGGGCCGGCCTCGGCCTTCGGCGAGGATTATTACACCAGCGACAAGGTCTATGACGACGGCGGCAAGTGGACGGTCTCGGTCAACACCACCCGAAAATCCTGCCTGATGCACATGGTCTACGAGGACGACACCGTCATCGAGGTCGGCGGCGACCACAGCGACGGCGCGTTCACGCATTTCTTCATGTTCGGCAACACCTCCTGGACCTACCGGAGCGGCCGGGATTACGACGTCGTCACCGAATATGACGGCAAGAACACGTGGACGGGCGACGGCGTAGGCGTCAAGGTCAACGACTACAAGGGCGTCGCCATCGAGGGGGTGAAGGCGGAGGCGGTCGAGGAGTTCGCCGGCGGCAGCACGCTCAACCTCACGATCGGCGACCACGATTACGGCAAGTACAATCTCGCCGGCACGCGGCGGGGGCTCGCCAAGATGCGCGAGTGCATCAAGGCCGTCGAAGACGGCTCCATCTCGCTCGAGGAGATCGATCGGCAATACCAGGCCGACGCCGGTCCCGAGCCGAAAGACGACGAGACGAAGCCGGACGCCCGGCCGGGCGGCGGCGAGAACAGCGAGGACACCGATCCCACCTATTCCTCCGGCACCGCCTTCTTCGTCAACGACGACGGCTATCTCCTGACCAACGCCCATGTGGTGGAGGGCTGCGGCGACGCCGAGGTGCGGCGCGACGGCGGCATGCTGGAGCCGGCCACCATTGTGGCGCGCGACGAGACGGGCGACCTCGCCCTCCTGAAGATCGCCAAGGACAACCCGGCCTTCGGCCGGTTCCGCGGCACGCCGCCGATCCGCCTCGGCGACACCGTCGTGGTGTTCGGCTACCCCCTCACCGACTATCTCTCCAAGACCGGCAACCTTGCCACCGGCCTCGTGGCGTCGCTGGCCGGCGCCGGCGACGACGAGACGCAGATGCAGATCTCGGCGCCGGTCCAGAGCGGCAACAGCGGCGGCGCGGTGGTCGATCAGTCGGGCCGCGTCGTCGGCGTGGTCGTCGCCAAGTCGAACATCCAGAGCTACGAGTCTGGCGACGAGGACGACATCGAGGTGATCCAGAACGTCAACTTCGCCATCAAGGCCGGCGTGGCGCGCGATTTCCTCGACGAACACAAGGTCCGCTACGAAGTGGAGCCGCCGGGCGAGGAGATGAAGACGCCCGACGTCGCCGAGATCGCCCGCAAGTTCAGCGCCCAGGTGATCTGCGAGGTGAAGGAGTAGGGCAGCGACGCATCGCGCCATCTTCGCGTTGAGACGGTCCGGAGCGATCGGCCGACATCGGCCGGAAAGAGGCGCATCGCCGGCGCTTTCGGCGCAGCCGGAATTTCCGGTGGGATAGGCGGAAGTCCTCTTGTTCGGGGGGACCTGTTCCTGTTGAAATCGGCCCGTCTGCAATTCCCGGATGCGCCATGTCGTCGGTGTCTGTCTTGAGCG
Organism: Pleomorphomonas diazotrophica; assembly: GCF_002844595.1. GTDB lineage: Bacteria > Pseudomonadota > Alphaproteobacteria > Rhizobiales > Pleomorphomonadaceae > Pleomorphomonas > Pleomorphomonas diazotrophica. Next base: position 80,497 of record NZ_PJNW01000012.1, on the reverse strand, counting down.
GCCATCTCTGGCTCGTCGCGTTCCTGTCCGTGCTGTCCGGCCCGGCCGAAGCGTTGGATCAGGATTACTTCCTCATCGACGACGTCTATGCCGACGAGGAGAAATGGACCGTCGGCGTCAATCTCGCTCGTCAATCCTGCATCATGGACATGGAGTTCGTGGGCAACACGGAGCTTCAGGTGGGCAAGGATGCCAGCCACGGCGAGAGCGAATACTACATGATGTTCGCAAACCCCGGCTGGAGCTACGAGGAAGGCACTGATTACAGCGTCACCGTCAAATACGACCGGGTCAGCACTTGGGAGGGAGACGCCGTCGGCATGAAGCTGCACGCCTATCGGGGCGTGTCGCTGGAGGGCATCAAGAAGGACGTCATCGACGAGTTCGGCTCGCGGGGCAGCCTGTTCCTCAGGATCGGCAAGACCAACCATGGCACCTTCAACCTGTCAACGACCGGCAAGGGCGTGGCCGCGCTGGAGGAATGCGCCAGGGCGGTTGCCGACGGCAGCATATCGCTCGACGCGATCGCCGGCCGGATTGCCGAGAATGGCGGCAGCGGAACGCCCGCGCCCGAGCAGGACGACCGGGCCGCGACGCCACCAGTGGATGACGGCAGCCGAAAGAAAGATGGCGAGAGCGAGCGGGACGAGGGGGGAGGCTATGTCACCGGCACCGGTTTCTTCGTCAACGGCGACGGCTACCTTCTCACCAACGCCCATGTGGTGGAGCGCTGCGAGGACGCCATGGTGCGGCATGGCGTTTCCGGCGTGATGCCGGCCGCCATCGTGGCGCGCGAGCGGACCAACGACCTCGCCATCCTCAAGGTTGATGCGACGGCCGTCGCCTTCGGGAAATTCCGCGGTTCGCCGCAGATCCGCCTCGGCGACTCCGTCGTTGTGTTCGGCTATCCGCTGGCCGGATTGCTGTCGAGCACCGGCAATCTTTCCATGGGGCTGGTGTCGGCGCTGACCGGCACGGGCGACGACGTGAGCAAGTTGCAGATCTCGGCGCCGGTGCAGAGCGGCAACAGCGGCGGCGCGGTGGTCGATCAGTCGGGGCACGTGGTGGGCATCGTCGTTGCCAAGTCCAACTATCAGGACCGCGGCACCGCCGAGAAGCCGGACATCGAGGTGATCCAGAACGCCAACTTCGCCATCAAGGCGGGCATGGCCCAATTCTTCCTCGACGCCAATCAGGTGCCGTATGAGGTGGAGCCGCCGGGCGACGACCTCAGGACGCCGGACGTGGCGGACATCGCCCGGAGTTTCACCGTGCAGGTGATCTGCGAGATCAGGCAATAACGGCTGGACCTGAGTGTCCGGCGTGGATGGGACGGGATCTCATGGCTGTTCTCGGTCGCTTCACCTGGCTACTGGCGGTTCTCGCGACCCTGTCCGTACCTGCCGCCGCCTATGACAGGAGCTATTACACCACCGACCAGCCCTATTCCCTCACCGCGACGTGGATGGTCGCCGTCAATCTCGCCCGGAAATCATGTTTCCTCGGCATCAACTACGCGAACGGCGTGAATATCGAGATCGGCCTCGACCAGAGCAGGGCCGAGCCCACCTATTTCATGATGTTCGGCAGCAAGTCCTGGAATTACGAGGAAGGCCAGACCTACGGCGTGACACTCAAATACGACGGGGCCAGCACCTGGACCGGCAAGGGCTTCGGCATCGGGGTGAACGCCATCCGCGGCGTTGCGCTGGAAGGGCTGGAAAAGGCTGCGATCGACGAGATGGCGGCGGGAAAGCGCTTCAGTCTCAAGATCGGCAGGCGCGACTATGGCAGATACCCGCTGACCGGAACCCGCCATGCCCTGGCAAAGATGGACGAGTGCATCGCCGCGATCGCCGACGGCCGCATATCGCTCGCGGAGATCGCCAGGGAGTATGAGGAGGATCGCGTCAGCCCGCCGCCCAACGGGAACTTCGGCGCCAAGAAGGACGAGACGCCCGATGATCCGCACGGCGGGACGCCGGACAAGGCAGACAAGGATGCGGTCCGGGCCTATGGCACCGGCTTCTTCGTAAATGGCGACGGCTATCTCCTGACCAACGCCCATGTGGTCGAGGGCTGCGAGGACGCCATGGTTCGGCAGGGCATCTCCGGCATTCAGCCGGCCACCATCGTGGCGCGCGAGCCGACCAACGACCTCGCCATCCTCAAGGTGAACAGGACAAGCCCGGTCTTCGGCAAGTTCAGGGGCGCGCCGCAAATCCGCCTGGGCGACCCGATCGTGGCCTTCGGCTACCCGCTCTCGGGCTACCTGTCGAGCACCGGCAACCTGTCCAAGGGGGTGGTGTCGGCCCTGGCCGGCGCTGGCGACGAAGCGAGCCGGTTGCAGATCTCGGCGCCGATTCAGAGTGGCAACAGCGGCGGCGCGGTGGTGGATCAGTCCGGGCACGTGGTGGGCGTGGTGGTTGCCAAGTCGAACGTGACGCCGCACGGAACCGGCGTCGAGGTGATCCAGAACGCCAACTTCGCCATCAAGTCCGGCATCGTGCAATTCTTCCTCGATGCCCATCAGGTTCGTTATGAGGTGGAGCCGCCGGGCGAGGAGATGAAGACGCCCGACGTGGCGAACATCGCCCGGAGTTTCACCGCGCAGGTGATCTGCGAGGTGAAGGGGTAACCGCTTCGTTGGCACGGCAGAGCTACATGGTGGGTTGACGATGGCTGTTCTCGGTAGGTCTGTTTGGCTTTGCGCCCTTTTGGCCGGGCTGTCCGCTGCGGCATCCGCCTCTGACGGCTCCTATTCCGCAATTGGCAAACCTGGTTCTTTTGCCGCGACGTGGGTCGTGGGCGTCAACCTCGACCGGAAGTCGTGCCTCGTGAAGACCGCCTATCCCGATGGGGTGAACCTTCTTATCGGTCTGGACGGGAGGCGGACGGAACGAGCCTATTACTTGATGTTCGGCAGCGAGGCCTGGGATTATGAGGTGGACAGAAACTATGGCGTCAACGTCACTTTCGACAGCGCCAGCACCTGGGACGGAATGGGCGTCGGCGTCAAGGTGAATGCCATCCAGGGTGTGGCGCTCGAAGGCCTCGAAAGGACGGCGATCGACGAACTGGCCCAGGGGAACAGCTTCGACCTGGAGATAGGCGGGCGCGCCTACGGCCGGTATCCGTTGACCAGAACGCGCCAAGCCCTGGCCGCGATGGACAAGTGCATCGCCAACATTGCCGAGGGCCGCATGTCGCTGGAGGCGATCGCCCGGGAGCATGGTGTGGACAGCGTCGGCCCGCCACCTGTCGAGGGCCTCAGTTCCGGCGGAGGGCAGGCGCCCGCCGCCCCAGGGGCGGACAGGGAGCCGGTCCAGGCGCTGGGCAAGTCGGACGTGGATGCAGCCTATTCCACCGGTAGCGGCTTCTTCGTCAATGGCGATGGTTATCTCCTGACCAACGCCCACGTGATCGACGGTTGCAAGGACGCCATCGTGCGGCAGAGCAATGCCGATGTTCAGCCGGCCACCATCGTGGCGCGCGGGCAGACCAACGATCTCGCCATTCTCAAGGTATCGAGCAAGAGCCCGGCTTTCGGCAAGTTCCGCGGCTCACCTCCGGTCCGCCTCGGCGATTCCGTCGTGGTGTTCGGTTATCCGCTGGCCGGTTTCCTATCGAGCACCGGCAACATTTCCGTGGGCTTCGTATCGGCCCTCGCCGGAGCCGGCGACGATATGAGCAAGTTGCAGATCTCGGCGCCGGTCCAGAGTGGCAACAGTGGCGGCGCGGTGGTCGATCTGTCGGGGCATGTGATCGGCATCGTCGTCTCCAAGTCGGACACGCAGGCGCGTGGCACCACCGGCAATGACGATATCGAGGTGATCCAGAACGTCAACTTCGCCATCAAGGCCGACTTGGCGCGGTTCTTCCTCGACGCCAACCAGATCCGCTACGACGTCGAAGCGTCGGGTGATGAGCTGAAGACGCCGGATGTGGCGGATATCGCTCGGAGTTTCAGCGTGCAGGTGGCGTGCCAAGCGAAGGAATAGATGGGAAGGGAACCCCGTATGGACCGTTCGTCTTGCTCGTCGGGCTGGAAAAGTGACTTTTCCCTATCGGCCCAGTCCCAAACCACCCTCACGCCGCCACTGCCCGCTCGCGCGAGGCCTTGAGGTCGCGGCCGGGCGGCTGGCCGAACAGGCGGGCGTATTCGCGGTTGAACTGCTGCACGCTCTCATAGCCCACCTCGTAGGCGGCGAGGCTGGCGCTCAGGCCTTCGGAGAGCATCAGCCGCCGGGCCTCGATGAGGCGCAGCTGCTTCTGGAACTGCAGCGGCGACAGCGAGGTGATCGCCTTGAAATGCTGGTGGAAGGCGGAGGGGCTGAGGCCGGCGATGTCGGCGAGCCGCTCCACGCGGATGGGGGCGGCGAACTCGGCGCGCAGCATGGCGACGGCGCGGGAGATGCGCTGGGCGTGGCTGTCCTTCACGCCGAGGCCGCGCATGGCGCTGCCGTGCCGGCCGGCCAGCAGCCAGTAATGCAGCTCGCGCAAGAGCTGGTTACCGAGGACGGGGAGGGCGGCGGGCCGGTCGAGAAGGCGCATCAGGCGGAGCGCCGCCTCGGCCACCTCGGCGTCGGTCGGCTCGACGCGGACGGCCGGGCCGGGCGGCGCGGGCACGGCGGCCATGTCCACGGCGAGCGCCTCGATGAGGCCGAGGTCGAGCTCCAGCACCAGCGAGATATAGGGCACGGCGGCGCTGGCGCGGGTGATCTGGCTGACGGTGGGCACGTCGGCCGAGATCAGGAGCGAGGCGCCGGCGCCGAAATCGAGGGTTTCCGGGCCGATGGTCACCCGCTTCTCGCCCTGCAGCACCAGCGCCACCAGGGGGCGGTTGATGGCATATTGCAGCGCGCTGGGCATGGTGGCGCGGACGACGGCAAGGCCCGGGATCGGCGTCGGCGCGACGCCCGAGGCATCGGCATGGACGGCGGCGTGGCGGCGTGCGGCGGAGAGCAGCGTTTCTGTCATATGCTGAGTTAGCCATACCTGTTTCGCGCGCGCAAGCGGGTGCGGAGGAATAGGCAAGGCTACGCGAGCTTCAGGCAAAGATAGGCGGCTCTGCTGCCGGTCGATGACAGCATTGGTGAAGGATCAGGCAAAAAGCGGCCAGCTTCAGGCAACCCAAAGGAGGCGTGCCGGGCGATGATCATCCCGTCAAATCAACCCCGAAGGAGACGGACCATGACCATCGCTCTCATCACCGGCGCCAACCGCGGCCTCGGCCGCAACGTCGCCACCAGCATCGCCCGCCGCGGCGGTGACGTGATCGTCACCTATCGCGCCAACAAGGCCGAGGCCGACGCCGTGGTGTTCGAAATCACCGCGCTCGGCCGCAAGGCGGTGGCGCTGAAGCTCGACGTCAGCGACATCCAGAGTTTTCAGGGCTTCGCCGACACGCTCCGGACGACGCTGAAGGAGATGTGGGGCCGTGACAGCTTCGACCACCTCATCCACAACGCCGGCCATGGCGAGATGGCGGCCTTCGCGGATACCACCGAAGCGCAGTTCGACGGCCTCTTCACCGTGCATGTGAAGGGGGTGTTCTTCCTGACGCAGGCGCTGCTGCCGCTGATCGCCGACGGCGGCCGCATCGTCACCTATTCCTCCGGCCTGACCCGCGTCTCCTATCCCGGCTTCTCGGCCTATTCGGCGGCCAAGGGGGCGATCGAGGTGCTGACGGTCTATCTCGCGAAGGAACTCGGCGCACGCGGCATCACCGCCAACTGCGTGGCGCCCGGCGCCATCGCCACCGACTTCCTGGGCGGCGCGGTGCGCGACACGCCGGAATATAACGAGGCCTTCGCCAACATGATCGCGCTCGGCCGCGTCGGCCTCCCCGACGACATCGGCCCGATGATCGCCAGCCTGCTTGGCGAGGACAATCGCTGGGTGACGGCGCAGCGCATCGAAGTGTCGGGCGGGCAGGTGATTTAAAGGCCCGGGCGGAAATTCTACTGGGGCGGGGCAACTCTGGCATCCGCTTTATCCGAAAAGTCTGCAACTTTTCGGGCGGATGCTTGGGCCTAGTCTTCTGCGCTTCCGGTGCTCAGGAAGTCCGCTCCGCTCCGGTTCTCGAAGCCGTCGCTCTCTGCCGCACCCCAGCGAATTCCCGCCCAGGCCTAGGCGCCCTTCAATTGCTCCGCCCAGGCGCCCTATATGAGCGGCACGCCCCTTCCTGCCTGAGGTCCCCGCCTGCGCGGGGATGACAGAATTATATAATAAGAACATGAGTATAGGTCTGTCATCCCCGCGCAGGCGGGGACCATCAGGCAGGATGGGGCGACAGGCTGCTATCGGGCTCCGATCAACGTTGCTGCCGATCAATAAACGCCTCAGGCTTCACTCGATCCGGGCGCGCAGGAAGTTGGCCTTGATGTCGATGGTCGGCGGCGGCCACCGTGGAGCTCACCGTCGTGCCCGGCACGACGCTCAGGCGGGTGTCGGGCATTGGGGCGTCGGAAGTCCCGGCGCGGCGTCCGTCTGCACCGAACCTGCATGCGCTGATACCAATACATGCGGTTCACCTATGAGTATTCCATGGGTCATGCCTCTATTGATGCGCGTCCGACTCCAGAAAATCATAACGAAAACATCTGATTGACTGATCCCGTAGCCAGTCATAGCGTCCGCCGGCAACCATGATTACGGAGCGCACGGCCTGCGCGCGCAAGAGGGCCGGGTCGGCGATCTCATTCATTCACGCGAAGAACTCGTTGGGACGGGCGCCGAGCGGCGGCCCCGCTCCTGGCCAAGTCGGCATGCGGCATCGCGATCGGGGGAGCGACATGGATGCGCAGGGAGCGGTCATGGAGAAGACAAGGCCAGGCCGTCTTGCCTATCTCGACAATCTCAGATGGTTCATCATCATCCTCGTGGTGCTGATGCACCTCAACGTCACCTATGGCGGCAACGGCCTCTGGTACTACAAGGAAGAGGCCGGCTACGGGCCGCTCTCCGGCCTGTTGTTCGGCCTCTATGGGTCGCTCACCCAGGCCTGGTTCATGGGCCTCCTGTTCTTCATCTCGGGCTATCTCGTGCCCGACTCCCTCGAACGGAAGGGCGTGCAGCCGTTCATCCGGGGGCGGCTCGTTCGCCTCGGCATTCCCATGCTGGCCTATGTGGCGGTCATTCATCCGCTGACCATCTGGATCGCCGGCTTCGCCGCGGGCGGCGAGCCGGACATGGCCGCATGGTATGGCCATTACGTCGTCTCGCTCGACTTCCTTTCCAGCCTCGGCCCGCTGTGGTTCCTGATGGTGCTGCTGATCCTGTCGGTGGCCTATGCCCTATGGTGGGCCTTCTTCGGCCAGCCGGCGCCACGGGCGCAGACGCCCGTCAAGGTGCGTCACCTCTGGTTGGCGGGTCTGGCCATGGTCATCGCCATTGCCGCCTTCCTGCTGCGCGTGGTGGAGCCGGCGGGCGCGCAGTTCATCAAGCCGTTGCCCGGCAACTTCATGCAGGTGGGCTTCTTCGCCTCCTACGTCGTGCTGTTCGTGGTCGGCATCCTGTGCCGCACGCACGACCTTCTCGACGGCATCGGCTACCGGTTCGGCATGCGCTGGTTCTGGTGGACGCTGATCCTCGGCATACCCATCTGGTTCCTCGGCATTCCGGCGAGCGCCATCGCCGCGGAGGCCCGGGGCGGCGTGCCCGACATCGGCGCCTTCTTCGGCGGTTTCCGCTGGCAGTCGGCCTTCTATGCGACATGGGAGGCGTTCTTCTGCGTCGGCATATCGCTGGGGTTGATCGTGCTGTTTCGCGAAAAGTTCAATGCTGAGGGCAGGCTGGCGCGTTTCCTGAGCCAGAACTACTTCGGCGTCTACGTCATCCATCCGCCGATCATCGTGGTCGGCGCCATCCTGGTGCGGGGCGTCGAGGCGCCGGCGCTGTTGAAGATGTATGTGATGGCGGTCCTCCTGGTGCCGCTCGCCTTTCTCGTCAGCCACGGCCTCAGGCAGGTGCCGGTCATCCGGCGCTATTTCTCGTGATGCGGCGCGTTCCGGGTTAAGCTACGGGCGAGCCGAGGGGAGATCATGGTCGACATCGAAAAGAGCTTCGGCCGGCAGGCCTTCGGGCTGAACCCGGCCGCCTATCATTCGGCACGGCCGGAGTATCCCGATTGGGTCTTTGACATGCTGGTCGGCCGCTGCGGCCTCAGGCCCGGCGCCAGCGTGTTCGAGATCGGTCCCGGCACCGGCACGGCGACGCGGCGGCTCCTGGCATTCGGCGCCGATCCGCTCGTCGCCATCGAACCGGACGGGCGGCTGGCCGATTTCCTGGAGGCGAGCAATGCCACCCCGGCGCTTCAGGTGCTGCGCACCTCGTTCGAGGAGGCGGCGCTCGATGAGGGCACTTTCGACCTCGGCATCTCCGCCACCGCCTTCCACTGGCTCGACGAGGAAGAGGCGCTGGACAAGGTGGCGCGGCTGCTCCGGCCCGGCGGCTGGTGGGCGGCCATCTGGCACGTCTTCGGCGACGACAGCCGCCCCGACCCGTTCCACGATGCGACGCAGAGCGTGCTCACCGCCTCCACCAGCCCCTCGGCCGGTCATCGCGGCATCCCCTTCGGCCTCGACGCCGAGGCGCGCACCGAGGCGCTGAAACGCACCGGCGCCTTCGACGTCGTGGAGCACAAGATCGTCCCCTGGCAACTGGTGCTCACCACTGAGGAGACCATGGGCCTCTACGCCACCTATTCCGACATCACCGCACGGGAGGACATGGAGGCGGTGCTTGAGGAGGTGGGGCGGATTGCAAGGGAGGAGTTCGGGGGACGGGTGGAGCGGAACATGACGACGAGCGTGTTTGTGGGGAGGAGGGCCGCTGACTCGACAACCGGTGCCGAGGGCTGGTGAGATATGTCTCGTTCCTCCATTGTCCTTGCGCTCGCCCACGTTCGTGAAAAGTCTCAAGGCGGATCGCTGCCTCGCGAAGTGCCCATCACCATCAACTTCCACCCCGATGCGCTCCACGAGGGTCGGTGGGTGATCGAGGCGCTGGCTCGGGAGGGCGTCTATCGCTCGCAGTTCGAGACGGGTGTCAGCAATGGCGGTTTGACGGCCTATCCCGGTGGTGACCGCTGGCTTTGGGAGAATGGCATCTTCGGAGGCGCCTATGACGAGGTCGATCCGGCGATGCGGCCGAAGTATGGGGCGCTCAACTACCTTCGGCGGGTGACGGGCGGATCGCCGCGCTTCGGCTCGGCACATCTTCGCCTGCGGCCGCATGTGCTTGACAGAACCACCTTCTGCTATCCCGACAGCTGCTACAGCCCCGCCCACTTCGGCGTGGCCGACCGCATGGGCCTCGTCGCGCTGGCCGAGCAGGAGAGGACCTCAAAGGATATGCTCGACGATTATGTCGAGGCGCATGTCCACGGGCTGCTTGTGCTGGGCGAGGATGTGGAGGCCGTGGTCCTCGATCCGAGCCATCGCGGCACGGAGATCGAGGCGATCACCGGTATGCTCGACTGTCCGGTGGAGTGGCACCCCGGCTTTCGTATGCCGGCGAGCCGGGTCGCCGATTGCGTCGCCTATCGCGGTCAGGAGATCGCCGATCTCGCGGCGTCGCTGGTGACGGACGGCTTCCTCACGCCGCGCGACATCGGCCTCGCCCGCCGGGACGGCCGCGCCGACTGGCAGTCGCTGAAGCGCGTCTGGCATTGCGTGGCGAGGTTCGGCGGTCCGGCAGAGTAGGGCGCGTCAACCCATCCCCTCAACCACCGTCTCCATCGGTAGGAACAACGTGCGGCTTCCATCCGGGTATTCGATGAACTCGGCGGCGTGGAGGTAGAAGCGTTTGGCGGCTTCGTCCTTGGCGTGGACGAGGACGGCGGCGATGCCGATGGTTTGGGATGCCATGGCGATGCGACAGAGGGCGTCGGCGAGAAGGTCCGTGCCGAGGCCCTTGCCGGCATAGGCGCGGTCGACGGCGAGGCGGCCGATGACCGAGACGGGGATGGCGTCGGGGGCATTGCGCCTGAGCTTGCCGGGCGCCTCCATGCGCTCCACCGAACCGGCGGAAACGCAGTAGTAGGCGACCACCCGGCGGCCGTCGCAGACAACATAGGTGCGCGAGAAGCGGCTTTCGTTCTTGAGGGCGCGATGGCGCAGCCAGTCGTTCAACGCAGGCGAGCCGCAGTCGAAGGCCGTGGTGTCGTGGTCGGCCGACAGCGGAGCGGGCGCCGTGAGGCCGGTTACTTCTGCCACGCTGGCACCCGGCGGAGCAGCGCCTTCAGTTTCGGCCCCGGCGCCGGCGGATTGTCGAGGGCGCCTATGAAGGCGTCATAGCGCTCGGGTTCGAGAGCGAACAGGCGTTGGTCGAGCAGCACGTCGATCGCCTGCTGGCGAGCACTTTCCACCATGAACTCGGTGCGCGTCTTGCCCTGCACGGCCGCTGCGTCGTCGATCAACTGGCGGGTGACGCCATCCATTCTGAGGTTGATGCTGCCCTTTGCGGCAGGCGGCGGCGACCGGCCGGTGCTTTTCGCAGCCGACCGCTTGGGGCTTTCATGTGAGGTGGAGCGCAGTTTGGACATGGGGACACTATGTGGCGGCGTATATACGGCGTCAATACAGTATGTCGTCCCGAAGAAGCCGCTGTCCTCCCTCACTCGCAGGCAAACACTGCCGTCTTGCCGAGATCCCCCAGGCGCCTGAACACCTCGTCGCCGGCTTCGTTCAGCGTCACGAGATGGGTCAGCGCGTCCTTGGCGCGGCCGGCCTCGAAGAGTTTCAGCGTCTCCACCGCCTCCTGGTGGACGCGGGCGTGCGGCGCCTCGATGGCGCGGAACTCCGGCGTGCCCTTGATCTTGGGGTCGCTCACCTTGTCGTACCAGAGGCCGAGGCGGCAGCAGTGGTGGTCGAGCACCTTGCCGCTCTCAAGCGCGGCGTAGCCGAGGAGGGTGTCGGTGACCTTCTTCTTGAACAGCACGTGGTCGATCTTGGCGATCTCCAGGAGCATGGCCGGGTTGGTGGAGTCGCGGTAGAGCGTCTTGGACTCCTCGGCGTTGCGCTGGTTGCTGGCCTCCATCTTGTCGGCCATCTGGCGCAGGAGCGCCTGATTGCGCTTGGCGAGATTGGCGGCGGCGTCGACCGAGGAGGCGATCTCGGCGCTGGCCGCCTGCTGCTCCTCCAGCACGGCGGCGATGGAGTCGATGCGCGTCAGCACGGCGCCGACGCGTTCGCCGATGGCGCCCATGGCGGCGGATGCCTCGTCGATCACCTTGTCGCCGGTATCGACGGCGGCGTTGGTGTTGGCCATGGCGGCGGTCATGCCCTCGATCACCTGCCGCATGCCCTCGACGCGGGCGCCGATGTTCTCGGTGGCGCTGGCCGTCTGGTTGGCCAGCACCTTCACCTCGGAGGCGACGACGGCGAAGCCCTTGCCGGCCTCGCCGGCGCGGGCGGCCTCGATGGTGGCGTTGAGGGCGAGCAGGTTGGTCTGGCTGGCGATGGTGTCGATGACGCCGAGGATCTGGGCGATCTGGTCGAAGGCGGCTTCCAGCTCGGTCACCTTGGCCTTGGTCTCGTCCGTGGTGGCGCCGATATGGCCCATGGCGGCGCGCAGCCGATCCACCGCGCCGGTCGACTGGGCAGCGGCATCGGCGGCGCTACGCGATTCACCCAGCGCCTCGTGGCTCGCCCGGGAGATCTCGCCGATGGAGGCGACCATCTCGGCGGTGGAACTCGCCATGGTCTCCGAACTCGCGACGAGGTCGTCCATGTTGAAGGCGAGGCCCGACAGCTCCACCGCGATGGCGTTGACGTCGGACATGGTGGCGGCGAGGCGGCCGATGGTGCTGCGCGTGTGGCAGCTTTCCTGGGTCTCGGCCTCGGCGCGGCGGCGGCGTTCGGCCTCGGCCCGCTCCAGCGCGGTCACCACCCTCGCATAGGCGAGGCAGAGCTCGGAGGCGGCGGACGAGCGGCCGAAGGAGAGGGCGGAGCGGCGCATCAGGGCGGGCAGGGCGGCCGCCATGTGGGCCTCCACCGCGCCGGCGAGGGCGGCGGGGTCGGCGCCTGCGGCGAGGAGATCGGCGACGCGTCGGTCCGTCTCCTTCGCCTCGAACAGGCTGGCGACATCGGCGGCAAGATCGGGCGCGGGCGGTGCCGAAGGTCGGTCGGAGGGGCGGGACGGGGCGGCGTTCGCCGGGGACGGGGCCATGAAGATCTCCTGAGATTCGCGGAGATCGTGCGGGCCAAGGGTTAACGGAGCGTAGCGGACAGTAAAGGCGGCTAAACAATTTGCATAACTAAAACCTTTTGTTATGCCGAGACCGCAACCTCGGCGATTGTTAACGCCCGGCGAAACGCGGACGTTGGCAAGGGCGACCTGCGGCCGATCGGTGGAGACGCCCGGATCGGCGGATGCCCAGGGGATGCAAGCTCGCAGCCCATGACAATCGAAAGTCGATATGAGCCCTGTCATATCTGCCGGGGCCAGAACGACCATGTTCCCTGGGGACGATGTGGTTTCGGTCAAGTCTTCGGTCAGGCGATCAGTCGCGATCATCTAGAAATTTATGCATATGTCTCCGGTACTGCCGCCGAGCGCGCAGCGATGGGGCGCTTTTTCTCGGAGGCGGCCAGCATTCATCAGGAGTTAGGGAAAAAGCGCGATCATGCCGGCCATCGAAGACTAGTGGAGCGAATTTGACATTCGAGTCCCGCCTGACATAGAGCGCCAGCTCAAATGTCAAATTCAAAAGCTCCACTAGAACCAATAACTTGCTAGTGGCTCTTATGACCGAGACATTTGCTCCGAGGCTTGTATCAGGCGGATGCAAATGTCTCGGTCGAACCACTAGTACAGTTCCAGCAAAAGCGGGAACCGGTTTTGCGTCCGGAACTGCGTCACAGCAAAAAGCTCTGGTGGAGGTTGCCATGGGGCGCCTGTCGGTCAATCTGATCCTGAAATCGGTGGTCGGGCTTCTTCTCGGCGTCATCCTGCTCCAGCTGTCGCTGGGGGCGTGGACGTCGTGGAAGCATGTGGCTGACAGCGAGCGCATCGAATCGGTGGCCCGAGCCACGGCGGCGATGTTCGATGCTCTGCCCAACCTTCGGGTCGATCGCAGCAACACCCAGCGCGCCCTGACGGTGGCGGAGGCCGACGCCGGCGTCTACGTCCAGCGGGCCGAGGAGGCGCGCAAGGTGGAGGCGGCGGCCATCGAGGAGGCCATGGCCATCCTGAAGGGCTCCACCATCACCGACGCCGACAAGCTGGTCGCCAGGCTGGACGGCGGCTATGCCGCGCTGAAGGCGGCGCAGGCCAAGACGGCCGAGGCCTTCCGCCTGCCCAAGGACAGCCGCCCCGCCGATGCCGGCCCGGCCCTCGCCGAGGCCGCCACCGCGATGATCGCCACGCTGACCGACGTATCGGCGCTGGCCTCGCAGGACGTGCGCTTCCTCAACGGCTGGACCGACCGCCTCCTGGATATCAAGACCCAGGGCTGGGTGCTGCGCAACAATGCGGGTGACGCCTCCTCGACTACCGCCGACGTGCTCGGCCCCAAGGGCGCGCCTCCGGGAACGCTGGAGAAGTATCTCACCGCCATGGCCGGCGTGAACGCCGCCTGGGCGACCATCCAGGATCAGGTGGGCGGGCTCAGCCTGCCGCGCGGCCTCGCCGACGCGCTGGCCAAGGCCGACAGCGAGTATTTCAAGTCGGGCGTCATCGACCGGCAGGCCGACATCCTGACCAAGGTGATGGCCGGCACCAAGGTGGACATGCAGTCGATCGACTGGAGCAAGGGCAACCAGTCGCGCCTCGACGCGCTGCTCGGCGTCGCCACGGCGGCGCTTGACGCGGCCAAGGCCAACGCGGCCGATGAACGGGCGGCGGCCCTCACCGCCTTCTGGGTGCAACTGGCGCTCCTCGTCGGCGCGCTGGCCTTCGCCACCGCCGTCGTCCTGCTGGTGCAGGGCCGCGTCGTCCGGCCGCTCGGCGTGATCCGCGACCGGATGATGGCGCTCGCCAACGGCCGCTTCGAGATCGAGGCGCCCTATACCGACCGTCACGACGAGATCGGCGCCCTTGGCAAGACCATGGCGGTGTTCCGCGACAACATGCTGGAGACCGAGCGGCTGCGCGCCGAGCGGGCCGACCAGGAGCGCCTCGCCGCCGAGCAGCGGCGGGCCGACATGCACGCGCTGGCCGACCGGTTCGACCAGGCGGTGGGCGGCGTCGTCGAAATGGTCGCCTCGGCGGCCACCGAGCTTCAAGCCTCGGCGAAATCGCTGACCGCGGCGGCCGAGGCCACGCAGAGCCAGTCGGCCACCGTGGCGGCGGCCTCGGAAGAGGCGTCGGCCAACGTGGCATCGGTCGCCTCGGCGACAGAGGAACTGTCGTCGTCGGTGGTGGAGATCTCCCGTCAGGTCAGCACCTCGTCGGAGATCGCCCGGCGCGCCGTCTCCGAGGCCGAGCACACCAACGAGCAGGTGAAGGGACTGGCGGCGGCGGCCGAGAGGATCGGCAACGTCGTCGACCTCATCAACACCATCGCCGCGCAGACCAACCTCCTGGCGCTCAACGCCACCATCGAGGCGGCCCGGGCCGGCGAGGCGGGCAAGGGTTTTGCCGTCGTCGCGGCGGAGGTGAAGCAGCTCGCCGACCAGACCGCCAAGGCCACGGCCGAGATCGGCGCCCAGATCGCCGCGATCCAGGCGGCCACCTCGGAAGCGGCGACGGCCATCCAGGGCATCGGCGGCACCATCGAGACCATGAGTTCCATCGCCGCCTCGATCGCCGACGCCGTCGACGGGCAGGGCGCGGCGACATCGGAAATCGCCCGCAACGTGCAGCAGGCGTCGATCGGAACGTCCAGCGTTTCCGAGAGCATCACCAGCGTCACGGTGGCGGCCAGCGAATCCAGCTCCGCCTCGGTGCAGGTGCTGTCGTCGGCCTCCGAACTCAGCCGGCAGGCGGAGACGCTGCAGCTCGAGGTGGACAAGTTCCTGAGTTCGGTGCGCGCCGCCTGAGGCCGCCGTTCACGGAAAGTCCGAGGATCGCCGTGCTTGCCGGCGATCCTTTTTCTCGTCGCATCGGGTTTGTGGGGACGATGCGTCAGGCGATGCGCGCGAGCACGTCCTCCAGGCCATTGAGGAAGGCGGGCCAGCCGGCGCGGGCGCCCTCGTAGAACTGGTCCTGTCCCGGCTGGAAGCCGGTCTGCTGCATGGTGAGACGTGTGCCGCCCGCCGCGGCGGCGAGCGTCCAGCGGACGATGCTTCGGAGGCCATAGGCGTCCCAGCGGTAGGCGAGCGCGCGCCTGGGCTCGACTTCGAGAACCTCGCAATCGACAGTGCCCCACTCGGCCTTGAGCTGGAACTTGTGGCCGACCTCCGGCCGGAAGTCGCTCTTCATCAGCCAGTCGTCGATCAGCGGCTGTTCGGTCAGCGCCCGCCATACCTTCTCCGGCGGGTGGGGAAGCTCACGCTCCAGCGTCACGGAGCGGCTGTCGGCTGCAATGTCGGTCATTGATCCATCCTCCTCAGGAGATCTTCGAGCTTGTCGAGACGGCCCTGCCAGAAGCCCGTCATGCGACCCGTCCAGTCGATGAGGGGTGAGAGGGCGTCGGGGCGGGCGCTGTAATGCGTCTGCCGGCCCTCGCGGCGGTCGATCACCAGCCCTGCTTCCTTCAGGATGCCGAGATGCTTGGACACGGCGGGCTGCGAGACGCCCGCCTCCGCCGTCAGCGCATGCACCGTCTGCTCGCCCTCGAGGCAGAGCCGCTCGAAGAGGCCGCGCCGGGTGGGATCGGAAAGGGTGGCAAAGAGCTGGTCGGCGGCAAGGGGCATGGGATTCATAACTCGCTGGTGATGGGTTATTCATAGCTGATGGGTTATGAATGAGTCAAGGTGGGGTGGGGGAGACCTGAGAGGGGAGACCTATACCCGCACCTGAGATATCTCGTCCTGAGGTCCTCGCTTTCGCAAGGATGACAAAATTATATAAATGAAACAGTTGGATAGCTTGGCGCCCATTTCTATCAAGTTGTCATCCCCGCGCAGGCCTCTTGAATTCGCGCGCGAATTCAAGGTGGACCTCAGGACGAGAAATCTCAGCGGCCGATATAGGGCTCCCTCACACCAGCGCATCCTTTGCCGCTTCCAATACGGCGCGCGTCAACGCCGGAAACTGACCCGATACGAGGCGGCTCACTTGCCAGTGAAGCGTCACGTCGAGCGTGGCGCCTGGCACCAGCTCCACGAGGCGGCCTTCGGCGAGGTGGCCCGCAACAAGCTGCGTGGGGTTGAGGCCCCAGCCCATGCCGAGGAGGGCGGCGTCGACGAAGCCGTGCGTCGAGGGCAGCCAGTGGGTGGGGCCGGGGTCCGTGGCGCCGAGCGTCCGCCGCGCCCAATCCTGCTGCAAGCCGTCCTTCTGGTTGAAGGTGAGCGCGGGGGCGCGGGCGAGCGCCTCGGCGGTGACGCCGTCCGGAAAGTAGCGCGCCATGAAGGCGGGGCTGGCGGTGGCGTGGTAGCGGAGGCGGCCGAGCGGGCTGACCTTGCAACCGGCCACCGGCTTTGACAGCGAGGTGACGGCGGCCACCACATGGCCGCGCCTCAGCCAGTCGGCCGTGTGGTCCTGGTCATCGACGGCGATCCTGAGCATGGCCTTGGTGCGTTCGGCGAAGGCGGCGGCGGCCGGCATGAACCAGGTGCCGAGGCTGTCGGCATTGACGGCGATATCGAGGGTGACCGGGCCGGACAGGGGGTCGCCGAGGCCAGGCAGCCGCTCCAGAAGGTCGCTTTCCAGCATGCCCACCAGCTCGACATGCCGGCAGAGCCAGGCGCCCTTTTCCGTGGCGGTGCAGGGCGTGCCGCGCTCGATCAGCACGGCGCCGAGCCGCTCCTCCAGAAGCCGCACCCGTTGCGAGATGGCCGAGGGCGTGACGGAGAGCGCCTTGGCGGCCTTCTCGAAACTGCCGGTGCGGACGATGGCGGCGACGGCGAGGGCGGCGGAATAGTCGATCATTAGCGGGGCTAATCCAAGATAAGCAGGTTTAATTTGTCTAATCCTCTGGGGCCGTCTAGTCCATCTGGGCGAACAGGGGGCTCCAGTGGATCTTTCGGCTTATCTTTCCGGGCTGGGCATGGGCCTCAGCCTGATCGTCGCCATCGGCGCGCAGAATGCCTTCGTGCTGCGGCAGGGGCTGAAGGGTGGGCACGTCTTCGCCGTCTGCCTGACCTGCGCGCTGTCGGACGTGGCGCTGATCGTCCTGGGCGTCACCAGTTTCGGCCGCATCGCCGCCGTGCTGCCTTGGCTCGACCCGGTGATGCGCTTCGGCGGAGCCGCCTTCCTCGCCGTCTATGGCTTCAGGAACCTCATGTCGGCCGTGAGGTCGCATGGCGCGCTGGATGTCAGCGGCGGCAACGGACCGACGCCGCTCTGGCCGACGCTTGTCGCCTGCCTCGCCATCACCTGGCTCAACCCGCACGTCTATCTCGACACGGTGGTGCTGCTCGGCACCATCTCCACGCAATATCCGGGTGAGGAGGCGGCCTTCGCGCTGGGCGCCATGACCTCCTCCTTCGGCTTCTTCTTCTCGCTCGGCTATGGGGCGGCGAAGCTCCGCCCGATCTTCGCCCAGCCGACGGCGTGGAGGCTGCTGGAGGGGGCGATAGCCGCGATCATGTGGGCGATCGCGGGGAGTTTGGTGGTGGGGGGATAGGGGGAGTGTGATATCGACGTTGCGCCTCTATCTGCCTGAGGTCCCCGCCTGCGCGGGGATGGCAATTAATTGATACAAAACAATTAGATAGCGCGTTGCCTTGCGACCGCCGGCCTGTCTCCCCTCTCCATAAGACTGTCATTCTCGCGAAGGCAAGAACCTCAGGACGGTAGAGCGAGCCGTTGATATCGGGCGGTGGTGCAGGGAGCGCGATAGTGGCGCCGAGCTCCTTCCTGCCCGAGGTCCACCTTGAATTCGCGCGCGAGTTCAAGCGGCCTTCGCGGGGATGACGATTAATCTATATAAATCAACATGATAATCCGCTTGCGGCGATAAAACTTAGCCAAATGGATAACTGTCTTGACAGGGTGCTGCCTCTCGTGATTAGTTAGCCATATGGATAACCTTGATCGCATCTTCCACTCCCTGGCCGACGGCACCCGCCGCGCCATCATCGCCCAACTCGCCAGCGGGCCGGCCCGCGTCGGCGATCTGGCGCAGCACCACGACATGGCGCTGCCCAGCTTCCTGAAACACATGCGCGTGCTGGAAAGCTCCGACATCATCGTCTCCCGCAAGGTGGGGCGGGTGCGCATGTGCGAGTTGCGCCCCAACGCGCTCGTGGTGGCGCAAAACTGGCTAGAGCGGGAGCGCCGCATCTGGGAGGACCGGCTCGACCGGCTGGACTTTCTTGTCGAAACCCTGGCGAAGAAGGAAACGCCCGATGGAACTGAATAAGGATCTGGACCTGCTGCTCGAACGCACGGTGAAGGCCAGCCCGGCCCAGCTCTGGCGCGCCTGGACCGAGCCGGAGCTTCTGAAGCAATGGTTCGCGCCGCGCCCCTATGGCGTGGTCAAGGCGGAGATGGAGCTCATCCCCGGCGGCGTGTTCAACATCGTCATGTGCTCGCCCGAGGGCGAGGCCTTCCCCGACAAGCCCGGCTGCCTGCTGCTGGTCGAGCCGGAGCGGCGGCTGGTCTGGACGGACGGCCTCGGGCCGCTGTTCCGCCCCAACGCCGAGGCCTTCCTCACCGCCGACATCACCATGGAAGCGGTGGCCGGCGGCACGCGCTACCGGGCGCTGGTGCGCCACAAGAGCCCCGAGGACAGGAAGAAGCACGAGGACATGGGCTTTGCCGAGGGCTGGGGCACCTGCCTGACCCAGCTCGACGAGCTCGCCGTCACGCTCTGACGCGAGGTACATCCCGAATAGCTGTCGCCGCGATCACCTGGTGGTCGCGGCGATGCTGTTTGTGGAGTGGAGCGCGATATCGACGTTGCGTTCCATCCTGCCTGAGGTCCACCTTGAACTCGCGAGCGAACTCAAGCGGCCTGCGCGGGGATGACAGAGCTATATATAAACAAAACAATAGGATAGCGAATCTCACCGGTGCGACCTGCCGTCCGTTTAATCCTGCCTCATATTTTCACATTTGCGAGAGCGGCGGGCGCCGGGCGGCATTTGTCGTTGGCAGGGGAACCGCTTTTCCGTACCCTCGTTGTTCTACGTACTCAGCACGTATCAGGCGCGTTCAGGTCTCCCGGCTTCCAACCCGATCAGGGGGAACCGACCATGAAGAAGCGGCCGATCATCAGCAGGTCCGGCAAACCGCGCGCGGCGGGCGATGCAACGCGGCCTGCGCCCGACGACACCACGCCCGCCTTCATCACCCCTTTCGACCATGACGAGCCGCCGCTCCGGCAGCGCCTCGGCGCCCGCTGGACCGGCTTCTACGGCCGGCACCAGGGGCCGCTCCTGGTGGCGATCAGCGTGGCGACGACGCTCGCCCTGGTCGGCCTTTACCAGTTCGCAGAGCCGGCGCCGCAGCGTCTCACCCAGCCGCAGCTCAACGCGGCCGTCAACTTCGCACTCGACGAGCGGCCCCGTCCGCCCTCGGTGGCCTCGGTCGCCTATGCCAAGATCATTGGCTCGGTGGTCGAGGTGAACGGCTTCGATCCCACGGGCAATAAGCCCGACGGCAAGGCGGACGACAGATTGGGCGACACGCCCGAAGACGGCCCGCTGCCGCCCGATCTCAGGTCGTCGCCCGCCGCCAAGGACGGCGTCGACGAGGACTACCACAAGAGGTTCTCGGCCGTCGGCACCGGCGTGGTCATCAACGAGAGGGGAACCATCCTCACCAACCTGCATGTCGCGGCCGCCGCCCCCAGCCTCCGGGTGGTGTTTGCCGACGGCACCGAGTCCGACGCGCTGATCGTCGGCGCCCAGCCGGAGCACGACCTCGCCGTTCTCCAGCCGGACGTGCTGCCCGACGACCTCCAGCCGGCGACGCTCTCTTCCACCGCCAACCTCCGGCCCGGCGACGACGTGCTGGCCGTGGGTTTTCCCTTCGGCATCGGCCCCTCGGCTACCGCCGGCGTGGTGTCGGGCCTGAAGCGGCAGTTCGGCGACGAAGAGGGGGGCCGGGTGCTCGGCAACCTCATCCAGTTCGACGCGGCGGCCAACCCCGGCAACTCCGGCGGGCCGCTGGTCAACGCCGACGGCGAGGTGGTGGGCATCGTCACCGCCATCGTCAACCCCTCAGGCGTCCGCACCTTCGCCGGCATCGGCTTCGCCGTGCCGATCGAAAACGCCATGGGCGGGCTCGGGGAGTCACCGCTTTGATTTTGGAAAGGACCGCCGATGACCGAACCCGCCGTTTCCGCCCCCGAGGCGGCCCAGCAGATGGAGCAGATCCTCTATGAGGTGAAGAAGGTCGTCGTCGGCCAGGACCATTTCCTGGAGCGGGTGCTGATCGCCCTTCTTTCCGGCGGGCATCTTCTCGTCGAGGGCGTGCCGGGCCTTGCCAAGACGCTGACCGTCAACACGCTGGCCGAGGTGATCCGGGGCAGCTTCAAGCGCATTCAGTTCACACCCGACCTGGTGCCGTCCGATCTCGTAGGCACTCGCATCTACAACCAGAAATCCGGCGAGTTCACCACCTCGCTCGGCCCGGCCTTCGCCAACCTGCTGCTCGCCGACGAGATCAATCGCGCGCCGCCCAAGGTGCAGAGCGCGCTCCTCGAAGTGATGCAGGAGCGGCAGGTGACGATTGCCGGCGAGACGCACAAGGTGCCCAGCCCCTTCGTGGTGATGGCGACGCAGAACCCGATCGAGACCGAGGGCACCTATCCGCTGCCGGAGGCGCAGGTCGACCGCTTCATGATGAAGGTGCTGGTCGGCTACCCCAGCGAGGAGGAGGAGTTCGTCATCGTCTCCCGGTCGATCGCCCCGCCGCCGACTGTGGCGCGGGTGACCGATGCCGGCCAGCTCATGGCGCTGCAGGCCCGCTGCCGGCAGATCTACGTCGACCCGTCGCTGATCCAGTTCGCGGTGCGCG
The DNA here is from genome assembly GCF_002844595.1 of Pleomorphomonas diazotrophica. Classification (GTDB taxonomy): domain Bacteria; phylum Pseudomonadota; class Alphaproteobacteria; order Rhizobiales; family Pleomorphomonadaceae; genus Pleomorphomonas; species Pleomorphomonas diazotrophica. The sequence goes on along the minus strand of NZ_PJNW01000012.1, from coordinate 59,479 downwards.
TGGTGGCGGCCACACGGACGCCGGACCTCGCCGGCCTCAAGGATCTTTCCCGGCTGATCCTCTATGGCGCCTCGCCGCGCGCCACCATCGGCATGATCGCCGCCGGGCGGGCGCTCGCCCTGTTGCGCGGCCGCGACTACGTGCTGCCGGAAGACGTGATCGACGTCACCGCCGACGTGCTGCGCCACCGCGTCGTGCTGTCCTACGAGGCGCTGTCGGAGTCCGTGTCCGCCGACGACATCGTCTCGGCCATCCTGAAAGCCGTTCCCGCCCCCGACAAACCCCTGGAGGCCCATGTCCGCGTCGCCGCATCAGGCTGAATCGGTGCTCCGCCGATTGGAGTGGACGGTGGTCCGCCGGCTCGACGGACTGCTGCAGGGGGACTATCGCACGCTGTTCCGTGGCATGGGCCTCGATCTCGCCGATCTACGCGCCTATCAGGCCCATGACGACGTGCGCCACATCGACTGGAACGTGACGGCGCGCACCGGCGAGCCGCATGTGCGCGTCTACAACGAGGAGCGCGAGCTGACCGCCTGGTTCCTGCTCGATTTGAGCCCCTCGGTGGATTTCGGCTCGGGCGAGATCAGCAAGCGGCAGGTGCTGGCCGAGTTCACCGCCGTGCTGGCTCGCCTCTTGACCCGGCGGGGCAACATGGCCGGCGCCATCCTGTTCAACGGCATCGACGAGTTCGTGGTGCCGCCGCGCGGCGGTCGCCGGCACGTGTTGCATCTCCTCGCCAAGGTCCTCACCCACCCGCGCCTGTTGCGCGCGCCGGAGACCGACCTCGGCGCTTTCCTCGGCCGGTCGCTCAAGGCGCTGAAGCGGCGGTCGCTGGTCTTCGTGCTGTCAGACTTCATCTCCCGACCCGGCTGGGAACGGGCGCTCGCCGAGTTGAGCCGGCACCACGAGGTGGTGGCGGTGCGGCTTTTCGATCCGCTGGAAGGCGCGCTGCCCAACCTCGGAATGATGCTCATCGAGGATGCCGAAAGCGGCGAGCAGCTTTTCGTCGACACCGCCGACCGGGGCTTCCGCCGGCGCTTCCTGGCCGAGGCGGAGCGGCGGGAAGCGGCGCTTTACGATGCCTTCGGGCGGGCCGGAACGGATGTGCTGGAGTTGTCCACCGCCGACGACCTGCTCGACGCCATCCTGCGCTTTGCCGATCTGCGCAGGATGGGCGCCGGGCTGGGCGGCGGCCTGCCGGGGCGCCTGTCCCAAAACTCTACTGGGGCGGGCATCTAGCTTCGATTTCTGCGCTTCCGGTGCTCACGAACCCCAAAGTTCGCTCCGCTCCGGTTCTCGAAACCATCGCTATCTGCCTCGCCCAGCGAGTTTTGGGGCAGGCGCCCAGGGAGGTGACTAAGAGGGTGACGCCATGACCTTCATCTGGATGCCCATGCTCTGGCTGTTGCTGCTCGTTCCGCTGATGATCGGGCTCTATATCCTCATGCTCCGGCGGCGGAAGCGGACGGCCGTCCGCTACTCCAACCTCGCCATGGTCAGGCAGGCCATGGGCCGGGGCGCGGGCTGGCGCCGCCATGTGCCGCCCGCCTTGTTGCTCATCGCCATCGCCGTGCTGATCCTCGCCGTCGCCCGGCCGGCGGCGGTGATGACGCTCGCCTCCTCGCGCGCCACCACCATTCTCGCCATGGACGTATCCGGCTCCATGCGGGCGCAGGACGTGCCGCCGTCGCGCATCGCCGCCTCGCAGGCGGCCGCCAAGGAGTTCATCGCCGGCCAGCCGGCCGACGTGCAGATCGGCATCGTGGTGTTCGCCTCCGCCGCCTATCTGGTGCAGCCGCCCACCCTCGACCGCGAGGCGCTGTCGCAGGCGATCGACCGCTTCGAGACGCGGCGCGGCACGGCGGTGGGCTCGGGCGTGCTGACCTCGCTCGCCACCATCTTCCCCGACGAGGATTTCGAGGGCATTGAGGACAGCCTGGGGCCGCCGGACAGCGCGCCCAAGCCACCCAGCCGGTCGCTGGACGATCCGGAGAGCACGGTGGAGAAGATGCCGCACATCCCGGTGCCGCCGGGCTCCTACCAGAACGCGGTGATCGTCCTCCTGACCGATGGCGGCACCACCACCGGCCCCGATCCCATCAAGGCCGGGCAGACCGCCGCCGACTATGGCGTGCGCGTCTATACCGTGGGCTTCGGCTCGCCGAGCGGAGACGTGGTGGCCGTCGAGGGCGGTTCCTGGCGCACCCAGCCCGACCTCGAAACGCTGAAGACCATCGCCCGCATCACCGAGGGCCAGTTCTTCGAGGCCCGCTCCTCCGAGGACCTCACGCAGGTCTACCAGTCGCTGTCGGCCAAGCTCGTCACCGAGACCAAGCTGACCGAAATCTCCTTCATCTTCGCCGGCATCGGCGCCCTGTTCGCGCTCGCGGCGGGGTGCCTCTCCATGCTCTGGTTCGGCCGCATCGCGTGAAACTCTACTGGGGCGGCCATCCCTGGCATCCGCTTGATCCGAAAAGTCTGCAACTTTTCGGGCGGATGCCTTGGTCTAGTGTTCTGCGCTTCCGGTGCTCACGGGTGGTTTTCCAAGACGCAACTCCGGACGCAAAACCGGTTCCCACTTTTGCTGGAGCTGCTTGAAGTCCGCTCCGCTCCGGTTCTCGAACCCGTCGCCATATGACTCACCCCAGCGAGTTTCACACGTCGGCGCGGGCTTTTGCGGGAGACCCATATCGGCCGATTGCTCTGTTCTGCCTGAGGTCCTCGCCTGCGCGAGGATGACAGGAGAATTATATTTAGGAAACAGATGGATAGCGAGGCACCCATTGCTATCAGGCTGTCATCCTGGCGAAGGCCGGGATCTCGGGAAGGTAGAGCGAGCGGGTGATATCAGTCTCCCCCGCCTCCTCCGATCTTTCATCTGGAAAGGCGGGATCAACAGCGGCAACATGACGCGCTGGAACTGCCAAGGAGGAAGCCATGCCGCATGTCGTCATCAAGATGATCGAGGGCCGGAGCGAAGAGCAGAAGCGCCGTACCGCTGAGCTGGTCACCCAGGCGATCATGGACGGCATCGGCTGCAAGGAAAGCTCCGTCTCCGTCGCCATCGAAGACCTGCCGGCGGCCGAGTGGGTCAGCGCGGTGTATCGTCCGGAGATCGAGCCGCAGATGGATCGGCTGTACAAGAAGCCGGGGTACAAGCCGGAGTGAAGAAGCAGGCGCCCTATATCGTCGTTGCACTCTATTCTGCCTGAGGTCCTCGCCTGCGCGAGGATGACAGGAGGATTATATTTAGGAAACAAGCGGATAGTGAGGCGCCCGTTTCTATCATGCTGTCATCCTTGCGAAAGCGAGGACCTCAGGCCGGAAAGGGCGGGGCCGAACTATAGGGCGCCGTGTCGAGGCTTTCCGGTTCTCCCCTCACATGCTCCACGAACCTTTTGAGCAGCGGGTTGCTGTTGGCGGTGCGCCAGCAAAGGCCGATCGGCCAGCTCGCGTGTGCGCCCGGAAGCCGCATGGATTGGGTGCGGGCGCCGAGGGCTTCGACACCTTGCAGGGGGAGAAGCGCGGCGCCGAGGCCGGCGGCCACCACGGCGTGGACGGTGAGGATGTCGTCGGCCTGCTGGATGACGCGCGGCGTGAAGCCGGCGCCCCGGCACCAGGCGGTGACCTGGGCGTCGAGACCGGGGCCGCGGCGGGAGGCGAGGGCCACGAAGCCGAGGGCGTTGAGATCGTCGAGCCGGTCGGGCGGCGGCAGGGCGACGCCCTGCGGCACCACCAGCGCCAGATGCTCGGTGAGGATGGGCGCGAAGGAGAGGTCGTCCGCTTCCGGCTTGCGGCAGAAGCCGAGGTCGAGCCGGCCGGCCAGGAGGCGCTCGTGCTGCTCGCGCGAGGACATGTCGTTGAGGGTGATCTCGCAGTCCGGCACGGCGCGGCGGAAGCCGGCGATCAGCGCCGGCGCGGCGACCAATGTGGAGATGCCGAAGCCGATGTCGAGCCGGCCAGTGAGGCCGGCGCTGGCGCGCTTCAGCCGCAGGTCGGCTTCTTCGCTCAAACGCAAGAGCGGCCGCGCCTCGGCGAGCAACACTTCGCCGAGGGCTGTCGGCTTGGCGCCGTGCCGGCCGCGCTCGAACAGCGCGCCGCCGATGGTCGCTTCCAGCGCCTGGATCTGCTTGCTGAGCGTCGACTGGGTGACGCAGAGCTTTGCCGCCGCCTTGCCATAGTGGCCGGCGTCGACCAGTTCGGTGAAGGCGCGGAGAAGCTTCAGATCCATTCCATAGCCGAATAATTTCAGGACAATTTGTCATTTTACAGATGGGAGGCGGAGAGAGCAAGCTCGGGGCAACCAAGGAGGACGCGCCATGACGCTCAGGGTTTCCAGCGTGCAGTTCCAGCATCGGGCCGGCGACAAGGCCTATAATCTTCAGCGCATCGCCGAGTTCACGCGGCGGGCGCTCCGGGCCGGCAGCCAGCTCGTCGTCTTTCCGGAAATGTGCATCACCGGCTATTGGCACGTGCCCAAGCTCGACGCGGCGGGGCTTGCCGCGCTGGCCGAGCCGCTTTCCGGGCCGTCGATCACCGCCGTGGCCGCCCTGGCCCGCCAGCAGGGCATCGCCATCGGCGCGGGCTTTCTGGAGCGCGGCGACGACGACAGGCTCTACAACGCCTATGCCGTCTGCCTGCCGGACGGCGCGCTGCATTGCCACCGCAAGCTCCACGCCTTCGAGCACAAGCTGATTTCAAGCGGCGACCGCTACACTGTGTTCGACACGCCCTGGGGCATCCGGGCGGGCATCCTGATCTGCTGGGACAACAACCTCGTCGAGAACGCGCGGGCGACGGCGCTCATGGGCGCGGAGCTGTTGATTGCGCCGCACCAGACGGGCGGCTGCAACTCTGTGAGCCCCGAGGGCATGAAGCACATTCCCTTGGATACATGGGCGCGCCGGCAGGAGGACCCCGCCGCCATCCAGGCGGAAATCCTCGGGCCGAACGGCCGCGGCTGGCTGATGCGCTGGCTGCCGTCCCGCGCTCATGACAACGGCCTGTTCCTGATCTTCAGCAACGGCATCGGCCAGGACGAGGACGAGGTGCGCACCGGCAACGCCATGATCCTCGACCCCTATGGCCGGATCATCGTGGAGACCTCGGAGGCCGGCGACGACATGGTCAGCGCCGATCTCGACCTCGGCCTGCTCGACAAATGCACCGGCCAGCGCTGGATCAGGGGAAGGCGGCCCGAGCTCTACGGCATCCTGACCGAGGCAAGGCCGGACACGCTCGCGCCGCTGGAGGCGCGGTTTTCGGAGAGGCCGACGCGGTGAGGGGGATAGAGATCAGTCGATCGCCGCACCGTCCGGAGGTCCTCGCTTCGCAAGGATGACAGGAGAATTATATATATGAAACAATCGGATAGAGAGGCGTCCCTTTCTATCGAGCTATCATCCTGGGCGTGAGGCGCAGGACCTCAGGACGGAAGAATGGTGAGGCTGATATCGGTCTCCCCACATGCTTGGAGCGCGCTAGGACGCCCCCTCGTCGCGGTGGGGCAGAAAGCCCAGCGTTTCCCTGGGCGTCTCGCCGACGACGGACTGATAGTCGTGGGCGAACCTTGCGATGTTGGTGAAGCCCCAGCGCGCCGCCGCGTCGCGAACGGACCCCACCTTGCCGGACAGGAGGTCGCGCCGCGCGCCCTCGATCCGCCCGTTCTTCAGCACGTTGTGCGGCGAGGCGTTGAGGTGCTTGCGAAAGCCGTCCTGCAGGGCGCGCACGCTGATGTCGAGGGAGGAGGCGAGGTCGTGGATGGTCAGCGGCGCGGTCTGGCTGGCGATCAGCTCGACGGCCCGCATGACGTTCCGCCGCGAGGCGACCAGCTTCTCCCGGCGGTGGCCGTCGTGTCCCCGGTCGACCAGTTCGGCGATGGCGACGATGGTGGCGCTGCGGATGAGGTCGAGGCTCGCCTCGGAGGCGTGACCGCCGGCCTCGAAGCTTTCGCGATAGGCGGCGGACAGGGCCTGCATCAGGTGGCCGACCCTGCTGCCCAGAGAAAAGTCCTGCATGCCCGACCAGCGGACCGGAGCGTCCTCGGCATATTGGCGCAAGGCGGCGTCAAAGTCGTCACGCCCGATCTGCAAGGCCGTGGTGGCCGTCGATCTGGTCGAGGAATAGCCGGTCGTGTGGTTCATGGGGAAGACGAAGCCGACATCGCGGGACTGCGGCTGGTCGCCGCACCGCGTGCGAATGGCGAAGTCGCCCCTGAGCTTGGTGAGGATGACGATGTCGTCGCGGTCGGTGTCGAAGGACGCGGTGAGGTCGTCGCCCGTGTGGCAGTGGCTGAGCCAAAGCGCCCCGTCGCGGACGATGGACGTCCTGAAACTGAAGTTGCCGTCGCTCGAGCCGGTCAGGCTGACCGACGGGCCGTAAACGCCGGTGAAGAGGGTTCTGACCTCGTCCAGGCCGCGATATTCGCTGCTGAAGCTTGTCCGGCCGGAGCGGCCGCCGATCCCTCGCATGTCTCCCTCGTCAATACCGCAGCCAACCGGCGACAAGACACGCGATGCACAGGGCGCTGTCAAGGAAAATACGGACAGGGGAGACGCCGAGGTATAGAGTTTTTCGTGAACTCAGGTCATCGGAACCGTCCATCTCCTTGTCATGTGCAAATGACCGGACAAGATTGCGCTTCGCCGTCATGGGAATTGCTCCACCGGACTTGGCCCCTCGTGGTCGAGACTAAGCTGCGAACGACTGAATACATATCAATGGTGTGATATGTAGATGGAATACTTCTTCTTCAGGTTGAGGCAGACGGAATAGATGCGCGCTTGGCGCGCGTCGTCGCGGCGGGCAGCCGCCTGCGTGGACAAAAAGCGCCGGCCTGGACAAAAAGCGCATTACCACATGGCTCGCGAGTTTTCTCTATTCTGGGCCGGCGATGACGGCGAGGCCGGGCCTCGTCGTTTCGCTTTCAGGAAGATCAGAGTGCGAAAGGCTGGGTAGCGACGTGTCCCCGCATGTGTCCTCAAGTCGGATTGCCGCTGACGCGGGAAAAGCCTCCCGCCTCCTATCGTCGGACGCCGGGTCCGCCGTGCCGGCCGCCAACCTCCAGGACATGAGCTATCCCGACAGGCGAACGTCGCTGCTCATCCATGCCGCGCTGACGCGGAGCGGATGCGACGCCGCCACCATCGGCCGCGTGCACCAGTATCTCGCCGACGCCGGCGCCGTTCCGATGCTGACGAGGCTGAGGCGCCACTGCGGCTATATCTTCGCCCATTCGCTGAAGACCACGAAGCTCGTCGTCCACGTCGCCCGTGACATGAGCGTCGACGGCAGCGAGCACGCCGTTCTCTTTGTCGGCGCGCTGCTGCACGACATCGGCAAGCTGGCAGTGCCCACCAGCCTTCTGAACGCGACGCGGCGTCTCCGCAAGACGGAGATCGACGCCATCCGCAGCCATTCGGAAATCGGCTACGACAGCCTCAGCGATACGCGGATCATCGGCTGGAACGCGGTGCTGGACGTGATCCGTCACCACCATGAACGGCTCGATGGTTCGGGCTATCCCTTTGGGCTGACGGCGCCGGACATCTCCTGGCGGACGCGATGCGTCACCGTCTGCGACGTGTTCAGCGCCCTCATCGAGAGCCGACCCTATCGCCCGGCCATGAACCGGGACGAGGCCTCTGCCATGCTGTCGCAGATGGTGGCGGCCGGCAAGATCGACGGCGACATCGTCAACGCGCTGCGCCGCTGGCGGCCGGAATAAGGCCTCTTTTCATCGATAATCCTGGCCCAGGGTCTTTTGGCCTTGGGATGGCGCTCGCCGCACCCCACTTATGTTGGGCGCCGGGCGAGCCTCGGGGCTATCTGATCCTATCGCCTGGAACCCTTCGATGACCGACGCCGACCGGGACGACGCCCGCCCGACCGTGCCGCCGAGCCTCGCCGCCGCGGTGGCGGGCTATGCCTGGGCGCGGGACACCATCGGCGCCTCGGGCGGCGCCGTTTTTCGCCTTCACGGCAAGGCGGGGGCGCCCAACCTCTATCTGAAGCATGGCCGCGACGCCGTGGCCGACGCCATCACCGAGGAGGCGGCGCGGCTCAACTGGCTCGCCGCCCACCTGCCGGTGCCGGCCGTCGTCAAGTTCCGGCGCACGCCCCACGAGGCCTTTCTGCTGATGACGGCGCTGCCCGGTCGGACGGCCTACCAGGTTCTCGTGGCCGAGCCCGACGCCCGCCCTGATGTCATCGACGCGCTCGCCGCCTTCCTCAGGCGGCTGCACGCCATCCCCGTAAGCGACTGCCCCTTTGTCGCCGGCCATGCCCAGCGGCTCGCCGTCGCCCGCGCCCGCATCGACGCCGGGCTGGTCGACGTCGGCGACTTCGACGAGGAGCGGCAGGGCTGGACGGCCGAGGACGTGTGGGACGGGCTGCAAGCCCTGCTACCGCTCGCCGCCGACCCGGTGGTGACCCACGGCGACTTCTCGCTGGACAATCTGATCGTCGAGGGGGGCGAGGTGGTCGGCTGCATCGACGTGGGCCGGGCCGGCATCGCCGACCGCTACCAGGATCTCGCCATCCTCTGGAACTGCCTGCACGAGTTCGGCCCGGCGCTGCAAGACCGACTGTTCCAGAGCTACGGCATCGCCAGACCGGACCGGCGCAAGCTGCGGTTCCACCTGATGCTGGACGAGCTGTTCTAGAGCCGGCCGAACTTCATCCCATCCACACTCGGAACGATGTCCGGGCCGGTGCGTTAGGTCCTGCACGGATGGAGGGTTCCGCTCGGGCTGGGGTCGCCGCATGACCCGGCCGGTTGCCGGATGTTCCTCCTGCCCGGACTGGAGGGCCGGTGCGCAACCTTGAAAGCAAATCCTTCCTGCTGCTGACGGTGCTGGTCACGCTGGCCTTTGCCTGGGTGCTATGGCCGTTCTTCGGCGCGATCCTCTGGGCCACGGTGGTGGCGATCCTGTTTGCGCCGTTGAACCGCCGCCTGCTCGGCGCCATGCCCGGCCGGCCGAACATGGCTGCGACGGCGACCATCGTCATTGTGCTGCTGATGGTCATCGTGCCGCTGGTGCTGATCAGCGTCGCCCTGGTGAACGAGGCGGCGGCGATGTTTGAACAGATCAAATCCGGCGAGATCGATGTCGGCGGCTACTTCCAGGCCGTGTTCAACGCGCTTCCCTCCTGGACCAAGGACTTCCTGGCCGAGTATGGCTTCGGCGAGCTCGGTGCCGTTCAGGATCGGTTGAGCGGCGCGCTGACCGTGGCAAGCCAATATGTGGCCGCCCAGGTCGTCGGTATCAGCCAGTCGACCGTCGCCTTCTTCATCAGCCTGGCGCTGATGCTCTATCTGGCCTTCTTCCTCATCCGCGACGGCGACAGGCTGTTCCTGCGGGTCCGGAAGGCGGTACCGCTCAACCCCGCCTACAAGCGGGCGCTGTTTGCCAAGTTCACCACCGTGGTGCGGGCGACCGTCAAGGGCGTCGTCCTCATCGCCGCGCTGCAAGGCCTGCTCGGCGGCCTGATCTTCTGGTTTCTCGGCGTCCACGCGCCGCTCTTGTGGGGCGTGCTGATGATGGCGCTGTCGCTGTTGCCGGCGATCGGCGCCGCGGCGGTCTGGGTGCCGGTTGCGATCTATCTGTTCGCCACCGGCGCCATCTGGAAGGCCGTGGTGCTGATCCTGTTCGGGGCACTCGTCATCGGCCTCGTCGACAACCTCCTGCGCCCCAGGCTGGTGGGCAAGGATCTCAGGTTGCCCGACTACGTGGTGCTGATCTCGACGCTGGGCGGCCTCGCGGTGTTCGGCCTGGACGGCTTCGTCGTCGGCCCGGCGATCGCCGCCCTGTTCATCGCCGTCTGGAACATTTTCCCGGAGGCGCAGTCTGACGACGAGGCCGAGCCGGCCGGCGAGACGGACCGCCCAGCGTGAGGGTGTGATCAATCCGGCGGCAGGCGGTTGGCGGCGTGATCCTGTTCGAGGTCGGTCTTGATGGCGTTGCCGTCCTGGCCGCGTTCCTTGGAATGCTGCTGCTTGTCGCGGTTCGACAGGATGTCGTTCTCGCCCACCAGGTTCTTGTCGAGCTCGGTCATGGCGCCGGTGCCGTCGCCCTTGCCCTGCGAACCCCTGCCGAAATGCTTGCTGTCGCCCTTGCCGTTGACCATGGCTCGCTCCTTTGCGGTTGGATGGCGGTTGGAAAATGCCAACCCCGATCGCCGGCATTTGTTCCGGAACATGCTCCGGAACATCCTGGGGTCAGGGCGGTTCGTAGACGCATGAGCCACGAACGCGAGGAGGCGAAAATGACCAGCCAGCATTTCAAGACCGAGAAGCCCACCGACAAGGATCTCAAGGAGAACCCCGGCATCGGCACCTCCAGGGGCACGACCGGAGCCGGCGAGATCATCGAGGACGATGGCGGGCTCGACGGCGACAACACCTTCGAGGGCGACGTCGAGAACGACGTCACGCCGGAAGGCGGCGTCGATCCGAAACAGACCGGACGCACCAACAAGTGATGGAGGCCGACATGGCCGGCAACAAGACGCACAAGCAACAGATCCGCATCATCGAGGAGCGGGTGAACACCAAGAACGCCCCGGACGATTTCGACGTCCGGGAAGACCTGAAGCGCTCGGACGAGGACGAAGAGCGGCGGGAGGAGGCGAAGCAGACCGGACGCACCAGCAAGTGAGAGAGGCTTGAGACCGATGGAGCCCTATAGTTCGGCCTCGCCCTTTGCGGTCCGAGATCCTCTGCCTGCGCAGAGGAAGGCAGCCTATATATTTGTTTCTCTTATATAATTCTGTCTTCCTCTGCGCAGGCAGAGGATCTCGGGCAGAACAAAGTGCAACGCCGATATAGGATGCCTAGTTCCTCACTCGGGCCCGGGCGGGTGCAGCGGTTCCAGCCCGAGGCGGATGGCGAAGTGGTTGAGCGTGCCCTTGAGCGGCCGGTCGCTCTTCAGCCAGCCGGGCTCGAGGATGAAGAAGCGGTGGTTCGAGAGCAGCGCGCGCAACGCCTCGGCGGCGAGCAGCGGCACCAGGTTCTTGGCCGGGCAGACGGCATCGCCGGCGCTGAAGGGCACGAAGGGCAGGAGGTCCTCGGCATCCCGGCCGATCCAGCGGGCCGGTTGGAAGCGGTCGGCCGCCTCCACGGACGACGCCCGGTGGAAGAAGGGCGCATAGATCAGCGCGCCGGTGCCTTTCCGGAGCGCGCCCGAGGCAAGCAGCACCGGCTGGGTGGTCTGGCGAAGGATGGCCGGCGTGGTGGGGTAGAGACGCAGGGTCTCGAGGACCGAGGCCCGGAGGAAGCCGAGGTCGCGCCGCTCGCCCAGCACCTCCTCCATGCTCTGCCACAGGGCCTCCCTGTTGGGCGCGACCAGCGCCAGCGCCCGGAACGTCGTCATGCCCGCCGGATCGAAGGCGAACAGCCACTGCGTCATCTGGTGGGTGGCGGCGCCGGAGGCCGGCATCGCCGCCGCCAGGGCTGCGAGGCTGCCCGGCTCGGCCGCGTTGACGTAGACCTGAAGCCGCGACAGCAGCTCGTTCCGCGCCTCTTCGTCCCTCGGCATCATGAAGGCCCAGTTGGCGCGGCCGCGCAGCCGGGCCATGAGCCGGCTGACGGCGACATCGTCGCGCGCCGACGGGCCGAGCACGATCGAGCGGACCATGCGGAACCAGCCCTCGGCGAAGATGGGCCAGTCGAGCGCGCCCTTTTCCGCCGCCCGCGTCAGCACCGCGTTCATTTCGATGGCGACGATGGTGCGGAAGATCTCGGCGTGGCTGTGGACGCTGGCCGAGGTTTCCAGCACCCGTTCGTTGAGTTCGCGGCGCGGCGGCCGGTCGGCCCCGCGCGAGATCAGCGACAGCTTCGGCCCGAAGTGGCTGAGCGCGGCCCGCTTCTCGTCGGAGGCCGGCGTGAAGGGCTGGGGCGTGCCGGCGAGAACCGCCTTCACGTCGTCGCCGCTGAACAGAACCGCCTGCGGCCGGATCGGGTTGCGGACGAGCACGCTCCGGCCCTGATAGGCGCGATGGAGCTTTTCCATGTAGCGCACCGCCCGGCTGTCGAGATCGAAGCGCTCGGCCATGGCCTCGGCCCAGGGGCGGCGGATGATGAGGCCCTTCAGGAAGGTGGGCAGCGCCACCTTCAGCCAGAAGCCGGCCGAATGGGCAAAGGACATCCTGGGCAGCGGGGCGATCGACGGCACTGCGTCGCGCCCGGCGGGCATCGCCTCGCCGCCTTGTTCATGATCCGCTCCGTCCCGGACGGTGTTCCTTTCCTTGTCGCTTCTCGCCATCGCCCTCGCTCCCGGATCGTGTCTCGACCAACCGTGAGGGCCGGGCAAAGTTCCAGAAGAGGGTGGCGCCAATCGCCTCGCGACGTCGGTCAGGCGTGGTGAGAGAGGAGGCGCCAGAGGGCTGAGGCTGCCACCAGGGCGATGCCGAACTGGGCCACGCCGGTAAGCTGGAAGACGAGGTCGTCGGGCGGCTCGTAGAGGCCGGCCCTGAGGGTGTGCTCCACGCCTAGAAGATACTGGATGTTGGGGATGACGTGGTTGTAGCCGCCTTCGTAGAAGCCGACGGCCACGATGGCGAAGAGACCGGTGAGGATGACGAAGAGCCAGGAAGCCGCCCGGGCCACCGCCGCGCTGGCGGTGCGGCGGGCCAGCGCGACGCAGCCGAGGATGACGAGGGCGACGGGGATGCTGACGTAGACGATATGGAGCCGGTAGGGCGTGTCGAAGATCTCGGCGCCGTAGATGTGGTGGATCGAGGTCATGACGAGGATGGCGAGCGCGGTCGCGGTTGCCCGGTACACCAACCCGGTGGGAGCGCTGGAGAGGAGAGATGAAACCATCGGTGAAAGCCTTTCGCTGTTGATGCGAAATAGCTAGCTCACGCGGTGGGCTTCCCGCTCTCGCCGATCCGGCATGAAACGGCCGGCCGGTCCGGTTCGGGACGGCGGCGCGGCGTTTGTCCGGGAAAACGGGGGCCGCGCCTCAGCGCTCCGGGGGCTCAGGGATGGCCCCGAACTCCTCCCCCAGGCCGGAAAAGACTAGCCGGCAGAACAGGCCGTCGGCCTCGGCCGGCGTGACGGAAGGGTTGCGGTCCATCCACCAGCGCAGCACGCAGAGGAAGCTGCCGCTGATATGCGAGATGGCGAGCTCGCGCGGGATCGATCCGCCGCGGGCGTTCGGCAGCAGCGTCCGCACCACCTGGGCGAAGTTCGCGGCGATGGATTCGTGCAGCAGCGCGCCGCGTGTTCCCTTCGCCAGGGCGAAGTGGATGTCGCGATGACGATGGACATGCTCGAACAGCGTGCGCGTCACCGTGAAGATGGTCGCCTCCGGCGTTGCCTCGACCGCCGCGATCAGCTCCTGCCTGAGCCGCTCCAGGCTTTTCTCCAGGAGTTCGTCCTTGGACTTGAAGTGGGCGTAGAAGGTGGACCGGCCGACATTGGCGCGCGCCAGGATGTCCTCGACGGTGATCGCCTCATAGTCGCGCTCGCGAATGAGGTCGACCAGGGCATCGTAAAGGGCGGTCCGGGTTCTCAAGACCCGCCGATCGATGGTCAATGCCGCCTCCTGTCGGTGCGCGGGCAGGCCCTGGGGCCGCTCGTTTCCGGACATGTTGCCATGAAATGTCCGCAATGGAACACGCCGCCGCCGGTGCGTTTCGGGCCATCCGGCCCCGGCCGTCCGATACCGGACAAAACCGGCCGATGGTCCAGGAAAATCCGGGGCCACGCGGCCGGGCGCCGGCTATGCCTTCGGCAGGAAGAGGCGGAAGCGTCACGATGCATGACCGACGGGAAGCCATAGCGGCGGGTAGCCGCGTTTCGCACGATGGGTCTCCCCGCCGGGCGGTTCTGGTGGTGGGCGGCTACGGCAGCGTCGGCAGCCGCATCTGCCGGGCGCTCGGCGAGCGCGGCGATCTCGACGTGGTCGTTGCCGGCCGGAACCTGATCAAGGCCGAGCGGCTCGCGCGGTCGATCGGCGGCCGGGCGGTGCTGATCGACCTCGACGACCCGCGAACCTGGAAGCAGGCCTGCCATGGCATCGACTGGGTCGTCATGTGCATGGACCAGGAGGATCTCGCCTTCGTCGCCTTCCTGGTCGCGCATGGCATCCACTATGCGGACATCACCGCCAACGACGCGTTCCTGCGGGGCGTCGAGGGGCTGGCGCCCTGGCGCTCGGCGGCGCTCGTCTCGCTGGGGCTAGCGCCCGGCCTCACCAACATCATGGCCGCCTGGTGCGCCGCCCGGCTGGACCGGATCGAGCGGATCGACATCGGCCTGCTGTTCGGGCTCGGCGATCGCCACGGCGACGCCGCCATCGACTGGATGGCCGGACAGGTGTTCGACAAGCACCGCGACCGCCGCGTCGCCCCCATGGACTTCGGCTTCGGCGAGGGGCGGAGGACGCTTCACGCCGTCGACTTCTCCGACCAGCACAGCCTCGGGCGCACCCTGCCGGTCGACGCGGCGTGGACGGGCGTCGCCTTCGAGTCGCCGCTCGCAACCGCCGCCCTGTTCGCCCTGGGGCGGGTTTTCGCGGGAAGCCGGCTGGTGCGCGGGGTGACCACCGCCCTCTTCAAGCGGCTGCGCTTCGGCAGTTCGCTCTGCAATGCCAGCGTCCGGGTGTCCGGCTGGTCCAAGGGGGAGCCGGTGGCACTGAGCGTGCATTTTTCCGGCACGGAGGAGGCGCTGGTGACGGCCCGCCTCGCGGCGCTGCAGATCGGTGAGTTCCTGGCAGGCCCCGTGGCCCCCGGCCTCTATCACGTCCATCAGGCGCTCGATGCCGAGGCCGTGCTGGAGGCGGTCGTGGCGCGCGGCATCGGCGAGATCTCATTCGGCCCGATGGAGACGCGCGTTCAACCGGCTTCGTAGATAGGCAGCAGCAGCGCCAGCATCGCCGCCTGATGGGCGAAGGGGTTGTCGTCCTCGATATTCCAGGCGCCGCTCAGGGCGGTGTGGGCGACGGCCCAGGCGAGGAGGTGGCGGCGGGCGATGCCGGTTCGCTCGGCGAGCGCCGTGGCGTGGCGGGCGACACGGGCGGGGTCGAGGACGAGCGCTTCGGCTCGCTCGGGGTTCTGGAAGCTGTTGGCATAGTCATAGGCCGGGTCGCCAATGAGGCCCTTGGGGTCGATCGCCGCCCAAGTCTCGCCGGTGCCGAGGATGTTGTCGTGGTGGATGTCGCCGTGCAGCGGCTGGGTCGATGTGTCCGCGTCGAGAAGGCCCTCGGCGACGGCGGCAGCCCGCGCCACCAGCGGCCGGGCATCCGCCCGCCAGCGCCGCGGATCGGTGCGGAACAGCGAGGCGAAGCGCCGGCGGAGCGGCGTCAGCTCCGGCGGCGGCGTGGCGCGCCGGGCATGCAGCCGCTCGACGACATCGACAAGAATGGAAGTGGCGAGATCGTCGCGGCCGGCGCGGGCAAGGTCGCCCAGCGTCTTCCCGGGGAGCCATTCCATCAGCACCGCGTCCGGCGCCAGGCCGAACACCCGTGCCGCGCCATGCCCGCCATACCAGGCGAGCAGCGCCCCGCCGCGCGCCTCGTCATCGCCCGCGCCCGGCTTCAGCAGCTTCAGCGCGGCCGGGCCGTGGTTGGCGTACGCCACCCGGTAAATGACGCTGCTGGCCGTCTCGGTGACGAAGGCCGGGGCAGCGAGCGACCAGCGCGCCATGGCGTCGGCGAGGGTGGGGGGTGGAGTGGTCATGGGTGGCCCGCCTCCCTGCGATGGGCAGTGTCGGCGGCCATCGCCTCCGCTAGGCGGTCGAAGCCGAGGGCGGTGCCGCCTTGGCGGATGTCGCCGATGCCCTTGTCGCGGAACACTGCCTGCTCGGTGAAGGTCATGAGGGTGGCGGCGTCGCTTGCCGCGAACTCCACCGTTACCAGCGACGAGGAGATCGGCTCGCCTGATGTCCGCATGGTGTAGGCGTAGACGATGCGCTGGCGCGGGTGGATCTCCAGGAAATGGGCGAGCATGGCCTGCTCCGTCCCGTCGGGCATGCGCCAGACCATGCGTTCGCCGCCGTCGACGCGGAAGTCGAAGACGTCCTCCAGCACCGTCCAGTCGGGATGGCAGGAGGTCCAGCGCCGCTTCAGCTCATGGTCGGACCAGAAGCGGAAGGCGTGGCCGGGGCTGCCGGGCAGGCGCCGGGTGATGACGAAGCTGCGGTGGTCGACGGCCATCAGTGATCCTTCTCCTCAGGGGTCTCGGCCATCAGCACGGCCAGCCGGTCGAAGGCGGCGGCCATCTCGCTCTGGCGCTGGTCGATCCAGCTTCTGACCGGCGCGAAGGCGTCGGGCCGCATGCGGTAGGTGCGGGTGCGCCCGGCCTTGTCGGAGACGACGATGCCGCTGTCCTCCAGCACGCGCAGGTGCTTGAGCACGGCCGGCAGTTGCACGTCGGCGGGTTCGGCCAGCTCGCTGACCGACGCCGGCCCGCGCGACAGCCGCTCGACGAAGGCGCGGCGGTAGGGGTCGGCCAGCGCCTGAAACAGCCGGTCGAAGCCCGATGTATCCAAGGCGGTCATGCGGGTTCCTCCAGGAAGCGGGCGGGCATTGCCTCCCTATAGGGAAAGAACTGGAAATAGGGCCGGGCCTCGGCG
Organism: Pleomorphomonas diazotrophica; assembly: GCF_002844595.1. Taxonomy (GTDB): domain Bacteria; phylum Pseudomonadota; class Alphaproteobacteria; order Rhizobiales; family Pleomorphomonadaceae; genus Pleomorphomonas; species Pleomorphomonas diazotrophica. The sequence continues at coordinate 42,897 of NZ_PJNW01000012.1, read as the reverse complement.
ATGACGCGCCGCACCGACGGGCGGGCGATCAGCCGCTCGAAATAGGCGGCAAGATGCGGCCGATCCTCGCCGAATGGGTGGACGATGGACGAGAAGAACAGGGCGGGCAGGGCGGCGCAGTCGGCCATGGTGAAGGCGTCGCCGGCCGCCCAGGTCTTTCCGGCCATTTCCGCGTCGATCATCGCATAGGCGGTGTCGAGCGTGGCATGCGCCTCGGCGACGCCATGCGGATCGTTGAAGCCCTCGGGGCGCAGGCGGTCGGTGACGATCTTCTGCATGGGGACGGAGACGTAGAGGTCGTAGAAGCGGTCCCAAAGGCGGACGTCGAGCAGCACGTCGGCATCGTCGGGCAGCAGGCGGACGGGGCCGGGGTAATGCCGGGCGAGATACTCGACGATGACGCTGGTCTCCGGCACGAGGCGGCCGGTCGCGCCGTCGTAGAGCACCGGGATCTTGCCCACCGGCCAGCGCTCGAGATGGGCGGCGGCCGAGCCGGGATCGCTGAAATCGACGATATGGGGCTCGAAGGGCGTGCCGTTCTCGTAAAGGCCGATCAGCACCTTGTGGCAGAAGGAGGCGAGCGGATGGAGGTAAAGCGTCAGCATGGCGGCCTCACGGTTTCCGATATTGGAAAGTGATAGCAGGTCGGGACGGCGATGGCAAGGATGGTTTCCGGAGAAGGAAAGTTTCTGGAGCAGGCCTCGGCGATACCATCTGTGTGAGGGAGCATGGCGGCCGCCGGCTGCCCTCGACACGCAAGGAGGCGACGATGAGAGTCCTGATGGTGTTGACCTCGCATGACCAACTCGGCGACACCGGCCACAAGACCGGCTTCTGGCTGGAGGAGCTGGCCGCCCCTTATTATGCCTTCAAGGAGGCCGGCGCCGAGATCACGCTGGCCTCGCCCAAGGGCGGCCAGCCGCCGCTCGACCCGCGGAGCAGCGAGCCGAACTCGCAAAGCGACGAAACGCGCCGCTTTGAGGCCGATGCCGAGGCGATGGCGGCGCTGGCGAGCACCGTGCCGCTCAGGGATGTTGATCAGGCCGACTTCGACGCCGTCTTCTATCCCGGCGGCCATGGTCCGCTCTGGGATCTCGCCGAGGACAGGACGTCGATCGCGCTGATCGAAAGCTTCCTCGCCGCCCGCAAGCCGGTGGGGCTGGTGTGCCATGCGCCGGGCGCCCTCAGGCGCGCCAGGACCGCCGCCGGCCGTCCGCTGGTCGAGGGCAGGAAGGTGACCGGCTTTTCCAACTCGGAAGAGGCGGCGGTCGGCCTTAGCGACGTGGTGCCCTTCCTGGTGGAGGACGAGCTGAAGTCGCTGGGCGGCCTCTACTCGAAGAGTGCCGACTGGGCGTCCTACGCCGTGCGGGACGACCTCCTCGTCACCGGTCAGAACCCCCAGTCGTCGGCGGAAACCGCGCGCCTGTTGATGGAGACGCTGAGGGCGCACCGGTAAGGGTTCGCCGCTTCTGGACCAGACGGATCACCCAGTCGCCGATGCCGCTCTCCTCTCGGAATCAGACCACGGTCAGCGTTGTCGGCACGCCGCGATTGAGGGAGTTCGCCACGGTGCAGATCGCCCAGGCCCGATCGATCAAGGTCTTCGGGTCGGAGCCATCCGATGTCGTGCAGTTGACGGACAGGACGGCGCTGGTCGCGACCAGCGGCGCGCCGTCGAGCTCAAGTTTCACCGTCACGGAAATCTCCCCGATCTCGACGCCGAGATTATGGGCCACGTAGCGAAGGTCGTTGCAGTAGCAACCGCCGATCGCCAGGGCGAGCAACTGTCCGCCGTTGAAACCGAGGCCCATGCCGCCGGCCTTGCCGTCGGGACGGTCGACTACCAGCGTGTGGCCGCCGGCCCAACCCACGGCCGCCTCCGTACCGGGCACGTTGCGCAGTTCGACGATCGACTGGACCATTTCAACCCTCCGGCTGCAGCGAGCCCTTGAGGCTCTCCGCGGAAACGGGCCATGTCAACGGCGAAGAACGGCAAGGAACCCGGTCAGGGGAGCGGCGCGTCCGGGGTGGCGCGGTCGTCCAGCACCAGTTGCAGGAAGGCGAGGTCCAGCCACTTGCCGAACTTCATGCCGACTTGCGGGAGAAGGCCGACCTCGGCAAAGCCCAGCTTCCTGTGCAGGCGGATGGAGGTGGCGTTGCCGGCCTCGATGCCGGCCACCATCACGTGCTTGCCGATGGCCCGGGCGCGGGCGATCAACTCGCGCATCAGCGCCTCGCCGATGCCCCGGCCGCGCGCGTCGTGCCGGACGTAGACGGAATGCTCCACCGTGTGGCGGTAGCCGTCGAAGGCGCGCCAGTCGCCGAAGGAGGCGTAGCCGAGCACGGCGCCGGCCTCGTCCACCGCCACCAGCACGGGATAGCCGAGGCGCTGCCGGTCGGCGTGCCAGGCGGCGCGGTTGGCGACATCCACCACCTGATCGTTCCAGATGGCGGTGGTGTGCGCCACGGCGTGATTGTAGATGGCGGCGATGCCCTCGATGTCGGCCGCCTCGGCGTCGCGGATCAGCATGGGAGCCCCTTGCCGAGCAGGTTCATGCGGGCGCCGATGCGGCGGTCGATGTCGTTATTGTCGCTCATCCGTCCACAATAGTGGACGAGCGCCATCCGAGGCAAGCCGGGCGCAAAACATGAGCCCAGCCGTTCTTTTATCTCGTGATGAGCGCGTGTTAAGTGCGCCGGGACTTTGTCGTCAGTTCATCTTTTCATGGTTCCAAAGTAAAACCCGGAAGATATCGATGGAAAAATTAGACAACGCAAAAGACATTCTGGGCGAGCTGACCGACCGGGATGTGCGGATCGTCCATCTGCCGCCGATGACCGTGGCCGCCGCCTTTGCGAGCGGCGAGGGCTGCGAGGGCAAGGCCCTGGACATGATCACGCGCTTCGCCACGGACAACCGGTTGCTGGAGATCAAGCCCGACGCCCGGAGCTTCGGCTTCGACTGCTCCAAGGGGGCGGCGGCCGTCGGGGAGCCGTCGCATGTCTATGAGGTGTGGGTGTCCATTCCCGAGGAGATGGCGGTTCCCGCGCCGCTGGTGAAGCGGCGTTTCGACGGAGGCCTCTATGCGGCCCATGTGCTGCGGTCGTGGGATTTCGAGGACTGGCGCCGGCTGAAGACCTGGGTCGAGGCCAGCGACAGATACGCCAACGACTGGGATTCGCCGCGCTGGACGTCGGCGGAGACGGCGGCCGGGCAGGGGTTCGAGGAGACGCTGAACTTCTACAACTTCATCCGCAAGGGCGGCCGGATGGACGACTTGCAGCTCGATCTGCTGTTCCCGATCCGGGAGAAGGGCGCCGCGTAAACTTGAAGCGGGGAGTGATCACGTGGCGGATATCGAGGTTGGCGCGTTGCTGCGCTTCGGCGGCCATGACTGGCGCGTGCTGGACATTGACGGCGACAGGGCGCTGGTGATTGCCGAGCATATCCTGGAGCAGCGCCCCTATCACGACGCCTACACCGATATCACCTGGGCCGACTGCGCCCTGAGGCGCTATCTCAACGGCGCGTTCTGCGAGCGGTTCAGCGCGGCCGAACGGCAGAGGATCGTGCCGGTCGTCAACAAGAACCTCGACAATCAGTGGTATGGCACCGCTGGCGGCGCCGACACCGAGGACCGTGTGTTCCTGCTCAGCATCGAGGAGGCGGTCTGCCGCTATTTCGGCGACAGCAGCGCAAGGCTCTATGACCAGGGGCGGAAGCGCCGATACTGGTTCGAGCGGAAAGACGCCAACAACGGCAGGCGGACCGCAAGGCTTCTGAGCGGCGGCATCTGGTGGTGGTGGCTGCGGTCGCCCGGCCGCGTCGGCGTCAAGGCGGTGTATATCCATGGCGACGGCAACATCGGCATCCAGGGCAACAACATATTGATCGGCAACCTCGCGGATGGATGGTGCACCGGCGGCGTGCGCCCGGCCATGTGGGTGAAGGTGGAGTAGGGATAGGGCGCCCTATAGTGGCGTCGCGCTTCGTTCTGCCTGAGGTACACCTTGAATTCGCGAGCGAATTCAAGCGGCTTTCGCAAGGATGACAATTGATATATAGGTTATGTTATTGTTTTCTCTTATATAAATCTGTCATCCTTGCGAAAGCGAGGACCTCGGGACGAGTAGAGCGGGCGGCTGATATAGGGCTGCCTCTATGCGGCCACCGCTCGGAGCGCCGCTTCACCATTGTGCAGGAGCAGGGCTTGGTGAAGAGGCGGCACAGGTCGCGGCAAGCGGCGTCAGTTTCGTTCAAGACAGATGGGCGGGATGGCCTGAAGATGCGAGTGTCGTGATCGCCGATGGAGGGACCCATGCGCGTTGAACTTACCGAGGATGTCGAGGCGCCGCCGGCCCGGGTGTGGGCCATGATCGTCGAGCCCGCGGCGCTGGCCCGCTGGTTCGGGCCGCACATGGCGCTGGACGCCCGGCCGGGCGGCGGCTTTCGCGAGGTGTGGCGCGACGGCGGGCGCGAGGTGGTGACCTCGGGCCGCGTCACCGCCTTCGAGGAGGGGCGGCGCCTCGCCCTGACCTGGGCCGACGACGACTGGCCGGCCGAGACGGCGGTGGAGATCGCCATCGAGCCGCGTGGGGACGGCAGCCGGGTTCGGCTGATCCATCAGGGATGGGAGCGGCTTGGCGAGGACGGCGCGGCGCTGGCCGCCGCCCATCGCGACGGCTGGCGCCACCACCTTCAGAATCTCAGGCGCTTCGCCAAAACCCCCTAGATCAGGTCGCCTCCATCTCCATCACCCGGGCGCCGGCGGCGGAGAAGCCGTCGGCGAGGAGGGCCATCATGCGCTCGATGTCGCCGGACGCGCCCTCGTGCAGCGCCTCGGCCACCAGGAGAACGCGCGCCGTTTCGGGCGAGACGGCCGACCAGCGGCTCTGGCGGTGCGTCCAGCGGCGGGCGTGGGCACGGTTGCCCTCGTCGCGGAAGATCACTTCGCCGCGCTCCGGGCTCTCCTCCTCGCCGGAGAAGGCGAGGAAGCGCTCGTCGCCGATCGCTTCGCAAACGGTGAGGGCGCCGTCGACCCGGTCGAGGTCGAAGGCGGCGAGCGGGATGGCCATCGCGGCGGAGACGGCGTTGCAATAGTCGACCACCGGGTGGACGGCGGGCAGGCTGCCGTCGGTGCGGAGGCGCCGCAGCAGCGCCTCGGCGGCCGAGCGATATTGCGTCGGCTTGAAGCCCATGGCCGCGAAGGTGGCGCGCCAGGCGCGGATCGAGGGGAGATCGCTTTCCGTGCCGCCATCGAGCGCCGCCTTGGCGGTGGCGGCGAGCGGCGCGGTGTCGAGCCGGGCAAGGGTGAGCCGGTCCATGCCCGAGAGCACCAGCGTGCCGACGCGCAGCATGGGGAAGCGCTTGAGAATGGCGGGGTGGTGGCTGATGAGGGGTGTCATGCGGGCAGTCTCCGGCTGGTACGCTTCAGGCTGAGAACGAGGATGGCGAGGCCGACGGCGGAAAGGCCGAGATATTGCTGCGGCTCCAAGGGCTCGCCGAGGGCGAGGGCGGCGAGCACCACGGCGGTGACGGGCGCGACGGCGGTGAAGGTGGCCGCCTCGCTGCCGCTGACCCGCGCCGCCCCGGCATACCAGAGCAGGAAGCCGCCGACGGTGGGCACCAGCGCATACCAGGCGACGGCGGCGACGGCCTGTGTGGACGCCTCTGGCGGCCAGCCTTCCAGCGCCACGAAGGGCAGCGACAGGGCGAGGCCGAGGCCGGTCATGGCGGTGGCCTGCAAGAGTGGCGGCAGCGGCACGGCCATGCGCTTGTTGAGCAGGATGAAGGCGCTTTCGCAGACCACGGCGCCGAGAACCAGCAGGATGCCGATCATCGACTTCGGGCCGGCACCGTCGAGCGACACGGCGAGCACGCCCATGGTGGCGAGTGTGACGGAGGCGAACACGCGGATATCGGGTCGCTCGCCCAGCACCAGCACGGCAAACATGGCGGAGACCGCCGGCATGGTGCCGATGACGACGCCGGCATCCGACGCCGGGATATGAGCGAGGCCGGAGATCAAGAGCGTGGTGTAGCCGACGCTGCCGGCCCCGGCCTGGAGGGCCAAGAGCGCCCATTCGCGCGGCCGGAGGCGGGGCAGGGGACCGCCGTATCTGGCGGCCAGCGCCAGCAGGACCGGCAGCGCCATGGCAAAGCGCAGGGCGGTGGCGGTAAACGGCGGCAACCCGCCGGCGATCAGCTTGGAGGCGACGACGGTGGACCCCACCGTCGCCATGGCGAGCGACAGAAGGATGTATCCTTGGATGCGTGCGGACATGGCGGCTCCTCTTTCCGTGAGCATCGCCGCTTGCAGCCGGCGCGGTCTTGAACGAAATTGCGGGGAGGGAGATACCAAGATGCATTGAAAATGCGGCTTGGTATTCCGCTTGCCGATTTCTCATGCCCCTGATGCAAATGAGAAATCGGCAATGATCTCAATGAGCGGATGCGCCAGCATCTTCGCACATTGCGATGAATCGAGGCTGACGACATGACGGCAGCGGAGACGGATCGGTTCGACGCGGTTGCCACGGCCCGGCCGGGGGTGCTGGCGGTGCGCGCCGCCTCGGCCCGGCAGTTCGGCCGCCATACGCATGACCAGTTCGGCGTCGGCCTGGTGCTGGACGGCGCGCAGGATTCGGCGAGCGGCCGGGGCGAGGTGCGGGCCGAGCGCGGCGAGATCATCACCGTCAATCCCAACGAGGTGCACGACGGCCGGCCGATCGGCGGGGCGCCGCGCGTCTGGAGCATGCTCTATTTCGACCCGGAGGCGCTGGCGGCGAGCTTTGCCAGGCTGGGTGCGCCGGCCGGCAGCGAGATCGCCCACCCCGTGCTCTCCGACGCCCGCGCCGCCGCCGCCTTCCGCGCGCTGAGCCACGCCCTGCACGACCGCTCGGCGCCCGACGATCTCGCCATCGAGACGCATCTCCTCGCCCTCATCGCGCCGCTTCTGGGACGTCCGCCGGCCCGCCGCCTCATCCAGGCCGACGCGGTGCAGAGGGCGCGCCAGCGCATCGACGACGACCCGGCCGCCGCCACCTCGCTCGACGAGCTGGCCGCGCTCTCGGGCATCAGCCCCTTCGCGCTGATCCGCGCCTTCCGGGCGGCCACGGGGCTGCCGCCGCACGCCTATCGGCTGCAACGCCGCCTGCAACTGGCGCGCGGCATGATCGCCGGGGGCGGCCGCCTCGCCGACGTCGCCGCCGCCGCCGGCTTCGCCGACCAGGCCCACCTCACCCGGCATTTCGTGCGCGCCTACGGCCTGTCGCCGGGGCGCCTCGCCGGGGTGTCGCGCGAGGGGTAGGGAGGTGGGGTGAGCGGCTGCCGAAGCCCTATATGTCCGTCGGCGCCTCCTTCTGCCCGAGGTCCTCGCTTTCGCAAGGATGACAGGAGATTTATATATAGGAAACAAAGCGGTAGTCGCCTCGCACACCTTGCCGTGGCTCGCCATTTCGCGCGTAGGCGCAGGGTGAGAGATTTATGGGCGCGCGAGCGCTATCCGATTGTTCGGTCTATATAAATCTGTCATCCTTGCGAAAGCGAGGACCTCGGGACGGTGGGGCGCGGCGCCGATATCACGCTCCGAATCCCCGCGGCGCCCTATGGAGTTCCCCCGCCCCATTCTGCCTGAGATCCTCTGCCTTCGCAGAGGAGGACAACCTTATGGAAGCGGGAGACAGATCGGCAGCGACGATCCGCTAATCTACTGTTTTATATCAATTTCCTGTCATCCTCTGCGCAGGCAGAGGACCTCAGGAAGGTAGGGCGAGCCGCCGATATCGCGCCGCCCCTTCACCCAACCCACACCGAATAGACATTGCCGTGGCCCGGATCGATCGGCAGCGGCAGGGTGAGGTAGCCGTTTCGGGGATCGCCGACATAGGTGAGATAGTCGGAGGCGAAGGCGTTTTCGGCCAGCACCGGGGCGCCGGGGGCAAGGTGCGGCTCGATGAGCTTCAGCACCGGCAGGTAGAGCGACAGCGCGCCGTCGAGCAGCAACAGGTCCACCGGGCCGCCCACGTCCTTCAGCGTCTCCAGCGCGTCGCCCTCGCGGATCTCCACGAGGTCGCCCAGCTCGGCGGCGCCCAGGTGGAACTGCGCGCGCACCACCTTGGACGTCTCGATCTCGCTGCCGATCAGCTTGCCGCCGCCGTTGTCGCGCAGCGCCGACGCGAGGTAGATGGTGGAGATGCCCATGGACGAGCCGAATTCCACGATGCGCCGCGCCTTGCAGGCCCGCGCCGTCATGTAGAGGAAGCGGCCATAGGCGGGCGACACCGACAGGAAATTGCCGGAAAGGCCGTGGCAGACGCCGCGATAGTCGGCCTCTTCCTCGGCCATCATGTCGGCGATGGCCTCGCCGCTCGGCACCGCCGAAAGGCCGCCGGTCACCGCGTCGATCAGCGCGCGGTCCGAGCTTTCGGCGTCGCGGTGCAGCCGGTTGAGCGCGCCGCGGACGGGAAAGGCGATCAGCTTGTTCATGGCCATTCTCTCGCAGGGGTCCGGGACCATCCGGCCCGGTCGGTTGCCTGCGGGAAGACATAGGAAGCCGCGCCGCTGGCGTCATTACGAAGCCTTGTCACATTGTTATTCGATCTTGCCAAAGTGGCGCCGGCAGGTCATCTTTGCCGCATGCCGATCCTCGACGTGAACTCCCTGCCGCAAGACTGGATGGACCCCGACCTGGTGCCCCGGCCGGTGGTGACCTACGGCTTCGTTGCCGACCACTCGGCCGAGTTCGAGATGTCCACCCACAGCCACATCAAGGCGCAGCTCATCCTGGTGCGGCGGGGGGCGCTGAGCTGCGAGGTGGAGGGCGACCTCTGGATCGTGCCGCCGCGCAGCGCCATCTGGGTGCCGGCCGGCGCGCTGCATTCCGTCAAGATGAGCGGCGTGCTGGAGGGCTACAACGCCTTCATACAGCCCTACGCCGCCGAGGGCCTACCGCCCGCCTGCCGCACCGTGTCGGTCAGCCCGCTGCTCGACGAGCTGATGGCGCGCGCCGCCCGGCTGCCCAGCCTCTACGAGGAGGGCGGCGCCAACTCGCGCCTGATGGCTGTGCTCATCGACGAGATCGTGGCCGCCAAGGTGGAGGACCTCAACCTGCCGCTCCCGGCCGACCCCTGCCTGCGCCGGCTGGCCGAGGCGATGCTGGCCGCGCCCGCCGACCGCTCGACGCTGGACGTCTGGGCCAAACGGGCCGGCCTCAGCGAGCGGACGCTGGCCCGCCGCATCGGCGAGGAGACAGGCATGAGCTTCGGCCGCTGGCGGCAGCGCCTCGCCGTGATGCTGGCCGTCAAGTGGCTGGCCGGCGGCGCCTCCATCCAGAAGGTGGCGGCCGACCTCGGCTACGAGAGCGTGCCGAGCTTCGTCACCATGTTCCGCAAGACGCTGGGCACCTCGCCGGGGCGGTATATGGCGGAGCGGTATGGGGGAGGATAAGCCCGCCTGTGCGGCCGGGCCGGGCTCGTGTAGGGTGCCGCCGTTTTATCAATGAGTGGGTATCCGCGATGCTTCCCTGGGTTCGGCTTGGCGCCGTGAAAACTGACGATGGCGTGGAGCTCAAGCTGATGCAGCGCGGCAGCGAGTTCTCCATCATGCTGGGCGCCAACGAGCTGATGAACAGCCGCCTCTCCGGCTCGGAAGAGGCGCTGGCCAACCTCGCCGCGGCGGAGCTGGCCGGCCGGCCCGGCATCCGCATGCTGATCGGCGGCCTCGGCATGGGCTTCACGCTGCGCGCGGCGCTCAACGCGCTGGACGCAACCGCCCGCATCACCGTGGCCGAGCTGATGCCGGCGGTGATCGACTGGGCGCGCGGGCCGATGGCCGAGGTGTTCGGTACCTCGCTCGACGATCCGCGCGTCGCCCTCTACCGGGGCGACGTGGGCGAGCTGATCCGCGCCGGCGCCCAGCGCTGGGACGCCATCCTGCTCGACGTGGACAACGGCCCGGAGGGGCTGACGCGCGAGAGCAACGACGCGCTCTATTCCGCCGAGGGCCTCGGCGCTGCCTTCCGGGCGCTCACCCCCGGCGGCGTCTTCTCCGTCTGGTCCTCCACCCCCAACCCCGCCTTCACCCGCCGCCTGAGAAAGGCCGGCTTCACGGTGGCCGAGGTGCCGACGCGGGCCGGCAGGAAGCGCGGGGCGAGGCACATGATCTGGGTGGGGGTGAGGGGATGAAACGCGTCATTGGCGCCATTGATAGGGTCATCGACGTCATGTCTGCGCTGACCGGACTGCGACCTGAAGGTGCTCTTTGGACGGCAGCCGAGCGAGTGCTTGTTGGCGTTTTGATACTTGGCCTGCTGGCTCTGGCAGTGTTTGTGGCCGCTGAGGTCTTGATCCGGTAGTTCCTCCTCAGCTGGCAGCTCAAGGAGATATCGGCCCAGGGGGGCAAGCGCGGCGCTGCCGAAGGGGCCTTTTACTCCAGGATTGTCACGCTCCGGCTTAACAGATCGCCGCGGACCGGCGTGACAGGCCGAGAACTCCACTCCTTTGCAGGGACAACTAGAAATTACTGACTACTAAGGCGCAGACTTTGGTAGTTAAAGTAAACGCATGAAGTGGAGGCTCGCTTTGCGATTCTTAGCCGACGGACCATCAATACCTGACGATCTGCTTCTCGCCAGAGATCAGGGCCGCGTAATATTCTTCTGTGGAGCCGGGGTCTCAAGAGCGCGAGCAAATCTTCCAGATTTCTTTGGTTTGGCTCGCAGGGTAGTTTCCAAACTTGGAGTTGACAAAGACAGCCCAGCCTACAAGCTCATCCAAGAAGCTCAAGAAATAGACCGACGCGTTGGTATTTCCGGCGTTATCTCGGCCGACCGCGTTTTCGGCCTCTTGGAAAGGGACTTTGCATCGCAAGACATTGACGAAGCCGTAGCTTCAGCGTTGATGCCGCCTACCGATTGTGATCTGACGGCGCACAGGATTTTGCTCGACTTGGCAACCACCCCAGAAGGCGTTGTGCAACTGGTCACCACCAACTTCGACAGGTTGTTTGATAATTGCGAGCCGGGAATCCAGACGTGGCAGCCACCGCGATTACCAGACCCTCAGCGTCCCAATGAGCTTAATGGAATAGTATACTTGCACGGTCGATCCACACCGACCTATACCGGTGCTGAGGGCGATGGTTTTGTTCTCTCAAGTTCCGAATTTGGTCGAGCATATCTGTCGGACGGATGGGCAACAGAATTTATTCAAGAAATACTTCGAACCTATGTAGTTGTATTTGTAGGATACGCCGCTGACGACCCTCCAGTTCAATATCTCCTTGAAGCTCTACGAAGAACCTCTGGGAAGCTCGAAACTGCATATGCTTTTCAGTCCGGCGGCCACGACGACGCCTCTGCACAATGGCGGCACAAAGGTGTCGAAGCTATCCCTTATAGCCCGGATAACGAGCACGCTGCTTTGTGGACATCCCTCGAGGCTTGGGCCGAGCGGGCGCGTGATCCTGACGCTTGGGCTGCTAAGGTCATAGAGGCAGCCAAGAAAGGCCCGACAGTAATTCAGCCACATCAGCGAGGCCAAGTTGCGCATGTTATTTCGACATATGAAGGCGTGAAGAAGTTTTGTATCGGAGAGATTGTTCCATCAGCTGAATGGTTATGTGTATTCGACAAACATCGCCGATTTGGAAAGCCAGGCAGGTCAGGATCGTTCGGCCACAAAGGTCCCTATGTCGATCCGTTCGATTTATACGGTCTCGACTCGGATATCCCGCCGACGAAACTAGACCCAGAAAACTATTACGCCAAGCGCGAGGTGCCATTAGCTGCGTGGGATGCATTTGAACTTAATCGCCTTGATCGATCAACGATTAGCGATGAAAATCTTGCGGCATTTCGTGGACATGGGGCTAACCATTTCCCGCGTCTCGCTCCCCGAATCGAACAGCTCGGAGCATGGCTCACCAAGGTCTGCGATCAGCCTGCCGCTGTTTGGTGGGCTGCTCATCAGCAGTCACTTCATCGGAGTATTCAAGGGTACATCTCGTGGGAACTGGAAAGGAGCGGCCGAAAAGTACATCAGGACATTCGCAACGCTTGGCGATTGCTTTTTGAAGCTTGGGACAACACCAAAGATTTCCACAAAGGTTGGTATGAGTTGCAAGCGGCCATAGAGGCAGACGGTTGGAGCAGCGCTGTCGTGCGACGGTATGCTGAGTTGGTACGGCCACGCCTTTCTGCGGAGCCGGCTTTCGGCAGTGGCCCGACGCCGCCCGTGTCAGGGACCGACGAAGGCGACGCCGGTCGCCTGCTACGGATGGACGTTAGGTATCCTGAAGAGCACGAAGCAATATTGATTCCGGACGAGTGGTGTGCGGCTGTCGTTAAACTTCTGCGACAGAATCTCGAGCTGGCTCTTTCACTTGAGCGCGAGATCGGTGGCTATGGGCTTACTAATATAAGTCCGATAGTTAAGGACAACGTCGGAGGCGACGAATATCACCGAACACACGGGCTTTCCGCTGTAGTTGTCCGGTTTACGGAACTTTTCTCCCAACTTGCCAAAGCCAATAGATTAGCCGCAAAGCACGAATTCGCGTCGTGGCCCACCGACGATGAAACCATCTTTGCGCGACTGCGAATATGGGCATCAGCGGACCGAGGCATTGTTACTGAGGATGATTTTACACAAGTCATAAAGTCCCTGAGCGATGCCGCATTCTGGAATAGCTATCATCAGCGAGACCTTTTGCTAGTCATTGCTGGACGGTGGAAGAAACTGAGCCAAACGTCGCGCGAATTAGTCGAACAAAAGCTATTGAGAGGCCCAAAGCGATGGCCACGGGAGAAGCTTGCGGATTTTAAGATTAGGCGAGCTGAGTCAATTCTTGACCGCACTCATTGGCTTCAAATGTCTCGATGCAGGCTTCCTCCCAAGACGCGTTTGAAAGCGAAACTTCTCCGCACTGACGCCCCTGACTGGAGGGAGGATTATGGAGCGAAGGCCGCCGACTCGCCGGAGAGTCGGGGAGGATGGGTTAGGACCAACACTGACCATGAGAAACTGGCGGGTATACCCCTTTCACAGTTATTACTGCTCGCCAAAGAGCACACCGGTCGATCAGAGGACTTTCTTGTCGAGAACGATCCTTTTGCCGGTCTCGTCGCCCAGCGTCCTGCGCGTGCTTTTGCTGCACTAGCCTACTCAGCTAAACGAGGGGATTTTCCAGAGTGGGCATGGCGACGGTTTTTCAATTCGCAGGCACGGAAAAATGACAAGGAACGTCTCGTCCAGTTGATCGCCGAGCGACTGGTTCGCTGTCCTCATACGCACCTTGTAGCAATCATCCACTCTACGACCAGTTGGCTTCAGGAAGCCAGTACCAAACTGACTAAGGAGTGCCTCCCAACTTTCGATCGTATTTTCGAGAAGCTGGTAAGTGTCCTTCACGAATCTCCAGACGCAGGACGCTCGGGTGTCGTAGGGAGCAGCGATGAGCCAGACTGGACTATGGAGGCGATTAACTCACCTACTGGCATGATCGCCCGAGCACTTTTTAATGATCCTCGCAGGAGCAACTTGAGCCAGAGCCAAGGATTTCCTTCCGAATGGCTTGCTCATATTGAGGCCCTTCTGTCTCTTCCGAATGACTTGCGCAAGCATGCATTGGTGATCTTTTTTCACCACCTTAATTGGTTTTTTGCTGTAGATCCGCGATGGACAGAACAACAACTGTTGCCGGCGCTTCATAGCAGTAACACCGACGAACGCGACTCAGCATGGTCGGGCTTTTTGTGGGGAGCGACAACTCCCCATAGAGAACTTTATATGAGACTCAAGACGGACTTGCTGGAGTTTGCGGCAAATCCTCTATCCTCGCGCCGCTCATATCGCGAAATTATCGCAGGTATAATTTTAGCGGGCTGGGGAACTATTGACAATACCACCGGCGAGCGCTGCATTTCTAGCGGCGAGATGCGCAGCCTGCTCCTTAGGACTGACGATGAATTTCGATCACACGTTCTATGGCAGGTCCAACGTTGGTCTACCGAGAAGAGCAAGAAATCTCATAAGCAATGGAAGGGGCGGTTGCCGGAGTTACTTCAAATTTGGCCGCGCCAATTATCAGCTAGATCTCCAAATATGTCCGCTCGCCTTTGCGAGTTAGCCTTCTCCAGCGGCGATCAGTTTCCTGCTATAGCCTCGTTAATTTTGCCGCTTCTGACCAAAATCGAGCGAGACCATTTAATGCTACCCGAGCTCCGCCGGTCTGGGGGCAGCATCCTAGATCGGCATCCTGAACAGGCGTTGGCAGTTCTTCATAAGATTCTGCCGGACGATGCGTCGGCGTGGCCTTACGGGATGGAAGAAATATTACAGCGAATTGGGGAAGCTGACGACGCGTTAAAGAGCGATCATAGACTAATTTCGCTGAGGCGAAGGTGGGACGCGAGGTAATGCCTCATCGGTCAAACCCTCCGCCTCGACGCCCTCTTGCCTCGCGGCAAAGCTGCACCAACTTCCCGCGCCGTTCGCACTTGGGGCTTCCCCAATTGGCGGGCGGGGTAGTCGGCTTGGGAAGTTGGAAGCCACTGTCAGGAGGTCGCAGCCGCCCGGTTCCAATCGCCCGCCTCACGCCACCACCTTCGCCACCATGTCCGGATGCAGGCCGATCACCCTGACATACGCGATGGCGAAATCTGGCGCAGTTGCACGCGCCTGTTCCCAGTCGCGCAGGGTGCCGACGGGGACGCGGAAGCGGTTGGCGAACTCGGCTTGGGAGAGGCCGAGGCCGGTGCGCGTCTTGCGGATCAGGCGGGCGCGCTGGGCTCGGTTCAGGGCCTCGATTGGCGCGTCGAAGTCCTCGGCGTCGGCCGGATCGGCAGGCAGCGCGATGGGTTTCACCTTTGTTGCTTCTCGTGGCCGTCGCTTGGAGGGGGGTGCGGGAAGAGGGTATACGGGATTTCCGTAGATGTCGGAATGCCGTACCTGCGCCGGAGGGTGATATCCGCGTTGCGCCCTTGCCGGCCTGAGATCCTCTGCCTTCGCAGAGGAGGACAGCTTGATGGGGGCGGCGCGCTGGCGCGCCGGAGATTGATATCGGCGTTGCGCCTCTTTCGGCCTGAGGTCCTCGCCTGCGCGAGGATGACGGACTGATACTTGCGAACAGACGGCCTGACGCTTGCGAGGAGACAGCGTGATAGGGATGGGAGGCCGGGCGCTGAGTGCAGGGCTCTACGCTAAACCTATGTTTTATATCAATTTCCTGTCATCCTCGCGCAGGCGAGGACCTCAGGCAGGATGGGGTGGTCGGCTAATATAGGGCGACATTGGGGTGGTGAGTGCGGGAGGCTTCCGCCCTACACCCCCTCCGCCACCTTCTTCCCCTTCGTCTCCACCTTCCCGGCCGCGCTGAACGACGCGATCACCGCCTCGGCCAGCATCACGAACCTTGCCGACGGGCCGTCCGGCCCCACGCTTCGCCGGTTCACCCTGGCGCCTTCGAGCAATAGGCCCAGCGTGTCGGCCAGCTTTTCCGCTTCCTTGATGCCGGCCTTGCGGCAGAGGGCGATGAGGCGTTGGCGTTGGTCGTGTTTGAAGGCTTCCACCACGAGGCGGGCGGGGTGGTCGGGTTCGGGGAGTTCGAAGGCGGCGGTGACGAGGTCGCAGCCGCCGGCTTCCATGCTGGCGTAGGTGGCGACGGCGCGCACCCATTCGTGAAGCTGCGCCAGGGGATCGCCGGGGAAGTTGTCTTCAAGGTCGCGCCAGAAGGGATCGGCGCCGCGCGCCGTCTCGCGCAGGCATTCGGCGATCAGCTCGTCCTTGGAGCCGAAGTGGCGGTAGAGCGTCATCTTGTTGGTGCCCGCCGCCTCGGCGATGGCGTCCACACCGACGCCGCGAATGCCGTGCTTGCGGAACAGGAGCTGCGCCGTGTCGATGATCCGCTCACGGGGACGTGCGCTCTTCACGCACTCGCTCACCAATTCGTCATTGTCCATAGTGCCAAGGCGCCTTGACGCCCATGTTACCGATCTGTAACGTCAGGAATGTTACTGACAGGTAACACCCCCTTTCCAGTGCGTCAAGGCTGGCCCCCTCCGGGAACGGCAACGGTGAAGTGCGCCTTTCGTATGAGAGGCCGAGGAGACTTGTCATGAAGAGAGAACTCACTTTGGACGAGCTCCTTGCCGATCCCCTGGTGCTCACCGTGATGCGCGCCGACCGGGTGCATCCCGAGAAGGTTGGGCGCCAACTGCGGCGGATCGGCGACCGTCTGAACAACACCGCCGATGGCAAGGCGGTTCCCTGCTGGATGGCAGCAAAATCGCTAGGCGAGGCCTGCACATGGTAAGCTTCTTCACCGGACGTCCGATCTTCGCGTCGGCCATCGCCATCATCATGGTGCTGGCCGGCGCCATCTGCTACGTGCTGCTGCCGGTCGCCCAGTTCCCGGACATTTCGCCGCCGCAGGTGGTGGTCTCCGCCCATTATCCCGGCGCCAGCGCCCAGGTGGTGGCCGACACGGTGACCACGCCGCTGGAACAGCAGATCAACGGCGTCGAGGGCATGACCTACATGTCGTCCTCGAGCTCCAACGACGGCTCGTCGACCATCACCGTCACCTTCGACGTCGGCTATGACATCAACACCGCCGCCGTCGACGTGCAGAACCGCGTGTCGCAGGCGTCGTCGTCGCTGCCGGCCATCGTCAACCAGACGGGCGTGTCGGTGAGGAAGCAGAACCCCAACTTCGTCCTCATCGTCAACCTGATCTCGCCCGACCATTCGGTGGACGCGGTGGCGCTCAGCAACTACGCCGCCCTGCAGATCCTCGACCCCTTGAAGCGCGTGCCGGGCGTCGGCGACGTGCAGGTGTTCGGCGAGCGGCGCTATTCCATGCGCGTCTGGCTCGACCCCGACAAGCTCGCCAACCTCGGCCTCACCGCCGTCGACGTGCAGCAGGCGATCGCCGAGCAGAACGTGCAGGTGGCGGCCGGCAAGATCGGCCAGGCGCCGGCGCCGGAGGGCACCGCCTTCGAGATGCAGGTCAACGCCGTCGGCCGCCTGTCGAGCGCCGAGGAGTTCGGCGAGATCGTGCTCCGGGCCGACGGGCCGAGCGGCGCCGTGGTGCGGCTCAAGGATGTCGCCCGCGTCGAGCTGGGCGCGCTGCAATATTCCTCCTCCGCCTTCTTCGGCAAGGACCCGACGGTGGTGCTGGGCGTGTTCCAGATGCCCGGCTCCAACGCGCTCGACCTGCAGGAGGGCGTGAAGGCCAAGATGGAGGAGCTTTCCAAGCGCTTCCCGGCCGGCATCTCCTACGCCATGCATTACGACACCACGCGCTTCGTGCAGGCGTCGATGGACGACGTGCTGAAGACGCTGGGCGAGGCGCTGGTGCTGGTCATCGCCGTGGTCTTCATCTTCCTGCAAAGCTGGCGCACCACCGTCATCCCGGCCATCGCCATTCCCGTGTCGCTGATCGGCACGCTGGTGGTGATGTATCTCCTGGGTTTCTCGCTCAACATGCTCAGTCTGCTCGGCATGGTGCTCGCCATCGGCCTCGTGGTCGACGACGCCATCGTGGTGGTGGAGAATGTGGAGCGGCAGATCGAGGCCGGCCTCAAGCCGCTCGCCGCCACGCGCAAGGCGATGAGCGAGGTGACCGGGCCGATCATCGCCACCACGGCGGTGCTGATGGCGGTGTTCATCCCCGTCGCCTTCATCCCCGGCGTCACCGGCCAGCTCTACAACCAGTTCGCGCTCACCGTGGCGATCTCGGTCGGCATCTCCGCCTTCAACTCGCTGACGCTGAGCCCGGCCCTGTCGGCCGCCTTCCTGCGCCACCAGGGGGCGACGCGGTTCGCGCCCTTCCGCTGGTTCAATTCGGCCTTCGGCGCCATGTCGCACGCCTATGCGTCGAGCGTCGGCCTCCTCGTCAAGCTGCGCTATCTGGTGCTGGCCCTCTTCGTCGTCACCATCGGCGCCACCTACTGGCTCTGGAACCGCACGCCCTCCACCTTCCTGCCGGTGGAAGACCAGGGCTATTTCTTCGTGGTGGTGCAGCTGCCCGACGGCGCCTCGCTGGAACGCACCAACCGGGTGTCCGAGCAGGTGCGCGACATTCTGGAGGCGACGCCGGGCGTCGAGATCGTCGGCGCCATCTCCGGCCTCAACTTCCTGACCTCGGCGGCCCAGTCCAACTCGGCCGTGGAGTTCGCCATCCTGAAGCCGTGGGAAGAGCGCGGGCCGGAGCAGCACGCCTCGCGCATCGTGGAAGAGGTCCGTCCCAAGCTGATGGCCATCCCCGACGCCTTCGCGCTCAGCTTCGATCCGCCGTCCATCCCCGGCCTCGGCGCCACCGGCGGCTTCGAGTTCCAGGTGAAGGACCTGACCGGCCAGGGCAGCCAGGCGCTGAACGACGCCACGCAAGGCTTGCTCAACGCCGCCCGCCAGCAGCCCGAGCTCAACGCCCACCAGCTGTTCTCGAGCTTCGGCACCTCGACGCCGCAGTTCGTCTACGACCTCGACCGCAACAAGGCGAAGCTCCTGGGCCTCAGCCTGCCGGATATCTTCAACACCTTGCAGATCTATCTCGGCTCGCTCTACGTCAACGACTTCAACCTGTTCGGCCGCACCTTCCGCGTGACGCTTCAGGCCGACCAGGACGCCCGTTCCTCGGCCACCGACCTGTCGCGCCTCTATGTGAGGAACGCCAGCGGCGGCATGGTGCCGCTCTCCACCCTCGGCGAACTCAAGCCCACCGTGGGGCCGGAGACGGTGCCGCACTACAACTCCAACGCCTCGGCGCTGATCAACGGCGGCCCGGCCCCCGGCTTCTCGTCGGGCCAGGCGATCGCCGCCATGGAGCGGGTGGCCAACGAGACGCTGCCGCGCGACTTCGGCTACGAGTGGACGGGCATCACCTTCCAGGAGCTGAAGGCGGGATCGGCGGCGACGGCGGTGTTCATCCTCGCCATCGTCTTCGTGTTCCTGATCCTCGCCGCGCAATACGAGAGCTGGACCATGCCCTTCGTGGTGCTGCTCACCGTGCCCTTGGCGCTGTTCGGCGCGCTGGGCGCCATCCAGTGGCGCGGCATGCAGATCGACGTCTATTCGCAGATCGGCTTCGTCATGCTGATCGGCCTTGCCGCCAAGAACGCCATCCTGATCGTCGAGTTCGCCCGGCGGCGGCGCGACGACGGCATCGGCATCGTCGAGGCGGCCAGCGAGGCGGCCCGGCTGCGTCTGCGCCCGATCCTGATGACGGCCTTCGCCTTCATCCTCGGCGCGGTGCCGCTGATGCTCGCCACCGGGGCCGGCGCCGCCAGCCGGCAGTCGCTCGGCACCACCGTGGTGGGCGGCATGCTGGCGGCCACCGTGCTGACGCTGGTCTTCACCCCCGTGTTCTACGTGGTGATCGAGCGCCTGCGCGAACGGTGGAACCCCGCCGCCGCCCAGCATGAAGCGCCCGCTCATCATGGCCCGCATTTGCAGGCTGCCAACGAGGTCGACGACATCGACCTTGCCAAGGCGGCCGAGTGATGCCGGGGAGGCATTGAAAATGCCTCCCGGGTATTCCGCTTGCCGATTTCTCATGCCCCTGACGCAGATGAGAAATCGGCGAAGATTTCAATGAGCGGATGCGTCAGCATCCTCGCGAATTGGTCCGAATGGAGTTTTCATCATGTCTTTCCTGACGAGACGACCTTTCACCTCCCTCTTCGTCCTCGCCGTGGTGGCCGGCGGCGCCAGCCTCTACCACCCGGCGGTGCGGGGCTATGCGTTGCAGCACCTGCCGATCGAGAAGCTTCTCGCTCCGGCGGCGGCCACCGCCGCGCCGCAGGCGCAGGCGCCACAGGCCATGCCGGTGCCGGTGGAGAAGGCCGAGAAGCGCACGCTGCCCGTCTATCTCGACTATCCCGCCCGCACCGAGGCCATCCAGTCGGTCTCCTTGCAGGCCAAGGTCACCGGCTATCTGAAAGAGAGCGTGGTGGCCGACGGCGCCGACGTGCAGGCGGGCGACGTGCTCTACCGGATCGACGACCGCGACGCCCAGACGGCGCTCGATCAGGCCAAGGCGCAGCTCGCCCGCGACACGGCGCAGGTGGAGTATCTCCGCTCCAACCTCGACCGCGGGCAGGAGCTGTCGCAGAAGGGCTTCCTCGCGAAAGACAGCTTCGACCAGCGAACCAGCTCGCTGCGCCAGGCCGAGGCGGGCATCGCCATCGCCAAGGCGGCGGTGGCGGCGGCCGAACTCGACATCGAGCGCTCGACCATCCGCGCGCCGTTTGCCGGCCGCGTCGGCCGCAGCGCCGCGTCGGTGGGCACGCTCGTCACCTCCGGGCAAACGGTGCTCAACACGCTGGTGCAGCTCGACCCGATCTACGTCACCTTCAACCCCTCCGAAAAGGAGCTCGCCGCCATCAAGGGCGCGCTCGGCAAGGGCGAGGTGACGGCCGAGATCAGCCTGCCGGGCGTGGCGGGCGGCAAGAGCTACGCCGGCAAGCTCACCTTCATCGACAACCGGCTCGACCAGTCCACCGGCACGGTGGCCGCCCGCGCCACCATCGCCAACGCCGCCTTCGATCTGTTGCCCGGCCAATACGTCCACCTGCGCCTCAGCGTCGGCAGCGAGCCCGACGTGCTGATGGCCCCGCAGGTGGCCCTCGGCTCCAGCCAGCTCGGCAAGTTCGTCTACGTCATCGGCAAGGACAGCACGGTGGAGCAGCGCATGGTCGAAGTCGGCCGCACCGACGGCGACCAAATCGCGGTGCTATCGGGCATCACCGAGAACGACCTGATCATCTCGGGGAATCTACAGAAGATCTGGCCGGGGGTTCCCGTGCAGCCGCTGCCGGAGAAGGTGGCGATGAGGTGAGGGGGGTAATCCCTCGTTTCGATCGCCGACGACCGCAACTCCGCCGCCGCCTCGAGAGAGGTTGGCGGCGGTGGTGTTTGGAGGGACCTTTTGCCCTCAGTGCTGTTGCGAGGGCACCCGATATTGCCCTCCGCGCCTCTTCCTGCCTGAGGTCCTCGCTTTCGCAAGGATGACAGATCTATATATTGCTACAGGCGGATAGCGTGCTGCTCACTGGGCAGTGCGGCGCTCTCCACTCGGGCTCGCCGTCCCATCAAGCTGTCTCCCGCTTCCATCACGCTGTCATCCTCGCGAAGGCGAGGACCTCAGGCCGGAAGAGGCGATTGGCCGATATAGGTCTCCCGTTGCTCGGCACCCGTTCTGGTAGCGCACCACCCGGCAGGCGTGCTACGCATTGCAGGGGATTGAATAACGCCGCCAGCAGGAGTGGATGCGCGACGATGACGACTGTGACAGGTCCTGCAACGAAGCTTCCCGCCTATTGCAAGTGGCTTGGCCTCTACTACCTGCTCGTCGGCGTCCTGATGGTTTTGCCCACCTTTCTGAATGTCGTTCACATCCAGTGGCTCCCGTCGCCGGCTTTCGCGTCCCAGATAAGAGTGATCGCACTGCTGGTTGGGCTGGCAACCAGCCTCTCATGTCTGTTGATGTTCAAGCACATCGAACGGATCAGAAAGGTTGGCAAGGACAGTCAGGGCTTTGCAGCCGCTCTGCTTCTTTGTCTTTTTCTCGCGGTCTGCGGCTATTATTCTACAATTACCACCGTCCCGATGGTGGCAGCCGTGTTGTCCGGCGAAGTCATTGAAATGACTTTCACCGTCGAGAAAATATGGCCTTTCCCTGTAAAGTACTGCGGAAGAGCAATTGAACTCAGCTACTTGTCACCACACTACGGCACCTTGTGCGGCGTTGCTCCCGAGTTCATGGAGCAGCTACACCCCGGCTCGGAAATCGTTGTGAGTGGGCGCGGAACTTCATGGGGCCTCTTTGCCAATAATGCCCGCTTGGCCGATGGCAATCAAACGGGGATGCCGTGAACCGCTTGTTCAAAACGTGCGACAACCAGCTCGGCTGTTCATGGAACTGATGCTGGCGCTCGGCTTCTCCACATTCGGACGCTCCTCCTGTCGAAGCGTTCATCCTGACGCGCCCTGAGTCTGTCCCCCCTACCTTCCCTCCCTCAAAAACGCCACGAACCGCCCTCGAAACTTCCCCACCGCCTCATCCCCACACCTCAACTCCGCCTCGATCTCGATCCGCGCCTTCTTGCGGCTCTCCAGTGTCCGGATGAATCCCGGCCAATCCGCCTCGGCGCTCACCGCCCCCGTCGCCACGAACTCCCCCTGAATCGGCCGCTGATACTCCATCGTGTTCGTGTGGATGACGATCTCGGAGGGGAGGCCGGCGTCGATGAGGCGGGTGTGAAGGGTGGACCAGGCCGCGAGGATGCACAGGGTCGAGGCGCTGCCGCCGAACACCGTGCCCTTGGGATTGATGTTGGGGGAGAGCGGGGCGGCGAGGGTGACGGACGTTTCGGTGACGGAGCGCACCGACATGCCCATGGCCTGGGACAGCGGGATCTGCTGGTGCAGATAGGTTTCAAGGTCTTCTCGGTTCATCGCGGCTGGCGCTCCGGGCCATCGAGCCCGGTCGGGCGAGGCGGTGGGCAAGCTAGCGCAACGCCACCTAGGTGCCAAATGCGGCGGCCGGCGCCAACGCCATCGGGCTGCTCGCGCCGAGGCCGGCGTGATCCATCGCGCCGGGCCATCTTTTTCTCACGGCAGATGTGTGCTACGCATATGACGTCTTGCGGCGCTCCCGCGTCGTGATGCGCCCTTGAACCTGCCCTCTGCGACACGTGGTTCCCATGATGTTCATGTCCACATTCTTCCCGCTGATCTGACCGACCGACAGTCGTGCCGGCGCGCTTGCGCCATTCGGATCAAGACGGCCCCACTGACACGGTGGCCGAAGGAAAGAGTGTGTTCAATGTCTGGAACAAATCATGTCGGCCTGACCCCCGGTCAGGTCCAGAGCTTCATTGACGACGGTTTCGTCAGGATCGACAACGCCTTCAGCGCAGAGCTTGCCAAAGCGTGCAGGGACGAGCTGTGGGCGGATATCGGCCTGTCGCCGGACGCGCCCGAGACGTGGGACCGGCCCGTCGTTCGCGTGGCGTCGAAATCCTCGGCGCCCTTCGTGGAAGCCGCCAACACGCCCCGGCTTTTGAAGGCCTACGACCAGCTTGTCGGCGAGGGGCGCTGGCTGGCGCCCATGGGATTGGGCACCTTCCCGATCCGCTTTCCCTCGCCGGACGCCCCCGGCGATGACGGCTGGCACGTGGACATGAGCTTCGGCGACAGCCCGGATTTCATGGAGTGGCGCGCCAACGTGAAGAGCAGCGGCCGCGCCTTGCTGATGCTGTTCCTGTTCTCCGATGTCGGCCCTCAGGACGCGCCGACCCGGATACGCAGGGGATCGCACGCGACCATCGCGCGCGAGCTGCTGCCCCATGGCGAAAAGGGCGCGTCGCTGCGGCAGCTGTCCGCCGGCGGCTATGCCTCCACGGAAGGTTGCGAGGTCGAGCTGGCAACGGGCGCGGCGGGCACCGTCTACCTGTGCCATCCGTTCATCGTCCACGCGGCGCAGCCTCATCGTGGCAAGGAGCCGCGCTTCATGGCCCAGCCGCCGCTGCTGCCGAGGGGCGAGTTCGATCCGGCGCTGCCGCCCTCGCCGGTGCAGATCGCCATACGCCGGGCCTGCGGGCTGACCTTCCCTGAGGTGAAAGCTCAGGGATAGGGCAGGGCGCTCGCCTCGCGCCGAGGCGCTGGCACCTGCAAGCACCATCCGCCGCCGGTTCGAGAGGGCCGGCGGCGGTGGCGTGGCGGGATAGCATTTCGCCTTCGGCCCTGTCGTTGGAGGAGCGTGATATTAGCGCCTTGCTTTACTCGTCCTGAGGTCCCCGCCTTCGCGGGGATGACAGGAAATTGATACAAACCAATAACTTACCTTGCATTTCCGGCGCACCTCCGGTTCGAAAGCAAGGCTCCCGCCCCCATCATGCTGTCATCCTTGCGCAGGCGAGGACCTCAGGCAGGAAGAGGCCCGCCGCTGATATAGGGCTCCCCTCTCCACCACTCGAACCGGTTGACAATTCCCGCCCCCGCGCTAGCCTCTGCCCATGACGACCATGCTCTCCCTCTCGACGTCCTCGACCACCGCCGCGCGGTGGTTGGTTGCGTCATGAGGTAACGTGGCTTCAGACGAGACCGATCAACCCGCCGGAAGCGAGCGGGTTTTTTTATGCCTGCCGCGTCCCGCCCGATGGAGGACGACAGCATGCAGAAGGATCGCGTCGAAGCCGCGCTGGCGGCGGCCCGGACATGCCTTGCCACACGGTTCATCGGAGCATCGCATCTGTTCGTGGCGGGCTCGATCCTGCGCGGCGACGGCAACGCCTTCTCCGACATCGACCTGGTCGTCCTCTATCCGAAGCTCGAGCGGGCGTGGCGGGAGTCCCTCGTGCTCGACGGCTTTCCCATCGAGGCCTTCGTGCAAGATCCCGAGACGCTCGCCTATTTCTTCAAGAGCGACGCGGAGCGGGGCGTCCCCGTCATCATCGACATGGTGGCAAACGGCGTGATCGTCGGCGACGGGGCGGCCGACGCCGTCGCCCTGCAGCAACGGGCGCGGCAGATCCTTGCCGTGGGGCCGAGACCGCTCGCCGGGGCGCCGCTTGATGCCATGCGCTACATCCTGACGGATCTTGCCGATGATCTCCGCGCCGAACGGCCTGCCGACGAGGTTGCCGCCATCGCGGCGCAGCTCTACCCCCGGCTGATCGACCTGATACTGCTCGGGCGCGGGCAGTGGACCGGCAACGGAAAATGGGGGCCACGCCTGTTGCGACGGTTTGACGCCAGGCTCGCGGAGATCGCGGCCGAGGCGTTCGGGGACGCCGTGCAGGGCAGGGCGGCGGCGCTGCTGGCGCTCACGGATCAGGAACTGGCCCGCCATGGCGGCCGCCTGTTCGAGGGCTACCGATCCGATGCGGCGTTGGAGGCAAGGATTCCGGCCGGGGCTTAGGCCTTGCCGATCCTCCCTCAGGAACGCGACGAACCGGCCGTGGAACGTGGGGGGCAAAAGGCGGGAAACGGATCCTATGTGGCCTATACCGAGCCCCGTGAAGGCCAGGGCATGGCGCACCACGTCTCGCCCACAGCTCGGCATGGGGGCTCGTATTTATACCGATAGAGAAAACGGAAAGGCTGTGCCGGTTCCGTATACAGCCTTAACCGTGCGTCAACCTTAATTTGTGACTAACTCCTTGACGGGGTTCGTTATCGGATCCGTCGGCACGAGCGCCTGGTCGATGACCGGCGGGCAGGCCGGCGGTCCCGCCGGTTACCCAGGAAGGGGAAATTCATGCGTCTTGTTCTCGCCACGGTTATCGCAGCTCTCACGGCTTCCACGGCGTCGGCCGCCGATCTTGAAGTGCTTCGGCCCAGCATCTCGGATCAGCCGGAAACCATGCGGACGATCGACTGGAGCGGCCCGGAGTTCGGCATCACCGCCGGCGGCAACCTGATGCAGGCCGACGGCGAGAAGTTCTTTGGGCGAACCGAGGATTTCAAGGGGGCGAACTTCGGCGCATTCGCCGGTTACCAGCAGCAGCTCAACAACAACGTCGTGCTGGGCATCGAAGGCGACGTGACCTACACGACGAACAACGCCAGGACCTTCGACACCTACGACGTCTCGACCATGAACTATCTCGGCACGGATGAGTTCAGCACCGATTGGTCGGGGTCCGTTCGCGCCCGCGTCGGCTATGCCTTCGACAACCTGCTGCTCTACACGACGGGCGGCTATGCGGTGACGCGCGTCGTCGACAAGATGGACACCACCGTCGCGGTCGGCACCTATCATGCGAACTACCATGGCGTGACGATCGGCGCCGGCGCCGACTATGCGTTCACCGACACCATCTTCGGCCGCGCCGAGTATCGCTACAACAAGTTCTTCGAGCGGCAGTTCGGCTCCATCGAGGAAGAGCTGTCCCAGCATGTGGTCAGCTTCGGCGTCGGCATGAAGTTCTGAAGCAGTTCCAGCAAAAGTGGGAACCGGTTCTGCGTCCGGAACTGCGTCTTGGTGAGAGATAGAGCCGAACCACACGTGCCCATCCCGTCGGAACCGGTCGGCGCAAGCCGGCCGGTTTCCTCCTTCGGGGCCGCCGCAAGACCTGGGGTCGACATCCCCATTGACGGGACGGCGTTTCCTCACGATACGGTCGGGGCAAAGGCGGACACCGCCACACAAGCTACAGGAGCGCATCTTGAGCCAACCGACCGTCGCCGAGGCCATCGAGCGGATTTACGGATCCCTGCAGGCGGACAACGCCGATCTCGACCTGCATATCGCCACGCTCAAGGCGGCGCTGGCGCATGAGGGCGTGAAGGAAGCCGTGTTCGACCCGGCACGGCTGGCGCAGAACAACCGCCCTGGCCGGAAGCTGATGCAGGCCTATTTCCGGCAGCGCGGGGTGAAGGTGACGTTCTCGGGGGCGTGAGGGTGGCGCGGAGAGGGGGCGTTTTCGGCGCTTGATATGTGCCGCTCGCCCTATCCTGCCTGAGGTCCTGGCCTTCGCCAGGATGACAATCTATATATTTGTTTTCATTATATAAATCTGTCATCCCCGCGCAGGCGGGGACCTCAGGCAGGATGGGGCGAGTGGCCGATATGGAGCTCCCACAACCCCTCACCCCCTTGCTCGCCGCAACCGGCCGCTCATGCGGAGGCCGTCGCGCATGTTGAGGGCGAAGAGGGTGAGGTTGAGGGCGCCGGCCAGGAGTTCGATCGCCTGCACGGCGTAGAAGGCCGTGTCGAAGGCGCCGTCGGCTGCCTTGGCGGCGAGGAACAGCGCGGCGGGCACCAGGATCAGCACCCCATTGGCGGCGATGATCCGCATGCGCCTCAGCTTCACGCCGAGGAGGCCGGCGCGGCGGCCGCGCGCCAGCGACAAGCCGGAGCCGCCGGTGGCCGCCATGGCCGGGATCAGCAGCAGGAAGCCCCAGGGGATGGCGGTCTTCACCGCGACGACGGTGTCGGCCGTGCCGAACAGCTCGGACAGCGCGGTCGACAGCCAGAAGGCGGCAATGGTCAGCATGGCCAGCGCGCCGGCCACGGGGTGGACGATCCTTGTCATGGTCGGAAACTCCGGATGCCCGCCCGCCGCCTTGTGCCGGCGGTGCCCAGGTCGTATCGTCACTAAGATGCATATTTGACATCATGATGTCAATAAGGGTAGATGATGCCAACGAGCGATGACGGCCGCGCGCCGGCCCGGGATGCCTTGACCGACCTGATCCTGACCCTGTTCCGGGTGAACAACCTGACGCTGACCTGGGGCGACCGGATGGTGGCGCCGCTGGGGCTGACCAGCGCCCGCTGGCAGATCCTGGGCGCCATCGTCTATGCCGAGCGGCCGCAGCCGGTGGCCTGGCTGGCGCGCGACCTCGGCGCCAACCGGCAGAACGTGCAGCGCATCGTCAACGAGCTGGAGAAGGACGGCATCGTCGCCTTCGAGACGAACCCCCACCACCGGCGGGCGCATCTGGTGGTGCTCACCGACAAGGGCCGGCGGACCTACGAGGAGGCGCTGCGGCTCTACGTTCCCCGCGCCGAAGCGCTGGCGGAGGGGATGGCCGCCGAGGACATCGCCGCGGCCCGCCGGGTGCTGGATGTGCTGAGGGCGAAGCTGGAGGCGGAGGAGGGGTGAGGGTGGATTGAGGGGGCAGAGGGTTCGATGCGGCGAAGGGGTATTATAGGCGCCCGATATATCCCGCTCGCCCCGTTCTGCCTGAGGTCCTCGCTTTCGCAAGGATGACAACCTATATATTTGTTTTATCTATATAAATCTGTCATCGCCGCGCAGGCCTCTTGAATTCGCGCGCGAATTCAAGGTGGACCTCAGGCAGGAGGCACCAAGCGGCTTATATAGGGCGTCAAACCGAAGCATGCCTCAAACATGCCAGAGCCGCTCCCTCACATCTCCCCGTCCAGCGCGTCGAAGGCTTCGTTGAGGAGCTCCGCCATCGGGCGTTTGCCACCTTCGCGGTTGAAGGTTTCGGAGGCGAGGCGCATGGCGCCGATCGCCAGCATGGCGACGAGGCGCAGGCCTGTCTGGCGGGCCGGGTCGGGCCAGCGCTCGCTGAGGGCGGCGAACAGCGCCTTCTCCTGCTCGACATAGCTTGCCTGCTTGCGGGCCTGCACCGCCTCGCTCTCGCGCATCAGCCTGTCCAGGGCGATCATGTCGCCCTCGGGAATGCTGGCGCAAACGCTGACGGCGGCGTCGCGGATGGCGTCGAGCGGGCGCCTGTCGGCCGGAACCCGGCGCAGCGCGTCGGCGAGCAGGGCGCCGACATCGGCCTGCAACGACAGCAGGATCTCGTCCTTGGACTTGAAATAATAGAAGAAGGTGCGCCGCGAGATGCCGGCCGCCGCGGCGATCTCCTCAAGCGTCGTTGCCGCGTAGCCCTTCTCGATGAACAGGCGGATGCCGCGATCGCGGATGCGCTCCAGGGTCTCGCGGCGCTTGCGCTGCCTGAGACCTTCGCCTTGCGCCGATCCGCTGTCCGCCATTGCCACGCCCCTTGAAAATTACACTGAGTGCGATAATATTCTACACCGAGTGCAGTTTCTTGCAAAGGTGAGATCATGGTCAAGTGGACGGCAGCCGACATTCCCTCGCAATCGGGCCGCTCGGCCGTGGTCACCGGCACCGGCGGCCTCGGCTATGAGACGGCGCTCGCCCTGGCGCGGGCGGGCGGCGAGGTGATCGTCGCCGGCCGCAACCCCGAGAAGGGCGCGGCGGCCGTCGCCGCCATCCGGGCCGAGGCGCCCGACGCCCGGGTGCGCTTCGAGCCGCTCGATCTCGCCAGCCTCGCCTCGGTCGCCGATTTCGCGGCGCGGCTGAAGGGCGAGCGCGACAGCCTCGACCTTCTGATCAACAATGCCGGCGTGATGACGCCGCCCCGGCGGCAGGTGACGGCCGACGGCTTCGAGCTGCAACTCGGCACCAACCACCTCGGCCACTTCGCGCTGACCGGCCATCTCATGCCGCTGCTACGTGAGGGGCGGGACGCCCGGGTGGTGACGCTGTCGAGCGTCGCCGCCCGCGCCGGCCGGATCGATTTTACCGACCTCAACGCCGAGGCGAACTACCGGCCGATGACGGCCTACAGCCAGTCCAAGCTCGCCTGCCTGATGTTCGCGCTGGAGCTTCAGCGCCGCAGCGCGGCGGCCGGCTGGGGCGTCTCCGGCATCGCCGCCCACCCCGGCGTGTCGCGCACCGACCTGTTGCACAACGGGGCCGGACGCTGGAGCGGCGCGGGCCTTGCGCGCTCGCTCCTGTGGTTCCTGTTCCAGCCGGTGGCGCAGGGCGCCCTGCCGACGCTCTATGCCGCGACATCGCCAGATGCGCGGGGCGGTGGCTATTACGGCCCCGACCGGCTGAGCGAAACGCGCGGCCATCCCACCGAGGCGGTGGTACCGGCGCGGGCGGGTGACGCGGCGGTGGCGGCGCGCCTCTGGGAGGTGTCGGAGCGGCTCACGGGGGTGGGGTATTGAGGGAGCCCTATATGGGCCGATCGCCTCTTTCGTGCCGAGGTCCTGGCCTTCGCCAGGATGACAGGAGAATTATATATAAGGAACAAGCTGTTAGGTTGGAATTGCTCACTATCAAGCTGTCTTCCTGGCGAAGGCCGCTTGAATTCGCGCGCGCGTTCAAGGTGGACCTCAGGCAGAAGGCCCTGAGGGGCGGCTATAGGGCGCCTCACATGCTCCCATCCTTGGCGCGATCCCTCCCGCCCAGAAATTCAGCTCCCTTACCCCGGAACCAAGAGGGCGGCGGTGGGTTGGGCGTGGGACGACATCAACCTGCCAAGATGGAAGGCGCCTATGTTCGTCTTTCCCCCAGCCTCCGCCGACCAGATTGAGACATCCGGTCGGCAAAGGGTCAGGGGTTCATTTGCCTGAGCAGCCGCTTCCCGATCAGGCTGAGAAACCGGATCGGCGGGTGCTCTGGGGCACGCGAACAGAGGGGAGGCCTGCATGCTGATCATCCTCGGGGGACTGCCGGGTGCGGGAAAGACTACGCTGGCGCGGGCGCTGGCGGCGGAACTCAAGGCCGTTCACCTGCGCGTCGACACCATCGAGCAGGCCATTCGCGCCGCCAAGGTGCTGACATCCGAGGTCGGCCCGGCCGGCTACATGGTGGCCTACGGCCTTGCCGAGGACAACCTGATGCTGGGGCAGACGGTGGTCGCCGACAGCGTCAACAGCCTGAACGTGACGCGCGATGCCTGGCTTCAGGTGGCCGGCCGGGTGGGCGTCCCGGCGGTGGAGGTGGAGGTGATCTGCTCCGACCCGGCCGAGCATCGCCGCCGCGTCGAAACCCGGCCCACCGACGTGCCCGGCCTCGTCAAGCCCTCCTGGGACGAGGTGATCGCCCGTCCATATGACCCCTGGGGGCGGGGCCACATCGTCATCGACAGTGCCCGGCAGGGGGTGGAGCAATCGGTGGCCGAGGTGATCTCGCGCCTGCCGCTCGGCCGGCGCCCGACATCGCGCAGCGCCTGAAGGATCGCGGGCGGGCTCCCCCGGGGCGGACCCGAGGGAGCGGCTGGGTCACGCCGCCGCGAAGCGGGCGACGAAGGTCTCCACCACCGACTGCAGGCCCTTGGCCTTGGACGACAGGCCGGTGGAAAGGTTCATCAGCTGCGTCGAGGCGGCGCCGGTCATCTCGGCCGCCTGGCCGACGCCGGTGATGTTCTGGGTGACCTGGGTGGTGCCGGTGGCGGCCTGCTGGCAGTTGGTGGCGATCTCCGAGGTGGCCGCGCCCTGTTCCTCCACCGCGCCGGCGATGGCCGAGGCCACCTCCTTGATGTTGGTGATCGTCTTGACGATCGAGGTGATGGAGTGGACGGTGTTGCCGGTCGACTCCTGGATTTCCGCCACCTTGGCCTCGATGTCGCCGGTGGCCTTTGACGTCTGGTCGGCGAGCTGCTTCACCTCCGCCGCCACGACGGCAAAGCCCTTGCCCGCCTCGCCGGCCCGCGCCGCCTCGATGGTGGCGTTGAGGGCCAGGAGGTTGGTCTGCTCGGCGATGCCGCGGATGATGTTGACCACGTCGCCGATGGCCGCCGCCGAGGCGGCGAGGGTGGAGATGCGCTCATTGGAGGCCTGGGCCTCGCCGAAGGCCAGCTCGGCCACCTCGGCGGAATGATCGACGCGCTGGCTGATCTCGTGGACCGAGGCGGCCATCTCCTCGGAAGAGGCGGCGACCGTCTGCACGTTGCTGGCCGCCTGCTCGGCCGCCGCCGCCACCGCCTGGGCCTGG
This sequence comes from Pleomorphomonas diazotrophica, assembly GCF_002844595.1. GTDB lineage: Bacteria > Pseudomonadota > Alphaproteobacteria > Rhizobiales > Pleomorphomonadaceae > Pleomorphomonas > Pleomorphomonas diazotrophica. Next base: position 11,659 of record NZ_PJNW01000012.1, on the reverse strand, counting down.
CGGGCGGTTTCCTCGGCGGTGGCCGACAGGCTGCGGGCGCTGTCGGCGATCTCTTCCGACGACTGGGCGAAGTTGGCGGCGAGCTCCTGCATCTCCGAAACGAATTGATCGGCGAGTTTCTGGCGGCGGGTCATGTGGTCGCGCTCGGCCACCTCTCGCGCCTGCTGCTCGGCACGCGCCTGATCCTCGTTGATGAGGCTATGCCGCCATTGCTCAAGAGCGCCGCCCAGCACGCCGAACTCGTCGCGCCGCGTGGCGATGGCGACCGGCGTCTGCTTCTCGCCTCGGCCGAGGGCGAGAACCGAGCCGATGGCGGCGGCGAGCGGCCGCGTCACCGACAGGGCGCTGACGATGGCGACCGCGAGGGCCGCGAGCACGGCGGCGACGCTGACCGAGAGCTCGATGGCGACGCCCCGCTCGGCGCCGGCGGCGCTGTCCTGGCCCATCTGCTCGCCGCGCTTGCCATAGGCGTCCGACATCTCCGCGCCCAGCTTCTCGATGACGGCATAGGTGGCGGCTAACTCGGCGCGCAGGTTGGATCCGCTCGCGGCGGTGTCGCCGCTCTTGATCTGACCGGCCAGCGTCATGACGCCGGCGTGGTAGGACTTCAGCGAGTTCTCCAGTTCGGCCGCCTTGGCCTTGCGGCCGGGGTCGCGCGTGGACTGGCTGACGCCGTCGAGCTTCGCCTCGGCGGCCGAGAAGGCCTCGTCCATCCGCCCGAAGAGCTCGACCTGATGGGCCGGCTGGGCCACCGCCTCGTAGAAGCCGGCGCGGCCCATGGCGATCTGCTTGAGGGCGCTTTCCATGGCGATGGTCTGGGAGAGGACGCGCACCGACTCGCGGGTGTAGGTGGCGGAGGCGGTGAGGTAGATGTATCCCACCACGCTGACGGCGATCAGCATCAAGGTGACGAGCGCGAAGCCGGCGTAGAGCCTGCTGGCAATCTTTATGCGGTCCATGGGCGCACCCTTCCTGGGCTTTCGGTGAAACCGCGCCAAAACGCGACTGGGGCGGGCAGCTCGCCTGGAACCCGAGGGCGATGCCCTCAGGAGATCCGTGCCAACTGCCGCACCCCAGCGAATTCGGGTCGCGGTTGTCTTGTAACCAGTAGAGGATGGACGAAAGTGGTTAACGATGATTACTGTTCCGCCCTATTTCTGTTAAAGCGGACTGACGAGGTGTAGATAAACTTGTGTCTCGAAGAGTTGAGGGATGATGCCATGCATTTCAACGGAAATGGAAATGTTTTTAACTCAAGACCGACGTCATCTGGTGTCTCCATCCCGCCATTTCAGTTATCGAGCGCAGTCATATTGGGAGATATTTCCTGAAATGCTTGCCAATCGCTTCGGCTCGCTTCGTTAACATGACGAAGTGTCAGTAATGTCCTGAAAGTCGCGGGTTTGACGTGGTTCAACTTGTGGTTCGCGCGCGGAATGCGACGGGTTCGGCTCGCTGCGCACCGCTTCGCTCGCTCTGAACAGTCCGGTTCTCGTGTCCGTGCGAATACCTAATACTCGTTCCGCTTGATCTGGACTCATCCAGCTCAAGCGGGTTTCGGCCTGACCGGCCGGCGCCCGGTCGGGCGCGTCCGCGTCCGTCGGGTTCCGCCCGGAAGGTCGAAACCCGACGGAAGCGGTATAATCGCTCAGGGCAGGTTGTCGCGCAGGTAGATCTCGATGCGGATCGTCTCCTGCCCCTCGCTGAGCGGCGTGCCGTCGATCAGCGAGCGCAGCACGCGGATGGCGCTGCGGATTTCGTGGCCGGCGTCCTGGTTGATGACGGCGTGGATGAGGCCGCCTTGCAGGGCGGCGCGCGTCACGTCGTTGAGCTCGTGCGCCACCACCACCGGGCGCCGCTCGGCCGGCAGGGCTTCGAGCACGTCGACGATGCCCTCGTGGCCGGCGCCGATGTTGTAGAGGCCGACGATGTCGCCCTCGCGCGCGAGGCAGGCGCGGAGCGCCTCGCGCGTCGCCTCGCGCTCGTCGCGGCCCTCCAGCGTGACGGAGGCCTGAAGGCCGGGGAACTGGCTGAGGATCACCTGATCGAAGCCCATGCGGCGCTCCACATGGTCGCGCACCAGCATGGAGCCGGCGACCACCACGATCTTGCCGGCCTTGCCGCCCAGGAACTGGCCGAGCAGGCTGCCGGCGGTGCGGCCGGCCGCCACATTGTCGATGCCGACATAGCGGTGGCGCGGGTAGGTGGGCGCGTCGGAAACGAGGGTGACCACGGGGATGCCGGCCGCGCCGAGGCGGGCAAGCTCGGCCTTCACCGCCGCGCCCTCGGTGGCGACCAGCGCCACGCCGGCCACCGTTTCAAGGTCGAGCGCGCGGAGCGCCGCGGCCAGCGCGTCGCCATCGAAGGGCGGGACGGGGCGGATGTCCAAGTTGACGCGCCGGCCGGCCAGCCGCCGGCCCGCCTCGCGCGCCTCGGCTTCCAGGCGGTGCATGAAGTCGCTGGGGCCGTCGGGGATCAGGAAGGCGAGGGTGTCCACCCGCTTGCGAGCCAGGGCGGCGGCCGAGGCATCGCGCACGAAGCCCAGCCTGTCGACGGCGGCCTTCACCCGCTCGGCCGTGGCGGCGCGCACGCCGGGGCGGTCGTTGAGCACGCGGTCCACCGTTGCAAGGCCGACGCCTGCGGCACGCGCGACATCGTAAATGGTGGGACGCATCAGGCCCTCTCAGTGAGCAAACGCAAAAACCTGAAAATCAAATTCCACTTTTAATCCACCCGCTGTCAACCACGCAGCGCAGCGGATGAAGCCAATCCACGGGTGGGCGTTTCCGATGAGGCACCGGAAACGCGTTGGTTATGCGAGGCGCAGAGGCTGGCTCGAAACTCGCTGGGGCGAGGCAGGTGGCGACGGCTTCGAGAACCGGAGCGCAGCGGACGTTCTGTCCGTGAGCACCGGAAGCGCAGAAGACTAAGCCAGATGTCCGCCCCAGTAGAGTTTCCAGTCAGTCTCACTCGTGCCAGTGGATGTCCCAGCCGAGATACTTGGACGCCGCTTCCTGAACCGAACGGCCGGAGTTGGAGAAGTTGGCGGCCACGTGATGCTCGAAGCCGTTCTCGCAGATGTAGCGCAGGAGCTTCTGCAGGTTGGGGATCTCGACCACGCCGGCGCCGCCGAAGGTGTTGAGCTCGTCATTGGTGAACGAGCCTTCGCCGGTGTAGCCCTTGATGCGGCCCGTCAGGTCGTCGGTGGAGAGGCGCAGGAAGGTCATGGCGCCGGCCTTCACCTTGCCGTCCAGCGTGCCATAGGTGTTCTCGGCGCCCACCGTGCCGGCGATGATCTGCTGGTAGTCCATCTTCACGCCTTCGTTGAAGAAGTGCTTGGGCAGGTTCGAGCAGTGGAAGCAGACGGCCTTGTTGGGGTTGCCGCCGTAGTTGTTGTTCCAGTCGAGGAGCGCCGACGGCGTCTCGCTGGCGAGCGCCAGCGCGTACATGGAGAGCGAGCCCAGCGTGTCGACCTCGCAGGCCGACGGCAGCAGCTTCTGGCTCATCATGCTCATGACGGTGCAGGGCACGATGCCGAAGAACTCTTCAAGGCTGGTCCAGCACTGCACCGAGGTGATGGTGAGGCGGTTGGTCTCCACCCAGTTGTCCAGCACGGCGCCGAGCTTGGCCATCTTGACGAGGGCTTCCCTGGGCGTGTGGCCGGTGGGCACGTAGGCCTTGATCTCCTCGATCTTCCTCTCGACGGCGGCGTCGGTGTCCGACAGGCGGCCGATGCGGCCCAGCACTTCCGACAGGTCGAGCGTGTCGACGGTGATGCCCGACCGCTCGAGCATCTTTTCCGAGTAGCGCACGGTGTTGAAGGCGGCCGGGCGGGCGCCGACGGCGCCGACGCGCAGGTTGCGGAAGCCGCGCACCACGCGGCAGACGCCGGCGAACCACTTGAGGTCGGCCTCGAACTCGGGCGAATCCGGCGCCTCGGTGTGCAGCGTCGTCAGCGAATACTTGATGCCATATTGCTGCAGGTTGTTGCAGATCGACATCTTGCCGCAGAAGCTGTCGCGGCGGTGGGTGATGGCCATCTTGCCCGGCTCGTCGGGCGTCGCCTGGATCAGCACGGGCACGTTGAGGTTGGCAAGGCGCAGCGCGTCGGCAAGGCCGCGCTCCTCGCCGAAGTTCGGCAGGGTGACGATGATGCCGTCGATCTCATCGGCGTGCTTCTTGAACAGCGCGGCGCAGATCTCCGCTTCCTTGTAGGTTTCCACCGCGCCGTAGGCGGTCTCCTCCGGCGATACGACGATCGCCTTATAGCCTTGCTTCTCAAGGGCGGCGATCATCTCCAGCCGGCCGCTGGCGGCCAGGTGGCTGGGGAAGAATCCACGGTTTCCGACGATCACGCCGAACGTCATCTGCTTGGCCATCAACTTCTCTCCTCCGCTTTCGCTTGAATGTTTTGAGGTACGCTACCGGTAACAAAAAGGTGCATATCTCAGTGAAGATTTTAACAGAATTGAGGGGATTCAAGCGAGTTGTGAGGAGCGTACATCAAGGGCGAGGGGGAGGCAAGGGAGGGGAGGGCTTGCGCGTGTCGGTTGACAACCACAAGCCTCCGGTTGCGGATGTGCCGTCTCAGGATCATAGTCCCATCGTTGGCGTTTTGAGTCGCTGGAGGTGGTCGCGGGCGGGCCATTGGATAGCAGAATTTCCACCAGTGGCTGTGACGAGTCGTTTTGAAGTAGGGGCTTCAATGCGAAGCTCTTGTCGTGATCTGGCGACAATGAGCGGCTACGTTTATCCAGGTTTTCTCTTCCGGCTTGGACATAACCTGCGTGTATAGACTCTCACGGCTAGAAGCCAATTATGAGCATGAGTAACCTTTGGGCTGAAACATGAATACGATTACTCCGGCGATGCCTCCTAAGTCGATCAAGGACCCGCAACCGTCTGTCGACCGCATAGATGATTTAGCGAGGCGAATACTGTACGGAGACATTTTTCTTCCAAAATTTCAACGAGAATTCGTTTGGGAGAAGCAGCAGATTCTGGATCTTCTAGACTCTGTAGCCCTTAACTACCCGATTGGTAGTATTCTGCTGTGGCAAAGTCGCCAAGAATTGAGGAGCGAGAGTCGGATCGCGGACCTTGATATCGCATCCCCAAAGCCGGACTATCCTGTGAACTATCTGCTTGATGGGCAGCAGCGACTTTCCTCTATTTGTGGAGCGTTATATTGGAGGGGTGAGAATCCCAATAGCCCTTGGAATGTGGCTTATAATTTGAGGAGTAAGTCTTTTCTCCATTTAGATACTGTTGATGAGCCCCCGATCCATATCGTACGACTCAACAAGTTGCCGAATCCATCGGCCTTTTTTCTTCAAGTCGCTGCGCTTGAAGCGGCCCGTGAGCTAGAACTCGCGGGTATTGCGCGAGAACTGTTTGATCGATTCAAGGATTACAGGGTAGCTACTGTTACTCTTAGCGACATGACTTTAGCCGACGTTGCCCCGATCTTTGAGCGGATCAATAGCACTGGCACCCGTTTGACTATAGTTGATCTCATGCGGGCCGCGACTTGGAGTCCAGATTTTGATTTGGTTGACTCAATTGACGCAATTAGAAAGGCGCTTGAGGATAAGTCTTTTGAAGGAATCGAACGTAAAGCTATCTTGCGAAACGTCTCGGCCGCGATCGGCGGTGGTTTCACTGCTGAGAGCATTGATGATTTGCGGAAATCCAGCGTTGGCGATCTAAAGGATGCGGTGGAGGCTACTGACAAGAGTTTTCGGCGGTCAGTGGATTTTTTGTCCTCCCATATTAAGGCACCATCTGCTGCGGTCGTTCCCTATACGAATCAAATAGTTGTTCTCGCCGAGATATTGCGACGTATTCCAACGCCGAATGCGGCTCAATGGGCCGCAATTGAGAAATGGTTTTGGCGCACGGGGATCTCAGGGTATTTTAGCGGTTGGAATTCGGGGACAATGAGCTCGGATTTGGCAGCTGTGGTTGCTTTCACGCAGGGCCAAAGCTCTGAAATCGATATAGAAGTTCAAAAGACAGACAGCAATCTTTGGACAAATCGAGCGTTTCGTCTTAACAATGCCCACAGTAAGATTCTGGCTTTGATTTTAGCGTATCAAATGCCTGTAGACATTCTTACTGGTATTGCGATCGATGTCAGCGTGGCCCTTTCTTGGCAGAACTCAAAAGAATTTCACCATTTCTTCCCGCAGGCGTTCCTAAAATCGAAAGGTGTGTCATCGAGCCACTCGTCCGCACTGGCTAATATTATTTTCTTATCGTCGGTCAGCAACAAGAATATTAGTGATCGACCTCCGTCCGATTACGTGAGAGAACTGCTGGACAAACACGGGGAACAAGCTCGTTCTTGGCTGAGCAAGAGTTTGATAGACGATGAAGCAATTGCTGCCGCTTTGAATGATGATTACGAGGCCTTCCTCACCGCACGATCCAAGGCAATTCATCGGGTTGCATCGCAACTGGCGAGTTGGTGAAGCATGGTGGTTGGCCAGGCGCAGGCGCTCTCTACGTGACCGTTTCGCCGCAAGACCTGAGGGGCGGTGCAAAGGAGATTCAGATGGGTTCATTTCGGGTTGTGGCTCCCGTTGCGGGGATGTTGCTTCTCAGCCTGACTGCGTTGGACGCTCATGCTTGCACTTGCGGAGAGGGGCCGCACAATGCCTTTTCCAGTGCTGATCTGGTGGTCAAGGGCCGGATGAAGACGGTCACTTTCGGTGACCAGTACCCGACCGGGGACCTGGGGGGCAAGCCGCTCCGGTATGGGAGGGGCGAAGTGGAGATTGAGAAGGTTCTGAAGGGGAGCTACAGCGAACGAACTGTGCCGGTCTACACCGGCGCGGGCCCTGGAGACTGTGGCCGTCTGGGCGAATTCGTGAACGCGGCAGTCTATTATGACCACGAAACATTTGGCGAGTTCGAGCTCGGCCTGACCAAGATCGGGATGAATGGGAAAACGTTCTATGTTTCCTCGATGTGCGATTATGCCAAGGGCTCAAAGTTCGAGGAGAGGCCAAAGGTCGAGGAGGGAGGGACGGAGTGAACTGCGCTTTGCAGCTTCTTGAGTGATCGCTCAACGTTTCAGCATTGACCAAGTAGGGTGGTGGCTACTCTTGCCAAGGGAGGTCCCACCATGCTCAACGAAGCCATCAGAACTGACATCGCGAACTCCGTCCTTTGCTGGCTGGCCACCGTCGACGTCGATGGCACGCCCAACGTGTCGCCGAAGGAGATCTTTGCGGCGCATGGGGAGGATCGGATCGTTGTTGCCGATATCGCTTCGCCGCAGAGCGTGAAGAACCTCCGCGCCAACCCGCGCGCCTGCGTGAGTTTCGTCGACGTGTTCCGGCAGCGTGGGTTCAAGATCGTGGGCACCGCCAGCATCATCGCGCCGGAGGAGGCGGCGTTTGCGGTGGTGGGCGCCGATCTGCTTGAGATGGCCGGGGCGGATTATCCCATTCGCCATGTCATCTCGATCAAGGTCGAGCGTGTCTCGCGCATCTGGGCGCCGAGCTACCGGCTGTTCCCCGACCGGACCGAGGAGGAGCGGATGCGGGCGGTCTATGCCAACTATGGCGTTACGCCGGTGGAGCGATAGGGGCGTTCATTCGGACAAGATGGCTGCGGCGCGCCCTGGTCGGCAGCCATCCGAGGCCGGTCACGTCAGGCTGGCGAAGCGCTTGAAAGGTTGCAGCACGATATCGGCGATGGCCGACTGCCCGACTTGGAAGGCGGCTTGGTAGTCCGGATCGTCGACCATGGCCTTGAAGGCGGCGCGGCGCGGATACTGGACCAGCGCCATGGCATCCCATGCCCTTGCCTCGCCTGTCGTCAGCACCGGCAGGCCATCGCCGCCGAACAGGATCTTTGCGCCGAAGCGGGCCAGGATCGGCTCGGCCATCTTGAGGTACTCAAGATATCTGTCTCGGCCGCCATCGGGCTGGAAGCGGATGAGATTCAGCATGATGACGGGTGTGTCGTCGTCCTCGGTGAGGAAGGCGTCGAATGCGCTAGGTGAAAACGAAACCATTTCTCTTCCCTTTCGACATGGCGCGGAAGTGAACAGGTTCGTCTAGAGATAACGGTTCCCCGTGCAAGAAGGCGTCAGGAGGCCGCGGTGACGATCGAGTTCTATGATGACAATGCCGAGGGCTACGCGGCCAAGGGCAACGTGAACCCCAGGCTTGCGAGCTTTCTGGCCCGCTGCGAGCCGGGCGGCCGGATTCTCGAGCTCGGCACGGGCGGCGGCTTGGATGCGCGGGCCATTCTGGATGCCGGCTTCTCGCTGGATGCGACGGACGGGTCGGCCGAGCTGGCGGCGATCGCCTCGGCACGGATCGGCCAGCCCGTCAGGACCATGCTGTTCGGCGAGCTCGATGCCGTCAGGCGCTATGACGGCGTCTACGCCTGCGCCTCGCTCACCCATGCGCCGAGGGGCGAGTTGGGCTCCATCGTCGGCAGGATTCATCGGGCGCTGGTGAAGGGTGGCATCGTCTGGGCGAGCTTCAAGACGGGGACGGAAGAGGGCCGGGACGGCCTCGGCCGCTATTACAACTACCTCTCGGCCGACGAGCTGACCGAGTGCTGGCGCGCGAACGGCGCCTGGGCGCGGATCGAGACGGAAAGCTGGCGCGGCGGCGCCTTCGACGGGCGGCCCACCGACTGGGCGGCCATCACCGCCATCGCCGGGTGACGGGCAGTCAGCGGCAGCACAGCCCGAATTGCAGCATCCTCCATATCCTCGCCGGTACCTGTCACTACTCATCGACAGGCGCTCTGGGGTATGGTGAGGATGACAATCATACCGGTCAGCCCGCGCGAAGCGGGGAGCCATATTAGGGAGTTGAAAGCCGATGAGTGAGGCCATGGCCGCGGCGATCGCCGAGGGACGCACATCGCTGGGCATTGAGCTCGGGTCCACCAACATCAAGGCCTGCCTGATCGGGCCGGATCACCAGGTGCTGGCCACCGGCACGCACGGTTGGGAGAACCAGTTCGTCGACCGCCTGTGGACCTATTCGGAAGAGGCGATCTGGGCCGGGCTGCAGGCGTCGTTCGCGGCGCTCGCCGCCGACGTGAAGAAGCGCCATGGCGTCGAGCTGACCAAGGTCGGCGCTCTCGGCTTCTCGGCGATGATGCACGGCTATCTTGCCTTCGACGCCGCCGGCAAGCTCCTGGTGCCGTTCCGCACCTGGCGCAACACCAACACCGAGCGCGCCGCCGCCGAGCTGACCAAGACGCTGGGCTTCAACTTCCCGCTTCGCTGGTCGGCCAGCCATCTCTATCAGGCGGTGATCGACAATGAGCCGCATGTGGGCAACGTCGCCTTCATCACCACGCTCGCCGGCTTCGTGCACTGGCGCCTCACCGGCCAGAAGGTGATCGGCGTGGGCGATGCCTCGGGCATGTTCCCGATCGACGCCGCCACCCACGACTATGACGCGCCGATGATGAAGCGCTTCGGCGAGATGGTGAAGGCGCACAAGCCCGCCCTCGATGCGCCCAAGCTGTTCCCGAAGGTGCTCGTCGCCGGTGAGGACGCCGGTTCGCTCACCGCCGAGGGCGCCAAGCTGCTCGACCCCACCGGCAAGCTCACTGTCGGCATCCCGGTCTGCCCGCCGGAAGGCGACGCCGGCACCGGCATGGTGGCGACCAACGCCGTGGCGCCGCGCACCGGCAACATCAGCGCGGGAACCTCGATCTTCGCCATGGTGGTGCTGGAAAAGCCGCTGACCACGGTGCATGAGGAACTCGACATCGTGACGACGCCGGGCGGCGATCTCGTCGCCATGGTTCACTGCAACAACGGCGCCAGCGAGCTCGGCACCTGGGCCGGCGTGTTCACCGAATTCGCCAAGGCGATCGGCGGCAAGTCGGACGGCAACGCCGTGTTCGGCGCGCTGTTCGAGGCCGCGCTGAAGGGCGAGGCGGATGGCGGCGGGCTCCTCGCCTACAACTATCTCGCCGGCGAGCCGATCACCGGCCTCAGCGAGGGCCGTCCGCTGGTGGTGCGCACCCCCGGCAGCCGCCTCACCCTCGGCAACTTCATGCGCACCCAGCTCTACGCCGCCTTCGGCACGCTGAGCCTCGGCATGAACGTGCTGCATGGCGAGGGCGTGAAGCTCGACTCGATGTTCGCCCATGGCGGCATGTTCAAGACGGCCGGCGTGGCGCAGCGGTTGCTGGCGGCGGCCATCGGCGCGCCGGTGACGGTGGGCGATACGGCGAGCGAAGGCGGCGCCTGGGGCATCGCCGTGCTGGCCGAGTATCTCCGGAGCGGCAAGGGCAAGGTTCTCGGCGACTACTTGGGCGAGCGGGTGTTCGCGGGGGCGAAGCTGGATGTGGCCAAGCCCGATGCTGAGGACGTGAAGGGCTACGGCGCCTGGCTGAAGCAGTATGAGGCGGGATTGGCGATTCAGAAGGCGGCCGTGGAAGCCATCAGCTGACCGCATAGAGCAGGAAAAAAGCATCCTCGGTGGCCGTGCGTCGCCGGGGATGTTTTGCTTTGAGGGGCTCTATATCGGCGTTGTGCCCCGTTCTGCCTGAGGTCCTCGCTTTCGCAAGGATGACAGATTTATATATAGGGAACAAAAGGGTAGCGCCTCGCGCGACGTTCCGACGTCACTATCATGCTGTCATCCTTGCGAAAGCGAGGACCTCAAGAAGGTAGAGCGCTGCGGCCGATATCAGGCTCCCCTCACTTCTTCCGCTCCACCTTGTTGTCGGCGCCGCTGATGGAGATCCTGGGTTCGGGGGTGTTGGCGACGGGGGCCCAGGTGACCTGTTGGCTGACGCCCTGCACGTCGAGCCGGGTTGCCTGTTGCAGCGCGAGGTCAACCACGTGGTCGCCGCCGGAAATATCCACGACCGCGTCCGCCTCGCCGCCGATGGTCGCCGTGACGGTGGACTTGTCGCCATAGAGGATCAGGCCGGAGGCGGCGGCGGTGACCTTGTGGCCGGAGCCAGAAATGTCGAGCTTGCCGGCTTGCTGGATGTCGACCGTCTGCTCGATGCCACTCACCGTGACCGAGGCGCAGGTGCCGGTGAGCTTGATGGTGTTGCCCTCGCCGTGGATCTCGACGGCGTCGCCGGCGCAGTGAACGTCGCGGCTGACGCCGCTGCCGTCGATGGTCAGCGGTTCGGCGAGCGCCGGAAAGGCAACGAGGGCGAAGAGAGCGACCGAAAGTCCCGAGAAGCGAAACGGCGAAGCCTGCATAGGTCTTTCCTCAACTGTTTGCGCCGGTGCGGCTGCCCACAAGGATGAGCGGCAGCAACCCGGCTAATATTATGGCCCCCGAGGGCACGATGCCGGCGAATCAACGCTGGCAATTGCCTCGGGGTGATGTCCGCGCCCGCGCGAAATCGGCGGCCGGGGGAGGAGCAGCCTCCCACGATCCGCGGCGATTTCAAAGCTGATAATGGCGGGGAGGAATTACTTGGCTGCGGCGGTGGATGCGGTGGATGTGATTGGTAGGCCCATCGATCCCCGGTGGCGTACGCTGCCGGGGATGTTTTGTTTTGGAGATCTATATCGGCGTCGCGCCCCGTTCTGCCTGAGGTCCTCGCTTTCGCAAGGATGACAGATTTATATATAGGGAACAAAAGGGTAGCGCCTCGCGCGACGTTCCGACGTCACTATCAAGCTGTCATCAACTCTGTTGTG
>NZ_PJNW01000011.1 GCF_002844595.1 Pleomorphomonas diazotrophica | reverse complement strand
CGCAACCTCCTGCCCATGCAGAAGGGCGACGTCCCCCAGACCTATGCCGCACCCGACCTCCTCAGGGAACTGACCGGATACGTGCCGGATACCGACGTGCCCAAGGGAGTGACCAGGTTCGTCGAATGGTACAGGACCTGGAAAGGCTGAAGAACGGCGGACGCGGGCAATGCCGCGCCGCCTGTCGATTATCCGGTCAGGTTCGCCGATAGACGTCCTCGATGCGCTCGATGTCGTCATCGCCGAGATAGGCGCCGGATTGCACCTCGATCAACTCCAGCGGAATTTTGCCCCGGTTGGAGAGACGATGCTTGGCACCGAGCGGAACATAGGCTGACTGGTTGATCGTCAGAAGCCGAGGCGCCTCGCCCTCAATCTCGATGGTCGCCGTGCCGTTGACCACCACCCAATGCTCGGCCCTGTGCTGGTGAAGCTGCAGCGACAGCACACCGCCGGGATCGACGACCATGTACTTCACCGCAAAGCGCGGCCCGGCAACCAGCGCCTCGATATAACCCCACGGGCGATAGTCGCGACGGTGCAGCGTCGCCTCGTTGCGCCCGCCTTCTTTCAGCGCGTCGACCAGACCCTTCACCGCCTGCGCCTGCTCGCGTGGCGCCACCATAACCGCATCGGGCGTTGCCACAACCAATAGGCCCTCGGCGCCGATCACCGTCGTCAGGATGCCTTGGCTATGAACGAGACAGTCTCGCGAAGCGAGTACCACGCCATCGCCGTGAACGGCGTTACCCTCCCCGTCATGCTCGCTCACCTGCCAGATGGCGTCCCACGCACCGACGTCGGACCAGCGGAAACGCCCCTTCACCACGGCGATCTCGCCTGTTTTCTCGATCACCGCGTAGTCGATGGATGTCTTGCGCGCCGTCGAGAAAGAATCTGGATCAAGGCGGACGAAGCCGATGTCCTCCGACGCCTTATCGACGGCCTCCGAAGCAGCGGCGCCGATATCAGGCGCATATTTGCCGAACTCGGCCAGCATCTGGCTCGCCTTGAACAGGAAGTTTCCAGAGTTCCAGAGAAAGCCCTGCCGCAGATAATCGAGCGCCGTTTCGGCATTCGGCTTCTCGACAAAAGCGTCGACGAGGCAAAGGTCGTCGTTGTCTCCAAGCGCAGCGCCGGGGCGAATGTAGCCATAGGCCGTCTTGGGCTCGGTCGGCACAAGACCGAACACCACGATCTTTCCCGCCTCGGCGGCCTTGAGCCCAAGCCGGACGGCATCACGAAACACCTCGTCGTCGAGTACGACATGATCGGCGGCGAGCGCCAGCACCATGCTGCCGGGGCTTATCTTTTCGGCAAAGGCGGCGGCCGCTGCCACCGCGGCAGCGCTATCACGACGGGCCGGCTCCAGGACGACCGTTGCCTTGACGCCGATGTCGGCCGCCTGACGACGGGCAAAGAAGCGAAAGGCGTCCGAGGTGATCACCACTGGATCATCGAACAGCGAGGGGTCGGCGACACGCCTGAGCGTCTCCTGATAGGTGGAGAGATCGCCTGTCAACGGCTGGAACTGTTTGGGAAAAGCATCTCGCGAGGCCGGCCACAAACGGGTGCCGGACCCGCCGGCCAGGATGACGGGAACGATCTTCGGGGATCCTTGCGGCATCTTGGCCTCTCAGGCTGCGAAATGACGGTTAAGGGCGGCCAGCATGTCGGCGAGCAGTGCATCGGTGGCCTCGGCGCTGTCGGTCTCGACATAGCAGCGGAGCTCTGGAGCATTGCCCGACTGGCGGAAATGGACGATGTCCCCACCCGACAAAACCAGACGAAGCCCGTCCGTGCGGTCGACGGCAACCGGCGCCGCAAGGCGAGGGTCGAGCGCAACGCGCGCCTCACGCGATCCGTCGAGAGCGGCGATCAGCTTCGCTCCGTCGGCGGGCGCGATCTTCTTGAGGCGGTCGGCCTTCATGACGCGCGGCGGGAGGTCGGCCACCAGCGCCGACAGCGGCCTTTTCGCCTCAGCCGAGGCGACGAGGGCCGCGACCATGGGCAGGATGGCGTCGCGGGTCGGCAAACGTTGAAGCGAACCGCCGGAAAGCGCGATGTCGCTCTCGGTCAGGAAGCCGCCGTTGGCTTCAAAACCGACCACAGGTACCGTCGTGGCGGCGGCCATGCCAGCCACGACATAAGGAGATCCGATGCGGGTGCGCACCACTGTCTCGAACCAGCCGGTCATCTCGATGGCCGATGTCGAGGAAATTGGCGTCACCACTGTCTTTGCGCCGAGCCGACGGGCCGTCAGGATGCCGAGCACGTCGCCATTCACCTGTCGGCCGGCTTCGTCGATGACGAGCGGGCGGTCGCCGTCGCCGTCGGTGGACACCACGGCGTCGAGATGGTGGGCAGAGATCTGCTCCTTGGCGCGGGAGAGATCGGCGGGGTCCAGAGCCTCGGTGTCAACGGCGATGAAACGGTCGGAGCGCCGGAACGGGAACACCTGAGCACCGAGACCCTCGAGAATGCGAGCCGTCAAGTCGCGACCGACAGCGGAATGCAGGTCGAGTCCAATCCGCAGCCCATTGAGGGGCCGACCGACGAAAGCGTCGGTGTAGCGGGCGATGTAGGCCTCGGCAACGGCCGGATCAACGGGCGGCAAATCGCCGTTGGATATGGAAAGTCCCTCTGCGAGCAGGGTCTCGGCTCGTTCGCGAACCGGCGCCTCGTCTTCCTTCAGAAACTCGCCATCCGGCCGGTAGAACTTGATGCCGTTGTAGTCCTCGGGAATGTGGCTGCCGGTGACCATGACGGCCGGCGATTGGCGGGCCAGCGCATAGGCGGCCAATGCCGGCGTCGGCACGTTGCCGGCATAAACAGGCGTCCAGCCAGCGGCAACGATAGCCGCTGCGGCATGGCCGGCGATCTCCGGGCTCGACGCCCTGAGATCCGCACTCAGATAGACCGTCCGCGACGGGATGCCGGAACAAATAACGTCCAAGAAAGCGCGGACATAGGCTGCTGTCGTTGAGCCAGTGAAATCGATGGCAGGGCCTCGAAGGCCCGACGTTCCAAAACTGACGGACATGGCATCTCGCGATCAAGAGGGGAGGCAATAAGGGAAAGCGTTGGAATCTATGAAAAGAACGAAAGAACCTCGCACAAAACTATGTAGTCCAGCAGGCCGCCGGAGGCAATGCGCGCCCGACGTCTGGCCCGCCATCTAGCTGGCGGGGGAACGTATCAGGAGATAGGCCGGTTCCCGCGAATCGACGCCGACAATGACAAAGCCGGCGGAGAAAGCTGCTTCGATTTCCTCCCGCACCCGCAAACGTTCTGCGCTTGCGGCGCTCGAGTCGGTCTTGAGCAAGGCCGCGAAATCGGCAGGCAGAGCGATCCGGCAGGCAACCGAAACCTCTTCCGGAGACAACATGGCTTGCCCGGCCCGACAGCGTGCATAGCGATCACCGTCGAGCCGCCAATCGGCGAGGAGCCGATCGGACGCGGTGCCCGCGTTGATGCCCCCCATCACGCCATAGTAGTCGCGATGATAGGTCGAAGCCGTGGCGCCGAGACGACCGATGTTGAGGGCGGCGTTGGGAAGGCGGAGAGGATCGTAGGTCCATCGCACGTGGCGAATGCCGCGTTGAAGGCACCAGTCGGCCTGATACAGCTTCAGTTTCAGGCCAAGCCCGAGGCCGCGAGCCTCGGCGCGCACGGCGAGGCGATGCGAATGCTGCACGCCGGGGGTCGCCGTCGGAAAGGCGAAGACATAGCCGATCAGCCGATTCTCGTGAAAAGCGCCGGCGGCGAGCCCGCCCTCAGCCTGGATCACCATCATCAGGTCGCCCGGGTCGATCTTGTCGTCCGGCCCCCAGACATCGCGCTGTAGTTCTTCGGCGGCGTGGAACTCGGCGATGCCCTGAAGATCACGGATGATCGGCTGCACGTCGGCGGCGCTCATGCTGAAAAGCTCCGGACCGACCGGGTGACATCGTCAAGGGCATCGCGGTCTAGATGAACGCCGATGCCCGGCCCCTCAGGCACGGGCATGCGGCCATCCGCGGTTTCCAGCTTCTCAATGATGATGTCGCGATGGAAATAGCGGCTCGCCGACGACGTGTCGCCAGGTTTCTTGAAGTTGGGCAGCGTCGAGAGATGAATGTTGTGAGCGCGGCCAACGCCCGATTCCAGCATGCCGCCGCACCAGACGGGAACATCGAAGGCGGCAGCGATATCATGAACGCGGATCGCTTCGGCGATGCCGCCGACACGGCCGACCTTGATGTTGATGACGCGGGTGGCATCGGCCTGAAGCGCCCGCCGGGCATGGCCGACGCTGCGGATGCTCTCGTCAAGGCAGATGGGCGTCCTGAGGCGGCGTTGCAGCGCCGCGTGATCGGCGATGTCGTCGTGGGCAAGCGGCTGCTCGATGTACTCGAGGTGAAAATCATCGAGCCGCCCGAGAACCGCCCAGTCGGAGAGCCGGTAGGCGCTGTTGGCATCGACCGACAACGTGATGCTCGGAAAGGCTCGCCGCACCGCTTCCAGAAGCTCGATGTCATGGCCCGGCATGATCTTCAGCTTGATGCGCTTGTAGCCCTGCGCCACATGACTCTCCACACGCGCCAGCGTTCCCTCGATCGGGCCGATGCCGAGCGAAACGCCGACGTCGACCGCCTCACCCGAACCGCCGATCAGCGTTTTGAGCGGCAGGTCGAGCCATTTGGCCCACAGATCCCAGTAAGCCATCTCAACGGTGGCGAGCGCCATGCGGTTGCCCCGCCATGGAAACAGAAGCTTTTCTACCGCCGCCGGATTGTCGAACGACCGGCCCAGCATCGACGGCAGAATGGTTTCGCCGATCAGGTCCATGGCACCAGCGATCGTCTCCTCGAGAAAGTCGGGCAGAGGATCCATCACCCCCTCGGCATAGCCCTCGAGGCCGCCGGCACACAGCGTCACCAACGGGAAGACACGCTCGGTCATGGTGCCGGTCGAAATGGTGAAAGGATTGATCAGCGGTAGCCGGACGAGCCGCAGTTCGGCGCGTTCGATCGGCGGAAGGGAACGGGTCATCGAGAAGGCCTCCGAAAGGGCGGTGAAACCGTAGGCGCCTGCAAGTTTCTTTGCAAGATTGACAGTCGGCAATTTCCCTGTCAGCGTCCCCGAAACCTCCAGGGAGCGTGACGTGAAGGAGCGAAGCGGCCTACAGGAAACGTCCGGAGCAGGCGCCGACCTCCGCCGACGCATCGAGGAAAGCCTCGCTGCCGCCACGCGAACGGAGGCGGCCATCGCCGGCTTCTTTCTGAGCGACTTATCCAGTCTGCCCTTCGAGACCGCCGGTTCGGTCGCCCGACGCATCGGCGTTTCCGAGGCGTCGGTCGGCCGTTACTGCCGTGCCATAGGCTTCCGCCATTTCAAGGACCTCAAGGCATCGCTCCGGAGCGACCTCGGCGATCGCGCCTTTCTGATCGGCGATCGGCTGCGCGATTTCGCCGAGCGCAGTCGGGCCGGAGAGAGCCGCGCCCTTGAAAAGGAAATCGCGGCGATCGTCGCCAATCACGAACTCGCTGCAACACCCGCCTTCCGCTCGGTGACGGTGCGGCTCGCCCGAACAAAGAAGGTTTTCATCGCCGGCTTCCAGACCGAACGCGGCCATGCCGCCTATCTCGCGCACGGCCTGTCCTATCTCCGGCCGGGCGTACAACTGATGGACGCCGCCGACGGCACCTTCGCCGATCTCCTGCTCGACGCGCCGTCGGAAGCGGCGCTGGTAATCGTCGATGGGCGCCGCTACTCGCGCCTCGCCCGCCATCTCGGCATCGCCGCCCGGGCCGCCGGGGCCCATGTGACCTTGATCACAGACCCCTATTGCACTTGGGGTCGCGAAGCTGCCGATGAGCTATTCATCGTCCGCACCGACTTTGATCATTTCTGGGATGCCACGTCGGCCATGGCGAGCCTGACCGGCCTGATGGTCAATGCAGTGTTTGCCGAACTCGGTCCTGAGGTGGAAACGCGCCTCAGCGCGGTATCCGCTCTTTATGGCGACTTCATCGGCCATACGGCCGCTGGTGGTCCCGAGCGTCCAGGGGGACGACCCTCGGCCAGCCGTCGCAGCCTTCCTGGCTAGGGTTGCGGCACCCCCTAAAAAGCAAAGCGCCCGACATCCTCTCGGATCGGGCGCTCGACAGGAACAAATGAGTCAAGATCTCTTGTCAGAGACCGGCGATCCGGCTGCTGCCAACGCGGACATACTGGCGCTCACGGAACTCCGAACCGAAGCCGCGCACATAGGTGGTGTCCCGCTCGACGGCGCGGGACTCGCGGAACGTCCTGTTGAGGGGAGCCTGGGCGAACATCTCGGTTTCCTTTCCTTCAGCCGAACACTCCGTTCGACGCCCTCCATATAGGCGTCCGCCCGCATATACGAAAGTCGCATTCACTGAAGACTGGCCAAAGAAAATCTAAAGGCGGCGTTAGGGTTTCCTTCACCTTCTTTTGGAGCGCCACCGATCAGGTCCCACCTGTGCAGCGCGACGTTCAATGAACGGACTTCGGCGAGGCGGAACCTCGCCATAACGCCGATGGTTGTTCGTCGGATTGTCAGAGTAGGCCGGGAGTGAAATCCTACAATGACGAGCTAACGCCATTTTGCCTCGCAGGCGCCATGGGAAGGATCTGACCCATCGTGACGACCGAGCCACCGGCCACACCGCCCGACGCTACGGAGACGCCGAAGGAAGCCCCCAGCGTGGAAGCGCTGCTCCAGTTCCGTCAACGCCAAGACACAGAGCCTGAAGACATGCCGGATCGTGCGGCTTGGCGCCAGCGCTTGCGGCGGCTTTATGTTGGAACGGACCCCGAGGCCGTGCGGTTTCAATGGGCGTTCGCAATCGTCGATCTCGTCATCATCGGCTTCTTCATCCTGAGCCCCGTCTTGCAGGACTTCCAGGCTTTCCTGTGGTTCGACTACGCCGTGGCGTTTCTGCTCGCCGCCGATCTGACGGCTCGGGCAGCCGCAGCCCTCAGCCTTCGGCAGTGGCTGCGCCGTCCGTCCGTCTGGGTGGACTTCGTCGTACTGGCAACGCTGCTGGCACCGCTCTGGCTTGCCAATCTCGGTTTCCTGCGCATTCTGCGCCTTTGGACGCTGTCGCAGAAAGGTCTGTTCTGGCGCTCCCTTCGCCGGCGTGGCTACCAGGAGTGGGAGGACGTCGGCCGCGCGGCCATCAACCTCGTCACCTGCCTCTTCATTATCACCGGCTTCATATACACCGCCTTCGCAAGGCCGGACTCGGGCATGGAAGGTTGGGTCGACGCGCTCTATTTCACGGTGGCGACCATAACGACCACCGGCTTCGGTGACATCACGCTTCCCGGAACGGCCGGCAAGCTGACGTCCATCGTCACCATGATCGTCGGCATTTCGCTGTTCGTGCGCCTCGCGCAGGCGCTGTTCCGCCCCTACAAGGTCACCTTCCGCTGCCCGAAATGCGCCCTCCTGCGGCACGAGCCCGACGCCGTCCATTGCAAGGCGTGCGGTCACCTGCTGGCGATCCCTGACGAGGGCGAAAGCTGAAGTGCCGAATGACCCGGCAAAGCCGCATTCCTCATGCGACGAGCGGCGTAATCCCGCTTGCGCCAAATCATGGCCGCATAGCCCGGCACGGCGTAGCCTGGGATAGGAAACGCGTCCGAGATTGAGGAGCCGCCATGACCGAAACGCTGGGCCAGTTGCGCAAGATTGCGCAAGATCGAACCCTGAGCTTCAAGCAGAAGGAGCATGCGCTGGCGGTCGAGGCCGAGAACATGCTGCCCTACGTGCTGCTGGACGCAGAGACCCGCGCCGCGCTCGACGCACGCATCATCTGCGACATGTACGAGGGACACGCGCCCTACAAGCCGCGCTACGTGCTACCCGATTACGAGGTGGTGCTGAAGAACGGTTCAGCCCATCTGGAGCTGCCGAAACCGGAAACGCTCGATGAGGCCATCAGCACGCTGCAGATCGCCTATCACCACGTTCCCTCGGTCACCGGCATGCCGGTGTTCATCGGTCATCTCGACGCGCTGCTGCTGCCCTTCTGCGATGGCGTCTCCGACGACGAACTCTACCGCAAGATCAAGCTGTTCTGGCGCTATATCGATCGCGTGCTGCCTGACGCCTTCCTGCACGCCAACATCGGTCCCGCCGACAATCGCGTCGCCCGCGCCATTCTGAGGGTCGACGCCGAGCTGAAGCAGGTAGCACCCAACCTCACCTTCCTCTACGACCCCGAGGTCAGCGGCGAGGCCATGCTGCGGCTTTGCACCGACAACATCATCGCCTGCTCCAAGCCACATATCGCCAACCATCCTGTTCACCGCGAGGTGTTCGACGAGCCGGGCTACGCCATCGTCAGCTGCTACAATGCCCTGCCGCTCCGGGGCGGCGCCGCCTCGCTTGCCCGCGTCAATCTCAAGAAGGTCGCCGAGGCGAGCGCCAGCGAAGTCGACTTTCTCGACGTCCAACTGCCGCGCTATGTCAACCTCAATGCCCGCCTGATGCGCGCCCGCATCGACTATCTGTTCCGCCAATCGGGCTTCTTCGGCGGCAACTTCCTCGTCGAGGAAGGCTGGATCGACAAGGGCCGCTTCACCGCCATGTTCGGCATCTTCGCCATGGCCGAGGCGGTCAACCATCTGCAGGATCTCGCCGGCCGGCCCGGCCGCTACGGACATGACGCCGAGGCCAACGCGCTCGGTCACCGCATTTCGGCGCGTCTCGCCGAACTGGTCGACCGTGAGCCGATGGACCACATTTGGCGGGGCGTCGCCATGCTGCATGCCCAGGCGGGTCTTTCCAGCGACGCCGGCACCACGCCCGGCGTGCGTATCCCCTATGGCAGCGAGCCAGATCCGGTAAGCCACGTGCAGGCGCTTCTGCCGCACCACCAACACTATCTCTCGGGTGTTTCTGAGATTCTCACCCTCGACGAAACGGTGCGGGCCAATCCTGAGGCCGTGTTCCAACTGGCCAAGGGCGCCTTGCAGCTCGGCTTCCGCGAGTTCACCGCCAACGTGACCGGCAACGATCTGGTCCGCGTCACCGGCTTCATGATCCGCCTGTCCGACGTCAAGCTCTACAACGCGGCAAAGGGATCGCGCGTCAACACCACGGCGCTGGGCGCCGAGGCGGCCGACACGGTGCATATCCTCGATCGCAAACCGCGGGTCGTCGGGCTTGAGCTGATGGCGGGTTCCGGTGTCTGACGGCGTCGCCGCCGTCAGCAAGTTCTTGACCTGGTCGGTGGTCGACGGGCCGGGGAATCGCTTCGTGCTGTTCCTGCAGGGCTGCAATTATCGTTGCATCACCTGCCACAACCCGCACACCATCGGCATCTGCAACGACTGCGGCACCTGTGTCGCCGTTTGTCCTTCCGGAGCGCTGACCAAAACCGGCCGCAAGGTCGTTCACGACCCGGGACTTTGCGTCGCCTGCGACAGTTGCCTTGCGGCCTGCCCGACTCGCGCCAACCCCATGGTTCGGCGCATGACGGTGGAGGATGTGCTCGCGCTTCTTCGCCGCAATGCCCCGTTTCTCAACGGTCTCACCGTATCCGGCGGCGAAGCGACACTCCATCTCGATTTCCTGATCGATCTTTTCGCGGCCATCCGCGCGGCGCCCGACCTTGCCCATCTGACGCTGTTCATCGACAGTAACGGCCATCTGGCGGCCGAAGGCTGGCAAAGGGTGCTGCCGCTGACCGACGGCGTCATGCTCGACATCAAGGCCTTCGATCCCGACCGCCATCGCCGCCTCACCGGTACCGATAACAAGCTGTCTCTCGCCTCAGCCAGACTGCTCGCCGATGCCGGCAAGCTCTATGAGTTGCGTTTCCTGCTTGTTCCAGGCGAGACCGACCGTCCCGAGGAAATAGGAGCGCTCGCCGCCCTCGCGCGCGAGCTTGACCCCAATATCCGTCTGCGCCTCAATGCTTTCCAGCTCCACGGTGTACGCGGATCGGCGGCAACCTGGAAGGCCATGCCGCGCGACGGGGTCGAAGCAGCAGCCGCTGCTCTCGCGGCAGCCGGCTTCTCAAACGTCGCAGTGCCCTCGGTCTGGCTGCCCTGAGGAGGCGAAGAAAGCGGCGGCGCGCTGTTCGGCGGGCGTCAATTGGCGGCTTTCAATGAACTCTATGTCGGGCGGCGAATTTCCTTCACCCGGCAGCTTGCCCATGGTCGACGCTCATGAAGCCGTTCGCCGAGGGGCCGCCAGATCATGCTGATGCACCATCTGCTCTACCGCGTTGCCGAGCGTACGCCGGACACTGCGGCGCTCCACTGGGTCGATCGCAACAAGACGCTCACCGCCTCGGAAGCCGTGGAGGGCATGGAGAGCATGGCGGGAGCCCTGGCGCACCTCGGCATCGTGCCTGGCGACCGCGTGCTGATCTTCGCCCATAACGGCATGGACTATCTCCTCGCCATGCTGGGCACGTGGCGGATCGGCGCTATCTCCGCGCTGGTGAACGTCAAATACGCCGATGATCTCGCCTATTACGTCAATGATCACCGACCCAAGGCCATCGTCTACACCCACGACATGGAAGGACCGGTGAAGGCCGCCGCGGCCGCCGTCGGCTGCGTCTCCCATCTCATCTGCATGGATGGGCCGCAGGATGGTGCCCACGCCCTACCCGAACTCCTGGCCGCCCGGTTCACGCCGCCGTCCGACCCCGAGGACGCCTCGGCGATCGCCCACCTGTCCTACACCTCCGGCACGACCGGCAAGCCAAAGGGCGCCTGTCTCGCCCACGAGCCGACGGTCACCGCCGCCCGCTGCATTGGTGAACGCCTGCGCATCCGGGCCGCCGACCGCTCCTTCGGCCCCACGGCGCTGTCGAGTTCCTATCAGTTGGTCGCCAATCTGCTGCCTCAGATGGCGGTCGGCGCCACCGTCAACGTCATGGGCAAATGGACGCAGACAACCGGGTGGGACGCCCTGGAGCGGACCGGCGCCACCGTCTTCATCGGTAACCCGGTTGTGCTGACCGAGCTTCTCGAAGAATCGCAGGCGCGCGGCCGGCTGCCCTCGCCGCTGCGCTTGGGACTCTCGGGTGGTGGGCCTGTGCCGCCAACACTGCGGAAAGCCTTCCGCGACCTGCTGAAGCTGCCTCTGGTGGAAAGCTTCGGCCAGAGCGAAATCGGCGGCTTCTTCGCTCTCGGCTTTCCCGAGCTCGAGCCCGACGACGACAAGCTGGTCCGCATCGGACCGGGTACTCCCGACAAGGAGGTGGCGATCCTCACCACGTCTGGCGCGCGCGCGCCAACAGGAACCGTCGGCGAGATCTGCCTGAGGGGGGGCTTCATGGCCGGTTATTGGGGGCGGCCGGAAAAGACGGCGGAAACGACGCGCGGCGGCTGGCTGCATTCCGGCGATCTGGGCAGCATTGACATTGATGGCTACGTGACCATGCGCGGCCGGCTCGCCGAACTCGTCACGGTGAACGGCGTCGACTGGTTCCCGCGCGATGTCGAGGAAGCGCTTGCCACCCAGCCCGGCGTGCTGCTGGCCGCCTTGGTCGGCGTTCCCGGCCCGACCGGCGGCGCAACACCTGTGGCCTTCGTCACCGAGCGTCCAGGCGAGACCGTCGATCCCGCTGCTCTCAAGACGGCCATCGCACCGCTCCTTCACTACGACATAGCTCCGCTCGTCATCCGCAAGGCGGCAAGCCTGCCCATGACCCCGACCGGCAAGATCGCCAAGGCGACGCTCGCCGCCGAAGCTGCCGCGTGAGCCCCGCCATGACCTCTTTCTCCTGGTGGAACCTCTCGACCGCCGAGTTTGCCGACCGCGATCTTTCGAAAACCGTCGTCGTGCTGCCTGTCGGCGCCATCGAACAGCACGGGCCGCACCTGCCGGTCCGCGTCGATGCGGCAATCAACGCCGGCGTACTGGCTGACGCACTCGCCAAACTGGACGCCGAGGCGGACATACTGGTGTTGCCGCCGTTGCCCTATGGCAAGTCCGACGAGCATCTGGCCTTTCCCGGCACGATCGCCCTATCGGGCGAAACGCTGGCGCGTGTCTGGTTCGAGATCGCCGAGAGCGTTCATCGTGCCGGCGGCCGCAAGCTGGTGTTCTTCAATGCCCATGGCGGCCAGATCGCCCTCATCGACATTGTCTGCCGAGATATCCGGGTGAAGCTCGGCATGCTGGCGGTCGCCTGCTCGTGGTTCCGCATCACCGCCGTCGATGACCTCGTTCCAGCCGCCGAATCGGCACATGGCATTCATGGCGGCGACCTCGAGACCAGCGCCATGCTGCATCTGCACGGCGATCTCGTCGCCATGGACAAGGCGGAGGATTTCGTGCCGCTGACCGTCGAGATCGAGGCGTCCGGCAGTCTGCTCACCGCCGAAGGCGCCGTCGGCTTCGGCTGGCAGGCACAGGATCTTCACCCCAAGGGCGTTGCCGGCAATGCCAAGGCGGCGAGCGCTGAGAAGGGGCGGATCATCGTCGACCGCGCCGGCTCGGCCTTCGTCTCGCTGTTGGCCGACGTCTCCGCTTTCGATCTCGACCGGCTGACAGCGAAAACCGCCTTTTCCCGCTGAAGGTCAGGCCTCTGACGCGAGCTTGCGCAGCCGGCGGCGGCGGTAGACCTCACTGAGGCTGACCAGCACCGCCGTCAGGGCCAGAACCACCACCTGCATGGCGTTGAGGTCGGGCCTGAGCTCACGGCGGAACTCCGAGGCGACCATCAGCGACAGCGGCTGCGTCCGGCCGGCCAGGAACATGGCGATGGTCAGGTCGGCCAGCGACAGGATGACGCCGACCGAATAGGCACCCGACAGAGCCGGCCGGAGCTGCGGCAGCAGAACGCGCAGAAAGGCCTGCCAGGGCGAGGCGCCAAGATCGCGCGCCGCTTCGATCAGCCGCCCGTCGAAGCGCACCATCACCGCCGAAATCAGTGCCGTGGCAAAGGGCAGCGCCACCAGCGACTGCGCCAGGATCAGCGCCGTGGCACCGCGTTCAAAGCCGATACGGCTCATGATCATCGCTTGGGCGATCGACAGCACGCTCTTCGGCACCAGGAACGGGACCAGCAGCAGGATTGCGAACAGGCCACGCCAGCGGAATCCCGGCGCCGTCAAGGCGAGCGAGGCCATCAGCCCGAGCAGCATGGCGAGGACACCGACCGGCTGGGCGATCAGGAACGACGTGACGAAGCCCTTGAGGAAATTGTCGTTCTGTCCCAGTTCGCGGTACCAGTCGAGCGTGAAGCCGGTGAGCGGAAAGGCCATCAGCGCTGAATCGTTGAAGGAAAACACCGTGAGCACGACGAGCGGCAGATAGAGAAACCCGGCCGCGACGATCAATACGGAAAGGCCGATCCGTCCCATCATGTCCTCCCGATCACGGCGCGCGCGCCCTTGAGGCGCAGCAGCAGGCCTGCCATGGCCGAGGCGACGAGAAACAGCGTCGCCAGCAGGGCCAAGGCGAGCGCCGAGGCAAGCGGCCAGTCGAACGCCGTACCGAACAGATTGTCGACGAGCGCCATGGCAGTGGCACCCGATGTGCCGCCCAGAAGACTCGGCGTCAGCAACTCACCGGCCGACAAGGCGAAGACGGTGAGGCTGCCGGCGGCAAGGCCGGGCGTGGTCAACGGAAAGACAACCCGGGAAAAGGCGTCGATCGGCCGGGCGCCGAGGTCGCGCGCTGCCTCGATCAGCCGTCGATCGACCATTTCGGCCGACACCCAGATGGCGAGCACCATGAACGGCAGATTGTTGTAGGTCAGGACCAGCCCGATGGTGAACGGCGAAAATAGCAGGAATTTCAGCGGCTCGTCGATCAGTCCGATCCCCTGCAGCACGGTGTTGACCAGCCCCTCGCCGCCGAGCACGATCCGCCAGGCATAAATGCGGACGATCTCGCCGGTATAGAGCGGTGTCAGCAGCACGATGATGGCAAGCCCTTTTGCCGACGCTGCGAGACGAGTCAGGGCCAGCGCCACCGGGTAACCAAGAATGGTGGTGAACACCGTGGTCGTGAGGCCCGACAAAACGGCCTTGCCGATCAGGAACCAGTCGGTTCCCGACGTCGCGAGCTCGCCCCACGCCCTGAACGAAAAGGCCGGAATGAGGTCAAAGTCTTCCACCTCATAGAAGCTGAAGGCGACGAGGACGGCAAGCGGCGCGAGGCAGCCGGCAACGATCGCCACCGCGACCGGCAGCGCGAGATGGCGCTGGCGGAAGGTCATGCGGCGATTCTCGTGATGAAGCTGCGGTCGGCATCCAGCCAGAGGGAAATGGAGGCTCCAACCGGACAAGGTGCCTCGGCCGCAAAGCGCAGCGAGACCCCGGCGGTTTCGGCCTGGATCACGGTGCGCTCACCCTGGAAGACGCTGTTGCTGACCGTTGACGCGAAGGTTGCCGCTCCCTCGCCACGCGTCGACAATAACTCGGGCCGGATGACCAGCATGGCAGCGTCTCCGGCGGCAAGACCGTCGGCAACCGGTGCAGTGACGTTGCCGAGCGGGGTATCAATCGTCGCCGTATCGCCGCGACGTTCCCGGATCCGCCCCTCCACCAGCGTCGAGTTGCCGATGAAGTCGGCAACGAAGCTGTCGGCCGGACGACTGTAGATGGTCTGAGGATCGGCCTTCTGGGCAATGCGGCCCCTGTTCATCACCACCACGATATCGGAGAGGGCAAAGGCTTCTTCCTGGTCGTGCGTCACGTAGACGAAGGCGATGCCGAGGCGCCGTTGCAACGCCTTCAGTTCGATCTGGAGATGGCCGCGCATCTTGCGATCGAGGGCCGACAGCGGCTCATCCAGAAGCAGGAGGCGCGGTTCGGCGATGATCGAGCGCGCCACCGCCACGCGTTGCTGCTGCCCGCCGGAAAGTTGATGCGGATAGCGGTCGCCGAAATCTGCCATGTGCACAGCATCGAGCGCCCGCCGCACCCGCGCCGCCACATCGGAAACACCGCCCCGAAGCTTCAGCGAGAAGGCGACGTTGTCGTTGACGGTGAGATGGGGGAAGAGGGCATAGGATTGGAAGACCGTGTTGACAGGCCGCCGCTCGGGCGGCACGCCGGCAAGCGGCGTATTGTCGAGGCGCATGTCGCCGGCATCGGGCGTCTCGAACCCGGCGATCATCCGGAGAACGGTGGTCTTGCCGCATCCCGATGGGCCGAGCAATGTCAGAAACGCTCGTTCGGGGACATCGAGGTCGATGCCGTCCACGGCCGTTGACCTGCCAAAAGTCTTGACGACGCTGCGCATGGCGAGAAGCAGCGGCGATAAGGCCGGCTCCCTGCGCTTTTCCATCCTGGTTTCCGACAATATTCATGTCCTGCTCAACGAGACCGGACGGTTTGGCCCGGCCTCGTTCGACAAGCAAATCCCACACCGCCAGAGCTTTGATCGACGGAGAGGGCGATGGATCAGGCCGCCTTGACCTCGTTCCAGACCTTCAGCCACTCCGAATAGTTCTCGGGGGCTTCCGGCCACATGAAGTTCTGCATGACCGAAAGATCGTCCACGAAAATGGCTTCCTGCTTCTCCGGCGTCAGCTTGTCGCGGATGATCGAGGAGGTGGTGGCGTAATTGCCGATCTCGGCGATGGTGGACGCATAGTCGGCACCGAGCAGGTAATCGGCGAACTTGTAGGCCGTCTCGACCTTTTCTTCCGGCAGGCTGGCCGGAATGGCGAAACAGTCGCACCAGCCCATGATTCCAGCCTTCGGCTTGGCCATGGCCACCTTCATCTTGTCCTTCAGCGCGTCATAGGGCACGCGCCAGGAGAAGGCGGCTGTCACCTCGCCGGTGGCGATCAGGTTGGTCAGGTCGCCGATGGTCTGCCAGTAGGTCCTGAGCAGCGGCTTCTGGGCGATCAGTGCCTTCTTCACCTCGGCGAGTTCGTCACTGGTGAGCAGGAAAGCGCGTTCGCGCGGAATGCCGATGTGCAGAGCGGCGATGGCGATCGATTCCAGGGCATAGTCGCGCATGGCGAGCTGGCCCTTGAACTTCGGGTCGAACAGCGTCGAGTAGGTCGGCTCCTCGGTGTGGATATCCGATCGATAGACGATGGGGTTGAGACCCCAGAGATAGGGAATGGCGTAGGTCTGGCCATCCTCGCCCTTGACCTTCTCGGTCGCCTTGAACACGTCGTACATGTGCGCAAGGTTGGGCACCTTCGCGAGGTCGAGCGGCATCAGTTCGCCGGCCTTGATATAGCGCCGAGCCTGGTTCAGCGACGGATTGACGACATCCCAATCGGACGCCGCGCCGGTCTTCAGCGCTGCGAACTGCGCATCCTCGCTCGACAGGAACGACAACTTCACCTTTGTGCCCGTCGCCTTCTCGAAAGCGGTGACATACTCGGGATGGCCGTTGGAGTCCCACGTGGCCCAGACGATTTCCGAAACGGCTGCGGAGGCCCGGCCCATGGGACCGAGGAGCGACAGTCCCGCTCCGGCGGCGAGCCCTCCGAGCATCTGGCGACGATTGAGAATGAAGCGCTGCATGTGAAACCCCTCTTCGCTTGCGATCAGGCGGTCCTGTTCCCCTTGTTTTGGCGAAGTTTGCATTGGCCTCACCGGCAGCGTCCATTCGGCAGCCGAAATAGACACTATAGGGCCACACCGAGGCCGGATGTCTTTGCCGGCGGAAAATCTCGGCTAAGATGGCCGGCGGTACCATGCTCGCTCAGGACCGCCATGCCGCTTCCCGACCTCGACCACAGCGTTTACCTCCGCCGCGCCTTCACCATCGCCGCAGCGGCGGCCGACGCCGGCAGCCACCCGTTTGGGGCCGTTCTGGTTGGCGGCGACGGGACAGTCTTGATGGAACAGGGCAATGCCTATTTGCCGGATCACGACATGACCGGCCACGCCGAGCGGGTACTGGCAACGCGCGCCTCGCAACGCTTTCGTCCGGCAGAACTTATCGACGCTACGCTCTATTCTTCAGCCGAACCCTGCGCCATGTGCGCTGGCGCTGCCTATTGGGCAGGCATCGGCCGCATCGTCTATGGGCTGTCTGAGAGCGCCCTCCGACATATCACCGGCAACCATCCCGAGAATCCGACGCTCGACTTGCCATGCCGAGCGGTACTGGACAGCGGACAGCGCCCTGTCGACGTGATCGGCCCGCTGCTGGAAGAGGAAGCAGCCGAACCTCATCGATCCTTCTGGATCAGCCGCTGAAGCGACTTCACTCGGCAGCGACCCGCAACATGGGCGGCACCGCATCCACCGTGCTTCGGAGATCCGAGACCGACGCCTTTACCAGATGCCGGAACCAGATATGGGCCGGTGAGTGGTGCTTGCAGTCGTGCCAAAGCAGGTAGAAGTCCATGCGGCCAAATTCGGCCGGCGCGTCGATGACGACAAAATCGCCCATATCAGCAATCTGCTCGGCGAAAGGCGCGCCTGTCGTGAAGACCAGGTCGGAACCGGCCAGCATGTGGGGAACGATGGCATACTCGGGCACCGAGGCGGCGATATGCCTGTTAAGGCCGAGTTCCATCAGGCGTCCGTCGATCGGGCTATATTGCTTCATCACATCGGCAGATGGCGACAGGTGGCGCTCCGCCAGGTAGCGATCCATGGTAAGTGCCCCGATGGTGCCGGCGAGACGGTGACCGGCGGCGACCACGCACTTGATTGGTGTGGACAGCAGCGGCGCCAATCGCAACTGTTCCGGCGGCCGCGGCCAGTTGCCGACCACGAGGTCGAGCGAGCCGTCGGATAGGTGGCTCATCAGGTCGTCGTGCCCCGGCAGCGTCGCAATGTCGATCGAGGCTCTCGGTGCCTCCTCGGCGAGCTTGGCAAAAATACGCGGCAGGAACTCGGCGTCCAGGCAGTTGGCGGCGGCGATGCGAAACCGTCGCTCCGTGCGCTCGGGATCGAAGCTGGGCGGCGGCGCCAGCAGGGTATCGATATCGGCGAGAAGACGCTGCAACGTGGCCCTGAGCTCGAGCCCTCGCTCGGTGGGCACCAGCGATCCGCCGGACCGCACAAGGATAGGGTCGCCGATCAGTTCGCGCAGCCGCTTCAGCGCCAGGCTGACGGTCGGTTGCGTCTGACCGAGAATCTCGGCGGTGCGCGACACGCTGCACTCGGTGACGAGCAGAAGAAGGGTCCGCATCAGGCGGACATCGAGGGCGCCGTTGACGGGCTCCATGGACGTTCGATCCTCGGAAGAGGGAAGCGATGGCATCCATGACAAAGCACCAAGCGTGCCAAGCCACGAGTCGACCACAGGTCGGGTCAACAGCTCAGTTTGGGAAAATGGCGGAGAGGGAGGGATTTGAACCCCCGATACCCTTGCGAGTATGCCGCATTTCGAGTGCGGTGCAATCGACCACTCTGCCACCTCTCCGCGGTGCTCCAGGGACGTTGATCCCGGTCGAAAGCGGCGCGGACCATAACCGTGGGCAAAGGCTCTGGCAAGAGGGGCGAAAGCCAAGGGGAACGGTTTTTTGATCCGCTTAAAAGCGTAATCGAGCATCCCAGTATTCAAGGACCTCGGAAACGCCCCTTCAGCGTTGACCGCCGCAGGCTTTCCGTGTAGGGAAAACGCGGCTTAATGGGAGCCCGGCAAATTGTCCGGGTTTTTTGTTTTGTCAATCAGTCGCGCGCCCGAAAGGTGCAGCGCGGCCAAAAACCATCTGAAGAAGGACTGGCATGACCATGTTCGCAGTGATCAAGACCGGCGGCAAGCAGTACAAGGTCGCCGTTGACGACGTATTCGACATCGAAAAGATCGAACTCGAGGACGGCGCCGCCGTCACCTTCGAGGAAGTGCTGGCTGTCGGCTCCGACGCCGGCGTCACCGTTGGCGCCCCCACCGTTGCCGGCGCCACCGTCGTCGCCGAGGTGGTCGAGCAGACCCGCGGTCCCAAGGTGATCTCGTTCAAGAAGCGCCGTCGCCAGAACTCCAAGCGCAAGCGCGGCCATCGGCAGCTTCTGACCACGGTGAAGATCACCGCGATCAACGCCGCCTGACGAAATTCCGTTCCGGCACGCTGCTGCCGGAACCTGACCCGATAACCGTCCATCAAGGTGTTGAGCGCCGAACCGCTCCGCCAACGGACGATACGAAAGACAGGAGACTGAAATGGCTCACAAGAAGGCAGGCGGTTCGTCCCGCAACGGTCGCGATACGGCCGGTCGACGCCTCGGCGTGAAGAAGTTCGGCGGCGAAGCCGTCATTCCGGGCAACATCATCATTCGCCAGCGCGGCACCCAGTGGCATCCGGGCGCCAACGTCGGCATGGGCGTCGATCACACGATCTTCGCCCTCACCGAAGGCAACGTGTCCTTCGCCACGAAGAGCAACGGCCGAGTTTATGTCTCGGTCGTCCCGATGACGGCGGCAGCCGAGTAAGCCGGATGGAGCGAAAGCGGCCCGCCGGCGTCCCACGGACCCGGACGGACCGCGCTTCTGGCGCGCGATGTGACAGGGGAAGTGGGGCGCCACTTCCCCTGATTTCATTTGGAGCGCGAGGAGAGCCCCATGTCGGAGCTGAGCGATACCGAGGAACCCGACAGTCCCTGCGGCTGGCCCCTGATGGCGGCGGTGAGGCCCGCCATCGAAACACGACGGCTGATTCTACGCCCCCCGCTTGATGACGACGCCGAAGCGATCGCCCGGCTTGCCAACTCGGCAGCCGTGGCCCGCAATCTTATCGGCATGCCCCACCCCTATCGCATCGAGCACGCCCGCGCCTGGCTCGCCGAGCCGGTCGACCCGCGCGGCCAGCGCCATCTCGTCTGCCGGAAGGGTTTCGACGCGGCACCGACGCCGATTGGCGTCGTCACGCTCGACATGCACGGCCGCGTCGGGCCCGGCTGGATCGGCTGCTGGCTCGGCGAGCGCCACTGGGGACAGGGTTATGCGACCGAGGCCTGCCATGCCGCGATCGATTATGCCTTTCTTCACCAAAGGCATGAGAGATTACTGTTTGCCTGCCGGGTGACCAACCCGGCCGGGCGACGGGTGATCGAGAAGTGCGGTTTCCAGATGGTGGCGCAAGAGCTGGCCTCTGTGGTCGGCAGCGGTGCCGCAGTGGCCATCGACCGCTTCCGCATAGATCGCAGCACCTGGGAGAGTATCAGGGCCTGGGAGCCCTTGCGCGTCCATACCCGCGAGGCCGAGCGAGCCGAGTGGGGAGAACGGCGCGTCGAGCTTCGGGCTCCGGCGGAGCGAATTTGATCTGAAGTCGGGCTAACCTCGATCTGCCCGACGGATGATGGGTTCTTTCACTGGAACAAGCGTACTAGTGGTTTGCGTTCCTGCATTCATGCGAAGGCCTGTATCGTCGACGCAAATGTCGGGATCGGACCACTAGAGAGTGAGTACGGAATGAAGTTGCTTTCCGGTGCCTTTGGGTCGTGGCGGCCGCGCGCGGTTCTTTCTCCGCGCATCGAGACCGGTCGCCTGGTCCTCAGACCGCTTGAGCAGGGCGATGCAGAAGCCCTTGCGGTGTATCTCGGCGATGCCGAGGTAGCGCGCTGGCTGGTACGCGTGCCTCATCCATTCACTGTAGACGACGCGACCGATTTCATCGGCCAGTGCTGCGCCACCGCAGCCCTCGGCACCGCAGCGACGCTCGGCTTGGTATTGCGCGGCGACGAACGGGAGATCGTGCGCGGCATCGTGGCCCTGCACAGCCTCGATACCCGGCCGGAAATCGGTTTCTGGCTCGGTCGCCCCTTCTGGGGCAATGGGCTGATGAGCGAAGCAGTCGACGCGACGCTCGCCTGGGCTTACGATCAGCTCGACATCGACGCGATCATAGCCGGCGCCTTCGAGGGCAATGTCGCTTCGCTCGCCATCCAGGCCCGTCAGGGCTTCGAGGTCATCGGCATGAGCCGCCGCCCGTCGCTGATCGAGAGCCGGTTGCTCGACCATGTCGACACACGCCTCACCCGGGCACGCCACGCCGCCCGACCGTGGCGACCGTGACCTTCAGCTCGACGCAATCCCAAAAATCCGTTCATTTTCGGCGCGCAATGCTCTAAAGGGCAAGCTGCGACCCGCGCTAGAGCAGCGGGGCGCGGCCGCCATCCGAAACCCGGAAGACGGCAGCGCAAGGCGCGGCCTCGCCGCCAATCCAGGAAAGCCCCGATGAAATTCCTCGATCAAGCCAAGGTCTACGTCCGATCCGGCGATGGCGGCGCCGGCGCCGTGTCGTTCAGGCGCGAGAAGTTCATCGAGTTCGGCGGGCCTGACGGCGGCGACGGCGGTCGTGGCGGCGATGTCTGGGCCGAATGCGTCGGCGGTCTCAACACGCTGATCGACTACCGCTACCAGCAGCATTTCAAGGCGAAGACCGGCGGCCACGGCATGGGTCGCGATCGTCACGGCGCCAAGGGCTCCGATATCGTGCTGAAGGTGCCAGTCGGCACCCAGATCATCGAGGAAGACGGTGAGACGCTTCTCGCCGACATGGTCGAGATCGGCCAGCGCGTGCTGCTCGCCAAGGGCGGCAACGGCGGCTTCGGCAACGCCTATTTCAAGACGTCCACCAACCAGGCGCCGCGCCGCGCCAATCCGGGGCTGCCCGGCGAGGAAAAGTGGCTGTGGCTGCGCCTGAAGCTGATCGCCGATGCCGGTCTCGTCGGCTTGCCCAATGCCGGGAAGTCGACCTTTCTGGCCCGCACCACCGCCGCCAAGCCAAAGATTGCCGACTATCCCTTCACCACGCTGCATCCGGGCCTTGGCGTCGTCCGCATCGATGCCCGCGAGTTCGTGCTGGCCGACATTCCCGGCCTGATCGAAGGCGCCCATGAGGGCGTCGGTCTCGGCGATCGCTTCCTCGGCCATGTCGAGCGTTGCGGCGTGCTGCTGCATCTCGTCGACGCCAGTCAAGAGGACGTTGTCGGCGCATGGCGGACGGTCCGGGCCGAACTCGAAGCCTATGACGAGGCGCTGGGCGAGAAGCCGGAGATCGTTGCCCTGTCCAAGTGCGAACTCGTGCCCGAGGACGAGCTCGCCACAAAGGCCAAGAAGCTGAAGCGCGCCGCCAAGACCACGCCCATCCTGCTGTCCGCCGTGACCGGCACCGGTGTCGAAGCGGTGCTGCGCGCCATGGCGACGGCGGTGGAGACAAGCCGCGCCGAGAACGACGAGTCGCGAGCGGCCACCGCCACCCGCATCTGGCAGCCCATCTACCGCGACAGAGACGACGACAGAGACGACGATGACGACGACTATTGAAGCCTTCACGGGACCGCTGTCCGGCTACCGCCGCGTGGTGATCAAGATCGGCTCGGCACTGCTCGTCGAAGGTCGCTCCGGCACGCTGAAACGCGACTGGATGGAAAGCGTTGCGTCCGACGTCGCCCGTCTCAGAGCGAGTGGCGCCGGCGTGCTCCTCGTTTCGTCCGGTGCCATCGCCATGGGTCGCGGCGTGTTGAGGTTGCCCAAGGGCAAGCTGAAACTCGAGGACAGCCAGGCCGCCGCCGCCGTCGGTCAGATTGCGCTGGCCAAGGCTTGGGCGGAGGTGCTTGGCGATCACGGCATCACCGCCGGCCAGATCCTGCTGACGCTGGGCGACACCGAGGAACGCCGCCGCTACCTCAACGGTCGGGCCACCATCGGCAAGCTCTTGAAGCTCGGTGCCGTGCCGGTGATCAACGAGAATGACACTGTAGCCACCACCGAGATCCGCTACGGCGACAACGACCGGCTTGCCGCCCGCGTCGCCGCCATGATGGGCGCCGACCTCCTGGTCTTGCTGTCCGATATCGATGGTCTCTACACCGCCCCGCCGCAGATCGACCCCAACGCCACGCTGATCCCGGTGATCGACCGCATCACGCCGGAGATCGAGGCCATGGCCGGCGGCGCCGCCTCCGAGTTGTCGCGTGGCGGCATGAAGACCAAGATCGACGCCGGCAAGATCGCCACCGTCGCCGGCGCGGCGATGATCATCGCTTCCGGCAAGGTCGCCGCCCCGCTGTCGCGCATTGACGCCGGCGGCCCGCACTCGCTGTTCCGCGCCGAGGCGAACCCCGTCACGGCCCGCAAGGCCTGGATCGCCGGCCACATCGAAGCGCCCGGCGTTCTGACCATTGATGCCGGCGCCGTCCGGGCGCTGAAGCAAGGCCGCAGCCTTTTGCCGCCGGGCGTCACCCGCGTCGACGGCGACTTCCACCGCGGCGACACCGTCATCGTGGTCGATGAGGCAGGCGTCGAGCTGGCCCGTGGCCTCGTCGCCTATGATGCCGTCGATGCCCGCCGCATCCGCGGCCAGAACTCGGCCGTCATCGAAAACATCCTTGGGGCACCCGGCCGCTCCGAAATGATTCACCGCGACGACCTCGTGCTGAAGGGCGACCTCGGAGACTGATCATGACCGCACTGACCGACGTTTCCGTTCACGACCTGATGGCCGACATCGGCCGCCGGGCCCGCGCCGCCGCTCGCCGCCTTGCCCGCGCCTCCACCGAGGAAAAGGTCGCAGCGCTCAAAGCCATGGCCGCCGAGGTGCGGGCTCGTCAGGCCGACATCCTCAGGGCCAACGCCGTCGATGTTTCCGCCATGAAGGAGAATGGCGTCGCCGCCTCCTTCCTCGATCGCGGAACGCTCGATGCCACGCGCGTCGAGGCCATCGCCAAGGCGCTGGAGGAGATCGCTGCGCTGCCCGATCCGGTCGGCCGCGTGCTGGCCGCCTGGACGCGACCGAACGGCCTCTCCATCGAACGCGTGGCGACGCCGCTCGGCGTCATCGGCATCATCTTTGAAAGCCGGCCCAATGTGACCGCCGACGCCGGCGCCCTCTCTCTGATGGCCGGCAACGCCGCCATCCTGCGGTGCGGCTCCGATTCGCTTGCCTCTTCCCAGGCGATCCTCGCCGCGCTTGCAGCCGGTCTCCGCGTCGCCGGCCTCCCCGAGGACGCCATCCAACTGGTGCCGATCAAGGACCGCGCCGCCGTCGGCGAGATGCTGACCGGCCTCGACGGGGCGATCGACGTCATCGTGCCGCGTGGCGGCAAGAGCCTCGTCGCTCGCGTGCAGGCCGAGGCACGCGTGCCGGTATTCGCTCACCTCGAGGGGATCTGCCACGTCTACATCGACAAGGCCGCCGACCTCGACATGGCCGTCACCGTCACGGTCAACGCCAAGCTCCGGCGCGTCGGTGTCTGCGGCTCGGCCGAAACGCTGCTCGTCGACCGGGCCGTGGCGGACAGTCATCTTCTGCCGATTTTGAAGGCGCTTCACGAAGGCGGCTGCGAGATCCGGGCCACCGAGGAGATCAGAGCCCGCTTCCCCGCAGCCGTGCCGGTAACCGAAGCCGATTGGTCCACCGAGTACCTGGCGCCGATCATCTCGGTGGCGCTGGTCGACGGCATCGATGCCGCGATCGAACATATCGAGACCTACGGCTCGCACCACACCGACAGCATCATCACCGCCGACGAGGCGGCGGCCGCCAAGTTCCTCGCCAATGTCGATTCGGCCATCGTGCTGCACAACGCCTCCACCCAGTTCGCCGACGGCGGCGAGTTCGGCATGGGCGCCGAGATCGGCATCGCCACCGGCAAGATGCATGCGCGCGGACCGGTCGGTGTGGAACAGCTCACTTCCTTCAAATACCGCGTGCGCGGCAGCGGCCAGACGCGGCCGTGACGACACCTCGCCTTCCCGCCACGCTGCCCGGCATGCGCGTCGGCCTCTACGGCGGGTCGTTCAACCCGCCGCACCGGGGCCACGCCCATGTGGCCCATCTGGCGCTGCAACGGCTTCGGCTCGACCGCATCTGGTGGCTGGTCACCCCCGGCAACCCTCTGAAGTCGGCCGATGGCCTGCCAGATGTCGACCGCCGGCTGGCGGCGGTGCGGAAGGTTGCGCACCATCCCCGCGCCATCGTCACCGATCTCGAATCGCGCCTCGGCACCCGCTACACCATCGATCTCGTCCGCCGCTTGAAGACTCTGAGGCCCGCAGTTCGCTTCGTGCTGGTGATCGGCGCCGACAACTGGGCGACCTTCCACCGCTGGGGAGGATGGCGCGAGATCGCCCGAACGGTTCCCATCGCCGTTGTCGACCGACCGGGAGCCACCTTCGCAGCGTTGGCTTCGCCGGCGGCTCGCGCCTTTGCGCAAGCGCGAATCAGCGAACGCGACGGCGGTCTGCTGCCGGATCTTTCGCCGCCCGCCTGGATCTTCATCGCCGGTATCAAGGTGCCTTTGTCGTCAAGCCAGCTCCGTCGTTCCGCCACCCGAGGTTAGCCATTAGTCCGGGGCGATCTTGAAAACGTCACCGTCAAGGTTCATCCTTTCATGCATCCCCGATTGCCGGCATGGGGCCGGACATCGCGGACCACTTCACGAGGTGCACCCCTGAGCATGCCCTTCACCGAGGGCGCCTTCAGCGCCAACTCCTTTGCCGACGTCGCCGCCTTCTCCGGCGATGCCACCCCTCTCCCGCGATCCCTGCTCGACACGATTCTCGCCAGCCTTGACGACGCCAAGGCGGAGGATGTCGTCGACATCGATGTTGCCGCCAAGACGCCGATCGCCGATCACATGGTGATCTGCACCGGCCGGTCCAGCCGCCACGTCGGTGCCATTGCCGACCACTTGGTGAAAGACCTGAAGGATGCCGGCTTCGGTAGCGTTGCCGTCGAAGGCCAGCCAGCCTGCGACTGGGTACTGATCGACGCTGGATCCATCATCGTTCACGTCTTCCGCCCGGAAGTGCGCGAGTTCTATCATCTTGAGAAGATGTGGGCGCCCGATCCGGCGCCGACGACCGGCCGCCGCTGATATCGGCGCAGGGTTCGGAAAGCCGGGTGTTTTCCGACCTGAGCGGACGCTTCTCATGACCCCGGCACGCGGGGCCGCTGGCCCCGCCGGAAAGGCGTGTGCGCCCGAACAAGAAGAAAACCATGCGCATCGCCATCCATGCCGTCGGCAAACTGAAGGCCGGTCCCGAGCGCGAGCTTGCCGACCGCTATCTTGATCGCGCCGACAAGGCCGGCCGGGCCATCGGCTTTTCCTCGGTCACCGCCCGCGAAATCATCGAGAGCCGGGCGCGCGAGGCCTTGCAGCGCAAGGAAGAGGAGGCCCGCGGCCTGCTCGCCGATCTGCCGCCTGGCGCCCTTCTGATCGCTCTCGACGAGCGGGGCGATTCGCCGACCTCGGAGCGATTCGCCGAAATGCTCGGACAAGCGCGCGACCGCGGAACCCCGAACACCGTGCTGATGATCGGCGGACCGGACGGCCACGGCCAGGAGCTCCTGTCGCGCGCCGGCCATCGCATTTCCTTCGGCCGGCTGACTTGGCCGCACCAAATCGTCCGCATTCTCGCCGCAGAGCAGGTTTATCGTGCAGTCACCATTTTGAGCGGCCACCCCTATCACCGGCCCTGATCCGACGATGCCTTGCCACCGAGACTTCTTGGTTGACGAGGCATTAACGGAAAGACCGATAGGGTCTGCCGCTCGACCGCACCGCCACCGGACAGCCCTTCGTCCATGCCGCATGTAACGCGACGTCCCGGAGCCCGCCGCCTCGTCCTCGCCGCCGTCTTCGCGGCGCTGCCCGGCTATGCCGTTGCCCAGGACGGACTGCCGCCGGAGGCGACCGCCTTTGCGCCGGCGACCGCCGTCATGCAGCCGGCCGCCCTCACCGACCGCAGTGCGGACAGCAACCGCATGGAAGCCGAACGGGCGTTGAAGGATCAGGAGCTTGCCAAGCTGCGCGGCGCCATGGAAGTGTCGGCCGAAAGGCAGGCGGAGATTGCCGCCGAAATCGCCGGTCTGTCCCGCGATCAGCAGGCGCTCAGCGATCAGCTCGTGACATCGGCCGCTCGCGTTCAGGCGCTTGAACAGTCCATCACCGACAGTGAAGAGCGCCTCGCCCGCGGCGCCGACAACGAGGCGCGCATCCGTCTTTCGCTCGCCGCCCGACGGGACGTGCTGATCGCCGTGCTGTCCACCGCCCAGCGCATCGGGCGCCAGCCGCCGCCGGCGCTAGTGGTCAGCCCCGAGGACGCACTGAAGGCGGTACGCTCCGCGGTCGTGGTGGGAGCCGTTCTGCCGGAAGTTCGCATCGAGGCCGAGGCGTTGCAATCCGACCTCGACGCCCTTGTCACGGAACGGACGCGCGCCGCCGCCGAGCGCGATCGTCTCAGGGCCGACGCCGCCGCCATCGCCGAAGAGCGACAGCGCCTGACGCTGCTCATCGACAAGAAAAAGGCGGAAAGCGAGGCGAAGTCCGCCGACCTAGCCGCCGAGAAGGCCAAGGCCGAGGAGCTGGCCAAGAACGCCCGCAGTCTCGAGGAACTGATCGCCGGCATGAAGAAGGCACTGCCGGCGGCTCGACCCGAATCGCCGGCCACCACAGAGACCGCACCAAGTGCAGGCGGCCGTCTCGGACCGGCCGTGGCCTTCGCGGACACCAAGGGACGGCTGATCCCGCCGGTTCGCGGCGTGAATCTGCAATCCTTCGGCGACGACAATGGCCTTGGCGGCCTGTCGCAAGGGCAGTCGATCGCCACGCGCGCCGGAGCCCGCGTGGTGTCGCCCGCCGACGGCCGCGTGGTCTACGCCGGGCCGTTCCGCTCCTACGGACAGCTCTTGATCCTCGACGCCGGCGATGACTATCATGTTGTGCTTGCCGGCATGGAGCGGATCGACGTCCAACTGGACCAATTTGTTTTGACGGGCGAGCCCGTCGGTGTCATGGGAAATCAACGGCTGGCCAGCGCCGCCGCGCTGGACGCCAGCGTCACCCAGCCCGTGCTTTACGTCGAATTTCGCAAAGGTGGAACTTCGATCGACCCCTCTCCCTGGTGGGTCGCATCGCAGGATCGGAAGGTCAGCGGATGATCAAGAAACTGTCGCTACTCGCAGCGGGCGCCGTCATTGGCGCTGGCATCACCACCCTGACCCTCGAGCAACGTCTGCCCGGTCTCGGGTCGGCGGTGGCCGCCGGCGTCGATACCTATCGCCAGCTCAACCTGTTTGGCGACGTATTCGAGCGCATCCGGTCCGACTATGTCGAGGAACCCGACGAGCCGGCGCTGATCGAGGCGGCCGTCAACGGCATGCTGACGTCGCTCGACCCGCATTCGAGCTACATGAACGCCAAGAGCTACCAGGA
The DNA here is from genome assembly GCF_002844595.1 of Pleomorphomonas diazotrophica. GTDB lineage: Bacteria > Pseudomonadota > Alphaproteobacteria > Rhizobiales > Pleomorphomonadaceae > Pleomorphomonas > Pleomorphomonas diazotrophica. The sequence continues at coordinate 282,296 of NZ_PJNW01000011.1, read as the reverse complement.
CATGCAGGTCCAGACCAAGGGCGAGTTCGGCGGGCTCGGCATCGAGGTCACCATGGAGGAAGGCGTCGTCAAGGTGGTGACGCCGATCGACGACACCCCGGCCGCCAAGGCCGGCATTCGCGCCGGTGACCTCATCACCGCCATCGACGGGACCGACGTGAAGGGCCTCACCCTCAACGAGGCGGTCGACAAGATGCGCGGGCCGATCAACTCCTCGATCACCCTCACCGTGGCGCGCGGTACCGACAAGCCCTTCGACGTCAAGATCGTTCGGGACGTCATCAAGATGCAGTCGGTGCGCTACGAGGTGAAGGACGATGTCGGCTACATCCGCATCTCCCAGTTCACCGCCCAGACCTTCGACGGCCTCAAGACGTCGATCGACAAGATCAGCGCCGCCGTCCCCGAGGACAAGCTCAAGGGTTACGTGCTCGATCTGCGCAACGACCCCGGTGGCCTGCTGGATCAGGCCATCGCCGTCTCCGATGCTTTCCTCGACCAGGGCGAGATCGTCTCGACGCGCGGACGCCACGATGGCGACACCCGCCGCTATGCCGCCAAGGCCGGCGAACTTGTCGGCGACAAGCCGGTGATCGTGCTGATCAACGGCGGTTCGGCCTCGGCCTCGGAAATCGTCGCCGGCGCCCTGCAGGATCACCGTCGGGCGACCATTCTCGGCACGCGCTCCTTCGGCAAGGGTTCGGTGCAGACCATCATTCCGCTTGGCTCCAATGGCGCCATCCGGCTGACCACCGCCCGCTACTACACGCCGTCGGGCAACTCGATCCAGGCCAAGGGCATCCATCCGGACATCGAGGTGTTGCAGGACCTGCCAGAGGATCTCAAGGACCAGGTGACCGAGACCAAGGGCGAGGCGTCGCTCAAGGGCCACCTCAAGAGCGAGACCGAGGGCACCGAAGGGTCCGGCAGCCAGGCCTATGTGCCGCCCGACCCGAAGAACGACAAGCAGCTCAACCTTGCGCTCGACCTGTTGCGCGGGCTGCAGGCCAACGCCGCCTTCCCGCCCAAGGGTGACGACCCCGTCGCCAACTGAGCAGACGACAAGCGAGAACATGCCGGGCCGGAGTCATCTCCGGCCCGTCGTGTTTTGGCGGCATACCGCGTCGACGTGGATTGAACTAAGCTCCGAAGAACCGAATCAGGGCGGTCGCCCGTAGCCGGACTCACGCGCCATGAACGACCTCACCAATCCTCTCGGCTTCGGCGGCACCAGCGGCCGGAAGTTTCGCGTGCCGGTGGGCGCCATCGCCGCCGTTGTCACGGCGTGCCTCTTCGCCGGACTCGCCGTATGGCTGATGGTGGTGAACGATCCCTTCGGCGGCGAGCCCTATGCCCGCGCCAAGATCGAAACGTCGGAAACCGGATATGCTCGCGCCGACATCGCCACCGTGGGCGTGAAATCCGGCACCGGAGAACTGCTACCGCCACCGTCCGAGATCAAACCCGAGGCCGGGGTGACGGTCGAAGGCCCTTCGAACACCGAAGTTGCCGTGGCTCTGCCCGTCGAGGCGGACGCCGCTCTCATCGAGACCTCCCCCTTCGGTCCGTTGCCGCGCGTCGCCGCCGACGGCCGGCGGCCAGCCGACGTCTACGCCCGCCCGGTGCCGGGATTCGTCGGCGCGTCTCCAAAGATCGCCATCGTGGTCGGCGATCTCGGCCTCAGCCAGACGGGAACGCAGGAAGCGCTCGCCACGCTGCCGCCGGAGGTGACGCTGGCCTTTGCTCCCTATGGCGCCAGTCTCGATCGCTGGACGGCCAAGGCTCGCCAGGACGGTCACGAGCTCCTGCTGCAAGTGCCGCTCGAACCTTTCGACTACCCCGACAACGACCCCGGCGAAAACACGCTGCTTGTCGCCAAGGACGTGCGCCAGAACATCGAGAACCTGCACCGTGTGATGGGCCGCCTCACCACCTATGTCGGCGTGGTCAACTACATGGGCGCCCGCTTCACGTCCGAGCCTGCCGCCCTCGACCCGGTGATGCAGGAAATCGCCTTGCGCGGACTGCTCTATCTCGATGACGGCAGTTCGCCGCGCAGCGTGGCGGAACAGTCGGCCGGCAAATCCAAGACCACATTCGCCAGGGCCGATCTCGTCATCGACGCGGTGCCAACGCCCGGCGAGATAACCGGCCGCCTCGCCCAGCTCGAGCAGATCGCCCGAACGCGCGGCCTTGCCGTCGGCGTCGCCAGCGCCCGGCCGGCAACGCTGAAGGCGCTTTCCGGCTGGACCAGCGGCCTTGACGGCCGTGGCATCACGCTGGTGCCGATCACCGCCGTGCCCCAGCAGAACTGAGACAAGCATGACCTCCCGAGCCGACCTACCCTATCGTCCCTGCGCCGGTGCCGTGTTGATCAACCGTGCCGGCCTCGTCTTCGTCGGCCATCGCGCCGACCTCGAAGGCACACCGGACGCGGCCCCCTGGCAGATGCCGCAAGGCGGCATCGACAACGGCGAAAGCCCGCTCGACGCCGCCCGCCGCGAACTGTGGGAGGAAACCTCGGTGCGTTCGGTCGAACTCCTGGGTGAGGCGCCCGAATGGTATCGCTACGACGTGCCCGACGATCTCGCCACTGGCCGCTTCCAGCGAAAGTGGCGTGGTCAGACCCAGAAGTGGTTCGCTTTCCGCTTCCTGGGGACCGATGACGAGATCAACATTCTGAGGCCGGGCGGCGGCAGCCATCCGGCAGAGTTCTCGCGCTGGGACTGGAAGCCGTTGTCGGAAGTACCGAGCCTCGTCGTGGCCTTCAAGAGGCCGATCTACGAGCAGGTCGCCGCTGCCTTCGCCGATCTGGCGGTGCCGGCGTGACGGCGCGTCTTCCGGCTGCCGTCGCACCTCCTGACCCGGCGGAACGCGACCCCCTTCTGCCTGATCTTCCCTACCGGCCGAATGTCGGCATTTGCCTGTTCAACGCGGAGGGACTGGTGTTTGCCGGCAGGGCCTATGCCAATCCCTTCGGCTGGCCGGACCCGGAAATCTTCGCCGAGGGTGCCGACTGGGCATTGCCGCAGGGCGGCATCGACGCCAATGAGGACATCGTCACGGCGGCACGACGCGAACTCTGGGAGGAAACCGGTGTCACGAGCGCCGCGCTGATTGCCGTTACCCAGGAATGGTGGAGCTATGATTTTCCGGTGCGCGGCGCCAGGATCCACAAGCTCCATCCCTTTCGCGGCCAGCGCCAGCGCTGGGTGGCCTTCCGCTTCACCGGCGAGGAGAGCGAGATCACGGTGGCCGCGACCCACACGGAGGAGCCGCCGGAGTTTCTTGAATGGCGCTGGCGACCGCTTGCCGAGCTGCCGTCTGTCGCGCCGTTGCATCGGCGACAGCAATACGCGCGCGTTGTGAGTGCCTTTGAGGACGTCGGCCCGGCTTGAGCCTATCGCCGCCGCCGGCCGGCCGCCTGATCGGCGGCACGGGCGAGCGTCAGAAGTGTTTCTCCGACGATGTCGGCTGAAAGTGCCGGGTTGAGGCGGGCATCGCGCGCCGCATCGCCGAGCACGACGATCGCCCGCGCAAGCCGCGCCGGCGGCCATAGGCCAAGCGCCGCCTCAACCCTGCCTTTGCGCTTGAAGAACACCGGCGGCCGGGCGCCGTTGACTGCATCGCCGGGAGAGACGCCGCCATCGACGGCGGCACGCAACTCGTCGAGCAGCATGAAGTGTCGAAGCGCCGCGCCGGCGATCTGGCCGGCATCGACCCCCTCGGCCCGTGCCTTGGCCAGCCCTTCGACCAGTTCGGTCAAGGCGCCGCCGGCGGCAGCGTCGATCACCTCGTCGACGGCAAAGGTGGAGCTGTCGCCGATGAGCGTCTCGACATCGGCAAGCGTGATAGTCCCCGTGCCATGGGCATGCAGACAGAGCTTCTGGATCTCGCCGCGCGTCATAAGCCGGTCGCCACCCAGCAGCGACACGAGAAGCGCCCGCGCCTCCGCTGCGATGGAAAGGCCGGCGGCCCGCACCTCCTCATCGACCAACGCGCCGATCGACCGTTCGTCGTCGGCAAAGCAGGGAATGGCGTAAGCCCGGCTTTCCTGCTCGAACAGCACCCTGAGCGGGCTGGATTTCTTGAGGTCCCCCGCCTCGACGACGATCGCCGTGTCGGTCGGCGGCTGCTTGAACAGCGCCCGGAACCGCCCGGCGAGATCGGAGCGACCGCCGTCGCGCACCAGAATGGCCCGCCGGCTCGAAAACATCGATACGGCATAGGCCTCGTCGGCGAGACGCGTCGGATTGGCCGTGAGATCCGACGCCTCGATGCGCACCAGCGCGAAGGGGTCGCCTGGGTCCGCGAAGGCGGCGGCAATGGCTTTCGCCCGCTCGGACACAAGGCCGGTATCCGGCCCGTAGACCAGATAGAAGGCCACATCCTGCGGCGGCCGCGCGACGAGGCGATCGGCCTCCTGGGCGCGCGCCGCCACCATCGCCTCAGCCCTTGCCGATCAATGCAGAGGAGAGACGCAAGCGAATGTCGGCCGCCGCAGCCCGCGCCGCCCGATCCTCGGCATCCTGCTGGGCTCTGACATTGGCATAGCGCTGCGAACTGACGTCGAACGACGACGTGGTGTAGACGTTGTCCGAGGTGACCACGCGGCCGGTAGCGATCTCGGTCAGCGTGTAGGTGGCGGTGAGCGATACCAACTTGGCCACCGGAATATCCTCACGGGCGCGAATGGCGAGATCCGAGACGCGTATCGTCAGGATGAGATCCAGGCGATACTTCGGCGCGACCAGCGCACCGCCGCCACGGAGCTGGAAGATCAGCTCGTTCATCAGAGCCTGTCCCAGACGATCGGTCTGCGCCTCGACGGCGATCGAGGCAAGCTCGGTGGCCATCGCCGGGCTGGCGCCCATGGCCGCCGAACCGGTCGGTGCATAAACCGGGCGGACCTGGCAGGCCGCAACAAGACCGGCAACCGCGAGCAGCAGAGCACCGCGGCGAAGGATATCAGACGACCACATTGACGATCCTCTGGGCGACGACGATGACCTTCTTCGGGCTCTTGCCGTCGAGCGCCTTGATCACGGCTTCGAGCTTCAAAACCTCGGCTTCCACTTGGGCGGGCGAAGCGGTGCGCGCCACCGTAACATCGGCGCGCTTCTTGCCGTTGACCTGCACCGGCATGGTCACCTCGTCCTCGACGAGCAGGGCACGATCGACCGCCGGCCAATCAGCCAGCGCCACCAGGCCGTCGTGACCGAGCGCCGCCCAGCTTTCTTCGGCGAGATGCGGCGTCATCGGCGCCATCATGCGGACGAGCAGGCCAGTCGCCTCGGCCAGCGCGGCGGCGGCGGCGCCGTCGGCGGCCAGCAATGGCTTGTCGTTGGTGAGCGCGCCGGCCAACGTGTTGACCAGTTCATAGATCTTGGCGAGCGCCACGTTGAAGCGCAGGCCCTCGATATTCTCCTCGACAGCGGCCAGAGCCTTGTGCGCCGCCTTGCGCAGCGAGAGGGCCAGCTTGTCGCCACCCTCGGCGCGACCGGCGGTCGGCACCAGCTCGGATGCCTCCGACACGATGCGCCAGACGCGCTGCAGGAAACGGGCGGTTCCCTGGGCGCCCGCCTCGGTCCACTCGACGTCGCGCTCCGGCGGGCTGTCGGACAGCATGAACCAGCGAGCGGTGTCGGCGCCGAAGCTGTCGATGATGTCGGTCGGGTCGACGGTGTTCTTCTTCGACTTCGACATCTTCTCGATCGGGCCGATCTTGACCGGCGCACCGGAGGAGAGCAGCCGAGCCTTGCGGGCACCGGCCTCCTCGATGACCTCGACATCGGCCGGTGACACCCATTCGCCGTCCGCCGACTGGTAGGTCTCGTGCACCACCATGCCCTGGGTGAACAGGCCCCGGAACGGTTCGTCAAAGCCGACGTGGCCACATTTCTTCATCGCCCGGGTGAAGAAGCGCGAATAGAGCAGGTGCAGAATGGCGTGCTCGATGCCGCCGATATACTGGTCGACCGGCAACCAGGCGTTGGCCACCTCCGGCACGGTCGGCATCTGGGCGCGCGGCTCGGTGAACCGGGTATAGTACCAGGACGAGTCCACAAAGGTGTCCATGGTGTCGGTTTCGCGACGTGCCGGCTTGCCGCACTCCGGACAGACGCACTTGGTGAACGTCGGATGGCGATCGAGCGGATTGCCGGGACGGTCGAACTCGACGTCCTCGGGAAGTCGCACCGGCAGGTCCTTGGCCGGCACCGGCACCACGCCGCAGGCTTCGCAATGAATGACCGGGATCGGGCAGCCCCAGTAGCGCTGGCGCGAAATGCCCCAGTCGCGCAGGCGGTAATTCACCTGCCGCTTGGCCGCCGGCGCGCCATGAAGCGTCGTCGCCTCAAGCTTGCTCGCCACCAGGTCCTTGGCCGCATCGACGTCCATGCCGTCGAGGAAGTCGGAGTTGAACAGCTTTCCGTCGTCGGTATAGGCGACGTCGCCCACCACGAAGGCGGCGGGGTCGGCGCCCTCGGGCAGCACCACCGGCGTGACGGTGAGGTTGTACTTCCGGGCGAAATCAAGGTCGCGCTGATCATGCGCCGGGCAGCCGAAAATGGCGCCGGTGCCATAGTCCATCAGAACGAAGTTGGCGATGTAGACCGGATAGGTCCTTCCGTTGAAGGGATGCTTCACCGAAAGGCCCGTTGCGAGACCCTTCTTCTCGGCCGTCTCCAGCGCAGCTGCAGACGTGCCGATACGCCGGCACTCCTCGCAGAAGGCCGCAATCGCCGGGTCCTTTTCGGCCAGCGCCTTGGCCACCGGATGATCGGCGGACAGCGCCAGGAAGCTCATGCCGTAGAGCGTATCCGGCCGGGTGGTGAACACCTCGATGGTCGGCTCGCCGCCCACCGCCGCGCCATCCAGCTCGAACCGGACGCGCAGGCCTTCCGACCGGCCGATCCAGTTTTTCTGCATGGTCCGGACCTTTTCAGGCCAGCGGTCGAGCGTATCGAGGGCGGACAGCAGTTCATCCGAATAGTCGGAAATCTTGAGGAACCACTGCGTCAGCTCGCGCTGCTCAACCAGCGCGCCGGAGCGCCAGCCACGTCCATCGATCACCTGCTCGTTGGCGAGCACGGTCATGTCGACGGGGTCCCAATTGACCTTGGACTTCTTGCGGTCGACGAGGCCCGCCTTCATGAAGTCGACGAACAGCTTCTGCTGCTGGGTGTAATAGTCCTCGTCGCAGGTTGCGAACTCGCGGCTCCAGTCGAGCGACAGGCCCATGCTCTTCAGCTGGCCGCGCATGGTGGCGATGTTCTCGTAGGTCCAGGTCTTGGGATGGACGTGGCCCTTCATCGCCGCATTTTCGGCTGGCATGCCGAAGGCGTCCCAGCCCATGGGATGCAGGACATTGAAGCCCTTGGCGCGCTTGTACCGGGCGACAACGTCGCCCATGGTGTAGTTGCGCACGTGCCCCATGTGGATGCGGCCGGACGGATAGGGAAACATCTCGAGGACATAATACTTCGGACGCGGATCGTCGTTCTTCGTCTCGAATACCTTGGCCTCGGTCCAGGCCCTCTGCCAGCGCGTTTCCGCTTCGCGCGCATTATATCGCTCGGTCGCCATCGTCTCGTCTTCTGCTCTGATCCACGCCTGTCGCGGGTCGGCGGCGCAAGGGCGCACGGCCGCGCGAAAAACTCACGGCATGACCATCATCAGAAACGGTCCCTAGGGTCAATGCTTTGGAACACCGAGGCCGGCGTTTTCCGTCCGACCGCGGCAGGTGGGCGAAACTGACCTCGCCGTCAGGCGCCGACGAAATCGGTCGCGTGGTCCTTGGCGAAGGTTTCAAAGAATCGCGGCGGACGGCCGGTCATCTTCTCGATGGCCGGGCTGACGATCGATGCCTTGCCGTCGCGGATGGTATCAAACTCGGCAATCCGTTCGGCGATCAGCTTTTCCGACAGACCGTCGGCGGCGAGGCGCGCCTCGTAGTCGGCAACTGCGATTGGCCGGAAAATAACCGGCCGCCCCGTCACATGGCTCATCACCTCGGCGGCGCGCGACAAGGGTAGCGCGGCGGGGCCGGTGAGAACCAGCGTCTGGCCGTCGAAGTCGGACGTGGTCAGCGCGGTAGCCGCCGCTGCCGCTACATCGCGACCGTCGATGAAACTGATAAGCCCCTCGTCGGTCGGCAACGCCAGCTCGCCCTTGCGAACGGCATCCTTCCAGATGGTGCGGAAGTTGTCGGCGAACCAGTTGGCCCGGAGAATGACGAAAGGCAGGCCGGAGTTTTCCAAGACCAGCTCTAGACGGCGGTAGGGATTGTCCTCGGAGACGTCAGCGGCGATGGTGGATAGCAGAACTGCCTTCACCTTGCGGTCGACCACGTGTCGCATCACCGGCATCAGGGCGGCGATGACATCGAGCGGCGCCGACGGCATTAGGACAAAAACGCGATTCACCCCCTCGAACAAGGGCGCGATGCTGACGGGGTCGCGATAGTCGAACCGCAGAACCTCGGCATCCGGATGCGCCTGCCCTTCCAAAGCGGCCGCCTTCACGGTTTCGCCTTTGGCGACCAGTTCGGAAACGACCAACTGACCGATGGTACCGGTGGCGCCGAGAACGAGGATGCTGTTTGCCATGGGGGTCTCCGTCGGGAAGTCCGTTCCGGCCGGACGGCCGGCGCAAGAGACAACGCCCTCACCCCGCGTCCGGTTCCCTCCTCGTGCCGGTCTCCACCGCCTCAGCAAGACGATCGATTTCGTGGTCGGCATAAACGCCGATGCCGTGCGCGGCGAGCAGCGTGGCCGTGACGCCGGCTCCGGCCATCCGCCGACCCGAGAAAGTACCGTCATAGATGTTGAAACTGCCGCAGGACGGGCTGCGATCGATGAGAAGCGCAAAATTGCAGCCGTTTCGCCGGGCGAGATCGAGCGCCACCTCGGCACCGGCGACGAAGGCTGCCGTCATGTCCTCTCCGGCCGCGGTCACGACACGTGCGCGCCCGGCCAGCACGTCGGCGCCGATGCCTCCGGCGATCTCTGCAGCGGGTCGCGGCACCGGAAGCTCTCCCATGAGTTCGGGACAGATGGGCACCAACCGCCCCTCGGCCTGCCAGCGCTCGAGGCGCGGGTCGGCGAGTCGCCTGCCGGTACCATCGTAGCGGACCGGCCGGCCAAGCAGACAGGCAGAAATCAGAATACGGTCCATCGGCACCACCGCTGACATGGAAAGGGCGCCTTCCCGGAGAGGAAGACGCCCTGTTGTCTCGTTATGGAGGACCGACGTCAATCTTCGTCGGTGCGCATCAGGATCTCACGCTTGCCCGCGTGGTTGGGTGGGCCGACCAGCCCTTCCTTTTCCATCCGCTCGATGAGCGACGCGGCGCGGTTGTAACCGATGCCGAGACGGCGCTGGATGTAGCTGGTGGTGGCGCGCTTGTCGCGCAGCACCAGCGCCACCGCCTGATCGTAGAGGTCGGCGTTTTCATCGACCGGGGCAAGGTCGCCGCCGCCACTTTCTTCCTCGTCGTCGGCCGTGATGGCGTCGAGATAGTCGGGCGTTCCCTGCGTCTTGAGGTGAGCGACGATCGCCTCGACTTCGCCGTCGGAGACGAACGGGCCGTGGACGCGCTGGATGCGGCCGCCGCCCTGCATGTAGAGCATGTCGCCCTGACCGAGGAGCTGTTCGGCGCCCTGTTCGCCGAGGATGGTGCGGCTGTCGATCTTTGACGTTACCTGGAAGGAAATGCGCGTCGGGAAGTTGGCCTTGATGGTGCCGGTGATGACATCCACGGACGGGCGTTGCGTCGCCATGATGACGTGAATGCCGGCGGCGCGCGCCATCTGGGCGAGACGCTGCACCGCGCCTTCAATTTCCTTGCCGGCCACCATCATCAGGTCGGCCATCTCGTCGATGATTACAACGATGAACGGCAGCGGCTTGAGCTCCATCTCCTCGGTCTCGAAGATCGGCTCGCCGGTTTCCTTGTCGAAGCCGGTCTGAACGGTGCGGTTGATGCTCTCGCCGCGCTCGATCGCCTGCGCCACGCGGGCGTTGAAGCCCTCGATATTGCGCACGCCGACCTTGGACATCTTCTTGTAACGGTCCTCCATCTCCCGGACCGTCCACTTCAGGGCCACCACCGCCTTGCGCGGATCGGTGACCACCGGCGTCAGGAGATGCGGGATGCCGTCGTAGACCGACAGTTCGAGCATCTTCGGGTCGATCATGATCAGCCGGCATTCCTCCGGCGTCATCCGGTAAAGGAGGCTGAGGATCATGGTGTTGATCGACACCGACTTGCCCGAACCGGTGGTACCGGCGACCAGCATGTGCGGCGTGCGGGCAAGATCGATGATCACCGGTTCGCCGCCGATGGTCTTGCCGAGCGCCAGCGCCAGGCGACCCTTGAACTTCTCGAAATCCTGGCTGGCGATCAGCTCGCGCAGATAGACCATCTCGCGCCGCTGATTGGGCAGCTCGATGCCGATGGCGTTCTTGCCTGGAATGACGGCGACGCGGGCGGCGACCGCACTCATCGAGCGGGCGATGTCGTCGGCGAGGCCGATGACGCGGGACGACTTGATGCCGGGTGCCGGCTCCAGTTCGTAGAGCGTCACCACAGGCCCGGGCCGAACGTTGAAGATCTCGCCCTTGATGCCGAAGTCCTCCAGCACGCCCTCCAGCAGGCCGGCATTCTGCTCCAGGCTATCGGGCGTATACTGGACACCGTTGCCACCCTTGGGTTCGGCCAGGAGATCCATGGCCGGGAACTCGTAACGGCTCTCATCGAGCAGGGAGAGCTGCGTGCCACCCTTGGCCCGCTTGCCGGGCTGCATCGGTGGCGCCGGCGCCTTGACGCGGGCAGCCGGCTTTTCCTGCTGGGCGGCAGGCTTGCCGATGCGAGAAGCGGGGCCACGAAGCGGGGCGGGACGCGCCTCGTAGGTACGCGGCGCCGGCGCTACCGCGACCGGCTCCGGCGGCGCGATCAGCTCCGTTTCGTCATAATCGGACAGCCGATCGTCCAGGGCGAAGGGCGGCGCATCATCGTCATCGTCCTCGTCGAACACGGGCTCCGCGGGAGCGGCGCGCGGCCGTTCCGTCGACTGGAAGGACGGCTCGACGCGCGCGCCTCGCCGTTCGGCCGCCGGTGCCTCGTATTCGTCCTCGTCTTCGTCGTCATCGGCGGGCGACACCACGGGCCGTGGCCTTGCGGCAAGCGTCGGTTCCGCCCGGCGGGCGACGGGCGGCTCATAGTCGTCCTCTTCGTCATCATACTCCTCGCCCGGATAGGCAAAGGCCGGACGACGGAACAGGCGACGGGTCAGGCCGGCGCGCAGCGTCAGCCACCAGTGGCCGACAACGCCAGCCAGCGCGCCGAGCCGGCTTTCGCGCCCTTCCTCATCCTCGTCATCCTCATCGTAGTCATCGACGACAGCCGCCGGAGCACCGATGCGGTGGCCGGGCACGCCCGAGGCATAGATCATGGCGGCGAGGGCCAGCGGCCCGGTCAAGATCAGCACAATGAGACGCAGCGTATCCGTGAGGACGCCGTTGTTGAAGGCGGCCGGGAGCTGCAGCATGAGGTCGCCAATGGCGCCGCCGAGCCCGGTCGGCAGCGGCCAGCCGGTGGTTGGCGGCAGCGCCCCCATGAAGGCGGCACCGATCAGCGTGCCGATCAGCCAGCCGATCAGCCGGTTGCGCGCCACATGCGGGATGCGGCCGATGGTCAGCTGCCAACCCCAGATCACCACCGGCGCCAGGAACAGCGCGGCATTGAGGCCGATAAGTTGCATGATCAGGTCGGCGATCACCGCGCCGGCCGATCCCATGACGTTGCGGGTTGGTCCGTCGGCAATATGGCTCCAGCTCGGATCGTCCACCGACCAGGTGGCAAGCGCCGCCGACAGCGCCGCGACGCCGGCGATCAGCAGCAAGCCAGAGGCGCCGGCGATGTTGCGCAGCATGGCCTGTCGCAACCGATCCTCGCGGGTCGGCGCCGCGTGGCGCATCCGCTTGTCGAGTTCCTTGAGATTGGCGGCACGGCGAGCGTTGACCGGGCGCGGCTCATAGGGACCGTCGAGCCGGTTGCCGGCGTCGCGAAGGCGGGGGCTGGTCCTCATTTCTGCTCTCATGACAGAACCTCCGAGAGACGGCTCAGCGCCTCGCGACTCGTCTCCAGGCTTTCGACCATGGCGATACGGATGAAATCACGGCCCGGATTGATGCCATCGGACCCGGTCGCCGACAGGTAACCGCCCGGCACCACCTTGACGCCCATTTCTCTCCAGAGCCGCTGCGCCACCTGCTCGCCATCACCCCAGCGGCCCACGTCGAGCCACAGGAAGAAACCGCCCGGGGGCACGAGGTCCGGAAACCGATCGCCCAGGATCTCCTTGGCGACGGCGTACTTCAAATCATAGAGGCGCCGGTTTTCGACGACATGTGCCTCATCGGCCAGGGCAGCGACGGCCACCGCCTGGATCGGCATCGGCACCTGAGGCGCCGTGACGTTGCGCAGCGCCGCCCAGGCCTTCAAAAAGGCTGGGTCGCCGATGGCAAAGCCGCAGCGGGCGCCAGCGAGGTTGGAGCGCTTGGACAGCGAGTTGAAGGCGACGACGCCGGCAAGCTTGCCTCGCGCGGCCGACAGCACGCCATCAGGTGCCCGGCCACGCCAGATTTCCGAGTAGCACTCGTCGGAAAACAGGAAGAAGCCATACTCGCGAGCCAGTTCGATCAGGCCTTCCAACTGTGCGAGGTGGGCTACCGCTCCTTGCGGATTGGCGGGGCTGGCATGGAAGGCAGCCACCGTTCGGGCGAGGAGTTCGTTCGGCAGCCGGTCGAAACGCGGCAGAAAGCCATCCTCACGATGGGCGGCAACCAGTACGGGCTCGGCACCGGCTGCCTCGGCCGCGGCGGCGTAGACCGCATAAAACGGATTGGGCAGCAGAATGGCCGGACGCGACCCCTTGCTTTCGCCCGCAAGACGAGCGGCGGTAAGCGTTGCGTGGAACAGGCCTTCGCGCGAACCGTTGAGCGGCAATACGCCGTCGTCGCGGTCGATCGTGCCGGCGGCGAGCCCGAACCGCCGCTCCGCCCACCCGGCGACGGCATCGCGAAACGCCGGCGTGCCCTTGATCGGCGGATAGCGAACAAAATCGGCCAATGCGGCCGAAAGCACCGGCCCGACGAACCCCGGCACCGGATGGCGCGGCTCGCCCACTGACACGTCGATCGGTGGGCGGCCAGGCTCGACGCCGGCGATCAGCCGACCTAGGCGCTGAAAGGGAGACAGGGGAAGCGGCACGCGGGACGACATGAACACCAGGCTCGGGCAACGGGTGATTCGGCCCGCCGCTCAGGAGCAGCCGGACCTTTCTGCTGCCCGCCACTCTAGGCATCCATGGTTAAACGCTCTTTAACCCTACGCCGCCGTTGCCTCAGAGTGCCTCCTCGTCCTGCTCGCCGGTACGGATGCGCAAGGCATGCTCGATGGCGTAGACGAAGATCTTGCCGTCGCCGATCTGACCCGTCTTCGCGGCGGACGCGATGGTTTCCACCACCTTTTCCGCTTCGATGGACGGCACGGCCACCTCGATCTTCAGCTTGGGCAGAAAGCTGACGGCATATTCGGCACCGCGATAGATTTCAGTGTGGCCTTTCTGGCGGCCGTAGCCCTTGACTTCCGTGACCGTCAGGCCGTGGACGCCGAGGGAGGTCAGCGCATCTCGAACCTCGTCGAGCTTGAAGGGCTTGATGATGGCCGTCACGATCTTCATGGAGCACCTCTTTTCGGTCTGTTTCGAGATTGCGTGGCGGCGGACCGCCTCCGGTCGATGCGACGACCATAGCGTCATGGACGCGAGCGCCAAGAGGGAAATAGGGCGAAAGCTGTCCCGCACGCGAAGTTCTGCGGTCATTGCGCCCAAAGGATGAGGTCGTTCAAGGGACTAACCAACGCCAACGGGCGGACTCCTCTCGGAATCCGCCCGCCGCCTGTCGTTGAGAAAGGACGAGACTTAGTTGTAGGCGCGCTCGCCGTGGGTGGTGACGTCGAGGCCTTCGCGCTCGGCCGTCTCGGTAACGCGCAGACCGATGATCGCCTTGACGATGGTGAGAGCGATCACCGACACGATGCCCGACACCAGGATGCAGACGATGACGGAGACGATCTGGGCCGTGACCTGCGGCGCGAAGCCGACATAGTCGGCCTTGAGACCGCCCAGCGCCGGATTGGCGAACACGCCGGTCAGGATGGAGCCGACGATGCCGCCGACACCATGCACGCCGAACACGTCGAGCGCATCGTCGTAACCGAACTTCGACTTGACCCAGGTGGCCGCCCAGAAGCAGATCGCGCCGGCGGCGAGACCGATGATCACGGCACCGAACGGACCGGCGGTGCCGCAGGCCGGGGTGATGGCGACGAGACCGGCAACCACGCCCGAGGCGCCGCCCAGGAGCGAGGCGTGACCGCGGGTCAGCCACTCGGCAAACGGCCAGGCGATGGCAGCGGCGGCGGTGGCGACGATGGTGTTGACCAGGGCATAGCCGGCGATGCCGTCAGCCGCCAGCTCGGAGCCGGCGTTGAAGCCGAACCAACCGACCCACAGCAGCATGGCGCCGATATAGGTCAGCACCAGGTTATGCGGGGCGAAGTTGTCGCGGCCGAGGCCGATGCGCTTGCCGCCCATGATGGCAATGACCAGACCGGCGATACCGGCGTTGATATGCACCACGGTGCCACCGGCGAAGTCGAGCGCGCCCCAGGTGGCGCCGAGGTAGGAACCGGCGCCGCCCCAGACCATGTGGGCCATCGGCAGATAGGCGAAGGTGAACCACAGGACCAGGAAGAAGATCACCGCCGAGAACTTAACGCGCTCGGCCGAGGCGCCGATGATCAGCGCCGGCGTGATGCAGGCGAAGGTCATCTGGAAGGCGACGAAGACGATCTCCGGAATGGAACCCGACAGGGAGGCGGGAGTGATGCCGGCCAGCATCACCTTGTCGAGCGTGCCGATGAACGGCGACAGCGCAGTCGCCTCGCCCGGCATGGTGAAGGCGATCGAATAGCCGTAGGTGATCCACAGAATGGCCATGACGGCAAAGCCGATGAGGCACTGCATCAGGATCGACAGCACGTTCTTGGAACGCACGAGACCGCCATAGAACAGCGCCAGTGCCGGCACCGTCATCATGATGACCAGCACGGTGGAAATCAGCATCCAGGCGGTATGGCCGGGATCGGCGGTGGGCGCCGGAGCGGCGGCCTCGACGGCCGGTGCGACGGCGTCCTGGGCGAAAGCCGCGGCGGCCGAGAGCGCCAGGACCGGCGCGGCCGCGAGAAGTGGCTTGAGATACTTCATCGAAATCCTCTTGGATCGGTTATCGACTGTCCGTCCGGCCCCTGCCCGGTGATTGGCGAGAACGTGGACGGCAATACCTGGAAACCTGACGGCTTCCCGAATGGGTCAGAGCGCCTCGCCGTCGGTCTCGCCGGTGCGGATGCGTACGGCGTGTTCGATGGAGGTGACGAAAATCTTGCCGTCGCCGATCTGGCCGGTCTTGGCGGCCGTCGAGATGGCCTCGACCACCTTGTCGACCTGGTCGGTGGCGACAGCCACCTCGACCTTCAGCTTGGGCAGGAAGCTGACGGCGTATTCGGCGCCGCGGTAGATTTCGGTATGGCCCTTCTGGCGGCCATAGCCCTTGACTTCCGTCACCGTGAGCCCGTGCACGCCAAGAGCGTTGAGCGCGTCGCGCACCTCGTCCAGCTTGAAAGGCTTGATAATGGCCATGACGATTTTCATGGGGTTCCTTCCATCGATTGGTTCCCGGATCAAACGCGCACCCCCGCGATGCGCCCCGTCGCGGAACTCGATGCCGTCAATAGAATCAATCTTTGTGCCAAGCCGACCGTGGATGCGGCACAATCTGCTTTATCTTAACCAAATGCCTTGTTTTCGCCGATTTTGATGGCGGTCGCGGCTTCTCGGATGACCATTTCCCTTGCAAAAAGTCGAATGTGCTCATCTTGAAATCAGAGCGCCGGCTCATTGATGCCTATTCTATGGGCAGTATTTGCCCGTATGGAGCGCCGTCTGTCGCCATTCGCTCAATGAGCGCCCAGAAAGGCGTCACACACATCCTTGGCCGTTATCCGCAATCCCACTATGTTGAAGGCTGCGCCCGTGATCGGAAGGGAAGATGAGATGACCGAGCCTGTTGAAAGGGTAGATGTGCTGATCGCCGGCGGCGGCTACGTCGGCCTTTCCGCAGCCCTCGCCATCGCCGCCTCGGTGCCGGGCGCTCGCGTGGCGCTTGCCGATCCTCGACCCTGGCGCGAAGCATCGGGCGATCTCCGAGCCTTCGCCGTGGCTGCGGCTGGCCGGCGCATGCTCTCAGCCCTCGGTGTCTGGAGCGGCCTCGCCGACGAGGCCGAGCCGGTCCGCGAGATGATCGTCACGGATTCCCGCCTCGACGATCTGATCCGGCCGGTGTTCCTGACCTTCGAGCGACAGGAGGAGGGTGAGCCACTTGCCCACATGCTGCCGAACGGACCTCTGGTCTCCGCGCTTGGCGCTGCGGCCGAGACGGCCGGCGTCCGCTTCTTGACGCCGGACAGCGTGTTGGCCACCGAACAAACTCCGGGCGGCCGTCGCGTGCGGTTCACGTCCGGCAAAACCATCATCGCTTCGCTGGTGGTGGCCGCTGACGGTGCCCGTTCGCGCCTCAGGGCCGAAGCCGGTATCGGCACCAACTCCTGGAGTTATGGGCAGTCGGGCATCGTCGCCACCGTCGAGCACCACCGGCCACACGAGGGACGCGCCGAGGAGCACTTCCTGCCGGCTGGCCCCTTCGCCGTGCTTCCACTCAAGGGCGGCCACAAGTCCTCCCTGGTCTGGAGCGAACGAAGCGACATTGCCGACCGGCTGGTTGCCGGTGCGCCTTTCTTGTTCGAGGCCGAACTCGTCCGCCGCATCGGTCACCATCTAGGAGACGTGCGCGTCATCGGGCGGCGTCAGGCCTTCCCGCTCGGACTGACGCTGGCCCGTCGCTTTACCGCCGACCGGCTGGCCCTGATCGGCGACGCTGCTCATGCCATCCACCCGATCGCCGGCCAGGGTCTCAATCTCGGCTTCAAGGATGCCGCCGCGCTGGCCGAGGTGGTGGCCCTCGCCCTGCGGGCCGGCCGCGATCCCGGCGCCGCCGACGTTCTCGACGAGTATCAGCGCTGGCGCGGGTTCGATACCTTGCGCATGGCCGCCATGACCGACGGTCTGAACCGGCTGTTCTCAAACGACCTCGGCCCGTTGCGCCTGATCCGGGACTTCGGTCTAGGTCTGGTCGACCGGTTGCCGCCGATCAAGCGCGTCTTCGCCGATGCCGCCGCTGGCGCACCGGGCGCTTTGCCCCGCCTCGTCGTCGGCGAACCCATCTGACGCGGAAGACCTCAGCCGAAAACGATGACGGTCCGCTCGGACAATCGCGGCAATAACTTCAGCATGTCGGCGCGATCGAGCGCCAGACACCCGGCCGTCGGCCGAAAATCAGCATGTGCAAGATGGAAGAAGATGGCGCTGCCACCGCCCCGGACGCGCGGCCGGAGGTTGAAGTCGAGGATAAGGACGACATCGTAGACACGATCCTCGCGCCACATCGCCTCATGGCTCCGGGGATATGGGCGCCGGACCGGCCGGTTATAGTTGCGGTCGGCAGGCTCGTCGCACCAGCCGTCATCGGGCCGGAGTGGGCGAAGTGGAAAGCCAGCGCGCGGCCGAACCCCGAAACGGTCCGCCCGATAGAAACCACCGACGATGCGAAAGCTGCCGCGCGGGCTCGCCCCGTCGCCTTCCCGTTTCAACGCCGTCAAACCCGATCGACCGATGACCGCAGCGGTGTCCACGCCGGCACCGACAAGCCGCCCGAGCGTTACCCGGGGCGATCTCACGCGAACGTGAAGACGCGTGAGCGCCGCCCCCTTCGGTTTCAACTTGCCGTGCATATTTTCCGCCTTGCTTGACAGACGGTCGCGAAGGACCGACAGACGGTATAATTTTGTGAAGTATCCGGTCCGCCGTGATAATCTGGCAGAGATCGGATGAATCGCCAAGCCGGCGCAATGCACCCCGAAGACGAGGGGCCTCTTCCTGGCAGCGATCATCTTTGACGGGGATGACATGACCGCTCGAAAAATTCTGATCGTCGACGACGACCCTGACCTCCGTGAGGCACTGGTCGAGCAGCTGTCGCTGTTCGACGAGTTCGAGCCGCTCGAGGCGGAGACTGCCACCAAGGGCATGCAGCTCGCCCGTACGGCGCATGTCGATCTCGTACTGATGGACGTCGGCCTGCCCGACATGGACGGCCGAGAGGCGGTTAAGATCCTCAGGAAAGGCGGGTTCGCTGCGCCGGTGATCATGCTCACCGGCCACGACACGGACAGCGACCAGATTCTCGGCCTTGAAGCCGGCGCCAACGACTATGTCGCCAAGCCGTTCAAGTTCGCCGTTCTGCTCGCTCGCGTGCGCGCTCAACTTCGCCAGCACGAGCAGTCGGAAGAGGCGGTGTTCACCATCGGCCCCTACACCTTCCGCCCCTCTGCCAAGCTCTTGGTCGACGCCAAGGGTGGCAAGATCCGCCTCACGGAGAAGGAAACGTCAATTCTGAAGTTCCTTTACCGGGCCGGCGACAAGGTGATCACCCGCGACGTGCTGCTTCATGAAGTCTGGGGCTACAACGCGGGCATCACCACCCACACCCTTGAGACCCACATTTACCGGCTGCGCCAGAAGATCGAGAAAGACCCGGCCAACGCCCAGTTGCTCGTGACCGAAGGCGGCGGCTACAAGCTGGTGCCCTGAACCCTCAACGCCCTTCGGGGTGGAAAACCCGGCCGGCACCGGCAGGCCGGGGATTGGGCGGTTAACCTTCTGCGGGCGACATGCTAGGGAATCTGCGTCATGCGCCGCGTGGGCGGCGCATGACCTGCAGGTTCCGCCACTGTTCGTCCCGCCCGCGCCAGGCCATCCATGAGTCTCGAGTCCGATATAAAGCTGCTCGGCACGGTGTCCATGCTCTCCGATTTCACGGAGGACAAGCTGCGTCTGCTCGCCTTCTCGGCCGAGAACCGCGACTTCCGGGATGGTCAGCGGCTTTATTCGGCGGGTGACCGCGCCGACTGCGCTCATGTGGTATCGTCGGGCGAGGTGGCACTGTTCCCGCCGGGAGACACGGAAACCGCCGCCGAGGTGGTGGGCCGCGGCGCCCTGCTCGGCGGCCTCGCGCTGATCGTCGACAGCGAGCGGACGATGACCGCCGTGGCGCGCGGCCGGGTCGAAACCATCCTGATCCGCCGGCCGCTGTTCCGCCGCATGCTCGACGAGTTTCCCGAGATCGCCGCCGGCCTGCATCGCCGCCTGTCGGCCAACGTCCGCGACACCACCTCGCGGCTGATGTCGGTGCGCGACCGCCTCGACAGGCTGGGGAACTAGCCCCCTGAGCTCAGACCTCGATGCTGACCACCACCGGTGCGTGGTCGGAAGGCCGGTCCCAGTCGCGGGCATCCTTCAGGATGCGGAAATCGCTCACGCGCGCCGCCATGTTCGGGTGAGCCCAGATGTGGTCGAGTCGCCGCCCCTTGTCGGCCGCCCGCCAGTCCTTGGCGCGGTAGCTCCACCAGGAATAGAGTTTTTCCTCAAGCGGCACGAAACGCCGGGCGATATCGACGTAACCGACGGAAGAACGCACGGCTTCCAGCTTCTCGCACTCGATGGGCGTATGGCTGACGATCTTCATCAGCGCCTTGTGCGACCAGACATCATGCTCGTGAGGCGCGACGTTGAGATCGCCGACCACCACGTCGGGCAATCCGCCCCCTGCGGTCGGCAGAAAATCCTTCATCTCGTCTAGGAAGCGCAGCTTGTGATCGAACTTGGGGTTGATCGTCGCATCCGGCTCGTCGCCGCCGGCAGGCACGTAGAAGTTATGGACGCGGAAGGCCGAGTTGCCCTCCCCGATCACCGCCGAGATATGGCGTGGATCGCCGACCTTCTCGCAGAACTCCCGCACCTGGACGTCGGCGAGCGGCAGACGCGACACGATGGCGACGCCATGGTAGCCGCCGCGTCCGCCATTCAGCGCGACATGGTCATAGCCGAGCTTACGGAAGTCGGCGACCGGAAACTGGCCGTCCTGACACTTGGTTTCCTGCAGGAACAGCACGTCTGGCGCCGCCTCGTTGAGCAAGCGCTCGACGATGAGCCGGCGCATGCGCACGGAGTTGATGTTCCAGGTGGCGATCTTGACCTGTCGCATGGGCTTTCGGGATCTCCGGATGTGAAAAGGCCCGCGTGCAAAGCGCGCGGGCCCGGAACGATCGGTCAGCCGTGGGCTGCGCTCACTTGTCGGCCTTGGCAGCGTCGTTGAGTTTGCGGGCGCGGGCGTTGTTCGCCTCGAAGATACGGGCCGCCTTGCCGCGCAGGTCGCGCAGGTAATAAAGCTTGGCCCGGCGCACCTTACCGCGGCGCACCACTTCCAGCGAATCGATCATTGGCGAATACATCGGGAAGACGCGCTCGACGCCCTCGCCGTAGGAAATCTTGCGGACGGTGAAGCTCTCGTTGAGACCGCCACCCTTGCGGGCGATGCAGACGCCCTCGTAGGCCTGCACGCGGGTGCGGCTGCCTTCGGTGACCTTCACGTTGACGCGAACGGTGTCGCCAGGGGAGAACTCGGGCAGCTCGCGCTGGGCCTTGACCACGGCCATCTGCTCGGCCTCGAGCTCCTGGATGATCTTGCTCATCTTTGGATTCCTTCTTTTTCCTGAGCCGACCAGAGCGCCCGAACATCGTCACAGCGGAGCGAAGGGGCGGATACGTCAATCAACTATGGGCGGGGTTCCTACACGAGCCGGACCGGTTTGTCGACCACTTCGGGCCAGATTCTTTGCCGGAAACTGCTCATTTTCGGCCTCGGGACGCGGGATGTGCGGCCCAGAGGTCCGGCCGCCGCTCGGCCGTAACCCGTTCGGCTTCGGCGCGACGCCAGGCATCCACTTTCGCGTGGTCTCCGGACAGGAGAACCGATGGGATCGCCTCGTCCTCGAAGACAGGCGGGCGGGTGTATTGGGCGTGCTCCAGCAGGCCCTCCTCGAAGCTCTCGGTGACACCGGAGAGATCGTTGCCCATCACGCCGGGCAGCAGACGCACCACGGCATCGAGAAGCACGATGGCTGCCACCTCGCCACCCGACAGCACGTAGTCGCCGATCGACACTTCTTCGAGCTGCCGCCGACCGATCAACCGTTCATCAACGCCCTCGAACCGGCCGCAGACAATGACGACGCCGGGACCTGCGGCAAGCTCGCGCACCCGCGCCTGCCTGAGCGGCGCCCCACGCGGCGTCATGAGAAGACGCGGCCGAGGATCATCGGCCGGTGAGACCGCGTCGATGGCGCGCGCCAGCACGTCGGCGCGCATCACCATGCCGGGACCTCCGCCGGCCGGCGTGTCGTCGACGTTGCGATGCCGCCCCTCGGCGAAGTCGCGGATCTGCGTTGCCTTCAGCGACCAGCCGCCCTCGCCGAGCGCCCGGCCGGCCAGGCTGACGCCGAGCGGACCGGGAAACATCTCGGGATAAAGGCTGAGAACGTCGGCGGCAAAGCCGGTCACGATGCGTCCTCCCCGTCCGGTTCGCCCGGGTCGTCGAGAAGGCCGTCCGGCGGTTCGATGATCGCCTTTCCTGCCTCGAAATCGAGAGTTGGCACGACGGCGCGGGTAAAGGGCACGTAGACCGACGCGCGCCCCGGACGCCGGACGTCGAGAAGATCGTCGGCCCCGAAGTTGACCACCGCGACCACGGTGCCGATCGCTTCTCCGGCCGTCGTCTCGACGGCAAGGCCTATGAGATCGGCGTAGTAAAACTCTTCCTCGTCCGGCGGCGGCAACGCCGAGCGTTCGACGTGGAGCTTGATGCGGTTGAGCTTCTCGGCGGCGGTGCGGTCGGTCAGCCCCTCGAAGGAAACGACCAGCATGTCGTCCTTGAGATGTCGCAGCGACTTGATGCGGAAGATGGTTCCCCGGCTGTCATGCAGAGGGCCATAGTCGGCGATTGCCAGGGGATCGGCGGTATGCGCCTTGACGCGCACCTCGCCGCGCACGCCATGGGCGGCGCCAATCTCGGCAATGACGATGGACTTCAGCGGCTCGGCCACGGCGGGTCTCCGGCAATGAAAAGGACCGCCCCGCGGGGCGGGACGGTCCCTCAAGGGATGATGTCAGACCGAAATCACTCGGTCGGAGCTTCGGCGGCGGCGGCCTTCTCGGCACGCTCGGCGGCGCGCTCCTTGGCCTTGTCGCCCGGCTCGGCCTTCTTCGGATTGCTGCGGGCCGGTCGGCTGGCAAGGCCGGCCTTGTCGAGGAAGCGCAGCACGCGGTCGGTCGGCTGGGCGCCCTGCTCGAGCCAGTACTTGGCGCGGTCGGCGTCGAGAACGACGCGGTTCTCGGCGTCGTCGGCCAGCATCGGATCGAAGGTGCCGATCTTCTCGATGAAGCGGCCGTCACGCGGCGAGCGGGCGTCGGCGATAACGATCGAGTAGTGCGGGCGCTTCTTGGCGCCACCGCGGGCGAGACGGATCTTGAGGGACATCGGGATTACTCCAGCTTGGTTTGTCTTGGGTTAGGGGTGAGGCGCTGCCTACTGGCGAAGCGCCTCGTGGTGCCTGATCACTTCCGTGATGATGAAGTTCAGGAATTTCTCTGCAAAATCGGGATCGAGCCGGGCGTCGGCCGCCAGCGCCCGCAGGCGCTCGATCTGGACCTTCTCCCTGGAAGGATCGGCCGGCGGCAACTGATGCTCGGCCTTGAGCCGGCCGACTTTCTGCGTGCACTTGAACCGCTCGGCGAGGAGATGAACCAGCGCCGCGTCGATGTTGTCGATCGAGCCGCGCAGTTCCAGCAGTTCGGCCATCACCGGGTCGAGCGTCGTCATTTCTTCGGTCCCTTCGGCAGACCGGGAAGACCCGGCAATCCCGGCATGCGGCCACCGGGCAGACCCGGCAGACCGGAGAGACCGGGCGGCAGCGCCCCCGGCAGGCCCGGCGGCAAGCCGCCCTTCCCACCAAGGCCACCACCCATCCCCATGTCGCGGGCCATCTTTTCGAGCTGTGCCGGATCCATCTTCGAGGGATCGGGCATGCCGCCGCCCATCATGGCGCCGAGTTTGCCGAGGCCCCCGAACAGGCCGCCCTTCTGCTTGCCCATGGCCTTCATCATGTCGGCCATCTGCCGGTGCATCTTCAGCACCTTGTTGACGTCGGAGACGTCGGTGCCGGAGCCGGCGGCAATGCGCTTGCGGCGCTTGGCATCGATGACGGCAGGCTTGGCCCGCTCCTTCTTGTTCATCGACTGGATGACGGCGAGCTGGCGCTTCAGAAGGCGATCGTCGAAACCGGCGGCGGCGAGCTGGTTCTTCATCTTGCCCATGCCGGGCATCAGGCCGAGGATGCCGCTCATGCCGCCGAGCTTCTGCATTTGGGCAAGCTGATCGGCGAGGTCGTTCATGTCGAACTCGCCCTTGCCCATCTTGGCGGCCATCCGGGCCGCCTTTTCGGCGTCTAGGTTGGCGGCGGCCTTTTCGACCAAGGCCACGATGTCGCCCATGCCGAGGATACGGTCCGCCACCCGCTGCGGATGGAAATCTTCGAGCGCATCGGCTTTTTCGCCGACGCCCATCAGCTTGATCGGCTTGCCGGTGACGGCGCGCATCGACAGCGCGGCGCCGCCGCGACCATCGCCGTCGACGCGCGTCAACACGATGCCGGTGATGCCGATCTGCCCGTCGAAGGCGCGTGCCGTGTTGACGGCGTCCTGGCCGGTCAGCGCGTCGGCGACCAGCAGCACTTCGTGCGGCTGGGCGATGCGCTTGACGTCGGCCGCCTCGCTCATCAGCGCATCATCGACGGTGACACGACCGGCGGTGTCGAGCAGCACCACGTCATAGCCGCCGAGCCGGGCGGCGGTCAGCGCGCGGGCCGCGATCTCCTGGGCCGACTGTCCGGTGACGATCGGCAGCGTGTCGATGCCGTTCTGCTCGCCGAGAACCTTCAACTGCTCCATGGCGGCCGGACGCCGGGTGTCCAGCGAGGCCATCAGCACCTTCTTGCGCTGACGTTCGGTCAGACGACGGGCAATCTTGGCCGTGGTCGTCGTCTTGCCCGAGCCCTGCAGGCCGACCATCAGGATGGCGACCGGCGCCGGCGCTTCGAGGTCGATCGGCTGGGCATCGGAACCCAGCGTCTCCACGAGCTGGTCGTGGACGATCTTGACCACCATCTGGCCGGGGGTGACCGACTTCACCACCTCGACGCCGACGGCGCGGTTCTTCACCTTGTCAGTGAAGGACTTGACGACGTCGAGCGCCACGTCGGCCTCGAGCAGTGCCCGCCGTACCTCGCGCATGGCTTCTGCGACATCGGCCTCCGACAGCGCACCACGGCGGGTGAGCTTGTCGAAAATGCCGGCAAGGCGATCGGAAAGGCTTTCAAACATCGGCGGTCCTCATCGAACGGTCTGTCGGACCGCTCATATGGCCCCGTTCGCCGCGAAACCCAAGCACCGATCACATCCGCGGGCGCAACGCGCTGGCGGATGTTGACCTCCGGGATCGTGCCCCGGTCGGCGGCTCGGCTGTCGCAACAGGACGAGAATGAAGCGGCATTAGCGACAAGCCGGCGCCGAGTCAAGGAAAACCGGCGTTCTTGCCGACAAGCCGCCCTTCCGCTACCCGCGTCGATCGGCTAAGGATGGACGAGACTGAGAGAACGACGATGAGCATTCCCTACGCCAAGATGAATGGTATCGGCAACGAGATCGTCGTGCTCGACCTGCGCGGCCGTTCGGAGACGGTGACGGCTGAGGCGGCGCGCGCCATCGGAGCCCAAGAGCCTTTCGATCAGCTGATGGTGCTCTACGCCCCAAAGCGGCCGGACACGCTGGCGTTCATGCGGATCTTCAATATCGATGGCTCCGAGAGTTTCGCCTGTGGCAACGGCACACGCTGCGTCGGCACGCGCCTGTTTGAAGCCGGCGCACCGTCGTCCTTCCTTCTCGAGTCACGCGCCGGTCTTTTGCGCGTCGAAAAGGCAGAACGCGGCTTGGTAACGGTCGACATGGGCGAGCCACGCTTTGGTTGGAGCGACATCCCGCTTGCCGAACCCTTTGCCGATACCCGCGCCATCGAGCTGCAAATTGGACCGATCGACGCGCCGATCCTGCATTCGCCCTCGGTCGCCAATGTCGGCAACCCGCACGCCATTTTCTGGGTCGACGACGTCGAGGCCTATGATCTCGCCGCTATCGGACCCATGCTCGAGAACCACCCCATCTTTCCCGAGCGCGCCAATATCTCGCTCGCCCACGTGACGGCACCAGATGCGCTGACGCTCAAGGTTTGGGAGCGCGGCGCCGGACTGACGCGCGCCTGTGGCTCGGCGGCCTGCGCGGCCGCCGTTTCCGCCGCGCGCACGCGGCGCACCGGACGCAAGGTGCGCGTGACGCTTCCGGGCGGCGAACTCGTCATCGACTGGACGGCGGAGAACCGCATCCTGATGACCGGCGCCACCGAGTTCGAGCACGACGGCCTTCTGCCGGATGACATCTTCGCCGCCGCAGCCTGAAGGGAATCACCATGCAGATCGGCACGGCGAGCGCGACGGCCCTGGTCACCGCCGCGCTGAGGGTGGCACATCAGTCATATGACGATGGCCGCGTCTTTCGCGATCCCTTCGCCGAGGACATGCTGGGTCCGGAAGGCGCCCCGCTGATGATGGGCCTGCCCATCGTGCCCGGCTACCGGACGATGCGGTTTCTCATGGCCGCCCGCAGCAGGTACGCCGAAGATGCACTGGCCGAAGCGGTGGCTCGTGGCTGTCGTCAGGTGGTGCTGCTTGGCGCCGGCCTCGACACCTTGAGCCTTCGCAATCCCCATCGCGGGGTCGGTTTGCGCATCTTTGAGCTCGACCATCCGGCAACCCAGGCGGACAAGCGCCGCCGCCTGCTGCGCTTCGGGCCGAAGTTGCCGCTGAGCCTTTCGCTGGTGCCGGTAATCTTCGGCGAGGACGATATCGCTGCGGCCCTGACCGCGGCGGGCTGGCGAGCCGATGAGCCAACCTTCTTCCAGATGCTCGGGGTCGTCGTTTACCTGCCGGCAGCGATAAGGCAGATGCTTTTCGGCTTTGTCGCCAGGCTGCCGGATTCGGACATCGTGCTTGATTACTCGACGCCGCCGGAAAGCCAATCACCAGAGGGGCGCGCGGTCACCGAGGCGCAGATGATCGAGGCGGCGAAGATCGGCGAGCCCTGGCTCGGCCTCGTCGAACCGGAAGCGTTGGCCCGTGAGTTCGCCGACCTCGGGCTGACCGACATCGAAGACCTCGACCTTACAGGCCTCCGGCAGCGCTATCTCGGCGAGACGCCGCAGGGTACCGGTGATCTGGGTCCGCACGTTCTTCGCGCCCGACGGCCGACCTGAGCCGGCCATGCGGTTTCCGCTCTGGCAATTTCCGCGCCTTTCCGCCATATAGCCGGTCTGAACCACGAGCATCGGAACAAGAGAATGGCGATCGAGGTGATCACCTTCGGCTGCCGCCTCAACACGGCGGAATCGGAAGTGATGCGGCAGAAGGCAGTCGAGGCAGGCCTTTCCGAGGCCGTGCTGGTCAACACCTGCGCCGTCACCGGCGAGGCCGTTCGACAGGCAAAACAAGCCATTCGCCGCGCCCGACGCGCCAATCCCGCCGCCCGCATCGTGGTGACCGGCTGCGCCGCCCAGACCTCGCCGGAGCTGTTTGCCGGCATGGAAGAGGTCGACCTTGTGGTGGGCAACGCCGACAAGCTCAGCGAAGCGGCCTATCAGGCCATCCCCGATTTCGGCGTGTCGGCAGAAGAGAAGACCCGTGTCAACGACATCATGAGCGTACGCGAGACGGCTCTGCACCTCGTCGACGGTTTCGAGGGTCGCACCCGCGCCTTCGTGCAGGTGCAGAACGGCTGCGACCATCGCTGCACCTTCTGCATCATCCCCTTCGGTCGGGGCAACTCCCGCTCGGTGCCGATGGGCGATGTGGTGGCGCAGGTGCGCCGCCTCGTTGAAAACGGCTATGCCGAGGTGGTGCTGACCGGCGTCGATCTTACCTCCTATGGCGACGACCTGCCGGGCACCCCGCGCCTCGGTCGCCTGACCCGATCCATCCTCAAGGAGGTGCCGGAGCTATCCCGCCTGCGCATTTCCTCGATCGACTCCATCGAAGCCGATCCCGACCTGATGGCCGCCATCGCCGAGGAAGAGCGGCTGATGCCGCATATGCACCTGTCGCTCCAGCATGGCGACGACCTGATCCTGAAGCGCATGAAGCGGCGCCATCTGCGCGCCGACGCCATCCGATTCTGCGACGAAGCGCGACGCCTCCGGCCCGACATGGTGTTCGGCGCCGACATCATCGCCGGCTTCCCGACCGAGACCGAGGAGATGTTCCGCAACTCGCTCGCCATCGTCGACGACTGCGGCCTCACCCATCTCCACGTCTTCCCCTATTCGCCACGTCCCGGCACGCCGGCCGCGCGCATGCCACAAGTTGAGCGTGCCGAGATCAAGATTCGCGCCCAGCGATTGCGGGAGAAAGGTGAAGCGGCCTTCCGTGCGCACCTCGAAGCCGAGGCAGGCCGCCGCCACGCTGTGCTGGTCGAGAAAGATGGGCTCGGACGCACCGAACAGTTTACGCTCACCGAAATCGACCGCGGCGTCCCCGGCGAGATCGTGCCGGCCATCGTCACCGGCCGCACCGACCGTACCCTGATTTCCAAGGCCGCCTGAGGCGAAGGACCAACGACATGTCGGACGACAAGAAGCCGGGCCTCATCGGTCGGTGGTTTGGCGGCGGGCGCGAGGCGCCGGACACACGTGAATCACAAGCCGAGCCGGCGGCTCCGGCCGTTGCCGAACGTTCGTCCTGGTTCCAGCGGCTCACGAGCGGCATGTCCCGCTCCTCGCAAGCAATCGGCGGCGGCATCGTCTCCATTTTCACCAAGCGCAAGCTCGACGCCGACACCCTTGAAGAACTCGAGGACGTGCTGATCCAGGCCGACCTCGGCGTCGCCGTTGCGTCGGCCATCACTGATCGGTTGTCGGCCGAGCGTTACGGCAAGGACATTACCGACGACGAAGTGAAAAGCATTTTGGTGGCCGAGGTGGAAAAGGTCCTTGCCCCGGTCGCGGTGCCCTTCGCGCTGAAGCCCGACAAGGCGCCGCAGGTGGTGCTGGTGGTGGGCGTCAACGGCTCCGGCAAGACCACCACCATCGGCAAGCTCGCCTCGAAGTTCACCGCCGAGGGAAAGAAGGTCATGCTGGCAGCCGGCGACACCTTCCGCGCCGCCGCCATCGACCAGCTGAAAGTCTGGGCCGGGCGGACGAACGTGCCGATCGTCGCCCGCGACGTCGGCTCGGATTCGGCCGGCCTCGCCTTCGATGCGCTGACCCGGGCAAAAGCCGAGGGCATCGACGTGTTGATGATCGACACGGCCGGCCGCCTGCAGAACAAGGCCGAGCTGATGGCCGAGCTGGAAAAGGTCGTCCGCGTCCTCCGCAAGGTCGACCCCACGGCGCCACATGACGTGCTGCTGGTACTCGACGCCACCACCGGTCAGAATGCGGTCTCCCAGGTGGAGGTGTTCGGACGCACGGCCGGCGTCACCGGTCTGGTCATGACCAAGCTCGACGGCACGGCGCGCGGCGGCATCCTCGTCGCCATCGCCGAGAAGTTCGGCCTGCCGGTGCACTTCATCGGCGTCGGTGAAGGCATCGACGACCTCGAACCCTTTGCCGCCCGTGACTTCGCCCGCGCCATCGCCGGGCTCGGCGACTGAAGCGTCTGGCGCCCCCCTTCGCATGGCTGCGGATTGCCGGCCATCGGAGAAGCCGCTATTTGTGCAGTCTGGAATACGTCGAAGCCGCGACTGGCACCTGTCGCGCACGCTCCGAGGCAAGCATGTCCCTCGCCGACTTGGCCAACCCCACCCGTTTCCTGGCATTTGCCGGCCGTCTGATCCCCTGGCTTGCCAGCCTTACCGTCGTCCTGTTTGCCACCGGCCTGGTGCTCGTAGCCCGTTCGCCGGCCGACTATCTCCAGGGCGAGACGGTCAGGATCATGTATATCCACGTGCCCTCCGCCTGGCTCTCCATGCTGACCTACGGCATCATGGCAGTCTCGGCGCTCGGCACGCTGGTCTGGCGGCATCCGCTCGCCGACGTCGCCGCCCGCGCCGCGGCGCCGATCGGCGCCACCTTCACGGCCCTCGCTCTCGTGACCGGCTCGCTGTGGGGCCGGCCGATGTGGGGCACCTATTGGGAATGGGATGCCCGGCTTACATCGGTGTTGGTGCTGTTCATCATGTATCTCGGGCTCATCGCCCTCTGGCGGACCATCGAGGACCCGACGCGCGGCGCCCGCGCCGCCGCCATCCTGATCCTGGTCGGCTCGGTCAACCTGCCGATCATCAAGTTCTCGGTCGACTGGTGGAACACCCTGCATCAGCCCGCTTCAGTGTTCCGCATCGATGGCCCGACCATCGACGCCACCATGCTGCTGCCGCTCGCCACCATGGCGCTCGCCTTCACCGTCCTTCTCGCCACGCTGCATCTGGCGGCCATGCGCAACGAGATCCTGCGCCGACGCATCCGCGCCCTCGGTCTGACTGCCGCCGGAGCCGCCAGATGATCGCTTCTCTCGGCCCCTACGCCAATTTCATCCTGTTGAGCTATGCGGCAGCCACCCTCGCCGCCCTTGGTTTGACGCTGTGGGTGATTCTGGATCATCGCCGGCTGAGACATACGCTCACAGCTCTCGAAGCGCGCGGCTTGACCCGCCGCTCGGCGCGTGCCGCCGCCCGCCTCGCGCCCGAAACACCTTTGGAAACGACGCTGGAGACGCAGGCGTGAGTGCATCCTCACCCCGCCGCGTCGGCCTTCTCGCGCTCGTGCCGCTCGCCTTGTTCCTGGCGCTGGCGATGCTGTTCTACGCAAGACTCGGGGCGGGTGATCCTTCGGAGGTGCCTTCGGCGCTGATCGGCAAGCCGGTGCCCGACTTCCAGCTCGATGCGGTGGCCGGCCTGACGCGGGACGGATCCCCGGTTCCCGGTTTGTCGACCGCTGATCTTGCCAAGGGCGTTTCCGTCGTCAACGTCTTCGCCAGTTGGTGTGCGCCCTGCCGGGCCGAACATCCGCTGTTGGTCGAACTCGCCAAGGACCAGCGGATTCGCCTCTACGGCCTCAATTACAAGGATACGGACGATCAGGCGCTGCGATTTCTGAATGGCCTCGGCAATCCCTACGCCGCCGTCGGCGCCGACCGGAAAGGGCGCGTCGGCATCGATTGGGGTGTCTACGGCGTGCCGGAAACCTTCGTGGTGGTCGACGGCCGGATTGTCGCCAAGCTGGTCGGGCCGCTTAACCCCGATCGCCTGTCGACCGAGTTGAAGCCGGCCATCGACAAGGCGCTCGCCGCTCAGGCGACGCCATAATCTCGATAGCCGAAGATGGCGCTGCCAACCCGCACATGCGTCGCGCCCTGCCCGATCGCCGTCTCGTAATCCGATGACATGCCCATCGAGCGGAAAGCGACGCCGCTTCGCCGCGCCAGCTCGTCAAGCAACGCGAAGTGCGGTGCCGGCGGGTCGCCGACCGGCGGGATGCACATCAGCCCTGAAATGGTGAGGCCGTGCACCTCGCGGCAACGTTTCACGAACTCCACCGTTTCGCGCGGCGCGATGCCCGCCTTCTGCGGTTCCTCGCCGGTGTTGACCTGCACGAGCAGCTTCGGAAAACGGCTTTGCGCCTGCATTTCCTTGGCCAGCGCGGCGGCGATCTTGTCCCGGTCGACCGTGTGGATGACGTCGAACAGGGCCACGGCCTCACGTGTCTTGTTCGACTGCAGCGGTCCGATCAGGTGCAGTTCCACCGCTGGAAAGTCGGCCTTCACGGCCGGGAACTTGCCGGCCGCTTCCTGCACGCGGTTCTCACCGAAGACCCGCTGCCCGGCGGCGACCGCGGCGCGGATGTCGGCCTCGGGGAAGGTCTTGGAAACGGCAATCAGCGTTACCGAGCCAGCCGGCCGGCCCGCTTCCTCCTCGGCGCCCTCGATCACCGCTCGCACCCGCCCAAGCGCTTCGGAAATGGTCATACTCGCCTCTCCACTTTCCCGAAGGCCGCAGAACCTCCGGGCCGGAGGGCTGGAGACGATCCCGTCATCCGCCCCTGCCGCCTGTCTTTGGCGCGCGCGGCCGGCTTGTCAAGACGAGGCAGGACGCTCCACCTTGTTTCGCCATCTTCTGACCTTTAAGTGAGGTGGAATCTCGCGCCGGAACGCAGCTATCGCGCGGAAGGCGGCAATGAAGAGGATATCCGCGATGTTTCAAACCCTGAGGATGGGGCGCCGCGCGTTCCTGAACGGCCTTGCCGGTGCCGGCCTGGCGCTTGCGGCCGCGGCACTGCCCGGCGCGGTGACGGGCGCGTCCGCCAAGCCCAACCTTGCCAATCTCTCTCCCGAACAGCTCGCCACGGTGCAGGCGGTCAATCGCTACTTCAACTCGATCACCACCATCGAGGGCAAGTTCCTGCAGACGGCGCCGGACGGCGGCGAGACCACCGGCTATTTCGTCATCGACCGTCCCGGCAAGATGCGTTTCCGCTACTATCCGCCGGCCAAGCTCGACATTACCGTCGACGGCCGAACGGTGGCGGTGGACGACAAGGCCATGCAGTCGCAGACGCTCTATCTTCTCTCCGAAACACCGTTGCGCTTCCTGCTCGACAAGAACATCAATCTTCTTGAGGAAGCGGTGGTGCAGTCGGTCAGCGCCGATTCGGACTTCATCGTCATTCGCCTTCAGGACCCCGGTACCTTCGTCACCAGCCACCTGACGCTCTACTTCGACGCCCGCACCACCGAACTGAAGCAGTGGACGGTGACCGACGATCAGGGTTTCGACACCACGGTGGCCATCTACGAGACCAAGGTGGGCAATCCCACCAATCCCGAATGGTTTGAGATCAACTATTCCAAGTACAAGTAACGGCCTGCCAGGAGTGACCGATGACCGACGTGCCCGCCGCTGGCCGCAAGGCCGAGAATCCCTGGCTCAAGCTTGCCCTTGAGCTCGGACCGCTTCTCGTCTTCTTCTTTGCCAACGGCCGCTTCGGCATCTTCGTCGCCACCGGCGCCTTCATGGCGGCGATGGCGGTGGCGCTTGTCGCCTCCTGGATGATCAACCGACGCCTCGCCATCATGCCGCTGGTCACTGGCGTCGTCGTCGCCGTTTTCGGCACGCTGACGCTGGTGCTGCACGACGACACGTTCATCAAGATGAAGCCCACCATCGTCAACGGCCTGTTCGGTAGCGCGCTTCTCGGCGGACTCCTCTTCGGCAAGACGCTGCTCGGCTATGTCTTCGACGGCGCCTTTCACCTTGACGAAGCGGGCTGGCGCAAGCTGACCATTCGCTGGGGCCTGTTCTTCTTTCTGCTCGCCATCCTCAACGAACTGATCTGGCGCACCCAGACGACCGAGTTCTGGATCGCCTTCAAGGTCTGGGGCATCATGCCGCTGACCTTGTTGTTCTCGATCGCCCAACTGCCGCTTCTGTCGCGCCACGCCATCGAGCAACCGGACATTTCCAAGGACGCGGCATGACAAGCACGATTGCCAGCCTGGCGCTGCTCGTTGCCGACTATGACGAGTCGATCGCCTTCTACGTCGACAATCTCGGCTTCTCGCTCATCGACGATACGCCGCTCGGCGACGGCAAGCGCTGGGTGCGGGTCGCCCCCACCGGAGGCGGCACAGCTTTGCTGCTCGCTCGCGCTGACGGCCCCGAACAGGCGGCACATATCGGCAATCAGACCGGCGGCCGGGTTTTCCTTTTCCTGGAGACCGATAACTTCGCCCGCGATCACGCGCTGTTCTCGGCCCGGGGCGTTCGTTTTCTTGAAGAACCACGCCATGAGGCCTACGGCACTGTCGCCGTCTTCGAGGATCTCTACGGCAATCGCTGGGACCTCATCGAACCCAAGCGAGCCTGACAGCTTCCGTTTCCCATCGGTTCCTTGCATCCAAAGGCTGGATCAGCTCCGGCCTTTGGGGCTAGTGTCGCCTGATCCGTTTCGACGATAAGGACTTTTGTTCATGGCTGCCTACGACTTCGACACCGTCATCGATCGACGGCAGGTGCCCACTTCCAAATGGGACCGCTATCCCGAGGACGTGTTGCCGATGTGGGTGGCCGATATGGATTTCTCGGTCGCCGAGCCGATCGCTGCCGCCTTGCGCGATCGCCTAGAGCATCCTGTATTCGGCTACGGCGGCCCCGGACCGGCATCGCTGCGCGATCTGATCGCCGAGGACATGCGGGATCTCTATGGCTGGACCATATCGCCTGCCGACGTGGTGTTTCTGCCGGGCGTCGTGCCCGGCTTCAACCAGGCCCTCAAGGCCATCGCCCAACCCGGCGACAGCCTGGTAATCGAGACACCCGTCTATCCGCCGATCCTCGCCGCCGCAGGCCACTGGGACCTCAACCGCGTCGATGTTCCGGTGCTGCCGGTCGCCGAGGGATCGGCTGTCGATGTCGACCGCCTGACCGGCGCCCTCGCCGGCGCCGCCGCCTTCCTGCTCTGCAATCCACACAATCCCACCGGGCGGGTACGGACCCGGACCGAGCTCGAAGCGGTTGCCGAGGCCAGCCTTTCCTCCGGCGCGGTGATCATTTCGGATGAGATTCATTGCGACATCGTCTACGGCGGCGCCAGGCACATACCGGTCGCCGCCCTGTCTCCGGAGGTCGCCCGCCGAACCATCACCCTGATGGCCGCCAGCAAGACCTACAATATCGCTGGACTGAAGACCGCCTACGCCATCATTCCCGACGCCGACCTGCGCCGTCGCTTCGTCGCCGCCAACCTCGGCATGAGCGAGGGCGCCAACGTGCTCGGCCTCGTTGCCACCGAGGCGGCCCTTCGCCACGGCCGGCCCTGGAAGCAGGCACTCCTCTCCTATCTTGAGGCCAATCGCGACCATCTTGTCGCCCGTCTTGCACGGGAACTTCCCGGTATCCGCCTCAACTCACCGGAAGCGACCTATCTCGCGTGGCTCGATTGCTCCGCCCTCGAACTGGGCGATGCCTACCGTTTCTTCCTCGACAAAGCCAAGGTCGCCTTCAATCCGGGTCCAAGTTTCGGTGGCGACGATCATCACGTTCGACTGAACTTCGGCTGTCCGCGCACCCTGCTCGACGAGGGGATCGATCGGATGGTTAAGGCGCTGTCGCAGCGCTGATAGGTTCTCCATTAAGCATTTGAGGTAGCTTCAGAAACGCCATTTTCGAAGCCGAAACGAAACGCCCCGGCGGATCTCCGTCGGGGCGTTTCGTTTGCGAATCGATCTCCGTCCAGTCGCTCTGATCAGGCCTCCAGTCGGCGGATGATCTCGTCGAGCTGATCGAGGTTTGCGTAGCCCAACCGCACTTCACCGGCTCCACTGGGCTTGTGGCGAATCTGGACGGACAGCCCCAGCGCATCGGACAGCCGCTTCTCAAGCGCGCGCGTATCGGCGTCCTTGTCCGGCTTCGCCACTTTCGCCCGGCCATGCGGCTCGGAAATGGTCGCCTGGGCCAGCGTCTCGGCCGAACGCACCGTCAGGCCCTCCTCGACAATGCGCTTGGCCAGCGCTGCCGGGTCGGGCGCGGCGATCAGCGCGCGGGCGTGACCGGCGGTCAGCGCGCCGTCGTTGAGATACTGTTTCACCGGCTCTGGCAGCTTGAGAAGACGCAGCGTGTTGGCAACGTGGCTACGGCTCTTGCCGATCACCGCGGCGAGATCGTTCTGCGTATACTCGAACTCCTGGATGAGCTGGTCATAGCCCATCGCCTCTTCCAGCGGGTTGAGATCCTGCCGCTGGACGTTTTCGATGATGGCGATTTCCATCGCCTCGCGGTCGGTCACGTCCTGAATGATGACCGGGATCTCGTGCCGCCCGGCCTTCTGAGCTGCCCGCCACCGCCGCTCGCCGGCAATCAACTCGTAACCATTGCCGCCATTGGGCGCCGGCCGGACCACCACCGGCTGGATCATGCCGTGCTGGCGGATGGAACCCGCCAGTTCCTCAAGGTCTTCCTCCTTGAACAGCCGGCGTGGGTTCTTGGGATTGGCCTTGATGAGGTCGATCGCCACCTTGCGGATACCGCGCACCCGCTCCACCACCTCGAACTCTGAACTGGCGTCGCCGATCAGCGCCGCCAGTCCCCGGCCGAGCCGCCGACGTCCGCTCTCGTCGCTGACGCTGCTCATGACTTTCCCTTCACTTTCTTCAGCCTCGTGTCCGAACGCCGAACTAAGGCCTTTGGTCTGTTGCCACCGGTCGACCGCGTTCTTACGCCGCCACGGCGCGGAAGCGGCGCTCGCGCTGGATGATTTCAGAGGCCAGCTTCAGATAGGCTTGGCTGCCCGAACATTTGAGATCGTAAAGCAGCGCCGGCTTGCCGTAGGACGGCGCCTCGGAAACACGAACATTGCGTGGAATGATCGTCTCGTAGACGGCATCGCCCATATTGGTGCGCACATCCTGCACCACCTGGGCACTGAGGTTGTTACGGCCGTCATACATGGTGAGCACGATGCCGTGGATGCCGAGTTCCGGATTGAGGCTGCGCTTGACCTGCTCGACGGTGGAGAGAAGCTGAGACAGGCCTTCCAGCGCGAAGAACTCACACTGCAGCGGCACCAGGATGGAATGCGACGCCGACAGGGCATTAATGGTCAGAAGATTGAGCGAGGGCGGACAGTCGATCAGCACATAGGTGAAGCGCTTGTCTCGGCTTCCTGCCTCTTCCGTCGCGTCGACATGCCGGGCGATGGCCTTTCTGAGCCGATAGGCGCGATCCCCCGAACTGGCGATTTCCAGCTCCACGCCCAGATTGTCCAGCGTCGACGGCGCCACGGTAAGGCGCGGTACGGCCGTCGGCACCAATGCCTCCCGCAGCTCGGCCTCGCCGATCAGCACGTCATAGGTCGAGACCTTGCGCGACTTGCGATCGATGCCGAGGCCGGTCGAGGCGTTGCCCTGCGGGTCGAGGTCGATGATCAGGACTTCCTCGCCGATGGCGGCCAGCGCCGTACCAAGGTTGATGGCCGTCGTCGTCTTGCCGACGCCGCCCTTCTGGTTGGCGAGCGACAACACGCGAGGACTCTGCGGAAGGCGGTTCATCGGCGGGCATCCTGTGCTGGAAGACCGGCAATCGGCAGCCGGCGGACATGATCGACAAGAACGATGCGGCTGTCGGGTTCGATCCGGCTCTCTCGTTCTACCAGATCGAAGCTCCACGAGAGAGCGGCTTGCTGTCGTTCCGAAGCGAAATCCTGCCCCTTGTGGAAAACGCCGGTGGCGCCTGCCACCAGCCAAGGCTCGGCGTAGCTGAGAAGCTGATCCAGCGATGCCAGTGCCCGCGCCGAAACGGCCTCGAATCGATACTCACTGGACACCAATCGTTCCGGAAGCGACTCGATGCGCTCCGATACGATTTTCGTCGGCAGCTTCAGCTCGCGGGCGACCGTTTGCAGAAAAGCAGCCTTGCGCCCATTGGCTTCGACCAGCGTCACCGAAGCACCGTCAACGTCGGCCAGCAGGATCGCGGTCACAAGCCCCGGAAAACCGGCGCCCGAACCGAGATCCAGCCAGCGCTTGGCCGACGGAAACGCAGCGAGAGCCTGGGCGCCATCGGCAACGTGTCGCCGCCAGATGTCAGGAAGCGTTGACGGCGCCACAAGATTCTTGACCGGTTGCCATTTCCGAACGAGTTCGACGTAGCGGGCGAGACGCTCTTCCATGGCGGCATCGAGCGGATAGATTGCGCGGACGGCCTCGAGATCGACGGCGTCCTCAGCCCTGTTCGCTACCTTGGCGCCCATCAGGCAACCTCCCCTTGCGGGCGTGCCGCAAGCTTGCGCAGATGGGCGAGAAGCAGCGTCAGACTGGCCGGCGTCACGCCGTCGATACGGCCGGCCTGGCCGAGGGTCGCCGGCCGCGCTGTTTCCAGTTTCTGTCGCACTTCGTTGGAAAGGCCGGTCACCGCTCGATAGTCGAGATCAACAGGCAGCGCACGAGCCTCATCGCGCCGGAAAGCGGCGATGTCCGCCTCCTGTCGGTTGAGGTACACCGCATAGAGCGCTTCGGTTTCGAGCGCAGCAGTCGTCACGGCATCGAAACGGCCGAGATCCGGCCAGATGGCGGCAAGCCGCGCCAATGACATATCCGGATAGGACAGAAGTTCGTAGGCCGTCCGGCGCACCCCGTCCTGATTGAGCGAAAGACCGTGATCTTCCGCCTCACGCGGGCTGAGGGACAGCGAGCGCGCGATTTGCCGTGCCGCCTCGAGAGCGGCAATTTTTGCCGAGAAAGCACCGGCGCGCGCCGATCCGACGATACCGAGGGCAAGTCCACGCGCCGTCAGCCGCTGGTCCGCGTTGTCGGCCCTGAGCGACAGCCGATACTCGGCACGCGAGGTGAACATGCGGTAGGGCTCGCTTATTCCCTTGGTGACGAGATCGTCGATCATCACGCCGAGATAGGCCTCGGCACGGTCGAACACCGCTCCCTCCGCCCCGCCCGCCCGACGCGCCGCGTTGACGCCGGCGACCAGTCCCTGGGCAGCGGCCTCCTCATAGCCTGTCGTGCCATTGATCTGGCCGGCCAGGAACAATCCGGGCAGTTTCTTGGCCTCGAGCGTCGGCTGCAGCTCGCGCGGATCGACATGGTCGTACTCGATGGCATAGCCATACTGGACAATGCGCGCCCGCTCCAAACCCGGGATGGACGCGATAATGGCCTCCTGCACGTCTTCAGGCAGGGACGTCGAAATTCCGTTGGGATAGACGAGATCGCTGTCCAGACCTTCCGGCTCCAGAAAGATCTGGTGGCCGTCACG
Organism: Pleomorphomonas diazotrophica; assembly: GCF_002844595.1. Lineage (GTDB taxonomy): Bacteria > Pseudomonadota > Alphaproteobacteria > Rhizobiales > Pleomorphomonadaceae > Pleomorphomonas > Pleomorphomonas diazotrophica. The sequence goes on along the minus strand of NZ_PJNW01000011.1, from coordinate 244,302 downwards.
ATCGCCGAAACGAACGATCTTGTCCTCGATCGACGGGCAATAGCGAGGACCGCGGCTGCCGATCTGACCGGAATACATGGGCGAACGATGGACGTTATCGCGGATCACCCTGTGCGTCGCTTCGGTCGTTCGCGTGATATGGCAGGCAACCTGCGGCTGGGCGATCGCAGCGGTCAGCGTGGAGAAGGGCTCCGGCTCATCGTCGCCCGGCTGTGCTTCCAGCGACGCGTAATCGATCGAGTGCCGGTCAAGACGAGGCGGCGTGCCGGTTTTTAACCGGCCGAGACGCAGGCCAAGCCGTAAAAGAGTCCGGGACAGGCCAAGCGCCGGCTTTTCGCCGATACGGCCAGCAGGCGTCGTTCTGGGGCCGAGATGAATCAGGCCAGACAGGAACGTGCCTGTGGTCAGGACGACCGCGCCGCAGGTCAACCGGCGTCCATCGGCCATGATGACCGCCGCAACTCGGTTGCTCGACAGCTCGATATCGTCGGCTTCGCCCTCAATGACGGTGAGATTGGCAGCCGACGCGATCTCAGCCTGCATCGCCGCCTTGTAGAGTTTGCGATCGGCTTGGGCACGCGGGCCACGCACGGCCGGCCCCTTGCGCCGGTTGAGCAGCCGGAACTGAATGCCGGCGGCATCGGCCACCCGGCCCATCAGGCCGTCCAACGCGTCGATTTCCCGAACGAGGTGCCCTTTGCCGAGACCGCCAATGGCCGGATTGCAGGACATGGCGCCGACAGTCGACAAAGCATGCGTGATCAACGCCGTTTTGGCACCACTGCGCGACGCCGCATGGGCTGCCTCGGTGCCCGCGTGACCACCGCCAATCACAATCACGTCGAAGCGTTCCAGCGCGTTCACTATCATTCCCGAGTTTTCTTGAAGTGGCTCGACACTGGCGTCGGCCTTGGTATCCCAACTCTCCGCAGCGTTCAGGTCGTGTCGGTCGGGATCAGGTGGGCCTTAATAAGGCATTTCGAGTGCCGAGGTCAAAGCCGAAAGCGCCGTTTTCTGGGATTCTCGGGTCAGATCTACGTCCCGAAGCCGGATTTCCCAATTCGGTTCGGTGGCGAATCCAAAGACTTTTCCACAGCCTGTGGAGTGTTTCACGTGAAACACCGTTAATTTTTCACCACTGAGCTTGCACAGTGGCGCCAGCGGCGTAGGCGCATGCGTCGCCTTGGGAATCGTTTCGGATAGGAATCGGTTACTTGCCGATGCAGAAGGTCGAGAAGATGGAGCCGAGCACTTCCTCGATATCAATGCGGCCGGTCAGGCGGCCAAGCGCATCACCAGCCTGACGCAGGTTGTCGGCGACGACCTCCGCCGGAAGCGCCTTTCCTTCGGCATTTCTCAAGGCTGCTACCGCCCTTGAGAGACAATCCCGCTGGCGCGCGCGGCTAACTAACGGGCTCTCACCTCCAAGTCGACTGGCGACTTCTCGCGTCAGGAGGTCCAGGAGCCTATCGACCGATGTGCGATCGCGAACGGACACCGCCTTGACCCCCTCGGAAATGCCAGCCAGATCGGCTTTCGTCCGTAAGCGCATGACCGGCACGCCAAGCGCCAGCACATCTTGCGGCGGAGCATTCCCGTTCTCATCGAGCCACAGGATCAGGTCGGCCGCCGTCGCCCGCGCCCTGCCCCGCCGGATCCCCTCGGCTTCGATGACGTCGCCGCCCTCCCGGAGACCGGCTGTGTCGACCAGCAAGACCGCGTAGCCCCCGAGATCGAGACGAACTTCAAGAAGGTCGCGGGTGGTTCCGGGGATGTCCGTGACAATGGCAACCTCGCGTTCGGCAAGGGCATTGACCAGGCTGGACTTGCCAGCATTGGGCGGACCAAGCACCACCACCTCCAGGCCGTCACGAACGCGCTCGCCACGTTGGCCCGCCGAGAGCTCACGCTCCATCTCCTTCCGCAGATTGGCGATGCCGACGCCGACCTCATGCGACAGGTCATCCGGAACGTCATCTTCATCCGAGAAATCGAGGTCGGCTTCGATATGTGCCCTGAGATCGATGAGGCGCCGCCTCCAATCCTCTGCCCGCTCCCGAAAAGCGCCCCCAGCCAGCCGCAAAGCCTGACGTCTTTGCGCTTCGGTCTCGGCAGCGATCAGGTCGCCGAGCCCCTCGGCTTCCGTCAGGTCGATCCGGCCATTCTCAAAGGCGCGGCGGGTAAACTCCCCGGCCTCGGCCAACCTTAACCCCGGCAAGTCTCCAAGAAATCCAAGAAAGGCCGCCACGACCGCACGTCCGCCATGCAGGTGGAACTCGGCAACATCCTCGCCGGTGAAGCTGGCAGGACCAGGGAAGAACAGGAGCAAGCCTTGATCAATGACGCGGCCATCACCAGCGCGCAGAGCGCTCAAGGTCGCTTGACGAGGTTTCGGTAGCTTCCCGGCCGATGTTTCGACTACGAATCGAACCGCCGGCCCCGATAGTCGGACCACCGCGATCCCGCTTGGCAACGCACCCGACGACAATGCGAATATCGTATCGGACACGACTCAATCCTTCGGCTGGATTCAGGTTTCTAAACAGCGCCCGTCTAGGAAGTCGACCGGCAGGCCATTCCGAAAAGGCAAAGGGCCCGAGGGCCCTTTGTCGGTCGATTCAGAAGGAACGGAGACGAATCGATCTGTGTTCACTGATTCACGTGAAACACCGGCGATCTGCCAGCCCGTCACGTCATGTGTTCATGGAATCGAAGAAGTCGCCGTTGGTCCGGGTCTGCCGCAGCTTGTCGAGCAGGAACTCGGTGGCGTCGGTGGTCCCCATTGGGTTGAGGATGCGGCGAAGCACGAAGGTTTTCTTGAGCTTGTCCGGCGCGACCAAGAGGTCTTCCTTGCGAGTGCCGGAGCGCTGGATATCGATCGCCGGGAACACGCGCTTGTCGGAAATCTTGCGGTCGAGGATGATTTCCGAGTTGCCGGTGCCCTTGAACTCTTCAAAGATCACCTCGTCCATGCGGCTGCCGGTGTCGATCAGCGCCGTGGCGATGATGGTCAGCGACCCGCCCTGTTCAATATTGCGCGCCGCACCGAAGAAGCGCTTGGGACGCTGCAGCGCGTTGGCATCGACACCGCCTGTCAGCACCTTGCCGGAGGACGGAACCACCGTGTTGTAGGCGCGGCCCAGGCGGGTGATCGAGTCGAGCAGGATCACCACGTCACGGCCATGTTCGACAAGACGCTTGGCCTTCTCGATGACCATCTCGGCCACCTGAACGTGACGCGTCGCCGGTTCGTCGAAGGTGGACGACACCACCTCGCCGCGCACCGAGCGCTGCATGTCGGTCACCTCTTCCGGACGCTCGTCGATCAGGAGAACGATCAGGTAGCACTCAGGGTGGTTGGTGGTGATCGAATGGGCGATGTTCTGCAGCAGCACCGTCTTGCCGGTGCGCGGCGGCGCCACGATCAGCGCGCGCTGGCCCTTGCCAAGCGGCGCCACGATATCGATGACGCGGGCGGAAAAATCCTTCGACGGCACGCCCTCGACTTCCATGCGAAAGCGTTCGTCGGGATAGAGCGGTGTGAGGTTGTCGAAATGAACCTTGTGCCGCGCCTTCTCGGGATCCTCGAAATTGACCGTGTTGACCTTGAGCAGCGCGAAATAGCGCTCGCCTTCCTTCGGGCTTCGGATCTGGCCTTCGACGGTGTCGCCGGTCCTGAGCGAGAAGCGACGAATCTGGGCCGGCGAAATGTAGATGTCGTCGGGACCCGGCAGGTAGTTGGCGTCGGGAGAGCGCAGGAAGCCGAAGCCGTCCTGCAGCACCTCGACGACGCCCTCGCCGATGATGTCGACCTCTTGCTCGGCAAGCTGCTTCAAAATGGCGAACAGCAGCTCCTGCTTGCGCATGGTCGAGGCATTCTCCACCTCGACTTCTTCCGCAACGGCGAGAAGTTCGGTGGGAGTCTTCTTCTTGAGATCCTGGAGTTTCATCTCCGACATGGACAAGGCATCTCTTGGCTGGAAAAAAGGGAATCGATCTCGAAAACACAAAGTTCCCCTGCTGGGGATACGCATCGACGATCTTTTCCGAAAGACGCGGGCTGGCAGCGACGGCGGGGAGCCGCCGCGGGAAAAGCTTTCCGAACCTCCTCGTCCGGAAGGTGCCTGTCCGCGAAGCGTGGGACGAAGTCCGCTATACTCTGTTCCGACCGGCGCGGCAAGACGGCAGCGGTTGGTGGCGTATCCTCGACGTCAGAACGGCTTCAGTACCACCAGGACCAGAATCCCGAAAAGAACGAGAGTTGGCAGCTCGTTCATCATCCTGAAGAAACGCGAACTGTGCCGGTTGGCGTCGATCTCGAAAGCCTTTCGCCAGGCATCGAGCTGATAGTGGTAGACGGTGAGGGCCAACACCAGAAGAGCCTTCAGCCAGAGCCAGGACGCGCCTGAGAACCAACCTCCCTTCAAACCGAGCCAGAGGCCGAAACCCCAGGTGCCATACATGGCCGGCCGCATGATGCCCCGAAGGAGCCGGCGCTCCATCACCTTGAAGGTTTCCGACTGTACCGATCTCGTCTCGGCGTCGGCGTGATACACGAAAAGACGCGGCAGATAGAAAACGCCAGCCATCCAGGCGAACACCGAAAACAGGTGGCCGATCTTGATCCAGTCGTAGGCGAGGCCCATCACAGCCTCCCGCGAACGCGTGCCAGCATGCGCGCGACATTGTCGATCAATCCGTCCGGCGTGATGCCGTGGCCGAGGTTGAAGATCAACCGTCCCCCGCCAAGCCGGTTGAGAACGCGATCGACCGCCGCATCCAGCGCCTCTCCACCCGTGACGAGATGCAGCGGGTCGAGGTTGCCTTGCACCGCGGCGAGCGGTTGCACCGCATCCCGCGCGAAATCGAGCGACGCCTGCCAGTCGATGCCAACCGCATCGACGCCCGTCTCCTGTACATAGGCCGGCAGGTGACCGCCCGCTCCCTTCGGAAAACCGATCACCCGTGCATCAGGTACCCGTTCACGTAGGCCTGCAACGATCCGTTTGGTTGGCTCGATAACCAGCCGCTGGAAACCGGCGTCGTCGAGTACCCCTGCCCAGGTGTCGAAAATCTGTACGGCGTCGGCGCCGGCTCGAAGCTGCGCCGTCAGGTAGTCAATGGACGCGTTCACAAGGACGTCGACCAGCCGATCCATACCCTCAGGGTCGATCAGAGCCGCCCGTCGTGCCGGCAACTGGTCCGCCGTGCCGTGACCAGCGATCATGTAGGTGATCAGCGTCCAGGGTGCCCCGCAGAAGCCGAGCAGCGTCGTCTCCTCGGGAAGCTCGGCGCGGATGCGCGACACCGTCTCGATGACCGGCTCGAGCCGCGCCAACAGGCGATCGGGTTCAAGGCTGAGGCGTGAGAGATCGACCGGTTCGAGCCGTGGCCCTTCGCCTTCCACGAACCAGACCTTTTGGCCCAGCGCATGAGGTACCACCAGAATGTCGGAAAACAGAATGGCCGCATCGAAGCCGAAGCGGCGGATCGGCTGTAGCGTCACTTCCGTGGCAAGCGCAGGCGCATAGCAGAGATCCAGGAAGGAACCCGCCTTGGCGCGTGTGGCGCGATACTCCGGGAGATAGCGGCCGGCTTGCCGCATCATCCAGACCGGTGGCGGCCATAACCGCTCGCCGTCGAGAACCCTGATGAGGCGACGGCCATTTGCCGTCCCGTCTGTCGTCGCGCCGTCGGCCGTTTCCAAGTCAAGAATCCTATTTGAAGAGATTTTCTTTTTCTTATTGGCGAGGGATAGCAGGGATTGTCGCCTCTCCACAATCCGAACCGTATCAGGGCGCATCGGCGGGTCTTGCCGGCAGCATGGCGGCCTGGAGCCTGTGGCTTTTGTGGAAAACTTTAACGAATGGCGGAATGCCGCAAGTCTTAACGAATGGTTAATGGGGACGGCCGTCGAAGAGTTAATGAACCGTTAAGCACCAGCATCGCTTTTGCACAGCGCCCACAGGCACCGCCGAAGAGAGACGATTTTCATCAGCCTGTTGACGGTTTGGCGGGTTGCCCACAGGGCCCGGTCGGAGGCACCGTCTTGGTCTCGCTTGTTCACGTCCGTCCACGAGGTCGGTGGCAGGCTGTGGACAGCGGTCCGGCGAAAGCATCCAAGTCCTTGATCGCAAGCGGCAAAAAAGAACTCGCCAAGCATGGCCTCATCTGAGATGCTGCCCGCCGTCTCTCGGAGCATGCGGCCATGAAGCGGGGCCAGACCTATTTCCATATCCACCTCGTGTCCGACTCCACCGGCGAGACGCTGCTCGCCGTCGGCCGGGCGGCCACCGCCCAATATGAATCGATGGTGGCGATCGAGCATATCTATCCGCTGGTGCGCTCGGTGCGGCATATCGAGCGCGTCATCGCCGACATCGAAGCGGCGCCCGGCATCGTCCTTTACACGCTGGTGCAACAGGATCTCGCCGTTCGGCTCGAGGAAGCCTGCCAGGCGGCGGCCATTCCCTGCATCGACGTGCTCCGGCCGGTGTTCGACGTGTTCCGCTCCTTCTTCAATGTGCAGGCGATCGGCAAGGCTGGCGCCCAGCACGCCATGGACGCCGACTATTTCAAGCGCATCGACGCGCTGAACTTCACCCTGGCCCATGACGATGGCGCCCTGCCCGACGATATCGAGGAAACCGACGTCATCCTGATCGGCATCAGCCGCACGTCGAAGACACCGACGTCGATCTATCTCGCCAACCGCGGCATCCGCACCGCCAACGTGCCGCTGGTACCCGGCATCCCCATCGCCGACAAGGTGGTCGCCGCGCGGCGGCCCCTGGTGGTCTGCCTGATCGCCACGGCCGAGCGCATCATGCACGTCCGGCAGAATCGCCTGCTGGCGCTCGCCGACCAGAACCAGGACTCGGCCTATGTCGACAAGGCGTCGATCGCCCAGGAAATCCTCTATTCCAAGCGCCTTTGCACCGAACATGGCTGGCCGATGATCGACGTCACGCGTCGGTCGATCGAGGAAACCGCCGCCGCCATCCTCGCCCTTTGGGACCAGCACCGCTATGGCAAGGTGCTCGACCCCTTCTCCGACGCCGGGTGAAAGATGAGCCTCGTTCTTGCCTCGGCGAGCGCCGCCCGCGCCGCCCTCCTGACCGGTGCCGGCCTGATCTTCAAGCGGGTTCCGGCCGACGTCGACGAACGCCTCATCGAGGAGGATCTCGTCGGTCTTTGCGCTGCCGACGTGGCGCAGGCGCTGGCCGACGTCAAGGCGGTGGAGGTGTCGTTGCGCCGGCCCGGCGATCTGGTGATCGGCGCCGATCAGACGCTGTCGCTCGGCGACGAACGCTTCCACAAGCCCGGCGATCGCGAGGAAGCCGGCCGGCAACTCGCTCGCCTCTCGGGCCGCACCCATGAGCTTCATTCGGCCCTGTCGCTGGCCAGAAATGGGGAAGTCCTCCATCGTGCTGTCGACAGGGCGAGGCTGACCATGAGGCCGCTGTCGACGCGCTTCATCAGCCACTATCTGGCGGTGGTCGGCGACACAGTGCTGGGTTCGGTCGGCGCCTACCAGCTCGAGGGCTATGGCGTTCAGTTGTTCGAGGCCATCGAGGGCAATCATTTCACTATTCTTGGTCTGCCCCTGTTGCCGCTTCTGGAGTTCCTGCGCGAGGAAAGGATGATCGAACAATGATCCGCGCCGCCGTCATCGGCTGGCCGGTGAGCCACTCGCGCTCGCCGCTGATCCACGGCCATTGGCTGACGACACTCGACATCGACGGTGACTATCGACGGGTCGCCGTCGAACCGGAACGGGCCGATGCCTTCTTTGCCCGTTTTGCCGAGAGCGGCTTGGCGGGCGGCAACGTCACTATTCCCTATAAGGAGATCGCCGCCCGTGCGGCCCATCACAGGGAGCCGGTGGTGGAGCGGATTGGCGCCGCCAACACACTGTGGATCGAAAATGGGGTTCTGTGCGCCGACAATACCGACGGAATCGGCTTTCTCGCCAACCTCGACGAACGTGCCCCCGGCTGGGACAGGGCATCCGGCGAGGCGCTGGTGCTCGGCGCCGGTGGCGCCGCCGCTGCCGTCGTGGATGCCCTGGTCGAACGCGGCTTCATGGTCCGCATCGTCAATCGCACCCTGTCGCGAGCCGAAGCCTTGGCCGGGCGATACCCCGGTCGTGCCTCTGCCGATGTCCTTTCGGCAACGAATCGATACGCGGCGACGGCCGGTTTCCTGGTCAACACCACCTCGCTGGGCATGAAGGGCGAAGGCACCATCGATCTCGACATGACAGTCGTGCCGGCTGGCAGCGTGGTGACCGACATCGTCTATGTACCGCTCGTAACGCCATTCCTCGCCGCCGCGGCGGCACGCGGCCTTCCCATCGTTGACGGCCTTGGCATGCTGCTTCATCAGGCGGTGCCGGGCTTCACACGCTGGTTCGGTCACCGGCCGACGGTGACGCCCGAACTTCGCGAACTGATCGAGGCCGATCTGTGATCGTCATCGGCCTCACCGGTTCAATCGGCATGGGCAAGACCACCACCGCCGATCTGTTCCGACAAGCGGGTCTGCCGGTGTTCGACGCCGATGCGACGGTGCATGCCCTCTATGACGGTCCGCTCGCCGCGGAGATCGAGGCAGCCTTTCCGGGAACCACAACGGGTGGAAGGGTGGATCGTGCCCGACTGGCCGATCGGCTTTCCAGTGACAACGACGCATTTCGCCGGCTGGAAGCCATCGTCCATCCGGCGGTGCGTCGCGCCGAGGCCGAGTTTCTGGAACGGGCGCGCGCTGGTAGAGCAGCGGCGGTCGTGCTCGACATCCCCCTCCTCCTCGAAACCGGCCGCCAGGACGATGTCGACAAGCTGGTGGTGGTGTCGGCCCCGGCCGAGATGCAGCGAGCCCGGGTGCTTGCTCGTCCGGGCATGACGGCGGAAAAACTCGAGGCGCTGCTCGCTCGGCAAATGTCGGACGCCGAAAAAAGAGCGCGAGCAGACGTCGTCATACCCACGGGCGCCGGCATTGCGACAGCCAAGGCGGCGGTGGACGCCTTTTTGCGTCAATTGCTGTCCTGAGGGAATTGTCAGGGGACAAGGCAGCCGGATTTTCTTGAAATCCACGACGGCGGCAGGCAGGATTCGCCCATGCGCGAAATCGTCTTCGATACCGAAACCACTGGCCTCGATCCCAAGACCGGCGACCGTCTGGTCGAAATCGGCTGTGTCGAGGTGGTCAATCGTTTTCCGACCGGCCGCAACTTTCATGTCTATATCAACCCTGGACGATCGGTACCCAAGGAAGCCTTCGACGTCCACGGCCTGTCCGACGAGTTTCTGGCCGACAAGCCGCGCTTTGAACAAGTTGCCGACGATTTCATCGCCTTTGTCGGCGAGGCCCAACTGGTTGCCCACAATGCCAGCTTCGACATGGGCTTCATCAATTTCGAGCTGAAGGCGTCAGGGCGTTCAGTCTTTGGCGCAGAACGCGTCATCGACACGCTGATGATGGCCCGCCGCAAGCACCCCGGCGCGCCTGCCAGCCTCGATGCGCTCTGCAATCGCTATGGTATCGACCGCTCGAAGCGTATCAAGCATGGCGCCTTGCTCGACGCCGAACTGCTTGCCGAGGTTTATCTGGAGCTGACCGGCGGCCGTCAGGCCGGCCTCGATCTCACGGTAGCCGTACAGGCGGCATCGGCGAGCGAAACGGGCGGCCGCGTCGCCCTGCGTCCGCGTCCCGTGCCTTTGCCGTCCCGCCTTTCGCCGGCCGAGGCAGACGCGCACGCTGCCTTCATCGCTGCCATTGGCGAAAAGGCGCTCTGGAACGCTTACTCCGGCAGCGATGAGCGGGCGGAAACCGCGTAAGAGTCGGTGTTTTTCCCAGTCGGGCTGCTTGGGGTGTTATTAGCCGGCAAATCATGTCATAGAGCGCAACGGCGCTCGTTCTCGCTTACCCGGCGATTGGAGGGCGCGCTTGGTGATCAAGTCTCCGAAAGGGTCCGTTGTGGCGAAGGCGACGCTTGAGAAGTTTCGGCAGGTCGCTGCCCTGCCCTATCGCCTGACACCCTATGGATATGAGGTGGTGATGATCACCACCCGCGATAGCGGTCGCTGGATATTGCCCAAGGGTTGGCCAATCAAAGGCCTCAAGCGGCATGAAAGCGCTGAAACCGAAGCGATGGAAGAAGCCGGCCTGATCGGCAGCGCGGCTCAGAAGCCGATTGGCCGCTTTACCTACGTGAAGCAGTTCCCCAAGCGTCAGGAGAAGGTGCTGGTGGATGTCTTTCCGCTGGCCATCGAGCGGCAGCTCGACGACTGGCAGGAAAAAGGTCAGCGCGAGGTGCGCTTCTTCAACCCGGTCGATGCCGCGGCGCTGGTCTCGGACACCGGTGTCGGCGATCTCATCCTGAGCTTCTTCGTCGATCTCGCGAAAAAGAAAGCGGCCGGCACCTTGAAGGAACCGGCCGCTGAAAATGCGCCTGCCTCGTCCGGCGAGACGGATCAGGCGAGCCCCTCGAACAATGCGGTCGACAGATAGCGTTCGGCAAAGGACGGCACGATCACCACGATGGTCTTGCCGGCGTTTTCTGGCCGCTGCCCGAGCTTGATGGCCGCCGCCAGCGCCGCGCCCGAGGAGATGCCGACCGGCACGCCTTCGAGCTTTGCCACCTGACGGGCCGTTGCCAGCGCCTCTTCCGAGGGAACCGGCAGAATTTCGTCGTAAACATGAGTGTCCAGAACCGGCGGCACGAAGCCGGCACCAATACCCTGGATCTTGTGCGGACCGGGATTGCCGCCAGAGAGAACCGGGCTTTCCGTCGGCTCGACGGCAACCACCTTGACCCCGGGCTTGCGCTCCTTCAGCACGCGGCCGACGCCGGTGATCGTGCCGCCGGTGCCAATGCCGGCGACGAAGATGTCGACCTTGCCATCGGTGTCGTTCCAGATCTCCTCGGCGGTGCTGACGCGGTGCACTTCGGGGTTGGCCGGATTTTCAAACTGCTGCGGGATGACGGCGCCGGGAATGCTGGCGGCGAGCTCGCCCGCCTTGGCGATGGCGCCCTTCATGCCCTTGGCTGCCTCGGTCAGCTCCAGTTCGGCGCCCAGCAGCTTCAGCATCTTGCGCCGCTCGATGGACATCGACTCCGGCATGACCAGGATCAGCCGGTAACCTTTGGCGGCGGCGACGAAAGCCAGCGCGATACCCGTGTTGCCGGAGGTCGGCTCGATCAGGGTGGATTCGCCGGGCTTGATCTTGCCCTGCGCTTCGAGCGCCTCGATCATCGCCACACCGATGCGGTCTTTGACCGAGGCAATGGGATTGAAGAACTCCAGCTTGCCGAGAATGGTCGCGTTTGCGCCGTTCTCCTTGGCGAGCTTGTCGAAACGGACGAGCGGCGTATCGCCGATGGTGTCGGTGATGGAGGCGTAGATCTTGCCGCGACCGCGGCGGGAAAGATCGCTCATGGGAAGTCCTCGTTGGTGCAGGCGCTGTGAAATTGGCACCATTCTACCGGTGGCCGTGGAACGCCACCAGTCAACCGAGGTCGCAACCCGCAAGTGGATTGGAAAATGATTCCAACGAGAGCCGATAAGCGAGGATGGATTGCTCCACCCTCACGAGCGACCCGTCGATCCGAAACCACCTGATCCACGCGTGGTGGCGTCGAGCGCTTCGGTCTCGACGAGACGGGCGCGGCTGACCGGCGCAATCACCATCTGGGCGATGCGCTCACCGCGACCGATTGTGAAGGACGTATCGGACAGATTGATCAGAATCACCTTCACTTCCCCACGATAGTCGGCATCGACGGTGCCGGGCGAGTTGAGAACGGTGACGCCATGTTTGGCGGCCAGCCCCGACCGCGGCCGCACTTGCGCTTCGTAACCAGAGGGCAGCGCCATGGCGAGGCCGGTCGGCACCAGGGCTCGCCCGAGTGGGGGCAAGGTCACCGGTTCGTCGACCGCTGCCAAGAGATCGAGACCAGCCGCGTCTTCGCTCTGGTAGGCCGGAAGCGGCAGGTCCCGAGCATGCGGCAGACGCAAAAGGGCAACCTCGACCATCGATAACCTCAAAAGCTGGTTTGTTGCAGAAGCGAATCGAAATCAGCCGAGCTGTTCGGCGATCAGGGAAATGAGCCGCTCGGCCACTTTATCCTTGGACAGCGTCGGCCAGATGTCGACGCCGGCCGACGAAAGGACGCGCACGCTGTTGCGGTCGCCGCCGAACACGCCGCCGGCCGGGGACACGTCATTGGCGACGATATAGTCGGCTCCCTTGGTCGCCAGCTTGCAGGCGGCATTCGTCTCGACATCGGTTGTTTCGGCAGCGAATCCAACCAGGATCTTCGGGCGCTGTGCGTCGTGGCCAAGCGTCGCCAGGATATCCGGATTCTCGATGAAGGAGAGGGGCGGCGCATGGCCGGCTGCTTTCTTGATCTTCTCCGATGCCACGTCCGCCGGCCGCCAGTCGGACACCGCGGCGGCCATCACCGCGGCATCGGCCGGTAGGGCGGCAAACACCGCTGTGAGCATCTCCGCCGCTGTCTCGACACGGACGACGTCGACGCCTTCAGGGTCAGGGATCGCGACCGGACCCGAGACGAGCGTTACCCGGGCCCCGGCGCGGGCAGCGGCGGCGGCGATGGCGTGCCCCTGCTTGCCCGAGGAACGGTTGGTGATGAAGCGCACCGGGTCGATCGGCTCGATGGTGGGTCCGGATGTGACAAGCACGTGCCGCCCGGCAAGTGGCTTCGGCTCTGCCGCTTCGGCGAAGAACGCCTCAACGCCCGCCAGGATCTCCACCGGTTCGGTCAATCGGCCAACGCCGGCCTCGTTGCGCTCGGCCATCCGACCCTCGGCCGGTCCGATGAAGCGGACGCCGTCGGCGGCCAGTTGCGCCGCGTTGCGCTGGGTTGCCGGGTGCGCCCACATGCGCTGGTTCATGGCCGGGCAGACGATGATCGGTGCGGCGGCTGCAAGCAAGCTGGCGGTAGCGAGTTCGTCGGCGATGCCGTTGGCCATGCGGGCGATGAGATTGGCGGTGGCAGGCGCCACCAGGATCAGGTCGGTGTCGCGCGAGAGCACGATGTGGCCAATATCCTGCTCTTCTGTGGGGTCGAACAGGTCGCTGAACACCTTCTCGCCGGAGAGAGCGCCCACCGTCATCGGCGTCACGAACTCCTTGCCCGACCGCGTCAGGATCACCCGCACCGCGGCGCCGCGCTCCTTGAGCCGCCGGATCACCTCGAGCACCTTGTAGGCGGCGATGCCGCCGCCGATGACGATCAGAATGCGCTTGCCCGCCAGCATCTCAGGCCCTCTCTCGCGTGTTGGAGGGGACCCTAGACCATTGCGGCGCAGAAGGTAAGCGGCAGGAAGCGGCCAGCTGTTGAGGCAGAAACGAAAGCCCCCTCAGCTGGTGGCGAACTTCTCGTCGAAGGAATAACCGGAGCCGCGTACCGTGCGAATGGGGTCGCGGACGCGACCGCGGTTGATCGACTTCCTGAGACGGCCGACATGGACATCGACGGTCCGCTCGTCGACATAGACGTCATGGCCCCAGACGCCGTTGAGAAGCTGCTCGCGCGAGAAGACCCGGCCCGGCGACTGCATCAGGAACTCCAGCAGGCGGAACTCGGTCGGCCCAAGATGGATTTCCCGCGCCGAACGGCGCACGCGGCGTGTCTCGCGGTCGAGTTCGATATCGCCCGCCGTCAGCAGGCTGGACACCGTCTCCGGTTTGGCCCGACGCAGCATTGCCTTGACGCGGGCGATCAGCTCGGGAACCGAGAAGGGCTTCACCACATAATCGTCGGCGCCGGTGGCGAGCCCGCGCACCCGTTCCGACTCCTCGCCACGTGCGGTCAGCATGATCACCGGCAGCCGCTCGGTCTCCGGCCGCGCCCTGAGACGACGGCACAGTTCGATGCCGGAGAGGCCCGGCAGCATCCAGTCGAGCAGCAACAGGTCCGGCGTGATCTCCTTGAGGCGAATGTCGGCCTCGTCACCGCGGAAAGCCTGCTCCACCTCGAAACCCTCGGCCTCGAGGTTGTAGCGCAGCATCAGCGACACCGCCTCCTCGTCCTCGACGATCATCACCTTGGCCATGGTGGTCCTCAACTCCCGAGCTTGTTAGGAACCGGCGATGGTGCTGGCGATGGAGGCGTCGGCCTTCGGCCGCTCCTCCTCGTAGGACCGGCCCGTCACCATATAGTGCACCGATTCGGCGATGTTGGTGGCATGATCGCCGATTCGCTCGATGTTCTTGGCGCAGAACAGAAGGTGGATGCAGAAGGTGAGGTTGCGCGGATCCTCCATCATGTAGGTGAGGAGTTCGCGGAACAGCGAGGTGTAGAGCGCATCAATCTCATCGTCGCGCTGTCGGACGCTGCCGGCCGCCTGATCGTCCTGGCTGGCATAGGCATCGAGCACCCGCTTGAGCTGCTGCAGGGCGATCTCGCACAAATGCTCGACGCCGGTGATGAGCTGCTTGTGCGGGAAGACGCCGTTGATGGCGACGACACGCTTGGCGATGTTCTTGGCGAGGTCGCCGACCCGCTCGATATCGTTGGCGATGCGCATGGCGCCGACGATTTCGCGTAGGTCATTGGCCATCGGCTGGCGACGGGCAATCACCAGGATCGCCTTCTCCTCGATTTCGTGCTGCAACCGATCGAGCTCTTTGTCGCCGGCGATCACGCGCTGGGCGAGGGCAAGGTCGAGGCGGGTCAGCGCTGCCACCGAATCACCGACCGCGCGCTCGGCGAGGCCGCCGATTTCGGTGACCAGGCGGGCGATCGCCTTGAGGTCATCGTCATAGGCGGAAACCGTATGTTCCATGGAAATCTCCTGCCGTTTCCGGTCAGCCGAAGCGGCCCGTGATGTAATCCTGCGTCCGCTGTTCCAGCGGATTGGTGAAGAGATGGTCGGTGGGGCCTTCCTCGATCAGGTGCCCGAGATGGAAGAAGGCGGTGCGCTGGGACACGCGTGCCGCCTGCTGCATCGAGTGCGTGACGATGACGATGGTGAAGTTGGCGCGCAGCTCGTCGATCAGCTCTTCCACCTTGGCGGTGGCGATCGGGTCGAGCGCCGAGCAGGGCTCATCCATCAGGATCACCTCCGGCGACACGGCGATGGCGCGGGCGATGCAAAGGCGCTGCTGCTGGCCGCCGGAAAGCCCGGTGCCGGGTTCGTTGAGCCGGTCCTTCACTTCGTTGAACAGCGAGGCCTTTTGCAGGGAGGTGACCACGATCTCCTCAAGGTCGGCCTTCGAGCGGGCAAGGCCGTGGATGCGCGGTCCGTAGGCGACATTGTCGAAGATCGACTTCGGGAACGGGTTCGGCTTCTGGAACACCATGCCGACGCGGGCTCTCAACTCCACCACGTCGAGGTCGGGATCGTAGATGTCCCGTTCATCGAGCTTGATGGTGCCCTCGACGCGGGCGCCGGCGATGGTATCGTTCATGCGGTTGATGCAGCGCAGGAAGGTCGACTTGCCACAGCCGGACGGGCCGATGAAGGCGGTGACCGCCTTCTCGGGGATGTCGATGGAAACCCCATGCAGGGCTTCTTTCTGGCCATAGGTCACCTTGACCTTGGCTGCGTGGATCTTGACCGGGCGGCTCGCCGGATCGGGGGTGCGGACGGTCTCGAAGGTCGTCGCGACCTGAACTGCGGACATGGCGAAAACTCCGGGAAACGATTACCAGCGGCGCTCGAAGGCGCGGCGAAGAATGATGGCGAGGCTGTTCATGGCGAGCAGGAAGGCGAGCAGCACGATGATTGCCGCCGAGGTGCGCTCGGTGAAGGCACGTTCGGGCTCGGTCGCCCACATGTAGATCTGGGTGGGCAGCGCCGTGGCGGGGTCGAAGGGCGTCGTCGGGTATTCGACGATGAAGGCCTTCATGCCGATCATCAGGAGCGGCGCCGTCTCGCCGAGGGCGTGGGCGAGGCCGATGATGGTGCCGGTAAGCACGCCGGGCATGGCGAGCGGCAGCACGTGGTGGAAGACGGTCTGCATTTTCGAGGCGCCGACCCCGAGTCCGGCCTCGCGGATCGAAGGCGGCACTGCCTTCAGCGCCGCGCGGGTGGCGATGATGATGGTCGGTAGGGTGGTCAGCGTCAGGACAAGGCCGCCGACGAGGCTCGCCGAGCGCGGCAGGTGGGCGAAGTTGATGAAGACCGCTAGGCCTAGCAAACCGTAGACGATCGACGGCACCGCGGCGAGGTTGTTGATGTTGACCTCGATCAGGTCGGTCCAGCGATTTTTCGGGGCGAACTCCTCCAGATAGATCGAGCCTGCCACGCCGAGGGGCAACGACAGCACCAGGACGACCAGCATCATGTAGAGCGAGCCGACCAGCGCCACGCCCACACCGGCCAGTTCCGGCCGCGTCGAGGCGCCGTTGGTGAACAGGCCGGTATTGAAGGCAAGGCGCAACGCTCCCTCCTTCTCGAGCTTCTGGATGATCGCGATATGCCTGTCCTTGACGAGGCGCTGGCTTTCCGGGATGTCGGCGCGGATCGAGCCCTTGACGAAGGAGTCGACGTCGCCGGTGGCGTAGAAGTCGACGTTTCTCTTGGTGCCGATCAGTGATGGATCCTTGGCGATCATCGTCCGGAGCATCGGCGCGGACCCCTTGGAGAGCAGGTCGAGACCGTCGTAGAGCGCGTCTTCGTCATTGGGGTCGAGTTCGAGGGTGCTCTGCAGCGACGCGGCGATCAGATCGTCGAAGCGGAAGGCGTTGCCGGCCATGATGGCGGCGGGTGAGCGGTCGCCATCCGGCGCGATGATGTTCGCATCGAAGTTGACGATCATGCTGATGCGTGTCTGCTGGAACGCAGTGTAGCCCTTTGCCACGATCGATCCGAACAGCGCAACGAGGAAGCAGATGGCGATGGTTACCGCCACGAGTCCGTAGGTGCGGAAGCGGCGTTCGGCGGCGTAACGGCGCTTGAGGCCGATGTCGAGCTTGGAGATGGAGCGGGTTTCCGAACCGCCGATCCGCGAGGCGGAAAGGGAGGACGTTGCTTCCGTCATTCGTATTGCTCCCGGTACTTGCGGACGATGGTCAGCGCCAGCACGTTGAGGCCGAGCGTGATGACAAACAGCGTGATGCCCAGCGCGAAGGCGACCAGTGTCTGCGGGCTGGTGAACTCAAGGTCGCCGGTCAGCTGATTGACGATCTTCACGGTGATGGTCGTCATTTCCTCGAAGGGATTGAGCGAGGCACGGGCGGCGACACCAGCCGCCAACACGACGATCATCGTCTCGCCGATAGCTCGCGATACCGCGAGCAGGACCGCTCCGACCACGCCGGGCAGCGCCGCCGGCAGGATCACCTGCCGCATGGTCTCCGACCGTGTGGCGCCGAGGGCCAGCGAACCGTCGCGCAGTGAGCGGGGAACCGCGGTGATGATGTCGTCGCTGAGCGAGGACACGTAGGGAATGATCATGATGCCCATCACCAGACCGGCGGTGAGCACGTTGTTGCCGGACGTGCCGAGGCCGAGCGGTAGGGCGATGTAGTCGCGGATCATCGGCCCCACGGTTGTCAGGGCGAAGAAGCCGTAGACGATGGTCGGGATGCCCGCCAGGATTTCGATCAGCGGCTTGGCGATCGAACGCACCTTCGAGGTTGCATATTCTGCCATGTAGACGGCCGAGAAGAGACCGATCGGCACGGCCACCACCATGGCGAAGAAGGAAATGTAGAGCGTGCCCCAGAACAGCGGCAGGAAGCCGAACTGGCCGCTCTCCGATGAGCCGGCGGCGGCGAAGCGCGGATCCCAGACGGTGCCGAGATAGAAGTTGGCCGGCGACACCATCGAGAAGAACTGCAAGGCCTGGAACAGCAGGCTGAGCACGATGCCGACGGTCGTGAGAATGGCTACCGACGAGGCGGCGATGAGCAACGCCAGAACGGTATTTTCGACGAGGTTGCGTGCCCTGAGACGCGGCTTCACCCGGACGAAGGCGAAGATCAGGCCGAAGCCGAGGGCGGCGACAACGGCAGCGTCGACAGCGGTATCGAGCCCGTCGGAAACAAGATTGAGCGCTGCGGCGGCGACCAACTGATAGGGTTTGACATCCTGCCCGAGCGGCAGCCCATGACGGGCGAATGTCGAGCGCGCCGCCACGACGCCAATGCGGATGTCCTCAAGCTCCTCAGGGGTTACCAGCTTGAGGCCGGCCGCCACCTGCTGCACGCCGGATACTTCGAGCGAGAGTTGCGCGGCGTTGGCCAGCACCTGCTCGGGCAGGTTGGTGCGCACGGTCTGCTCGATGAGAAACGGCTTGGCGACCGACAGCGCGACGAGAATGAGCAGCGCCGGCATCGCCGTCCAGATCAGCACGTAAGCGCCGTAATAGCCAGGCCGGGCAGCGAGCGATCCGCGCCCTTTGCCGGAGAGGACGACAGACTTCCAGCGGCCCAATACGAAGCCGAAGAAGGAAAGACCCGCGATCAGCGCGAGCAGCCAGAGCGGACCCATGCGGCCTCCCGGATGTTTCGCCCGCCCACCGGCGCGGCGCAAGAAGGAGGGGCCTCCGACGAGAGGCCCCTCCAGGACGTGTAGCGATCGATCAGAGGGTCTTGCCGGCCTGGAAGTCGGCCAGCACCTGCTGCCGCTCTTCCTTGGGCGCCGGGACGAGGCCCTTGGCGACGGTCGGCGACCGCGGGCCGATCATCTGGTCGGCCAGGAAGAACTCGACATAGTCCTTGAGGCCCGGAACGACGCCGAGGTGGGCTTTCTTGACGTAGAAGAACAGCGGACGAGACACCGGATACTCGCCCTTGGCAATGGTCTCCACCGACGGCGCGATACCGTTCATGGTCGCGACCTTCAGCTTGTCCTGGTTGTTCTCGTAGAAGGCGAGGCCGAACACGCCGATGCCGGTCTTGTTCGAGTCGATGCGGGCGAGCGTCTCGTTGTACTCGCCGTCGATGTCGACGGCCTTGCCATCCTTGCGCACCTTGGCGCAGGCCTTCTCGGCGTCGCCCTTGGCAAGACCCGAGGCGATGAAGGCGTCATAGGCCTTGGTGGCCTTGCAGCCTGCGACGAGCACGTTCAGCTCGAACACTTCGCGCGTGCCGTGCTTCTCGCCGGGGATATAGGCGGCGATTTCCCAGTCGGGGAAGCCAGCCTTGACGTCCGACCACTTGGCGTTCGGGTTGTCGACGAGCTGGCCGTCCTTCAGAACCTTGGCACCGATGGCATTGAACCAGTCGGCCGGCTCGAAGGCGAAGTCCGGGCCCTTGATGTCGGAGGCGAAGACGATGCCGTCATAGCCGATGCGGATTTCCTGCACCTCGGTGACGCCGGCCGCCTTGCAGGCGTCAAGCTCTTCCGCCTTGATCTTGCGGGAGGCGTTGGCGATGTCGATGGTGTCGTCGCCGACGCCCTTGCAGAACTCCTTGAGGCCGGCACCGGAGCCGCCACCCTCGACGATCGGCGCCTTGAAGTTCGTGTTCGCCTCGGCAAAGGCCTCGGCGACGATGTTCGCGTAGGGCAGAACGGTGGAGGAGCCGGCGATGTGGATCTGCTCGGCGGCGAAGGCGGCCGTACCGGTGACGGAGAGGCCGAGCACGAAGGCGCTGGCGGCGGTGGAGAATTTCACGGGAGTACTCCTAACGGTTTAGGATCTTGACGGTGGGATCACTGAAAGCCCGTTGGCTGTCTCGTCCCCGTCACGTCGCGGACCCTAGCGACCTGGCACTACCCTTCTATGACAAACCGACTACAATATTGTGACAGTATAATATATTGAAGAAAAACAGATAATCATGCTTCGAGCCGCTCGTCGGTGACGAGTTTCGTCTCTTTCGTCATCTCGGCTTCCACCAGGTCGGATCGGCGGGGCAGCCAGACGTTGACCGTGGTGCCGACGCCCACTTCGGAGCGAATGACGAGGCGCCCCTGGTGCCGGTTGACGATATGCTTGACGATGGCAAGGCCCAGGCCGGTCCCGCGCTGTTCGCGGCTCCTCGCCGCGTCGACCCGGTAGAAGCGTTCGGTAAGGCGCGGCAAATGTTCCGCCGCTATGCCGGGGCCGTCGTCGGACACGCTGGCTCGGAAGCCGGCACGGCCGTCGTCACCGATCTCCTCGCGAATTTCCAGCGTGATGCGTCCGCCGTCGCGACCATATTTGACGGCATTCTCAACGAGATTGGCGAACACCTGTGTCAACTCGTCGCGGTCGCCGGCGGTCGGCGCGGCAGCAAGGGTGTTTTCCGCAATGACGACTGCGTGTCGGTCGGCTGCCACCGGTGCCAGCATGTCGGCGACCGCCGGCAGCACCTCGGCAAGGTCCACGGCGCCAGTCGGGCGGACATGTGCCTTCATTTCGAGGCGCGACAACGACATCAGGTCGTCGATCAATCGCCCCATGCGCCGCGCCTGCTCCAGCATGATGGTGAGGAAGCGCTCGCGATTGGCTTCGTCGCGCCGGGCCGGACCGAGCAGCGTCTCGATGAAGCCGGTCAGCGAAGCAAGCGGCGTCCGGAGTTCGTGGCTGGCGTTGGCGACGAAATCGCTCCGCATGCGGTCGAGCCGGACGGCCTCGCTTTCATCGCGCAGGCGCAGCAACACGAAGTCCGGCCGTTTGCGCGGCTCGGGACGCGGCAAACGCAACGGAGAGCAGCGGACGACGAAGTGCCGTTCGCCACCAATGCCCCGTTCGATGAAGCGCACCGGCGGCAGGGTCTCCCCTCGTCCGGCACGCTGGAGCGCGTCGAGGATCTCCGGCGCGCGCAGGCGGAAGGCGAGCGGGTCGCCGATGCGGGCCGACCCGAACTCGGCGGCCGCGGCAGCGTTCTGGTAGCGCAGCGTGCCATCGGCATCGGTCAGAAAAGCCGGCTCCTCCATCCCGTCGAGCAACAGCTTCATGCCGGTGTCCGGCCAGCGGCGGGCCGGCAGTCGGTCGGCCGGCCGAGGTTGCGCCGTCTTTCCGCCGGTCGGCAACACCGAGACGGCGGCAATGGCGGTGGCAACGAACCCCATAAGCGCCACGGCCGTCGGCAGGTCGGCGATGAACAGCATGATCAGCCAGAAGGCGGCCGCGGCGGCGAGCACCGTCTGCAAGCGTCCTTCGGTGATCGCCTCGGCGAGACGCCCCCGCCCCTCGCGCGGCGTATCCTCCGGCCTGTCCGGCGTGGAACTCATGATGTTTATTGGTCCTTAAGCGGAAGAGCGGACTCTGTCATATTGATAAACGTCTTTTATGACGCTTGTAGCGTGGTTTGCCGTGCCCGTGCCGATTGAGAGCGCGCGGATTCTGGGGGAAAGCCGATGGGAAAGAAAGACAAATCGACGAACGACATGACGCGTCGCTTCGTATCGAGCGTCGAGCTGATCGCTGCCCGGGAAGGGGCCGCCGTGCTGGCGACGCAGGCGCCCGACGCACCGCCGATCACGCTCGGCAAGGTTACCTTCGATCTCGATAACCCTTATCTCCCGGAGGAGATCGAGATGGAGGCGCTCGGCTCCGGCGGCTACCCCTACAAGGAAAGCCTGAAGGAAAAGGCCTATCTCGAAGAACTGCGGGTGCTGCAGATCGAACTGGTGAAGCTGCAGAAATGGGCCAACGACACCGGCCAGCGCATCGTGCTGCTGCTGGAGGGCCGCGACGCGGCCGGCAAGGGCGGCACCATCGGCACCTTCCTCGAATACATGAACCCGCGTTCGGCCCGCCATGTGGCGCTGGCCAAGCCATCCGACGTCGAACGAGGCCAGTGGTATTTCCAGCGCTACGTCAAGGAGCTGCCGACCAAGGGCGAAATCGTGTTCTTCGACCGCTCCTGGTACAACCGCGCCGTCGTCGAGCCGGTGATGGGCTTCTGCACGCCCGAGGAAGCCGAGCTGTTCCTCGAGGAGGTGCCGCATTTCGAGCGCATGCTGATCCACGACGGCATCGTGCTGATCAAGATCTGGCTCGACATCGGCCGCGAGATGCAGCTCAAGCGGTTCCACGACCGCCGTCACGATCCCCTGCGCATCTGGAAGCTGTCGCCGGTCGACCTCAAGGCGCTGGGCATGTGGGATCAGTATACCGCTGCCCGCGACCGCATGTTGAAGGCCAGCCATTCCGACCTCAGCCCTTGGGTCGTCGTTCGCTCCAACGACAAGAAGCGGGCTCGTCTCAATGCCATCCGCTACCTGCTGTCGAGGCTTGACTACGACCGCAAGAACCTGGCCGCCATCGGTGAGATCGACGACAAGATTCTCGGCAAGGGTCCGAAGTTCCTGAAGATCAAGGATGCCAAGGGCAAGGATTGAGGAGCGGCATCAGGCCAGCCTCAGGTACCAGTGGATGTCGCGATCGCTCACTTCGGCGAAGAAGCGGTCGCACTCCGTCTCCTTGATGGTGAGATAGATGTCGGTGAGCCGTTCGCCGAGCCGTCGCTTCAGGAAGTCGGAGCTACGGGCGCGCCGGAGCGCTTCCGGCCAGAAGCGTGGCAGCGACGGCGGCACCTGCGAATAGCCGTTACCGGTGACCGGCTTCGACGGCTCGCGCTTTGCCTCGATGCCCTCGATCATGCCGGCGATCACCGTGGCGAGCGCCAGATAGGGATTGGCGTCGGCGCCGGCCACCCGCTGTTCGAGATGGCGCGCTTGCGGTGGGCCGCCGGTGACGCGGATCGGCACCGAGCGGTTGTCCATTGCCCAAGCCGGGCCGAGCGGCGCGTAGGAGTTGGGCTTGAAGCGCCTGAAACTGTTGGCATTGGGGGCGAAGATCGCCATGCTCTCGGCCATGGTCGCCTCAAGACCGGCGATGGCGTGGCGGAGAAGCGCATTGCCCTCCGGTTCGCTGCCGGCGAAAAGGTTGTTGCCGGCTTCATCGCAGAGACTGACGTGGAAATGGGCGCCGGAGCCTGCGAAGGCTTCGTAGGGCTTGGCCATGAACGTGGCGACGAAGCCGTGGCGTTCGGCGACGCCCTTGACCAGCCGCTTCCAGAGAATGGCGTCATCGGCGGCGCGGAGCGCATCGTCGCGGTGTTCCAGCACGATCTCGAACTGGCCGGGCGAGTATTCCGAGATCAACGTGCGGGCTGGCAGACCGGCCACCTCGGCGGCGGCGTAGACGGCTTCCAGGAACTCGGAAAAATCGGAGAGATCCTGAACGAGATAGGCCTGGAGGTCGGTCTGGCGGAATCCATTCGGCGCCGCCGGCGGCACCACCCTGCCCTCGGCCGCCGCCCGACCATCGATCAGATAGAATTCCAACTCGACCGCGGCGACCGGCCGGAAGCCGAGGCTTCTTGCCTCATCGACGACCCGGGCGAGTGCGTGGCGAGGATCGCTCGCCGATCCCGTTCCGTCGCCCTCGAAGGACGTGAGAAGAAACTGGGCGGTGGGTGCCTGCCGCCAGGGCGAGCGGACGAGCGTGCCGGCAACCGGCCGACACATGCGGTCCGCATCGCCCTGCTCCCAGAGAAGGCCGGTTTCCTCGACGTCGGCACCCTTGATGTCGAGCGACAGCACCGAACAGGGTAGCGGGCGGCCGGCGCGGTAGGCGCCGAGAAGCTCGGATCGACGCAAGATTTTGCCGCGCTGCACGCCGGAGCAATCAGTCAGAAAACACTCGAACTGAACGACGTCGGAGTTGGCGGCGAGGAAGGCTTCGGCCTCGGCGACATCGGCGATCTTGGCGGCGGACATGAATGACGGCCCCGACATGTCGGCAACCGGAAGAGCCGGCGGCGACAGGATGAAGAACCAGGCTGTCATGGCATTTCCCGCCGGCCGTTGTCCAGCCGGCGAGTTCGGCATGGTCTCTTGGCATTCGCTCCGCTAGAACTGCATTGTTCTTGTTGCAGGTCGCCATGCGCTTTCGCCTTGCCCTTGTCCTTTCCCTGCTGTTCCTCGCGGCTTGCGCCGGGTCGCGCCCCGATGGCGGCGCCCTTGAGGTGACGGCGCTACCGGCCTCCGGCGCCATCGAGCATGAGTTGCTGGTGGCGGCCACCCGCGAGCGTGCTGCGAGCGGACCGGCAATGTTCAATGGCGAGCGGGCAAGCCGGCTCGATTTCGCCGATCTCTCCATCTCGGTGCCGGCAAAGCATCGGTCCGGCGACATCGAATGGCCGTCACCGCTGCCGGGCGACCCCAAGACGCAGTTCGTGGCGCGGTCGCTCGCCTATGTCGACGGTGCCAGCACTTTCAAGAAGCGTCTTTCGGAACGGGTCGCCGCCTTGCCAAAGGGGCGGCGCGCCGTGGCGGTGATCGTCCATGGTTTCAACAACGATTTCGACGAAGCCGTTTTCCGCGCCACTCAGATCGTCCATGACACGGGGTTTGACGGCGTCCCCGTACTGTTCACCTGGGCTTCGCGCGGTTCAGTGTTCGACTATGTTTACGACCGCGACAGTGCCACCATCGCTCGCGATGGCCTGGAAGAGCTGCTGCGCATTGCCTCCGACAGCGGCGTCGAAGACCTCTATGTGTTTGCCCATTCCATGGGAACCTGGGCGACCGTTGAAGCGCTGCGTCAGGCCAAGATCGCCGGCAATGGCGATTTCAAGGGCAAGCTCCGCACCGTGGTGCTGGCCGCACCCGACATCGACGTCGACGTGTTCAAGTCTGAGATGCAGGTGATCGGCCGGCCGAAATATCCCTTCATTCTCTTTTCTTCATCCGACGATCAGGCGCTCTGGCTGTCCGGCCTGATCGCCGGCGAAAAGCCGCGTCTCGGCGCCTATACGGAAGACAAGAAGGCCATCGCCGATCTCGGCGTCATCGTCATCGACATATCGGGTACCGAGGCCAAAGACTCGCTTGCCCACAACAAGTTCGCCGTCGTCCTGCCCGAGTTCGTGAACAGGATCGGCGAGCGCCTGCGGCATGGCGACCGCCTGGCAACGGGGCGCAGCAGCCTTTCGGAGTCGGCCCGCAGCCTGACCGGCTCCTTCGGCAGCCTCCTCGGCACGACGGCCGGAGCCGTGGTGACCTTGCCGGCTTATCTCCTGACGCTGCCGGTGAAGGCCGTGGGTGGCTGAATCCTTGTCGGGTCAGCGTCTGCCCAGGAGGTCGATCATTTGATCGAGCCGGCTCTCGTCGAGGCTGCCGATGCGTTCGGCAAGACGGTTGGCGAGCTCGGTGGCCTTTGGCGTGAGGCCCTCGGTATCGATGACGATGCGCGGATGCGACAGGTCGGCCAGCCGTTCGAGTTCCTCGGCCTCGTCCCAGATGATGTTGAGGTGGCCGATGATCCGCTGCAGAAGATCCCAGGTCGGGCGGCCCCGTCGGCCGTGCTCCAGCGCCGACAGATAGGCCGGCGACACACCGATCGCCGCCGCCATCGACTTCAGGGTCATGCCGCGCGCCTCACGCAGCTCGCGCAGGCGGGCGCCGAACGGGGTCATGTCACTTCCTCTTGCGGATCCGCACATAGAGCGCGCCGCCGCCGCCGTGCCCCGGCCCGGCATCCTCGTAGCCCAGCACGACCCGGCGGAACTCCGGCAGGCTCAGCCAGAGTGGCACGACGCGTCTCAGCACGCCACGCTCATGATCGTGCAGGCTCTGGAAATCCCCTCCCGGCCGCCCCTTGCCGGTGATCACCAGCACCACCTTCCAGCCCATGACCTGGGCGTGGGAAAGAAAACCGGAAAGGCGGGCATGCGCCTCGTCCTGCCGGTAACCATGCAGGTCGAGGCGGCCGTCGATGGCGATGCGACCGCGATTGACGGCTTGCCGCTCGCGCTTGCCGAAGGGGTGCAGCTTCGGCAGGGTCGGCTTGGGCGGCGGGGCGGGGGCTGCTGTAGGCGGTGCGTGGACAAGCGGCCGCTGCGCTTCGGGCTCGGCGGCCGAAAGCGCTGCGGGTGGTGGTGGCCCTATCTTCTCGGGAAAGAGCGGCGTCACGGTCTTCTTCACCGCCCGCCAGAGGTCTTCCTCCTCGGGGGCGAGCGGCCGACCTCTGCGGCGGGACATCGGTCAGCCCTCCCGCGGCACGAGCAAGGTGAAGCGGGCCGCATCGCGGACCCGCGCCGCCAGCGCGAAAGCGGCGTCACCTGAGCCGAAGAAGATGTCGCCGCGCGCCGGACCGATGATCGCCGAACCGGTATCCTGCGCCATCATCAGGTGGCGGAACGGCCCGGCGGCGAGATCGGCTTCGACGAAGACCGGCGCATGAAAGGTGATCAGCGATCGGTCGACGGCCAGCGATCGTCCCGGTGTCAGTGGCACGCCGGCAGCGGCGACCGGCCCTAGAGCAGGATCATCGACCGGCGCCTCGCGAAAGAAGATGTAGGAGCGGTTTCGGATCAGCGCGGCCCGTCGTTCCTGAGGAGCGAGGCCTTCGAGCCAGGCACGCAGGGCATCGGCGGTGGCTTCGGCGGCGCTGGTGACGATGCCGCGTTCGAGCATCAGGCGCGCCACCGGAAAATAGGGGTGGCCGCTTTTGGCTGCGAAGGTGATGCGTAGGAGATCGCCATCCGGCAGGCGCAGCCGCGCCGCGCCCTGCACATGGATGAAGAAGGCCTCGACGGCACTCTTCACATAGGCGACCGGTCGTGCCCGCCCGTCGAGGGCTCCGGCCATGATCGCTCCCCGGTCGGGGCAGGCGGCAAGGCGCCCCAGTCCATCCTCGAGCGCCCAGGTCAGCGCCGGATCGAGGTTTCGCCGATCGTCGTCCGTGCCGATTTCTCTGAGGCCACGCGGCGGCGCAAGCAAGGGCACCGGAAAGGCGAGCGAAGGCTGAAGCCGCGCATCCACCTCTGGCTCGAAGAAGCCGGTGACGAAGCCTTCTCCGGCGATCGGCTCGACGCGGAACGGCTTGAAATGGGTCTCGAAAAAGGCACGGGCATCCGCAGGGCCAACCGCCTCGCCCAGTTCAAGAGCCAACCGACCCTTTTTGACCAGCGCCGCGCCCTCCGGACCAAGCGCCTTGGTGGTGGGCGCCTTATCGGTGAGGCGGACCGCCGAGCGACGGAAGGCCGTGAAAGCGGCAGCGTGATCGTCATCGGTCCAGCCAGGAAGATCGGCGAAGGCCACGGCGACGAGGCGGGCGGCGGAAAAAGCGTCGGCCAAGATGCTGTCAGCCCCCGGCGTCGGTGGCAACCAGCTTCCAGTTCGGGTCGGACGACCTGACTTCGCGGGCGAAGGTCCAGACGTCGGTCACCTCGGCGACTTTCTGTGGGTCGCCCTCGATCACCGAGCCGTCGCGGCTGCGGGTGACCGAAATGAGCTGCGAGGAGAAGCGCACCGTCACCTGTGCCACGCCGCCCTCAAGCCCGGCGTCGACCACGTCCGACTTGTCGATGCCGACGAAGGTGAAGTCGATCTTCTCACCGCGTCCCTCACGCTCGGTGATCACACCGGAAAATCCATCGAACACTTCGCGCGACAACAGCGGCTTCAACGTCGCCCGGTCGCCGGCGGCAAAGGCCGAGACGATCATCTCATAGGCGGCGCTGGCGCCACCCATGAAGCTGTCGATGTCGAAGTTCCGATCGGCGGCAGCGATGGCCTTGAGGCCGGCGTTGGCCTTGCCCTCAGGGATCATCTCGTCGATGCGGGCGAGCACCGTCTCCCGCGGATCGGACCGGCCCTCGCGTGGCAGCGTCACCACGTTGTCGCCGGCCGGCGGCGCCTCGACTTCCGCCTTGCGACCGGCAAAGGGATCGAAGGGTGGCTTTTCATTGCCGGTGCGCGTGCCGAGAACGCTTCTGAGGCGCCAGAAGATGACAACGGCGATCACGAGGAAGATGAGGCTGGTCAGATCGAGGAAGGCGTTCATCCGAGCTTCGTTTCCCTCAGTTGGCGCCAACAGGGCGCAGCATCGCGTTTGTGTCGTCTGCCTATGTAGGCGACCGCGGCGGCGAGGGAAAGACGGACATGCGGTGAATCTGCGGCGACTTCTATGATGGCGCCACCGCTTGCAGTCTCCATCACTCCGACCATATGGAGCGATGCCTACCCTTGCGCCGGGCGGGCCGGGCGGCGCATCATGTCTAACCACGCCGATCGAACCGGAACCGCCATGCGCCTTTCGCCTTACCTGCCTCTTCTTCTCATCGCTTGGCCGATTGCCGAGATCGCGGCGCTCGTCTGGGTAGGCGGCCATCTTGGCGTCATCAACACCATAGCCTTGGTCCTGCTCGCCGCGTTCGGCGGTCTGGTGCTGTTTCGCTATGTCGGCTTCGGTCTTCTGCGCCGGGTGCAGGCCGAGCTTGCCGGCGGCCGCATGCCGACCGGGACGCTGCTCGAAGGCTTTGTGGTGCTTGTGGCCGGCGTGCTGCTGATCCTGCCGGGCTTCCTGTCCGACGTACTGGCCTTCCTGTTGCTTTTCGCCCCGCTGCGGCGGCTGATCATCGCGGCGATCGCCACCCGATTTGTGGTTTCGACCGTTTCGCCCGGCCGCGCCCGTCCCAAGGAAGACGGCGTCGTCGATCTCGATGAGGACCAGTGGGAAAGCCGGAGCAGCGATGAGTCGCCCTGGTCGGATCGCCCGCCCATCCCGCCGCCGGATCGCAACGGCAATCGGCCTTGATCTCATCCGCCAAGCCTGATAGCGCTCGGACCCGCAGGAAAACCGGGAAACGGCCACCAACAGCCGCCGGTTCCAACAAAACAACGGGTCATCCTTGTGGGCGCTGGTGCCCCGGCTGGCCGGAGGAGTGCGGAGAATGAGTTCGGTTCAGCCCGAAAACGGGGCCGCTGAAGCCCAGCCGTCGATGAGCGTCGTCGCCCAGTACGTCAAGGACCTGTCCTTTGAAAACCCGAAGGCGCCTGACAGCCTCAGGGCTCGCGAAGCCGCGCCGCAGATTTCCATCGGCGTCAACGTGAATTCGCGCCAGCGCAGCCAGAGCGACTACGAGATCGAGCTGCATCTCGAGGCCAAGGCGGCGATCGGTGAGGAAGTGGTCTTCAACGTCGAACTGACCTACGGCGGCCTCGTCACCGTGCAGAACGTGCCGGCGCAGCACCTGCATCCTTACGTCAACATCGAGGGGCCGCGCCTTCTGTTCCCCTTTGCTCGCCAGATCATCGCCGATGCCGTCATCCGTGGCGGCTTCCCGCCGCTGCTGATCGACCCGATCGATTTTGTCGCTCTTTATCAGCAGTATCTCGCTCGCCTGCAGCAGATGCAGCAGCAGCAGGGCGCCGCTGCCGCCAACTGAGGCGGACGCTGGCTGGATTTCGCGACGGCGCGTTCCGCAAGGGCGCGCCGTTTGCATGTTGGCCTCTCCATCAGGCTTTGAGATCGGACAGATAGGTATTTTCGGCGCGCGAGCGGGCATAGGTTTCGGGGACGATCGGCGCGAACAGCAGCGCCTCGTCTCGGCCGCTCGGCGCGGCGAGAATAGCGCCGTCAGGCGCGGCGATGCGGGTGAGGCCGGCATAGGCGAAATCGCCATCCCGGCCGCAGTTGTCGACATAGGCGACGAAGACCTGATTCTCGAAGGCGCGCACGGCGATCATGTGCGCGGCGATGAAATCGCCCGACCCGCCGGCCGGCAGGGCCGTCGGCACCAGCACCGCGTCGGCACCGGCCTTCGCCAGACGGCGAACATTTTCAGGGAATTCAATATCATAGCAAATGAGAAGGCCGAAGTTCAGCCCCTCGTGGCGGAAAAGTTGGGCCGACGGTGGCGCAGCTCGGAACCAACGCTTCTCATAGGGACCGTAGAGGTGGCTCTTGCGGTAGACCGTCCGGCTGTCGCCGGCAACGAACAGCGCGCTGTTGTAGACCGCGTCGCCGTCGCGTTCGGCAAATCCCGCAACGATGCCCAGGGAGTGCCGCCGGGCGATGGTTGCGACGCTTTCGACGAGCGAGCCATCGGGCGGTTCCGCAAGAAGCGGCAGATCCGGTCCCGTGCCATAACCGACAAGACCGAGTTCCGGCGTTACCAGAAGGCGGGCACCACCGGCCGCCGCCTCGCCGGCAGCCCTGTCCAGCCGGTCTAGGTTGGCGGCGACATCGGACGGTCGGGATCGCATCTGCAAGGCGGCGAGAAGCATCGGCAGCTCCACGGAAGAAGGTGAGCCAGCGAGGCATACAGGCGGGGAAAGCCTGGCTCAAGCCGCTGCGGTCCGCAGAGCAAAAAATGCTCCGATTACAGGCGTCTTTGGCGTCCTGACGGACTGGATCGCTCCCGGTTTTGGCTTAAAACGGTAGCGACGCTACCGGCGGTGACCGGTGCCTTCCGAGGAGTTTGAAAAAGATGGGTCCGCAGGTCGATCCCGTTCCGTCCGACATCGCCATGCCGAAGGAGGCCGACGTCGTCATTGTCGGCGGTGGCATCATCGGCACCACGTCGGCTCTCTATCTGGCCGAGCGGGGCCTCAAGGTGGCGCTCCTCGAGAAAGGCCATGTCGGCGGCGAGCAGTCGAGCCGCAACTGGGGCTGGGTGCGGCAGGCCGACCGCGATCCGCGCGAGTTCGATCTGATCCGCGAGGCGCTTCGTCTATGGCGGGAAATGGGCGCCCATGGCGTTGGTAATCCCGGCTTCAGGGAGACGGGCATCTTCTTCGCCGCCCGCAAGGCCCGGGAGGTCGATGGCTACCGCGCCTGGGTGAAGGCGGCGGCCGAACATGGCATCGCTGCCGAAGTGATTGAAGGCGAGGCAGCCCGAGCCGTCATGAAGGACGATACTGCGCCGCCTCCGGCCGGTCTCTGGTGCCCGAGCGACGGCTGCGCAGAGCCGCAGAAGGCGGCGCCGGCTATCGCGCTCGCCGCTCGCGCCAAGGGCGCCATCATCGTCACCGATTGCGCGGTGCGCGGCCTCGAGACGGCATTGGGCGAGATCGTCTCGGTGGTTACCGAGCGCGGCGTCATCAAGACCAAGCGCGTGGTGCTCGCCGCCGGCGCCTGGTCGCGGCGGTTCCTGAAGGATCTCGGCGTCACGTTGCCGCAGCTCAAGATGCGCTCGACGGTGTCGCGTACCAATCCGGTGACGGGCGGACCCGATGCCGGCGTCTGGGACGACGTGATCGGCATCCGCAAGCGGGCCGATGGCGGCCTGACGGTGGCGAACGGCGTTGCCAATGTCGCCGACCTCACGCCCGACCATATCCGCTTTACCCTGGATTTCCTGCCGGCGCTGATGGCCGACTGGAAGCACGTGTCGCTCTCCTTCGGCTCGCGCTTCTTCCGCGAAATCGATGATTGGCCGACCAAGCCGCTCGACAAGACGTCGCCCTATGAGAAGACCCGCGTCCTCGATCCGAAACCCGACGTCCGCTTCCTGCGCCGCACCATGACCGAGCTGAAGCGGCGCTTCCCTTCGTTCAAGGAGACGCGCATCGTTCAGGCTTGGGCCGGTTATATCGACGTGACGCCCGACGTGGTGCCGGTGATCTCGGAAGTGGACGGGTTCTCGGGCCTCGTCGTCGCCACCGGCTTCTCAGGCCACGGCTTCGGTATCGGGCCAGGTGCCGGCTGGCTGGTCGCCGACCTCGTCACGGGGGCGACGCCCTTCGTCGATTCCAGGCATTTCCGTCTGTCGCGCTTCTCCGACGGGTCGAAGCCGAAGCCGGCTTCGCGACTGTAGAGGCCTTACGCGGCAAGATCGGCGACCACGGCATCCAGGACAAAGGCGCCGGCCGGTGTGGTGCGGATGCGGCCATCAGGTAGCACCTCCACCATGCCGTGGGTCACCAGGTCGGAAATCCGTGCCGGATCGAAACGCCGGCCGGATAGCCGCTGATACCGGGCCGCGTCGATACCCTCGACGAGGCGGAGACCCATCAGCAGCATTTCGTCACCGGCCGTTTCGCCGAAGATTTCTTCGGTCTCGATCACACTATGGCCGGTCTCGGCCACCCGCTTCATCCAGGCTTCCGGGTTGCGCTCGGCAATGGTGGCGAGGCGGCCGCGATCATCACCCTGGACGATTCGGCCATGGGCGCCCGGCCCGAGGCCGACATACTCGCCATAGCGCCAGTAGAGGAGATTGTGCCGGCTCTCGCCGCCCGGCGTGGCGTGGTTTGAAATCTCATAGGCCGGCAGGCCCGCCGCCCCGGCGACCGCTTGCGTCAGCTCGTAGAGGTCGGCCGCCGCGTCGGCATCGGGTACCACCAGCTTTCCGGCGGCGTGAAGCTTCTCGAAGGCGGTGTCCGGCTCGATGGTGAGTTGGTAGAGCGACAGATGATCGGCCGCAAAGCCGATGGCACGCCTCAGCTCCGCTTCCCAAGCTTCAAGGCTCTGGTCGGGCCGGGCGTAGATGAGGTCGAAGGACAGGCGAGGAAACGTCTCGCGCGCCAACTCAAGCGCCCGGAGCGCTTCGCCAACATTGTGCAGCCGCCCGAGGAATTTGAGATCGGCATCATTGAGCGCCTGCACGCCGAGCGACAGGCGGTTGACGCCGGCTGAGCGGTAACCCCGGAATCGCTCGGCTTCCACCGACGACGGATTGGCTTCAAGCGTGATCTCGGCATCGGCCGATATTTGCCAGTGACTGCCGATCAGTTCGAGGAGACGGCCGACGCTTTCGGGCTTCATCAGCGATGGCGTGCCGCCACCGAGGAAGACCGAGGTCACCGTACGGTTCGGCGTCAGGCGGGCATGGGCGGCGATCTCCCGCTCCATGGCCTG
Organism: Pleomorphomonas diazotrophica; assembly: GCF_002844595.1. Classification (GTDB taxonomy): domain Bacteria; phylum Pseudomonadota; class Alphaproteobacteria; order Rhizobiales; family Pleomorphomonadaceae; genus Pleomorphomonas; species Pleomorphomonas diazotrophica. The sequence goes on along the minus strand of NZ_PJNW01000011.1, from coordinate 211,794 downwards.
GAGATAGCCGGCCTCGTCGATGCCCTTGGGGCGGACGTGGCTGTTGAAGTCGCAATAGGGACACTTGCGGGCACAGAAGGGCCAATGGATATAGACGCCGAAACCGATGTCCGGCGTGCCCTCAATCGCTGCTTCCACACCTGAAAGAAGATCCCGCTCGCTCATCGGTTCAGCCCTGCGGTCCGAAGCCGATAGGGAAAGCGCCTTCGACCAGCAGCTTCAATGAGCGTGACCGGTGCGACAGGGGGCCTGGCGGACCCCAGATGGAGCCGTGCTTTTCAGCTTCGGTCATTTCGCCGAAGGTTCTGGTTTCGCCATCCGGCATGAAGACCGGGTCGTAGCCGTGGCCGAAGTCGCCCGAGCGCGGCGGCCAGACCAGCGTACCATCCCGCTTGCCAAGATACTCCTGGGTATGTCCATCCGGCCAGGCAAGACAAAGCAGCGACACGAAGGTGCCTTTTCGCTGCTCCGGCGTCGTGGCGCCCGCTTTGTATAGCTCTTCCTCGACGAGGCGCATGGCCATCGACCAGTCGCGGTTGGGTCCGGCCCAATCGGCGGTGTAAACCCCCGGCCGGCCGTCGAGCGCTTCGACACATAGCCCGGAATCGTCGGCAAGCGCCACTTCGCCGGCGGCGCGGGCGGCGGCCAACGCCTTGATGCGAGCGTTCTCAACAAAGGTCTGGCCATCTTCCACCGGCACCGGCAGGCCGAGATCGCCGGCCGACACCAGCTCGATGGAAAGGCCGCCCAGCAGGAAGTAGAACTCCCGGAGCTTGCCATTGTTGTGCGTCGCGACGATGAGACGCTTGCCGTCGATGCGGCGCTGTTCGGTCATATCAAGCCCCTTCAGGACGCGATGGCCGCTTTCTGCAGCTCGACCAGCTTGGCGATGCCGCCCTTGGCCAGCCCGAGCAACTGCTGCAGCTCGGCTTCGGAGAAGGGCGCGCCTTCGGCGGTACCCTGGATCTCGACGAGGCCGCCGGAGCCGGTGATCACGAAATTGGCGTCGGTCTCGGCCGAGGAGTCCTCGATATAGTCGAGGTCGAGCACCGGCACCCCGTCGGAAATGCCGCAGGAGATGGCGGCGACATGGTCGCGCAACACCTTGGCGTTGGCGGGCACCAGATTGCGTCGGCGCATCCATTCGATGGCATCATAGAGCGCCACGTAGGCGCCGGTGATCGAGGCGGTGCGGGTGCCGCCGTCGGCCTGGATCACGTCGCAGTCGATGACAATCTGCCGCTCGCCGAGAGCGATCAGGTCGACGACGGCACGCAGGCTGCGGCCGATCAGCCGCTGGATCTCCTGCGTGCGGCCGGACTGCTTGCCGGCCGCCGCCTCGCGCTTCATGCGCTCGCCGGTGGCACGCGGCAGCATACCGTATTCGGCGGTCACCCAGCCCTTGCCACCGCCCCTCAACCACGGCGGCACCTTCTCGTCCACCGAGGCGGTGACGAGCACGTGGGTGTCGCCGAATTTCACTAGACAGGAGCCTTCGGCATGGCGCGACACGCCGCGCTCGAGGCTGACGGGACGCAACTCGTCGGGAGCGCGACGGGACGGACGCATGATCTCTCCATAGATACTGGTCGCGAGGCGGCAGCCGCGCGAGGTTTGCGCCCTTGTATCCTTGTCGGGGAAGTCCCGTAAAGGGCGGCGATCAATGAACGGCCAGGAATGCGGCGCTTCATTCCGGCCGGGGGGCGTGTATAAGGGGCCGAAGTACCTTTCCTGCCGGACAACCGCCTTGGCCAAGCCACCCTTCCCCACCAAATCCTCCCCTCGCACTGGCCGCCCTGCCGCCCGCCGGCCTGAAAGACCCGGAGACGCGGCCAAGGTGGAGGCGCGCACTCAGGAGTTGCGCGGCCCAGCCCGCCCGTCGGGCGCCGCAACGCTCAAGCGCCCCATGCCCGCCGTGCTCGGACCGCGTATCGTCAGCGAGGAAGTTGGATCCCTGCTCGTCACCGAGGGTTGGGACGATTATCGCCTTCTCGACATGGGCGAGGGCGAGAAGCTCGAACGCTACGGCGCGCTGACGGTCATCCGGCCGGAGCCGCAGGCCATGGGACCACGACGGCTGGCGCCGTCGATCTGGGCCGCGGCCGGCGCCGCTTTCACCGGCGATATCGAAGAGGATGGTCCGGGCCGCTGGCGCACCGAGCCCGGCATCGGCACGGCCTGGGAAATGCGGGTGATGGATATCCCCGTCGTCTGCCAGCTGACCTCGTTCCGTCATGTTGGCATCTTCGCCGAGCAGATCGCCCACTGGACCTGGATGGTCGAGCGTCTCAAGGCCCATCGCGGCCCGGAAAAGCCGAGACTGCTCAACCTGTTCGGTTACACTGGCATCGCCTCGCTGATTGCCGCTCAGGCTGGCGCCGAGGTGACGCATGTCGACGCCTCCAAGAAGTCGGTCGCCTGGGGGCGGGAAAACCAGGCGCTCGCCGGCCTCGATGCGGCGCCGATCCGCTGGATCGTCGACGATGCCGTCAAGTTCGCCGAACGGGAGGTACGACGCGGCAAACGCTACGACGGCATCCTGCTCGACCCGCCGCGCTTCGGCCGCGGACCGGATGGCGAGGTCTGGTCGCTGGAAGCCGACCTGCCCTATCTCCTCGACCTGACGCGCCAGATTCTCGCGCCCGGTCCGTCCTTCATGGTGCTGACGGCCTACGCCATCCGCGCCTCCTTCCTGTCCATCCACGAGATTACGGCCGATCTCCTCGGCCACCGTGCCGGCACGCTGTCCTCGGGCGAACTCGCCGTGCGCGAAACCGGCGATCCGACACGGCCGGGCCGATTGCTCGCCACCTCGATGTTCTCACGTTTTCTCGGAGCCTGAGCCATGGCCGACAGGGAAAGGGCGCCTGGCGCCGTCCGGCAGATCACCTCGCTGACCAACCCGCTGGTCAAGGATATCCGGGCGCTCGCCATGAAGAAGGCGCGCGAGGAAACGGGCCGCTTCATCGGCGAGGGTCTGAAGCTCGTCACCGATGCTCTGGAAGAAAACTGGCCGATCGCCGCCATCGCCTATGCGCCGGCGGTGCGTGACCAGCCGCATGTCGCCAAGGCCGCCGCCGCCGTGCGGGCGCGTGGCGGCGACGTGCTGGAAATGGGCGAGGCGGTGCTCGCCAAGATCACCCATCGCGACAATCCGCAGATGGTGGTGGGCGTGTTCGGCCAGCGGTTGAAGCCACTGGCCGAGGTCAAGGTTGGTGAGGGCGAGGTCTGGGTGGCGCTCGAGCAGGTGCGCGACCCCGGCAATCTCGGCACCATCATCCGCACCGTGGATTCGGTGGGCGCCAAGGGCGTCATCCTGGTTGGCGAGACCTGCGATCCCTTCTCCTTCGAGACAGTGCGCGCCACCATGGGCTCGCTGTTCCATGTGCCGCTGGTCAAAACCGGCCGTGACGCCTTCCTCGCCTGGGCGAAGGGAGCGGGCGTTCGCCTCGTCGGCACGCATCTCAAGGCGACGCACGACTATCGCAAGATCGAGAGCCGCGCGCCGACGGTGCTGGTGATGGGCAACGAGCAGGCCGGCATGACCGAGGACATGACTAGGGCTTGCGACGTTCGCGTCAAGATCCCGATGGCCGGTCGTGCCGACAGCCTCAATCTGGCGGTGGCCACCGGCGTCATGCTCTACGAGCTCCGGCGCGGCCAGTTGAGCTAGGCCAACTCCTTGTAATAGTAGAGCGTGCCGGTGTAGCCGCCATGCGGCTTCAGCGCATAGTTCGGGATCTCGCCGGCGAGACGAAAGCCGCAACGCTCGTAGAGCGGCCCGGCGCCACCGTCGCTCGCCGTGTCCAGCACGATCAGCGTCCGTCCCTTGGCGCGGGCGATTTGCTCAGCAGCGCGGATCAACGCCGTAGCGACGCCGCGCCCACGGTGGCTTGGCCGCGTCATCATCTTGGCGAACTCCGCCCGATGAGGCTGGTTGGGCGGGCAGTCGAGCAGCAGAGTCAGCGTGCCCACCAGCATCCCGCCGTCGAAGGCCCCGAGCACGATGCGCTGCCCCTCGTCGGCCGCCGTCAGCGATCCACGCCAGAAAGCGCGTGCATCCTCCAAGGCGAATGGGTGCATGAAACTGACCGAACCGCCGCCGGCCACCGTCTCAACGATCAGCGCGGCCAGCGCATCGACGGTGGCGGCATTGAGACCGAGCGGGTGAATGGTGATGTCCGACATGTCAGCTCCTCGACAGCGCCACCACGTAGCGGGCCGGCGCATCGCTCTCGTTTGAAATGGTCACGTCGGCAGGCGGTCCGAAGCCGAGGCAGTCGCCGGCGGCGAGAACATGCCGACCGTCCGCGTCGCTGACGGTGAGCTCGCCCTCGATCAGCCAGACCACCTGCCGGATGAAGGCGTAGGAAGCCGCCGGCAGCACCGCGCTCTTCCCGGCGGGCATGGAGACCTCGACGATTTCAAGCGGATGGTCGGGACGGATGAAGACCTGCCGGCGGAGATAGCCGGTATCCGGGTCGCGCCAGACGGATTGATCCGACGCACGAACCAGCCGGTCGGCGCCGGCTTCGGCCCGCACCAGCAGGCTTGCGAGTGTCAGATCGAAGGCAGCCGCGAGACGGACCAGGATGCCGGCGGTCGGCGAGGCGTCGCCGCGCTCGATCTTGGAAATCGTCGCCTTGCCAACGCCGGAGCGGGCAGCAAGGTCGGCCAGCGACCAGCCACGTCCCTCGCGTTCAAGGCGGATGCGGGCGGCAAGCCGGGTGCTGGTTTCGTCTTCAAAAGTATCCATACGTCTCTTTTAAGAGACGAAAGGGTGAAAGGCAACAAGAAAGCAAGGCTTTCCCTGCGGGAACAAACGACCTTGCTTTGTTCTCTTCTCGTTCTTGACAGCGGCTCAAATGTCCGCTTAGGTTGCAGCGGCTCGGGAGCAATACGATGGTTGCGCACGTCAGAACCGTGTGTTTTCAGGGCGTCGAGGCGACGCCGGTCGACGTTCAGGTCCACATGGGGCCGGGCAAGGTGCTGTTCAACATTGTTGGTCTCGGCGACAAGGCAGTGACCGAGAGCCGCGAGCGCGTCCGCGCTGCGCTGGCCGCCTCCGGCCTCGCCCTGCCGGCCAAGCGCATCACGGTCAATCTGGCGCCCGCCGACTTGCCCAAGGAAGGCAGTCATTACGATCTGCCCATAGCGCTTGCCCTCATGGTGGCGATGGGCGCACTGCCGGGTGATGCCCTCACCGACTATGTCGTGCTCGGCGAGCTTTCGCTTGACGGGACCGTCGCACCGGTGGCCGGCGTGCTGCCGGCGGCAATCGCCGCCAATGCCGAAGGGCTGGGGTTGATGTGCCCGCGCGCCTCCGGACCGGAGGCGGCCTGGGCGGATGCCGAAATGCCGATCCTGGCGCCGATCAGCCTGATCGCCGTCGTCAATCACTTCAAGGGCACCCAGGTGCTGTCGCGGCCCGAACCGAAGGTGGCCGATGCCTTGGCGGCGCTGCCCGACCTCGCCGATGTCAAGGGCCAGGAGAGCGCGCGGCGGGCGCTGGAGGTGGCGGCAGCCGGCGGACACAATCTCATGATGGTCGGCCCGCCAGGGTCCGGCAAGTCGATGCTTGCGAGCCGTTTGCCCTCCATCCTGCCGGCGTTGAGGCCGCAGGAGCTCCTGGAAATCTCGATGATCGCCTCGATTGCCGGCACGCTCGCCGATGGGCGGCTTTCCGATCGGCGGCCGTTCCGCGCGCCGCACCATTCGGCGTCGATGGCGGCGCTGGTGGGTGGTGGCGTGCGGGCAAAACCGGGCGAGATCTCGCTGGCCCATCGCGGTGTGCTGTTCCTCGACGAACTGCCGGAGTTCAATCCGGCCGTGCTCGACAGCCTGCGCCAGCCGTTGGAAACCGGCGACGTGGTGATCGCCCGCGCCAACAACCGCGTCACCTATCCGGCCCGCTTCCAGCTCGTCGCCGCCATGAATCCTTGCCGCTGCGGCCTTGCCGGCACGCCGGGCCATACCTGTCGTCGCGGACCGGCCTGTGCCGCCGAGTATCAGGAACGCATCTCCGGCCCGCTGCTCGACCGCTTCGATCTCACCGTCGAGGTGCCCGCCGTGTCGGCATCCGACCTGATCGGCGCGCGTCGAAGCGGCGAGCCATCGTCGACGGTTGCCGCTCGCGTCGCGGCGGCGCGGGCCATTCAGTCCGATCGTTACGTCTCCCTCGGCCTCGATGCCTCGGTCACCAATGCCACGGCGCCGGCCGCCGTGATCGACGGCGTTGCCGAGCCCGACAGCGCCGGCCTTTCCCTGCTGAAACAAGCCGCTGAACGGCTGTCGCTCTCGGCGCGTGGCTATCATCGTGTGCTGAAAGTGGCCCGTACCCTCGCTGATCTCGACGGTGCGGATAACGTCAGCCGCCTGCATGTCGGCGAGGCCCTCGTCTATCGCACCGGCCCCGATCGGCGGGTGCGAGCGGCGTAACCGGCTCGCAGCGATCCGAGCGAAAGACAACCGGGCGTGGCGCGGCCGTCTGGCGGGCCGCACACTCAACCATTTGACACCGCTGCGTAAAAACTGGTCGGAGGTGGCGGCCCGCCCTCCCGCTCATGCCACTTGAGCGCATTCCGAATCCGCGCCACGCAATGTCATTAAACCAGGTGGTTGACCATGCTAGGTCGAGTCGATATAAAACCATATGGTTGAACGAAATCTCGATGCGACATTTACCGCTCTCGCCGATCCGACCCGCCGGGCAATGCTCGCGGCGCTATCGACCGGCGAGAAATCGATCGGAGAGCTTGCGGCGCCACACGCGATGAGCTTCGCGGGAGCTTCCAAGCATGTCGGCGTTCTGGTTCGCGCCGGCTTGGTTCGACGCCGCAAGGTAGGACGTCAGCAAGTCTGTACATTGGAAGCCGCCCCCCTTCGGGATGCCGAGGAATGGTTGCATCGCTGGGAAGGCTTCTGGACGCGCAGACTGGACGCCCTGGAAGCTGCCTTGAGGGACAAGCCCCAGTGAAGGGTACCTTCCCTCGCGACCAGCATCAGGAGGACACGGATTTGGCCGACCACATATCGACGTCCAAGCTTGTCCTGGAACGCCATTTCGACGCTTCCATCGAAAGGGTCTGGCAGTTCATTGTCGACCCGGATCTCCGGGCGCGCTGGTTCATGGCGGCGCCCGACGACCTGCGTCCCGAGGGTACCATCGGGCTCACCATGGATCACGACCGGTTGTCGGATCAGGTGGTTCCCACGCCATCGCAGTACCGTGACTTCATCGGCCAAAGCTGGACAGAACGCATACTGGCCTTCGAGCCGCCGCATCGCATGGTGTTCACCTGGGAACAAGGCGCGGCCGGAGAGGTCGAGATATGTCTTCTTGCCGAAGGTGCCGGCACGCGACTGGTCCTGACCCATTCGCGGCTGCGCGGCCGCGAGGATGCCATCGACTTCGGTAGCGGTTGGCACTCGCACCTCGCCGCACTTGCTCGGCGGATCGCCGGCGAGGGCGTCGCGGATTTCTGGGCACTGGTCTCGGAGGGAAAGCGTGCGATGACAGACGCACTCGACGGCAAGTAGGAACTTTCTCCTGGACGAAACATGGGAATCTAGGGTGCCATTGCATGCCGGAGCGAGACGGTCGCCTTCTATCGGGATAGTGTCGGCTTGGACGTCGTGCGCCAACTCGAAGCAAGCATCGGTTTTCGCTTTGGCGGAGTGACGCTTTGGATCAAGCAGGTCCTCGAACGGTATCGTTATCGGTTCCCTTCATATCCGGTCGAGGTAGCGTTCCAGCCGATCGAGCCGCTCCTCAGCATGCCGGCGCTCATTAGCCATCCAGTCTGCCGCCTCGTCGAAACGCTCCGGCACCAGCCGGCACCAGCGGCTCCGTCCGCGCTTTTCACTGACGATCAGACCACACTCCTCCAGCACCCTAAGATGCTGCGCAAAAGAGGGCAGGGCCATATCGTATGGTTCCGCCAGCTTGGTCACCGGCAGTTCGCCATCGCGCAACTGCGATATTACCGCGCGCCGCGTCGGGTCGCTCAGGGCGTGAAAGGCTAAATCCAACGGGCTCGAATGGTACGGCATGGCCGAGGCCTAACCCCACCCGTTTGCCCCGTCAATATAAAAAGGCACTTGCCTCACTGTCAGCGCCATAATATGAAGGTAACTACCTTAGTAATCCCGTTTGGGAGCTTATCCATGATTGTTCGCGTCGACCTGATGATTTCGCTCGATGGCTTCGCCACCACCACCGATATCACCCCTGAAAAGCCCTTCGGTGACGATTGGGGACGGCTCACTGCTTCCTATGTCGCCACCCGCACTTTCCGCGAGCGCGTCTTCCATGACAATTCTGGGGCTGGCACCACAGGCCTCGATGATGCCTACGCACTCGCTTATTTCGAGAACACCGGAGCCGAGATTATGGGCGCCGGCAAGTTCGGCCTCCATAACTACCCCGACGATCCGGACTGGAAGGGCTGGTGGGGCGACGAGCCGCCCTTCCACTGCCCGGTTTTCGTGCTCACTCACAACCCGCGGCCCACGTTTAAGCTTTCCGACACGACCTTTCATTTCATCGATGCCAACATCGAAGACGCGATGGCCCAGGCCACGGCCGCCGCCGGTGGTAAGGACGTTCGCATCGGCGGCGGCCCCACCACCGTACGAGCTTTCCTCGAGGCAGATCTTGTTGATCACCTGCACGTCGCCATCGCGCCGATCGTGCTTGGTAGTGGCGTCCGCCTGTGGGACAACCAGCGAGGCCTCGAAACCCGTCTGCCCACGGTTAAGTCCGAGGTCGCCGAGAGCGGCACCATTCACCTGACTTTCGCGCGCTGAGATCACCGGCGAGGTGAAAGTCTCCACCTCACCATCATAGGTGGCTTCGCCACGGCCCTGAGGGCCACTCCAACCTCACAGCATAACGTCGAGCCACGCAGTTCCAGGATCAGTAATGGTATTCACTGAGCTATTTGTGCGCTCGAAGTCGACATGGCAGCAGCCATTCCCGGCAAAAAACTGGGCGGTACGATCAACCCTGCTCGCACAATTGGCCCGCTGCATCTCGCGCACGTCAGGTCAACGTTTGAGAATCGGCATCGACGGGCGGACCGGCGCGGGAAAAACCAGTTTTGGCCACGAGATTGCTCAGCATCTTGCACAACTTGGACGTCCGGCGTTCAGAGCCTGCCTGGACGATTTCAAGAAGTCCTGGAACGACGGTCATCTGTATGATCGGTCAACTGGTGAGGGTTACTATCGAAATGCGTACGATTACCAGGCTGTTCGGAGCCTTCTTCTCAATCCCTTAGGACCTGCAGGAAGCGGAAATTGCTCCCTCTGCAGCATCGATCCCATTACGCAGACAGACTACTCTAAAGAGTCAATCTATATTCCTCCCAATGGGGTACTGGTTGTTGACGGAGTCTTCGGCTTCCGCCCCGAACTTGTTGGCCTCTGGGAGGTGAGAATCTGGCTCGAAGCGGAGAGAGAAGAGGCATTCAAACGCGGTACTGAGCGCGACGCTGGTCAAGGAGTGACGCTTCGCAGAGTTCATGATGTGCACAAAAGCCGCTACGAAGCCGCTGACGATATCTACATCCAGGAAGTGAACCCAGCGGTTTGTGCTGACATTGTGGTCGACAACACGGAGCTGGCCGCGCCAAAGCTTGTGAGGCTGTGCAAACGGCTCGGCTGATCTGTCCAAATTCGGTGGGTGCATGGATTCGCAACTGTCCCGACAGGTTCACCAAGGCACCTGCCGCCAACTCTGCGGCTTCTTCAGCGGCACGGCCTTGCGCGCGGCAGATGGACCTGGCCCGCCTTGGTCAGTGCCAGTTCTCGCGTTGTTCGGTTCAGTAGACGAACCCTTAGCTGCGATTTGAGCGCACTTATCTCTGGCCGGCGCCGCGAGCCGGACAGAGCCGACCTTTCCTTGCTGAAACAGGCCGCTGAACGGCTGTCGCTCTCGGCGCGTGGCTATCATCGTGTACTGAGAGTGGCCCGCGCCCTCGCCGGTCTCGACGGCGCGGCTGAAGTCAGCTGCCTGCATGTCGGCGAGGCGCTCGCCTATCGCACCGGCCCCGATCGGCGGGCGCGAGCCGCGTGATCGAAAGGCATCGGACGGAAAAGCTCATATTTCGCCAAGCCATCAACCGATTGGCAACCTTGCCGGCCTAGCCTTCGCATGCCCCGTCGAAAGCGGCGGGGTGGGCGCATTCCCCCGCCGGGAGCGTCGCAGGATCGCGCCGCACCTCCGGGACGGACATGACCAACCAACCGCATAGCTCGTCCGACGACGCCTCGTCGCCACACCCGTCTGCCGGCCGGTTGCGCCTGTCGCGTCGCCGGTGGCGTCGTGCTCTGTTCATCAGTGCGGCGGCGCTGGCACTGACCGCTGCCGCCGGAACCGTTCTCGTGTCGCTTGCTGCGTCGCCGGCGCTTGTTGTTGCCATCGGCGCTGCCCTGTTAGGCGCCGGCCTGTTTGAAGCGGGTCGCCGCTCGGCCCGCCGCGCCCTCGGTCGCCTTTATGATGCCGCCATCGGCCCGACCGATGAGGGCGAAGGGCTCGGCGACCTCGTCATCTGTCGCGATGACGCCGGCCGGATCACCTCCACCAACACGGCCACGACCGCACGCCTCGGCCAGTCGCCGGGCGCGTTCATCGGCCTGGATTTCTCAACCTTTGCCGCTGATCTGGCCGCCGGCGACCTGTTCGTCGCGTCCGATGTGGTGGCAAGCGACGTGCATCAGCCGCGCGCCGACCCTTGGCAGCAACTGCGCCGCCGGCTGACGGCGCTCGCCGCTCTGTCCGGCCATGGTGCGGGTGAGCAGAGCATAAACGGGCTCTTGGGCGACATCCGTATCGAGACGGTCGACGGCCCCCGCTGGTTCTCCTTCTCGGAGGCGCCGATCGTCGAGGACGGCAGGGTGACCGGAACCCGCACCCTTGGCCGCGACATTACCGAGCGCAAGGCCATCGAGGCGGCGCTCGAAAAGACCCGCGACGAGGCCGAGGCGGCGAGCGCCGCCAAGAGCCGCTTCCTTGCCATGGTCAGCCACGAAATCCGAACGCCGCTCAATGGCATCCTGGGCATGACCGCGCTGATGCAGAAGACGCCGCTGTCGGCCGAGCAACGGACCTATGCCCGCGCCATCGAAACGTCCGGCGAGGCTTTGCTTACGCTGATCGAAGATCTTCTGGACTTCTCCAAGATCGAGGCGGGGCGGCTGAGCCTGCAGCTTGAACCGACCTCGCTTGCCACCATCGTCGAGGACCTCGTCGAACTGATGGCGCCGCGTGCCGAGATGAAAGGCATCGAGCTTGCCGCCTATATCGACCCTCGGCTCGATCGCCTTGTTCAGGCCGATCCAATCCGCGTCCGTCAGGTACTGTTCAACCTGGCCGGCAACGGCATCAAGTTTACGGCCGAGGGCGGTGTTGCCATCGAACTGCAGATGACGAACGAAGAGGATGGCGCGGTTGGTGTCTCCTTTCTGGTTCGCGACACCGGTATCGGTATCGCCGAAGCCGACCAGCAGCGCATCTTCGGCGAGTTTGAGCAGGCCGATCCCGGCCCGGCCCGCTCCCATGGCGGCACCGGTCTCGGCCTTGCCATTGCCCGCGAGCTGACCCGCCTGATGGGCGGTGACATTCGTTTGATATCGACGCCCGGCGAGGGGGCAAGTTTCAGCTTTGCCTTGCGCTTTCCGCTGGCAGAGGCGGGCATGCCTATCGCCATCCCGACGCAGACGGCTCCGGTGGAGACGGCAGACATCGCCGAGGTTCCGTCTTCCAGCGATGCGGTTGGGGCGCGTGCCGCTCTGGCGCTGCTCACCGCCAGCTTTGCGGCAAAGGGCGACGCGCCGCTTCCGGCGCCATCGGTCTCTCCGCCGACCGATCGGCGTTTCGCCGGCCGACGCATCCTTGTGGTGTCGCACGCGCTCATCGAGGGACCGTTCCTCATTCGTCGCCTGTTCGATGCCGGCGCCGACGTGACGCTGGCAACCCAGAAGGACATCGAGCAGGAGGTGGTCGGATCCTGGCAGCCGGATGCCGTTCTCATCGACGCCGCCGCCGGCGACCCGCTCGCGGTCATCGAGCGCATCCGCGCCTTCTCGACGACACCGGTCGGCGTCCTGATCAGTGCCACCGAGCGGCCGATGCTGCCGGAGCTTCAGGCTGCCGGCTATGGTGCCTATCTGGTCAAGCCGGTCAGGGCACGCTCTCTTTCGGCGGTCATCGAAACACTGCTCGGCCATGGCCAATTCGCCGCCGCTGCCGAGCCGGTTCTCGCCGAACCGCCGTCGCCGCCCCATCGTCTCTCGGTTCTGCTTTGCGACGACAACGAGATCAACCTTCTGCTCGGCCGGGCACTGGTCGAGCGGGCCGGCCACGCCGTCACGCTGAGCGCCGATGGCCAGAAGGCGCTGACGGCCACCGCGGCCATGCTGTCGTCGGGCGGCGGCTTCGACGTGGTGCTGATGGACCTGCACATGCCGGAAATGGACGGCATCGAGGCGGCGCGGCGCATCCGCGCCATGATCGCCGACCGTGACGGTCGCCAGCCGGTGATCGCCGCGCTGACCGCCGACGCGCTGCCGGAGACGAGGGCGCGCTGTGAAGACGGCCTGTTCGACGCCTGGCTGTCGAAGCCGCTGCGGCCGGCCGACCTTGAGTCGCTTCTGGAGGCCAGCGCCAACGGCGAGGTCGCTCACGCCTCCTGAGTGGTCGAAAACGATCTGAAGACAAGAAAGAGGCGGGACCGTCGGGTCCCGCCTCCTTGCTTTGAACTATCCTCGTTCCGGTCTCAGCCGCGGCGGCGGCGCAACTGGTCGAAGTAGACGATCAGGATGATCAGGAGACCGGTGATGATGCGCTGCCAGAACGAGTTGACGTTCAGGAGGTTGGCGCCGTTGTTGATGGTGGCGAGGATGAAGGCGCCGATCAGCGGACCATGCACCGAACCGATGGCGCCGAACAGCGACGTACCACCGATCACCGAGGAGGCAATGGCTTGCAGCTCCCAGCCGTCGGCCTGCATGGCGTTGCCGACGCCGATGCGGGCGGCGAGCAGCAGGCCGACGAAGGCGGCGCAGGTCGAGGACAGGGTGTAGGCCAGGTAGACGGTCAGCTTGACGTTGACGCCGGAAAGGCGAGCCGCCTCCATGTTGGAGCCGACGGCGAAGATGTAGCGGCCGTAGCGGCTGTGGTGGAGGAAAATGTAGGCGGGTACGCCGACCAGGATCACCATCCAGAACAAGTTCGGCAAGCCCATGAAGTCGTTGCGCGAGAACTCGGTGAACGTGTCATTGACGATGTTGATGGTGGCACCGTTGGTGATCAGGAGGCCGATGCCGCGCAGCGACGTCAGCGTCGCCAGGGTGATGATGAACGGCGGCAGTCCCATCTGCACGATGCCGAAGCCATGGAACATGCCGATGGCCACGCCGACGCCCAGCGTGATGATCACCGTCGTCATGATAGAAAAGTCGTGGGTCAGCAGCCAGGCCGCGATGACGGTGCAAAAGCCGACCACCGCGCCGACGGACAGGTCGATGCCGGTGGTGATGATGACGAAGGTTTCGCCAACCGCCAGGATGGCGATCATGGCGCCCTGGCGCATCAGGTTCATAATGTTGGCTTCGGTCAGGAAGCTCTTGGTCGTCAGGCTTAAGACAATGCACATGGCAAGCAGAAGTCCCAGCAGCGTCAGGCCGAACAGCCAGTTGGCGCTGCTTTTGCGGGCGACCGTCGCCGTCTTGGTATCCGTGGACATGTATTTCTCCCCCGTGAACGCTCCCCGTTCACACACCGATCGCTTCGGACAGAATTTCCTCGTGGCTCGCCGTATGATAGGCGTGCCGGGCGACATCCTCGCCGCGCCGGAAGACGTGCAGCTCGTCAGCGAGCTCGTAGACTTCTGGCAGGTAGGACGAGATCAGGATGATGCCGGCCCCTTCGGCCAAGAGGCGCGCCAGCAGGCGATAGATCTCTGCCTTCGTGCCGACGTCGACGCCGACCGTCGGCTCATCGAAGATGAACAGCCGGGCACCGTGATTGAGCCACTTGCCAATGACGATCTTCTGCTGGTTGCCGCCTGATAGCGAGGACACCAGCGCGCCGCGGCCGGAGGTCTTCACCTGGAGGTCGGCGATCTGCCGATCTGCGCGCTGTCGATCCGCAGAGAACGGCACCAGGCCAGCCATGGTGATGTGCGGGAAAATCGGCAGGTTGAGGTTGAAGCCGACCGGAAGGTTGATGCAGAGGCCCTGGTCGCGGCGGCTTTCCGGCGCGAGCGCAATGCCGAGGTCCATCGCCTCGCGCTCGGAGCGGATGTCTACCTCTTTGCCCTGCCAGAAGATGCTGCCGCCGGTCTTGCGATGGCGGCCGAACAGCGACATCACGAACTCCGAACGACCGGCGCCGATCAGTCCATAGAGGCCGACGATCTGTCCGGCACGAACGCTGAGTGACACGTCGCGGAAGCCGGGACCGCTGAGGTTCTTCGTCTCGATCAGCACGTCGCCGGCCGGGAAGAACTCCTTGTGATAAATCTGCTCGAGCGAGCGGTTGATCATCAGCGAGATCAGCTCGGTCTCGTTGGTTTCCGCCGTCACGCGCGTGCCCACCAGCGTGCCGTCGCGCAGGATCGACACGCGGTCGGACAACTCGAACACTTCCTCGAGACGATGGCTGATATAGACGATGGTGACGCCACGCTCCTTGAGGCGGCGGATCAGCGCGAAGAGCTGTGCTGCTTCGGTACGCGTGAGGTAGGCGGTTGGCTCGTCGAAGATCAGGAAGCGGGTGCCGCGGATGGCGGCGCGAGCTGTGGCGATCAGCTGCTGCTGGCCGATCGTCAGATCGCCGAGCAACACATGCGCCGGCAGATCGAAGCCGAGGTCGTCGAGGATCGCCTGCGCCTTCCGCGTCATCTCACCCTTGCGAAGAAGGCCGAAGCCGACGGCCTCGTCGCCGAGGAACATGTTGGCGGCAACCGTCAGGTGACGGCAAAGCACCACCTCCTGGTGGACGGCGTTGATGCCGAACTCGATGGCTTCGTGCGGCGTGGCGAGCGCCACCGGCTGTCCTTCCCAGAACACCTCTCCGGAGGTACGGGTGATGACGCCGGTCAGGAGTTTGATGAGCGTCGACTTGCCTGCGCCATTCTCACCAACGATGGCGTGAATTTCGCCGCTGACGAAGGCGAGATCGGCTGGCTTCAACGCATGAGTGGCGCCGTAGCGCTTCTCGAGGCCGCGCAGCTCGAGAATGGGCACACTCGCGGTGGCGACGACGGCCTCGGCCGCCTGCCCGTGGGGATTGGTTCCGACCATGATCGACCCGCGTCAGTTGGAAATGCTGGGCATGCGGCCACAAGCGTGGCTACAGATGCCGACATCAGCCGGCACCGGCGGCGAGCCGCGGCTCGCTCGGCATGCAGGGACGCCGAAAAGGATGGCGTGGAGTTTCCGGCGCCCGGCCGACCCCGTATAGGGTTAGCCGGGCGCCGGAGCCTTGCTTACTTCACCTTGGGATACAGCAGTTCCTGGGCGCGCGGCTCGTTCATGTTGGCCGTGGTCACCAGATTGGCGCCGGTATCGACGAAGGCTTCGACCTTCTCCTTCTTGACGGCGGCGAGCGCCGTCTTGATGCCGTCGTAGCCCATGCGGTAGGGGTCCTGCACCACGAGCGCGTCGATCACGCCGTCCTTCAGGAAGCCGACCAGCTTGTCGTCATTGTCGAAGCCGATCAACCCAACCTTGTCGCCCATCTTGTTCTCGGCGATGGCCTGGCCGGCGCCCTGGGCGGCGATCAGGTTCGAGGCGAACACGCCCTTGAGGTCGGGATTGGCGGTCAACAGGTCGGTCATGATGTTGAGAGCGGTGGTCGCCTGACCGTCGCCGACCTTGTCGGCCACCAGCTTCAGGCCGGGATACTTGGCCGCCAGCTGTTCCTTGAAGCCCTGGGCGCGCTGCTCGAGCGAACCGGCGCCCGGCAGGTTGGTGATGAGGGCAACATCGCCTTCCACCTTGCCACCATTGGCGGCGCCGATGGCGGCGGCGAGACCGTCAGCGGCGATGCGACCGCCCTGGACGTTGTCGGTCGTCAGGAACGACGTGAAGGCCTTGGAGTCGGCACCCGAGTCGATGCCGATCACCGGAACGGACTTCGCGGCTTCATCGATCGGCTTGCCAAGCGCCTTGAACTCGGTCGGCGCGACGACGAGGGCGTTGGCACCCGAAGAAACGGCGTTTTCAATGATGGAGATCTGGCCGTTGATGTCGGCCTCGGACTGGGCGCCGAGCTCGGGCACGTTCACGCCGAGATCCGTGCCGGCCTTGCGGGCACCGGCCAGAACGATCTGCCAGTAGAAGGACGTGGTGTCCTTAACGATGATCGGAATCGTGTAGTCTTCCGCATGCGCGGCGACCGGGGCGACGGCCGACAGCGCGACGGCGCCAGCCAGCGCGACGAGCGTGCGACGTGTAATGCCAACAGCTTTCATGTTGCGATCCTCCCGAGATCAGCGTCGCCTTCAACAAAGGCCCGATCTTGCTCCTCAGCCATCGGACTTTATCGATAAAAAACAGCGACAGATGACAATTAGCCGAAACTCCTTTGCGACGCAAGGCCCACAGACCCGAGGCGACCGACCCTTTGGTCGACACCGCCCGCATTCCTCAATGCCGCCATCAAGCGAAGCTGGACAGGAGCTTCTTACCCCATTTCGCGCAAAAATGAAACGAACTTGTTTCAGCCTTTCGGGCATCCTCCATATTTTCTAATTCTCAGAACATTTCATAACGTTTCAATATCAACCAATACATTATAAATCAATATGTTATATGTAGACATCGACTTTTGTCGAATATCCAAGTTGGAACTCACGTTCTCGGTGTGGTACGTGAGGGAATATATATTCTGCCAAAAATGGTTTCAGCAGGCTGAACGAGACCGAGGCGGGACTCTTTTGATTGACGGCGTGGCCCGCGCAGCTCTTGCTTCGACGTCTTCATAACCATCGCGACCAAGTTGGGATGGATTGGCAACCCGTGCTACCGACCCTTGCGAAAGACTTGTTCCGTTTTGTGTTCTTTGTCGATAAAGTGCAGCCCGGCGCCGCCGCATCCGTCCGCCGCGCCCTGGCAGATCCGCTTCGGAGCGTCCGGCTAAAGCATCTGGCTGCCAGGGCTGGTTGCGGGCTTCCGCGTGGAGCTGCGGCAAGAAGTTGGGGTGCGGGTCGGTTCGATCCGCCGAGCCATGCCTTTCCGTGATCGGGCATGGTCATATGAGGTGCACATGCCGAAGCAGAACACCGTCTTCAAGGATGCCTACAACAGGTGTCTGCGGTTGCTGGTGGTAGGCGAGAGCTTGCCGTCCGAGCCCGAACTTTGCAATCTGCTTGGCGTTTCCCGGACAACGGTGCGCTCGATTCTGTCGCAAATGGTCGAGGCCGGCCTCATCGAGTGGAACAAGCGCTCCAAGGCGGTGCAGAGATCGCCCGTCAAGGCCGATTTCTTTCCCGAACACGAAACGAACTCGCTGTCCGAGGTGATCGAGCGCACCTTCATGAAGCGCATTTTGATTGGCGGCGGCGAACCGGGCATGCAGATAAACGAGCTGGAGCTGGCCCGCGAAATCGGTGTCGGGACAACATCAGTGCGGGAGTTTCTGATACGCTTCAGTCGCTTCGGTCTGATCGAGAAGCGGCCGAACAGCCACTGGGTGCTGAAGGGCTTCACCCGTCAGTTTGCGGAGGAACTGATCGACGTCCGCGAAATGTTCGAGCTGAAGTCGGCCGCCGCGTTCGTCAGCCTTCCCGCCGAGGATCCCGCCTGGGTCGAGCTTGAAGCCCTGCGTCGCGCTCATGTCGAGGTTCTCGCCGATATCGACAGCCGCTATCTCGAATTTTCCGAACTCGACGACCGCCTCCACCGGCTCATCCAGCAAGCCTCGGGCAATCGCTTCATCATCGACTTCTACGACATCATCGCCATCGTCTTCCACTATCATTACCAGTGGAACAAGGCGAACGCCCGCGAGCGTAACGGCAAGGCGATCCTTGAGCATCTTGACTATATCGAGGCCCTCAAGACGCGCCGGCCGGAGGCCGTCGAGGCCGCCTGCCGGCTGCATCTCTCATCGGCGCGCCTTTCGCTGATGCAATCGCTGTCAACCGCCGCTTGAGGGGACGGCATCGCTCAATAGAGCGCCACTTTCTGGTGCTGCTCGCCCAGCCCCTCGACGGTGAGGCGCAGCATATCGCCCGCCTTGAGAAACTCCGGCGGCTTACGGCCCATGCCGACGCCCGGCGGCGTGCCGGTGGTGATGACGTCGCCCGGATCGAGCTTGATGAAGCGGGATACGTAGGACACCAGCGTCCGGACGCCGAACACCATCGTCGCGGTGTTGCCGCGCTGGCGCGGCGCGCCGTTGAGGTCGAGCTCCATGGCAAGTTTCTGGACGTCGGTGATCTCGTCCGGCGTCACCAGCCATGGGCCGAGCGGGCCGAAGGTCGGGGCGCTCTTGCCCTTCAACCACTGGCCGGTGCCTTCCATCTGAAAGGCACGCTCGGATACGTCGTTGCACAACACAAAGCCCGCGATGTGGTCGAAGGCGCCGGCTTCCTCGACTTGCCATGCGGTCTCGCCGATGACGATCGCCAGCTCCACCTCCCAGTCCAGCTTTGTAGCTCCTGGGGGAATCAGAATGTCGTCGTTCGGGCCGACGATGCAGTTGGGCGCCTTGCTGAACAGCAGCGGCTCGGGTGGCACCGTGCCGCCGGTCTCGGCGGCATGGTCAGCATAGTTCATGCCGACGGCGATGAAGTTGCGCGTGCCGGCCACCGGCGCGCCGAGACGCGTTCCTTCCGCCACCAAGGGCAGGCTTTCCGGATCGATGGCGGCAAGCTTCGCAAGCGATGCCTTGGACAACGCAGCGCCGGAAAGATCGTCGATATGGGCGGAGAGATCGCGGTGGCGACCGGCAGCGTCGACAAGGCCCGGCTTCTCAGCGCCGACAGCGCCATGGCGAATGAACTTCATGAGGATCATCCCGTAAAACAAGCGGTATCCGCTTCTATCGCAGGATGGCCATGCCGGGAAGGCGCCAAACGATCTCTCCTGACGAGGGGGGAGTTTGCAACCTTCGTCGGACTCCTGAGGCCGCCTTTTTCCTTTACTGTTCGGCTGTCACCGACCACGCCCTGCTAGCCCGAGGCTTCTGATGAGTGTTCCGACGCGCCTGATCGATACGCATCTGCACCTCGTCTACCGGGACAGTCTTGTCTATCCCTGGCTCGGCAGCGAGCCGACGCTTGCCGCTCACGACTGGACCTATGAGCTTTATGCCGCCGAGGCGCACCCGCTTGGCGTCACCGACTGCCTTCACATGGAGGTTGACGTCGTCGAGGCGGATATCGACCGGGAGATCGAGTTCATTCGCGATCTTGCCGGCGGCCCCGTTCGCCACATCCGCGCCGCCATCTCCAATGCGCGGCCCGAGCATGCCGGGTTCGCTCAACAGGTGGAGCGTGCCTGCGCCGATCCGTTCATCCGCGGCTTCAGACGTATCCTGCATGTCGTGCCGGATGAGGTCTCTCGTACGCGGCTTTTCCGCGAGAACGTCGGCCGCCTCGCCGGCACCGGTCTCACCTTTGACATCTGCGTCCGCCCCGATCAGCTCGGCATCGCCGCCGAGCTCGTCGACGCCTGTCCCGGCGTCGCCTTCGTGCTCGATCACTGTGGCGGCGGTTCGGCCTCGCGGCCGGATCTATTTGCCACCTGGAAGACGGCTCTCGTTGAACTCGCGCGCCGCCCAGGCGTTGTTGCGAAGGTGTCCGGTGTCATCGGCACCGTTGCCGATGGCTGGACGGTGGATGACCTCAGGCCTGTGGTCGAGACAACCATCGAAGCCTTCGGTTGGGATCGTGTGGTCTGGGGAAGTGATTGGCCGTGGTCGGCGCAGCGCGCCTCGCTGACCGACTGGATCGAGGCAACGTGGCGCTTGGTTGAAAGCGCCAGTGAAACGGAGCGGGAAAAGCTGTTCCACCGCAACGCCACCCGCATCTATGGAATAGGCTGATCCGTAGCCCGGCGATCTGCCGGCAGAAGGAGGTTCGCCATGGAAGACGACGCACTGTTCCTCGGCTTCGATCTCACTGCCGTTGAGCCGGAGGACGGCGGGCCTGACCCTGACCGGATCATCAAGGGCAATCCGAGGAGCCGAACTTGGCTCGTCGAGGAGCGCGACGCCGAAAAGCTTTATGCCGGCGTCTGGGAATCGACACCGGGCGCTTGGCGTGTCGCCTATGACGAGTGGGAGTTCTGCACCATCCTCTCCGGCGTCTCCATCGTGCATGAGACGGGCAAGGAAACGCCGCGCATCCTCAGGACCGGCGACAGTTTCATCCTGCGGCCTGGTTTCTCCGGCATCTGGGAAGTGGTGGAAACCACGCGAAAGATGTTCGTGGTGCGCATGCCCTGAGCGTGTCACCGAGAGACACGACTGAGGGTAGGGGAGAGGCCTGCAATCCCGTGCATTCGACGGACAGGCAGAAGCGAAAAAGCGAGGCTGGACGCCTTGCAAACACACACTCTCGGGCGGCGACAGGGTGCCGCCGCCCGGAGTTATCGATTGTCGTGGCGATCAGTCGAGAAGGCTGATCTCGACCGCCTCGCGCCCCTTCGGGGTTTCGACGATCTTCATGGCAACGCGCTGACCGTCGGTCAGCGGCCCCATGCCAGCCGACTGCAGGACGGAGATGTGGACGAACACGTCCTTGCCACCATCCTCGCCGGCCACGAAGCCGAAGCCCTTCTCGGGGTTGAACCACTTGACCGTGCCATCGAGCGGCGTCGCAGACGACGTGTCGACCGAACGGCGCGGCGGGCGAGGAGCACCAAAGCCGCCGCCGCCGAAGCCGCCGCGGTCACCACCAAAGCCGCCCGGACGCGGACCACGGTCACCGCCGCCGAACCCACCCGGACGCGGCGCGCGCGGCGCCTGCGGCGTCGCAGTGGACTCGTCGACCTCGACCACCTTGACAACCTGCTTGCCCTTGGCGCCCTGCGCCACCTGGACTTTCAGCGTGGCACCCGGCGGTACGCTGTCGCGCCCCACCGCCTGCAGCTGGCCGATGTGCAGGAAGGCATCGCCCGAACCGTCGGTGAGCGCGGTAAAGCCGAAACCCTTCTCGGGGTTGAACCAGGATACCGTCGCTTCCACCACCGGACCGGCCGGGGGGGCGCTGTCATACGGCGAAGGACCGCCGAAACTGCGCGCCGGCCGCTCGGGACGAATGTCGAACGACGGCATCATGTCGTCATCAAATCCGCCACGCCGCCGCGGCGGGCGGAAATCCTTACCCTTACCCATTCTGTCTTCTCATCTCCGCCAAAACATAGCCCCAGACCGATGCCCGCGGAGAGCTGCATCGAGCCAGTTTGTTTCTAAAAGAGCTATTCCACCGCCGAATTCGTCTTTTTACCCGGCACATCGCGCCATCGCCATGGCAATGACGCGCCAGACCGCCCGCACTTCAGAACCGCTCCACTCCTAGTCTTACCACAGAAGTTAGCGTTTCTGCTGCTTGAAAATCGCGTGGAGGGTGTCCGGCGGGTCACTTTTTGCGTTTTTTTACGTGCTTGACGCACCCTGTGCGCCGACCAAAGGCGAGCATCCCCAAACGAATCGCCGATGTCGGCCACCCGTGGGCCGAGGGGAGCGAGGATTGGCTGTCATTGGCCAAGTCGAATCGTCCTGCGAGCAGTGCCCACCCTTCTCGCAAGATCAGAATGGTTCCAGTCCCTCGTCCAAAAAAGTCCTCGACGGCTCTTGAAGGCGGCTTTGACCAGGGCCACTTCGGTATCGTTGCTCGGAACACTCCGAAAGGGAAGAAAAATGAGAAGCTGCGTGATGAGGCCCGGCTTTCATCCGCTATCCATCGCGGCGATGATCGTCGGTTTCGTGATCTTCTGGCCGATCGGCCTGGCAGTACTTGCCTATATACTTTGGGGGGATCGCATGCGCGCCCGCTGGAACGACCTTCGCCCGGACCTCGAACGCGCCGCCCGTCGTGCCGGCTTCGAGCGTGGCGGCTTTCAACACTACCGTGCCGGCTCGACTGGCAACACGGCCTTCGACGCCTACCGCGAAGCCGAGCTGAAGCGCCTCGAAGAGGAGCGCGCGGCCCTCGACCGGATGCGGGACGAGTTCGACGAGTTCCTCGCCAACCTGCGTCGCGCCAAGGACCAGGAAGAGTTCGACCGCTTCAAGGCGAGCCGCAATCCGGCGCCGGATGCAGGGGTCTGACCCGGCTCCCTCCACGACCGGCAGGCCAAGAGCCCCCGCGCTCCAACCGAGCGCGGGGGCTTTGTCATATCAGCTACCGCCCCTACACTCTCGCCATGTCGATTCGTCTGCCCTTCCTGCAAACTCCCGAAAAGAAGCGCTCGGCGCCCGCGAGCTTTCCGATCCTGGCCGGCGACAGCATGGTCGAGGTGGCGGTGCGCCGGAACGCCCGCGCTCGCCGTTACACCTTGCGGCTCGACCGGCGGGGCGACGGCGCCGTTGTCACCATTCCCCGTCGCGGAACGCTCGCCGAGGCCAAGGCTTTCGTCGCCCGTCATGCCCAATGGATCGCCGAGCGGCTCGCGGCGAGGCCCGACACCCCTGAATTGCCGGTCGCCGTTCCGATCCGTGGCGTTGTCCATCGCGTCATCTCCACCGGCTTGTCGCGCGGCCGCATCCGGCTCGTTGCCAGCGACGAGGGCCCGGCGATCGAGGTGCCCGGCGACACGCCACATGTTCGTCGTCGTCTTGCCGACCATCTGAAGAAAGAGGCACGCGCCGATCTCGCTGCCGCCGTGGCGCACCACGCAGCGGCGCTCGGCGTCCGACCCTCGGCCATCCGACTCAAGGACACTACGTCCCGCTGGGGATCGGCATCGGCGCGTGGCGTGTTGGCCTTCTCATGGCGGCTGGTCATGGCACCGCCCTTCGTTCTCGATTACGTGGCCGCCCACGAGGTTGCCCATCTCAAGGAAATGAACCATTCCGACCGTTTCTGGGCGATCTGTCATCGGCTCTGTCCGGCAACGGAGGCGGCCAAGGACTGGCTGAAAAAGAACGGAGCCGGTTTGCACCGGCTGCCGTGATCTCCGGTCAGTTGCCGAACAGGCGCTGCAGCAGTCCCCTCTCGGCAGGGCTTGCCTCGGTGACCGGCACGTTGAGCGGCGGTGCCGGCATGTTGCCTGGCAACTGCGGCCCCTGCATCGGCAGACCGTCCGTCTCGCCAAAGCTGACGCCGACATTGGTGGGCGGCGGCACCAGTTCGACGCCCGGTAGTGGCCTGGCCGGCATGTCGCGAGCGGCTTCGGTCATGAACCGGTTCCAGAGCAGGGCGGTCAACGCGCCGCCGGTTGCCTTCTTGGTCGGCGTGTTGTCGTCGTTGCCGAGCCAGACGCCGGCGGTAAGGCCGTTAGTGTAGCCGATGAACCAGGCGTCGCGGAAATCCTGGCTGGTGCCGGTCTTGCCGGCCACCGGCCGATCGGAGAGCAGCGCCTTCTGCCCGGTGCCGTCGGTGACGACGGTCGACAGCATGCGGTTCATGGTGCCGACGGCCACCTCCGAGATCACCCGGCCGGGCCCGTCGCCCTGGCGATGGAACAGCACCTTGCCGTCCTTGGTGCGAATGTCCTCGACGAGATAGGGAATGATGCCCCAGCCACCGTTGGCGAAAGGCACGTAGGCGGCGGTGATTTCGAGCGGCGTCACCTCGCCCGTGCCGAGGGCGATGGACGGGTTGTCGTGGAGCTGGCTGACGATGCCGACGCGACGGGCAGTCTGTACCACGGTGTCCGGTCCGAGCGTGGCGGTGAGACGGGCCGCAACCGTGTTGAGCGATCGGGCCAGCGCCGTCGTCAGCGTCACCGGGCCGAGATACTCGTTCTCATAGTTCTTGGGCGCCCAGCCGTTGATGGAAATCGGCTCGTCGACGACGATCGAATCGGGCGAGAAGCCGTGCTCGATAGCGGCGAGGTAGACGAAGGGCTTGAAGGCCGAGCCGGGCTGGCGCCGCGCCTCGATGGCACGATCGAACTGGCTTGCCGCGTAATCCTTGCCACCCACCAACGCCTTGACGGCGCCGTCGTTGTCGACGGCGACCAGGGCGCCCTGGCTTACCTTGTACTTGACGCCTTCCTTGTCGAGCGTCGCGCGGATGGCGTTTTCCGCCGCCACCTGGAGGCGGGCATCGATGGTTGTCGTCACCACGAGATCGGTGCGGTAGCGGGCAACGTAGCCGGGCAGCAGATCCATCACCCAGTCGGCGACGTAATTGGCGGCCGATCCGCTCTTGGTGGGCAGGGGTGGCGCTCCGACGGCGGTGGCCCGTGCCGCCTCGTCGCGGCTGACGTAGCCTTGGTCGACCATGGCGGCGAGGACCACCTTGGCGCGCTCGGCGGCGAGCTTGGGCGAGTTGGTCGGCGCGTAGCGTGACGGCGCCTTCAGAAGGCCGGCGATGGTGGCGGCCTCGGCAAGATTGACGTCGCGGGCCGACTTGCCGAAATAGCGCCGCGCCGCCGCATCGACGCCATAGGCGCCAGCGCCGAGATAGACCCGGTTGAGATACATCTCCAGGAGCTCATCCTTGGAGAAGCGCCATTCCAGCCAGAGGGCGAGCACAGCCTCCTGCAGCTTGCGCTCGAGCGTGCGATCCGGCTGCAGGAACAGGTTCTTGGCGAGCTGCTGGGTTAGCGTCGAGCCGCCCTGCACCACCGATCCTGCGGCGAGATTGGTGACCATCGCGCGAGAGAGGCCGATCGGGTCGACGCCGAAATGGTGATAGAAGCGCCGATCCTCGATGGCCACCACAGCCTCGGGCAGGAAGCGCGACATGTCGGATAGCGTCACCTCTTCGCCGCCGGTGTCGCCGCGATTGGCGATGATCGTGCCCGAAGCGTCGACGATCTCGACGTTGGGCGGCCGGGCGGGAACCTTCCAGTCGTCGATCTGCGGCATGGTGGCGACGGTGTAGC
The DNA here is from genome assembly GCF_002844595.1 of Pleomorphomonas diazotrophica. Taxonomy (GTDB): domain Bacteria; phylum Pseudomonadota; class Alphaproteobacteria; order Rhizobiales; family Pleomorphomonadaceae; genus Pleomorphomonas; species Pleomorphomonas diazotrophica. Next base: position 186,780 of record NZ_PJNW01000011.1, on the reverse strand, counting down.
CGATGATCCCGGCGACCCCGATCAGCCCCCAGATGCAAAGCACGATGCTCCAATAGACAAGGCGACCGACCAGTCCCATGCTTGACCGGCGGGCTCGTTTCGCCGAGCGTTTCGAGGATTTGCGGCGACGACGCGGCTGCCGTTCGGCCATCTCCGTCTCCTCGTCGTAGCGGTCGTCGTCAAAGCGCGGCTCCACCCGCTCCGGTCGCGCTGATCGGCTGCCACGCGAGTTGGGCAGGCTACGGGGTGGCGTGAAGCGGTCGCCGTCGCGCGCGGCGAAGTCTCCCTCGCGGGACGGCGTCTCGAACGTCGGCTCGGCCCGGTCGCGCCGAATGTCACGTCTGTCGCTCCGCATCGTCCGCCGCCACTCCTTGGATCTCGGCCACGCTGGCCCATGGAGCATCCGATTCACCTTAAATGCGGCAGTTTAAGGGGCCGTAAAGGATAACCACTCCGTCGCTCGGTTGACTTTGGCTCGCAACAAGCCGCAAATGGCCCGGCGCGACGGTCCCTCCTCCCGGAGGAGGGCGAAAGAGGGAACGCGGAATCGGAGTTTCCGAAAGCCGCGGCTGCCCCCGCAACTGTGAGCGGCGAGCCGGATGCTCAGCGTGCCACTGGTCGAAAGACCGGGAAGGCCGCATCCGGTGACGAACCGCGAGCCAGGAGACCTGCCGCCGCGCGCGGAAGTCAGACCGCCGGTGGGGCGGGAAAGGACCAGATCATGACGCGTGCCCCGGCAGCTTACGGCTGCCGCTTTTCGACGTTTCCGGAGTGCCGAGCATGACGGCGCATCCGGTCACCCTGCATGTTTGCGTCAACTGCCGCGCTGCCGACGATGACGAGACCTCGCGGGCCGGCGCGCGCCTCCATGCCGCTCTCGTCGATCGGCTCGAGGGCCGGAGCGACGTCTGCGTTTCCGGTGTTGACTGCCTTTCGGTCTGTAAACGGCCCGTTACGGTCGCCTTCGCCGCGCCGGACAGATGGACCTATGTCGCCGCCGACGCCGCCGATCCCGACGAAGTGATCGTTGCGGCCGAGCGCTACGCCGCGAGCGAGGATGGCCGTGTGCCCTGGCGCGAGCGGCCGCCACTCCTCAAATCGGGCCTCGTCGCCCGCATCCCGCCCCAGTCGGAGACCTGCCGATGAACGCCCAGCCGAAAATTCCAGTCACCATCGTCACCGGCTTCCTCGGTTCCGGCAAAACGACGCTGATCCGCCATGTCATCGAGCGGGCCGGCGGCCGCCGGCTCGCGCTGATTGTCAACGAGTTCGGCGACGTCGGTGTCGACGGCGACATACTCAAATCCTGCGGTGCGGCGGATTGCCCGGAGGATGCGATCGTCGAGCTTGCCAACGGCTGCCTCTGCTGCACCGTCGCCGACGATTTTCTGCCGGCCATTGAGGCGCTGACTAGAGGGGACCGGCGGCCGGACCATATCATCGTCGAAACCTCGGGTCTGGCGCTGCCCAAGCCGCTGATCAAGGCTTTCGACTGGCCTGATGTCCGCGCCCGCCTCACGATCGACGGCGTGATCGCCGTGGTCGATGCCGCCGCCGTGGCGGCCGGACGCTTTGCCGACGATCCCGAGGCCGTGCTCGCCCAGCGGCAGGACGACCCGTTGGTCGATCATGACAACCCGCTCGAGGAAGTCTACGAGGACCAGCTGCTGGCGGCCGATCTCGTCGTGCTCAACAAGGCCGACCTTCTCAGCGCCGAGGAACTGGCCCAAGTCTCCGGCGATATTGCCGCTTCGCTGCCCAAGGCGGTGCGTGTCGTGCCGACCTCCGAGGGTGAGATCGCGCCTGAAGTCCTGCTGGGGATTGCGGCTGCTGCCGAAGATGATCTGTCGAGCCGACCCAGCCATCACGACGGCCTCGGCGATCACGACCACGACGATTTCTCGACCTTCGCCGTCGAGATCGGTGCGGCCAGCGATCCGGACAGCCTCATCGCCCGGCTGAAGGCGGTGGCCGAGGCGCACGACATCCTGCGCATCAAGGGCTTCGTGGAAATCGCCGGCAAGCCGATGCGCCTTTTGGTGCAGGGCGTTGGCGGCCGCTTCCGTCACGCCTTCGACCGGCCGTGGCCCTCCGGCCCGCGCCGCAGCGCGCTGGTGGTGATCGGCGAAAAGGGCATCGACGAGACGGCCATCCGGGCCGCTCTTGCCTGACCTCGTCAAAGGAGGACCGCCTTGCACATTCTGGCCGAACAGATTCGCTCGCTCGACGACAGCGTCGCAGCGGTCGATCTCGGCCAGACGCCAGCCGACATTGTGGTGCTGTCCTTTTCCGACAGCGACCTCGGTCTCGTCGCCGCCATGCACGGCCGGCTCGGCCCCGATGCGCCGAGTCTTCGCCTCGCCTCGCTCGCCGCCCTGCGCCATCCCTATTCGGTCGACCTCTATCTTGAGAAAGTCGCCGCCAAGGCGCGCTTCGTTTTGGTGCGGTTGTTAGGAGGTGCCGATTACTGGCGCTACGGCGTCGATGAACTCGCCATGCTCGCGCGTTCCAAAGGCATCCACCTGGCGATGATCCCCGGCGATGATTGGCCGGATCCGCGTCTTGTCGAGGCGTCGACGCTACCGGCCGAAGACCTGGCCCGGCTCGAACGTTGGTTCACCTTCGGCGGCCCCGACAACATCGCCGCCGCGCTCGCCTTCATCACGGCCCGTCTGGGACATGACACGATTTGGCAGGAGCCGGCACCGCAGCCCGCCTTCGGCGTCTTCCCAGAGGCGGGCCGCACCGGTGATCGGCGGGTATTGGTCGTCGGCTACCGCGCGCTCGTCAACGCAGGCGATGCCGCGCCGATCGCGGCGGTGGCCGAGGTGCTGGCAACGGCCGGCTTTGGCGTGCTGCCGGTATGGGTCACGTCGCTGAAGGATCCCAAGGTTGCGCGCCCGCTTGCCGAGGCCATCGCCGCCTTCAAGCCCGACGCCATCGTCAACTGCACCGCCTTTTCCGCCCGCCGCGACGATGGCACGACGCTGCTCGACATCGCCGACGTGCCGGTCATCCAGGCGCCCCTTTCCACCCTGTCACGCGAAGCCTGGGCGGCTTCGTCGCGAGGCCTGTCGGCCACCGATCTCGCCATGAGCGTGGTGCTGCCGGAGGTCGACGGCCGCCTCGACGGCCCGGTGATCAGCTTCAAGGCGCCAGCCGATCGTGCCGAGGCCCTCGAATACACGCCGATCCGCCATCGGCCGGATGAAGGTGGTATCGCCCGCCTCGTGAGGCTCGTCGATGGATGGACGCAGCTCAGGCGAACGCCGCGCGCCGATCGCCGCGTCGGTCTGGTGCTGTCCAACTATTCCGGCAAGGGCGGCCGCACCGCCTACGCCGTCGGGCTCGACGGACCGGCGTCGTTGATCGCCATTGCCGATGATCTCAGGACAGCCGGCTACGCAGTTGGACCGCTATCGGATGAAAAGGCGCTGATCGCCGCGCTGGAGGGCGGGAAAGCCACCATCGATATTCCGCTTGCCGACTATCACGGCTGGCTTGCCGAGCTGCCCGAGGCGCTACGCGCTTCGATGATGGCGGCCTGGGGGGCACCGGAAGCCGACCCGCAGGTCCAGAGCGGCGTTTTCCGCCTCTCCGCGATCATCGCCGGCAATCTCGTCATCGCCGTACAGCCCGATCGGGGCCGCTCCGACAGTCGCGCCACCGATCATCACGACCCCAACCTTCCCCCGCGCCACGCCTATGCGGCGTTCTATCTCTGGCTCAGGCACGGCTTTGATGCCCACGCCATGGTCCATCTCGGCACCCACGGCACGCTCGAATGGCTGCCGGGCAAGGCAGCAGGGCTCTCAGGCGACTGTGCACCGGTAGCGCTGACGGATGGTATGCCGGTCGTCTATCCGTTCATCGTCAACAACCCCGGCGAGGCGGCCCAGGCCAAGCGCCGCATCGCGGCCATCGCCTTGGGGCACCTGACGCCGCCGCTCACCCGTGCCGGCGCCTATGGCGACATTGCCGACATCGAGATGCTGGTGGACGAGTTCGCCAACGCGCAGGCGCTCGACCCGCGGCGGGCGAAGCATCTCGCCGCAGTGCTGACCGACAAGGCGGAAGCCGCCGGCATCGCCGAGGCAGCCGGCCTTTCCGCCGATCTCGACCCGGCCGACAAGCTGGCGCGCCTCGACGCCTGGATCTGCGACGTCAAGGACATGCGCATCGCCGACGGTCTGCATGTCTTCGGCCGCGCTCCGGACGAAGCGCGTATCGCGGCCCACCTCGAGGCGCTCGCTGGCGATCTCTCCACTGCCGGCGCTTTCCTCACGTCCGCCGATACCGAACGGGAGGGTCTGCTGGCCGCTCTTGACGGCCGGCGTGTCGCCCCCGGTCCTTCCGGTGCACCGGGGCCGAGGCGGCTCGACGTGTTGCCGACGGGACGCAATCTCTACGCCATCGATCCGCGTGCCGTGCCGACGCGCACCGCCATGGAGATCGGTGCCCGCACCGCCGAGGAGGTCGTTGCGCGCTATGCCCAAGATCACGGCGACTGGCCGAAATCCATCGTGCTCGATGTCTGGGCATCGGCGTCGATGCGCACCGGTGGCGACGATATCGCGCAAGCCCTGGCGCTGATCGGCGTGCGACCGACCTGGGACGCCGCTTCCGGTCGTGTCTCCGGTTTCACGGTGCTTGCACCCGCTCGGCTCGGCCGGCCGCGCGTCGACGTGACGTTGCGCGTCTCCGGCCTCTTCCGTGACGTTTTTCCCGGCCAGATCGCTCTGTTCGATCAGGCGGTGAAGGCGGTGGCGGCACTCGATGAGGACGCGGAAACCAATCCGCTCGCCGCAGGGCGCGAACCGGCGCCTTCCCGCATCTATGGCGCAGCCCCCGGCGCCTTCGGCAGCGGCCTCGGCGAGATGACGCCAGACGATCTTTCGGCCGACCGCAATACGCTCGCCGACGCCTATCTCGCTGCTTCAGGCTATGCCTATGCCGCCGACGGAGAAGCCGCCGATGCCCCGGGCTTTGCAGCACGCGTCGCCGCCGCCGACGCTTTCGTCCACGTCCAGGATCTCGACGGCCAGGATCTCCTGTCCAACGACGCCTTTCCCGCCCACGAGGGCGGCTTTGCCGCCGCTTCGGAAGCGCTCGGCGGCCGGGCGACGCTCTACCACGTCGACACCACCGGCGACGCGCCGAAGGCCCGCAGCCTCAGTGAGGAAATCGGCCGCGTCATTCACGGTCGCGCCGCCAATCCGCGCTGGATTGCCGGACAGATGCGCCACGGTCACCGCGGCGCCGCTGAAATTTGCGAGGCGGTAGCCAATCTCTGCGCCTTTGCAACGCTGTCGAATGCCGTCGACGTCAGGCATTTCGACCGGTTGTTCGACGCCACCTTCGGCGACGACCGGGTGCGCGATTTTCTGGTCGACGCCAATCCCGCGGCTGTTCGCGATGCGCTTCTGCGGCTCAGAAAAGTGATCGATCGGGGTGCCTGGGCGCTGCGGCGCAACTCGGTCGCGGCCCGCCTCGCCGAGACGGAGGCGCGCCTCGGATGAACGAGCCCCTCATTCGCGGTTGGTGTCCCGGTGCGCGTCGCCCCATGCAGAGCGGCGACGGCCTGATCCTTCGCCTTCGCATCACCGGGGGACGTTTTGCTCTAGGGTTGGCCCATACCGTTGCCGAGATTGCCCGCCGCTACGGCAATGGCGAACTCGACCTTGGCCGACGTGGCGGTTTGCAGCTTCGGGGCGTTCGCAACGACGATTATGCGGCTGTCGAGACCGAACTCGCTATGCTCGGCCTTATTGATGCGGACGCCGATGCCGAGGCGGTACGCAACGTGGTCGCCTCCCCTCTGTCCGATCTCGACGAGATGGCCCAAGGCGACGCCTTCCTACTGGCCAAACAGTTGGAAGCGGCACTCGTCGCCGATGAGTCGCTCCGTCAACTGCCCGGCAAGTTTGGCTTTTCGATCGACGATGGTGGACGCTTTGGCCTCTCCGACGTGTCCACCGACATACGTCTGAGCTTCCTGCAAGACGGCGTCGCTCTTTCGCTCAACGGCGATGCCCGGGCGATCGTGGTTCGGACCGAAGACGCGGTGGCCGGTGCTCTCCGGCTCGCCCACGCCTTTCTCGATCTCGCATCACGCATCGATCCGCCGCCGCGCCGCATGGCGACGTTGGTCGGTCATGTCGGCCCCGAGGCCATTTTCGCCGCCGCCGGCCTGGGGCGGGAAGGCGTTACGCTGGCCGCCAGATCGGATGCTGCCCCGCTGATCGGCGCGTTCCCCACCCATGTCGGCATAGGCCTGCCCTTCGGCCGGCTCACGGCCAATCAGCTTCATCTCCTTGCCGACACAGCCGCATCCGATCTGCGGCTGACACCCTTCCGGGCCGTGTTGTTGCCCGGCGTTCCGGCCGATGTTCTGCCCCGTCTTGCGGAAGCAGGCTTCGCCACCGCGTCAGACGACCCGCTCCTCGCCGTCGCCGCCTGCCCCGGTGCACCCGCCTGCGCTTCGGCGACCATCGAGACACGCGATCTCGCCCGCCGCCTTGCAAGGCTGAAACCTGCCGCTCGCGGCATCTGGCTGCACGTTTCGGGTTGCGAAAAGAGCTGCGCCAGTTCCGCCGCCCACGCCGTCACGTTGGTCGGTCGTGACGGCGGCCTCGACCTCGTGCTAGACGGCAGACCAACCGATCCACCTCGTCACGCGGGCCTTACGCCCGAAGCGGTCGAGGCACTTATCCGTTCCGGGACAGTTGAAAAATGAGCCATGACTACATCCGCGACGGCGCGGAAATCTACCGCCGGTCCTTCGCCATCATCCGGGCGGAAGCCGATCTCGCCCGTTTCGCCCCGGAAGAGGAAAAGGTGGCCGTCCGCGTCATCCATGCCGCCGGCATGGTGGAGGTGGCTGCCGATCTCGCCTTCGGTCCCGGTGCGGTGGCCGCGGCGAAGGCGGCGCTGGAAGCCGGCGCGCCGGTGATCTGCGATTCCCGCATGGTGGCCAATGGCGTCACCCGCGCCCGCCTGCCGGCCAGCAACGAGGTGATCTGCACGCTCGACGATCCCTCCGTTCCGACGCTGGCGCTCACCATCGGCAACACCCGTACGGCGGCGGCCATGATGCTGTGGGGCGAACGCCTCAAGGGCGCCGTCGTCGCCATCGGCAATGCGCCCACCGCGCTTTTCCATCTGTTCGAGATGCTCGACGCCGGCGCGCCGCGGCCGGCTGCGGTGATCGGCATGCCGGTCGGTTTCGTCGGCGCTGCCGAATCCAAGGAAGCGCTGATCGCCGATGGTCGGGTTCCCTATATCGTGGTGCGCGGTCGGAAAGGTGGATCGGCCATGGCAGCTGCCGCCATCAACGCGCTGGCGAGCGACCGCGAATGACCAACTCTGGAACGCTTCACGGTGTCGGCGTCGGTCCCGGTGATCCCGAGCTCGTCACCGTCCGGGCGGCAAGGCTGATCGGCTCGGCGCCGGTCCTTGCCTATTTCGCCAAGAGGGGCCGGCGCGGCCACGCCCGCACCATCGTCGACGCCTACGTGCGGCCGGGCACCGAGGAGCTGCCACTTCACTACCCGCTCACCACCGAGATGAGCTTTGCCGATCCGCTCTATGTGCGGGAGGTCGGCGGCTTCTATGCCGAGGCGGCCGAGGCGCTGGCCGCGCACTTATCGGCCGGGCGCGACGTGGTGCTGATCGCCGAGGGCGACCCGCTGTTCTACGGCTCCTTCATGCACCTTTACGTGCGCCTCAAGGACCGCTTCTCGGTCAGGATCACGCCGGGCGTCACCGGCTTCTCCGGCTGCGCCTCGGCGGCTGGCCTGCCGATGACCTGGGGCGACGACGTTCTGGCCGTGCTGCCGGGCACGCTCGCCGAAGACGATCTCACTGCCCGCCTCCAAGGCACCGACGCGGCCGTCATCATGAAACTCGGCTCCAACTTCCCGAAGGTCAGGCGGGCAATCGACCGGGCTGGTCTTGCCCATCGCGCCATCTACATCGAGCGCGGCTCGATGGAGGGGGAAGTCGTGCTGCCGCTGCCCGAGAAGACCGACGATGCCTCGCCCTATTTCTCGCTGATTCTGATCGGCGGTGAAGGACGGCGGCCATGAACGGAGCGGGCGAAATTCTGGTGGTTGGCCTTGGACCCGGCCCAGACTGCTGGCGAACACCGGAGGTCAGCGCCGCGCTCGAACGGGCAACCGACCTCGTCGGCTACGAGCCCTATATCGCCCGCTGTCCGGAAAGACCCGGCCAGGCGCGCCACGGCAGCGACAATCGCGTCGAGCTGGAACGGGCGCGTTTTGCCATCAATCTGGCCCGCGCCGGTCGCATCGTCGCCGTCGTCTCGGGCGGCGACCCCGGCGTCTTCGCCATGGCGGCAGCTGTCATCGAAGCGGTGGAGGTCGACGAAACCGCCCGCGACCTGCCGGTCACCGTTATGCCCGGCGTGTCCGCCATGCAGGCGGCGGCAGCCCGGCTCGGCGCGCCGCTCGGCCACGATTTCTGCGCCATCTCGCTGTCCGACAACCTCAAGCCTTGGGCGCTGGTCGAAAAGCGGCTTCGGGCCGCTGCTGAAGGCGACTTCGTCATCGCCCTCTACAATCCCGCCTCGAAGGCGCGGCCAACACGAATCTTCGAGGCTTTCGATTTGCTGCGGAGTTTGAAGGCCGGCTCGACGCCGGTTGCCTTTGCCCGCGCCGTCGGCCGGCCGGATGAGCGGATCGTCGTGACGACGCTCTCCGATGCCGACCCTTCCATCGCCGACATGGCGACGATGGTGATCATCGGCTCTTCGGAAAGCCGATTGATCGACCGGCCGGGCGGAACGCCTTGGATTCTCAGCCCGCGTCAGGCGAGGGGAGGGGCGGCATGAGCAAGCCGCGCCATGATGTCGGCCATCACGTCATCGAGCTCGTGATAGGTGGTGACAGTCACCGGTTCGGGTGGCGCCACCATGATCACCGGCAGGCCCAGGCGTCGGGCCGCCGCGACCTTGCCATAGGTGGCATCGCCGCCGGCATTCTTGGTGACCATGATTTCCACCCGCTCGGCCTGCATCAGCCGGGCTTGCGATTCTTCGTCGAACGGGCCGCGTTCAAGCAGCAGCCGGTAGTCCGGCAGGTTCAGCTCGTGCGGCGGGTCGATGGAGCGGACGACATAGTGATGCTGCGGTGCCGCCTCGAAGGCGGCAAGGCCGAGCCGGCCGACGGTCAGGAACACGCACTTCGGCTCGGGGCCGAGCGCCGCGCAGGCGGCGTCGAGGTCGGGAACCTCCAGCCAGTTGTCGCCCGGCACCGGCTTCCACGGCTCGCGCGTGTAGCGGATCAGCGGCACGCCGGTCATCTCGCTGGCCGCCACGGCATTGGCCGAGATGCGGGCGGCGAAGGGATGGGTGGCGTCGATCAGAAGGTCGATCTGCTGGTCGCGCAGGAAGGTGGCAAGGCCCTCGATGCCGCCAAAGCCACCAACGCGGGTGTTGAGCGCCTGCGCCGCCGGTTCGTGGGTACGGCCGGCCAGCGACAGCAGCGCCCAGATGTCCTGGCGCTTTTGCAGCCGTTCGGAAAGGCGCGAGGCCTCGGTGGTCCCACCCAGGACGAGAATGCGCATCGGTCTTGCGGAGTCCCCCATGGCTGAAACCTCCCTTCCACCCTGGCTGACGATCGTCGGCCTCGGAGAGGACGGTCTCGACGGCCTCTCTCCTGCGGCAGTTTCGGCAATCGCACAAGCGGGTTTCATCGTAGGTGGCCGTCGCCATCTTGATCTCATCAAGGCCGATCCGGCGATTTCGCTGGTGTGGCCGTCGCCGCTCAAGGACGCTTTTCCTGCCATTCTCGCCCGACGCGGCAGTCCGGTGGCGGTGCTCGCCTCCGGCGATCCCTTCTTCTACGGCGTCGGCTCGCTTTTGGCCGAAATCGTCGATCCCCGGGAAATGACAGTTCTGCCGGCACCCTCGGCTTTCGCGCTGGCCGCCGCCCGGCTCGGCTGGCCGGGGCAGGATGTCGTCCGCGTCAGCCTGCACGGCAGGGCGCTCGAGCGCGTTCTGCCGCATGTCCAACCCGGCGCCCGCTTGCTCGCGCTGTCCTGGGATGGCACGACGCCGGCAAAGCTCGCGACACTGCTGACCACGCGCGGCCTCGGCAAGAGCCGCCTCACCGTGCTCGAAGCGATGGGTGGTCTCAGGGAGCGCCGCCGCTCGGCCTCTGCCGATGCCTTCGATATCGACGATATCGATCCGCTCAATCTTGTCGCCATCGAAGTGGAAGGCGGGCGAGACGCCCGCGTCATTCCCTTCACGCCCGGCCTGCCGGACGACTGGTTCGAGCATGACGGCCAGATATCCAAGCGCGAGATCAGGGCATTGACCGTCGCCGCGTTGCGGCCGACGCGCGGCGAAACGCTATGGGACGTCGGTGCCGGTTCGGGCTCCGTCGCCATCGAATGGATGCTCTCGGATCCCTCGCTGCGCGCCTTTGCCCTCGAGGAAAACGCGCCGCGCGCCGCTCGCATCATGCGCAACGCCCTGAGCTTCGGCGTCCCTGATCTGCAAGTGATCGAAAGCAAGGCGCCGGATGGTCTCCACAATCTCCCCGATCCCGATGCGATCTTCATCGGCGGTGGTTCGGGCGATCCCGGCGTCGTCGATACCTGCGTCGACCGGCTGAGATCCGGCGGACGGCTGGTCATCAATGCAGTCACCGTGGAAACGACAGCCGAGGTCTTTGCCCTGCAGGCGCGTCTGGGCGGCGAACTCACGCAGATCGCCATCTCCCGCCTGGACCGCATTGGCGGCTTCCATGCGCTGAGGCCGGCGCTTCCGGTGGTCCAGTGGACCTGGGTGAAGCCGTGAGCGGCCGGCTAGCCATCGGCGTCGGCTGCCGCCGCGGCGTTCCGGCCGAGGCGATCATCCGGCTGGTCAGTGCGGCGACGGCTGGCTTGGCATCCGCCATTGGCCTTTTCACCATCGAGGACAAGCGCGGCGAAGCCGGACTGCGCGAGGCAGCCGAAAGCCTCGCGTTGCCGCTGGTCTTTCTGTCCCACGACGCGCTCGCCGCCATGGCCGATCGCATTGCCACGCCGTCATCAGCCGCGCTCGCCCGTTTCGGCACCCCATCGGTGGCGGAGGCTGCCGCGCTCGCCGCTTTCGCCGGCCATGCCCGCCTGATCGGTCCGCGCCGCGCCGAGGAGGGCGTCACCGTCGCGGTGGCCGAGGAGATTGTGGAATGACCGTGCATTTCATCGGCGCCGGCCCCGGCGCGCCCGACCTTCTGACGCTGCGCGGCCGTGACCTGATCGCTGCCTGTCCGGTCTGCCTTTACGCCGGCTCATTGATTCCGCCGGCCATTCTGGCCCATTGCCCCGAAGGCGCCCGCATCGTCGATACGGCGCCGCTGTCGCTCGAAGAGATCGAAGCGGAGTATCTTAGGGCGCAGCGGGATGGCCAGGACGTGGCCCGGCTCCACTCCGGCGACCTCTCGGTGTGGAGCGCCCTCGGCGAACAGATCCGTCTGCTCGAAAAGCACGCCATTCCCTACACGGTGACGCCCGGCGTGCCGGCCTTCGCGGCGGCGGCCGCGGCGCTGGGCCGCGAGCTGACATTGCCGGAGGTCGGCCAATCGCTGGTGCTGACGCGCACCTCCGGCCGCGCCTCCGCCATGCCGGAGAAGGAAAAGCTTTCCGCCTTCGCGGCCACTGGCGCGACGCTCGCCCTGCATCTCTCCATCCACGTCCTCGACCGCATCGTCGAGGAACTCATTCCCCACTATGGCGCCGACTGTCCGGTCGCCGTCGTCTACCGGGCGAGCTGGCCCGACGAACGCATCGTCAAGGGAACGCTGGCCACCATTCTCGGTGAGTTGCAGAACAGGCCGATGGAGCGCACGGCGCTGATCTTGGTGGGAAGGGTACTCGGCGCAGAGGACTTCCGGGCGAGCGCGCTCTATTCAGTCGATTACCAACGCCGTTTCCGGGGGCGGGATTCCCGGGCCGGAGAGGGCGAAGATTAGGCTTTTCGGAAACCGGTACTGGCCAGAAACCCGCCGGTCCGGTCGAACAACACGACTTCCAGCTCCATGCCGATGCCACCTATCAGTGCGGCAGCCGTCGCAAAGCCGCGTTCGGCCACCGCCTCGGCAATGGGAATGCCGGCGGCGCGGCAGAGCGTCAGCGCTTCCAGGGCGGTGTTGGCGCCGTTGACGCTTCGAACGAGCGTATCGCTGCCACCGAGATCGGCGACGATCGCCGAGAGCGCTTCAAGGTCGACCGAGCCGCGCTTGGAATGAAGGTCGAGCAGGCCCTGGCCGAGTTTCACGCCCTTGGCAAAGCCGAGCGCCAGCGTCACGCGCGGTACAGGCGCTTTCCTCAAGTATTTCAGCGTGCCGCCGGCAAAATCGCCCATGTCGATCAGCTGAACGTCGTCGAGGTCATGGAGCGCCTTGACCGCCTGCTCGGACGTATTGCCGGTCGAGGCGGCGACATGCGTGAAGCCCGAAGCGCGCGCCACGTCGATGCCGCGCTGGATGGAGGCGATCCAGGCGGCGCAGGAAAAGGGCACGACGATGCCGGTGGTACCGAGGATGGACAGGCCGCCGACAATGCCGAGCCGGCCGTTGAGCGTCCGCTCGGCCAGCTTCTCGCCGTGCTCGACCGAGATCTCCACCTCGATATCCGCAGGGCCGCCGATTGCGGCGCGGGCCTCATCGAGCGTTCGTGCGATCATGGTACGCGGCACCGGATTGATTGCCGGCTCGCCGACAGCAAGGGGCAGGCCGGGGCGCGTGACGGTGCCGACGCCGGGGCCGGCGCGGAAAACGAGGCCTGCGCCTGTCGCTGCCGGTCTCACCGTTGCAAGAATGAGAGCGCCGTGGGTGACGTCGGGATCGTCGCCGGCATCCTTGACCACGCCGGCGCGCGCCCAACCCTCGCCGGAAGCGGTGGTTGCCAGCGCGAAAGATGGTGTCTGACCGCCCGGCAGCGTGACCGTCACCGGGTCGGGGAAGTGACTGCTGACGAGACCCTCGAAGGCGGCGCGCGTCGCGGCGGTGGCGCAACTGCCGGTGGTCCAGCCGCGTCTCAGATGCGGCGTCCCGCCATCCGCTTCCTTGTCCGTGTCCGCCATCAATCCGCCCGATCCTTTCGGGCGACAAGGTCGGCGCTGTCTGCTATCGGGTCAAGGGGAAAGGTGAGGCGGCGATGAAGGGCTTTCTGATCGCATCGGTGCGCTCTGGCGCCGGCAAAACGACGGTATCGCTGGGGCTGATGGCGGCCCTTGCCCGGCGGGGCTTGAGAGTTGCGCCGGCCAAATGCGGCCCAGACTACATCGATCCGGCCTTCCACGCCGCCGCCACCGGCCGGCCCGGCGTCAACCTCGACAGCTGGGCCATGACGCCGGCGCAGGTGACGGGACTCGCTGCGCAGCAGGCCGAGGATGCCGACCTGCTGGTGGCCGAGGGGCTGATGGGGCTTTTCGACGGCGTCGGTCAAGAGCCTGGTCGGACCGGATCGTCAGCCGACATTGCCGCCGCCCTCGGCCTCAAGGTGTTGCTGGTGCTCGATGTCACAGGCCAGTCGACCTCGGCTGCCGCCGTTGCGCTTGGCGCCAAGCTTCTTGATCCCAGGCTGACCATCCTCGGCGTGGTGCTCAATCGCGTCGGGTCGGAGCGGCACCGCCGGCTGTGCTGTGAGGCGATCGAAGCGCTCGGTCTTCCCGTCCTCGGGGCATTGCCGCGCGAAACAGCCGTCGAGTTGCCGGAGCGGCACCTTGGTCTTGTCCAGGCTGAGGAGACGGACGATCTCGCCCGCCGTCTCGATGCGCTTGGCGATTTCGTGGGACATCATGTCGACATCGACCGCCTGATCGACCTTTGCGGCGACACGGCGCCGGCGGCAGTGGCTCGCCCCACGCCGCTCCTGCCGCCGCCCGGCCAACGCATCGCGCTCGCCCGCGACGCGGCCTTCAGCTTCGTCTATCCGCACCATCTTGCGGCCTGGCGAGCGGCCGGCGCCGAAATCCTGCCCTTTTCGCCGCTCGCCAATGAGCCTCCCGAACCCACGGCCGACGTCTGCTGGCTGCCGGGAGGCTATCCCGAGCTTCATGCAGATGCCCTTGCGGCGGCGGATCGGTTCCTTGGTGGGCTCAGGGTCTTTGCGGAGAAAAGGCCGGTTCACGGCGAATGCGGTGGCTACATGGTTCTAGGGCAAGGTCTTGTCGACGCCGGCGGAACCCGCCACGCCATGGCCGGTCTGCTCGGCCTTGAGACCAGCTATGAGAAACGCCGCCTGCACCTCGGCTACCGACGCGCCAAACTTCTCGGCAACGGGCCGCTCGGACCAGCCGGCGCCGTGCTCAGCGGCCACGAGTTCCACTACGCCTCGATCCTGACGAGTGGCGACGACCAAGCGCTCGCCGACGTCTCGGATGCCCACGGCGGCGCTCCCGCGCCGGACGGCTCGCGGCGCGGTCAGGTGAGCGGCAGCTTCTTCCACGTCATTGCGCGGATGGAGTGACGGTCAAGTGAGACGCGCCGCCTTCTCGATCAGAGCGGCGACGACGCGCTCCAACTGCGCCGCCGCCTTGTCGTTGGAGAGATTGCCCCGTTCGTCGAAGGCCTTGTCGGCATAGGGCACCGCCACCTGCTGCGTCAGTACCCGCGCCCCGAGGGCATTCTCCAGGATCAGCCTCAGCTGCATCAGCGAGCGGATGCCGGCGAAATGGCCGGGCGACGCGGCGCCGATGGCGAAGACGCGGCCTGTCCATAGGTTGCGATAGCGGTCATCCCGAATGCGACTCAGCCAGTCGATGGTATTCTTCAGCAGCGGCGTCACCGACTGGTTGTATTCCGGCGAGGCGATGAATATGCCCTGCGACGCCATCATGAGATCGGCCAGTTTCAAGGTCGGCTCCGGCACGCCGCGCGCACCCTCCAGATCACCGTCATAAAGAGGCATCAGGTAGTCGGCGAGCGATATGAGCCGTACCTCGGCATCGCGCAACGCCAGTTCGCGCGCCATGAGCGCCGCGAGGCGGCCGTTATAACTGCCGCCGCGCGTCGAGCCGGAGAACACGAGTAACTCTGGCCGGCCTCTCAAGATAGCGCTCCGGCACCGGGCATTGGGCAGGCGACGCCGGTGCCGCCGAGACCGCAGTAGCCACCCGGGTTCTTGGCGAGATACTGCTGGTGGTAGTCCTCGGCGAAATAATAGGGTCCGGCCGGCTCGATGGTCGTGGTGATGTCCGCCGGCCGGCCCGCCTTGGCAAGCGCTTGGGCGTAGGCGTTGCGCGCCGCCTCCGCCACGGCGCGCTGGGCTTCGTCATGTACGAAGATCACCGAGCGATACTGAGTGCCGACATCATTGCCCTGGCGCATGCCCTGCGTCGGGTCGTGGCTCTCGAAAAACAGGCGCACCAGATCGGCGTAGGAGACGGCATCCGGATCGAAGGTCACCTCCACCGCTTCGGCATGACCGGTGCGGCCCGAACAGACCTCTTCATAGGTCGGGTTCTCGGTGAAGCCACCGCTGTAGCCGACCGAAGTCAGGTAGACGCCGGGCAGGCGCCAGAACAGTCGCTCGGCGCCCCAGAAGCAGCCGAGTGCGAAGGTGGCGACGGCATAGCCCTGGGGCACCGGACCCTTCAGCGGCCGTCCGTTGACGAAATGGGTTTCGGCGGTGGCGAGCGGCCGATCGCGGCCCGGCAGCGCCGTCTCGGGCGTCGGCAGAACGGCCGGCTTTCGGAACGTCTCGAAAAAGGCCATGGCTCTTCCTTGTCTCCCCGTCCTGTCGTGGAAACGGTCCGCCCCTGGAACCGGCTTCCCAAGATGGGACTGTCGCTATTGCTTTGCAAGACAGGCTAGCTGGCGCTCGACGACCGCTTTGCTATAACGGGCGGCAAGAGGAGTTGTTTATCCATGGCGTCCCGCAAACTCGACCGTTCGCTGATCCGCGGCTTCGATCTGTTCCGTGACATGACGGAAGAGAACCTCGACGCCGTGCTCGCCACCGTGCAGGTGCGCACCGTCGAGCCCGGTGAGCCGGTGTTCAGCCAGGGGGCGCCCGCCAACGAGTTTTACCTGCTTCTGCACGGCCATCTGAAAGTGATCCAGATCACGCCGTCCGGGGAGCAGGTGGTGGTGCGCCACGTGCTGCCGGGCGAGGTGTTCGGCATCGCCAAGGCGATTCGCCGCACCGACTACCCGGCCACCGCCGAGGCGGTGACGGAGAGCATCGTTCTCGCCTGGATGTCCTCGCAGTGGCAGGATTTCGTGGCGCTCAATCCCGTTCTCGCCTTCAACGCCCTGGAGGCCGTCGGTGAGCGGCTCCAGGAGGCGCACACCCGCATCCGCGAGCTGTCGACCGAGGAAGTGGAGCGGCGCGTCGCTCATGCCTTGCTGCGCCTCGTCCGGCGCGCCGGCCGCAAGGAGCAGGACGGCAGCACCCTCATCGACTTCCCGTTGACCCGGCAGGACATCGCCGAGATGACCGGCACGACGCTGCATACGGTCAGCCGGCTGCTCAGCGCGTGGGAAGGGCAGGGCGTCGTCAAGAGTGCTCGCCGCCGCATCGCCGTCACGGATGAAGGTCGGCTCGCCGCGCTGGCCCGCGGGTAGAGCAACTCCAGCAAAAGTGGGAGCCGGTTTGCGCCCGGAGTTGTGTGAAAACAGAAGACTGGAGCATGTTGGCGAACCAGAGTTCGGCGGACAGGCTTCAGCTTTCTAAAGCCAGCCGAGGCTCGAGGCGGCAATCACCGCCAGCGACAGCGCGCCAACCCAGAGGGGCAGAGCAACGGTACGGCGCCGCCGCCGGCTCTCGTCGACGGCCTCCGTCCGGATGGCGATCGTCTCGATGGCATCGAAGAGGCGCGGCAGGCGCGGAGCGAGGGCGATAAGGTCGCCGACGGCCGACACAGCCGTCTCGATGCGGCCGATCGGGCCGAGGTTGCGAGTGATCCAGGCGCTGACCACGGGCTCCGACACCTTCCACATGTCGAGGTCGGGATCGAGGCTGCGCGCGACGCCCTCGACCACCACCATGGTCTTCTGCAACAGGATGAGTTCGGGCCGCGTCTGCATGGCAAACAGCTCGGTGGTCTCGAACAACTGGTTGAGCAGGCGCGACATGGCGATTTCCGAGGCCGGTACGCCGTGCAACGGCTCACCCACCGCGCGAAGCGCCTGGGCGAAGGTCTCGAGCTCCTGCTCGGGCGGCACATAGCCGGCCTCAAAATGCACTTCGGCAACGCGACGGTAGTTGCGGGTGATGAAGCCGTGCAGGATCTCGGCAAGGAACCGGCGTTCGCGCGGGCCGAGGCGGCCGACGATGCCGAAGTCGACGGCGACGATGCGTCCGGCGGAATCCACGAACAGGTTGCCCTGGTGCATGTCGGCGTGGAAGAAGCCGTCGCGCAACGCGTGCCTCAGGAAGGACTGCAACAGCGTCGCCGCGAGCTTCGGCAGATCGTGGCCGGCGGCCCGGATCGCGGCAACGTCGGACAGCTTGATGCCGTCGATCCACTCCATGGTGAGCACCGAGCGGCTAGTGCGTCGCCAATCAACTGTCGGTACACGAAAATCGGCATCCTCGGCTGTATTCTGCGCCATCTCCGACAGGGCCGACGCTTCGAGGCGCAGATCCATTTCCAAGGTCAGCGACCGGGCGAGGGTATCGACGACAGCAACGGGCCGAAGCCGGCGGACACGCGGCGCCAGAGCCTCGATCAGTCGAGCAGCCAGATAGAAGCCGGCAAGGTCGGAGGCGATGCGCCGATCGATGCCGGGCCGCAGCACTTTCACTGCGACGTCGCGGCGACGGCCGTCCCGGTCGGTCACCGCTGCCTTGTGCACTTGCGCGATCGAGGCGGCGGCGATGGGGGCTCCAAGCTCGGGGAACAGACGATCTGCGTCGAGGCCGAAGCTCTCGCCGATCACCATGCGGGCGCCGGTAAGGCCGAAGTCCGGCATGGCGTCCTGCAGTTCGGCGAGATCGGCGGCGAGCGCAGCGCCGACCACGTCCGGCCGCGTGGCCAGGAACTGGCCGAGCTTGACGTAAGACGGACCGAGACGGGAAAAGGCAATGGACAACCGCTCAGCCCGGCTGGCGGTGCCGCGCCGGCGGATTGCCTTGGCCATGATCAGCGCGGCGGAAACGGCAAACGGACGTGGCTCGGGCAACGGCAGCGCGTTGATCACCCCCTCGCGGGCGAGCACCCAGGCGGCGCGGATGAGGCGGGCGAGGTCGACGGGGAGCATCAGGCTGTTTCCTCGGTGGCGTCATGGCGTGAGGCGCGCCTCACGACGGTCCGTTCATGACGCGTCAGCATCTTCGCGAATTGATTTCAGATCTTGACGCCAACGTGGAGCGCCACGACGCCGAGCGTCATGTTGGTATAGCCGACACGGGAGAAGCCGGCCGCCTCGATCATCGCCTTGAAGCGCTCCTGGTCGGGAAAGCGGCGGATCGATTCGACGAGATAGCGATAGCTCTCCTCGTCCTTGGCGACGACGCGGCCGATCTTCGGCACCAAGTGGAAGGAGTAGAGGTCGTAGACCTTGTCGGCGACCGGCGCGTCGACATGCGAGAACTCCAGGCACAGGAAGCGGCCGCCCGGCTTCAGCACGCGGAACGCCTCGGACAGCGCCTTGTCGATCTGTGGCACGTTGCGGATGCCGAAGGCGATGGTATAGGCCTCGAAGCTGGCGTCCGCCCAGGGCAGATTCTCGGCATTGGCCTCGACGAACTCCAGCCTGTCGAGGCCGCGCGCCCGCGCCCGCTCGCGGCCGACCTCCAGCATCGACGAGTTGATGTCGGCGACGGTGATGTCGGCGGTGCGGTTGGAGCGCTCGGCGATGCGGAAGGCGATGTCGCCGGTGCCGCCGGCCATGTCGAGCACCTTGAAGGGGCGCCGTCCCGAGCGCGGCGGGGCGAGGCGAGAGACCATGGCATCCTTCCAGAGCCGGTGCAGGCCGCCCGACATCAGGTCGTTCATCAGGTCGTAGCGACCGGCCACCGAATGGAAGACGCTGTCGACGAGGCCCTGCTTTTCGCCCGGATTGACCTCGCGAAAACCGAAGGAAGTGCTGTTGTCCGTCATCGTCCGTCCCGTCCTGCCGTGAGCTTCGCGCCCGTGGCGCGCCCGCGACCATAGCCGAAGAGATGGGCGGGCGCTATGTTGGCTGCGACCTCAGTCGCGAAAGGGAGCCGATCAGCGCATGCCTGAGTTGCCGGAAGTTGAGACGGTGCGCCGCGGCCTTCAGCCGGTCCTGGAAGGCGCAACCATCGTGAACGTCGCGCTGGCGCGGACGGGCCTTCGCTATCCCTTTCCGGAGCGCTTTGCCGAGCGTTTGGCCGGCCAGCGCGTTCTTCGCCTCGGCCGTCGCTCGAAATATCTTCTATGGGACATGGAGGGCGGTGAAACGCTGCTCGCCCATCTCGGAATGTCCGGGTCGTTCAGGATAGAGACTGCCGAGGGTTCGACTGGCTCCACGCCGGGCGCCTTCGCCCTTGCCCGCTCGCGCGATACCCGTCACGACCATGTCCGCTTTCAGCTCGAGAGCGGCACGGCTGTCATCTATAATGACCCGAGGCGCTTCGGCTTCATGGATCTCCTGCCGAGTGCCGACTTGGAGCGGCACCCACGCCTCGCCGGGCTTGGTGTCGAGCCGACGTCCAACCGCTTCTCCGCCGAGACGCTCGCCGTCCTGGCCGATCGGCGGACGCCGCTGAAGGCGGCGCTGCTCGATCAGACGATCGTCACCGGCCTTGGCAATATCTATGTCTGCGAGGCGCTTTGGCGGGCGGAGCTCGACCCGCGCCGGCCGGCGTCGGCGCTCGCCGATCCCTTGGTAGCGGAAAGGCTCGCTTCGGCAATCCGCACCGTCATCGCCGAGGCGATCGATGCCGGCGGCTCGTCCCTGCGCGACCATATGCGGGCCGACGGTACGCTTGGTTACTTCCAGCACCGCTTCGCCGTCTACGATCGCGAGGATGAGCCTTGCCAGCGGCCGGGCTGCGGCGGGACGGTGGTGCGAATCCGTCAGGCCGGGCGCTCGACCTTCTTTTGTCCGACTTGCCAGCGCTGACGGCGTTGACGCCGGCCGTTCCAGCGTCTATAAGCCCGCCCCAAGGACGGTGGCCGGCGGTCGTCGGCCGCCTGATAGTTTTACGTCGTCCGTGTGGCCGGGTCCGGCAGCCGCGGCGGCTCAACAACAAGTCCCGGCGCGGCCGGGAGAGAGAAAGGCTTGAGAATGGCCAATACGTCGTCGGCCAAGAAGGCGACCCGCAAGATTGCGGCCCGCACTGAAGTCAACAAGGCCCGTCGCAGTCGCATGCGGTCCTTCGTTCGCAAGTTCGAGGAAGCCGTCGCCTCCGGCGACAAGACCGCCGCCACCGAAGCCTTCAAGGCCGTCGAGCCGGAGATCATGCGGGCGGCGACCAAGGGTATCGTTCACAAGAACACGGCTTCCCGCAAGGTGTCGCGTCTCGCGGCCCGCCTGAAGTCGATCGGCGTCTGATGATCGGCGCCTGACGGCGTCGGCGCGATTCCCTTTTGCCAAGATAAGCCTATCTGGGCCCGGCTTTGAGCTGGGCCCTTTTGCTTTTCCGGCTTGCGTGGACGGGTCCGACAGCCTCGCTGGCCTGGGAGTCGGCTGTCAGATTTTTCTCTTCAAAAACAATAAGTTAATCATACGTCAGATTCAGGCAAGGAAGAATCCGGGGCCTCGGAAACGAAAACGCGGCTAATGAATGGCGGGGCAGCCGGCGTACGACCAAAGAGGGTTTTGCCGGGTGAGTGCGTGCAAATCTTTGAATCCCCTAGCGTTCACCGTTCGCTTTTCGAGGGGCGTCCTCTCCGGTAAAAACCGGGTTAACGACATAGGAAGATTCGGCTCTTGCTCCCCCCATGGGGCCTGTGTATGGTCAGCCCAGTTGAAGCGAGCGAGACAAGAACTCGGTTGCAAAAGTAAACTAAAGCAGGGGGCTAGCCGTCGGTAATTCATAAAGTGCGAAGGCCGAGGCAGGTAGCCAACTCAATCCAGGAAAGATAACTCAAGATATATGCGCATTTTGCGCATGGATTTGTTTTGTCTTTTCTGTTTGGTTCATTTCGGGGTGGTGGGGCGATCTTGAGTTCGGGATCATTCAACGAAGATCCAGGCTACGCAGGGGACGTTGGCGTGCGCCAGACTTGGGAGGCGCTTGCCGCTGATCCCTCGGCTGCGCTGATCGATGTCCGGACTGTGGCGGAATGGAACTTCGTCGGACTTCCGGATCTCGAAAGCATCGGCAAGCGGGTGCTGCTCATCGAGTGGCAGCGCTTTCCGGACATGGCCGTCAACACGGCGTTCGCCCAAGAGCTCAAGGAAGCGCTCGCCGACCTTGGCGTCGGCGCCGACGCTCCGCTCTACTTCATTTGCCGGTCGGGAGCGCGCAGTCGATCTGCGGCAACCGCGGCAACGGCCGGCGGGTTCTCGCGGGCCTTAAACGTGGCAGGTGGTTTTGAGGGCGCGCTCGGCCCAGATCGGCACAGGGGCTGTGTCGATGGCTGGAAGGCGAGCGGTCTGCCCTGGATCCAGAGTTGAACCGATGCGTTGGACGGGGGCGGCCATGCGGCCGGCGTGGTACGCGCAGATCGGGAGAGCTGTCACATTGATCACATGCTGAGTTCCGGAACCTCGTGGCTCCGGTGAATGACGGGCTTTGGCCCGCCATGAGTGCTGCTGTCGGCCCTGCGGCCGGCAAAACCTGAAGGGGGCTTCATCCGCAAGGAAGGGGTTCCAACCTCGCCGGCGGATAGCTGGCGGTACAAGCGGCCTTCGGACGTTGCGTCCGGAAGGCAAACGGAGGGCGCTCCCGGCGGAAGCGACCTTCGCGTGAAAGACTGGTATAGAGTTAGATGGAGGCCGAGATATGTTGGAAGCGGAAGCCTGCGGCGTCGCTGGAGCGGCAGTTGGTCATGCCGATGCGTGGGCGCGCGTTCGTGGCCGCCTCAAGGCCGATCTCGGCGACGAGGTGTTTTCCTGCTGGTTTGCCGGCATGAATGTCGAGCAGATCGAGGGCGGCACCGTCTGGCTCTCGGTGCCGAGCCGCTTCCTGAAGACCTGGATCTCTACCCACTATCGCGACAAGCTCGCCGCTCTCTGGCAGGCCGAAGGCCCTGCTTACCGCAAGGTCGAAGTGTCGGTCCGCTCCGCCATGCGCGCCAAGGTCGAGACGCCGGCCCGCTTCGCGGCGCCGGAAGCGGCTCGCCCGGCCAGCGCTCCGGCGCCCCGCGC
Organism: Pleomorphomonas diazotrophica; assembly: GCF_002844595.1. GTDB lineage: Bacteria > Pseudomonadota > Alphaproteobacteria > Rhizobiales > Pleomorphomonadaceae > Pleomorphomonas > Pleomorphomonas diazotrophica. Next base: position 164,539 of record NZ_PJNW01000011.1, on the reverse strand, counting down.
TGCCGTGCCTCTGCGCCCGGTTGCCGATGCCGCCTCCGCTCGGCTGTTCGATGACATCTCCTCCCCGCTCGACCCTCGCTATACCTTCGAGAATTTCGTTGAAGGCGCCTCCAACCGCTTGGCGCTGGCCGCCGCCCGCCAGGTTGCCGACGGCTCAGCCTCCGGAGTCAAGTTCAATCCGCTCTACATCCATTCCTCCGTCGGCCAGGGCAAGACGCATCTCCTGCAGGCCCTGACCCATCGGCTCAAGGCCGAGCATCCGGAAATGCGCGTGCTGTATCTGACGGCCGAGCATTTCATGTATCGCTTCGTGCAGTCGCTGCAGACCCAGTCGGCGCTCGCTTTCAAGGAAGCGCTCCGGACCATCGACCTCCTGGTCATCGACGACATGCAGTTCCTGCACGGCAAGCAGATCCAGCAGGAATTTTGCCATACGGTGAACACGCTGATCGACGGCGCCCGGCAGGTGATCGTCGCCGCCGACCGACCGCCGGTCGAGCTCGAGACCATGGATGAACGCGTTCGCTCGCGTCTTTCCGGCGGCCTGCTGATTGAAATCGGCGCCCCCGACGCGGCAACGCGCCGGTCGATCATCGAGCGCCGCATCGCGCTCACCGCCCAGCATATGCCCGGCTTCTCCGTTCCCGACGACGTCATCGACTTCATCGTCCGCAACGTCACGACATCGGGTCGCGACCTCGAGGGCGCGGTGACGCGCCTTGCCGGCCACAATCAGCTGACCGGCCTGACGCTGTCGCTCACCATGGCAGAGACGACGCTGAAGGACCTCATTCGCGTCACCGATACCCGCCGCGTCAAGATCGAGGACATCCAGCGCGTCGTCTCCAAGCACTACAACGTCTCCAAGCAGGATCTCCTGTCCTCGCGCCGCACCCGCTCCATCGTCTGGCCGCGGCAGATCGCCATGTACCTGGCGAAGTCGCTGACGCTGCGCTCCCTGCCGGAGATCGGCCGTCGCTTCGGTGGCCGCGACCACACCACCGTTCTGCATGCGGTCCGCAAGGTCGAGGAGATGATCGGCTCCGACGAGGCGCTGACGCAGGAGATCGAGGTGCTGAAGCGCATGCTTGAGGCCTGATCCCAGGTCTGGAAACGAAAAACGCCGGCGAAAACCCGTGCCGTCAACGGCATGCTGGCTTGCGGAAATCAGCAGTTGCCGTAATGTGCTTTTCCCCGCAGCCGCCCCGGCGGCGAGGGGAGAACGGCCTAGAGCAATCGCCGTCCTGACTGCAGCATCAGGCAGTTCGGCGGAGGCTTCGGATGGTTTACGGGAGCAGCCGCGGCTCGGTAAGGCAGGTCCTGCCGGATCGGTGGATGTTCATCGCCAGATTTTCCGGAGGCCGCGCCGGTCGCACCCAGTGCGGCCGACCAGGGCGCGGCAGCCACGACAGACGGGTTTTTCCATGCGCGTTACGCTGGAGCGGTCGCACCTCCTCGCTTCCCTTACCCACGTCCACCGTGTCGTCGAGCGTCGGAACACCATTCCGATTCTCTCCAACGTGCTGATCCGCACCGATGACGGCCAGCTCAAGCTGAAGGCAACCGACCTCGACCTCGAGGCTCAGGAGTCGGTACCGGCGCTTGTCGAGCGCCCCGGAGCGACCACGGTGCCGGCGCACATGTTCTATGACATCGTGCGTAAGCTGCCCGAGGGGTCGCAGGTCTCGCTTGAAGCGTCGGCCGATGGCGCCACGCTGTCCATTTCCTCGGGTCGCTCGCGCTTCTCTTTGCAGATGCTGCCGGAAAGCGACTTCCCAGACATCACCGTCGGCGAGCTCAGCCATGCCTTCACGCTGGAAGCCGGCGATCTCAAGCGTCTGATCGATCGGACGCAGTTCGCCATCTCCAACGAAGAGATCCGCTACTACCTGAACGGCATCTTCCTGCACACGGTCGATGGGCCGGACGGGTCGTTGTTCCGGGCCGTCGCCACCGACGGCCATCGCCTCGCCCGTGCCGACATCGCCGCCCCCAAGGGGGCCGAGGGCATGCCCGGCATCATTGTTCCCCGCAAGACGGTGGGCGAGATCCAGCGCCTCATCGAGGATCCCAAGGCCGAACTGAAGGTCGAGCTGTCGGACGCCAAGATCAGGCTGACGGTCGGCAACGTGGTGCTGACCTCCAAGCTGATCGACGGCACCTTCCCCGATTATGGCCGGGTGATCCCGCAGGGCAACGACAAGGAACTGCGCGTCGACAAGGCCGAGTTCGCCGAGGCCGTCGATCGTGTCTCCACCATCTCGTCCGAGCGCGGTCGCGCCGTGAAGCTGACGCTTGCCGAGGGGCGCATGGTGCTGACCGTGGTCAACCCGGATTCGGGCACCGCCACCGAAGAGGTGATGGTCGACTACGGCGACACGCCGCTCGAAATCGGCTTCAACGCCCGCTACCTCCTGGACATCGCCGGCCAGCTCACCTCGGAGACGGCGGTGTTCCACCTCGCCGACGCCGGCTCGCCGACCCTGATCCAGGATGCCGGTGACGGCGCCACGCTCTACGTGCTGATGCCCATGCGGGTGTGATCGGCCGCCGCTGGAACGCCATGACAGAGTCCCGTCCGGAGGCGAAGGTGCGCGTGAGCCGCCTTCGCCTCAACGATTTCCGCAACCATGCCGACCTCTCGCTCGACTTTCCGGGCCGGTCGGTGGTGCTCGTCGGCCAGAACGGCGTCGGCAAGACCAATATTCTCGAAGCCTTATCGCTGCTCGCTCCCGGCCGTGGCTTCCGCCGGGCGACGCTGGCCGAAATGACCCGGCTCGGCGGCTCCGGCGGCTTTTCCGTGCTGGCCGACGTCGAGGGGGCCTATGGCGTGGTACGGATCGGCACCGGCTCCGTCCCTGACGAGCCGGGCCGGCGGGTGCTTGTCGATGGCGAACCGCAGAAGGGCAGCGAGCGACTGTCCGACCACCTCCGCCTGATCTGGCTCATTCCCGCCATGGACGGCCTGTTCGTCGGGTCGGCTGGCGACCGCCGTCGCTTCCTCGACCGTCTGGTGCTGGCAGTCGATCCGGCGCACGGTCGGCGCGTTGCCGTCTACGAGCAGGCGGTCTCCTCCCGCAATCGCCTCCTTGAGGCGCGCGAGGCCGACGCCGCCTGGCTCGATGCCCTGGAATCCGAGATTGCCGCAACTGGCGTCGCGGTCGCTGCCGCCCGTCGCGAGACGGTCCATTGCCTCGCGCGACTGATCGAGACGCGGCCGGACGGCGACGGCGCCTTTCCGCGCGCCGTCGTCCAGCTCACGGGCGACGTCGACACGGCGCTCGACGGCGCGGCGGCGGCCGACGTCGAGGACTGGCTGAGGGCCGATCTCCGGGCTGGCCGTTCCCGCGACCGCGCCGCCGGCCGGACGCTCGTCGGTCCGCACCGCTCCGACCTTTCGGTCCGCCATGCCGGAAAGGACATGCCGGCCTCGGCCTCGTCGACCGGCGAGCAGAAGGCGCTACTCACCGGCCTGGTGCTGGCGCAGGCAGCTCTGGTCACCGAGCTGACCGGCAGCCCGCCGGTGTTGCTGCTCGATGAGGTGGCCGCCCATCTCGATGCCCGCCGGCGCCGGGCGCTGGTCGACCTCATCGCCGCGCTTGGCGTCCAGGCCTTCATGACCGGCACCGAGGCCGCACCTTTCGAGGCCTTTTCCGGAGAGGCGGAAATCATCGTGATTCCCGAAGCCGGCGAGCCGGATTTCCGGGAATTTTGAGCCTGATTCGCCGCATTTCCACCCGATTGGCGGACCATGGTGCCCCGACCGCCGGACGAGCGAAGCCTCTGCTTCGCGAGAACCTTGAAAAATAACGGGTTTCAGCCTGCCTCCGAGGGTGGTTGAAGCCGCCCCCGCCAGCCTTTATGAGAACTCTGGCGGGATGTTCCCGAGACGAGAAACGAAGGCCTCCATGACCGACACCACAGCCTACGACCCCGATGATTACGGCGCCGAATCCATCAAGGTGCTGAAGGGGCTCGACGCGGTGCGCAAGCGCCCCGGCATGTATATCGGCGACACCGACGACGGTTCAGGTCTGCACCACATGGTCTATGAGGTGGTGGACAATGCCATCGACGAGGCGCTGGCCGGGCATGCCGACGTGGTGAAGGTCCGCCTCAATGCCGACGGCTCCTGCACAGTTCGCGACAACGGTCGCGGCATTCCGACCGACATCCACAAGGAAGAGGGCGTGTCGGCGGCCGAGGTCATCATGACCCAGCTGCACGCCGGCGGAAAGTTCGACCAGAATTCCTACAAGGTGTCGGGTGGCCTGCACGGCGTCGGCGTATCGGTGGTCAACGCGCTGTCGGTCTGGTTGAAGCTCAGGATCTGGCGGCATGACCAGGTCCACGAGATGAGTTTCTCGAACGGCGTGCCGGACGCGCCGCTCGCCGTGACCGGCACGGCCGTTGGCGAGAAGGGCACCGAGGTGACCTTCATGCCCAGCCACGAGACCTTCAAGGGCGTCACCGACTTCGACTTCGCGACGCTGGAACGGCGTCTGCGCGAGCTGGCCTTCCTGAACTCCGGCGTGCGCATCGTTCTCGAGGACAATCGCGGCGTCGAGCCGCGTATCGAGGAACTGCATTATGAGGGCGGGCTCGAGGCCTTCGTGCGCTATCTCGACCGCTCGAAGAAGCCGGCGATATCCAAGCCGATCCTGGTTGCGGCCGAGAAGGATGGCATCACCGTCGAGGTCGCGCTCTGGTGGAACGACAGCTACCACGAGAACGTGCTCTGCTTCACCAACAACATTCCCCAGCGTGACGGCGGCACCCACCTTGCCGGTTTCCGCGCGGCACTGACGCGTCAGGTGACGAGCTATGCCGAGAGCGCCGGCATTTCCAAGCGCGAGAAGGTGACGCTGACCGGCGACGACTGCCGCGAAGGTCTGACCTGTGTCCTGTCGGTGAAGGTGCCTGACCCGAAATTCTCCAGCCAGACCAAGGACAAGCTGGTGTCGTCGGAGGTGCGCCCGGTTGTCGAGAGTGCCCTCAACGAAGCCTTCTCCACCTGGTTCGAGGAGCATCCGGCCGAGGCGCGCACCGTGGTCGGCAAGGTGGTCGAAGCAGCGGCCGCCCGCGAGGCGGCCCGCAAGGCGCGCGAGCTGACCCGCCGCAAGGGCGCGCTCGACATGGCCTCGCTGCCGGGCAAGCTCGCCGAGTGTCAGGACCGCGACCCCGCCAACACCGAACTGTTCCTGGTCGAGGGAGACTCGGCCGGCGGCTCGGCCAAGCAGGGCCGCAACCGTGAGTTCCAGGCGGTTCTGCCGCTGCGCGGCAAGATCCTCAACGTCGAGCGGGCGCGCTTCGACAAGATGCTGTCGTCGGCTGAAATCGGCACGCTGATCACTGCGCTCGGCACGTCGATCGGTACCGACGAGTTCGATCCGGACAAGCTGCGCTATCACAAGATCATCATCATGACGGACGCCGACGTCGACGGCGCCCATATTCGTACGCTGCTGCTCACCTTCTTTTTCCGGCAGATGCCGGCGCTGATCGAGCGCGGCCATATCTACATCGCCCAGCCGCCGCTCTATAAGGTGACGCGCGGCAAGTCCGAGCAGTATCTGAAGGACGAGCGGGCGCTGGAAGACTTCCTGGTGACCCAGGGCCTCGACGAGGCGGTGCTGAAGCTCGCCGACGGTGAGGCGCGTGCCGGGCAGGACCTTCGCGCTATCGTCGATCGGGCACGTGCCGTCCGCGGCCTGATCGAAGGGCTGCATCACCGCTACAATCACGACGTCGTCGAACAGGCGGCGATCGCCGGCGCCCTCGACGCGCGCCTACTCGGCAACCCCGCCGCGGCGCAGAACGCCGCCGACAGCGTTGCCGCTCGGCTCGACGTCATCGCCGACGAGTTCGAGAAGGGCTGGACGGGCGAAGCCATGCCGGACGGCAGCTTGGCTTTCCGTCGCATCGTGCGCGGCGTTACCGAAACCAGCATCATCGACGCGGCGCTGCTGTCTTCGGCCGACGCGCGCAAGCTCACCGGCCACCATGAGCATCTTGCCGCCGTCTACGGTTCCGCCGCCGTGCTCCGGCGTCGGGACAGTGAGATCGTCGTGCGCGGTCCGCGCACCCTGCTGGATGCCGTCTACGCGGCCGGCCGCAAGGGCATCTCCATGCAGCGCTACAAGGGTCTCGGCGAGATGAACGCCGAGCAGCTCTGGGAGACGACGCTTGACCCCAATGCCCGGTCGCTGCTGCGCGTGCATGTCAGCGAGGCGGTCGAGGCCGACGATATCTTCGAGCGCCTGATGGGCGACGAGGTCGAGCCGCGACGGGAGTTCATCCAGACCAACGCGCTGTCGGTCGCCAATCTGGACGTTTGAGGTCCTTTGGCTTTGCCGAGACGCTTTGGTGTCCCGGGTGTCTTGAGGAACTGCGATGGTCCGGGCGCTATCCGAGAAGGCTCGGGTCGTCCGGGTCCATGGCTTTGAAGCGCGCCGGTATCGTCCATCTGTCCGGAAGGTTTCGCTCGCCCCAGGTGGCGAGCGATTTCAGGACCGGCAATAGCTCTGCGCCGCTCCTCGTCAGCCGATAGGCTCCCCGTTTCGAGCCCGAGCCCTTCTCGCTGAGCTTGATGATGCCGGCCTGCTCAAGGCGTTTCAGGCGTTCCGAGAGTATGTTCGTCGAGATGCCCTCGGGCATGGCGAGGAGATCGGAAAAGCTTCGGGCACCCATGACCATCGATCGCAGGATGACCAGGGACCAACGATCTCCCACGATGTCCAGCGTCGATGCGATGGGGCAGCCCGACCGAAATTCCATCTCCGCCTCCGTGACCATGGTGCTTGCATAATGCAAGAACGATGGTAACGTGGCAACATTGTGACCCTGGAGGTGCGAGGATGCTGACCGTATCAGGCATAACCGCGGCCATTGCGGCCATCTTGTTGGTGGCGTTGAGTCTCCCCGTCAGCTTTCGGCGGATGGCGGTGGGCGTCGACATCGGGCAGGGATCGGATGAGACCTTGCTCAGGAGGATCAGAGCTCAGGGGAACTTCACGGAATATGTGCCCCTTGGTCTGCTTCTGCTCGTTCTGAACGAGTTCCGCGGTGTTTCCCCCGGTTGGCTTTGGTGCCTGGCGGGATTGCTGATCGGGGGTCGGCTGCTGCACGCCTTGGGTATACTGGCAGCGACCAGGCCTTTCCGCGCCGCCGGCATGCTGGCCACTTACGGCTGCCTCCTGCTCGGGGCCGGGCTCCTCCTGGCCGCCTGACACCCTGTTCTTCGGGCCTGTGGGAGCCAGAAGTCATACCCGCCGGGGCGTCGTCACCTGTTCAGCCGGTCGGTCGCGAGCTTTCGGAACCCAAACCGCCGACGTCGCGTCGCCATAAGGCTGAGCTCGGCCGTCAAGCGCCATGGCGCCGACGAGCGCGGCGACGACGGCATCGAGACGATCCTCGAAGGCCTTGAGGGTCCGGCCGCGCGCCTCAGCCGACGGCAGGGAAAGAGCCGCGGCGCTTCCAGGCAGCATGTCGTCGAGGGCAGTGACGATGGCCTCCCATACCTTGAAAAGACGCAGTCTCCGCTCGGTGAGCGGCAGGCCGGGCCAATAGCGACCGGTACGGCTGATCTTGTATTCGAGACGCCTTGTTGCGCCGGTAATCTCGATCAGCGCCGGATGCGGGTAGATCTCAATGCGGCAAGGCGGCCTGATATCGAGGGTCGCGAGAGGGTAGCCGGCTGCCGAGAGCCCTGCCTCCAGCGCTCGGCCCACCGCGCCGGGGCGATCGAGGGTCGGTGAGTGCGTGCCGGCGCTGCGGCCCGAATAGGCGCGATTGACGGCGTTGTCGGCGGCCCGGCGCGCGAGAATGGGGACGTCCATCATCGGCATGTCCACGGCGATGAGGTCGGGGCTTTGCCCTGCCAAGCAGGTCCCTGCGGCGATCAGGGCGGGGGGACTGATTTCGGTTCCGCCCGCGAGACCGACGAACTCCTCAAAGGAAGAGGCCGCAGCGATCAAGCGCCAACCACTGCCGGTCTTGGAGGCGAGGGCGACGCCGCTCGGATTGGTCGCCGTCCAGGCCGCGTCTATGCCGAGCACGACCTTTTCAGGTGGTGAAGCCGACATGGCTCCTCGTGGCGCGCGGCGGGCGGCGGGCACCGGCCAGCATCAGAAAAATGCCCGAAATGCCGGCGACGGCGAGGGTTGGCCAAGCAAGCACCGCCGAACCCCATTCTGCCCACGCCGCATCTCCGACGAGGGGTCTCAGTGATGATTCAATACGATCGACAAAATCAGGAGCGATAAGGGAAAGGCTCCCCGACAGCGGCGTCATCACCACGGCGTCGGCGGCGACCGACGAGATCCCGTCGGAAATCAGTGCCACAACACCGATGGCAAACAGTACCAGCCCCAACACACGCGCAACAAAGGACAACATACGACGTGCTCCCCGCCCGGACGCCTGTTCATCTTGCGGCCTTCGCGCTTTCCGTGCAACGTCAACGTTGAGCATTTGTCGCTATTTTCAAGTTTTTTCGGCCTCCAGTTCCACTCAAGGACTGGGGCGGCTATCATCCACTGCCATTGCCTGGAGAGAATCACGCCGGGAGCCACGGCGTCCTCTCCTCGCCCCCTGGGAGCCTCACCTGATGCGCATCATTGCCACCGCCTCCGTCATGTCCGTCCTCGCGCTCGCCGCGTGCAGCAGCTACTCGCCGCCGCCTCCGTCGTCGCGCATCGCGCCGCTGGCGCCCCAGCCGGTCAACCCCGTGGCGAGCCAGGCTTTGCCGGCGCCGGTGGCAATGCCCCAGCCGACGACCGACCTCACGCTGGCCCAGCCTGTGGCCGACCCGGCCACCGCCGCCGAGGTGCGCAAGGCCGATCTGATCGGTGGCTGGACGCTCGCCTCGGCCGGCGAAACCTGCCAGCTTTCGATGAATCTCACCGCCTGGAGCGGCGGCTACCGCGCCTCGACGCGCGGCTGTGTGTCCGACGAGTTGAAGGCGGTCGGTGCCTGGGATGTCGCCGGCAAGGAGATTCTGCTGAAGGACGCCTCCGGCGCCGTTGTCGCCCGTCTCTACGCTGCCGCTCCCAATCGCTATTCCGGCCAGACCGACGTCAGCAAGCGCGGCGTGCAGTTCTTCCGCGGCTGACATCCGGCATGATGGCTGATACGCCGGCCGGCGAAATCGCCCTCTGGCTCGATGGCGAGGTCGCCGCCGGCCGGCTGACGGCCGATGCCGCCCAGCGGCAGGCCGCCCTCGCCTTCGATCGGCTGCTCAGACGGTTCGCTGCGCCGCCGCCGCGCCGTCGTCTCCTCGGTGTCATTCCGGTGGGGCCAGCGCCGGCGGTCCGCGGCCTCTATCTCTGGGGCGGAGTCGGGCGTGGCAAGACGCTGCTCATGGACCGTTTTCACGCGGCGGCGCCGGTGAAGAGGAAGCGACGACAGCACTTCCATGCCTTCATGGCCGACATGCACGAGGCCATCGCGGCGGCGCGGCGGGCCATGGCGGCCGGTGATGCGCGCGATCCCGTCGAGATCGTGGCCCAGACGCTGGCGGGCGACGTGCAGCTTCTGTGCTTCGACGAGTTTTCGGTAACCGACATTGCCGACGCCATGCTGCTCGGCCGTCTGTTCAGTCGCCTCTTCGACCTGGGGCTGACCCTGGTCGCCACGTCCAACATCGCCCCCGACCGTCTCTACTGGAACGGTCTCAACCGCCAGAGTTTTCTTCCTTTCGTCGGTCTTTTGAAGGATCGCTGCGAGATCGTCCATCTCAAGGATGGAGCCGATCACCGGCTGGAAGGGCTTTCGGCCGCCGACGTCTATCTCTCACCGCTGGTGCCGGCGACGGACGCTGCTGCCGAGCACCTGTGGGCTGGCCTGTCGACCGGAGGCGAGGAGGCTCGCGACCTCCGCGTCAAGGGGCGGCTGGTACATGTGTCGCGTGCTGCCGGTCGCCGCGCCCGCTTCACCTTTGCCGAACTCTGCGATCAGCCGCTGGGCGCCACCGATTATCGAGCCATCGCCCGCCATTTCGATCTTCTGATGGTCACCGGCGTTCCGCGTCTTGCCGCCGGCGAGCGCAACCGGGCAAAGCGTTTCATTACCCTGATCGATGTGCTTTACGACGCCGGCCGGGCGCTGGTGCTGACGGCTGATGGCGAGCCGGCCGATCTCTATCGCGCAACGGGGGGCAACGAAGCCCTGGAGTTTGCCCGCACGGCCTCTCGCCTCATCGAGATGCGTTCGGAGGCTTGGCTGCACCAAGCCGCCGATGTGTCGCACCGGCAATCTCTGACTGCGTGACGTTCGCGTCACCTACTGCATGAAGAAGTGGGCTGGCAAAGCGGTATCGTCTTCGTGGAAAGTTGACTTTCCCCGATAGTCTCGCTTGCACGCGACTCGCGATCATTGTAATTCCATGCCGATCGATTTCGATCTAACTAACCTTTACGTAAAGGGAAAGGTAATAATCAATGGCGCGGAAAAAGATCGCTCTCGTCGGTGCTGGCCAGATCGGCGGCACGCTGGCCCTGCTGGCCGGCCAGAAGGAACTCGGCGATGTCGTCCTGTTCGACATCATGGATGGCGTGCCGCAGGGCAAGGCTCTCGATCTCGCCGAAACGGCCCCGGTTGAGGGCTTCAACGCCAAGCTCTCCGGCACCAACAGCTACGAGGCCCTCGAAGGCGCTGACGTGGTGATCGTTACCGCCGGCGTGCCGCGCAAGCCCGGCATGAGCCGCGACGACCTCCTCGGCATCAACCTCAAGGTCATGGAACAGGTCGGCGCCGGCATTGCCAAGTACTGCCCGAAGGCCTTCGTGATCTGCATCACCAACCCGCTCGACGCCATGGTCTGGGCGCTGCAGAAGTTCTCGGGTCTGCCGACCCACATGGTCGTCGGCATGGCCGGCGTGCTCGACTCTGCCCGCTTCCGCTATTTCCTGTCGGACGAGTTCGGCGTTTCGGTCGAGGACGTTCATGCCATGACCCTCGGTGGCCACGGCGACGACATGGTTCCGCTGATCCGCTATTCGACGGTTGGCGGCGTGCCGCTGCCGGAGCTGGTCAAGATGGGCTGGACCACCCAGGAGAAGCTCGATGCCATCGTCGACCGCACCCGCAAGGGCGGTGGCGAGATCGTCGCCCTCCTGAAGACCGGTTCGGCTTTCTACGCGCCGGCCGCCTCGGCCATCGCCATGGCCGAGTCCTACCTCAAGGACAAGAAGCGCGTCCTGCCGGTGGCCGCCTATCTCAAGGGTGAGTTCGGCGTGAACGACACCTACGTCGGTGTGCCCGCCATGATCGGCGCCGGTGGCGTCGAGAAGATCGTCGACCTCGAGCTGTCGTCCGACGAGAAGGCCGGCTTTGAGAAGTCGGTTGCCTCGGTCAAGGGTCTGATCGAAGCCTGCAAGACCATCGCTCCGGCGCTGGCCTGATCACCTGAAAACATGGGCCGGGCCGCCAGACGGCGACCCGGCCTTTTCGTCTCTGGCGAATCCATCCGCATTTTCACTCAGTTAGCCTCCCCACTCCCCAGCCAAGGACTTCCGGATGAACATCCACGAATACCAGGCAAAGGCCCTGCTCAAGGGGTTCGGCGCGCCTGTCGCCGCCGGTGTGCCCGTCTTTTCCGCCGGTGAGGCGGAGGCGGCTGCCCGGTCTCTCCCCGGTCCGCTCTGGGTCGTGAAAAGCCAGATTCATGCCGGCGGTCGTGGCAAGGGTCGGTTCAAGGAAGCGTCCGCTGGCGAAAAGGGCGGCGTTCGCCTCGCCCGCTCGGTCGACGAGGTTATCGAGTTTGCGCGCCAGATGCTGGGCGCGACACTGGTCACCAAGCAGACCGGCCAAGCCGGCAAGCAGGTGAACCGCCTCTACATCGAGGATGGTGCCGACATCGCCCGCGAGCTCTACTGCTCGCTGCTGGTCGATCGAGCGGTCGGTCGCGTCGCCTTCGTGGTCTCCACCGAGGGCGGCATGGACATCGAAACCGTCGCCCACGATACGCCCGAGAAGATCGTCACCGTCGCCATCGATCCGGAGGCCGGCGTCACGGCCGCCGACGTCGCCGCCATCGTGTCGGCGCTGAAGCTGGAGGGTGCCGCGGCCAAGGACGCCGAAACCCTGTTCCCGCTGCTCTACTGGGCCTTCATCGACAAGGACATGAGCCTTCTGGAAGTCAACCCGCTGATCGTGCTGAAGGACGGCCACCTGCGCCTTCTCGACGCCAAGGTGTCCTTCGACGGCAATGCGCTGTTCCGTCACCCGGATGTCGAGGCGCTGCGCGACCTCACCGAGGAGGATGACAAGGAGATCGAGGCGCACAAGCACGACCTCGCCTATGTGGCGCTCTCCGGCAACATCGGCTGTATGGTCAACGGCGCCGGCCTGGCCATGGCCACCATGGACATCATCAAGCTCTACGGTGCCGAGCCGGCCAACTTCCTCGATGTCGGTGGCGGCGCCTCCCGCGAGAAGGTGACGGCGGCCTTCAAGATCATCACGGCCGACCCCGCCGTGAAGGGCATCCTGATCAACATCTTCGGCGGCATCATGAAGTGCGACGTCATCGCCGAGGGCGTCATCGCTGCCGTGCGCGAAGTTGGGTTGCAGGTGCCGCTGGTCGTTCGCCTGGAGGGCACCAACGTCGCCCTTGGCAAGAAGATCATCGCCGACAGCGGCCTCGATGTCATCGCCGCCGACGACCTCGACGATGCCGCCCGCAAGATCGTCGCCGCCGTGAAGGGAGCCTGACGCGATGTCCATTCTCGTCAACAAGGACACCAAGGTCATCGTCCAGGGCCTGACCGGCAAGACCGGCACGTTCCACACCGAGCAGGCGCTCGGCTATCACGGCACGAAAATGGTTGCCGGCGTCACGCCGGGCAAGGGAGGCTCCACCTGGGAGGGCACGCTGCCGGACGGCAGCAAAGCGGTTCTTCCCGTATTCGACACCGTTGCCGAAGCGCGCGAGAAGACCGGCGCCAACGCGTCTGTCGTCTACGTTCCGCCCAAGGCGGCCGGCGCCTCGATCATCGAGGCGATCGATGCCGAGATGCCGTTGATCGTCACCATCACCGAAGGCATTCCGGTGCTCGACATGGTCAAGGTGAAGGCGCGGCTCGATCGCTCGACGTCGCGCCTCCTGGGTCCCAATTGCCCGGGCGTGCTGACGCCCGGCGAATGCAAGATCGGCATCATGCCCGGCTCCATCTTCCGCCGGGGCTCGGTCGGCATTGTTTCGCGGTCGGGAACCCTTACCTACGAAGCTGTGTTCCAGACCACCAACGAAGGCCTCGGCCAGACGACCGCCGTCGGTATCGGTGGTGATCCCGTGAAAGGCACCGAGTTCATCGACGTGCTGGAACTCTTCCTTGCCGATCCCGAAACCAAGTCGATCGTCATGATCGGCGAGATCGGCGGTTCGGCCGAAGAGGCTGCGGCTGAGTTCCTGAAAGATGAAGCCAAGCGCGGCCGCATGAAGCCGATGGTTGGCTTCATTGCCGGGCGCACCGCGCCGCCCGGCCGCACCATGGGTCATGCCGGTGCGGTCATCTCTGGCGGCAAGGGTGGGGCGGAAGACAAGATCGCTGCCATGGAAGCGGCCGGCATTGTCGTCTCGCCATCGCCCGCTCAGCTTGGCCGCACGCTCGCCGAGCGTCTTAAGGGCTGAACAGGCTTCAGCCGAACGGAACCCGCGAAGGAGCGAGCGCTTCCCGCGGGTTCCCAATCTACCAGCGGCGCAGCGATCCTGCTGTCGCCGGAACGCGAGGACGGAGCGGACGGCTCCGAAACGCACATGGCACGGCAGAACGATAACGACGCTTTCGCCGGGACTTCGTTCCTCTACGGCGGCAATGCCGCCTATATCGAGGCCCTTGAGGCCCGTTACCTCGCCGATCCCAATTCGGTCGACCCCGAGTGGCGGGAGTTCTTTGGCGCTCTGTCCGAGCCGGCGACGGGGCGCGGGGCGCGGGGCGCGAGCTGGTCGCGGCCCGACTGGCCGCCCAAGGTCAATGGCGAACTGGTCTCCGCCCTCGACGGCAACTGGCCCGAAGCCAGCAAGATCCTCGAAAAGAAGATCGAGGCGAAGGCGCAGCCGGCCGGCATCAGCGCCGAGGAGCTCCGGCAGGCGACGCTCGATTCCGTGCGCGCCATCATGATGATCCGCGCCTATCGCATGCGCGGCCATCTCCACGCCGATCTCGACCCGATCGGCGTCGCCAAGAAGCTCGACCACGAGGAACTGCATCCGGCGAGCTACGGCTTCACCGAAGCCGACATGGACCGGCCGATCTTCATCGATCACGTGCTCGGCCTCGAATACGCCACCGTGCGCCAGATGATCGACATCTTGAAGCGTACCTACTGCGGCACCATCGGCTATGAGTTCATGCACATCTCCTCGCCCGAGGAGAAGGCTTGGATCCAGGAGCGCATCGAGGGGCCGGACAAGCAGATCGAGTTCACTGAGAACGGCAAGAAGGCCATTCTCAACAAGCTGATCGAGGCCGAGGGTTTCGAGAAGTTCCTCGACGTCAAGTATACCGGCACCAAGCGCTTCGGCCTCGATGGCGGTGAAAGCCTGATCCCGGCGCTCGAGCAGATCATCAAGCGCGGCGGCAATCTCGGCGTGAAGGAGATCGTGCTGGGCATGCCGCATCGCGGTCGCCTCAACGTCCTGACCCAGGTGATGGCCAAGCCACACCGGGCGCTGTTCCACGAGTTCAAGGGCGGGTCCTATGCCCCCGACGACGTCGAGGGCTCGGGTGACGTCAAATATCACCTCGGCGCCTCTTCGGACCGCGAGTTCGACGGCAACAAGGTGCACCTCAGCCTGACGCCCAACCCGTCGCATCTCGAGATCGTCAATCCCGTGGTGCTCGGCAAGGTGCGCGCCAAGCAGGACGTGTCCGCCACCGTCTGGGAAGGCGACATCATTCCCCTGCGCGAGCGCGTCAAGGTGCTGCCGCTCTTGCTGCACGGCGACGCGGCCTTTGCCGGCCAAGGCGTCGTTGCCGAGTGCTTCGGCCTCAGCCAGCTGCGCGGTCACCGCGTCGGCGGCTCGATCCACTTCATCGTCAACAACCAGATCGGCTTCACCACCAACCCGCACTTCTCGCGGTCGTCGCCCTACCCGTCCGACGTCGCCAAGATGGTCGAGGCGCCGATCCTGCACGTCAACGGCGACGACCCGGAAGCGGTGGTCTATGCCGCCAAGGTCGCCATCGACTATCGGCAGAAGTTCCACAAGCCGGTGGTGATCGACATGATCTGCTACCGTCGCTTCGGCCATAACGAAGGCGACGAGCCGGGCTTCACCCAGCCGATCATGTATTCCAAGATCCGCGGCCACGCGACGACGCTGCAGATCTACGCCAAGAAGCTGATCGATGAGGGCGTCGTCAGCCAGGACGAGGTGATCGGCATGCAGGCGGCCTTCCGCCAGAAGCTCGATCAGGAGTATGAGGCAGGTCAGGCCTACAAGCCCAACAAGGCCGACTGGCTCGACGGCGCCTGGGCGGGCCTCAAGGTGGCCGACAGCTTCGACGAGCAGCGGCGCGGCCAGTCAGGCGTCAATATCGAGACGCTCAAGGAAATCGGCCTCAAGATCAACTCGGTGCCCCCGACCTTCAACGTCCACCGCACCATCCAGCGCTTCCTCGACGCCCGCAAGAAGGCGATCGAGACCGGCGAGGGCATCGACTGGGCGCTCGGCGAGTCGCTGGCCTTCGGCTCGCTCGCCCTCGGCGGCCACAAGATCCGTCTGTCGGGCCAGGATTGCGAGCGCGGTACCTTCAGCCAGCGCCACAGCGTGCTCTACGATCAGGAGACGGAGGCGCGCTACATTCCGCTCGCCAATCTTTCCCCGGAACAGGCGCCCTTCGAGGTTATCAACTCGATGCTGTCGGAAGAGGCGGTGCTCGGCTTCGAGTATGGCTACTCGCTGGCTCGTCCCAATGCGCTCACCCTCTGGGAGGCGCAGTTCGGCGACTTCGCCAATGGTGCCCAGGTGGTGTTCGACCAGTTCATCTCCGGTGGCGAGCGCAAGTGGCTCAGAATGTCCGGTCTCGTCTGCCTGCTGCCGCACGGCTACGAGGGGCAGGGACCGGAGCATTCGTCCGGTCGTCTCGAACGCTGGCTGCAGCTCTGCGCCGAGGACAACATGCAGGTCGCCAACTGCACGACGCCGGCCAACTACTTCCATATCCTGAGGCGCCAGCTGACCCGCGACTTCCGCAAGCCGCTGATCCTGATGACTCCGAAGTCGCTGCTGCGTCACAAGCGGGCGGTGTCCAAGCTCGCCGACATGGGGGCGGAGACCTCCTTCCACCGCCTGCTCTGGGATCACGCCCAGTCGGATCCCGAGACGGTGACGGTGCGCCTCAAGCCCGACGCCGAGATCCGCCGTGTGGTGATGTGTTCCGGCAAGGTCTATTACGACCTCCTCGAGGAGCGCGAGAAGCGCGGCATCGACGACATCTATCTCCTGCGCGTCGAGCAGCTTTATCCCTTCCCGGCCAAGGCGCTGGTCAATGAGCTCAGCCGCTTCCCGAACGCCGAGCATGTCTGGTGCCAGGAAGAGCCCAAGAACATGGGCGCCTGGACCTTCATCGACCCCTATCTCGAATGGGTCCTGAAGCAGATCGGCGCCAAGGTTCCGCGGGCCCGCTACGCCGGCCGGGCACCGGCGGCTGCCACCGCCACCGGCCTGATGTCCAAGCATCTCGCCCAACTCGCCGCCTTCCTCGACGAAGCGCTCGGCTGACCGGCCTACGGGGCGGCCGCCCGGCCGCCTCCACCCCTTTTCGCATCTGGAGAAAAGCTCAAATGAGCAACGAGATCCGCGTTCCGACGCTCGGCGAATCGGTCACTGAGGCGACCATCGGCCGTTGGTTCAAGAAGGTCGGCGAGGCTGTGAAGGCTGACGAGCCGCTGGTTGAGCTTGAGACCGACAAGGTGACCATCGAGGTGCCGGCGCCGACCGACGGCACGCTGTCGGAAATCCTGGTCGAGGCGGGTGAGACCGTCGGTGTCGGCGCCCTCCTGGGATCACTCGGCGCGGCGTCGCAGAGCGCCCCGGCACCGAAGGCTGCCGAGCCTGCCAAGCCGGCCGAACCGGTTGCCGCGGCCAAGCCGATCGAACCTGCCAAGGCCGCCGCGTCGGTGCCGCCGTCGCCTGCCGCCGCCCGCGTCATGGCTGAAACCGGCGCGACCGTTGAGAGCGGCTCGGGCAAGCGCGGCCAGGTGCTGAAGGAAGACGTGCTCGCGGCCGTTGCCGCCGTCCGCACCGCGGCCCCGTCGCCTGCCGCCCCATCGGCGCCCCGCGCCCCGGTTGCCGCTGACGACGCCGGCCGCGAAGAGCGGGTCCGGATGAGCAAGCTGCGCCAGACCATCGCTCGGCGTCTCAAGGAGGCGCAGAACACCGCTGCCATGCTCACCACCTTCAACGAGGTGGACATGACCGGCGTGATGGCGCTCCGGGCATCCTACAAGGACCTGTTTGAGAAGAAGCACGGCGTCAAGCTCGGCTTCATGGGCTTCTTCGTGAAGGCCGTGGTGCAGGCGCTGAAGGAGATTCCGGCCGTCAATGCCGAGATCGACGGCGAGGATCTCGTCTACAAGAACTACTACCACGTCGGCGTCGCCGTCGGCACCGACAAGGGCCTCGTCGTGCCGGTGGTGCGCGACGCGGATCAGCTTTCCATCGCCGGCATCGAAAAGAAGATCGGCGAATACGGCAAGCGCGCCCGTGACGGCCTCCTCCGCATCGAGGAAATGCAGGGCGGCACCTTCACCATCTCCAACGGTGGCGTCTATGGCTCGCTGATGTCGACACCCATCCTCAACGCGCCGCAATCGGGCATCCTGGGCATGCACAAGATCCAGGAACGGCCGATGGTGGTCGGCGGCAAGATCGAGATCCGGCCGATGATGTATCTGGCGCTGTCCTACGATCATCGCGTCATCGACGGCAAGGAGGCGGTGACCTTCCTTGTCCGCGTCAAGGAGAACCTCGAGGACCCGCAGCGGCTCGTTCTCGACCTCTAGTCCAGTAACCGGTACGGTGGGCCTCCCTCCGGTACAGAGGGACGGCTTGCCCGTCGGTGTATGGCCCGGGGCATCCCCGCCTTCGGCAAAGCGGTCTCTCATATCCGAAAGGAAGCCGATGTCTCCTTATCTGGGCGAACTCGCCGGCGTCATGGCCGTTTTCTCCTTTGCCATCGTGGCGCCGGGGGCCGATACCGCCATGGTGATGCGCCAGAGCCTCGTTCACGGCAGGCGGGCCGGCATCCTCACTGCCTTCGGCGTCGGCACATCACTGCTGTTCCACCTGACCTATACCATTCTCGGCCTGGGCCTCATCGTTTCGCAGTCGCTGCTGTTGTTTTCGGTGATCAAGTGGGCCGGTGCCGCCTATCTCACCTACATGGGCATCATGGCGCTGCGAGCGCCGGCGCCGAAGCTGCCTGAACCGGGCGCCGAGGCTGCGGCGCCGATGAGCGACGTCAAGGCCTTTGGCCTCGGTTTTCTGACCAATGCCCTCAATCCGAAGCCGATCCTGTTTTTCCTGTCCCTTTTTTCGGCGCTGGTCAGCCATCAGACCCCCGCCTTGGTGAAAGGCGGCTATGGCCTCGTCATGGCCACCTGTCTCATTCTCTGGTTCTCGGCGGTGTCGTGTTTCCTGACCATGCCCAAGGTCAGGACCGCCTTTTCACGCGCCGGCCTCTGGATCAGCCGGGTAACCGGCGCCGTCTTCATCGCCTTTGGCGTCCGACTGGCCCTGTCGCGAGCCGACTGAGCAAGCGCCGCGTCCCCAACACAAGCCGCTGCAGCCTCAAAGGAGTGCTTTGATGTCCTTCGATCTCGTTGTCATCGGTACCGGCCCCGGCGGCTATGTGGCAGCCATTCGCGCCGCCCAGCTCGGCATGAATGTGGCCGTCGTCGAGAAGCGGGCGAGCCATGGCGGCACCTGCCTCAACGTCGGCTGCATTCCCTCCAAGGCGCTGTTGCATGCCTCCGAGATGTTTCATGAGGCCGGCCACGTCTTTGCCAAGCTCGGCGTCAAGGTCGGCACGCCCGAGCTCGATTTGCCGGCGATGATGGGTCACAAGCATGCCACCGTCCGCAGCAACGTTCAGGGCATCGACTTCCTGTTCAAGAAGAACAAGATCACCGTCCATCGTGGCGCCGGCCGTATCCTCGCTCCGGGCAAGGTGGAGGTCACCGCCGAGGGTGGCGAGAAAACAACGGTCGAAGCGAAGACCATCCTGATCGCCACCGGTTCGGACGTGGCGAGCCTGCCCGGCATCACCATCGATGAAAAGACCGTTGTGTCCTCGACCGGTGCGTTGTCGCTCGAAAAGGTGCCCGGGCATCTGGTGGTGATTGGCGCCGGCGTCATTGGTCTCGAGCTTGGGTCGGTGTGGCAGCGCCTGGGCGCGCGCGTGACGGTGATCGAATATCTCGACCGCATCCTGCCGGGTCTCGACGGCGAGGTGGCCAAGACCTTCCAGAAGCTCCTGGAGCGGCAGGGTTTCACGTTCAAGCTCGGCCGCAAGGTGACGGGCGTCGAAGGTGGCAAGGTGAGTTTCGAGCCGGCAGCCGGCGGCGAAGCCGAAACGATCGCCGCCGATGTCGTGCTGGTGGCGGTCGGCCGCAGGCCCTACACCGAAGGCCTCGGCCTTGCCGAGGTCGGCGTGAAGCTTGATGGCAAGGGCAGGGTGGAAATCGATGGCCATTACGCCACGAGCGTGTCGGGTATCTATGCCATCGGCGACGTGGTGACCGGCCCGATGCTCGCCCACAAGGCCGAGGACGAGGGTATCGCGGTTGCCGAACTCCTGGCCGGCAAGGCGGGTCATGTCAATTACGACGTCATTCCGGCGGTGGTCTACACCTCGCCGGAGGTTGCCGCCGTCGGCCGGACCGAAGAAGATCTCAAGGCGGCCGGCGTGCCCTACAAGGCCGGCAAGTTCAGTTTCATCGCCAACGGCCGTGCCAAGTCGATCCTCAAGACCGACGGCTTCGTCAAAGTGCTGGCGCATGCCGACACCGACCGGGTGCTCGGCGTGCACATCATTGGTCCGGGCGCCGGCGAAGCGATCGCCGAGGCGGCGGTGCTGATGGAGTTCTCCGGCTCGGCCGAGGATCTCGCGCGCACGTGCCACGCCCATCCGACGCTGTCGGAAGCCATGAAGGAGGCCGCGCTCGCCGTCGACAAGCGAGCGATCCACGCCTGAGATTATTAGCGACGGCGCCGGTCGACGACCGTGAACAGACCGACGCCGCCGACCACCAGCGCCGTTCCCAGGAGATCGACGCCGCGCAGTGGCTCGCCGAGAATCGAGACGGCAAGCAACAGCGTCACCACCGGCGACAGCGTACCGATGGTGGAGTTGGCCGCCGCCGAAATGCGAGACAGCGCTGCGCTCATCAGAAAGCTCGGCAACACCGTAGCCCCGATCGCCAGGGCCACCGCCAGCGCGAAAGCGCGACCGGACACCATGAGTGCCGACAACGGGTGCGTCACCAGGAACTGCAGGAAGATCACGACGGCCGCGCCGGTCATGGCGACGGATGTGAAGAGCGGTGCGCCCAGGATGGCGATGCTGCCGCCGGCGAGCAACTGGTAGAGCGCAAAGGAGACGGCAGCGCCCAGCACCCATAGCGCACCGACGGCGATATCTCCGCCCCCCGTTTTGAAGTCCGCAAGAAATACGACGACAAGGCCGAGATAGGCGATGCCAAACGCCATCAGCGACTTCCAGCGCAAGGGCACGTGGAAGAGGATGGCGCCGATGAGCAGGACGAACAGCGGATAGGTGAAGAGAATCAGCCGCTCGAACTGCGGCGTCAGGGTTTCGAGGCCCTTGAAATCGGCATAGGACGAGAACCAGTAGCCGATCATTCCGATCAACAGCGCCTTGCCGTAAGCGGGCAAGGGCACCGCCTTCTGGCGTCCGCGGCCATAGGCCAGGAGGCCCACGGCGACGTAGATCGGCACCGAAAGGCCCATCCGCAGCGCGAGCAGCGTCAACGTGTCGACACCCTCGGCGAAGGCGAGCTTGATAAGGATGCCCTTGGCGGCAAACAGCACGGCGCCGAGGGCGGCAAATCCATAGCCGAGCCAGTTCGGGCCGGTTGAGGGAAGGGTAGAGGCTTTCAAGAGAAATGGCCCGAAAGGGCTCCCGACAAATGGGGTGGGCGGGCAAGCCTTAAGCCATCGGGCGAAGCAAGGAAAGCCGGGCGGTGCGCATTCTCGGCCTCAGGCGCGCGGATGCGCCCCCTTCCACGCGGCAACCAGCCGCTCGGCGTCGACCGAGGTATAGACCTGCGTCGTCGACAGATTGGCATGGCCGAGCAGTTCCTGGATGGTGCGCAGGTCGCCGCCGGAGCCGAGAAGATGCGTGGCGAAGGAGTGCCGGAGCGCGTGCGGCGTCGCCGTCTCGGGGAGGCCGAGCGCGCCGCGCAGCCGCTGGACGGCGAGCTGGACGACCCGCGGCGACAGCGGGCCGCCCTGCACGCCGCGAAACAGCGGTTGATCCGGGGCGAGGCGGAAGGGCGCGAGGCGGACATAGGCGGCAACAGCCCGTCCCACCGCCGGCAGCACCGGCACCAGACGCGTCTTGCCGCCCTTGCCCGTGACGCGCAGGGCTCCGCCCACTTCGGGGGGCGCCTCGGCGGCGGTCAGCGCCAGGGCTTCGGAAATACGCAGGCCGGCGCCATAGAGCAATGCCAACACGGCGGCATCGCGGGCGGCGACCCATGGTTCATCCGCGAGAGCACCGGCATCGGAAACGAGAGAGAGGGCATCGGCGACGCCAAGCGGCCGGGGCAGGCGGCGCGGCGTCTTCGGAGCGGCAACGGCGGTGACCGCTGCACTGCTCGCCTCTCCGCGCTTTTCGAGGAAGCGAATCAGCGACCGGATGCCTGAAAGGCCGCGGGCAAGGCTCGGTGCCGCCAGACCATCGCGTCGGCGGCGCGCAAGAAAGGCGCGGTAATCGGCCGGTACGAGCCGCCCCAGGTCGGAAATGGTCGGCGGTGAGCCGAGGTGACCGGTCAGGAAGCGAAGGAAATCCTCGGTGTCGCGGCCGTAGGCTTCCACCGTCCTGGGGCTGAGACGGCGCAAGTCGCTGAGCCAGCGCCGCCAATCGGTGATGGCGGCGGCAAGATCGGGTGCTACGGTAATGAGCGGGACAGGTTCGGTCATCAGCCTCTCTCAATGCGAACTGTCGGCCGAAAAGCTGAATGGCCGATGAACGCAGGGCTCAGGGTCGGTTCAAGGGAAGAGATGTAGAAACGTGCTCATGATGGCCCGACGGTAGAAAGCCGGTGGGTCCGCGCTCCAAGGAGGCCTTGCCATGTTCCACCGGCGTCTTCTCACGACCCTTGTCGCCTCCCTCGCGGTGGCGCTGATTGCCGCTGCCGGCCTTGCCGGCTCCGCTTCGAGCGCCGCTGCCGACGGTTTCTATTTTGGTTATCACGACGGTCCGCGTATGCCGCCGCCGCCGCGTTGGGGGTGGGGACCTCCGCCTCCGCCGCCCGGACCGGGCTGGGGACGGCCGGGATGGGGAGCCCCGGGTTGGGGGCCGCCCGCCTGTCGGACGCGCTGGGTCAACCGACCGATCGTCGATCCCTGGGGCCGCATCGTCCGCTATCAGCGGATGGAGATCATGGACTGCGGTCCCCGCCGTCACCGTTGGTGACAGCACGAGGCGTCACGGGGTGACGATGGTTGCGTCAGCATCGGCGATAACGTCGATCACCTCGAAGCCGCCGCCCCTGTTGTAGGTGTGAAGCCCCGACAGAGGCGGCGCCGGCCGCAAGGTCACAAGAGGCGTCTCGGCATAGCCGCTCGCGTCGAGGCGATCGACGCGGGCAAAGCCAAGACCGGCACCATAGCCGCCTGAGCTGTCCTGGAACGGCCTGACGACACTCTTGCCCAGGGGAAACATTCGCCCTGCCGGCCGCGCCGAGGCGACATCCACCTTGGCCGGGCCGGCGAACAGCGGTGCCCATGGTCCGGCGAGTCTTTCAGCGGTGAACACCGCAAGCCCATCCCAGCTTGAACCCCAGTTTGGGCGTACGGTGCCGAACAGATGGTAACGGCCGTCCGCCCGAAGCAGCGTGGCATCCCCCAGATCGATGTCATCGATCAGCACCGCCACCGGTTCCCAGCGATCGGGGAACTCGACCGCCCGCCAAAGCTGCACCTGGCGCCGGCCGGATGTCTCCGGAATCATGTAGAGCGTTCCGTCTTCCTCGAAGACGAAGGGATAGGACAGGTGGCAGCCGGTCTCGATCACCGGCCGCGGTGTGCCGATCGGGCCGTCGGCACCGAGTTCCACCGCCGAGATGATGCCCTTCTGGGTCGCGAACGGAAACTCCTCCACCAGCAGAGTAGTGCGGCCTCCATATCGGACCACGAAGGGGTCAGCGTAAAAGCGCTCCCCGTCGTCGAGGAGCCGACGCCAGGGTCGGTCGGCGATCACCGGCAGCGCATTGTCGCCGGTCTCATCGATCCGCCAGGCTACCGCCCAGTTTGGGGGAGTCCTTACGAGACGCTCCAGGCGACCGGCAAGATAGCGCGCAAAGGCGGCGGCGGTGAAACGGCCCGGACTTCCGGGGCGATGTGGCCGCGGCTCCGTTTCGACACGTGGCAGCGTCAGGTCGTGGAGCGTCGCGCCGGCTGCAAGGCGGCTGGCGGCGAGCGTCAGCATCTCGATTGCCCGGCTGGCAGCGGTGGTCATACCGGATCCGAGATGCCGTCTGTCCTCCACGGCAACATGCCACCGACCGACCAGACGATGCAGACCGCCGGTGACAGCGACGAGATCGAGAAAGGGCTCTTCGCCGGCCATGACGGCGTCGGCCGCGCCGGCTGCCACTCCGACACCGCCCACCGTGATCAACAGCCGATCGAAGGACACCTCCGTCGTGGCGGCAAGGTCGATGACAATATCGGCGTTGCCGTCGCTCGGGGGCAGATTCAACGCGGCAGGCGACAGTCGGTCCAGCGGCTCGCTGCGCGGCCGGCGGAAGGCAAGGGATTCGAAGGCGAGGCAGAGATCGAGCAGACCCGCCGGTGACGGACCTGCGACCGTGGCAATGGTGCCGCTTGCCCCGATGGCGGCCAGTACCCCGGTGATCGCTTCGGCTTGCCAGCGCCTGAGATCAGTGGAATCGATTAAAAACAAGACCCGCATCGGGCTCCCCCCCGCCGACGCTGCGCCGATACCGCGTGCTATCCGTCGAAGCGGCGCCGCCGCCGCTCCGCCGCGTTGGCGCGTTGGGCGGCGGACCAACGGTGGCTCCGGAAATGAGTTCGGCGCCGAACTCCACGAGAATGCACGAGCGCACCGGCTTGGGGACCATCAGTCGTGATTCCATAATGGCGAGAGCCGACCTGGCGAGATCGTCATAACCGAGCCTGACTGTTGCGAGTTCAGCTGGCTGCGTCTCTCGGACGCCGTCGCAGCCGATGACCGATATGTCGGCAGGCACCTTGAGGCCGGCTGCCGCCAGCGCTTTCAAGGCGCCTTCGGCGAGCGGATCGGAAAGACAGGAGATGGCGGTGGCACCATCGAGACCGCCGGTTTCGCTTAGTCGCAGGGCAACGGCGGCCTCTCCCGCCTCGACGCTGTCATCGGACGCGACGAGCGCCTCGGCGGCTGTGAGGCCCAGGGTTTCGATCGCTTCGGCGAAGCCGGCGCGCCGGGCGGCCAGGTGGTCGCGACAGGTTGTGCCCAGCATCAGCACACGGCTGTGTCCGGCGTCGGCGAGGTAGCGAAGGGCGGCGCCGGCTGCGAAGGCGTTGGCGGGCACCACCGCGTCGGCCCGGCGCAGCTGTTCCTCGCCATTCATGATGACCAGCGACAGGCCTGACTTGACGAGGCCGCCGAGGTCGAGCCGGCCTCCACTGCTCATGACGATGACGCCTCGGGCCTTTTCGGCGCGGGCCATCTCTTCCAGCTTGCCGACGTCAAAGCCGGCGTCACCGGACATGCAGGTGGTGATCTTCAACGACCGACGCTCGCATTCCTGCTTGAGCCCCTGAAGGAGAGCCCGGTTGCGAAAGGCAGCATCGCCTGTGGTCTCGAAGTCTCGGGACAAGGCCACCACCACGCGTTCCATGGTGGCGATGGTCGCTTTGGCCCGTCGCTGGTCGAGATAGCCGAGCTCGCGCGCTGCGGCCAGCACGCGGTCGCGCACCTCGCGGCTGATCGAGGCCGTTCCGTTGAGGACATGCGACACGGTGCTGACGGCGACGCCCGCCTCCCTGGCAATATCGCGAACCCCGACTTTCATCGCTTTCTTTCCGCGCCGCAGGTCATATCGGATGGCTCCGAGGCCAAAACCAACGCCGACAAAGGCCTGCGATGACCTTTGTGTCCCATTATCTCTGTAATTTTCGTTTCTGCCTGATCTTTCATCAACCGATTTGGCTGGCGGATGCAAGACTGGCACCGGTGGTTGAGCGGCGATTTCGACGAACGGCCGGTTTCCATGCAAACGGTCTGAAACAAAAGCTTGGCGGAGAGCCCTCAGCCGAGGGGGTTAATCTCCCGTCTTGTCGAGACGATAGCGGAAATCGCAGCGTCGGCCGCCTTCCATGATGGTCTCGGTGCGTTCGAGCCGCATCGCGGGATTGTAGCCTTCGCAGAAGGCGGCATCTCGATTGCATGAAAGCAGCGCGCCTATATCGGCGAGGCCCATCTCCCTGTAGGTTTCGGCATAACGACAACGGGTGACGTCGTAGGAAAAACGATCAGCGGTTGATTCCTTCACCTCGATCGTCAGTGCATCCTCCGCCGTCCAGGCCGGCAGAATGGCCTCGAAATCGGCGAAGTCCGGCGTATGACCAAGGTCGACCCGGCATTTTTCGCCATGGGCCACCGCCGCCTTGCGAATGGCTGCGTCGATGGCCTGGCGCGCCGGCCCTTCGCCGAAGCGGGTCACGAGCTCACGATAGAGATGACCGACAATTTCCGCCTCGATACGGCGGCGTTCGATGATGGGCATCGGCATGGCTGTCTCCTGGGGCGGCACAGGCTAACCCGAGCGGCCTTCACGGGAAAGCGGCTTTTCCCGGTGGGCGCGGCCCCGCCGGACCTGCCAACGCCCGCGGCAAAACGACTTTGGTCCTTGGGAAGGCTGTGCTATGAGAGCCGTCGACGAAGGACCGGCAGCGCCCTGAGCCCTGGCTGCGGCCGGTTCTGCGCCGGGAGCGGCATGGCCGGCCGGCGTTCCGCGAGCAAAGGTCGAAATTCCCCGTGAACTGGATCAACAACGTCGTCCGCCCGAAAATCCGTTCCCTCTGGTCCGCCAAGCGCGATGTGCCCGAGAATCTCTGGGTAAAATGCCCCGAGACCGGCGAGATGGTTTTCCACCGCGACCTCGAAGCCAACCAGTGGGTGATCCCCAACTCCGGCTATCACATGCGCATGCCGCCCAAGGAGCGCTTCGTTCAGCTCTTCGACGGCAGCGATTACGAGGCGATTGCGACGCCTGCCGTGACGCAGGATCCGCTCAAGTTCCGCGACGAGAAGCGCTACGTCGACCGACTGCGCGATTCGCGGGCCAAGACCGGCAATGATGATGCCGTGCTGGTCGGCGCCGGCCGCGTCGAGGGCAATGCGGTGGTCGCCGCGGTGCAGGACTTCGACTTCATGGGCGGCTCGCTCGGCACAGCTGCTGGCGAAGCGATCATTCGCGGCATGGAAGAGGCAGTGGCCCGTTCGGCCGCCTTCGTGATGTTCACCGCCTCCGGTGGCGCCCGCATGCAGGAGGGCATCCTGTCGCTGATGCAGATGCCGCGCACCACGGTGGCGGTCGAGATGCTGCGCGAGGCGGGCCTGCCTTATCTCGTCGTGCTCACCAACCCGACGCTCGGTGGCGTCACCGCCTCCTATGCCATGCTGGGCGACGTGCATATCGCCGAGCCAGGGGCTCTGATCGGCTTCGCCGGTCCTCGCGTCATCGAGCAGACCATTCGCGAGAAGCTGCCGGAAGGCTTCCAGCGCTCCGAGTATCTTCACGAGCACGGCATGGTCGATCTCGTGGTGCACCGCCATGAGATGCGTGCCACCATCGGCCGTCTTGTCCGCCTGCTGACCCATGCCAAGGGTACCGCGCTCATCCCGGCCTGACGGCGAGCGGTCTCGATTTTTCGATCCTCCGCGCCGCCGTCAGGCGGCGCTTTCCTTTCGGGCCCTCGGCCCGTATCCGGACTATGCTATGGAAACGCCGCTCGACATCATCGACCGTCTTGGCGCCCGCTGGCCGAAGGGCTTCGACCTGTCGCTCGGCCGCATCCGCCGACTGCTCGGCGCGCTCGGCAATCCCGAACGCCGCGCGCCGCCGGTTTTTCACGTCGCCGGCACCAATGGCAAGGGCTCTACGGTTGCCTTTCTTCGGGCAATCCTCGAGGCCGAAGGGCTTCGCGTGCATGCCGACACATCGCCGCATCTCGTGCGCTATAACGAGCGCTTCCGCCTCGCCGACGGCCCGGGCGCGTCGAGCTTCGTCGATGACGATGCCTTTGCCGATGCGCTCTCTCGCACGGAGAAGGCCAATGGTGACGAGGCGATCACGCTGTTCGAGCTTCTGACCGCCGCCGGCTTTCTGCTGTTTGCCGAGCGGCCGGCTGACGCGTTGCTGCTGGAGGTCGGCCTTGGCGGCCGGTTCGATTCCACCAATGTGATCGACCGTCCGGCCGTGTCCGTCATAACCTCGATCTCGCTCGACCATCAGGCCTATCTCGGCGACACGGTCGAGAAGATCGCCTTCGAGAAGGCCGGTATACTCAAGGCTGGCGCGCCGGTCGTGCTATCGCCCAACCCTGATGGCGTCGTCGCCGTGGTGGAGCGGGTGGCCGCGGAAATCCGCGCCGGGTCGCTCATGATCGGTGGTCAGGACTGGACTGCCTTCGAGGAGCATGGTCGTCTGGTGTTTCAGGATGTCGACGGTCTTCTCGACCTGCCGCGACCGCGCCTTCCCGGCAGCCACCAGATCGTCAATGCCGGCACGGCCATCGCTGCCGTGCGGGCCTCCGGCTTCCGCGTCGGGCATGACGCCTTCGAGCGTGGCATGGAGCGCGTCGAGTGGCCGGCGCGCCTGCAGCGCCTCACCGCCGGCTCCATCGTTGATGCGGCGCCGGAAGGATCGGAGATCTGGCTGGACGGCGGGCACAACCCCGGTGCCGGCGAGGTCATCGCTTCCGCGATGGCCGATTTGGAGGAGCGTGTCGCCCGGCCACTGGTGCTCATTGCCGGCATGCTCGCCACCAAGGACCCGGTTGGCTTTTTCGAGGCTTTCGCGGGCCTCGCCCGCCGCGTCTACACCGTGCCCATCCGCGGATCGGACGCGGCGCGCGACCCGCAGGCGCTTGCCGCCGAAGCGCGTGGCGCCGGCGTCACGGCCATGGCGACGGGCGGTGTCGCCGCCGCGCTTGCCCACCTCCGCGACACTTGGTCGGGGCCCGCGCCGCGCATCCTGATCTGCGGCTCGCTCTATCTCGCCGGCGAGGTGCTGGCCGACAACGGCACGCCGCCGGCATGATTGGCGGTCAGGCCCGGTCCTGGCGCTCGGCGAGCTTCACGACATGGACCATCAAGGCCGTGGCGTAGAGCGGCGTCAGGATGTTGACGACGGGGATGGCCAGCAGCGCCGCGATGGTGAGGCCACCCAGCATGACCTTGCCGGAATGGGCGCTCCGGAACACCCGGGCATCTTCCGGCGAACGGAAGCGCATCGCCGCCTGCTCGAAATACTCCCGTCCCAGCAGATAGGCGTTCACGATCAGGAAGATCGGCACGTTGATGCCGGGCAGGAACAACAGCGGCAACATGGCGATGTTGACCAGCACGACGAAGCCGGTGAACCGCAGCGCCGAGAGAAAGCCGATCATCAGTGACTGAGAGACACCCGGCCGTTCTGTGGGGTAGCGCGTCCGTTCCACCACCTCCGCCACCTCGTCGGCGTAGAGGCCGGCGAACAGGGCCGTCACTGGCGCCACCAGGAAGCCGAGACCGACGAACAGCAGCAGCCCGGCCAGCCAGTCGGCGGCGGTCTGCCATTCCACCGGAAGCATGGCTACGAGATAATCCGCCACCGCGAAGGTGCCGATCCAGACAACGGCGAGCAGAGCGAGCGTGAGCCCGATCGACTTCCACAAAACCGCGCGAAACGGTGGCGTCGGGATGTCTCGGAGCGAGGTCAGGACGGCATTCAGCATTCTTCAGTCACTTCCCTGTATGCCGTAATGGTGCGGCTTGTCGGTCAGTTGGGAATGGTCTAGGCCAAATGGAAGACCTGTCCGCCGCGATCCCGGACCAAGGAGACGTTTTCAGATGAGCCTCGACCTCGATGTGCTGACCATCGGCAATGCCATCGTCGACATTCTTTCTCCCACCGAAGAAGACATGTTGGTGAAGCTTGGCGTCACCAAGGGCATGATGCGGCTGATCGATGCCGAGGAGGCCGGGCGGATCTATGACATGATGGGGCCGGCGGTCGAGGCATCAGGCGGTTCGGCGGCCAACACCGCGGCCGGCGTCGCCTCGTTCGGCGGTCACGCCGCCTATATCGGCAAGGTGGCGACTGACGCTTTCGGCGAGGTATTCACGCACGACATCCGTTCGCAGGGCGTGCATTTTGAGACGCGTCCGTTGTTTGACGGTGCCCCCACCGCCCGCAGCATGATCCTGATCACGCCCGACAGCGAGCGGACGATGAACACCTATCTGGGCGCCTGCCATCATCTCACCGTCGACGACATCGAGGAGAAGACGGTAGCCGCCGCTCGCTACACCTACCTCGAAGGCTTTCTGTGGGACCCGCCGGCCGCCAAGGAGGCCTTCCGCAAGGCTGCGGCTATCGCCCACGCCCACGGCCGCCTGGTCTCGCTCACCCTGTCCGACAGCTTCTGCGTCGATCGCTTCCGTGCCGAGTTTCTTGAGCTGATGCGCACGGGCATGGTCGATCTGGTCTTCGCCAACAAGGAAGAGGCCAAGGCGCTTTACGAGACGCATGATCTCGACACGGCGGTTGGCTGCCTCAGGCGCGACTGCAAGGCCGCTGCCGTGACGCTCGGAGAAGAGGGCGCGCTGGCCTTCGAGGGCGACGACCTCGTCTCGGCACCGGCCGTTAAGGTGGATGAACTGGTGGACATGACCGGCGCTGGCGACCAGTTCGCGGCCGGCTTCCTCTACGCCCGGTCGCGCGGTCTTTCGCTCGTCGAGGCGGCTCGGCTCGGCTGTCTGGCGGGTGGTGAATGCGTCGGCCATATCGGCCCGCGTCCGGCGGTCAGTCTCGCCCAACTCGCCCGCGATTCCGGCCTGAAGCTGCCGGCCTGAGGCTAACCTCCGCAAAGTGGATATTGAGCTGAAGCCGCGGGACGCGGCTTCCGGCGCCAAGCGGCGCCGCGCGAAGCGGAAGCTTAAGGGCCGGAGGCCCCCGGCGACTGAGGCCGGAATCAAAGCATCGACGGCAACACCCGGTCGGGCAGGTGGTGCTCGTCCATGAAGGCGCGGATGTTGACGATGACCTTCTCGCCCATTTCGATGCGGCTTTCGATGGTCGCCGAGCCCATGTGCGGCAACAGCAGTGCCCGGCCACATTTGACGAGCTTCGGGTTGATCGAGGGTTCCTGCTCGTAAACGTCGAGGCCGGCACCGGCCAACTCGCCTGCGACCAGCATGCGCGTCAGCGCCGCCTCATCGACGATCTCACCGCGGGCGGTGTTGATGAGATAGGCGTCAGGCCGCATCAGCTTCAGCCGTCGGGCCGACAGGAGGTGATAGGTTGCCGGCGTATGCGGGCAGTGGACCGTGACGATGTCCATCCGGTTCAGCATCTGGTCGAGGCTCTCGCACCAGGTGGCCGAGAGCTTGTCCTCGATCTCGGGCGGCAGGCGATGGCGATTGTGATAGAAGACCGACAGGCCGAAGGCGCCGGCACGGCGGGCCACCGCCTGGCCGATGCGCCCCATGCCGACGATGCCGAGCTTCTTGCCGCGAAGGCGGCTGCCGAGCATGCCGGTCGGCGACCAGCCCTGCCATTCCCCTGCCTGGAGCGCCCGCATACCACCGGCCATGTGGCGCGGCACGGCAAGGATCAGCGCCATGGTCATGTCGGCGGTGTCTTCGGTGAGCACGCCAGGCGTATTGGTGACGGCGATGCCCCGTTCGGTCGCCTTGATGACGTCGATGTTGTCGACGCCATTGCCGAAATTGGCGATCAGCTTCAGCCCGGCTCCGGCCTGGGCGATCACGCCGCTGTCGACGCGGTCGGTGACGGTCGGCACCAGCACGTCGGCGACACGGCTCGCCTCGACCAGTTCAGCCTGGGTCATAGGCCGGTCTGTTGAGTTGAGGCGGACGTCGAACAGCTCGCGCATCCGGGCTTCCACAACCTCGGGCAGTTTGCGCGTCACCACCACCAAGGGCTTTTTGCCGGCCATATTATCGTCCCGTCCTTCCTCAAGACCGCCGGCGGGCGACGGCCTGTTGCCGCAAGTGTCGGCCAGCCGCCGCCGGGCGTCAATCCGGCTGAGGTCCGATCCGCGTCATTCCATGTGGCGGCGTTGTTGACGCAACGTTAACTTCGACCGGCAACCATTAAGAAAAGCGCCGCCCCGTTGAGCGGCGCGTGTTCTCCGACATGAAAGGCAGGCAGCGATGAGGGCGGCGAGGCGACGGGCAGCGGCAATTCTGGCCGCGGGACTGATGCTCGCGGGACCTTCGTTGGCGCAAACCGTCGGCAGTTCCGGCCTGCCAGTTCCTCGCTTCGTCAGCCTGAAGTCCGACTCCGTCAATATTCGCCAGGGCCCTTCGCGCGATCAGGCGGTGATCTGGCGCTACGTGCGGGCCGGCATGCCGGTGGAGATCACCCAGGAGTTCGAGAACTGGCGGCGCATCCGCGAT
Organism: Pleomorphomonas diazotrophica; assembly: GCF_002844595.1. Taxonomy (GTDB): domain Bacteria; phylum Pseudomonadota; class Alphaproteobacteria; order Rhizobiales; family Pleomorphomonadaceae; genus Pleomorphomonas; species Pleomorphomonas diazotrophica. The sequence continues at coordinate 132,650 of NZ_PJNW01000011.1, read as the reverse complement.
TTCGAGGGCGGTGAGGGCTGGGTGTTCCACTCGCTCCTGTCGGGTACGCGCACCGCCATTGTCGCACCCTGGGCCGCAGCCGGCACCCAGATCGACCTGCACGCGGATCCCGACGACACAAGCCGGGTCACCGCTCGCGTCGAGCCGAAGGTGCAGGCGCCGGTCGAGAAATGCGACGGCACCTGGTGCCGGCTCGACGGCAAGGGCTTTTCCGGCTGGATCGCCCAAGCCTCGCTCTGGGGCGTCTACCCCGACGAGAAGTTCTGAGAGCCCGACCCCAAACTCTACTGGGGCGGGCATCTCCGGGCATCCGCTTGGCCCGAAAAGTCAGCAACTTTTCGGGCGGATGCCTGAGCTTCGCTTTCTGCGCTTCCGGTGCTCACGAACCTCAAGTTCGCTCCGCTCCGGTTCTCGAAACCATCGCTATCTGCCGCGCCCCAGCGAGTTTCAAGTCGGGCTCTGATCCTTCAGAAGTGGGATTCGATGGCGTCCCACACCAAGGCTGCGACATCGGGACCCCCGAGTCGCTTGATGGCGCGGATGCCGGTGGGCGACGTCACGTTGATCTCGGTCAGCTTGTCGCCGATGACGTCGATGCCGACGAAGATTAGGCCGCGGTCGCGGAGTTCCGGCCCGATCGCCTCGCAGATTTCGAGGTCGCGCTTGCTCACCTCGGTGGTGGCCGCCGCCCCGCCGCGCACCATGTTGGAGCGGAGATCGCCCTCCGCCGGCACGCGGTTGACGAGGCCGGCGAACTTGCCGTCGACCAGGATGATGCGCTTGTCCCCCGCCCGGACGGCCGGCAGATAGCGCTGGGCGATGAAGGGATCGCGTGACTGCGTCATGAACAGTTCGAGGAAGGCGCTGAAATTGTCGTCGTCGGGCTTCACGTGATAGACGCCCTGGCCGCCGGCCCCGTAGAGCGGCTTCAGCACGATGTCGCCGAACTCGGCCCGGAAGGCCCTGATCTCCTCGGGATCGCGGGTGATGATCGTCTCCGGCATCAACTCGGGATAGTTCATCACCAGCAGCTTTTCCGGTGCGTCACGCACTTCCGCCGGATCGTTGACCACCAGCGTCGACGGATGGATGCGCTCCAGCATGTAGGTGGTGGAAAGATAGGCCATGTCGAACGGCGGGTCCTGACGGAGCAGTACCACGTCGAGCGTCGAGAGGTCGGTCTTCTCCGGCGATCCAAGTGTGAAGTGGTTGCCGGGCTCGTCGCGCACCACCACCGGCTCGATCGCCGCCGTCACCCGTCCCGAACGCAGCGTCAGCTTGTCTGGCGTGTAGTGGAAGAGGCTGTGACCGCGCTTCTGCGCCTCGAGCATCAGCGCGAAGGTGGAATCGCCGGCGAGGCGGATCGAGGCGATGTGGTCCATCTGGACGGCGACGGAAAGGCTCATGGCGGCAACTCGTCTTCGGAAAGGGTCGCCCGTTTATGGGCGGCTTCCGGCTGCCGCGCAACGGGAAAGCACTTCACGAAAACGCGTTCTCGACATGCAGCGGCCAGCGGCGCGGGCTGACCACCACGAGGTCGAAGCGCAGCGTGAAATCGATGAATTGCGGGTGGCGGGACAGGTAGAGATCGGCCGCCGCTTCGATGCGTCGGTAGCCTTCGGCGGCGATCGCCTCAAGGCCAGCCTCAAGGGAAGGGCGCGCCTTCACTTCGACGAAGGCCAGTACCTGGCCGCGTCGCGCCACGATGTCGATTTCGCCGAGCGGCGTGCGATAGCGGGTGGCCAGCACGCGGTAACCCTTGAGGCGCAGCAGCCAGGCGGCAATGCCCTCGGCCACCAGGCCGCGGGCGTGGCCGGCTCGGCGATCGGCCCTCATTCCGCGTCTCCGCCGCCGGCGTCGATCACGGCCTTAAGCTTCAGGGCCAGCGCGTAGACCTCCTTGCGCGGCCGGCCGGTGGCCTTTGCCACCTCGGCGGCGGCTTGTCCGGCGCCCTTGCTTTCGAGCGCGGCGGCAAGCAGCGCCTCGATGTCGGCCTCGCCGGCTTGGTCGCCCAGCGGTGCGCCGACCACCAGCACGATCTCGCCGCGCGGCGGATCGGCCTCGGCGCCGGCAGCCAGTTCGGACAACGTACCGCGTCGCACCTCCTCGAACCGCTTGGTGAGTTCGCGGCAGAGCGCCGCCGGCCGATCACCCCCCAGTACCTCGGCCATGTCGGCGAGTGTTTCGGCCGCCCGATGCGGCGATTCGTAGGTGACGAGTGTTGCCGGCACGGTGCGGAAATCGGCGAGACGATTGCGGCGTGTGCCAGCCTTGTGTGGCAGGAAGCCGAGGAAAAGGAAGGTGTCGGTGGGCAGGCCGGCGGCCACCAGGGCCGACAGGATGGCCGAGGCGCCGGGAATGGGGATGACGCGAATGCCCTCGGTGAGGGCCTCCTCGACCAGTTTGTAGCCTGGGTCGGAAATCAGCGGCGTGCCGGCATCGGACACCAGCGCGAGGCGCATGCCGCCCCGGAGCATGGCCAGAAGGCGCGGCCGTTCGCGGGCGGCGTTGTGCTCGTGGTAGATGGCGAGCGGCTTGCGGATACCGTAGCGGTCGAGCAAGACGGCGGTGACGCGACTATCCTCGCAGATGATGAGGTCGGCGCCGGCCAGCACGTCGAGCGCCCGAAGCGAGATGTCCGAAAGGTTGCCGATTGGCGTCGCCACCGGATAGAGGCCGGGCTCGATCGGCTTGCCGGCGAAGGCGGTGCCGTCGATGGAATAACCCGTCGTCGTGGTCTTGCCGCCTGTCTCGCTCATGACGATTGCCGTTCCCTCCTCGCGACGACGTCTGCGGCGATGCGAAGGTCGCGAAGCGGTCGCACCGCGGCGATCGACGCCTGATAGCTCGGATGCGCCTTGAAGGCATCGAGCGCGGCGGCGTCCGTGAACTCGCCGTAAACAACGAAGTCCACCTCATTGCCGAGGCTGTCGAGCTTCAGGTTCTCTCCCACCTCGAGAAGCAGGGCATGCGGATTGGCCTCGAGCAGACGAAGGCCGTCGAGGACCCGCTGGCGGTCGTCCTCGGAACGGACGGAGAAATAGACGATATGCCTGATCATGAAATTCCCTTGGCCGGCCCTTGAGAGCCGCGCGTTCCAGCTCCCAAAACCACACTTCAGCGGGAAAATCGAGCCGTCCGGGTCGATTCCTCGCCTCTCCACCGGTAAATGGCATGTAAGGAGTTGCATCTACGGCCGTTTGTCATTGAAATGGCGCGGATGCTTTTGCGGCGGAAGGTAAGATGATGACCCGTGACGATGGCAGGGTTGCGAGCGGTGCGGTTGGTTTTGCCGTGACGACGGAGGCGAGCGACCGGCATGTTGAGGGAAGCGGGCTGACCCGGCGTCTCGCCCTTCTCCTGTTGGGTGGTGCGGCCTTGGCCGCCTGTTCGCCGACGAGCCGGCCGAGCGGCGGCGACACGCTTCTTCCGGCACCCACCGGACCGGCCATATCGGGCGAGGTGCTCGGCACTGGAACGGTGCGCGTGGCGCTCTTGCTGCCGAAGACGGCGCCGGGCAATGGCGCAACACTGGCCGCTGCCATGCAGAACGCCGCTTCGCTCGGCCTCAGCGACTTCTCCGGCAACGATCTCACGGTTCTGGTGAAGGATACGCGCGGCTCCGCCGAAGGCGCCGCCGAGGCGGCGCGACAGGCAATTTCTGAAGGTGCCGAGTTGATCATCGGCCCGATCTTCGCGGCCGAGGTGGGTGGCGTCGGTCCGGTGGCGCGTGCGGCCTCGGTGCCGGTAATCGCCTTCTCGTCCGATCCGTCCGTCGCTGCGAGCGGCGTCTATATCCTCGGCTTCCTGGTCGACGGCCAGGTCCGCCGCGTCGTCGCCGAGGCCGCGCGATCCGGCCGCAAATCCATCGCTGCCATCATGTCGCAAAGCGCCTTCGGCAATCTCGCGGAAGCGGCGTTGCGCCAGGAGGCCGGCCGTTACGGCATGCGCGTCGTCGCGGTCGAGCGCTTCGCCGCTGGCGGCGAGGCGCAGTCGGTGGCGGCCATCGCCGCCGTCGCCTCGCAGATCGACTGCCTTCTGCTGCCCGAGGGCGCCGGCGTGGCGCCGACCATCGCCCGGTCGTTGCGCACGGCTGGCGTCGATTTGTCCCGCATCAAGCTGCTCGGAACTGGCGTCTGGAACGATCCTTCCGTCTACAACGACCCGGCTCTCACCGGCGGCTGGTTCCCCTCGCCGGAAATCTCCGGCTTCTCGGCCTTCGCCAGCCGTTACCGGTCGACCTATGGCGGGGAGCCGCCGCTCACCGCCTCGCTCGCCTATGATGCGGTGGTGCTGGCCGCCGGCCTCGCCAAGACGGCAGGCGCCCAGCGCTTCCAGCTCTCGGTGATCACCAACCCCGAGGGCTTCCTGTCGTCGGTGAATGGCCTGTTCCGCTTCAACGCCTTTGGCACCAACGACCGCGGCCTCGCCGTTTACGAGGTGACGGGCTCGACACCGTCGCTGGTCTCCGCCGCCCCACGTGCCTTCACCGGCGCCTGACGTCCGGCATTCTCATCGATCGGGCAGAGGCGGCCCTGGCCGCCGTCCCGTCAGGCTGCTGACATGATATCCCCCCTTCACGTCAAGATCTGCGGTCTCTCCACGTCGGAAAGCCTGGAATGGGCGCTTTCTGCCGGTGCCGATCTTGTCGGCTTCGTGCATTTTCCGAAAAGCCCGCGCCACATCTCCGCCGAGGTTGCTGCGACTCTCGCCCGTCAGGTAGGAAACCGCGCGAAGACGGTGGTTCTGACCGTCGATGCCGACGACGACCTGCTCGATCATCTCGTCGCGACGATCGCCCCTGACGCCATTCAGTTGCACGGCCGCGAGAGCCCCGAGCGAGTCGCCGACGTGCGCCGACGCCTCGGGCGGTCGGTGATCAAGGCGCTGGGCATCGGCTCCGCCGAGGACGCTGCTGGCGCCCGCGCCTACACCAGCGTCGCCGATCTCCTGCTCTACGATGCCAAACCGCCGAAGGATGCTAGCCGGCCGGGCGGACTGGGCGTTACCTTCGACTGGTCGCTTCTCGCAGGGGCGCCGACGCCCTTCTTGCTTTCCGGCGGGCTTGATCCTACCAACGTCGAAGATGCGGTACGGCAGGTGCGCCCATATGGCGTCGACGTGTCCTCAGGTGTCGAGAGCGCACCGGGCCGGAAGGACGAGGCCCGCATCCGCGCCTTCGTGGCGGCAGCGCGTGCGGCGAATGAAGAGGGGCAACGATGAACGAGGCGACGCGGAATTCCTACCGGACGGGCCCGGACGAGCGCGGTCACTTCGGCATCTTCGGTGGCCGCTACGTCGCCGAGACGCTGATGCCGCTGATCCTCGAGCTCGATCAGGCCTACGAGGCCGCCAAGGCGGATCCGGCTTTTCAGGGCGAGCTCAAGGCACTGCATGCGACCTACACCGGCCGGCCGAGCCCGCTCTATTTCGCTGAACGGCTCTCCGCCCATCTCGGCGGCGCCAAGATCTACTTGAAGCGTGAAGAGCTCAACCACACCGGCAGTCACAAGATCAACAACTGCCTTGGCCAGATTCTGCTTGCTCGCCGCATGGGCAAGACGCGGATCATCGCCGAAACCGGTGCCGGCCAGCATGGCGTCGCCTCGGCCACCGTTTGCGCCCGCTTCGGCTATCCCTGCGAAGTCTACATGGGTGCCACCGATGTCGAGCGACAGAAGCCCAACGTCTTCCGCATGGAACTCCTGGGCGCCAAGGTTCATCCCGTCACGGCCGGCAACGGTACGCTGAAGGACGCCATGAACGAGGCGCTACGCGACTGGGTGACCAACGTCGAGACGACCTACTACATGATCGGCACGGCGGCCGGTCCCCACCCCTATCCGGCCATGGTGCGCGACTTCCAGTCGGTCATCGGCAACGAGACGCGCGAGCAGATGCTCGCCGCTGAAGGTCGCCTGCCCGATCTCGTCATCGCCGCCGTCGGCGGCGGCTCCAATGCCATCGGCATCTTCCATCCCTTCCTCGATGACCCTGACGTGCGCATCGTTGGCGTCGAAGCTGGCGGTCATGGCATGCATGTCTACAACGGCCATGCCGCTTCTCTGAACGGTGGCAAGCCGGGCGTGCTGCACGGCAACCGCACCTATCTCCTGCAGGACGACGACGGCCAGATTCTCGAGGGCCATTCCATCTCGGCCGGCCTCGACTATCCCGGCATCGGTCCCGAGCATTCCTGGCTGAACGACAGCGGGCGCGTCACCTACGTGCCTGCCACCGACCAGGAGGCGCTCGACGCCTTCCAGACGCTGACCAAGGTCGAGGGCATCATCCCGGCGCTCGAAAGCGCCCACGCCGTCGCCGAGGCCATCAAGCGCGCGCCGACCATGGCCAAGGACGAGATCATTGTCGTCAACCTGTCCGGCCGCGGCGACAAGGACGTCTTCACCGTCGGCAAGATCCTGGGGGTCGACCTGTGAGTTCCCTTCCCGTCACCCGTATCGACACCCGCCTTGCCAAGCTGAAAGCCGAGGGACGAGCGGCATTGGTCACCTTCGTCACCGCTGGTGATCCTGATGCTGACACTTCGCTGTCCATTCTGAAGGCGCTGCCGGGCGCTGGCGCCGACATCATCGAGTTTGGCATGCCTTTCTCCGACCCGATGGCCGAGGGACCGCCGATCCAGGCGGCCGACATCCGGGCACTTGCCGCCGGGCAGACCATGGTGAAGACGCTGGAGCAGGTCCGCGCCTTCCGTGAGGGCGACAACGAGACGCCGCTGGTCCTGATGGGTTACTACAACCCCATCTACATCTACGGCGTCGAACGCTTTGTCTCCGACGCCAAGGCGGCCGGAGTCGATGGTCTGATCGTGGTCGATCTGCCGCCGGAAGAGGACGAGGAACTGTGCCTGCCGGCGATCAAGGCCGGCGTTAGCTTTATCCGCCTGGCGACCCCGACGTCGGACGACAAGCGCTTGCCGGTGCTGCTTCGGAACTCCTCGGGCTTCGTCTATTACGTCTCGGTGCTCGGTGTGACCGGCGTCAAGTCGGCTGCCGCCGGCGACGTCGCCACTGCTGTCGCCCGCATCAAGGCGCATACGCCGTTGCCGGTGATGGTCGGCTTCGGTGTCAAGACGGGCGATCAGGCGGCGGGCATTGCCGCTCACGCCGATGGCGTGGTGGTCGGTTCGGCGCTGGTCAATGCGGTTCGCGATTCGCTCGTGGATGGCAAGGCGACCGGCGCGACGGTCAAGGCGGTCACTGATCTGGTCGCCGATCTCGCCGCCGGCGTGCGGCGCGGACGTGCGTGACATGGGTGGAGCGGCTAGGTCTTCTCTACTTCCCGTCGTCGCGAGACGGATCTGCTTTGCGGCCAGCCTGGTCAGCCTCTCGGCGCCTGCCCTCGCCGCGGAGGGCGCGCATGGTCTCGACGGCGCATCGCTGGGGATGGTCTGGGCATTGCCTTTTGTTGGCATTCTGCTCTCCATCGCCCTAGGCCCATTGCTGGCACCGCGTTTCTGGCATCATCATTTCGGCAAGGTGGCGCTGGCCTGGGCGCTGGCCTTTCTGGTGCCCTTTGCCGCCATAGAAGGGCTGCCCGCTGTGGCGCCCCCGCTGGCCGAGGCCCTGCTGCACGACTACATACCCTTCGTCATCCTGCTCGGCGCGCTCTTCACCATTGCCGGCGGCGTCCTCGTCACCGGCAACCTGCATGGATCGCCGCGCACCAACCTTGCCCTGCTGGGGATCGGCACGCTGCTCGCCTCGGTGATCGGGACGACCGGCGCGTCGATGGTGATGATCCGCCCGCTGATCCGCGCCAATGACGGCCGCCGGCACAACGTGCATGTCATCGTCTTCTTCATCTTTCTGGTGTCCAACATCGGCGGATCGCTGACGCCCATCGGCGACCCGCCGTTGTTTCTGGGCTATCTCCGAGGCATCGGCTTCTTCTGGACGACGCTGCACATGCTGGCGGAAGCGGGTTTCGCCATCCTCGTGCTGCTCGCGCTGTTCTATGCGATCGACCGCCGGCTCTATCGCCGCGACGACGATTTCAGGGGGCTGGCCGATCCCACGCCCGATACTGGCCGCCTTGGTCTTGGGGGCATCGTCAACCTCGTCTTGCTGCTGGTGGTGGTTGGCGCAGTTCTGCTGTCCGGCTCGTGGAAGCCGGGCATCGCCTTCCATGTCATGGGCGTCGACGTCGAGCTGCAAAACACCACCCGCGACGTCCTGCTGATTCTCGCTGGGCTCGCCTCGCTCTGGCTGACGCCCGAGGGCCTCCGTCAGCGCAATGGTTTCGAGTGGGGGCCGATCGTCGAGGTCGCCAAACTGTTTGCCGGCATCTTCGTGACCATCATTCCGGTTCTCGCCATGCTGAGGGCGGCCCATGACGGCGCTTTTGCGCCGCTTATCGGTCTGGTGACGGCAGCAGATGGCACGCCTGTCAACGCCATGTATTTTTGGGCGACCGGCTTCCTCTCGTCCTTCCTCGACAACGCGCCAACCTATCTCGTCTTCTTCAACCTCGCTGGCGGCGATCCCACCCGCCTGATGGGCGACATGGCCGGTACGCTCGTGGCGATCTCGGCCGGCGCCGTGTTCATGGGCGCCAACACCTATATCGGCAACGCGCCGAACTTCATGGTGAAGTCGATTGCCGAACGGTCCGGCATCCACATGCCCTCCTTCTTCGGCTACATGGCGTGGTCGGCTGGCATCCTGTTGCCGCTGTTCCTCATCACGACCCTGATCTTCTTCGGCTGAAGTCGAGAACGAGCACCGACGCAACGCAAAGCGTTGCCAAATCCAAGCATTCAAATCTGTAAGGAAGGATTGGTGGAGCTAAGCGGGATCGAACCGCTGACCTCCTGCATGCCATGCAGGCGCTCTCCCAGCTGAGCTATAGCCCCATCAGGCGTCGTTTCCGGTTTCGGAAGAGGCCGTCCTGCTTTCGCTTTCGGGCGCTGCCGGTGTGGGTTCCGGCTCGACGAGGCGGGATATACTCAGCATTCCCTCGCCGATCAAGAGGTTTTTCAGGCTCCGGCGATTTTTCCGTCATCTTTTTGGAGAAATGGCGGATTTCAGAGGTTTTTGAAGGGCTTGTCCGCTCTCGGCCAAAAAAGGAAAGGCCGGCTGGGAGCGCCAGCCGGCCTTGGGTGTCGCGGAACGGGCAGGGAAGCTCAGTGCTCTTCCTCGTCGCCGACATCGCCGATCAGGTCGGACATGTCGCCGCCGTCTTCGTCCTCTTCTTCGAGGAAAACGTCGTCTTCCGGCGTCTCGTCCTCGATGTCGGAATCCTCGATATCGGGCACATCGTCGCCGTCGGCGTCCTCGGCATCCTCGAGGCTCACGAACTCGGGGGTGAGCGCGCCGACCTCGGCGATCTCCTCCTCGTTGTCCTCTTCATCGTCGATGGCGGTCGCCGGCCGCGCCCGCGCCGCCAGTCCGGCGTCGAACTGGGTGCCGCATTTCGGGCAGAGAATCGGAGAACGGTTGAGATCGTAATATTTCGCGCCACAGCTAGGGCAAAGACGCTTCAGCCCAAGTTCAGGTTTCGCCACGGTCGGCCTCGCGTTTATCAGGGAAATCGGGCAGGCACATATAGGCAAACCGGGGGCTGTGTCAAAGGTGAATTGGTGGCGATGGCCGCGCAAATGAGACCTAGCGCTCCGTTGCCGCCGGTGATGCCGGACGAGTGACGCGGCTCTTCGGCTGTGCTAGAGCGGCCCTGCGTTCGTGACAACCTGTCGCGACGAAGAATGTCGTTCCGGCTGTCGCTTGACGAGGGTGCCGGCTTTTCGTGGCGGATCGCCCGCGCCCGAGGCGTGTAGACAGGTCCGTGAATGTGTCGATCAGCGAATGCGTCAGCATCTCGCGTGTTGGTATCAGGTGTCCGCTCCATGGCTTCCCACGCGACCGCCCGTCCGCTGACCGCCGTGAAATCTGGCCCGCTCTCCGGCCGTATCCGCGTTCCCGGCGACAAGTCGATTTCGCATCGTGCGCTGATGCTCGGTGCGCTTGCTGTCGGCGAGACGGTGATCACCGGCCTCCTCGAGGCCGAGGACGTGATGAACACGGCAGCCGCCATGCGCGCCTTCGGCGCCACCGTCCTTCGCGACGACGACGGCACCTGGCGCGTGCGCGGCCTCGGCGTCGGCGGCCTGCTGGAGCCGGCCGGCATTATCGACTTCGGCAACGCCGGCACCGGCGTGCGCCTCACCATGGGCCTTGCCGCCGCCCAGCCGATCGCCGTCACCTTCACCGGCGATGCCTCTCTCATCAAGCGGCCGATGGGCCGGGTGCTGGAGCCGCTGTCCGAGATGGGTGTCGAGGTGATCGCCCGTTCCGGCGGCCGCCTGCCGCTGACCATGCGCGGGCCGCGCCTGCCGCTGCCGATCACCTACCGGCTGCCGGTACCCTCGGCGCAGGTCAAGTCGGCGGTGCTGCTCGCCGGTCTCGGCACGCCCGGCGTCACCACGGTGATCGAGCCGGTGTTCACCCGTGACCATACCGAGCGCATGCTGAAAGGCTTCGGCGCCGACATCGAGATCACCAGCGAGCCGGACGGCGGTCGCCGCATCGCCCTCGCCGGCCGCCCCGAACTGAAACCCCAGGCGATCGACGTTCCGTCCGATCCGTCGTCGGCGGCCTTTCCGATCGTGGCGGCGACGCTGGTCGAAGGGTCGGACATCACCGTCGAGGGCGTTCTGATGAATCCGGCCCGCATCGGCCTCATCGATACGCTTCTCGAAATGGGCGCCAATATCGAGGTGACGGCCGAGCGGACGACCGGTGGCGAACGCCTCGCCGACCTCAGGGTTCGCCATGCCGAGCTCAAGGGCGTCACGGTGCCGGCTGAACGGGCTCCGTCGATGATCGACGAATACCCCATCCTCGCCGTCGCTGCGGCGGCGGCCAGCGGCGAGACGCGCATGCCCGGCATCGGCGAAATGCGGGTGAAGGAATCCGATCGTCTCGCCGCCGTCGCCGCAGGCCTCCGGGCCAACGGCATCGCGTGTTCCGAAGGTCCCGACTGGTTGTCGGTGCGCGGCGGGCGCATCGCCGGCGGCGGACGGGTCGTGACCCATCTCGACCATCGCATCGCCATGAGCTTCCTGATCCTCGGCATGGTCGCCGGCAATCCGGTAAGCGTCGACGACGCCTCGATGATCGCCACCTCCTTCCCGACCTTCGAGGCGCTGATGACCGGCCTCGGCGCCACCTTCGAGGCGGCGGAGGCGGCCGATGCCTGAGGTGTCCGACGTCGTGTTGAGGAAACCGCTGCTCATAGCCATTGACGGGCCGGCCGCCGCCGGCAAGGGCACGCTGGCCCAGAGCCTCGCCAACCGCCTGAACCTGCCCTATCTCGACACCGGGCTTCTCTACCGGGCCATCGGCAAGTTGATGCAGATAGCTGGCCTCGATCTCGACGACCCCCAGGCGGCGACCGTCGTTGCCGAGAAACTGACGCCGGACGACCTGCGTCGAGGCGACCTTCGAGGGCGGGAAGCCGGTGAACTCGCCTCTCGCGTGGCCGTGCATTCGGGCGTCCGGGCGGCGCTCGTCGCCTTCCAGCGCGATTTCGCCCACGGGCCGCGCGGCGCCGTGCTCGACGGCCGCGATATCGGCACGGTGATCTGCCCCGATGCGGACGTGAAGCTCTACGTCACAGCCAGCGCCGAGGTCCGCGCTCGCCGCCGTACCGATGAACTGCTCGCCAAGGGCAGGATGGTCGATTACGAGGCGATCTTGTCGGAAGTGAAAGCCCGCGACGAGCGCGACAGCGGCCGCGCCGAGGCGCCGCTCAGGCCGGCCGATGACGCCATCGTCATCGACACGTCGGCGCTGGGGCCGGCGGAGGTGCTGGCGACGGCGCTGGCCGTCATCGAAAACCGGCCCGCCGGGGCCTGAGCGCAGCAGCCAGGCAAAAGGCGCGAAATTCCGCCTTTTTATGCCTTGAAGCCGCCGGCAACCTCCGCTATAGAAGCCCGACTTTCGGGAGGTGCCCCAGGCCCCGCCCGTGAAGTCGTTTATCCTCGTCCGTTCGGTCGAAGTCGCGTCGGCACCCTGCTTCTGGCGGGGTCAGGTGGTTCACCGGATCGGAGGGACGGGGCAACTCTTACCCGCCGACGCCGCCGGGCGAGCCCGGCACCCCAGGAGTTTCAATGTCTCAACTCAATCCCACCCGCGAGGACTTCGCCGCCCTGCTCGCCGAGAGCCTCACCGCTTCGGACGTGGCTGAAGGCACCGTCGTCAAGGGCACCATCGTCGCCATCGAGAAGGACCTCGCCGTCATCGACGTCGGCCTGAAGGTCGAGGGGCGCGTGCCGCTCAAGGAGTTCGGCGCCCGGGCTCGCGACGGCGAGCTGAATGTCGGCGACACGGTGGAAGTCTACCTTGAGCGCGTCGAGAACGCGCTCGGTGAAGCGGTTCTGTCGCGCGACAAGGCTCGCCGCGAAGAGAGCTGGGTCCGTCTCGAGGTCGCCTTCGAGAAGAACGAGAAGGTGGTCGGCCAGATCTCCAACCAGGTCAAGGGCGGCTTCACCGTCGACCTCGACGGCGCCATGGCCTTCCTGCCGCGTTCGCAGGTCGACATCCGCCCGGTGCGCGACGTCGCCCCGCTGATGCATACGCCGCAGCCCTTCCAGATCCTCAAGATGGACAAGCGTCGCGGCAACATCGTCGTGTCGCGCCGCGTCGTCCTCGAAGAGACCCGTGCCGAGCAGCGCTCCGAGCTGGTGTCGAGCCTCGAGGAAGGCCAGATCGTCGACGGCGTCGTCAAGAACATCACCGACTACGGTGCGTTCGTTGACCTCGGCGGCATCGACGGCCTGCTGCACGTCACCGACATCGCCTGGCGCCGTATCAACCACCCGTCGGAGGTGCTGTCGATCGGCCAGCAGGTCAAGGTGCAGATCGTTCGCGTCAATCAGGAGACGCACCGCATCAGCCTCGGCATGAAGCAGCTCGAGAACGACCCGTGGGATGCCATCGAGGCCAAGTACCCGGTCGGCGCCAAGTTCTCGGGTCGCGTCACCAACATCACCGACTACGGCGCCTTCGTGGAGCTGGAGCCGGGCATCGAAGGCCTGATCCACGTCTCCGAAATGAGCTGGACCAAGAAGAACGTCCATCCCGGCAAGATCGTCTCGACCAGCCAGGAAGTGGAAGTCATGGTTCTCGAGGTGGATTCGGTCAAGCGCCGCATCTCCCTCGGCCTCAAGCAGACGCTGCAGAACCCCTGGGAAGCCTTCGTCGAGAAGTATCCCGTCGGTTCGGTGGTCGAAGGCGAAGTCAAGAACAAGACCGAGTTCGGTCTGTTCATCGGCCTCGACGGCGATGTGGACGGCATGGTCCACCTCTCCGACCTCGACTGGAACCGTCCGGGCGAGCAGGTCATCGAGGAGTTCGGCAAGGGTGACGTCGTCAAGGCGGTCGTCCTCGACGTCGACGTCGAGAAGGAGCGCATCAGCCTCGGCATGAAGCAGCTCGGCGGCGATCCGATGGAGTCGGCCGGCGAGATCCGCCGCAACTCCGTGGTCACCTGCGAGGTGGTCGAGGTCAAGGAAGCCGGTCTTGAGGTGCGGATCGTCGATACCGACATCACCGCCTTCATCCGCCGTGGCGACCTCGCCCGCGACCGCAACGACCAGCGCGCCGAGCGCTTCGCCGTCGGCGAGAAGTTCGATGCCCGCGTCACCCAGTTCGACAAGAAGACCCGCAAGGTCGGCCTGTCGATCAAGGCCCTGGAGATCGCAGAAGAGAAGGAAGCCGTCGCTCAGTTCGGCTCTTCCGACTCGGGCGCCTCGCTCGGCGACATCCTCGGCGCCGCCCTCAAGGCCCGTCAGGACGGCGAGTGAGAGCTGGCGCAAGCCGCCGCTTTCGGACAATGAGAAAGGCCCGCCCCGCGCGGGCCTTTTTTCTTGATACGAATTATTACCATTGCTCCCAAGGTATCCTTGACGAATGCAAGCATCGGGGCAATATTAGTAACTGTCCACTCGAAAAGAGTCCGGACGTCAAGACGGGCCTCAACCTTCGAGGCTTGCCGACCTCAAACGATGCTTGGCATCGCAAGGTCAGAAACAGGGGCGTCGCTGAACACGACGCCCTTTTTCTTTTCCGATTTGTTTCAGTCATTGCCTAGACTTCGCCTTCACTTCCGGAGGTGGCGTTTCGCGGCTTTGCGCCGGATGCCGGTTTGCCTTGCCCGTCGGCCATCAGGCTGCTACCTCAAGGGAAATAGGAACCGGCAAGCGGAGAGGCGCCTGATGACCCTTGATGCGGATGCGATCGTTGAGCGGCGCCGGCTGCGGCGCCGGCTGTATGTCTGGCGTGGTATCACCCTGCTGCTTGCCATAGGCCTCGCGGTGGCTCTCGGGCTTTTTGCCGGCGGCGGCATGTCCGGCAAGGGTGGCCCTCATATCGCCCGCGTCACCGTGTCCGGCATGATCCTGGCCGACGCGGCGCAGCGCAAAATGCTGAAGGATCTCGCCTCCTCCGATGCCGTCAAGGCAGTGATCGTATCCATCGATAGCCCCGGCGGCACCACGGTCGGCGGCGAGGAACTCTACGACGGCCTGCGCCGCATCGCCGAGAAGAAGCCGGTGGCCGCGACCATGGGCACGCTCGCCACCTCGGCCGGCTACATGACGGCGATCGCCGCTGACCGCATCTTCGCCGAGCGCACCTCCATCACCGGCTCCATCGGCGTGCTGTTCCAATATGGCAATGTCGGCGCGCTGATGCAGAAGATCGGCGTCGACGTGAAGACGATCAAGTCGGCGCCGCTCAAGGCCGAGCCGTCGCCCTTCACCTATCCGGAACAGCCGGGCGCCGCCGCCATGATCCAGCGGCTGGTCGACGACACCTATGCCTGGTTCGTCGATATCGTGGCTGAACGGCGCGGCCTTCAGAGGGCCGACGTACTGAGGGCCGCCGACGGGTCCATCTACTCCGGGCGGCAAGCGCTCGATCTCAAGCTTGTCGATGAGATCGGCGGCGAGGATGCGGCCATCGCCTGGCTCGAGGGCACCAAGGGCATCGAGAAGGACCTCAAGGTGGTCGACTGGTCGCCCGAGCAACCCTATGCCGGCCTGGGCCTTGCCGACCGGGCCATGGCGGCGGTCGGCCGCCTGATCGGCATCGATCTTTCGGCATGGAACAGCGAAGGTCGGCTTGACGGGCTCGTATCGGTTTGGCACCCTCAAAGCTCGAACCTTCAATGATTTTTTCTCATTCGCTCAGCCGGCAGGGAGCTTTTCGCCCATGATCAAGTCTGAACTGGTTGCGCGTATCGCGGCGCAGAATCCGCACCTCTATCAGCGCGACATCGAGAACATCGTCAACACCATCCTCGGCACCGTCGTCGACGCCATGAAGAGCGGCGACCGCGTGGAGCTCAGGGGCTTCGGCGCCTTCTCGGTGAAGAGCCGGCCGGCCCGCACCGGGCGCAATCCGCGCACCGGCGAGAAGGTGCCGGTGTCGGAGAAGTTCGTACCCTTCTTCAAGACCGGTAAGGAAATGCGCGAGCGCCTCAACGACGGCAAGGTGAGCTGACGCTCGGTCGGCGCAGGAGTGACGCCCCCGTGAAGACATTTCTCCGGATCGTCGTCCTCGGCCCGCTGGCCATCGTCCTGGTCGCGCTCGCCGTCGTCAACAATCAGCCGGTGACACTGATCCTTGACCCCTTCAACCCGTCGGCGCCCTTCCTGGCGCTGACGGTGCCTCTTTACGTGGTGTTCTTCGCCACGCTGGCGCTCGGGGTGCTGGTAGGCGGCATCGGCTCCTGGTTCGGCCAGGGGCATGTCCGCCGCGCGGCCCGGCAGAGCCGCCGCGAAGCCGCCCGCCTCAAGGCGGAAATGGAGCGGCAGCATCCGCCGGAAGGACCGGAGACGCTGGCATTGCGCGGCCCCGGAGCCTGAGGTCTAAGCCTCGTCCGTCTCGAACTCCTTGGGATCGAAGTCGTAGTGCGTCGAGCAGAACTCGCAGGTGACGCCGATGCGGCCGTTCTCCACCATGTCCACGCGTTCGGCCGGCGAGAAGGAGGCGATCATCGCCTTGACGCTGTCGCGCGAGCAGCGGCAGCGCTCGATGAGCGGTTGCGGCTCGAATACGCGGGCGCCCCGCTCGTGGAACAGCCTGTAGAGCAGCGTCTCGGCGCTGATGGTGGGGTCGGTCAGCTCGACGTCCTCCACCGTACCAGCGAGACTCTGCGCCTCGACCCAGGCGTCATCTTCTTCGATGGTCGCCGACACGCCTTCCGGCGCATCGCCCGGATGCAGGTCGCGATGCCCCGAGCGTTCCGATGATTCGGGCAGGAACTGCAGGAACAGGCCGCCCGCCCGCCAGGCGCGGCGCGGCTCGTGGCCGGGATCGCGCGTCAGCACCTCGGCCACGGCAAGGCGGACACGCGTCGGGATCTGTTCGGATTGCAGGAAGTAGCCGTGCGCCGCCTCTTCCAGCGATCGCCCGTCGAGTTCGACGATGCCCTGGTAGCGGCTCATGTGGGCGCCCTGGTCGACGGTCATGGCCAGATGGCCTCGGCCCAGGAGATCCTCGGGCCTGTCCTGCCCGGCAGCGACGGCCGCCGCCACGGCGTCGGCATCGAAGCGGGCACAGGCGCGCAGGGCATCAGGCGCCTCGAAGTCGACCACCAGCATGCCGACCGGTCCGTCCGACTGCGTTTGCAAGATGAAGCGGCCCTGGAACTTCATCGAGGTGCCGATCAGGGCGGTCAGCGCCACCGCCTCGGCCAGCAGGCGCGAGACGGCGGGCGGATAGTCATGTCGGCCAAGCAGGGCGTCGATCGCCGGCCCCAGCCGCACGACGCGGCCGCGCAGGTCGAGCGCATCGACCGCGAAGGGCAATACGGCATCGTCGCCGCCGGCGACGGCAAGGGGGCGATCGACGCTGCTCATCAGTCCTCCATCGCTCCAAAGCACCAGGCCAGAATGCCCTTGTGGGCATGCAGGCGGTTTTCCGCCTCGTCGAAGACGATCGACCGCGGTCCATCCATCACCGACGAGGTCACCTCATCGCCACGGTGGGCCGGCAGGCAATGCATGAACACCGCATCCTTGTCGGCGGCGGCCATCAGACGGTCATTGACCTGATAGGGCGTGAGGAGATTGTGGCGGCGGCGCTCGCCTTCCTCGTCGCCCATGGAGACCCAGGTGTCGGTGAACACGGCATCGGCGCCATCGACCGCCTCGAAAGGATCGTTGGTCACCTCGATGCGGCCGCCGTTGGCGCGCGCCCAGTCGATCGGCGCCTGCGCCGGGGCCAGCTCCTTGGGCGTCGCGATGCGCATGGTGTAGCCGAAGCGGGCGGCGGCCTGCACCAGCGAGTTCAGCACGTTGTTGCCGTCTCCCGTCCAGGCGAAGGTCTTTCCGGCGACCGAGCCGCGATGCTCCTCATAGGTCATGATGTCGGCCATCACCTGCGTCGGGTGACTGACCTTGGTGAGGCCGTTGATCACCGGCACGGTGGCGTATTCGGCCAGTTCGTGCAGGGCGTTCACATCCAGAATACGGATCATCATGGCATCGACATAGCGCGACATGACTCGGGCGGTATCGGCGATGGTCTCGCCGCGACCGATCTGCATCTCGGCGCCCGTCAGCATGACGGTCTCGCCGCCGAGCTGACGCATGCCGACGTCGAAGGAGACGCGGGTGCGGGTCGACGGCCGCTCGAAGATCATCGCCAGCACCTTGCCGCTGAGCGGGCCGACGCCGGGGCGACAGCCATCCACCTTCGACTTGAGATCCTTGGCGCGCGTCAGAATGGCGCGGAGCTCCTCGCTCGAGAGCTCGGTGAGATCGAGAAAATGCTTGGGGTTCTTGTCGGTCATATCAGTCGTCTCGTTCAGGCCGACCTGGCGGCGGCCGCCTTGAGGGCGGCGGAAGAAGATGCGGAAAGGGCGACGGCGGCATCGTCGATGCGCTTCACCGCCTCGAGGATCTCCTCGTCAGTGACGATCAGCGGCGGCAGCAGGCGAACGACGCCGTCACCGGCCGCGATGGTCAAGAGATGCTGGCCGCGGAAGGCGGCGTTCATCTCGGCAACCGGTCGCTTGCACTTGAGGCCGATCAGCAGGCCCTCGCCGCGCACCTCCTCGAAGAGATCCGGATGGCGGTCGACGATGCCGGCCAGCGACTGCTTGAAGCGCAGGCTGGCGGCCCGCACCCGCTCGAGGAAACCATCTGCCAGCACGACGTCGAGAACGGCATTGCCGACAGCCATGGCAAGCGGGTTGCCGCCGTAGGTCGTGCCGTGCACGCCGGCCTTCATGGCCGCCGCCGCCGCTTCGGTGGCAAGACAGGCGCCCAGCGGGAAACCGCCGCCGATGCCCTTGGCCACCGCCATGACATCCGGTGTCACGCCCGACCATTCATAGGCGAAGAAGCGACCGGTGCGCCCGTAGCCGCACTGCACCTCATCGAAGATCAGCAGCAAGCCGTGCTCGTCGCAGATCTGGCGGAGCGCCCTGAGGCTCTCGGGCGGGATGACCCGCACGCCGCCTTCGCCCTGGATCGGCTCGACCAGGATGCCGGCCGTCTCAGCGGTCACCGCCGCCTTGACCGCCGCCATGTCGTTGAACGGCACCTGATCGAAGCCGTCGACCTTCGGTCCGAAGCCTTCGAGATACTTTTCCTGCCCGCCGGCGGCGATGGTCGCGAGCGTCCGGCCATGGAAGGCGCCTTCCATGGTGATGATGCGGAAACGCTCGGGATGGCCGTTGGCCCAATGATAGCGGCGCACCGTCTTGAAGGCACACTCCAGCGCTTCGGCACCTGAGTTGGTGAAGAAGCAACGGTCGGCAAAGCTGTTGGCGACAAGGCGCTCGGCCAGACGCTCCTGGTCGGGGATGCGGAAGGCATTGGAAACGTGCCAGACCTTCTCAGCCTGCGCCTTCAGCGTCGCGACGAGATGCGGATGGGCGTGCCCGAGGGCGTTGACGGCGATGCCGGATCCGAAATCGAGCCAGCGCTCTCCTCGGCTGTCGATGAGCCAGGCCCCCTCGCCTCGTTCAAATGCCACGTCCGCGCGCGAGAACGTCGCATAGAGCGGAGAGGTGGAACCGGGGCCGGTCATGACAGTTTCCTTTTCAGTGATAGGGGTTTCCTGCGGGGCGCCGGCGCCAATGCCGCGAGGCCGGCTGAATGAAAAAAGCAGGCCGCGCCCCCGGCTTCTCGGCGGCGCGGCCTCTCGCAAGGCGGCTCTATACCATGGGAAAGGCCGGAACTGTCAAGGTTTTTGAGCCTCAGCCGCCCGAAATTGCGGCAGCCGGACAAGCACTTCCATCCCGGACGAATCAGATGAAAGAGGGTGGCGGTTGAAGCGGAGCGGTGGCGCCACGATATTTGTTGAAAAGTCGTAAAGCGCCGTGGGGCGTGACTCAGTGGTCATTGCGCCGAAGAGAACGCCCATTGTAGCCTAGAAGTCGTCGCCACGAGATATCGTGGCGGGACGCTCCAGCGATACAATCGCATGTGTTTTGCGTTGCCGGACCTATTGGTGGACCGGGCGGGTCTTGAGGGATTCGCCAGGTGATGCGGCGAAGAGAGGATGACAAGATGTCCTGGACCGACGAACGCGTCGAGCGCCTCAAGACGCTCTGGTCTGAAGGGTTGAGCGCCAGCCAGATCGCGGCTGAACTCGGCGCGGTGACCCGAAACGCGGTGATCGGCAAAGTGCACCGGCTGGGCCTGTCGGGCCGGTCGAAGCCTCAGGTGCAGCCGGCACGGCCGACGGTTGCCGCGCCGCCGCGCGTCAAGACCGCCACCAGCCGCCCGGTCGCCCAGTCCCAGACTGCCAGTCGGCCCTCGTCGCCGGTCCGGCCGATCACCATCGGCGCCACGGCGCTCAAGGCCGATGCCCAGGCTGAAGAGGCGATGGCCGTGGCCGCCGTCGCCGAGATCGAGCCGCCGGTGTTCGAGAAGGTCACCATCCTCTCGCTGACCGAGAGCACCTGCAAGTGGCCGGTCGGCGACCCCGGCAAACCCGATTTCTTCTTCTGCGGCCGCAAGTCGGATGTCGGTATCCCCTATTGCGCTTTCCACGCCCGCATCGCCTATCAGCCGTCGGCCGAGCGTCGCCGCGAGCGCGACCGCAAGGCGGCAAGCTGACGTCGCGTGACCGCTGACGACACGGTGAGGCTGAGGGGGCACCACCTCCTCTGCCTCCTGACCTACAAGGGGCTTGGTTATTCCCCGGAGTTCGTCGCCGGCATGACGGCGACCGCCGGTCGGCTTGTTGCCGGTGCAACGGTCGAGATCGTCGAGGGTCCGGACGATATCTGCGAGCCGCTCTGCCGCTCCGAACAAAATCCTCATTGCCATGAGACAACGGTGCCGGAACGCGACCGACGGGCGCTTTCGCTGGTTACGAGTCTGCTCGGCCGCCGCCTTGCCCACGGCGACCGTTTCGTCTTCGACGATCAGCTACGAACCCGCCTGCGAGCCGCCTATCGGGATGGCGCTTTCGAGCAAGCCTGTACCCTCTGCGAGTGGCAGTCGCTCTGCCGCGAAATTGCCGCAGGCGGCTACCAGGATACGCTATTTCGATCTTCCGGCGAGGACATTTAGGCGTCGACCACCGCGCCGCCGATGCTTTCCAGGCGGAAGGCCGCCGCCATCAACGCACGGGTATAGGGCTCTTTCGGCGCAGCAAATACCTCGGCGGCCGGTCCGGCTTCCACCACCTTGCCCGCCTTCATGACGATCAGCTCGTTGGCCAGCGCCCGGACCACCTTGAGGTCGTGGGAAATGAACATGTAAGCGAGGCCGTGCTTGGCCTGCAGGTCGCGCAGGAGATCGACCACCTGCGCCTGCACGCTCATGTCGAGCGCCGAGGTGGGTTCGTCGAGCATGACGAACTTCGGCTTCAGCACCATGGCGCGAGCGATGGCGATGCGCTGCCGTTGGCCGCCGGAAAACTCGTGCGGATAGCGGTGGCGCGTCTCAGGGTCGAGCCCCACCTCGGCGAGCGCCTCGACGACGCGGGCATCGCGAGCCTCGGCCCCGAGCTTCGGCTCGTGCACCGCAAGCCCCTCGCCGACAATGTCCGCCACCGTCATGCGCGGCGAAAGCGAGCCGTAGGGATCCTGAAAGACCGCCTGCACGTCGCGCCGGAGCGGCCGCATGGCGCGCGAGTCCAGCCCGTCAATGCGGCGTCCGAGCACCGCGATCGGTCCTTCGGAAGAAATGAGACGAAGAAGGGCGAGGCCGAGCGTCGTCTTGCCCGACCCGCTTTCGCCGACCACGCCCAGTGTCTGGCCCGCCCTGAGCTTGAAGTCGACGCCATCCACCGCCTTGACGTGGCCGACGGTGCGGCGAAGGAAGCCGGCCTTGATCGGGAACCAGACGCGCAACTTCTCGGCTTCCACGACGACCGGCGCCCCGGGGGCGGCGGATGGCGGCTCGCCCTTGGGCGCCGCCGCCATCAGATGGCGCGTATAGGCGTGTTTCGGGGCGGCGAATACCTCTGCCGTCGGGCCGGCTTCGACGACTTCGCCCTTGGTCATCACCACCACCTCGTCGGCGAAGCGCTCGACGATGCCGAGGTCATGGGTGATGAACAGGATGCCCATGCCATGCCGCGCCTGCAGCGTCTTCAAGAGCGTCAGGATCTGCGCCTGCACGGTCACGTCGAGTGCGGTGGTCGGTTCGTCGGCGATCAGAAGGTCGGGCGCATTGGCGAGCGCCATGGCGATCATCACCCGCTGGCGCTGGCCGCCGGAGAGTTGGTGCGGATAGGCCGAGAGCCGGCTCTCCGGATCGGGAATGCCGACCTCGTTCAGAAGCTCGATCATCCGCCGGCGAACATTGGCGTCTCCGCTCGCGCCATGCAGCTTCAGGATCTCGCCGATCTGCCGCTCGATCGACTGCAGCGGATTGAGCGAGGTCATCGGCTCTTGAAACACCATGGTGATGTCGGCGCCGCGGATTCTCCTGAGCTCCGCCTCGTCCGCCTTCAGAAGGTCGAGGCCCTTGTAGAGGATCTCGCCCGACGGGTGCCGCGCCGCCGGGTAGGACAGCAGGCGAACGATCGAAAGGGCTGTCACCGACTTGCCCGAGCCACTCTCGCCCACCACCGCCAGCGTGCGGCCCTTATGGAGGTCGAAGGAAACGCCGGAGGCGGCGAGCGTTTCGCCATGTTCGTGGCGGAAGGCGACGGAGAGGTTGCGGACGGAGAGGAGGGCCTCGCCGGAGATGTCGGTCATGGCGGGCCTCACTGGAACGTCTTGCGCGGGTCGAAGGCGTCGCGCACCGCCTCGCCAATGAAGATCAGGAGGCTCAGCATGATGGCGACCACGCAGAAGCCGGTGATGCCGAGCCAGGGCGCGAAGACGTTGGTCTTGCCCTGCCGCAGCAGTTCACCGAGCGACGGATAGCCGGCCGGCAGACCGAAGCCGAGATAGTCGAGCGAGGTCAGCGTGGTGATCGAGCCATTGAGGATGAAGGGCAGGAAGGTCAGCGTCGCCACCATGGCGTTCGGCAAGAGATGCCGCCACATGATGGTGAGGTTGCCGACGCCGAGCGCCCGCGCCGCCCGCACGAACTCGAAGTTGCGCGCCCGCAGAAACTCGGCGCGCACGACGCCGACGAGATGCGTCCAGGAAAAGGCCAGCAGGATCAGCAGCAACACCAGGAAGGACGGCGCGATCACCGAGGAAACGATGATGAGCAGATAGAGCGTCGGCACCGCGTTCCAAATCTCGATGAAGCGCTGCATCAGGAGGTCGGTCAGGCCACCGTAATACCCTTGCACGGCGCCGATGGCGATCCCGACCAGCGACGAGATGACGGCGAGCGTCAGGCCGAACAGCACGGAGATGCGGAAGCCGTAGAGGGCGCGGGCGACGACATCGCGGCCCTGGTCGTCGGTCCCGAGCCAGTTCATGTTGCCGAACACGCAATCCCGGTCGTTCTCGCCCTCGGCATAGGCGGCACAACGCTCTGCCCGCGACAGAAGGAAGGCGGGCGGCGAGGGCGCCGGCGTCGGCGCCTCGGTGTTGGGTGTGTCGAAGGAATAGCGGATCGGCGGCCAGATCATCCAGCCATTGCTCTCGATCTCGTCGCGATTATAGGGGTCGCGGTAGTTGGTGACGGCCAGGAAGCCGCCGAACTTCTCTTCCGGGTAGTCGACGAGCACCGGGAACAGGATTTCGCCCTTGTAGGAGACGACGAGCGGCCGATCGTTGGCGATGACGTTGGACAGCAACGTCACCACGAACAGCACCATAAACATCCAGAAGGACCACCAGCCGCGGCGGTTGGCCTTGAAGTTCTGCCAGCGGCGGCGGTTGACGGGCGACAGCCAGGGGCGCCTTGCGGCGTGAAGGGCGGCCATGGCGGTCATACCTCCCGGCTCTCGAAATCGATGCGCGGATCGATCCACATGTAGGTGAGGTCGGAGAGGATGTTGATGACGAGGCCCATGAGCGAGAAGACATAGAGCGTGGCGAACACCACGGCATAGTCGCGATTGATCACCGACTCGAAGGACAGAAGGCCGAGACCGTCGAGCGAGAAGATGGTCTCGATCA
Source organism: Pleomorphomonas diazotrophica (assembly GCF_002844595.1). Classification (GTDB taxonomy): domain Bacteria; phylum Pseudomonadota; class Alphaproteobacteria; order Rhizobiales; family Pleomorphomonadaceae; genus Pleomorphomonas; species Pleomorphomonas diazotrophica. The sequence goes on along the minus strand of NZ_PJNW01000011.1, from coordinate 109,127 downwards.
GCAGCGATCCGGCGAAGAAGGAGGCGATGAAGGCGCCGGGGAAACCGGCGATGACGATCAGCATGGCGTTACGGAACACATGGCCGTAAAGCACCTTGCGCTCCGAGAGCCCCTTCATGCGCGCCGTCAGCACATATTGCTTGCGGATCTCGTCGAGGAAGGAGTTCTTGACCAGCAGCGTCGTGGTGGCGAAGGCGTGCGTCGCCATGGCGAGAAGCGGCAATGCCATGTGCCAGAAATAGTCGAGAATGCGCTCGGGCCAGCCCATGGCCCCCCAGCCCTCCGATGTGAGGCCGCGCAACGGGAAGATCGACCAGAAGGACCCACCGGCGAACAGCACGATCAGCAGGATGCCGAACAGGAAACTCGGCACGGCATAGCCGATGGCGATGACGAACGACGTCCAGACATCGAAGCGTGAGCCGTCGCGCACCGCCTTGGCGATGCCGAGCGGAATGGAGATGCCATAGGAGAGCAGCGTCATCCACAGGCCGAGCGAGATGGAAACCGGCAGCTTTTCCTTGATCAGGTCGATCACCGAAATGGAGCGGAAATAGCTCTCGCCGAAGTCGAAGCGGGCATAGTTCCACAGCATCAGCCCGAAGCGTTCGAGCGGCGGCCTGTCGAAGCCGAACTCCTTCTCGAGCTTCTTGATGAACTCGGGATCGAGCCCCTGGGCGCCGCGATATTTCGAGGTGATCGCCTCACCGGACGCCTGGTCGGGCGCCTGCCCGCCCAGATCGGCGCCGGCGCCAGTGAAGCGGTCGGTGGCGCCGATGTCGGTGCCCTGCAGCTTGGCGATCACCTTCTCCACCGGCCCGCCGGGCGCGAACTGCACCACGGCAAAGTTGATGGCCATGATGCCGATCAGCGTCGGGATCATCAGGAGGAGGCGGCGGAGGATGTAGCCTGCCATGAACCGGAAAACCTCGTCTCGAACCGATCAGCGTGGAAGACCGGCCGCCTTGGCGGCGGCGGCGTCGTACCACCAGACGCCGGGAAACCCTACGGAGTATTTCGGCAGCGCCTCCGGGTGGCCGAAGCGGTTCCAGTAGGCGTAGAAGTTGACTTTTGAATAGAAGAGCGGAATCACGAAGTTGTTGGCCAGGAGCGCGCGATCGAGCGCGCGCGTCGCCGTGATGAGCGCCGCCCGATCGCCGGCATAGATCACCTTGTCGATGAGGGCGTCGATGGCGGCGTCCTTGATGCCCGCCGTGTTGCGCGAGCCCGGTTGGTCGGCTGCCTTCGATCCCCACATCTCCCTCTGTTCGTTGCCCGGCGACAGGGTCTGTCCCCACACCTCCGTGGTCATGTCGAAATCGAAGCTTATCGTGCGGTTCTGATACTGCGCGTCGTCGACGAGGCGATAGTCGAGGTCGATGCCGATCCGGCCGAGCGCCTTGGCATAGGGCGCCATGTAGCGCTCGTTGAGCTGGTCATTGGTGAGAAACTCGATGCGGAAGGGCTCCCCCTTGGCGTTCCGCATCTTGCCATTCTGGATGGTCCAGCCGGCCTCGGCAAACAGGGCGACCGCCTGTCTGAGATTGTCGCGCACCGCCTCGGGCGTGCCGCCGACCGGATTGGCATAGGGAGCGGTGAACACGGCAGGCGGCAGCTTGTCGCGCAACGGCTCGAGAAGCGCCAGTTCGTCGGGGCTCGGCAGGTTCCTGGCGGCCAGTTCGGTGCCGAAGTAGAAGCTGTCGATGCGGTCATAGAGATTGAAGAACACCGTCCGCTTCAGCGTCTCGTAGTCGAAGGCGAGGTTGAGCGCCCGACGGATGCGGGCATCCTGGTACTTCGGCAGGCGCAGGTTGACGATCAGCGCCTGCATGACGCCGGAGGCATTGCGCGGGAAGGTCATGGTCACGACTTTGCCTTCCCGCTTCGCCGGAAAGTCGTAGCCGGTCGCCCACATCTTGGCTGAACGCTCGGATCGGAAATCATACTTGTCGGCCTTGAAGGCCTCCATGAGCACGGTGGAGTCGACGTAATAGTCGAAGGTCATCTGATCGAAGTTGTTGGAGCCGATGGACACCGGCAGTTTCGCGCCCCAGTAGTCCGGGTCGCGGACGAGCGTGACCCGCCGGCCGGGATCGACCGCCGTCACCTTGTAGGGGCCCGAGCCGAGTGGTGCTTCCAGTGTCGTCTCGCGGATGTTGCGCGGCTTTCCGGAGGCGTCCTTGCCTTGCCACCAATGTTTGGGCAACACGTAGAGCTGGCCGAGGATATGCGGCAGCTCGCGGTTGCCGGGGGCATCGAAGGTGAAGCGGACGACGCGATCGCCGGCCGGTTCCGCCTTGACGACATGATTGTAGTAATTGGCAAAAAGCGGGTAGATCTCCTTCAGTGTGTCGAAGGACCAGATGACGTCGTCCACCGTCACCGGCTCGCCATCCTGCCAGCGCGCCCTCGGATCGAGCCGATATTCCACCCAGGCGTAATCGCTCGGGTAGCGCGCCGCCTCGGCAAGCTGGGGGTAAGTGGCGGAAATGTCGAGTTCGTCCAGCGAAGACGTGAACAGCGACTCGTAGGCGTAGACCACCGCGCCGGTCGGCGTCCCCTTGGTGCCGAGGAACAGGTTCGTGCTGTCGAAGGTGCTTTCGACGCCAAAGCGGGCTTCGCCGCCTTTGGGAGCATCCGGATTGACGTAGTCGAAATGGGCAAAATCGGCGGCATAGCGCGGCTCACCGCCAAGCGCCGTGGCCGTCCGCCACTCCGGCTCCTCGGCCCGGGCCGGGCTACCGGCCAGAAGCGGCTGGAGGATGAGAAGGGCGGCAATCAGGAACCGGCTCGGGAGGCTCTGGACAACGGGTCGAATCATTGGGCGTCCCCTCGCGTTGGTTATCTTTCTGAAATTTTCATCATTACGGCGCGAAGGCAATGGTTTCGCGAGATAGCATCTTTTTCGAGGCCGCCGAACGGGGTGCATATTGTCAAGAGAGCGGCCTTTGGGCTGTTGGAAGTCCGCGACCAACGGCTTGCATGTGAGCATCGCTGAAAGCGCCTCTTGCATTTTGCCGGCAACACCGCGATATGTGGCTCGGGAGGTTGGCGGTGGACGAACCACTCGCCAACCGGGTCAGGTCCGGAAGGAAGCAGCCCCAACGAGCTTCGGCTCGGGTCACTCGTCGGCCTCCCACCCTCCATTTCCCAGGTTGCGAGCATGCCGGACACGCTGACGCCTGCCGATCAGACGGCCGCCTCGCCCTACCGGGTCCTTGCCCGCAAATATCGTCCGCAGAGCTTTGCCGACCTGATCGGCCATGGCGCCATGGTGCGCACGCTCGAGAACGCCTTTGAAACCGGCCGCATCGCGCAAGGGTGGATGCTGACAGGCGTGCGCGGCGTCGGCAAGACCACCACGGCCCGCATCCTCGCCCGCGCCCTCAACTACGAGATCCCCGGCGAGATCGACCGTCCGACGGTCCACATGGATCGCGAAGGCACCCATTGTCGCGCCATTATGGAAGGTCGGCACGTTGACGTCATCGAGATGGACGCCGCCTCGCATACCGGCGTCGACGATGTGCGCGACATCATTGAGGCGGCGCGCTACAAGCCGGTGTCGGCCCGCTACAAGGTCTACATCATCGACGAAGTGCACATGCTGTCGACGCAGGCCTTCAACGCGCTCCTGAAGACGCTGGAAGAGCCGCCCGAGCATGTGAAGTTCGTCTTCGCCACCACCGAGATCCGCAAGGTGCCGATCACGGTGCTGTCGCGCTGCCAGCGCTTCGACCTGCGTCGTGTGCCGACCGGCGAACTCGCCGCCCATCTCGACCGGATCATTGCCTCCGAGAAGGTCACCGCCGATCCGGAAGCGGTGGCGCTGATCGCCCGTGCCGCCGAGGGTTCGGTGCGCGACAGCCTGACCATTCTCGATCAGGCGATTGCCCACGGTGGCGGCCATGTGTCGGCCGACGCGGTGCGCGGCATGCTCGGGCTTGCCGATCGGGTGCGCGTCGTCGATTTGTTCGAAGCGGTGATGAAGGGCGATGTCGCCGGCGCACTGGCCATTCTCGCCGACCAGTATGACACCGGCGCCGATCCCGCCGCCGTGCTGTCCGATCTTGCCGCCTTCGTCCATCTGGTGACGCGGCTGAAGCATCTTCCGGAAGGGGCGGCCGACCTGTCGCTGACCGAGGCCGAGCGGACGCGCGGTCGCGACTTTGCCGAGAAATTGTCGGTGCGCGTCCTCTCCCGCACCTGGCAGCTGCTGCTGAAGGGCATCCAGGAAGTGCAGACCGCGCCGCGACCGCTGCCGGCGGCCGAGATGGTCTTGGTCCGCCTCGCCTATGCCGCCGATCTGCCGACGCCCGACGAAGCATTGAAGATGCTGAAGGACGGCACCTTTCCGGGCCTGACCCCGCCGGTCGGCGGCCCGTCCGGCGGTGGAGACGGTCCGCGCGCCCGTGCCGCCAATGGCTTTGCCGGAGCCATCGCCCGTCGCGCCGAGCCGGAGGTAATGGCCGGCCCGCGCCTCGACAGTTTCGAGGCGGTGGTGGCGCTCGCCGAAAGCAACCGCGACATCGGTCTCAAGTTCGCGCTGGAGCGGCACGTCCGCCTTGTGCGCTTCGAGGATGGACGCATCGAGTTTGCACCGGTCGAGGGCGCCAACCCCGGCCTCGCCGGCGAGATCGGCCGCAAGCTCACGGGCTGGACCGGCCGGCGCTGGATCGTTGCCATCTCCCGCGAAGACGGAAAGCCGACCCTTGCCGAAACGCGTGAGGCGCGCCGGCGGGAAGCCGTCGATGACGCCTTGGCCGATCCGGTGGTGGCCGCCATTTTCCGGCTGTTTCCCGGTGCCGAGATCGTCGACGTCAAGTTCGGCGACGAGCCGGAGCCATTACCCGCCGGCCCGGCGGGGGGCGGCGCCACCTTCGAGGACACCGGCGACTGGACCGAAGGGTTCATCGACGAGATGCCCGATCCCGGCTTCGGCGATTTCGACGATTGATCCCGAGCGGTTGACAAGGGCGGCCGGAGCGGCCATCTGGCGACAAGACAGTTTACCCCGGAGAAGATCCATGTTCGGCGACATCGGCAAGATGATGAAGGAAGCCCAGCAGCTTCAGGCTCGCATGGCCGAGGCGCAGGAAGAAATCGCCAGGACCGAGGCGACGGGCACCTCCGGCGGCGGCCTCGTTTCGATCACCGTCACCGGCAAGGGAGAGATGAAGGCGCTTCGCATCGATCCGTCCCTCCTGAAGCCGGAGGAGGCCGAGATCGTCGAGGATCTGATCGTTGCAGCCTTCGCCGACGCCAAGGCGCACGTCGACGCTCTTGTCGCCGAGCGCATGCAGGCGGTGACCGGCAAGCTGCCTCTGCCCCCCGGATTCAAGCTGCCCTTCTGATTGGTTGGTGACGCGGGCGTTCCGGACGTCTTCGGGCGTTTCGGTGCCCGCTTTGAGCGGAGATCATCTTGGCCCGACGCGTGACAGGACCGGAAATCGAGCGGCTGATCCAGCTTCTCGCTCGCTTGCCCGGTCTCGGGCCACGCTCGGCCCGCCGCGCGGCGCTGCAACTGGTCAAGAAACGTGATCAGCTCCTCGCTCCGCTCACAGATGCCATGCGGACCGTCCATGATCGGGTTCGCGTCTGCTCGGCGTGCGGCAACGTTGATACCGCCGACCCGTGCACCGTCTGCACCGATCCGACGCGCGACGGCTCGGTGATCGTCGTGGTGGAAGACGTCGCCGACCTCTGGGCCCTGGAACGGGCCGGCGCCGTCAATGCCCGTTACCATGTGCTCGGCGGCGTGTTGTCGCCTCTTTCGGGCATCGGCCCTGATGATCTCGATATCACCGGCCTTGTCGAGCGGGCCTCCGATCCGGCGGTCAAGGAAATCATTCTCGCCGTCAACGCCACCGTCGACGGCCAGACGACCGCCCACTATGTGACCGATCGTCTCGAAGGCCTCGGCGTCAAGGTGACGCGCCTCGCCCATGGCGTGCCGGTTGGCGGCGAACTCGATTATCTCGACGAAGGCACGCTTACCGCCGCCATCCGCTCGCGCACCCCGTTCTGATGACCCACTTGAAGCCGATTTATCGGCTTCCGGCGCCAAGCGGCGGCGCCGAAGCGAGTCTTTCGGCACGCAGCCGCCGAAAGACGGAAGCGGAGCGAAAGCCAACGGCCTGAGGCCGGCCGGCGATTGAGGCAGGATAACAGGCCCGCTTGACTTCCTCCGGTCAAATACCGATCTTTCCGGACATGGAACCGCGGACCAGCCATCTCAGAATGCTCAGCAGGATCTATCCCCTCGCGGGATACTGATCTCACGGTCCCGCATTGTCGCGCTGAGGCCGTGAGGCCTTGAGCCGGTTTTCCAACCCGTAAGCTCCGCGCGACATCCCAACTCAGCTTTTTCAAGTTTAGCCCGCCTGACGCGGTGGGGCTCTTTCTTTTGGAGGATATCATGACCACTACCACCCGCCGGCGACGCTTGCCGGCCATCACGCTCGCCCATTCAGACCACGAGCGTCTCGCCAATCTCGCCGATGCGCTGGCCGATCGCGATTCCGTGGCCGCTGACCAACTGGCGGCCGAGCTCGAACGGGCGCGCGTTGTCGCCGACAACCGTCTGGCGCCGGGCACCGTGCGCATGGGCGCCATGGTGCGCTTCAGCCTGGATGGCGCCGAGCCGCGCAGCGTCCGCCTCGTTTATCCCGGCGATGCCGATATCGAGCAGGGGCGCATTTCGGTGCTGACACCGGTCGGCGCCGCGCTGATCGGCCTGACGGTCGGCCAGAGCATCGACTGGATCGGCCGCGACAACCGCCCGCATCACCTCCATGTGCTGGACGTGATGGCCGACGATTCCGTCGACGCCTGATCAGCGGGACAGGCTCGAGAGGCGCAGCGGCACGTCCAGAACGTGCCCGTCTTCGGCCGCGAAGGCGACATTGCCGCCGCAGGCTCGCGCCAGCCCCTCGACCAGCAGGCGCCGCTCGGCCGCTGCCGCCCGCGCCTCGGCATCGATGGCAACCGCCTCCCCGCCCGATGACCGAACCGTCGCCACTAGGCGGCCGGTCGTCGCCTTGAGCGAAACGGTGGCGGTGCCGCCAGCCGCCGCAGCGTCACCGGCTTCCGTCAGAAAACCTTCGACGAGGTCTGCATAGAGCGTCGGGCTGGTTTCGATGGGCAGCGGCAGCGATGGGACGAGGAAGTTGACGGCGCCCCCCGCTTCGGCTCGGAGCGCTTGCTTCTTCACCGCGTCAACGAAGAAGGCGATGGCATCGAAGCGCTGGACACCGGCGCCGAACCGGCTCGCGGCTTCGAGATCGACAAGCGAGCGTTGAAGCGCCGCCCGCCGAACCTCCTGATCCGCAGCTCGGTCGCCATCTTGCTCGGAACGAAGCGTCAGGCCGGCTGCGTAGAGGTTGGACATCAGTGCGCGAAGCATCGAGGCGGCATCGCGGCGCGGCGCCTGGCGCCGCGGCAGCAACGTCGAAAATACCCGGTCGAGCGTCGCCACCGCGAGGTCGCTCTTCATGAGCAGGCCATCGGCGCCGGCTCGGCGGCCGATCAGTTCGATGTCGTCATTGTCCAGCGCCGACGTCAGGATCACCGGCACGTCGGCCACCGCCTTGATCTCGTCGATCAGCGCCATGGTGGTACGGCCTGCCATCCAGAACTCGCATAGCACGACGTCGCAGGGTTGGCGCGACAAGGCCGATAGGGCCGCCTCGCGCGTGCCGGCGGCGACGAAGGTGGCGGAGAAGCTCGGCAGCGCCCCAACGAGCCGGCCGATCAGGAACGTGTCCTCCGGCGTATCGCCGATATGGAGAACGGTAATGGCCCGTCGCGCCGCGCCGGTATCCGACGCGTCGACCAGACGAAGGCGTCGTGCCGCCGCGTCCTCGATGGCTGGAATGAACGGCCCCGACAGTCGAGCCATGAACGATCCTCTTCCCTCTCCGGCCCCGGCTATCGAATCGCATCTTCACCGCGGACATTGAAAAATATGCAGGAAACTGCGAAAAAAGTAGTTAACGAGCCGTTAATTTCCCCTGCCGGCTGAAAATGTGCACATGAATTTCGAGCGTCGCCTCCGGCGGCGTACAATTGTCTTCCTCGGCATGCCCCTACTGGAAAAACGCCGCCAAACGGGCGATAGAGAAGCCTCGCTTCTAGTGCCCTGGCAGGGCACCCAAAGGACTCGAGGAGTTTTCCATGTCCATTCTGGTGACCGGTGGCGCCGGCTATATTGGCAGCCACATGGTGCATGCCCTCGTCGATCGCGGCGAGAGCGTTGTCGTGCTCGACAACCTTTCGACCGGCTACGACGCCGTCATTCCCGGCGCGGCGACGCTGGTCGTCGGCGATATCGGTGACGGCGACCTGGTCGACAAGCTGATCGCCGATCACGGCGTCACCGCCGTTGCCCATTTCGCCGGTTCGATCGTGGTGCCGGATTCGGTCACCGATCCGCTGTCCTACTATGAGAACAACACGGTGAAGTCGCGCTCGCTGATCGCGGCTGCGGTGCGCGGCAAGGTCAAGGCCTTCCTGTTCTCCTCGACGGCCGCCGTCTACGGCGAGCCGGGTGTCGACCTCATCGACGAGGCGGTGCCGCTCGGGCCGGTGTCGCCCTATGGTTCGTCCAAATGGATGACCGAGATCATGCTGCGCGACAGCGCTTTCGCTTACGGCTTCCGCTATGCGGCACTGCGCTATTTCAACGTCGCCGGCGCTGATCCGAAGGGCCGCACCGGCCAGTCGAGCAAGCGTGCTACCCATCTGATCAAGATCGCCGCCCAGGCCGCCCTCGGCCAGCGCGACGGCATGGATGTGTTCGGCACCGATTATCCCACACCGGACGGCACCTGCCTTAGGGACTATATCCACGTCACCGACCTCATCGAGGCGCACGTGCTGGCGCTGAAGCACCTGATGGACGGCGGCGACACCTTCGTCGCCAATGCCGGCTATGGCCACGGCTTCTCGGTGCTGGAGGTGATCGATGCGGTGAAGCGCGTCTCGGGCGTGAATTTCCCCGTCCGCATGGCGCCGCGCCGCGCCGGCGACCCGCCGTCGCTGGTTGCCGATTCGAGCCGCCTGCGTTCGATCACCGGCTGGCAGCCGAAGCTCGACGACCTCGACACCATCGTCGGCCACGCGCTGTCCTGGGAAAAGTCGCTGGCCGGCCGCAACGTCCAGCGCTGAGTTTTGCTTTGCGCCCGGCCGATCGCGGTCGGGCGCCCTCCTTCCGCAAAAGGGTCCGTCCATGGCCGTCGCCACGCCGCAAAAAGCCGTCACCGTCGGCTCCGTCACCTTCGACAACAATGCTCCCTTCGTGCTGATCGCCGGCCCTTGCCAGATCGAGAGTCGGGAGCACGCGTTGAAGATCGCCGCCTTCCTGTCGGAGACCGCCAAGGCGGCCGGTGTGCCCTTCGTGTTCAAAGCCTCCTACGACAAGGCCAATCGCACCTCGCTCAAGGGAACGCGGGGCGTCGGCATCGAGGCGGGCCTCTCCATCCTTGCCGAGGTGAGAGATCGCCTGGGATGTCCCGTGCTCACCGATGTCCACGACATCGAGCAGACCCGCCGGGCGGGCGAGGTCGTGGACATCCTTCAAATCCCGGCTTTCCTGTGCCGGCAGACCGATCTCTTGCTCGCCGCCGGCGAGACCGGCAAGGCCGTCAACATCAAGAAGGGGCAGTTCCTGGCGCCGTGGGACATGCAGAACGTGGCCGACAAGGTGGCTTCGACCGGCAACGACCGCGTGCTCTTGACCGATCGCGGCACATCCTTCGGCTATGGCGCGCTGATCACCGATTTCCGCGGGCTGCCGACCATGGCCGAAACCGGCTACCCCGTGGTTTTCGACGCCACCCATTCTGTACAGGAGCCCGGTGGCCGTGGCTCGTCGTCCGGTGGAAAGCGCGTCTTCGCGCCCGCACTCGCGCGGGCGGCGGTGGCGGTGGGGTGTGCGGCGGTGTTCGTCGAAGCCCATGACGACCCCGACAACGCACCGTCGGACGGACCGAACATGCTGCCGCTGCCGTGGATCGCGCCGCTGCTCTCCGACCTCAAGGCGCTCGATGCCGTCGCCAAGGGCCGGACGCTCACCGAGGCCTACTGAGCAGCCAACGCCTCGTTGGCTCGGGATGCCTTCGCGAACTCGGCCTTGAGGCCGGCGACCACGCTGCCAGCGCTGGCGATGGTCATCATCAGCTTGCCGAGCGCGCCGACATCCGGGTCCGGCAGTTCGGCCATCAACGCCGCCGCCTGCCGCGACAGGTCGTCGAAGCCGACGTTGGCGGAGGCGCCCTTCAGCGTATGCAGGCTGCGCTTGGCAAGTTCGGTGTCGCCGCGTTCGAGCGCCGCCGAGAGGTCGGCAAGCAGGCTCGCCACGTCGGTGGCAAAGGAGTCGAGCAGGAAGGCCGTGTCGTCGGGTCCGAGTTCGCGCAGGAGCGCGTCGATCCGGCGGCGATTGACAGTTTCGCCACGCGCCGCATCGGCATGGGAAGCCGGTCGCGTTATCGGCAGCTTGCCTTCGGGCAGGGCCGCGAGGACCGCCAGCAGATCGTCCCGCTCGACGGGCTTGGGCAGGAAGCCGGTCATGCCGGCCTTGCGGCATGCTTCGCGGTCGGCGGCAAAGGCGTTGGCGGTCATGGCGACGATCGGCACGTTGCGGCCGCGCCCGCTCGACCGGCGGATGGCGCGTGTCGCCTCAAGGCCGTCCATCACCGGCATCTGCATGTCCATGAACACGATGTCGAAGTCGCGGGCATTGACCATGGCCAGCGCTTCGGCGCCATTCTCGGCCAGCGCCGCGTCGATGCCGAGGCGCGCGAGCAGGCGGAGCGCCACTTGCTGGTTGATGCGGTTGTCCTCGACCACCAGCACTCTCAGCCCCTTTGGCACGGTCGCCTCTTCGCCCGTGGCGCGGCGCTTGTCCTCCGTCGCCAGGCTGCCGGCGATCGAGGCGGCAACGATGGCCGGCGTCAGCGTGTTGGCGGGGCGGGCCGGCTTGCCGGCGACCCGAGGCGCCGTTTGCGAGAAGGCGATGTCGAGCCGGGCGCGTTGATGATCGGGGGGCAGCGTCGTCACGGTGATCGCAACGTCGGCCTCGGTTTCGGCGTCCGTCACGCCGGCGCCAAAATAGGCGAAGGTGGCGGCGATCGCCGCCGCTTCAGCCGGAGAGCGGCCTTTCACCCAGATCGAGGCGCCATGCAGCGGGGCAGGGTCGATCTCGGCTGCGGCGGCGCGTTCGAGCGGCAGCTCGAAGAAGAAGGTGGAACCACGTCCTTCCCGGCTGGTGACGCCGATGGTCCCGCCCAATCCCTCGACGATGCGCCGGCTGATGGCCAACCCGAGGCCGGTGCCGCCGAAGCGGCGGGTGATCGAGGCGTCGACCTGCGAGAACTCCTTGAACAGGCGCTTCTGCCCTTCCTCGGAAATGCCGGTGCCGGTGTCCTCCACCTCGAAGCGCAGGATCGGATGATCCCCGTCGCTCACTTCGCGGATCCGAACGGCAATCAGGCCGCTTTCGGTGAACTTGACGGCATTGGACAGGAAGTTGATCAGCACCTGGCGGACGCGCGTCGGATCGCCCGAGTAGCGGGCGCTCATGGCGATCTCCGGCGCCAGCACGGCGACGAGGCCCTTCTCGCGGACGGAAGCCTCCACCATGGACATTGCCGCCTCGGCGGTGCCCACCGGATCGAACACCACGCGGTCGACGTCGAAGGAGCCGGCCTCCAGCTTGGAAAAGTCGAGGATATCGTTGACCAGTGCGATCAGGCTGCGGCCGCAGGCTTCGATGTTGGTGGCAAAGCCCCGCTGCTCAGGGTCGAGCTGCGTGTCCTTGAGAAGATGGGCCATTCCGAGCACGCCGTTGATCGGCGTACGGATCTCATGGCTCATGGTGGCAAGAAACGCTGATTTCGCCTGATTGGCCGCCTCGGCGGCCGCCACGGCCTCTTTGAGCTCGGCTGCCATTGCTTCGAGACGCAGTCTGGAACTCCAGATCTCTCGGATCTGTCGGATCAGACTGAAGATGAAGATGCACATGGACAGCGTCAATGCGCCGACCAGCACCACCAGCACCCGATATAGCTTCTCACGGAGCGCCCGTTCTTCGGAACGAGCCATTGTTTCCGCCGCTTCGGCGAAGGCAGCCAGTCGGGAGGTGATGGCGGGGAGATCACTGAGGCGGCTGGCCAGGGCATCGAGAGCCTGCCTGTCGACCGTCGGTGTGCTGGCCAGACGATCGACGATAGACCGCGCGCCAACGACGATTTCGGTCACCGATCCGACGTCTATGCGGTCGGGCATCGCTGCTGCAAAGTCGCGCGTGGCGGCGCCAAACAGCACAAAGCGGGCCGTGACCGTCTGGACCGTGGCCTCCGAAGGAGCCAGTCTGGCCGTCTCCACCGATCGCAGCAGCTTTTCGGCCGCCCTGTCGAGCCGATAGGCGGTGGCAAGCGTGCGCGTCTCCTCAAGGTCGGTCACATCCGCCTGTTGTCGGATCAGGATCGTGAAGACGGCAACGGCCGAAACAAGGAACAGGAAGCCGACGACGACATAGAGCAAGGCGCCCCTGAGCGGACGGTCTTGTACCGTAGTCTTTCCGGCGCGCATTCCGGCCCCGGGTCCGGCTGAAGGGGTGGTGGTCGTCGTCACGATGGATCTGTCCGGCAAAAGGCGGCAGGGAGGTCAGGCGGCAAATCCGAGGGGTCCGCCGGCCTGTTCCCGGATCTTCAGGATGCGGAAGTAGCGGAGCGAGAAGGCTCTAGCCACCTCGGGATCGAACTGCTGCCCGGCCTTGTCAGCGATGTAGCGAGCGGCGTCTTCGGCCGTCCAGGCGGCCTTGTAGGGTCGCTCGGATGTCAGCGCGTCGAATACGTCGGCGACGGCGACGATACGTCCGGCCAGCGGGATCGCCGATTCCTTGAGGCCGCGCGGGTAGCCGCTGCCGTCCCAGAACTCGTGATGCGTCTCGGCAATCTCGGCGGCGAGGCGGATGACGGGCGACCGTGATCCTTCGAGAATCTGGCCGCCGATCAGCGTATGCGCCTGCATCCGCTGGCGCTCTTCTGTCGTGTAGGGCCCTGTCTTGTAGAGCAGATCATCGGACAGGCCGAGCTTGCCGATGTCATGCATCAGCGAGGCGATGTAGAGGTCCTGGCAATAGGCTTGGCTCTGGCCAAGCTCCTCGGCGAGTTCGCGGGCCGTGCGGGCGACGCGTACGAGATGGCTGCCGATCGAGGGGTCACGGCGCTCGACGGCTCGCGCAAGCCGCAGGATGACCTCCTCTTCGAGGCCCAGTCGGTCGTAAGTCGCCTTCTGCACTTCGGTCTGCAGCCAGTCGGCACGGTCCCTGAGCTTGTTCTGCATCTCGCGCAGCATGGCGAGGTTGCGGAGCCGCGCCTTGGCCTCGGCCATGTCGACCGGCTTGGTGAGGAAGTCGGTGGCGCCGGCCTCAAGCGCGGCGTAGCAGATTTCCCGCTGGTCGACGGTGGTGACCATGACGATGGGCACGTCGACGTAGTCGGGAAGGCTGCGCACCTCGCGGATGAGCGTCAACCCGTCGATCCCCGGCATCATGTAGTCGACGATGATCAGATCGAAGCGGGTCCGGCGGGCCTCGTCGAGCGCCTGCAAGGGGTCGCGGAACGACTGTACATCGGCAATGCCGGAGCTCTGCGCCAATTTGCCGAGCATGAACAGATTACTTGGGTTGTCGTCGACCAGAAGGAGCTTCATGACGGTTTCCATGCGGATTTTCTGCAGGACAACGTATCCGGGAAACGTGAAACTTCAGAAAATGAGCATGAGAAACGCGTTATGAACCTGACAATGGCCCATTTGATCGAAGCTGTAAGGAAAGTATTATCTATATAGCCGCCCGGAGGCCGGAATTTAGGCAAATTGCCGGAGGTAAGCTTGATGCCCTCTATCTGGCATTGTCAGAAATAACAGGGATCTGCGGGTCTCGTTCACGACTTGTCAAGACTTGGCTCCGAGGCGCCGATTGCCGCTGGCGCCCCCTCGGCGACCGGGGCATAACGTCAGCATCGAGCCGACGGAAACCCAGCTCACTTTCCGAAAGCACGCCTCTCGGTCACTGCGACAACAAGGTTGCAGACTTACCACCCCGGACATGGCCTAGCCACGTCCGGGTTTTTCTTTTTGCCTAGAGCATCATCCGACCGGAGTGAAACGAGGATCGGCAAGATGATGCTTCACAGACAAGAATCTAGAGCGTCGATCTTGTTCAGTCAGATCGAACGGCGCTCTGGATGACGGTCTCAGTCTTGGAAGCGAGCGCGCACACCCTCGACGATTTCGCGTGTCACTTCAATGTCGATACCGCCGCGCGGCGCAGCCGACGATGCCGCGGCAATCAGCCTGTAGCGCCCCTTCTCAGCGACGAAGGCGTTCCGTTCGGCATCGAAATAGGAGAAGGCGCGGGCGGATAGCGTCATCGTGGCATCCACTGTCTCGCCCGGTGCGAGATGGAGCTTGGCAAACGCCCTGAGCTCCTTGGCCGGCCGTTCGACCCGCGAGGCCGGCGGCGCGACGTAGAGCTGGACGACCTCCGATCCGGGCCGTGCACCGCTGTTGGACACCCGCACCCGAACCGTAATGACACCCTCGCCGTCGAAGTTCGGCCGATCCACGGTCGGCGCCTGCCAGTCGAAGCTGGTGTAGCTGAGGCCGTGGCCGAACGGGAACAGCGGTTCAATGCCGGCCTTTTCATAGTGCCGATAGCCGACGAACACGCCGTCGCGATAGGCCACGTGGCCGTCCCGGCCGGGGTAGGTCAGCGAATCGCCGGTTTCGACCGGCGTATCGGCGAGGCGGTGCGGGAAGGTCTGGGCGAGCCGGCCGCCCGGCTCGGCGGCACCCGTCAGGACGTCGGCGATGGCGTTGCCGGCTTCCTGGCCCGGATACCAGGCCTCGATCACCGCCCGCACCTTGTCGAGCCAGGGCATGACCACGGGGCCGCCGGTTTGCAGCACGACGACGGTATTGGCGTTGGCGGCCGCGACGGCGGCGATCAGCTCGTCCTGACGGCCCGGCAGATCGAGGCCGGGCAGGTCGTTGCCCTCGGTGTCCCACTCGCCGGACCGGCCGGCGTAGACGATGGCGATATCCGAGGCGCGAGCCAGTTCGACGGCTTCGGCGAAGGCCTTGTCGCCGAGCGGCACCGCGACGCCGACCCGGATGGCCTTGAAGTTGAGGGCGGTGGCCTGCACGAAGCGGTATTCGACGACTACGTCGACCGTGCGCCCGGCTTCGAGTGCGATGGTGCCGCGCGCCTCGCGGTTGCCGCACTCGAAATAATTGTCGCCCGGCGCCCAGTGGTCCCGGATATCCACCACGGTCCGCCCGTCGACCAAGAGACGACTCGGCCCCACGCTGACGAGGCCGAACACGTGTTCTGCCGTTTCCGACGGCGTGAAGCGGGTGGTGGCCCTCAGCGAAAAGTCGGCGTCAGCGACACTCGGCGCCACCGCGTTGAACCACATCACCTCGCCGAGCGGATGGCTCTGATGCTCGACGACGGGGCCGGTCAGGTCGGGCCGGCCATAGACGTCCACCTCGAACGGCCCCGAAATCAGCGGCATCAGGCGATTGGCGGTAACGCCGGCGCCCGTCCGGAGTTGGTTTTCTGAGGTCAGGGAGCGGAGGCCGCTGGCCGGCGAAATGGCATAGTGGGGATTGAGTTGGGCGCTGCCGCCACCCATGATCTGCGCCGTCTCGGCATTGGGACCGATGGCCGCGATTGTCCGGCCGGAGAGATCGAGCGGCAGGATGCCGTCGTTCTTGAGGAGCACGATGGCTTCCGCGCCGGCCCGGCGGATCAGCGCCCGGTGCGTCGGTTTGTCGATGGCCTGCTCGGCCGGAATGTCGGGCGCCTCGAAGCCGCCGACCCGCTCGATCAGTCTCAGAACGCGCCGGGCGGCATCGCGCACTTTCTCCGCAGTAATGTCCCCGGCCCGCACGGCGGCGACCAGCTTGTCGCCGCGATCGCGCGTCGGACCGGGCATTTCGAGATCGAGACCGGCTTCGACGGTCGGCACCGTCGAATGCGAGCCGAACCAGTCGGACATGACGAGGCCGGTAAATCCCCACTCGTCCTTGAGAAGATCGCCGAGCAGCGTCTTGTGCTCGGATGTGAAGGTGCCGTTGAGGCGGTTGTAGGAGCTCATCACCGCGAAGGCACCGGCCGTCTTTACCGCCGCCTCGAAGGGCGGCAGGTAGATCTCGCGCAATGCCCGGTCGTCGATGTCCGAACTCATGGTGGTACGTTGGATTTCCGATTCGTTGCCGACGAAATGCTTGACAGTGGCACCTACCCCGCCCTTCTGCAGGCCGGTGACATAAGCGGTGGCGAGCGTCGCCGTGACGCACGGGTCTTCCGAATAGCACTCGAAGTTGCGGCCGTTGACGGCGGAGCGCTGGATGTTGACGGTGGGGGCGAGCAGCACGGAAGCCCCCTTTGACCGGGCTTCCTCGGCAAGCGCCCCGCCGATCTCCTCGACCAGGGCCGGGTTCCAGCTTGCTCCCAAGGCGATGCCGACAGGAAAGCTCGCCGCCTTGACGCCGCCGATCAGCGAGCCGCCGCCACGGGCGCCGTTCGGCCCGTCCGACAGTTTGATGGCGGGGATGCCGAGCCGCGGTATCGCCACCGTCGTCCAGAAGTCGGCGCCGGCGAGCAGCGACACCTGCTCCTCCAGAGTCATTGCATCAAGGAGCGCTTCGATATCCCGTTCCGTCACGTCAATCTCCCAACATGAAACGATACAATGAGCCTCCTTAGCACGTCTTGGGTGAAGCCGCGAGCCGACACTCGGATGAGCTTCGTCACCTCGACCAACGGCCAACGGGACGGGGCTGGTGGCTTTCGACACGGCGGTCTAGACCAGAGCCGAAGGACGGGAGGCTGCTGTGGCGGAAGGTGATTGTTTTCTGGGGATCGACATTGGAACCTCGGCGGTAAAGACGCTCATTGTCGATTCCCTTGAGCGGCCGGTGGCTGGGGCCGAAGTGGCGCTCACCACGGAAAGGCCGGCTCCGGGCTGGTCCGAGCAGCATCCCGATCTCTGGTGGCAGGCCGTACGGCGGGCGCTTGCCGAAATGTCCGCTTCCGTGCCGGGCGTGCTCGGGCGCGTCGCGGCCGTCGGGCTCTCCGGCCAGATGCACGGGGCGGTGCTGGTGGGCGAGGATGACAGGCCGCTCCGGCCGGCCATCCTCTGGAACGACGGGCGGGCGGCGGCCGAGGCGGCTGCGCTCAATGCGGCGATGCCGGATCTTGGAGAGATCGCCGGCGTGCCCGCCATGGCTGGCTTCCTGGCTCCCAAGATCGCCTGGTTGCGCGCCCATGAGCCGGAGACTCTTGCAAGTACCAAGCAGATATTGCTGCCGAAGGACTGGATACGTTTTCTTCTGACGGGCGAGTTTGCCACTGACATGTGCGACGCCGCCGGCAGCCTTTTGCTCGACGAAACACGGCGGCAATGGTCGACAGCCATCGTCGCGGCTGTCGGGCTTGAGCCCGGTCAGTTGCCGCGCCTCCTGGAAGGCCCGGATATTTCGGGCCGGGTCACCGCGTCTGCGGCTGAAGCCACCGGGCTTCCTCAGGGCATCCCGGTCGTCGCCGGTGCCGGCGACGCGGCGGCGGCCGGTATCGGCATTGGCGCGATCGAAGAGGGCGACGCGTTCATCTCACTCGGCACGTCGAGCCAGTTGTTTCTGACGACGGCCAGTTACCGGCCCAATCCCGGCGCGCTGGTGCACGCCTTCGCCCACGCCCTGCCGAACCGCTGGTTCCAGATGGCGGCCATGCTGAACGGCGCCTCGGTGATGGCCTGGACCGCTGGCGTCACCGGGATGACCGATCTTGGCGCGGCACTCGAGGCCGTGGCGACGCGTGGCCGGGCCATTTCACCGGTCACCTTCCTGCCCTACCTTCAGGGTGAACGGACGCCGCACGACGATCCGGCGGCGCGAGGCGTGTTCTTTGGCATGGATGGCGGCGCCGATGGCCTCGATCTTCTGCAGGCAGCCGTCGAGGGCATGGCTTTTACACTGGTCGACGCGGTGGCGGCCCTGGAGACTGCCGGCCCGGTGCCGGAGACGCTCGCCGCCGTCGGCGGCGGCAGCCGGGGACGCTTCGTCGTGGAGGTGGTGGCGAGCGCTCTTGGCCGGCCGATCCGGCGCTATGCCGTCGGCGAACGCGGCCCGGCCTTCGGCGTTGCGCGCCTCGCCCGGTTGGCGGTGACCGGTGAGGCCATCTCCAGCGTCTGCGCCAAGCCGGAACTGCGCGACGTCGTCCTGCCCAACGCCGAGCGGCAGGCGGCGCTCACCGCTCGCCTACCGCTCTATCGCGATCTCTATCGCGCGCTGAAGCCGTTGTTTCCGAGGTAAGGACGACCGTCAGCTTCTGAGAAACGCCTCGATCTCGGCCGCCGTTGGCATCGAGGCGGCGGCACCCCGACGCGTCACTGAGATGCCGGCCGTCGCCGAGCCGTAGCGCGCCGCCTCGACCGGATCGAGCCCCTTGGAAAGCGCTGCCGAGAAGCCGCCGAGGAAGGCATCGCCGGCCCCGGTGGTGTCGATCACCTCGCCGGCCGCCCGCGCGGGCAGATGCACCGACTGCGTGGCGTTGTGCAGCAGCACGCCGTTGCCGCCCAGCGTGATCAGCGCGTTCTTCGCACCCTTGGCGAGAAGCGCGTCGCCGGCCTTGCGGGCATCGTCCACGGTCCCCGGCGCGATGCCGGTCAGCATCGCCGCTTCCGTCTCGTTGGGAGCGATATAGTCGGAGAGCCGATAGATCTCGTCCGGGAAGGCTGTAGCCGGCGCCGGATTGAAGACGGTGATGGTGCCGGCGGCACGGGCAATCTCAAGGCCGCGGAGGGCGGCGTCGACCGGCTGTTCCAACTGCGTCACGAACACCTTCGATGCGGCGATGGTTTCCTTCTCGAGGTCGAGATCGTCGGGTGAAAGGGTGCCGGACGCGCCGGCATAGACGATGATGGCATTCTGGCCATTGGCGTCGTTGACGAAGATGAAGGCCGAGCCGGTCGGATGGCTGTCGATCCGCTGCACGCGAGCGGTGGCGCCCGCCTCGGCCCAGGTCTTGAGGCCGATGTCGCCAAAGGCGTCCTTGCCGATCTTGGTGATGAAGCGGACCTCGCCGCCGGCCCGTGCCGCCGCCACCGCCTGGTTGGATCCCTTGCCGCCCGGCCCCATGACAAAGCCGGAGCCGGCCAGGGTTTCGCCGATGGCCGGCAGGCGAGGGGCAAGGAAGGTGACGTCTACGGCGAAGATGCCAAGGATGGTGACGCCGGATTTTTGGATGTCGGTCATGTCGTTGGTCTCTTGTCGGCTTGCGCAGATGCGATCGGCACCGTCCGCGTCCTCGCGTCAGTCCGACGGCAAGGACACGGCACCGTTCGTCATCAACTCTTCGGCGGAATCACACCCTTGGTGAGCAGGAAGCAGCCATAAAGGCGGCCCTCACCGGTCTGCAACACGGCGAACGACTTCTTCGCAGCTTCGTAGAAGGCAAAGCGTTCGATGCCGCCAAGTCTGAAGGTCGGTCCTTCCGCATCGAAGACTTCCTGCTGGAACTCATGCTGCACATCGGTCCATTTGTCCGGCTCGCCTACCACTTCCATGCGGAAGGCGGCCGTGGGAATGAAAGTGTCGAGCGGCAACACCGACAGCACGGCCCGCGCCGCGCGCGGCGCCGACACGCCATCGAGGCGTAGCGGACGGCCGTAAACGGTCTCCTGGGCGACAGAATGGATGGGGAAGTTGCTGTCGACGATGGCAAGCGTGTCGCCGTGGCCCATGGAAGCCAGGACGTAGAGAAGATCGGGATTGAGCAGCGGATCGATGGCCTTGAGCATGATTCCTCCTGACGCATCCAACTGGAATCGCCGCCCTTTCGGGCGAACGGATGCGTGACGACAAAGTGGTGACGGTCCTCGTTTTGGCGACGCATGCGCCGCATGGGACGTCTTGAGAAGCGCCTCCTGCGCCTCGTTCATCCATAGGACGTCGGCACGGCCTTGTCAGGTCCGCACAGGTACAGTCCTTCAAAATCTTCGACGGAACGGCACTTTCGTCGTCAAGTTAACTGCTCGGAAGACAAATTCGGGCAATAGTCGCGCAACCCCGTCACTGGTCCATATCGTTTTGCCGTTCAGATCCGCTGTTTCCGTCTTTCGTTCGCTGACAAGACCGGTTGCCGCCGGTATCGCCGTCGTCGGCATCCTGCTCATCGCTCTGTCTTTCTTGGCAACGGTCGACTGGCTGAGGCTGTCGGAAGCCCGGCGCTTGGCTGGCGAAGCCGCCTCCGCGGCGGCGCTGGCGGCGGCCAAGACTCCGGATGCGCCCTATGCCTCGGCACGGAGCGCCGCGAAGGCGGTGATGGGGGGCGCCGAGATCATCGTCACGACCGAACAAGGCAAGGCGCTGCCGGGCCCGTCCGGGCTGGCTTTCATCGCCGGTCCGGGACAGGTCGTTCGCGTTACCGTGTCCATGACGGCACGCAGTCTGCTCGGCACGCCGGTTGGCCTGGGTGAAACGACCGTCGGCGCGGAGGCGATGGCATCGCGGGCGGGCGTTGCTGCCCTCACCGAACGGACGACTGCCGTACCGGAGCTTCCGGCGGTGCCGGCGGCCATTGAGGCGCGCTTGTTCGGATCGGCGGGAGCGCTCGCAGCCGACGAGCGAGTCATGCTCGGACGGGTGGCTTTCCGCGTCGCCGATCTCGTGACCGAGCTTGGCCATGTGCTTTCGACCCGTGAGGGTGGCACCGAAGCAGGCGTGGCGGCCGTGGCCGAGGCATCGTTCAAGCCAGCTGAGTTCTTGTCTGCACTTGCCGCGCTTTACCGCGAAAGCGCCAGAACCTCGGCCGAGGCGGCGAAGGTGCTGGATGTCATCAGTCGTCTCGCCGGGGCCGGAGCGACCGACGAGGTGCCCCTTCCCTTCGCCGGTGTCATCAGCCTTGCCGGAGAAGATGCCGATCTGACGCTTGCCGCTCCGCTCAGGCCTTTGGAGTTCATTCAGGCTGTGATGCGGGCCCGCTTGGCGCAGGGAGCCGTCAGCGTCGAGTTGAGATCGCCGGTCACCGGTGTGGACGAGGTAACTCTGACCCTGGAATCGGAAGGAGCCTCGGCATCGGTGCTGATTGGCGGCGAGAATGGCCTTGTGGGCATTCCCAGCATTCGCATCGCTTCTCGCTTCGTCATCGGCGGCCTTTCCATCCCTGGCGCCGGTACGCTGGAGCTGCCACTCGAGGTGAAGCTGAGCTCCGGCGATGCCCGCATCCGGCGCATCGCTTGTGGTCCGAACGGCCCCGAAGTCGCCGTCACCGGCCGGCCGGTGCGAGCAAGTGTGGCGTTTGCTGCCGAGGCGACGGCGTCACCAGCCGGTGCATCCGATTACGTCCGCCTGCTTGCCGCCGGAGGGTTGACGGCCTGGGGCAAAGGACGCTCGGCTTTCGCCGAGGATCCGCCGGTTGATCTGGTGTTTCGGCCTGGAACCGGCGATACCGTCGCCAGCCTGAGGGCGCCCATCGATTTCAGCAACCGGCTGGAGCGGCTGGCCGCCGAGACCCAGGTCCTGGTGTCGCTCGAAGGGACCGGACGGGAAGCCATGTCGGAAGGCGGTGTCCGCGACGAGATAGCCCGACTGATCGCCGGCAGCGTCAAGCCCGTCGAGGCGGTGTTGTCCAGCGTCTTTGCCACCTTCGGCATCGTGCCGGGCAAGATGGACGTGGTCGCCGCCGGCGCCGCCTGTAACACGGCAACCTTGCTCGGCGAGGCGAAATGACTTCGCTTGGGGCGTCCTTCGGGCTATGAAACCGGGACCGGCGCAGCGCCGCGATTCCAGGATCTTTCATGACCGACGACGAGTTGATCGCCCGCATTCTCTATCGTGACGGTTCCCTCCTCATCGTCGACAAGCCGGCCGGCATCCCCGTGCACGCCGGCTTCGGCGGCGGGGAGACGCTCGACCAGCATTTTCCAGCCTTGCAGTTCGGTCTGCCCAATCCGCCGCAGCTCGGCCACCGGCTCGACAAGGACACCTCCGGCTGTCTGGCGCTCGGTCGCCACCGCCGCGCCATTCGGGAACTCGGCGAGATCTTCGCCGGTCAGAAGGCGCAGAAGACCTATCTCGCCGTCGTGCTGGGCCAGTTGCCGGACGACGAGGGACGCGTCGATGCGCCGCTCGCCAAGGTCAGCCATGAAAAACGCTCCTGGTGGATGAAAGTCGATCCGGCCGGCCAGGCTTCGGTCACCGACTACCGGGTCGTCGCGCGAGGCGAGCGGCTGACGGTGGTCGATCTGATGCCGCGCACCGGCCGGACCCACCAGCTGCGCGTTCACATGGCTTACCTCGGCTGCCCCATCGTAGGCGATGGCGTCTATGGCGGAGACGCTGCGCGGGCCGTCGACCGCAGCTTGCATCTTCATGCCCGCGAGTTGGAGCTGCCCTATTATCGCAAGAAGCCGCCGATCCTGGCGCGGGCTCCGGTGCCGCCCCATATGTTGCGCCTGCTTGGCCGTCTTGGGGCCGTCGACGGCGAGGGTGCGCTTCTCCATCTGGCGCCCGTCGCCACACCGGTCGTCGGCGAGGCCGCCACCTGACGCAAGGCCGAGCCGGCCCGGCATCCAGAACGAAAGGCTGCTACCATGACGCTTCAGCTCAAGGACCCCTCGCTTCTCGTGGAAGCCTGCCTGGTCGACGGTGAGTTTGTGGGCACTCCCGCCCTCGATGTGACCGATCCCTCCACCGGCGACGTGGTCGGCCGCGTGCCGCTGACCGACGCGGATGGCACGACGCGGGCCGTCGAGGCGGCCGAACGTGCCCTGCCGGCCTGGAAGCGCCTGCTCGCCAAGGAGCGTTCGCGCCTCCTGCGTCGCTGGTACGAGCTGATGATCGAACACCGCGACGACCTCGCGCTGATCATGACCGCCGAGCAGGGCAAGCCGCTCGCCGAGGCGGCAGGCGAGATCGATTATGCCGCCGGCTATGTCGAATTCTATGCCGAGGAAGCCAAGCGCATCGCCGGCGAGACGCTGCCCTCGCCGAGGGACGGCGCCCGCGTCCTGGTGATCCGCGAGGCGGCCGGTGTCGTCGCCGCCATCACGCCATGGAACTTCCCGGCGGCGATGATCACCCGCAAGGTGGCTCCGGCGCTTGCCGCCGGCTGCACGGCGGTGGTCAAGCCCGCATCCGAAACCCCGCTCACCGCACTGGCGCTCGCTCGTCTCGCGGTCCGCGCCGGCCTGCCGAAGGGTGTGCTCAATGTCGTGACCGGCAAGTCGTCGGTGGTGGGCGACGTGTTGACCAGTCACCCGGCGGTTCGCGTCGTCTCCTTCACCGGCTCGACCGAGGTGGGCAAGAAGCTGATCGTCCAGTGTGCCGGCACGGTCAAGAAGATCTACACCGAGCTCGGCGGCAACGCGCCCTTCATTGTCTTCGACGACGCCGATCTCGACGCGGCCGTCGAAGGCGTGATGATCTCGAAGTTCCGCAACATGGGCCAGACCTGCGTTTGCGCCAACCGCATCTATGCGCAGGCGGGCATTCACGACGCCTTCGTCGAAAAGCTCACCGCCGCCGTGAAAAAGCTGAAGCTCGGCGACGGCCGCGTCCCCGGCGTGACGCAGGGGCCGCTCGTCAATGCCAAGGCGGCGGAGAAGGTCGAGGCGCATGTCGCCGACGCGCTTGCAAAGGGCGCCAAGGTGGCGACCGGCGGCGCCCGATCGCCGCTCGGCGGCAGCTTCTTCGAGCCGACGGTGCTGACCGGCGTCACCGCCGCCATGGCGGTCGCCCGTGAGGAGACCTTCGGACCCCTGGCCCCGGTGTTCCGCTTCGAGACCGAGGAGGAGGCGATCCGGCTCGCCAACGACACCGAGTTCGGTCTCGCGTCCTATTTCTACGCTCGCGACGTCGGTCGAATCTTCCGTGTCGCCGAAGGACTGCAGGCCGGCATGGTCGGCATCAACTCCGGCGCCATCTCCTCGGAACTGGTGCCGTTCGGCGGCGTCAAGGAAAGCGGCAATGGGCGCGAGGGATCGCACCACGGCATCGACGAATATGTTGAGAAAAAATATCTCCTTATCGCCGGTCTCGATCGCTGAGCCGCAAAGCGAGCGAGCCCCGGGCGGATGAAACCAAGCCTATCCGGACTCGCTTTACTGAGCCCAAATTCAACTCTGGACTCCGATACGGACTCTCTTTTGGACTCCAAACCGGACTCTTAAGCCGGACTCAGAACCCGGTCTTCAGACGCTGAAAAACCCGGTCTTCAGACGCTGAAACGGGCAGTATCCGGCCGAACTCGCCGGTCGGTTTGGGCTGCCCGCAGAGATAGTCGTTGATACCGCCGTGAGGCCAGTTGTCAGGCGAGCGGCAACAGGCTTTGTTCGCCTTGAGGCGTGCGGGCGCCTGGATCAAGGCGGTAGCTGAAGCATGGTGCGGTTTCTTCTCGGCATGGATGGCGGTGGCAGCAATGCGCGCGCCCGTCTCACCGACATTGCCGGGCGGCGGCTCGGTGAGGGAACTGGCGGCCCCGCAAATGCGGGTAATAACCTGCAGGGGGCCATCGCTTCGCTCGACGCTGCGGCACACATGGCCCTGTCGACTGCCGGGCTGCCTCGGCACGCTCGATCCGAAATGTTTGCCGTGATTGGGGCGGCTGGTGTCGGAGACGCCAAAGTGGCCGCGCAGCTCGCGGCCGCCCCTTTTGGTTTCCATGGTCTGAAAGTGGTCACCGACGCGGAAATCGCCCTCGAAGGGGCCTTTGCCGGCGGCGATGGAGCCATTCTGATCGTCGGCACCGGCAGTCAAGGCTACGGTCGGATCGGCGAACGGCGATACCGGGTCGGCGGTTGGGGGCCGGCCATCTCCGATGGCGGCTCCGGCGCCGTCATTGGCAGGCACGCAGTGCGCCGGGCGCTTGAGGCGCATGAAGGTCTCGCCGTGTCGTCCGCCATGACCGCGGCAGTTTTCGACAGGTTGGGCGGTTCGGCGGTGATGCTGTCGGCCTTCGGAAAAACCGCCAGTTCGGCCGATTGGGCGGCGCTGGCGCCCCTCGTCTTCGATCACGCCGAAGCTGGCGATCCGGCAGCCGACACGATCGTCGCCGCAGCCACGCTGGAAATCGAGGCGCTGTTCGATCGCCTTCTTACGGAAGGGACGGGGCGGGTAGCTTTGATGGGCGGACTTGCCGCGCGCTATCGAACCAGGCTGTCACCCCGCTTCATCCCCTTTGTTGCCGATCCGATCGGCGACGCCCTCGATGGCGCCCTCGGTCTTGCGCAAAAGGGGGGCGAGCCATGATTGAGCCCTTCACCCGGGTGGTCGGCCAGGATTGGCGTCTAAGGGGCGAAGACGCGCCTCTCTGCCGGCGCCTGGAGCTTGCGCTCAGGACGGCCATTGCCGACGGACGACTTGGCCGAGGCGCGCCGTTGCCCTCGGAGCGGGCGATCGCTGCTGGTCTCTCAATATCGCGCATCACGGTTCGACAGGCGCTAGCGCCCCTCGTCGCCGATGGCCTGGTGACCACGCGGCCGGGCGGCGGCTCCTCCATTGCCGAGCAGGTGTCAGCAGGTCAGGAGGAGAGTCGGCCCTCCGAACCATCCGCTCGGCGCAGGTCGATATTGCGTTCGCATGCCGACGAGTTGGCGGACAAGGGCGAGCCGGTGGAGACCCGCCTGGTCGATCGCCTCACCGGACCACCATCGGCACCGGAGGCGATGACGCTTGGTTTGGGGCCGGGAGAACGCGTGCTACGTCTCTATCGCCTGCATTGCGTCGGCGACCGACCGCGCATTCTGGAGCTGACCACGCTGCCGGCGACAATCGATTCCGACTTGGCCGTGAACTCACCATCACAAGCGTTGGCTGACGCGGGGCTGCCGGCGTCGCGCGGCGTCGAGCGCTTTCGGGCTGTGGCGCTTGGCGCCGTCGAGGCGGGGCTTCTCGAACTGCCGGAAGGAACGCCGGCGATGCGCGTCGAGCGCGTGAGCTACACCGCCGGCGGCCGTGCCGTCGAAATCAGCCGCGCCTTCTGCCGCGGTGACGGCTATGAAGTCGTCACCGAGCTATCGGAAGAATAGGCTCTCGGACCTGTCCTGCTTCCTCAGCGCTTGTTGCGCAGGCGGACAACCACGTCGACACGAACGATTTCCATGCCCTCAGGCGCTGGCGGCAGGTCACCGATCTCCACGTGCGGACCGGGAATGTCGAACACCCGATTCTCGTCTTCGACGTAGAAATGATGATGATCGTCGGTGTTGGTGTCGAAATAGGTGCGCGTGCCCTCGACGGCCACCTCGCGCAGCAGGCCGGCTTCGGTGAACTGGTTCAGCGTATTGTAGACGGTGGCGAGCGACACCGGTACCTTCGCAGTCACCGCTTCGGCGTGCAGATCTTCGGCCGAGAGATGGCGATGGCCATGGGAGAACAGGATCTCGGCAAGCGCCACGCGCTGGCGCGTGGGCCTGAGGCCGACGTCGCGAAGGCGCGTCCGCACAGGAATCTTGGTCATCATGGATGCGCCGGATACCGACGCAGCGCCGGGAGCGATACGGCGTGCCATGTCCGTCGCGGCGGTCGACGGGCTGGAAGGAAGCGGGCGGTCCATGATGGTGTTATCCTGGGTGGCGGCGGAGGCCGGGCGTCTTTTTCGATTGCGACATATTAGCAAAGTAGTTGCAGACTGCAAGAACGGCCCAAAAAGGCTATTGCCGCGTTTGCGCCAAAGGCTTTCGAGGACGGCTTGCCTGTGTTAGAGATCGACCCACCACGTGAACACCGTCCTGACGGACGGCGATTGGCGCTGCCTTGAGCGCGCCCGAAGGGACAAAGGTACGGACAGCAGCATGAGTCTTCGCAAGAACAGCTACGAGTATGAGGATCTCCTTTCCTGCGGACGCGGGGAGTTGTTCGGGCCGGGCAATGCCCAGTTGCCTTTGCCGCCGATGCTGATGTTCGATCGCATCGCCGAGATTGCCGAAGTGGGTGGCGAGTTTGGCAAGGGCTTGATCCGCGCCACGCTGGCGATCCGCCCGGATCTTTGGTTTTTCCCCTGTCACTTCAAGGGCGACCCTGTGATGCCCGGCTGCCTCGGCCTCGATGCTCTGTGGCAGATGCTCGGTTTTTTCCTCGGCTGGTCGGGTTCGCCCGGCAAGGGACGGGCGTTGTCGGTCGGTGAGGTGAAGTTCAGCGGCATGGTGACCCCGGCCGTCAAGCTGGTCGAGTATGGCGTCGACCTCAAGCGCGTCATGCGCGGCAAGCTGGTGCTCGGCATTGGCGACGGCTGGCTGAAGGCCGACGGCGAGACCATCTACAAGGCGACGGACCTCCGCGTCGGCCTGTTCCAGGCCGCCTGAGCCCGTCTGTACCAGAACAAGGAAAGACAGCCATGAGACGCGTCGTCGTCACCGGCATGGGCATCGTGTCCTCGATCGGTAACAATACGCAAGAGGTGCTGGCGTCGCTGCATGATGCCCGGTCCGGCATCACCTTCGCCCCCTCCTTCGCCGAGCACGGCTTCCGTTGCCAGGTCTATGGCGCACCATCCCTCGATCCCGCGACGGTGGTTGATCGCCGGGCGATGCGTTTCCATGGCGGCGGTACCGCCTGGAATCATGTGGCCATGGATCAGGCCATTCTCGACGCCGGCCTTGAAGCCGGCGACGTCTCCAACGAGCGTACCGGCATCATCATGGGGTCTGGCGGCGCTTCGACGCGCGCCATCGTCGAGTCGGCGCTGAAGACCATCGAAAGCGGCTCGTCCAAGAAGGTCGGCCCCTTCGCCGTTCCCAAGGCCATGGGCTCAACCGCATCGGCGACGCTCGCCACCTGGTTCAAGATCAAGGGCGTCAACTATTCGATCTCCTCGGCCTGCGCCACCTCGAACCACTGCATCGGCAACGCCTATGAGGCGATCCAATACGGTAAGCAGGACGTGATGTTTGCTGGCGGCTGCGAGGAGCTCGACTGGACGCTGTCCGTGTTGTTCGACGCCATGGGCGCCATGTCCTCCAAATACAACGAGACGCCGGCCACGGCCTCGCGCGCCTATGACAAGAACCGCGACGGCTTCGTCATCGCCGGCGGCGCCGGCGTGCTGGTTCTCGAAGAGCTGGAACATGCCAAGGCGCGCGGCGCCAAGATCTATGGCGAGATCGTCGGCTATGGCGCCACCTCCGACGGCTACGACATGGTCGCTCCGTCGGGCGAGGGTGCGGTGCGTTGCATGCGCCAGGCGCTGTCCACGGTGAAAGAGAAGATCGACTACATTAACCCGCACGCCACCTCGACGCCGGCCGGCGACGCGCCGGAGATCGAGGCGATCCGCACGGTGTTCGGCGGCGCCGACAACTGCCCGCCGATCTCGGCCACCAAGTCGCTCACCGGTCATTCGCTGGGCGCCACCGGCGTGCAGGAAGCGATCTACTCGCTGCTGATGATGAACAACCGCTTCATCGTCAAGAGCGCGCATATCGAGGAGCTGGACCCGGCCTTCGCAGACATGCCGATCGTGCGCGACCGCATCGACAATGCCAAGATCGACACCGTGCTCTCCAACAGCTTCGGCTTCGGCGGCACCAACGCCACGCTGGTTTTCCAGCGTTACGCCGCCTGATCCATCCGCCCGGCCTTGCCGGGCGGTTTCTTCTTCACGGGACGTCAGATTATGAATGGACTCATGGCCGGCAAGCGCGGCCTCGTTATGGGCGTCGCCAACGACCATTCCATCGCCTGGGGCATTGCCAAGGCGCTTTCCGCCGCCGGTGCCGAACTGGCCTTCACCTACCAGGGCGAGGCCTTCGGCCGACGCGTCCGGCCTTTGGCCGAGGAGGTTGGGGCGAAGCTGCTCCTGCCCTGCGACGTCGAGGATGAAGCGTCTGTCGACGCGGTGTTCGACGCCCTGAAGGCCGAATGGGGAGGGCTCGATTTCCTGGTGCACGCCATCGGCTTCTCCGACAAGAACGAGCTCAAGGGGCGCTACGCCGACACCACACGCGCCAATTTCTCGCGCACCATGGTCATCTCGGTGTTCTCGTTCACCGAAGTCGCGCGCAAGGCGGCGGCGCTGATGAGCGAAGGCGGCACCCTGCTCACCTTGACCTACGGCGGCTCGACGCGCGTCATGCCGAATTACAACGTCATGGGCGTCGCCAAGGCGGCGCTTGAGAGCTCGGTGCGCTATCTTGCGGCCGATTTTGGCGCCGACGGCATCCGCGTCAACGCCATCTCGGCCGGTCCGGTGCGCACGCTGGCGGGGTCCGGCGTCACCGATGCCCGGCTGATGTTCAATTTCCAGAAGAAGAACGCGCCGCTGAAGCGCACGGTCACCATCGACGAGGTCGGCCGCTCGGCGCTCTACCTGCTGTCGGACATGTCGTCGGGCGTCACCGGCGAGGTTCATTTCGTCGATTCCGGCTATTCGATCATGTCGATGCCGCGGATTGACGAACTGAAGGAGCAGGACCGGCGCGAAACCGCCGAGGCGCCTGCCGTCTGAGCGTTGTCGCATTCGCCACCATCAAAGCAGCCGGCGGCCCAGACCCGCCGGCTTTTTCATGCCTCATAGCACCCTCAGTTCTCATCGTCAGGCGCCACCGGATCGGTGAGGGTGCCGGGCGGCGTCTGGCAGGCCTGAACGGCGGTCGCCAGCAGCGGCTCGAAGCCGAGGTCGCTGTCCCGGCGCTCCCAGATGCCGGTGTCGTCGACCGAGGTAGCGACACAGTCGCAGAAGCGCTTGGACATGTCCGTGGTGGCGCCGTAACGCTCGTACTCCATGCGGCAGTCGGCGACGAAACTTGCCCGCTGTGCCGCCGGGTTGACCGGAATGAGCATCGCAAGACCGACGGCAAGGCCATAGAGCAGCGGCTGGTGCAGGAGATAGAAGGCGAGCGAGTGCCGGCCGAGCCAGGCCAGCCAGTGCGTGCCCTGCGGCAGTGACCACCTCGGCTTCCCATCCAGATGCGCCAACGGACCGCCGGCGACAAGGCCGACGATATAGGGGGCGATCCAGGGGAACAGCGGCACCAGATCGTTGGCGACCGGCGGCGTCTCGGCAAGGCCTAGGAACCCCCACCCAAGGCCGTTGAAGACGGGCGAGCGCCAGACCTGAGGCAACAGCAGTGCCGCCGCTGCGAGAAGGACGAGCAGCACGTTCGGCAGGCGGACGAGCAGCGGCGCCAGAAGGCTCGCCAGAAGCATCATGTGCAGGATGCCGAAGAACACCCAGGCGTCGGGGAAAACGAAATAGGTGGCGATCGACACGGCCGCGGCGGCCAGTGCAAGGCGCAGGAGGCGAAGGCCGTAGCGGACCGGATCGAGACCGCGGTGTTCGGCGAGGCGAAATGAGACGCCCGATAGCAACAGAAAACTGCCGGCGATCGCTGCCGCATAGGCGCGCCAGAGTGGATCGATGGTAACGCCCCAGTCCACCAGCCGCACGTTGGCGAGATCCCAGGAAAAATGATAGGAGGCCATGGCAAGGAGCAACGCGCCGCGAACGGCGTCGATCAACGGCAGGCGCTGCGAACGGCCGCCAGCTTCCTCGGTCTGGGGTAACGAATCAGCCATGTCCCGTCTCTCCAACGTCGGCCAAAGGTGTGCGGCAGCGACGCGGCCATGGCAACCGGCGGCTTTTCGAAAATGACAGCTTCCTTGCTTGGCGCCGACACGAACGGTCTGGCGCATCGATTCCGACCGGGAAGCGACACATTGGTTGTCGTTTTCAGTCAGGTGCGGGTTCCGCCTGGAAAATTCGGTCTCGAGCGACTGTTCGCCGCCACAACCCACAGCCTCTTGCTGCTGAACGAGCCGGAAAACAACTGGTATCGGGGCCTTGAGGCGGCAATTGATGCGTTGATCGAGGCGGCGACCACGACTTCCAAGGCAACACGCCTCATTCTCTATGGCAGTTCGATGGGGGCTTTCGGCGCTGCGGCTGCGGCCTCGCGCCACCCGGAGGCCGAACTCTACGCCTTCGCTCCGGATTACCGGATTGGCGAGCCGGGCAGCCAGTCGGCGGCGGCCGGCCTTGTGGTGCGGCTGGAAGAGGCCGGTCTCGGGGAGTTGCTGGCGGCGCCGCGCCGGGCCACTGCACGGGTGATCGTCCCACTCTTCGATCCCTATGACGCCGGTGTCGGCGCCCGTCTCTCCGGTCGCCGCTTGCCGGACGAAGTGACGCTGGTGCCGCTGCGCTCAAGCCACGAGGTTCACGACCACCTCTACAGCCTCAACATCATCCGCAAGGTGGTCGCCACATTCCGGCGGGATATCGCCCTGGAGGCGGCGGCGCGGGGATTACTGGTCTCAACGGTCGATTGGTCGCCCCACGCGCGCCTTGCTGCCGCCCGCGCTGCTTTCGACGCTGGCGCCGTGCTGGATCCGGATGGCTTGATCGAGATCTTGCCGGAGATAAATCCGGGTCTGACGCTGCTCGTTGCCGAAGCGGCCGAGCGGGCGGGCGACATCGGCCGGGCAGAAGCTCTACTCGCCGATCTCGACGCGGCGATCGTTGCCGACACCGTCCTGTCCGGCCTTGCCAAGCGCTATCTCAAGGAGGTGCCGCGCCGGCGCATCCGGCTTCTACGCGACATGGGGGATATAGCAGCGTCGCGTCTTGTCGCGGCCGAGGCGGCCGCGCGCTTTCCGACCGACGCGGGGTTCGCAACCCTCGCCGCCGGTTCGGATTAGGCTGGTCAATGCACCATCATCGGCGTCAGGTCGGCCTCGGCGGCGTTGGCAATGGCTGCCTCACGGCTGTCGGTCAGCATGATCGGCTGGCCGTCGGCCGAATGCAGCGCCCACAGCTTCATGCCGGGCCTCAGATCGAGATAGCCGGGATGGGCTGCGATCACGTCGTCAGAGGAGACGCGGCGCAGATAGGCGACACTGCCACCACCGAGTTGCCGGAAGGCGGCGTCGGGCATGATCTTCCGGTCTTCGGCGGAAGTGTTCTTGGTGAAAGAACCCATTTTCTACTCCTTTCCCCCCGCGCCGGCTTGGCCGGACAAGGGGAAGACACCGTCCACCAGCCAAGGGCGATCGGGTCTGATACACAGTTTATGAGGAAAAGGTGACCGGCGCGTTTATCGTCAGTCCTCGGCGTTGATCTCAATCCGCCGAACAACCCGCTCGAGCGGCGGCCGTATCAGGTCGATCGACAGGAGGCCGTTCCTGAGGTCGGCGCCGAGAATTTCGATGCCTTCGGCCAGAACAAAGGTGCGCTGGAACTGCCGCGCCGCGATGCCGCGGTGGAGGTAAAGGCGTGACTTGTCGTCCGCCTGCCGGCCGCGAATGACAAGCTGGTTCTCTTCGACGGAAACGTCGAGCTGTTCGCGGGTGAAGCCGGCAACGGCCAGCGTGATGCGCAACACGTCGCCTTCCGGGGCGTCGCGTTCGATTCGCTCGATATTATAAGGGGGATATCCGTCGTTTGCGGCCTTCGACACCCGGTCGAGCGCCCGCTCGATCTCGTCGAAGCCCAGAAGGAACGGGCTCGAGAAGCCTGCCAGTCTCGTCATCTTTCAAAGTCCTCGCAAGGAAGCGACCTTGACCGGGCCCCGAAGGCACCCGGTGATCAGGCTTCTATATGGCCTTGCCATCACCGACGTTCAAGACCGTATCGCCTCACCGAGCCGCACGCGGGCCTCCCGGCCGAGCTCTGTGGCAAGCGGGTGGGGCGTGGTTCCAAGCCGCTTGTCGAGACCACTGGCGGCAGCCTCGTCGAGCCTGGCGAGCTGGCGCACGAAATAGATGCCTTCGCGATTGAGCCGGGCAACCAGGGCGGGGGTAACGCCGGACAATGCCAGAAGGTCTTCTGCCGGCGTCGAGAGCGATCGCGCGGGCGGAGCCGCATGGCTGGCTATGAAATCTGCAACACGCGGGAACACCGAGGCGCGCCAGCGAGCGCCGTTGAACAGCGCGAAGCGGCCGACCTGCTCCTCGGTATAGCGGCATCCCGTCTCGGCGTTGCCAGTGAGGTTATGGGCGGCATGGGTCTGCCCGCCGCCGCCAAAAGAATCGAGGCCCGCTTCCACCGTCATCAGCGGCGTCTCGGCGAGCGGCGGTGTAGCACCTGACCAGCGCGTTCGGCCGGTATCGGGAACGAAGGGTCGGTCGATCAACACTGCCTCGATCCATTGCAGCATGAACTCGGCCGGCACGTCCATGACCGCCAGAAACTCGCTGAAGAAGTCGCGATGGCCGTCGGCCCCGTCGCCGTCGCCCGCCACGAGGCCCAGAAACAGGGTCTTGTGGTCGGCGAAGGACCGATCGAGGCTGCGCGTCAGAAAGCCGGTGAGTGAGAAGAAGCCGGGAAACACCTCGCGGTAGGCGCCCTCGAAAGGCGGTGGCACGGGAGCGATCACTGCCCGGACCAGCCAGTCTAGCCCGCGCGCCTCGGCCCCTGCGGCAAGCCCGGCATGATCGGCACGGCAGTCGACCGGACCGCCGACCAGCGTCAACGTGGCGGGGGGATGGCCGCGCTCTTCCAGCAGCGCGGCTGCGGCAATGCCGACAACGCCCGCTTCCGTGACTGCGACCACATGCACGGCTCCACCGATCTCCGTGATCATCTCGGCAACGGCTTCCACCGCCTCGCCAAAGCCGAAGGCCCCGGCCGAGAGCGGAATGTGCCGGGCATCGGCCCAGCCGGCGACATGCACGTTATGATCGGGCAGAAAGGCGGCCACGGTGTCGCGAACAAGCGTTGGGCAATGGCCGGCATGGGGCGGCAGCACCAGGACGGAGGGGACTGGCGCATCGGGGTTCGGCGCCAGGCGATCGAAGGCGATCAGCCTCCAGAAAGGCGTCGCCCGCAGCACGCGCTCGGTGACGGGTCCACGGACGCCCGAGACGACGACAGTGTCGAAGTTGAACGCTGGAGGACAATAGCGACGCGCCACGCGGGCATAAAGATCGGCCGAGGGGCCGGATGCCTCCGGGTGCCGATCGTTGGGCGGTTGCAGCGACTTGGCCGCTTCTGACCCTGAGTAGCTGTGATAATACGGCACGCCGTCTTCCAGGCGGTCCAACCCGCCCCCTCCCATTACCCCCTTCGCCGCCTCGTGCCCGTGAAGAAAGGATAGCGCCCGCTTCCCATACGGCAAGCGGCGATACCCCCGCTCTTAGTCGCGACGGAGCAGTCTCGGCCTGCTTTTCGGCATAGACTTCAGTCTGCCTGCCATGAAAGGCGGTCAGAAGGCGCCCATGTCGGGGAGTTGGGGATCGATGAGTTGCTGGATGCGGCGCGCCGCCACTTGGGCGAAGCGCAAGGTCATCGCTCGGCGCGTTGCGGCTGCGAGCCGATGGCAGGGCGCTTCCCGAAGAATGGCTCCGCCATAACCGTCGGCGACGATCAATCCGGCATCCTCCGGAAAGATTTCGGCCGGCACACCGGCGTGCGTGGCGAAGAACAGCTGGTCGCAGTGCAGCCGATAGTCGGGCCACTTGCGGTCGGTGCGAAAGTCTTCGACCGACGACTTGATCTCGACGATGAAGATATCGCCATTCCCGCCGAGCGCTGCAACATCGGCACGCCGTCCCGATGCCAGCGGCAGCTCATAAAGGACGGAGAAGCCGTGGCCGGCCAACAACCGTCCAACGCCACGCTGAACAAGGCGGGCGGCTTCCGATTGCCGGCCGTCATTGACGAAGCTTTCGATGGGGGAGGAAAAGGCGGCGGTCGGCACGGGCATCATCAAGTCTCCGCCGCCATTGTTCATGATTTGTTTTCAAAAATCAACAACCGTGCAACCTTGCCGGTCATGCGCTTCCGCGCAGGGTGGCCGACAGGAGAGCGAGGCGGAGCGGGCAGCTGGCAAGCCGAACTGCGGCACGGCTCAGGCGGCGTCGGAACGAACGTTTTCGGTGAGAAGGGTGTACATCGCCGCCGCGTCGTCGGCGGCCCTGAGCTTGGCCGCCGTTTCGTCGTCACGCAGAACGCGGGCAATGCGGGCGAGCGCCTTCAGGTGATCGGCACCAGCGCTTTCCGGCGCAAGCAGCAGGAACATCACGTCGACCGGTTCGCCGTCGAGCGAATCGAAGTCGATCGGCCGGTCGAGCAGCGCGAAGACGCCCACCAACCGGTCCAGACCGGCAAGTTTGCCGTGCGGAATGGCGACGCCGTGGCCCACGCCGGTCGAGCCGAGCTTCTCGCGCTGCATCAGCGTCTCGAAGATATCCCGTTCGTCTCGGCTCGTGAGAGCCGCAGCCTTGGCGGCCATCTCCTGAAGTGCCTGCTTCTTGTTGGCGCTCTTGAGCCGCGGCAGGACTGCGTCGATCACCAGGAGGTCGCTCAGATCCATCGTCTTGTTCCAGGTTTGGCGGAGGGCCGGGTGGCCCGACCCTCGCCTTCATATAGAGGTGTGCACCGAGAAAGGACAGATGGGATCAGTCCCGTCAGCCGGCGATTTCATTGAGCGAGGGATCTATCCAGCCGATATTTCCGTCATTGCGGCGGTAGACGACATTGACGCCGCCGTTGCCCGCGTTGCGGAACATCACCAGCGGCGCGCCGGTGAAGTCGAGCTCACTGACCGCCGAGCCCACGCTCATGGTCCGGATTTTCTGGGTGGTTTCCGCGACGACTGTCGGGGAGAAATCCTCGCCGAGCTCTTCGTCGTCGAATGCGGCGAACACCGTCGCCTGGGCATCGATATCCTCCCAGGACCGGCCGCCCGGCGTCTGGTCGCCGGCCGCCGATTCGCCGCCCTTGAAGTTCTTCAGCTTGCGCTTGTGGCGCCGCATCCGCTTGCCGATTCGCTCAACCGCCTTCTCGGCTGCCGGATAGACCTCGAAATCCTCGCCCCGCGATTGCAGCGTCGTGCCGGAGGCGAGTTGGATCGAGCAGTCGACAATGTAGGCCTTGCCCTCCTTCTGCACCACGACATGGCCGGTGAACGGCTCGTCGTAATACTTGCCGAGTTCCTCGGCGGTGCGGGTGGTGATGTGTTCGCGAAGCGCCTGGCCGATGTCGACGTTCTTTCCGGTAATGCGAAGCGGCATCAGAGTCCTCGTTTCTCGCGCCTTTATGAACCGACGGCTGCTGGTGATATCTCATCCAGCGGCCGCGTCTCCAGCCATCCCGCTTGGCGGGAGGCCGGCGCCGGCGAGCGGGGGGCGCGGCGTTCCGTCTCGTCGGTGGGGTGGTATTGCCGCTTCGTCCATTTGCCTCGCCGTGGACGGCTGGGCAGGCGCCGATCGGGCCTGAAGCGGAAAGCCGAAAAAACCTCCCTGAGCTGGCGTTGCCGGGCGGCGCACCCGCATGCCTCAGATGTGGCGTCGGCCGGAAGCGATATCAATCCGTCTTCCGGATGACCTCGGATTTCCGAAAGGTTACAGCGATTTCACGCCCCGGCAAGCTGCTTCAGGCGGCGGCGCTGCACCGAAGAGGGAATGCGCAACGCTTCCCGATACTTGGCGACCGTGCGACGAGCGATGTCGATGCCGTCGTCACGCAGCATCTTGACCAGCGTATCGTCGGACAGCACGTCGTCGGCGGTTTCCCCGTCAATCAGTTGCCGGATGCGGTGACGCACCGCTTCCGCCGAATGAGCGTCGCCTCCCTCGGAGGAGGCGATCGACGAGGTGAAGAAATACTTGAGTTCAAAAATGCCGCGCGTTGTCGCCATGTACTTGTTCGACGTGACGCGCGATACCGTCGATTCGTGCATGCCGATCGCGTCGGCGATCATCCTGAGATTGAGCGGCCGCAGGTGGGCAACGCCATGGGTCAGGAAGCCGTCCTGCTGGCGGACGATCTCGGTCGCCACCTTCAGGATGGTCTTGGCCCGCTGGTCCAGGCTTTTGGTCAGCCAGTTGGCCGACTGGAAGCATTCGCCGAGATAGGTCTTTTCCTCGTCCCGGGCCGTCTTGGACACCTCGGCATAATAGGTCTGGTTGACCAGCACCTTCGGCAGCGTGTCGGTATTGAGTTCAACCGTCCAGCCGCCGTCGGCGGCCGGCTGCACCATGACGTCGGGCACCACGGTCTGCACCTGCGTCGATCCGAAGGCGTGGCCTGGCTTGGGGTCGAGTGCCAGGATCTCCTTGATCATGTCGCCGAGATCCTCGTCATCGACGCCGCAGAGGCGTTTCAGCGCGGCGAGGTCGCGACGGGCAAGAAGCTCGAGATGGGCGATCAACGTTTGCATCGCCGGGTCGAGTCGGTTCTTCTCGGCAAGCTGCAACGCCAGGCATTCGGCGAGGTTGCGGGCGCAGATGCCGGTCGGCTCGAAGGTCTGGAGGAGGGCGAGCACCTTCTCGACCTGGGACAGCGAAGCGCCCAGCCGCTCGGCGGTTGCCGCAAGATCGGCCCTGAGATAGCCCGCTTCATCCACCTGGTCGATCAGATCATGGCCGATCAGGCGCAGGACCGGATCGGTGACGGCAACGGCCAACTGCTCGGCCAGATGGTCGCCAAGGCTGATCTCGCCGGCTACGAAGCTCTCCAGGCTATAGTCCTCGCCCGTGCCGCCGCGGCCCACCGAAGACCAGTCGCCGCCGGCGAGCGCGCCGACATCGAGCGCCTGTCGTTCGGGCTGACCTGTGTCGTCGGGATAGACGTTGCCGATGTCGGTGTCGAGGACGTTGGAAACCCGCTCCGAACTCGGCGCGCCCTCCGTCTCGAACCAATCCGGCGTATCGGCTCGGGCCGGCAAGTCGGCGTCGGTCGGCTCAAGGATCGGCGCGTCGGCCTCGCCGTCATCGGCCCGTTCGAGCAGCGGATTGCGCTCGAGCTCCTGCTCGATATAGGTGACGAGATCCATGTTGGAGAGCTGAAGCAGCTTGATCGCTTGCATCAGCTGCGGCGTCATCACCAGCGACTGGCTTTGCCTGAGTTCGAGCCGCGCCGACAGCGCCATCGAGCAACTCCCGTCCATCCCGCGTCGACGCGGAAGCCATGAAATCAGCGAGGCGGCCCGAGTGGTCCGCTTCTTGCTTCATAACCTAGGCAGGGGGCAGCATCAAAGGCTAAATTGCTCGCCGAGGTAAACGCGGCGTGCGTCGGCGTCGGCGATGATGTCGTCGGGCGTGCCTTCCACCAGTAGCATGCCGGAATGCAGGATATACGCGCGGTCGATGAGGCCGAGTGTCTCGCGCACGTTGTGGTCGGTGATCAGCACGCCGATGCCGCGCCTGGTAAGGTGTCGCACCAGGGCCTGGATATCGCCGACGGCGATCGGGTCGACGCCGGCGAACGGTTCGTCGAGCAGCATGAAGATCGGCCGACTGGCCAGTGCCCGGGCGATTTCGGCGCGCCGCCGCTCGCCGCCCGAAAGGGCGATGGCCGGCTGGCGGCGCAGATGGGCGAGGTGGAACTCGTCAAGCAGCGCGTCCAGTTCGGCCTCGCGGGCGTCGCGGTTCGGCTCGACCAGCTCCAGCACGGCGCGGATGTTGTTCTCGACCGTCAGGCCGCGAAAGATGGAGGCCTCTTGCGGCAGATAGCCGATGCCGAGCCGAGCGCGGCGGAACATCGGATAGCCAGTGATGTCATGGCCGTCCAGGAAGATTCGGCCGCCGTTGGCCGGGATCAGTCCGGTGATCATGTAGAACAGCGTGGTCTTGCCGGCGCCGTTGGGGCCGAGAAGGCCGACAGCCTCGCCGCGTCGCACCTGCATGGAAACGCCGCGCACCACCGGCCGTTCACCGAAGGTTTTGACGAGGTTGAAGACGGCGAGGTCGGAGGTGTCAGCCGCTTCGGGCAACGGCGGATTCTCGGTTTGGGCGAAACGCTTCAGCAAGACTGTTGTATCCAGCAGAGAGTGGGGCGTCAGCCCTTGGCATCGAGCGACTTGGGAGCGATCAGCATCTGTACCCGGCCACCCTGCATCGTGGCTTGGCTGGTGTTGATGTCGATGAGGAGCTTCGAGCCACGAATGACGTTGTCACCCTGGGTGAGCACCACGTTGCCTGTGAGCACGATCGTGTTGGCAGCGGTGTCGAAGGTGGCGGCGTCGCCACTCGCCGTCTGGGCGGCCGACGTTACGAGCACGCTGCCCTTTGCGTCCAGGCGGCTCACCTGCTGCGGCCCCTCGCCGGTGGGCGAGCCCTGATAGTACACGACGAGGCGATCGGTCTTCAGCACGGTCTCGCCCTGGCGGACGATGACATGGCCGATGAATACCGCCGTCTTGTCCTGATCATGCACCTCGAGCTG
This sequence comes from Pleomorphomonas diazotrophica, assembly GCF_002844595.1. Classification (GTDB taxonomy): domain Bacteria; phylum Pseudomonadota; class Alphaproteobacteria; order Rhizobiales; family Pleomorphomonadaceae; genus Pleomorphomonas; species Pleomorphomonas diazotrophica. The sequence goes on along the minus strand of NZ_PJNW01000011.1, from coordinate 69,952 downwards.
CTCCGATTCGAACTGAATCGGCTGATTGGAGGACATGCCAAGCCCCTGGTAGCTATTGGGCGGCAACTTTCCCGTCTGTTCGGCAGCGAAGGCGGGTGCAAAGGTAAATGCAACCAGCAGGCCGGCTGCGGCGGCCAGGCAAGGGAGGCTGGTGCGGGGCATGCGGGTCATCTTTGGTTGCCTTCTGCCTCGTCGAGGCGGCTAGAAAAGGTTGGGCTCGAGTCAAAGCAGGCCGAGCAACAAAATTCTTAAGGACTGGATATCGGTGCGCTTCCGTTTCGGTCGGACGGTTCCGGCTGAGCGGAAGGCATTTTGCCGGTGTCGCCCGAGCGGGCACCCGGATTGACGGTCATACGGACGCCGCCCGAGAACGTCACCGTTCCCGCCTGCTTCTCGACCCCCATCTTCTCGGCGCTGATTTCACCCAGCCGGGAGGAGAATGCCACCGGGCTGTCGGAGGTCAGTGATCCCGTGGCCAGGTCTATCGCTGCGCGCTCCAGCAAACCGCCCGAACCGTCGGAGTTTTTCAGCCGGATGTTTTCCTTGAGCACCACGGTCTGCGCTGCGGAATCGTAGACCCCGCTGTCGGCAAGAAGGTTGGCACGGCTGCCATCGACCTGGATCACGCTCGCCTCAATACCCTTGAGGCGGATGATCCGGGTATCGCTGAGGTCCTGGACGGCGCTCTCGGCGCTCACTGTATAGGTGCGCCCCTTGCCGTCGCTGCCCGACAGGTGCGGCGCATCCATGGCAAGGCCTTCGGCAGTAATCTTCAGATCGCCGATGCTGAGGCTGATGGAAATGCGCGTGACAACCGTGGCGACGATGACGATCACGCAGAGCAATGCACCGAGCGCCGGCAACATGAGGCGCAGGCGTCGGACGCGCCGGCTCTCCCGTGCCGCCATGGCAAACAGCCGCACCCGATCGGCGGATCCGTCGAACGGTTCCATGCCGCCGCTATCGAAAGCGCGGTTCGCTGCAATGCCACTCATCCATTGTTCCCGCTTTGCCGGCGGGACCTCTGTCTTCAGCTTCGATCAGTTTGCCGGCCGCCTCCTCGAGACCGGAGGCTGTTCTTTGCCCGGCAGACTTTAGACATAAAAGATAAACCAACGCTTGCCGCGTCGCGAGTGGGTTGTGATCACATTCAGGCAATCGTCCGAAGCGGTTGCCCCGTTCATCGTCACTCCGGCGCCGGCTCGCTTCTTGCCATATCGTCCCTTGTCGGCCGCCGTCAGCTATGGGCGAAAATGTCCTCTTCGCCCCATCCCGCCAGGTCGAGATCGGCGCGCGTCGGCAGGAAGCGGAAACAGGCTTCTGCCATCTCCATGCGCCCCTCGCGTTCCAGCATGGCGAGAAGCCGCTCGCGCAAGGCGTGCAGGTTGAGCACGTCCGAGGCGGCATATTCGAGCTGCGCCTGGCTGAGCATCGACGCCCCCCAGTCCGATGACTGCTGCGCCTTGGAAATGTCGATGCCCAGTAGTTCCTTGGTAACGTCCTTCAAGCCGTGCCGGTCAGTATAGGTGCGGGTGAGCCGCGAAGCGATCTTGGTGCAGAAAAGCGGCGTGACCGTGACGCCGAAGGTGCGCTTCAGAACGGCGATGTCAAACCGGGCAAAGTGGAACACCTTGATGCGGCGGGGGTCGGTGAGTAGGCGGAGGAGATTGGGTGCAGCGGTCTGCCCCTTGGCGATCTGCACGACGTCGGCCGAACCATCGCCGGGCGACAGTTGCACGACGCAGAGTCGGTCACGATGGGGGTTGAGGCCGAGGGTTTCAGTATCGATGGCGACGACGTCGCCGTAGGCGTCGAGATCGGGAAGATCGCCGGTGTGAAGACGGATGGTCATGGCGGAACTCTGCAAGCTGGCGGCTCCGTCCGAAAATCAGTCCGACCTTCCGGAGGGAGCGGATGCGCAAGACCGGCACGATCGCCGGCCCGGGAAACGATCCGGCGTATATGCGGACGCAAGGCCGAGAAGCGCAAGGAAATTATGCCGTTTCTTGCCGGGCATTGGGATCTGGTCCGGATGCAGCGGCTCTTCCCTGCGCGCGCTCGGCTCCGGATATGAAAAAACCCGCCGATCAGGCAGGTTGTTTCAAACATCAAGAGGTAGAAACCGATATCCCGTCAATCCCAAGGGATCGACGATGGTGCCCAGGAAAGGACTCGAACCTTCACGCCTCGCGGCACACGGACCTGAACCGTGCGCGTCTACCAATTCCGCCACCTGGGCACAGGGGTCGTCGGCTGGCGGGGTGAATACGGGGTCGGCGCGACGTTGTCAACCGCCATTTCGATCACCGCGAATGAATTGGCGCTGGCTACGGAATGCTACGCGGTCCGGTCTGTACAGGGCGCGGCATCCTGCCGTAATAATTCGGTTTTGCTGGTTCGGCGCACCATCTGCAACAAGATGCGGCCGGGATTGTTATAGCATCATATGCAGGAAGGGATCGTCATGCCCCTCGTTCGGGAAGATAAGCCGATCGTCACGATTTTCGGCGCCTCCGGCTTCCTTGGTCGCCACGTCGTGCGGGCTTTCGCCAAGCGCGACTGGCGCATTCGCGCCGCCTGTCGGCGGCCCGACCTGGCCGCGCATCTTCAGCCACTCGGCGGCCTTGGCCAGATCATGCCGATGCAGGCCAATCTTCGCTATCGCGCCTCGGTCGATCGGGCGGTGAGCGGCGCCGATGCCGTGGTCAACCTCGTCGGTATCCTCTCGGCCTCAGGCCGTCAGACGCACTCCGCCGTGCAGGCCTTCGGCGCTCGTGCCGTCGCCGAGGCGTCTGCAGCGGCCGGCATTTCCCGGCTCGTTCACGTCTCGGCCATTGGAGCCGACGCCGCGTCTCCCTCGGTTTATGCCCGCACCAAGGCCGCCGGCGAGGCCGCCGTCTTCGACGTCGTGCCGGATGCCGTGGTGCTGAGGCCGTCGGTCGTCTTCGGGCCGGAGGACCACTTCATCAATCGGTTCGGCGAGCTTTCCATGATGAGCCCGGTGTTGCCTCTGATCGGCGGTGGTCTGACCCTGTTGCAGCCGGTATTCGCAGGCGACGTCGCCGAGGCGATCGCCTGCGCCGTGGATGACGGGATTGCCGGCGGCCGCATCTACGAGCTTGGCGGTCCCGAGGTGCTGACCTTCCGCGCCATTATCGAGCGCCTGCTTGCCGAGACCGGTCGCCGCCGGCACTTGCTGACGATCCCCTTCGGTCTCGCCTCGTTGCTGGCCCGACTGACCGCCTGGATGCCGGGTGCACCGTTGACGCCGGATCAAGTCGAGCTCCTGAAGGCAGGCAGCGTGGTATCGGCCGCCGCCATTGGCGAGGGCCGCACGCTCGAGGCCTTCGGCATTTCGCCGACGTCTCTTGCTGCCGTGCTTCCGGAATATGCCGTCCGCTTCCGCCCGCACGGCCAGTACGATCGGGACAACGCCACGGCCTGACGGCGAAGGGTCAGGTGACCCAGCCGGTCAGGATCATGGCGAACAGCAGCCCGCCGAACAGCACGCGATAGATGGCAAAGGCAGTGAAGCGGTTGGTCTGGATATAGCCCAGCAGCCACTTCACCGAGATGAAGGCGGTGATTGCCGAAGCAATGAAGGCGATCGCCAGGGCGAGCCAGTCCTCGCTGGCCGCCGCCGCGCCGTCCTTCAGCGTGGCCGCGACCTCGAAAGCGCTCGCCGCATACATGGTGGGAATGCCGACCAGGAAGGCAAACTCCGTGGCCGCTGCCCGGTTACCAGTACCGAGCAGCATGGCTGCGAAGATGGTCGAGGCCGATCGCGACGTGCCGGGAAAGACGCCGGCTACCACCTGGGCCACGCCGACCACCACCGCCACCGTCCAGCTGATATGCCGGCTTTCCGGCCTTTTGGCTGCGAAGTGCTCGGCGAGAATCATCCAGAAGCCGCCGATCACCAGCGCCCACGCAATCGGCACCACCGTCTCCGGCAGCTTGAAGCCGAGCTTCTTGGCGAGAAGGCCGAGCACCGAGGTAACCAGGAAGGCGACGATCAGCTTGCCGAGGTAAAGCCGCGTTTCCGGATCGCGCCAGCCGGTCAGGAAGCCGAGGAGCCGCTGCCAGTAGATCACCGTCACCGCCAGAATGGCGCCGGCCTGGATGACGATGTTGAACATGTCGGATCGAGCGCCAAGCCATTGTTCGGCAATGATCAGATGGCCGGTGCTGGAAATGGGCAGGAACTCGGTGATACCTTCAATGATGCCAAGGAAAAGCGCTTGAATGAGGCCCGTCAGGTCCATGTCGTGAAACTTTCGGTCAAAATGAGTGGATCGAATGCGATAAGTCGGTAACCGGTTGTTCATACATGGCGTCGGCTCTATAGGCCAGTCTCACGGTTCCCCGCCATTCCGGTTCGGAGAGGCGTGGTGCGGTTGGGGATATCCCCGGCGATTCCTGTCGTCCTTCTGTCTTGACGCCGGCTTGGCCGGCGATCCGGGTTCACGATGCTCAAGCTTTACCATCATCCCTTTTCCACCACCTCTCGCTTCGTGCGGCTGATGCTGGCCGAACACGACGCCAAGGTGGAGCTCATCGTCGAGAAAAGCTGGGAGCGACGGCCGGAGTTCCTCGAGCTCAATCCGGCCGGAAGCGTACCGGTCCTTGTGGAGAATGATGGTCCGCCGATCGTCGGCGCCGGCCCGATCATGGAGTATGTCGACGAGACGCGCGGCTACGCGCTGGGCGACCGTCGCCTGATGCCGAATCATCCCGAGGCACGGGCCGAAATGCGCCGCCTTGTCGACTGGTTCCTGCACAAGACCCACGACGAGGCGGTGCATTATTTCCAGCACGAGAAGATCATGAAGCTGGAACTGCCGCGGGAACTGGGGGGCGGCTCGCCCGACAATCAGGTGCTGAGGGTTGCCCGCGTCAACATCAAGCATCATCTTCACTACGTCGGCTGGCTGGCCGGCTCGCGCAACTGGCTGTCCGGCGAGCAGCTCACCTTCGCCGACCTTGCCGCCGCCGCCGAACTGTCGGTGGTGGACTATGTCGGCGACGTTCCCTGGGACGAGGATCTCAATGCCAAATATTGGTATGCCCGGATCAAGTCTCGCCCGACCTTCCGCACCCTGCTGGCGGACCGCCTCCCTGGCCTTCCGGCGGCGCCCATCTATACCGATCTCGATTTCTGAGCCTATCTCCGGGGGACGGATGCCGTGAGCTGGCAAGCCCGTGCCCACGACCTCGGCTTTTCGGCGATCGGCATCGCGCCGGTCGACCGGCTCGGCGAGGCCGCGCGGCGCTTGCGCGCCTTCGTCGATCTCGGACGGCATGGCTCCATGGCCTGGATGGAGGAAACGCTCGACCGGCGGGCCGACCCGCGCGTGCTGTGGCCCGAGGCTCGTTCCGCCGTCGTGCTCGCCCTGAACTACGGGCCGGACCGCGATCCGCTTGAGAACCTTGCCAAGCCCGATATCGGCAACATTTCCGTCTATGCGCGTCATCGCGACTATCACGAGGTCATCAAGGGGCGTCTCAAGGAAGTAGCCAGTCTCTTGGCACGCGAAACCGGCGCCGACGTCAAGGTTTTCGTCGATACAGCCCCATTGATGGAAAAGCCGCTCGCCGCGCTGGCCGGCGTCGGCTGGCAGGGCAAGCATACCAACCTCGTCTCGCGCGATTTCGGCTCCTGGCTGTTCCTCGGCGTCATTCTGTCCGCCGCCGATCTGCCGCCGGACGAGTCGGCCGCTGACCGCTGCGGCGCCTGTCGCCGCTGTCTCGATGCCTGTCCGACTGGGGCCTTCCCCGCGCCCTACCAGATCGACGCGCGTCGCTGCATCTCCTATCTCACCATCGAGCACGCCGGCCCGATTCCGGAGGCGCTGAGGCCGCTGATGGGCAACCGCATCTACGGCTGCGACGATTGCCTGGCCGTCTGCCCCTGGAACAAGTTCGCCAGCGCGGCGGCCGAGATGAAGCTTCAGGCCCGGCCGGATCTGACGGCGCCGTCGCTCGCGGCCCTCGCGGCGCTTGATGACGCCGCCTTCCGGGTGCTGTTTGCCGGCTCGCCGGTCAAGCGCATCGGCCGCAACCGATTCGTCCGCAACGTCGCGATCGCCATCGGCAACTCTGATGACCCGACCCTCGCCCCGGCACTGGCGCCGCTTCTCGGCGATCCCGACCCGGTGGTGGCCGACGCCGCCCGCTGGGCAGCCGACCGGCTTGTGCCGCCGGAGCGCGAGTCATTTGGCGTTTCCATTTCTCCGCACCCCTGATAGAAGCCGGATATTCCCGCCGTAGGAGTGACAGCGAGCCATGCGCACGGCCAGCCTCAGCCGCTCGACCCGCGAAACCGAGATTGCCATCCGCCTCGACCTCGATGGCCGCGGCGACGCCGACATCTCCACAGGCGTGGGCTTCTTCGACCACATGCTGACGCAGATTGCACGCCACGGCCTGATCGATCTCGAAATCAAGGCGAAGGGCGACCTTCACATCGACGATCACCATACCGTCGAAGACGTCGGCATCGCGCTCGGCCAGTGCTTCCGCAAGGCGCTTGGTGACAAGGCCGGCATCACCCGCTATGCGGACGTGACGCTGCCGCTCGACGAGGCGCTGTCGCGTGTCGTGGTCGATATCTCCGGCCGCCCGCACCTCGTCTTCCGCACCGCTTTCCATGCGGCGAAGATCGGCAGCTTCGACACCCAGCTCGTCGAGGAGTGGTTTCGCGCCTTCGCCATGCAGGCTGGCCTGACGCTGCATGTCGAGACCTTCTATGGCTCGAACGATCATCATATCGCCGAGAGCTGCTTCAAGGCGCTGGCGCGGGCCTTGCGGCTCGCAGTAGCCGTCGATCCGGCCCAGGCCGGCCGTGTGCCGTCCACTAAGGGTGTGCTCGAAGCCTGACGGAGGCGTTGATAGCCATGTTCAGCGTTCATGTGCCGGGCAAGGTTGCCCCGGAAATCGCCGCCGACCGTGCCGTCTTCGTGCGCGACGGTTTCGCCGTCTGGGCTTTGCTATTGGGGCCGTTGTGGTTCCTGTGGCACCGCGAATGGCTGGGCCTCGTCGGCTGGATCGCGCTGGCCGTCTTGATCACCGTCACCGAGGGATGGCTCGGGCCCGTCACGGCCAGCGGCTTCGAGATTATTCTGGCGATCGCCACCGGGGTCGTCGCCAACGATGTCCGCCGCCTGACGCTGGGACTGCGCGGTTTCCGGGAAGTCGGCGTCATCGAAGGACAAAGCCGCGAGGCGGCCGAGCGGCGCTTCTTCGACGCTTGGTTCGTCCGGCCGCAGCCGGCTTTACCGTCGTCGGTCCCGCCCGTCCTGCATCCTGCGAGAAGCGTCCCGTCGGGCGTTCTCGGCCTCTTTCCCGAAAGCGGAGCGCGGCCATGACTGTCGCCATCATCGATTATGGATCCGGCAATCTGAGATCGGCGGCCAAGGCTTTTGAGCGCGCCGCCCACGACGCCGGCGGCGACACGATCGTCGTCACCTCCGATCCTCAAGCCGTTCGCCTTGCCGACCGCATCGTGCTGCCTGGCGTCGGCGCCTTTGCCGACTGCAAGGCGGGGCTCGCGGCGGTGCCCGGCATGATCGAGGCGCTGACGGAGACGGTCATCGAGAAGGGGCGGCCCTTCCTCGGCATCTGCGTCGGCATGCAGCTGATGGCGCGGCGCGGTCTCGAAAAGACGGTGACCGACGGCCTCGGCTGGATCGATGGCGACGTCCAGGTCATCAAGCCGACAGACCCGACCCTCAAGGTGCCGCACATGGGTTGGAACACCATCGATCTCGTCCGCCCCCACCCTCTTCTCGAGGGATTGCCGACCGGCGAGAACGGGCTGCACGCCTATTTCGTTCATAGCTATCACATGACGCTACGCGAAGCCGGCGCCCTCATCGCCGTCGCCGACTACGGCGGACCGGTCACCGCCATGGTCGGTCGCGACAACATCGCCGGCACCCAGTTTCATCCCGAGAAGAGCCAGGCGCTCGGCCTCGGCCTCATTGCCAACTTCCTGAGGTGGCGCCCGTGATTCTCTATCCCGCCATCGATCTCAAGGACGGCGCCTGCGTCCGGCTCAAGCTGGGCGACATGAACGAGGCCACCGTCTACAACGCCGACCCGGCCGCCCAGGCGCGCGCCTTCCGTGACATCGGCTTCCCCTGGCTGCATGTCGTCGATCTCAATGGCGCCTTTGCCGGGCGCTCGGTCAACGGCGCGGCAGTCGACGCGATCCTCGCGGTCGTCGCGCCCGGGATGCGCGTCCAGCTCGGTGGTGGCATTCGCGATTTGGCGGCCATCGAGGCGTGGCTTGGCAAGGGCATTTCCCGCGTCATTCTCGGCACGGTGGCCCTGCGTGAGCCGGACCTGGTCAAGGCCGCGGCGAAGGCGTTTCCCGGCTGCGTTGTCGTCGGCATCGACGCCAGGGGCGGCAAGGTGGCCGTCGAGGGCTGGGCGGAAAGCGCCGAGCTTACAGCCACAGAACTGGCCCGCCGCTTCGAGGATGCCGGCGTCGCCGCCATCGTCTACACGGACATCGATCGCGACGGCGTGCTGAAGGGACTGAACCTTCCTGCGACGCTGGAGCTCGCCCGGGCGGTGTCGATCCCGGTGATCGCCTCCGGTGGTCTTGCCTCGATGGACGACATCGAGGCGCTCAGCCAGCCGGATATGGCGATCCTCGATGGCGCCATCACCGGCCGGGCGCTCTACGACGGCCGTCTCGATCCGCGCGCCGCGCTGGACCGGCTGGCCGGCCTCCACGCACCCTCCGGTTCGTGATGAGACTTCGCGTCGAATTCAATCAAAATTGAGGGATTTTTGTAAGCGGGTCCTAATCGCGACCTGCCATAGTCCGGATGTCAGGGTTTGTCCGGAGTATGGCCATGTTGTTCATTGTCGCGATGTCGGGGCTGATGGGGTTCGTCGCTGGTGTACGTGCGCGCCTTGTCCCGCTCATCCTGCTCGCGGCGGTCGTGGCCTGCGGCGCCGGCGGAGCCGCCTTCGCGCTGGCTTTGCCTGCTTGGAAGATCGCCCTCTCGGTCGTTCTGGCCGTCACCGCCTTTGAGCTGGCCGCCTTCGCTGCGCTCACCGTGCGCGTCGGCCTGTCGCGCCCGGCTGAGACCTCGGAGGCTGTCGCAAAGCCTGCCCGCCCTTCGCGGACTGGTGCCGCCGCGCTTCGCTGACGGGCGAGCGCATCCGCGCGTGACGTCTCTTTGCCAGTCCGCGCCGCTGCCCCTGCAATCCTGCCATGCAGCATTACCGGCGGTTTTTTCCCTGGAATGACTGGAATTTGCAACTCGTTTGCTTCATCTAGGAAGGGAGCGGGTGCTATCACCCACGCACGTGGCCACGGTCCGCCCTTGCGGACCCGCGTTGGCCGCGGCCGGACATGCACAGGCAGAGGAAGTCAACCTTGAACGCCTACACGTCGACCGTTGCGACCAGCGCCGAGGGCGCCCAGGCCTTCCCCATTCCCGACAACGTCTTTGCCGAGACGGTGACCGAGGTTCGCCACTACACCGACCGGCTGTTCCGCTTCCGCACCACGCGTCCGGCCAGCTTCCGTTTCCGCTCCGGCGAGTTCGTGATGATCGGCCTGCCCAACGCCGAGCGGCCGGTGTTTCGCGCCTATTCGGTGGCGAGCCCCGCCTGGGACGACGAACTCGAGTTCTTCTCGATCAAGGTGCCGGGCGGTCCGCTCACCGAGTATCTGCAGAAGGTCAAGATCGGCGACACCATCCTGATGCGCAAGAAGCCGACGGGAACGCTGGTCATCGACGCGCTGCTGCCCGGCAAGCGGCTCTATCTGCTGTCGACCGGCACCGGCGTCGCACCTTTTGCCAGCCTCATCCGCGATCCCGACGTCTACGAGAAGTTCGACGAGGTCATCCTCGTCCAGACCTGTCGCGAAGTGGCCGAACTCGCCTATGCCCGTGAGCTCTACGACGAAGTGGCCAACCACGAGTTCCTCGGCGAACTGGCGGCCGGCAAGCTGCGTCTCTACGATTCCGCGACGCGTGAACCCTATCCGCGCCAGGGCCGCATCACCGACCTCATCGATTCCGGCAAGCTATTCTCCGATCTCGGCGTCCCACCGTTCGATCCGGCAACGGACCGGGCGATGATCTGCGGCTCCATGGCGATGATCAAGGACACCAAGGACCGCCTGGAGCATTTCGGGCTGGTCGAGGGCGCCAACAACGCGCCCAATACCTTCGTCGTCGAACGCGCTTTCGTCGGCTGATCTTCCATCAACCGCAAGGTCAACGAAAAAGGGCGCCTCGTCGGGCGCCCTTTCCGTTTGTTGCGCGAAGGGTCAGGCGGATTTCAGCATGGCGATGAAGCCGGCAACATCCTGCTTCAGCCGCTCTGAGCGCCCGGCGAGGTCGCCCGAGAGCGTTTCCAGGGTCCGCGACGCTTCGGCGGTGGTGCCGACATTGCCCGAGAGCGCGTGAATGCTTTGCGTCACAGTCGCCGACCCGTCGGCGGCGAGTTTGGTATTGCCGGCGATTTCCTGTGTGGTGACGCTCTGTTCTTCGACGGCCCCGGCGATCGCCGCGGATATGTTTCGGATGGAGTCGATGGTTTCGACGATACGGCCGATCGACTGCACGGTGTCGCCGGTCGCCTTCTGAATGCCGGCGACGCGGGCAGAAATGTCCTCGGTCGCCCGGGCGGTCTGCGAGGCGAGCTGCTTCACTTCGCTCGCCACCACCGCAAATCCCTTGCCGGCTTCGCCGGCCCGCGCCGCTTCGATGGTGGCGTTGAGCGCCAGCAGATTGGTTTGCTCGGCGATCGAGTTGATCAGGGCCACCACCTCGCCGATCTTTGCGGCCGAGTCCGACAAAGCATTGATGTCGACTTCGGTGCGGGTGGCCTCTTCGGCGGCGAGGCCTACGACCTTGTTGGATTCGGCAACCTGTCTGGCGATCTCCTCGACCGACATTGCGAGTTCTGTCGTGGCGGCCGCCACGGTCTCGACGTTGCGCACCGATTCGTCGGCAGCTTCCGCCACCGTGCGGGCATTGGCGATGCCGGCATCGGCGGCAGTCGAGAGCTGCCGGGCCGAACCGAGCAGGCTGTCAGACGAGGCGACGAAGGCGCGGGTCATCTCGCCGATCGATTTCTCGAAATCCTCGGCAAGGATGAGCCGGTTGGCGGTCATCTGAGCTTGGATGTCCTCGCGCAGGCGCTCGCCGGCGGCACGATCCTCCTCGCCACGCAACAGGCTGTCGCGCAGGGAAGACAGCGTCCGCGCCATGTCGCCCAGTTCGCCATGGGCGGAGGTATCGATCACGAAGCGATAGTCGCCGTCTCCCACGGCTTTGAGGGCGGTCTGGACGCGGGCGATCGGCCGGCTGATCGAGCGGGCGATGACGACGACCACCGCCGTTAACGCCAGGGTCAGCAGCGCGGCGAGGCCGAGATAACGCCCCACGGCGGATCGGATCTGCGCGTTGATGTCGGCTACGACGGTGGTCGCGGCGACGGTAACCCCGCCGAAGGCGTCGACATGGCGTACGATGGCCGCCTTCGGTTCGCTGACGCCGGTCTTGGCGTTGATCCAGTCGTAGGTCATCGACGCCGCGCCCTCCTTGCGGGCCAGGGCGACCATTTCCTGGATGACGGCGCGGCCATCCGGCCCCTTCCGGGTGTAGGCGGTTTCATTGCCTCTGAGCTTCGGATCGGGATGGGCGATCATCAGGCCGGTGTCGTCAATGATGAAAACATAGTCCGACGTGTTGAAGCGCATGCTGGACATGGTGTCGGCAACGGTCTTTACGGCCGTCATCTCATCCGTTTCGCCGGCGGAAACCCGCGCTGCTTCGGCGGCCACCATCGAGGCGGCGCTGTCGACGACGGCCTGCAGCTGATCGAGACGCCCGGCCCGGATTTCGGTGGTCAGTTGCCAGAGGCCGTAGCCGGCCATGAATCCCAGTCCGAGCAAGACGAAGGCGACGATCGTGAAGCAGCGTACCGATACGCGGGCGAAGAAGTTCCGCATGAGGACTCCCGGGCAGGCTTGACCGAAGCCATCCGGGCCCGCCTTTCAGTGAGAAGGCGGGGTGCGACATGGCTTGTTCTGGAAATGCGAGACCCATTGCTTCACCGCCGGCAGAAAGACGGAAGACATGCGGTCCTCGGTTTCGCCATATTCGGTGAATCGGCCTAATATGATATTAAGAACCATGATCTTCGTGGTGCCACGTACTTCGACGTAGATCATGTTAATTCTAACAATAGCAATAATGAAAAGGGCCGCCGGTTACCCGGCGGCCCGATCATCTTGGACTTAAAGGCCGATTACTCGGCTGCGCTCGCGGCGCCCTTCAGCGTCTCGATTTCGGCCACGGCCTCGTCGTAGCGGCTCTGCAGGGCATCGAGCTCGGCCTGATGGGCCTCGTCGAGCTTGGCAGCGTCGATACCGGCGAGGTTCTGCAGCGTACGCCAGAAGCGGCGGCGCTCCTCGACCAGGCGAACGATCTGGGCCGGCACCGGGAAGCGGATCAGCTTGCCCTTCTTGACTTCCCAGATGAACGGGATCTTGCCGACCCGCTCTTCTTCGCTGAGGTCGATGAACTCATCGATCGACACGGCATTGTTGACGTCATCGGCAAGCGGCTTGCCGGTGAACTGCTTCTTGAAGCGGCCTTCCTGGTGGGCGAAGTGGGCCGGGGTGAGCGGCACTTCCTTCGTCTGCTCGTTGCCGTCGGCGTCCTTGTAGGTCAGGACGAGGGTCGTCCAATCCTGCTCGACGTCGGGGTTGCCGTCCAGCGAGAAGCGCTCCTTCAGCACCGAGCCACCGTCCGGATTGTGGACGTAGACCGGGCTGACACGGCTCTCGACGGCGAGGCGGGCATGCTCGCTCGACACGTCGTCACCGATGCCCTGCTCGCCCTGGCAGGGCGTGTAGACGTCGATGATGGCCGGCGACGTCGTCCGCGACAGGGCGGAGAGGACGTTCTTCAGGAAGTGACCCTGGATGGACGTGGCGGTCTGCACCACCATCACCGCCGGGTGGAAGGCGGCGATCAGGCCGAGTTCCTTGCGGTTGTCGGTCTTGCCGGCATGCGCCGCGCCATAGCGGGCGAGGTCGGAGTCCTGACCCACCAGCGAGGAGGTCGAAGCCTGGCCACCGGTGTTGGAGTAGACGCCGGTGTTGACCACGATCACCTTGATCGGCGTCTTGGTCGAGAGCAACCGCGACAGCGCGCCGAAGCCGATGTCGTAGGTGGCACCGTCGCCGCCGATCGAGAACACGGTCGGCAGGCGGCCGAGCTCGGTCTCGGTGAACTGCTCCCAGCCGAAGGTGCGGAACATCTTGTCGTGGATGGCCGGGTCATACTTGTCGTCGAGCTCCAGCTCGGCAACGCGCATGGCCTTGAAGTTCACCAGAACGTCGGCGGCGATACCCTCGTAGATGCCCTTGGCGAGCGCGGGGGCATCCTGGAACAGGCTGTTGACCCACGGATCGCGGTAGGGGTTGTAGGGGAAGGTCGAGGAGTACACGCTGGAACAGCCGGTCGAGTTGGCAATCACCGCGGCGGCCGGACCTTCGCCCGTCGGACCGCTCTCCAGAAGGAATAGGTGGTGATTGATGGCCTCGAGCGACGACGTCAGACGGGCGACGCGAGCCTCGTCGGTGAGCGTCGACAGCTTGGCTTCGACCTTGGCGACCAGCGCTTCCACTTCGGCGATATGCTCCTTGCGGGCACGGCCCTGGAGAGCGTTGTTCGCCGCCATGATCAGGCGCAGCGCCGTCACTTCGCCACAGCCGCGGCAACCGCCGTGACCACCGGTCATGGCATAGTAGTTGTCACGGTCGAGGACGAGGCGCTTGGCGTTGGCACCGGTCAGCTGATCGGTGAAGCGCGACGGCGTGTTGGCCGTCTTGGTCAGGAACTCGAAGCGAGCCTGCAGCGTCTCGAGGAGCGCGTCGTCCTGCTCGGTCTGAACCAGGGCGTCGGAACCGCAGACGGTGGTGCATTCGAGACAGCCCGAGCACTTCCACGGGTCGAGGCCGACCGAGTAGAGGGCGCCCGAACCGGGGGCCTTCTTTTCGGCCTGGTCGAAGAACAGGCGGGTACGCGCCACCGGGAAGTTGGCGAGAACCGTCGTCATCTTGCCGAAGTCGAGGGCGAGCGACGCATCGCCGGCGGCGATGCCCGGGGCCACCTGAGCGAAGATCTCATGGAAGGCGCGAGCCTTCGGCTGAGCCTTGTAGACTTCGCGGATGGCGCTGGCGATGACCGGCGCCTTGGCGACGATCTCGGCGCGGCGGGCTTCCGACACGTCGATCTGGCGGGCGGCGGTGGCGACGAGATCGTCGATCTCGTGCACCGTCGACGGCATGGCGGCGTCGGGGCAGACCAGCGTGCATTCGAGACAGGCCGTGCACTTCTCGGCGTCGAACACCGGCACCTGCCGGCGGAACAGGCCCTTGTCCTTCATGGCGGCGGAACCGGCCGGCATGAACATGCCGGTGCCCGGCAGAACCGGCGACTCGCCGATGGTGCCGTCCCTGAACGGACCGGCCAGCACGTCCTCGTAATACTCGTTGTCGAAGATGCCAGCCGGCGAGTTGGTGTCGAGGCTGCAGATCGACGCCGAGATCGCCACCGAACGAGCCTGGGTCACCGGGGCATTGGCCTCGGCAGCCTTGAAGGTTTCGTCGTTGTAGGGGACTTCATGGGTCGCTTCGGCACCCTCGGCGATCACCGCCATGTTGCCGGCGACGACGGCGTCGCCCTTGGCGCCGAACTTCTTGGAGATCTGCTGACGCACCTTCTCCAGGATGGCGGCGCGGTCGGCACCGGCCGTGATGCGCTTCTCGTGGCCACACAGGGCACCGATGAAGGCGATGCCCATCATGCGGGTGGCGAGTTCCGGCGAGGGCGCGTTCTTGCTGGCGACGGCGAAGGCATCGACCACCAGGAACTTGATCTCGCGGTCGCGGATCGTCTTGCGGGCCGAGGCCGGCATGTCGAGCCACGCCTCAAGCGGCGACTTCGAAGTCTGCAGGATGAACGTGCCACCCTTGGCCAAACCGCGCAGCGGGTTGGAATGCGCGAAGACCTTGTGGTCCGGCGAGATGACGATCTCGACGTCCTCGATCTCGGCATTGGTGATCTTCACCGGCTCCGGCGACAGGGTGATGTAGTAGTTGGTGGGCGCGCCGGACTTCTCCGAGCCGTACTTGGGAGCGGCCTTGGAGTAGAGGCCAAGGGCGCCGGCCAGGATATCGGTCAGGAGCTTGCCGGTGGCGATGGTGCCGTAGCCGCCCACCGAGTGGAAGCGCACGCGGAAGGCATCTTCCGGGAGGAGGCGCGGATTCTCGCCCGTCTCCAGAGCCATGAACTCGGTCTGCGGATAGGCAGCCTTGAGCTTGGCCTGGACCTCGCTCATGCGAGCATTCGGGTTCTTGGAGAAGAACTGCGAACCGAGATAGACGAACGGGTTGTTGCGGGCCGCTTCCATGTTGTCGAAGGCCGCAACAATGTGGCGCGACTGCAGGTCATGACCACCGAGGCCGAAGATGGCCGTGGTGACCTTGGGCAGCTTGTCGATGGCAGGAATGCCCTCGTGGCGACCGCCGTCGGCATTCTCGCGGGCCTTGAACAGGGCCTGGGTGACGAAACCGGTCAGCGCGGTGTCGTCCGAGCGCTCGAGCACCGTGACAGCCTTCTTGCCGGCGATGGCGGCGATCAGCTCGGCGGCCGGGAAGGGCTGCAGCAGCTTGATGGCGATGGAGCCGACCTTGCGGCCCTTCGAGCGGAGATAGTCGACCACGGCTTCGACGTCGTCGGTGACCGAGCCGAGGCCGATCATCACGTAGTCAGCGTCGTCGGTCTTGTAGCACTGCACCGGCGAGTACTGACGGCCGGTAAGAGCGGCGTACTCGTCCATCGCCTGCTTGACGAACTTCGGCACGTCCACGACGAAGTGGGTGCGATGGTCGGCAGCGCCGGACTGGAAGTCGGGCTGGTTCTGCACGCCGCCGGTCAGGCCGGGGTTGTGGATGTCGACCAGCGCCGGAACGAGCTGACGGGTGCCCTTCTCCCAGGCGTTCAGCCACTGGCGCTTGAACTGGGCCTTGAACTCGGCCGGGACCCACTTGGCAGCGGCCTCGATCAGCTTGCCCTCGTTGTCCGCTTCGATGGCGGCCTCATTGGCGTCGAGATAGGCCTTGAGCGCGGTGGCGTCGGCGGCGACGAAGGCGTCCTTCTTGCGGACAAGCCACTGGCGCAGCTGATAGGCGCGGCCCTTGGCGCCGAACAGGATTTCCTGGGCGACGGTCGGGCACTTGATGCGGCCGGTGGGATCGCCGAGGAATTCCTTCAGCAGCGCCGGCTCCGGCATCTTGGCTTCCGACAGCATGTGCGACGTCGCGAAGCCGTCCATGGCATTGGCGACCGGCACCAGCGACAGCGCCGACACCTTGTAGGAAATGGCGGCGAGGTCGGCCGCTTCCTGCGGGTTGGCACCGAACAGGATGGTGTAGCCGGTGGGCAGCAGCGAATAGACGTCGTCATGGCCGGCCATGACGTTGAGCGAGTGCTTGGACACCACGCGGGCGGCCACCTGCAGCACGAAGCCGCCGGCCTTCTTGCCGACGGTCACATAATGCGACTCGAGGCCGTAGAGGATGCCCTGCGAGGACGAGGCATTGGAGATGAACTTGCCGCCGGTCAGTGCGGCGCCGAGGGCGCCCGACTGGGCCGAATGCTCGCCTTCCGGCTCGTAGAAGAAGGGGTGGCGGCCCCAGACGTTGCAGCCGCCGCCGGCGCGGAAGCTCTCATAGATTTCGGAAATTTCGGTCGAGGGCGTGATCGGGTAGCCGATGACGCCACCGCATACGTGGCCCATGACATGGGCAACGGCGCCGTTGCCGTTGATGACCGTGGGAAGACCTGGATATTTCGCGCTCATTTGCTGCATCCGTCCTGCTGCATCTGGTGATCCTGTCCGCCCCCGTCCGATCAGTCACTGGTCGAGGTTCGGGCAACGATACGCCGATGTTCAGCTGCCGATGGAGTTCTGACCTTGATTTCAGTCAAAACTATACGAAACTTACTTGGGCTTCGGTGTTGTTACCGATGGACCCTTCTGCCGTTATAAAGGCGCTGCAGCGCTTTGTCGTAAGTACTCAACCGGGGACTACGTGGAACTGCGAAGGTTTTACTGCTATGCGTTTTTTGCAGGGCACCTTCCACGCGACAAACCCGCCCATCACCGAGCGATCCAGCCAACCCATTGCCGGTAAAACGGAAAGTTCGCGAGAGCCGACGGTATGTTCGCTCATCGATGACTATGAACGTGCTTTTCCCTCCTTCCCGACCCTTGAGATGAGGACAGTATTCGACAAGAGATTAATCGGTTTATCTATGTGCTATTGTCTGGTAAGAAGCGCCGTCGCCGTGTTGCGGCCAAAAAGTACACTCGATTAGCCAAGTTTGAGCCGAGGAAAATTCGCCTCTAGGGGCGAATTCGAGCTGGCGTTTTTCTGTTCCATAAATCTTCGTTGGTTCTACTCACAGTCTCGATGACTGTACTGCTGGATTTGTCTACTCGATTTGGCAGGATTTGCGTAAATTATCCGGCGTCTCCGTAGCATTGGTTAAGCCTAAGGTCGAATACGAATTGAGGCTTATCTGCACGGGGACATATACAGTTGAGACTGAGTTGCAGTGTCGAAGCTGCCGGTAGGCTCGTCTGGCCGGGCGGGGCGCTTGCTTGGAGTAGGCGAGAATGGGTCTTTCGATCGAGACAATGAAGCCGGGCGACAGCGCTCGCGTCACCGGCCTGGTCGCCGGAGACCGCGGTTACCGGCAACGCCTCCTCGCCATGGGACTGACGCCCGGTGCAGTGTTTGAGGTCCGCCGCAAGGCGCCGCTTGGCGATCCGATCGAGATTTCCGTTCGCAACTTCACCCTGACCCTGCGCAAGTCGGAAGCGGCCATTCTCGAGCTGGAGGCCGTTTGATGGCCGCGGACACCCCCCTCGTCGTCGCCGTCGTCGGCAATCCCAACTGTGGCAAGTCCACCCTGTTCAACGCGCTGACCGGTTCCACCCAAAAGGTCGGCAACTGGCCCGGCGTCACCGTCGAAAAGCGCGTCGGCCGCTTCGTCCTTGATGGTCAGCCGGTGGATGTTGTCGACCTGCCGGGCGTCTATCTGATCGGCAGCGCCGACGCCGGCTCGCAGGATGAGCGCGTGGCGCGCGACTTCGTCATGTCCGGCGAGGCCGACCTCGTCCTCAATATCGTCGACGCCTCCAACCTCGAACGCAACCTCTACCTGACCACCCAGCTCATTGAGCTCGGCGTGCCCATGTTGGTCGTCCTGAACATGATGGACATGGCAAAGGCCGATGGTGTGGAGATCGATATCGATGCGCTGTCGAAGCGACTTGGCTGCCCGGTCGTTCCGACGATCGCAACGCGTGGGCTCGGCCGGCGCGAGCATGCGCACCATTCCGGCCATCATCATGGCCATCATGGTCGTCGCAGCGCCCTCAAGGCGGAGATCGTTGCCGCCGCCCGTGCCGGATTACGGCCGATCGCCCGGCCTGAGCAGGATCCGGCTGTAACCGCCGCCGTCACCGTTTTGGCACCGCTCGTTGCCGATGCTGCCCGCGCCGCGAAGGCCGATCCGGATTGGGTGGCCCTGAAGCTGATCGAAGGCGATACGCTCGCCGAAACAATAGCCGGGCCGAGCCTGGTTGCCGACATTGATCGAGCCCGGGCGGCCATCGAGGCGGCGACCGGCGAGGATGCCGATATCGTCATCGCCGACGGCCGCTATCGCTTCATCGGCGAACTGATGGCTGGCGTCTTCCGGCGCACCCAGCGGCTGTCCGCCTCCCTGTCGCAGATGATCGACCGCGTGGTGCTCAACCGCGTGCTGGGCGTGCCGATCTTCCTGTTCGCCATGTATCTGATGTTCCTGTTCACCATCTCGGTGGGCGGGGCCTTCATAGATTTCTTCGATCAGGCTTTTGGCGCCGTCTTCGTCGACGGTCTCGGCGAGCTGCTCGCCGCCCTCGGTACGCCGCCGATCATCGAAGCGGCTCTGGTCGGCTTCGGCTCGGGCATACAGACGGTGTCGACCTTCGTGCCGATCATCGCCTGTCTGTTCCTGTTCCTGTCCTTCCTCGAGGACTCCGGCTACATGGCCCGGGCCGCCTTCGTCATGGACCGGGCCATGCGGGCCATCGGCCTGCCGGGTAAGTCCTTCGTGCCGCTGATCGTCGGCTTCGGCTGCAACGTGCCGGCCATCATGGCGACCCGCACCCTCGAAAGCCGTCGCGACCGCATCATGACGTCGCTGATGGCGCCCTTCATGTCCTGCGGCGCCCGTCTGCCGGTCTTCGCGCTGTTTGCCGCCGCCTTCTTCCCGGTCAGCGGCCAGAACATCGTCTTCGGCCTCTACATCGTCGGCCTCGCCTTCGCCGTGCTGACCGGTCTCGTCCTGAAGTCGACGCTGCTCGACGGCGAGCCGACCCGCTTCGTCATGGAACTGCCGCCCTACCACATCCCGACCATCCGCTCGGTGGCGGTGCAGGCCTGGCAGCGCCTGCGCGAGTTCATCCTTCGCGCCGGCCAGGTGATCGTGCCGATCGTCATGGTGCTTTCCTTCCTGTCGGCGATCGGCACCGATGGCAGCGTCGACAGGGACAACACCCGTGGCAGCGTGCTGGCGGTGGTGAGCCAGGAACTGGTGCCGGTGTTCGAGCCCATGGGCGTCACCCGCGACAACTGGCCGGCCGCCGTCGGCCTGTTCACGGGCATCTTCGCCAAGGAAGCGGTAATCGGCACGTTGAACGCCCTTTACGAGCAGGTAGGGGTTGAGGGAGCCGCACCTGCCGCCGCACCGGCCGAGGAGGAACTGAGTCTCGGAGACAAGCTTCTCGGCGCGCTCGAGACCATCCCTGAGAACCTCGGCGCGCTGGGCGGCAGCCTCGTCGATCCGCTCGGGCTCGACGTCGGATATGTCGATGATAGCGCCGCCGCCGCCGAACAGTTGGAAGTCAGCGGCTCCGTCTTCGGTGCCATGCAGTCGCATTTCGGCGGCACCGCCGCCGCCTTCGCCTACATGCTGCTGATCCTGCTCTACACGCCCTGCGTCGCCGCGCTCGGCGCCATGCGCCACGAGATCGGTGGCAAGTGGACGGCCTTCGCCACGGTTTGGACGACGGTCGTCGGCTATCTCGCTGCCGTTTCCTTCTATCAGGCGGCAACCTTCGCCGCCCATCCGGCAAGCTCCACCCGCTGGCTGCTGATAACGGCGACCATCTTTGTTGCCGGTATCGCCGTCATGTGGATGGCCGGTCGGGCGCGCGGCCGCTCGTTCGCCGCGCAGCCGGCGGAGTAACGACGATGATGACCCCGTCCACCGTCCGCGACTACATGAGGGAGCGGGGCAATGCCTCGCTTGCCGACGTCGCACTGCATTTCGATGCCGCCGAGGACGCCGTTCGCGCGGTTCTCGACCTCTGGGTCGCCAAGGGCAAGATACGGCCATTGGCAGCCGGCGCCGCCTGCTCCAGGGTCGGCTCCTGCGGCTGCTCCTGCAAGGCCGAGGAGATCTTCGAGTGGGTGGGAGACCTGCGGCTCGCAGGCTGATCAACCCGCCAGATGACAAAAAACCCCGGCTCCGCATCGCAGAGCCGGGGTTTTGTTTTGATCAACGACAGAGCCGTCAGATGGCGGCCTTGATCCAGGCAGCGAGATCGCTCTTCGGGGCGGCGCCGACCTTCATGGCCGCCGGCTCGCCGTCCTTGAAGATGATCAGCGTCGGGATCGAGCGGACGCCATACTTCATGGCCGTATTGCCGTTTTCGTCGACATTGAGCTTGGCAATGGTGATTTTGCCGTCGAGCTCGCCGGCGATCTCATCGAGCGCGGGGGCAATCATGCGGCAGGGGCCGCACCACTCGGCCCAGAAGTCGACGAGGACGGGGGTCGACGAGCCAAGCACGTCGGTGGAGAACGACTGATCGGTGACTTTCTTGGTCGACATGGCGGACCTCGCGAGATGGACGACGCGGCACCGACTCATGGCCGGGCCGCGCCTGTTGCCCGAAAGCTAAGGAGCCTGCCCCGCAGCGTCAAGCGCGGCGGAAGCATGGGGCCGCGACACCGTCGGCCCGGTGGGATCCCGCCGCCTGGTAAAACAAAGGGTTAGGCGAGAGGGCCCTACGGACTTTTGCTCTAGAACGCGTCGTCGGTTTCGTTTTCGTGATCGAGAGGCAGGGCACCGGCGTCCATGTTTCGAAGATAGCCGGCAAGTACCGCGTCCAGCGTGGCCGATGCGACTTCGTCAAACCGGGCGGCCGCCGTCCACAGGATCGCTGCCCGCACCGGCCGGTCCGGCCAAAGGCGGCCAAGCACCGCGCGGTAGAGCGCGAGCTGCAGGATATAGGTCTGCGGCACTGTCTGTGGTGGCCGCGCCGCCGTCTTGTAGTCGACGATCATCACCGCGTTCGGCTCGACCAGCAGCCGATCGACGCTGCCGCTGACGGCGATGGGCCGACCTTTTGGGGTCGTGACGCTGCCGGCAATCGCCGCTTCGGCGCGGGCGGCGGGTGAGAACAGAAGCGTGAGATCCGGGCGGGCCATCAGGGCAACGATGCTATCCGCCAGCGCTGTTCGCTCGCTGTCCGGAAGATCAGGAAGAAGGCGGGCGAGATAGTTGTCGGCTGCCGTGGCGCGGGCGGCTGGCTCGATGTCCGGCAGCAGCTCGAACAGGCGGTGCAGCACGGTACCTCGCGCCGCTGCAACCGGGTCGAAGGCGCGTGCCGACGCTCCGGCTTCACCCGTCGCACCGGCGCGTGAGGGCGCAACGCTGGCAGGCTCGGAAGCGACGTCAGTCACTTTGCGGGTCAGCCAGTCGGGCAACGGCGCCGGTTCGCCGACGGCCTGACGGGTCGATCGAGGTGGGGCAGGCGGATCTTCGTCGCTTGCGCGCCAGCGCCATGCGACGACGGTGCCCTCGGCATCCTTCACCGTTTCGGCGTCGCTGCCGAGCGCCGCCTCGACGAGGCCGTGCCAGCGGCGGTCGACACCCTCGTCGGCCCCCTTGATGCCGGCGACGATCAATCGGTCGCGAGCCCGCGTCAGCCCGACGTAGAGCAGGCGCCGGTACTCCTCCTCCTGCGCGGCGATGAAGGCCGCCGCCGCCGCCTCGACGGGGGCCGGGCGGAAGGCGCCGCTCTGCCGCCAGACGATCGGCGGATTGGGGCCGTCGCTGACGGCCAGCACGTCCGGCAGGTTCTTCTCGCTCGCCGGCTTGTCGCCGGGGTCGATCAGGAACACCACCGGTGCCTCCAGTCCTTTCGAGCCGTGCACCGTCATGACGCGCACCTCGTCGCGCTCGGCATCGAGTTCGCGGCGGATCCGTTCGCCGCCTCGGGCGAGACGATCGACAAAGCCGTTGAGCCCGGCCGTCTCCTCGCCCTCATAGGCCAGCGCCAGGGTCAGCAACTCCTCTATGACTTCGTCGGCCTCGCGGCCGAAGCGGGCGCGATAAGCGGCTCGCCCGCCGTCAGGTCCGACGAGCTTCGACAGGAAAGCGAAAGGCTCGCCCCGATCGGCGCGGCTCATCCAGAGCGCGACGGCGGCGCGCAGCGTCTCGGCGTCGACATCCCCTTGAGCCGCCTGCTGCCGGACGGCGTCCCAGAGAAGGCCCTGACGGCCATGGGCAAGGCGGAACAGCGCCTCCTCCGAGAGGCCGACGAGCGGTGACTTCGCGACGGTGGCGAGCATCAGGTCGTCCTCGGGCAGCAGCGCCACTCGGGCGGCCGCCAGCAGGTCCTGGGTGACGATATGCCCGACGACGTCGAGCCGGTCGGCGCCGGCCACGGCCACGCCGCGTTGCTTCAGGGCCCGGTTGACCGCTTCCACGAAGGCGCCGCGCTTGCGGACGAGCACCAGGATGTCACCGGGCCGGATCGCTTCGCCGGTGGCGTCGAGGCGGGCGCCGGAGCGCAGCCAGCCCGACACCTCGTCGGCTATGCGGCCGGCAAGGCGCACGGCCGGACTGGCGGTGGCGGCGGTGTCGACCGGGTCCTCCCAGTTGCCGGGCGGCGGCGCCGGCAGCTTTTCGACGGCCGGCCACAGCTCGACGAGGCCGGGCTCGCGGCCGCGCATCGTCTCATGAACGGTGGGGCCGGCATCCGTGGAAAGGCCGGCGTGGGCCTCGGGGTTGCGAAACACGGCGTCGACGGCGCCGACCACCGCCGCCGTCGAGCGGAAGGACAGGGTGAGGCGAAGATCATGGACTGGCAGCCCGGCCTCGGCGAGACGGCGCCCGAGCGTCTGGCGCGTCAGGCCGAACAGGTGTGGCGCCGCTCCCTGGAAGGAATAGATCGACTGCTTCTCGTCGCCGACCGCGAACACGGTGCGTGGGCGGCCGTTGCGCGCTCCTTCGCCGGCAGAGAATTCGCCGGTCAGGGCCTCGACGATCTGCCACTGACGCGGCGATGTGTCCTGCGCCTCGTCGACCAGCACATGGTCGAGGCCTTCGTCGAGCTTGTATTGGACCCATTCGGTGGCGTCCGAACGCGACAGGAGAGCGGCGGCCCGCTCGATCAGGTCGTCGAAGTCCAGGAGGCCGAGCCGTGCCTTCTTGGCTTCGATGAGCCCGATCAGCCGGTCGGCAAGACGAAGCAGGGCCGCGCTGCGCGTGCCCCAGAGCGTTGCCGACAGCGCGCGTTCCAAGCCGACAAGCCGCTGCGCCTCCCGCTCGAAACGTTCGCCCGCTTCCGGCAGCGCGTCGAGAATATCCTTGGTGAAGGGCCGTTTGCGCGCCTCGCCTTTCGCCGTCAGGAACAGGCCGCGCCAGAGCGGGCGTCGCGCCTCGGGGTCGATTGTGGCCAGTGCGGTGCGGAAGCCGTCGGCGAGCGTCGCCATGGATTTGGATTTCGAGCCGTCCATGGCATCGATAAGCCGGCTTAGGAACGGGCCGGAAAAGTCGGGCGATGCCGACATGTCCCGGACAAGGCTTTCTCGGCTGGCACCCGCCGGCGCGCCCAGCGCCTGCGGCAAGGCGACAAGCGCCTCATCGACTGAAGCGTTGCCGGCGAAGAAGGCCGCGAGGTCGTCGCGCGCGGCGACGACGGCGGAGAGCGCCCGATCGAGCGCTTCGTCGCCGGCAATGGCCACCAGTTCGGAGAGGGCCCGTCCTTCCGGACTGTCGGGATGGGCGGCGCAGGCCGACAACAGTTCGGCCCTGGCTTCGGCATAGAGGTCGGCGGCACGGGCGTCATCGAGCACGCGGAAGCGGCCGTCGAGACCGGCTTCGAGCGGAAAGCGCTGCAACAAGGCTTCGGCAAAGGCATGGATCGTCTGGATCTTCAAGCCGCCCGGCGTTTCGATGGCGCGGGCGAACAGCCGCCGAGCCGGCGCCAGCCGGTCGGGCCGCACCGGCTTCCCTTCGAGGTCGGACAGAACATGGGTCAGTTCGTCGTCGGTGAGGCCGGCCCAGCGGCCGAGTTCGTCGAAGATGCGGCCCGACATTTCGGCCGCCGCCGCCTTGGTGAAGGTGAGGCAGAGAATGCGACCGGGATCGACGCCGTCGAGCAGCAGGCGGATCACCCGTCGCGTCAGCACCCAGGTCTTGCCGGACCCAGCATTGGCCGACACGAAGGCGGAGGCCGCAGGGTCGGTGGCGAGAAGCTGCGTCTGACGGGTGGCGGCCGGAATCTTCATTCCTCGCCTCCGTCGTCCGCGACGCTCCACTCGCTCACCCGTGCGAGATGGTCGTAGTCGCCACGGTCGGTGGTGCGGAACGGCCGGGCGCGCGACAGGTAGCCGCGCTTGGGATCGGCATAGGCACGCGCCAGGCCGCGCAGGCGCATTTCCGCCTCGGCGATCGTTTCCTCCAGCGTCACCGGATCGCCGCCGCGCGGCGCATGACCCGTGTAGCTCTCGATCTCGTCGCGCCCCTCAAGGCCGCGCAACACCACATGCACCAGTTCGGCCGCCTCGCGCGGGCCCGACAGGCGCGTGAAGCCTCCATGGCGGGCGATCACCGCCTCAAGCGGCAACTGCGGCGTCAGCTGGGCGGCAATCTGTGCCGCGGTCGGCGCCCGGCCGGTCTTGAAGTCGATGATGGTGACGCGGCCGTCCTCTTTCACGTCGACCCGGTCGGCGCGGCCTGTCAGCGTGAAGCTGTCGGTCACCGGGAGGCTACCCTCGATTTCCGGATAGCGAGCCAGCGGCGCGCGCTTGGCCTCGAACTCCAGCACGATGAAGCGGGCGAGGGCCTGAAATCGCGGCCACCAGAGCGCATGCACCTCCGGATGGGCGGCAAGCGTCTCGGAAAAGCGCTGACGGCCGAACTCGATCAGCGCCGCAACGGCTACCTCATCCCAGGGCCCCGTCCAGTGCTCCGCGAAGTCGGCGAGGATGCCGTGGACAAGCGTGCCGCGCGTGCCGAAGTCCGGCGTCTCGCCGAAGCCGTCGAGCGGCCTGAGCTTCAGGATGCGCTTGGCGTAGATGGCGTAGGGGTCGCGGATCAGCGTTTCGATGTCGGTGACCGGCAGCATATGCGGCCGTGCCGCCAAGGGCGGCTCCGGGTTGGGCCTAGCGGCGCGCGGCAGCGGCTGCCGGTCATCGAGCCGGCGCGCCCAGTCGAGAAAGCGGCCGCCGCGCGCCTCCATCGCCTCGGTTCGCGCCGGGCCGATCAGGCTGGTCAGGCGTTGGAGAAAACGGGTCGGCACGGTCGGTGCGCCGCCGCGCCGGGCCGAGCGGATCAGCACGGTGTCCGGCGCGCCGAGGGCGGCGGCGAAATCGTGCGCCGACAGGCCGATGCGGGTCTCCGGCGGGCTGAGGCCGAGGCCGGCGCGCATCGGTCGCGACAGCCAGGCGCCAGTGTCGGTGACCGGTGGAAAGACGCCCTCATCGAGACCGACCAGTACCAGCCGGTCGGTGGGCAGCAGGCGCGCCTCGATCGGGCCGGTGGCCATGACGCGGGCCTGGCGGCTCGGCGTCAGCACCAGGACGTTGCCGATCAGCGCCCGCAGAACCGGAGCGAAGTCGGCGCCGGTGAGTGCCAGACCGGCGTCGGGCGTCTGGAGGTGCTCATCGACGATCGACAGAAGCTGCCGCTCCGCCCGGGTCGGATCGTCATGGTCGTCCGCGGCGCGGCGGGTGACGTGGTCCAAGGTCTCACGCAGCGCGCCGAGAAAGTCGGTCAACGTCGGCGTCGGCTTAGCTGCCGCCGCAACGAGCGGCGCCATGGCCTCGCCGAAGGCGGCGGCAAGAGCGAGGGCATCCGCGACGAGTGCGGTGTCATCCCTCGCCTCGGTTTTTTCCGCCAGTGTCTGCAGCGCCTTGGTGATCGCCGCGACACCGCCGGCAAGGCGTGGGCCGCGCAGCACCTTGCGGGAGATCAGCCGGCCGGCCGGCCGGACCCGCGATGGGGGCCAGCCGAAACGCGCCTCCGGATGGCCGAGGATGGCGGCTACCTTCACCGGCGGGAAGTCTTCGGCCGCCGCTTCGACGAGAAGCAGGGCGAGCTGGCCATAGGGCGTTTGCGGCAGCGGCTGGCCGGCCGTGTCCTCCACATCGATGCCGAAACGGTCGAGCTCGGCCACGACGCGGCGGATGATGGTGCGATCGGGCGTGACGAGGATCGACCGCGCCTCGGGGTTCTCAAGGCATTGGCGGAGCGCGATGGCGGCGGCGAGCGCCTCTTCGGCTTCGTTGGCGGCCACCGTCAGGCAAACGTGGGCAAGCGCCGCCTCCGTTACCGCGGCATCGGCATCCAGGGTGGCAGCATGTTCGGGCCAGCGGTCGGTGACGGCCGCCGGCACCAGGGCTCGCCGCACAATGTCGACACGGGCTGCCAGAGCCGGCTTCGGCGCACCCAGTTCCCCGATATCCTGACGTTCGATGCCAAGCCGCTCGACGAGCCGGTTCATGGTGTGCTCGGGATGGGCGCAATCGAACACGCTGGCGGCTACCGTGTCGGCCGGCGCGCCGACATCGAGACCCGGCAGCACCAGCGCACCCTCGGGAAGCGCCAGCACGGCGGCCATCAGGTCGGCCGTGCTCGGTACCGAACCGGTCGAACCGGCGATGATCACCGGACCGGGCGGCGGCCGGGTCTGCCAGCGGGCTATGGTCGCCTCCACCATGGCGCGGTGAAAGGCGCCAGCGCCGATCTGCCCGCGTTCGGCGATGGCGGCGGGCAGGGTCTCGGTGGCGATCCGGAGAAAGTTTAGCGACAGCTGCCACCAGGCCGCATAGTCGTCCGGCACCAGCGTGTCGAGTTTGTCCCAGTCGACACCCTCCAGTTCGGCCTGATCGAGGAGCGCCAGAAGGTCGGCCGAGAGATTGAGTGCCTCGGCCGGTGAGCCCGGCACGGCCACCGGCTGACCTGAAGGAGTCAGCAACTGATCGCTCGCCACGCGTTCGCGCCAGCGGGCGACGAGGCGCGCCAGCATCAGCCGCCGTTCGGCGGCGGCGATGACCGGCGGCAGATGCAGCGCCTCCGGCGCCAGGAGATCGTCCTCGGCCTCCAGCACGTCGGATATGGAAAGCACGCGCGGCAGCATTGTCGAACCGCCGCCGACGGCCTCGCGAAACGCCTGCCTGAGCGCCACCCCGGCGCGGCGGGTCGGCAGGTAGATGCTGACATCGGCAAGGTCGAGGGGGTGATGGCGATAACTGCGCCCGGCAATCAGATGGCCGTCGAGCAGAGCTTCGGCCAGCGTGGCGAGGAAGGGCGCACCGGGATGGATGGTGAAGACGCGCCCGGCCATGGCCTACTCCGCCGATGTCAGGATCGTCCGTTCCGCCTGCCGGATCGCCTCGGGCGTGCCGACGTGAAGCCAGGTGCCCTCGAGCCGCAGGCCATGCAGGCGGCCTTCGCCGATCAACTCGTCGAAGATGCGGTTGAGCGAGAAGGGACCGAGCGGTCGGCCGGCAAAAAGATCGGGCTTGAGAATGGCGGCACCGGCGTAGACGAAGGGAGCGACGGTGCGTTCGCGCCGCCGGGTCAGGCGGCCGTCGCCGGCCATGTCGAAATCGCCAACGCCCGAATAGCCGACCGAGCCGACGATGGGGGCGAGCAGCAGCAGGCCGTCCATGCGGTCGCCGTCCCAGGCGTGCGCCAGCGCCGGCAGGTTGGCGGACACGCCTTCGATCCAGATGGAATCGGAGTTGAGATGATAGAAGGGCTCGCTGCCGAGATGCGGTAGCGCCTTGACGACGCCACCGCCGGTGTCGAGCAGCAGATCGCGCTCATCGGAGACGATGACGGAAAGGTCACGCCGTTTGCCGACATGCACCTCGACGAGATCGGCGAGATAGTGAACGTTGACCACCGCCGTCTCGACGCCAGCCTCGGCCAGGCGATCGAACACCCGGTCGATCAGGCTGCGGCCGAGCACTTCCACCAGCGGCTTCGGCGTGGTCGCCGTGATCGGGCGCATGCGCTTGCCGCGTCCGGCGGCGAGCACCATGGCCCGGCGAGGGTGGAAGGCGGAGGGGGAGGCAGCATAGGTCATCTTGGAACGGTCGGGCTCTCGGCAATCGAAAAAGGCTGGGTTCAGGACTGGGCTGTGAGGCCGAGCCGTTCATACCAGAGCCTGACGCCGGCGAGAACCTTGTCGTCCAGCGCTTTCTCGAAGTTGCGGCGGACGCGCGGCAGGAAGCGAAGATGATGGGTTCGGCCGGTCAACTTCGCATAGCGCACGAAGCGCCCGAGAATCTTGGCATTGCGCTGGGCACCGAGGATGACGACGGCTTCCCGGAAGCCTGCCTCGTCGAACGGTCCCGCCACCTCGCGCCGGCGTTGGCAATAGGCCTCCATCATCGCTGTGGCGAGATCGTCGGCAATGTCGATCCGCGCATCGGTGACGAGCGAGGCAAGGTCATAGGCGGCGGGGCCGCGCAGCGCATCCTGGTAATCAATGAGGCCGATCGGGTCGCCGTCGGTCTGCCAGAGAATGTTGGGCGAGTGGTAGTCCTTCAGCACCCAGGCCGAGCGATCCCAGTCGAAGCGGGCGAGCAGCCCGTTCCAAAGGGCCAGCCAATCGGCCGCCTCGGATGTGCTGAGTGGCCGGCCGGCGACGTCAGGCGCATACCAGCTCGCAAAAAGCTCCACCTCAGTCAGCAGTGCCCGACGATCATAGGCGGGCAGCGCGAAGGTGCGGCCGTCGTCGGCCGTCGCAACATCTGGCCAGGCGATCGCCGCCATGTCGGCAAGACGGCACGCGGCGGCGAGGTAGCGCTGGGGGTCGGCGACGCCGCCAGGCGCTACGCCGAGGGAGCCAAGATCTTCGGTCAGCAACAGCCGGCGCGGCTCGTCGGCCGCGATGAGGCGCGGGGTGCGGAAGCCGTGACGGCGGAGCGTGTCGCCGATGGCAAGAAAGGCGTCGAGGTTGTCGGTGGCGTGCACCAGCGCCTCATAGGGAAGACCGTCGGCATGAACCGGCAGCGCGCCGAACGCCGGCCAGTGCATGAGGATGGCGGTACCGTCCGATCCGGTTGCCCGCTCGAAACGGCGGGTCGAAGCGTCGCCCTGCACGTGGACGCGACCAGCGTCGGCCAATCCCGCCCGCTCCAGGAGAGCGCGAATCGCAAAAGTCTCTTCGAGCCGTTCCGCCCAGCCGCCGCCACGCGCCTCCAGCGAGAACCGGCGACCGTTCAGGTCGTCACCCTCGGAAATGACGATGTCGAGTCGCTCGGCTGGCAGCTCATCGCCCGCCCGGTCGGGCCACTCGATCAGCGCAAGCCCCTCGCCGACCGCCTCGGAGAAGCCGATTTCCACGAGCTCGTCGGGGTCGGCGAGGCGGTAGAGATCGAAATGATGGACGGGAAAGCGGGCGGTCTCGTAGCTCTGCAGCAGCGTGAAGGTGGGGCTGGGTACCTCGAGCTGCGGATCGCCGGCGAGGCGCCGGACGACGGCACGCGCCAGCGCGCTTTTCCCCATGCCCAGGTCGCCGTGAAGGGCAATGACATCGCCCGGCCGGGTGATGGCGGCAATATCGTCGGCGAGACGAAGCGTGCCGGTCTCGTCGGCAACCTTGATGGTTCGGCGGAAGGACAGGCTCATTGCAGGCCTGCTCACTCGGCCGCTTCGGCCATGCGGGGATTGATCGGTAGCCGGCAAACCACCCGCGTGCCGACACCGATCTCCGATGTGATGTCGACGCTGCCCTTATGCAGCTCGATGAAGCTCTTGACGATGGAAAGACCGAGACCGGGACCACGTCGGCGAGCGCCATTGGTGCGGCTCTCGAAGCGCTCGAACACGGCCTGGAGATACTCGTCGGGAATGCCGCGCCCGTGATCCTCGACGGTGAACGAAATCTCCTCCGGGGTCCGCCGGCAGGAGAGCGACACCACGCCGCCGTCGTCGGAGAAGGCGATGGCGTTGGACAGGAGGTTGTAGAGCACCTGGCGGATGCGCTTCTCATCGGCGACGAAGGAGCCGATGTCGTCGGGCACGTCGAGCTTCAGGTCGATATGCGCCTCGGCGATGCGATCGCGAAGCCCGGTGGTCGCCGCCCCGACGGTGCGTGGAATATCTACCTCGCCGAGATCGAGTTCCATGATGCCGGCATCGACGGTGGCGAGGTCCAGGATGTCGTTGATGATGGCGAGCAGCGCCGTCGACGAATCCATGATGTAGCCGGTGTATTCCCGCTGCTTGATGTTGAGCGGGCCGGCGTTGTCGTCGGCGAGCAGTTGGGCGAAGCCGATGATGTTGGTCAGCGGCGACCGCAGCTCATAGGAGACGTGCTGGATGAAGGCGTTCTTCAGCTGGTCGGCTTCTTCGAGCGCCTCGTTCTTCTCGGTGAGCGCCCGCTCGACATTCACGGAATCGGTGACGTTGACGAAGGTGATCAAGGTCGCACCGTCCGGCAGCGGCACGGTGGTGAAATCGATGACGCCGCCGTCGCGGCGATCGAGCCGGCCGGTGAGGCGATTGCGGCTATCGGCGAGACCGGCGACGGCGAGGCGTACCTGATCCCATGCTTCGCGGTTGCCGTGGGCGGCCATGCAGTGGCCCACCACTTCGTTGATATGCGGCCGGCTGGCCAGCATCTCGTCGGAGAGTTTCCAGAGGCTTACGAAAGCCGGATTGTAAAGCCGCAGCCGCCCGTCGGATCCGAACACCGCAACGCCTTCGGAGAGGTGATCGAGCGTCTCGCCCTGCACGCGTGTCAGCGCGTTGTAGCGGCTCTTGAGCTCGATCTGCTCGGTGACATTCTCGTAGACATAGGTGACGCCGCCCTGCGGATGCGGGTTGGCGATGACACGCAACGTCTGACCCGTCGGCAGGTGCCACCAGCTCTCGCGGGCCTCCATCGCTTGATAGGCCGAAAGCTGCTCGCGCTTCCAGGTGCGGAAATCGGCCTGCTCGGGCAGCTTGCGGGAAACGCGCAACTGATCGAGCACTGCCGCATCGTCCGGCCCGGTTTCCAGGAAGGCCGTGTCGAGGTCGAACAGCGAACGGTAGGCGGCATTGTAGAACTTGAGCCGCTTGTCGGCGCCGAAGATGGCGACGGCGGTGGCGAGCTGGTCGAGCGTGCGGGCGTGGCTGTCGATGGTGCGACGCAGCTCCACCTGGGCCTGTTCCAGTTCGGATACGTCGGTGGCGATGCCGGCGCTGCCCGAGGTCGTCTCGACATCGACGACGTCGAACACCCGGCGGGCGCCGCCTACCACTAGCGACAGGCGCTTCTCGAACACCGGCGCGGCCTGCCGACTGTCGGTGATCGCCTTGCGGGCGGCGGTGTCGAGGAACTCGACGCCGACGGCCACCGCCTGGGTGGCGCTCGCCACTTCGACGGCGCGCGCATAGGCGGCGTTGACCCAGACGAGCCGGCCGGCCTTGTCGCGCGTCCAGGCCGGCATCGGCACCTTGTCGATCAGGCTCTCGAAGGTTTCCACCAGCGTCCGCTGCCGCTCGAAGCGCTCGGCGAGTTCGGCATATTGCTGCCGCTCGCGGGTGAGGTTGCGGAAGCGAATGAAGCAACGCGAGCCGTTGACCCGTCCGGCGGCCTCGATATGGACGCCGCTCGTGGTGGTCAGCACATCCAGGAAGGCCTCACCCTCGGCGCGCAGGGCGCGAGTGCGTGCTTCCAGAAGCTGGGCCGACGCCGGCTCCAGCCATTGGCCGAAGGCCAGGAAGCCAACCTGGCTGCGCGGCACGCCTGAGGCCTCCGGCAGCGAACCCATCACCTTCGGCGCCTCGTCGCGAGCACCCCAGATGACGGTGCGCTGATCGTCGGCATTGAGGGCGGCTTCGGTGCGGTCGGCGGCGAGCTTCAGATCGGCATTCTCGCGCAGCAGGCGTTCGCGATCCTCCTCCGCCATGCGGCGCGCCCGGATCAGGGCGGCGGCCGAGACCACGGCGATGCAGATGGCCGAGACGAAGGCGGACAAGGCGGCCACCTGGAGCGGCTCGAAGTAGATCGAGCCGTCAGAGCCGAACTTGATGGCCTGGGCCAGCGCCGGGCCGGCGGCAACCGGCGACAGGACGGTCGAGAGCAGGGCTATCTTGCCGACGTGCCCCGCAAACGGCAATCGTGTCCGGCCCAACCCCGGCATGCACTTGTCCCCTTTTTGGCCGCGTTACCGAAGGCGCCTCTCCTCAGTGGAGTGGTTCGCCCCGAACCGGCGTGTGCCCCGCCGCCGATCCGAATCACCTCAAAATACCGCCTTTCAGGGGGGGCAAAAAGAGTCGACGCGGTCTCCGTTGGGCCATGTGCGGCAAGGACGTTCAGCCGCCTATCGCGTTCATGGAACGTTCAAGGATTTGGCGACTCCGATCATCGCGGACAAGGAGTCGACAACTGGCTGCAGGGGGTAGCCAGAGGGTTGACCGGACTCGCGTTATGCGGTTCTGCGGCCGCTCTTTTCGCGACGGCTCGCAAGTGCCGGCAATCTTCCCCGCAAAAATCCGCATATGTGGAACATCTGTGGATAAGGCTTTGCCGGCAAGAAAAACCCGCCCGCGCTTGGGTGGACGCGCGGACGGGCGAAAAGGCATTCCGATTGGTCTCCGCCGGCCACAGCGCGGCGGAAAACCTGGGGAAGGGCCGGTCAGTAGCGGTACATGGCCGACTTGAACGGACCCTGAGGCTTGACGCCGATATAGTCGGCCTGCTCGGCCGTCAGCTTGGAAAGCTTGGCACCGAGCTTGGCGAGGTGCAGCTCGGCCACCTTCTCATCGAGATGCTTGGGCAGCACGTGCACCTTCTTCTCGTACTTGTCGCCGCGGGTCCACAGCTCGATCTGCGCCAGCGTCTGGTTGGAGAAGGAGGCGCTCATCACGAAGCTCGGATGGCCGGTGGCATTGCCGAGGTTGACGAGGCGGCCTTCCGACAGGAGGACGATCTTCTTGCCGTCCGGGAACTCGACGAGGTCGACCTGCGGCTTGACGTTCTTCCACTTGAAGTTCCGGAGCGCCGACACCTGGATCTCGTTGTCGAAGTGGCCGATGTTGCAAACGATGGCCATGTTCTTCAGCTGACGCATGTGGTCGACGGTGACCACGTCCTTGTTGCCGGTGCAGGTGACGATGATGTCGGCCCGGTGGGCGTCATCTTCCAGCGTGACGACCTCGAAGCCGTCCATGGCCGCCTGCAAGGCGCAGATCGGGTCGACTTCAGTGACCAGCACGCGGGCGCCGGCGCCGGCCAGCGACTGGGCCGAGCCCTTGCCGACGTCGCCATAGCCGCAGACGATCGCCACCTTGCCGGCCATCATCACGTCGGTGCCGCGACGAATGGCGTCGACCAGGCTCTCACGGCAGCCGTACTTGTTGTCGAACTTCGACTTGGTGACGCTGTCGTTGACGTTGAAGGCCGGCCACGGCAGCTCGCCGCGCGCTTCCAGCTGATAGAGGCGCATGACGCCGGTGGTCGTCTCCTCGGAAACGCCGCGGATGCTGGCCTTGGCGCGCGAGTAGAAGGTCGGGTCCTTGGCAAGACGCGCCTTGATGGTGGCGTAGAGCTCTTCCTCTTCCTCGGACTTGGGATCCTTGAGCACGGAAGGATCCGTCTCGGCCTTGGCGCCGAGCATCACCAAGAGCGTGGCGTCGCCGCCGTCGTCGAGGATCATGTTGGCGGTCTCGCCGTTGCCCCAGTCGAGGATGCGATCGGTGTAGGTCCAGTAGTCCTTGAGGCTCTCGCCCTTCACGGCGAACACCGGGATGCCGGCGGCGGCGATGGCGGCGGCGGCGTGGTCCTGGGTCGAGAAGATGTTGCAGGAGGCCCAGCGCACGTCGGCGCCGAGCGCCTTCAGCGTCTCGATCAGCACGGCGGTCTGGATGGTCATGTGCAGCGAGCCGGCGATGCGGGCGCCCTTGAGCGGCTGGGCGGCGGCATACTCGGCACGCACCGACATCAGACCGGGCATCTCGATCTCGGCCATGTCGAGTTCGGTGCGGCCCCAGGCGGCGAGCGAGATGTCCTTGACGACGTATTCCTTGGCGACCATCGGCGGATCTCCGGGTGTGGGTGAGGATAGGCTGTTGGCCAAACGAGAGGGGCGGCATCGGGCCGCCGGTCAGCGCCTTATAGGAGATGTCGGCCTTTGGTGCAATCACGATATAAAGAGATCCTTATATCATGATGAAGCCGATCGACTCATTCGAGGGCCGAGGCGAAACCATCTGGCGGGTTGCCAAACACCAACGTGTAAAATCCTGCATAGATGTCGGTGCTGCGCGCCTTGCCACGGGAGGTTGGAAAGGCCATGGTTTCCGCCACTGTCGAAAGGCCCGCCCGGCCGGGCCGGATCTGACCACTGCGAAAGTGCAGCCGTTTCTGCCCAAGCAGGGCTCGGCGTTGCCGGTCAGGTCTGCTAAGGTCGATCGGCTGCGGACGGACCGCTATCCACCAAAGGGAGGCGAAGGTGGGTCAGACAAAGCCTGTTTTGGAGGTGATCGAGGCGCCGCTCGAGCGCACGTTTCGCGTCTACTCGCACGACTACCCCTTCGCCTACTCCGGTTGGCACCATCATCCGGAATATGAGCTGCACCTGATCCGCCGCAGCACCGGCCAGTTCTACGTCGGCACCTACGCCGGCGAGTTCGGCCCGGGCAATCTCGTCATGACCGGCCCCAACCTGCCGCACATGTGGGTGTCGGACGGCGCCGATCGCGACATCGACGGTCGTATCCGCGACCGCGATCTGGTGCTTCAGATGGGCGCCGGCTTCGCCGAACGCTGCATGGCCGAGTTTTCCGATTGCGCCGGCCTCTCAGCCCTGTTGGACGCGACGCGGTCGGGCATCGAATTCTCGCCCTCCGCCGCGACCGAGGCCGCCGGCCTGATGGAGGCGTTGCTTCGCGCGGACGGGTTCGAGCGCATTGCCCTGTTCTTTAAGCTGATGCGGGTGCTGGAACAGGATGGCGATCGTCGGTCGCTGTCGCTGAAGGGTCTTGAACATCAGTGCGCCCAGCCACGCCGGCTTGAGCGGATGCTTGCCTATATCGCCGCCAACTTCAACCGGCCGGGTCTTACCTGCCGCGAGGTGGCGGCCACGGAAGGCATGGCTCTCGCCGCCTTTTCGCGCCTGTTCGAGCGGCACCTGCGCTGCTCCTGCGCCGAGTACATCAACCATCTCAGGATCTACAAGGCCTGCCAGCTCCTGTCGGAAACCGAGGACATGGTAACCTCGATCGCCATGGACGTCGGCTACGAGACGCTGTCGACCTTCAATCGCAACTTCCTGCGGCTGATCGGCCGCACGCCCTCGGCCTTCCGCGCCGAACGGCGGGCAGGTCCGCGCGGCCGGGCTCGCGCTGCCGCCTGATATCGCTACCCGCTAAAGCCTTCGACCGTCCTCGCCGAACAGGTGAACCGCCGAGAGGTCCGGCTTGAGGCCGATGATGTCGCCGGGGTTGAGCTCGACGCGCTCGCGCAGCACGGCGACCAGCGTCTGGCCACCGCAGCGGGCCAGCACCTGCGTTTCGGCGCCGGTCGGCTCGATGACCACCACCTCGGCGCGGAAGCCGGTCTCATCGAGCGTCAGATGCTCCGGGCGGATGCCGTAGGTCGTCGCGCCGGCTGCCGCCGTAGCGGGCAGCGGCAAGACGACGCCGTCCCCGGTGACGAAACCACCCTGTCCCGCCCGTCCTGTCAGAAGATTCATGGCCGGCGAGCCGATGAAGGTGGCGACGAACAGGTTGGCGGGCCGGTCGTAGAGTTCCAGCGGCCGGCCGATCTGCTCGACCACGCCGCCCTTCATCACCACGATGCGATCGGCCATGGTCATGGCCTCGATCTGATCGTGGGTGACATAGACGGTGGTGGTACCGAGGCGCCGGTGCAGGTCCTTGATCTCGGCGCGCATCTGCACGCGCAGCTTGGCGTCGAGATTGCTGAGCGGTTCGTCGAACAGGAACACCTGCGGGCTGCGCACGATGGCTCGGCCCATCGCCACGCGCTGGCGCTGGCCGCCCGAAAGCTGCTTGGGCAACCGGTCGAGATAGGGCTCGAGCGCCAGGATGGCGGCCGCCTCCCGGACGCGGGCGTCGATGGTGGCGCGGCTTTCACCCTTCAGCTTCAGCGCAAAGCCCATATTCTGAGCCACCGTCATGTGCGGATAGAGCGCGTAATTCTGGAACACCATGGCGATGTCCCGCTCCTTCGGCGGCACGTCGTTGACGACGCGGTCGCCGATGCGGATGTCGCCGTCGGAGATTTCCTCAAGGCCGGCGATCATCCGGAGCAGCGTCGACTTGCCGCAGCCGGAAGGGCCGACCAGCGTCACGAACTCGCCGTCAGCAATGTCGATGTCGATGCCATGGATGACCTTGTGACTGCCGTAGAACTTGGCGACGTTGTCGATGGAAACGTTGGCCATGATGTTCCTCCCCTGATCCAGTCCTAGAGCCCCAGCCGCCAGACGCGGGCGCTTGTCACGCGTTCCTCTGGGGCATGAAGGCGAATGGCGGTGATGGCGGCCGGATCGGCGAGCCGCTTGGTGCCCACGTAGCGGCCGTCGTCGGCGAACACCTCGATCGACCCTCGGTCGAGGAAGATTCGGATCGAACGCACCCGAGCGCCGGTTGCGAGATAATGCGGCGATGGTGCCCCGCCATGTGCGTCTTCGTGGACAATGGCAAGGCCGCCCTCATCCGAGGTGATGGCGAGCTTCAGCGTCGGATGCGTCAGGGTAAGCTCGAAGAACGTGCTGGCATCGTCGAACTCGACGATGATCTCAGCCATGCCGTCATCCAGGCCGACTGTCTCGCCGACGGCAAGGCGGCGATCGTCGACAAGTGTCTGCCGCAGCGTGGTGGCCGCCTCGATCGGCGGCGTCTGCAATGCGCCGTCCCGGAGGAGCAGCCGGCGCGGCAACGTCATGGCGGTCGGCCAGTCGGCCGTCTTGACGATATCCGTCCAGTTGGCGAGCCAGGCGATGCCGACCGGACCGCCCCGATCGACAAAGGCCTGGAAGCCATAGGCATCGGTGCCGAAGTCGAGCTCCTGCCGGAAGTCCGGTGTGAAGGTCCGGCCGTCGAAGCGTCCGACGATGCCGAAGGTGAGGTTGCGCCGTCGCGTCGAGGGATCGCGGCTCATCAGAAGGCCGACGATCAACAGCCAGTGCGTATCCGGGTCATCCGCCGGGCCGTCGAGCGGCAGCATGGCCGGACACTCTCCGACGGTGCGGCCATATTCGCGCTCCCGATGAACGAGGCCGACGAAGCGCCAGCCGGTGGCGCCGGTCGGGTCGTCGGTCTCATGCAGCATGACGACGCCGCCCTCGGCATCGCGGCCGCCGAGCAGCATCTTGAGGCGTCCGTCGGGACCACGAAAGACATAGGGGTCGCGGTTGTCGTCACCGAGGCCAAGCCCTTCCGGCCGACCCGCAAGCACCACCTCAGGCGTATCGGCCGTGAAGCCGTCCGTGCAGCGCACCGCGCATTGCACCTCCATCTCCGGCTGCCGGCCGTCGATATGATCGGTGAAGAAGGCGCGGAAGCCGGCCTCGCCCGGCACGGCGATGGCCGAGCCGGAAAAGATGCCACCAGCACCGTTCGCCGCGAAAACCGCCTCGCCCGGTTCGAGGAAGATAGGCTGGTGGCGCCAGTGAATGAGGTCGTCGGAAACGGCGTGGCCCCAATGCATGGCGTGCCAGCGCAGACGATGGGGATAATGCTGGTAGAAGAGGTGAGCGCGCCCGTCGAACCGACCGAAGCCGTTGGGGTCGTTCATCCAGCCGCAAGGCGGCCGGAAGTGATAGCTGCCGGCAAGCTCCGGTGGGGTCGGCGCCGGACCGGCATGGAGCACGCGGATGCCTGCGTTGAGCACGGTTGCCGGGTCATAGGCATAGACGGTCGACAGCACGGTGGTCGCGGCATCGAAGCTGAGCCGGTCGACCGGCGCGGCCAGGACGACGCGATGCCGCTCGAAGGCGTCGCTGCGCCGCGCGGTTACCTCGCCGGCGCCGTGCAGGGCAACGACGGCCGGTTCTGTGCCCCTCGGCATCAGGAACAGTTCGAGGGTTTCACCGGCCGCCACAGGGGCAAAGGAGATCGTTTCCCGGCTCGGCTGGCGGGCTGGAGGAGATGCTTGAGACATGATCAACCTTTGACTGCCGAGCCGACGAAGGAGCTGATGAACCAGCGCTGGAAGGCGAGATAGAACACGAGGATCGGGATCATCATCAGAACCGAGGCGGCCATGGCGCGATCCCAGTAGATACTGTCCTGACCGAAGAAGGTGGCGATGGCGACGGAGATCGGCCGGGCATAGTCGGTCTGGGTGATCAGGATCGGCCAGAGATACTGATTCCAGGTCTCGATGCCCATCAGGATGGAGACGGTGGCGAGCGCCGGCAGGCTCAATGGCATGAAGATCGACCACCAGGTGCGGAAGATCGACGCCCCGTCGATGGACGCCGCCTCGTAGAGCTCCTTCGGCAGCTGCGCGAAGAACTGATAGAACAGGAAGGTATAGAGCGGGCTCGCCACGAAGGGCAGGATCTGTGCGGTGAAGGTGTCCGACAGGCCGGCCCGCGACACGATGATCAGCAGCGGCATGATGATGCTCTCCTGCGGGATCACGTAGAGCGCGATGATCAGCGACAGGATCACCGCCCGGCCCGGCAGGCTGCCCCAGGCCAGGATGAAGCCGGCCATCGAGTTGATGACGAGGCCGAGGCTCACGGTGGAGCCCAGGATGAACAGCGAGTTGCCGAGATAGCGGCCGAAGGCCAATTCACCGGCGAAGTTGCCGACCTCGCGGAAGTTACTGAGGGTGGGGTTGTCCACCCAGAAGGCCCGGAACGAGCCCATGTCGGCGAGGATCTGGAAGCGGTCGTCCTTCAGCGAGGCGATGAACAGCATGAATAGCGGCGAGATCACCACCAGCGCGATGACGAAGACCGATATCGACTGGACGACGCGGTAGCCGTTCACCGACATCGTCGGCTTTCGGGAAAAGAGGGCGAGATCAGACATCGAAGCGCCTCATGAGCCTGCGCTGGACGAGCGCGATGACCAGGACGATCAGGAACAGGATCACCGACACCGCCGAGGCGTAGCCAAGCTTCTGCTCCTCGAAGCCGGCGCGCACCATGTAATGGACGACGGTCTCGGTCGATGATTTCGGTCCGCCCTGCGTCAGGATGGCCACCTGCGTGTAGAGCTTGAAGGCCTGGATGGTGGTGATGACCAGCACGAAGACGTGGGTCGGCCGGAGGCCGGGCATGGTGACATGCCAGAAGCGTCCCCAAGCACCGGCGCCGTCGATGCGGGCGGCATCGTAGAGCTCGTCGGGAATGCCCTGCATGCCCGCGAGATAGATGATCATCTGGAAGCCGTAGGCCTGCCAGGCCGACAGCAGCACGATCGAGACCATCGCCCAGTTGGGATCGCCCAGCCAGTCGATCGGCTGGATATGGCCGCCCGACAGCGATACCACGATATGGTTGAGCGGGCCTGTCGGATACTGGAACAGCGTGCCCCAGATGACGCAGACCACCACCATCGAAGTGATGGCCGGCAGGAAGAACATGCCGCGGAACACGTTCCGGAACGGGATCTTCTGGTTGAGGATCAACGCCGTCACGAAGGCCAGCCCGCACTGCACCGGCAGCACCCACAGCGTGAAGCGGGTGACGTTCCAGAGCGACGTCCAGAACAAATCGTCGGAGAGGATGCGCAGGAAGTTGTTGAGCCCGACGAAGCGTACCGGCGTCGGCCGGGGCACCAGCGGCTGGTTGGTCATCGCCGTCCAAAAGGACAAGAGGAAGGGCGTGATCAGGAAGGCGGTCATCAGCACCACCGCCGGCGCCAGCATGCCGATTTCCTGAAGGAAGCGCGGCCAGCCGACGCGGGCGATGATGGAACGGCGACGCCGCTTCGGAACGGATGTGAGTGCGGTCATGGGCCCCTCGCCGGGCGATGGGTGGCAGGAGAGCGGCGCGCGCCCGGGGGAGGACGAACGCGCGCCGGCAGGCCGTGCCGGGGGGGGTGCAGATCGGCGCCCCCCGGCGGTTCCACAGCGGGCCTCCCGTCACCAATGGGGTGGAGGGCCCGCGATGCGGACATCAGTTGCCGTCGAACGGCGGATAACCGTCGTTGTCGGCGATGTCCTCGTCGATCTTTTCAGCGGCGGCCGTCAGTGCCTTCTGGGCATCCTCGCCGTTGAAGATCTGGTCGACGGCCTGCATGAAGGCCGAGGTGATCGTCGGATAGGCCGGATGCGGCGGGCGCGGCACGGCGACCTTCGACGCCTGCTCGAAGGCGACGGCCATCGGGCCGCCCTCGGCATAGAGCGGCGACTGGGCGGCGAAGCTCTTGAGGCCGGGATAGGCGCTCTGGCTCACCGCGAAGTCGCGATAGTCCTTGTCCTTCAGGAGGAAGCTCAGGAACTTGCCGGCGATGTCGGGATGCTCGGACTGGGTGGTGATCGCCCAGATCCAGGTGCCGTCCGGACTGGCGCTCTTGTCGCCGAACTTCGGCAGCGGCATGACCACCACGTCGTCCTTCAACTTGGCAGCGGCCTCGGCGTAGAACCAGTGACCGCCCCAAGCAAGCGCCGCCGGCTCGCCGTCGGCGTAGAACTGGTTGGTACCCGACGACATCGGCACCACCCAGCCGTTCTTTACCCAGGTCTGCATCATGGTCAGCGCGTCGACGCAAGGCTGGCTGTCGAGCGTGCCGGTGGCCGTCCAGGTCGTGCGGTCGATCAGATCGCAACCGAAGGAGTTGAGGATGGGCTGGTACGCGTAGGTCACCCATTCGGTCTTGATGCCATAGCCACGGAAGGTATCGATCGGCCACTTGACGCCATCCACCTTGGCCAGCTTGGCGAGATAGTCCTCGAACTCGGCACGCGTCCATGCGTCGTCCACCGACTTCGGAATGCGGGCGCCGATCTTCTCGAGATATTTCTTGTTTCCGTAGAGCACCACCGAGCTGTCGGTGAGGCCGATGGCGTAGAGGTCCTTGTCGATCGGATAGGTGCCCTGAGCGACATTGGACGCCGTCATGTCGTCCAGGAGGTCCTGGTCGATGTAGCTCTTGATCGGCTTGAGGTAGCCCGACCAGACGTAGTTGGCGAGGAAGGGCGCGTCGAGCTCGATGATGTCCGGCAGTTGCTTGGACATGACCGCCGACGAGAACTTCTCGTTATAGGCGTCGTGGGGTGCGTAGATCAGCTCGATGTCGACGTCCGGATTGGCCGCCTCGAAGCGCTCGGCGACCTTGCCGTAGAGCGCCACCCAGCCCGGATCGCCCTGATGCATCATGCGCACCACGGTCTTGGCATCGGCGGCCGTGGCGAGCGCCATCAGCGCCGTGGTGGCGACAAGAGTGCTAAGTAAACGATTACCCATTTTGAAAATCTCCTCCACTCCTCGGTTTCCTCACCAGCTCAGACGGAAGCTCGCTCCACGAGCTGGAATGGGAGCAGTTTCAGCCCCCTCTCCGGCGGCTCGGCCGCCTGAAGTATTTCCGCCGCCAGTCGGCCCATGGCCCGATGGGGCAGGGCCATGGTGGTCAGCGGCGGATCGAGTCGCGTGGCAATGTCGACCTGATTGTCGAACCCCGCCACGGCGACGTCGTCGGGAATTCCGGCTCCGACCTTGCGGAGCGCGGCATAGGCCTCCATGGCAACGCGATCGTTACCGCAGAGGATGGCATCCGGCCGGTCGGGACCGGCCATCAGATCGGTGACATGCTGCTGCACCAGACTGCGGGCGCGGTCGGCATAGGCGGCGCGCTTCACCGCCGGCAGCACGGCAACGGGGGCTAGCCCTGCCTCATCCAGTGCGGCGCGCAAGCCGCGTTCGCGCAGCTCGCCGGCCAGAAGGCCGGGCAGGTTGATGAAGGCGATTCGGCGCCGGCCGGCATCGATCAGATGGCTGGCGATGGCATGTCCGGCCGCCTCCTCGTCGGGCACTAGCGAGGTCACCCGCCCAGCGGAGTCGCGGCAATTGATCATCACCCCGATGCGGTCGGCGACCTCTGGCGGCAGGACGACTTCCTTGTGGTACATCGCCGCGTAGCCGATGGCGCGCGGCCGGAAGCGACTGACGTCGTCATAGACCTTGATGATGTCGCGATCGCCGCCGATGGTGGTGAAGAACACCGACAGGTCGGCCTTGCGGGCGGAGTTGTCGAGGCCGCGGATGATTTCGGTGGCGAAGGGCGAGGTGAGCAGCTCGTCGCCAATGATGGCGATCAGCGGCATCCAGCCCTGCCGCATGCTGCGGGCAGCGAAATTGGTGACGTAGCCGAGTTCCTCGGCGATCTTGCGGATGCGGTCGCGCGTTTCGTCGGCCATGCGG
The DNA here is from genome assembly GCF_002844595.1 of Pleomorphomonas diazotrophica. Lineage (GTDB taxonomy): Bacteria > Pseudomonadota > Alphaproteobacteria > Rhizobiales > Pleomorphomonadaceae > Pleomorphomonas > Pleomorphomonas diazotrophica. The sequence continues at coordinate 27,198 of NZ_PJNW01000011.1, read as the reverse complement.
GCCGAGCCGCCATGCAGCGCACCGGAGACGGTCTTGACCGACACCCCGGCGATGCTTGCGATATCCTGCAGCGAAACGGCCACGAACAGCTCCTCCCAAGACGGTCGATATCTGCTGTCGACGGTTTCCTCCAACCGCCTACAGCTCGTCATTGAGTTATCGATTACCCAATGCCACCCGAGCCGATCCTTGTCAAGAGATTAAGCATGTCGGGCCGATCGCCCACCTTTCACTCCCTCCAGAGGAAGGCGGCACCTCTGACGCCGGAGCTGTCGCCGTGCCTGGCCTTGCGGATGGGCGTCGCCACGCTGTCGGAGAAGACGAGGCGACTGCCCTCGCCCTGCCAGAGGTTGGTGCGGGCCGAGAGGAGCTTGGGAACGTCGTCGTAGAGCTCGTCGACGTTGCTCATGCCGCCGCCGAGCACGAACACGTCGGGGTCGACGAGGTCGATGATCAGTGCCAGCGACCGGGCGAGACGATCGACATAGCGGCCGTAGACGTCCCTGGCCGTGGCGTCGCCCGCCCGCTTGAGCTCGATTACCTCCGACGCCTTGCGGGCAACGCCGGTCGTGGTCTTGTAGTCGAGCTCGAAGCCGGTGCCCGAGCAGAACATCTCAAGGCAGCCGTGCCGGCCGCACCAGCATTGGGGGCCGGGATACTCGCCTTCCCTGGGCCAGGGCAGCGAATAGTGGCCGATCTCACCGGCGAGGCCCTGAAAGCCGGCGTGGCTCCTGCCGCGGATGGCGATGCCGCCGCCATGGCCGGTGCCCAGGATGATGCCGACCACCACCTCGAGCCCGGCGCCGGCGCCATCGACCGCCTCGGAGACGGCAAGGCAGTTGCCGTCGTTGGCAAGCCGCACCGGCCGGCCCAAGGCCGCCTCGAGATCGCGGCCGAGCGGCTTCCCGTTCAGCCAGACGGTGTTGGAGTTGCGGATGAGGCCGGTCAGCGGGTTGGGACTGCCGGGCAGGCCGATGCCGACGCTGCCCTGCTGCCCGGTCACCGTCTCCACGTGTTCCACCAGATCGACCACCGCCCGGATCGAGGCGTCATAGTCCTCGCGCGGCGTCGGGATGCGATGACGGCAAAGCTCGACGCCATGGCCATCGAGCCCGATCACCTCCATCTTCGTCCCACCCCAGTCGATCCCGATGTACATTCCAGCCGTCTCCTCACGGGTGTCTTGTATCAGAGCGCCTTGCCGTCGGCACCGAAGCGATGGAGGTGGCCCTCCTGCGGTATCAGCACGACGTCGTCGCCTGCCGCCACCGGCATATCGCCGACAGTGCGCGCCGTGAGGCGGCTCGTATCGGCCATTTCGACATGGATGAAGGTATCGCTGCCCAGATGCTCGGCGGAGACCACCCGACCCCACCAGCCATCGCCATCGCGGCTGACGACGAGATGCTCGGGGCGGACGCCGATGGTGTCGGCGCCGGCCCTTTGGGCCAGATTGCCGGTGATGAAGTTCATCTGCGGCGAGCCGATGAAGCCAGCGACGAACAGGTTGGCCGGTGAACGGTAAAGGTCGAGCGGCGCTCCCACCTGCTCGAGGCTGCCGCCGTTCAGCACGGCGATCTTGTCGGCCATGGTCATGGCCTCGGTCTGGTCATGTGTCACATAAATGGTCGTCGTGCCGAGCCGTTGCTGCAACTCGCGAATCTCGACGCGCATCTGCACGCGCAGCTTGGCGTCAAGATTGGAAAGCGGCTCGTCGAACAGGAAGACCTTGGGATCGCGAACGATGGCGCGCCCCATGGCGACGCGCTGGCGCTGGCCACCCGACAGGGCCACCGGCTTGCGGCCGAGCTGGCGCGTCAGGTCGAGAATGGTCGCCGCCTTGCCGACGCGGTCTTCGATTTCCGCCTTGGGCCGGCCGGACAGTTTCAGGGCGAAGCCCATGTTGGCGGCCACGTTCATGTGCGGATAGAGCGCGTAGTTCTGGAACACCATGGCGATGTCCCGGTCCTTGGGTGCGAGGTCGTTGACCACCTTGTCGTCAATGCGGATTTCGCCGCTGCGGATGGTTTCGAGGCCGGCGATGCACCGCAACAGCGTGGATTTGCCGCAGCCAGACGGGCCGACGAGAGCCACGAACTCACCGTCGGCGATGTCGATCGTAATGTCGTGCAATACCTCGAGCGCCCCGTAGGCCTTGCGCAAATTTCTGATTTCGACGGTGGCCATGCGAACCTCCCAGACGCTGGCTTGACAACAAAGCAAAGTGATTTAATCTAATTGCCGTTGGTTTGGGAAGCCGAATTTTAGAGGAGCGGCTTCCGCGCCTTCTGGGAGGAAAACGATGAAGAAATCTTTGCTGGCGGCACTTGCCGCCGCGACGGCGCTCGGCTGTCTGCCCGCTGCCGCCGAGGATCTCATTACCAGCGACCGTGTCGGCCCGTCCGATGCCCCCAAAAAGATGGTGTTCCGCATGACGGGTGACGGCCCGTCGAGCACCGATCCGACCTGGGCGGCCGGTTACAGCAAGCTCTACACCGACTTCATCAACAACCACCCCGGCTGGCAGCTCGAGCTGCAGATGATGACCGGCGACATCAGCCAGGAACAGGCGCGCATGCTGGAGCAGGCCAAGGCCGGCCACGCGCCGGACTGCGCCGCCGTCGACAGCTTCGTGCTGCCGCTGTTCAAGCAGGCCGGCGTCTTGAAGTCGCTGTCGCCCTATTTCACCAAGGAAGAAATCGACCAGCTCTTCCCCTTCGTACGTGATGGCGTCACCGGCAAGGACGGTCAGGTCTATGCCTGGTGGTGGTCGACCGATCTGCGCGTGCTCTACCGCAACACGGAAATCGTACCGAACGAGCCGGCGACCTGGGACGACACCAAGGCGGCCGGTCTCCAGTCGGTCGAGGCCGGCATGGAAGGCATCCTGTTCAACGGCAGCCGCTACGAGGGCACGGCCTTCGACTGGCTTGGCAACTTCTGGGGCCAGGGCGGCAAGCTGGTCGACGATGCCGGCAAGCCGATCTTCGCCGACGCCGCCAACCGCGATAAGTTCATCAAGGCCGTGAACTATTACCGCGACCTCGTCGAGTCAGGCGCTGCCCCCAAGCGTGTCACCACCATCGGCAGCTATGATGACCTCAACGCCGCTGCTGTGGCCGGCACGACCGCCTTGTTCGTCGGTGGCAACTGGCAATATCGCCAGTTGCAGAACTCGATGGATCCGGACGAGTTTGCCAAGTGGAGCTTCTCGATGCTGCCCGGCATCACCGCCGACCAGCGGTCGACCGGCACCGGCGGCTGGACGGTGGCTGCCTTCTCCTCGGAACCTGAGAAGGTCGAGATGTGCGCGGCGCTGGCCCGCGAGATCTACATGGGTCCGGCCAACGCGCTCCAGGAACAGCTGCCGACCCGCGCCGACCTCTACGACAAGTACGACGTGTTCAAAAGCGAAGCCAACCAGACCTTCGCCAAGGCATTGAAGGTCGGTCAGGCCCGCCCGGGCGTGTTGATCTATCCGGAAATCTCCAACCAGATCCAGATCATGATGGGCAAGGTGCTGACCGGTGCCGCAGCCACCGACGCCGCGGTCGATGACGCCTACAAGGCGGCACTCGACGCCTATGCCCGGCTCTGAAGCCTTGCCGTCCGCCGTTCCTCCAGGCGGACGGCGTCCGGCAGGATGGTGACTCCCTAAGGCTCCGGAGTCACTCCGCCGCGGGCGGCCGCCCAGCTTGGCGGCCGCTTTCGCTTCGTCGATCACCAATGCCGAGGTGCCCATGTCCGCACGCGCCGTAAGCTCGAGATTGCCCTTCATCGGGGCTGCAGGCCGGCACAACCGCGTTCCGTCGCCCTATCCCTGGCTCATGCCCGTGATCCTGGTGATGGGGCTGTTCTACCTCTATCCAGTGATCGACGTTTTTCGTTACGCGTTTACCGACCTGACGCTCCTGGGTGGCGAAGGCCACTATACGCTTTCGACCTTTGCCAATGTTCTGACCCGTCCCGAGCTCGTCCAGATCGTCTGGGTGACCTTCATCTTCACCGCCGGTTCGGTGGTCGGCCAGCAGCTCATCGGTCTTGCCATGGCGCTGGTCGTCGTGCGCGCGGAAAAGCGGCATTTGTTCGGAACGACGATCCTCAGAACCACGGCACTGATCGCCTGGGTCGTGCCCGGCATCGCCGGTGGCATCATCTGGAAGATGTTGTTCAACGAGGCGCCCTTCGGTGGCCTCAACTCGCTGCTGCGTGTTCTTGGCATGGCGCCGGTTCAGTGGCTGTCGGATCCCGACGTGGTCATGTGGTCGGTCGTGCTCTCCAACATTTGGCGCGGCACCGCCTTCTCGATGGTGGTGATGTACGCGGCGCTGAAGGCGATCGATCCCTCGCTTTACGAGGCGGCCGAGGTGGATGGCGCCAATGGGCGGCAAAAGCTGTTCTTCGTGACGCTGCCGCAGCTCCGGCCGGCCATTCTGGTCAACATGATCCTGATCACCATCCAGACGCTCAACACCTTCGACGCCATCATCTCGCTGACCGGCGGCGGTCCCGGCCGGGCGACCGAGGTGCTGTCGCTCTACACCTTCAACGTGGTGTTCAGGAATTATGACCTCGCGGCCGGCAGCGTGCTGTCCATCCTGATGCTCGTCATCAGTCTTGGCTTGGCGCTCGTCTACGCTTCCTTCCTGCCGAAGGATGAAAAGGCATGAAACTCAGCTCTCGCGACCGTCTCGGCGACATCCTGAGCTACGCCTTCATGGCGGTGATGTTCGTCTTCTTTTCCTGGCCGCTGATCTGGCTGCTTTCCATGGCGCTGCGCACCCGCAAGGAGGTGTTCCTCGGCGTCTACAGGCTGATCCCCAAGTTCCCGACGCTCGAGAACTTCACGATGGTGCTGACGTCGAGCCAGTTTCCCGTCTACCTGATCAACGCGCTGAAGCTCTCCTGCCTGTCCGCCGTCGGCTGTCTGATCATCGCGGCGCCCGCCGCCTACGCCTTTTCCCGTTTCGATTTCAAGGGCAAGGGCGCCTGGATGCTCGGCATCCTCGCCTTTCAGATGATCTCGCCGCTGGTCATCATGGTGCCGCTCTACCGCTATATGAGCCGTCTCGGCCTGATCGACAGCCATTTCGGCACCGTCATGGTCTACATCGCCCTCGGCGTGCCCATGGTCACCTGGCTGCTCAAGGGCTACATGGACGGCATTCCAAAAAGCCTGGACGAGGCAGCCCTCATCGACGGTTGCAACCGCCTCTCGGTCTTCATTCGCATCATCCTGCCGCTGTCGACGCCGGGCGTGGCCTCGGCCTTCATCATCACGGTGATCGCCGGTTGGTCGCAGTTCCTGGTGCCCTTCCTGTTGATCACCAAGGACTCGCTGGTGCCGATCGGCGTCGGCATCTTCCAGTATGCCGGCACGCAGAATGCCAGCACCATTCAGGTGCTGGCCGCCGCCTGCCTGATCTCGGTCGTGCCGGCCATCATCGCCTTCCTCGCCCTGCAGCGGCTCATCCTCAGCGCCATGACGGCTGGTGCCGTCAAGGGATAGCCGTGCACGCCTCGTTTCCGGTTGAAATGGATGTCTCCCATGTCGCTTACCCTTGCCCAACGCCTCGACCGCCTGAAAGTCCGTGTCGCCGAACTGGAGTCCTGGAAGGTGCGCGCGACGGCGCCGCTCTCCGTCATCGTCTTCGAGGGCGCCCCGATCGAAATCGGTTCCCCCTGGCCGCTGAAGGATGGGCTCGTTCATTTCTCGCTGGAGGGCTGCGTTCCCGCCGATTGGCCGCTTTCCGAGACCTGCCTCAGCCTTGACCTCGGCGGCGAAAGCCTGATCGCCATCGCCTGCGACGGCGGCGAGCCGGTGTCCTACGGTCTCGACCCCTATCACCAGAGCTTTCCGCTCTCGGGTCGCAATTTCAAGGTGACCACGGAAACCGTCGCCCGCCTGCCTTTCGGCGAGCCGGTCCGCCGGCCGCATGTCAACCGCGCCGAGCTCAGGCTGTCGGAGCCGTCCGTCGAGGCGCTGTGGCTGCTCGTCACCCAGGTCATCGAGGCGGTGAGCGTGCTCGACGGCCACGACGTGGTGCCGCACTTGATCGCCGCCTCCGAGGATACGTTGCGCGGTCTCGACTGGCCGTCATCGACCGCCGACTACATCGCGCGCACGGCCGGCAGCGAGGGCCAGCAGAAGATCTGGCAGTTGCCGGACATGATCGAGGCACCTGCCGGCCTCAATCAGGCCGAACGGGCGACGGTTGTCGCCGCCTACGATGCCCTGATCGCCCGTCTTGAGGCGTTGCAGCAGCGCTTCCCGCCGGAAGGCGAGATCGGCCTCACCGGCCACGCCCACATCGACCTCGCCTGGCTGTGGCCCTATGGCGAGACGCGGCGCAAGACCCGCCGCACCTTCTCGACGGCGGTGTCCATGATGGAAGCGTCGAAGGATTTTCGCTTCAATCAGTCGACGGCGCATTATTACGCCCAAGTGGCCGAGGACGATCCGGCACTTTTTGAGAAGATCGCCGAACGCGTCCGCTCCGGCCAATGGGAAACGCTGGGCGGCAGCTGGGTCGAGCCGGACACCAACATGCCCACCGGTGAAAGCCTGACGCGCCAGTATCTCTATGGTCAGCGCTTCTTTCAGAAGACCTTCGGCATCCGCCACGACATCTGCTGGCAGCCGGATTGCTTCGGTTTCACCGGCGCCCTGCCGCAGCTCCTGAAACAGGCAGGCATCCGCAGCTTCTTCACCATCAAGGTCAACTGGTCCGAGACCAACCACATCCCGTCCGACCTGTTCTGGTGGGAAGGCCTCGATGGCAGCCGGGTGCTGGCCCATACGTTCGACAACCCCATGCAGGGCTACAACGGCTTCGTTCGCCCGGATTGCCACGTGCCGACCTGGCGGAATTTCCGCGAGAAGGCGCTGCATCCGGAAACGTTGCTCTGCGTCGGCTATGGCGACGGCGGCGGCGGTCCGACGCCGGAGATGGTGACACGCGAAAAGCAGCTCCGCGTCTTCCCGACGCTGCCCAAGGCGCGCTGGACCTGCGTCAAGGACTTCTTCGATCGTGCCCATGGCACGGCAAAGGATAAGAAGCTGTCGGTCTGGCAGGGCGAGATCTACCTCGAACTGCATCGCGGCACGCTGACCAGCCAGAGCATCGTCAAGCGCCTGCACCGCAAGGCCGAGCGCGCGCTGATCACCGCGGAGACTGCGGCATCGCTCGCCCATCTCCTGGGCGCGCCAAAGCCCGAGAGCCTCGAACCGGCCTGGCGCACCGTGCTGAAGAACGAGTTCCACGACATTCTTCCGGGGTCATCGATCCACGAGGTCTACGAGGACGCCGCTGAGGAACTGGGCGGTGTGATCGACACCGGCCTCAAGACACAGGCGGCGGCGCTCGACGCCATCGCCGAAGCCTTGCCCAAGGCAGCCGGTGAGCGGCTGCTCGTCGTCAACCCGTCGCTCGACGTCCGGCCAATCCGCCTGACGCTGGAGAACGGCGCGATCGTCTCCTCTGCCGAGACGCTGCCTCCGCTCGCGGTTGCCGTTGTCGAGGCAGAAGCCCTCAAGCCGGCGGGATCGCTCTCGGTCAGCCGCACGCATCTTGAAAACGACATCCTGCGGGTGACGATCGCCGCCGATGGCTCCATCGCTTCGATCCTGCACAAGCCCACCGGTCGCGAGGCGCTCGACGGCTACGGCAACCGCCTGATGGCCTATCCGGTCGACAAGCCGCGCAACTGGGACGCCTGGGACATCGAGGGCGACTATGCCGAGCGGGGCGAGGAGATCACGGATCTCCAAAGTCTTGAGGTGGTTGAAGAGGGGCCGAACCGCGTTGCCATCCGCCTGGTCCGCCGCTTCCGTTCGTCGGCCATCACCCAGGTGCTGAGCCTTGCCGCCGGTGCCCGCCGCGTCGACATCAAGACGACGCTCGATTGGCACGATCGCCGCGTGTTCCTGAGGACGCTCACCGCCGTGAATGCCAGGAGCCGCAACGCCACGGCCGAATGTGCCTATGGCGTCGTCACCCGTCCGACCCACACCAACACGTCCTGGGATGCCGCGATGTTCGAGGCGGCCGCCCATCGCTTCCTCGATCTCTCCGAACCGGACTTCGGCCTAGCCCTCCTCAACGACGCCAAATACGGCCACAGCGTCCGCGACAACGTCCTCGGTCTCAGCCTGCTGCGCTCGCCGGTCTACCCCGATCCCCTCGCCGACGAGGGCGAGCAGACGTTCACCTACGCGCTGATGCCGCATGCCGGTCCCTGGCACGACGGCGGCGTGCGCGAGGAGGCCGATGACCTCAATCAGCCGCTGCTCGCCCGGTCGGTGACCGGTCTGGCGGCTGGCGTCTACCAACCGGTCGTGACCGAGGGCATCCCGGCGGCGCTATCCGTCCTGAAGCCCACCGAAGAGGGCGACGGTTTGATCCTGCGTGTCTGGGAGCCGGCCGGACGGCGAGGCGACTTCGGTTTGTCGGTTGGAGATGGCTGGGCCGTCGGCGAACCGGTCACCATCCTTGAGGAACCGATGGACAACCCGGCGCGTGGTCTCCGGCCGTTCGAGGTGAAGAGCTGGCGGCTTTGCAAGGCGTGAGACCCCGAGCTAATCTCTCCCCGTCCGCTGGCACTCCGGCGGACGGGGAGGAAGCGCCGTTGATCTTTGTCGGGTCGAACGCCGAACAGGCCGCCGCGAAGAACCGCCAGTTGGTGCTGGCGACGATTCACCGTGGCGCGCCCATCTCGCGCACCGAGCTTGCCGAACGCTGCGGCCTGACCAAGCAGGCCATCGCCCGGATCGTCGATCGTCTGGTCGACGAGGGACTGGTCATGGAGGCGCGCCGACGGCACGGTCTGCGGGGGCAGCCGGCCATCGAACTGGAGATCGATCCAGAGGGCATGTTCTCCGTCGGCGCCAACATCGACCGCGACCATCTCACGGTGGTGGTGGTTGACGCCACTGGCACGGTGCGCGGCCGCGTTCATCACGAGAAGAGCTTCATTCTGCCCGACGAGTTCATGGCGCTGTTCTCCGATGCGCTGTCGACTTTTCGTCGCCGCAAGCTGGTGGACGAGGGGCGCCTCGCCGGTGTCGGCCTTGCCATTCCCGACTGGCTTGGCGAGATCGACGTCATCGGCCGCCCGGAGGCTTACGCTGCCTGGACCGATTTCGACCTGCGCGGCGCCGTCGAGACGGTGACGCCGCATCCCGTTTTCATCGACAACGACGCCAATGCCGCCGCCCTCGGCGAGATCGACTACGGCCTTGGCACGGAGATCGGCAGCTTCTTCTACATTCTGGCCAACGCCTGCGTCGGCGGCGCACTGGTCATCGACGGCGTGCGGCACAAGGGGGCGGGCGGTATCAACGGCGAGATCGGCTGCCTGCCGGTGCGCGAGATCGATGCGAACGGGAGCGGGCGCATCCGCCAGCTTGGCGAACTGTTCTCGATGTTCCTGCTCTATGATCACCTCCGCGCCCACGGCATCGTCGTTCACACCCCGACCGAGCTTGCAGCTCTGGACGGGCAAGGCCGCGCCTTGGTGTCCGACTGGATCGGACGAGCTGCCGGCTGGCTGGCCGAGGCGGTGTCGCACATCGCCCTGATCGCTGATCCCGAGGCGGTGCTGATCGGTGGGCGCATGCCGGTGCGCCTGATCGATGAGCTGATCGTCCAGACTCAGAAGGAATGCCTGCGCGCCGGCCTGCCGCAGGTGACGCTGCATCGCGCCGTTTGTTCCGAAGATGCGGCTGCCCTGGGTGCGGCGGCCATGCCGCTTGCCCACCGCCTGGGCCTGCCGTCGGCCGATGCCGGACAGCTCAAGCGGGTGCCGCTCAGGACCGATCACGCCCGCGCTTCGGCGCCCTCGGTGTGAGCCGGCGTCTCGCGGAGCCGCCTCGGATCCGGCAGCAGGAACTCGACGACCGGCAGCAGTGCCGCGCCGAGAGCGACGCCGGCTGCCGGCAGTTTTGAGCGGCGTAGGGGCGGCATCCATGAGGTGGTCGTCGGTCGGCCGCCGATCGCCACCGGCGCCGCCATGATTTCCGCCACCACCGCGTCGATGGCGGCGTCCGGCAGGTCGCCGCCGATGACGATGAGACCTGGGACCACTACGCCGGAGATCGCCACCACGGCGTCGAGCAGATGATCGGCCGCCTCGCGCGCCCATTCGGCGATCGCCGCCTCCCGGTCGATACACGCGGCGATGGCCGCGTCGAGCCGGTCCGGCGACAGGCCGTCAGCGAGCGGCGCGCGATCCTGTCCGGTGCGCATGGCGCCGATGCCGCCTGCAAAGCCGTGCATGCCATGGAAAGGCCGGCCGCCGATCGACAGCCCGGCCCGAACGCCCGAGCGGGTGACGAGGATGCTGACGAAGCCGCCGTCCCGGTCACCGGCGCCGATCAATCGTTCGGCAGTGGCGGCAGTGGCGCTATCGGCATTGGCCAGCACGGTCAGCGGCGCGAAGGCCTCCCGCACCGCGTCTATTCCGACCCCATCATCTGGCGACAGGGCAACGCCGATGCCCAGCACTTCCGCCTCGGTCGGTTTCCGTGCGAGGAGCGCCCTGCCGGTTGCGATCAACTCGTCTGGGGGCACGTCGCGCTGCTCAGCGATGACGCCGCCGGCCGCGTCGACCAGCACGGCCGTCGCCGCTCGCCGGGCAAGCCTCAGGCCAAGGGCCACGCAGCCCTCGGGCCGCATCATGAACTCGGTAACGGGATAGCGGCTCGCTCCGGACTGGCGACGCGAGGTGACGAGGCCTCGTCCCTCGAGCCGTTTCAATATGCCGGTGATCGCCGGTTCGGTCAGTCCGAGGCGCTGGGACAGGTCGCGGCGGGTGAGGGCGCCGAAGACGCGCAGGAGCTCAAGCACGATGCGGGAGTTGTGATCGGCGATATCGCCATGATTGATCCCCGGGCCATCCTTGATCGACGACGGCGCCCGCCGGAGGCGCGTCGTCGTCGACCGAAGAGTTCCCGTCATCGCCCGTGTCCCCGTCACGCTTCTCCACCCGTCCGAAAGGCTGCTTCCGGGTGAACATCCTAGCGATATAACGATGCCGGCCGAAAGCAAAGCTCCACCTCGGGGCCGGCTCATGTCATCAGGTACTTCACGGTGCGTTGGCCGTGCCGGCCCCGCCATGCCGGGGCCGGCTGCCTGTCGTCAGGCGAGATCGAAGCGATCGGCGTTCATCACCTTGGTCCAGGCCTTGGCGAAATCGCGCACGAACTTCTCGCCGGCGTCGTCCTGGGCATAGACCTCGGCAAGTGCCCTGAGCTGGGAGTTGGCGCCGAACACCAGATCGACGCGGGTGGCGGTCCACTTCACCGCCCCGGTCGCCCGGTCGCGCCCCTCGAACAGCGCCTCGTCCCCTTCCGAGACGGGCCGCCACTCGACGCCCATGTCAACGAGGTTGGCGAAGAAGTCGTTGCTGAGCACGCCGGGCCGATCGGTGAAGACGCCATGCTGCGTACCGCCCCAGTTGGCGCCCAGCACGCGCAGCCCGCCGACGAGGACGGTCATTTCCGGCGCCGTCAGCGTCAGGAGCTGAGCGCGGTCGATCATCAGTTCCTCGGTCGCCACCGGACGGCCGGCTTTGACATAATTGCGGAAGGCGTCGGCATAAGGCTCCATCACGACAAAGGATGGAACGTCCGTCTGCTCCTGCGTCGCGTCGGTACGCCCCGGCGTGAACGGCACATCCACTGTGAAGCCGGCTTTCCGCGCCGCCTCCTCGACGGCGGCCGTGCCCGCAAGGACGATCAGGTCGGCGAGCGAGATCGGCCGGGGCGCGTTGGTGTTGAAGGCCAGCCGAACTCCCTCCAGCACCGACAGCACGCGGGCGAGCCGCGCCGGTTCGTTCACCTCCCAGTCCTTCTGCGGCGCGAGGCGGATGCGGGCGCCATTGGCGCCGCCGCGCTTGTCCGACCCTCGGAAGGTCGAGGCCGACGCCCATGCGGTCGACACCAGTTCGGAGATGGTGAGGCCCGAGGCGAGCACCTTCGTCTTGAGGACGGCGACATCGCCGGCATCGACCAGCGGGTGGTCGACCGGCGGTACCGGATCCTGCCAGACGAGGTCCTCCGCAGGGACTTCCGGCCCGAGATACCGCACCTTCGGCCCCATGTCGCGATGGGTCAGCTTGAACCAGGCGCGGGCAAAGGCGTCGGCGAAGGCCTCGGGGTCGTCGCGGAAGCGCCGGGCGATTGGCCCGTAGATCGGGTCGAAGCGCAGCGACAGGTCGGCGGTGGTCATCATCGGCCGATGCTTGCGCATGGGATCGTGGGCGTCGGCAACGAGATCTTCTTCGGCAACGTCCTTGGCAAGCCACTGATAGGCGCCGGCCGGGCTTCTCACCAGTTCCCACTCGTAGCCGAACAGGGTGTTGAGATAGCCCATGTCCCACTTGGTGGGGTTCTTCTTCCAGGCGCCCTCGATGCCGCTGCTCGTAGTGTGCACGCCCCGGCCGGAGCCGAAGGCATTGCTCCAGCCGAGCCCCATCGCCTCCAGCGGCGACGCCTCAGGCTCGGGGCCGACCAGCGTCGGATCGCCGGCGCCGTGGCATTTGCCGAAGGTATGGCCGCCGGCGACCAGCGCCACCGTTTCCTCGTCGTTCATCGCCATGCGGGCGAAGGTCTCGCGCACGTCGCGACCCGAGGCGACCGGGTCGGGATTGCCGTTCGGCCCCTCGGGATTGACGTAGATGAGGCCCATCTGCACGGCTGCCAGCGGGTTCTCGAGGTCGCGCTCGCCGCTATAGCGCTTGTCGCCCAGCCATTCGGTCTCGGCGCCCCAGTAGACATCCTCTTCCGGCTCCCAGATGTCGGCGCGGCCGCCGCCGAAGCCGAAGGTCCTGAAGCCCATCGACTCCAGGGCGCAGTTGCCGGCCAGGATCATCAGGTCGGCCCAGGACAGGCTGTTGCCGTATTTGCGCTTGATCGGCCAGAGCAACCGCCTGGCCTTGTCGAGATTGACATTGTCGGGCCAGCTGTTGAGCGGAGCAAAGCGCTGGTTGCCGGTGCCGCCGCCGCCCCGGCCGTCCATCAGCCGATAGGTACCGGCGCTGTGCCAGGCCATGCGGATGAACAGCGGGCCGTAGTGGCCCCAGTCGGCCGGCCACCAGTCCTGGCTGTCGGTCATCAACGCATAGAGGTCGGCTTTCACCGCCTTGAGATCCAGCCTCTTGAAGGCTTCGGCATAGTCGAAGCCCGGTTCCATCGGGTCCGACAGGCTGGAATGCTGGTGAAGGATCCGGAGATTGAGTTGGTTCGGCCACCAGTCTCGATTTGACCTGCCGGCCGAAATCGCATTGGGGCTGACCCCGTGCATGACCGGACACTTTCCGGTCCCTTGATGATCGACCTTGTCCATGCCGCCCTCCCGTGTATCGCGCCGCGCCAACGCTTCGCAGGACTGCCGCTCCAGCGCCTTCGCAACCCTGCCGATCATAAGCGTGGCGCCTCCATTCACCAATCCGCTTTGAGGAGGGGAGGACTGCCGAGCTCGGTGCTCTTCGTCTTGATGCCCAAGGGTTGCAACGGCACACGCACTGGATAAGCGCCGCCGTTTCGGCCATAGAGAAGTTGGCCGGCTTTACGCCGGTTTTGATCGAAGAGGCGTCTCGTTGGTCTGGACCGAGCATCTGGCGCTGGTCTACCTGCTGATCGAGTGGTCGATCCGGCTCGTCATGCTGGTTGTCGTCCCGCTGCGCCGTCCGCCGGAGGCGGCTCGCAGTTGGTTGCTTCTTGTCTTCTTCCTGCCTTTGCCGGCCCTCGTCCTCTACCGCCTGATCGGTCGGCCTCGCTTTCCCGCCTGGCGGCAGCAACGCTTCGCGGAGGCAGCCACGATCCGACGCCGCATGGCTGCGTCCCTGCCTCGACCTGAGGGAGCGGTGCCCGGCATTGCCGACCTCGCTGAGCGGCTCGGCGAGTTTCCGGTGACCGGCGCCTCCGGCCTCGCGCTGCTCGGCGACTACGATCAATCGATCGACCGGCTCGTCGCCGACATCGACGCAGCCGAAGCCAGCGTTCATCTCTTGACCTACATCTTTGCCGATGACGCCACCGGCAGAAAGGTGATCGCCGCTCTTGGCCGGGCCGCCCGTCGCGGTGCCGATGTTCGGGTGCTGATCGATGCCGTCGGCTCGCGCCCCTGGGCGCGGAGGACGCTTGCCCTGCTTGCCGCCGAAGGCGTGCAGTGCCGGCTGGCGCTGCCGGTCCGCTGGTGGACGACGGTGCGGCGGGCACGCGCCGATCTGCGCAATCATCGCAAGATCGCGGCCATCGACGGCCGCCTCGCCTACGTCGGTTCGCAGAACATCGTCGATCGGAACTTTCGGCGCGGCATCATCAACGACGAACTGGTCGCCCGCATAGAAGGCCCGGCTGCCGCAGCCGTCGCTGCGGTCTTCGCCAGTGACTGGTACCTCGAAACGCGCGAAATCCTTCCAGTGCCGGTGATGCCGGAGTTGGCCGTGGCCCCTGCCCAGATCATGCCGAGCGGCCCGGATTATGGGGTGCCGGGCTTCGAGCGCCTGCTGGTCGCCCTCATCCACGCCGCCGAGACGCAGGTGACGCTGGTCAGCCCCTATCTCATCCCCGACGAAGCGGTGCTCGCCGCCCTTCAGACGGCGGCTTATCGCGGCGTCACCATCGACCTCGTCGTATCCCGCGTGGTCGACCAAAGGCTGGTTCGCCTCGCCCAGCGTTCCTTCTACGATGAGCTGATGTCGATGGGCGTGCGCATCCATCGCTATCGCGCCCATCTCCTGCACGCCAAGCACGTCTCCATCGACGGGCGGATCGGCGTCGTCGGCTCGGGAAACGCCGACCTCAGGTCCTTCATGCTCAACGCCGAGGTGAGCATGCTGCTCTACGACCCGGCCCACGTCGCCGAGCTGGTCGCCCGGCAGGCCGAATGCATGGCGCTGAGCGACCGCCTGGATCTCTATGAATGGCGGTCCCGGCCGATGGCGATGAGCCTGGCAGAGAATCTGGCGCGGCTCGTCAGTCCATTGCTTTGACCGGCTAGAACCGGTAGCTGGCGAGGCCGAACGGGCGGCCAAGAGCATCGCCGTCTGGCATGGCTCGTTCGAGGGCATCGACCGGCGTCGCGGCCTTTCCATCCGGCAAGGCGAGCGAGAAAGGCCCACGTCGTCCGGCCGATTCCGACAGGCGCACCACGTAGCCCTCGCCATCTTCCGACGGCTTCAAGGCGTGCAGACGTACCTGCTGGCCGGAAAGGCCGATCGGAGCGATATCGTAGTCGGCGTCGCTGTTGGCGCTGACGAAGGTTGGTGGCGTTGCGAGAAGATCGGCCTCGGCTTGCACCGCCTCGCTCCACCAGCGGCCATCATGCGGCAGAATGGCATAGGTGAAGCGGTGGTGGCCTTCATCGGCCAGCATGTCGGGGTACATCGGTCCGCGAATGAGGCTCAGCGTCAACACGTTGCCCTTGGCCGAGAAGCCATATTTGTCGGCCGATAGCAGCGCCGCGCCCCAGTCGGTCTCGGACAGCGAGGCGAAGCGGTGGCCGCAAGCCTCGAACTGGGCGCGCTGCCACGTTGTGTTGTCGTGGGTCGGCCGGCGGGTGACGCCGATCGCCTGGTCGAACACCGCCTCTTCCGCAAGCACCGTTACCGGAAAGGCGGCGCGCAAATAGGTGCGGCGATCGTGCCAATCGAGATCGGTCACCACCTCGAGGCGCGGGCTGTTGGCCCAGAGACGCAACCGCTGGCGGATAGTGCTGGCCGAATGCCGGCGGATGATCTCGATTTCGGCGAGATGCGGCCCCTCCGCCGTCACTTTGCAGCTTTCGACCGACAGCCATTCCTCTTCGCCGAGTTCGAACCCCGCCTCGATGTCCCAGGCGTCATACTGGCGCGGCAGATCGTTGCGGTAGAGCATCAGCCGGTTGCCCGGCCCGTCGAGCAGCTCGCGGCCACACCGCTTGTCGATGAGGCTGGCAAGGCGGCCGAACTCGTCCAGAGTTGCCCGGACGAAGTCATTCTCCATCACCTTGCCGTCCGTCGTGACGGTTCGTGAACCTCCAGTTCCGACAAAGGCGAGCGACAGCGGCGCAACCGGGCGATCGGCGGTGGCGACATAGCCGCTCTCGACCCGTTGAGGCTTGAGCGCCGTCGGTAGCGGATCCCGGCTTTCGAGTTGCAGGGCCGTCTTGGCCGATCCCGAAATGTTGGCCACCAGCACGCCCTGGCGCGACCCCGTGCGCCGTGAGGCGATCTCCGCCAGACGCTTGTGCCCGATACTGGCGGCATGGTCGACAACGCCGGATAGCTCCTTCTCGGTCTGCTCATAGACCTCGCGGACCGAGGAGCCCGGCAGAATATCGTGGAACTGGTTGCGCAACAGCAGCGTCCAGTCACCGGCGAGATCGGGCATCTCTGGTGATCCACCATCGAGCGCGTCGATCACCGACAGCGCCTCGGCGGCGACAAGACTGGTTTCGGCACGCCGGTTGAGCTGCTTGACCCGCGCCTGCGTGGTCAGCGTGGCGCGATGATATTCGAGGTAGAGTTCGCCCCGCCACGTCGGCAATGCCGCGTTTTCCAAGCTCTTGGCCAGGTTGAGCACGTGCGGCTCCAGCGCGCCATGGCTGACGGTCGGGATCGCCGGCATGGCGTTGAGGAGCGGCAGCGATTCGATCTGGTCCGGATCCGGCCCGCCGCCGCCATCGCCCCAGCCGTAGGAGGCGATCACCGTGTCGGACAGATCCTTGCCGCCGTGGTTGCGCCAGACCTCCAGAAGGGCAGGCGGCGAGATGGTCATGTTGTAGCCTTCGTGCGCTGAAGCGTCGAACGTGTGCACGAACACCCGCGATCCGTCGTTGCCTTGCCAGTGGAACAGGTTGTCGGTGAGACGGTTGGTTTCGTTCCACGTCACCTTGATGGTCACCAGCGCCTCAATGCCGGCATGGCGCATGATCTGCGGCATGGCGCCGGTAAAGCCGAAGGTGTCCGGCAGCCAGGCCACCTGGCTGATGTGCCCGAAATGCCTGAGGAAATAGCTCTGCCCCATCACGAACTGGCGCAGGAAGGCCTCGGCGGAGGGCATGTTCGTATCGCACTCAATCAGCATGCCGCCGATTGGCTCCCACCGACCCTCGGCGACCCAGCGGCGGACCTCCTCGAACAGGGCGGGATCTTCCTCTTCGACATGGGCATAGAAGATCGAGGACGATTGCAGGAAGCGGAAATCCGGGTGGCGCTTCATGAGCGAGTTGACGCTCGAAAAGGTGCGCGCGATCTTGCGGACGGTTTCCGGCTGCGGCCATAGCCAGGCGTAATCGATGTGGGCGTGGCCGCTCACCAGCACATTGCCTTGCTTGGGATAGGCGACGCGCAACTCGGCAACGAGCTCGTCGAAACGGCGGCTTGCCTCCACCACCGAAGCGATGGCTTCGTCCGAAAGCAACGCCGGCTCGGATGACGGTTCGAAACTGCGTTCCCAGATATCGCGTGCCCAGGCGCGATCGGCGAGGCGCGGCCCGATCTCGGCGGTCACCGTCGGCAGGCGCAGGCCGGAGACGACGACAGAGGCCGCTTCGAACAGCGATCGTGCCAGCTCCTTGTCGGCAACGGCGTCTGCAGTCGCCTTCAGCGTCGACAGTTGGCGGCGCAAGTGGCGAACTTCCGGATAATACTCGTAGACCTCGGCCATGCCCAGGCGCGGCTCACGATTGGGAATGCCGAACAGCGTACGGGCGGCCGCCTCCACGACAATGCGGAAGGGAATGCCGCGCGGCGCATCGAACCGGCGATGGCGTGGATTGGCGGAAAAGCTGTCGAGCAGCGCTCCGTCGCTGCCGATGAGGCGCACCAGAGACTCTCCGCCGAAGTCGAAGCGGAGTTCGGCGCCCGGCCCCTCAGGCAACGTCACCGGCTCATCGAGCTCGAAGCGATGGAGTCCATGGCGGTCACCCCAGCCCTCGCCGATGGCGACCTGCCGCCGCGCCCCATCGGGCCCGGTCTCCAGGAATGGACCCAGATGCCGTCGAGCCTTCAGCTCGAACGCCTCCAGCTCATCCACCCAGGTACCGATATGGTGGGAAAGCTGTTCCAGGCTTCTCTGGCGGTCGCGGTAGGGGCGCATGTCTGATTTCCAGTCGGTGGGATTAAACGACTGTCCTTTGGGAGGCGGTCGAAGAGGGAAGGCTGTCGGGACGCTTCAGGCCGTGGCGCCCCATCGGGTCGAGCAGGTGAGCATGATGGTGTCGGGTTTGTCGTCCCCGGCCTCGTGTCGCTCGATGAGCTCCACCACGGCATTGATGAAGGCGACGTGGTCGAGGCTGAGCGTGGTGAGGTCGTTGCAATCCCAGGCAGCCATGGCAATGCCATCCTGGCCGACGACGGCGACGTCGTCCGGCACCGACCTGCCCAGCACGCGTTTCACGGCGTCCCGGGCGCCGATCGCCATCACGTCATTGCCGCAGATGATGGCGTCGGTCTTGAAGCGATGGACCAGCGGCACGGCTTCCTTGAAGCCGCTGTCGTAGGAGTAGGTACCGGTGGCGTCCGCGACGAAGGCGAGGCCGCGCCGTGCGAGGGCGTCGGCAAACCACTTGCGGCGCAGCTTGTCGATCCAGCTCGAGCTCGTGCCGGAGAGATAGGTGAAACGGCTCTTGCCGTTTGTCACCAACCTGTCAACGATCTCGTCGGCCGCCGCCGAACCGTCGATGCGAATGGCCGACACCTCTTCGTTTTCCAGCGGTTCGAACGAAACGATGATCGGCCTGGTGGTCGGGAAAATGTCGACGGCGTCGCGCAATGACACCATGTCGGAAAAGACTACGACATGGTCGACCTGATAGGTTGCAGCGAGCCGCATCAGCTGCAATCGGTCGCTATGGTCGCCGCAACATAGGATGATGGGCAGCAGCTGCCGCGCTTGCAGAGCATGGACGAGCAGTTGTTGCTCTTCGGCCTCGCAAGGGTTGCCGATGGCATTGACAACCACGGCGACGAGGCGCGATCTCTGATTGTTGAGCGAGCGGGCGATGGCGTTCGGCTGGTAGCCGTGCTTGCGGGCCGCCGCCAGAATGCGGCTGCGCGTCTCCTCGCCGATTCGGGCATCCGGCGAGAAGGCCCTGGAAATGGTTGCCGACGAAACCCCGACCAGTTCGGCGAGTTCCTTCGACGTAATGCGTTTCCTGCTCATCGCTCCATCTGCCCCCCAGCCGCGCCGATGTGAACGGGGGTACCGTCTGCCCGCGCCGACGCCTTGATGGCATCCCAAAGTCGGGCAAATCTCAATCCCATCTCCACCGAGCCGGTGTTCTCCATGCTGCCGGCACGGATGGCAAGAAAGCTTTTGAGCGGATTGTCGAGGATCTCGGCCGTTTCGCGCGGTTGCGTTACGCTGTCCAAAACAAGCTCGCGCCAGCCGCCCCAGGCATCGATGCGGACGATCGCCTTGGTGAAGAACAGCGAAATGAACGAGGCGCAACCCTTCGGTCCTTCGCCGGCAGCCGTCAGCGTCGCCAGTGCGCCATTGGCGAGGCGAGCGGAAACGGCGGTGACGATGTCGACCGGGGCGCCGCGGTTGTCCATATAGGCGCCGACACTGGCAAAATCCGAGTTTGCGAGAAGACAGACAGTGTTCATCAGGTGGGCGCCGGTGTCGAACATGAAGCCGCCGCCGGAAATCTCGGGCGTCTGCTTCCAGTGGCCGGCGTAGTTGCTGGACCAGCTTTCCCAGATCATGCCGGAAATGGCGACGAGTTCGCCGAACTCCCCGTTAAGCGACCGCCGGCGCGTGTCGAGAACCAGAGGCGACAGACCACCCTGGAACGCCGTTACGATGGTCCCCTTGCCCCGTTTTTGCGCCGCGATCAGCGCCTCCGCTTCGGGAACGGTGGTCACCATCGGCTTTTCAAGGAAGAGATCGATGCCGCGCTCGGCAACGGCGATGGCCTGCTCGGCATGGAAGGCGTGTGGCGTCGAGACATAGACGATGTCGAGTCCATCGCCGCAGTCGGCCAGCATCTCGCGATAGTCGGCAAAGCATTGCGGGCGTGCGGCGCCAGCGCCGGCGCAAATACTGGCGAGTCTGTCGAGTGAAGAAGGCGACGTATCACTGAGCGCCACGAACTCCACCTCGGGCATCGCCACCCAGCTTGCCGCATATTCGGCGGCCTTTAACCCGGCGCCGATCACTCCCAGCCTCAGCCGCGTGACCATCTGTGCAACTCCCTTCCTCTCTTGTGTAAACGTGTACACATAAGGAATTTCCGTGACAAGCCGAATTTTATCAGGATATTTCAGGATGTTGTAGGCTGCATGCGACGAAAGGATGGGGGTGCTTGTCGGTGTTGCGAAAACGTGTACACTCTGACGGCCGGCGCTGGAGGGCGCCGGGCATCCAACATGGGAGGATTGTCCGTTGAAGAAGACGGTCTTTGGTGGCCTTTGCGCCATCCTGCTCGGCTGCACGTCAACGTTCGTGCAGGCCGAGACGCTTCGTCTGGCCAACCACGGCCAAGCCGGCATCGACGCGATGAAGTCGACAGTCGAGCGCATCGAGAAGAAGCTCGGCGTCACGATCGAGGTGGTCGAGTACCCCGCGCCGGACAAGGACTATCTTTCCAAGCTTCTGACCGAGCTCGGTGCCGGCAACGCGCCAGACCTGTTCTCGATGCCATCGACGGCTGCGGTCGCCGACATGGTCGAGGCCGGCTATCTCGCGCCCATCACTAGCGAGATCAACGCCTGGGAGGGCTACAAGAACTTCTACGACGTCGCCAAGAAGCTGGCGGTCAGCCCCGACGGCGAGACCTACGTCATGCCCTACATGCTGGGCATCCAGGAGATCTATTATCGCAAGGACGTGCTGGAAAAGGCCGGCATTTCCACCGAGCAGCCCAAGACCTGGGACGACCTGCTCGCCCGTGCCGAGGAGATCAAGACGAAGACGGGTGCTTACGGTCTTCTCTTCCCGGCCGGCGTCAGCTGGGGTTCGGGCGCCTTCGACGAGGGTTTCCAGCATCTGATCGTCGGCTCGAAGACGCCGCAGATCGTCACCGAGGACGGCAAGCTCGACCTCAATGGCGAGGGCGTGAGAGATGTGTTCGACGTCTACAAGACGCTGATCGACAAGGACCTGATGCCCGTGCAGCCGCTGCTCGGTCCGGAACCCTGGGTCATTCCCAAATACGAGCAGTTTCCGGCCGGCAAGCTGGTCGCCACTACCTGCGGCTCCTGGTGCTACATCTTCGACTGGGGTCGCGAGAGCAAGAACCCCATTCCGGACGTGACCAAGGTGGTCGGCACCTGGACTGTTCCTGGTCAGACCGGCGGCCAGTTCGTGCTCGCCAACCTCGCCGCACCCTGGGCGGTCAACGCCAAGTCGGCCAACGTCGAGCTGGCCAAGAAGGCGCTGCTCGAGATCGGTTCGGTCGAGACGCAGGTCTCCTACGCCGCCCGCATCGGCAACATTCCCTCAAGCAAGGATGCCGCCGGCGATCCCGAGTTCCAGAAGCTCACCGAACTCGTGCCGATTCACGCCGCAGCTGAAAACGGCACCTTCCTGAAGCAGGCGGCCGGCTTCGGCACCGTGGCGGAAGGTGTTGCCCGCGCCACCGACGCTCTGCTTCGCAAGGAAGTCGATGCCGCCGGCGCCCAGAAGATCCTTGTAGACTATGTCAAGGAAACGCTCGGCGACGACATGGTGAAGTGACCTCGCCTCATTGAGCAAGGAGACGCGGGGTTTCCTCCGCGTCTCCTCGGTCTTTCGATCAGCCAAGTGAGACCCATGGCCAAAACGCTCCAGGAACGGCGCGCCGAACGGCAGCTGATGATCGTGCTCCTGCCGTCACTGCTGCTGCTTGTCGCCTTCGTCATCTATCCGGCCATCTACTCGGTCTATCTGTCGTTCACCAACGAGGCACTGACCGGAGCCGCCGCGCGTGCGCCCCGTCTCATTGGCTCGCGCAACTACATGCGTCTCTTTGGCGATGCGAAGTTCTGGAACGCCCTGTTCGTCACCTTCGTCTTCGTGTTGGGGTCGGCCATCATCGGCCAGTTCGTGCTCGGCCTCGTCTCGGCCCTGGCTTTGCGCCGCCGCCTCGTTTTTCGCAGCCTGTTCTCATCGATCATCCTCTTGCCGAACGCGGCGCCGGAAGTGGTCGCCGGTTTCATGTGGATTTCCATGCTGGCCGGCGGCGATCACGCCACGCTGAGCCGCATCGTCTCCTTCTTCGGCCTGCCGACCGCCGATTGGCTGCAGGTCTTCCCGCTCACCATGATCATCGTCGTCAATACCTGGCGCGGCATCGCCACGGCGATGATCCTGCTCACTGCCGGTCTCAGCACCATTCCACAGGAAATCTACGAGGCTGCCCGCATGGATGGCGCCACGCCGGCGCAGATGTTCCGCCGCATCACCGTACCGCTGATGATGCCGACCATCCTGCTCTACATGCTGATCTCGACGGTCTCGACGATCGCCGTGTTCGGCCTCGTCTATGCGCTGACTCGCGGTGGCCCCGGCGGCGCCACCGAACTCATCAGCATCTACATCTACAATCAGTCGTTTACCGCCTACCAGCTCGGCTATGGCGCGGCGGTAGCGGTGATCACTCTCCTGGTTTCGCTGGTGCTCGGCATCGCCTATGTCCGCGCCGCCAAGGTGGAGATCTGACATGTCCGTGGCTCCTCCCGGCGAATCTGCCAACCGCGGCCGCGCCGACCTGATGGCCTATGCCAGCCTGTCGCTGATCTCCATCTTCTGCGCCATTCCCTTCTTCTGGCTGCTGATCGCTTCCTTCGACGGCAATGCCCAGCTCTTTCTCCGTTGGCCTGAGACGTGGACCTTTGCCAACTATCTGCGCGTCTTCACCAAGGAAGATGGCGCCAAGTGGCTGTTCAACTCGCTGTTCGTCGTCGGCTCCGCCACCGTCCTGGTGATGGTGCTGTCCGGCCTCGGCGGCTACGCCCTGTCGCGCACCCGGGCTTGGTGGAAGCTGCCTTTCCTCTACGCCATCCTGCTCATCAGGGTCCTGCCATCGACGGCGCTGATCGTGCCGCTCTACAAGTTCCTGTTGACGCTGAACAACGCCGAAGGCGCCCTGCTGCGCCCGATCTTCGGCGGCGCAACGCGCGACATCATGCGCTGGACCGGCTTCATCGACGGCTATCTCGGCCTGATCCTGGTGCTCGCCACCATGCAGCTGCCGCTGTCGCTGTGGATCATGAAAACCTTCTTCGACGGCCTGCCGCGCGATTACGAGGAAGCCGCCCTGATGGACGGCGCCACCATGATCCAGCGCATCCGCCGCGTGCTGGTACCGCTGGCCTTGCCCGGCCTCGCGGCGTCCGGCCTTTTCGCCTTCATGTCGGCCTGGGGCGATTTCCTGCTGCCGCTGATCCTGTTGTCGTCGCCGGAACTGCAGACGCTGCCGCTCGGTCTCTTCCGCGCTTTTTTGCGCATCAACGAGATCGACTACGGCCTGCTGACCGCACTTGCCTTCATCTATCTGGTTCCCGCAGTCGTCGCCTTCGGCTTCGCGCGCCGCTTCCTCGTCCAGACCTTCTCGGGCGGCGTGAAGGGGTGAGACCAAACAAGAGTTCGAGCCAATGATCCACCTCAACAATGTCCGCAAGTTCTACGGCGCGCTGGAAGTCATCAAGGGCGTCGACGTGACGGTTGACGATGGCGAGTTCGCCGTCTTCGTCGGCCCGTCGGGCTGCGGCAAGTCGACCTTGCTCCGGATGATCGCTGGCCTCGAAGGCATCGACAGCGGCGACCTTGTGCTCAACGGCAAGCGCATCAACGACGTGCCGCCCGACAAGCGCGGCATCGCCATGGTCTTCCAGTCCTATGCCCTCTATCCGCACATGACGGTTGCCGAGAACATCGGCTTCTCGCTGAGCCTGAAGAAAGTTGCGCCAAAGGAGATCCGCCGGCAGGTCGAGGAAGTGGCTGAGATCCTACAGTTACGCGAGTTGCTCGATCGGCGGCCCGGCGCGCTCTCCGGCGGCCAGCGCCAGCGCGTCGCCATCGGGCGCGCCATCATCAAGAAGCCGTCGCTGATCCTGTTCGACGAGCCGCTGTCCAATCTCGACAGCGCGTTGCGGGTGCAGATGCGCGCCGAATTGCAGCGGCTTCACCGCGAACTGTCGGCCACCGTCGTCTACGTGACGCACGACCAGGTGGAAGCCATGACCATGGCCGACAAGATCGTCGTGCTCAACCAGGGCACCGTCGCCCAGGCTGGTCCGCCGATGGAGCTCTACCATCGCCCGAACAACGAATTCGTCGCCACCTTCATCGGTTCGCCGAAGATGAACATTCTGCCCGTCACCATGACCCGCGAGGGCTCGGAGAGCGTCCATCTCGTCGGTCCGCTTGGCATGGCCCTGACGCTGGTCGACGCCGATGCCTCGCTTCCAGAGGGCACCGCACGGCTGGGCGTGCGGCCCGAGCATCTCAAGGTCGTTGCCCCAGACGCCGCTCATTTCGCTGCCGAAGTGGCGATCGTCGAGCGGCTGGGTGTCGAGACCTATCTCACCGTCGGATCGATCGACCAACCGATCGTCGTCCGCGTCGAGGGTGACGTCACCTTCCGGCCGGGCGACCGGGTGCCGCTCGCCGCCGATACCGCCGCCTGCCACATCTTCAGCGCCGACGGGCGGATTCTCCGCTCCGCCAACGCTGCCTGACGCGAAGAGGAACGCATGTCCATCAAGGTAACCATCTGGAACGAGGGCCGTCACGAGCAGGTCCACAAGGCGGTGAGCGACATCTACCCCGACCGCATCGACGGCGCGATTGCCACGGGCATCGCCCATGCCGATTTCGAGATCCGCCGCGGTACGCTCGACGACCCTGATGAGGGGCTGCCGCAGAGCCTCCTCGAGGATACTGACGTGTTGCTCTGGTGGGGCCACATGGCCCACGACGACGTCAGCGACGGCCTGATCGACCGCGTGCAGCAGCGCGTGTTGAAAGGCATGGGGCTCGTCGTGCTGCACTCGGGCCATCACTCCAAGCTGTTCAAGCGGCTGATGGGCACCAACTGCAATCTCTCCTGGCGCGAAATGCCGGAGGGCGACCTTGAGCGCGTCTGGGTGGTCAACCCGTCGCACCCGATCGCCGAGGGCCTGCCGCCCTATTTCGAGGTGGCAGCTTCCGAGATGTATGGCGAACCCTTCGACATTCCCCAGCCCGACGAGATCGTCTTCATGTCCTGGTACTCCGGCGGCGAGGTGTTCCGCTCCGGCTGCACCTTCCAGCGCGGCCGCGGTCGCATCTTCTATTTCAGCCCCGGCCACGAGACCTTCCCGATCTACCACGACCCGATGGTGCACAAGGTCATCGGAAACGGCATCCGCTGGGTGAAGCAGACCCATACCGACGGCCGCATCCTCGAAAACTGGCACCGCGCCGAACCGCTGCATCCGAGGCCGGCGGCAAGGGGATGATATCCTCGATCTGGTCCGCCGGCTCCGGCTGGCTTGACACCGGCACCCGACAGCCTGCTTGAGGCCGGCGACGTCGTCAGCACCCTGCAGCATCGCCAAGGCGTCAAGATCGTCTTCCGATACAGTTTCGTCGATCGCAACCAGAAGGAAGCGCTCGGAAAGAGCGAATATGGACGGGAGCCTGTTGAACTTGGAACGCGCCCGCTCCGCGGGTAAGCCGTGGCGGGTTTGCTTCATCATGGATAGATTGGTACCCGGATGTGGTTGACACTGTGCCGTAATTGAAAGTACCATTAGCTATTAGTCGTAGAGGGGCGGAGCTTGGCCGTTTTTGTTCGGGCTTCGCCACCGGGGCTTGTCTGTCGAGGCAATAAAATCGGGGATTTATTGTAGTGTTTTCAAGTTGAGT
The DNA here is from genome assembly GCF_002844595.1 of Pleomorphomonas diazotrophica. Classification (GTDB taxonomy): domain Bacteria; phylum Pseudomonadota; class Alphaproteobacteria; order Rhizobiales; family Pleomorphomonadaceae; genus Pleomorphomonas; species Pleomorphomonas diazotrophica. The sequence continues at coordinate 1,376 of NZ_PJNW01000011.1, read as the reverse complement.
TTGTGTTGCTTGTGGATTTGCTTTCTTTGGTTCGGTTTCTTGCTGGTTTACGCTGTTGTTTTTGAAGTTCGTCTCCGCGAGAAAATGGCGCGATAATTGCTTTGATTTTTTGTAGTGGTCGGAATGGCCCGGTTGGGGTTTCATTCTGGATCAAAGGGCGCGCAGTTCGCAAAAAGGGGCCTTATGGAAAGTTCGTTGTCCCAAGAGGCTGCTGACGTGTCTGGGGCTGCTTTGGACCGACCCATGGGGGGGGAGCGGTGGTTCGCCGCCATGACCCAGCCGCAGCGAGAGGGGGTCGCGGTCGACAACCTTCGCCGTCAGGGCTTTCATACCTTCTCTCCCCTTGAAAAGGTGGTGCGCCGCCACGCGCGCAAGACGGTTGCAACGACGGCCCCCGTTTTTCGTGGCTATGTTTTCGTGCGGATGGATCCGGTGCTGGCGCGCTGGCGCTCCATCAATGGAACGCTGGGCGTTCGGTCGCTGGTGACCAATGGCAATGCGCCTTTGCCGATCAGGCGGGGCGTTGTGGAAACCCTGGTCGCTTCGACCAATGCCGACGGCATTCTGGAGTTCATCGATCCGTTGCAGGCCGGAATGAAAGTGCGCCTCAGGGCGGGGGCGCTGGCCGACGAGCTCGGGGTGATCGAGCGCCTCGACGGCGGTGGACGGCTGGTATTGTTGATGAGTTTGATGAGCGGCCAGGTACGCGCGCGTGTCTCTCGCGACATGGTCCTGAAGGTGGTCTGACCATCAGGCCGAAACGTTGATAGCCTCCGTTCGAGGCGTAGGAGAACGATCCTGCGGCTGCTCGTATGTGGCGTTGATGAGTTTGGTCCGTGGTGAGGCGATTCACCCGGAGTGCGGTAGCTTTTGTCTAGAAGGACTGGCGTCCGCTAAGTGGCTTTGTCGAACGTTTGAAGCTGGTTTGAGAATTTGAAGCGAAGAGTTTCGGAGTATCGATTTTGAAGATCGTGATGATAGGTTCTGGCTACGTTGGTCTGGTGTCTGGGACGTGTTTTGCCGATTTCGGCCATGACGTCGTCTGCATGGACAAGGCGGCTGAGAAGATCGAGGCGCTGAAGCGCGGCGAGATTCCGATCTACGAGCCCGGTCTCGATGCGCTGGTGGAGAGCAACGTCCGGTCGGGCCGGCTGACGTTCACCACCGATCTCGCCGGTCCGGTGGCCGAGGCCGACGTGGTGTTCATCGCCGTCGGCACGCCGTCGCGGCGCGGCGACGGCCATGCCGACCTCTCCTATGTCTATGCCGCGGCCCGCGAGATCGCCGCGGCGGTCAAGGGCTTCACCGTGGTGGTCACCAAGTCGACCGTGCCGGTCGGCACCGGCGACGAGGTCGAGCGCATCATCCGCGAGACC
>NZ_PJNW01000010.1 GCF_002844595.1 Pleomorphomonas diazotrophica | reverse complement strand
TGCACGGTGTACCTCGGGCAGAATGAAACGAGCGGCCCATATCACGCTCAAAAAGCCGTGTCAGCCTGATCCGCCGCGCTCCGCTGTCCTGAGGTCCCCTCAGCGCAGATGTGTGCATGCCGTAGAGCCAAAGCGGGCACCGGTCTGGCATCCGTAGTTGCGAGGACGCCGGCAACTGGGTCCTCTTCAGCGACGCGGCATTGGTCCACCAGCCACGAAAAACCCCGCTAGTGGAGCGAATTTGACATTTGAGTCCCGCTCGACATAAGGCTCCAGCTCAAATGTCAAATTCAAAAGCTCCACTAGAAACAAAAACTTGCTAGTGGTTCTTTTGATTCCGACATTTGCTCCGAGGTTAGTATCAAGCGGAGGCAAATGTCGGAATCGAACCACTAGCGGCGGGGTTCCTCATAACCGGGCGGCTGGGGTGGCGGGGCCGTCCGGCTAGATCTCCTGTTCGTCTCAGGCGGCGTTGAGGCTCTTCACGAAGTCGGCGACTTCCTGTTGCAGCGAGCCCGACTGCTCGTTCAGCCGTTCGGACAGCGTCATCAGCTGCGTCGAGGCGGCGCCCGTCAGTTCGGCGGCGGTGCTGACGCCGGTGATGTTGGAGGTGACGTCGGTGGTGCCGGTCGCCGCCCGCTGGGTGTTGCGGGCGATCTCGGCCGAGGCGGCGCCCTGTTCCTCCACCGCGCCGGCAATGGCTGCCGACGATTCCTGGATGTTGCCGACCGTCCTGACGATGCGCGAGATGGCCTCCACCGTATGGCCGGTGGCGGCCTGGATCTCGGTGATCTTGCTGCCGATCTCGCTGGTGGCCTTGGCGGTCTGGTCGGCGAGTTGCTTCACCTCGGCCGCGACCACCGCGAAGCCCTTGCCCGCTTCGCCGGCACGGGCGGCTTCAATGGTGGCGTTCAGCGCCAGGAGATTGGTCTGGGCGGCGATGGTGCTGATCAGCGTCACCACCTCGCCGATCTCCTGGGCCGCCTGCGACAGCGTCTGGACGTTCTGCGAGCTGGTCTCCGCCTCCTTGGCCGCCTCGCGGGCGATGACGGAGGAGTGGCTGATCTCCTTGGAAATTTCCTGGATCGAGGCAGACAGCTCCTCGGTGCCGGCGGCCACCGTCTGCACGTTGGTCGCCGCCTCCTCGGCTGCGCCGGTCACCGCCTGCGCCTGGCGGGCGGTCTCCTCGGCGGTGGCCGACAGGCTGCGGGCGGCGTCGGCCACCTCCATCGACGAAGAGCCAAAGCCGGAAGCCAGTTCCTGCATGCGGCTGACGAAGCGTTCCGCCATCTCGGACCGCTTGCGCATGGCGGCGTCCTCGGCGGCCTTGGCCGCCTCCTGCGCCTTGCGGGCGGCCTGGGCGTCGATCAGGCTGAGGCGGAAGGATTCGAGCCCGCCGGCGATCTCGCCCACCTCGTCCTTGCGGCCGAGGCCGTCGATGCCGATGTCATAGCGGCCACCCTGCATCAGGTGCATGGCGTCGACGATGCGACCGATCGGCCGCGTCACGCCGCGGGTCAGCAGGAAGATGGCGAGGGCGATGACGGCTGCCACCGTCAGGACGATGAAGCCGAGGGTCATCCACACCGCCCGCCAGGACGCCGCGGTGTTGGCGTCGCTGATCGCCTGGGTCTCGCCGATGAGGGTGGTGTTGATGGCGACCGACGTCTTCTGCACGGCGGCGACGGCCGGGTGGCATTCGGCGGTCAGCAGACCGAGCGCCTTGGCGTTGGCAGCGTCATCCGTCGATTGGGACAGCTTGACCACCTCGCCGCAGGCGCCGGTCATGAGCGCCTTGACCGAGGACATGATGCCCTCCAGCTCGGCCTTCTTCTCCGGCGCGGCCGCGATGGCAAGGCCCATGTTCTTTTCGATGTCGTCGAGGGCGGCGGTGCGGGCTGTGGCGGCGGCGCGGTTGTCCTCCTCGCTGGTCGCGGCGGCGTTCCAGTAGAGGCTGGTGGCGAGGTCGGACACCGCCCGGTTGGACCGGGAGAAGTAGAGGCTGGCCGCCGAACGCCCGGTGAGAAGCTGTCCGTAGGCATCGTCGATGGCGACCATCTGATAGCCTGCATAGCCGCCGCCGGCCAAGGCGCCGATCCCGAGAAGTACCAGTAGCCCCGAAACTTTTGCCAATATTGACAAATTTGCGTAAGACAAAATACCGCCCTCCACAGTTCAGGCTGCACTTTTTGGTGGTAGCCCGGTCTGGATGACAAATTTTGGGAAAGTGCCGTTAACAAGGGACTAAGATGAGAGATAAATTTTCTGCGAGTTTTACCTATGTTACGCAATTGGTCTAATGTCATTTCGGGAATAATCCAAGTTCATCAAGATGAACTCGCCGGCTCACCCATGCGTTTCGGCATCGCCGATGCCGTTGATTGGCTTGGCACAATTGCCTTCACGGGCGCTCCAATCCCGCGCGATGCGCGGTTTTGTCCCGTTTCTCCGATGTATTCGGCTGCGGGCGTTCTGGCGGTGAACCGACGCTTGTTGCGGCGCTGCGCGCCCTGACCGGGTGAATGGGCCATTCTACTTTTACTGAAGAAGATGCGCCGCGCTACCGCCATGGTAAAAACTGGCAATACTTGTCGAATCAGAAAATTTGGAATCCTTTCAGAGGAAAATCAAAGGCGTACACGGATCGTATGGGGGCTGCCTACAATCGAATAACACCTTCAGGCGCGGGGGCGGTCTGACATGAGGCAAGCAGAGGACCGTGACCCAGACCGCCTGATGCGAGCGATTCTCAGTCGTGCGCCGGTCGGCATCGCCGTGATCGACTATGACGGCCACTACATCTCCGTCAATCCGGCCTATGCCGAGATCTACGGCTATGCCGACGAGGAGATGATCGGCCGCAACTTCATGATGATCTTTCCCGGCGAGAGCCAGGCGGCGGTGATGATCCGCCACCAGGATTTCCTCAATGCCGGCGCGCCTTTCAGCGGCGAGTGGAACGTGGTGCGGCGCGATGGCGAGCGCCGCGTCGTCTGGGCCAGCTCGGTGTCGTTCCCCTCGGGCAACGGCCGGCCCTACCGGCTGGTCTACGTCCTGGACATCACCGACCAGAAGAAGGCGCAGGAGCAGGAGCGCATCGCCGCCACCGTCTACCAGACGACGTCGGAGGCCATCATGGTCATCGACGCCAATCAGCGAATCATCGCCGTCAACCCGGCCTTCACGCGGCTCACCGGCTGGACCTTCGCCGAGGTGGAAGGCCGCAATCCCCGCATGTTCCGGTCCGAGCGGCACGACGAGGCCTTCTATGCCGAGATCGCCCGGGTGGTGGAGGCGGAGGGCGTGTGGGCTGGCGAGCTCTGGGACCAGCGCAAGTCGGGCGAGCATTATCTCAGGGAAACCACCGTCACCGTCGTCAAGGACGCCCTCGGGCAGGTCAAGAACTACGTCGTGGTGTTCTCGGACATCACCGCCCGCAAGTCGGCCGAGGACATCATCCGCTGGCAGGCCAACTATGATTCCGTCACCGGCCTGCCCAACCGGCATATGTTCGGCGACCGGCTGGCCCAGGGGGCGAGGCAGGCGGCCGAGAGCGGCAAGACCATGGCGCTGCTGCTCATCGACCTCGACCGCTTCAAGGAGGTCAACGACACGCTCGGCCATTCGGCGGGCGATCGGCTGCTCGCCAAGATATCGGCGCGCCTCAGGGAAAGCGAGCGGCCGGGCGACACCATCGCCCGCATCGGCGGCGACGAGTTCGCGCTGATCCTCACCGACGTCGCCGACGCTTCCGAGGTGGAGGCGATCGCGCGGGGGGTGCTCGGTCACTTCGAGACGCCGGTGAAGATCGACTACGAACTGGTGTTCATCACCGCCAGCGTCGGCATCTCGCTCTATCCCGGCGACACGCAGTCGCTGGAGGAGCTGTTCCGCAACGCCGACCAGGCGCTCTATGCCGCCAAGGGCTTCGGCCGCAACTGCCTGCATTTCTTCACGCCGGTGCTGCAGAGGGCGGCCAACACCCGCATGCGCCTCGCCACCGATCTCAGGCAGGCGCTGGCCGAGCAGCAGTTCGTCGTCCACTACCAGCCGGTGATCGACCTCAAGACCGGGCGGATCGTCAAGGCGGAGGCGCTGTTGCGCTGGAACCACCCGACGCGCGGCCTCGTCAGCCCCGGCACCTTCGTGCCGCTGGCCGAGGAGGCCGGGCTGATCGTGCCGGTGGACGACTGGGTGGCGCGGCAGGCCATCGCCGAGGTGGCGCGCTGCCGGCGCCTCGGGGTGGCCGACTTCCAGATCGCCGTCAACCAGTCGCCGGCCCAGTTCCGCAGCGCCGCCTTCGACGGCATCGGCTGGGTGCAGGAACTGTCGCGGCAGGGGCTCGACGGTTCGGCCATCTGCATCGAGATCACCGAGGGCCTGCTGCTCAACGCCGAGCCCTTGGTGCTCGCCAACCTCATCGCCTTCCGCGATGCCGGCATCGAGATCGCCATCGACGATTTCGGCACCGGCTACTCCTCGCTCGCCTATCTCAGGAAGTTCGACATCGACACGCTGAAGATCGACCGGTCCTTCGTCGCCAATCTCGAAGGCGCCGGCCTCGACATCTGCGAGGCGATCATCGTCATGGCCCACCGCCTCGGCCTCACGGTGGTGGCCGAGGGGGTGGAAACCGAGCGGCAGCGCAACGTGCTGAAGTCCATCGGCTGCGACTACGCGCAGGGCTATCTGTTCTCGCAGGCGGTGTCGGCCGAAGCCTTCGAGGCGATGCTCGTCGAGCAGATGGGCGGGGCGAGCGCCGATGAACGCTGGAAGGAGTCGGCCGAGTAGCTAAGCTCCGGCAAACACGGAAGCCGGTTTGCCGGAGCTGCTCCATCTCTTGCTTTGTCGCAATTTCGGACGGAAGACCGGTTCCCACTTTTCGTGAAGTTGCTCGGCCGTCACCAGACGAGATCGACCGCCGTGTCGACCGCCCGCCTCGTGCCGGTGACGACGGCGCCGGAGACGTGCTCGACCTTGTCGAACAGCGACCTGCCGCCATTGATGGCATAGCCGATGGGGCCGCGTGGCGCCGTCGGAACGGGCTCCTCCACCGCTTCGAGCAGCGGCAGCGGCGGGACCGGGCCGGGCGGGATGTCCGAGACGATCGGAACGCCCGGGTCCAGGGGCGCCGCGGCGCCGACCTCGGGAGCCGGCACGAAGACCGGCTGATCCATGACGACCACCGTCGGGTTCGCCACCATCGGAGCCACGACCGTCTGGCCGGCCACCAGCGGGTCGCGCGTTTCGCAGGAGGGCAGGCAGCTGTCGAAGTGGGCGACCTCGGCCGGCGCGGTCTCGCGCGCCCGGAAGGTTCTGGTGGTGGGTGTTGCGGCCTTCGCGACGGCGGGCTTGGGCGCCTTCAGCGCCGGCTTCTCGGGCGGCAGCATCACCGCCGGCGGCGCGTCGAGCGTGAGCGGCACCTCAAGCGTGGCGGTGGTCAGCGGCGTGCCGCCGATGGTGGCGGTGCCCGTCGCTTCGACCGGCCGCGACAGCTCGGCGAGGCGGGGCGTCATGACGCCGAGACGCGGGGCGGCGTGCTGGCTGCCGATGACGAACACCGCGCCGGCGCAGGCAGCGCCGACGCCGATGCCCAGCGCCCACTGCCAGAAGATCACCGTGGAGGCGGAAGACCGCAACCGACCGCTGCCGACCATGTCATTTCCCCGGAAAACCGCGAGTGGCTAAAGCATATCTGGCGAACTCAGGTTCGCCCGCATGCTCAGTCTCTTTGTTTCCACGCAACTCCGGACGCAAAACCGGTTCCCACTTTTGCTGGAGTTGCTCAGTCTCTTTGTTTCCACGCAACTCCGGACGCAAAACCGGTTTCCACTTTTGCTGGAGTTGCTTAGTGGTGGCACTGGTTTATGGCGTTTTCTTTCGGCGAGTTTGGCGAAATTGCGGCATTCTACGAAGTTATGTTGCCATCGGCCTTGCCGGTTGCAGGCGGCACGTTGCCGCCAGCGGTGTCGTGATGCACCCAGACCATGCGATCGACGAGCCAAAGCTTGCCGAGCATGGCGACGGCGAGGCCGGCGAGCGTCAGCGTGAGGTCGAGGAGGGCGAGGCCGGCAAGAAGGGCGATCGCGCCGAGGGTGCTGAGCGCGGTCAAGGCCCTGACGACCGGCCGATGATGGGCGAGGGCCGGGTCGTCGTGCCGGGTGAGCCAGACGCGCTCGCCGAGCACGCCGCGCGACATCCAGTTGTCGGTGGAGTGGGGCGGCGGGAACAGGCGCGGGTTCAGCCAGGCCCAGACGAGCACGGCGGAGAGCGGCGCCAGCGCCCACCAGCCGATCCACAGCCGGCTCCAGGCGGCAAGCGCCAGGAGCGGCAGGATGGTGAGGCGCGACCAGCCGCTCCAGGGATTGGCATGGCGTGCCCAGGTGGCGTCGTCCATGCCCATGATCGCCGCGATGGCCTTGAAGCTCATGTCCTCATTCCCGGAAGGGTGCGGGAGGCGAGCTTGCCGCGATGGGCCGCCCAGCGAGGGCGGCTCCGGATCAGGCCTCGGAAGAGGTCACCGGCATGGCGGCCGGACGCGGGCGAGCCGGACGTTCCTTGGCCTTCGGCATCGGCAGGAGGCCTTCGCGCTGGGCTTTCTTGCGGGCGAGCTTGCGGGCGCGCCGGACGGCGTCGGCGGCTTCGCGCTTGCGCTTCTCCGACGGCTTCTCATAGGCGCTGTGCGCCTTCAGTTCGCGGAGAATGCCTTCGCGCTGCATCTTCTTCTTGAGGACGCGAAGCGCCTGATCGATGTTGTTGTCTCGAACGAGAACCTGCACGGATTATCCGATCCTTTGAGAGAGCTGGGCGCCACCCGTGAGGGAGGCGATCGACTGGTTCCGTCCCCTATTACCGGCGGGTTGCCGGCACGGCAAGGAGCAATTCCGGAACAGATGGAGGGCTCCCGGTGCGGGCCCCCGATCAACGTCACATCGTTCTTATATGATATTTCAATCCAAAACGCCACCTCTTGAAAATAAATCTGGTCTTTGCCTTGTCTTTATTTGGGCCGGAGAGCATATTCTGAAAATCTTCAAATGCCGGAAATCGGTTTTTTCGGCGCCTTGTGCCAAGCTTTTTCTGAAATTTACGACAGTAGAAGTCGCTTGAATGGCCGGAGAACCGACCATTCGCCTGAGCTTGCGTCGAAATCACTGCCGACATATTCGCGCTGATGGTCCATGAGGCGCCGGCTGAGGCGGGGCGCGCACGAGAGTTCTCGAGGGATCATCGACGTCGGATCCGCCATTCGCCAAGGAGGCAATCCCCATGACCACCGCCGACATGCTTCTCCGCGCCAGCCCGCCCGTGAAGCGCAGCCCTGCGCCCGCCGCCTTCAAGGTCGGCGACAGGGTGTTCCTGAGGCCCAGCTTCCAATATGCCTCGGCCGCCGGCGTCTACCGCGTGACCGCCGTTCTGCCCTGGTCGGAGGGTCAGTTGCATTACCGCATCCACAGCGACGAGGAGCGCCACGAGCGGGTGGCGCCGCAGGACAGCCTTGAGCCGGCCACCGCCTCGTCTCCTCCCGTCGTCAACAGGGTGGCGCTGATCCGCAAGACCTTCGGGCGGGCCTAGCATTCGCCCGAAAAGTTGCAGACTTTCCGGACAAGCGGATGCGCCAGGGAACCTCATTCGTCCGCCGAAGCCACTGACACTTCCGTGTCAGGGGCATCTATAGAGCTAGCCGGAACAACTTGCGACTCGGTGGCAACAAGCTGCTGGGCAATGGGGACGGCGGCGGCTCATGAGTTACGGCGAAAACCTCTGGCTTTATTTCCTCCTCCTGGCCGGCATCATCGTGGTGCCGGGCATGGACATGATGTTCGTGCTCGCCAATGCGCTGACGCGCGGCCGGGCCGCCGGCATCGCCGCGACGCTGGGCCTGATGGTGGGCGGCATCTGTCACACGCTGTTCGGCACCGTGGCGGTGGCCGGTCTCAGCCGGCTGATCCCCACCGTTTCCAGCGTCATGCTGATCGCCGGCTCGGCCTACATGATGTGGATCGGCCTGACGCTCGCCAGAAGCTCCATCGTCGTCGACAGCGTCGACGGCGGCCTCGCGAAGTCGTCGCGCACGGTGTTCGGGCAGGGCATCGTCACCTGCCTTCTGAACCCCAAGGCCTGGCTGTTCATCCTCGCCGTCTTCCCGCAGTTCATGTCGCCGGTCTACGGCCCCTTGTGGCCGCAGGCGGTGGCGATGGGGGCGATGACCGTTGCCACCCAGTTCGTCGTCTACGGCGGTCTGGCGCTGGCGGCGGCGCGCGGCCGCGATGCACTCGTCACCAACCCCGGCCTGACCGTCTGGGTGGGGCGGGCAGCCGGGCTGCTGCTGATGGGCGTGGCCGCCTATACGCTGCTGCGCGGCCTCGCCCAGTTGTGAACTCTACTCTGGCAGCGGGTCATTCCACCTGGGTGATGCGGCCGCTGCCCATGATTTCCGACCGCCTGAGCACCGGCCGGCCGGCGAGCTCGACATTGCCGCTGCCGGAGATCGACACGTCGGCCTCTCCTTGCGCATTCACCTCGGCGTCGCCGCTGCCACGGATGGTGATCTCCGCCGACTTGGCCGTCAGGCCCTTGAGGTGCGCCGAGCCCGATCCCATGATATTCACCGAGACGACGCCGGCGGCGCCGGTGGCGGCGATGTCGGCGCTGCCCATGATGCTGAGCGTCAGTTGAGGTTGCTTGATGTCCGTCAGCATCAGGTCGCCGCTGCCAAGCATTTTCCATTCGGCGATCGCCGGCCCCGACACGGCGACCTCGAAAGACGATGCGCGCCAGCCGGGGTCGCAGTCGAGCGTCAGCCGGCGGCCATCCATCCGCACGTGTTCGATAAGCGCCGGATCACCACGGACGATCGCTTCCGCCTTGTCGCCGGGCCGGTAGCTGACCGAGGCCGGCAGGTTGATCTGCAGGCTGTCGCCGGGGGTGAACGGCAGGGTGACTTCGCTTCTGGTGGAGGTGGCCCCGCCGCAGGCCGAGGGCAGGGCGCCCCACAGCTTCCGGGCGCCGGCCAGACCGTGGCCGGACAGCCCGATGCCCGCCACCAGGAGGGCGAGCCCGCCGGCGAGGCCGGCGGTGGCGACGGTTGCCAGTTTTCCCATCATGATCCAAGTCCTCCGAGGGTGTCGCGGTCGGCGAGGCGGAAGTGCAGGCGGGCGTAACGGCCGAGCAGGTGGACGCCCGTGCCGAGGCCCATGAGCAACAAGGCGCCGCCGCCGATGACGCAGCTCAGGAGCCCCGCGCCGATCAGAAGGCGCGCCAGCGTTCCGGTCATCGCCGGGTCGCCGAAGGGCAGGGGACCGGCGCCGAGCAGGGTGTTGACGCCGATCACCGCGACGACGGCCAGCGCGCCGGCAAGGCCGACCGCGATGATGAGCGTCACGAGCAAGAGGGGCAGCAGCAGCACGATGTCGAGAAGCGCAAGGCCCGCCAGCGCCGCAGCGGCGCCCGCGAGGTTCGTGAGGCTCCACTTGGCCTCGAGGCGCCTGAGGCCGGCCTCGGCGCGCAGTTCGCGGGCAATCCTCGACGGATCGCCCAGGGCGGCGGCCACATCCTCCTCGCTGCGTCCCTCTGCGTCGGCGAAGTGGGCGGCGTAGTCGGCGAGGATGTCGTCGACCTCCGCGGGCGGCAGGCCGGCCAGTTCCACTCTCAACATGTGCAGGAAGGCGTCCCTGGTCATGGCAGGTCCTCAAGCAGTGTGTCGACGGCGCCGGCAAAGCTCCGCCAGTCGCGACGATGAGCCTCGAACACCGACTGGCCCAGCGGCGTGAGCCGGTAGTATTTGCGCGGCGGTCCGTTGCTCGACTCGACGATGCGGGTGGCGACGAGGCCGTCGTTCTGCATGCGCCGCATCAGCGGGTAGATGGTGCCTTCGCCCATGCCGACGGCGGCGACCAGCCGGCTGGCGATCTCGTAGCCGTAGCTTTCCCCGCGCGACAGCACGGCGAGAACGCACAGGTCGAGCGCGCCTTTTCTGAGCTGGACCAGGATGGAGTCGGCCATGGGCACCTCTGTTTCGAGGGATGAGATATAACAAGCTACCTGTTTATGCAAGGTAGCAATTGTGCAGGGGGTGGTCGCGAGGCGGCTGACGCGATGGGCGAGTGATGTTTTGAAAGGATGTGAAGATTTGGAATGGCGGCGTCATCGACGCCAAAGTCCAGATAGCAAAAAGGCCGGGACGAACCCGACCTTCTCTCCAACGCCTCCATGATCAGTGCCAGTACATCCGTGGTCAAGGATCAGAAGCGTCAGTGGTGTGTGTACACGCACAGCATGACAGATAGGTGACGAGTTCGGATATTCAAGGGGTGAGGTCGCCTTTGCGCGGAAACAGGCCTGGACGCTGCCGCCGGCATTGCCCTATCTTCATCGCCGCCCAACGAGTGAGGATTTGCGTGAAGGCCACCCGACGAACCCTCTGAATCTCCCCGAGCCGCGCATCGGCATCGGGGCTTGAGCGCGAAGCCCTCCGGCTCTCGCGCCGACAGCACATGCCCAAACGCATTCAGAGATCGTCATCATGGACAACTATTTCGACAGCCCCTTTCGGGGCGTGACCCTCGACACGCAGGTCACCAATCCCAACATCGTCGTCGGCCGCTACAGCTATTATTCCGGCTATTACCACGGCCACAGCTTCGACGATTGCGCCCGCTACCTGATGCCGGACGAGGGCGTCGACCGGCTGATCATCGGCAGCTTCTGCTCGATCGGCTCCGGCGCCGCCTTCATCATGGCCGGCAACCAGGGCCACAGGCACGACTGGATCAGCAGCTTTCCCTTCTACTGGATGCCGGAGGTGCCGGCCTTCGCCGGGGCGGAGAACGGCTATCGTCCCTCGGGCGACACGGTGATCGGCAATGACGTGTGGATCGGCTCGGAGGCGATCGTCATGCCCGGCGTCAAGGTGGGAGATGGCGCGTTGATCGGCACCCGCGCCCTCGTCACCCGCGACGTCGATCCCTACACAATCGTCGGCGGCAATCCGGCACGGCCGATCCGCAAACGCTTCGACGACCGGCAGATCGCGCAGCTCATGGAAATGAGGTGGTGGGAGTGGGACGACGACGCGCTCCACGGCGCCATGCCGCTTCTGACAAGCGGCGACGTTGAAGGGCTCCATCGCTATTGGCTGGTCCTCAGCCGATAGACCGGCGGCACCGCCTGTCCCGCCCCGGCGGGGCGGGCCCTTTGTCGCGCTCGGCGCGAACCGCCCGCCCGTGCTTCAGTTTGCCGCCGCGGGGGGAAGGTCGCGGGGCGGTCCGATGCGATCGCTTTGGCTCGACTGGAGCAGGCGGGTACGGGCGAAGCGCTCGACCGCCGCCTGCTGCCGGGGGACGGTGGCCAGATCGGTGCTGATGACGCGCTGCCCCACCGGCCAGAGCGACAGGCCGGCCAGCCTGAAGCATTGGCGGCCCAGGGGGATGGCCCGCACCGTCAGGCAGCAGAGGACGCCGAGCACCAGATAGGCTGCGCAAAGCACGAGGCCGAAGGTCAGCAGCCACGCCACGTTGAGGGCGGGGCCGATCAGCCGGGCGGCGGTGGTCGTTGGCGCCGGATCCTGCCCGCCGAGCTCGCGGATATGCACGGCCTCACGGCCGAAGGGCAAAATGCTGAGCCCGGCCATCTCGATGGCAGCCTTGGCCAGCGGCTGCCCGCCGACGATGAGATGAGCGACGGCCGCACCGAGCAGCCAGATCATCGCCGTCCAGCTCCCGCCCAGCGCGAACCACACGAACCTGCCCGTGAAATGCACGAACCCACTCCGACACAAGGGCTATTTGACGGAGGCAGGATACATTTCCGAAGTTGTCTGGCAAGAGAGTGGAAACGTCAGGGTGGTGGTTGTTGCGATAAAGCTTAAGATTGGATCGCCTCCAATACGCATCTAGGCGAACACCCTTCAGTGGGTGCGGTAGCGGGCGAATGTCGCCTCGGCGGCGTGGGTGCGGGCGATGTCGGCCAGCTCGATGCTGACCACGCGCCGGCCGACCGGCCACAGCGAGATGCCGGCCAGCTTGAAGCATTGCAGGCCGAAGGGAATGCCGATGATCGTCAGGCAGTAGACGACGCCGAGCACGAGATAGGAAAGGCAGAGCGCGAGGCCGAAGGTCAGGAGCCACAGCACGTTGAAGACGAAGCCGACGGTGCCGGTGACCGCGGTGACCGGCGTCAGGCCCTTGCCGTCGAGCTCGCGGACGTGGACCACGTCCTTGCCGAAGGGAAAGGCGCTGAGCTTGGCCATCTCGATCGCCGCCCGCGTCAGCGGCAGCCCGACGATGGACAGCGCGAAGACCGCCGCGCCCAGGAGCCACAACAGCGCCGTGAAGGCGCCCCCGAACACGAACCAGATGGCATTGCCGGCAAAGCGCATGATGGACCCCATGGGGTAGGCGGAAGATCCCGCTGGGGCGACAGATGGGGATGATCAGGAAAAACGACAATCAGGAGCTGCCCCAGCTTGCGGCAAGGGCGGCTCGGTCTTTGCAAAGGCGCAGCTCCGGACGCAAAACCGGAACTGCTTCGGTGCCGGTTACGGCCTGTGCACCGCGACCAGCAGCATCATCGGCCGCTCCACCTCCTCCTCCGAGAGGTCGGGAGAGCGGCGGACCTCCTCCGGCGTCGGGCCGAACTCCTTGAGACGGCGGAGCGTGAAGCCCTCTTCGATCAGGGTGTTGAGGGTGGTGGCCATGGTGCGGTGGTACTTCAGCACGTCTTTCACGAACCACTCGGTGCGGCGCTCTCCCTCGATCGAGTAGCTGTTGACGGGCCAGGACTTGCGGCCGTCCTCCTCGGTGATCCAGCGCGGCTGTGCCGGCGCCATGTAGATCGGGTGCTCGGTGGTGAACACCAGGTCGCCGCCAGGCACCAGCGCGTCGTGGATGGTGCGCATCAGGCGCCTGATATCCTTGACGTAGTGGAAGGCGAGCGAGCTATAGACCAGATCGAAGGCCGCCTCGGGCAGCTCCAGCGTTTCGAGATCGGCGATGCGATAGTCGATGGCCGGATCGGCGGTGTCATGCCGGGCGCGGGCGATCATCTTCTCGGAAAGATCGAAGCCCGCCACCGAGGCCGCGCCTTGCTCGCGCATCCAGCGCGAGGCCCAGCCGAAGCCGCAGCCGAGATCGGCCACCCGCTTGCCCTGGATCGGCGGCAGCATGGCGCGCACCGTCGGCCACTCGGTGGCGCCGTCGAGGCCGATCACCTGCCGGGGATACTGGGTGTAGCCGGAAAAGAACTCGGGGTTGTCGTAGATGTTCTGTGCCATGGTCATTTCCTTGAATAGGACAGGACGAGGCACGGTCCAACGCCAAAAACCTCGTCCGTGAGGGCGAGGCCAGGGTTTGGCGATCCGCTGGTTCAGCTTGCGTGGTCGACACCCCGGCACCCCACCGTGGAGATGCCGGCCAAGCGGGAGACAATGTGGGTGTCCGGTTCGACCATGCGCGATTGTTTGACGAGGTCGGGGGCAAAGTCAAGGAGAGGGGAGGGGCGGCATGTCGCCTCAACTATCAAGATGTCCCCTCTCTCGAAGGCAGAGGGTCTCGGGCAGGATGAGGCGAGGGGGAAGTATCTGCACCGCCGAGCGTTCCGCGCTATCCAGCTCTCTCCCCTCTCCATCAAGCTGTCATTCTCTGCGAAGGCAGAGAACCTCAGGCAGGATGGAGCGAGGGGGAGATATAGGGCGCCTCTTTGCGGTCATGGAAGCGCGATATCGGCCGATTGCCCCTTTCGGCCTGAGGTCCTGCGCCTGCGCGCAGGATGACAGAATTATATATATGGAACAGACGGATAGCGTGTCTCCTTCTAAGGCGCGCGCCCAGAAGCCCGTTCACGCAGGCTAGCCCATCCTTGATCGCCACTCCCCGCCATCCTATAATGACTACTGTAGTCACGAAAGGTCTTGGAATGCGCGAAATCCAGTTGAGAGACGCGAAGGCGAGCCTGTCGGCCGTTGTCGATCAGGCCGTCGCGGGCGAGCCCTCGGTCATCACCCGGCACGGCCGGAAGGAAGCTGTCGTCCTGTCGTTCGAGGATTACCAGCGCCTGTCGTCGGTGCCGTCCTTCGGCCGCCTGCTGGCCTCCTCGGGCCTCGTCTCCGGCGATCTCGACCGCGACGAAACGCCTCCAAGGGATTTCGGCGGCTGATGTATCTCGTCGACACCAATGTTCTGTCGGACCTCGCGGCGCCTGTTCCCCGTCCGGCCCTGGTCGACTGGCTCGACCGTCACTCGGCGGACCTCTACGTCTCCGCCATCACGGCGACAGAGGTGGTGGCGGGCATCGCCAAGCTCCGCCGCATGGGCTCGACCGCCAAGGCCGATCGTCTCGCAGACTGGTGGGGCGCGGTGGAACACCTCTACGGCGCTCGCATCCTCCCCTTCGGCCTGCCGGAAGCGCGAAAGGCCGGAGAGTTCACCGACCTCGCCCGCGCCGCAGGCCAAGCTCCCGGCTTCGCCGACACCGCCATTGCCGCCACGGCGGCGGCGAACGGGTTGGTCGTGCTTACGCGGAACACGAAGCACTTCGCTGTGTTTCCGGTGAGGGGGATCGATCCGTTTGTGGAGCTGCCGGAGTAGGGGGGGCGTCGTCAGGGGCGCGCTGGCGGATGGCGGCTGCGCCGCATCTTCTCGGCGAGCTCTGGAAAAACCTCGGCGAACGGCTTGGCGTCAGCCAGTTGTTCGTCCGTCGCCTCGGGGCTGTCGGAGATCGCGTCCCAGTCGGCCTTGCTATAGCCGCGTCCGGGTTGGAACTCCGCCTTCTTGCTCTTGTCCGTCATGGCTGCAGCCTCCGTCCCCACCATTCCGTCAGGCGGCGTCTCGCACTTTTACGTCGACGGTATGGCCGGCCGCAGCCACCATGTTGACGAGGCTGTCGAGCCCGAACAGGCTGATCTTGCCTCGCAGAAGGTCGGAAAGGCGCGGCTGGGTTACGCCCAGATGCTTGGCTGCTTCCGCCCGCGTCCAGCCCTTCGCCTTGATGATTTTCTTCAGCGCGATCATCAGGTCCGAGCGCATTTTCCGGTCGAGAGCTTCGGCGGGCGTGTCGCTGATGGCATCCCAAACGGAGGCGTAGCGTTCGCTGATCGTTTCCATCCCTACCTCCCAACGCCCACCTTCACCGCCTCTTCCTTCTTCCTCTTCGCCTTCAGCGCCGTCGTCGATTCCCGAACGATCAGCTGGGTCGGCAGGACGATCTGTTCCGACGGGGCGTCGAGGCCGGCGACGAGGGCTAGGAGGAGGTTGACGGAGGCGCGGGCCATCTGCTGGAGGGGCTGGCGGATGGTGGTGAGCTGGGGGTGGAGTTGCGAGGCGATGGGGATGTCGTCGAAGCCGACGACGGAGATGTCACCGGGCACGCTGAGGCCGGCCTCGCGGATGGCGGCGATGGCGCCATAGGCGGAAATGTCGTTGGCGGCGAAGATGGCGGTGGGCCGGTCGGCCAGCGCCAACAGCTTCTGCGCCGCCTCGAAGCCGCCCTTGCGCGAGAAGTCGCCGTCCACCTCGAGGTCGGGGTCGTAGGGCAGGCGGGCCTGGGCGAGAATGTCGTGATAGGCGCGGCGGCGGTCGCGCGCCGAGGTCAGCCGGTCGTGGCCGGAGATGAAGGCGATGCGGCGGTGGCCGAGCTCGATGAGGTGCTGCAGCGCCGAGAGGCCGCCCTGGTAGTTGTCGGCGGTGACCGAGGGAAACACCGACTCGGTGCCCTGCTCGATGGTCACCACGGGGATGTGGGCGGTGGCCATGGATTCCAGATAGTCGGACTCGTAGGGCAGGATGACGATGACGCCGTCGACGATCTGGCGGAGAAGGTCGAGGATGGAGCCCGGCGGCCGGCGGTCGCGCACCGGCAGCGAATAGACCAGCATCTCGTAATCGGCGGCGCGCGCCACCGCGCCCATGCCGAGAAGCAGGTCGGAGGTGAAGGGCGTGTGCAGCTCGGCCACCACGGCGATGATGCGCGTGCGGGCGCCCGTCAGCTTCTGGGCGGCGCGGTTGACGACATAGCCCATCTCGTCGGCGATGCGCAGGATGTCCTCGCGCTTTTCGGGCGAGACGCCGGGGCGGTTGTTGATCGCCCGCGAGGCCGTCATCAGGGAGACACCGGCAACCTTGGCGACCTCGGCTAACGTTGGATACTGTCGCTTCATCATTTGGTCGAATGGTTTCCGGGGCTACAAACTGTTTGTCCGATGCCCCGCGGGCTGTCAACTGCGCCGGCGGCTCTCCAGCGTTGAAAATACGCGGAAAACCGCCTGATGCGGGTGGTGCGCGACGAGATTCACAGCCCCAGCAAGAGCTTCCACAGCTCATCCGTCAACGCTCCACTGGTAGAGTTGACGCTACAGAACGTTAGCGCTAACGTTCGGCCGTCACCCGTTGCCAGAGCATCGGCCGAAAAGTGGATTTCGGTTTTCGGGGGACCGATGCGGCTTTCTGGCTCAACGTGATCCTTGGGAGGAGAAGGTGTCTAAATTCGTTTCCAAACTTTCGGCGCTCGCTTGCGGCGCCGCCATGGTCGCTATCGCTCCGTTCGCGGCGCATTCGGCCGACAAGGTCATCACCGTGTGGGACCTTCAGACCACCGACGGCGCGGTCAAGGTCATTCGTGACGCTGCCGACCGCTTCGAGAAGGCCAACCCGGGCTACAAGGTCGAGGATACCCACATCCTCAACGATGCCTACAAGACCAAGATCAAGATCGCCTTCGGCGCCAACGAGCCGCCCTGCGTGTTCAGCTCCTGGGGCGGTGGTCCGTTCCGCGAGTATGTCGCCGCCAACCAGGTGGTCGATCTGACGCCGTATCTCGACAAGGATCCGGCCTTCAAGGACCGCTTCGCGCCGGCCAGCTTCGGCGCCGTCACGGTCGACGGCAAGATCTACGGCCTGCCGGCCGAGAACACCGCCATCGCCGTCGTCTTCTACAACAAGGAGATGTTCGAGAAGCTCAACCTGACGCCGCCGAAGACCTGGGACGAACTGCTCCAGGTGATCGACGTCCTCAAGAAGAACGACATCGCTCCCTTCGCGCTCGCCAACAAGAACAAGTGGACGGGCTCGATGTACTACGGCTACCTCGTCGACCGCATCGGCGGCCCCGAGGCCTTCGCCAACGCCGCCCAGCGCAAGGATGGCGGCTCGTTCGCCGATCCGGTGTTCGTCGAGGCCGGCAAGCGCCTGCAGGAGCTGGTCAACCTCGGCGCCTTCCAGAAGGGCTACAACGGCCTCGACTATGACGTCGGCGGTTCGCGTCGCCTTCTCTATACCGAAAAGGCCGCCATGGAGCTGATGGGCACCTGGGAAGCGTCGACCATCGGCAACGAGAACCCGGAGTTCGCCAAGAAGCTCGGCTTCTTCCCGTTCCCGTCGGTTCCCGGCGGCAAGGGTGACCCGTCCGACCTCCTGGGCACGCTCGGCGACAACTTCGTCTCCGTCACCAATGCCTGCCCCGAGAAGGACAAGGCCGTCGAACTCGTCAAGTTCCTGACCGACGACATCGCCGCCGCCGGCCGCGTGGCCGACTCGCGCCTGCCGCCGATCAAGAACCTCAAGGTCGACAACCCCTTCCTGCAGGACGTGTCCAAGCTGGTCAGCGAAGCCAAGAGCGTGCAGCTCTGGTGGGACCAGGAGCTGCCGCCGAAGCTCGGCGAGTTGCACAAGGACACCTCGCAGGCGCTGTTCGGCCTCTCCAAGACGCCCGAGCAGGTGGCCGAGGAATTCGAGGCCGCCGCCAAGGCAGAGCTGAAGTAACCTCCTCCTGAGAACAGCCCCGCCGACGGTTCGCCGCCGGCGGGGCACTACTAGTTTTGGATCGGGAGGATGACCTTGACCGATATTGTGACGCGCCCCGCCGAAGGCGGAGCGGGAGGGGCGGCCCTGTCGCTCAGGACACTGGCGCCGGCCATCTTCCTGGCCCCGGCCATTTTGATGCTGGCCGTCTATCTGCTTTATCCGCTTGTCGACAGCTTCCGCCTGTCGCTCCTGGACTGGAACGGCCTCGGCTCGGACGCCCGCTTCGTCGGGCTCGACAACTGGAAGAAGCTCGCTTCCGACACGCTGTTCTGGGAAGCCGCCTGGAACAACATCCTGCTCGCCGTCTTCTCGGTGCTGGTGCAGATGCCGATCGCCCTCGTCCTCGCGGTGGTGCTCGACAATGCCGGCCGCGGCTCGCGCATCCTCAAGATCCTCTATTTCCTGCCGCTTCTGATGTCGTCGGTCGCCCTCGGCGTCCTGTTCAAATACTTCTACGACGTCACCTTCGGTCCGCTCAACGCCATCCTCGACTTCGTCGGCCTCGGCTATCTCGCCCAGGACTGGCTCGGCGACACGCGCTTGGCGCTCGGTGCGGTCATCGCCGTCGTCTGCTGGCAGTACATCCCCTTCTACATGGTGCTGTTCATGGCCGGTCTCGCCTCCTTCCCGGCCGAGATCTCGGAGGCCGCCAAGCTCGACGGTGCCTCGGAGACCACCATCTTCTGGAAGATGAAGCTGCCGCACCTCAAGGGCACGATCCGCACCGCCGTGGTGCTCTCCGTCATCGGCGCGCTGCGCTACTTCGACCTCATCTACGTGATGACCGGCGGCGGGCCCGAGGGCGCCTCGGAACTGATGGCCACCTACATGTATCGCAACGTCTTTTCCTCCTTCCAGCTGGGCTATGGCAGCACGGTGGCCTCGGGCATGTTCATCATCGTGATACTCATAGCCTCGGTGCTGCTGCGCTTCTCCAAGCGCTACGAGACGGAGGTCTGACCATGGCCAGTTCCCCCGTCGCCCGCGCCACCGGCCGCGTCGCCGTCCCCGTCCTCGGCCTGTTCTGGCTCGCCGTCACCACCGTGCCCTTCCTGTTCATGGTGATGACCAGCTTCAAGTCGCAGCAGGAGTCCTTCTCGAGTTCCGTCTGGGCACTGCCCGAGGCGCTGGACCTCGTCAACTACAACGACGTGCTCTCCGGCCCCTTCCTCACCTACTTCAAGAATTCGGTGATGGTGGTGGTGATCTCGGTCCTCCTGATCATGCTGATCTCGTCGATGGCCGCCTTCGCCTTCGCCCGCATGCGCTTCCGCTTCAACGAGGCGATCTTCGGGCTGATCGTCGCCGGCATGATCGTGCCCATCCACATCACCCTGGTGCCGATCTACCTGATGACGCGCCAGCTCGGCCTCTACGACAGCCAGTTCGCGCTGATCGGCCCCTATGTGGCGACCTCGCTGCCGATCTCGGTGTTCATCCTCACCGAGTTCATGCGGCAGATCCCCAAGGAGCTGGAGGAGGCGGCGCGGCTCGACGGCTGCGGTCCCTTCGCCATCTTCTTCAAGGTGTTCCTACCGCTGTCGGGGCCGGGACTTTCCACCATCGCCATCTACAATGGCATCATGCTGTGGAACGAGTTCATCTTCGCCTATGTGCTGACGTCCTCGACCGGCACCCGCACGCTGCCGCTCGCCATCTGGGACTACCAGGGCCAGTACACCGCCAACATTCCGGCAATCCTTACCGTCGTCACCCTCACATCGCTGCCGCTCGTCGTCGCCTATGCCTTCGGGCAGGAGAAGATCGTCAAGGGCATGATGGCCGGCTCGCTCAAGGGCTGAGGCTTCGGAGACATTTCATGACCAAGATCACCCTCTCCGGCGTCAACAAGTCCTTCGGCGCCAACTTCCCCGTCATCCGCGGGGTCGACCTCACCATCGACGACGGCGAGTTCTGCGTCTTCCTCGGCCCGTCGGGCTGCGGCAAGTCGACGCTCCTGCGCATGGTCGCCGGCCTCGAGACCGCCTACACCGGCCAGATCCAGATCGGCGACCGCGTGGTCGACAAGGTGGAACCGGCCGACCGCGAGGTGGCCATGGTGTTCCAGAACTACGCGCTCTATCCGCACATGACCGTCTACGACAACATGGCCTTCGGCCTTCGTCAGGCGAAGACGGCCAAGGACGAGATCGAGCGTCGTGTCAAGGAAGCCGCCCGCATCCTGCAGATCGAGCCGCTGCTCGACCGCATGCCCAAGGCGCTCTCCGGCGGCCAGCGGCAGCGCGTCGCCATCGGCCGCGCCATCGTCCGCCAGCCCAAGGTGTTCCTGTTCGACGAGCCGCTCTCCAACCTCGACGCGGCGCTGCGCGTCCACATGCGCTCGGAAATCGCCACGCTGCACCGGAACTTCCCGGCGGCGTCGATGATCTACGTGACGCATGACCAGACGGAAGCCATGGCGCTCGCCGACAAGATCGTGCTGCTGCATGCCGGCAAGGACATGCTGAAGCACGGCTCGATCGCCCAGGTCGGCAAGCCGCTCGACCTCTACCACCGGCCGCGCAACCTGTTCGTCGCCGGCTTCCTGGGCTCGCCGACCATGAACTTCCTGGAAGCGAGCTTCGTCGCCCAGGAGCCGGCTGGCGCCCGCGTGGTGCTGAAGGGCGGCGAGGAGATCGTGGTGCCGGTGGACGGCTCGGCGCTGGCCTCGGGTGCGCCGGTCACCCTCGGCGTCCGGCCCGAGCATCTCGCCCCCGTTGCTGCGCCGGGCGCCCAGACGCTGACGCGCAAGGTGTCGGCGGTGGAGCATTTCGGCGAATACAGCTTCGTTTATCTCGATGGCGGCACCCCGGCGCCGCTGATCGCCAAGGTGCCGGGCGATGGCGGCGTCAAGGCAGGCGACAGCGCCACCTATCAGGCGCCGGCCGACTGCTGCCACCTGTTCGACGCCGACGGCCTCGCGCTCAACCACATCTGACCCAGCAGGACGGCCGCATGGCCGCGAAGAGTTCATCATGACCCTCGTTTACAAAGACCCCAGCAAGCCGATCGCCGATCGCGTCGCCGACCTCATGGGCCGCATGACCATCGACGAGAAGATCGCCCAGCTGCATGCGATGTGGCTGGTGCTCGACGAGCACGGCAAGCACGCCCCGCGCATCCAGGATGCCTTCATCGGCCAGTCGGACGAGACGACGCTGACCGACATGCTGAAGAAGGGCCTCGGGCAGATCACCCGGCCGCTCGGCACCCGCTCGGTCGACCCGGCCGAAGGCGTGCGCGCGCTCAACAGCCTGCAGAAGTTCCTGGTCGAGGAAACGCGCCTCGGCATTCCCGCCATCAGCCATGAGGAATGCCTCTCCGGCATGATGGCGCGCGGCGCCACGCTGTTCCCGTCGTCGCTCGCCTATGGCGCCACCTTCAATCCCGAGCTGATCGAGGAAGTGGGCAAGATCATCGGCGAGGAGGTGCGTTCGCTCGGCGGCCACCAGGGCCTCGCTCCGGTGCTCGACGTCGCCCGCGACGCCCGCTGGGGCCGCACCGAGGAGACCTTCGGCGAGGATCCGTATCTGGTCGGCGTCATGGCCACCCGCTATGTGCGCGGCATGCAGGGGCCGAAGCGCGACTTCCTCGCCACGCTGAAGCACTATGCCGGCCATTCCTTCTCGGAAGGCGGCCGCAACCACGCGCCGATCCATCTCGGCTGGCGCGAGCTCAACGACATCTTCCTCCTGCCTTTCGAGATGGCCGTGAAGCAGGCCAACGCCGGCTCGGTGATGCCGGCCTATCATGACATCGACAACGAGCCGAGCCATGCCTCGAAGCACCTGCTCACCAAGGTGCTGCGCGAGGACTGGGGCTTCGACGGCCTGGTGGTCGCCGACTATATCGGCGTCAGCCTGCTCTACCAGCACCACGGCCTTGCCTCCAACCAGGCCGAGGCGGCGGCGCTTTCCTTCAACGCCGGCCTCGACCAGGAACTGCCGGGCGAGGACTGCGCCACCCATCTCAAGGAAGCGCTCGACCGGGGCCTGATCACGCTGGAGAAGATCGACGAGATCGTCCGTCGCGTGCTGACCGAGAAATTCCGTCTGGGCATCTTCGAGAAGCCCTATGCCGACGACAAGGCGATCCGCCTGCAGAGCCCGGAAGCCATTGCCGTTGCCCGCAAGGTGGCCGAGCAGTCGGTGACCATCGTCTCCAACAGCGGCATCCTGCCGCTCGATCCCAAGAAGAAGGTGGCGATGATCGGCCCGTCGGCCGACGACCCGCTGGCGCTCCTCGGCGACTATTCCTTCCCGGTGCACCTCATCCTGTCGGACTCCAACGAGAGCGCCGCCACGGTGGTGACGCCGCGCGCCGCCTTCCAGGCCGCCGCCGGCAACGCCAACCTGATCTACGCCCGCGGCTGCAACATCCTCGACGAGCGCAAGGCCGGCGCGCCGGTGTTTCCCGGCGACGTCGACGACACATCGGTGATCAAGCAGGTGTCGTCGGTGTCGACGCGCACCGACATGATCGCCGATGCCGTCGAGGCGGCCAAGGCGGCGGATGTGGCCATCGTCTGCGTCGGCGACCTCTCGGGCATCTTCCAGACCGGCACGGTGGGCGAGGGCTCGGACGCCGACACGCTGGAACTGCCGGGCGTGCAGCAGAAGCTGCTGGAAGCGGTGGTCGCCACCGGCACGCCGGTGGTGGTGGTGCTGTCGGCGGGCCGCCAGTACAACCTCGGCGGCCTCGAAGACAAGGTCGCCGCCCAGGTGTGGACCTATTTCGCCGGTCAGGAAGGCGGCAACGCCCTCTATGACGTGCTCTCGGGCAAGGTGGAGCCGTCGGGCCGCCTGACGCTGTCGGTGCCGCGCAGCGTCGGCGCCGCGCCCTACTTCTACAACCACAAGCTCAAGAGCTCGGGCACGCCGATCGCCCGCCACTTCGGCAGCCAGTATCCCTTCGGCCACGGCCTTTCCTACACCAGCTTCGAGTTCGAGGACCTGAAGCTCGCGTCCGACAAGGTGGACGTGGAAAAGGGCGAGATCGCCGTGAGCTTCAAGGTGAAGAACACCGGCAGCCGCAAGGGCGTCGCCGTGCCGCAGCTCTACATCCGCGACTGCCTCGCCTCGGTGGTGCGGCCGGTCAAGGAGCTGAAGGCCTTCGGCCGCGTCGAGCTTCAGCCGGGCGAGACCAGGACGGTCACCTTCACCGTGCCGGTGGACATGCTCTGCTTCACCGGTCCCGAGGGCTACCGCATCGTCGAGCCGGGCGAGCACGAGCTGCAGCTCGGCGCCTCCAGCGCCGACATCCGCCAGCGCGTGAAAGTCGAGGTCACCGGCAAGACGCGCAAGCTGCCGAAAGACTGGCGCATGGAGAGCCGGTTCTCCGTTGCGTAAAAGTACGACATAAAAGCCACGCCGCCGGGGAGGATGTCTCCCCGGCACGCCTTCCACCTTGTCAATGAATCGTTTCGATAGGATAGTTGGCGGGAGGATTTCAAAGTTTCAGAGGCTGGATGCGCTCCGCCTCATCGGGTTTCCGGTGGCGAAAACTCCCGCGCCGCCGGAGAACGCGCGGTCGCTTCCCAACCGCGCATCACGCCCCCCGGCGTCGGACGCGAGGCGGACCTCCCCCCGGAGTCCGCCTCGCTGGCGTTTTGGGGGAGGGTTCAAGGACGGTGCTGACAGGTCCTGCCGCGGCGCTTCCCCAGGATGCGGCGGATTGTCACATGCTCGGGGGCTCAGATGAAAGCCATTGCCAGCGTTGCCGCGCTCGACGATTTCGGCCGGGTTCGGCTGTCGAAGTCCTTCTTCATGCGGGAGTTCCTGCACAGCGAGGTGGCGAGTTTCCACGGCATTCCCAACATCCCCGACGATCCGGACCTGGCGATCGCCGTGGGCCGGCGGCTCTGCGAGGAACTGCTGGAGCCGCTCCAGGCCAGCTTCGGCAAGGTGGTGATCCGCTCGGCCTTCCGGTCGGTCGCCGTCAACGGCTATTGCAGCGAGCAGCAGCGGGCGGGCAGGAAGGGCTACGGCTGCGGCTCCAACGAGAGCAACTTCGCCGGCCATATCTGGGATCGCCGGGACAGGAACGGCCGCATCGGCGCCACCGCCTGCATTGTCATTCCCTGGTTCGCCGACCGCTATGCCGAGGGCGCCGACTGGCGCGGCCTCGCCTGGTGGATCCACGATCACCTGCCGTACTCCGCCCTCTGCTTCTTCCCCAAGCTCGCCGCCTTCAACATCACCTGGTCCGAAAGCCCGGTGCGCCGCATCGACAGCTACGTCGACCCCAAGGGCTGCCTGACCAAGCCCGGCATGGACAACCATGGAGGCAGCCATGCAGAGTGGTACCAGGGTTTCCCGGCGCTGGCCTGACCCTATCCGGTGCGCGCAAGATCGCCCCGGAGGCATGTCCGGCAGGTGAGCATCATCTGCTCGCGAAAGCCCTGGAGGTCGCGGGCGTCGAGCCCGCTCTCCACGGCGACGCGCGTTGCCCCCGTCAGCATGGCGATCAGATTGAACGAGACCCGGTCGATATCGCCAAGCCCTCCGTCGGGCGCGGTGGCGAACATTCCGGCGGCGGCCTGCCGGAAGCGCCCGTAGGCGGCGCTCACCAGATCCATGACGTCGATCTCGGCCGAGGCCAGATAGAGGGCGCGCGCGGTCTCGACGTCGCGCACCTTGGTGTCGATGTAGGCGGACACCAAGGCGTCGGATGCCATCTCGGCTGGCATGCCCCGGTGCTCCCGGCAGACATGCTCGACGCGGGTCGCCACCTTCTGAAGACAGGCGCCGATCAGCGCGTAGAGCAGCGCCTCCTTGTGCGGGAAGTATTGGTAGAGCGTGCCGACGGAGACGCCGGCTCGCCGGGCGACGCGCGTGGTGGTCAGATACCGGGTGTTGCCGGCCATGAGAACCTGAACGGTTGCCTCGAAGATGGCGTCGACCGTCGCCTCGGACCGGGCCTGACGGGGCGCTTTTCGGGGCTCCAGCGTGATCGGCAGCTTGGCGGGCATATGCGAATCCACAGATGGTACATCTACGCATATATTGAATGGTGCCCATCACATTTCAAACAAGGCCGCTGACGCCGGCCGGACGCGCCCTCTGGCCGCGCCGATGCCGCATGCGCAGCGGGCACTGCGGAGAGCACCATGACACCCGACGAGATCGACAGCATCCTGCAACGCATGGCCGAGGGCTTTCGCTCCTGGCCGCAGGCGCCCATCCTGCATTGGCCGGACGAGGCGGGGTTGGACTACGAGGACGTGTTCTTTCCCTCCGAGGATGGCGTGCCGCTGGAGGGGTGGTTCATCCCCTGCGAGGGATCGAACAAGGTGATCATCGCCAACCATCCCCGCTGGTTCAACCGGGCGGGGCTGCCGTCTCACCTGGAGCCCTGGAAGTCGTTCGGCGGCTCGGCCGGCAACGACTTCGAGGTCAACTTCATCCCCGACTACAAGATCCTGCATGACGCCGGCTACAACGTGCTCGCCTATGACCTCAGGAACTTCGGGCACAGCGGCACCGCCAACGGCGGCGTCTTCTCCGTCGGCCGCTATGAGTCGCGCGATGTCGTGGGATCGCTCGATTACATCCGCCGCCGCGAGGACATGCGTGGCATGACGATCGGCTTGTTCAGCCGCTGCGTCGGCTGCAATGCCACGATGTTCGCGATGACGCGCCGCCCGGAGGTTTTCGAGGGCGTCCGCTGCATGGTGGCGCCGCAGCCGCTGTCGCCCGGCGTGGCGCTGGAACGGGCGCTCGAACGCCTCGGCATTCCCTTGAGCCACATGGAGGAGCTGAACCGGCGCATCCGCTTGCAAACCAGCTTCACCATCGACCAGCTATCGCCGGTCCCCTGGGCGAAGAGCGTCGGCATTCCGACCTTCCTCTATCAGGTGCGGGACGACGTCTACACGCGGCCGAGCGACATCGAGGCCATGTTCGACAACCTGCCGGTGGCCGACAAGACGCTCCTGTGGATCGAGGGATCGACGCGGCGCTGGGATGGCTACACCTATTTCCAGCGCGACCCCGAGCCGATGCTGGAATGGTTCGCCCGCTTCATGGCCTGACGCTCCCAAGGCCGACCTGACCGAACGCTGCATGGACAAAGCCCGGCCAGCATGCAGACTGCATGAAAGCTTTCGGGCCTTCGGCGGCGCCCGGACCAGGTCCGGGCCGAGGCGGGGAGGGTATGTGATGGCGTCCGTGGTTCTCTTCCACTCGGTGCTCGGCTTGAGGCCGGTGGAGCTTGCCGCCGCCGAGCGGATGCGCGCGGCCGGGCACAGCGTGTCGGTGCCCGACCTCTTCGCCGGGGCTGTCGCCGATACGGTTGACCGGGGCATGGAGCTCGTCGAGGAGATCGGCTGGGATCGCATCTGCGAGCGGGCGAAAGCCGCCCTCTCGGGCCTGCCGGCCGCGACGGTTCTCGCCGGCTTTTCCATGGGCTGCGGCGTGGTGGCGTCCGTCTGGCCCGAGCGCCCCGAGACCCCCGGCGTGCTGCTGTTGCACGCCCCGGCGGACATCCCAAGCGGCATGGATATCACGGGACGGCGGGCGCAGTTGCATGTCGGCGAGCGCGACGATCTCTGGCCGGCCGAGGACCTCCGGCGCTGGCAGATGGCGGCGGAACTGGCCGGCATGGCCGCCGAGCTCTTCATCTACCCCGGCGCCGGCCACTTCTACACCGACCCCAGCCTTCCCGACCATCACCGGCTCGCCACCGAGGAGACCTGGGCGCGGGCGCTGCGGTTTCTCGGCGAGGTGTAGGCAGGTGGCGGTACTCTCCGATCAGGGTGCCGATGCCAATGCCTTGATCGCGGCCGTCGTCCCCTGAGCGTAGAGGTCCAGTTGCGCATCCGGTAGCGAGCGTCTGGTCACCATCATCCGCCAGTAGATCGAGCAAGGCAGGAAATCGAGGGCAATCTCGCGGTCGAGCGCACCCGGCAGTTCTCCGCGCGCGATCGCGCGTTCGATGACTTTTGCAGCCTCGTCACGTCGTGTCTGCGCGACGCGCTCGCTGATCGCCTCCATTGCCTCCGAGCGGGCAACTTCCGCATAGATGTCGGGAAGGATCCGGCGAACAAGAGGATGCCTGAACACCGAACGCAGACGGCGATGAAATGCCCTCACGTCAGCCTCAAGCGAGCCCTTGTCCTCGAATGCCGCCATCCTCAGGGCTATCGTGTTGATGGCCTCGTCCGCGAACTGAAGCTTTCCGGGCCAGCGGCGATATATGGCGGCTTTGCCTGCCCCCGCGCGTGCCGCCACCCTTTCGAGGCTGAGCGCCGAGAAGCCGTGTTCAGCCCATTCGGCGAACAACGCACGATACAGCGCTTCGGTGAGTTCGACGCTTTGCACCGCCGCTCCGGAAGGCGCTCTCGTTTTTTGGTCGGAACGCTTGCGTTCCATCGTTGACTATCCTATGTGGTCGAGACGGATCCGTTCCATCCATAGGAGAAAGCGCCATGGGCAACAAGTATCCATCGTTGTTTGAACTCATCTGTGCAGCCTTGGGAGAGAGGGCATCGGTAGCTGCCGATTTTCTCGATCTCTTTACCGACGATGCCGTCGTGCACTATCCCTTTGCGCCCGCCGGCACCCCGCAACAGCTCGTCGGCAAGGACAGCATCGCCGCTCACGCCGTCCGCCTGGGGACGCTGCTCGATTTCGGGGAACTGACGCTGGAAGCCGTGCATGATCTGGCCGACGTCGTCATCTTCGAGGCCAGCTGCGAGGGACGGGGTACCGAAACGGGCCTTCCCTATCATCAGCACTATATTTGCGTGCTGCATCTGCGCGACGGCAAGATCGCCCTCTTCAAGGATTACTGGAACCCGCAGGTCCTGATCGCGGCGCTTGGCGGCCAGGAGGCGATGGCCAGGGCTTACGCTCGCTGATTGCTTGCAGCAATGGCCGTCGAGCCCGAGAGCAAGGCTCGCGGTCATTCCGCATCGGCCGTCAAGCGGACCTTGTCCGACCGTCCGGGGACGCTGCCCGCCGCAGCGTTTCCGTGACTTGCGCGCGATGCCGATTGCCCCACTCGCAGAGCGGAACCAGAGCCTGAACCAGCGTCTTGCCGAATGGTGTCAGCGTGTAGTCGACCACCGGTGGCACCTGTTGATGATCGTGGCGGACGAGAACGTCCATCGCGACCAGCTCACGCAACTGCTGCATCAGCACTTTCTCGCTGATGCCGCCGACGCGTCTGCGGATCTCGGAAAACCGGGTCGGGCCGTCCTGAAGATGATAGAGGATCAGGGGCTTCCACTTGCCGCCGATGACCGACAGCGACACGTCCAGCCCGCATTGGGTCGTCAGTCTGTCCATAGAAAACTCACACTTACATTTTGGTACGTTCTACCCAAGAAGTAAGTACGCGTCCATATGTCTTCCGTTGCTGGCCGGCAGAGGCCGGGTCAGTCGAAACGTTCGGCAAGGAGGCGTCAATGACAGACGATGTTCAGAGGATAAGAGAGCTATACGCGGCGGCAGAGGGTGAGAGCCTGGATGTGGCCCGGTTCGTCTCCTGCTTCGCGGCCGATGCCTATGTGCGGGATATCCCGACGAACATGGAGTTTCGTGGGCAGGACATCGCCATGGTGGCACAGGGCATGGCGCAGGCCTTTCCGGACATTCACCGGGAACTCTTCAGCATCTATGCGATGGGCGACGTCGTCGTCGTCGAGCTTGCCATTCGCGGCACGCACACGGGCCCGCTGATGACGCCTGCGGGAACGGTCGCACCAACCGGCAAGACCATCGATGTTCCCTGTTGCGACGTGTTTCACCTCAGGGACGGAAAAGTCGTCTCTTTCCATTGCTACAACGCCGCGTCCATCCTGCAGCGGCAGTTGGGTCTTGCCGGTAGCCCAGGCGCAGGCTGACGCCGGAGGTCGCGGTCCGCTGGAGCCGTTCCGGCGAGGGATTGTCCGGCTGCGTCAACCGCGCTCGCCCAGCCTCTTGGACAGCGGCTCGAGAAGCTGGATGACCGAGTTGACTTGAGCTCCGTCGGGTGTCAGCGCGTAGGTTACGCTGCGCGGGAAGGTGCGGCCTTCGTGCCGCTCCACGAGGCCCCGCATCTCCAAGGCCTGCAGCCGCTCAGACAGCACTTTGGGCGTTATGCCCGGAAGATGCTCGGCGAGAAGGTTGAAGCGGCGCGGCCCGACGGAGAGGTGCCACAAGATGGAGGCGTTCCACCGGTGGCCCAGGAACTCCAGCCAGTCCTCGACCGGGCAGTCGGTGGCAGCCCGGGGAGCAGGCGCATCAAAAACATAGTCGTCCGACAGATGCATCCTGCTGTGCTCACCGTTTGGATAGCTGCATTTCCGTGTGATTTGCTCTCCGGGTCCTGATGCGAGGAGAGAAACATGTACATCGTCCGCCAACCTCAGAATTTCAATGCCGTGTGGATGGAAGCATTCAACTCGGGCAAAGTCGCAAACCTTCTTGATCTCTATGAAGAGGATGCTTTGCTTGCAGACCAAGGGAAAGTGGCTCGGGGAAAGCTCGAAATCGAAAAGCTATTGACCGAACTGCTGGCCATTCCCGGATCGATGAAGGGGGGCAACAACTTCTGCCTCCAGCATGACCGGATTGCGCTCCTCAGGGCGGACTGGCAACTGGTTGCCCCCGATGGGCTGGTGATCGCATCGGGCAGTACGGCCGAGATCATCCGCCAGCAGCCGGACGGCCGTTGGCTTTACGTGATCGACCATGCCGCCGGCGCGAGCCTGCCGTCCCTGCTTGAAAATGCAGGGTGAGCGGTACCCAGGCCAACGCAAAAGCCGACTGGGCTGACGAAGCATCGGCAACCTGATCCCGCTTGTTCCGCCTCCTTTTGCGTCTCGTGACTGGAGGCGGGGCAATGCCATCGCGGAGAGGTCACGTCGCTTCAAGACAGGCGGCATCGCCCCGGCGAAAGTAGGTCCCGATCGGCGCCCGCTCAGGGCGCTCGGCACGATCGTGACGGAACCGCTCGGGAGATCCAGGACATGCCGTATTCTTTCCGCGCCACGCGCCGCGCCCTTCTGTCGGCCTTGCTCGGCCTGTCGGCGGCTTTCTTGCCCATCCCGTCGGCGGGGGCAGCGGAGTTGCCGATGGCGACCAAAATGCTCCACGCGGAGGTCAACGGCATGGTGTTGAACTACGCGCGCTACGGCGAGGGTTCGCCCATCATCCTGCTGCATGGCGGCCTTGGCGCCATCGGCATGTTCGAGCCGATCATCCCGATCCTCGCGCGCGACCACGAGGTGATCGCCGTCGATCTTCAGGGCCACGGCGGAACGGCCGACATCCCGCGCCCCCTGTCGTTCGAGGCCATGGCCGACGATGTGGCGGCGCTCGTCGTTCAACTGGACTTGGGCAAGGTGGATCTCGTCGGCTATTCCATCGGCGGCGGCGTGGCGATGCGGATGACCATCCAGCACCCCGACCTCGTCCACCGCCTCGTTGCCGTATCGGCGCCCTTCTCCCGCGCCGGCTGGCACAAGGAAAACCTCGAGGGCATGGCGCGGACGACCCATGACGTCGCGGATTATCTGAAGGAAATGCCGCTCTATACTCTCTATGCGGCTCACGCGCCGCGCGTTCAGGATTGGCCGGTCCTGCTCGACAAGATCGCCGAGCTGAACGCGCGCGACTACGACTGGTCCGCCGAGATCCGCGCCATCAAGGCGCCCACCCTCCTCATCTACGGCGACTGGGACGCGGTGCGGATGGCGCACGCGGTGGACTTCTTCGCGCTTCTCGGCGGCGGCCTTCACGACGCGCTCTGGGACGGTTCGGCGATGAACGCCAACAGGCTGGCCGTTCTCCCCGGCGCGACGCATTACACCATCTTCGCCGATCCCCGCATGGCGGAGACCGCGCTGGCCTTCATCGATGGTCGGTGATGATCACCGACGGGCGGGCTGCCGGGCCTCATTCTCGCGCATGCGCTCCTTCACGATCGCCTCCACCAGCGCCAGCGGCAAGGGATTGTCCGGCTTGAACTTGATGGCCGTGGGGGCGGTGTCGAAGCCCTTGAGGACATCGGCCCTCGCGGCGATGGGGCCGGGGCTCATCACGTAGAAGGAGCAATGCTTGGCGGCCGCCGCGAAGGAGACGAGGTTGCCCCGATGCACATAGGTGGGAGCGCCCATCCGCATGATCTCCTCGGCGTCCGGCGCGGCATTGCGGATCGCGGCTCGCAAATCCCGGAGTACCGCCGCGACGGGTGGCGGCAGTTGCGCCAGATAGGCGTCGACGTCCTTCGGGCCGGGTTTCTTGTCGGTCATGGTCTGGGAGCCTCCTGAGTTGCAAGATCGGGCAATGCCCGAGATGCCAGTCTTGCAGTCAGGCGCCAATGCGTCTTGAATGCATGTGACGGCGGTGACCGTCGCTTGCGACCGACCTCAAGGGACTGACGGATGACCACCATCATTTCGGTTCCCGGCCCCACCGCGGCACGCGACTACCTGCTGGCACGACGCGCCGGGTTCGAGCGCTATGACACGGGTTCGCTGGCGCCCCGCCACGGGCATCTCAGTGCCCATGTCAGCATCACCTTGGCCTCAGGCGACGTGCAGAACGGCTACGCCGGCCGGCTGCGCCTGGAGCCGGGCGACGTGCTGGTCCAGCCGGCGCTCGATCGCCACGCCAACGAAACGCCCCATCCGCGCGGCGCCCATGTTCTGCACCTGCCCTGGCGGATGGAGACGGCGTTCCGCGGCGTCTACCACCTGCCGTCGATCGATCTGGTCATCCGGACGGCCGAGCGCGATCCGCGCGGCGCAACGGGGCTGCTGGCCGAGCTCATCGATGATGCCGTCCCCGAGCCGGTGCCGATCTGGGACTGGCCCGACCTTCTGGCCGCCGACCTGAGGTCGGGACTGGTGGGCATCGACGACTGGGCCCGGGCTCACGGTCTGGCGCGGGAGACGGTTTCCCGTGGCTTTCGGCGCGCCTTCGGGGTGTCGCCTCGCGCCTTCGCCGGCGAGCTGCATGCCCGCTCGGCATGGCTTCGGGTGATATCGGGCAGCGAGCCGCTGGCTGAGATCGCCGCCGATACCGGCTTCGCCGATCAGTCCCACATGACCCGTGCCATCGCATCGGTCACCGGCGCCCCTCCCGGCGCCTGGCGTCACATGGTGAGGGCGGGTTTCCTGGACGG
Organism: Pleomorphomonas diazotrophica; assembly: GCF_002844595.1. Taxonomy (GTDB): domain Bacteria; phylum Pseudomonadota; class Alphaproteobacteria; order Rhizobiales; family Pleomorphomonadaceae; genus Pleomorphomonas; species Pleomorphomonas diazotrophica. Next base: position 12,999 of record NZ_PJNW01000010.1, on the reverse strand, counting down.
CGCCATTGGCGGGGCGGCCAATGCGCCGGATCCGCATTAGTCGGGGCGTCCCGTCACAATCGTTCAAGACGGGTCGGCGGGCATGCCGCAGTTTGGGTTCAGCGGCGGACAGGGAGGTGATCGATGCCTGGGACCGAGCCGGCCACGGACTGGTTGCTGCAACTCGATCCGGCGCTTCGCTGGCAGGCGATGCGCGACCTCCTGGACGCGCCGGAGTCGGCATGGCGGTCCGAGCGCGCCAAGGTGGAGACCGAGGGGTGGGGCGCCCGGCTGCTGTCCCACCAGGACGAGGATGGCCAATGGGCCGGCGGCGCCTTCGTGCCGAAGGGGTTCGACGGGGCGGAGTGGAGGAGGGAGGGGCAGCCGTGGACGGCGACCTCCTTCGTCCTGACGCAGCTCCGCGAGTTCGGGCTCGATCCCTCATCGGACAGCGCCCGGCGCACCGTCGATCTGGTCGGGCGGACCTGCCGTTGGGAGGAGGGCGGGCAGCCCTTCTGGGACGGCGAGGTCGAGGAATGCATCAACGGGCGGACGTTGGCGGACGGTGCCTATTTCGGCACCGACGTGGCGGGGATCGCCGACAGGCTGCTCGGCGACGTGCAGCCGGATGGCGGCTGGAACTGCGCCCGCTGCCGAGGCTCCATCCGGTCGTCCTTTGCCAGCACCATCAACGTCCTCGAAGGGCTGCTGGAGTACGAGATCGCCACCGGTGGATCGGAGGCCGTCCGGTCGGCCCGCCGGTCGGGCGAGGCGTTCCTGCTGGAGCGCGGGCTGTTCCGGCGTCTCGCCACCGGAGAGGTCGCCGACCCCGCCTTCCTGATGCCGCTCTACCCCCACCGCTGGCGCTACGACATCCTTCGCGCCCTCGATTATTTCCGCAAGGCCGGTCGGCAGTTCGGAACGCCGCCCGATCCGCGCCTTGGTGAAGCCGTCGCCATATTGAGGTCCAGGAGAGATGATAATGGGCGCTGGCTGGTGACATGGCAAACGCCCGGGCGCGTCTGGTTCCACATGGACGGCGGCATCGGCTCGCCGTCGCCGTGGATCACCCTCAAGGCGCTCCGGGTGCTTCGATGGTGGGACGAGCAAACCCACTGAGAAACCTCTCTCAGGAGGCAACCATGAAGAAAGCCGCTGAAGTCGAAAAACTCATCGAGGCGCCGCGCGCCGCCGTTTGGAAGGCGATGGTGGCGCCCGACACCGCCCTGTTTCCGCAGTCCAAGGTGGAGACCGATTGGCAGGTGGGGCACCCGATCCAGTTTTCTGGCAACTGGAAGGGACGGCCCTATCAGGACCGGGGCGAGATCGTGGCCGTCGAGCCCGAGGCACGGCTGGAGTTCACCCACTGGAGCGAACTGTCCGGCACGGAGGATCGACCGGAGAACTATCACACCGTGCGCTATGAACTGACCGGCGACGATCGCCGCACGACCGTCCGGCTCACCCAGTTCAACCACGGCAATCAGGACATCGACGACAAGACCCGGGCGGAGTTCGCCGCCAACTGGGACATGATGCTGAACCACCTCAAGCAAACCGTCGAGAAGGCCTAGTTTCTCCCACCCGGCGACGCCTGCCAGCGCCAGACAGGTGCCGGTGAGGCGAGTGTCTGCGCCTCTGTTTTTAGTGGGTTGACTTAGAGTGCGCTCTAACCGGTAGCTTCCCATGCGTCATGATGAGAGATGGGCGGCCATGAAGATCGGCGAACTGGCACGGCGTTCGGGACTGTCGACCTACACCATTCGCTATTACGAGCGGATCGGGCTGCTTCCCCAGGCCGACCGGGATCGATCGGGCCAACGCAATTACGATGCGTCGATCCTGACCTGGATGGAGTTTCTCGACCGTCTCAAGGCGACCGGGATGCCTATCCGGGAAATGCTGCTCTACGCGGCCTTGCGGGAGCGCGGCGCCGGCACGGAACGGGAGCGCAGCGCGGTGCTCGAACGGCATCGCGAGCGTGTCCGCGCCCATGTGGCGGAGCTTCAAGCCTGTCTTCTCGTCCTCGACACCAAGATTGCCGGCTATGCCGGCACGACACAGAGGAAGATTGACCATGACGCATCAATCCCCGAACGCCGGCGAAAGCCGGCTGGACCGCGGCAAGCGGGTGCTCGCTGAGATCGACGGCGAGGCCGGGCACAAGGTGATCGCCGCTCTTCAGGACATCGCCCCGGACTTCGCAACCTACATTCTCGAGTTTCCGTTCGGCGACATCTACAGCCGCCCCGGCCTCGACCTGCGCGCCCGAGAGATCGCCACCATCGCGGCCCTGACCGCGATGGGAAATGCCACGCCGCAGCTGAAGGTGCATATCGAGGCGGGCCTGAATGTCGGCCTGACCAGGGAGGAAGTGATCGAGATCATCATTCAGATGGCCGTTTACGCCGGCTTTCCGGCGGCGCTCAACGGCCTGTTCGCGGCCAAGGAGGTCTTTGCCGCCCGGGGGCTCTCTCTTGGTGAGCAGGGGTAATCCATCGAACGCCCGATACCCAGGTGATGTCCGCCTCCGTCAGTGCCCGCCGCCACCGCCTCCCTGGGCCGCCGGCTTCTTGACGAAGGGCATGGCGAGGATGAGGGCGAGGAAGAGCACGGTCAGCATCAGGAAGATGTCGTTGAAGGACATGATGGTCGACTGCTGCTGAGCAAGGCCGGTCAGCCTGGATATGGCGGCGGTATGGGCATTGCTGCCGAGCTCGGAGAGGCTGTGCTCCATGCCCGCGATGGTCGACATGGCCGTCGAGCTCGAAATGCTGACCGCCTCGCGCAGCCGGTCGAAGTGGAGATCGGTGCGGTTGGTCATGATCTGGTTGATCAGCGCGAGGCCGACGGCGCCGCCGAGGTTGCGGGTGAGATTGAAGAGGCCGGAGGCGTTCTTCATCTCGGCCGGCGGCAGCGTGCCGAGCGCGATGTTGTTGATGGGGATCATGCAGATCATCATGAACACGCCACGGAAGATCTGCGGCCAGAACAGCTCCCAGAAGTCCCAGTCGGCGGTGAAGCCGGTGGAGAGCCAGGTGGCGACGGCGACGCCCAGGAAGCCGATGGCCATCATGACGCGCGGGTCGAGCTTGGTGGAGAGGCGGCCGGCGATCGGCGCGGCGATCAGCATGCCGACGCCGGAGACGAACATGGTCTCGCCGATCTGCAAGGCCGAGAAGCCGCGGATGCGCGCGAGGTAGACCGGGTAGAGATAGGTGAGGCCGTAGAGGCCGATGCCCAGGCAGAAGGAGAAGGCGCTGCCGAGGGAGAAGTTGCGGTTGACGAAGGCCCTGAGGTCGACGATCGGGTTCTCGCGGGTCAGCGCCCGGAAGAAGAAAACGATGCCGGCAATGGTCATGACGCCGGTGAGAAACGCGATGCGCTCGTCGGCCAGCCAGTCCTTGCTGGGGCCTTCCTCCAGCACATACTCGAGGCTGCCGAGGAAGGCGGCCATGGCGGCGAGGCCCCACCAGTCGAACACCTTGAACAGGCTGAAGTCCGGCTCGTCGAAATCGATCAGGAAATAGCTGGTCACCGTCACGAAGATGCCGGGGATGATGTTGACCAGGAACAGCCAGTGCCAGGAGAAGAGCTCGGTGAGATAACCGCCGGCCGTCGGACCGATGGTCGGCGCCATGGTGGCGACGAGGCCGATGATCGGCGTCACCAGCCCCATCTTCTCGCGCGGGAAGATGGTGTAGGCGGAGGCGAAGACGGTGGGAATCATGCCGCCTCCGATGAAGCCCTGCACGGCGCGCCACAGGATCATCTCGTTGATCGAGGATGAGAAGGCGCACATCATCGAGGCGAAGGTGAAGCCGCCGGCCGCGATGGTGAACATCCAGCGCGTCGAGATCATGCGCGACAGGTAGCCCGACAGCGGGATCATGATCACTTCGGCGATGAGATAGGAGGTCTGAACCCAGGAAATCTCGTCGTTGGCGGCGCCGAGGCCGGCCTGGATCTCGCTGAGCGAAGCCGAGACGATCTGGATGTCCAGGATCGCCATGAACATGCCGAACACCATGCAGATGAAGGTGAACAGCCGGCGGGTGGTGAACGTGGGGCCGGCACCGGCCGAGGCAATGGCGGACATGGACGTGACCGATGGCTGGCTGGCGGCCGGCCCTCAGGGACCGGCCACGCTAGAGGTTAGCTGGCGGGCGCGATGCCGGCCGTCTGGGTATTGGTCGGCGCGGTGCGCGGGTCGGCGGCGACCACGACCGAGAGGCCGGGGCGGAGCTTGCCGCTCGTCGCGACGTCGGCGGGCACCGAGATGCGCACCGGCAGGCGCTGCACCACCTTGGTGAAGTTGCCCGTGGCGTTGTTGGCGGGCAGCAGGCTGAACACCGAGCCGGTGGCCGGCGACAGGCTCTCGACCTTGCCGAGGATGGTCTCCTCCTCGCCGAGGGCGTCGACGGTGATGCGAACGGTTTCGCCGGGGGTGAGCTCGGCGAGCTGCGTTTCCTTGTAGTTGGCCTCGATGTGGGCGCTGCCGGTGGCAACCAGCGAGGCAAGCTGCTGGCCGGGCGTCACATAGGTGCCGACTTCCAGCGCCTTGTTGCCGACGACGCCGTCGACGGGCGCGCGGATCTCGGTGAACGACAGGTCGCGCTTGGCCTTGTCGAGGGCGGTCTGCAACGTGCGGCCGGTGGCTTCCGCCTCGGCCTTCTGCGCGCGGAGCACCTCGATATTGGCCTCGGCCACCGCGACGGCCGCCTCGGCGGAGGCGACGGTGGCGCGGGCGGCGTCGCGGTCGGTGCGGGCGTCGTCGAGCTGCGACTGGGCCGACACCTTGTTCGTCACCAGCGTCGACTGGCGGGCGAAGTTGATGTCCTTGGATTCAAGGCTCGCCTGAGCGGAGGCGACGCCGGCCTTGGCTTGGGCCACCTGCGCCTCGCCGGCGGCGATCTGCTTGTCGATGCGGGCGATGGTGGCAAGGTTGCCGGCGAGCGCGTTCTCGGCCTGGGCGACGGCCAGCACATAGTCGCCGCTGTCGACGCGGGCGATCACCTCGCCCTTCTTCACGGCCTGATTGTCGGCCACCATCACCTCGGTGACGTAGCCGGAGGCCTTGGCGGCCAGCGTGGTGATGTCGGCGGCGACATAGGCGTCGTCGGTGGTGACCAGGAAGCGGCCGTCGGTCCACCAGGCATAACCGGTCTTGCCGCCGAACCAGGCGGCGGTGCCGAGAAGGGCGATGAGAACGAGGCGGCTCACCACGCTGCGCGGCTTCTTCGGCTGTGCGGCCGGCTTGCCGTCGCCCGCGGCATGGCGCGGCGCCTCGGGCGCCTCGTCGACGTGCTTGGGCGCGGCCTCGGCGGCCGGGCGGATCTGGGTGACAGTGGCTTCCGAGCCGTCGCTGTCATGGGCGGCGTTGGCTTCGCGCTTGGCCATTGGAAATCTCCGTTGGTCCGCCGTCGGACCTTGATGCGAGAGCGTCTGTTACCGGCGCTCTAATCCGAAAGTCTTAGGTATTGTTCCTAAGCGTCGAAAGTGTTATCTCATGACCGAACCGTTCGGTCAATCGCAGTATTGGCGCTTGGTTGACGATTTGGCCCTTTCGGGGGCAGTCTCAGCAAAACGTGATCGGCCGGCCGGATTTCCGTGAACGGCGATCGCCAAAGGCAGCATGGCCCTCTCCGGCCAGGGCGCCGACAATGAAACAACGCGGGCTGACAGGGCGCCGCGAGGGCAGGGGTGGATGAGCAAGGTATCGGCGCGGCCCGGCGAGACGGCGGCCGGCGGTGAGGGTCAGGACAGCGAGAAACGCCGGCAGATCCTTGATGGCGCCCGCGAGGTGTTCCGCGCCAAGGGCTATGAGGGCGCCTCAATGGACGCCATCGCCAAGGCGGCCGGCGTTTCCAAGGGTACGCTCTACGTCTATTTCACCAATAAGGACGAGCTGTTCGAGCGGCTGATCACCGACGAGAAGCAGGAGCTGGCCGCCGCGCTCGACGCCTTCCAGCCGACCGCGGAAAGCTTTCGCGAGAACCTCCGCGCCTTTGCCATCAGCTTCAACGAGCTGCTCACCGGCGAGAACCATATGTCGACCATTCGCATGGTGGTGGGCGCGGTGGAGAAGTTCCCCGCCGTCGGCGCCATGTTCTTCCGCGCCGGCGCCGAGCGCGGCACGACGCGACTGACCGAGGTGTTCGGTGAGGCCGTGGCCGACGGCCGCCTGAAGCCCTGCGACCCCACCGTCGCCGCCCACCACTTCATCGCCCTCTGTACGTCCGAGGTGATGAAGAAGGCGCTGTTCGGCGGCGCACTCCGGCCGACGTCGGAGGAGGCCAAGCGTATCGTCGACAATGGGCTGGACGTGTTCATGAGCTACTACAGCGCGCGGGACTGAGGGCCTGACCGGAAATTCTACTGGGGCGGGCATTTGGCTTAGTCTTCTGCGCTTCCGGTGCTCACGGACAGGAAGTCCGCTCCGCTTCGGTTCTCGAAGCCGTCGCCAACTGCCTCACCCCAGCGAATTTCGGCTCAGCCCCTTGGAGCCCTTCATACGGGAGCATGATATCGGCGTTGCGCCTCGTTCTGCCTGAGGTCCACCTTGAATTCACACGTGAATTCAAGGTGGACCTTGGGCAGGAAAGGCCGGCGCGGCTGGGATCGGGCTCCCTTTTGATGAGGAAGCCCGCCCACGATCAGCCTTACTTCATCATGTGTGCTGCCAGATCGAGGCAGCGGTTGGCGTAGCCCCATTCGTTGTCGTACCAGGCGATCAGCTTGGTCAGACCCTCGGAGGTCTGCATGCCCGCGGCGACGTCGAAGATGGCGCTGTGGGGATTGCCGCGGAGGTCGGTGGAGACGACGGGGTCGTCGCACCATTGCAGGATGCCGCGGTAGGCGCCGGCCGAGGCGTCGCGGATCGCCTTGCTGATCTCGTCATAGGAAACCTTGGTGCGGAAGCGGCAGGTGAGGTCGACCATCGACACGTCGGCCACCGGCACGCGCACCGCCATGCCGTTGATGCGGCCGCTCAGTTCGGGAATGACCTTGCCCACCATGCGCGCCGCGCCGGTCGTGGCTGGGATGATATTGTTGAGGATGCCGCGGCCGAAGCGCCAGTCCTTGCGCGCCACGCCGTCGACGGGGTTCTGGCTGGCGGTGACCGCGTGGACGGTCAGCATCAGCGCCTCTTCGAGGCCGTAGAGGTCGTTGATCAGCTTGGCGAGCGGCGCCACGCAGTTGGTGGTGCAGGAGGCGTTGGAAACGATCGTCTCGCCGGCATAGGCGGCGGCATTGACGCCCATGACGAAAACCGGCGTGTTGTCGGTGGGCGGACCCGAGATCACCACCTTCTTCGCGCCGGCCTTGATGTGCCCCTCAGTGCTGTCGAGGGTCAGGAAGCGACCGGTCGACTCGATCACCAGATCGACGTCGGCCTTGGCCCAGGGCAGGGCCGCCGGGTCCTTTTCCGCGAAGGCCAGGACGGTCCGGCCGTCGACGACGAGGGCGCCGTCCGCCGTTTCCACCGTACCGGGGAAGGCGCCGTGCACGCTGTCGTATTTCAGGAGATAGGCGAGGTGGTCGATGGGCAGCAGGTCGTTCACCGCCACCACCTCCAGATCGTCGCGGGACCTCGCGGCGCGAAAAACCATGCGGCCGATGCGGCCGAAACCGTTGATGCCGATGCGAAGCTTGTCAGCCATTTGCAATCTCCATTTTTCCTCTCACATTTTCATACTAGGTCGCATAAAATGGGTCGTCGATTAATTTTTTGCGAAGCGGTACAAAATGAAAAGCAAACCCACCCGTGGCAGGCCCAGGGAGTATGATCCGGAGGCGGCGCTGACGGCCGCCCTCGGCGAGTTCCGCCGGCGCGGCTACACCGCCACCTCGCTCGACCATCTGTCGGACGCCACGAAGATGGCGCGGCCGAGCCTCTATGCCGCCTTCGGCAACAAGTTCGAGATCTACCGCCGGGCCGTCACGCGCTATTCCGAGCAGACGGCCGAGCGACGGCGGCATGCCCTGTTCGAGGAACCGTCGCTGCAAAAGGGCCTCGAGGACTATTTCGCCGCGATCATCGACGCCTATTTCTCGGGTGACGGCGAGCCGCTCGGCTGCCCGGTGCTCAGCGTCATTTCCGGCGAGGCGGCGGCCGATCCCGTCATCGGGGCGGAGCTCGCCGCCGCCATCGGCAGGTCCGACAGCCTGCTCCAGCGGCGCATGACCATCGCCGCCGAGGCGGGGGAGATCGCCGCCGACGCCGATGTCCGGGGGCTCGCGGCCATGCTGGCGGCGCTGCAGCACAGCCTGGCGCTCCGGGCCCGCGCCGGCACGCCCCGGCCGGAGCTCATCGCCATCGCCCGGGCACATGTGGCGCTGGTGCTCAAGGCGGCGGGTGCCGGCCGGTCATGAGCGACGGCCGAATGGCTCGGTTCGCTTCGGTTGGCACATCCTTGCCACGGTTCCCGGGAAACCGTCGTATTTTTTCTTATAAAGCGAAGCGGTATAAAATGACTTCTGGCCTCAGATTAAGATTTTGTTTACTTTGTTTTGCGACCGTTAACCGTCTCGGGCCGATACTGGGCGCGCCGTTGCCGGCTCCGAGGTTTTCGCTTTGCGAGGAAGCCCTGTTGGTTGGCTTCTCGCCGCGGTCGTCTTCCCTTCGCGGGAACTCCCCATTCGTTGTCCACTTCCGAGCCAGGAGGCTCACATGGCCTACGCCGTCGCGCTGATTCATGAAGAAGAAAACCGCAGTTTTGGCGTGTCTTTCCCGGATTTCCCCGATTGCCATTCGGCGGCAACCAACCTCAACGACGCGATCGCCCGGGCCGCCGTGGCGCTGGCCGCCCATGTGAAGAACCTCGACGCGGGCAAGATGCCGATCCTCAGGACGCTCGACGACATCCGCCGCACCCAGGAACTGCACGAGGCGATCATTGCCGCCGTGCCGGTGGACCTGCCGGGCAAGTCCGTGCCGGTGCAGATCACCCTCAACGAGCACCTGCTCGCCGCGCTCGACCGCGCCGCGAGGGCCAGCGGCGCCACCCGCTCGGAGAAGATCGCCGAGGCTATCCGCGCCAGCTTGAAGGTTTAGGCCCTTCTCTTCCGTCATCGACGATCATTCAGGAGGCCACGACCATGCCACGCGATATGTCGCTGCATCCCGGCATCGTCCTCAGGGAGGAGTTCCTCAAGCCGATGGGGATCTCCGTCCAGGCGCTGGCCGAAGCGATCGGCGTTTCCAGCAGCCTGATGGGCGAGATCTGCAACGGCCGGCAGGGGATGTCGGCGAGCATCGCCCTGAGGCTCGGTCGATACCTTGCCTTCGATCCGCAGTGGTTCATGACCATGCAGTCCAAATACGACCTCTCGACCGCGGCCGAGGACATGGCCGAGGCGCTCGAGCGCATCCGGCCCTGCGAGGCGGCCTGACCGGGCGGGCGATGGTTGCCAAATCACAGCCGGATGCGCTAGCGCGTCCGCGACGGGTGCGAGGATTGTGCCTGGCTTGATGAAAGGCTTGTTTCCGTGAATTTGCGTTCGGCCGCGTTCCTTCTTCTCGCCACGGCGGCGCTCTCGGGCTGCGCGCTGTTCGGAGACGACCTCAAGCGATCGGAGCGGCCGCTGCCGCCCAAGCTGGTTTCGGCTATGTCGAGCAAGGGCATGAGCGCCACCTCGCCCATCCTGATCCGCGTGTTCAAGCAGGAGAGCGAGCTCGAACTGTGGAAGATGGACCGCACCGGCCGTTATGCGCTTCTGAAGACCTATCCGATCTGCCGCTGGTCGGGAAAGCTGGGGCCGAAGACGACGGAAGGCGACCGCCAGACGCCCGAGGGCTTCTATTCGGTGGCGCCGTCGCAGATGAACCCCGACAGCCGCTATTACCTCTCCTTCAACCTCGGCTTCCCCAACAGGCTGGAGGCGGCGCTCGGCTATGAGGGGTCGGCGCTGATGATCCACGGCGCCTGTTCGTCGCGCGGTTGCTACGCGGTGACCGACAACGCCGCCTTCGAGATCTACGCCCTGGCGCGCGAGGCCTTCAAGGGCGGCCAGCCGGCCTTCCAGGTGGAGGCGCTGCCCTTCCGCATGACGCCGGCCAATCTGGCGCTGCACCGCGACGATCCCAACATGCCCTTCTGGCGCAACCTCAAGGAAGGCAGCGACGCCTTCGAGCTGACGCGCAAGGCGCCGCAGGTTGGCTATTGCGGACGGCGCTACGTGTTCAACGCCGAGGGTCTTGATCCTGAGGCCGACCCGCTCGCCCCCTGTCCGCCGCTTCAGACGGATGCGACGCTCTCCGCCGCCGTCGCCGCCAAGGCCGCCCAGGACGACGCGGCCGCCGTGGCGATCGCCGCCGCCAACCCGGCGATGCCCGCCATGAGCTATGTCGACGGCGGCATGCACCCGGCCTTCCGCGCCATCCTCCAGGACAAGGGTGTCCAGAAGCTCTCCAAGATGACCTCGGAGAAGACGCCGGTCAGCCAGCCCGACGCGGCGCTGGCCGACCCCTACACGCCCGACCTGCCGGCCCGGCTCACGGCCAGCGGCGCCAGCTGATCACGCTGATTAAGAGTCAGCGGTTTCCAGCTCGAAGCCCTCGTCGATCCAGCCGGTGAGGCCGCCGGTCATGATCTTAACGGGGCGGCCGAGGTCGGCGAGGCGCAGGGCGCCGCGGGCGGCGCCGTTGCAATGCGGGCCGGCGCAGTAGGTGACGAACAGCGTCTCCTCCGGCCACTCGGTCAGCTTGGAGCGGATGATCTTGCCATGAGGCAGGTTGATGGCGCCGGGCACGTGCCCCTTGGCGAAGAGGGCGGGGCTGCGCACGTCCATGAGCACGAAGTCGGCGCCTTTCGACAGCGCGTCATGCACGTCCCAGCAATCGGTCTCGAAGGTGAACTCGGCCGAAAAATGTTCGCGGGCGATGTCGCTCGGCGCGGCGGGGATCTCGGTCACCGCTGATTTCATTGGTCTCTCCTGTCTCAAGTGGATGACAGGATCGTGCCGCCGGTGGCCCCGGCTTGCAATTGGCGTGGATGACATTGTACGTAAAGATCATGCCAAAGGATCACGCCTGCATCATTCCTGAAGGTCCACTCGCCGTGGCGCTGCTCTACGACGGGCTCTGTACCTTCGAGTTCGGCATCGTCTCCGAGGTGTTCGGCCTCTACCGGCCGGAGATGGGGCCTTCCTGGTATCGCTTTTCGAGCGCGGCCATCGATGCCGGGCCGCTCAGGGCGCATGGCGGCTTCACCATAACGCCCGACGAGGGGCCGGAGGCGGTCGATCAGGCCGATATCATCGTCGTGCCCGGCTGGAAGGGCGCCGACGTGCCGGTGCCGGAGGAACTGCGCGCGCGGCTCCGGGCGGCGCATGCCCGCGGCGCGCGGCTCGTCTCGATCTGCTCGGGCGCCTTCGTGCTGGCGGCGACCGGGCTTCTTGACGGCGGCACGGTCTCCACCCACTGGCGCTATGCCGAGGCCTTGCAGCGGCGCTTTCCGGCGGTGACGGTGGACGCCGCCTCGCTCTATCGCGAGCACGACCGCGTCTTCACCTCGGCCGGCAGCGCGGCCGGCATCGACCTTCTCATCGAGATCGTGCGGCGGGATTTCGGGGCGGAGGCCGCCAACTCGGTGGCGCGGCGGCTGGTGGTGCCGGCCCATCGCTCCGGCGGGCAGGCGCAGTTCCTCGAACGGCCGGTGCCGGCCCGCCCCACCGGTGAGGTGGCGCCTCTCCTCGACAGGATGCGCGAGACGCTCGACCGCGACTGGACGACCGAGGCGATGGCACGGGCCTGCCGCATGAGCCTTCGTACCTTCCTGCGCCGCTTCCAGGAATCCACCGGCGCTAGCCCCGGCGACTGGCTGATCTCCGAGCGCGTCGAGGCGGCGAAAAACCTGCTGTCGTCACACGATCACGCCATCGAGGCAGTGGCCGCCGCCGTCGGCTTCGGCAGCGCCCATGCGCTCCGCCATCATTTCCGCAGGAAGGTGGGCCTGACGCCGACCGAGTATCGTTCGCGGTTTCTCAAGTTGGAGCGGGGGTTGAGCGAGACCATGCGGCTTGCAAAACCTGACCCTGTGATGGACCTTAACGGTTGAGTCCGGTCATTGGCAGGGAGGCTATGGTCATGGCGCGGTTCAAGGAAGTGGTGGTCGATTGCGACGTGCCCTCTAAGATGGCCCGCTTCTGGAGCGAGGTGCTCGACGGCTATGACATCCTGCCCTATGACGATGCGGAAATCGCCCGGCTGGCGGCGCTGGGCCTGACGCCGGAGACCGATCCGAGCGTCATGGTCGTCGGTCCGGGGACGCGCATCTGCTTTCACCTCCGAACGGGGCCGCGTCCCGAGCGCAACCGCATTCACTTCGACGTTGCCGCAACGGATGCCGCCGCCGAGATCGCACGGCTCAAGGCGCTGGGCGCCAGCTTCGTCCGTGAGGGCGACGGCTACACCGTGCTGAAGGATATCGAGGGCAACAACTTCTGCGTCGTCTCCGAGTAGGAAGACGGCGGCCGCGGGCGAACGCCCCGGCATCTGGCCGGAGCGTTACCGGGTGATCGGGCGGATGGCTCAGTTGATCGTATAGGTCCCGTCGCGCATGACGAACTCGGCCGGCTTGATCAGCCGGTTGTGGGCGACCTGCACCGAGTGCAAGGGGCCGTCGAGCTTCCGCGTCCAGAAATCCAGGAAGCGCCGGAGCGTCGGGAAATCAGGGAAGATATCGAGATCCTGCCAGATGTAGGTCTGCAGCAGGCTCGGAGCATCGGGGCGGTAGTAGAGGATTTCGGCAGTGGTCAGACCGTAGCCTTCAAGCTGTTTACGGAACTCTGGGGAAACCAGCATCTGGCACCTCGCATGTTCGCCAAAAACAGGAGCAGGCTAACAATCTGCGGGCAGAAAATCAAGAATATACATGAGTATTATCAATGAGTTAGCACTCAGTTATGGTGTCTGCTGCCAGTTCATTGGTGCCAAGGAAGCAGTGCGGCGGTGTCGGTGCGGATGGAGCGTGATATGGCCCCCTCGCCTTCTCGTCCTGAGGTCCTCGCTTTCGC
>NZ_PJNW01000001.1 GCF_002844595.1 Pleomorphomonas diazotrophica | reverse complement strand
CGGCGCCAAGCGCGTGCTGGTGTCCGCTCCGGCCGACGGCGCCGACCTCACGGTCGTCTACGGCGTCAACCACGACAAGATCACCAAGGACCACATCGTCCTGTCGAACGCCTCGTGCACGACCAACTGCCTCAGCCCGGTCGCCAAGGTGCTCAACGATGTCATCGGCATCGAGAAGGGCTTCATGACGACGATCCACAGCTACACGGGCGATCAGCCGACGCTCGACACGCTGCACAAGGATCTCTACCGCGCCCGCGCCGCCGCTCTGTCGATGATCCCGACCTCCACCGGCGCCGCCAAGGCCGTCGGCCTGGTGCTGCCGGAACTCAAGGGCAAGCTCGACGGCGTCGCCATCCGCGTGCCGACCCCCAACGTGTCGGTCGTCGACCTGGTGTTCAACGCCAAGCGCGCCACCTCGGTCGCCGAGATCAACGAGGCCATCAAGGCCGCCGCCACCTCCGGCCCGCTCAAGGGCGTGCTCGGCTACACCGACCAGCCCAACGTGTCGTCCGACTTCAACCACGACCCGCACTCGTCGATCTTCCATCTCGACCAGACCAAGGTCATGGATGGCACCCTCGTCCGTATCCTCTCCTGGTACGACAACGAGTGGGGCTTCTCCAACCGCATGGCCGACACCGCCGTCGCCATCGCAAAGACCCTCTGAGACAATCGATACCTGCACCACAGGACCCCGCCCGCAACGGCGGGGTCTTTTTTCTGACATCAAAGCCTACGCAAGGCTGCGTTGCGGCCGAGCAGCCGAAGCGGCGCTTCCCCTCGCCGCGCCCTTGCGTGTATACGAGGGCAACGCTGGCGAGGGCTTTCCCTTAAGGGTCAAACCCGAAGGGCTTCCGGTCCAGACAACAACGGTCGACAGACGTCAAGGAGCAGACATGAGCGCGCCGGCATCCTCGCCAACGGGCAGCAATCCCAAGATCCGTCGACGTCAGACCAAGGTGGTCGCCACCCTCGGCCCCGCGTCCGGCACCATCGAGGTGATCCGCGATCTGGTGGCGGCCGGCGCCGACGTGTTTCGCCTCAACTTCAGCCACGGCAGCCATGAGGAGCATCGCGCCCGCTTCGACATGCTTCGTCAGGTCGAGACCGAAACCGGTCGGCCGATCGCCGTGATGGCCGATCTGCAGGGTCCGAAGCTGCGTATTTCGACCTTTGCCGAAGGGGCTATCGATCTCGTGGAAGGTCAGACCCTCCGCCTCGATCTCTCCAAGGAGCCGGGCGACACCACGCGCGTCGGCTTGCCCCATCCGGAGATTTTTGCCGCTCTGCAGCCCAATACCGATGTTCTGCTCGATGACGGTCGCGTGCGCTTGCATGTCGTGAGCTGCGCCAAGGATCATGCGGTTACCACCGTGGTGAGCGGCCGCGGCCTCTCCAATCGGAAAGGTGTCAATGTTCCCGACGTCGTGCTGCCCCTCTCGGCGCTGACCGCCAAGGACCGCAAGGACCTCGCCTTCGCACTCGATCTCGGTGTCGACTGGGTGGCGCTATCCTTCGTGCAGCGCCCCGAAGACCTCATCGAGGCGCGCGGGCTGATCGGCGACCGGGCCGGCCTGCTCGCCAAGATCGAGAAACCGCAGGCGATCGACTGCCTGAGCGCCATCATCGAACTTGCCGATGGCGTCATGGTGGCGCGCGGCGATCTCGGCGTCGAGATGCGCCCGGAGGACGTGCCGACGCTGCAGAAGCGCATCGTCCGCGAGGCGCGTCAGGCCGGTAAGCCGGTGATCGTCGCCACGCAGATGCTGGAATCGATGGTCACCAACCCCGCCCCGACCCGCGCCGAGGCTTCCGACGTCGCGACCGCCGTGTTCGATGGCGCCGACGCCGTGATGCTCTCCGCCGAAACGGCCGCTGGCGCCTATCCGGTCGCCGCCGTCGCCATCATGGACAGCATCGCCCAGCGCGTCGAGCACGATCCGCTCTATCGCCAGATCATCGAGGCGCAGCGCCTGCCCTTCGGGCCGGAAACCTCATCGGATGCCATCACCCATGCCGCCAAGCAGGTGGCCGGCGCGCTTGCCGCCAAGGCGATCATCACCTTTACCGCCACCGGATCGACGACGTTGCGCGTCACCCGCGAGCGGCCGGGCGTACCGGTCCTCTGCGTGACGCCGGATCTCATCAAGACGCGCAAGCTGATGCTCGCCTACGGTGTGCTGGTGATCCCAAGCCAGTTGTTCCGCCGCTTCCAGGACAAGGTGAACAGCGGCGTCGCGCTGGCCCGCGAACTTGGAATCGCCACCTTCGGCGACACGCTGGTGGTCACCGCCGGCGAAGGCGTGCCGGGCTCCACCAACCTCCTGCGCATCGTGACCGTCGGCGAGGCCTCCTTCTGAGCGGATCCCGCCGTATTAGGTCATCGCACATAGCCTAGGAACGTCGGCGCCAGGGACGCCGACGCTTGTCGTAGAGCGGCTCTGGACGCTTGCGCACTCGGCCAACCAGGCCGGCTGGCTGTCAGCCGGGCCCCGCCGATCCGGCGAAACCTGCGTAATTCCCTCCTCTTTACATTTGCACGCCAGCCGGTATCGCTGGCGTCGAATTAAGTTGAACCGGAGACACCCCAAATGGCGGACAATGCGCCCGGACAGGCCACCACCATCCTCGGCCTCGATGCCTACGCGCCGGCCGAAATCCAGGACAAGGTCGAGAAGCTCGGCGTCAAGAAGGCCCGGATGCCGGCGTTGGCCAGCGCGGCTTTGGCCGTGGTGGCCGGAGGATCGATCGGCCTCGGCGCGCTGTTCTTCGGCATCGTGCTGGCCGATCCGACGCTCGGCTTTGCCGCGCAGCGCCTCCTAGGCGGCCTCGTCTTCACCCTCGGCCTGGCGCTGGTGATGATCGGCGGGGCGGAACTTTTCACCGGCAACTGCCTGATCGTCATGGCCTGGGCCAACCGCCAGCTCAGCACCGGCGAGGTCCTGCGCAACTGGACGATCATCTGGCTGGGAAACCTTCTGGGCGCGCTCGGTCTGGTGTTTCTCGTCTACATGGCGCACACGGCGGCGCTGAACAACGACGGCTTCGGCAATGGCATGATCAAGCTGGCCGCCGGCAAGGTGGCGCCGGATGCCGTCACCATCTTCTTCAAGGGCGTGCTCTGCAACATCCTGGTCTGCCTCGCCGTCTGGCTCAGCTACGCCGGCCGATCGGTGACCGACAAGCTGTTCGGCATGGTGCTACCGGTCACCGCCTTCATCGCCGCCGGCTTCGAGCACTGCGTCGCCAACATGTTCATCCTCCCCTACGCCTGGGTCCTGGTTCAGACCGGCCATGTCCCCGAAGGGATCGACGTGTCGGTGCTGACCCTTGGCGCAATCGTCCACAACATCGTGCCCGCCACGCTTGGCAACATCGTTGGCGGAGCTGCCTTCGTCGGCGGCATTTACTGGCTGGTCTATCGCAAGGCCCTGGGCGGCCTCACGCCCTTGCCGACGGCAGAACCGCGTCGAGCGCAGGGCAGATCCGCCCGAAACGGATAACCATTTGGAATTATTCGGCGGCTCGGCGCTGCATGGCATGCAACGCAGCTCCGCAGGCCTGCATGGCTCGAAAAGATCGACCGGAACGAACGCGAAGGGCCCTGACGGGCCCTTCTCTTTTTGGTTGTCGTGATCCGTCCGATGAACTGCGCCTGAGAAGCACCGTAGATCCATTGCGAGGCATTCTCACCGACCTAAAATCGGCTGTTTTCCTTCATGTTTTCAAAAGTCGCACTATTTGGCGGTTTTCTAAAAGGGTTCAGTTTCTTGCGCTCTCGTGTCTCTGTCTAGTCACGACGGAAAGCACCAGAGTCTACATGCAATCAAAAAGTGTATGCGACGCATGTAGAGCTGATCTGTCGCCGCTGCAGGACGGCTCAAGAAGCTCGGCAATAGCGCATGATTACTTACTTAACCTTTGAACTCATATATTACATGAAGGATGCGAAGCGCTTGCAAATCACCGGGATTTCGCAGGACTACGTAAGGGATTTATGTTATACGTTCTCGGACGCATAACTTTCCGGCCATCGAGCTGGTGATATAAACTGGAGAGAAAGCCATGAACGTCTATGCGCGCGAACCGTTCGACACCGAAACGGAGCTCTCCACCCAGGCCCCCTGGCGCGGCTTTCTTCCCGGCACCTGGACCCGCGAAGTCGACGTCCGCAGCTTCATCATCGCCAACGTCACGCCTTATGAGGGCGACGCCCGCTTCCTTGCCGGCATCACGCCCCGCACCGCCGACCTCTGGGAGAGGCTGAAGGGTCATCTCAAGGCCGAGCGCGACAAGGGCGGCGTGCTCGACGTCGACGTCTCCACCCCCTCCTCCATCACCTCTCACAAGGCCGGCTACATCGCCGAGGACCTCGAGCAGATCGTCGGCCTGCAGACCGACGCCCCGCTGAAGCGCGCCATCATGCCGTTCGGCGGCTATCGCATGGTCAAGAACGGCCTCGAGGCCTACGGCTTCAAGGCCGACACCTCGCTCGACAAGGTGTTCCCCAAGCTCCGCAAGACCCATAACGACGCGGTCTTCGACGTCTACACCCCGGAAATGCTGGCCTGCCGCAAGTCCGGCGTCATCACCGGCCTGCCGGACGCCTACGGTCGCGGCCGCATCATCGGTGACTATCGCCGCGTCGCCCTCTACGGCGTCAACCGGCTGATCGAGGACAAGCAGACCCAGCTGAAGAGCTTCGAGCTCGCCACCATCGACGAGGAAGTTCTGCGCGCCCGCGAGGAGACCGCCGAGCAGATCAAGGCGCTGAAGGAACTCGTCAAGCTCGGCGAGATCTACGGCTTCGACCTCACCCGTCCGGCCGTCAATGGCCGCGAGGCGGTGCAGTGGACCTATCTTGCCTATCTGGCCGCGGTGAAGGAAGCCAACGGCGCCGCCATGTCGCTCGGCCGCGTCTCCAGCTTCCTCGACATCTACATCCAGCGCGACATCGCCGAGGGCGAACTCAACGAGGCGGAGGCGCAGGAGCTGTTCGACCACTTCGTCATGAAGCTCCGCATCATCCGCTTCCTCAGGACGCCGGAATACGACCAGCTGTTCTCGGGCGATCCGACCTGGGTGACCGAGTCCATCGGCGGCATGGCCATCGACGGCCG
The DNA here is from genome assembly GCF_002844595.1 of Pleomorphomonas diazotrophica. Lineage (GTDB taxonomy): Bacteria > Pseudomonadota > Alphaproteobacteria > Rhizobiales > Pleomorphomonadaceae > Pleomorphomonas > Pleomorphomonas diazotrophica. Next base: position 215,949 of record NZ_PJNW01000001.1, on the reverse strand, counting down.
CCCGCTGGTCACCAAATCGTCCTTCCGCATGTTGAACACGCTGAACACCCTGGGGCCGGCTCCCGAACCGAACCTCACCGTGCTCTGGTCCGAACAGCTGCCCAAGGGCTTCCGCGACTTCTGTGCCGAGACCTCCATCAAGACCTCGTCGATCCAGTATGAGAACGACGACCTGATGCGTCCCTACTGGGGCGACGACTACGGCATCGCCTGCTGCGTCTCCGCCATGCGCATCGGCAAGCAGATGCAGTTCTTCGGTGCCCGCGCCAATCTCGCCAAGACGCTGCTCTATGCGATCAACGGCGGCCGCGACGAGAAGAGCGGCGCCCAGGTGGGTCCGGCTCTCGCTCCGGTGGTTGGCGACTATCTCGACTACGAGGACGTCAAGGCCAAGCTCCTGCCGATGATGGAGTGGCTGGCCCGCGTCTACGTCAACGCGCTGAACTCCATCCACTACATGCACGACAAGTACATGTACGAGCGGATCGAGATGGCGCTGCATGACCGCGACATCCTCCGGACCATGGCCTGCGGCATCGCCGGCCTGTCGGTCGCCGCCGACAGCCTCAGCGCCATCAAGCATGCCAAGGTGAAGATCGTCCGCGACGAGCGCGGCCTTGCCACCGACTTCGAGATCGAGGGCGACTATCCGGCCTTCGGCAACAACGACGACCGTGTCGACGACATCGCCGTCTGGCTGACCGAGACGTTCATGGGCTGCATCCGCAAGCACAAGACCTATCGCAACGCCATGCCGACGCAGTCGATCCTGACGATCACCTCCAACGTGGTCTACGGCAAGAAGACCGGCAACACCCCCGACGGCCGCAAGGCCGGCGTGCCCTTCGCGCCGGGCGCCAACCCGATGCATGGCCGCGACAAGAACGGTGCCGTCGCCTCCATGGCCTCGGTCGCCAAGCTCCCCTACGCCCATGCGCAGGACGGCATCAGCTACACCTTCTCCATCGTGCCGTCGGCTCTCGGTTCGACCGACGAGGACCGGGTGAACAACCTCGACAGCCTGCTCAGCGGCTACTTCCTGCAGGGCGGCCACCACATCAACGTCAACGTGTTCGACCGCGAGACGCTGGTCGACGCCATGGAGCATCCCGAGCTCTATCCGCAGCTGACCATCCGCGTGTCGGGCTACGCGGTGAACTTCATCAAGCTGACGCGCGAGCAGCAGCTCGATGTCATCAGCCGGACCTTCCATGGCGCATCAAACTAACCTTCTCGATGTCCGGGACGCCCATGGTGGCGCCCCGGGCGTCCACGCCCACGGCGGGCACGCTGCCCGCCGGCCGGTGGCCCATGGCTTCGTCCACTCCAAGGAAGCCGGCGGCGCCGTCGACGGCCCAGGCATCCGCTATGTGCTGTTCGTCTCCGGCTGCCCGCTCCGCTGCCTCTACTGCCACAACCCCGACACCTGGCACATGCGCAAGGGCAAGGAGACCTCGGTCAGCGAGATCGTTGCCGAGATGGCCAGCTATTCGAACTTCCTGAAGCGCGCCAAGGGCGGCATCACCATCACCGGCGGCGAACCGCTGACCCAGGTGGAGTTCACCGCAGAGATCTTCCACGCTGCCAAGAAGATGGGCCTGCACACGGCACTCGACACATCCGGATTCCTCGGCAAGCGCGTGACCGACGAGATGCTCGAAGACATCGACCTCGTCCTCCTCGACATCAAGGCCTTCACCGAAGAGACGTATTTCGAGGTGACCGGCGCCCAGTTGCAGCCGACGCTCGACTTTGCCCGCCGCCTGTCTGCCCTGGGCAAGAAGATCTGGCTGCGCTACGTGCTGGTGCCGGGGCTTACCGACAAGCTCGACGAGATCGAAGCTCTTGCCGCCTTTGCCGCCGACCTCGGCGTGGTCGAACGGGTCGACGTCCTGCCCTTTCACAAGCTCGGCGAGTTCAAGTGGAAGGAATGCGGCCGCGAGTACAAGCTGGCCGACACCGAGCCGCCGTCGCGCGAGCTGGTCGAGCAAGTGCGCTCGATCTTCCGCAGCCATGGCCTGAAGGCGGCTTGAGCTTCGTCTGAGATTGAACTGGGAAAAGATCGGGGGGCGCCGAAGCGCCCCCGTTTCGTTTTCGATGTCGTGTCTCTCTCACGCGGCGGCGAGCTCGCCCTTGCGCTTGTCGACCACCTTCTGGGCCACCGGACCGGTGATTTCCTGTAGGTGATCGAAGGCCGCCTCGAAGGTGCCGACGCCGGCGGTCGCCGACCGCAACTCGACAATCAGCATGCCCATTTCGGCCTGCGGGATCAGTGCCTCCGTCACGTCCCAGCCCTGCCAGCCTTCGCGCCCGTCGAAGCCGAGCAACTGGCCGCGCCGGCCGGTGACGATCTGGTTGATGCGGGCGGTGAACTCGCTCGGGCCGTAGAACTTCACCTTCAGGATCGGCTCCAGCAGCACTGGCGAGCATTGCGGCAGCCCCTCGCGCATGCCGATGCCGGCCGCCGTCTTGAAGGCCATGTCCGAGCTGTCGACCGGGTGGAAGGAACCGTCTGACAGCGTCACCTTGACGTCGACCAGCGGGAAGCCGAGGGCGCCGCGCTTCAGGCTGTCGACGACGCCTTCCTCGATGGCTGGGAAGAAATTCTTCGGCACGGCGCCGCCGGTCACCACCTCGGCGAAGGCAAAGCCCTTGCCGCGCTCCTGCGGCTCGATCGTCAGCACGCAATCGCCGAACTGGCCGTGACCGCCCGACTGCTTCTTGTGACGGCCGCGCACCGTGGTCGACGACTTGATGGTCTCCCGATAGGGAATGATGGGGTCGCGCGTCACCACCGCCACGCCGAACCGGTTCTGAAGCCGCTCAAGCTGGACGCGGAGGTGCATTTCCCCCTGCCCTTCGATGCGCGTCTCCGCCGTGTCGGCGTCCTGAACGACCACCAGCGACGGGTCTTCCTCGGCGAGGCGGCTCAGCGCCGTCGAGAGCTTGACGTCGTCCTTGGCTTCCTTCGGCGCCACGACCATGGAGATGACCGGCGACGGAGGTGCAAGCGGCGCCAGTTCCTTGGGCGGCGCCTTGCCGGAGGACAGCGTCGAGCCGGTCTCGGCCGGATCGACCTTGCCGATGCCGACCACCGCGCCGGCGCCCGCATCCGACATTTTCGCGGGCGTTCCGGTTCCGAGCGCGTAGAGGCCGGAGACGCGGCCGACGCGACCGTCGGCGGCCGTCAGAGCGAGGCCGTCGGTCAGCTTGCCCGAGAGCACGCGAACGATGGACAGCTTGCCGGCATGCGAGGTCTGCACCGTCTTGGCCACCTGGACGATGGTCTCGGCGCCGGCGGCGAGGCCAAGGCGGGCGCGCGTTTCCTCAATGCCGGCAGCGTCGTGCCGCAACGCCTTCAAAAGGCGGGTGATGCCGTTGCCGCGCTCGGCCGAGCCGATGAACACCGGCGTGATCTGACCGGAGCGCATCTCCTTGCGCAGATCCTGGAAGATCTGACTGCGGTCGGGGGCAACGTCGGACAGCAACTCTTCCATCAGCTCGTCGTCATAGTCGGCGAGGCGCTCCAGCATTTCGTAGCGAGCGGCCAGTTCGTCGGCCTGATGATCGGATGGGATGGGAACTTCCTGGCTCTCGGCGTGCTCGCGATAAACCAGCGCCCGCTCAAGGGCGAGCTCGATGGTGCCGATGGCGGCGCCTTCCTTCCAGATGGGGATCTGGCGCAGCACGAGCGGCATGGTCGAGGCCGACTGCATCAGTTTCAGCGTGTCGCGCAGCGTGGCGTCGGCCTTGTCGATCTTGTTGACGAACAGCATGTGTGGAACGCCGGCCACTTCGAGCTGCCGCAGCACGAGCTGCAATGCCGGAATCTTCTTCTCGTCCGCCTCGCAGACCACCACCGCCACGTCGGCGACGGCCAGCACCGGCTGCATCTCGAAGGCAAACTCGACGAAGCCGGGGCAATCGAGGAAGGTATAGCGGTCGCCCAGGAATTCGGCGTCGGCGGCGTTGAGATCGATGCCCATGCCATGGGCACGCGCCTCCTTGGAACGGTCGCCCACGCTGCTGCCTGCCGCCACGTTGCCGGCCTTTGGAATCGCCCCCGTCCGCTCCAGGATCGCCTCGAGAAGCGTCGTCTTGCCGCTGCCGTGTGGCCCCACGATGGCAACGCAACGGGGGCCGGCTGCTCTGCCGCTGGCGGATGTTCCGGTCTGTTCTGACATGGCTGACCTCCAGATATGTTTCCGTTATGTTCTCGCCTGTCCAATTCCGCAGCCCCCGATTCCCGGGACTGCGGACCGTTCATGCTCCGGTCGGATACCCCTCCTCCGGCACCCGACAAGGCGAGAATGTGCCTGTTTTCAAGGCTTGGCAATACGGGCAAACGGCGGCCGGCTCCGAACCCGACTAAGGGATGAAGGTCCTTTCGCCCGAACGACCACGCCGTTCGGGACAGATCAACACGTGCAAGGGCAACGGTGGAAAACCGGACGCGGGGCGGCGACCTGCGTTGTCGCCGCCCCGCGTCGCTGGAGCCGGCGTTCGCCTCGGGAGGATTGGAGCGAACGCCGGGAAGGTGTCCGGAGCGGGCAAGACTCGCGCCGGTTTGCAGAGGACGTCAGCCGAGACGGGCCCACGCCGGCAGCATGTCGCCATGGGCGCGGCAGAGGTCGTCGACCAGCGACCAGATCTGGTCGAGATCGAGCTCGGCCGCCGTGTGCGGATCCATCATCGCCGCGTGGTAGAGGTGTTCGCGGTTCTCCGTCATCAGCGCCGCGACGGTCAACTCCTGGACGTTGACGTTGGTGCGGATCAGCGCGGTGAGCTGCGGCGGCAGATCGCCAATATAGGTCGGCTGAATGCCAGAGGCGTCGACGAGACACGGTACCTCGGCGGCGCAGTAGTCCGGCAGGGAGGTGATGCAGCCGTTGTTGCGGACGTTGCCGTAGATCACCGAGGGCTCGCCGGTCCACACCGAGTTGATGATCTGGGAGGCGTACTCGTGGCTCTCCTTTACCTCGACCGTGTCGGAGGCCTTGAGCTCGGCGAGATCTCTGTCCCAGCGGGCGATCTGCTCGACGCAGCGCTTGGGATACTCATCGAGCGGGATGCCGAACTTCTCGATGAGGTCGTCGCGCCCCTCCTTGATGAACCATGGCGTATACTCGGCGAAATGCTCGGAACTCTCGGTGACGAAATAGCCGAGGCGCGTCAGCATCTCGTAGCGCACCTTGTTGGGGCAGCGCGGGTTCCAGCTCGACGGCTTGGGATAACGGCCTTCGCGGTAGCCGCGGACCAGATCGGGATAGAGGTTGCGGTAGCTGCCGTCGGCCTGCCGGTGCTCGAACTTCAGGTAGAAGGCCATGTGGTTGATGCCGGCCGCCCGATAGCGGATCTCCGAAATCGGGATCTCCAGATCGCGGGCCAGTTCCTCGGCCGTACCCTGCACGGAATGGCAAAGGCCGACCTGGCGGATCTTCGGATACTTGGCCGAGATCGCCCAGGTGTTGATCGCCATCGGGTTGACGTACTGGAGCAGAACCGCGTCCGGGCAGACGTCCATCATGTCGGCGCAGATGGCCCAGAGGTGCGGCACGGTGCGGACGCCGCGCATGATGCCGCCGACGCCCAGCGTGTCGGCGATGGTCTGGCGCAAGCCGTATTTCTTCGGCACCTCGAAATCGGTGACGGTTGCCGGCTTGTAGCCACCGATCTGGAAGGCGACGACGACGAAATCGGCACCCTCCAACGCCTTGCGGCGGTCGGTGTAGGTCTCGACCTTGGCGGGCGCATCGAGCAGCTTGACGAGGCGGCCGACGACCATTTCGCTCTCGGCCAGGCGCTTCTCGTTGATGTCCATCAGGGCGATGGTGGCGCCCTTCAGCGCCGGCCGATGCAGCACGTCGCCGAGGATGTTCTTCATGAACACCGTCGATCCGGCACCGATGAAGGTGATCTTGGGATTGGCCGCCATTTATTGTTTCCTCCGGGCAAACGGGTTTCCCGCACGAGCCGGCGCTGCCGGTCCGCTGTCGGGACAGGTTGGATGTTTTCTCGTTTCGGGAACCCGCCGCTCTCAAGCGTTCGGGCTCCTGTCGGGCACCGTCTTGCTTCCTTTGGAGAGCAAGGCGAGGTCCGGATTTCCGCCGCTTACGCGGCCACCTCGAAGGCCGCCTTCACCAGCTTCTCGGTATAGGCGGTCTTCGGATTGAACAGGACTTCCTCGACCGGGCCTTCCTCGACGATCCGGCCATGCTGCATGACGATGACGCGATGGCAGAGCGCCCGGACGACCTTGAGGTCGTGGGAAATGAAGAGATAGCTGAGGCCCCGCTCGTCCTGCAGCTTGCGCAGGAGATCGATGATCTGGGCTTGCACGGAGAGGTCGAGCGCCGACGTCGGCTCATCGAGCAGGATGAACTCCGGCTCGAGCGCGATGGCGCGGGCGATGGCGATGCGCTGCCTCTGGCCGCCCGAGAACTCGTGCGGGAAGCGCGAGAGGATGTTGGTCGGCAATCCGGCCGCCGTCAGCGCGTCGCGAACCCGGTCGAGCCGCTCGGCGCGGTTGGTGCCGATGCCGTTGACGATCAGCCCTTCCTCGATGATCTGGCAGACCGACATGCGCGGGTTGAGCGAAGAGAACGGGTCCTGGAACACCACCTGCATGCGCGACCTCAACGGCCTGAGCTCTTCCCGGCTCTTGCCGTGGATGGCCTTGCCGTCGAAGTAGATCTCGCCGCCGTCGGGGTCGGACAGGCGGATCAGCGCCTGGCCGAAGGTGGTCTTGCCGGAGCCGCTTTCGCCGACGATGCCCAGCGTCTCATGGCGGCGCAGCGTCAGGCTGAGGTTATCAACGGCGACCAGTTCGTGGAACTCGGCACTGAAGAAGCCGCCTTTCTTGAGCATGAAGGCGACGCGGACATCCTTGCCCTCCATGATCACCGGCGACTCCGCCGGCAGCGGGTTGGCGTGGCCGCGCGGCTCCGACCCCAGGAGGTGACGGGTGTAGGGATGCCGCGGGTTGCCGAACAGCGCCTCGGTGGTGTTGTGCTCCTTCACCTCGCCCTTCTGCATGACGTAGACGTAGTCGGAGAACTTCCGCACCACCGTGAGATCGTGGGTGATCAGGATCACCGCCATGCCATGGCGCTGCTGCAGATCGCGGATGAGTTGGAGGATCTGGGCCTGCACCGTCACGTCGAGCGCCGTCGTCGGCTCGTCGGCGATCAGAACGTCCGGATTGTTGGCGAGCGCCATGGCGATCATCACGCGCTGGCGCTGACCGCCGGACAGCTGATGCGGATACTGGTTGATGCGCGCCTCCGGCTCGGGAATGCGCACCTCGCGCAGAAGGTCGATCGCCTTCTCCCGCGCCTTGGCCTTCGACAGCTTCTGGTGGATGCGGATCGCCTCGATGATCTGGGCGCCGATCGAGTAGACCGGGTTCAGCGAGGAAAGCGGCTCCTGGAAGATCATCGACAGCCGATTGCCGCGCAGCATGCGGCGGCGGTGCGGCGACCATTTCAGGATGTCGTCGCCATCCAGGCGGATGCTGGCGCCAGGCGCCACGCGGGCGCGCTTCGACAACAGGCCCATGATGGTGCGTGCTGTGACCGACTTGCCGGAGCCGCTTTCGCCCACCACGGCGATGGTTTCGCCGCGATAAAGCTGCATCGACACGCCACGCACCGCCTCCACTTCGCCGTCTTCCACCTTGAAGCGGACGGCGACATCGCGGCAGTCGATGATGGGCTCTCCGGTGCGGCTGCCGTGATCGAGCCGCACGTCCGGAGCGAGGTTTTCGTCTCTGTCCATGGTCGGCTACCTCAATAGGGATCGATGGCGTCGCGCAGACCGTCGCCAAGAGCGTTGAAGGCGAAGACGGTCACGAAGACGAAGGCCACGGGCGCCAAAATCCAGGGATAGGAGCCAATGGCCGAATAGTTGGAGGTGTCCTGCAGCATCAAACCCCAGGAGATCAGCGGTGGCTTCACGGCAAAGCCCAGGAAGCCGAGGAAGCTCTCGAGCAGCACCACGTTGGGGATGGCCAGCGTCACGGCGACGATCACGTGGCTCATGACGTTGGGGAAGATGTGCTGGAAGATGATCCGCCGGTCGCGGGCGCCGATGGCAATCGCCGCCCGGACGTAGTCGATGCGGGCGAGTGCCAGCGTCTTGCCGCGCACCTCTCGGGAGAGCTGTGCCCAACCCAGCGCCGACATCACGAAGATGACGAAGGCAAGGAACACCGATGTCGGCGCGGTCACCGGGATCAGCGAGGTGAGCGCGAGGTAGAGCGGCAGTTGCGGGAAGGCCAGCACCAGCTCGACGAAGCGCTGCACCCAGATGTCGAAGCGGCCGCCGAAATAGCCGGAGACCATGCCCACCGTCGTGCCGACGACCGTGACGATGGACACCACCGTGAGGGCGATCATCAGCGAGATGCGCGAGCCGTAGAGGGCGCGCGACAGCACGTCGCGACCGAACTTGTCGGTCCCGAGGAAATGCACCGGCTTGCCGTCGACCGCCCCGAACAGGTGCCGGTCGGCCGGGATCAGCCACAGCAGCTTATAGGGCGAGCCCTTGACGAAGAAGCCGAGGTAGCGCGGGTTGTCATAGTCGGGCCCGATCAGCGGCTGGTAGGTGATCGGGTCGAGCTCCGTTCCTTCCACCATCGGGTAGATGCGAGGGATGAACGTCCAGCCGCCATCCTTGTCGGTAAAGGAGATAGGTTCGGGGCTCGAATAGCCGACATCGGTCAGCTTGGGGTCGACCGGCGACAGGAAGTCGGCAAACAGGGCGATGATGACGAGCAGGATAACCATCACCAGGCCGGCCATGCCGGTCCAGGAGCGCTTGAGGCGCCGCCAGACCAAGGCAATGTAGCTTTCGCTCCCGTGCTTTTCGACGATTTCGGTAGGACCGCTCAGGGTGGATTCGCCAGGAACAAGCATCAGTTGGCTCCTCCACCAAGGCGGATGCGGGGGTCGAGAAGGGCAAGCAGGATATCGGCGATGATGTTGCCGATGATCAGCGTTGCCGACAGGACCAGCATGAAGGTGGCGGTGACATAGACATCGCCGACGACCATCGAGCCGACGATGGCGGGACCGACGGTGGGCAGCGCGAAGATGATCGCCGTCTCGATCTCACCGGTCAGCATGTAGGGCAGCACGACGCCCTGGTACATGACGAGGGGATGCAGCGCGTTGGGCACCGCGTGGCGCAGGATCACCGCGCCCTCGGAGAGGCCCTTGGCGCGCGCCGTCTCGACATATTGCGCGTTGAGCGTGTCCAGGAGGTTGCCGCGCATCACGCGCATGTTGTAGGCGAGGCCGCCGAAGGTGGCGATGGCGACAACCGGCCAGACGTGCTGCACGAGATTGACGAACTTGGCCCAGGACCAGGGCGCGCCGCCGTATTTCGGCGAGAAGAAGCTGTTGATCTCGTTGACGTCGAAATGGAACACCAGGATGTAGACGATGACCAGCGCCATCAGGAAGCGCGGCACCGTCATGCCCAGGAAGGATATGAAGGACAGCAGGCTGTCGATCCAGGAATACTGCTTGGTGGCCGCTATGATGCCGAAGGATATGCCGATGACCGATGCCAGGAGATGGCAGGTCAGCGCCAGCAGCAGCGTTCTCGGCAGACGCTCGGCCACCACATCGGAAACAGGCCGATTGTAGAAGAAGCTGCGGCCGAAGTCGCCCTCGGTGACCATGCCGACCACCCAGTTGACGTACTGGACCGGGATCGGCTTATCGAGGCCGTGCTCATGGGCATAGGCCTTGGCCTGTGCGTCGGCCGCCTCGAAACTGGCGCCGCCCTGGTTGATCAACTGCGAGCGAATGAAGTCGCTGTAATCGCCTGGCGGTGCCTGGATGATGGCGAAGGTGACGACGCTTAGGATGAAGAGCACCGGAATCGCCGAGGCGATGCGGATGAGCAAGAAGCGAAACATCGATCTGAGACTTCCTGACTCTTGTCATGGATGTGAAGGACCCGCCTCTCGCGACACGGGCTGGCTTGGATCGCCGTCACCGACGGCTTGAGATCGTAGGCTCCCTCGGACTCCCGGACAATTCTGCGGAGGTCTCGGAAGAGAAGTCCCGGCGGCGGGGGGCACCGCCGGGACGCTACAGCACCCGCCGATCAGGCTGGAACAACCTGATCGAAAAGCGGCTGCTCAAGCAAAGGACTCCGGGGCATTCGCTTGCCGGCCAGATATGCCATCTGGCCGGCGAATGCTCTGGGCCATTCGAGTGGGAAGATTACTCGACGGGACCCTTTTCACCCGGCTTGCCGGGCAGCGAGTCCTTGGCCAGCTCGTAGTCGCCCTGCTTGTCGGCGGCGACATAGAGGCGTTCACGGAGAACCGAGTCTTCAGCCCAGTTGAACATGAAGATCGGGGTTCCCGGGGGAACGTTGGCGAAGCGCTTGTTGATGATCAGAGCACCGGGGTACTCGGTCAGGCCAACGCTGTTGACGTTGGTCGTCGCGACCTTGTTGTACTCTTTCATCAGGTTGGCGCGTTCGGCGACGTCCTGGGTGGCGATGAACTTGTTGACGATATCGACGAGCTGCTGCTCGAAGGGCATCAGATCAAGTTGTCCGCTCTCCGGGGCGCGGTGGAACCACGAGGTCTTCGGGCCGACAGGCGCGAGCTGCTCGGTGTTCTGCACGACGGCGGTCAGTTCCGGACCATGCCGGTTGATCGTCCAGTCGAACTTGCCGCCGTAGTTGGCGTTGTCGCGCTGCTTGCCGTCGAGGGCGTTCAGGACGACGCGCAGGCCGAGCTTCTCCATCTGACCGATCACGCCTTCGGCGAGGTTCTTGTCGGTGGAGTAGTCGGCGCTGACCAAGAGCGTGATCTCGACGTCCTTGCCCTTCATCGGGCCGTCCGCGTAGTTCACGACGCCGTTGCCGTCGGTGTCCTTGAGGCCGGCAGCTTCAAGCTCCTTCTTGGCACCCTCCAGATCGAAGGGATAGTACATGGTGCTTTCGCGGTCATAGAAGCTGGAACCGGAGGAGATGCCGCCCGGGTAGATGGCCGTGAACGGCCCCTTCACCAGCGCCTCACCGAGCTTCTGCCGGTCGAGACCCATGGTCACCGCCTTGCGGAAATGCTCGTTGCGGTTCAGTTCACGCACCGCCTGGCCGCGTGCATCGGGCTCACCCCAGCCATTGGCCGAGAAGTTCATGTAGAGATTGTAGCCGATGAGACGCGGACCGAACTCGAGGCGGGCCGGCGCGGTCGGCTGAGCAGCACGCTTCAGCGACTCGACGAAGTTTTCCGGCTGCTCCAAATTGGAGATGTCGCCGGAACCGGCCACGGCCTGCACGTCGCGATCGGCCCAGGTCGACAGCTTGAAGTGGACCTCATCGAGGTAAGGCAGCTGGTTGCCCTTCTCGTCGACTTTCCAGTAATAGGGATTGCGACGCAGGACGATGATGTCGTCCGGACGGTAGAGAACCGGCGACCAGGCGCCCATCACCGGCCAGTTCATGAAGTCCGGTGGGAAGAAGTTCTTGTACTGGTCGTAGGTGTTCTTGGAATACTTGGGATGCTGAGGCTTCAGCATGTGAGCCGGGCCGGGGCAGAAGGTGCCATAGGCCATGTTGTAGAGATATTGCTTCGGGAAGGCTTCCTTGAACGTCCACTCGATGGTGTAGTCGTCGATCGCCTTCAGCGTCGTGCCGGCGCCGAAGGTTTCGGCAGTGGCGCCGTTGGTCGGCGAAACGTTGGGATCGAGGACGTTGTCCTCCCAATAGAACATCACGTCTTCGGAGGTGAAGGGCACGCCATCCGACCACTTGGCACCTTCGATGAGATGCATGGTCAGCTTATGACCATCCTCGGACCACTCCCAGCTCTTGGCGAGGTTGGGAAGAGGCTCCATGTCCTCGGCCTTGATCTGGAACAGCTGCGCGGTACGCGTCAGGCATTCGTACATGCCGATGTCGATGCCGCCCCAGCCCTGGACCTGGCCGGCCTGGTAGTTCCAGCCCTCGGGACGACCGCCGATGACATGGCGGAGCGCATCGCCATAGACGCCGACGCCGTCGGGCATGTTACCGGTCTTGAAGACAAGCGGTTCCTTCGGCAGACGGTCCTTGACCGGCGGCAGGCGCCCCTTGTCGACGAAATTCTTGGTGATGTACTCGGGCTCGCTATAAGCGGGCAGCGCCTTGTACTCCCAAAGGTCGCTGCGCCCGACGTAGTTGACCTTGCCCTGCCCCTGGAACACCGGGGCCTCCGGCACGGCCGTCAGCTCAGACGCAAAAGCGGCCGTCGCAAAGAACGACGCGCCGAGCATAAGAGCCGACGTCAGTTTCATCCGATAAGTCATTCCGTCATGTCCTCCCTCGTAAAACCGGCCACCGGCCTTGAGCCGGCGGACGACCAATGCGATGGGCAGCGTCGGAACGCATCCCCCCGCGTCTCTTCCCAAGTCGACCGGTTTTCCTCAAACGCCCGGCCGGCTTCCCCATTTGCGGCAGCCCATGGCGCTTGCCGCGCCCGGCGCGAGAAGTCCGCGCCGGGAAACTCAATGGCGGTCTCGTCAAACCTTGGTGCGTGCCTTCTCTTCGCGAATCTCCTCGATGCCGCGTGCCTCGCGGCGGGCCGCCCCCTGCCAGTCGCGGGTCTTGACGGTCGATTTCGCGACCCTCTCCTTGGCGGCGTCGATGGCGTGGGCATATTGCGGCAGCCAGGGCGCCTGGGCGACCAGCATCTCGTCCACCATGGCCCAAACCTCCTCGGGGGTGCAGATGGCGCCGACCAAGGGGTCGTGCAGCATGGCGAGCTTCAGGAGGTCGACATCGCCGGTGACGGCCGCGTGGACCGACATGCGCTGGACGTTGATCGACGACAGACAGGTTGCCGCGCAGGCTTCCGGCAGCGTGATGCCGGCCACCATGTTGATGCCGAAGCGGTCGACGAAGCCCGGCGACTCGATGATGCAATCATCAGGTAGGTTGGTGATGGCGCCGCGATTCTTCTGGTTGAAGTGCCCGCGATAGACCCGGCCGGTCTCCAGCGCCTCGATGATGTGGCTGGCGTGCTCGCTCGACCGCCGCTTCGGATCGATCTTCTCTTCGGCTTCCTTCAGGAACTCAGGGAACTCCGTCTCGAACCAGTTGCGCTGTTCAGTGGTGAAGCGCAGATAGCCGCCGGTCTCGCCATGGATCCAGTCGGACATGTCGATCCAGTTCATGATCTCGCCCGGCCGCTTGCGGTACCACGGCAGGTATTCCGACAGGTGCCCGTTGCTCTCGGTGGAATAGACGCCGAAGCGCTTCAGGACGTCGATGCGAACCTTCTCCTGCTTGGAATAGACCGGGTGCGCCTCGAAGGCGGCGACGATCTCGTCCTTGCTTACCTTGCGGCCACGGACGCGGACGTCGACATACCAGGTCTGATGGTTGATGCCCGAGCAGATGTAATCCACCTCGTCGTGGCCGACCCCGAAGATGTCGGCGATCTGCTCGCCACCGTGCTGGACGCCGTGGCAGAGGCCGATGGTGTCGACCTTGCCGTATTCGATCGCCGCCCAGGTGTTCATCGCCATGGGATTGGCGTAGTTCATGAACCTGGCGCCGGGTTCGGCCACCTCGCGGATATCCTTGCAGAAATCGAGGATCACCGGGATATTGCGCTGGCCGTAGAGGATGCCGCCGGCGCAGATCGTGTCGCCGACGCACTGGTCGACGCCATATTTGAGGGGGATGCGGATGTCGTCCTGGTAGGCGTCGAGGCCGCCGACACGGACGCAGGAAATGACATAGCGTGCGCCTTCGAGCGCCTTGCGGCGATCGGTGGTGGCGGTGACCTTGGCAGGGAGCTTGTTGACTTCGACGATCTTTCTCAGGATCGTCGCGATCATCGTCAGATTGTGCTCGGAAATGTCGGTCAGAGCGAACTCGACATCGGCAAACTCCGGTACGCACAGAATGTCGGTAAAGAGCTTCTTGGTGAAGCCGACGCTTCCTGCGCCGATGATCGCAACTTTGAAGGCTGCCATGCTGTCCTCGTTCACTCGCCTAAATCAAACGGCAGAAGGATACTTCCAGACAATAAGAAGCTATTGCGCAGCCGACACTATCGGAATGCGCCTGAGATCTTGTCTTGGGAGGAGTCCCTCGTTGCGTCCGTTCCATTCTTCTTGTTGGCTGCATTAAGACGTAATATGGCTGCTGAGGCCAGACGAGGATTGTGCTTCGATGGGTAATTCTGTGCTCGACAAACTCCGGCAAAACGGTCCCGGAATGACCACCATGTCCTTGCCGCGGGGCAGAAATCTGCTGCACACGATGCCAACCAGCACAGGCTATGATATTCAAACTTCAAAGGAATATTCCTGGGACGGGCGGAAACGCGGCCAGACGCCATTCACCGTTCTTCAGCATACAATTTCCGGGCATGGAAATTTGCGCTACGAGGACAAGCATTATCGCATTGGTGAGGGCGAGGCGATGCTGGTGCTGGTTCCGCACAACCATCGTTACTGGCTGGAGGATGGCGGGCGTTGGGAGTTCTTCTGGATTTCCATGAATGGCGAGGAGGCCATCCGGCTGCATCGATCGGTGATGGCGGTGACCGGACCGGTGCTCCACTTGAAGCCGCGCACCGTGGAAACGCTCGCCGACTGCTGCCTGCGGATGATGGAAGGTGAAGGCGAGACGCCGGGTGCCGCCTCGGCTCTCGCCTATCGGGCCGCCATGGCGCTTTATGACGACGTCTTTGCCGGCACCTATTCGGACGCCACGCAGGCGAGCCCGATGGCGCCGGTGATCCGGCATATCCTCAACAACCTGCAAAGCGACCTGTCGGTCGACGAGTTGGCCGGCGTCGCCGGCTTGAGCCGCGCCCACTTCAGCCGCGTCTTCACCGCCACAGAGGGACGGCCGCCGTCGGAATATGTGCTGGCCGAGCGGATGCGCCGCGCCGCCAAGCTCTTGGCCGTCAATACGGAAATATCGGTGAAGGAGGTGGCGACGCTGACCGGCTTCTCCGATCCCAACTATTTCTCGAAGGTATTCCGCCGCTTCTTCGGCGCGAGCCCGACAGAGTTCCGCACCACCGGCATGTATGCCACCCAGAGCATCGGCACCGATCGTTAGCGGGTTGGCGGACTGAGATCAGCCGCCGTTCGCGGCGATCCAGGCGCCCAGTGCGTCGCGCTCCTCGCGCGTCATGCCCGTTTCGTTGCCGAGCGGCATGACCTCCGAATCGACCGCCTGCATCTTGATGAGCGGCGCATAGCGGCGAATGTGGTCGAGATCGGTGAAGACGAGGCCTTTCGGCGGCTCGGTGAAGCCCTCGTGCGTCGGCTTGACCGAATGGCACATGGCGCAGTGGGTCGCGGTGATCCGGAGCACATCGGCATCGGTGACGCCTGAAGCGTCCGCGACCGCCTGCGAGCGCGGCAGCGGCGCTGTGGCGATGATCGCCAGCGCGAGAGCAATGGCGCCGCCGGGCATCGCCCACCAGTATTTCCGGAAAGGATCACCCGCCTCGTGGCGATTGAGGAGGTGGCGCACCATGGCGCCGACCACCAGAATCAGCGCGACCAGCAGCCAGCCATGCGGATGGCCGGTGAGCAGCGGATAGTGATTGGACACCATCATCAGCAGCACCGGCAGCGTCAGATAGTTATTGTGGATGGACCGCTGTCGTCCCTGCAGACCCAAGGCAGGATCCGGCTTGTCGCCCGACATCAGCGCGGCGGCGATCTTCTTCTGGTTGGGGATGATCACCCTGAAGACGTTGGCAGCCATGATCGTGCCGACCAGCGCGCCGACGTGGATGAAGGCGCCGCGCCCGGAAAAGACATTGCTGAACAGTGCGGCGAAGCCGACGATCATCAGGAAGACGCAGAAGACCACGAGCCCGGGGTGGTCGTCGGTCGTATGGCGCATGAGCCCGTCATAGGCCAGCCAGCCGAGAAGTAGCGACAGCACGGAGATGGCGATCGCCTGCCAGGGTGCGAGGTCGGCAACCGAGGGATCGATGAGATAGGCGCGGGCGTTGAAATAATAGACCGTCGTCAAGAGCAGGAAGCCGGAGACAAAGGTGAGATAGGCCTCCCAGCGGTACCAGACGAGGTCTTCCGGCAGCTCTTCTGGCGCAACCGCATATTTCTCGACGTTGTAGAAGCCGCCGCCATGCACCAGCCACGCCGTGCCGTAGACGCCGGGGTTCATCCTGGCGCGCTGGCGGAGGCTGAGGTCGAGGGCGATGAAGAAGAAGCTGGTGCCGATCCAGCCGATGCCGACCACGAGATGGAACCAACGGATCAGGATGTGCAGCCACTCGATGGCGAAGTTCAGCATGTGCGGTCAGCTACCCGGGTGACGAATTACAGCCAGCCCAACAGCGGGGCATGGCGCATCCATACGCATTTAGCCGTAATCTAGACCCGGCGAGCCGATCAAGGCAAGTCGACTGGCGAGCTGAAATGCCAATATTTCCGGCGGGTTGGCGACCACCCCGCCAAAAGGACGGGGCCGCCCTGAGGCGACCCCGAACATACTTCACAACAACGATCGGCAGATGCTCACTGCGGCAGCTTGTCGTCGATGCCCTTGACGTACCAGTTCATGCCCAGGAGGTCGCCGTCCGGAGCGACGACACCGGCCGCATAGCGCTCCTTGCCATCCTGATCGACGATCGGGCCGGTGAAGGGGTTCCAGCCGCCGACGATCTTGGCCTCGGTCTCCTCGGCCAGCTTCTTGGTCTCGTCGGCCATGTTGGTGTAGTCGGCCATGTGGACGGTGCCGTCCTTGATGCCTTCCCACACGTCGCCGGCCTTCCAGGTGCCGTCGAGAACGGCCTTGACCGACTTGATGTAGTGCGGACCCCAATCGTCGACGATGGCGGTCATCTGCGCCTTTGGGGCGAACTTGATCATGTCGGAGGACTGACCGAAGCCCTTGAGGCCGCGCTCCTCGGCCACCTGAATCGCGGCGGTCGAGTCGGTGTGCTGGACGATGATGTCGGCGCCCTGGTCGAACAGCGCCTTGGCGGCGTCGGCTTCCTTGCCGGGGTCGAACCAGGAGTTCACCCAGACGATCTTGATCTTGAAGTCGGGGTTGATGGACTGGGCGCCGAGCATGAAGGCGTTGATGCCCATCACCACTTCCGGAATCGGGAAGGAGACGATGTAGCCGGCGAGGCCCTTCTTCGATTCCTTGGCGGCAATCTGGCCGAGGATGTAGCGGCCCTCATAGAAGCGAGCGTTGTAGAGCCCCATGTTGGGGGCGCTCTTGTAGCCGGTGGCGTGCTCGAATTTCACGTCGGGGAACTTCTTGGCCACCTTCAGTTCGGGATCCATGAAGCCGAAGGAGGTGCCGAAGACGATGCCGCAGCCTTCGCGGGCGAAGCGCTCGAAGACGCGCTCGGCGTCCGGCCCCTCGGCGACGTTCTCGACATAGGCGGTTTCGACCTTGTCGCCGAGTTCCTTCTCGACGGCGAGACGGCCCTGGTCGTGCTGGTAGGAATAGCCGAAGTCGCCGATCGGGCCGGTGTAGACCCAGCAGGCCTTCAGCTTGTCGGCGGCCGAGGCACCGGAAACGGCGCCGATGGCGAGCGCCAGGGCCGTACCGGCAAGAAGCGCGAGTTTCTTCATGTTCATTCTCCCCTGGTGTGGGTTTTCCCACGGTCTGTCACGGTCTTGAATGAGGCGCCGGCCGACCGTACTGCCGGCGCTTGTCGTTGACGTTCCCGGATCAGCGATCGGGCACGAAAGGCTTGCCCAGGCTGCTGGGCGTGTTGAACAGCGTCGCGCGCCGATTGCCGGAGATGGCGACCAGCACGATCACCGTGGCAAGATACGGCAGCATCGCCAGGAATTGCGACGGGAAGCCGATGCCAAGCGCCTGCGTATGCAGTTGCAGCACAGTAACCGCGCCGAACAAGTAGGCACCGATCACCGCCCGCCAAGGCAGCCACGAGGCGAACACCACCAGCGCCAGCGCGATCCAGCCGCGGCCGGCTGTCATGTTCTCCACCCAGAGCGGCGTATAGGCGACCGACAGATAAGCGCCGCCGAGGCCGGCCATGGCGCCGCCGAAGATCACGGCGAGATAGCGGACGCCGATCACCGAGTAACCGAGGGCGTGGGCCGAACTGTGATTGTCGCCGACCGCCCGCAGGATCAGGCCGGCGCGCGTCCGGTTGAGAAACCAGGAGACGGCGAACACCGCCGCAAAAGACAGGTATACGAGGATGTCCTGCCCGAACAGGATCTTTCCGACAAACGGCAGGCTGGTAACGCCGGGAATGTCGAGACTCTGAAGCTTGATGCCCGGCTGGCCCACGAAGCTCTCGCCCATCAGGCCTGAGAGGCCGAGGCCGAACAGCGTCAGCGCGAGACCGGAGGCCACCTGATTGGCGACGAGGGTCAGCGTCACGAAGGCGAAGATCAGGGAGACCAGCACGCCGGCGACGGCGCCTCCGACGATACCGAGCAACGGGCTGCCGGTGGAAACCGTGACGGCGAAGCCGGCGACGGCGCCCATCACCATCATGCCCTCGACGCCGAGGTTGAGAACGCCCGATTTCTCCACCACCAGCTCGCCGATGGCGGCAAGCAGCAGCGGCGTCGCCGCCGTGATGACGGTGAGGATGATGGCCTCAAGCATGGGCGCGCTCCCCCTCGCGACCGGGAACCAGACGCACCTTGTAAAGGATCAGCGTGTCGGCGGCGAGCACGAAGAACAGCAGGACACCCTGAATGACGGTGGCGAGCTTGGAGGACATCTGCAGCGAGGTCTGGATGGCCTCGCCGCCGAGATAGGACGAGGCGATGACGAGACCGGCGATCAGGATGCCCACCGGGTTCAGCCGGCCGAGGAAGGCGACGATGATGGCCGTAAAGCCGTAGCCGGGCGAGATCACCGGCTGCAGCTTGCCGATCTCGCTCATCACTACCATCATGCCGGCCAATCCGGCCAGCGCGCCCGACAGGGCGAAGGCAAAGGCGGTCATGCGGCGGTTGGAAAAGCCGGCGAAGGAACCGGCGCGCGGGCTTTGGCCGAGCACGCGGATCTCGAAGCCCTTCAGCGTCGAGCGCATCACCACCGCCAGGATCGCGACGAGGAGCAGTGCAATCGGCGCGGACAGGTTGAGATAGATGCCGCCGACGTCCACGGCGCTCAGCACCGCCCATTCATGAAAATCGATGGTGATCGGGAAATTGTAGCCCTGCGGGCTGCGCCAGGGGCCGCGCACCATCCAGTCGAGGAACAAGTTGGAGCAATAGACCAGCATCAGGCTGGTCAGAATCTCATTGGTGCCGAAGACGGTCTTGAGCTTGGCGGGGATGAGCGCGAACAGCGCCCCGCCGGCCATCGCCATCAAGAGCATCAGCGGCAGAACCACCGGGCTCACGAAATCCGGAAACAGGATCGGCAGGATCGAGCCGACGATGGCGCCGATGGTGAGCTGCCCCTCGGCGCCGATGTTCCAGTTGTTGGAGAGGTAGCAGACGGACAGGCCGAGGGCGATGATGACGAGCGGCGTCGCCTTGGTGATCAGTTGCTCGACGCCCCACAGCGACGTGATCGGCTCCAGGAAGAAATACCAGATGCCGGTGAAGGGGCTGTGCCCCTGCGCTGCGAAAACGATCCCGGCAAAGACCACCGTCAGCGCCACGGCGACGATCGGTGACAGCACGCTCATCAGCCGGCTTTTCTGGGGCCGCTTGACCAGTTCGAGGCGCATCATGCCGCCGCCGCTCCCTTTTTCTCGGCGCCGCCGGCCATCAGCAGCCCGACCTTTTCCGGCGTCAGCGTATCGGCGTCCTCGGCCTTGGACAGATGGCCGCGCGAAATGACCGCGATGCGGTCGGCGATCTCGAAGATCTCGTCGAGATCCTGCGAGATCACCAGGATGGCGGCGCCCTTGCGCGACAGGTCGATCAACGATTGCCGGATCACCGCCGCGGCGCCGGCATCGACACCCCAGGTCGGTTGGGCGACGATCAGGATCTTCGGCGTGCGCTCGACTTCGCGGCCGACCACGAATTTCTGGAGATTGCCGCCTGACAGCGAGCGCGCCTCGGGATCGACCACGCCCTTTCGGACATCGAACAGGCTGGTCACCGTCTCGACGATGCGACCGGCCTTGCCGAAACGGGTGAAGCCGCGCCGGGCGATGCCCTCGCCGGTGCCGTGACGGGTGAGCACGACGTTTTCCGACAGCTTCAGCGCCGGCACCGCGCCGTGGCCGAGGCGCTCCTCCGGCACGAAGGCGGCGCCGAGCAAACGGCGCTGGTTGATGTTCATCAGGCCCGCCGCCTCACCGGCCAGGATGACCATGTCTTCCTTGTCGAGCGGTTCTTCGCCGGAGAGCGCGTCGAACAGCTCCTTCTGGCCGTTGCCGGCGATGCCGGCAATGGCGACGATCTCGCCGGACCGGACGGAGAGATTGATATCGTGAAGCGACACGCCGAAGGCTTCCTGCGAGACCTGCGTCAAGCCCTTGAGAAGAATGGCTTCCGGCCCGAGCTTGCCCTTTTCGCGGGTGACACGGGTGATCTCGTTGCCGACCATCAACTGGGCAAGAGTGTTCACCGTCTCATTGGCGGGATCGGTTTCGGCCACCACCCTGGCACGACGCATGATGGTGGCGTGGTGGCACAGCGCCCTCACCTCCTCCAGGCGATGCGAGATGTAGAGGATGGCGCAGCCCTCCTCGGCGAGGCGCCGCAACGTCACGAACAACTGGTCGGCTTCCTGCGGTGTCAGCACCGAGGTCGGCTCGTCCATGATGATCAGTTCGGGGTTCTGCAGGAGGCAACGGACGATCTCGACGCGCTGCCGCTCGCCCACCGACAGGTCCGCGACATGGGCGTTCGGATCGAGCGGCAGGCCGTAGTTGGCCGAAACGCGTGCAATCGTCTCGCAAAGCTCGCGCGTCGCCCGGCAGTTCGGCAGGGCCAGCGCGATGTTCTCGGCCACCGTCATCGCCTCGAACAGCGAGAAATGCTGGAACACCATGCCGACGCCGATCGCCCGGGCTTCGGCCGGCGAAGCCACGGTCACCGCCTTGCCCTTCCAGAATATCTCGCCGCTGTTGGGTTGCAGGGACCCGTAGATGATCTTGACCAGCGTCGATTTGCCGGCGCCGTTCTCGCCGAGCAGCGCGTGGATCTCGCCCGGCATGATCTTGAGAGACACATTGTCGTTGGCGGTGAAGCTGCCGAAACGCTTGGTGACGTGACGGACCTCAAGAAGCGGCGTGTCGCCTCCCACCCGGCGGAGCATTTCTCCGGTGCTGTCCCCAGACCCTTCGCCCATCAGAGCCGTTGTCCTCGTTTTACCGCGCTTTGTCTATTTTCTGTGCAGCATACAAGCACGATTTCGCCAACCGGACGCGCCAAAAGATTCAGCCGGAATGTCCGAATAATTGGGCAGTCTGCCCAATTTCTGAGCTGCCGGCCGTTTGCCCGGCGGCGAACTCTCCGACCGGGGTCCTACGAATTTTCTCGTCGACAATCAACAGTTCCGCCACCACGGAAATGGCAATATGCGCCGGTTCCTTCGAGGTTATCCCCGGTACACCGATCGGGCAGGTGAAAGCCCTGATGCGGCTTTCTGAATGTCCCAGCTCGGCGAGCCGATGCTCGAAGCGGGCGCGCTTGGTGCGCGAGCCGATCAGCCCGACATAGGGGAACCGATCCTCCGACAGGGCAGCGTGCAGGATGTCGAGATCGAGGCCGTGATCATGGGTCATGATCAGCACGAAGGCGTCGGAGGGGGCCGTCTTCAGCTCGGACTGGGGCGCGGCAGCAACCACCTGCTCCAACCGAGCCAGAGGCAGATCCGGAAAAGCGCTTGGTCGACTGTCGATCCAACGAATGCGGAAGGGCAGCGGCGCGAGAGCCAGCACCAAAGCGCGGCCGACATGTCCTGCCCCGAACAGCAGCAGGTCTCGCAAGGGCTCACCGAAGCTTTCATCGAGCCGGCCGTTGGCGTCCAATGCGGCGGCCGGCCCCAACCGCTCGACTCCAACGATGCGGCGCTCGATGGGGGCGCCGTCGATAGACACGGCAGCGGTCTGAAACGGCCCCGCCCCCTCCGCCGCGGCAAGCTTCGCCACGGCGTCGAGTCGGGCTGATGTGAAGGTTTCCAGCATCACGCTGACGGCGCCGCCGCAGCACTGGCCGATGGAAGGCCCCAGCGCCAGGTCGAGACGCTCGCTGGCGTCTCGCCTCTCCCGCAGGGCAGCGATGGCGCGTTCCATGGCCTCGAGTTCCAGCCTGCCGCCGCCAATGGTGCCGGATATCGTGCCGCCCACTGACACCACCATGCGGGCGCCCGCCTCGCGCGGCGTCGATCCCTTCGCCCCGACGACCGTTACCAGTGCCGCGACGCCATCGCGGGCAAGGTAACGGTGAAGCGGGGCGAAGACCTCCCTCATGCCTCACTCCGTCGCATGAAGGCTACGGCTCGCATGATCGATTCGGGCGTTGCCGGTGCGTCGAGCGGCGGCACCACACCGGGCTTCAGGCTGGCGACGGCGTCGAAGATCGCCGAGAACACGGAGCAAGCCAGCATCAACGGCGGCTCGCCGACCGCCTTCGAGGAATGGATGGTCTCCTCGCGGTTGTCGCCGTCCCAGAGACGGGTGTTGAAGATGGCCGGAACGTCGCTGGCCGTGGGGATCTTGTAGGTGGACGGAGCATGGGTGGCGAGACGCCCCTTGTCGTCCCAAACCAGTTCCTCGGTGGTCAGCCAGCCCATGCCCTGAACGAAGGCGCCTTCGATCTGGCCGATGTCGATCGCCGGGTTGAGCGAGCGGCCACAGTCGTGGAGGATGTCCACCCGGTCGACCTTCATCTCGCCGGTCATGGTGTCGATGGTCACCTCGGCGCAGGCGGCGCCGTAGGCGAAATAGAGGAAGGGCCGCCCTTCCGCCTTCTGACGGTCCCAGTGGATCTTGGGCGTCGAATAGAAGCCGGCGGCGGACAGCTGCACGCGGCCCTCGTAGCAGGACTTGGCGAGATCGGCAAAGGACAGCGAGCCGCCGGTGTGGCTGACCCGACCATCGGCGAACACCACGCTTTCCGGCGCGGCATTGGTAGTCGAGACGAGATGGGCCACCATCCGCTCCTTGATCTCGTTGCAGGCGGCGAGCGCCGCCATGCCATTGAGATCGGAGCCGGAGGACGCGGCGGTCGCCGAGGTGTTGGGCACCTTGGACGTGTTGGTCGCGGTGATGCGTACCCGTTCGAGCGGCAGGCCGAAGGCGTCGGCCGCCACCTGCGCCACCTTGGTGTTCAGCCCCTGCCCCATCTCAGTGCCACCGTGGTTCAGGTGGACCGAACCGTCGGCATAGACGTGCACCAACGCGCCCGCCTGGTTGAGATGGGTCAGTGTGAAGGCGATGCCGAACTTGATGGGCGTCAGCGCGATGCCCTTGCGGAGAATGCGGTTCTTTGAGTTGAAGGCGCGGCATTCCTGCCGGCGCTTGGCATAGTCGCAGGAGCGTTCGAGGTCGGCGATCAGCTCCGGCAGGATGTTGTCCTCGACCTTCTGGCCGTAGGGCGTCACATCACGGCCCGGGCCGTAGAAGTTGCGTTTCCTGATCTCCAGCGGGTCGATGCCGGTGACGATGGCCAGCGTATCCATGATGCGCTCGGCCGCAAGAATGCCCTGCGGGCCGCCGAAGCCACGGAAGGCGGTGTTGGTCACCGTATTGGTCTTCAGCCGCTCCGACTTCAGGGCGACGTTGGGGTAGAAATAGGCATTGTCGGCATGGAACAGCGTGCGGTCGTTGACGCCGCCCGACAGGTCGGCCGAGTAGCCGCAGCGGGCCATGAAGTCGATGTCGGCAGCGAGAATCTTGCCGGAACTGTCATAGGCGACGGAAAAGGCCGTCGTCATGTCGTGCCGTTTGCCGGTCATCACCATGTCGTCGTCGCGGTCCAGTCGGAGCTTGCAGGGCCGGCCGGTGACGCGGGCGCCCAAGGCAGCGAGGCAGGCCCACTGGCTCGCCTGGCTCTCCTTGCCGCCGAAGCCACCGCCCATGCGTCGCACTTCCACAGTCACCATGGCGTTCGGCACGCCGAGCATATGGGCGACGCAGTGCTGCACCTCGGACGGATGCTGGGTCGACGAGTAGACGTGCATGTCGCCCGTCTCGCCGGGGATGGCCAGAGCGACTTGGCCTTCCAGATAGAAGTGTTCCTGCCCGCCATTGCGGATCACGCCGTCGAACCGGCGCTGGGCACTGGCAAAGGAGCGGGCGACGTCGCCCCGGCCGTAGCCATAGTCGTCGAGCACGCGCAAGCCCTTGGCCTTCGCCTCCTCGGCGGTGAGCACAGGCGGCTCCGCCTCGCCCTCGAAGAGCGCAAGCCGCGTCGCCCTGCGCGCGGCGTCGCGCGTCTCCGCCACGACGCAGAACAGGACTTCGCCCCAGAACTCCACCTCGTTCTCGGCAATGATCGGATCGCCGCCGATGGAGGTCGACCAGTCGTTGCGACCTGGAATATCGGCTGCCGTCAGTACGGCCACGACGCCGGGCGCCTGCCGAACGCGCGATAGGTCGATGTCGCGGATGCGGCCGCGCGCCATGTCGGGGCAGAAGCCCGGCGCAAGATGCAGCGTGCCGGTCGGCTCGACCATGTCGTCGATATAGACGGCGCGGCCGGTGACATGCAGCACGGCGCTGTCGTGTGGGGTGGAGCGATGGACGGCCCGTTCGACGGCGGCCTCGGAGGTTTCGGACTCGGGCGCGTTCATCAGGCCACCTCCGCTTCCGGCGCCTCGCGACGGCCAATGACGCGGGTGCGGCTCGTCGGCGCACCCGCGCATTCCACCAGGGCTTTGGCGAGCAGCGCCTTGGCCGTCTCCATCCGGTATGCCGCCGAAGCGCGCATGTCGGAGATCGGCGCGTAATCCTCGCCAAGCGCCTCGATTGCCGCGCCCCAGCTCGCCGCCCGCCCGGGCTGGGCGCCGACAAGGCGCGCCTCGGCGCTGAGCGCCCGCTTGGGCGTCGCCGCCATGCCGCCGAAGGCGATGCGCGCCTCGGTGATGACGCCGTCGTCGATGGTGAAGCGGAACGCCCCCATCACCGCCGAAATATCCTCGTCGAACCGCTTGGTGATCTTGTAGGCGCGGAACACCTGGTTCGACATGAGCTTGGGCACCAGGAGGCCCGCGACGAACTCACCCGGCTGCCGGTCCTGCTTGCCGTAGGCAATGAAATAGTCTTCAAGCGGCAGCGCCCGTCCGTCCTCGCCGTGAGCAAGCTCCAGCGTGGCGCCAAGTGCGATCAGCGCCGGTGGCATGTCACCGATCGGCGAGCCGTTGGCGATGTTGCCGCCGATGGTACCGACGGCACGCACCTGCCGCGAGCCGAGGCGGCGAATGAGTTCGCCGAGGTCGGGATCGAGATCGGCAAAGGCAGAAGCGGCATCCTCATAGGTGACGCCGGCGCCGAGGATCAAAGCGTCGCCGACATCCTCGATCTGCCGCAACGCCGCCACGCGGCCGACGTGGATCACCTGCGAGATCGGCCGCAGGCCTTTGGTCACCCTGAGACCCACGTCGGTGCCGCCGGCGAGCAGCGTCGCCTCGGGGTATTTCATGACCAGTTGCGCCAGCGCCGACAGGCTGGCCGGCGCGGCGAAGAAGGCGCTGTTGGAGCCGATGAACACATCCTGGCCGTCGGCCAGGAACTGCAGCAAGCCGGCCGTCTGAGGCATGGCCTCGACGAAGCGATCGGCCGGCGGCTCCGCCATGGCGGCGAGCGCGGCGTCGACGATCGGCCGGTATCCGGTGCAGCGGCAGAGGTTGCCGGCCAGCGCCGTGACGATCTCGTCGCGCGGCGGCGGGCCTTCGCGGCCCTCCTGATGATAGAGGGCGAAGAGGCTCATGACGATGCCCGGAGTGCAGAAGCCGCATTGCGCCCCGTGGGCATCGACGATCGCCTGCTGCACCGGATGCAGCCGGCCATCCGGCCAGGCAATATCCTCGACGGTGACGATTTCCTTGCCATCCATGGCGCCGAGGAACTGGATGCAGGAGTTGACCGGGCGATAGGCGACCCGACCGTCCTGCCACTCACCGATCACCACGGTGCAGGCGCCGCAGTCGCCCTCGTTGCAGCCCTCCTTGGTGCCGGTGGCGCGCTCGCGAAGGCGCAGATAGTCGAGCAGCGTCTCGGTCGGCTTGATGTCGTCGATTTCGACGATCCGCCCACGGCGGACGATGCGGATGGAGTCACGCATGGGCTCAGCTCCCGCGATAGGTTGAGTATCCGTAAGGCGAGATCAGCAGCGGCACATGGTAGTGGGCCGAGGCGTCGGCGATACCGAAACGGATGGGAACGATGTCGAGAAAGGCGGGATCGGCAAGGGCGTGGCCGGCCGCGCGCAGATAGTCGCCGGCATGGAACACCAGCTCGTAGGTACCGATGGAAAATGCCGCGCCGGAGAGAAGCGCGCCGTCGATGCGACCATCGTCGTTGGTTGTTGCCTCGCAGAGAAGGTCGCGCGCGCCATCCAGACGAATCGCCCAGAGCTCTATCCTCAGGCCAGCAGCCGGGCGGCCCGCCGCCGTGTCGAGAACATGGGTCGTCAAACGCCCCTCAGCCAACGCTCAGCCCTTCCCTGTTGGCGCCGGCAGAAAGCCGGCTTCTGTCGCAGACGTTTTGTCTGGCACGACTTGCCGCCTTTAGGAAGGCCCATTTCCGGAAACGGGCCGGGCGACCATCGCTTTTCCCGCCGTAACTCGCGTTCGGGTCGGCAGAGAAATAGTATGGAAAGCCAAACCGATCGTGCGGCTTTTGAAAGTAAGAGATCAAGATATGAAACGGGCGCCGAAGCCAAATAGCTGCCGGCGCCCGTCGAGAAAATCAGTGCAGAATCTGGCCGAGGAACAGCTTGGTGCGCTCGTGCTTCGGATTGGAGAAGAACTCCACCGGCTCGTTCTGTTCGACGATCTGGCCCTGGTCCATGAAGATGACGCGATTGGCCACCTGACGGGCGAAGCCCATTTCGTGCGTCACGCAGATCATGGTCATGCCTTCCTCGGCGAGGCCGACCATGGTGTCGAGCACCTCCTTGACCATCTCCGGATCGAGAGCCGAGGTCGGCTCGTCGAACAGCATGATCTTCGGCCGCATGCACAGCGAGCGGGCGATGGCGACGCGCTGCTGCTGGCCGCCGGAGAGCTGGCCTGGATACTTGTGCGCCTGCTCGGGGATCTTGACGCGGGTGAGGAAGTGCATCGCCACCTCCTCGGCTTCCTTCTTCGGCATCTTGCGCACCCAGATGGGCGCCAGCGTGCAGTTCTCCAGGATGGTCAGATGCGGGAACAGGTTGAAGTGCTGGAACACCATGCCCACCTCGCGCCGCACCTCGTCGATGCGCTTGAGATCGTTGGTGAGCTCGATGCCGTCGACGATGATCTTGCCCTTCTGGTGCTCTTCCAGGCGATTGATGCAGCGGATGGTCGTCGACTTGCCCGAACCGGAGGGGCCGCAGATGACGATGCGCTCGCCGCGCTTGACGGAGAGATTGACGTCGCGCAGCACGTGGAACTCGCCGAACCACTTGTTGACGCCGATCATTTCAACGGCGGTTTCGGTTTCGGGCGCGGTGGCTAGGGCAGTATCGGCCATGAATTGGGTCCCTTTGGCGGCAGGCGGGGCGGCGGTGGACGGCCGGTTATCGCTTGCGTCCGGTGTTGAGCTTTCTCTCCATGTACATGGAATAGCGTGACATCGAGAAACAGAAAACCCAGAAAACGGCGGCGGCGAAGATCAGGCCCGTCGGGGCGATGGACGGCGTCGACCAGTTGGCGTCGGAGAAGTTGCGCTGGATGGATCCGAGGAGGTCGTAGAGGCCGATGATCATCACCAGCGACGTATCCTTGAACAGCGAGATGAAGCTGTTGACGATGCCGGGGATGACGATCTTCAGGGCCTGCGGCAGGATGATCAGCCGCATCGACTGCCAGTAGCCGAGGCCGAGCGAGGCGGCCCCTTCAAACTGCCCCTTCGGAATGGCCTGCAGGCCGCCGCGGATGGTTTCGGCCATGTAGGCGCCGGTGAACAGGGCGACGCCGATCAGCGCGCGCAAGAGCTTGTCGAAGTTGACGCCGGTCGGCAGGAACAGCGGCAGCATCACCGAGGCCATGAACAGCACGGTGATGAGCGGAACGCCGCGCCACACCTCGATGAACACCACCGAAACGATCTTGATGAAAGGCAGCTTCGAGCGCCGGCCGAGCGCCAGGAGAATGCCGAGCGGCAAGGACGCGACGATGCCGGTGATCGCCACGACCAGCGTCACCAGCAGACCGCCCCAGTTGGACGTCTCGACGATCGGCAGTCCGAGACCGCCGTAGAGCAGCCAGAAGGTGGCCACCGGGAAGGCGGTCAGCATCAGCCAGACGGCCTGCCGCCGCCAAGGCATCCTGGGGATAGCCACCCAGGCGAGGCCCACGAAGAAGACGATCATCACCAGCGACGGCCGCCAGCGCTGATCGGCCGGATAGGAGCCGAAGGTAAACTGCGCCAGCTTGGCGTTGACGAAGGCCCAGCAGGCCCCCACCGTTTCGCCGTTCTTGGGCAGACAGGCCTCACGGTTGGTGCCGGTCCATACCGCGTCGATGAACAGCCAGCGGATGAGTGGCGGCAGCGCCCAGGCCAGCAGCAGCAGCATCGACAGGCTGATGGCGATGTTGAAGGGTGAGGAGAACAGGTTCTTTCGGACCCAGCCCGGAATGCCGCCCAGCGAGGGCGGCGGCGCCTCGGGCTCCAGGAAGTCACGGCGGACAAAGACGGTATCGGTTTCGATGCGGCTCATAACCGATCCTCAGCGTTCGACCAGCGCCACGCGGGCGTTGAACCAGTTCATCAGCGCAGCGGTGATGAGGCTCAGGGCGAGATAGACCGCCATGGTGATGGCGATGACCTCGATGGCGTGGCCGGTGATGTTGAGCGTGGAGCCGGCAAACACCGCCACCAGATCCGGATAGCCGATGGCCAGCGCCAGCGACGAGTTCTTGGTGAGGTTGAGATACTGGCTGGTGAGCGGCGGAATGATGACCCGCATCGCCTGCGGCACGACGATGAGGCGCATGGTCTGGCTCGGCCGCAGACCGAGCGAGAAGGCGGCCTCGCTCTGCCCAGAGGAAACCGCGAGGATGCCGGCTCGCACCGTTTCGGCAATGAATGTCGCCGTGTAGAGCGAGATACCGAGCAGCATGGCGGTCAGTTCGGGGTGGACGACCATGCCGCCGACGAAATTGAAGCCCTTGAGTTCCGGCAGCTCAAAGGTGAGCGGCGCGCCAAGGATGAGAAAAACCACCAGCGGCAGGCCGATGACGATGCCGAGCGAGGCGCGGATGACGGGGAACGACTGGCCGGTGGCGGCCTGCCGGCGTCTTGCCCAGCGGGCCAGAGCCCATGCGGCCACCACCGCGACCAGCAAAGCCCACATGACCAGGCCGAAGCCTTCGCCGACGATCGGCCGCGGCATGGTCAGGCCGCGATTGGAGAGATTGATCGAGAAAGGCAGCATCAGGCCCTGGCGCGGGCCGGGAAGCACCGACAGCACCGCCTTGTACCAGAACAGGAGTTGCAGCAGCAGCGGGATGTTGCGCAGCGTTTCGACATAGACCGTGGCAGCTCTCGCCAGCAGCCAGTTGCTGGACAGCCTGGATATGCCGACGATGAAACCGATGATCGTCGCCAGGATGATGCCGAGCACCGACACGATGATCGTGTTGAGAAGACCGACCTTGAAGGCCTGGGCGTGCGAGGAATCCAGCGTGTAGTCGATCGGCTTCTGCGAGATGTCGAAGCCGGCCCGCATGTTGAGGAAGTCGAATCCGAACGGGATGTTGGCAGCGCGCAGATTGGCGGCGGTGTTGTGGATGACCCAGAGGGCGAACAGGATAATGAAGAGCAGAACCAGGCCTTGGAATACCCAGCCGCGGATGGTGGCGTCATAGAGGACAGCGCGAAGCCAGGATCGAGGCGTCTCGTCAGCCGTCTTGTCTCGGAGCGTCATGTCAGGCCTCGAGAGAGGGCGCCAAGGGGCGCCGAAAGCACGTTCTGTCACAAGAAGGGAGCGCCGCCGGCGCGGCGCGCCGCACTTGCCGGGTACCGGACCGTTCGGGCATGTCACCATGGCCGGCCGGACGCTCGCCCAGGCCGGATGCGACTGGAGCCGACGCATCCCATCAGGTCCGAAAGACAGGAAGCGCCCGCTCAGAGCGCCTCCCTCGCCTGTTCGATCAGCGGATCGGCGGGGCGTATTGCAGACCGCCCTTCGACCACAGCGCATTGAGACCGCGAGCGATCTTGAGCGGCGAGCCCTCGCCGACGTTACGCTCGAAGGATTCGCCGTAGTTGCCGACGCCCTTGATGACGTTGTAGGCCCAGTCCTTGTTGAGACCGATCGGCGTACCGAAGTCGACGCCCTCGCCAACGCCGAGCAGGCGCTGCACTTCCGGATTCTCGGACTTCTTCATCTCATCGACGTTGGCCTGCGTCACCCCAAACTCCTCGGCGATCAGCATGGCATAGTGGGTCCAGCGGACGATCGACTCCCACTGGTCGTCGCCCTGGCGGACGGCCGGCCCGAGCGGCTCCTTGGAGATGATCTCCGGCAGCACGATGCTGTCATCCGGATTGGTCATCTTCAGGCGGATCGAATAGAGGCCCGAAGCGTCGGTGGTGTAGGCGTCGCAGCGGCCGGCGTCATAGGCGGCATCAGCCTCTTCCTGCTTCTCGAAGACCACGGCATTGAAGGTCATGCCATTGGACTTGAAGTAGTCGGCAAGGTTCAGCTCGGTGGTGGTGCCGGACTGCACGCAAACCGAAGCGCCATTGAGATCCTTGGCCGAGGAAACGCCCAGCGCCTTCTTCACCATGAAGCCCTGACCGTCGTAGTAATTGGTGCCGGTGAAGGTAATGCCGAGCTGCGTGTCGCGGCTCATCGTGTTGGTCGAGTTGCGGGCCAGCATGTCGATTTCCTTCGACTGCAGGGCCGTGAAGCGCTCCTTGGCGGAGAGGCCGGTGAACTTCACCTTGGACGGATCGCCGAAGACGGCAGCGGCGACGGCGCGGCAGGCATCGACATCGAGGCCCGTCCAGTTGCCGGCATCGTCCGGCGCGCCAAAGCCGGCAAGACCGGCGCCGTTGACGCCGCACTGCACGAAGCCCTTGGCCTTGACCTCGTCAAGGGTACCGGCCGAAGCGGCGACAGCGCCGGCTCCCACGAAAGCGGCACCGAGCAGCAAAGTCTTGAGTGTGTTGGAACGCATGAATGTCTCCCCTGATGACCAACGAAACCCGGCGCGTGGGTGCTCTTGTTTGTTGTCGACACCCGCTCCGATCGTCGGAGCGCCGAAGCACCCCAATCCGCCGAGCCTCGATTTTGAAGCAACTTCCACAGCCCAACCCATCGAAACGAGGCCGAAGGATAGAAACCAGTGACAGTCGCTCCACACCCGCCGAACCGGCGGGCTCCTCGGTCACTAGATTACAAATTATGCCGATGGTCAATCGCAAAGCGCCTTGAAATGACCACAAACTACACATGCGCAATTGATAATCGAAACAGCGCCTACGAAATAAGCAAACAGGTTATTTTTTGCTCAAGCCTCAGGTTACTTAAGAAGAACTGACGGACGTATTCGTCCGGGCGCGAAAATTTCGCTCGCGATTTCATGAAAAAGCCGCCCATGGCGCCACGTGTTTCCACGTAGACGCCGATGTTCTTTCATCGCAGTGAAATCATACGCGCCGCACTCTTGCACGACGGGCCGATGATCACCGACGCGGGAACGCCAACCGACCTCGGTGGCGAGCGCCACCGCTCATCACTTGGTCCAATCGGGCTCAGGCCTTGGGCTGGAAGGTGTGTTCAAGGCCGGGGAAGCTGCGCGCCTTGACCTCTTCCGCATAGGCGGCGGCGGCCTTCGAGACTTCGGCGCCGAGGTCGGCGAAGCGCTTTACGTGGCGCGGGATGAACTCGTTGTAAAGGCCGAGCATGTCCTCGCTCACCAGGATCTGGCCGTCGCAGTGAGGCGAGGCGCCGATGCCGATGACCGGAATGGGCGACTCGGCGGTGATCTCGCGGGCGAGCGGCTCCATGGTTCCCTCGAGCACGAAACCGAAGGCACCGGCTTCGGCCACGGCGCGGGCGTCCGCCTTGATCTTGGCAGCCTGGAACTGGTTGCGGCCTTGGGTCTTGTAGCCGCCGTAGACGTTGACCATTTGCGGCGTCAGGCCGATGTGACCGAGCACTGGCACGCCACGCTCGGTGAGGAAGCGGATGGTCTCGCCCATCTCCTCGCCCCCTTCGAGCTTCACCGCCTGGGCGCCGGTCTCCGCGAGGACGCGTGAGGCCGACCGGAAAGCCTGTTCGCGCCCTTCCTGATACGAGCCGAAGGGCATGTCAACGATCACCAGCGAGGTGGTCGACCCGCGTACCACCGCTGCGCCGTGGGCGATCATCAGGTCGAGCGTCACCGGCAGCGTGGTCTCGAACCCGTAGACCACCATGCCGAGCGAGTCTCCGATCAGCAGAAAATCGACATGCGGGTCGAGCAGCGCCGCCATCGGCGCGGTGTAGGCCGTGAGGCTGACGATGGGGCGCACGCCCTTCAGCGCCTTGATGTCGGCGACCGAGGTGCGACGGGAGCGGACGGGAGCACTCATCTCAAAACCTCCGGGACAGGGTCCGGGTTGCAGTCTTCAGGGAACGGCGACGACACGCTGATCAAGAAGGCGCGTGCGGCCGATGCGAACGGCGAGCATCAACGCGATCGACGGCGGCGGGGCCTTCGGGTCGATCGGCTCGAGCGTGTCGGCTGCGGCGACGGCGACGAGATCCGGCGCGGCGAGCGGTTCGTCAGCCAGGACGCCTCGAACGACCGCCTCGATGTCCTGGGGATCGACGGTTCCGCCACCGATCGCATCGGCTGCCGCTGCCAGCGACCGGCTGAGTACCGGCGCCGCGGCGCGCTCGACCGGCGACAGATAGACATTGCGCGAGGACAGTGCGACGCCGTCCACATCGCGCACGGTCGGCACGCCGACGATCTCCAGCGGAAAGGACAGATCCGCGACCATGCGACGGATCACCTGAAGCTGCTGATAGTCCTTCTCGCCGAAATAGGCGCGGTCCGGCAGAGCGATATTGAACAGCTTGCCAACCACCGTGGCAACGCCGCGGAAATGGCCCGGCCGGCGCTCGCCTTCCAGGCGGACCGACAGCTCCTCGACCTCGATATGGGTGGTGATCGGCCGCGGATACATCTCCTCGACCGACGGCGCAAAGACGATGTCGGCGCCGTGCTCGGCGAGCAGCTTGCGATCGGCATCGAGGTCACGCGGGTAACTGGCGAAGTCTTCCTTCGGACCGAACTGCAACGGATTGACGAAAACCGACACCACAACGACGTCGTTCTCGGCCCGAGCCCGATCGACCAGGGCGGCGTGGCCGCGATGCAGATACCCCATGGTCGGTACCAGACCGATGCTCTGCCCCGCCTGCCGCACCGGCCTCAGTCGCTCACGGAGTTCGGCAATCTTTGTCACGGTTTCGAGCGGCAATCTTCCCTCCGGCGGCCTTCGCTTGGTGCGCCCTTTTACTGCCGCAAAAAACGCTTTGTCACCCAAGAATTGGGCAGGCTGCCGAAAAGCCGGCCAGCGAGCCGCAGCCCCACCCGCGCAACGGAGCCGGACGCCACATATTTAGTCGTGATTGTGCAGTTTTTTCAGCTGCATGGCAGTGAATTATTCATCTCGTAACGTTCAAGGTTGCACAAACGGCTTGTCCGCGCGGGTTTAGCCCCGGGACATGCAACGATACTCGCGGGATCGCGACGCCAGAGCACCCGCCGATCAGGTTGACTCAACCTGATCGGCGGGTGCTCCGGCAAATGATCTGGAGCCTTCGCTGGACGACCAAGTGTTTCAATTTGGTCGGCGAAGGCTCTGGGCTTCGCCATCCGGAACGGTATGAGGTAGAATGATGTCTGGCCACCATACGTTCGGGCGCTCTGGTATGCTTCGCGATCTGCGAGGGTTCCTGGCGGATGTTCGCGGCTCGATCGGCGTCGTCATGGCGGTCGCTCTCGTCGCGCTGATTGTGGCCGTTGGTGCCGCCGTCGATCTCGCCCAGGTCTTGCGAGCCCGAGAGATACTTCAAGGGGCTCTCGACCAGGCCACCATCCGCGCGGCCCTGACAACCGGTTCGGGCTATGTCGAGACCGGCCGGGCCACCCTCGCGGCCAACCTCTCCGACACCGGCGTTGCCGAGGAAAACCTCAGCTCCAGCTTCATCCGCAACAGTGACGGCAGCACATCCGGTTCGGCGACCATCACCGTACCGCTGTCCTTCATGGGCATCATTGGCAAGAACGACATGTCCGTCGGCGTCACCGCCAAGGCAACGCCCAAGACCGCGTCCACCACCACGCCTGCCGGCAGCGTGTGCATCCTTCTCGTCTCGAAGAACTCCCAGGCGCTGCTCGTCAACTCGGGCGCCACCGTGAATGCACCGAACTGCGAGATTCACGTGCAGTCGAACGCCGGTAGCGCAGCCATCTTCAACGGCGGCACGACGATCAACTCGAAGAAGATCTGCATCAAGAGCAGTAGCATCATCGACAACGGCGGCACGCATCCCAATCTCGAAAAGGGGTGCTCGCCGGCAAGCGATCCCTACGCCGCGACGCTGCCAGCCGTCACGGCAGGCGCCTGTAACTACAACGGTCGCAACATCGATGCCGCCACCTACACCTTCGAGCCGGGCGTGCATTGCGGCGGCGTCAACTTCAACAGCTCCCAGACCGTCGCAACATTCAATCCGGGCCTCTACATCATCAAGGGGGGCGACTGGAACATCCAGGGGACGCTGAGGGGCACCGGCGTCACCTTCTATTTCGCCGACACCTCGAAGTTCCAGTTCAACTCGGGCGCCGGCACCTACCTCAAGGCACCGACCAGCGGCCCCTATGCCAACGTCCTGATCTACGAGACCACCGCCAACGCCAACGTCACGCAGTGGCCGTGGAACGACAGCCCAGGCCACGAGCTTACCGGGCTCATTCACCTGCCAAGCCGCCAGCTCACCATGAACTCCGGCATGACGGCGTCGCTCGACAAAGTCACCATCGTCGCCGACTCGCTGATCCTCAACCAGACCAGCTGGAACCTCGCCCCCGACGTGACGGCCATTTCCAACGGCTCGACGACGACCACGACCACCACCAGCGGCGTTTTCCTGTCGCACTGACGAAAAGAAGGCCCGGGGGCAGCGACCTGACCCGGGCCTCGTCATCTCAGGGCGCGGAACGCGCCGCCGTCAGGTGATAACGTCCGGCGCCTGCCGGCCGGTGCGCGCCTTGATCTCAGCCAGCGTATCGGCTGCCTCGATCACCTTGGCGAGCGCCACCTGCGCATCCTGGCCATGCTTGGCTACGTCCGGCTCGAAGCTTTCGAGATAGACTCGCAAAGTTGCGCCCTCGGTGCCGGTGCCCGACAGGCGGAACACCACGCGTTCGCCGCCCTTGAACAGAATGCGGATGCCCTGCTTCTTGGTCACCGAACCGTCGACCGGATCGTTGTAGGCAAAGTCGTCGGCGCTTGCGACTTCGAGGTCGGCCACCTTGGTGCCCGGCAGCGTTGGCATCATATCGCGCAGCCTGTTCACCAGCCCCTCGGCCGCCGCCGTGTCCACGGCCTCATAGTCGTGGCGCGTGTAGAAGGTGCGGCCATATTCGGCCCAATGCTTCTCCTGAATGTCCTTCAGGCTCTCGCCGCGCACGGCGAGGATGTTGAGCCAGAGGAGAACCGCCCAGAGGCCGTCTTTCTCGCGCACATGGTCGGAGCCCGTGCCGGCGCTTTCCTCGCCGCAGAGCGTCACCTTGCCGGCATCCAGGAGGTTGCCGAAGAACTTCCAGCCGGTCGGCGTCTCGTAGCAGTCGAGGCCCTTCTTGGCAGCGACGCGGTCAACGGCGCCGGAGGTCGGCATCGAGCGGGCAACGCCGGCAAGCCCCCTGGCGTAGCCCTTGGCGAGGTGGGCGTTGGCGGCAAGCAGCGCAAGACTGTCGGAGGGAGTCACCACGGCGCCGCGGCCGATGACGATGTTGCGGTCGCCGTCGCCGTCAGAGGCGGCGCCGAAATCCGCGCCCCCGGGCGACGCCATGAAGTCGTAGAGTTCCTTGGCGTAGATCGGGTTGGGGTCTGGATGGCCGCCGCCGAAATCGGGCAGCGGCACGGCATTGATGACGCTACCGGGAGCGGCGCCGAGCTTGCCTTCGAGGATCGCCTTGGCGTAAGGGCCGGTGGCGGCGTGCATGGCGTCGAAGCGCAGCGTGAAGCCAGACTTTATCAGCGCGGCGATCTTGTCGAAATCGAACAGCTTCTCCATCAGCTCGACATAGTCGGCGACCGGATCGACCACTTCGATCTCGGTCTCGCCGGCCTTGGAGGCGCCCAGGCGATCGAGGTCGATATCGGCGATGTCGGCGATCCGATACTCGGTGATGGTCTTGGTCGCCGCGAAGATGGCGTCGGTGACGTTCTCGGGCGCCGGCCCGCCATTGGAGCCGTTGAACTTGATGCCGAAATCGCCATCCTCGCCGCCGGGATTGTGGCTCGCCGACAGCACGACGCCACCGAAGGCGCCGAGCTTGCGGATGACGTTCGAGGCGGCAGGCGTCGAGAACAGGCCGCCCTTGCCGATCACCAGCTTCTTGGCGCCATGGGCAACCGCCATCTTGATGATGGTCTGGATGGCCTTGTCATTGAAGAAGCGGCCGTCGCCACCGATCACCAGCACCTTGCCGGTGACGCCGCCGACGCCGGCGAAGATCGCCTCGACGTAATTCTCGAGATAGCCCGGCTGCATGAAGACGCGGGTCTTCTTGCGGAGGCCGGAGGTGCCCGGCTTCTGGCCGTCGATCGGCTTGGTGGCGATTGTCTTGATCTGCATTCCCTGTCACTCCCCGAAAGGCAATCTCACTTTACTCAAGCTCTTACCTCGACGAAAGCGAGGAAGGTGCGGCCCGGCACCTCCACCGCCTGCCAGGCGCGGCGCGGCGTTGCGGCAGCCGGTCGGCCGGTCGGCATGTCGGAGCTTAGAATCGGCTTCCAGCTATGCCCTTCGCGCGTCGGCGGCAGGTGGAAACGGCGGTTCGCTCGGTGGGCGTTCAGCATGAGATAGACGGCGTCGCCGTCCGCCTCGGCATGCGGCAAAGCCGAGTCGCGCAACAGAACGCCGAAGGCCTTGCACTCATGGCTGTTCCAGTCGCTGCCGGTCATCGGCCGGCCGGATACGGCAATCCACTCGACGTCGGACAACTTGTCTTGCGGACGCGGCCTTCCATGCAGGAAACGCGTCTGTCGGAACACCGGGTGGCTTTGTCTCAGCCGAACGACATAGGCGACGAAGTCAGCCAGTTCGGCATCATCGCCCTGGTTCCATCCTACCCAGCCAACCGGATTGTCCTGGCAATAGGCATTGTTGTTGCCGGACTGGCTGTTGGCGAGCTCGTCGCCGGCCAGCAGCATCGGCGTCCCCTGCGCCAGAAGAAGCGTCGCCAGCATGTTGCGCATCTGCCGCTTGCGCGTGGCGATGACGGCCGGATCGGTCGAAGCCCCTTCGGCACCGTAGTTGGCCGAGTGATTGTCGGAGTGGCCGTCGCGGTTGTCCTCCAGATTGGCCTCGTTGTGCTTGGCCGCATAGGAGACGAGATCCTTCAAGGTGAATCCGTCGTGCGCCGTGACGAAGTTGATGGACGCCGAAGGGCGGCGGTTTGAGCGGTCGAAGCGATCGGGCGACCCCAGCAATCTTGCCGCCAGCTCCGGCGCCACCTGCTCGTCGCCGCGCCAGAAGGCACGCACCGTGTCGCGGAAGCGGTCGTTCCACTCAGAAAAGCCCGGAGGAAAGTTGCCGAGCTGGTAGCCACCGGGACCGATATCCCAGGGTTCGGCGATCAGCTTCACCGTCGACAAGAGCGGATCCTGCCGAAGCGCCGTCAGAAAGCGTCCCTCGGGGTCGAAGCCGTGCGGCTCGCGCCCCACCGAGGTCGCAAGGTCGAACCGGAAGCCGTCGACACCGATCGCCTCCACCCAGTAGCGGAGCGAATCGAGGATCATCTGCGTGACGCGCGGGTGGCCGGCGTTCAGTGTGTTGCCGGTGCCGGTGTCGTTGATGTACCAGCGGGGACGATCGGGGTTGAGCCGGTAATAGCTGGCATTGTCGATGCCGCGGAAGCTGAGGGTCGGCCCGAACTGGTCGACCTCGCCGGTGTGGTTGTAGACGACATCGAGCAGAACCTCGATACCCGCCTCGTGTAGCGCCCGCACCATATCGCGTACGCGATCGACCACCGAAACGTCGCGCGCGCCGTGGTCGTAACGCGGTTCGGGCGCGAAATAGCAGAGCGGCGAGTAGCCCCAGTAGTTGACCAACCCCTTGCGGGTGAGAAAGCCATCATCGAGGAAGGCCTGAATGGGCATCAGCTCGATCGCCGTGATGCCCAGCTTCACCAGATGCTCGATGGTCTCCGGCGCTCCGATCCCTTCGTAGGTGCCGGCCTTGGCGCGCGGCAATCGCGGCATCTGCATGGTGAGCCCGCGGACGTGGGCCTCATAGATGATGGTGTCCCGCCAAGGCCGCGCCGGCCGGAAGCTGACGCAGGGCGGCACCTTGGAATCGGTGACCAGAGCCTTCGGTACGACGCGGGCGCTGTCGCGCGTGTCGAAGCTGGCGTCGTCGAGCGTCACCGGCTGGTAGCCGGCCATCAAGTCGTTGGCGCGCAGCCGGCCGGTCAGCACCTTGGCGTAGGGGTCGATGACCAGCTTGTGCGGATTGAAGCGGTGCCCGTGCTCCGGATCGTAGGGACCATGAACGCGGAACCCGTAGGCGGTCCCGATGCCGATACCCGAGACGTAGCCGTGGAACACCTCGTCGGTGCACTCGGGCAGCGTCAGGCGGATATGCTCGAAGCCGGTGAGCGGCTCGAACAGGCAGACGTCGACGCGCGTCGCATTGGCCGAGAAGATGGCGAAATTGACGCCGTCCCCGTCAAACTGGGCACCTAGGGGATACGGCCGCCCGGACCGGATCGACACCGTCATGGAGCTTCAGACACCCTCGGTCGTCAGGTCGCGGTAAAGCGTGACATAATCAGGCGCGGAGTCCTCCCACCCGACCGGATGGGCCATCGCCCGCGCCTGCAACGCCCGCCAGACCTTCTTGTTGTGGAAGAGATCGAACAGGCGCTCGATGGCGAAGCCGAGACCGCCGGCGGAGACCGGAGCGAACTGAATGCCCGTCGCCGTTCCCGCCCGCACCGATGCGTCGTTGGCATCGATCACGGTGTCGGCAAGGCCGCCGGTCCGGGCCACCACGGGGATGGTGCCATAGCGCAATCCATAAAGCTGGGTGAGACCGCAGGGCTCGAAGCGCGAAGGAATGAGGATGGCGTCGGCGCCAGCCTGCATGGCATGGCTGAGCGGCTCGCTATAGCCGATGTGGACGGCGACGGAGCCAGGGTTGGCCGCGGCGGCATCGACGAAGGCCCGCTCCATGCCATGCTCGCCGGCGCCGAGGATGGCGAGCTGCCCGCCACGCTGCAGAATGCCCTCCAGGTTGGGCAGCAGCATGTCCAAGCCCTTCTGACCGGTGAGGCGGCTCACCACGATCATCAGCGGTGCGTCCGGATCGACCCTGAGACCCATGCGGTTTTGCAGCTCGGTCTTGCAGATCGCCTTGCCGGCCATCTTGCGCGCGCTGTAGTTGGACGTGATCAACGGATCGGTCGCCGGATCCCAGGCCCGCGTGTCGATGCCGTTGACGATGCCGCTCAGGACATTGGCGCGCTCGTTGAGCACGCCTTCCATGCCGAAGCCGAACTCCGGCGTGCGCAGCTCGCGCGCATAGGTCGGGCTGACCGTGGTCAGCCGGTCCGAGAAGACGAGCCCCCCCTTCAGGAAGGAGCAGTAGCCGTAATACTCGAGCCCCGCCGGTGTGTAGAAGCTCGACGGCAAACCGAATGTGTCGAAGTCGGCGCGGCCGCAAATGCCTTGGAAGGCGACGTTATGGATGGTGAAGACCGTCTTGGGCCTCCCCTCCGCCGGTCCGGCCAGAAGATAGGGCGCCACCAGGCCGGCCTGCCAGTCGTGGCCATGGACGATAGCCGGCTTCCAATCGCCGACGCCATAGCGGCCAACGGCGGCGCCGATCGCCGACAGTGCGGCGAAGCGGCGGGTGTTGTCCCACCAGTCGTTGCCGTCCGGCCCGAGATAAGGGTTGCCGGGTCGGTCGTAGAGATGACCGACGTCGAGCGCCAACACCTTGAGGCCATCCGCCGTCTCGCCCGCCAGGAGCCGGCCCGGCCCGCCGAACACGTCGGGATAGGCGGCAACCTCCTCAACGTTCTGAAGATGCCCAACCACGCCAGGATAAGCCGGCATCAGAACGCGAACATCGCAGTCGAGATTGGCGAGCGCCAGCGGCAACGCGCCCGCGACGTCGGCGAGACCGCCCGTCTTGATCAGCGGATAGCACTCGGAGGCAACGAATAGGACGCGCACTTGATCACCCCGACTGGTTATACCAACTCGCGAAGATGCTGACGCATCCGCTCGTTGAAGTCACCACGAATGTCTCGTCTCGGCCAAAGGCATGAGAAATTCGTGACCGAACACCAAACGCATCTTCAGCAGCGCTGGTACTGTCCGCGCAGGGCGGAGGAAACTGCGAACGATCCTCACACGGACGCGCCGCCTTCGGCGGTTTGCCGGCAGCGGCGCATGTTCCGGACCGTGTCGGGGCGCGGTATCTGCCACGCCCCGGGGCTATCTTCAATGCCAAAGTCAGAGCTTCAGCCGATCGATCATGTCCTGGGTGATCAGGCAGACGCCCCCCTCGCTGCGGCGGAAGCGGCTGGCGTCCAGCTCGGGATCCTCACCGACCACCAGATTGGCCGGAATCACCACGTCCTTGTCGATGACGCATTTTGTGAGGCGGGCGCCGCGGTTGATGTTGACGTATGGCAGCACCACGCAGTGCTCGACCTCCGAGTAGGAATGAGCGCGCACGCCGGTGAAAAACAGCGACTTGTCGACGCGGGCGCCGGAGATGATGCAGCCGCCAGATACCAGGGAGCTGGTCGCCGCGCCACGCCGGCCATCCTCGTCGTGGATGAACTTGGCGGGCGGCGTCAGCTCGGTGTAGGTCCAGATCGGCCACTTCTTGTCGTAAAGGTCGAGCGCCGGGACGAAGTCGGTGAGGTCGATGTTGGCTTCCCAGAAGGCATCGATCGTTCCCACGTCGCGCCAGTAGGGTTCGGCCTCCGACGAAGAACGGACGCAACTGTCCGAGAATTTGTGGGCGATCGCCTTGCCGCCCTTCACGATGGCCGGAATGATGTCCTTGCCAAAGTCGTGGCTGGAGTTCGGATCGTCCTGGTCCTGCCGCAGCAGATCGATCAGGAAACTGGTCTTGAAGACGTAGATGCCCATCGAGGCGAGCGCCAGATCCGGGCGGCCGGGCATGGCCGGCGGATCGGCAGGTTTCTCGACGAAGTCGATGATGCGGGCGCTTTCGTCGATCGCCATCACACCGAAGCCGGTGGCATCCATGCGCGGGACCTCGATGCAGCCGACGGTGACGTCGGCGCCGGAGGAGACATGCTGGTCGAGCATGATCTCGTAGTCCTGCTTGTAGATGTGATCGCCGGCCAGGATGATGATGTATTCGATGTTGTGGGCTTCGATGATGTCGATGTTCTGCGTCACCGCGTCGGCGGTTCCGACATACCACTTGTCCTCGGCAACGCGTTGCGAGGCGGGAAGGATGTCGAAGCTCTCGTTGCGCTCCTGCCGGAAGAAGTTCCAGCCATACTGCAGATGGCGGATCAGGCTGTGGGCCTTGTACTGGGTCGCCACGGATATGCGGCGGATGCCCGAGTTGAGAGCGTTGGAAAGAGCGAAGTCGATGATGCGGCTCTTGCCGCCGAAATAGACCGCCGGCTTGGCCCTGCGGTCGGTGAGCTCCTTGAGGCGGCTGCCTCGCCCTCCGGCCAGCACGAACGCCATCGCTTCGCGCGCCAACCGCCGGTTATTGTGAGAATTGTCAATCATGCTGTCCTCCCGACTTCTCCCGCCGTCGGCCCGGTTCCATCGATGGCGCAGCCGGCATTGCCAGCCCGGAACGGAACCAGAGACGAACCGGACGGCGCTTCTTCCCCGCCCGTCCGGCCGCCATGTTGGCTCGACGCGAAGGCACTATGGCGCGGCAAGGTTAATTTGTCTTCCCCCTATTTCGGCTGCGAAGGAATTCAAACTCTTGACGAAAACGGCGCGGCGAGGAGAGGCGGACGGCCGTCCCGCGCTCACGGCGGGACGGCGTCGAACTCAGACGGCGGGACCGGCCGGGCGCTCGATGACCTTGACGACGGTGCCGACCGGCACTCGCTCGTAGAGGTCGATCACGTCCTGATTGATCAGACGGATGCAGCCCGAGGAAACGTTGCTGCCGATCGTCCACGGCTCTACCGTGCCGTGAATGCGGTAGAGGGTGTCGACCTTGCCCTGATAGAGGTAATGCGCGCGGGCGCCCAGCGGATTGTCCGGACCACCGGGCATGCCGCGGGCCCACTTGCGAGCCTTGGGGTCGCGGGCCTGCATTTCCACCGGCGGGTGCCAGGACGGCCACTTCGCCTTGCGGCGGATCACCGCGCTGCCGGCCCAGGCAAAGCCCTCGCGTCCGACGCCGATGCCATAGCGCATGGCCCTGCCGTCGCCCAGCACCAGATAGAGATAGCGTGCCGGCGTGTCGACGATGATGGTGCCGGCCGGCTCTTCGGTGGCATAGTCGACTTCCCGGCGCAGGAAGGCCGGGTTGACCTGCGTCAGGTCGACGGCCGGAACGACGAACCCGCCATCGTGCATCTCGCCATACATCGCCACATACTCGGCGGACGGCCGGGGATAACGCTTCGGCTTGGTCGGGTCGATGAGCGGCGGCATCGCCGGCAGTCCGGGGCCGGAAACGCAGGCGGCCAAGGCGAGGGGGAGCGCGGCGAGAAAGGCTCGCCTGGACGGTAGGTTCATAGTCTCCACTTTCTGTCGAGTCGGCGGTGGCACTTCAGGCAACCCGGCAAGGACACCCGGCCGGGCACCAAACTTGTCTTCTGAATATCAGTTTTCCGCTAGCGGATGCTGAATGCGTTCGCCATAGCGCTGATGAAAGACCGTCATCGATTTCTCGGCGATCCGAACGGAGAGATGCAGCATGCCATTCTCACCATCGTGCCGCTCCAGAACCTCGCCATGGTCGTAAAGCCAGGCAAGCCCCGCACCGTCGGATGGATCGAGCGTCAGCTCATGGACCGGCCGGCTGCCGAGCAGCCGTGTCTCGATGGCGGCGAGCAGCTCCGGAAGGCCGTCGCCGGTCACCGCGGACACCACGCGCCGCTCCTGACCGCCGGGCGACTCGGTGGCGGCCTGGGCCAGAAGGGCATCGCGCCGCGTCCCGTCGACAAGATCGATCTTGTTCCAGACTTCGATGATGCGCTCGCGGTCCGCCGGGTCGAGGCCAAGCTGCTTCAGCACGTCGGCCACGTCGCTTGCCTGTGCCTCGGTATCCTTGTGCGAGATATCGCGGACATGCAGGATGATCGACGCCTCGATCACCTCTTCAAGCGTCGCCCGGAAGGCTGCGACGAGGTGGGTCGGCAGGTTGGAGATGAAGCCCACGGTGTCAGACAGGATGGCCTCGGTGCCATGCGGCAGCTTGATGCGGCGCAGCGTCGGATCGAGGGTCGCAAACAGCAAGTCCTTGGCGAAGACATCCGCTTCGGTCAGCCGATTGAACAACGTGGACTTGCCGGCGTTGGTGTAGCCGACCAGCGCCACCACCGGATGCGGCACCTTGCGCCGCTGGCGGCGATGCAGGTCACGGGTGCGCTTGACCTGCTCGAGATCGGCCTCGATGCGAGTGATCTTTTCCTGGAGCTGGCGACGGTCGGCTTCGATCTGGGTTTCACCGGGACCGCCGAGGAAGCCGAAGCCGCCGCGCTGACGCTCGAGGTGGGTCCAGGACCGCACGAGGCGCGACTTCTGATACTTGAGATGGGCGAGCTCCACCTGGAGCCGGCCCTCGCGCGTGCGGGCGCGTTCGCCAAAGATCTCGAGGATGAGGCCGGTCCGATCGATGACCTTGGTCTTCCAGGCCTTCTCGAGATTACGCTGCTGGATGGGGGTGAGGGCATGATCGACAATGGCGAGGTCGATGTCCTCTTCCTTCACCGTCTCGCCGATCTCCTCGACCTTGCCGGCGCCAAACAGGGTTGCCGGCTTGGGCTGGCTGACCGGTACGGGAACGGTGGCGCGCACGTCGAGGTCGATGGCCTGCGCGAGGCCGAAGGCCTCCTCAAGACGCGCGTCGAGATCGCGCTGGGTGGCGATTGCGGCTTCGTCCCTCATGCCCCGCTGACGCACGTCCGGCACGAGGACCAAAGCCCGTGCCGGCTCTTCGATGCGATCAACACCCTTCTTGCGAGGACGGCCGCCCTCTTCAAGATTCTGATCGTCGGTCACTTGGCCTCCCGAAAGCCGCGCCGCAGGCGGTCAACATGCGATGATTCCGGAGCGGTCCGCCCGGGAGAGCCCCTCCGCAGGCGGACAACAACGGAACAAACCGAACTCAGTTCGGTTCCTCGCTGCCCTCAAAAAGGGCCAGCGGCTGGGCCGGCATGATGGTGGAGATGGCGTGCTTGTAGACGAGCTGGGAGTGCCCGTCGCGACGCAGGAGAACGCAGAAATTATCAAACCAGGTAACCACGCCCTGCAGCTTGACGCCGTTAATCAGAAAAATCGTCAGCGAAATCTTGTTC
Source organism: Pleomorphomonas diazotrophica (assembly GCF_002844595.1). Taxonomy (GTDB): domain Bacteria; phylum Pseudomonadota; class Alphaproteobacteria; order Rhizobiales; family Pleomorphomonadaceae; genus Pleomorphomonas; species Pleomorphomonas diazotrophica. Next base: position 171,096 of record NZ_PJNW01000001.1, on the reverse strand, counting down.
TTACGGACGTGATTGAGGAAAGTGTCCTGAAGGTTCTGGGCTTTGTCCGCCATTTTTTTCGGCCTTTTCGACTTCGTTTTTTTGTGAGGGCAAACGCCACACCGACGCCACGCGCCGCCCGACTTATGGTTACGCCGGGCGCGTCGGGAATTACCAGTCCATTTCGAGCGCGTGTCGCAGTCGGCAGGCTCGTGCTATCCGTGTTTCGACAGGGATGTGACAATTTTGCCAAGCACAGCTTCCGCCGTCAAATCGGCGTCCGCTCGGCAATGTCGTGGAAGCGCCGTCTCAGCCGGGCGGCAATGCTGCCGGGGACGCCGTTCGCCACCGTCTCGCCGTCGATGCTGACCACCGGGCAGAGAATCGCCCCGGCCGAGGTCAGGAAAACCTCGCGCGCCGTCTTCATTTCGGTCACGGTGAAGCGCCGCTCTACAACCGCGACATCTTCGGCGGCCGCCACTTCCATCAGCACGGACCGAGTTATGCCCCGGAGAATGCCGCGATCGGCCGGACGGGTGACGAGCCGCCCTTCCCCGTCGACCAACCAGACATTGGCGGACGAGCCTTCGGTGACATAGCCCTCGGCGTCGACGAACACCGCCTCGAAGGCGCCGGCCTCGCGCGCCGCCTGCTTGGCCAGCGCGTTGGGCAACAGGCCGACGGTCTTGATATCCACGCGCTCCCAGCGGTTGTCGGGAAGCGTGATGATCGGCACGCCCTTCTCGTAGCGCAGCGCGGCGGCGGCAACGTCCAGCGACTTGGCGGTCGCCGTGAAGGTCGGCCTCACGCCGGCCGGAAAGGCATGATCGCGCGGCGCGGCGCCCCGCGAGATCTGCCAGTAGACATAGCCGTTCTCGACCTTGTTACGCCGGGCGACCTCGCGCAGAACGTGGGTCATCGCCGCCCGGCTCATCGGCGTCGCAATCCTCAGCTCGGCCAGCGATCGATCGAGGCGGTCGAGATGGCGGCGAAGGTCGATGATGGCGCCGTCCTTGATCTGGCAGGCCTCGTAGACCGCGTCGGCAAACTGGTTGCCGCGATCCTCGACGCTGACGACGGCCTCCCTGGACGGAACGTAGCGTCCGTTGACATAGGTGATGCGGGAGGTCATGGCCGGCGCTCCAGGATAACGGCGACAGGGCGAATGAGGTTACTCGAGCTCGACGATCCGCCCTTCGTCGAGGGTGATGCGCCGGTCCATACGCTCGGCCAGCGCCATGTTGTGCGTGGCGATGATGGCGGCGAGGCCGGTGGCCCTCACAAGCGCCGCCAAGGCGTCGAACACGTAATGGGAGGTTTTCGGGTCGAGATTGCCGGTCGGCTCGTCGGCCAGCAGCACCTTGGGCGCGTTGGCGACGGCGCGGGCGATGGCGACACGCTGCCGCTCACCGCCGGAGAGCTGCGATGGCAGGTGCGTCCCCCGCTTCTCAAGGCGCATGTAGGCGAGAAGATCGTTGCCCCGCTTGGCCGCTTCCCTCTTGTCGAGACCGGCGATCATCTGCGGGATCATCAGGTTCTCGAGCGCGGAGAACTCCGGCAGAAGATGATGAAACTGATAGACGAAGCCGATCTCGGTGCGGCGAAGGCGGGTGCGGTCGGCATCGTCGAGCTTGCCGCAAGCCTTGCCGCCGATGACGACGTCACCGGCATCGGGCTTTTCCAGGAGGCCGGTGATGTGCAAGAGCGTCGACTTGCCGGCGCCCGATGGCGCCACCAACGCCGTCAGTTCGCCGGAAAACAGGTTGAAGTCGCAGCCGCGCAGGATCGGCAGCGTACCCGAGCCTTCCTTGTAGGACTTCTCGATGCCGACCAGCTTCAGGACCGGATCTTCGACGCCGGTGATGAGGGTTTCGATAGCCGGCATCACTCGTACCTCAGCGCGTCGACGGGATCGAGACGGGCCGCCTTCCAGGCGGGATAGATGGTAGCGGCGAACGACAGCACCAGCGCCATGATCAACACGGTCACCGTCTCGTGCATCTGCATGTCGGCCGGCAACTGGCTGAGATAGTAGAGCTCCGGCGAGAACAGCTCGGTCGAGGTCAGCCAGGACACGAACTGCCGGATCTTCTCGACGTTGAGGCAGACGACGAGGCCGAGAGCGAAGCCGGCGATGGTGCCGGCGACGCCGATCGCCGAACCGGTGATCAGGAAGACGCGCAGGATGGCGCCGCGGCTCGCCCCCATGGTTCTGAGTATGGCGATATCATGGCTCTTGTCCTTCACCAGCATGGTCATGCCGGAGACGATGTTGAGCGCCGCCACCAGCACGATCAGCGTCAGGATCATGAACATGACGTTGCGCTCGACCTCGAGCGCCGAGAAGAAGGTGACGTTGCGCTGCCGCCAGTCGGTGATGAGCACCGGGCGTCCGGCATCGATCGTCAGCCGTTCCTTGATCGGGCCGATATCGTCGGGATTGTTGACGAAGACGTCGATGGCGGTGACCTTGTCCTCCATCATGAAATACTTCTGCGCCTCGGCGATCGGCATGAAGACGAAGGTGCCGTCGTATTCGCTCATGCCGATCTTGAAGATGGCGGCGACCGGGTAGGCCTTGACGCGCGGCGTCGTGCCGAGGGCGGTGACGTTGCCCTTGGGGCTGACCAGCGTGATCTTGTCGCCCACCGTCACGCCCAGGCTCTCGGCGAGGCGCTGACCGATGGCGACGCCGATGCCCTCGTCGAACTTGTCGAAGGATCCGATCTGCACGGTATCGTAGACGAGCGGCAGCTTCTGAAGATCGGCGCTGCGCACGCCGCGAACCAGAACGCCGAAAGCGCCGGACGGCCCGGACGCCAGCACCTGCCCTTCCACGAAGGGCATGGCCAGCCGGACGCCATCGACACCGGCAAGGCGATCGGCGACCGAGGCGTAATCGGTGAGTGGGCTATCGATCGGTTGAACCACGGCGTGGCCGTTGATGCCGAGGATCTTGTCCATCAACTGGCCGCGGAAGCCGTTCATCACCGCCATGACAATGATCAGCGTGGCGACGCCCAGCATGATGCCGACGAAGGAGAAGCCGGCGATCACCGAAATGAACGCCTCCTTGCGACGGGACCTCAGGTAACGGCCGGCCAGTTTCCACTCGAAGGGAGCGAAGGGACGCCCCGCTTTCGCCTCGCTCATCCAAAGACCTCCAAACGCCGGCCAAACCTCAGAGTCCCACGCGATCGCCGCGAAGATCGGTGGCCGACTCGGGCGTCACCGGACGGCAACGCGTGAGACTAGCAAATTCCCTCCGCCGGCAAGCTGCCCTTTCCGGGTTTTCCAGACGGAATCGGACGGTCTCGGGGCGGCACGCGGCCGCCCCTCTTCAGCGACAATCAGGCCTTTTCTGTGACGCGGGCGATGGCCGACTCCAGCGACACCAGCTCCTTGTCGCCGGTGGCGCGGCGCTTCAGCTCGACCACGCCGTCGGCCAGCCCCTTCGGACCGATGATGATCTGCCAGGGCAGACCGATCAGATCCATGGAGGCGAACTTGGCGCCCGGACGGGCGGCGGTGTCGTCGTAGAGCGGGTCCTTGCCGGCGGCGGAGAGCTTCGCGTAGGCGTCCTCGCAAGCGGCGGTGACAGCGGCGTCGTCGGGCCTGAGGCTGATCACGCCGGCGCCGAAGGGCGCGACGCTCTCCGGCCAGATGATGCCGGCGTCGTCATGGCTCGCCTCGATGATGGCGCCGATGAGGCGCGACACGCCGATGCCGTAGGAGCCCATGATCACCGGCTGCTCGCTGCCGTCGGGCATGGCCACCTTGGCACCCATCGGCTCGGAATACTTGGTGCCGAAGGAGAAGATGTGGCCGACCTCGATGCCGCGCGCCGACACGCGCCGCTCCTCGGGCAGCGCGGCGAAGGCGGCCTCGTCGTGCATCTCGTCGGTCGCGGCGTAGCGGCTGGTGAACATGTCGACGACCGGCGACAGATCGCCCTCGAAGTCGACATCCTCGCCCGGAACCGGCAAGTCGAGCAGGTCCTTGTCGCAGAACACCGCGCTCTCGCCCGTCGAGGCAAGAATGATGAACTCGTGGCTGAGCTTGCCGCCGATCGGGCCGGTGTCGGCGCGCATGGGAATGGCGGTGAGGCCCAGCCGCTTGTAGGTCCTGAGATAGGCGACAAACATCTTGTGGTAGGCGCGCAGCGCGCCGGCCTGATCGACGTCGAAGGAATAGGCGTCCTTCATCAGGAACTCGCGGCCGCGCATCACGCCGAAGCGCGGGCGCACCTCGTCGCGGAACTTCCATTGGATATTGTAGAGGTTGAGCGGCAGGTCGCGGTAGGAGCGTACATAAGTGCGGAAGATGTCGGTGACCACTTCCTCGGCCGTCGGACCATAGAGCATCTCGCGCTCGTGGCGGTCGACGATGCGCAGCATCTCCTTGCCATAGGCGTCGTAGCGGCCACTCTCACGCCAGAGGTCGGCCGGCTGGATGGACGGCATCAGAATTTCGACGGCGCCGGACCGATCCTGCTCCTCGCGCACGACGGCCTCGATCTTCTTCAGAACCTTGAGGCCGAGCGGCAGCCAGGAATAGATGCCGGCGTTCTGCTGGCGCATCATGCCGGCGCGCAGCATCAGGCGATGCGAGACGATCTCCGCCTCCTTGGGCGCCTCTTTGAGAATGGGCAGGAAATACCGGCTGAGACGCATGGAATCCTCTCGCGCGTTGGGATGAGCGGGCTACTCAAAGCGCATCGACCCTGAAAAAACAAGACCGATCAGTCCCCGACCGTCGAAAGCAAGGCCATGCCCCGCGAGAAGCTATGACTTTAGTCTATGAGTCAAACCACAGATGAGCCGGCAAATCGGAACGACTCCAGAGGTCCTGCGCAACTCATTGATATGGCGATATTTCCCGATCCCGATCGTAAGGCCGCCGAACAAACCGGCCCATGCTGAACAAGCATGCAGCCTATGCACAAATGGATGACAAACGAAAAATCGCAGTGTATGGTACCCGCCATAAATAAGGACGGCACGGCCAAAAGACGAAAAGCCTCAGTAAATGAGGCCGTCAAAATAGGCAAAAATAGAATGCCTTCCGGTTATCGCGGTCTGAGTCTTGGGAGGGAAAACCCATATAGGCGCGGAAAACGCTGCCGCCGGCGGATGGATTGGGAGGTCTTTCTATCTGTAGGCTTTATGGGCTGACACGCGGAACTAAAAGCAGGGCTTCGGCCCTGCTTTTTTATTTGATCTACTACGAACTCTTGCCTGCTCTCGCGAAACATCGCGTCCATCGCCATGAAAACACCGTTCAACAAACGGCGGCTACCGTTCATCGGGAGAAACACCTAATCTGCCCGACAACAGAAAGGACAGATCATGAGCATTCCCGGCAGGGGCGGCAACGACCGCATCGAGGAAATCATCCTTCCCAACGTTCGCGATCTCGGCGGCTTCAAGGTGCGCCGCGCCCTGCCCTCGGCGCAGCGCCGCATGGTGGGGCCCTTCATTTTCTTCGACCAGATGGGACCGGTGATGTTCGGGGCCGGCGAGGCGGAAGACGTACGGCCACATCCGCACATCGGCCTGTCGACGCTGACCTACCTGTTCGACGGCGAAATGATCCATCGCGACAGCGCCGGCCACAAGGAGACGATCCGCGCCGGCGAGGTCAACTGGATGACCGCCGGCAATGGCATCGTCCATTCCGAGCGCTTCCCGGCGGCCGTGCACACGGCCGGCGGCAGCCTGTTCGGCACGCAGATCTGGGTGGCGTTGCCCAAAGACAGCGAGGAGATCGCTCCGCTGTTCAGCCATCACGACAAGGCGGCCCTGCCCATCTTCTCCGATACCGGCGTGCGCATGACGCTGGTGGCCGGCGACGGCTTCGGCACCCGCTCACCGGTGCCGGTCTACTCCGACCTGATGTATGCCGACGTCCATCTCGAAGCCGGCACGCGCTTCAAGGTGCCGCCGGATCATGTCGAGCGAGCCGCCTATGTGATCAGCGGCGCTGTCGGCATCGAGGGACAAGATGGCGTCTTTCCGCCCAACCAGCTCGTCGTCTTCCGTCCGGGCACCGAGGTGATCCTGATTGCCGCGGAGGCGACGCGCCTCGTGCTGATCGGCGGCGAGCCGTTCCCCGAAAAGCGGCACATCTACTGGAACTTCGTCTCGTCTTCAAAGGAGCGCATAGAGGCGGCCAAGGCCGACTGGCGCGCCCGCCGCTTCCCGGAGATCGCTGGCGAGACGGAGTTCATCCCCCTGCCGCCCGATCCGGTGGGCCTGCGGATCAAGGACTGATGTCAGCAGCTTCCAAGCTGAAAACTCAAAAGGAAAAGGGCGGCGCCATCGGCACCGCCCTTTCCACATTCCAAATCCGAAATCCGGATCAGCGCTTCGAGAACTGGAAGCTCCGGCGCGCCTTGCGCTTGCCGTACTTCTTGCGCTCGACGACGCGGCTGTCGCGGGTCAGGAAGCCGAGCTTCTTGAGCACGCCGCGCAGGCCCGGCTCGTAGTAGGTCAGCGCCTTGGAAATGCCGTGACGCAGAGCGCCGGCCTGGCCCGAAAGACCGCCGCCGGCAACCGTGGCGATGATGTCGAACTGGCCGTCACGGGCAGCGGCGTAGATCGGCTGCTGGACGATCATCTGGAGCACCGGACGCCCGAAGTAGACGTTGAACTCCTTGCCGTTCACGACGATCTTGCCGGAACCCGGCTTGACCCAGACGCGAGCGATGGCGTTCTTGCGCTTGCCAGTGGCATAGGCGCGGCCGAACTTGTCGAGCTTCTGAACGTGCACCGGGGCCTCGGCCACCGGAGCGACGTCGGCAGCGCCGAGTTCAGCGAGGGAGGAGAGCTCAGCCATGGATCAAGGCCTCGTGTTCATCTTGTTCATCGACTTGACGTCGAGGACTTCCGGCTGCTGGGCGGCATGGGGATGCTCGGCACCGGCGTAGACGCGGAGGTTGGAAAGCTGGCGACGGCCGAGCGGACCCTCGGGGATCATGCGCTCAACGGCCTTCTCGAGCACGCGCTCGGGGAAGCGGCCTTCGAGGATCTGGCGCGCCTTGCGCTCCTTGATGCCGCCGATATAGCCGGTGTGCCAGTAATAGGTCTTGTCGGTGTACTTGCGGCCGGTCAGCACCACCTTGTCCGCGTTGATGACGATGACATTGTCGCCGTCGTCCATGTGCGGGGTGTAGGTGGCCTTGTGCTTGCCGCGGAGGCGCATCGCGATCACAGTCGCGAGGCGGCCGACCACGAGGCCTTCGGCGTCGATCAAGACCCACTTCTTCTCGATGTCCGCCGGCTTCGCCGTATAGGTCGTCATGGGCGTTACCGTCTTCCGATTTGGGCCGCCCGGAAAGGCGGCCGGTTCGTCTCATCTTTCGCAGCGTTGCCGATGCGAAATGGCGGCTCCCGTTGCCGGGCGCCGCCGTCGCGCCTTCCAATATGGAAATGCCGCTCGCTTGTCAAGCAGCGCGAGCGGCATCCTATCCATTGGAATCAAACACTTGGCTTATGCGGTATCATGATACCGCATAATTTTGTGCCTCAAGCGAGGCCGAGAAGCGCCTTGACGTCGGCAATATCGCTGGGCTTGCCGAAGTCGATCACGCCTTCAGCGGGCGCGATGCGGCGGATGAGGCCGGACAGCACCTTGCCGGCACCCACTTCCACGAACTTGTCGACGCCGGCGCCGGCCATGGCCGACACGCTCTCGCGCCAGCGGACGGTGCCGGTCACCTGGGCGACGAGCTGCTTGCGGATCGCCTCGGGATCGGAGGTTGGGGCTGCTGTGACGTTGGCGAAGATCGGCACGATCGGCGCGTTGATGGTCGCTGTGGCGAGCGCCTCGGCCATCGCCTCGGCTGCCGGCTGCATCAGCTTGCAGTGGAAGGGGGCGGAGACGTTGAGCAACATGGCACGCTTGGCGCCCTTGGCCTTGGCAATATCGACGGCGCGGATGACGGCGAGCTTGGCGCCGGACACCACCACCTGCCCGGGGGCGTTGTCGTTGGCCGCCTCGCAGACGTCGCCCTGGGCAGCTTCCTTGGCGACGGCTACCGCCGCCTCGAAGTCGAGGCCGAGCAGTGCAGCCATGGCGCCCTCACCCACCGGAACCGCCTTCTGCATGGCGTTGCCGCGCGTGCGCAGCAGACGGGCGGCGTCGGTCACCGACAGCGCGCCGGCGGCGGCCAGTGCCGAGTATTCGCCCAGCGAATGACCCGCCACGAAGGACGCATGCTGCTTGATGGTGATGCCTTCGGCTTCCAGGGCGCGCAGCGCGGCAAGGCTGACCGCCATCAGCGCCGGCTGGGTGTTGGCGGTCAGAGTCAGTTGATCCTCGGGACCGTTGAAGATGATGTCGGACAGCTTCTCGCCGAGGGCGTCGTCCACCTCCTCGAACACCGCCCGCGCGGCGGCATAATGGTCCGCAAGGGCCTGGCCCATACCGATGGCCTGACTGCCCTGACCGGGAAACACGAAGGCGTTGGTCATTGTTGGCTTTCCTCAATGGTTTTCGGGGCGGACACGACCATCTAGCCGCGCAAGAGTCAAGGCCGCGCCGCCGGATTCCGGGGAAAAGCAGCCCTATGGGCGACGTGGCAGCAACGATCCGATGGCCACCGTGAACCAACCGAGGATCAGCGCGATGCCACCCGACGGCGCCGCCATCGGAAACAGGGTCCGCGCCATGGCTGCCTTGAAGATCAGCTCGCCAGAGAACAGGAGGCAACCGGCGACGAACAGCAGGGCCGACAGACCGCGCAGCCGCTGACCATTGGCGTTGGCAAGCGCCAAGAGCGCCACCGCATGAAACAGAAGGATGTTTCCGGCCACGTCAAGATTGGCGCCGGTAACCGCGTGCGCCCCGACGGCGAGCGTCGCCACGCCGACCGCACCGGCAACACCCGCGGACAAACCGATCAGTCGATGTAGAGACATCTCGCAAATCCTTTGGGCATGACCCTCTGCCGTCCGCGCCTCCCAGCCAGGGCTTTTTGTCAAGACGCAACTCCGGACGCAAAACCGGTTCCCACTTTTGCTGGAGTTGCTCTAGTAACGGTGTCCCGTGCCCAGCCGTCAAGCAGCGGAAGACGACGCCATGCTCATTCCGGTCACCGATCCGAAGGATCCGCGCCTTGCGCCCTTCATGAACGTCCGCGACCGCGATCTCCAGCGAAGCCACGGCAACGCGTTCATCGCCGAGGGCGAAAGCGTACTTGCCGTGTTCCTGTCGGAGGGAGCGCGCTTTCGGCCGGAGGCGCTGCTGATCGCCGACAACCGCGTCGAAACCGCGCTGGCCTGGTCGCCTCCCGAGGACCTACCGATCTTCGTGGCCGAGCAGACGCTGATGGATGCCGTCGTCGGCTTTCCCATCCATCGCGGTCTTCTCGGCCTCGGCCGGCGTATGCCTTCCGCTCCCCTTGCCGACCTGCTGGCCGATCGTCCGCGTGTCGTGGTCGGCCTCGTCGGCATCGCCAATCACGACAACATGGGCGGCATCTTCCGCAACACGGCGGCCTTCGGCGCGGGAGCTGTCGTGCTCGATGCGACATCGTGCGATCCGCTTTACCGCAAGGCGATCCGAGTCTCGGTCGGCGGCGTGTTGAGAGTACCCTTCACACGGCTCGACGCGGATAAAGGCGTCACAAATGCCCTGACCGGCCTGGGGTATCGGGTGCTGGCGCTGTCGCCTCGCGGCGCCATGCGCCTTGACGAAGTGCCGACCGATCGGCCGGTGGCGTTGCTGCTCGGAACGGAAGGGCCTGGACTCCCCGACGCGGAAATGGCCGGTGCCGAGACGGTGCGCATCGACATGGCCGGCGGGTTCGACAGCCTCAATGTCGCAACCACCAGCGGCATCGCGCTTTACGAGCTGACGCGCCGGATGATCGCCGGCCACTGAAGGTGGGGTCCGGCTTCTTCGCCCTTCAGCTCGGAACGAGAGAAGCCGGATGCAGTTCAGCCTATTGCCCGCCAGATATGACCGTTGCCGTACTCCGCCAGGAGCGCGCCGCCGTCGGCTCACCCAGAGCCTTCTCGCGGGCGAACAGCGTCGCTTCCCGCTGCGCGATATAGTCGCGGGTGATCGGTACCACATCGTTCCGGTGGGTGAGCTGGAACTGGTAGACCACCACGTCGAGGAAGCGGAACGCCGCCTCGCACATGGCGAGATAGCATTCCCACATGCGACAGAAGCGCTCGTCGTAGAGAGCCAGTGCCTTGTCGCGCCGGGCCATGAAGCGAGCCCGCCATTCGCGCAAGGTGTCGGCATAGTGATGGCGCAGTATTTCCACGTCAGCCATCATCAGCCCGGCCTTCTCGACCGCGGTCGCCACCTCCGACAGGGCCGGCAGATAACCGCCAGGGAAGATATATTTGGTGATCCAGCCGTTGGTAGGCCCGGGCGTCGAGGTATGCCCGATTGTGTGCAGCATGAACACGCCGTCCTCGGCAAGAAGGTCGGCCGCCTTCTGGAAGTAGGTGTCGTAATTCTGACGCCCGACGTGCTCGAACATGCCGACGGATATGATCCGGTCAAAGGTGCCCCGGGTATTGCGGTAATCCTGAAGCTCGAACTTGACGTGATCGAAGCCCTTGTCGGCGGCGCGCCGCCGGGCGACGGCGAGTTGCTCGTCGGACAGGGTCACGCCCTTGACGCTGCGGGCCTCGCCCACTTCGGCAAGATAAAGACCGAGCCCACCCCAACCGGAACCGATGTCGAGAACGCTCATCCCCGGATCGATCAGGAGCTTGGCGGCAAGGTGCCGGCACTTGGCGCGCTGCGCCTCTTCAAGCGTCATCTCCGGTGCGGCGAAATAGGCGCAGGAGTACTGCCGGTCCGTGTCGAGGAACAGCTCGTAAAAGGCGGCGTTCAGATCGTAATGGTGAACGACGTTGCGCCGCGACCGCAACAACGTATTGCGGCCGAATAGCAAACTGCGAAACTTGCGCGCCATCAGAAACAGCTTGCGGCCGGTAAAGCTGCGCATCGCCGTGCCGTGCTGGAGAAGAAGCTCAAGCAGGTCGTACAAGGTACCTTCGACAACGTCGAGACGGCCATCCATGTACAGTTCGCCGAACCGCACTTCGGGATCCTTGATCAGCTCGCCTGCCACCTTGCGGTCAGCGACCCGGACCACGACGCGCTTGCCACTGCCGTCACCGAATACCCATCGCGCGCCATTATAAAGCTCGAGCTCGAGCGAACCGCGCGTCACCAGCTTGTTCAGCAGGCCGCGGAGAATATTTTCCGCCCAGACCATCGCATGGTTCCCCATATAAACGCGACGACATCGGTTTGCGGTGTTCAAATGGGCCAAACTGCCCAGGCCAGATCAGATAAGTCCGATGGCGCCAACCATAATTGCAACTGGGGCCGTAGAGGATCGTCGCAACGACAATAAAGTCCGGTCCGGGCTCGGGGTCCGCAAAGCGGACGGCGGCCCTGTCGGCGGCCCAGTCATAAATATGTCTGAAACGGAAAAAGGTTCCAGGAAAATCACAAGCATCCACGGCAACGGGCGATCACGACTGCGCGACCCATCGTCCGATCAGCCGAAGTCTGACCGGCACGACTTCCGTCCGGCAGGACCACATCAGCCCTCTTCTCGGGTCGCCCCCTTGAGGGCCAGTTGCTCAGGGACTGGAAGGCCGCGCTCCGCGAAGAGGCGGATCACACCGGCCGGCATGGCGCGACAGCCGCAGTGCGCCGCGTGACCGGCATGCCAAGCCATGCGCTGCTCAGGCTTGGGATTCTTCGGCATGGGGTTCGCCTCATGCCATTCGCGATTGAGCCTGCTCATAGTCGAACCTCCCCATCCTATCCTCGGACGTTTCTGCGCCCATTGAGGCGCCAGGACACGTCAGCAGGCGGGGGTTATCCGGGTTTGGGCGTATGGTATGAAAGCAGAACGGCCCCCGTCACCGGGGGCCGTCCGTCATGTCATCAGTGAAGCCGAAAGCTCACCGAAGATCGGTCAGTCCTTGAGGGTCCAGACAGCCGGCGAACGCTCGAGGCGGGCGACCAGCAGCTGACGCTCCAGCTCCATTTCCTTGGGCAGGCGGTCGCCGAACTTGGCGAAGTGCGACACCTGATCCTCGGCCTCGGCCAGACCCTTGTCCTTCTCGACCTTGACGATCTCGTCGTACTTGGCCTTCGGGAAGTCGACACCTTCCATGTTCAGGTCCGAGTAGCGCGGAACGAGACCATAGGGGCTCTCAACAGCGGCGGCCGTACCCTTGACGCGGCCGACGATCCACTCGAGGGCGCGCATGTTCTCGCCGTAGCCCGGCCACATGAACTTGCCGTTCTCGTCCTTGCGGAACCAGTTGACGCGGAAGATGCCCGGAGCTGCCGGCAGCTTGCGGCCGATGTTCAGCCAGTGCGCCCAGTAGTCGGCCATGTTGTAGCCGCAGAACGGCAGCATGGCGAACGGATCGCGGCGCATGGCGGCCTGACCGACGGCGGCGGCGGTCGCTTCCGAACCCATGGTGGCGGCAAGGTAGACACCATGCGACCAGGAGAAGGACTGCATGACCAGCGGGAAGGCCTTGGAGACGCGACCACCGACGATGAAGGCGGAGATCGGAACACCGGCGGGATCTTCCCAAGCGGCGTCGATCGACGGCACCTGCGAGGCGGGAGCGGTGAAGCGGCTGTTGGCGTGAGCGGCCGGACGACCGCAATCCGGGGTCCAGTCCTTGCCGGTCCAGTCGATCAGGTGCTTCGGGGTCTCGCCGTCGAGGCCTTCCCACCACACGTCACCGTCGTCGGTCAGAGCGACGTTGGTGAAGATGCAGTTGGCCTTGAGGGTGGCAAGCGCGTTCGGGTTCGACACTTCGTTGGTGCCGGGGGCAACGCCGAAGAGGCCGTTCTCGGGGTTGATGGCGCGCAGCTCGCCGTTGGCGTCCGGCTTGATCCAGGCGATATCGTCACCGATGGTGGTGACTTCCCAGCCCTTGTAGGCCTTCGGCGGGATCAGCATGGCGAAGTTGGTCTTGCCGCAAGCCGACGGGAAGGCGGCGGCGACATAGGCCTTCTCGCCCTTGGGGTTCTTGACGCCGAGGATGAGCATGTGCTCGGCCAGCCAGCCCTCGTCGCGGGCCATGACCGAAGCGATACGCAGGGCGAGACACTTCTTGCCGAGCAGGGCGTTGCCGCCGTAACCCGAACCGAAGGACATGATCTCGCGGGTTTCGGGGAAGTGGACGATGTACTTGGTGTCGTTGCAGGGCCAGGCGACGTCCTTCTGACCGGGCTCAAGCGGGGCGCCAACCGAGTGGATGCAAGGCACGAAATCGTCGTTACCGAGAACGTCGAGCACCTTCTGGCCCATGCGGGTCATGATGCGCATGTGGACGGCGACGTAGGCGCTGTCGGAGAGCTCAACGCCGATCTGGGCGATCTTCGAGCCGAGCGGGCCCATGGAGAAGGGGATCACGTACATCGTGCGGCCCTTCATGCAGCCCTTGAACAGGCCGTTCATGGTGGCGCGCATCTCGGCCGGATCGGCCCAGTTGTTGGTCGGACCGGCTTCTTCCTTGGTCTTGGAACAGATGTAGGTGCGGTCTTCGACGCGAGCGACGTCCGACGGATTGGAGCGGGCGAGGAAGCTGTTCGGGCGCTTCGCGGGGTTCAGACGGGTGAAGGTGCCGCCGTCGACCAGCTCCTGGCAGAGACGATCATATTCTTCCTGCGAACCATCGCACCAGTAGATGCGGTCCGGGGTCGTCAGCTTGGCGACTTCTTCGACCCAGGCAATCAGCTTGGCATTCTTGGTAGGAGCTTGTGACATCAGCTTTCTCCGATGGACATATCGCCGCCCGTTCCGGTCTCATTCGCGAGAGAGGACTTATGAGACGATGCGCCGACAGGGGTGGGTAAGGTTCGCAGCCTGAAGAAAAAGACGTCCGTCCTGGTGACTACACCATAAAAGAGCAGCGCCGGGAACCTCACGGCCCCCATCAGACAACCCCATGACGGTCAACTCTCCTGCCAGTCTCTCCAACGCTCGGCACCCATAACCGAGCGGCCCGGATTAGCGTTCCTGAAAAAGACAATACCGACTGAAGTATGAGGGATCAATCGTTGTAAGACCGTACAAGCCGAATAATACGGCAACCAAAATAAATGAACATAATAGGAACGAATGTCCCGAAAGCAGACGAGTCAACTGATCATTTCGGCTAATTTCTGGGCTTTTTCCTGCCTCAAACCATCCGGTTACCAGCTTCTCCCAAAGTTCTACGTGCCACTACGTACCGAATACGTAGTTTGTACTAAGAAATTTGAAAAATCGTACCCACTTCGCGAGTTCGACGACAACTTCGGTCCGAAAACGCGCGGATCAGAGGATTCAATCGATTATGATTCCCATACTGCGCCAGCTCGCGCGCCTTCAATCGAGGCGTGTCTCGTCGCTTGCCGAGGCAAGGCTGACGCGCCGCTCGATGCCGATGGCCTCCAGAAAGGCTTCGTCGTGGCTCACAACCAGAAGTGCGCCATCATAGGCGCGAAGCCCCGCCTCGACGGTCTCGATCGACTCGACATCAAGGTGGTTGGTCGGTTCATCGAGAATGAGAAGCTGCGGCGGACGGGCACGGCCCAGCACGCAGGCGAGTCCTGCCCTCAGCCGTTCGCCGCCCGACAGGCTGCCGACCAACCTCAGCGCGGCGTCGGCCCTGAACTTGAACCGGGCAAGGCTGGCCCGGCAGGCCTCCTCGCTGGCGCCGGGGTCGAGGCGTCGGCAGTTGTCGCGGATCGTCTCGGTCTCGTCGAGCAGCGAGACGCGCTGATCGAGAAAAGCGAAACCGACACGGCGGTCGACCGTGCCTGAAAGTTGCGGCAGCTCGCCGGTGATCGCTCGCAGAAGCGTCGTTTTGCCCGATCCGTTCGGCCCGGTGATGGCAACCCGCTCAGGTCCCCGCAACTCCAGCGACAAGTCGCGAACGAGCACCCGGTCGCCATGACCGACCGACATTCGATCAAGGCTGAGAACCAGACGGTCGGCAACGAGGCCGGACGGCGGCAGTTTGACCGAGAAGGGAATGAGAACTTCCAGCTTGCCGCGAGCCTCTTCGACAGCCGACGTTGCCGCGGCCAGGCGGCGTTCGGCCAGCCGGGCATCGGCGGCCCGGGTTTCCTCCGCCTTGCGTTCGAGACCACCGGCCACGATCTTCGGCATGTCGCCCCTCGCCGCCTTCCGTACCCCTGCCCCGGCTCGTCGTGCCTGCTTCTCCGCCTGGGCCTGCGCCGACTGTCGTTCGCCGGAGAGTCGCCGCTCGGCATCGTCGAGGTCGTGGCGGGCAGCGGCGAGTTCGATCGCCTTGCGCGACCGATAGGCGCTCCACCCGCCGCCGTAGCGACTGGCGCCGATCGACGTCAGTTCGACGATGGCGTCCATGGTCTCCAGCAGTTCCCGATCGTGGCTGACCACCACCGCCCCGCCGCGCCAACCGGCCAGGAGTTCGATCACCGCCCGCCGGCCATCGCGATCGAGATTATTGGTCGGCTCGTCGAGCAGCAGCATGTCCGGCTGGTCGAATGTCAGTGCAGCCAGAGCGGCCCTGGTCGTCTCGCCCCCCGACAGCGCGGCAAGCGACGTGTCCGGCCGGATGCCGAGCCCCAGCCTGGACAGTGCCGCCTCCAGGCGAGCCGGCAGGGTCCAGTCGGCCTCGGCCAGTTCGGCGAGGCTTGCCTCGCCCGTCTCGGCGCGGTCGATCAGGGCGAGCCGTTCCGTAACGCCAAAGAGGTCGGCGACGGTCATCTCCGGCGGCGGCGCCACGATCTGCCGCAGCGCGGCAAGGCGCCCGCCGACCGAAACCGTGCCCGAGCGCGGCGACAGGTCGCCGGCAATCAGCCGCAGGAGCGTCGACTTGCCCACGCCGTTGCGTCCGACGAGGCCGGTACGCTCGGCGCCGAAAGCGATACTGAGATTGTCGAGAAGGGGGCGGCCGTCAGGCGTAGAATAGCTGAGACCGGAAAGCGTGATGGAAGCGGGCATGAATGCGAGTCCTGATGGCAGGGAAAACGAGGTCTGCGATCAGGTTGTCAGTCATTGCCGTCATTCCGTCTGGTTCGGGCGCATCTGCCCCGAGCGGGCGCCATATAGGCCGGTCGCCCGCGACGCGCAAGAGGGAAGACCGCAGGGATCCGTTTCTTTTTTACACTTCATCAACCAGACTCGGGCTGTCCCCTACCCGACCCGAGGTGCGATTTCAGCGCCTCTACGAACAAGCGCACCTTGGGCGGGACCAGTCGCGCGCTTGGGTAGACGGCCCAGATCCCCAGGGTCTCCGGCTCTGCGTCCTCGAGCGGCAGCGGCACCAGTCGACCGGCAGTAACATCGTCGGCAGCGTTCCATTCGGCGAGCAGCGCCAGCCCCAGCCCGCGCAGGCACGCTTCGTGAAGGGCTTCGATGGAGTTGCTGGAGCAGCGGCCCGTCACGCGCAGCCGCCGTATCCGTTCGCCAGCGACAAAGGTCCAATGGGTGGCGCCGGAAAACAACAGGCATTGATGGGCGGCGAGGTCGGCAAGTCGGCGAGGAATTCCCGCCGACGCAAGGTAGTCAGGCGAGGCATAGAGCCGGCGGGGACTGTCGGCGAGACGCCGGGCGACCAGAGAACTATCGCGTAACGGCGCGATGCGAATGGCGACGTCGACCCCGGCTGCCACGATATCGACCAGCCCGTCGGTGAGCTGCAAGTCGACGCGAAGGTCGGGATTGGTGGCGAGAAAGCCGGGCAGCATGGCGCTTATCACCTTGCGGCCAAAGGGTTCGGAGGCGGTGACCCGCAGGAGGCCGGCAACCCCGGAAGCCGAGGGCCGAACGGCAGCGCGGGCATTGGCTGCATCTTCGATCATCGCCTCGGCATAAGGCAGAAAGGCTTCGCCTTCGGCGGTCAATGCCAGCGCCCTGGTCGTTCGGTGGACGAGACGGACATCCAGTTCGGCTTCGAGCGCGGCCAGTCGACGCGAGGCGCCCATCGGCACGAGGCCCAGCTTGCGGGCGGCGGCGGCGAGGCTACCCGCCCGCGTGGCCTCGACGAAAACCGCAACGCAGTCAATGTCCATTCCATCAGTTTCCGTTATACGGGCTTACCATTCAGGCACACTATACATGGTCACGATATGGTTTGTAGCATGGCCCCTCAAATGCACCTGATGGACCGCCCAGCGGCATGGAGCCCTTCATGACCTCCTCGACATCCGCGACGGATGCTGCGACATCCAGCTTGTCTCGCGGCCTGACGCTTGCCATGGCCGCGGCCGCCGGTCTGGCCGTCGCCAACATCTACTACAATCAGCCGCTGCTCGGCGTGATAGAAGGTGATCTCAAGAGTTCGCTCACGCCCTATGTTCCAACCGCCACCCAGCTCGGCTATGCGGCCGGCCTGTTCCTGCTGGTGCCGCTTGGTGACATTCTGGAACGGCGAGCATTGATCGTGGCGCAGTTCCTTCTGCTGGCGGCGACGGCGATGGCGCCCGGCGCGGCAACGATGCTCGCCGCGTCCTTTGCGGTCGGTCTGGCCGCCACCGTCGCCCAGCAAGTGGTGCCGCTCGCCGCCCACCTGTCGCCACCGGAGCGACGAGGCGCGACGGTGGGCACGGTGATGGCCGGCCTGTTCGCCGGCATCCTGCTCAGCCGCACGGTGGCCGGCTTCGTCGGCGAACACACCGGATGGCGCGCCATGTTCTGGCTCGGCGTTCCTGTTGCCCTCGGGGCCGCGCTCTGGATGGGACTTCGCCTGCCGAAGAGCCACCCGGACAACGGGCTTGGCTACGGACGGCTGATGGTATCGCTTGTCCAACTGTTCAGAGAGTTTGGCGAGTTACGCCTCGCAGCCGTGACGCAAGCGCTGCTGTTCGCCGCCTTCTCGGCCTTCTGGACCGTACTCGCCCTGCGCCTTCAGGAGCCGCGCTTCGGCCTTGGTGCCGATGTCGCCGGTCTGTTCGGCATCGTCGGGCTGGTCGGCATCCTGGCGGCTCCGCTTGCCGGCCATGTCGCCGATCGCCGCGGGCCGCACGGCGTCATCGCGCTGGGCGCTGCCTTGACACTGGCCGCCTGGGCCATCTTTGGGCTGTGGTCATCGCTTCCAGGCCTCGTGGTCGGCGTCATCGTGCTCGACTTTGCCGTCCAGAGTGCGCTGATTTCCAACCAGCACATCATCTACGCCTTGCGCCCCGAGGCGCGCGCCCGCATCAACACGCTGTTCATGGGGCTGATGTTCCTTGGCGGTGCGTCCGGTTCCGCCCTCGCCGGAGCGGTCTGGCCCGGTGGCGGCTGGCCGGCCGTGGCGGTGCTGGGAGCCACGTGCGCGCTTATCGCCACGCTGCTTCAAGTCGGCAGCCTCGTCCGGCGAAAGGCCGGATGAGGTGCGTCAAAGCCTGGCCACACCGCGCCGGCGCAGGAGATCGATGACCCGCTCGGGCGTCTTGAAGCAGGGAATGCCGATACGCTGCTGCTCGATGATCAGCTCGAGCAGCATGAAGCGGCCCGGCTTGTTCTCCGGTGGCGGCTGCAGGCGGAACGCCCGGACCGACGTCAGGCCGACATAGGTCTTGCGATAGGTGTAATGGGTGAAGAAGCGCCTACGCATCGGCGCATCGCGGTCGACGATGACCAGTTCGTTGCCCGACAGCAGGATCAGCAGACCGGTGGTGACGCGCCGGCGGTTCTGCATGTTGCGGCAAGGCTTGCCGGGCGGCTCGAAGTGGATCGGCAACATGAACTGCCCGCCGTGGCGCTCCTCGGACAGCATGGCGTTGAAGAAGAAGTCCTCGAACTCCTCGGCCTCGTTGGCGATGGCCGAGCCGAACTCGTCCCGCACCATGAGATGCTGCCGAACGAAGGCGGCAACGCGGGTCATGAGATCGAATGAGACGGAATTGTAGGTCACCGTCAGCGCATGCCCCTCTTTCAGGAGCAGCACGAACTCGGCATGCAGAAGGTTGACGACCGCCCGCACGGCGGCCACTTCATCCCAGGCCACGTGCCGGTTGACGAAGCCATCCCCTTTGTCGGTCGCCGTCAGCAACGTGAAACCGTCGGCGTCAAGGGCAAAGACCGTCGCGTAGAGATCGGCGCCAGGATAGGCATCGCGCCGATCTATGGACCGCGGGATCTTGACCAGATACTCGGCGCCCTTCAATCCGGCATAGGCCGATTGGAACCGGCGCGGCATCTCGGCAGCCGACTTGATCGGCAGGAGCCAGGGACCGAAGGCATCATACTCCCGAAGATCCTCGGGATTGGCACCGGTCCGGCTCCAGACCGGGCGTTGCGGCGAACGTCTTCTGAAAAGCCCGAACACCACCGCTCCCCTTTCCGTCAATCGCAAAGGCGCCGTTCGGCGCCACCCGGCCGGTTCGGCACCGTCCCGCCCGGAGCCGGCACTCCCCGGTCTCGAAGGCTCCCCTCGAGCCCCATTTATTACCCGCCGAGATATGGAGTCCAGTTAACGGCACGCGGAAGACGTTCGCTTTGCGATGCGCAGAATACCTGATGCCCTCGCCACAGGGGACGAGCGACATGTCTCGGATGGAGCGGCGTGGTGCCGCCACATCGAGACTATCGATATTTGCTAACGTTTCAAATTCACAAAATGCCGGTGGATGGACGGACAAGCGGCGACGCCGGCCCAAACCAGCGATTGGGCACCCTCGATCGTCTGGAAAAGCGCCTCATTCCAGGCCGCACCCAGCCGGAAAGATGACATTTTCTAAGTACAAACCCAAGGTGAGCTTGCATCCGACCCCGGATTGGGCCTAGACCTTTAGTCGTATCGTTTTCGTTGGCTCAGCCGAAGAACGCCGCGTTTTCAATGAACCGCTGTCCGGAGACCTTCATCCCTGGCGATCGCCCCCTTGGACATAAGTCGACGTTGCGTCTATTGCTCAACGAACTCTCTTGTGCTACCCCATGGAAACGCTTCCACAACATGTTCGCCCACATGCGCCCGACCATCAAGGACATAGCGGAGAGAGCTGGAGTTGGCCTCGGCACCGTATCGCGGGTGCTGAACGACAACCCTCGCGTATCCGAGATGACGCGCGCCAAGGTGATGGGCGCGGTGCGTGACCTCAACTACGTTCCCAATCTGGCAGCCCGTGGCCTGTCGATGGGCAAGACGCAAAGCATTGCGGTCATTGCGCCTTTCTTCACGAGATCGGTTTTCGTGGAGCGTTTGCACGGCATCGAGGAGACAACGTCGGCGAGCGGCTATGACGTCGTCATCTATAATGTCGACGCCGTCGAGAAGCGTGATCGCTACTTCCGCACCGTCCCGGATCCGCGTCGCGTGGATGGCGTCATTGTCATTTCCCTGCCGCCGACGGCGACGGATGTGGCCCGCTTCCAGCGCTCGTCCGTTCCGGTTGTCTTCGTTGATGTCGGCAACCCGCTTTGCCAACCCTTTGATCGTATCGTTATCAACGACGTCGAAGGCGGCCGCATGGCCACCCAACACCTTATCGATCTCGGTCACCGCCGGATCGGCTATATCGGCGACGTCCCGCAGGCCGGTTTCAACTTCACCGCCGGTGAGGATCGTTTCGCGGGATATCGCGAGGCATTGGCCGGGTCGGGGATCGAGATCCGTCCCGAGTATCACCTGGACGGCCGCTTCGGCCGCGAGGTGGCGCGGGAACTGGCCCACCGGATGCTGGGCCTGCCCGAGCGGCCGACGGCGATCTTCGCCTCCAACGACACCCAGGCCTTGGGCGTGCTCGAAGCGGCACGCGACCTGGGGCTCGACGTTCCCGGCGACCTGTCCGTCGTCGGCTACGACGACATCGAGATGACCGATTTCCTGGGGCTGACGACGGTTCGCCAGCTTCTTTTCGAATCCGGGCGCCGCAGCGTCGACGCCCTTCTCCGGCGAATAGAGGAGCCGGAGAGGGAGCCGCTCTGCGATTCATTGCCCGTCGAGCTCATCGTGCGTCGGACGACTGCTCCGCCACGCTGATGACGCCGCCGCTTTCCGTCGAGGGGGAGGCGTCAAGATCGCGCGTGGTGCGCGATTGTTCTTTAGGAAGACCCGATTTGGGAGGTTTGGATGAAACTGAAATCGCTTAATGCCTGCCTGATGGCGTCGGCTTTCGCCGCTTTCGCCGCCGTCACGGCCGCCGCTGCGGCGGACAACGCCCCGTCGGAACTGGCCGACGCCTTCGCCGGCAAGTTCAAGGGCGCCAAGGTCACGGCCTTCGGTCCCTTCACCGCCGGTGACGAAGTCCGCTTCAACGATACCGTCAAGGCCTTTGAGGAAGCCACCGGCATCGACATTCAGTACGAAGGCTCGAAGCAGTTCGAGGCGACGATCGCCACGCGTTCCGACGCCGGCAACCCGCCCGACATCGCCGACTTCCCGCAGCCCGGCCTGCTCGCCAACTTCGCCAAGGCCGGCAAGCTGGTCGACCTTTCGGGCCACAAGGACTTCTTCCTGCAGCAGTACATCCCGAGCTGGGTGGACATGGCGACCAAGGAAGGCAAGGACGGCAAGCCCGGCATCTACGGCGTGTGGGAGCGCGTGAACGTCAAGAGCCTGGTCTGGTACCCGAAGAAGGCATTCGATGACGCCGGCTACAAGGTGCCGACGACGTGGGCGGAGCTCGAAGCCCTGCAGGATCAGATCGTCGCCGACGGCGATACGCCGTGGTGCGTGGGCATCGAGTCCGGCGCGGCCACGGGCTGGCCGGCCACCGACTGGCTCGAGGAGTTCATGCTCCGCACGACCTCGCTCGAGAACTACGATGCCTGGACCGAAGGCAAGCTGCCGTTCTCTTCGCCCGAGGTGAAGAAGGCCGCCGAGACCCTCGGCAAGATCTGGCTCGACGAGAAGTATGTCTACGGCGGCCGCAAGGGCATCGTGTCGACCGGCTTCGGCGACTCGCCGGTCAACATGTTCTCCGACCCGCCGAAGTGCTGGCTGCACAAGCAGGGCAACTTCATCACCGCCTTCTTCCCCGAGAAGGCCAAGGCCGGTGTTGACTACTCGTTCTTCTACCTGCCGGGTATCGATGAAGCCTACGGCAAGCCGGTTCTCGTCGGCGGCGACATCTGGGGCGCCTTCAACGACCGTCCGGAAGTGCGCGCCGTCATGCAGTACTTCGCGAAGGCCGAGCATCTGAAGGCCTGGCTCGCCGTCGGCGGCGCCATCGCCCCGCAGAAGGACGCCGATCTCGCCTGGTACCAGAACGAAGTCGACAAGGGCGTTGCCGCCATTCTGGCCGGTGCGACCTCCGTCCGCTTCGACGGTTCGGACCTGATGCCGGGTGAAGTCGGCGCCGGTTCGTTCTGGAAGCAGATGACCGCCTGGGTGTCCGGCACCGCCGATCTCGACACCGCTCTCAAGGACATCGACGCCTCCTGGCCGAAGTAAGGCCTCGACTTAATCCGACTGGTCAACGAGGTTGACTTTCGGTTAAGACTTACGACAAGCGCGCCCCCGCTTCGGTGGAGTGGGGGCCGCGATCTGAGAAGGCGGGCCGGAACATGATGATGCTTGCAGCAAGCGTCTTCCTCCAGACCGACCTTTCACGCGGATCTTCCGGGGCGAAGCGATGCCTTCTGCCCGACCGGCCTCGACATGATGCTCGATGCCGAATGCGGATCCGCCAATCGGGTCGACACCGGACTGGGAAGGTTCGGTCGGAACACCCGGTTTTTTCAAACGCCGCTGTGCATATGGAAGAGCCGGCCGCCACGGGGTCGCGCTCCGGGGGACAGACATGACGCTTCTCAATCCCGACGCGGACGAGCACTCCGCCGAACTTGCGCGCGCCCGCCGACGGCGAAATCGCGCTATCTTCACCCTTTTGAGCGGCATTGTCGCGGCGCTCGTGCTGTTCGAGGGCTTCTTCGTGCTGCGCGACAGCCAGGCGCCAAAGCTGGTTACCGCCCTGTTCGCCATGATCTGGGGCGGCGGCGGCATGGCGATCCTCTACCTGATCGCCAACCAGCTGGTGGAGTTCACCCCTTCGCAATGGCAGCGGCGCCTGACGCCCGTCGTGTTCGTTCTCCCTGCCATCGCCTTCGTCGTCTATTTCCTGGCCCTGCCGGCAGCGCGCACCTTCATCGCCAGCCTGTTCGATCGCAACGGCACCAATTTCGTCGGTCTCGCCAACTACATCACGGTGTTCACCGAGCCGTTCATGCTGACGACCTTCCGCAACAACGTGCTGTGGATTGTGTTCGGCGCCACCTTCACCATCGCCTTTGGCCTGCTCGTCGCCGCGCTGGCGGACCGAAGCAAGTTCGAGAACCTCGCCAAGGCCATCATCTTCATGCCGATGGCCATCTCGCTCGTCGGTGCCGGCGTCATCTGGAGGTTCATCTACGCCGTGCGCGACCCCAGCGACGTGCAGATCGGCCTGCTCAACGCCATCGTCGTCGCCCTTGGCGGCGAGCCGCAGGCCTGGATCGCCATGCTGCAGCCATGGAACAACCTGTTCCTGATCGTCATCGTGGTCTGGATGCAGACCGGCTACGCCATGGTGCTGTTCTCAGCGGCCATCAAATCGGTGCCGACCGACATCATCGAGGCGGCCCGCGTCGACGGCGCCGGTGAGTTCAAGATCTTCTTCTCGATCATCATACCCTCGATCATGGGCACCATCGTCACGGTGTCGGCCACCGTCATCATCTTCACGCTGAAGATCTTCGACGTGGTCCTGGTGATGACCGGCGGCCAGTATGGCACGGACGTGATCGCCACCCAGTTCTACAACCAGTATTTCGTCAACCGCAATTTCGGCCTCGGCTCGGCGATCGCCATCGTCCTGTTGCTGACCGTCATTCCGGTGATGGTCTACAACCTGCGCCAGTTCAACAAGAGGGAGACCCTGTGATGGCCAAGTCAAAGGGCAACCCCTTCCCGCGCGTCTTCGTCAATGTCACGCTGGCCATCGTCTGCCTGTTGTGGCTGATCCCGACGCTCGGCTTGTTCGTCTCCTCCTTCCGCCCGCGCGACGAGATCATGTCGTCGGGCTGGTGGACAATCCTGCCGCACCGCGTCTGGGTGACCACCGAGCAGATCAAGCCCGACCCGTCCGTCGACCGCAATGGCGTCATGACCTTCGAGGGCGCCACCGGCACCTTCGAGCAGTTCCGCCAGGGCGTTGAGTCGCCCGACGGCAAGCGAGTCGTCTGGATCGGCAACAAGCGCGCCGGCACTGTGCAGGTGCAGGAGCAGCAGTGGAGCGGCCTGCCGGCCACCACGCTGCAAAACTATCACGACGTGCTGGCCGGCAAGAACGTCACCATCGCCGGCAATGCCGAGGAAGCCGCCCGCAAGGGCGAGGACATGTCCGACGCCTTCATCAACTCGATGGCCGTCACCTTCCCGGCCGTGGTCATTCCCATCCTGATGGCCGCCTTCGCTGCCTATGGCTTCGCCTGGATGCGCTTCCCCGGCCGCAAGCTGGTGTTCGCGCTGATGGTGGCGCTCTTGGTGGTGCCATTGCAGATCGCGCTGGTGCCGGTGCTCAGCGACTATGTTCACCTGAGACTCAACGGCACCTACATGTCGGTCTGGCTGGCCCATACCGGCTTCGGTCTGCCGCTCGCGGTATTCCTGCTCTACAACTACATCTCGACGCTGCCGCGCGAGATCATGGAGGCGGCGATCGTCGATGGTGCGTCGCACTTCAAGATCTTCTGGCGGCTGGTGCTGCCGCTGTCGACGCCGGCCCTCGCCTCCTTTGCCATCTTCCAGTTCCTCTGGGTCTGGAACGACTATCTGGTGGCGTTGATCTTCATCGGCAACGTGCCGGGCGTGCAGGTTCTGACCATGCGGCTTGCCGACATGGTGGGCTCGCGTGGCTCCGACTGGCATCTGCTCACCGCCGGCGGCTTCGTGTCGATGGCGCTGCCGCTGATCGTCTTCTTCTCGCTCCAGCGCTACTTCGTCCGCGGCCTGACGGCCGGCTCGGTGAAGTGATCGGCTGAACTCAGCATAGCTACCCGGCGCGCGGTTCCGGCAAGACGGAACCCGCCGGTGTCAAGGAAACAAGGGAGTACCGCATGGCCAGCCTCACGATGCGCGATGTGCGCAAGAGCTTCGGACGGGTGGATATCATCAAGGGCGTCGACATGGACATTGCCGATGGCGAGTTCGTCGTCTTCGTCGGCCCGTCCGGCTGCGGCAAGTCGACGCTGCTCAGAATGGTCGCCGGTCTCGAGGAGATCACCTCCGGCGAGATCCTGATCGACGACGTGGTGTGCAACGACATCGCCCCCAAGGACCGCGGCATCGCCATGGTGTTCCAGTCCTATGCGCTCTATCCGCACAAGTCGGTCTACGCCAACATGGCCTTCGCACTGGAGATCGCCGGCTTCTCCAAGGCCGAGATCGCCGAGAAGGTGGCCAAGGCCGCCAAGATCCTGCACATCGAGCACCTCCTGGACCGCAAGCCCGGCCAGCTCTCCGGCGGCCAGCGCCAGCGCGTCGCCATCGGCCGCGCCATCGTCCGCGAGCCGAAGATCTTCCTGTTCGACGAGCCGCTCTCCAACCTCGACGCCGCCCTGCGCGTCTCGACCCGCGCCGAGATCGCCAAGCTGCACGAGGACCTCGGCTCGACCATGATCTACGTGACGCATGACCAGGTGGAGGCCATGACGCTGGCCGACAAGATCGTCGTGCTGGAGGCCGGCAACGTCCGGCAGGTGGGCGCGCCGCTCGAACTCTACCACCGCCCCCAGAACCTGTTCGTCGCCGGCTTCATCGGCTCGCCGAAGATGAACTTCCTGAAGGTCAAGGCCAGCGCCGTCGACGCCGAGGGCATCACCGTCACCGGCGACGGCGTTCCGACCCTCAAGGTGGCGGTGAACTCCACCGGCGCCGTCGTTGGCGAGGAGCTGACCCTCGGCATCCGCCCCGAGCACATCAAGCTGGGCACCGACGGCGGCCTGCCGGTCACCGTGACCTTCGTCGAGCGCCTCGGACACCAGACCATCGTCCAGGCCCATCGCGGCGACGACGAGACGCCGCTGCTTGCCGTGCTGGACGGCGACGTGCCGGTCAAGGCCGGCGAGCAGCGCCAGTTCCTGTTCTCCGGCGATGACTGCCACCTGTTCAACACCGACGGTAACGCCTACGCCCGCGGCTTCGTGCCCGAGTGACCCTGGCCGGTCGCCATCAACGGCCGCCCTGCCCGCTCCATCACTTCCGGGCCTCCCGGAAGTGATTTTCTTTTCCCGACCAGCATCCGACGGCTGAGCCCATGGGCATCGCCGTTGCCGATGTTCCGCCACGACAACTCGGAGCGCCCGCCCGGTCTGCGATCAACCGGTTGATGGGCGACCGCTCCTCGGGAGACAGCATTGTGAAGAACCAGGTCCAGCTCATCACCTATGTCGACCGGCTGACCGCCGGCGGTTTCGCCGACCTCAAGGCATTGGTCGATGGCCCGCTCAAGGGCGTGATCGGCGGCGTCCACCCCCTGCCCTTCTTCGATCCGATCGACGGCGCCGACGCCGGCTTCGATCCCGCCGATCATACCCTGGTCGACCCGCGCCTCGGCGACTGGAACGACGTTCGGGCGCTGTCGGCCTCCGTCGAGATCATGGCCGACATGATCGTCAACCACGTCTCGGCCGATTCGCCTTCCTTCAAGGACTACCTCGAGAAGGGCGAGGCCTCCGAGTTCGCCGACATGTTCCTGACCTTCGGCAAGGTGTTCCCGAACGGCGCCACCGAGCAGGACCTTCTGGCCATCTACCGGCCACGCCCCGGCTTCCCCTTCAACAAGATGACCTTCGGCGACGGATCGAAGCGCCTCATCTGGACCACCTTCACGCCGAAGCAGATTGACATCGATGTCTTCTCTCGGCACGGCGCCGCCTATCTCGATGCCATTCTCGCCCGCTTCAAGGAAGGCGGCGTCACGGCCATCCGCCTCGACGCCGCCGGCTATGCCGTCAAGAAGCCGGGCACCAGCTCGTTCATGATTCCGGAGACCTATGCCTTCCTCGGCGAGCTCGCCGACAAGGCGCGGGCGCTCGGCATGGAGGTGCTGGTCGAGATCCACAGCTACTATCGCGACCAGATCGAGATCGCCAAGAAGGTCGACCGCGTCTACGACTTCGCGCTGCCGCCCCTGGTGCTGCATTCGCTGTTCACCGGCGAGGCGGGCCCCTTGGCCGAATGGCTGAAGATCTCCCCTCGCAACGCCATCACCGTGCTCGACACCCATGACGGCATCGGCGTCATCGACGTCGGCGCCGCCACCGATGGCCGGCCGGGCCTGCTCGCGCCCGCCGCGCTCGACGCGCTGGTGGAGACCATGCACGACCGCTCCGGCGGCGAGAGCCGGCAGGCAACGGGCGCCGCCGCGTCCAACCTCGACCTCTATCAGGTCAACTGCACCTACTATGATGCGCTCGGCAAACGCGACAACGAGTATCTGATCGCCCGCGCCTTGCAGTTCTTCGCGCCGGGCATTCCGCAGGTCTACTACATCGGCCTTCTGGGCGGCGTGAACGACATGGAGCTTCTCCATCGCACCAAGGTCGGCCGCGACATCAACCGCCATTATTACACGCCCCAGGAAGTGACGGCGGCGCTCGACAAGCCGGTGGTCGGCAAGCTGTTCGACCTCGCCCGCTTTCGCAACAGCCATCCGGCCTTCGAGGGTGACTTTGCCCTGGAACAACCGTCGGCCAGCCGCCTGGTGCTGAGCTGGACGAAGGGTGGCGAGCGCGCGAGCCTCGATGTCGACTTCAAGTCGATGACCGCCACCATCGCCCACCAGGGCACCGGCGGCGACGGGCAGTTCGCCGTCGGCTAAGGCAAATGTCTAGCGCGCAAGTCGGGATGGTCCTCCCGCGCGGGCCATCCCATGTTCGCGTCCTCAGGCCTCGCTCTCGCTCCCGCCGTTCATGCGGTTGAGATAGCGGTAGATCGTCGTCTGGGAACAGCCAAGCTTCTCGGCGACGTATTTGACGGCGCCCTTCATCATGAAGATGCCCTTGGCGTTGAGAATCTCGACAAGCGCCAGCTTGTCGCGATGGCTCAGCCGTTCGCCGTTCGCCTCACGCGTCCGCAACTCCTCATCGAGCAGGTGATCGGTCAGTTCGGTGAGCGAGTTGGGAAAGCTCTCGCTGACCTCGGCCGGCGACGGCGCCGCCCGCACGGCGGCTGCCTCCTCGTTATAGGCGAAGTTGGTCTCGACGAAGATGTCGGGATGGCGCAGCTTCAGAATGCGATCGGACAGCTCGCGATAGCGGCTGTCGTCGAAATTGATGCAGAGCATGCCGACCAGCCGGCCGTCCTCGTCCTTGACGAAGAAGGTGGACGAGCGCAGCAGCTTGGTGCCCGCGACGCCGACATAGTTGAGACGATAGTCCTGCGTCTCGTAGGAATGGTTGATGATCGACTGCAAGGCCACCGAGGTGAGCGGCGCACCGATGGTGCGACCACTGACATGACCGTTGGCGATGGCGATGATCGACTTGTCGGCGTCACCAAGGTCGTGCAGCACCACTTCATAGTCGGGTCCGAGCACGGAGCCCAGGAACTCCGTCAGTTTCATGTAGCGCTGAACCCAACCGCTCGGCATCGGCACGTCTCCCTGCCGGAGATCATCCGGCCTTGTCGCCCGAGTTGCGGCGGTCGCACCCGGTTTGTCAATCCGGGTTCTAGGCCGGGTTGTCGGCCGGGTCAGGGGAACCTGTCCCTCGTACATTTCCCTAGTGCCTCCCATTCACGGCGCAATTGTTGGAAAGGTTAAGAACCAAAAACGCAACAGTATTTCCATCACTCGCGCCAATTGCAAAAATATCCACACATTCGCGGCCCGAAATCCGAGGAAACCCTAGGATAGTGTAAATTTATTGACAGTTCTAAGGCGCGGTGCCACAAATATGAGCACATGAGCCACAGAATCCCTGCTCATGTGGAAAAATGTTTGCAGATTCCTAGAGACGCTGTCCGCCAGTCGCTCGCGACGACCGGGGTGCCCAATGGTCTGTAGGAGGTAACGGACAATGGCTATCAAGTATTTCCCCGAACCGTTCCGGATCAAGGCGGTGGAGCCGCTTCGGATGCTCACGGCGGAGGAGCGCGAGGCGAAGATCGCCGCGGCGCACTACAACGTCTTCTATCTCTCCGGCGAGGATTGCTACATCGATCTCCTGACCGACAGCGGCACCGGCGCCATGAGCCAGGAGCAGTGGGCCGGCGTGATGCGCGGCGATGAGGCCTATGCCGGCGCGTCGAGCTATTACAAGCTGCTCGAAGCGGGCAAGGACATCTTCAACTACGGCTATATCCAGCCGGTGCATCAGGGCCGCGCCGCCGAGAAGGTGCTGTTTCCGATCCTGCTCGGCAAGGGCAAGTTCGCCATCTCCAACATGTTCTTCGACACGACGCGCGCCCACGTCGAACTGACCGGCGCCCGCTGCATCGACTGTGTCGTCGCGGTTGCCAAGGACCCGTCGCATCGCGCGCCCTTCAAGGGCAACATGGACGTCGAGAAGCTGAAGAAGACCATCGCCGAGTTGGGCGCCGAGAACATCGGCCTGATCGTCATGACGATCACCAACAACTCGGCCGGCGGCCAGCCGGTGTCGATGCAGAACATCCGCGAGGTGGCGGAGGTTGCCAAGGCCAACGGCATCCCGTTCAACATCGACGCCGCCCGCTACGCCGAGAATGCCTATTTCGTGCAGCGCGACGAGCCCGGCTATCAGAACAAGTCGATCAAGGACATCATCCGCGAGATGTTCTCCTATGCCGACATGTTCACCATGTCCGCCAAGAAGGACGCCATCGTCAACATGGGCGGTCTCCTCGGCGTCAAGGATGCCAACTCGCCGCTGATCCTCAAGATCAAGGCGAACTGCATCTCCTACGAGGGCTTCTTCACCTATGGCGGCCTCTCCGGCCGCGATCTCGAGGCGCTGGCCATCGGCCTCTACGAAGGCATCGACAACGACTACCTGCGCTATCGCATCGGTCAGGTCGAGTATCTCGCCGCCCGTCTCGACGACGCCGGCATCGGCTACCAGACTCCGGTCGGCGGCCACGGCGTGTTCGTCGACGCCCGCGCGATGTTCCCGCACATCCCCTATAATGAGTATCCCGGCCAGGTGCTGGCCGTCGAGCTCTACAAGGAAGCGGGCATTCGCACCTGCGACATCGGTTCCTACATGCTCGGCAACCACCCGGACACGGGCGAGCAGCTCAAGGCCGATTTCGAGTTCACCCGTCTCGCCATTCCGCGCCGGGTCTACACGCAGGCACACATCGACATCATGGCCGAGGCCCTGATCGAGATCAAGAAGCGCGCCCACACCATCAAGCGCGGCTATCGCATCACCTGGGAGCCGCCGATCCTCAGGCACTTCCAGGCCCACCTCGAGCCGATCGCCAATGAGGCCGGCAAGGTGTTCAAAGAGGAATACACGGTCGCCGCCCAGTAAGGGCGAACCGACCGGACCAAGCAGGCGGGCGCCGTAAACCGAGGAGGGGAAGGCGCCCGCCCCGACGGGGGACCGACCGGATATCGGGCCACCCACACCCGCGTTATCCGGCACAACGGGAGGACATCATGTCTTCAGACACGCAATCGCATCTCGCGCGCGGCCTCAAAAACCGCCACATCCAGATGATCGCCCTCGGCGGGGCGATCGGAACGGGCCTGTTCTATGGCTCCGCCGCCTCGATCCAACTGGTGGGTCCGGGCATCATCGTCTCCTACATCATCGGCGGCTTCGTGATGTATCTCATCATGCGCATGCTCGGTGAGATGTCGACCGAAGAGCCGGTGGCCGGCGCCTTCAGCCACTTCGCCTACAAGTACTGGGGCGAGTTCGCGGGCTTCCTGGCCGGCTGGAACTACTGGTTCCTCTACATTCTCGTTTCCATGGCCGAACTGACGGTGGTGGGCATCTACGTCGCCTACTGGTTCCCGGACTTCCCGGCCTGGCTGACCTCGCTGATCGTTCTGGTGACGATCACCGCCGTCAACCTGATCAACGTCCGGCTCTATGGTGAAGCCGAGTTCTGGTTCGCCATCATCAAGGTGCTGGCGGTGATCGGCATGATCGTGCTCGGCCTGGTGCTGATCGTTTTCGGTCTCGGCGGCGAAGCGACCGGCCTCTCCAATCTCTGGGCACACGGCGGCTTCTTCCCTAACGGCATGTGGGGCCTGCTCCTGTCGCTGGTGGTCGTCATGTTCTCCTTCGGCGGCACCGAGCTGATCGGCATCACCGCCGGCGAAGCCGACGATCCCAAGAAGTCGATCCCGCAGGCCATCCGCCAGGTCATGTGGCGTATCCTGATCTTCTACATCGGCGCCCTCACGGTGATGATGATCATCTTCCCGTGGAACCAGGTCGGCATGGAAGGCAGCCCGTTCGTGACGATCTTCGGCAAGCTCGGCATCGGCTCAGCCGCCCATATCCTGAACTTCGTGGTGCTGACGGCGGCGATCTCGGTCTACAACTCCGGCATCTACTCCAACGGCCGCATGCTCTACAGCCTCGCCGAGCAAGGCAATGCGCCCAAGTTCTTCACCAAGCTCGGCGCCAACAAGGTTCCCTATGTGGCGATCCTGTTCTCGTCGGCCTGCACGCTGGTCGTCGTCGCCATCAACTACCTGATCCCCGAAGGCGCCTTCATGCAGGTGATGGCCGTTGCCACCACTGCCGCCACCATCACCTGGGTGATGATCGTGCTGGTCCACATGAAGTTCCGCAAGGCGCACGCCGCCGATGTCGGCAAGCTGACCTTCCCGGCACCCTTCTACCCGATCGCCAACTACTTCTGCGTTGCCTTCATGGCCGTGATCCTGGTCATGATGACGCAGATGCCGGACATGCGCCTCTCGGTGCTGGTGTTGCCGGTGTGGCTGATCGTCCTCTACGTCGGCTTCCTGTTCCGCGGCAACGCCCGGACGGCCCCTGCCGAGTAACAGACGGCGACCTGACGCGACAAGAAACGGCGCGGTCCTCACGGGCCGCGCCGCTCTGTTTTGGGAAGAGTACGATCAGGCGGCGGCGTTATCGTCGAACTTGATGGAGCGCAGCTTGTCCACGCCGATGATCTGCAAGGCCAGCTTCTCGTAGAAGGGCTCGGACTGGCCGGTCCGGATCTTTCTGAGGAAATACTTCTCGAAGCCGACCTTGGCGACGTGCACCCAATAGCCTGATGATGACCAGTTGACGTTGCGCGGCGGAATCTGCGGCTGGGCAACGAAGGCGACGCCGTTGTCGCCGAAGTCGGCAAGGCAGATGGCGTTCCACGATGCCTCGGCGTTGGGCGCCCTGCCCGCGATCATCCGCCCGATGTTATGGGCGGTTGCCGTCACCATGGACTCGATCATGAAGCCGGTCTTCGGCACGCCCACCGGCACCGCCGTCTTTCCCATTGGCGGTATGGCGACGCAAACGCCGATGGCAAAAATGTTCGGAAACGTCTGATTCTGCTGGTGCCGGTCGATGGTGACGAAGCCGCGCGGATTGACGAGGCCGGCGGCGGTCCGCACCGCGCCAACGCCCCGGAAGGCCGGCAGGATCATCGAGAAGGCGAACGGCAAATCGTGCCGGGCCTTGGGCGCTCCGTCCTCGGTCAGTTCCTCGACATGCATCACGCCGTCGTCGACCGCCTCGATGCGCGCATTGGTGATCCATTTGATGTGATGGCTGCGCAACTGACTTTCGAGCAGCCCCTTGGTGTCGCCGACGCCGTCGAGACCGAGATGGCCAATATAGGGCTCCGGTGTCACGAAGATCATCGGCACGCGATCGCGGACCCTGGCGTCGCGCAAGGCCTTGTCCAGCACGAAGGCAAACTCGTAAGCCGGGCCGAAGCACGAGGCTCCTTGCGCCGCGCCGATGATCACCGGACCCGGATTGGCGATCAGGCGACCGACTGCCGCCTTGGCCTCGACAGCGTGGCCAACCTGGCAGATCGATTGCGTGTGCCCCTCCGGGCCAAGGCCGGGTACCTCGTCAAACGCCAGCTCCGGACCGGTGGCCACGACGAGATAGTCGTAGGAGACGATCTCGCCACCAATCAGTTCGATTCGGCTTTCTTCCGGAATCAAACGCTCGGCGCCCTCCGAACGAAGGGCGATGCCGGCTTTCGTGAAAACCGGCGAGAGGTCCACTTCGACCGAGGCGGGGTCGCGCCAGCCGACCGCGACCCAGGGATTTGAGGGTACGAAGGAGTAGGTCGTCCCCTTGTTGACGACGGTTACCTGATGTTCGCGACCGAGAAGCTTGCGAAGCTCGTAGGCCATGATCGTCCCGCCGAGCCCTGCCCCCAGCACCACCACGTGCGACATGTTCGCTCTCCCATGGGCAAGCGCCCATTCTTTAATTTAGTACTTTCTTATATACCGCTTTGCGTCATGAACGCCGATGCAACTTTGGTCGAGGAACTGTCCCTCCAGACGTACCAAAGGGCCGCCACTCGCGTGACGGCCCTTCGAGATTTCTTGTAGGTCAGGCAGCTCAGATGAACAGGGTGGCCGCTGACTGCTGCGCTTCCCCGAGGAAGGTGGCGACGCCGCCAATCTCGACGCCGTCGATCAGTTCCTCGCGACGGATACCCATGACGTCCATCGACATCTGGCAGGCGACGAGCGTGGCGCCGCCATCGACCAGCGAGGCAAGCAGACTCGCCGGCGTATCCACGTGCTTGTCACCCATTACCTTGCGCATCAGTCGGCCGCCGAGGCCGCCGAAGTTCATATTGGACAAGCGATTGAGCCGGCCGGCGCCCTTCGGCAGCATGACGCCGAAAGCTGCATCGATGATCGGTTTCCGGGGGGCCGGCACATCAGGCTTCCGGAGCACGTTGAGCCCCCAGAAGGTGAAGAACAACGTCACCTTCGAGCCCATGGCGAGCGCACCGTTGGCGATGATCAGCGACGCCATCACCTTGTCGAGGTCGCCGGAGAACACCACCAGAGTCGTGCCGTCGCGGACCGGTATCGCCGTCTGTTCGGCGGGAACCGAAGCCGGCACCGCCTTGCGAATGCGGGCGGTGATCACACCTTTCTCGCTGCCGACGCCAAGCAACTGGTGACCGGTCTTGTCGGCCCAGGCGCGGATGTCGCGGCCAAAGGCCGGGTCCGAGGCCTTCACCTCAAGGAGTTCGCCTACATCCATCGCCTCGATGGCGCGGAATGTCTTGAGGATGGGGCCGGGACACTGCAAGCCCGTGACATCGAGCATCTGGACGTCGCCCGCCACAGCCACACGGCAGCCGCTCTTCTGCGCCTCCATCTCCGAGGGGTCGCGACGGCGGATGTCTTCATAATCGAAGAGATCGGGGCTGGCCTGCTTCTCCGTCGCCCAGGCATAGGTCTTAAAGCCGCCGGTCAGATTGCGCACATCCTTGAAGCCCGCCTGCTTCAGGATGCGATAGGCGAGATAGCCGCGAAGGCCGACCTGACAGAAAATGATCAAGGGTTTTTCCGGGTCGAGCTCGCCAAGCCGTTCGCGCAGGTGGTCGAGCTCGATGTTGCGGGCGCCCGGCAGCGTGCGGATCGAGAACTCCTCGGGCGTCCGCACGTCGACGAGCTGGACGGAGGCGGGATTCTCCGCGAGCAGATCGCGCAACTCGCGCCAGCCGATGATCTCATGGCTGCCGTTCAGCACGTTCTCGGCGACATAGCCGGCGATGTTGACCGGATCCTTGGCCGAGCCGAAGGGCGGAGCGTAGGCGAGTTCCAGTTCGGTGAGATCGGTTACCTTCAGGCCGGCGCGGATCGCCGTGGCGATGACGTCGATGCGCTTGTCGGCCCCATCGATACCCACGGCCTGGGCACCGAGGATGGTGCCGTCGAGACCATAGACCAGCTTCAGGCTGATCTGCTGGCTGCCGGGATAGTAGGAAGCATGCGAGCCGGAATGGGTGATGCTGGCCCGGTAGGGAATGCCCAGCGCCTTGACCGCCGTCTCGTTGAGGCCGGTGCAGGCGGCAGCGAGATCGAACACCTTGAGAATGGCGGTGCCGAGCGTGCCGCCGTAGCTCTTGTAGTCCTTTTGCGTGGCGGACAGCATGTTGTCGGCGACGATGCGCGCCTGCCGATTGGCCGGGCCGGCCAGCGGAATCAGCGCCATGCGGCCGGACACCTTGTTCATTACCTCGATGGCGTCGCCGACCGCGAAAATGTCGGGGTCGGAGGT
Source organism: Pleomorphomonas diazotrophica (assembly GCF_002844595.1). GTDB lineage: Bacteria > Pseudomonadota > Alphaproteobacteria > Rhizobiales > Pleomorphomonadaceae > Pleomorphomonas > Pleomorphomonas diazotrophica. The sequence continues at coordinate 135,995 of NZ_PJNW01000001.1, read as the reverse complement.
CGTGAGATGCTCGTCGACCTTGATGCCGCCGATGGTACCGAGGTCCAGACCGGCGTCGCGCGCGAGCTTCACTTCCGGCCGCACGCCGATTGCCAGCACCACGATATCGGCCTGGATGCGCTTGCCGGACGCCAGGAAAACGATGGTGTGATCCGGTCGATCCTCGAAATGCTCGACCTTGTCGTCAAGGTGCAGTTCGATCTGCTTGTCGCGCATGTGGGCGTGGACGATGGCCGCCATCTCATCGTCAAAGGGAGCGAGAACATGCGGGGCGCCCTCGACGACGGTGGTGAACAGCCCGCGCTCGTGGAAATTCTCGGCCACTTCCAGCCCGATGTAGCCGCCGCCGATCACCACCGCCCGGCGTGGCTTGCTCTCGGCAAGCGAGGCCATGATGCGGTCGAGATCGGGGATGTTGCGCAGCGTGAAGATGCGCGGCGAAGTGATGCCGGGAATGGGCGGCTTCAGCACCTCGGCGCCGGGCGACAGCAGCAGGCGGTCATAGCGCTCGACCGTCTCCTCACCGCTGTCGAGGTTGCGAAGGATCACGGTCTTGGCCGCCCGGTCGATGGAGATCGCCTCGGTTCGCGAGCGAACGTCGACATGATAACGCGCCTCGAACCCCGCCTCGGAGGTGACCAGCAGCTTGTTGCGCTCGGGAATGGCGCCGGAAATGTGATAGGGCAGCCCGCAGTTGGCGAAGCTGATGTAGGGACCTCGTTCGACAAGGACGATGTCCGCGCTCTCGTCGAGGCGGCGCAGGCGGGCCGCCGCCGTGGCGCCGCCGGCAACGCCGCCGATGATGATGATCTTCATGTCCCGCTCCATTCCATGTAGCACGTATATACGCATTTACTGAAATAAATACGTCGCAACAAGACGGAGAAATAGCTAGGCAGTGATGAGGGGATGGCGGTTCCGCCGGGTCGCGTTGGTGGAGGCGGGGATCGGGCATGCCGGACGCGGGGAGAATCCCCTCCCCGCGTTCGTTCGTCGTAAAATCAGGCGCGGCTTACCGGGCCGATCGGCCAGACGGTACGGCCATAGACCTCGTTCAGCACCTGAGCCAGGCCGGCGTAAATGGCCGAGGCGCCGCAGAACAGGCCTTCCCAGCCGGCAAGGCGGGTGATGGCCTCGTTGCCGGTGGCATCCCCGATGGCGAGCAGCGCGAACAGCACGGTCAGCGAGCCGAACACCACCTGCAGGGCGCGGTTGAGGCGCAGCGTGCCGATGAACAGAATGGCGGTGAACACGCCCCACATGCCAAGGAAGGCCGGCATGGCGGCGTCGGGCGACGGACCGGCGATGCCGAGCGAGGTCTTCTGCAGAACGATGAGGCCGACCAGCGCCAGCCAGAACATGCCGTAGCTGGTGAAGGCCGTGGCGGCAAAGGTGTTGCCCTTCTTCCATTCCATGATGCCGGCGATCATCTGGGCGATGCCGCCGTAGAAGATGCCCATGGCGAGGATCATCGTATCCATCGGATAGAAGCCGGCATTGTGGAAGTTGAGAAGCATGGTGGTCATGCCGAAGCCCATCAACCCGAGCGGGGCGGGATTGGCGGTGGCGTCGGTCGGGTGAGCGGAACTCATGGCAAACATCCAGTCAGGAGAAGCAACGACCGGCGCGCCGAGGCGTATCAACGCCCGCGGCAAAGCTCCGGCGGCGCCATCCCTAGAGGAGATGCCTGGAAAAACGAGTTGGGAAAGACGCATACCGAGACAGGCCGGCGTCGGGCGCCGTCAGCCGTCGTCGCGCAGGAACATCACGGCGAAGCCCATCTGCACGCTGGAAAAGGTCAGCCCAACCGAGAAGGTCAGGATGGCCAGTGCCAGCACGGCCGAGGACGAGGCGAAGATCAGCGTGGCGATACCGCCGACATCGAAGGCCAGCATCATCCCGACGAACAGCACGGCAATGCCGAAGCCGATCGCCGCGTGGCGTATCAGGAAGCGAACCAGGAGCGGCAGGCTGGAGATGGTCATCGTCGCGCATCCTTCGTCCGGGGCCCCGGCGTCTCATCGGCAGGGGACGATGATAGCGCATATCAGGGGACGCGGGAAAGAAACCTGAAAGCCATCGCCATGTTCCAGCCGGCCCGGATCATATTTCCTCCGATGCCTCCGAACGGAAGCGCGAACGCTCGAACAGCATCACCACGACCAGCGCCATGATGAAGGGAAGAATGAGATAGAACAGGCGGAACACCAGAAGCGCGGCGATCACGTCGGCGTCAGCCATGTCCGGCAGCCCCATGACGAACACCAGTTCGAGCACGCCGAGCCCGCCCGGGACATGCGAGATCAGCGCCGCGGAGAAGGACATCAGGAAGATGCCCAAGACGATGAAATAGCCGGGGTTTCCGGCATCGGGCAGCGCGAAATAGATGATGCCCGCCGCCCCCAACAGCTCGCACACGCCCACGGCAAGCTGCGACAGCGTCACATGAAGCGACGGATAGTCGATGACCAGCGGCCCGAGACGCAGCGGCTTGAACCGCATGACGCTGCCCAGGATGTAGAGCGCTACCAGCAGCAGTAACAAGACGCCAGTCGCCCGCGACGCCGTGATGGGCAGGAGATCGCCGAAACGCAGCATGATGTCGGGATCGAGCACCAGCACCAAGCCAATCAGCGTTATCGTGCCAAGAATGAAGGTGAACGAGCAGAAGGCGACAAGCAGGCCGATTTCGGCCGGCGACAGCCCCTTGGTGGAATAGGCGCGGTAGCGAACCACACCGCCCGACACCACCGAGGCGCCGATGTTGTGCGACAGCGCGTAGGTGGTGAACGAGCAGATGGTGATGAACCACCAGCTGATTCGCTTGCCGAGATGGAGGAGAGCCACGCGGTCGTAGCCGGCGAGCGCCGCGTAGGCCAAGAGCGTGCTGCCGGCCGCGAGCGCCCAGTGCGGCGAAGGGATCGCGGCGAGGCTGTCGCCAACCTTTTCCAGGGAAAGCCCGCGAAGTTCCCGGAGAAGAAGCCAGACGGACAGCACGATCGTCGCCGTCGCCACCATCGGCCAGAAGTAACGCTTCAGCTTCATTCGCTCCGGCCGCTTTGAGGCACCTCATATCGACATGAGGCCCGAAGACCTCGGCGAAGTCGCCAGTCTATGGGGGGCGACGGGACCGGATCAATCCTCAAGATTGACCACCGCAGATGTGCCCCAAGGCTTCGGCTCTAAAGTTGAGTTTGCGGGAAAGCAAAGAAGGCCATACCGTCCCGTGGCAAATTGCGAGCAGTTTGCAACTGGGGCTGGAACGCGCCGTGAGCCGTTGGGTGGTAAAAGCAAGGAGGCTGGTGGCACTGGCGGCGGTTGTCGCCCTGGCGCTTCAGCTCGTCTTGCCGACGCCGCGGCCCGCGGCAGCGGCCGTCGCAAACAGCGGCCTCTGCCATTCCGAGCCGGCAGTTTCACACCATGGCGGCAAGCATGACGTTCCCTCCGGCAAGGCAGGCTGCGACTGGTGCGTGCTGTGCGGCAAGCTCGGTACGGCGGTCGGGCCGCTCGATCGGGTCGCCGGCCTACCGCAGCGAAGTGAAGCGCCGGTGGCGGTCATTGCCGCAATACTAGACCTTGGCCATGGTGCCATCCGCGCGCGGACAGGTCCCGTCGGAGCGAGGGCGCCGCCAGACATCGCGTGATCGGACCGAACCCATCATTCGATTCTGAAGGACCATCACTATGACCATGACCAGACTGGCAGCTCTCGGAGCCGCCGCACTGCTGCTCGCCCCTGTTGCCGCCCATGCCCATGTCACCATGGAGGTGCAGCAAGCCGCCGCAGGCTCCACCTACAAGGCAGTGCTGCGCGTGCCCCATGGCTGCGCCGGAGCCGCGACGCTGAAGGTGCGGGTGCAGATTCCCGAGGGCTTCATCGCCGTAAAACCGATGCCCAAGGCGGGCTGGACGCTCGACATCGTCAAAGGCAAGTACGAAGGCAACTACGACCTTCACGGCAGTAAGATCGCCGAGGGCGCGAAGGAGCTTTCGTGGACCGGCAACCTGCCCGACGACTATTACGACGAGTTCGTGTTCCGGGGCACGCTGACCAAGGCCTTTGCCGCCGGTTCCACCGTGTACTTCCCGGTGGTGCAGGAGTGCGAGGGCGGCACGGCCGAGCGCTGGATCGAGATACCGGCCAACGGCAAGAGCGCCGACGACTACGAAGCGCCGGCGCCCGGCGTCAAGATCATCGCGCCCGTCAAGTGATGGAACGGGCGGCGCGGGCGACTGCGCCGCCCTTTTTTCGGAAATGCCTCGATGCTGCGCTTCGTCACAAAACTCGCCTTGGTGATCATCGGCTGCACCGTGCTGGCCGGGCCGTGCCTGGCGCACGCCACCCTTGTCGGCAGCGAGCCCACCGAGGGCAGCATTACCGCCACCCCACCAGGAAAGATGAGGCTTTCCTTCAACGAGCCCGTCACCTTGCTGGCGCTGAAGTTGTTCACCCCGGACGGCCGGGGCGCCGAGATCACGGCGACAACTGAGGGCAGTGATCTCGTTGCGGAGCTTCCCGCCGCCGGCGATGGCACCTATGCCCTGAGCTGGCGCGTCGCTTCGGCCGATGGGCACCCGATTGGCGGAACAACGACCTTTTCCATCGGCCACGCCAGCCAACGCAGCGCCGCGATCAATCCGTCGCGGTCCCCGGCCGTTGCCTGTCTCATCTGGCTCGCGCGGGTCGGCATCTACATCGGTTGGATAGGTGGCATCGGCGGCGCGTTTTTCCTGACGGTGATCGCAAGGCAACGCCCTCTCCTCGCCGATCGCACAATCCTCGCGCTTATCGTCGTCGGTGCCGCCGCATCCGTTGTCTCCCTCGGCCTGCAGGGGCTCGATGAACTCGGCAGCGGGCTGGCCGGCCTTGCCGGCTCTGCCTCCTGGACGGCCGGTCTGCAATCCCGCTACGGGGGAACGCTCGGCCTTGGCGGTGCGGCGCTTGTTGTCGCGGTTTGCTCTCTCTACAGCCCAAAGCGTCTCATGGCGGCCGGGCTTGCAACGGCGGCGCTTCTCATGGTCGCTGTCGCATTGACGCTGAGTGGCCATACCGGCACCGCCGCACCCGCCTATGTGGCACGCCCTGCCCTCGCCTTGCACGGGATCGCCGCAGCGCTATGGGGCGGCTCGCTCCTGCCGCTGCTGATCATTGTCGCGACGCGCCAGGACAACGCGGGCCGGGTCGCTCTGCGCCTGTCGGCCCTGCTGCTGCCGACCGTCGCCGTGCTGGCGCTGTCCGGCATCACCTTGGCCTTCGTGCAAGGGGTCGGTACGGCCACCTTCATCGGGACAGACTACGGCCGCCTTCTGGCCAGCAAGCTGCTGCTGATACTCGTCATGCTGGGCCTTGGCGCGTTGAACCGCCGCATTCTGGTGCCGGAAGCGGCAACGGGCAGCAGTCTCCAGCTTCGTAATCTGGGCCGTGTGCTCGCGATGGATGTCTGCCTGCTGCTGGCGGTCCTCGCCGTGGTCGCCGGCTGGCGCTTCACGCCACCGCCGCGCAGCATCGCCGCCGCCGAAGCGGCACTCCATCATCGCCAGATGCTGCATATCCATACCGACCGGGGCATGGCGATGATCCAGCCGGTCGATCAGGGTGGCCTCGACATCCGATTGACCAGCGCTCAGGGCCGAGCGCTGGTCGCGCAGGATGTCCAGGTGAGTGTCGCCAATCCCGCCGCCGGCCTGGAGCCCATGCAGCGGCCGGCGACGCGCGTTGCGGACGGACACTGGCGCGTCCACGGTCTGACCTTCCCGGTCAGCGGCACCTGGACCCTAAAAATCGAGGTTCTTATCAGCGACTTCGACAGCCTGTTACTTGAGGGCGCGCTGACGGTCCCTTGATCGGCCGCAACGCGGGCGGAACCGTGCCCCTCCTCCGCTGGTTTCATCCAGCGACCGGAGGACCAGGGAATGGCGTCTCACACATTCTGGAAGGGCTATTTGAAGCTGTCGCTCGTCACCTGTCCGGTGACCATGCGGCCGGCCACCAGCGAGTCCGACAGGGTGCGCTTTCACGTGCTCAACGCCAAGACGGGCAACCGGGTGATCAGCCGCTATGTCGATGCGGACACCGGCAAGCCGGTCGACGAGGATGACGAGGTGAAAGGTTACCCCATCGACGAGGAGGGAAAGCACGTCCTTCTCGAAGACGAGGAGATCGAGGCGGTGGCTCTCGAAAGCACCCATACCCTCGATATCGACATGTTCGTTCCTTCCGACTCGGTGCCTTGGGTCTATTACGACAAGCCGCATTATCTCCTGCCGAGCGATCCGGTCGGCGAGGAGGCCTTCGCGGTGATCCGGGAGGCGATGGCGTCCACCGGGACGGTGGGCATTTCCCGTCTGGTGCTGTATCGCCGCGAACGGGCCGTGCTGCTGGAGCCGCGCGGCAAGGGCATTGTCGTCTGGACGCTCCGCTACGGGGACGAGGTTCGGCCCGAGAAGGACTATTTTCACAAGATCGACAGCGACAAGGTCGAGCCGGGGGCGATGAAGCTCGTCAAGGAGCTGATCGACAAGAAAACCGTGCCATGGGATCCGGACATGGTCTCCGATCCGGTGCAGGACAAGCTTCTGGACATCATCTCGGCCAAGAAGAAAAAGCGGAAAGCCCCGGCGAAAGCCAAGCCGAAGGCCGAGGAGAAGCCCAGCAACGTCATCAACATCATGGACGCGCTCAGAAAAAGCGTGGCGTCGGAGAAAAAGAGCAAATCCCGATAAGCTGCCGCTTCAGGTGCCCTTCCCTCGCCGCTTCTTTCCCTTGCCGAGCGGCACCGCTGCGGCGCGGAAATCCGCCCAGGGATCTGCCCGCATGGCCGCGAGGCGCGCCGGCAGGTTCGAGACCGTGAAATAGGCCGGACCGATGCCGGGCTCCAGTTCCTCCCAGGTGATAGGCGTCGAAACCGCTGCACCCGGCCGAGCCCGCGTCGAATAGGGCGCGACCGCCGTCTGACCCCGCTGATTCCTGAGATAGTCGACCAGGATCTTGCCGTGGCGCTTCGACTTGGTGATCGTCGCCACGAAGCGGTCCGGACTGTCGGCTGCCATCGCCTCGGCCAGCGACTTGGTGAAGGCCTTGATCTCCGGCCATTCTGAGGATGGCTTCAGCGGCGCGACGACATGCAGGCCCTTGCCACCGGACGTTTTCACGAAGGGGTTGAGGCCGGCATCGACAAGGCGCTGGCGCACCTCCTGCGCGGCGTCGATCACTGCCTGCCAGGGCACGTCCTCGCCCGGATCGAGATCCAGAATGATGATGTCGGGCCGCTCCCAATCCGCGACCGTCGAGCCCCAGGGATGGACTTCCAGCGCCGCCGACTGGACCAGCCCCATCATGCCGTCGAGGTCGTTGATGCTGACCCATGGTTCCTCCGACGGGTCTGCCGGGTCGGGGACGGTCACGATATTAGGGTTGAGACCCTTCCAGGCGTGCTTCTGGAAGAAGCGCTCTCCCTTGATGCCACTGGGGCAGCGAAGAAGGGCGAGAGGGCGGCCGACGACATAAGGGGCCATGAGCCGCCATACGTCGGCATAGAAGTCCGCGAGACCCTCCTTGGTGATGCCCTCATCGGGCCAGTAGAGCCGGTCGGGATGGGTGAGCTTGACGGTCCGGCGCTGTGGCTTCGGCGCCTTGGCGTCGGACTTGGGTGTCTCGCGGACAATTTCCTGCGGCGGCTTGTCCTCGCGCAGGCCTCGGAACGAGGCGTGGCGGAGATGGCCGTCGGCCGTCCACGCCCGGAACTCGACCTCCGCCACCAGTTCGGGGCGAACATATCTGACCCCTCGCCGCTCATCGGCCGTCATGGCGTTGTCGAACGGCTTCTCGTCGGTGCGCAGCCGCTCCAGCCGGGTTTGAAGATCCTCGGCCACCTCGACGCCAAAGCCGGTACCGACCCGACCGACGTGCTGGAGTTTGCCCTCCTCAAAGACGCCGAGCGCCAGCGAGCCGATGGCCTTGCGGGAGACCGTCGACGGCACGTAGCCGCCGATGACGAACTCCTGTCGCGCCGAGCATTTCGACTTCACCCAGGTCTTGCCGCGCCCCGGACGATAGGGTGCGTCGCGCCGCTTGCTGACGATGCCTTCAAGGCTGAGGCGGCAGGCGTGCTGCAGCACCATGGCGCCGCTTTCGTCGAGATGGCCGCTGAAACGGAGGATGCCCTCTCCCGGCGGGACGAGCTTTTCGAGAAGGCTTTTTCGTTCGATCAGCGGCAGGCTGCGCAGATCGAAGCCGTCGAGATAGAGAAGATCGAAGACGTAGAAGACGAAGCGGTCGGTTCGGTCGGCGCTCAAGTCAGCCTGAAGCGCCGAGAAATCGGTGGCTCCGGAGGCGGTCTCGACGACAAGTTCACCGTCGATGATGGCGGAACCCATCGGCAAGTCCTGAAGGGCCGCGAGAACGCCCTTTCCGAACTTCTTGGTCCAGTCGAGCCCGCTGCGGGTCAAGAGTTTGACCCGCCCGACCTCGATATGCGCCAGAAGGCGGTAGCCGTCGAACTTGATCTCGTGCAGCCATTTGTCCCCGGTCGGCGCCGAGGGCACCAGCGTTGCCAGCATAGGCTCGACGAAATCGGGCATGGGCGCCTTCTTCGCGCCCTTGATGCCCTGGGGATCCGGAACCTCGCCCTCGGGCGCAGAGGATTCCGCCTTTGAGGCAGAGACGGTCTTTCGGGGTTTGCGCGCCTTGATTTTCTTGGCGGTGGCATTTTCAGCCACCTCCTCAAGGCTCCTCCCGGTCTTCACCGACTCCGGACGTTCCTCCAGAATGTCGGCATCCGCCTCTCCACGGGCGAACTCGTCGCCGCCCTTGATCAGCAGCCAGTTCTCGCGCTTCTCGCCCGGTCTGCCGCGCATGCGCACGAGATGCCAGCGCCCCGTCAGCTTCTCGCCGGAGAGCTCGAATTCAAGATAGCCCTTGGCGTAACCCTTGTGCGCATCGCCGATCGGCGACCAGGTACCCCGATCCCAGAGGACGACCGTGCCGCCGCCATATTCCCCCTTGGGGATCGTGCCCTCGAAGTCGCCGTAATCAAGGGGGTGATCCTCGACATGGACGGCGAGGCGTTTCTCGTCGGGAACGAGGCTCGGGCCTCGCGTCACCGCCCAACTCTTCAGAACGCCGTCCATCTCCAGGCGAAAATCATAGTGCAGGCGGGTGGCGTCGTGCTTCTGGACAACGAAGGCCCTGCCCTTACCAGGGGCCACCTTTCCCTCAGGCTCGGGAGTCGACTTGAAGTTGCGCTTCTGGCGATAGGTTTCGAGGGCCATGGTCAGCCTGCCTTCCTGCGCGAGCCCGACCGCGATGCCGAACCGGCCTTGTCCTTGGACTTGCCGAGCCCGGCGCTCTCGCGGAGCGCCGCCATGAGGTCGATGACCTTCTCCTCCCTGGGCGCCTTGCGCGGCTTGATCTTCCTGCCCTCGATCTTCGCCTTCACCACGTCGGCCAGTGCGGCTTCGTAGCGGTCGTCGAACTTGGTGATGTCGAACTCGCCCATCTTGGTGTCGATGATGTGCTCGGCAAGTTCGAGCATCTCGTCCTTGATCTTGAGGTCGGGGATTTCGCGGAACTCGTCGGCCGCCGCGCGGACTTCGTAGTCAAAGTTGAGCGTCGTGGCGATCAGCCCGTCTTCATGCGGCCGGATCAGCAGGGTGCGGACACGGCGGAACAGCAGCGTGCGGGCGATGGCCGCGACCTTCTTCTCCCTGAGGCCATCGCGGATGATGGCATAGGCTTCCTCGGCCACGCGATCCGAGGGGGCAAGATAGTAGGGCTTGTCGAAATAGACGTCGTCGATGTCGCCGCAGCCGATGAAGGCCGACACCGCCAGCGTCTTGTCGCTTTCCGGCACGGCGGCCTTCACCTCGTCGGGCGTCAGCTCGATGTAGTTGCCCTCGCTCACCTCGTAGCCCTTGACCTGATCCTCGCGATCCACGGGCTTCTCGGTTTCGGCGTCGATATACTGCCGCTCGACGCGGTTTCCGGTCGCGCGGTTGAGGGTGTGGAAGACGATGCGCTCGGAGGTGGAGGCCGCCGTGTAGAGCGACACGGGGCATATGACCTCCGCGATCTTCAGAACGCCCTTCCAGTTCGCCCGTGGTACCATGGGTCTCGTCCCGCTTTCGAGGGACGGCGCTCATCGCCGTCATCCGTGAAAGCAGGAACTCATGGGCAGGAAGTGCGGTTCCGGACGGCAGGCTCGATCAACTGCGAGCCGGCGTTTTGGCGTCCGCCGCACGGGACTTTCGATCCTGCATTTGCGTTTCGACCTTCCCAGCCGATGGATTGCATGAACATGCTTGGTGGTCGACCGTTTCAAAGCCGTAGCCTGGGGATAGTTCATGCAGGAAGCATGGAGGGGACGCGTATTCCACGGCTTCCCATTGGTCTTCCGTTTCACCAGACATAGTAAACCCCTGTCTGTTGCCGCAGTATCGGACTATCAGGCCCCTGATCCTGCGCTGCATGGGGCCATAAAGCAAGAAGCCCCGGATTGGTTGATCCGGGGCCTCGCGCTTACAATCAGCAGATATACACTTCAGCTGCAGCCGCTCGTCGAGCCGCAGGTGTCGCACTTCAGGCAGGTGCCGTTGCGGACCATGGTGAAGTTGCCGCACTCCGAGCAGGATTCGCCTTCGTAGCCCTTCATGCGGGCCTGGGCGACGCGGGTCGCGTAGTCGGGCTGGGCCTGGGTGGAGCCAACCGACGACGGGGCCGGCGCCTCCTCGGCATCGCGGCGGAAGGCGGTGGCGGCCGAGCCGCCGACGCCAGTCACCGCCGCGCTGGCGCGGGCCGTTGCGAAGGCCGAGACGTTGGAGCCGGTCGCCCCGGCACCGGCCGAACCCTTCGGATCGGGGGTGGCGGAGACAAGCTTCAGCTGCTTGCCGCGCACGAGGCCCTTGGAGACCACTGCGTCGCCACCGCGACCGCTGGTGTCCCGACCCTCACCGCCCGACGGCTTCAGATCGTCCGGCACCACATGCGCCAGCTCGTAGCGGCCGAGATAGGACACGGCGAGCTCGCGGAACACGTAGTCGAGGATCGACGTGGCGTTCTTGATCATCTCGTTGCCCTGCACCATGCCCGCCGGCTCGAAGCGGGTGAAGGTGAAGGCATCGACATATTCCTCAAGCGGCACGCCCCACTGCAGGCCGAGCGACACCGAAATGGCGAAGTTGTTGAGGAGGGCCCGGAGCGCCGAACCTTCCTTGTTCATGTCGATGAAGATCTCGCCGAGGCGGCCGTCATCATATTCGCCGGTGCGCAGGAACAGCGTGTGACCGCCGATCTTGGCCTTCTGGGTATAGCCCTTGCGGCGGGTCGGCAGCTTCTCCTGCTCGCGGTCGCGCACGTGCTTCTCGACGATGCGCTCGACGATCTTCTCGGAGATCAGCGCGGCGCGCGCCGCCGCCGGCAGGGCGGCCAGCGCCTCGGCGGCATCCTCGGCCTCGTCGTCGTCATCGGCGAGCAGCTGCGAGTTCAGCGGCTGGCTGAGCTTGGAGCCGTCGCGATAGAGCGCGTTGGCCTTGAGCGCCAGGCGCCAGGACAGCATGTAGGCTTCCTTGCAGTCCTCGACGGTGGCGTCGTTGGGCATGTTGATGGTCTTGGAGATGGCGCCCGAGATGAACGGCTGGGCGGCCGCCATCATGCGGATGTGGCTCTCGACCGACAGGAAGCGCTTGCCGATGCGGCCGCAGGGGTTGGCGCAGTCGAACACCGGCAGGTGCTCGGCCTTCAGGTGCGGTGCGCCTTCCAGCGTCATGGCGCCGCAGACGTGGGTGTTGGCGGCCTCGATGTCGGCCTTGGAGAAGCCGAGGTGAGCGAGCAGCTCGAAGGCCGGATCGTTCATCTGGGCATCGCTGACGCCGAGCTTCTTCATCTCGTCGTCGCCGAGGGTCCAGCGATTGAACACGAACTTGATGTCGAAGGCGCTCTTGAGGCTGCCCTTCACCTTGTCGATGGCGGCGTCCGACATGCCCTTGGCGCGCAACGAGCCGGGGTTGACGGCCGGCGCCTGGTCGATGGAGGCGTGGCCAACGGCGTAGGCCTCGATCTCGGCGATCTGGCTCTCCGAATAGCCGAGCGTGCGCAGGGCCTCCGGCACGGCGCGGTTGATGATCTTGAAGTAGCCGCCGCCGGCCAGCTTCTTGAACTTCACCAGCGCGAAGTCGGGCTCGATGCCGGTGGTGTCGCAGTCCATGACGAGGCCGATGGTGCCCGTCGGGGCGATCACCGAGACCTGCGCATTGCGGTAGCCGTGCTTCTCGCCAAGAGCGAGCGCCGCATCCCAGGAGGCAGTGGCGGCGTCGAGCAGCGGCTTGTCCTTGATCGAGGCGTGGTCGAGCGGCACCGGCAGCGTGTTGAGCTTCTCGTAGCCGGTCGCCTTGCCGTGGGCGGCGAGGCGATGGTTGCGGATGACGCGCAGCATGTCCTGGGCGTTCTTCTTGTAGCCCGGGAATGGACCCAGCTCCTTGGCCATTTCGGCCGAGGTGGCATAGGCGACGCCGGTCATCACAGCGCTGATGGCGCCGCAGATGGCGCGGCCCTCGGCGCTGTCATAGGGAATGCCGGAGGACATCAGCAGGCCGCCGATGTTGGCGTAGCCGAGGCCGAGGGTGCGGAACTCGTAGGACAGCTGGGCGATCTGGCGCGAGGGGAACTGCGCCATGGTCACCGAGGTCTCGAGCACCACCGTCCACAGGCGGCAGACGTGCTTGAAGCCCTCGACGTCGAAGCTCTTGTCGGCATTGAGGAAGGGCAAGAGGTTGACAGAGGCGAGGTTGCAGGCCGTGTCGTCGAGGAACATGTATTCCGAGCACGGATTGGACGCGCGGATCTCGCCCGACTGCGGACAGGTGTGCCAGTCGTTGATGGTGGTGTGATACTGGATGCCCGGATCGGCCGACGCCCAGGCGGCATAGCCGACCTTCTCCCAGAGGTCCGACGCTTCGAGCGCCTTGACGGTGCGGCCATCCTTGCGGGCGGTCAGGTTCCAGTTGCCGCCGGTCTCGACGGCACGCAGGAAGGCATCGGTGACGCGCACCGAGTTGTTGGAGTTCTGGCCGGCGACCGTGAGATAGGCCTCGGAGTCCCAGTCGGTGTCGTAGACGGGGAACTCGATCGAGGTGTAGCCCTGCTTGGCGAACTGGATGACGCGGCGGATGTAGTTCTCTGGCACCAGCGCCTTCTTGGCGGCGCGCAGCTCGCGCTTGAGACCGAGGTTCTTCTGCGGGTCGAAGCGATCGTCGCCCGAGGTTTCCTCGCCGGTGATCGCCGCCATGATGGCGGTCAGGTGCTTGGAGCAGATCTTGGAGCCGGTGACCAGCGCCGCGACCTTCTGCTCTTCCTTGACCTTCCAGTTGATGTACTGCTCGATGTCGGGATGGTCGATGTCGACCACCACCATCTTGGCGGCGCGGCGCGTGGTGCCGCCCGACTTGATGGCGCCGGCGGCGCGATCGCCGATCTTCAGGAAGCTCATCAGGCCCGACGACTTGCCGCCGCCGGCCAGCTTTTCACCCTCGCCGCGCAGCTTGGAGAAGTTGGAGCCGGTGCCGGAACCGTACTTGAAGAGACGCGCCTCGCGAACCCAGAGGTCCATGATGCCGCTCTCGTTGACGAGGTCGTCCTCCACCGACTGGATGAAGCAGGCATGCGGCTGCGGATGCTCGTAGGCCGTCGCCGAGCGGACGAGCTTGCCGGTCTTGAAGTCGACGTAATAGTGGCCCTGGCTCGGGCCATCGATGCCATAGGCCCAGTGGAGGCCGGTGTTGAACCACTGCGGCGAGTTCGGGGCGACGCGCTGGGTGGCGAGCATGTAGCGAAGTTCGTCGTGGAAGGCGTGAGCGGCCTCCTCCGTCGAGAAATGACCGGCCTTCCAGCCCCAATAGGTCCAGGTGCCGGCCAGGCGGTCGAAGACCTGGCGCGCGTCGGTCTCGCCGATCATGCGCTCGCCTTCCGGCAGCTTGGCCAGCGCTTCCTCATCGGGCACCGAGCGCCACAGCCAGGACGGAACGGAGTTCTCCTCAACGCGCTTCAGCGCGGCCGGCACGCCAGCCTTGCGGAAATATTTCTGGGCGAGGATGTCGCTCGCCACCTGGCTCCAGGCGGCGGGCACATGGATGTCGGCGGCGCGGAAGACGACGGACCCGTCGGGATTGCGGATCTCGCTGACCGCCACGCGGAATTCGATCCCGTCGTATGGCGAGTGCCCTTCCTTGGTAAAGCGCCGCTCGAACAACATTGGTTAGCCCCTTGAAATTGCCGGGAACACACCGCTCAGGCGCGCTCCGTTGATCCTATTCGGTCCATTTTACGTCTGCGGACACCATTTGCCGAATGGCGCAGGATTCCGGTCATTCGCCGGCTCCGCACTTCATCTAGTGTCCGCATCCATCAACTGGCCCCTACATGTAGGGTTCCGCCGATTCCGTAAATTAAGTGTTAACGCGTTTTCCCCAAACTTCGGAAGCTTTCAACAGGCTTCGGCAACCAGTCCGGATTTCACGCAAGGATCACTGATTCCGTCTTGACGGAGCTTTGCCGGCCAACCGATTCGCGACCCGGCCGGAGGCTCCGCCTTCGATGCCCGCCACCCCGTGAGGAGACAGACCGTCGGCACTTCTGCCACCGTCAAAGGCAAGACAGACTCACCGTGACCTGAGAAAGATGTTAGGCCACTCACACCGACATGACAACATCATGTAGCGCAAAAGTGATACGCACATACTATATATAGAAAGCTCGGACTTTCCCTAGATTGCAAGCAGGGGTGTTAAGACCGCCGAAACCATATCGATTCAACGGTTCTTGAGGCTTTCGTGGTCTGCTCGGCGCAGTGCCAATCCGGCGCGTCCACGATGAGAACGCGCGCCGACAGTCATGAGTTCCGGAGCCGACGCGTCATGCCACATCATTCCACCTATGCCGTTCCCAACGAACAGCTGGATGTTGTGGTCATCGACGATTCCAAGACCATGCAGGGCATCATCCGCTCGATGCTCAACGCCATGAAGGTACGGCGCATCCGCCTGTTCGACAGCACCGAGGCGGCCCTGCACGCCATGCTGAACGAGCCGCCGAATCTCATCATCTGCGAGTGGAAGGCCGGATTGGTCAGCGGTCACCAGTTGCTGCACATGGTGCGGGCGCGCTTCATGGAGCCGCTCTGCTACGTCCCCGTCATCATCCTGACCGCAACCCCGACCCGCGCCATCATCGACAAGGCGATGGGGGCCGGCGCCAACCTCATCGTCGTCAAGCCGATCTCGCCGGCGGTGCTGCATGAGCGCATCAGCTGGCTGCAGCGCGACCAGCGTCAACTGGTTCTCGGACCGCGTGGATCCTTCGAGATCGAAGGGGTGCGCGAGTCCATGATGGCCCAGAAGGAGCGCGCCGCCGCCGTGCGCAAGGCGGCGACGACCAAGCCGATCCGGAAAACGGAGGATGCGCCGACACCTGCCGCACCGGAGACGGCCGACACCGGCAACCTGGCTGCCGATCAGTGGCAGGCGTTCCTGCGGACCAAGGAACAGCTCGAGCGCAAGGCCGGCCTCAGGCCCGAGGAGGATGCGAGCGGCAAGAAGCCGGCCGTAAAGCCGTCCTGGACCGCGCTCCGCCGCGGGTAATGCCGCCTGCCGTAAAAAGCCCGACCCGGCTCTGGACAAGACCCCAGCGCCTCGCCATAGTCCGCGCAACTACGTGGATGGCGAGACCGTCGGTCGCGCCGGTGCGATGGGTTTGATGATCATGACCTTCAAGGAACTGCTGACCGAGATCTTCACCTGGTGGAACGGGCAGACCCTCGGCACCCGCTTCTACACCTGGAGACTGGGCCAGCGCGTCGGCGAGGACGAGTTCGGCAACGTCTACTACCAGACCAAGGACGGCGCGCGCCGCTGGGTCATCTACAAGGGCGAGGCCGACGCCTCCAAGATCACTCCCGACTGGCATGGCTGGATGCATCACCGCGTCGACTCGCCGCCGACCGCCGAAACCTATCGGCCGCGCGACTGGCAGAAGCCGCATAAGCCCAACATGACCGGTACCGCGGCCGCCTATCGACCCAAGGGATCACTCGCCTCCGCCGAGGGACGTCCGGTGGTCACCGGCGACTACGACGCCTGGACGCCCGGTTCCTGACCCAGGGAACCATCAAAGGGATCGGTAACGGGACGGAACGCTCCGTCCCGTTTTTTCATTGGCGGGAAAAGCCCCCCCGTCATGGTCGGTGCCGTTGGACTCCCTCCGGCGAAGCGGATAGGGTTGCGATTCAAATAGGTTAGTACACCAGCCCGCCGCAGCGGGCGGTGAACGGAGGAGTTGTTCGGATGTCTCCACGCTCGATCATCATTGACACAGATCCCGGTCAGGACGACGCCGTCGCCTTCATGCTGGCGCTCGCCTTTCCGGAGGCGATCGACGTGCTGGGCATCACCACCGTTGCCGGCAACGTCGGCCTCACCAAAACGTCGACCAACGCGCTGAAGCTTCTGGAGCTCATCGGCCGCACCGACGTCCCTGTGTTCGCCGGTGCGTCGGCGCCGTTTGCCGTCAAGCTGGAGACGGCCGAGTATGTTCATGGCGAGACCGGCCTCAACGGCTGGACCTTTCCCGACCCGGTGACGCCACTCCGGCCGGAGTTTGCGCCGGACTTCATCGTCGAGACGGTGATGAGCCGGCCGGAAAAGTCGGTGACGCTAGTGCCCCTCGGCCCGCTCACCAACGTCGCCATGGCCATTGCCCGTGAGCCGCGCATCGCCAGCCGGCTCGACAAGATCGTGCTGATGGGCGGCGCCAACATCGAAGGCGGCAACTCGACGCCGGCCGCCGAGTTCAACATCTGGGTCGATCCGCACGCCGCCCAGCGGGTGTTCCGCTCGGGTGCGGAGATCGTGGTGATGTCGCTCGACGTCACCCACCAGGCGCTGATCCGCAAGTCCTGGCTTGCCGATCTCGGCGCGCTGAAGCGCAAGGCAGCGGAGGCCTTCGTCGGCCTTCTGTC
Source organism: Pleomorphomonas diazotrophica (assembly GCF_002844595.1). Lineage (GTDB taxonomy): Bacteria > Pseudomonadota > Alphaproteobacteria > Rhizobiales > Pleomorphomonadaceae > Pleomorphomonas > Pleomorphomonas diazotrophica. Next base: position 118,992 of record NZ_PJNW01000001.1, on the reverse strand, counting down.
GTTCTACGAGCGCTTCGATGAGCAGAAATATGGCTCCGACGGCGGTCCTCTGCATGACCCGACCACCATCGCCTATCTCCTGAAGCCGGACCTCTTCGAGGGCAAGTTCGTCAACGTCGAGATCGAGACGACGCCCGGCCTGTGCTTCGGCCAGACCGTGGTCGACCGCTGGTCGGTGACCGGACGGGACAAGAACGCCACCTGGATCACCAAAATCGATGCCGACGGCTTCTTCGAGCTGATTCTGGAAGCATTCCGCCGCCTGCCCTGATAAGGGGATGCCCAGAGCTCGCCGCATTTGGCGTGTTGGGTGCCGAAAGGTTCCCGCGCGACGGCGGCGAGCCCCAAGCCACGCAGCAGACGCCACCCATGACGATCAAGTTTCTTCTTCCGCTTGCCGCCCTCGGTCTGACGACCGCCCTCGCCGGCCCGGCCGCGGCCGAGAAGATCGCCAACAAGGTGGCCGTCTTCACCGGGCTCGACAAGATCACCGGCAAGACGATCGACTTCGACGTCTATGTCGACGAGACCGTGCGCTTCGGCACGCTGCGCGTGACGCCGAAGGTCTGCTACAGCCGTCCCACCACCGAAGCCGCCGAGACAGACGGTTTCGTGGAAGTGGAAGAGATTACCCTCGACAACGAGATCAAGCGGATCTTCTCGGGCTGGATGTTCGCCGCGAGCCCCGGCCTCAATGCCGTCGAGCACCCGGTCTACGACGTCTGGCTGATCGGCTGCCGCATGGACAGCGACGTTCCGCCGCCGGTGGCGAGCAATGGCGAGGTGCGTGTCGCGGTATCGAACCAGACCGCCGCCGGTGCCGGCAACGTCGACGATGGCGCGCCGGTGGTGCTGACCTTCGTCGATGGCATTCCCATTCCGCCCGACAAGCCCAGCATGCCCAGCATGATGATGGATGAGGCGCCGGTGGAAGCGCCCGCCGTAGAAGGAACGGACGGCCAGGTTCTCGATTGATTCAGAATCTTAGCCGAATCAATTTTCATTGATAATTTTCAACATGTTGTAGCATCTTTAGAAGATGCTGCGCGAAGTGCGCCGATCAGGCTTTGATCTGCCTTGGCGCCCCTAGGTTTCCTCGCCGGATCCCGCCGCCGGCAGCCAGCGAAGCGCCTCCTCACCCGAAAGGGGCGATGGTAGCGCCTGAAAGTCCCCGGGGGTGGCGAGGGCCGCCGTCAGACGTTGCCCATAGATTCGCTTCGGTATTTCGATCGTGCCGAAGCGGGCGAGATGGTCGGTAACGAACTGCGTGTCGAGCAGCCGATAGCCACCGGCCCTGAGGCGCGCCACGAGATGCACCAAGGCCACCTTCGAGGCATCGGTCACCGTCGAGAACATGCTTTCACCGAAGAATGCGCCACCGACCGACACGCCATAGAGACCGCCAACGAGCCGACCATCCTTCCAGCTTTCGACGGTGTGACAATGCCCACGCTGAAACAGCTCGCCATAGAGCTTGCGGATGGTGGCGTTGATCCAGGTCTTCTCGCGCCCCGGCGCCGGGGTGGCGCAGCCGTCAACCACACCGAAAAAATCGGTGTCGATGCGCACCTCGAACACGCCCTGCCGCACGGTGCGGGCCAAGCGGCGAGGGATCCTGAAACCATCAAGCGGGATGACCCCACGCCATTCCGGCTCGATCCAGAACAGGTTGGGATCGTCGGCGCTCTCGGCCATCGGAAACATGCCGACGGCATAGGCCTTGAGCAAAATATCCGCCGTGAGCGTTGGAACGCTCGAAGTCCGATCCGCCATGTCCGCGCGTTCCTCCATCGCCACAACCGGCAGCGCCTTCCGCGGGTTGTGCCTGACGCGTTTATAAACCCTTTAGTCAGTTGTATAACCTAGTATGTCGTCGATCGCATCGGGTGGCCCATGTCACCGATTGCTTCGGACGGCTTAGTGGGGTCGAGATGAGCGGCTTGTCAGGTTACGAGATCGCAGTGCTCTCCGATCCCGCCGTCATTCCCACCCTTCTCGCCACACCCGGCCTTGAACGGACCCCTTTCCAGTCACCCGCCTGGTTCGATACCTGGTTCGCCGTGCTCCAGCCGTCGGGCATGGACTGCTGCGTCGGCGTCATCCGCAAGGCGGAGGGCGGTCAGCCGCTGTTCCTTCTGCCGCTCGTCCGCGAGCGGTGCTATGGCGTCACCGTGCTGACGCTGCCCGATGGCGGCGTCAGCGACTACCACGCGGCGCTCGTCAGCCCGGAGTTCACGCCGGACAGAGAGACAATGGACCGTCTCTGGGGCGCTCTCGTGGCAATGCTGCCGTCCGCCGACATCCTTTCGATCGAGCGCGTGCTGCCCGAGAGCGCGGCGCGGATGCACCTCGATCATCTCATGCGCCCGTCGCGCTACTCGGCCCATGCGCTACCGATCGACGCAGACTTCCAGGCCGTTCGCGAGTGCCGGTTCGACCCCTCGACCGGCCGCCGACTTGTCAAGAACCGCCGCAAACTGGAACACAAAGGGTCGCTGGTTTTCGATTTCGTCACCGGCCCGGAGGCGCTCCCGGAGCTTGAAACCCTGCTCGATTGGCGGCGTCAACGTTTTCAGGATGTGAACGACGACAAAGACACCGACATCCAAAGCACTTTCTACCGGCGCCTCGTCGAAAAGGGCTCCCTGGCACGGATAGGCCGGTTGCGTCTTGACGGCGAGTTGCTGGGCGGGTGTCTTGGCCTCATCGAGGGCAACCGTATTCTGCTCCTCGCAGTTGCCTACAACAAGACTTTCGCCAACTGGGCGCCGGGCCTCCTGACACTTGAAAGCTGCCTCGCCGCCGCCGCGGAGATGGGTCTCGGCGTCTTCGATCTGACGATCGGCGATGAGACCTACAAGACGTTTTTTGGTGCCGACAGCTACACATTGCTAGAGCTCCGCCAGCCGCTTTCATTGCGGGGCCGTCTGGCGCTCGCCCTTCTCGCCCTCAAGCCGAGGATAAAGCTCATTCTCGAAAAGGCCGGTCTCTTTGACCGCGTCCAGCGCCTCAGGGGGAAGACGCAGGCGAAAAGCTGAGCGCATCAGGATACAAAGATGTCTCCGAAACAAAGGCTTGCGCGAAACGCCTGTCCAGTTGGGAGGTTTTTGGGTCTAGGATCGACCTGAAAGAGGCGAGTCGCGTCCTGCAAGGCGCGCAGCAGGATGCGGGGACATGGCGCCGAAACGGCCAAGAGTTGCCATCTATTTCGCTAGCCACGACGGGCAGACGCGCAAGATCGTCGACCGGCTTGCCGGACATCTCGGCGAACATGGCGTCGGCGCAACCATCGCCGACCTTTCGGTGGGGCCGCCGACGATCGACACGGACGCCGATATCGTGTTGCTTGCCGCCGCCATCCGCTACGGCTTCCACCTCTCGGCCGCGCGACGCTTTCTTGGCCGCCTGCGGACCGAGGTTCCCGATCAGCGCATTGCGGTCATCTCGGTCAACTTGACCGCCCGCAAGCCCGGCCGGCAGACGGCGGAAGGCAACGTCTACCTGCGCAACTGGCTGAAGCGGACCAAGCTTCGCCCTGCCCTGGCGGCCGCCATCGCCGGCCGGCTCGACTATCCTGCTTATCGCTGGTTCGACAGGATGATGATCCAGGCCATCATGACGATTTCCGGCGGCCCCACCGATCCTTCCACGGTGGCCGAGTATACCGACTGGGCGGCGGTCGAGAGGCTGGCCGACGCATTGGCGGCGCTCGCGACGACGAAGCCGTAAAGACTTTCCTTACCATAACTTGCGATCCTGAGCTCGGAACGGAGCTTTTCCGCGCACCGGCGCGCCTCTGACACAGGCAGCCGACCCATCGGATCTTCGTCAGAGTAAGCGTTGAGTGAGTTTTGGCATGGCGACGTTGGCAGCCTATTCAAGCGGTTACGAGCCGGTCCCCTTCAGAGTGTCGTTCCGTTTTGCAGGCCTCCCGGCCGTCGCCGCCTTCGTCGGCGTCACCGCTGCGGTCGCCATGTGGATCGGGCTCAGCCTTACCGCCGTCGGCACCGTGAGCGAGAACCTGTCCGCCGCCCGGCAGTCGATCTACGAGTCCGGCCTCTCGGTACGTCCGTTGCCGGCAACTCTAGCGCCGGCGAAAAAGCCGACCAAGTTCGAGAAGCTGCCGGCCCTCGCCGAGCCCGCATCCCCCGTCCTGTCGTCAGACGCCATCCTGCTGTCGCGCCAGAACAAGGCGACCGCCGCCGTTGCCACGCGCCTCGCCGAAGCGGCTGCCGGCTTGAGGCAGCGGCAGTTCGAGATGAGGTTCCTGTCGAACGCCTCGCCCGCCGCGCGCACCGCGCTGGCCATCCGGCACGACAGCCTTGCCGCCCCCGATGCCGGTGTGCGCCCGCCCCTGGCGATCGCCGAAGCGCCCTTGCCCGTGCCGCGTCCGGCCGTTCCGGCAAGGCCGGTGGAAGCCGTCCCTGAAGCCCCGAAGGTGGCCGCCCTGGCGCCCCCCGCGGCGGCCGCGCCTTCGGTGCCCGAGAAGCGGGAAAAGCCGGTCGTCGCGCTGGTCGAGCCGAAGCCGAGGACGGAGGTAGCCGTTGCCGCGCCGCTTCGGCGGCCGGGTATCGCCGTCTACGACATCACCGCCGGCATCGTGTACATGCCCAACGGCGAGAAGCTCGAGGCCCACTCCGGCCTCGGCGCCTACATGGACGACGTGCGTTACGTCCACGTCAAGATGCGCGGTCCCACGCCGCCGGGCACCTACAAGCTCACCATGCGCGAGAGCCTGTTCCACGGCGTCGAGGCGATCCGCCTCACCCCGATCGACGGCAAGAAGCCTTTCGGGCGCGACGGTCTGCTTGCTCACACCTACATGCTGCGCAAGCCCGGCGAATCCAACGGCTGCGTCTCGTTCCGCGACTATGCGCGCTTCCTCGCCGCCTTCAAGCGGGGCGAGGTCAAGCAGATGGTGGTGGTGCCGCGGCTCGCCAACAAGGCGGAACCCAAGGTGGCCTCGCTGTTCTCGTGGTTCGGCGGGTAAGCGGCGGAAGCTTGCCGGACTTCAGGGAACGAAGACGCGAACAGCGCCCGGCCGCACACTGAACACCGCCGGGGTCTGGGTGACGATCTCACCGTCGGCGTTGACCGGCCTTGCCCGGCGGGTACGGATCTCGAAGCGGGTGCCGCTCATGGTCCGCACCTCATCCCGGAGTCCGTGTCGCCCTTTCCTGAAGGCCAATGCCATGAAGGGCAGCTTCCAGACATCCCTGAACTCGAGGGAGTAAAGGTCGAGGCGACCGTCATCGATCTCGGCCGTCTCCTCGACGATCATACCGCCGCCGTAATGCCGGCCGTTGCCGACGGCGATCTGCAAGGAGCGAACGGTGATTTCCTCGCCATCGTCGGAGCGGATGGTGGCGCCGAAGCGGCGTGCCTCGATCAAAACTTCCGTCGCCGTCAGCGCATAGGCAAGCCGGCCCCAGCGACGCTTGGTCTCCCGGCTCAGGCGATCGGCAAGGCTGGCGCTCATGCCGAGGCTGGCCACGTTGAAGAATGGTTTGCCATTGACCTCACCGACATCGATCGCCTTGGTCCGTCCGGCAGCGATGACCTTCGCGGCGGCGGTCATGTCGAGCGGCAGGCCGAGCGTGCGGGCGAGATCGTTGGCGGTGCCGCCGGGCAGGATGCCGAGGGGCAGACCGCTTTCGATCAGGGCCGGCGCCGCTGCGTTCAGGCTGCCATCGCCACCGGCGATCACCACGAAATCGGCCTTGTCGCCGTGTCGTGCGATGGCCGCCGCAAGTGGCTCGCCTTCGCGCCAGGCTGGACGCAGCACGTCGATGCCGGACCGATGCAGCTCGGCTGCGGCGGCGTCGACACCGGCGCCGGCCGATCGGCTGTGAGGGTTGGCGAGGATGAGAGCGCGTCGATCCATGTGTTTCAAGCAAAGAAGCTGCCGAGATAGGCAGCGATATGGGCGCCGGCGAAGAGCAGAAGGCCCGTCCAGGCAAAGGTCGCCATCGCCAGACCAAGGCCGACCATCAAGGCGAGACCGTCGCGGGCGACCAGCGACAGTCCGATCACCAGAAGGCTGATCACCGGCCCGACATTGCCAAAGGGAATGGGCAACGCCAGTACTACGGCAAGCAGCAGCACCGGAACGCCGACCAGCACGCGGCTTTTCGGCCCCGTCAACGACCGCCAGCGTCCTTCGCTGACCACCGCCTCGAGCCGCTTCACCCAGGGCAGCGCCCGCATGATGATCGCCTTCACGCCATCGGCAGCGAGGTGCCGGTTGGCAACGAAGCGCGGCAGGGTGAGACGCTGCAAGCCGAGCAGCATCTGAAAGGCAATCAGCACCAGACAACTGCCGGTGATCATCCCGAACGGCCCTGGAATGGGGATCATCGCCGGCAGAGCCAAGGCGATCAGCGCGAGGCCGAATCCGCTTTGTCCGAGATGATGCAGGAGATCGCCGAGAGACACCTTCTCGCGCTCAGAAACATCGGCGGCTATGCGATGAAGCACCGAAGAAGCGTAACCGCGGGCTTCGCTGCCGGCCGTCATGGATCGGATCTCCTTCCTGAAAGCGTGTTCGGCTCCGACCGTGACGGACACCGTCCACGCATATTGGGATGCCGATAGGTATATTCAATTATCGATGACGCGATGACGAACCGGGGCGGCGCAGGCATTCGACGTCGGTCTCCCCTCCGGTGCCGAACGTTGGAAAAGCCGTCGGGTTCCAAATGAGACTTTGGGAGCGCCCTTCGAGAAATCTTGCGAAATTGAACCGGGCAAAACGCTTCTAGTTATTTCCCCGATCTTTCTTGACCGGCCGGTAAAGATAATAGCGAGGGCTCCTGGGCTCAGACCCACTTTCCCCGGCATCAGGCCGGAGGACAAGCAAGAACCAAATTTCTGGGGGCTGGATTGAACCTCACGAGAAAGAAAAGCGTCGCCGACGTGATGGCGCAGTCGGGCGGCAAGGCCCTGCCACGTAACCTCGGCGCCTTCGACCTGTTCCTGATGGGCATCGGCGTCATCATCGGCACCGGCATCTTCGTGATGACCGGCGTCGCCGCTGCCACCTACGCAGGCCCTGGCATCATCCTGTCCTTCGCCTTCTCGGCGGTGGCCTGCGCCTTCATCTGCCTGGCCTATTCGGAACTGGCTGCGGCGCTTCCGGCCGCCGGCAGCTCCTATGCCTACAGCTATGCCGCCGCCGGCGAGTTCATGGCCTGGCTGGTCGGATGGAACCTGATCCTCGAATACACGGTGGGCGCCTCGGCCGTGGCCGCCGGCTGGTCGGCCTATTTCGTCGGCATCCTGAAGGCCGGCGGCATCGAACTGCCGCACGCACTGACCGCGGTGCCGCATGACGGCGGCATCGTCAATCTGCCGGCCGTGCTGATCATCGCCTTCCTGACGTTCCTGCTGGTGCTCGGCGTGAGGGAGAGCATGCGTCTGTCGCGCATCCTCGTCTTCATCAAGCTCGGCGCCATCTTCCTGTTCCTCTTGCTGGCGACGCCTCACGTCACCCCGCGGAACTGGGTGCCGTTCCTGCCCTTCGGCATGCAGGGCATCACGGCCGGCGCGGCGATCATCTTCCTCGCCTATATCGGCTTCGACTCACTGGCGACGGCGGCCGAGGAGACCAAGAACCCGCAGCGCAACATGCCGATCGGCATCATCGGCTCGCTGGTTGCCTGCACGGTGCTCTACATGGCCGTGTCGGCCGTGCTCACCGGCGTCGCGCCCTATACCGAGCTCAACAATGCCGAGCCGGTGACCTACGTGCTGCGCAAGATCGGCTACAACTTCGGCTCGGCCGTCGTCGGCGTCGGCGCCATCGCCGGCCTGACCACCGTCTGCCTGGTGCTGATCTACGCCCAGACGCGCGCCTTCTTCGCCATGGCCCGCGACGGACTGATCCCCGAGGGCATCTGCAAGGTGCACCCGAAGTTCGGCACACCGCATGTCGCAACGATCTTCGTCGGCACGGTGATCGCGCTGATCTCCGGCTTCACGCCGATCGGCATCGTCGCCGAAATGTGCAACATCGGCACGCTGTTCGCGTTCATCATCACCTCGGCCTGCGTGCTGATCCTGCGCAAGACCCATCCGGATCTCAAGCGGCCCTTCCGCTGCCCGGCCGCCTGGGTGATCGCGCCGCTCGCCATCATCTGCAGTCTGATCATCATGTTCAGCCTGCCCGGCGCGACCTGGGTGCGCTTCGTGGTGTGGAGCGTGCTCGGTGCCGTCGTCTACCTCGTCTACGGCGCTCGTCACAGCAAGCTCGGGGCGGCTGACGCCGTCGCCGCTCCGGCCGAGTAACAGGCCCATCAGACCAGCCGTCGCCGATCTTCGCTCGCGCGATTGTCATCGGCGGCGGCGTTTCCATCCCTTGATGCGACTGCGAAGCGGCGGCACATAAGAGGTTCCTCGTGAGGAGACCTCCATGCCGCCGCTTTCCATTCTCGAGCTCGTCCGCGTCACCGAAGACACCGACGCGAAAGGCGCGCTCGACAACGCCCGCGACCTCGCCCGCCACGCCGAGCGGCTTGGTTATCGGCGCATATGGGTCGCCGAGCATCACAACATGCGCGGCATCGCCAGCGCCGCCACGTCGGTCGTGATCGCCCATATCGCCGGGGGAACGTCGACCATTCGCGTCGGCGCCGGCGGCATCATGCTGCCGAACCACGCCCCTTACATCATCGCCGAGCAGTTCGGCACGCTCGCCCGCCTCTATGGCGACCGCATCGACCTCGGGCTCGGCCGGGCGCCGGGCACCGACCAGATGACGCTGCGCGCCATCCGCCGCCCGCCGGAAGCGGCGGAGCACTTCCCCGAAGACGTCATCGAGCTGCAGGCTTATTTCGAGCCGGCCGCCGAGGGGCAAAGGCTGGAAGCCGTGCCTGCCACCGGCACGCGCGTGCCGCTCTGGATTCTGGGGTCCAGCCATTTCGGCGCCATGCTGGCCGCCGAGCTCGGCCTGCCCTACGCCTTCGCCTCGCATTTCGCGCCCGACCTGTTGCTGCCGGCGCTCGACATCTACCGCAGCCGCTTCAAGCCGTCGGCGGCGCTCGAACGCCCTTATGCCATGGTCGGCGCTAATGTCATCGCCGCCGACACCGATCAGGAAGCTCGACGGCTGTTCACCACCCAGCAGATGTCCTTCGCCGGCATCCGGCGCGGCGCGCGCTCCCTGGCGAAGCCGCCGATCGACGACATCGACACATTCTGGACGCCCGAGGAGAAGGCCGTGGTCGACCGCATGCTGGCGCGCTCGATCGTCGGTTCGGTCGAAACGGTGCGACGGGGCCTTGCCGACCTCGCCGGCGAGACGGGCGCCGACGAGATCATGCTGGTGTCCGACGTCTACGACCACGCGACGCGGCTGAAATCCATCGCCCTGATCGCCGAGGCGGCCGGCATGACCTCGGATGCGGCCTTGGCGGTCCTCTGACGGCTTAGCTGAATCCCGCCACGGCGTGCGGCACGTAGGGACCTTCGAGCGCCGCGATTTCCTCGGTCGTCAGGCGTATGTCGAGGGCGGCCACGGCGTCGGCGATCTGGTCCGGCTTCGATGCGCCGACGATCGGCGCCGACACCTCGGCCTTGTGAAGCACCCAGGCGAGCGCCACCTGGGCGCGCGGCAACCCGCGCGACGCAGCGATCGCCGCCACCGCTTCGACGACCTGCCGGTCGGAATCCTCGGTGCCGTTGTAGAGCGTCTTGCCGAAGGCGTCGAGCTCCTGGCGGCGGGAGACGCTGTCCCAGTCGCGGGTCAGGCGGCCACGCGCCAGCGGGCTCCAGGGGATGACGCCGATGCCCTCGTCGCGGCAGAGCGGCAGCATCTCCCGCTCCTCCTCGCGATAGAGGAGGTTCAGGTGGTTCTGCATGGTGACGAAGCGCGTCCAGCCGTTCTTCTCGGCGACATGCAGCGCCTTGGCGAACTGCCAGGCAAACATCGAGGACGCGCCGATATAGCGGGCCTTGCCGGCCTTCACCACGTCGTGCAGCGCCTCCATGGTCTCCTCGATCGGCGTGCCATAGTCCCAGCGATGAATCTGATAGAGGTCGACATAGTCGGTGCCGAGCCGCTTGAGGCTGGCGTCGATGCCGGCAAAGATCGCCTTGCGCGACAGGCCCGAGGCGTTCGGCACCTTGCGCGCCTCGTTGAAGGCCAGCGGGAAATAGATCTTGGTCGCCAGCACGATCTCGTCGCGGCGGGCGAAATCCTTGAGTGCCCGACCGACGATCTCTTCCGACGTGCCGTCGGAGTAGCTGTTGGCGGTATCGAAGAAGTTGATGCCCGCCTCGATCGCCTGCTTGATCAACGGACGGCTCTCATCTTCGGGCAGCGTCCAGGGATGGGCGCCGCGCTCGGGCACGCCATAGGTCATGCAGCCGAGACAGATGCGTGAGACGTCGAGACCGGTGCGGCCGAGTTTGGTGTAGTCCATCAGAATCCCCTCGATCCCAGCGATTTTGCCGAGAGCCTAGCAGGTTCGACGAGGGACGGAACAGAGTTCGCGGGCAGGCCAGCCGTGCACCTGAAGCTCATCGGCGGCACAGACCGAAGTCATCGGCAAAGCCGATTTGTCGGCCGGCCCGAGCCGCGATAAAACCGATGCGAAGATCGTTCGAGGGCGCCATGCAGAGCTTCACCTATTGGAACACCACCCGCATTCATTTCGGCAAGGGGCAGATCGCCCGCATCTCCGAGGAGGTGCCGCCTGGCGCTCGCGTGCTCATCGCCTACGGCGGCGGTTCGGTGCTGAAGAACGGCGTGATGGATCAGGTGCGCGCCGCGCTCGCCGGCCGAACGGTATTCGAGTTCGGCGGCATCGAGGCCAATCCGCATTTCGAGACGCTGGTGAAGGTGGCGGACCTGGCTCGTACCGAGAAGGTCGACTTCCTGCTGGCGGTCGGCGGCGGTTCGGTCGCCGACGGCACCAAGTTCGTGGCTGCCGCCGCGCTTTTCGAGGGCGACCCCTGGGATATCCTCCTGGAGCGCGGCACCAACGTCCAAGCGGCCCTGCCGGTCGGCTGCGTCATGACGCTGCCGGCCACCGGCTCGGAGATGAACCGCAACGCCGTCATCACCCGCGCCAGCACGCAGGACAAGCTGCCGATGAACTCGGTGCATGTGATGCCGCGCTTCTCGGTGCTCGACCCGGAGACCACCTATTCGCTGCCGCCGCGCCAGACGGCAAACGGCGTCGTCGACAGCTTCATGCACGTGCTGGAGCAGTATCTCACCTATCCGGTCGGGGCCAAGGTGCAGGACCGCTTCGCCGAGGGACTGCTGCTGACCATCCTGGAAGATGGCCCGGTGGCGCTGCGCGAACCGACCAACTACGCCGTCCGCGCCAACCTGATGTGGGCCTCGACCATGGCGCTCAACGATCTTCTGTCGCGCGGCGTGCCGGGCGACTGGGCGACGCATCGCATCGGCCACGAGCTGACCGGCCTCTATGGGCTTGACCATGCCGCGACGCTGGCGGTGGTGCTGCCGTCGCTCCTGAAAGTGAAGCGGGCGCAGAAGCGGGAGAAGCTGCTGCAATATGCCGAACGCGTCTTCGGCATCACTGCCGGCAGCGAGGACGAGCGCATAGACGCCGCCATCGAGCGGACGCGCGCCTTCTTCGAGGCGATGGGCGTCAAGACGCGGCTCGCCGACTACGGGCTCGACGCCCGCATCATCCCGGAAGTGGCCAACAAGTTGCGCCAGCACTGGCAGGTGCCGCTCGGCGAACACCGCGACGTCACGCCCGAGGTGGCCTCGAACATCCTGGAACTGGCACTCTGACGGGCGCTTTCCTGACGAAAAGCGCAACGAAACAGTGTCGGGCAGAACGGGCGGCCGCCGCGCCGCCCGTCCCTCCCCCGATCACTGCAGTGGACCGATCACCTCGACATGACCGGCGCCGGTGCGGGCCTGCCGTTCCGGCCGATACATGTCCTCGAGTGTCGCGGCCGGCAGGTTGAAGCTGCCGGGAGCGATGGCGCGGGCCATGTAGGCGAACTGGAACTCCGTGGTGTCCTTCAGGTCGAAGGCCACCGTGAAGCGGTCGGTCTGGTATTCGGTGTGGGCGGCGTTGTCGAGCGGCGCCAGCCAGTCGAGCGCCGCCACGTCGCCGGCCCGGACCAGCGACGGGTTGTCGATGGCAAAGCCGGCTGGCAGCGGATCGTTCAGCACGAGGCGCGCCCAACCCGACTGCGTCGAGGTGACGGCGAGCACCACCACCATGCGATCGCCAAGCTTCACCGCCGACGGGTCGATCTCGTTGCCGTCGAGATCATAATAGCTGCGGGTCAGCGCATAGCCGTTACCGCCGGCCGGTTCCGGCGTCTCCGGAGTGCCCATCACCGTCACCCTGGCATCGATCGTGGTCTTGCCGACATTCTTCACCGCGAGCCCTTTCTCGACGTCGTCGATCAAGTACTTCGCCGTGAAGACGCCATCATGCCGATCGCCACCCACGTCGAGTTCCGGCTTCATGCCGTCCTTCAGCATGGCGTGGGCGGCCAGCAGCATCCAGGCCTGCTCCTGCGTCGAGGTATAGGTGCTGGCCTTGTAGAGCTTGCCGACCTCGCGGCTGAGACCCTGATAGTCGAAGGTGGAGAGCTTCGATTCCGAGGCGAGCGCCAGCACGGCGGCGCCGTCGCGGAGGTCGGAGCCATAGTCGGCCCGCCACAGGCGCGCGCCGTCCCGGCCCTCTTCAAGCAGGTCGAGGGACGAGCGGAACGCGCCCGACGCCTTCTGGCTGTCGCCATAGAGGGCAAGCGCCGCGCCGAGCTGGGCCCGCGCCAGCGGCGTGCCGAAGGAGTCCAGCTTGGTTTCGGCGAAGAAGCGCAAGTCGCCGATCGATGCGCGACCATTGCGAGCCAGCACGTAGAGAGCGTAGGCGACATCCTCACCGCCGTCGGTGAAGTCGGAGGCGTAGGCGACGCGGTTCTTGAGGTTGCTCACCGCCATGTCATAGGCGAGCGGCGGCACCGTGTAGCCCTTTTCCTTGGCGCGGGTCAGGAAATCGGTGACATAGGCGTTGAGCCACAGATCCTCCGATCCGGGACCCCAGAGGCCGAAGGAGCCGTCCGAGCCCTGGTTGACCAGGAGCGCGTCGATCGCCTTCTGCACCCGCTCGCGCACCGGCGCCTCGCCGGCCAGACCGGCCGCCAGGATGACGTCGTCGAGATAGACCAGCGGCAACGCGCGGCTGGTGATCTGCTCCGAGCAGCCATAGGGGTACTTGTCGAGCGCATGGACGAGGCCCGGCAGGTCGATGCCGGCCACGGTGCCGACGGTCACCGTCGCAACTCCGGTGACAGGCTTGAGGCCCGAGAACAGGTCGGCGGTGAGCTTCAGCTCGCCGCTTCCCGGTTTCAGCGAGATGTCGCTGACCCGTGTGACCGTCGGCTCGTTGTCGCGCACGCCCAGCGTCAGCGTCTTGGTGAACACCGTGCCATCGGGCGCCGTCAATGCGGCGGTGATCGTTTCATCGCCGACGGCCTTGCCGGTGATGGGGATCAGCACGCGCGCCTTGCCCTTCTCGGGCAGGGAGACCTTGGCCTTGGCGAGCGTCTCGTCGACGGCGACAAGATCGCCGGCCGCCGTCACGTCGAGCGAGAAATCGCCCGTCGGACCTTCCACATGGGTGAAGTCGAGCGCGAGGCGCGACCGGTCGCCCGGAGCGAGGAAGTTCGGCAGCGATGCCTGGATCACCACCGGGTCCCGCACCAGCACATCGCGCGACGCGTGGCCGATCCCGGTCTTCGACCAGGCGACCGCCATGACCTTCACCGTGCCGTTGAAGTCCGGCATCTTGAAGGATGCGCGGGCAAAGCCATCGGCGCCAACCTTGGTCACGCCCTGGAAGAAGGCGACCAGCCGCTCGGTGGGCGGCGGTCCCATCAGCTTGGAAATGCCGCCGCCGTCGCCGCCGGTGCGCACCTCGCCGAGCGCGCCCAGCGTGGTGTCGATCAACTGGCCGTAGAGATCGCGGAACTCGATGCCCAGGCGACGCTGGGCGAAATACCAGTCCCCCGGGGCCGGCGGCTTGAACTCGGTGAGGTTGAGAATGCCGACATCGACGGCGGCAATGGTGACATAAGCCTCCTCGCCGGCCTTCACGCCGTCGACCTTGACAGCGACGGCGAGATCGGTCTGGGGCCGCATGTCCATCGGCGCGTCGATGGCGACGCCGAGCAGCCGCTCGCCGGGGTCGACGCCGGCCCAGGCGAGACCCAGAGCGCGTGAGGGCATCCGCTTCTCGGCGAGATCGAGCGGCCGAAGCAGCGATGCCGTCACATAGGCGCCCGGCCCCCAGTCGGCGGTGACGGGCAGTTCGATGGTCGAACCGCCGGCCGGCACCTCCACCGTCTTCATGGCGATCAGCCGGTCGTCGACCACCGACACCACCGCGACGCCGGCAAAGCGCGGCTCGATATGCGCCTTCAGCGTGTCGCCGATGGCATAGCGCGGCTTGTCCAGGGTGATCTTCAGAAGGTCGGGCGTTTCCTCGGATGTCGTAGGTACATACCAGCCGGCCTCGAAGCTGGTCGAGACGGGAATGAGCGCGCCGTCGGCGCTGGTAATGGTGAGCTGGTACTCACCCCACTCGACACGCGCCTCGATGCGGGCCGGCTGACCAGGATCGACGTCGAGCTTGCCGTCGGCGATGCGGGTCGTCGTCTTGATGGCATGGTAATCCCAGGAGCCATCGCTCTGGTACCACTGATAGTCCGTGTAGACGCGCGACAGCGTCCAGCTAAGGTCCTTGGCTCCGATCTTGGCGTAATCGGCGTCGAGCACCGCGACGTCGAAGGCGGCGTTGCCGCCCTCCTCCACCGAGCCGTCGAACAGCGGCCGGACGCCAATCCGTTCGTGGCCGGTGGAGACCGGCAGCGTCATGCGACGCTCGACCGGCCGACCGTTGGTGTCGAGCACGCGGACATGCACGGCGGCCTGCAGCGGACGGGTGGTGTCGGCGACCTCGGGGGTGGTCAGTGTCACGGCCGCGTCGCCGTTGTCGTCGGTTCCGTCCGACTGGACCTCCTGGACGGCCGAAGTGAACTCGTCGTCGGCAAGGCCGAAGCGGTAGCCCGGCGCCGAGGGAATGTCGGCGGCCGGCGTCACGTAGACCTCGCCTTCGATGGCAAGGCCGACGGCCGGGGCGCCGTAGAGCCAGTCGGCGTGCAGCGTCGCGTCGACGCTCTCGCCGACATGCAGCAGCGTGGCGTCGGTCTTCACCGCGAAATCGATGCGTTCCGGCTGGAAGTCCTCGACCTTGAAAGTTACTTCTTGCAACGCGTCGGCCTTCGGATCGGTATAGGCGGCGGCGCGCCAGACGCCGCGCTGCGCGGCACCGGGCAGATCGAAGGAAAGATCGCGGCCGCCGGCACCTTCGTCAGCGGCGAGGCGGCGGATGAACTCGTTGCCATCGGGGCGGCTCACCACCAGCGTCAGCGGCAGGTCGGGCAGCGCAGCGGCGGCCGGGTCGCGGGCGAGCACCGTGAGGTTGACGGTCTCGCCGGGACGATAGACGCCGCGCTCGGTGGTCATGAACACATCGACCGGCTTCGGCGGGTCGCGTCCCTCGACGCCGCGGTCGGTCAGGTCGAAGGCGGCTTTCTGAAGGTTGAGGAAAGCGAAGTCGCCGTCCTTGGTCGCCAGCAGAAGCTGGGGCGCAGCGCCGCCGGTGCCCTTGACGAGGCCGGCGTCGAAGCGGGCATAGCCCTGGTCGTCGGTGGTCGCCGATCCCAGAATGTCATTGTCGTTGGCGATCAGCTTCAGCTCGACGCCGGCGACGGCCTTGGCGTCGCTCAGCGCCCGGATCACCACATGCAGACCGTCGTTGCCGGTCATGGTGGCGAGGCCGAGATCGGACACGACGAACCATTGCGTGGCGTCGGCCGACCATTGCTCCTTCTTGTTGACGTCGCGGACCACCAGAGCATAGACGCCGGGCTCCAGCGTCTTGACCAGTTCGCTCACCGGAACGGCGGTGGTGACCTCGCGATTGGTGTCGCGCTTGACGGCGATCTGGCCGGACCAGACCTCCCGGCCATCGCGCTCGGCGACGGCGTCGGCGCTCCACTTGTCGAGCTGGCTCAGGAAGCGGTCCTGGCCGATGGCGTTGACGAGGTTGCGGTCGCCGATCTTCAGGACTCGGGCGTCGAGCGTGTCGACGTTGACCGACACCACGGGAATGGTGGCGTTCGGCGTCTTGGGCAGCACGTAGGCCTTGCCGACGAAGCGCACCGACGGGTCGCGATCGCGCACGTAGATGTCGAGTTCGACGGTCTTGTTGAGCGACTCCTCGCCGTCCTTGGCCGGCAGCCCCTTGCGGATGGTGACGTGATAGCGATTGCCATACTCGACGCCAGCGGCGCAGATCTGGTTGTCCTCGGCCTCGATCTCCAGTTGTTCGCCGCCGTCCACCGCAAAATAGCCGGTGATCGACGGGTCGTTACGGGCGATGGGATCGGAGAAGGCGACGCAGATGCGCGGCGTGGAGGACTGGGTGTCCACCGAGTTGTCGGCGACGCGGAAGCCATGCTGGGCGATCCAGTCGTCGAAGGCGGCGCGCCAGTCGGGATCGTCCTGCAGGGCGAGGCGGCGGCGTAGCGTCTTGATGCCCAAGGCCCAGTTCTCGCGCGTCACGAAGGAGTTGGCGAGCGAGTTGAGGGCGGCGACCTGCTGATCGGCATCGGCAGCCCTGAGATAGGCATTGATGGCGGCGGCCGTCGATTCCTGGAGGAAGGTGCTGCGCTGTTCGTTGTCGTCGGGGACCAGGATGGCCTCGTCGGAATAGCGCCACCAGAGGTCGTTGCGATCGGGATCGAGGCGGATGGCCTTGCGCAGGTTCTGAGCTGCCTTGAGGTGGTCGTCGGCGTCGATCGCCTTGTCGCTTGCGGCCAGCAGCTTGTCGAGATTACCCTCCGCCGGCTCGTCGGCTATGGCACCTTCGAGCTGGCGGGCATCATCGATGTAGCTCTGCCCGATGAAGCCGAGTTCCTCGCGGCGGGTATCGGCAAGGGCGGGATCGGTCGCTTCGGAGGTGACGATCCGGCCGGCAACGGCGCCGGCGAAAACCCGGAGATCGCCAACCGTGCCCTTCTTGAAGCACCACTGGGCCTTGGTGTTGTAGGTGAAGGCGACGCAGCGGTCGTCAGCTACGCAGGCCGCTTCGCAGTCACCGAGCTCGACGCCCTTCAGCGTCTCGATGTCCTCGCCGAAATAGTCGCCCCCCTCGGTGATCACCGCCCGCCGCTCGGCCGCCTCGCCCGGCACGGCGAGGGCCAGCCCCGCCGACGAAAGACACACGAGCGCGAGAAGCCGCGCGAAACGCCGAACGGACACCATGGATATCCCCCTCGGAAACCGGCAGACGGCCGGACAATGGCATGAATCAAAGGCAACTGTATGAAAACACCTACCAGCAATAGCTGGAGGCGAGCCGGTCGGCAACTCGGCCAAAGGCGGTGTCTGCCGCCTGGAAGATGATCAGGGACGGGCCTTGGCGGGGTCGGCGGCGTCGACCACGCGGATGCTGACGCGCGGCGCGCCCTGCCACCAATCGAGATCGACATGGCCGGCGATGTGCACAGGACCGCCCCGGTTGGCCGTCAGGAAATCGCCGAGCGGTTGCCCCACCGCGCGGAAGGCCATGGCCTTGACGCGGGTGCCGGACGACGAGGCCAGCGTCAGGCGAAGATGGTTGCGGCCGGCAGTGTCGAGATAGAGCAAGCGATGGGATGGAAAGACGAACAGCGGTTCCGGTTGGGCGGAACCGAAGGGGCCGACCCGGCCGATCGCCTCGACGAGGTCGGGCGTCGCACCGTCGGCGGTCAGCGCCGCGTCGATGTCCAGCGCTTCGGCGGCGCGGGCCATCGCCACGCCATCGGCGACGGCGGCCGAGACGAAGGCGCGGAAGGCGTCGACCCCATCGGCGGGCAGCGAGATGCCAGCCGCCATGGCGTGCCCGCCGCCCTTGGCGATCAGGCCGCGCTCCAGCGCGAGGCGCACCACGGCGCCGAGATCGATGCCGGCGATCGAGCGGCCTGAGCCGACGGCCCCGCCCTCCCCGTCCAGCGCGATGGCGAAGGTCGGGCAGCGGTAGCGTTCCTTGAGCCTGGCGGCAACGAGGCCAACGATGCCGGGGTGCCAGTCGGCCGACGCCTCGACGATCACCGGCGGCGCGGTGCCGCCGAGCCGGGTGGCGACCATGATCTCCGCCGCGTCCAGCGCCTCGGCCTCCAGCGTCTGCCGTTCGCGATTGAGCCGGTCGAGCTCCACCGCAATGCGGCCGGCCGCCACATGATCGTCGGAGGTGAGCAGGCGCGCGCCAAGGCCGCTGTCGCCGATGCGGCCGCCGGCGTTGATGCGCGGCCCCAGCATGAAGGCGAGGTTGTAGGGTGTCGGCGGCCCGTTGAGCTTGACCACGTCGGCGAGTGCCGCGAGGCCGCGATTGCCGCGCGTCCTCAGCACGGACAGTCCCTTGACCACGAAGGCACGGTTGAGGCCGATGAGCGGCACCACGTCGCAGACGGTGCCGAGGGCCACAAGGTCGAGCAAGGCGAGCAGATCGGGCGGCACCGTGCCCTGCCGGTCGAACCAGCCGCGGCGCCGAAGCTCGCGATTGACGGCAACCAGCGTGACGAAGGTGACGCCGACGGCGGCGAGATGACCGTGGCCGGAGAGATCGTCCTGCCGGTTCGGATTGACCAGCGCCAGCGCCGGCGGCAGCTCGACGCCGGCCTGATGGTGGTCGAGGGTGACGACGTCGAGGCTGAGCCGCCGCGCCTCCTCGAAGGCCTCGAAGCTCGACGTGCCGCAGTCGAGCGTCACGAGCAGCGTTGCGCCACCGGCCGCGAGCTCGCCGATGGCGCGTGGATTGGGACCGTAGCCGTCGACGAGACGATCGGGAATATAGACGGCAGGGTCGAGCCCCTGGCTGCGCAGGTAGCGGACGAAGACCGCGACCGAGGTGGCGCCATCGACGTCATAATCGCCGAAGACGGCCACCTTCTCGCCCCGCTCGACGGCGTCGGCGATGCGGCCGGCCGCCGCTTCCATGTCGGTGAACAGCGACGGATCGGGCAGCAGCGTGCGGATCTGCGGGTTGAGGTAGGCCTCCGCCGCGTCTGCCGCCACGTCGCGGGCGGCCAGCAGCCGTGCCACCACGTCGGGCAGGCCGACCTCCTGGGCGATCTGGCGGGCCAGCGCACCGCCCCGCGTGTCCAATCGGTCGCGCCATGGACGATCCATGGCGGACCGGGTCACGCCAAGAACGGCACGGCGCCCGGCCGGCAGGGTCGGTTGAACGGATTCGGCGGAAGCGGTCATCGCTTCTCAATAGAGCAAGCGACGCGCCCGCGCAAAGCCGTAGCCGCGCGTGGCGAGCAGACCTGTCAGGCGGCCCGGTGTTCGGCCGAGATCATGGCCGTGAGTTCGCCGACGACGGGGTGATCCGGCCAGATCAAGCCGAGCAGACCGGTGGCGAAGCTGGCCGGCGCCGAACCCGGCGCGGTCACCAGCCCGCCATCGATCACGGCGCGCGGCGTCTCGACATAGTGCGATCCGTCGTAATCCGGCACGTGGTCGCGCAGATAGTCGGCAGCGTTGCTGGTATGGCGGCGCTCTTTGAGAATACCGGCCCTGGCGGCGGCCAGCGTGCCGCCGCAGATCGCACCGACCGGCCGCTCGGCCAGGAGCGCCGCGCGGAGGATGGGGCCGACGTCCGGCGCGTCGGGAGCTTCCCAACCGGACGATCCGATCACCGCCAAGGCGTCGAAGTCCTCCAGTGTCAAATCCTCCAGCGCCGCCTCCGGCGTGACGCTCAGCCCACCCATCGACCGCACGACGCGCCCGCCGGGCGTGTAGTGGACGATACTGGAACCAAGCCAGGCCCGCGCCGCAGCGGCGAACAGACCAAGCTCCCAATCGGCGAACTCGTCGATCAGCACGATGGCAATGCGCTTGTCGGTCATGGTCGGCGCTCCTCAGGTGACAGGAAGGAAAACTATCGCCCGGTCAGCAACAAAAACATGTCACCAGCGTCGTTCGGCTTTCCGTCGGCGCAGCTCACGGATCCCCCAGCCGAGACGAGAGACGAGATCTTTGGCCTTCCGGAAGGGCCGCCGACACCTCGTCGAAACTATCGAAATGTCCGTCATGCGCACGCAACCGAACCAGTTCCCCGGCCTGATCCTCCGGCAGGTCCAGGACCGCAGCCATCTCGACATCGCTGGCGGTGTTGAGGTCGACCGACAGCGGCACCGTTCTCTCGGTCTGCCATGGCGACGACTGGATCAGAAAGCCGGGATTGGTCACCCAAAGTTCCGGACCGACCTCGGCGTCAAGCGGCACGGCCGTATCGGTCGCAACCTCTACCAACTGTTGGAATGGGTTCTCGCGCCGGAAACCGACGATGTCGCCACGCTGCCCCAACCCGGCATGGCGCACGAAGGCGTCGGCCAGCGAGCGCGAGGTGACGGCTCCCCACGTCGTCGCAATGAAGAGCTTTCGCAGGCGGACCGCTTCTCCGGGGAACTTCGCCGCATAAGCGTTGAGAAAGCGGATGAGCGGCGCCCTGCCCTCGGCTTCGCCCATGCCGACGAAGGCTTCCATGATCTTCAGGTTGATATTGTCGTAGGGCTCGACCGCCTGTTTCGGATCGCCCGCAAAGTCGCCGAGAAATCGCTCGTAGAAAGTTCGCTCCGCATAGCTGTCACGAAGCTCGTCGTCATTGACCATCCTATAGAAAAGAGTGGCGACAACGCCTTCACTCGCCAGCATTTGCTGGGGGTTTAGGAGCTCCGACGTGGAGAAGACGGAAGAGGTCTCCGAGGCGACAAATCGGTCATACAGGTCGCCGCCACCGCGCGACAGCTTCGCATGGATGAAGATGTTGCGTTTGACCCCGTCGGTCCGCAGGTTCGCGTCGGCGTCGCTCAGCCAGAGCTGATTGAGGTCATTGGCGCCTACACCCTGCATCCACCGACGCATCGCGGGGTTTGTCGTCGTGTTGCGCACAATGGGCTGAAAATGCTCGGCATAACCTTCGTCGAATGCAGTGATCCGATCGGTAATGGACATTGATTGGTGGAACTTGGAGGTCCTCCGTCCATCCATTGCGCCGACGAGGTCGCTCAAGACGAGATGGCCGGTCTCATGGACGAAAATCTCCTCGAACAGCCCCGACGCAATACCGCCTTCCTCCGGGACCAGATCGACATACCCAGAAGCCGAGAAGCGTGGCGGTTCGTTGCCTCTGACTATCCAGCAGCCATACCGGGGAAACCCGCCTTCTTGTTGGGTGAGGGCAAGGTGAAACGGCTCGTCGATCGGCGCTTTGCCCGCTCGTTGCCGCGCCCAACGCTCGAAGCGCAGCGCCTTCTGGGCCGGCTCTTGATCGAGTATGTCCCTGACGGCGTCAAAAAGGGGGCTCTGGTCGGCCACGCGATAGACTGGATAACTCAGGCCATCGGGGCCCGACTTGGTCGTGGCAGAACCGGCTTCGTCAACAACCGGAACGATGAGCTCAACCGGGATGGCGTCCTCAGCGGCGGAATGGCCCGGCAGAAAGGTGATGGCGATCCCGACGGACGCCACCAAAGAGCGCAACATCTTTGACATGGTCTGGCAAACCTGGGGCGTGCCAGTAGGTTGAGTTCGGCAGCGCCGCCCGTCCTTTACCACCGCGCCGCCGCAATCAAAAGCTTCAATCCCGTCAATGACGCCACCTCCGAGCGCGAAAAAGAAAAGGCCCGGCGCGGGCCGGGCCTTTCCTCAGATCGTGGCTGCCTTCAGGCGAAGGTCGGCTCAGGCGCCCTTGACGACGCTGCGGCCGGCGTACTTGGCCTGGCTGCCCAGCTCTTCCTCGATGCGGATGAGCTGGTTGTATTTGGCGATTCTGTCCGAACGGGCCAGCGAACCGGTCTTGATCTGACCGCAGTTGGTGGCAACCGCCAGATCGGCGATCGTGTAGTCTTCCGTCTCGCCCGAACGATGGCTCATGACGGCGGTGTAACCGGCCTTGTGAGCGGTCTCGACGGCGTCGAGCGTTTCGGACAGCGAGCCGATCTGGTTGACCTTGACCAGGATCGAGTTGGCCGTGCCGGCCTTGATGCCCTGGACGAGGCGCTTGGTGTTGGTGACGAACAGGTCGTCGCCAACGAGCTGGCACTTGCCGCCGATCTTGTCGGTCAGCTTCTTCCAGCCGGCCCAGTCGTCTTCCGACATGCCGTCTTCGATGGTGATGATCGGATAGTCGGCCACCAGCTTGGCGAGATACTCGACCTGCTCGTCGACCGAACGGACCTTGCCTTCGCCTTCGTAGTGGTACTTGCCGTCCTTGAAGAACTCGGTCGAGGCGCAGTCGAGGCCGAGGTAGACGTCCTGACCGGGCTTGAAGCCGGCCTTCTCGATCGAGGCGACGATGAAGTCGAGCGCTTCGACGGCCGAGCCGAGGTTCGGAGCGAAGCCGCCCTCGTCACCAACGTTGGTGTTGTGGCCGGCCTTCTTGAGGCCCGACTTCAGGGTGTGGAACACCTCGGTGCCGATGCGCACGGCGTCGGCGATGGAGTCGGCACCGACCGGCAGGATCATGAACTCCTGGAAGTCGATCGGGTTGTCGGCATGAACGCCGCCGTTGACGATGTTCATCATCGGCACCGGCAGGATGTGGGCGTTCGGGCCGCCGACGTAGCGGTAGAGCGGCAGACCGGCGGCCTCAGCAGCGGCCTTGGCAACGGCGAGCGACACGCCGAGGATGGCGTTGGCGCCGAGGCGGGCCTTGTTCGGGGTGCCGTCCAGCTCGATCATGGCCTTGTCGATGGCCAGGAGATCCTCGGCATCCATGCCGGCGATCGCCTTGTAGATCTCGTCGTTGACCGAGGCGACGGCCTTGGTCACGCCCTTGCCGAGGTAACGGGAGCCGCCATCGCGCAGCTCGACCGCCTCATGGGCACCGGTGGAGGCGCCCGACGGAACGGCGGCGCGGCCGAAGGAGCCGTCTTCCAGAACGACGTCGACTTCGACGGTGGGGTTGCCGCGGCTGTCGAAAATCTGGCGACCGACGATATCGATGATGGCTGTCATTGTGCGATGCACTCCCAGTTGGATTGGGGTCGAATTCCTTAGAGAACCCGAGCGTTCTATAGACCGTCAGTGTGACGCTGCAAAGATGCGAACTGGCACGGATGTCAAGATTGTAATTGGTTTAGGTGAACCGTTTATCGGCGGCTCGAATCGACTTTTCCGGCCGCTAGCAGAAGACCCTTTTCGGATCGGGATTGGAAGGGGCCACGGCCGGAAATCCGGGCGGTCCGGCCCGATTTGGCGCCTTCGCGTGAACGGCACCTCGGAAGGTCGCCGCGAGCCCTCCGCAGATGCGACTTTGGTCGCAGCAAATCTGAAAAGCTACGTGTCTTGTCGCCCACACGACTGCTTTTCTCGCGTTTTCAGCCGAACTTACAACGGGTTGAAGGCGTTGTTTCTTGACCGCGGACCGCCGGCGGTCATGCTTGGCGCTGCTCGGTCGTCGCTGGACTGCCGACGCCAACGGAATCGGAGAGCTTCATGGCCAATCATCGCGTCGTCGTCGTGGGCAGCGGGTTCGCCGGCCTGCAGCTCGTGCTCGATCTCAAGGGTGCGCCTGCTGACATCACGCTGATCGACCGGCGCAACCATCATCTGTTCCAGCCCCTGCTCTATCAGGTGGCGACCACGCTGCTCGCCACCTCGGAAATCGCCTGGCCGGTCCGGCGGCTGTTCCGAGACCGGCCGGAAGTGAAGACGGTGCTCGGCGACGTCGTCGGCGTCGACCGGGAGACGAAGACGGTGCGGCTCAGGGATGGCGGCGTCATCCCCTATGACACGCTGGTGCTGGCCACCGGCGCCCGCCATGCCTACTTCGGCCACGACGAGTGGGAAGCCTTCGCGCCGGGCCTCAAGACGCTGGAGGATGCCACCACCATTCGCCGGCGGGTGCTGCTGGCCTTCGAGCGGGCCGAGCTCGAAACCGATCCGGAGACGCGGCAGGCCCAGCTCACCTTCGCCATCATCGGCGGCGGCCCGACCGGCGTGGAGCTGGCCGGCATCATCGCCGAGCTGGCCCACCGCACCCTGGTCGACGAGTTCAGGTCGATCGACACCCGCAGCGCCCGCATCCTGCTGATCGAAGCGGGACCGCGCATCCTACCGGTTTTCACGCCGGATATGTCAGACTATGGCGCCAAGGCTCTCACCGAGCTCGGCGTCACCGTGCGAACGGGCGTGCCCGTGACCGATATCTCCGCGGACGGCGTTCGCATCGGCGAGGAGTTCGTTCCGGCCAGAACCGTTCTCTGGGCGGCCGGCGTGCAGGCCTCGCGCGCCGCCGAATGGTTGGGCGCGCCCGCCGACCGCGCCGGCCGGGCCATCGTCGAGCCCGACCTCACGGTAGCAGGCGCGCCGGATGTCTTCGTGATCGGCGATACGGCGTCGGTGACGACGGCCGATGGAAAACCGGTCCCCGGGGTCGCGCCGGCCGCCAAGCAGCAAGGCGCGCATGTCGCCAGGATCATCCGCAACCGCCTGACCGGCAAGCCGGCGCCTGGACCCTTCGTCTATCGCCACCAGGGCAACCTCGCCACCATCGGCCGCAGCCGCGCCGTGGTCGACTTCGGCCGGATCAAGCTCAAGGGGGCCTTGGCGTGGTGGGTGTGGGGCATCGCCCACATCTACTTCCTGATCGGCACGCGCAGCCGCTTCGCCGTGGCCTGGAGCTGGCTGTGGATCTTCATGTCCGGCCAGCACTCGGCGCGTCTCATCACCCAGAAGGAAACGCTGAAGGACTGACCCGCAGCCTTCGTCGGGACAGCCACCGGGAAAAGACAAAGGCGCCCCTTTCGGAGCGCCTTTGCTTTGTTCAGCGTCTTGCGACGTGCTCACTCGCCGGCGATCGCCCATTCCATGGGCTCGCGGCCCTCGCGCGTCTTCTTGATGCGCTCGGCGATCAGGAAGGCCAGTTCCAGCGCCTGATCGGCGTTGAGGCGCGGGTCGCAGTGGCTATGGTAGCGATCCGACAGCTGCTCGCCGGAGATGGCGACGGCGCCGCCGGTGCATTCGGTGACGTCGCGGCCGGTCATTTCCACGTGGATGCCGCCGGGATGGGTGCCCTCTGCGGCATGCACGTCGAAGAAGGCGCCGACTTCCTTCAGGATGCGGTCGAATGGCCGCGTCTTGTAGGAATTGAGCGTGATGGTGTTGCCGTGCATCGGGTCGCAGGACCAGACCACTGACCGCCCTTCGCGCTGCACCGCTCGGATGAGACCCGGCAGGTAGTCGCCCACCTTGTCGGCGCCATAGCGGGTGATCAGCGTCAGGCGCCCCGGCTCGTTGTCCGGGTTGAGCGTGTCGATCAGGCGGATCAACTCGTCGGGCGCCAGCGACGGGCCGCACTTCAGGCCGATCGGGTTCTTGATGCCGCGGCAGTACTCCATGTGGGCATGACCCGGCTGACGGGTGCGGTCGCCGATCCAGATCATGTGGCCGGACGTGCCGTACCAGTCGCCCGTGGTCGAATCGATGCGGGTCAACGCCTGCTCGTAGCCAAGCAGCAGCGCCTCATGGCTGGTGTAGAAGTCGGTCGTCCGCATCTCCGAGACGGTCTCGGGATGAATGCCGCAGGCCCGCATGAAGGCGAGGCTCTCGGTGATGCGATCGGCATATTCCTGATAGCGCGACGACTGGGTGCCTTTGACGAAGCCGAGCGTCCACTTGTGGACGTTGTCGAGGTTGGCGTAGCCGCCCTGAGCGAAGGCGCGCAGGAGGTTCAGCGTCGCCGCCGACTGGCGGTAGGCCATCTCCTGGCGCTGCGGATCGGGAATGCGCGATTCCGGCGTGAAGTCCATGCCATTGATGATGTCGCCCCGGTAGGACGGCAGCTCGACGCCATCGATGGTCTCGGTCGGCTTGGAGCGCGGCTTGGCGAACTGGCCGGCGATGCGGCCGACCTTCACCACCGGCTGGGCGGCGCCATAGGTCAGCACCACCGCCATCTGCAGGAAGACGCGGAAGAAATCGCGGATATTGTCGGCGCCATGCTCGGCGAAGCTCTCGGCGCAATCGCCACCCTGCAACAGGAAGGCTTCGCCGGCCGCCACCTTGGCCAAGGACTTCTTGAGCTTGCGGGCTTCGCCGGCAAAAACCAGCGGCGGATAGCTTGCGAGACGCGCCTCGACGGCGGCGAGCGCCGCCATGTCGGGATAGTCGGGCACCTGCTCGATGGGCAGGGCACGCCAGGAGTCGGGCTTCCAGGTGGTGGGCATGACGCGGCTCTTCTTCTCGATGCGTCGCCCCGCGGAAACCGCGGAGCAGTCCGAATTTGGCACCTTTTACATGAGGCGCCGGTGAGGCACCACCACCAATGCGCGACGCGCAACGGGATGGTGCGGAAGGCGGCGGTTCCGTTTCACCCGTCCGGCACCAGGCCGGAGGCAGGCAGCGACGGAGCCGCAAATACAAAAACCCCGCCTTTCGGCGGGGCTCGTTCTCGCGTTGGGCCTGTCAGTCAGACAGCTGCGGAACCGGCCTCGCCGAAGCGGCACGCCACGCATAAAAGCCCATAAAGCCGTAGAAAGCCGGAACCGCGGCCCGCGAAAGCGGGGCGATCAAGGATGTCCGAATGTGCTGAGCGCGCAACATGGATATCGTCCGACGGAGCGCTTCCGCAGAAACTGCCGAAGCAAGGTTGGCGGACAAGAAACATCGCCCGCCGATTACGTCAAGTAAAATCACGCGGAGCTCTACCAAGGGAGCGTCAAATCAAAGCCAGTTCCCTCAAGGCCCGCCGCATGCCCTCGGGAATATCGCCAAGGATCTCGGACTGGCGGATATCGGCCGGGGCCTCCTTGTCGGGCAGATACCGCCAGCCCTGAAAGGCGCGGCAGGGCTTGTACTCGGTGCGGTGCAGCTCGGGATCGAGCACGATGCCGCAGCGGTCGATGCCGTCGCCGCCTCGCATCGGCCTGAGATCCAGAATGCGCTGGCGCACCTGCACGATGCCCTTGATCACCCAGTAGAGCGACCCGCCATCGAGAACCTCTTCGACGCGTTTCGGAAACATGCGGGTGACGTGGATGCGCTCATAGCTTTCGCCGCGGGCGGCATGGATCAGCACTTCCTCGCGATACCACTGGTCGAGTTCCTCGACCGTCTCGACGCCGACGCAAAGCTTGATGATGTGAAGCGGCATTCCTGATTTCCAAAGGCGGGGATCCGTTCCGCCTATCATGGTGCGCCATCGCAGGCGATACAAGTCATCGAGGGCGAACCGGTGGCCTTCCAGCGTCAATCTTGGACGTCTGCCGAGGTCACGCCGAAAGGTCCCGGTCGGACGAGATCGACAAAGGCGGTGGCGGCTCGGCCGAAATAGCGCTCGCGATGGCGGAGAGCATGGAAAGCGCGACCTGGCAGTGGCGTTTCCACCTGAACCAGCGTGCCGGCGGCAAGCGCCGCACCCGCCGCCATGCGCGACAGCACGGTAATCCCGGCGCCGGCCTCGACGGCGGTGCGTATGGCCTCGTTCGACGGCAGTTCGAGCGCCAGGTCCACATCTTCCGGCAACAGGTCGTAATGCGCGAGCACCTGCTCGAGCGCGACGCGCGTGCCCGATCCTTTCTCACGCAGAACCCAACGAGCCGCCCTGAGCCGCTCTACCATACTGCCGTCCGTGGCGAGCCATGGGTCGGAGGGAGCGGTGACCAGCATGAGCTCGTCGTCGAACAGGCGATCGACGGCAAGGTTCGGCTCGTCGACCGGCCCCTCGACAAAGCCGATGAGCGCGGCACCGTCACGCAGGCGGCTGGCGACGAACTCCGTGTTGCCGAGTTCAAGCGTGACGCGAATGCCGGGATGAGTGGTGGCGAATGCCTGGATGACGCGCGGGATCCAATAGGTGCCGATGGTCTGGCTGGCGGCGATCGCCAGTTCGCCGCGACGAAAGCCGGCCAGATCGGACAGCACCGCTTCGCCGTCGGCGGCGCGCATGAGAATCGCCCTCGCCTCCTCCAGAAAGGTGCGGCCGGCGTCGGTCAATGCGATGCGGCGGCCGATGCGGTCGAATAGCTTGATGGCATAGCGGCCTTCAAGCGCCGTGATTGCGGCACTGACGGCCGACTGCGTCAGATGCAGATCGTGCGCCGCCTGGGTCACGTGCTCACGCTCGGCGACGGCAACGAAGATGCGGAGCTGTTCGAGTGTCATGGCAAGCTGAAGCTCAAGAGGTCAGGTCAGCCTTACCAAGATCAGGCTCAGACTGGCAATGAAAAGGCTGGCCAATGCCCCGGTCAGCGCCGGCTTCATGCCTTTTGCCTTGAGTTTGGCAATGCTTGTCTCGAGCCCCATGGCGGCGAGCGCCATGGTCAGCAGGAAGGTGCTGACCACGCTGGTATCCGCCTTGATGGCCGGCGGTATGGCGACGACGCTGTTGACGGCAACGAGCGCGATGAAGCCGAGCGCGAACCACGGCAGCGGCACCTTTGCCCGCTCCGAAGTTGCGTCTCCCAGCGACGGCAGGAAAGCGGCCATGGCGAACACCATCGGCGCCAAGGTCATGACGCGCGTCAGCTTGGCGACGGTGCCGAAGTCGCCCGCCTCGCGCCCCACTGCAAAGGTTGCTGCCACCACCTGAGCGATCTCATGGATCGAGGCACCGGCCCAGAGGCCATAATCGCGCGGCGCCAGGTCGAGAGCGCCCTGCAGCAGCGGATAGGCGAACATGGCGATGGAGCCGAATACGGTGACGCAGGCGACCGCGTAGGCGACGTCTTCATCGTGGGCGTCGACCACCGAGTTGGCCGCGGCCACCGCCGAAGCGCCGCAGATCGACGTTCCCGCGGCGATCAGGCGGGTGAGACGCGGGTCGGCCCCGATGAGCCTGCCAACGGCCAAGGTGAACAGAAAAGTCGTGCCGACGGCGGCAAGGATGATGGCAACGCCTCGCACGCCCGTCTCGGCAACCTGTCCGAAGGTCAGTTGCACGCCGAGCAAGATGATGGCGAGGCGCAGCAGTCGGCGCATCGAGAAGCCGATGCCGACGGTGAGCGCGGCATGCGTACCGATCGTGTTGCGGATCAGGATGCCCAAGGCGATGGCAATGATCATCGGACTGAAGTCGTGGACGCCCGGCAGCATCCTCAATCCATAGGCGACACCCGCGATAGCGACACAGGCACCGACGCCCGGCAGCGCGCGGGCGATGGCGTCATGCGAGTTGAAGTTGAGAACCGATTTCGACGTTTCGACGGACTGTTGGAACATTTTGCTCTGGCTAAGGCATTCATTGCGATGGATTTCCTATCGCTCAAGCCTTCCGCGCAAACCAACGCATTGTCTTGCACAAACCGTTCGATTCGATCGAACGATTTCGAAAAACGGTCGCTCCGCTCCGATACACTTTCACACAGATTGCGACTGCTTCACTCGAATCCGCCGGTTTTGCCGGGCCTATGCTAGCTTCGTCAGACAGGCCGAACCGGAGAATTCGATCATGAAAGGGTTTCTTGCAGGCGTCGCAGTCACGATCCTGGTGATGGCCGCGTTTCCGTCAGTTGGTCGTTGGGTGACGACGCTGCCCTATCGGGCATGGAGCCCGGCGACCGTCGGCGCTCCAGCCGCATGGTACGGGATGGGACGAGGCGAACGGATGCCCGGGGGCGGCCGACGCGCGGTACTCGCCGGTTATGACGACTGACGACCTCAGGCCGGGCGTTCTGCCTCGCTCTTGCTGCCCTGCCCGAGAATGCCGAGGTCGTCCTCGGCCTTGACGCGGGCGAGCCGCGCCTCCGCCTCGTCGGCCTCGCGCTGGCGGGCCCACATGGTGGCGTAGAGGCCGCCCTTCTCGATCAGTTCGGCATGCGAGCCGCGCTCTGCGATGCGTCCCTTCTCCAGCACGATGATCTCGTCGGCGTTGACCACCGTCGACAAGCGGTGGGCGATGACCATGGTGGTGCGCCCTTCGGCGACGCGGTCAAGCTCGGCCTGGATCTCGCGCTCGGTGTTGGTGTCGAGCGCCGAGGTCGCCTCGTCGAGGATGAGGATGGGCGGCGACTTCAGGATGGTGCGGGCGATGGCGACGCGCTGCTTCTCGCCGCCGGAGAGCTTGAGACCACGTTCGCCGACCGGCGTATCGTAGCCGTTCGGCAGTCCCTCGACGAAATGGGCGATGCGGGCCTGCCGCGCCGCTTCGCGCACTTCGTCGGCGTCGGCGTCGGGGCGACCGTATCGGATATTGTAGAAGATGCTGTCGTTGAACAGCACGGTATCCTGCGGCACCATGCCGATGGCAGAGCGCAGCGACTCCTGCGTCACGTCGCGGATGTCCTGGCCGTCGATGGTGATGCGGCCGGAGGTCACGTCGTAAAAGCGGAACAGGAGGCGCGACAGCGTCGACTTGCCGGCTCCCGACGGGCCGACCACGGCCACCGTCTTGCCGGCGGGAATCTCGAAGCTGATGCCCTTCAGGATCTGGCGGTCGGGATCGTAGGAAAACTGCACGTCCTCGAAACGCACCGAGCCGCCCTGAACGCTCAGCTTGCCGGCATTCGGCGCGTCGACGATCTCCGCCGGCTCGGCGAGAAGATCGAACATCTGCTCGAGGTCGGTGACGCCCTGGCGGATTTCGCGATACATGAAGCCGATGAAGTTGAGGGGTATGCCGAGCTGCATCAAGAGGGTGTTGAGCAGCACGAAGTCGCCGAGCGTCTGGGTGCCGGCCATCACTTCCTGCGCCGACATCACCATGCACAGGGCGACGCCGATGGTGAAGATCAGGGCCTGGCCCATGTTCAGCCAGGACAGCGAATACCAGGTCTCGTTGGCGGCCGCCTCGTAGCGCTCCATGGCGACGTCGAAGCGGGCCGCCTCCATCTTCTCGTTGCCGAAGTACTTGACCGTCTCGAAGTTCAGGAGGCTGTCGACCGACTTGGTGTTGGCGTCGGTGTCGCTGTCGTTCATGCGGCGACGAATGGCGATCCGCTTGTCCGAATAGCGGATCGAGAACCAGACGTAGAGCCAGATGGTGATGCCGATCACCAGAAGGTAGCTGAGGCCGAAGTTCGCCCAGATGACGATGGCCGACAGCGCAAACTCCAGCACCGTCGGCATGGCATTGAGGATGGTGAAGCGAACGATGGACTCGATGCCCTTGACGCCGCGGTCGATGACGCGGGTCAGGCCGCCGGTGCGCCGCTGCAGATGAAAGCGCAGCGACAGGCGATGCATGTGGACGAAGGTGAGATTGGCGAGCCGGCGGACGGCATACTGGCTGACGTCGGAGAACAGCGCGTCACGCAGGTTGTTGAAGCCGTTCAAGAGAATGCGGCCGACGTTGTAGGCCACCACCATGGCCACCGGATAGCTGAGCCACATCAGCGTCGGTTCCGGCACGTTCGCCTTGGGTGCCAGCGCATCGGTGGCAAAGGCGTAGAGGTAAGGCACCAGAACGGTGATCACCTTGGCGAGCACCAGCGCCGCCATCGACAGCACCACGCGCATCCTGAGATCGGCGCGCCCGTCCGGCCACATGTAGGGCCAGAGATGGAAGAGGGTCGTCCACAGCGACTTGTCGCCGCTGATCTTGGCCTTGCCGCTGGCGCGGGGATCAACTTGGCTCATAGCCCACCGGAAATGCGTTGCTCAAAAAACCGCCCGACGCGAACGCGCCGGGCGGCTGCCGTCTTTCAGATAGTCTCTTTTTCCACCGCGTGCCATGGCCTCGGCCCACGATGGCGGGAATGTTACTGCCCGACCGGCTTCCAGGCGGCGTCACCCTCGGGGATCACGAAGACCTGGCCGGGATAGATCAAGTCCGGGTTGCGGATCTGGTCGGTGTTGGCCTGATAGATCGTCGAATAGCGGATGCCCTTGCCGTAGAGGCGCTTGGCAATCATCCAGAGATTGTCGCCACGGCGGATGATCAGGGTTTCCGGCTCCGCCGGCTTGGCTTCGCCGGCCGAACCGGCGCCAGCCTGGGCCGAGCCGACGCCGGACGCCAGGGTCGGAGCCGAAAGACCGTCGTCGGCGATCTGGAACGGCACCTCGGCACGAGCGGCGACCGCGCCGTCGGCACCAACCTGATCGATGCGGACGAGGTGCTTGCCCGGCGCGAGTTCGACCTGGCCCTGATAGAGCCAGCGCCCCTTGTCGGCCTTGGTGTCGCCGATCGCCTTGTCGTCGACGTAGAGACGGATGACCGCGCCATTCGCCGCGGACCCTGCGGCGTAGAAGCGATTGCCGTTCTCGAGCTCGACGGCGTCGATGGTGACGGTCACGGCCGGAGCGGCAGGCTCGACCTTCGGAGCAGCGGCGGGTTCGGCGGCGGGAGCGGCCGGCTCGGCCGCCGGGGCCACGGGCTCAGCGGCCGGGGCCGCAGGAGCGGGTTGGGCAGGCGTCTCAACCGACGGCGTCGCAGCCGCGTCGGGCGCAGGCGTGGCGGGCGTCGCGGGCTTGTCCGCGGCCGGAGCCGGCTCGGCTTGCGCCACGACGGTCGCCGGCGTTGCGGCCTGAGGGGCCGGGGTCAGCGCAGGCGTGGCCGCCGCCGCCGTCATGTCGGCCGGCGGGGCGGGAATCTCCACCGTCGCCGAGGCCGGCGAGGCGGCAACCGGCGTCGCAGCGGGTTCGGCCGTCGTCGCGGGCATGGTCTCGTTGCCGGCTGTAGCCGTCGCCGTGGCGCTGGCCGAGGTCGGCGGCTCGACGGCGGCCGGCGCCGGCGCGGCGGCGGGCGCCTCGGCAACGGCCGGCTCGGCACTGACGGCCTGGGCGGGGTCGACGCCGGCGTCAGCCAGCTTGGCCTGCGCTTCTTCGAGGCCCGGAACCTGCAGCACCGTCGAGGGTGATCCCGGCTGGTTCAGAACCACCAGCACGTCGCCATTGCCGCCCTCGGGCACCGACACCGCCACCGATTGCTCGGAGGAGGCGACCTTGCCGTCCTTGCCGGTGGCGCGCACCGACAGGTCATGGGCACCCGGCTTCAAGGGATTGGCGAGAACGATCGCCCAGGAGCCGGTATCATTGGCCTTGCCGTCGGCGACGACATCCTTGCCCGAGAGGATCTCGACCTTGGCTTCGGGGTCGCTTCGCCCGGCAATGACAGCATCGCCCGTCGGCTCGACACGAACGAGATCGAAAATGGGAACGACCGTTTCAGCGGCGGGCGCGGCCGCCTCGGCGTCGGTTTTGGCGGGTGCCGGCGTCGCGACGACCTCGCTGGAGGCAACCGTCTCGGCCAGCGGCGCGGGGCGACCGGCAATCTCTATGTTGAGCTGGCGCAGCGTGCTGTCGAGCGCACCGGAGAACAGGCCGGCCAGAAGAACCACGATCACGCCGACGGCGCCGATCAGAATAGTGCGAAGTCTCTTGTTCATCACCCGTCCACGCCCCCGTCGGCTCCACCGACAAAAACAACCGCATCGACCAGTTCGCCGAAATGTGCCCGCCGGTCGATCCGTTCACCGCCGACAGTCACGCCGGATGATCCACCGAGTCGCGGCCAATCGAACACAATGAATTGAGCCACCTTCAAGGCGTCTCTTGTGCATCGGCATTGCCAAATCATGGCAGAGCAGATTTTTTCATGCTGTATACTCATATGGTTAGGCTCACAAGTGCGGCTCTTTACAGGTTGGGAGCGCAAAAGGAGCTAATCAGATTTCACAGGCACCGATGCAAGAAAGCCGCACTTTTGCGGGTTTTCGATCATGGAGAGGCGGACCGCAGCCATCATGGCCCGCCGCGTGCTTTTTCAGCAAAGCCAGCCGCTTGACGGCCGCGACAAGGCGATGCGACAAGGAAGACATGACCAAAATCAACAGTATCTGTGTATTCTGCGGCTCGGCCAACGGCCGCAATCCCGCTTATGTGGCCGCCGCCGAGCGGCTTGGCGCCGACATGGCGGCGCATGGCATTCGCCTTGTCTACGGCGGCGGCAACGTCGGCCTGATGGGAACCACCGCCCGCGCCGTGATGGCCGCCGGCGGCAAGGTCACCGGCATCATCCCGGAATTTCTGGTGAGCCGCGAGCGGATGCTGGACGGCGTCGACGAGCTGCACGTCGTTCCCGACATGCATACCCGCAAGCGCATGATGTTCGAGGCGGCCGACGCTTTCGTGACGCTGCCCGGCGGCATCGGCACGCTGGAGGAGGTGGTGGAACAGCTGACCTGGGCGCAGCTTGGCCGGCACAAGAAGCCGATCGTGCTCGCCGACATCGAGGGCTTCTGGCAGCCGCTGGTGGAGGTGATCCACCACATGAATCGCGAGGCCTTCATCCGCGAAGGCTTTGAAATCCGCTACCACGTGGCCCGGACGGCCGCCGACATCCTGCCGACCGTGCTCGCTGCGGCCGGCGATAACGGCGAAGTGGCCGGAGACGCCGAGACCATCGCCAGGATGTAGTCAGGCGCCCGCGTTGCCGTTCTTCAAGAGCTTGTAGGTGATGGAATCGTTGAGCGCCTCGAACGAGGCCTCGACGATGTTGGCCGACACGCCGACCGTCGACCAGCGGCGGCCAGTGGCGCGGTCCAGGCTTTCGATCAGCACGCGCGTCACGGCGCCGGTGCCGCCGTTGAGGATGCGCACCTTGTAGTCCACCAGCTCCAGCGCGGCGATTTCCGCCTGATACTTGCCGATGTCCTTGCGCAGCGCCTGATCGAGGGCGTTGACGGGACCGTTGCCCTCGGCCACCGACATCAGGATCTCCTGGTCCACCTTCACCTTGACCACCGCCTCGGTGACGACCACGCGGTCGCCGATGGCGTTGACGCGGCTTTCCACCATGGTGCGGTAGGAGATGACGTCATAGAAATGCGGGACGTCGCCGAGGTGGCGAAGCGCCAAGAGCTCGAAGGAGGCGTCGGCCGCTTCGTAGGAATAGCCGCGTGCCTCGCGCTCCTTGAGTTCCGAGAGGAGGCCGGTCAGCCGGCGATCGGTCTTGCTGTAGGTGATGCCGAGCCGGTCGAGCTCGGCGAACAGGTTCGAGCGACCGGCCTGATCGGAGACCAGCAGGCGACGGCGGTTGCCGACGCTGTCGGGGCTGACGTGCTCGTAGGTCCGCGGATCCTTCAGGATGGCGGAGGCGTGGATGCCGGCCTTGGTGGCGAAGGCGGAGAGGCCGACATAGGGCGCATGGCGGTTAGGGGCGCGATTGATGATCTCGTCGAACGCCCGCGACAGCTGCGTCAGCGTCTTCAACTGCTCCACCGTCACGCCAGTGTCGTACCGCTGGGCAAACTCGTCCTTCAGCACCAGCGTCGGCAGGATGGTGGTGAGATTGGCGTTGCCGCAGCGCTCGCCGATACCGTTGAGCGTGCCCTGCACCTGCCGGACGCCGGCGCGGATGGCGGCGAGCGAGTTGGCCACCGCCTGCCCGGTGTCGTCATGGGCGTGGATGCCGAGATGATCACCCGGCACCAGTTTTACCACCGCCGTTACGATATCCGTTACCTCGTGCGGCATGGAGCCGCCATT
Organism: Pleomorphomonas diazotrophica; assembly: GCF_002844595.1. Lineage (GTDB taxonomy): Bacteria > Pseudomonadota > Alphaproteobacteria > Rhizobiales > Pleomorphomonadaceae > Pleomorphomonas > Pleomorphomonas diazotrophica. Next base: position 83,516 of record NZ_PJNW01000001.1, on the reverse strand, counting down.
GGTGTCGCACAACACCACCCAGCGGGCACCGGCCTCGAAGGCGGTTCTGGCGCAGTCCAGCGCATAGGCCGGGTTGGCCTTGTAGCCGTCGAAGAAGTGCTCGCAGTCGACGATGGCCTCGCGGCCGGCCTTCACGGCGGCCTCGACGGACTGACGGATGCAGTCGAGATTGTCTTCGAGCGTCGTCTTCAGAGCGACATCGACGTGATAGTCCCAGGACTTGGCAACGAAGGTCACCGCATCCACCGGGGCGGCGAGCAGTGCGGCGACGCCCGGATCATTGGACAGCGACACGCCGGGGCGCTTGGTCATGCCGAAGGCGGCGAAGCGTGCCTTGGTCACCCGCCTCTCGGAGAAGAAGGCGTCGTCGGTCGGGTTGGCGCCGGGGTAGCCGCCCTCGATGTAGGAGAAGCCCAGGTCCTCCAGGAGATGCGCGACGATGATCTTCTCCTCGACGGAGAAGTCGATGCCCGAGGTCTGGGCGCCGTCACGCAGTGTCGTGTCATAGAGATAGAGGCGGGCCTTGTCCGTCATGGTCGCGAACTCGTTTGAGAACTGGCGAGCGGCAACCGCTCGCCATCAGGTTTCATGTCACTCCGCGAAGCGGTCGGTCGCCGAGATCAGTTCGTGCAGCAGGCCAGGCTCGACCAGCGAGTGCCCCGCCCCCTCGACGATGCGAAGATCCGCCTCCGGCCAGGCCTTGTGGAGGTCCCAGGCATTCTGCAGCGGCGTGCACATGTCATAGCGCCCGTGAACGATGACACCCGGAATCCCCTTCAGCTTGCCGGCGTCCTCGAAGAGCTGACCGGGGCGCATCCATCCCTCATGCACGAAATAGTGGTTCTCGATCCGAGCGAAGGCCAGAGCGAACTCGTCATCGACGAAGCCGGAGGTGACCTCGGCATTGGGAAACAGCGTCAGCGTCGAGCCCTCCCAGAGCGACCACACGCGGGCGGCGGCGAGCCGCGTCGCGCGATCCTCGGAGATGAGCCGGCGGCGATAGGCGGCGATCAGATCGTGGCGCTCGTCCTCCGGGATATGCTCGCGGAACGGCTCGAACTTCTCGGGGTGGATCAGCGACGCGCCGTATTGATAGAACCACTTCAGCTCGAAATCGCGCAGACCGAAGATACCGCGCAGCACCAGCTCGGTGACGCGCTCGGGGTGCGTCTCGGCATAGGCGAGCGCCAACGTCGAGCCCCAGGAGCCGCCGAACACCTGCCACTTGTCGACGCCGATCATCTTGCGGAGGCGTTCGATGTCCTCGACGAGATGCCAGGTGGTGTTGGCCTCCAGCGAGGCATGCGGCGTCGAGCGGCCGCAGCCGCGCTGGTCGAACAGGATGACGTCGTATCTGGCAGGGTCGAACACGCGCCTCTGGTTGGGCGAGCAGCCACCGCCCGGACCGCCGTGCAGGAAGACGGCCGGCTTGCCGCCCTTGCGGCCGACGCGTTCCCAGTAGACCTGGTGGCCGTCGCCGACATCAAGCATGCCGGTCTCAAAGGGTTCGATCTCCGGATAGTAGCAGCGCAGTTCGGTCATCATTCAGGCTTTCGGCAACGGCCAGACGGCCGTGTCATGGTCGGGATGCTGGTTGGAAATCACGTCGGCGACGAACTCTGTGCCCTCAAAGCCCTCGTCGGTGCGAACGCGCTTCAGGGAGGGCAGGCTCGCGGTGAAGGGGAGTTCGGCCTCGACACCATATTGGACGGTCGGCGGCAGGGCCGCCGGGTCGTCAAAGGCGCCGCCGGCGATCGACGGCTCGTAGCCGTCGGCTTCGTAGGTCAGTGGCGTGCCGCAATCGGCGCAGAAGGCACGCGAGACATGGTTGGACGAGCGATAGAGCTTGCGGTTGCCGCGCGTCCAGTTGACCCCGCCCACCTCGAAGGCCACGAAGGGGGCGAAGTAGTTACCGACGGCCTTCTGGCACATGCGGCAATGGCAGATCGACACGGAAGAGATCTTGTCGCCGTCGCAGGAAAAGCGGATGGCGCCACACTGGCAGCCGCCGGTCAGAATGGTCATGACGTTTCCTCCCGAAGCGTTGAGAAGCCTACCTCTTCACGTCCCAACTGGTTTCGATCTCGCCAGTGTCCTTGTTCTTTGTATCCTTCAGCACGACGCCCATGGCGGCGAGCTCGTCACGAATGCGATCGCTTTCGGCAAAGTTCTTGGCCTTGCGCGCGTCAAGGCGGGCGGCGATCAGCGCGTTGACCCTGGCCTCGTCGATGTCGGCGGTCGGACGACGCGATGCCCAGTCCGCCGCGCTCTCGCCAAGGAAACCGAGAAGCCGCAACGAGGCCGAGAGCGTCGCAGGATCGCCCTTGACGGCGTGCAGCTCGGCGATGGCCTTGGCGGTGTTGAGGTCGTCGCTGAGCGCCTCGATCAACCCTTCGGCCGGCTGGCCCGGAGCCACGTCAGCGGCGATGGCGTACCATTCGTCGAGCGTCTTCCACCCCTCTTCCAGGCCCTTGACGGTGAAGTCGATGGGCTGGCGATAGTGGGTCTTCAGCATGTTGAAACGCAGCACCTCGCCCGGCCAGTCGTCGAGCAGCTCGCGGATGGTGAAGAAGTTGCCGAGCGACTTCGACATCTTCTCGCCTTCGACCTGCAGGAAGCCGTTGTGCATGAAGACGTTGGCCATCACATCCTTGTGGAAGGCGCACCGCGACTGGGCCACCTCGTTCTCGTGATGGGGGAAGACGAGATCGACGCCGCCGCCGTGGATGTCGAAAGTCTCGCCGAGGTGCTTCCAGCTCATGGCCGAGCACTCGATGTGCCAGCCGGGGCGTCCCCTGCCCCACGGGCTCTGCCAACCGGGTTCGTCGTCCGACGACGGCTTCCACAGGACGAAGTCCATCGGGTCGCGCTTGTAGGGTGCCACCTCGACGCGGGCGCCTGCCATCATGTCATCGAGCGACCGGCGGGCGAGCTTGCCGTAGTCGGGCATGGCCGGCACGTGGAACAGCGCATGCCCCTCGGCGACATAGGCGAAGCCACCGGCGATCAGCCGCTCGATGATGGCGATCATCTCGGCGATATGCTCGGTGGCGCGCGGCGTCACCGTCGGCTTGAGGCAGCCCAGCTCGGTGACGTCCTGCTCGAACTGGGCATAGGTCTTCTCGGTCAGGTCGCGGATCGCCTCAACGGGCGCCACGCCCGGATAGTCGCGGGCGGCGCGAGCGTTGATCTTGTCGTCGACGTCGGTGATGTTGCGCACGTAGGTGACATGCGTCTCGCCATAGAGGTGGCGCAGCAGGCGGTAGAGCACGTCGAAGACGATCACCGGCCGGGCGTTGCCGATGTGAGCGAAGTCGTAGACGGTGGGGCCGCAGACATACATGCGGACGTTGCCTGCGTCGATCGGAACGAAATCGTCCTTGCCACGCGTCAGCGTGTTGTAGAGCCTGAGTGCCAAAAGCCCGTCTCCCCTCGCCATGGAACGCGCAAGAACAGGTTACCGCCGGGCCGGCCGGGGGAAGCCATCATCCGTTCTGGTCTTTGGAAAGATCGTGACGGGGACGTCCGCGGCCGGCGTGAAGCTCAGCCACAAATAATGCTAGCGGTAATGGTGATGCGCGCGTCCCGGAACATGGCCGCCGATATGCCGCGAAACGCGGTTCGCCGTCAAGGGAAGCGGCAAAAAAACGCCGCCTGCGCGAGCGGGCGGCGATGCGAACCAGCCGGACGTTGCGATCTCAGTCCAGCCAATCGCTGCACTTCTGCGCCGGTGTGTCGCCCCAGGGCATGATGGGGACGCTGGAGGTGGAGTTCTTCGGGCTGCCCTCGATCAGCTTGTCCGAATAGACGAGGTAGACCAAGACGTTGCGTTTGGCGTCACAGCCGCGGACGATCTGCATCTTCTTGAAGAACAGCGAGCGGCTCTGGCGATACATGTCGGAGCCCTGCTCGAACTTTTCCTTGAAGCTGATCGGGCCGACCTGCCGGCAGGCCAGCGAAACGTCCGATGTCTCCTCGGCAAGGCCGAGCATGCCCGAAACACCACCCTTCTCCGGCAGCGTGAAATGGCAAGCAACGCCGTCCACCACGGGATCATCGATGGCATAGACGGCAAGCTTGTGATCTGGCGTCAGGAAGTGCCAGACCGTCGACCGCTTGAAGATCAGGTCCGGATCGTCGGACGCCGTCGCGAGCGAGGGAACGACGAGGGCGCAACCAAGGGCGACCAGACCCAAGAACGACTTCACGGCATCACGCATGTCCAGGGCATCCCGACTTTCGGCGAGCCGGATCGGTTCCGGCCGCATGCCGGACATATAAGTGCCTTTCGCAGCCGGCCAACCCCCCTTTAGCGGAGGATGGCTTTGCCAAGTGCTTTACGGGCAGCACCTTGCAACATGCGGCCGAGCTCCACGTAGCCCTTCTGGGTGAAATGCAGATTGTCGTCCGCATAGTTGTCGCAGGAAAGCCGGGGAGCCGCAGCGTTACCAGCGGGACGCGGCTTGCCATATTGCCCGCAGGTGAAGGCGTCGTCGTCGATCGCGACGGCATACACATTGCCCAGACGCCCCGCGAACCCGGCAATCGCCTTGTTCACCTCCAGCCGGCGATCGTCGAGAGAGTGAAAATCGGCGCCGCGCGGCGGAATGGTCAGCACGAGCACGGGGGTCTCCGGCCACAGGGCGCGTAGCTTTTTGGCGACCGTCTCGATTCCCGTCGCTATGGCGCAGGCCGGCGTGCCCGCGGCAAGGTCGTTGGTGCCGATCAGAAGCGCGGCGGCCGAGGGGAGAAGCGAGGAAAGGTCTGTATTTTCAAGGCGCCAGAGCGCATTGGGTATCCTGTCGCCGCCTGCGGAGAAGTCGTAGACGGTGGTGGATGGGAACGTGGTCGGCAGATCGGTGCGCCAGCCCGCGAACAGTGAGTCGCCGATCAGCACGACATCGGCCCGGTCGGGACGGGCCGCCTGCACTTTCACCGTTTCCCTGAGGCCCGAGTAGAGCTGCGTTCGCGCCGGCGTCAGGGTGAGATCGATCGCGAGCGGATCACAGGCCGAATCGTCCGCCCGGGCTTCAGTGAGCGCCAAAAGGCAGAGGACGACAGGCAAGACGAGCCAGCGCCAGATCGTCCCTCTCCCTGCGTGGATCATGTGATGCTCAGCCTCCGATCGCGGCGGAAAGGCGCTCCCTCACCGCCTTGGCCCCGATCAGAGGCAGGAGCGGCGCCAGTTCCGGCCCATGGTCCAGACCGGTGAGCGCCTTGCGCAATGGCAAGAACAGGTCGCGTCCCTTGCGTCCGGTCTTGGTCTTCAGAACCGAAGTCCACTCGCGGAAGCTGTCGTCGGTCCACGGCTCCGGCGGCAGAGCGGCGCTCGCCGCCTCCAGAAAATCTCGGTCGCCCTCGTCGACTAGACCCGATACCGGACCCGTAATCAGCTTCCACCAGTCCGCCGCGTCGGCAATGCGCATGCAGTTGCCCTTCACCGCCTGCCAGAAGGCCGGATGGGCGGGAATGCCGAGATCGGTCAATCGCTTCTGAACGGTGGCGAAGTCGAGACCGTGAACGATGCGGGCGTTCAATGTCTTGAGTTCGTTCAAATCGAAGCGGGCGGACGAGCGCGAAACCGAGGCGAGGTCGAAGTCGGCGGCGAGCTCGGCCAGCGATCCGACCTTTTCGACGGCGTGCGAGGTGCCGACGTTGACGGCGAGCGAGGCCACCGCCTCCGGCTCGTATCCCTCGGCACGCATGGTACGAAGCGACAAGGATCCGGTTCGCTTGGAGAAGCCTTCGCCCGTGGCGTCGGTCAGGAGGTTGTGATGGGCGAAGACCGGCACGGTCCCGCCCAGCGCCTCGAACAGGGCAATCTGAACGCCGGTGTTGGTGATGTGGTCGCTTCCCCGGATGATGTGGGTGACGGAGGTGTCGATGTCGTCGACCACCGAGGTCAGCGTATAGAGATAGGTGCCATCCGCCCGGATCAGCACGGGATCGGACAGCGAGGCGAGATCGACCGTCTCCTCGCCGCGGCAGAGATCGTGCCAATGCACCTCATGGCGGCTCGGCGCCAGCGGATCGCCGTCGAAGTTGGGCAGCAGAAAGCGCCAGTGCGGCTGCCGCCCCTCCGCCTCCAGGCGGGCGCGGTCGGCGTCGGTCAGCCTCAGCGCGGCCCGATCGTAGATGGGCGGCAGGTGGCGGGCCAGCCGGCGCTTGCGCGCATATTCCAGCTCCTCGGCGGTTTCGTAGCAGGGATAGAGCAATCCCTTGGCAATGAGATCAGCCTTGGCGGCCGCGTAACGGTCGAGCCGATCGGACTGCCGGAAGGAGGAATGCGGCCGGATGCCCAGCCAGGAGAGATCGGCGGCGATGTTCGCCGCGTACTCCTCGGTCGAGCGCGCACGGTCGGTATCGTCGAATCGCAGGATGAACCGGCCGCCGGTCTTCAGCGCGAACAGCCAGTTGAACAGGGCCGGGCGGGCATTGCCGATGTGGATGTTGCCGGTGGGGGATGGCGCGAAGCGGACGACGGTGTTCATGATGGTGGTTCTAGCCGAGACCGGGTGGGAATGTGAGAGGTCTTTTTCGGGCGACAAACAGGGTCGCTGGGATATCGGTCCGATTTCATGCCTTGCGCGTCCACCGCCCTTCGCCATCCTGCTGCCAGTAGGTGACGTCAAGCCCACGCTCCTTGAGCGACTTCCAGGCGGCGCGCGCTTCGAGGAGTGCCGCCTCATCGGTGCCGTCGAAGATCAGCACGAGACGCTCGTAACGCTCGGGATCCTCAGGCGGCGGAGCCCGATCGACCAAAAAGCGAACGGTGGCGCCATTGGGCGTTTCCGGGCCGGCGGCGAGATAGACCGGCTGCAACGCGGCGTGACCATCCGTCGCCGTTCCATGCGGAAGAAAGGCGGCGTCGTCGAACGTCCAGAGATGACCGTCGAGGGCGGCGAGCCGCTCCGGCGTCCCCGCCTCGACGACCACGCGCCAGCCACGTTCGACCGACTTCTGCAGGAGCACCGGCAGAACCCGTTCCAGCGGCTGACCGTCCAGGTGATAGAACAGGGCTTCGGTCATCGATCCGTGGCTCGGCAAGGGAGGTGGCCGGCTCCCGGAGGGGCCGGCCGGGTTCGTCAGCTCTCGAAGCGGTTGCGCACCAGACGGTCGAGCAGGCGGACGCCGTAGCCTGACGCCCAGGCTTTATTGATGTCCGTCTCGGGGCTCGACATGGCCGTACCAGCGATATCGAGATGCGCCCAGGGCGTCTCGCCGACGAAGCGCTTCAGGAACTGCGCCGCCGTGATCGAGCCGGCGTTGCGGCCGCCGGAGTTCTTCATGTCGGCGAAGCGGCTGTCGATCAGCTTGTCATACTCGGGGCCCATCGGCATGCGCCACAGACGCTCGCCGCTGTCCTCGCCGGCCTTGAGGAGGTCGCCGGCCAACTGGTCGTCGTTGGAGAACAGGCCGGCCATCTGCCCGCCGAGCGCCACCAGAATGGCACCGGTCAGCGTCGCGAGATTGATCATGAAGGCCGGTTTGAAGCGGTCGGCCGCGTAGGTCAGGATGTCGGCCAGCACGAGACGCCCCTCGGCGTCGGTATTGACCACCTCGATGGTCTGCCCCGACAGCGAGGTCAGGATGTCACCGGGGCGGTAGGAGCCGCCGTCCGGCATGTTCTCGACGATGCCGAGGATGCCGATGGCGTTGACCTTGGCCTTGCGGCCGGCCAGCGCGCGGAACAGGCCGGTGACGGCCGCTGCGCCGCCCATGTCGGCCTTCATGTCCTCCATGCCGGCAGCCGGCTTGATGGAGATGCCGCCCGAATCGAAGACGAGGCCCTTACCGATGAACACGGCCGGGCGATCGTCGCTTTTGCCGCCGTTCCATTTCATGATGACGACGCGCGGCGGCCGGACGGAGCCCTGCGCCACCGCGAGCAGCGCGCCCATGCCAATCTTCCTGAGGTCCTTCTCGCCGAGCACCTCCACGTCGACGCCAAGCTTCTTCAGCTTCTCGGCCTCTGCGGCAAACTCCTGCGGCCCCAGCGCGTTGGGCGCTTCATGGACGAGATCGCGAGCAATCACCACGCCCTCGGCCACCGCCTCTGTCTCTGCCCAGGCCTTCTTGAGCTTGCCGGAATGCTCGGCAACGACAGTGATGGCAACGACGCCGGGCGCATCCTCCTTCTTCACCGTCTTGTACTTGTCGAACTCATAGGCGCGCAGACGCAGACCCAGCAGAAACTCGGCACCGAGTTCAGGCGTGAGCGTCCCGCCGGTCGTCTCGAGAATCACCGACGCCGCCTTGGCCTTGATCTCCTTCAGCTTGCCGTAAACCTGGCCGCCAAGCTTCAAGGCCGCCTTGTCGTCAAACTCGGCCGTGGGTCCGACGCCGACCAGAATCAGTCGCCCGGCCGAAAGACCGGCGGGGGCGAGAATGTCGAGAAAGGAACCGGGCTTGCCCGAGAAGCCGGTCGCCGCCACGGCGCGGTCGAGACCGCCAGCCAACTGCTCAAGCACAGCGCTCCCCATCGGGCCGGCCTTGTTGTCCGGATCAACGAAAACGACCAGCACCGGGGCATCGGCCTCGAGCGTCTTGGAAAAAGAAAGAGTGGGAGCAACCGCCATGATTTCTTCCTGATTACCGGGCACCCATCAGCGGGCGCGGTTCGGGCATGCCGGGCGAATGTGGCGCTTGATGGATGAGAGAGCAAGCCGGGAGTTGCAGTCCGACGCGCTTGCCGTCATCGGCCAGGAGACGGATCTCGAAAATTTACCCTTTTCGGGAAGGAAGAATTCACTATAGGGCTGCTAGCCTGGGCTGTCCTGCCCTCGGCAGGCTCGACATGGGTTAACGATGCGGCGTTTCGGCACCTACCTCTTTTCGCGAACGCTCTACGCCTTCCTAGGCGTGATGCTGACGCTCGCCGGCATCGCATGGGTGACGCAGGCGCTACGCCGCTTCGACCTCGTGACCGCCAAGGGACAGGCCATCGCCGTCTATCTCGGCCTCACCATGCTGTCGATGCCGCGCGTCCTCGGCGTGGTGGCGCCCTTCGCGCTCGTCGTGGCGCTGGTTCTGGTGCTGCAGCGCCTTCAGGCCGACAGCGGCATCGTAGCGATCACGGCGGCCGGCGTGTCGCAGAGGCGCTTCGCCCTGCCCTTCATTGCCGCAGCGCTGGCGGTCTCCGTCTTCGTCGGCATGCTGGCCTTCTGGCTCAACCCCAGTTCGTCGCGCTCCGTCTACGACATGATGCAGACCGTGCGGGCCGATATCGTCGCCAACGTCATCCAGCCCGGCCGGTTCACGGAGGTCGACGCAGGTCTGACCTTCCATATTCGCAATCGCGACGGCGACGGGTCCCTGCTCGACCTGTTCATCCTCGACAATCGCAGCCCCGAGTTCTCCTATACCTATACCGCCAAGCGCGGCCGCGTGGCCGAGGTGACGGGACGATCGATGATCGTGATGGAACAGGGCACCGTCGAGCGGAAAGCCAAAGGCAGCGGCGCCAACACCTTCGTCACCTTCGGCTCCTACGCCTTCGACCTCAGCCAGCTCACCTCCAAGGCCGGCGACGCCAGCTACGGCCTGTCGGAACGGACGCTGGCCGAGCTCATCGAGCTGCGCAAGACCGATGACAATCCGGAGATCACGCCGGAAATCCTCAATCGCATCGCCGAACCGATCTATCCCCTGGCGCAAACGCTCGCCGTGTTCCTGTTCCTCGGTTTTCCGACCAGCAACCGCCGCGGTCAGACGCTCCCGGTGACCATGGCGCTCATCGTCGGCTCGGTGGTCCGCGTGCTCGGATTCGCCGTGATGGGGATTTCCAAGGGAACGCCCGAGATTTCCTTCATGGCCATCGTAGCGCCAACGCTGCTGACCCTCGTCTTCGCCGTGATGATCGCCGTCGGCGTCCATCCGGTCGTCTCCACTGGCTTTGCCGACAAGCTGATCGACCGCCTCCGGCGGGCGATGACCCGCCGGCGGGAGACTGCCTGATGATTGGCCGGTCGCTTGGCACCTATTTCACGCTGCGCTTCGCCGGGTGGATCCTGGGCGTCTTCATCGGCATTTCCGTGCTGGTCTTCCTGATCGACGCCATCGAGGTGCTGCGCTCGACGGGGGGGCGTGACGACATTTCGGTGCCGCTTTCCATCGCCGCCTCGGCCCTGCGCGTACCGGCCCTCATGGAGCAGGTCCTGCCCTTCGCCGTGCTGCTCGGCTCGATCGCCGCCTTCGTGACGCTGTCGCGCGGCTCCGAACTGATGATCGTGCGCGCGGCTGGTCTTTCCGTCTGGCAGTTCATGATGCCGGCTCTCGTTTTCGCACTCGCGCTCGGCATCGTCGCATCGGTGATCTACAACCCGCTCTCAACTCTGGCCCGCAATCTGTCGAGCGAGATTCTCGTCGGATCGCGTGCGAGCGTCATGACCACCCTGCTGTCGGGATCGGCGACACCGAGCTGGACCCGGCAACGCACCGGAGACGGCAACGCCGTACTGCACACGGAGGGCGTTTCGGACGGTGGCCGCACGATCCTTCAGCCCGTGTTCTGGGTGTTCGGCGCGGACGGCATGCTCGCAGAGCGCGTCGAAGCGCGAATCGGGCAGATCGAACCCGGACGCTGGAACCTCTCCGAGGTGACGGTCACCCAAAGCAGCGGCGTTCCGAAGCACCACGATCACTATTTCCTGCCCACGGCGCTGACGGCAGAACAGGTCGCCGGCGGCCTTGGTTCGCCCGACAGCATCTCCTTCTGGCAGTTGCCGGATGCCATCGCCCAGGCGCGCGCCTCGTCGCTGCCGGCAAACAGATTCAGCCTTCAGTATCAATCGCTCCTGGCACGACCGCTGCTGCTCGCGTCGATGGTTCTCATCGCTGCAACAGTGTCTCTGGGATTTGCACGATATGGCGGTGGCGAGAAGATGATTCTCGGTGGCGTCGTCGCTGGCTTCGTGCTTTATGTCGTCATCGAGGTTGCCCGTTCGCTGGGCAGCGAGGGGCTGGTGTCGCCGGTCCTCGCAGCGTGGGCACCCTCGGTTGTGGCGATCTTGCTGGGTTCCACGGTTCTGTTGTTCCGCGAGGATGGGTGAGCGTGCGTAGATCTGTCGTATCGCAGGCATCGGAGCCGACGGCCGCCGCGCGCCTTCTGTGCGGCGTGGCAGTGACGATTCTCGTCTTCCTGCCCGCCGGTGCTCTTGCGCAGTTCCTGACCAGTAACGCCTCGCTGACGGGCATGATCAGCTCGGCCGAGCAGCCCAGCGGCGACGAGAAGATGATGGTCGAGGCCGACACCGTCGCCTACGACATGGATTCCGACTCGGTCACCGCGACCGGTCGCGTGGTCATCTATTATCTCAATCATGTGGTGGTGGCCGACGAGGTGATCGTCGACCGAAAGAGCAAGCGTGTGACGGCGACCGGCAACGTCGAGATCACCGACCCCGCCGGCAATGTCGCTCACGGCGATCGCATCGATCTCGACAACGACCTTGCCACCGGCGTTGCCGAAGGGCTCGAGCTCGTCACATCCGAGCGAATCGCCTTCACGGCGCGCAACGCCACGCGAAGCAACGACAACGTTACGGTCTTCAACGACGGCACGTTTCTGCCCTGCGTCGACTGCAATGGCGTGAAGGGCAAGAAGCCGATCTGGCAGATCAGGGCGAATCGCATTCTGCACAAGCAGAAGGAACAGACGATCGTCTTCGAGAATGCCACCTTCGAGTTCCTGGGCATGCCGCTCGCATGGGTGCCCGTGCTGTCGCAACCCGACCCGTCGGTGAAACAGAAGACCGGTGTCCTGACACCGAGCATCAAGAGCAGCAACACGCTCGGCTATTCGGTCAAGGTTCCCTATTACGTGGCGCTCGATCCGAGCTATGGCCTGACGCTGACCCCCACGGTCTATACCCGTCAGGGCCTGCTGTTTTCGGGTGAATGGCGGCAGCGGCTCAAGGGCGGCGAATACACGATCACCCTGTCGGGCATCCACCAGAACGATCCGGACGCCTTCGCCGGCCGGGCCGGAGATGAGCTCTGGCGAGGTTCGGTGGAATCGGTCGGCAATTTCACCATCAACAAGAACTGGTCATGGGGCTGGGACCTCGCGGTGGCGAGCGACACCACCTTCATGGACAACTACGATCTCGAGCACGGCAACTCCGACGTCGCGGTCAACAAGGTCTATCTGACGGGCGTCCGCGACCGGAACCGCTTCGACATGACGGCCTACGGCCTGTTCGTGCAGCAGGAAGATTCCCAGACCTCGCCGCTCGAGCAGTACCACGACCTGCAGGAAAAGCAGGCCTACGTCTATCCGGTGATCGACCACAAGATCTATGCAAAGGACCCGATCTGGGGCGGTGAGGCGTCGCTGGCGACCAACTTCAGCAACATCACCCGCACCCGGGACGACATCTACCAGATCGACAGCAACGGCAACGGCGTGTTCGATCCCGGCGAGGCGACCCGCGTGCGCGCTGCGGCCGGCACGTTCGACCGTCTCAGCATCGACGCCATGTGGCGCCGTCGCATGGTCGACCAGACCGGCGGCGTAACGACGCCATTCCTCTATTTCCGCGGCGACGCGATCTTCTCAGACCCGCACAACAGCAGCGTTCTGCCGGAAACGTCGAGCGGGCTGATCGTGCGCGGCATGCCGGCGGCCGGCCTCGAATACAGCTATCCGGTGGCAATGACCTCGTCCGTCGGCAATCAGATCATCGAGCCGATTGCCCAGTTGATCGTCCGCCCGAACGAGCTCGAAGCCACCTATATTCCCAACGAGGACGCGCAGAGCCTCGTTTTCGACGCCAACAGCCTGTTCGACTACGACAAGTTCTCCGGCTACGATCGCGTCGAAGGCGGAACCCGCGCCAATGTCGGCTTCCGCTATTCCGGTTCCTTCAAGCACGGTTTCGGCGTCAGCGGCACCTTCGGCCAGTCGTTCCAGCTCGCCGGCGTCAATTCCTTCGCCAAGGCGACCCAATACAGCACCGGTTCATATTCGGGCCTCGAATCCGACGTCTCCGACTATGTCGCCGGGCTCAGCCTCAGTACCAAAACCGGCTTCCTGGCCAGCAGCGGCGTACGCTTCGACAACCAGAATTTCGAGGTCAACCGCTTCGACAGCCAGATTCTCGGCATCGGCGGGCCGCTGACAGCGGCCTTGACCTACGCCTTCATCCGCTCGCAGCCCGACCTCGGGATCGAGGATGACCGTTCGGAACTGCAAGCGGCCGCCAGCCTTCGGCTGTCCGAAAACTGGCGCGTCTTCGGCTCAAGCCGTTACGACCTCATCAGGGACGAGTTTGTCCGGCACGCGCTGGGTCTGGCCTACGACGCGGAAGAGTTCTCGATATCCTTCTCCTACTCGAACGACCTGACCACCAACCCGAGCGATCAGATCTTCTATCTCCGTGCCGGCTTCCGGACGCTCGGCGAGGTCGGGACCTCGTTCGGCATCGACAATTAGTGCATTCGGGCGCTGTCGCTGCCGATTTGGCGGATCATCGACTTGACAAATTCCGCTGCTAGATGCTCCCACGGTTCGGACAGTAACGGGTGGAGAAGGTAGAAATGCTGCATATCGTGACGATCGCGAGGAAAACGCGGGGCGCGCTCCTGGCCGCCACCATTGCCGCGGTGGTCGCGCTGTCGCCGGCAGGCGTCGCCTTCATCGCCCCCGCTCAGGCGGCAAGCACCATCAAGGTGATCGTCAACGATCAGGCCATTACCACGATGGATGTGCAGGCGCGTACGCGTCTGCTGCAGCTCGCCATGCGTCTCCCCGCCGGCGCCGCCGCCAAGACGGCGCAGGAGGAGCTGATCGACGAGCAGCTTCGCCTTCAGGACGGGGCGCGGCGCGGCATCGTGGTCAGCGAGGACGCGGTAATCGCCGCCCTTACCAGCATCGCCACGCGCTCCAAGATGACCCTGCCTCAGTTCGAGCGGGCGCTCAGTTCCGGCGGCGTGCCGATCAAGACCTTCAAGGACCGCATCCGCGCCCAGATGGTCTGGGGGCGCATCGTTCGCGCCAAGATCCAGCAGGATATCAAGACCGAGTCGGCCGACCTCATCCAGCAGATGCGCAATCGCGAGAAGAACGCCAACGCCGTCACCGCCAACGACTACATGCTTCAGCGTGTCGTGTTCGCCGTGCAGCGCAGCGCCTCGCCGGCGGAGGTCGGTCGTCGCAAGGCCGAGGCCGAAGCCCTGCGCGGCAAGTTCCGCAGCTGCAACGAAGGGCTCGCGCTTGCAAAGGGACTTCGGGAAGTGGCCGTCGTCAACGTCGGCCGGAAGCTCGCAAGCGAAGTGCCGCCCGGCCTCAAGGATGAGCTCGAGAAGACCGCCGAGGGCCGCCTGACGTCGCCGCAGCGCTCCGATCTCGGCTTCGAGATGTATGCGATCTGCAGCAAGATCGCGGTGACCGGCGAGGCAGCCATCACGGCCGGCCTCGACGCCGAGGCACTCGACAAGCGTGGCGAGGAGACCTCCAAGAAGCTCACGCAGGAACTGCGGCAGAAAGCCAATATCGTCTACCGCTGACCATGCCAGACACATCCGCTGCCATGCCGCGCCTTCCCCTTGCCCTTTCCATCGGCGAGCCGGCCGGCATTGGCGCGGAGATCATCGCCAAGGCGTGGCTGCTGAGGCGGGAGAAAGAGCTTCCGCCGTTCTACGTCCTGGGTGATCCGACCTTCGTTGAAAGCCGGCTTGGCCGGCTTGGCCTTGATGTGCCGATCGTATCGGTGGTTCCGGAGGTGGTGCTTGGCGCCTTCGCCGAGGCCCTGCCGGTGTTCGATCTCGGCCAGCCGATTGAGGACCGGCCGGGGGAGTTGTCCGGGGCAACGGCGGCGGCGACCATCGCCGCCATCGAGACGGCGGTCCGGCACGTTCGCGACGGGCGCGCGAGCGGCATCGTCACCGCGCCGATCCAGAAATCCAACCTCTATGCCGCCGGCTTCAAGTTTCCCGGCCACACGGAGTTCCTCGGCGAACTAGCCCGTCAGCTCTGGCCCCACGCGCCCCACGAACCGGTGATGATGCTGGCCGGCCCCGAACTTGCCACGGTGCCGGTCACCGTGCACATAGCCTTGAAAGACGTGCCGGAGATGCTCACCGGCGAGATGATCGTCGAGACCGGACGCATCGTCGACCGGGAGATGAAGGCGAAGTTCGGCCTTGCCCGGCCGCGCCTTGCCGTCGCCGGCATCAATCCGCATGCCGGTGAAGGGGGAGCGATGGGGCGAGAGGACATGGACATCGTCGCACCGGCCGTCGCGCGGCTTCGCGCCGAGGGGATCGATGCGCGAGGACCGCTGCCCTCCGACACGCTGTTTCACGCCGCCGCCCGCAAGACCTATGACGTCGTGCTGGCCATGTATCACGATCAGGCGCTGATCCCGGTGAAGACCATTGCCTTCGACGAGACGGTCAACGTGACGCTCGGGCTGCCCTTCGTCCGCACCTCGCCCGACCACGGCACGGCGCTCGACATTGCGTCTGAGGGCAAGGCCGACCCGTCCAGCCTGACCGCCGCCCTCCGCATGGCTGGACGCATGGCAGCGGTCCGGGGGGCGGCATGAGCCAGATCGACGACCTGCCGCCGCTGCGTGAGGTGATCGAACGACACGGGCTGTCGGCGCTGAAAAGCCTCGGCCAGAATTTTCTGCTCGACCTCAACCTGACCGCCCGCATCGCTCGCGCCGCCGGCAACCTCACCGGGCGAACCGTGGTCGAGATCGGGCCCGGCCCGGGAGGTTTGACGCGTGCCATCCTCGCGGCGGGCGCGGCGCAGGTGCATGTCATCGAGCGCGACCGGCGGGCGATCGCCGCGCTGGAGGAGATCGCTGCCCACTATCCCGGCCGGCTCAACATCATCGAGGGCGACGCGCTCGAGGTGGATAGCGCCGCCCTCGGCGACGAGCCACCGGTGATCATGGCCAACCTGCCCTACAACATCGCGACGCCGCTGCTCACAGGCTGGCTTTCGCCTGCGAGCTGGCCACCGCGCTGGACGGCCATGGTCTTGATGTTCCAAAAGGAAGTGGCCGATCGCATCACGGCGGCCGCCGGCGACGACGCCTACGGCCGCCTCGGCGTGCTCTGCGGCTGGCGTGCCTACGCCACGCAGATGTTCGACATCTCTCCCAAGGCCTTCGTTCCGCCGCCCAAGGTGACGTCGACGGTGGTGCATTTCGCGCCGCGGCCGCAGCCCCTTTCCTGCGATCAGGCGGACCTCGAGGCGGTCACGGCGGCGGCCTTCGGCCAGCGCCGCAAGATGCTGCGGCAAAGCCTGAAGGCGCTCGGCGTCGATCCGATCGCCCTGTGTGCCGCCGCCGAGATCGACCCGACGGCGCGCGCCGAGACGATCCCGGTCAAGGGATTCGTCGATATTGCCAACGCCTGGAAGGCGATGCGCTGACCGTTTACGCCAGCAGCGTTCCGACGAAGCCCGCGATGCCCTCCGCCGCGCGCGACCGGCGGCTGCGCTCGGCCCGCAGGATGGCGGTGAGATCGGCGAAGGCGGCGTCGAGATCGTCGTTGACCACCACGTAGTCGAAATTGGACCACTCGGCGATCTCGCGGCGGGCGTTGACCAGCCGCTTCTCGATCACCTCGGGGGCGTCCTCGGCCCGCCGGGTGAGGCGCGAGCGCAGCTCGGCCATGGACGGCGGCAGGATGAAGACGGAAACGACGTCGGACGACATCTTCTCGCGCAACTGGGCGGCGCCCTGCCAGTCGATATCGAACAGCACGTCACGGCCAGAAGCCAGGGCCTCCTCCACGGGCGCCTGCGGCGTGCCGTAATAGTTGCCGTGCACCTCGGCCCATTCCAGGAGCTCGCCGCCGTCACGCATCGACATGAAGCGCTGCTGGGTGATGAAGTGATAATGCACGCCGTTGATCTCGCTGGGACGGCGGTCGCGCGTCGTGACCGAGATCGACAGCGTCATGTCGCGGTCGGTATCGAGGATGTTGCGCGACAATGTCCCCTTGCCGGCACCCGAAGGCGAGGAAATGACGAACATCAACCCACGGCGGGGAAAGCGGACGTGCCTTTGGTCGGGCATGGGATTCACTCGACGTTCTGAACCTGCTCCTTGAACTGGTCGACCACCGCCTTGAGGGCAAGGCCGATCCGGGTCAGGGCCGTATCGTTGGATTTTGAGCAGAGGGTGTTGGATTCCCGGTTGAACTCCTGGGCCAGGAAATCCAGCCGGCGGCCAACGGCGGCGTGGCTCGCCAAGAGTTCGCGAGCCTGGGCGATATGCGCCTTGAGGCGATCGATCTCCTCGCGCACGTCGGCACGGGTGGCCATGAGCGCGGCCTCGACGTGAAGCCGCTGCGGATCGAGGTCTTCCCGCGCCAGCAGCACGGCAAGCTGCTCTTCAAGGCGCTCGCGTATCGCCTCCGGCGTGCGGGCCGGCAACGCCTCCGCCTCGGCCACGAGGCGGGCGATCTCGTCCACCTGCTCCCCGAGGATACGGGCGAGCGCCACTCCTTCGGCGGCGCGCGAGGCCTGGAAGTCGGCGAGCGCCTTGTCGAAAGCGGCGGTCAGCTCGACCTCGAAGGCCTTGGCGCTCTCCTCGTCGGGCGCCGCTTCGACCACCTCGACGACGCCGCGCACGGCGAGCAGGCCGTCGAGCGAGGCGTCGCGAATGCCCGGCGTGCCGGAAAGCCGGCGCGCCGTGTCGATCAGCGCGGCCAGCAGGGTCTCATCGATGCGGAAGGTCTGGGTGGAGACCTCGCGCGCGACGGTCAGGTTGACCGACACGTTGCCGCGCGCCAGCGCTTCCGATGCCTTGCGGCGCACCAGCGCTTCCACAGCGTCGAAGCCGGGCGGCAGACGCAGACGCAGGTCAAGCCCGCGCCCGTTGACGGCGCGCAGCTCCCAGGCAAAACGGTTGCCGGCCGCCGAACCGTCGAAGCGGGCAAATCCGGTCATGCTCTTGAGCGGCATGGTCTTCCCTCCAGTCCAAGTGGGCTTTTACACCAGCCGGACGAAGCGCCAAGCGAAAAAAGCGGCTGCCCGCCAAAAGCAGTCATGACGGTCGTCTCGATGGCGCGGAGGCGTGATAGACTCGCCCCAAAAGCAAGGGAGAAAGCCAATGGAATACCGCCTGCTCGGCCGCTCGGGACTCAAGGTCTCCACCCTCACCATGGGGACCATGACCTTCGGCGGCAAGGGCGCCTTCGCCAAGGTCGGTGCCGTCGGCCTTACGGACGCGGCGCGGCTCGTCGATCTCTGCATCGATGCCGGCGTCAACCTGATCGACACGGCCGACGTCTATTCGGATGGCCTCTCCGAGGAAATCGTCGGCGACCTGATGCAGGAGCGGAAGGGCAAGGGCGTCCTCATTGCCACCAAGGTCCGTTTCCCGATGGGCGCCGGACCCAACGACCGCGGCCTCAGCCGTCACCACATCATAGCTGGCTGCGAGGCCAGCCTCCGCCGTCTCAAGACCGAGACCATCGATCTCTACCAGGTGCATCAGTGGGACGGGCTGACGCCGGTCGAGGAGTTCATGGAGGCGCTCGACAGCCTGGTGCGCGCCGGCAAGGTCCGCTACGTCGGCTGCTCCAACTTCTCCGCCTGGCATGTCATGAAGGCCCTCGGCGTCGCCGCGACCGAGCACCGCCAGCGTTTCGTGTCGCAGCAGATCCACTACACGCTGGAAGCCCGCGAAGCCGAATATGAGCTGGTGCCGCTGTCGCTCGATCAGGGGCTCGGCATCCTGGTCTGGAGCCCACTTGCCGGCGGCCTCCTGTCCGGCAAGCACCGCCGCAACGCCGCGCCGGAGGGCACGCGCCAGCTCGCCGGCTGGACCGAGCCGCCGATTCGCGACGAGAATCGCCTCTGGGCCATCGTCGATGCGCTGGTGGAGATCGCCGATGCGCGCGGCGTCAGCGCGGCCCAGGTGGCGCTCGCCTGGCTGCTCGGCCGGCCGGGAGTGACGTCAGTGGTGATCGGCGGCCGCACCGAGGCGCAGTTCACGGACAACCTCGGGGCGGCCGACCTCCGGCTTTCGGCTGACGATCGCAAGCGGCTCGACGAGGTCAGCGCGCTGCCGCTCCTCTACCCCTATTGGCACCAGCTCCAGACTGCGAGAGATCGCCTGGGACCGGCCGATCTCAGCCTATTCGGATTGGCGTCCTGATCAAACAGAACACCGCCGCCGGTTTGAGGCCGGCGGCGCGATGGAAGGCGTCGGGCAGTTTAGCGCTTGCGCGGCACCGCCGCGGTCGCCCCACGCACCAGTTCGATGGGCAGCTCGACCACCCGGCCGCCGACGCCGTCGGGCTTGTCGCCAAGGATGAGTTCCACCGCCGCCTCGCCCTTGCCGATGGCCGGCTGGTAAATGGTGGTGAGCGGCGGGTTGGAGCTTGCCGCCTCCTCGATGCAGTCGAAGCCCACCACCGAGAAGTCGTCGGGAACCTTGCGGCCCAGCGAGCGCAGGTAGGCGATGACATGAAGCGCCACGCGGTCGGAGGCGCAGACAAAGGCCGTGGTGTCCGGATTGGCGGCGAGCACGGCGTCGACACCGGCGCATACGCCGTCATATTCGGAGCCGGTCTCGAACACCGGCTGCGGCGGCAGACCGGCGGCCCTGAACACGTCGCGATAGCCGGAAAGGCGTCGGCGCACCACCTCGAACGAGGCGCGCTCCGCCCTGTCGTCGTCGACGAAGCCGACACGCACTTCCTTCTCGGTCTCGAAGGTGAAGACAGCGAAGTGACGGTGACCGAGATCGACGAGATGCTGCGCCGCCTCGCGGGCGCCGCGGTAGTCGTCGATCCTGACCACATCGAAGCCGGGTCCCACGGGGAAGTCCACCGCCACGAACGGCAGGCCGCGCTTCTTGGCCAGCTCGACCAGCGTGTTGCCCTCGTTGAGGCAGTTGAGAATGAAGCCGTCGACCAGCGCCGTGCGGATGTTCCAGGCGGCGATCTCGTCGTCCACCGCCGACACCAGCGAGATGCCGGCGCCGCGCGCCTCGCAGGCCTTGGCGACGCCGGACAGGAACAGGCGGGTATACTGATCGTCGAAGAAGCAGTTGAGCGGTCCGACGGTCACGACGCCGATGGCATTGACCCGACCGGCCCGGAGAAGGCGGCCGCGCGGATCAGGCCCCCGATAACCAAGCGAGCGAGCCGCTTCCTCGACTCGCTCGCGCAATTGTTCCGAGACAAGGCCCGGCCGATTGAAGACGTTGGACACCGTTCCCTGGCTGACCCCGGCGGCTCGCGCCACATCGGCAAGTTTTACGGTCTTGGTGTGCGGAATTGAACTTTCACCCATCTGTCCGTCCGATGCACCGGGTATCCGGCAGTACTGACGAGGGACAACGGCGTCTCTCTTCCCGAGATCGCAACCGAAATCCGCGCGACGCCCACCGGTCAGCAACCGGCAAGCGTCGCCCGGAAAGTCAGCCACCCATGCCCCCCGGCGAGCGGCCGACCGATCAGTTCAACTGATGCGACCGATCTCGTTGAAACGATATACGCAAAACCCTTCAGAACAACAAGAAACTTGCGTTTCATAACCTTTCGTCGCACCGGCGCACCGAGGGGATGCCCGTTGTCCGGGTGTTTCGCCGGCCGGCTCCGCCGGGAAAGAGCGCTCGGCTCTCTCCCGGATGCGAGCCTCAGAGGATGAACCGGCTGAGGTCGGTGTTGTGAGCGAGATCGCCGAGCGCCGCCCGGACCGCCGCGCCGTCGACGGTGATCGCCTCGCCCGACCGGTCGGGGGCCGAGAAGGAGATATCGTCGAGAATGCGCTCCAGCACCGTCTGCAGGCGCCGGGCGCCGATGTTCTCGACGGTGGCGTTGACGTGGACGGCGATCTCGGCGATGGCGTCGATCGCATCATCGGTGAAGTTGAGCGTCACCCCCTCCGTCTGCATCAGCGCCACATATTGCTTGATGAGGCTGGCCTGCGGCTCGGTCAGGATGCGACGGAAATCGTCCTTGTCGAGCGGCTTCAGCTCGACGCGGATCGGCAACCGGCCCTGAAGCTCGGGCAACAGGTCCGAGGGCTTGGCGACGTGGAAGGCGCCGGAGGCGATGAACAGGATATGGTCGGTCTTCACCGACCCATGCTTGGTCGACACCGTGGTACCTTCGATCAGCGGCAGAAGATCGCGCTGCACGCCCTCGCGGGATACCGAACCGTCACGGCCGTCCTTGGCGCAGATCTTGTCGATCTCGTCGAGGAAGACGATGCCGTTGTTCTCAACCGCCTCGATCGCCTCGGCGACGATCTTGTCCTGATCGATCAGCTTGTCGGCTTCCTCGGCGGTGAGCAGGTCGTGGCTGTCCTTGACGGAGACGCGGCGCGTCTTCTTCACGCCGCCCATCATCTTCTGCATCATCTCCGAGAGATTGATGACCTGTCCGCCCGGCATGCCGGGGATCTCCATGCCACCAGGACCGCCGGTGGCCGTCAGCTCCACCTCGATTTCCTTGTCATCGAGTTCGCCGGCCCGGAGCTTGCGGCGGAAGGCGTCGCGCGTCGACGGGCTGGCGGATGTTCCGACCAGTGCATCGAGCACCCGCTCTTCGGCGGCGAGATGGGCCTTGGCCTCGACATCCTTGCGCCGCTGCGTGCGGACGAGCGAGATGCCGACTTCGAGAAGATCGCGGACGATCTGCTCGACGTCGCGGCCGACATAGCCGATCTCGGTGAACTTGGTGGCCTCGACCTTGACGAAGGGCGCGTTGGCGAGCCGGGCGAGGCGACGGGAGATCTCCGTCTTGCCGACGCCGGTGGGGCCGATCATCAGGATGTTCTTGGGCAGGACCTCCTCGCGCAACGAGGGATCCAGCTGAAGGCGGCGCCAGCGGTTGCGAAGCGCGATGGCGACGGCCCGCTTGGCGTCCTTCTGGCCGACGATATGACGGTCGAGTTCGGAGACGATTTCGCGGGGCGAGAAATCGGGCATGACTTTATCCTCGGGTGGAGCGACCCGGAGTGGCCTGGGGGCCAGCAATCCGGGTGGATGGAACTCAGGCCTTCGGCAGGCTTTCGACGACGACGTTCTCGTTGGTGTAGACGCAGATGTCGGCGGCGATCTTCATGGCCTTGCGGGCGATGGTCTCGGCGTCGCTGTCGCTGTCGGCGAGCGCACGGGCGGCGGCCAGCGCATAGGTGCCGCCGGAGCCGATGCCGGCGATGCCGCCTTCGGGCTCGAGCACGTCGCCGGTGCCGGTCAGCACCAGCGTCACATTGGCGTCGGCGACGATCATCATCGCCTCGAGACGGCGGAGATAGCGGTCGGTGCGCCAGTCCTTGGCGAGTTCGACGCAGGCGCGCATCAACTGGCCGGGGTACTGTTCGAGCTTGGCTTCCAGCCGCTCGAACAGCGTGAAGGCATCGGCAGTGGCGCCGGCGAAGCCGGCGATCACGTCGCCGCGCCCGAGCGGACGCACCTTGCGCGCCGTGTGCTTGATCACCGTGGCGCCAAGCGTGACCTGCCCGTCCCCGGCGATCACCACCTTGCCGTCCTTGCGGACCGATACGATGGTGGTGCCGTACCAGGTGGACGGGTTCGTGTGTTCCATCATGAGATGCTCCTTGCGGCAACGGCCGTCCGCCCGTGGCGCGGAGGCCGTCCCTGAATGACGTCTTTATGTAGGACAGAAATGCCTCTATGCAACTTGCCTCTGGCAAAGCACGCATCACGGTTCTGACACCGTCCCGACCCCCAAGGAGATCGTCCGATGAAGCTCATGGCACTCGGCCTTGGCTACAGCGCCACGGCGGCGTTGCGCCGCCTCGCCCCCAAGGAGGCAATCGGCACGACACGCTCGGCGGCAAAGGCGGCCGCCCTGGCTCAGCTCGCCGACATGCGCCATTTCGACGGATCGCGGGAGGCGGCCGAGGCCTTGCGGCCGGCGCTCGCCGGCGTCACCCATGTTCTCGTCTCGATCGCACCTGCCGAGGGACAGGACGGCGGCGACCGCGTGCTTCCCGTGCTCGGCGAAGCGCTTGCCGGCGAGAACTCGCTCGTCTCCGTCGCCTATCTCTCGACGGTGGGCGTCTATGGCGACCACGGCGGCGCCTGGGTGGACGAGACGTCGGACTGCCGGCCCAAAAGTGCCCGCTCCGTTGCCCGGGTGAAGGCAGAAAACGAATGGCTGGCCTTTGGCGAACGCACCGGCGTGGCGGTGTCGGTGCTGCGCCTCTCCGGCATCTACGGTCCTGGCCGCAACGCCCTCGTCAACCTCGCCGACGGCAGTGCGCGGCGCCTGATCAAACCCGGGCAGGTGTTCAATCGCATTCATGTGGAAGACATCGCCGCCGCCGTGGAGCGGGCCTTCGCGACGGGCGCCAGCGGCCTTTTCAACATCACGGACGACGAGCCGGCACCGCCGCAGGATGTCGTCGCCTATGCTGCCGAGCTGATGGGCGTGCCCCCGCCGCCTGAGCAGGATTTCGAGACGGCGGAGCTGTCGCCGATGGCCCGCAGCTTCTATGGCGAGAACAAACGGGTGGCCAACGGCCGCAGCAAGTCCGTCCTCGGGCTTGCCTACGCCTACCCGAACTATCGCGCAGCCTTTGCCCGCATGTGGGCCGAGGGAAGCTGGCGCTGACAAGGCAAGCCGCCCCTCGCCGGATGGCGGGAAGCGGTTTGGATGATTGTAGCAAGACCTGTCAGGCGAGTGTCGCCGCCGCCTTCTGCAGCTTGTTGGCCGCTTCGTCGATCGATTGCGTCGAGCGGCTGATATCGGCCAGCGCCTTGGCAATCTCTTCGACGCCGCTCGCCGCCGTATGCATGCTGCCGGACATGTTCTGCGTCACGGAGGTCTGCTGTTCGACGGCCGTGGCGATCGACGACGATATCTCGTTGATGCGATTGATGATTGTGGTGATGCCGTCGATGGACTGCACGGCCTTGGAAGAGATGGTCTGCACCGCCGCGATTTCGCTGGCGATCTCATCGGTGGCGCGCGAGGTCTGGGCGGCGAGCTGCTTCACCTCCGAGGCGACGACCGCAAAGCCCTTGCCCATCTCGCCGGCGCGCGCCGCCTCGATGGTGGCGTTGAGGGCGAGAAGATTGGTCTGTCCGGCGATGGTGTTGATGAGCTCCACCACCTGGTCGATCTTCTGGGCCGCTGTCGCCAGGCCGGAGACCACCTTGGTGGCGGTGTCGGCCTGCGTTACGGCCTCCTGGGAGACCGACAGGGCGATGCTCACCTGCCGGCTGATTTCAGCGACCGAGGACGCGAGCTCCTCCGCCCCAGCCGCTACCGCCTGCACGTTGGAGGCGGTGACGCCCGCCGTGGAGTTGGCGCCGGCCGCCTCGGCATTCGACCGGGCGATCATGCCGGCGACCTCGTCAAGTTCGCGATTGATTTCGGTCTGGGCAGCCTGGCGCTTGCGCCGGCGCTCCATGACGGCGCTGATGTCCGTCGCGAACTTGGTAACCCGAACCAGCTGGCCATCAACGTCGAAGATCGGGTTGTAGGTCGCCTGGAGGAAGACGTCGCGCCCGCCCTTGCCGACGCGGTGGAACTCGTCGGACCTGAACTTTCCGGCCCGAAGGTCATCCCAAAACTGTCTATAGGCCGGACTGGCGCGCTCCTCAGGCGTGACGAACATCGAGTGATGCTTGCCGACGATCTCGTCCAGCCGATAGCCGAGCGCCTTCTGGAAGTTCTCGTTGGCCTCGACGACGGTGCCATCCGGCTGGAAAGAAATGACGGCCTGCGCACGGTTGATGGCGTCGATCTCGCCCTGGATCCGGGCATCCTGGAGCTTGCGCTCGGTGACGTCGGTGGCAAACTTGACGACGCGGTAGACCTTGCCGGCGCGATCCATCAGCGGATTGTAGGTGCCCTGGATCCAGACCGGCCGCCCTCCCTTGGCAATGCGCCGAACTTCGGCCGACGTGAACTGGCCGGCGCGCAAGTTGCCCCAGAAGGCGGTGTAGGCCGGGCTCTTCACTTCCGTGGGATCCACGAAGATCGAGTGATGCTTGCCGACGATATCGGCAAGGTCATAGCCCATGACCTTCAGGAAGTTGGCATTGGCGCTGAGGATCTGCCCGGTTGGATCGAACTCGATGACAGCCAGGGAACGGTCAAGAGCCGCAAGCACCGCGGCTTCGTGACTTGAAAAGGGCCACATGGATCTCAGCTCCTACCTTGTCCACCGACAGCAGCGCCGAGGAACCATCCAGAAACTGGCCCTGTAATATGCAAATCGCATATGTTGAATGCCAGCCGGAAAATATCACGCGCGGCCGAGGCAACCTGCCTGTCATTCTCATTTAGGTCACCATTTATTTACGGAGCGTTTATGCCACCTGGAATACTTGTTTTCGGAGTATCTACTTTCCAGTGTACGCATTTAGACGTATATATCAGACTCATAAACGAGTTCATCTGGATGAAATACTTCAGTTCACAGCAGCCGCGGGCGCGCACCTAGCGTGATTTGCTTCCCGCCCATCGCAGGCCTGTTCGGCGCCATGGGACTGGCATCCGGTCATGGAGCCGTATAAGAAATGGGCGCAATTCAATCGCGGTGACCCCCAATGCTGAAAGCGCGCGTCATCCCCTGTCTCGACGTCAAGGACGGTCGGGTGGTCAAGGGGGTCAACTTCGTCGACCTCGTCGACGCCGGCGATCCGGTCGAGGCCGCCGCTGCCTATGACGCGGCCGGCGCCGACGAACTCTGCTTCCTGGACATCACCGCCAGCCACGAGAATCGGGGCACCATTCTCGACGTGGTGCGTCGCACCGCCGAACGCTGCTTCATGCCCGTCACGGTGGGCGGCGGCGTCCGCTCGGTGGAGGACATCCGCGAGCTGCTGCTGGCCGGAGCCGACAAGGCGTCGATCATGTCGGCGGCCGTCCGCGACCGCGATCTGGTGCGCCGCGCCTCGGAAAAGTTCGGCGACCAGTGCATCGTCGTCGCCATCGACGCCAAGCGCGTCTCCTCCGATGACGGCAAGCCGCGCTGGGAGGTGTTCACCCACGGCGGTCGGCAGGCAACCGGCATCGACGCCGTCGAATACGCCCAGGAAGTGGTGTCACTCGGCGCCGGCGAACTCCTGCTGACCTCGATGGACCGCGACGGCACCAAGATCGGCTTCGATCTCGAACTGACCCGTACCATTGCCGACGCGGTATCGGTGCCGGTGATCGCCTCGGGCGGCGTCGGCACGCTCGACCATCTCGTCGAGGGTATCCGCGACGGCCACGCCGGCGCCGTGCTCGCGGCGTCGATCTTTCATTTCGGTACGTTCACCATCGGCGAGGCCAAGGCGCATCTCGCTGCGGCCGGCGTCCCCGTCCGCCTCCAGGGATGATTGGCATGGCTGACACCACCTTCTCGCTTTCAGATCTCGAAGCGATCGTCGCCGATCGCCTCGTGAATGGCGATGCCACCTCCTATACCCGCAAGCTTGCCGAGAAGGGCGTCGCCAAGGCGGCGCAGAAGCTTGGCGAGGAGGCGGTGGAGACGGTCATCGCCGCGTTGACCGGCGACGCCGATGCGCTGATCTACGAGAGCGCCGACCTCCTCTATCACCTCGTCGTGGTGCTGGCGCTCAAGGGCGTGCCGCTCGATGAGGTGCTGGCCGAACTCAAGCGCCGGACGGCGCAGTCGGGTCTGCAGGAAAAGGCCAGCCGCCCAGCCGACTGACCACAAGACCATGGTGCGCCGGCCGCGGCCGGCGGCCAAGTCCCGCCATGCTTCTGGAACCAGCGGTTCGCCACGCGGCGATCCTGAGACGGTGACGAATGGAACAGTTCGTGCGGAAAGCGCTGTCGCCTTACGAAGTCTACACCCGTGCCGACTGGGCCGAGCTCAGGGCCGGCATGCCCTTGACGCTGTCGCTCGACGACGTCATCCGCCTGCGCGCCCTCAACGACCCGGTGCAGCTCGACGAGGTGTCGGACATTTTCCTGCCGCTTGCCCGGCTGCTGTCCTTCTACGTCGAGTCGGCGCAGTCGCTGCATAACTCGACGCGGCGCTTCTTTGGCCGGACCGACGCCAAGCGGCCGTTCATCATCGGCATCGCCGGCTCGGTGGCGGTCGGCAAATCGACGACGGCGCGCATTCTGAGGGCCATGCTGTCGCGCTGGCCGTCGTCGCCCAAGGTCGATCTCGTCACCACCGATGGCTTCCTGTTTCCGAACGCAGTGCTGCGCGAGGAAGGGCTGATGGAGAAGAAGGGGTTCCCCGAGAGCTACGACCGGGCCGCCCTGCTCTCCTTCCTGACCGACATCAAGGCCGGCAAGCCCAATGTCTGGGCGCCGGTCTATTCGCACCTCGTCTATGACATCGTGCCTGACGAGCGCATCGTCGTCGACCAGCCGGACATCCTGATCCTCGAGGGGCTCAACGTCCTGCAAACCGGCAAGCTGCCGCGCGACGGGCGCGGCATCCCCTTCGTGTCCGACTTCTTCGACTTCTCGATCTTCATCGACGCCGACGAGGCCGACCTGCAGCGCTGGTATGTCGAGCGCTTCATGCGCCTCCGGGAAACCGCCTTCCGCGATCCCCAGTCCTATTTCCGCCGCTATGCGGAAATCTCGGAACAGGAGGCGCTGGAGACCGCCGTCGGCCTCTGGACGCGCATCAACCTCGCCAATCTCCGCGAGAACATCCAGCCGACCCGCCTCAGGGCCGATCTGGTGCTGCGCAAGAGCGCCAGCCACGCCATCGAGCAGGTGATGCTCAGGAAGCTGTGACGGAACGACGGCTCAGGCCTGGTACACCTTGGCGCCGCCGATCCAGGTCGACTTGAGGTCGAGCTCCGGCGTCAGCAGCAGGAAGTCGGCGTCAAATCCAGGGGCGATCCTGCCCTTGCGATTGGCGATGCGCATCGTTTCCGCCGGATAGACCGTGGCCATGCGGATCGCCTCCCCCAGCTCGATCTCGAAATGCTCAGCGGCATAGCGCACCGAAGAGAGCATATCGATATCGGCGCCGGCCAGCGTGCCGTCGGCAAGGGCGAGCCGGCCGTCGCGCCGGAAAATGGTGCGGCCGTTGAGCTCGAAATCCGGCAGATCGGTGCCGATGGTCAGCATGGCGTCGGTGACCAGGAAAATCCGGCCGGGTCCGCGCTTGGCCCTGAGCGCCACCCGCGCCGCCGCCGGATGCACGTGGATTCCGTCGGCGATGAGGCCGGCGGAGATGCCGCTGTCCAGCACCGCGCCGACCATGCCGGGCGTCCGGTGGCCGAGCGGGCTCATGGCGTTGAAGAGATGCGTCGCGGTGGAGGCACCGGCAGCGATATAGGCTTGCGCCGTATCGTAGTCGCAGTCCGTATGGCCGAGGCTGACAATGCCACCGGCCGAGGCAAGACGCCGAACCGCCTCGATCGGCGTCGATTCGGGGGCAACGGTCAACAAGGTCGGGCCGGCTTCGGCGACTGCTTCGACCAGTTCCCGGATGTCGGCCTCCTCCATCGGCCGCACGTAGGCGACGGCATGGACACCCCGCTTGGCGGCGGAGAGGTGAGGCCCCTCGAGGTGCAGCCCGAGGAAGCCCGGCACGCCGGACGCGCGAGCCGCCTTGCCGGCGGCGATCGCCTCGGTGCGGGCCTCGCGGCGATCGGTGATCAAGGTGGGCAAGAGGGCCGTCGTGCCGAAGCGGGCATGGGCGACACAGATGCGCTCGATGGCGGAAACGCTCGGACCGTCGTTGAAGTTGATGCCGCCGCCGCCGTTGACCTGAAGATCGATGAAACCGGGCACGAGAAGAAGGTCGCCGGCGTCAACCACCTCGGCGCCGGCCGGCAGGTCGGCGGCGGCAACGAAGCGGCCGTCCCGCACGGCAATCTCGGCTTCATCGTGCCAGACATCGCCATCGAACAGGCGGGCACCGCGGATGAGAAGGGCGGACATCGAAACGTCTCCTTGGGGATGACGGGTCAGGACTGGGGAAGGGTCAGTTCGGCGACGAAGTCATAGGCGTCGGCCCGATAGAGCGACCGGGTGAATTCCACCACCCGGCCGGATGCGAGATAGGAAATGCGCTCGATGGACAGACCGGCGTCGCCGGCCTGGACGCCGAGCAGCGCCGCATCCTGACCGCGTATGTTGCAGGCGGAGATGCGCTGCACGGCTCGTACCGGCCGATGGCCGCTCAAGGCCAGCGCCTCGTAGAGCGAACCGGCGACGGCGTTGGGGTCGGGCATCACCTCGGCCGACAGCGAGGCCCGTTCGAGGGCGAGGGGCAGGTCGTTGGCGATGCGCAGACGTTCGAGCCGGGCAACCAGACCACCGCCCGCCAGCCCCAGCATCATCGCCTCCTCCGGAGACGGCAGATGAAGCCCCCGGTCGAGCCAGCGGGAGCTGGCCTTGAGACCGCGCCGCGCCATGTCCTCGGTAAAGGAGGTCAACAGCGACAGCGACTGCTCGACGCGCTGCACCGGCTTCACGACGAAGGTGCCGGAGCCGTGGCGACGCACCAGCAGGCCGGCCTCGACGAGATCGTCCACCGCCTTGCGAACCGTGACGCGGCTGATGCCGGCAGAATCAGCGATCTCCCGCTCGGGCGGCAAGGCGTCGCCGTGTTTCAGCCGGCCGCCATTGATCGCCGCCTCGATGGCCTGCCTGAGCTTGAGATAGAGCGGCCCGGTGCCGGCGGCCTGCAACTGCTCCGGGGCCAGGATGCTGGAGATATCGCCGCTCATGCCGCCCCTCTCTCGCTATCGAGGAAATGCCGCACGGCAAGCGCCACCGCGCCGGCCAGGGCATTGCTCAACGGCGCCACAAGACGCGGCCGATGCCGATCGGCAAGATAGGCGGGGTAGAGCGGCGCGAGGCCGCCGAGCAGCGCGACGCGGTCGGCGCCATCGGCAACGATGCGATCAAGGGCCAGATCGACCGAGGCGGCCGCCCTTCCGACGATGTCCAGGCCGACGGGATCGCCGCTTTCCGCGGCCGCGAAGACGGCGGGCGCAAAGCGCCCGAAATCACCGGGCGCCGCCGTCCGCGCGAACTCGACCATCGGGCCGGGGGCGCCGCCGAAATCGGCGATCAGTCGATCGGTGAGCGGCGAGGCGGCGATGATGCGATCATGGGCGAGTAGCGTCGCGGCGAGCGCCGACCGGCCGAGGCTGGCGCCGGAACCGAAGTCGCCGATGACGAAGCCCCAGCCGCCATAGGAGCGAACCATGCCGGCCTGCCGGGCAAAGAAGATCGACCCGGTGCCGAGAATGGCCACCGCGCCGTCGCCGTTGCCAATGGCGCCCTCAAGCGCGATGAGACCGTCGGAGACAACCTCGACTCTTGCGGCCGGCAGTGAGGCGGCGATGAAGGCGGCGGTATCGCCAACGTTGCTGCCGGCAAGGCCGAGCAGCACCGACGAGCGCTGGAGAACGGCCTTGTCGAGCCCGGCGGCGGCAAGGGCCGCATCAATGGCAACGAGGATGTTGGCAAGCGCGCCGGCGCGATCGCTCAACACGTTCGCCGCTCCGCCCGCGCCGGTGGCAATGGTTCGCCCGTCCCGGCCGGCCACAGCCGCCCGGCAACCGGTCCCGCCCCCGTCGACGCCGATCAGGTAATCCACGATGAACGCCCTCCTCCCTCGAAAGTACCAAAAAAATACCATTTGCCAATCGGCATATTGGCTCTGCCCTTAGGATTTTTGATCTAGAAACGACAACCAATTGTTTTAGTTGCGTTTTATGCAGCCTGCTCACACCCACCCAACTCCAGCTGCGGCAAAAATGAACGAAGTATGATTGTCCCTCTAGACAAGTGGTAGCTTTTTGGCATTATTGCCCGAGTGGGGAGTGGCATAATGACGGCACAGCTCGGTACCGAGGATCGCGATGTCCATGCGAAGGGGTTCGACACCCTGCCGCCAGCGCGGATTCTCGGCGCGCTTGCCGCCGCCCAGGTGAATGCTGCGCGCAGCGTTGAAGCGGCCATTCCCGCCATCGCCGAAGCGTCGAGCCGTGCCGCCGCCGCCTTGTCGTCGGGCCATCGCCTCGTCTATGTCGGCGCTGGCAGCTCCGGCCTGATGGCACTCGCCGATTGCCTGGAACTGCCGGGTACCTATGGTATCGGCCTTGACGAGGCCATCGTCATTCTGGCCGGCGGCCGTGACAGTCTGGTCGACATGCTTGGCGCGGGCGAAGACGACGTCGAGGCCGGTGCCGCCGATCTCGCGGCATCCGGCATCGGACAGGGCGACTGCGTCATCGCCGTATCGGCCTCCGGTTCGACGCCCTACACGCTCGCCGCCGCCCGGGCCGCCAAGGAACGCGGCGCCACGGTGATCGGCATCGCCAACAACGACGGCGCGCCGCTTCTCACCGCCGCCGACGTGGCGGTGCTGCTGAAAACGCCGCCGGAGGTCATCTCCGGCTCGACCCGCATGGGAGCGGGTACGGCCCAGAAGATCGCCCTCAACATGCTGTCGACGCTGATGGCCGTCCATCTCGGCCACGTGCTCGACGGCCATATGGTCAATGTCAGGGCCGACAACGACAAGCTCCGGGCGCGCGCCGCCCGCATCGTGACGGACATCACCGGAATTCAGGCCGACGCGGCGACAGGGCTCCTCCGGGAGAGCCGCGGTTCGGTCAAACACGCCATTCTGCTCGCCGCCGGCGCGGGAGATATCGAGACGGCAAATGCCGCTCTCGTCGAGGCCGGCCAAAACCTGCGTCGGGCGATGTCGCTCGTCGCAAAATCATAATCGGGGTTCTCAACGCGCGTCATCAAGACGCGAGCAAAGGGAGACGGACGATGTATCGCACTACGTTGCAGGGTGTCCTGCTGGCATCGAGCATTCTGGCCGGCGTCGGCACGGCCGCCGCGGCCGACGTCACGCTCAACATCGAGAGCTGGCGCAACGACGACCTTCAGATCTGGCAGGAAAAGATCATTCCGGCTTTCGAGGCCAAGCATCCGGGCATCAAGGTCACCTTCTCGCCCAGCGCGCCGACCGAATATAACGCCGCGCTCAACGCCAAGCTCGACGCGGGCTCCGCCGGCGACCTCGTCGCCTGCCGGCCGTTCGACACGTCGCTGCAGCTCTTCGAGAAGGGCAAGCTCGAGGATCTCACCGGCCTTGAGGGCATGAAGAACTTCTCCGACGTCGCCAAGTCCGCCTGGACCACCGACGACGGCTCCAAGACCTTCTGCGTGCCGATGGCCTCCGTCATCCACGGCTTCATCTACAATACGGAAGCCTTCGAGAAGGCCGGCGTCGAGGTTCCCAAGACCGTCGATCAGTTCTTCGCCGCCCTCGACAAGATCAAGGCCGACGGCACCTACATTCCCATGGCCATGGGCACCAAGGACATGTGGGAAGCCGCCACGATGGGCTACCAGAACATCGGTCCGACCTACTGGAAGGGTGAGGAGGGCCGCAAGGCGCTGATCGCCGGCACCCAGAAGCTGACCGACGACGCCTGGGTCGAGCCCTATCGCGTGCTCGCCAAGTGGAAGCCCTATCTCGGCGATGGCTTCGAGGCGCAGACCTACCCCGACAGCCAGAACCTGTTCACGCTCGGCCGTGCCGCCATCTACCCGGCCGGCTCGTGGGAGATCTCGCTGTTCAACACCGCCGGCCTGAAGCTTGGCGCCTTCCCGCCGCCGGTCGCGAAAGACGGGGACACCTGCTACATCTCCGACCATAACGACATCGCCATGGGCCTCAACGCGGCCAGCGCCCACAAGGAGGAAGCCAAGGTGTTCCTCGAGTGGGTGGCCTCGCCCGAGTTCGCCACCATCTACGCCAACGCGCTGCCGGGCTTCTTCAGCCTGAACTCGACGGCCGTGGAGATGAGCGACCCGCTGGCCAAGGAGTTCGTCTCCTGGCGCGAGACCTGCAAGCCGACCATCCGCTCGACCTACCAGATCCTGTCGCGCGGCACGCCCAACCTCGAGAACGAGACCTGGGCGGCTTCGGCCAACGTCATCAACGGCACCGAGACGCCGGAAGCCGCTGCCAAGAAGCTGCAGGACGGCCTCGACAGCTGGTACAAGCCGGCCAAGATGTAAAACGCGGACGACGGCGCGGTCCTCCGCGCCGTCGTCTCCTCCGCCCGTCGGCTATCGCCGACCGGTTGCCGGCGCCACAGAGACTGACATGACCGACCTTGCACCCGACCAGGGCGGGGAAGCTGCGCGGCGGCGACCGCGGCGCTGGCATATTCTCGTCTTCCTTGCTCCCACCGTCATCATCTACACCGCGGTGATGATCCTGCCGCTCATCGAGACGCTGCGGCAGTCCTTCTTCAACGTCGTCGACGGCGAGCATGTCTTCGTCGGCTTCGCGAATTTCGCCACGCTGTTCGGCGACCCGCGCTGGGCGGCCGACTTCTGGAACGCGCTCGGCAACAACTTCATCTTCTTCCTGATCCATATGGCGGTGCAGAACCCGATCGGCATCGCGCTGGCCGCGCTGCTGTCGCTGCCGGGCCTCCGGTTCGCCGCCTTCTACCGCACCGCCTTCTTCCTGCCGACGCTGCTCTCCTTCGTCATCGTCGGCTTCATCTGGAAGCTGATCCTGTCGCCGATCTGGGGCGTCGCCCCCTGGCTGATGGACCTCGTGGGCATGAAGGCGCTGTTCGGTCCCTGGCTCGGCAAGTCCGGCTCGGCGCTGATCGCCGTGTCGCTGGTCTCGGTCTGGCAGTTCATCGGCATACCGATGATGCTGATCTACGCCGCGCTCCTCAACATTCCCGAGGAGGTGATCGAGGCGGCGGAGATCGACGGCGTCACCGGGTGGGGCCAGTTCTTCAAGATCAAGCTGCCGCTGATCCTTCCCGCCATCGGCATCATCTCGATCCTGACCTTCGTCGGCAACTTCAACGCCTTCGACCTCGTCTACACCATGCAGGGCGCGCTGGCCGGGCCGGACAAGACGACCGATATTCTCGGCACCTTCCTCTACCGCACCTTCTTCGGGTTCCAGCTGCAGCTCGGCGACCAGTCGATGGGCGCCACCATCGCCACGATCATGTTCCTGATCATCCTGACGGGTGTCTGCATCTACCTGTTCGGCATCCAGCGGCGCATCCGCCGCTACCAGTTCTGACGGGAGGGGCGGATGTCCAAGGCAAGACAATCGACGCTGCGCACCAGTCTCGTCCATGTGGCGCTGATCGCCTACACGCTGGTGGCGCTGTTCCCGGTGTTCCTCACCATCATCAACTCGTTCAAGAGCAAGCAGGCGATCTTCGGCCAGCCGCTGCGTCTGCCGGGGCCGTCGACCTTCAGCCTGATCGGCTATGAGACGGTTCTGAAGCAGGGCGACTTCGTCACCTATTTTCAGAACAGCACCATCGTCACGGTCGTCTCGATCTTCCTGGTGCTGCTCTTCGGCGCCATGGCCGCCTTCGCGCTCGCCGAATATCGCTTCCGCGGCAACACGCTGATGGGGCTCTATCTTGCCATCGGCATCATGATCCCGATCCGCCTGGGTACGGTGGCGCTGCTGCAGGGCATGGTGGCGACCGGCCTTGTCAACACGCTGACCGCCCTCATCCTGGTCTATACGGCGCAAGGGCTGCCGCTTGCCGTCTTCATCCTGTCGGAGTTCATGCGGACGGTCTCTGACGACCTCAAGAACGCTGGCCGCATCGACGGCCTTTCCGAGTACGCCATCTTCTTCCGCCTGGTGCTGCCGCTGGTGCGGCCGGCCATGGCGACGGTGGCCGTGTTCACCATGATCCCCATCTGGAACGACCTGTGGTTCCCGCTGATCCTCGCCCCGAGCGAGAGCACCAAGACGGTGACGCTCGGCGCGCAGCTGTTCATCGGCCAGTTCGTCACCAACTGGAACGCCGTGCTGGCGGCGCTGTCGCTCGCCATCTTCCCGGTGCTCATCCTCTACGTCATCTTCTCGCGGCAACTGATCCGCGGCATCACCTCGGGAGCGGTCAAATGACGTCGCCCGTTCGCGTCCTCTCGGCCGGCCTCGGCAACATGGGCCGGAGCCATGCCCTCGCCTACCATCGCAATCCGGGCTTTCAGATCGTCGGCCTCGTCAACCGCACCAAGGTGCCGCTGCCGGACGAACTCCAGGGCTACGAGATCTCCCCCTCCTTCCCGGAGGCGCTCAAGGCGCTGAAGCCGGACATGGCGTCGATCAGCACCTATTCGGAAAGCCACGCCGACTATGCTGTAATGGCCATGGAACAGGGCTGCCACGTCTTCGTGGAAAAGCCGCTGGCCACCACGGTGGCCGACGCACGGCGGATCATCGACTGCGCGGTCGCCAACAAGCGGAAGCTGGTCATCGGCTACATCCTGCGCCACCACCCGTCGTGGCAGCGTTTCATCGCCGAGGCGCGGGCGCTCGGCGGCCCCTACGTCTTCCGCATGAACCTCAACCAGCAGTCCTCCGGCAAGACCTGGGAGACGCACAAGGCGCTGATGAACACCACCGCGCCGATCGTCGACTGCGGCGTCCATTATATCGACGTCATGTGTCAGGTGACCGACGCCGAACCTGTTGAAGTGCGCGGCATGGGTCTCCGCCTCTCCAATGAGATCGCGCCGGACATGTACAACTACGGCCACTTGCAGGTGCTGTTCTCCGACGGTTCGGTGGGCTGGTACGAGGCGGGCTGGGGACCGATGATGTCCGAGCAGGCCTTCTTCGTGAAGGATATCATCTCGCCCAACGGTTCGGCCTCCATCGTCATGAGGGAGGGCAAGTCCGACGACGTCGACGCCCACACCCGCACCTCGACCATCCGCGTCCACAAGGCGGCGACCGGTCCTGACGGCGCGTTCCTCTCGCCGGACACCGACCACACCATGGCCGGCGAGCCCGGCCACCAGGAACTCTGCGAGCTGGAACAGGCCTATATGCTCAGGGCGATCGTCGAGGACCTCGACCTCACCCAGCACATGAACGACGCTTTGAAATCGCTTGCCGTCTGCCTCGCCGCCGACGAGAGCGTCCGCACCGGCAAGCCGGTCAAATTGCAAGGATAAGCCCCGTGGGATCGCTTGAACTCAGGAACATCAGGAAGTCCTTCGGCGCGCAGGAGGTGCTGAAAGGCATCGACCTCCAGGTGAAGGACGGCGAGTTCGTCATCTTCGTCGGCCCGTCCGGCTGCGGCAAGTCGACGCTGCTGCGCTCGATCGCCGGCCTTGAGGACGTCACCTCGGGCACCGTGCTGATCAACGGTGAGGACGTGACGGTGGCCCCGCCTGCCAAGCGCGGCATCGCCATGGTCTTTCAGACCTACGCGCTCTATCCGCACCTCAGCGTGCGCGACAACATGGCACTGGGTCTCAAGCAAGCCGGCACGCCGACGGACGAGATCAACACCCGCGTCGCCGCAGCGACGGAGATGCTATCGCTGGAGCCTTATCTCAAGCGCCGGCCAGCCGAGCTCTCCGGCGGCCAGCGGCAGCGCGTCGCCATCGGCCGCGCGCTGGTGCGCGAACCCGAGCTGTTCCTGTTCGACGAGCCGCTCTCCAACCTCGATGCCGCGTTGCGCGTGCAGACACGCGTCGAGATCGCCCGCCTGCACCGCCAGCTCGGCGCCACCATGATCTACGTGACGCACGACCAGGTCGAGGCGATGACGCTGGCCGATCGCATCGTGGTACTGAACGGCGGCGTCATCGAGCAGATCGGTTCGCCGATGGAACTCTACAACCGCCCCGCCAACCTGTTCGTCGCCGGCTTCATCGGCTCGCCGCAGATGAACTTCATCGAGGCGGCACGCATTGGCGAGACAGGCGCCACCATCGGCATCCGGCCGGAGCACCTCAGCGTGTCGCCGACCGAAGGGCGCTTCCGTGGCAAGGTGATCCACGCCGAGCATCTCGGCGCCGATACCAATCTCTATCTCGAAACAGAGACCGCCGGCCTCGTGACCGTGCGGCTGTTCGGCGAGCATCGTTACGCGGCGGACGATATCGTCCATGCGACGCCGGACCCGGCCAAGATCCACCGCTTTGATGAGAGTGGCAGGGCGATTACCGCCTGATCCTTCGGACACTCGCGTTGCAAACGCCGCCTTCGGGCGGCGTTTTCGTTATGGTGGTCGTGGTCAAGCAATTTCGATCAAGCGGAGCTGTCCGGCTTCGATCATCAACGAAGCGCTCTCAACGTCGCGAGGAAGAGATGGGCGTCCTGGAAAAGGCAGTCTGGTACCTGGAGCTGAATATCGGACGGCCGTTTACGCTGGCCGAGCTTGCCGACCTCTGCGGCGCCAGCCCCTGGCACCTCACGCGTCTCTTCCAGACCAACGTCGGCCTCGCACCGATGAGCTACCTGAGAGCCCGGCGGCTCACCATCGCCGCCGAAGCGCTGGCAAAGGGCGACCAGGACATCCTGCCCATCGCCCTCGATGCCGGCTATGGCTCGCACGAAGCCTTCACCCGGGCCTTCGCCGGCTGTTTCGGCATGCTGCCGAGCGCGGTTCGGCTGGCCCGGACGACCTGCAATCTCCCCCTGATGGAGCCCTGGACCATGAACAAGGACATGATCATCGACATCGCCGCGCCGGAGTTTCGCGAGCGTGGTGCGTTCCGGGTGATGGGGCTTTCGACCCGCTGCACCTTTGAAACCAACTCCGTCATTCCAAAGCTGTGGGGCGAGTTCGACCAGCACTGCAACGAGATTCCGTCGCCGGTCGCCGGCGTCTACTACGGGGTCTGCTGCGACATGGAGGCCGACGGCCACTTCCGCTACGTCGCGGGCCAGGCGACGACGGCCACGCACGTACCCGACGGTCTCGACACGGTCGACATTCCGGCGAGCCGATATGCCGTCTTCAAGCACGTCGGCCATATCTCCGACTTCAACAAGACCGTCTACACCATCTGGAACAAGGCCCTGCCCGACGCCGGACTGACGCCCGCCAAGGCGCCGGACTTCGAGCTCTACGATGAGCGCTACGACCCGAAGACCAGCAGCGGCACGGTGGAAATCTGGATCCCTCTCGCCTGACGAACGACGCGGACCAACCCCGCCGTTTGCTACCTGTGGCGCACGGCGGGCGTCCGCAGCGTCACCAGTTCCTCGGCGGCGGTGGGATGGACGGCCATGGTTCGGTCGAAGTCGCGCTTGGTCGCGCCCATGGTCATGGTTATGCCAACGATCTGGATCATCTCGCCGGCCTCCGGTCCCATGATGTGGACGCCGAGCACGCGGTCGGTCACGGCATCGACCACCACCTTCATGAAGGTGCGCTCGTCGCGGCCGGCGAGAATGTTGCGCATGGGGCGGAACTCGGTCTTGTAGACGTCCACCGCCGCATGCGCCGCGCAGGCCGCTTCCTCGGACAGGCCGACCGTGCCGATTTCCGGCGTGGTGAAGATGGCGGTCGGCAGGATCGTGTGGTCGGCGAAGCTCTCCTTGCCACCGAACACCGTGTCGGCGAAGGCGTGGCCTTCGCGGATCGCCACCGGCGTGAGCTGGGCGCGATTGGTCACGTCGCCCACCGCGTAGATCGAGGGCACCGAGGTTTCCGACAGCGCGTTGACGACGACGGCGCCGTCGGCATCGAGCGTCACGCCCAACGCCTCCAGGCCGAGCCCCTCGGTGTTGGGATGGCGCCCGGTGGCGGCGAGAATGAGATCCGTGTCGAGGTTGGCGCCGTCCATCAGCTCGACGTCGAAACCGACCGCCGTCTTGTCGATTCTCTTCACCTGCACGCCGGTCCTGAGGTCGATGCCACGTGCCCGGAGCGCGTCGGCAAGCTTGTCCCTGACCTCGCGATCGAAGCCGCGCAGCACCTGCTCGCCGCGGTAGAGCACCGTGGTGGCGACGCCGAGGCCGTTGAGGATGGAGGCAAACTCGAGGCCGATGTAGCCGCCGCCGATCACGATCGCCTTTTCCGGCAGGGTCGGCAGATCGAACATGTCGGTCGAGGTGACGGCATGCTCGATGCCTGGAATATTCGGCAGCACGGGGCGGTTGCCGGTGGCGATCAGGATGCGGCCGGCCGTGACGGTCCGCTCCTCGGCGACGAGGCGGATCTCGTGAGGACCGGTGATGACGGCGCGGTCGCGAATGACGTCCACGCCCGATCGCTGGAGATTGCCAGCGTAGATGCCTTCGAGCCGGGTGATTTCCCGCTCCTTGGCCGCCCGCAGCGCCGCCCAGTCGAATGCCCGGTCGCCAACCGTCCAGCCGAAGCCGGCCGCGTCATTGAACTCGCCGGCGAATCGCGACGCATAGACCAGAAGCTTCTTCGGCACGCAGCCGCGAATGACGCAGGTGCCGCCGATGCGGGACTCCTCTGCGATGGCGACGCGCGCGCCGTAGCCGCCGGAAATGCGAGCGGCGCGGACCCCGCCGGAGCCCGCGCCGATGACGAAGAGATCATAGTCGAAGGAAGCCATCACCAACCGCCGTATGGAGGAACCGATGTCCTCATATCACGTCGGCGGCCGGTCGTGGCAACTCCGTCCTCAGAAGCTGTAGCCGCGCTTGTTGAGCTCGTCACGCGAGCGCGTGAGAATTTCCGTCGACAGGGCGTCGCGCCAGATACCGGCCGAGCGCATCGAGTCCTGGATGATCACTGGCGCCAGCTGGCCGTATTTCTCGCCGACCGGCGACTTGAAGAAGGTGGTGATCTGCTTCAGTTCGTCCTCGTTGAAGCGGCCGGCCCAGACACGCTCGAGCTCTCGATCGAGATCGGGACGACGCTTGGCGAGATCGAGGGCGACGGCGCTCACCACTTCCTCGATGTCCTTTGCGGCACCGGGGTTGGAACGCTGGAACAGCGCCTTGGTCTGCTCGGCCAGGGCGATCAGAATTCCGTTGAACTGCTCGGACGCATGGGCGGCGGCGATGGTCTCGCGGGCCGCGGCGAGATGGGACTCGGTGAAGTCCTCAGACAATGCCGGAGACGCCAGCGCGGCGATCACCATGGCCGCCGCCAGCGGGCGGCGGAGAAGGTTCAGGGTCCGGTGCATAAACAAAACTCCGATATCGACTGCGTCGTTGGCTTCATGTGGTCCCGAAGGGCAGGTGCTTGTCACGACCGCTCGTCACGCCCAGGCGACTCCGTCGGAATCGCCGGCGGCCCGATCGCGCCAAAGCGCCGTCGCCCAGCCTGTGAAACCGAATTCTGGCGAAATGATGCGCCCGCCGCGATCAAGCCCCATTTCCCCCAGAACGGCCCCCGCTGGTTTGCCGCAATCTGCGAAAAGTCGCAAGTCCGTTGCGCTCGGGCACGACCATTGTTGGCCCTTTCATGCCGGTGGACCGCCGATAGTTCTGGCGACCGGCCACGATCGTGCTAAATCCCTCCCATCGTTGCAAAAGAAAGGCATTGCGGCCGATGCGTCCGGTTGTCGTCTTCGATCTCGATGGAACGCTTCTCGACACAGGTCCAGACCTTCTGAGGGCTCTCAATCGGACACTCGACGGTGAGGGCCTGGCCGCGCTGCAGCGCGCCGACGTCGCCAATCTGTTCGGTCACGGTGCGCGGGCAATGATCGGCGAAGGGTTCCGCCGCGCCGGCCGGGACATCGACACCGCAAGGCTGCCGGAGCTCATCGAACGCTTCATCGCCTTCTACGGAGCCGAGATCGCGGTGGAGACCTGCCCCTACCCCGGCGTTACCGGCGCGCTTGACCGCCTGTCCCGACGCGGTTTCGGCCTTGCGGTCTGCACCAACAAGCGGGAAGCGCTCGGCCGTGCCGTGCTCGAGGGTACCGGCCTCGCCCATCTGTTCGCGGCCGTCATTGGCGGCGACAGCCTGCCCGAACAGAAGCCGCATCCGCGCCCGCTGCTTGAGGCGATCAACCGGGCCGGCGGCACGCCGGACGCCGCGGTGATGGTCGGCGACAGCGAAACCGACATCGCCACCGCCCGCGCCGCCGGCGTGCCGGTGATCGCCGTCGAGTTCGGCTATGGCGGACGGCCGGCAATCGAGTTCGGCGCCGATGCCGTCATAGGCCATTATGACCAGCTTGACCGGACAATAGACGCGCTTCTCCCCGGCTGAGGGGACTACGCGCCCGTCTCGGCATTGGTGGCGCCAACCGGCTTCGATTCCGGCGAGCCCTTGTGGCGTAGGAAGATCGACAGCACCACCAGCACCGCCGTCGACAGAAACTCCGACTGCCAGTTCTGGAAGGACTCGAACCAGAGCTGGGCATCGAGGAGATAGGCACCGAGGGACTGAAGCTCGCCGCCGTGCCGCGCCGCCTCGTCGTTGGCGGCGACGAAGCTCGACCACCAGTGCAGGCAGAAGGACGCGACGAACAGGGCGGCGAGCGCGAGGCCGAGCGCATTGGAATAGAGCCAGGACAGAACTGGATGACGCCGGCGAAGGTCGGCCGGCAACTCGTCCTTCGGCCGGTCAGGATCGTCGGGATCGCGCGACTCTGCCGAGCCGCGCTGGAACAGCATGGCCGTCAGGATGACGTAGACCGACATTTGCAGGAACTCGCTTTCCCAGTTCTCGAACAGTGCCGACAGGAAACTGCCGCTGCCGAGATAGGCAAGAAGCCCGACGGCCGGCACGCTGTGCTCGGTGAGCTCCTCATTGTAACTGGCGTGGCCGGCCAGGATCATGCCGATCACGCTGACCAGGAACATCGCCATCAAGGCGATCGTCAGCCCATTGTCCCGGAAAAAGGTTCTCACAGTTACTCTCCCTCTCCAGTGCAGCGTGAGGGCTGCCGGGAGAAAACGCCCCCACGCCCGTTTCGTTCCGGCCGCGGATCAGGAGATGTTCACTTACCGTCGGCGGAAGGATCTCCATCCTTGAGGCCGGTCTTGTACTGCACGTGGCGCAGCACCCAGAGGATGACGACACCGGCAAAACTGGCCAGCAAGGCGACCGACCAGAGACCAAGACCGCAAGCGAGGCCGATGGCGCCGGAAAGCCACATGCTGGCGCCCGTCGTCAGGCCCTTCACGTCGCCCTTGGTGAAGACGATGACGCCGGCGGCCAGAAAGGTGATGCCGGCGGTCACGGCCTCCACCAGGCGGATCGGGTCAAACTGCATGGCATTGTTGCCGGCTGTCATGGTCTCCATCATGTAGAAGGTGATCATGCAGAAGGTGGAGACGGCGAGGCCTACCAGCATGTTGGTTCTGAGGCCCGCCGGGTTGTTGTGCACCCCGCGTTCCAGACCGATCACACCGCACAAGACGGCGGCGCCGATCGTCCTGAGCAGCAGGATCTCGATCGGCAAGGGAAACTCGAAGGTGAACTCGTCGATAAGGCTTTGAGGCATAGACCGTCTCCTGCTTCTCCGACAAACAAGTTTCGGAGACCGGAAAGGTTCCATCCCAGCATTTCCAGGACCAAGTAGTAATACTCAGCTCATTCAATAGAGATGCTCGACATGACCTAGATTACGACGTCCTGCATCACCTTTTCCGCGTTCAGGCCAAGATTGCACCGGATTTAAATCAAGCGACGGAAATATCTAGCATAACTCGTATATTGGGAGCAGCGATCACAACGCCTGCGCGAAGAATCCGCCGCGACGCCCTGTAAACAATACGAAGTTTAATTCTCCAGTCGAACTTATGCTGCGTTGAGGGCAAGCTTACGACGATGGTCGGAAGGTCCAGTATTGGCGCTCATTGCTTGGCGAATATTTTTTCGTTGTTAACGGGTGCCAGCTAGACCGGTGTTGCTGCCACGCAGACAGCACTGTCAATGCTGGGGGATCCGGTGAACATTCAATCGATTAAAGTCAAAATCGTCGCGCTCTCCGTCGTCTGTCTGGTAACGACCGTCGCGGCCGTGGTCGGTTATGGCGTGTTCGCCAGCCAGACCGTGAACGAGCAGACCAGCGCAAGCGTCGCGCAACTGCTGGACGCCAAGTCGCGCGAGGCCCTTCTGGGCATTGCCACGACGCAGGCTGGCGACATCCGCGCCGAAGTGGATTCGGCCTTCGCGGCGGCCCGCAACATGGCGCGCTCCCTGGAGACCATGGTCGACGACGGCCCGACGGCGACGCCGCCGGACCTGCGCAGGGCTCAGCTCAACGGCACGCTGCTCAACGTCCTCAAGGACAATCCCCGCTTCAACGGCACCTATAGCGCCTGGATTCCCGACGGCCTCGACGGCAACGACACGGCCTTCAAAGGCAAAGCGAACATCGGTTCGGACGCAACGGGGCGCGCCCTGCCCTACTGGACGCGTGACAGCGCCGGCAAGATCGCTCTCCAGCCGCTGGTCGAGTATGACAGCCGCGAGAGCCACGGCAACGGCCTCATGAAGGGCGGCTGGTTCATCGGGCCGCAGGAAACCGGCAAGGAAAGCATCCTTGCGCCCCTACCCTATATCGTGCAGGGCAAGGCCGTGCATCTCGCCACCATGTCGGTGCCGATCAGCGTGAAGGGCAAGTTCCTGGGCGTCGCCGGCGCCGACTTCGACCTGTCGGCGATCCAGAAGCTCGCCGAGGCCGTCGACGGACAGATCTATGGCGGCGAAGGCTCGGTCACCATCGTGACCGACAAGGGCCTGATCGTCGCCTCCAGCCTCGACCCGACGGCCATCGGCGGGCCGCTGTCGAAGATCGACACCTCCTGGCAACAGGACATGGAGACGATTACCGCCGGCAAGCAGACGGTCACCCACGACGAATCCAACGATCGCCTGCGCGTGTTCGCCCCGGTGCCGCTCGGCCGCACCGGCACCAACTGGTCGGTGATCATCGGCGTTCCCAGGGCGGTGGTGATGGCCGACGTCACCAAGCTGGCGACCGAGACCGCCGCCGCGCAGAGTGACAGCACCAGCAACCAGATCCTGGTCTCCATGGTCGTCTCCTTCGCCGGCATTATCGTCATGTGGCTGGTGTCGCTGTCGGTCAGCAAGCCCATCCAGCGTCTGACCGCCGCGATGGAAGGCCTGGCGGCCCGCAAGACCGGCATCGTCGTGCCCGGCACCAACCGCAAGGACGAGATCGGCGCCATGGCGCGGACCGTCGGCATCATCCAGGACAACGCCGTTGTCGACGCCAGGGCGGCAAGCGAACAGGCAGCTGCCAACGACGCCCGCATCGCCGCCGAACGGAAGGTCGCCATGGCCCGCATGGCCGACGAGTTCGAGCAGTCGGTCGGCGCCATCGTCGGCTCGGTCTCCTCGGCGTCGAGCCAGCTCCAGTCGGCCGCCGAGACCCTGACCAACACCGCGGAGGATACGTCGGTGCGTTCCTCCGAGGTTGCCCATGCCTCCGAGGAGGCCTCCGCCAACGTCA
This sequence comes from Pleomorphomonas diazotrophica, assembly GCF_002844595.1. Classification (GTDB taxonomy): domain Bacteria; phylum Pseudomonadota; class Alphaproteobacteria; order Rhizobiales; family Pleomorphomonadaceae; genus Pleomorphomonas; species Pleomorphomonas diazotrophica. Next base: position 39,428 of record NZ_PJNW01000001.1, on the reverse strand, counting down.
ACACGGTCGCGTCGGCATCCGAGGAGATGGCGGTCTCGGTTCAGGAGATCAGCCGGCAGGTCGCCGAAAGCGCCCGCATGGCAGCCAGCGCCGTGCAGGAAGCCATCGGCACCGCCCGGACGGTGAAGGATCTGTCCGATGCCGCCCAGCGTATCGGCGAGATCATCGATCTGATCGGCAACGTCGCCGGCCAGACCAACCTTCTGGCGCTCAACGCGACGATCGAGGCCGCCCGGGCCGGCGAGGCCGGAAAGGGCTTTGCCGTGGTGGCCTCCGAAGTCAAGAACCTCGCCGACCAGACGGCGAAGGCGACGGCGCAGATCAGTGCCCAGATCTCGGGCATCCAGTCGTCCACCGAGACGGCGGTCACAGCGATCGACAGCATCTCGAAGACCATCGAGAAGATGGACCAGATCGCGGCTCTGATCGCTTCGGCGGTCGAGGAACAGGCCGCCACGACGCAGGACATCGCCCAGAACGTCCAGAGCGCGTCGACCGGTACGGCCGGCGTCTCCCGCAACATCGCCCTGGTGACCCAGGCGGCCTCGGCCACCAGCGCCGCTGCCGAGCAGGTGCTGAGCTCCTCAGCAGAGCTTTCGCAGCAGTCGGACATGCTGAAGGATCAGGTCAGAACCTTCCTGGCGACCGTCAGAGCCGCCTGAGACGCGCTGAAGATCGATGGGCCTGCGAGACGCCGCAAGGTTTCCCGCAGGCCTTGTTTTTGCCGGCGTCGCCGGTGCCGCCTATGATGGAGCTGGAAAGGCCGAGGCCGATACGCGATGATCGGCATCAACTTTGCCAAAACCGGCATACCAAGGAAACGCCGCATGACCTCCGCCCTCAGCCAAGACGAAGTCCGCCGCTACTCGCGCCACCTGCTGCTGCGGGACGTCGGCGGCCCCGGCCAGCAGAAGCTGAAAGCGGCGAAGGTTCTCTGCGTCGGCGCCGGCGGGCTCGGCTCCCCCATCATCGAATATCTCGCCGCGGCCGGCGTCGGGACGCTCGGTCTTGTCGATGACGACGTGGTGTCGCTGTCCAACCTGCAGCGGCAGGTCGTTCACTCGACGGACAACGTCGGCAAGCCCAAGGTGGAGAGCGCGGCCGAGCGCGTGGCGGCCCTGAACCCGCATGTGACGACGGAGCTCTTGCCGGTTCGCCTCGACGCCGACAATGTCGCCGGCATCATCGACCGCTTCGACATCGTCGTCGATGGAACGGACAACTTCCCGACGCGCTTTCTGGTGGCCGATACCGCCTATGCGCTGCAGAAACCGCTGGTCACCGCCGCGGTGCAGGAGTTCTACGGTTCGGTGACGACGCTTCTGCCCTATGTGGCCGACGCCGACGGCCAGCTCCAGCCGAGCTGGCGCTGCCTGATGCCGCACGAGCCTGACGGTAACGTGCCGACCTGCTCGCAGGTCGGCATTCTCGGCGCCGTGGTCGGCGTGCTGGGCACGCTGGCCGCCTGCGAAGTGCTGAAGCTGATCACCGGCGTCGGCACGCCGCTGATCGGACGCCTCCTGATGGTCGACATCCGCGACATGCGCATCGACACCATCGGCTACAAGCGCCGCCCGGACACCGTGGCGCCGGTGATCAAGGCGAAAGCCGATCAGCCCGCGTGATTCAGGTCGGCTGACTCAGGCCTCGGCCAACCAATGGCCGGACTTGCCGCCGCTCTTCTCCACGAGGTGGATGGCCTCGATGCGCACGCCCTTCTCGACCGCCTTGACCATGTCGTAGATGGTCAGGCAGGCGACCGAGACGGCCGTGAGCGCTTCCATTTCCACCCCGGTCTTGCCGGTGCAGCGGACCGTCGCCGACACGAGGACGCCGGGCAGCGCCGGATCGGGCTCGAGCTCCAGCACGACGCCCGAGAGCGCCAGCGGGTGGCAGAGCGGGATGAGGTCGGCCGTCTTCTTGGCGGCCATGATGCCGGCAAGGCGTGCCGTGGCGATGACGTCGCCCTTCGGCACCCTACCGTCGACGATCAGCGCCAGCGTCTCCGCTTTCATGATCACCCGGCCGCTGGCCGTCGCCGCCCTTTGGGTGACGTCCTTCTCGCCCACATCGACCATATGGGCAGCGCCCTTGTCGTCCAGATGACTGAGACCGTCCTTCATGACGTGCTTTTCTCCCTGAAGAATGGCGCTTGGGCCACCTGCGATACCGGTCCGGTGCCGATCGTCCTTTTCAGCCGCCAAGATACCCGTGGGCGCCAGACATGCACCTGGTTTCTGCCATCCCGCCCCAAGGGCCGTCCGCGGAAGACGGCAGCGGGTCGTTCGTCTGCAAGGCCATTGCCGTCGACTACGATGGCACCATAGCCGAACAGGGCCGGGTGAGCGCTGTCACCGAGGCGACACTTCGCGCCCTGCGGGACGCCGGCTTTCGCCTGATCCTGGTGTCTGGCCGCAGGCTTGAGAACATCCGACGCGCCTGCGACGTGCTCGACCTCTTCGAGGCGGTGATCCTGGAAAACGGCGCCGTCTCCTTCCGTCCGCGAACGGGAACCGAAGACATGCTCGCGCCGACCGTCGACGAGAGGTTTCTCGCCGATCTCAAGCGGGAGCTTCCCGGCGGATCCCTGTTCGTCGGCCGGTCGATGGTGGCGGCCGACGCTGGCCATGCGGGGCGCATCGAGATGGTCATCGCGCGCGGCGGCTACGATCTTCACATCACCGCCTGCGGCGAACGGGTGCTGGTCCTGCCCGTGGGAATCGACAAGGGCAGCGGCCTTTCCCATGCCCTCGCCGCCCTTGGACTGCACCATTGCGACGTGGCGGCGGTGGGCGACGAGGCCAACGACATCGCGCTTCTTGAAGGCTGCGGCTTGAAAGCAGCCGTCGGCAACGCCGCGCCGGAGCTCAAGGCTGCCGCCGATATCGTCCTGCCGGGGAACGCAAGCGAGGGCTTCCGGAATCTCGCCGACAGGCTGCTCGCCGATCACCGATCGCTCGGCTGAGCCCCCTCAACGCAAGATCCGCAGCTCCTCCTTGAGGCTTTCGATATTGGGAATGACGAAGGTCCGCGGCGCCGGCCGCTGAACGTCGCCCGCCCGGATGAGCTCGGCCAGCACCGTCGACACCGACTGGCGCGCCGCGCCGATGGCCATGGCGAGGTCGTCGCCATGCGGCGCGGACTCAATCACCACCCCATTCGGCGTCTGGCGACCGTCATGCTCGGCCATTTCGCAGAGGTAACGGATCAGCCGATAGCGCACGCTGCGGAAGGCCATCTCGCCGACCATGGTCAGCGACCGGTTCAGCATCTTCTCGACGGCCGGCAGAATGCACATGCCGAACTCGGGATGATCGCGGGTCAGCCGCCGGAAGGCCGCGCGAGCGATCACCGCCGCCTCGCCCTCCTTGCGCACCTCGACCACCATCTCCGGCTGGAGCGGCACGGCATCGCCAGGCCCCAGCGTGAAGAGCGTCAGCTCCTTGCCCTCATGCGAGGCAAAGCAGCGATAGCGGCCCGAGGCGACCACCAGGATGGCCTCCCCGGTCTCATCCATCAGGTTGGCGCCATAGACCAGTTGGCCGACCTTCATCTTGCGCAGCTTGGGGCCGCCCTCGCCCTGCAGTGCCTCGAGCACCACATGCGGCAGCGCGTCTCTGCCGGTGGCCGGCTCGGCAAGCGCCGGCCGCGCCGGCTCGCGGTCGATGGTCTTCGCCGCGTCGGCGACGCCGTGCGATTTCGTCGGCATCTGCATGCGGGCGAAGAAGGTCGACCCCTGCGCGGATTGCACTACGCATTCGTCGGCGGAGGCCTGCCGCGTGACGCTGGCGTGCTGAACCGAGAACAGTTGGCGGAAATGCATGACGCCGATCGCCGACCAGCTCAGGCCGATCAGCTCGACGGCCGTGCGGTTGGCGCCGATCAGGCGGTCGCTGTCGAAGGCAAGCAGTCCCTCGTTGGGGCCGCCGAGAAGGCGCGGGTTCGAGTGCAGGTGCATCTGCTCGAAGCGGCCATAGCGCCGCTCGAACAGGCGCCGCTCGATTTCGTTGGCCGCCCGCTTCAACAGCGGCAGCGAATAGTCATGCGCCACCGTGACCGATGTCGACAGATCGATGATGCCGGCCAGGGCACCGCAAGGGTCGATGATCGGCACCGCCGAGCAACTGATGTCGGTGTTGCCGTTGCAGAAATGCTCGGCACCTATGACCGAGAGGGCAAAGCGCTCGGACAGGGCCGTCCCGATGGCATTGGTGCCCTTGGCTTGTTCCGACCAGTCGCCGCCTGGGCACAGGCCAAGCCGCTCCGCTTCGTCGCTGAAACTACTGTCGCCAAGGCGGACCAGCACCACTCCGTTGGGGTCGGTCAGCACCACCACACCGCCGAGCGGCTGCGTTTCCCGGCAGAGCGAGACGATCTCGCCCCAAGCGGATATCAGCAGTTCCTCGTTCCGCTCCCTCAGTTCCTTCAGCGCGGTTTCAGTGAGGCGGGTTTCGCTGCGGCGCGGCGTTCCGTTGGAAAGGCCGTGCAGGCTGCTGCGCTCCCACGAACGAAGGATCGGCAGCGGAATGCCCTCGGGGACAATGCCGTCGGACATGAACTTCGAGCGGACGGCCAGGAGCTTGCCCTGGTCCGGAATCGGGCCGGGGCGCGCGTTGCGCTCATGTCGTCCCGAGGTGCTCCTGCACGTTCCGCAGGCGGCCGGTCCGCCGGAGGGAATTGCGCATGTTTCGGTATCGAGCCGCTGGGGCAGGACCATTCCAGCACCTCCCGGGTGCGTCCATTGCTGAGGTCCGAAGACGTTCGTTGCGCGTCCGCGACGGGTTTACTTCGGATGAGCCACGCGGCCTTAGGCCGAACGTCAGGCAAAAGCGGGCTTTCCTTTCATGAGTTCGATCATAAGCTCGGCTGAGCTAAATCGTTATGATCCTTCAGTCTATGTCGCCCGTTCCGGTATAACCGTCAGGTTTGTCTTTCATCTTCAACCATTTACCCCTCCCCTTGAGCCTCCAACACCTTGCGCTTTCGGCAGAGGGTGAGTTTTGAATCGGATGTTATTTCGACAGCGATGTCAACTTCGGGTGATTGCAGCACCGGACCAAGTAAAGGATGGTGCAGAAGGGCCGCCCGTACATTGTCCGCCACCTCAGGGTGATCCGCTACCAAACCGATGGCGAGGCGGGGATGCCCCGCGGATCGCAGTGCGACCGAGAAGTCGATGACGCCGTCCACCGCGAAGATGGCATCATCGAGGATCTCGCGCGGCAGATGTCTTTCCCGGCCCAACACAATCGGCTCTCCGATCCGCCCGCCGAGGCGCAACCGGCGGAGCAGGGACCCGCATCGGCATGGGCTCTCGGCGATGCTGCCCCGGTCCCCGGTGCGGTAGCGGATGAGGGGCAGCCCCCGTCGTCGCAGGGTGGTAATGACGATTTCTCCCTCGTCCCCGGCCGGCAGCAGACCGCCGGTGTCGGCGTCGACGATCTCGACGTAAAGATCGGTTTCGCGGATGTGCAGGCCGTCATGGGCATGGCAGGCGAGCGCACCGCCATATCCGGTTTCTGTCATGCCCCAGTGCTCGAAAACCTCCGTTCCCCAGATGGCGGCCAGCGCCGCCTTGAAGCTCGGCGACACGCTGTCGGCGCTGACCAGTGCCGTCTCGATCGCAAGCGGAGGGCCGCCGTCGGTCGCCATGCGCCGGGCGGCTGCCCCCAGCGTCACCGGCATGCCGGCGATCGCCGCCGGTTGCATGTCCCGCAAGGCGCCGACAAGCGCATCCACCGAACCGCTGACCGGCAGCGTCATGGGGACGGCGCCGAGGCGTGTGAGCCCCCGCATCAGGAGATCGCCGACGCTGTCCGGCCGCTCGGCGGGAAAGGCGATGGCCACGTGGCCGCCGGGGCGGGTGATGGTTGCCATGCCGTGCTCGAAGTAGGCAATGGTCGCCTCGATGTCCGCTTCGGTGAAGAACAGGCGCTTCTGGGGCCCTGACGTGCCGGATGTCGGAATGGTCACCAGGCGCGCCGCGTCGCGAAGCGGCAGGGCGATGAGCGACGGATCGCCGCGCGACAGATTGGCGGGCGTCGTCAACGGAAATCGGACGAGGTCTTTGATATCGGCGAGATGGTCCCGCCCCGGCCAGCCGGCTTGCGACCGATAGAAGAGGCTTGCGGCCCGCGCGTGGGCGAGCGTCTCGTTGAGGCACCGGAGTTGATAGGCATCGAGATCGTCGCGGCTCGGCAGCCGTCCGACGCCGATCGTCCGTCCCACCCAGGCGTCCAGCGTCCCGCTCATACCTTGGGCTCGCGATAGAGCGACCGTCCCCTGAGGTCGGTCAGGTTGTAGGCGCAGAAGGGTATGACGCTGCCATCGGGCTTCGCCACATGGATGTGGCATTGGCGCAGGCGATCGAGGTCGAGCGTCCAGGCGTCCTGGAAGGCCATGCCGGACAGCGACAGATGACGGCTCCTTTGTTGGAGAAAGGCGTCGAAGGCCTCGAGGCCGGGTGCCGAAGAGGCTTCCACCGTGGCGCCCGTCCACTGGCCGGCCACATAGCGTTGGGCGCGCACAACCTCCGGCGACCGCCTCGGCGCCGGGCCGCAGCAGGCCGCCGCCGTTGCCGCTTCGGCGGCGGGGCCGCAGCAGCCGGGCGCCATCTCCGGATCGGAGCGAAGCTGACCCGCCGGGTCGACGGCGAAGCGGCCGCTGAAGGAGCAGAACGGGTTTTCGGCCGAACCGGGGCGGAAATCCTCCAGTCGGATGGATCCGCCGGCATGCCTTATCAGCGCCTCCATCACCTCCGGTAGAGTCACGCGATCCTCGTCGCGCGGCGCACCGGGATTGCGCCCGAAATAGGAGATCGGCTGGAAGTGCACGGCCCGCACGGTCGGCATCTCCCTCTTGGCGAAATCGACGATGGCACCGATCTCGCCGGCGTTGACGCCGGGCACCAGCGTCGGCACCAGAACCACGCCGACCCCGGAGGCGCGCGCGCTTTCGATGGCGAGCCGCTTTGCCGCGAGCAGGTCGCGGCCGCGCAACTGCCGATAGACGGCATCGCTGACGCCGTCGAACTGCAGGAAGACACAGTCGAGGCCGGCATTGGCCAGCGCGGCGAGATAATCGGGCTCGCACCCGATCCTGATGCCGTTGGTATTGAGCTGAATGAAGTCGAAGCCCTTGGCCCGCACCAGGGCGACGATCTCAGGCAGATCGTCGCGCACCGTCGGCTCGCCGCCCGACAACTGGATGTGCACCTGACCGCTGCTCGCCCGCAGCTCTTCGAGGGCAACGGCGATGTCATCGATCGGCATGTCGGCACCGTGACGTCCGGCCGAGGCAAAACAGACCGGGCAGACCAGATCGCAGCGCGATGTCACCTCGATCAGCACGCAGCAGCCTTGCTGCCGGTGATCGACGCAAAGACCGCAATCCCTCGGGCACCCCTCGGCGATATCGGTCGCCACGCTCACCGGCGCCGAGGTGGCACTGCGGCTCCTCGCCCAAATCTCGTAGCTCAGGAGCCCCCGCCAGACCGGCGTCACGACACGGCCATGCTCCGGGCAGGTCTTGTCGAGATAGACAGTGTCGCCGATGGCAAAGCGCTCGGCCGGAATGGTCTTGAGACAGTCGGGGCAGACGCTGCGGGTGCGCCCGAAGGACAAGCGAACCGGTGCGGTCATCGCCCATTTCCCAAGGGCGAGGCGGGGTCACCGAGCGGACCGGTCAGGGCCTCCACCGCCGCCAGCACGGCGGCGACGGCGGCGTGGCGGCGCCGGACGCTGGCCAGGGCGGCAGGGTCGTCGGCGAAGGCGGTAAACGCCGGCGCGAAACGCTCCTCAAGGCCGACGCGGCGCTCTTCCTTGATCAGCTTGTCGGCAAGAAACACCACGTGGCGGGCGTCGATCGGTTGCCCCGGCGCGTAGGCGATCTCCATGTGGGCCGCGACGATATCGGCGACCTCTGCAAATCCGTAGGCCGCGACGCGCCGGGCACCGACCGCCGCGTGGTCGGGCTCGCCCTTGGCGATGTCGTGCAGTAGCGCGCCGGCCCTGACCGCTCCAAGGTCGAGAGAGAGCCCCTTGGCGATCAGCCGGGCGGCGAGATCCACCGCAAGGCGCGCGACGGCGCGGCTGTGACGACACGTCGGCTCCGGCGTGCCGGCCGCCTCCAGCATCGCTTCGCATTCCGCCTCGTCGGGGTGGCGACGCTCGGCCAGCGACGCGGCAAGGCGGCGATAGTCGTCAGGATAGTCCATGTCGCGCAATATGCCGCTGTCGATGACGGGGAGAGCCCGCGGCTCATGTCGCTCCAGAACGTCGCGCAGTGTCGCGTCGGGCGGCGCGGCCAGGATTTCCGCAAACAGCGAGCGGCTGATGAGCGGCGGATGTCCGGGCCGCCCGCGAAAGGTCGGACGAAGCACCGCTGCGTCGCTCGACCCGGCGCTTTGGGCAAGCCGGCGCAGCGTTTCCGCCCTGACGAGCGGCACGTCGGCCGGCAGGATCATCACCGCGTCCACGCTGGCGGGCAGCACGGAGATCCCGGCCTTGACGCTGGACATCATGCCCTCCGCGAAGGCGGCATTCTCGACCACCGCCGCACCGTGATCCTCGGCCACCGGCGCCACGCGCCCCGCCTCGTTGCCGACGACGACATAGGCCGGCCCGACGGCCGCGTCGGCTATCGTCGAGAGCACGTGTCCGAGGACGGTATGGTCGCCGAAGGGCAGCAGCGGTTTCAGGCCGCCCATCCGCGACGACCAGCCGGCCGCCAGGATCACGACCGCAATGCGTGTCGATGAGAGCTCGACCGAAGCGTTCACGAGGCCTCCTCCGGTGGGACGGCGATGTCGATGCCGTGGGCGGCGAGCGCTTCCTTGACCTTCTCCCAGGTGGCGACGATCAGCTCCGGACAGCGCTGGCGCTTCAGCCCCTCGTCGAACTGCATGATATCGGAACAATCGATCCCGCCATACTGACCTGTCGCTGAGGCGTTGAACCAGCCGGTGAAATCGTCGAGCATGGCGCCCAGTTCGGGATGTTCGCGCTCGCCATCGCCGCCACGCCCGGCATAGTAGCCGATGACGCAGCAACCGGCCGACAGCGCGCCGCAGTTGAAGCCCTGGCCCATGCCGAGGGCGAGGCCGGACATGGCGCGGACGAGATCGGGGTCGTCGCGGCCCTGGGCATCGAGGGCGAGCCGCATCAGGACGTGGCTGCATTTGAAATCGTCGAGCAGCAGTTCGGCGACGCGGAAGGCGTCCTCGCTCATGGACGTTCACTCCCTGTCGGCGGTGTCGGTTCGGCGACGATCAGCCGATAGCCCGGCCGGCCTTCCGCCGGCGGCGCGCAGTCATGATCGCCCCACAGTGGATCGAGCGAGCCATAATGGAAGATGAAGCGGGCGACAAAGCGGGCAAGCACGTCCGACCGATCCTCGTCGTGGAGGATGCGGAAGCCGGCCGACGCGATGTCCTCGGCAAGACCGTCGCGTCCATCCGAACCCGGCCAGTCAACGTCGGCGAGCAACAGCCGGCCGCCGGCCTTCAGCACGCGCCGCCATTCGGCGAGCGCCGCGCGCCGGTCCGGCATCTGCGACAAGCTGCACTCGGACAGCACGGCGTCCAGGCAGGTGTCGGTGAACGGCAGGTGAGCGCCGTCGCCGTGGAACAGCGGCGAGGCGACGCGTGAGGCGGCGAGCGCCAGCGTCCGCTCGTCGCGGTCGATGCCGATGCCGGAGAAACCGCGCCGTTCAAGCCAGGCGAGGCTCTCGCCGGCGCCGCAGCCGACATCCAGCACCTTGGCGCCGAGACGCAGGCCGGACCGCTCGAACAGCACCTTGACGATCGCCCCGTCTCCCGGCCGCAGCCATTCGCCCGGGGCACCCTCGACGCAACCGCAACCGAACAGGCCGTGGACGGAGGCGAGCTTGTCCATCACTTGTCCTCCAGCGCCTGCTCGACTTTCAGCATTCGGCCGTAAGCCAGCTCTTCTGAGATGTAGACGAAGCCGCAAGACGGGCAGCAGGGCAGTTCGACCGGAAAGGTCTGGCCGAGATAGCTCGCCTCGACCTTCCGCATCTCCAGCGGCTTGTCGCAGCGGGCGCAGACGAGATCGGGAACGCCGGACGTCGCTGTCATGGCTTCACCTCGACCTGCATGCGGTGGCCATAGGCGCGATGCACGACATAGCCGACCTCGGTCGGCTCGTACTCGACCCAGGTCGTCACCGTGCCAATGCGGCCGGAGGCGGTGAGATGGCCGGTCGTCCTATCCTTCAGCATGCGCCCGGTTCGCTCTGCCTCGGCGATCACCTCGGCGATGTCGTCAACCAGCAGCAGCTTGCGCTCGATGTCGGCGCGGACGGCGTCGGCAATCACCAGGACCACGGGCGGAACGGGATCGCTCATGCTTTCTCCCCAGAGGTCGCACCGCATGCGCCGGCTCAGCCGCAACCGGTTGTCGCGGCGTCCGGAAAAGCCGGGATCCGGACGCGCCGCCGGATCGTCGTCACAGGGAAACACAAGGTCAATGAGATGAAGGGCGCGTTTGCCGCGCCGGGCGAAATTGTCGCGGCACATGGCGCAATAGGCGAGGAAGTCGTCGTCGCTTTCCTCGATCCGCCGGTCGACGAAGGCGTTGCCGACTTCGGGGTTGGCAAAGGAGGCAAGGCCACCATAGCCGCAGCAGGTGGTCTTTTCGGCGCCGGTCAGCTCGCGCACCTCGGCTCCCAGTGATGCGGCGATCGACCGCACCGCCGCCTGAACGTCGACGGCATGTCGGCTGGTGCAGGGATCGTGGATGGCGAGCGGTCCGACAGGTCTCGGCACGGCGGCTTCCGGCAGGCCGATGGCGGCGAGCTCCGTCCAGAGGGAGGAAACCGGTATGTCCGGCAGGAACTCACCGATCTCCTTCAGGCAGGTGGAGCAGGCCGTCACGAGGCGCGGCCGCCCCTGCCCTTCCCAGACAGCGCTGAGATGATCGAGCACCTCCCCGTGCAGCGCCTTGCGCCCCGACCAATGGGCGGGCGCACCGCAGCAGTCGAGCAGGAAGCCGACCCCGCCGGGAATGCGATCGCAGAGATGGCGGTAGATCGCCTCGACCTGACGCGGCGCCGAGGCCGGAAGCTGGCAGCCGGGGAAGAACAGCACGGCGCTTCGATCATGTCCCGGCTGATGGCGGACGAAGGCAACCTCGTCCGAGCGGCTGAAGGCCATGTCGCGTAGCGCGAAGTCGTGGTGCGACGCCGGCATGTGGCCGCGCTCGACCATGCTCTGGCGCGCGTCGAGGCAGACGTCTCCCATGGCGAGGTCGTTGGGACAGAGCGCCTCGCACAGACCGCACAGGGCGCAACTGTCGATCATCCGGTTGGACTTGCGGTTGCCCATGACGATCGAGTCGTTGTTGTAGATCTCGCGCACCGCTCGCTTGGGATAGGTCTTGTAGTGGGCGAGATAGGCGCAGGCCCTGACGCATTCGAGGCAGTGGCAGGGGAAGCAGCGCGCCGCTTCCTCCATGGCCTCGGCATGGCAATAGCCGGCAATGGGGTCGGAGGGCGGAACGGGCGGCACTGCGGCGTGACGCGCGGTGTCGACATAAAGGCAGGTGCCGGTGGCGCTGTCGTCGACGCGGCTCGCCGTCAGCGAGGCGCCCTGAAGGAAGCGATCGATGGAAACCGCGGCCCGCCGGCCGTCGCGGACGGAGAGAATGGCCGAATAGGGTTCGTCGTCGCCGCCGTGACGGCTGCTGCCGAACACCGCCGGTCGCGAGCTCGCCAGCGTCTGCGGATCGAGGTCGAGCCGACCAGCGGTCGTAAGCCGCAGCGTTCCTGCGAACTGGCTGGCCGGGCCGGGACCGATGGCCAGGAGGACGGCATCGTGGCCGGCGATCAGGTCGTCGAGCGACGACGGGCCGGCGCCGCCGGTCACCCGTTGCCGGCAGCGGATGTCGACGCCGAGCGCCGTGAGCGCGCCGAGATCAGCCTCGATCGCCGAAGGCGGCAGCACGGTTGGGTCGATGTCGTGGCGGAGACGTTCGAGTGGCCGGGCTTCCGCCTCGAGGACGGTGACGGCGTGCCCCTTCATGGCGAGATCGGCTGCCGCCGTGAGGCCGGCCAGCCCGGCGCCGACGATGGCAATGGTCTTCGGTCTGCGCGCCCGCTGGGCGGTGCGGCGTATGGTCGGGTAGGCCTCCTCGACGAGCGCCCGCTCCAGAGCGCCGATACGAACGGCGCCGCCGGCCTCGGCCCGGCGGCAGGCGCTCTCACACGGATGCTCGCAGATGTGGGCGATGATGGCGGGGAAGGGAACGACGCGGGCATAAAGGCCCATGGCGCCGGTGAAATCTCCGGCGGCCATCTTCTCGGCCATGGCGCGCGCATCGACGCGCAAGGGACAGGCGGCGCTGCAGGCCGGCGGCTGTTCCTCGATGCAGAGCGCTTCCCAGGCCTTGACCTGATCGCCGTCCATGATGGTCTCGATGCGTGATTGCTGACCGATGAGGTGCGGGCGGCCCGGGAGAGGACGGGCCGCCCGCGTTTTCGAGGAGCGGGCGGGACGCTCCTCGACTGTCGGAACTCAGTTGTGCTGGAGTTCAGACTTGGTGGCGGACTTTCCGGCCTTCGCCTCAAGCCCCATCCTGATCACCTCCGGCAGGGCGGGAACGCGGAACACGCGCACGCCGCAGGCATTGTTGATGGCGTTGAGGATGGCCGGATGCGGCGCGGTGAGCGGCGCTTCGCCAACGCCGGCGGCTCCGAACGGTCCGAGGTCGCGCGGCGTTTCGAGATAGAGGATCTCGATGTCGTCGGGCACGTCCTTCGGATAGGGGATGCCGCAGTCCTTGAGGTTGGTGTGCAGCTCCAGGTCCTCGAAGTCCTCGGTCAGGGCAAGACCGATGCCCTGCGCGAGACCACCGTAGATCTGGCCGTCCACCGTCGCCTTGTTGATGATGGTGCCGACATCGACCGACGTGGTGAACTTGACCACCTTGGTCTCGCCGGTTTCGAGATCGACCTCCACTTCCGGCAGGAACACCTCGTACATGTAGATCGGGAACGGGTTGCCCTGGGCGGTTTCGGGCGAGCAGTCGGTGCAGGCCGCCGCCACCCACTTGCCGTCATAGGAGAGCGGAATGTTCTCGGCCACCATCTCCTTGTAGGTGCGATAGCCGCCGCCCGGTTTCTTCATGGCGTTGAGCATCATCTCGGCTGCGACGCGGATGGCGTTGCCGGAGAAGACATTGGAGCGGCTGCCGCCGGCCGGACCGGAGTTCGGACCGAAGGTGTCGGCCATGACGAGACCGATCTCTTCCGGCTTGACGCCGGCAGCGCGCAGCACCTCATGTGCCATCGTCTGGGCGGAAAGGTCGGCGCCCTGGCCGTGGTCTTCCCAACCGGAGTGGACGATGAAGCCGCTCGGCGTCATCTCGACGCGGGCTTCCGAGCTGTCGGGCCCATCGAGACCGCAGCCATAGATGCCGAGCGACACGCCGACTCCACGCTTCTTGTCGCTGTGGGCCTTGTTGAACTCGGCGCAGCGCTTCTTGGCTTCCTGGTACTTCGGCCGGATCATGTCGAACAGCTTGGGCAGCACCAGCACCTCCGGCTTCTGGCCGGTCGGCGTCGTCGAGGTCTCGTTGTAGAGGTTCTTGTAGCGGAACTCGAAGGGGTCTTCGCCCATCTTCTCGGCCAGCATATCGATGGCGATTTCCGAAGCGAGGAAGGACTGCGGCGAGCCATAGGCGCGGAAGGCCGAGCCCCAGGCATGGTTGGTCGCCACCGTACGGCCCTTGCCACGGATGTTCTCGAGGTGGTAGCCGGCGCCGGTGAACTGGGCCTGACGCAGGGTCACGAGATCGCCGAACTCCGAATAGGGGCCGTGATCCAGCCACCAATCGGTTTCCATGGCGGTGAGCTTGCCGTTCTTGTCGCAGGCGAGGCGGATGTTGATGTTCGCCGGGCTGCGCTTACCGGTGTAGGTGATGTTCTGATACTGGTCGTAGACCAGCGATACCGGCTTCTTGGTGACCAGCGCGGCGACGCCGAGCAAGGCTTCCATGGTCGGCGAGAACTTGTAGCCGAAGGTGCCACCGGTGGGGTTCTGGATCAGCCGCAGCTTCTCGGGAGGAATGCCGAGGCCGGGGCAGATCATGGCGTGGTGCAGGTGCACGCCGATCGACTTCGACAGGATCGTCAGCACGCCGTCGTCATCGACGAAGGCCTCGCCGCAGTCCGGCTCCAGGTGCAGATGCGGCTGGCGCGAGCAATAGGTGGTGATGTCCACCATGGCGGCGGCGCTGGTCATCAGCGGCTTGGTGTCGGCGCCCTTGACCACGCCCTGCTCATAGTAGGCGTTGGGAACGCCGGGGTGGATTTCCATGGCGTCGGGCGCGAGAGCCGCGAAACCGGACATGTAGGCCGGCAGCACTTCGACCTCGACCTTGACCTTCTTGGCGGCCGCGCGAGCATGTTCCTCGGTGTCGGCGGCGACGATGGCGATGGCGTCGCCAAACTGGAAGATCTTCTCCTTGCAGAGGATCGGACGATCCCAGCCGTCGCCCTTGTTGGTCGGGAAGGTGATGAGGCCGGTGATGGCGTTCTTGCCGCCCACGTCCTTCCAGGTGATGATCCGCTCGACGCCGACCATCTTCTCGGCTTCCGCCGTATCGATGTTCTTGATGAGCGCGTGGCTGACCTCGGCCTGCACCAGCGCGAGGCGCAGCGTGCCGGCCGGCATCTTCAGCGCCACGTCGGCACCGAAGTCCCAGGTGCCGGTGACCTTGGCGACCGCCGACGGACGGATGTACTCGGTGCCGAGGATGGAGCCGTCTTCCTTGGCCTTGGGCATCACGTCGTAAATGGTCTTGTCGCCCCGCATGATGGCGGCGGCGTCCATCACCGAATCGATCAGCGGCTTGTAGCCGGTGCAGCGGCAGAGGTTGCGGTTGCGGTGGAACCAGGCGCGGACTTCCTCACGGGTCGGGGTGAGGGTCTTGTCCAGCAAGGCTTTGGCCGACATGATGAAACCGGGCGAGCAGACGCCGCACTGGGCGCTGCCGTGGGCCATCCAGGCGATCTGCAGCGGATGCAGGTTCTCGGGCGTGCCGATGCCCTCGATGGTGACGATCTTCGCGCCGGCGGCGAGCTTTTCCATCGGCGTCACGCAGGCGCGGATGGGCTTGCCATCGATCAGCACGGTGCAGGAGCCGCACTGGCCGTCAGCGCAGCAGACCTTGCAGCCGGTGAGCATCATCTGCTCGCGCAGCACGTCGGCGAGCGAACGCTTGGGGTCGGCAACGACCCAGCGCTCCACGCCGTTCACATTCACGGAAATGCGTTTCATGTCTTCCTCCTAGGGTTATTCCATCCGTCGCAGCATCCCCAATCAGCTGGCGGCGGAGAGAGGCTTTCCTTCCTGGGCAGTCCCGCACCAATCCATGGTCCGCGTCAGCGGGCAGGCCTTGTCGGCACCTCGGATGTGAGCGATCATTTCGGCGGTGACGGAGACCGCGATTTCCTCCGGCCCCTCGGCGCCGATCTCCAGACCGACCGGGGCGCGGACGCGGGCGAAGGCTTCCGGAGCGAAACCGGCCGCGATGAGATTCTGGTAGACGGTGAGCACCTTGCGCTTGGAACCGATCATGCCGATGTAGCCGGCCGGCGTGCCAAGCGCCCAGGCGAGCGCCTCCTGATCAAGGGCGTGGCCGCGCATGGCGATGAACACCAGCGACGAGGCATTGGGTGCCAGCTCGGCCGTGGCCTCGGCAAGCGGGCCGGCGTGGGTGCTCGCGGCCGCCGGGAAGCGGGCGGCATTGGCGAACTCGGCCCGGTCGTCGATGACCACCGTCTCAAGGCCCAACGTCCGGCAGATCGTCTCGGTCATCAGGCCGACGTGCCCGCCGCCGAAGATGTAGACGGTGCGGTTGGGCATGATCGCCTCGATGTAGAACTGCAGGTTGCCGCCGCAGATCATGCCGAGGTCGAGCGTCGGGTTCTTGTGCAGGTCGATGGCCAGCATCTGCGACTGGCCCGTTGCGATCACATCGCGGGCGACCATGATCGCCCTGCCCTCAGCCGCACCACCACCCACCGTGCCGGCGATGGTTCCGTCGGCGCGCACCAGCATCTTGGCCGCCGTCGCCGAGGGCGTCGATCCCGACTGCGTGACGATGGACACCAGCGCAGCCCGACGGCCGGCATCCCGCTCGCGGATGAGTTCCTTGTAGATATCCATGTCGTCCTCCGGCGGCCTGCGGCACGCAGCGCTCCCGGACGGTCGGCCGTCTCCATGCCTTCTTGCCGGTCCCGATCTTCCTCCCCGGGGCGGCGCCGAGCGGCGACCTGTCCATGCTGGCAAGACTCGACCTTCGCGAGGGCGAAATCTGTCCGGTGCAGGACTCGCGACGTGGAAATCGCTGTCGCCCATGCGACGGATTTGGACGATAGAGATGGATGAGAGGAGCCTGGTTGGCGGAAAACCGCCATTTCCTGGCATTCCGGCTGAAGCCGGTCGCTCCATGCGTATGACCACGCATGGGGAGGCGCGCCGGGCCCGATGACCGGCGCGACAAGGTCAGCCGCCGGTCATCGGCGGGAACAGGGCGATCTCCCGCGCGTCGCCGAGCGGCTCGTCCTGTTCGATATGCAACTGATCGACGGCGACGCGAATGGTCGACGGCGATTCCAGCGCATAGGCGTAGTTGTCGCCGCGCTCCGCCAGCCAGGCGATCATCTCGCCGGCCGTGCGGACGCTGGCGGGCAGGCTCAGCCGCTCGTCGGAGAGGCCGACGCGCTCGCGCACCCAGGCGAAATAGATGAGATGCACGTCCCTCGCCGACGCTTCCATCGCGTTCTCCATGGTCAGGCCGCCACCGGCGCGGCGGCATGGGCGGCGGCGATGTCGTCGGCGAGCCGGTCGAGCTCGGCGAAGGCGGCTTCGCGCGGCAGGCCCTTGACCATCACCGGCTCGAAGAAGGTAGCGCCGAGCTTCGGCAGCATCGACTGGACGATCTCCGGCAGGTTGCCCTCCCAGCCGAAGGAGCCGATCACCGCCGCATACTTGGCCTTGAGCCCCAGCACGTTGGCAAGCAGCGCCGCATAGGCGACGCCGGGGTGCGGCCCCGACAGCACGGTCGGCGAAGCGAACACCACGGTCGACGCCTCGACGAGGCTCATGGCGAACTCGCCTGTGTCGAGATCCACCACGTTGATCGGCTTGACGCCGATGCCCCGCTCGATGAGCCGGTCGGTGAGATAGGCGACCATCTGCGCCGTGCTCTCGTACATCGACACATAGGGGATGACGACGAAGGGCTTGGGCGCGTCCGAGGTCCAGCTCCGGTAGAGGTCGAGGATGAAGGGCGGGCGGGCATAGACCGGACCGTGGCTGGGCGCGATGAAGTCGAGTGCCAGCGCGCCGACCTTGTCGACCGCCTCCTTGGAGAAGGCCCGGTAGGGCATCATGATCTCGGCATAATAGCGCTTGGCCGCCGTTTCGACCCGCGCCTCGTCGTCGGCGTAGAGGTCGGTGGTTGCGAGATGGGCGCCCAGGAAGTCGCAGGTGAAGGCGATGCGGGATTCCGGCACATAGGTGCACATGGTATCGGGCCAATGCACCCAGGGCGTCATCAGGAACTGCAGCGTCTTGTTGCCGAGCGACAGAGTATGACCGTCGCCGACGGTGATGAAGGCGTCACGGTCGACCGGCAGCGTATCCATGATGAACCGCTTGCACTTGGCGTTGGTCACCACCTTGGCCTCGGGGAAGAGCTCGAGGATGGCGGGGATGGAGCCGGAGTGGTCCTGCTCTGCGTGGTTGGCGACGATATAGTCGATCCGTTCGACGCCCGACTTCTTGATGGCGGCGATGAACTCGGCCGTCTTCGGCGGGTAGATGGTGTCGATCAGCGCCGTCTTCTCGCTGCCTTTGATGAGATAAGCGTTGTAGGTCGTGCCCTCCGGCAGCGGCACCAACTCATCGAACAGCTCGCGGTCCCAATCGATGGCGCGAAACGAGTGGATGCCATCCGTAACCTTTTGCGGGATCATCTCCGGCTACCTTTCACTTGAAGACAGAAAAAACGGGAACGGGCTCAGCAGCATGCCGACGCCGGGGCCGCATCGATCGCGGCGCGGCTCTCCGAGGGGGAACAGTCGAACCGCCCAAAATGGACGCTGCGGTCGCCATCGACGCGGAAATGCCGCCGGAAGCGGCTTTCGCCGATCATGGCGGCCGTGTTGCCGCAAACCAGCATCGGCTTGCCGGCAATGAAGCGATGATGATCGTCGAGAAGGAAGGCGGTGGGCGAGTCGGGCATAGTGCCTAGGTAGGTCGCGACTTGACCGTAATCCTCGCAGCAGTCCTCGAGGCCATCGAGCTTGAAGGCGCGCACTGTCATCGACCAGAAGGTGGTCGGGCCGACCAAGAGCTCAGCATAGGGATGACCGATGGCGATCGTCCGCTTGGCGAGCAAGCGATAGTCCGCCCAGCCGGTCGCCGCCATCAGCCGGCGGAAATCCTCGACGTAGAGCGCCCCGCCCAGGCATTCCGCCACCAGGAGCGGGTCGGACGCCACGTCGGCCGGCAGTCGGCGGCTGGCAAAAACATCGGAGAACAGAAGCTCGCCACCGGGCTTCAGCACCCTGCGGATCTCGGCGAACACCCTCGCCTTGTCCTCGGACAGGTTGAGGGCGCAGTTGGAGATCACCACGTCGATCGAAGCGTCGGCGATGCCGAGGGACGACAGATTCTCGAACCGCCCTTCGAGGAAGCTGACGTTGGACGTCCGGTGGCCGAAGACGCGCGCCTGCTCCGCCTGATGGGCGCGGCCGATTGCGAGCTGTTCCGGCGTCATGTCGACGCCGATCGACCGGCCGTTTTCCCCGACCAGCGCCGACAGCATGAACACGTCGCGCCCGCTGCCGCAGCCAAGGTCCAGCACGGTCAGGCCGTCGACATCGTCCGGCATGGGCGAACCGCAGCCATAGAAGCGGTTCAGCACGTCCGGGTGGATCGTCGCGACGATCGACCGCAGGCGCGGCGTCAGCGGCTCGGAGGAGCAGCAGGCGCCGGTCTTGAGATCGCCCTGCCCCGTGAGCCGAGCCCCATAATAATCGCGAACGACCGCCGCCACCTGATCCGCCACGATCCCACTCCCCGAGCAATCGCGTCCGTCGGACGCTGGAGGCCCGGCCGCGATCATCGCGCCGAAAGGTGATCGGGTCTGTCAGGTAGAAGACAAAGGGCGAAAATGGCCGGTCGGCAGCGCGACGCGGCCTCGCGCCGAGGTCTTGGAAAAAACAAAAGGCCCCGCTGTCGCCAGCAGGGCCTTTTGTTGGATGGTGGTCGCTGTAGGGATTGAACCTACGACCCCCGCAGTGTGAATGCGATGCTCTCCCGCTGAGCTAAGCGACCTTGAACCAACCTACTACAGCGCAGGAACACGTTTTTCAAGGAAGAGTACACCCGTGTGAACGAAGTGGTCTTCCGTTGAGCGACGCGCCCGAACCGTCATGCGGTGGCGCGATATAATGGCCCTCGGCGGGGCAAGTCAAGGCGTCAGGCGGACGAAAATTTGCTGGCTGGGAAGAGTGCAGACGAGCCTGAAGCGCCCCCGGCGCAGATGATTGGCGCTCGGCCAAAGGGGCGCTGGTTCCAAAAAAATCCGCGGCGCCCGGGGGGATCTCCGGGCGCCGCGCGCAGGGCGCTGCGTAGGGGAAGCGCTCTTCACCGGGTCAGGCAGCGGTGTCGAGCAGAGTACGCAGCGAAGGATGAATGTCCGGGCTTTCCTCGGACAGGAACTTTAAGAGCGCCCTTTCGTTGGCGTGGATGACACCGTCGCGGCCGATGCGGTCGGCCAGCCATTTCACTTCCTCGGATGTGACCGCTTCCGCCTCGCGGATGCGCGCCTCGTCGGCCTCGATCGGCTTCGAGCTTGCGTCGTCTGGCTGGCTCCAGGCTGACCAGACGCCGCGCAGGCCGTTGGACAGCATGTTCGACAGCATGTCGCCGAACAGGGCGGTGACGCCGCCGGACGGCGCGTCGAGCCAGGCGTCGCGGCTCAGCGTCTCCTCGCGCGACATCAGCGTGTAGCCCCGCGCGGCCATCAGGAAGGAGGCGATCGCCTTGACGAACAGGTCGGACCAGGAGGGATCGTTCTCGGCCTCGCGGCTGCGATCGTTGAGGTCGAACAGCACCTCCGCCTCCTCGCGGCTGATGCCGACGGAGCGCTCGTTGCCGAAGGCGTAGAGAATGGACCGCATGCGCTCGACGTCGGCGGCTGAGATGACGCCGCCCTCGCCGTCCTCGGCGCCGTTCAGCACGGAGCGCGACACCTCTGCAAGCGCGAAGGCGGACAGCTCGACCGGCACCGAATCGGTGCGGCGCATGATGTTGACCAGGAGGTCGACCTCGAGGTCGGTGGTGATGCCATCGGCCGAGAGAACGCCGATCAGCCAGCGGGCCATCTCCTCGCTGACGTGGCCGCTCGGGGCCGTCTGCAAGGCGACATAGTCGGTGAGGGCCTCGATGTAGAGCTGACGGCCGGCCGCCGTTGGGAAGCCTTCCTCGGCGGCGAGGCGGCAAAGCTGACGAACTTCCTCGGCGTTGATGCCGCCGTCGGCATAGACGGCCGCCCGCAAACGGGCGATCGCGTCGAGCGGTGCGGCGCCGGGCGCTGTCGTCTTTCCGCTGTCGCTCATCATCCCCCGCTCCCGTGGTTTGCCGTCAAGGATGACGCTACACCACAATTCCGACTTCGAGCTTAAGGGAACGGGTTAAAAAACTATTGAAGACAGATGGTTAACGGGTGAATTCCGGGCTTTCCGCGGCCTCCCTGGGGTCTCAGCGGGCCGGGTCGCTCCGAACTGATGAGGAATCAAGGCCACCGGCGGAAAATGCTCGTCCCAAGACGGCGAGAGACGTTAACCTCAGCTCTCGCCCTGCCGCTCGCGGCGCAGGCGCGCCCAATAGTCGAGGCGCTTCCTGAGCTCCCGCTCGAAACCGCGCTCCACCGGGTGATAGAAGGCGCGGCGGCCCATCTTCTCAGGGAAGTAATCCTGGCCGGAGAAGGCGTCCGGCTCGTCGTGGTCGTAGCGGTAGCCGGACCCGTAGCCTTCGCCCTTCATCAGCTTGGTGGGGGCGTTGAGGATATGGCGCGGAGGCACCAGGCTGCCGAACTCCTTGGCCGCCGCCATCGCCGTCTTGAATGCGGTATAGACGGCGTTGGATTTGGGCGCCGTCGCCACATAGACGACCGCCTCGGCGATGGCGAGTTCGCCCTCCGGCGAGCCGAGCATCTCATAGGCGCCCTGGGCGGCGATGCAGACGGACAGCGCCTGGGGGTCGGCGAGGCCGATGTCTTCCGCTGCCATACGGATCACACGACGGATGACGTAGAGCGGGTCCTCGCCGGCATCGATCATGCGGCAGAAGTAATAGAGCGCCGCGTCGGGGTCGGAGCCGCGCACCGACTTGTGCAGCGCCGAAATCAGATTGTAGTGGCCGTCCTGCGCCTTGTCGTAGACGGGGGCCCGCCGCTGAACGATCTCCTGCAGCGTCTTGGCGTCGAACACCTCACCTTCGCCGGCGGCGCGCCAGACGTCCTCGGCGAGCGTCAGCGCGGCGCGGCCGTCGCCGTCGGCCATGCGGACGAGCGCCGCCCTCGCCTCCTCGTCGAGCGGCAGCGGCTTGCCGGTCACCTCCTCGGCGCGGTCGAGCAACTGGCCGATCGACACCTCGTCATGCGGCTTGAATACCAGCACGTGGGCGCGCGACAGAAGCGCCGCGTTGAGCTCGAAGGACGGGTTCTCGGTGGTGGCGCCGATCAGTGTCACCGTGCCGTCTTCCATCACCGGCAGGAAACTGTCCTGCTGGGCGCGGTTGAAGCGGTGGATCTCGTCGATGAACAACAGCGTGCCGCGGCCGAGCGCCCGTCGCTGACGCGCCGCCTCGAACAGCTTCTTGAGGTCGGCGACGCCGGTGAAGATGGCCGAGGCCTGCTCGAAGGCGAGGTTGGTCTCGTGCGCCAGGAGACGGGCGACGGTGGTCTTGCCCGAGCCGGGCGGCCCCCAGAGGATCAGCGAGCCGAGCGAACCCGACGCCAGCATGCGCGTAATGGTGCCGCTGGGCCCGACCAGATGGTCCTGGCCGACCACCTCCGAGAGGCTGGCCGGGCGCAGGCGATCGGCCAGGGGCCGGCCGGCGCGGTTCTCCGCGGTGCTGACGCCGAACAGGTCGCTCATCGGAAGGCCATGCGCAGGATCTGGCCGTTGCGGTCGATGGCGACGCGCCAGAACAGCGGATCGGCCCCGGCCGCAGCGGCCAGCACCTTGGTGGCGGTAATGTCGTTGCCATTGACCGACAGGATGATGTCACCTTTCTGCAGGCCGATGCGATCGGCCGGCGAGCCGGGTGCGACGGCGGTGATCACCACGCCGGTCTGGCCCCGATAGGTGAGCCCGATCTCGGCGGCGACGGCCGGCGACATGTTGGCGACGGTCGCGCCCATGAAGGGCGAGCGCGTGTCGATGGTCAGCGCCTCGCGGGGCGTCGTCTCGGGCGCCGCCGTCAGCTTGACAGGCACCTCGATCAGCTTGCCGGCCCGGTTGACCGTGAGCCTGGCGACGTTGCCGACGCCCTTGGTGGCGAGGCGGTAGTTGAAGACGCGCGGATCGCTGACCTCGATGCCATCGACGGCGACGACGAGATCACCGGCATCAAGGCCGGCCGCCTCGGCCGGGCTCTTCCTCAGAATGGAGGTGATCAGCACGCCTGAGGGCCGGTCGAGGCCCAGGCTTTCGGCGATGTCGTTGGTCACCGGCTGCAGCTCGGCGCCGATCCACGGCAGCTCGACGGCCGAGCCGCCGCGCCGGGCCGAGTCGACGAAGACCTTGACCATGTTGGAGGGGATGGCGAAGCCGATGCCGTTGGAGCCACCACCCCGGCTGAAGATCGCCGTGTTGATGCCGACGAGCTTGCCATCCATGTCGACCAGCGCGCCACCGGAGTTGCCCGGGTTGATGGCGGCGTCGGTCTGGATGAAGAACTGGTAGTCGGAGATGCCGACCTGGCTGCGGGCGAGCGCCGAGACGATTCCCTGCGTCACCGTCTGGCCGACGCCGAAGGGGTTGCCGATGGCCAGAACCAGGTCGCCGACCTGCAGCTGGTCGGAATCGGCAAGCGGCAAGGTCGGCAGCGCCTCCTTGGGATTGCGCACCTTCAGCACGGCGAGGTCGAGCTGCTCGTCCTTCAGCACCACGTCGCAGTCGAGCTCGCGCCGGTCGGCCAGCGCCACCTTCACCTCGTCGCCGTCCTCTATGACGTGGTTGTTGGTGACGATGAGGCCGGAGGGGTCGACGATGACGCCGGAGCCGAGCGACTGCTGGTGCCGCTCGCGCTGCCGGCCGATGCCGGGCATGTCGCCGCCGAAGAACTGGCGGAAGAAGGGGTCGTCCATCAGCGGCGAGGAAGCCACCTTGATGGTCTTGCTCGAGTAGACGTTGACCACGGCCGGGCCGGCCACCTTGGCGACGGGCGCGAAGGACAGCTTGACCTGAGCCTGAGACGCCGGCACCGCCCGCTCCTCGGCCACGGCGGCGCCGAGGGATGCGCCGGCGACAAGGCCGAAGGCCAGGATGAGGCGGGACAATCCGTTGGGTCGCATCGCGTGTCTCCGGAAGCGCAGCATCGACATGCCGTCTTGTACGCCGCCGAATATGGCAACGGAAGGACGCCCAAACAACAAGGGGCGACCCGATGGGCCGCCCCTTGCGCAACTTTTAGCGAAGATCGCCTATCAGGCGGCGGCCGTCTCGGCCTCGGCCGGCTGGGCAGCCTGGCGGGCCTTGTCGGCGGCACCCTTGGCGGCGACGTCGCGATCAACGAACTCGATCACCGCGACCGCGGCCGAGTCGCCATGGCGGAAGCCGGCCTTCAGCACGCGGGTGTAGCCACCGGCGCGGGCCTTGTAGCGGGGGCCGAGCACGTCGAACAGCTTCTTGGCGGCGATCTCGTTGTTCTGCAGCTCGGAAGCGAGCTGACGACGAGCGGCGAGGTCGCCCTTCTTGGCGATGGTCACCAGCTTCTCGACGATCGGACGCAGGTCCTTCGCCTTCGGCAGGGTGGTGACGATCTGCTCATGCTCGACGAGCGAGATGGCGAGGTTGGCGAGCATCGCCTTGCGATGGCTCTGAGTGCGGTTGAACCGACGGCCCGCATTACCGTGACGCATGGCCTACTCCTATTTGTCTTTCGCGCGGCTCACGCCGGGCATGTTGTTTTGGACGAGCCGGAGAGCCACGCCCTCCGGCGAGCGTGATGCTCAGTAGTTGTGGTCTTCGTAGCGCTTGGCCAGGTCTTCGATGTTCTCGGGCGGCCAGTTCGGGACTTCCATACCGAGATGCAACCCCATCTGCGCCAGCACTTCCTTGATCTCGTTGAGCGACTTGCGGCCGAAATTCGGCGTGCGGAGCATTTCCGCCTCGCTCTTCTGGATCAGATCGCCGATGTAGACGATGTTGTCGTTCTTCAGGCAGTTGGCCGAACGGACCGACAGCTCGAGCTCGTCGACCTTCTTGAGCAGCGCCGGATTGAAGGCGAGCTCCGGAACGGTCTCGACCTTGGTATCCTTCTGCGGCTCTTCGAAGTTGACGAAGATCGCCAGCTGGTCCTGGAGAATGCGGGCGGCGTAGGCGACGGCATCCTCGGGCTTCACCGAGCCGTCGGTCTCGACGGTCAGCGTCAGCTTGTCGAGGTCGAGATCCTGGCCCTCGCGGGTGTTCTCGACCTTGTAGGACACCTTGCGCACCGGCGAGTAGAGGCTGTCGACCGGAATGAGACCGATCGGAGCGTCCTCGGGACGGTTGCGGTCGGCCGGGACATAGCCCTTGCCGGTGTCGACCGTGAACTCCATGCGGATCTCGGCGCCCTCGTCGAGGGTGCAGAGGACCAGCTCAGGGTTCAGGATCTCGATGTCGCCAACGGTCTGGATGTCACCGGCGGTGACGACGCCCGGACCCTGCTTGCGCACGACCATCCGCTTCGGGCCCTGGCCCTGCATGCGGACGGCGATTTCCTTGATGTTGAGGATGATGTCGGTGACGTCCTCACGCACGCCGGCGATCGAGGAGAACTCGTGCAACACGCCGTCGATCTGAACCGCCGTCACCGCCGCACCCTGCAGCGAGGACAAGAGGACACGACGGAGCGCGTTGCCGAGCGTCAGGCCGAAGCCACGCTCGAGCGGCGAGGCGACGACGGTCGCAAAGCGCTTCGGATCGCGGCTCGGAATGACCTCGAGCTTGTTCGGCTTCTTGAGCTCTTGCCAGTTCTTCTGGATGCTCACGTTGATACCCTTTCATATGAAGCGGTTCGCTGCGGGCCGCATCCCCCGCAGGGACAACCGCCTTGACGGGCCAAGCCCGGCGCCACACCGGTGGTCGCCGGACGTTCGCGGATGAGCGTCAGACGCGGCGACGCTTGCGCGGACGGCAGCCGTTGTGCGGGATCGGGGTAACGTCGCGGATGGAGCTCACCAGGAAGCCGGCGGCCTGCAGGGCACGCAACGCCGACTCACGGCCGGAGCCCGGACCGCAGACTTCGACTTCCAGGGTCTTGACGCCATGCTCGGACGCCTTGCGAGCGGCATCCTCGGCGGCCATCTGGGCGGCATAGGGGGTCGACTTGCGCGAACCCTTGAAGCCCATCGTGCCGGCAGACGACCAGGAGATGGTGTTGCCCTGCGCGTCGGTGATGGTGATCATCGTGTTGTTGAAGGTGGAGTTCACGTGGGCGATGCCGGACGTGATGTTCTTGCGTTCGCGACGGCGGACGCGGCCTGCGGCTTCCTTGGCCATGCTCTTAACTCTCTCGTTTTCGATCTCGTCACCGCCGTAATGCCAGCGGCTACACCGGAGCGCACGCCTCTACAGAAACCCCGCGCACCGGAACGAATGAGGACGGGCACCCTTGCCCTTCCCCGGAACGGCGAACGATCCTCTCGGACCTTCCACCATGGACAAAGCGCCGACCGCGATTGCTCGCGGAACCGGCGCCATGTCCGAGCCTTTTCGCCGGACCGACGCATGGCCGGACCGGCGAAAGGGAATTACTTCTTCTTGCCGGCGATCGCCTTCGCCGGACCCTTGCGGGTGCGGGCGTTGGTGTGCGTGCGCTGGCCGCGGACCGGCAGGCCCTTGCGGTGACGCAGGCCACGGTAGCAGCCGAGGTCCATGAGGCGCTTGATGTTCATCGCGGTCTCACGGCGCAGATCGCCCTCGACGACGTAGTCGCGGTCGATCACTTCGCGGATCTGCAGCACTTCGGCGTCCGAAAGCTCGTTGACGCGCTTGGCCTGATCGATGCCGACCTTCTCCAGGATCTCCTCGGCGAACTTCGGGCCGATGCCATGGATATACTGCAGCGCGATCAGGGCGCGCTTGGCGGTGGGAATATTGACGCCAGCGATACGGGCCACTTCACTTCACTCCTGTCGTCGCGATCCTCTGGATCGCTCCCTCCCCCGATCGAGCCGTGGAGGTCGGTGTCTTGACGGCGGCCCCATGACGTGGCGCCGGCCGGGTTATCTTTCGCGAGAGCCAGAGCACCCCATCCAACATGGACAAGCGCATACGGGCCATCGCACGAAGAACCCGTGGATAGGTGGCGGTTCATAGCCGGAACCGGCCTCTCCGTCAACCTTTCGGACACGGGTTTATCGCCGAAATCGCCGCCGGAACGCCCGGTCGGCGACCGATCGCCCGGCAAGTGGAACGCTGGGTTCCTCGCCGGGCGTCCGTCTCACTCGAGGGCCGCGCGAATCGCGCCGGCAACCTCTTCAATGGGGGCCATGCCATCGACCGGCTTCAAAAGGCCGCTCTTGGCATAGAAGGGGGTCAGCGCCGCCGTCAGCGCCCGGAACTCTTCCAGACGCTTGCGGAACACTTCCGGATTGTCGTCCTTGCGCACCGGCTGACCGGCCGCCTTGGCCTCTTCGGCGCGGCGGACGATGCGGTCGACGAGCTTCTCCTCGTCAACCTTGAACTCGATGACTGCGTCGAGCTTGAGCTTCTTCTCGGCGAGCAGCTTGTCGAGCGCCTCGGCCTGGGCCACGGTGCGCGGGAAGCCGTCCAGCACGAAGCCGCTCTTGGCGTCCGGCTCCTCGATGCGATCGGAGACGATGCCGATGACGATCTCGTCGGACACGAGCTGGCCGGCGTCCATGACGGCCTTGGCCTTCTTGCCGATCTCGGTGCCGGCGGCAACGGCGGCGCGCAGCATGTCACCTGTCGACAGCTGAACGATGCCGTAGCGGTCCACCAGCTTCTGCGCCTGCGTCCCCTTGCCGGCGCCCGGCGGCCCGAGAAGAATCAGCCTCATCTACGCTTCCCCCGAAGTTTGCTCTTCTTGATCAGCCCCTCGTACTGATGGGCGAGGAGGTGTCCCTGGATCTGGGACACGGTATCCATGGTGACCGAGACAACGATCAGCAGCGACGTGCCGCCGAAGTAGAACGGAACACCCGTGGTGGAGATCAGGAACTCAGGCAGCAGGCAGACCACGACGAGGTAGATGGCACCGAGGACGTTGATGCGGGTCAGGACATAGTCAATGTAGGAGGCGGTCCGCTCGCCCGGCCGGATGCCGGGGATGAAGCCGCCCTGCTTCTTGAGGTTCTCGGCCGTGTCGGTCGGGTTGAACACGATGGCCGTATAGAAGAAGGCGAAGAAGACGATCATCGCCGCATAGGACAGCATGTAGAGCGGCTGTCCGTGCGCCATCAGCGTGCCGAAGGTCTGCAGCCAGCCGCCGGCGGCATCGGTTCCGGCAAAGCCGGTGATGGTGCCGGGGATCAGCAGGATCGACGAGGCGAAGATCGGCGGGATGACGCCCGACGTGTTGAGCTTCAGCGGCAGATGGCTCGATTCGCCCTGGAACATCTTGTTGCCGACCTGGCGCTTCGGATACTGGATCAGCAGCCGGCGCTGGGCGCGCTCGAAGAAGACGATGCCGCCGATGACGACCACGGCCAGCACCAGCACGGCCAGGATGATCGGCGTGGCGAGAGCGCCCTGGCGGCCGAGTTCCAGCATGCCGACGAGGGCGTGCGGCAGGTTGGCGATGATGCCGGCGAAGATGATCAGCGACGTGCCCTGGCCGATGCCGCGGGAGGTGATCTGCTCGCCGAGCCATAGAAGGAACATCGTGCCGCCCATCAGCGACAGCACGGTGGAAATGATGAAGGTCGGGCCGGGGTTGAGAACGATCGAGCCCTGCCCCTGCAGACCGACGGCAATGCCGTAGGACTGGACGGCGGCCAGCACCACCGTGAGATAGCGGGTGTACTGGTTGATCTTCTTGCGGCCGGACTCGCCTTCCTTCTTGATCGCTTCCAGCGCCGGGATGACCGAGGTCAGGAGCTGGATGATGATCGAGGCGGAGATGTAGGGCATGATGCCCAGGGCGAAGATGGCCATGCGGCCGACGGCGCCGCCGGAGAACATGTTGAACAGGCCGAGGATGCCCTGGCTCTGCTGCTTGAAGGCATCGGCGAGCGCCTGCAGATTGATGCCCGGCAGCGGGATGTAGGTGCCGAGGCGATACACCAGAAGTGCGCCAAGGGTGAACCAAATCCGCTTCTTGAGCTCTTCCGCCTTGGCGAGCGCGCCGAAATTCAGATTTGCAGCGAGTTGTTCTGCCGCAGAGGCCATGTCTCACTCCGCCCGAATGGGGAACCTCGGGGCGCACCGCCCCGCCCTGAGCGAGACCGTTCCACCCGTCATATCGCCGGCCTTAGCGCCTTCGAGCGATTCGATGAAGCGCCTTGTTCCGGCCTCGGACCGCCACAGCGCGGAAACCCGCGCGCCAGCCAATCCGCACCGTCCGCTATATAGACCCAAGTCGCGGACGAAATAAGCCCCCGGGAGATGCCGACCCCCACGCGCCGCGCAAACGATCACGTGAAGACGGCGTCACCCCGAGGGCCTTGTCTTTACGCCTTGGCGGCCACCGAAACGGTGACCTTGCCGCCGGCAGCCTCGACCGCGGCGATCGCGGGCGCCGAAGCACCGACGACCTCGAAGGTCAGGGCCGTCTTGATCTCGCCGCCCAGGACGCGGACGCCATCCAGCGGACGGCGCAGCAGGCCGGCCGCCACCAGCGCCTCGACGGTCACCGGCGCCTTGGGGTCGAGCTTCTTGGCATCGACGGCGGCCTGGACCTTGGTCAGGCTGATCTCGTTGAGATCGAGCGCGAAGATGTTCTTGAAGCCGCGCTTCGGCAGGCGGCGATGCAGCGGCATCTGGCCGCCCTCGAAACCGGCGATGGCAACGCCCGACCGGGAGGTCTGGCCCTTGACGCCGCGACCCGAGGTCTTGCCCTTGCCCGAGCCGATACCGCGACCGACGCGCATGCGCGGCTTGGTCGCGCCTTCGTTATCCTTGAGCTCGTTGAGCTTCATTTCATCGATCCTTTCGACCGGCGGTATCTCAGGCCTCGTCCACGACGCGGACGAGGTGCTGGACCTTCGCGATCATGCCGCGAACGGCCGGAGTGTCTTCCAGCGTGGCGGTGCGATGCAGCTTGTTGAGACCGAGACCGACCAGCGTGGCGCGCTGATCGGCGGGCCGGCGGGCGGGGCTGTAGATCTGCTCGACCGTGACGGTCTTGCTCGACTTCTTTTTGGCCGACATGATGTTCACCTTACGAAAGCCAGTTTACGAATGAGGAGGGAGGCTGCCCTCCCCCCGTTCGATCCATCAGCCTTCGGCCGACGCCGCAGCTTCCGGGTCGATGTCGCGACGACGGGACTGCAAGGTCGAGACCTTGAGACCGCGGCGGGCGGCAACCGACCGCGGGCTATCTTCGTTCGCCAGGGCGGAGAAGGTAGCGCGGATCATGTTGTAGGGGTTGGAGGAGCCGAGCGACTTCGCCACCACGTCCTGGACGCCGAGCGTCTCGAACACGGCGCGCATCGGGCCACCGGCGATGATGCCGGTACCGGCCGGCGCGGCACGCACGTAGACGCGGCCAGCGCCCCAGCGGCCGGCGACGTCATGATGCAGCGTCCGGCCTTCCTTGAGCGGCACGCGCACGAGGGCACGCTTGGCGGCTTCCGTCGCCTTGCGGATGGCCTCGGGCACTTCGCGCGCCTTGCCGTGGCCGTAGCCGACCCGGCCCTTCTGGTCGCCAACGACGACGAGCGCGGCGAAGCCGAAGCGACGACCACCCTTCACCACCTTGGCGACGCGGTTGATATGGACCAGGCGATCGACGAACTCGCTGTCGCGCTCTTCGTTGCGATCCCGGTCCCGGTTATTGCGTTCACGTTCAGCCATTGTCTTTATCTCTCTCGATCGGGACCGGCCTTAGAAGTCGAGTCCGCCCTCGCGGGCGGCATCCGCGAGCGCCTTGATGCGGCCGTGGTACAGGAACTGTCCACGATCGAAGATGACCGAGGTCACCCCCGCCGCCTTGGCGCGTTCTGCGATGAGCTTGCCGACCACGGCGGCCGCGGCCACGTTGGCCCCGGTCTTCAGAGTGTCGCGGACGTCCTTGTCGAGGGTCGACGCGGACGCCAGGGTGCGACCCTGAACGTCATCGATAACCTGTGCGTAGATGTGCAGCGACGAGCGATGCACGGAAAGCCGGAGGCGACCGTTGGCCGCCGCCTTGATCGCGCGGCGCACGCGGGCGCGGCGGCGATCGTTGCCGGTGAGGTGAGCCATGATCGTCCCCTTACTTCTTCTTGCCTTCCTTGCGGACGATGAACTCGCCCGCGTACTTCACACCCTTGCCCTTGTAGGGCTCCGGCGGACGGTACTTGCGGATTTCGGCGGCGACTTGACCGACACGCTGGGCGTCGATGCCGGAGACGACGATTTCCGTCGGCTTCGGAACGGCGATCGCGATGCCTTCCGGCACCGGATAGGCGATGTCGTGGCTATAGCCCAGCGAGAGCTGCAGGGTCTTGCCCTGGAGAGCCGCCTTGTAGCCAACGCCGGAGATTTCCAGCTTCTTCTCGAAGCCGACCGTCACACCCTTGATCAGGTTGGCGATCTGGGTGCGGGACATGCCCCAGCTGGCGCGGGCCAGCTTGGTCTCGTCCTTCGGCTCGACCTGGATCGAACCGTCGTCCGTCTTGGCGACGTTGACGTGCTCGTTCAGATCGAATTTGAGCGTACCCTTCGGTCCCTTGACCGAAACGGTCTGCCCAGCGATGTCGGCCGTGACCCCCGAGGGGACCGGAACAGCCTTCTTGCCAATGCGCGACATGGTTTTTAACCCGTTTCCAGTCGAAGGTTAGAAGACGCGGCAGAGAACTTCGCCACCGACATTCTGCTCGCGGGCGTCGTGGTCGGCCATCACACCGCGGGGGGTGCTGAGGATCGACACGCCGAGGCCGTTGGCAACTCGGGGGAGGTTCTTCACCGAAGCGTAGACGCGGCGGCCCGGCTTGGAGACGCGCTCGATGGTACGGATGACGCCAAGGCCATCATAGTACTTGAGCTCGATCTCGAACTCGGCACGGCCGTCGGCATCAACCTCGGCGTAGCCACGCAGAAAGCCCTCGGCGACCAGGACATCGAGGACGTTCTTGCGCAGCTTGGAAGCCGGCGTCGACACCTTCGACATCTTGCGCATCTGGGCATTACGAATGCGGGTGAGCATATCACCCAAAGGATCGGTCATCGGCATGGGACCGTTCTCCTTACCAGCTCGACTTCACAAGGCCCGGGATGAGACCGAGCGACCCCAGCTCACGCAGGGCGATACGGCTCATCTTGAGCTTGCGATAATAAGACCGCGGACGGCCGGTGACTTCGCAACGGTTGCGGACACGCACCGCGGACGAATTGCGAGGAAGCTCGGCGAGCTTCAGGCGAGCAGCGAACTGCTCCTCGATCGTCAGCGACTTGTCGCTTGCGATAGCCTTGAGGGCCTCACGCTTGGCGGAGAACTGCTTCACCAGCTTCTGGCGACGCTTGTTCTTCTCGATGGCGCTCTTCTTTGCCATTTAAATCCGAACCCTTCTCGTCACTGCCGGAACGGGAAATTGAAGCCCTTGAGAAGCGCGCGCGCTTCGTCGTCGGTCCTCGCCGTGGTGCAGACGATGATGTCCATGCCCCAGACCTGCTCGACCTTGTCGTACTCGATCTCGGGGAAAACGATGTGTTCCTTGATACCCATGGCGAAGTTGCCACGGCCATCGAAGGACTTCGGGTTCAGACCACGGAAGTCACGCACGCGCGGGAGCGCGATGGTGATGAGGCGGTCGAGGAACTCGTACATGCGCTGGCGGCGAAGCGTCACCTTGGCACCGATGTTCATTCCCTCGCGCAGCTTGAAGGTGGCGATGGAATTGCGGGCCTTGGTGATCACCGGCTTCTGGCCGGCGATGAGGGTCAGGTCGCCAACGGCAGAGTTGATCTTCTTGCCGTCCGCAACGGTCTCGCCGACGCCCATGTTCAGGACGATCTTGTCGAGGACCGGGACTTCCATCGCGTTCTTGTAGCCGAACTGTTCGATGAGAGCCTTGCGGATGGTCTCGTCATAGGTGCGCTTGAGGCGCGGAATGTAGACCGCATCAGCCATCGATCACATCTCCGGAACGCTTGGCGAAGCGGACCTTGCGGCCGTCGTCGAGCAGCTTGAAACCAACGCGAGTCGGCTTGCCGTCCTTGGGGTCGGCAATGGCGAGGTTCGAGATCTGGAGCGCCGCTTCCTTGGCGACGATACCACCCTCGGACTTGGCCGACTGCTTCTGATGATGGCGAGCGATGTTGACGCCGCGGACAACGGCGCGATTCTCGGACGGACGGACCTCGATGACCTCACCGGTCTTGCCCTTGTCCTTGCCAACGAGAACCACGACCTTGTCGCCCTTCTTGATCTTGGCGGCCATGGTTACAGAACCTCCGGGGCGAGCGAGATGATCTTCATGTGGTTCTTGGCGCGAAGTTCGCGCGGAACCGGCCCGAAGATGCGGGTCCCGATCGGCTCTTTCTGGTTGTTGATGAGAACGGCGGCATTCTTGTCGAAACGAATGACCGAACCGTCCGTGCGCCGGATGTCCTTGGCCGTGCGGACCACGACCGCCTTCATCACGTCGCCCTTCTTCACGCGACCACGAGGGATGGCTTCCTTGATGGAGACGACAATGATGTCGCCCACCGAGGCGTACCGCCGCTTCGCGCCGCCGAGCACTTTGATGCACATAACACGACGCGCGCCGGAATTATCCGCCACGTCGAGGTTGGTTTGCATCTGAATCATGACTTGGCCGCCTTATCTTTGATGCATGCACCCACCGGCGCCGGATGGCGCAGGCGGGCAGCGACTTTGTTTTGGAACTCGGAAAATAGGGGTACGGCGTGCCGGACCCTTCGTTTCGAGTTCATCCCAGTCCCCGGCCGTATCCGCAGCCCGGGAGGCCCGACCCCTACCCTGCCGCCTCGTGAGGCGGCCGGAACCAAGGCCGGATGTCTCGCTTTCGCCGTCAAGTCGCGGCGCCCTCAGGCAGCCTCGACGAAACAATCCGAAACGGAACGGCAGAAGCTGCCATTCCGTTCTGAAACCAGCGTCTGCCGCATAAGCCTCTCCGGGTCGGAAGTCAATGACCCGGGGACGCTATTTCGGAGCAAACCGCCAATGGCAGCATCCCCGACACGACTTTCTGCTTTGCCCGGCCCCATACGGCGCCGGGAGCAAGCCTCGCCCGCTCAGCTCGCGCTGGCGGTGGAGAGCACAACCCAGCGCTTGGTCTTGGAAATGGGCTTGCTTTCCTCGATGGAAACCACGTCCCCGACCTTGTACTGGTTCGTCTCGTCATGCGCCTGGTAGTTCTTGGTCCGGCGCACGGTCTTCTTGAGCACCGGATGGGTGAAGCGACGCTCCACCTTCACTACGACCGTCTTGTCGGTCTTGTCGCTGACGACGACGCCTTGCAGGATGCGCTTCGGCAACTCGTCTCTCCTTAAGCGTTCGCAGTCGCGCGCTTGTCGCGCAGAACCGTCTGGATGCGGGCGATGTCGCGACGCACGACCCGCACGCGGGACGTATTCTCAAGCTGGCCGGTCGCCTTCTGGAAGCGCAGGTTGAACTGCTCTTTCTTCAGCTTGGCCAGCTCGTCCTCGAGCTGGTCGGGCGTCATGGCCCGAACGTCGTTCGCCTTCATCGTTTTATCGTCCTAACAGTAGGGCCGGCTTCCGATCGGCACCCGCTGGCCGGAAGGTCATGAACCTTCCGGGCAGGTGCCCTTCCGGATCACTCGGCGATGCGCTGAATGAAGCGCGTCTTGATCGGAAGTTTGGCCGCACCGAGACGGAGCGCCTCGCGGGCGACCTCCTCGGGCACGCCGTCGAGCTCGAACATGATCCGGCCGGGCTTGATGCGAACGCACCAGAACTCGGGGGAACCCTTGCCCTTACCCATGCGGACTTCGGTCGGCTTGGCGGTGACCGGAACGTCCGGGAACACGCGGATCCAGACGCGGCCGATACGCTTCATCTGACGGGTGATCGCGCGGCGGGCCGCCTCGATCTGCCGCGCGGTGACGCGCTCGGGCTCCATGGCCTTGAGACCATAGGCGCCGAAGTTCAGCTCGGTGCCGCCCTTGGACACGCCATGGATGCGGCCCTTGAACTGCTTACGGAACTTGGTGCGCTTCGGTTGAAGCATCTTCCTTCTCCCAAAACTCTAGTTAGCGCGCACCATCGGCGTCGCGGTCGCGACGGCCACGGCCCCGACCTTCACGGTCGCCACGCGGATCGCGCTCACGACGGCGGTCGCCGCCCGAACGCTCGCCGTCAT
Source organism: Pleomorphomonas diazotrophica (assembly GCF_002844595.1). GTDB lineage: Bacteria > Pseudomonadota > Alphaproteobacteria > Rhizobiales > Pleomorphomonadaceae > Pleomorphomonas > Pleomorphomonas diazotrophica. Next base: position 4,667 of record NZ_PJNW01000001.1, on the reverse strand, counting down.
TGCCGCCCTCAAGCGCGCGACGCTCGGAAGCGAGCGGGTCGTGCTCCAGGATCTCGCCCTTGAACACCCAGACCTTGAGGCCGTTGGTGCCATAGGCGGTGTGGGCGGTGGCAATGCCGTAATCGATATCCGCGCGGAGGGTGTGCAGGGGCACGCGGCCCTCGCGGTACCACTCCAGGCGGGCGATTTCGGCGCCGCCGAGACGGCCGCCGGCATTGATGCGGATACCCTCGGCACCGAGACGCATCGCCGACTGCACCGAACGCTTCATCGCACGGCGGAAGGCCACGCGGCGCTCGAGCTGCTGGGCGATCGACGAGGCGATCAGCGTCGCGTCGGTCTCGGGCTTGCGCACTTCAACGATGTTGAGGTGCACTTCCGAGGAGGTGAACTTGGCGATCTGCTTGCGCAGCTTCTCGATGTCGGCACCCTTCTTGCCGATCACCACGCCCGGACGAGCCGAGTGGATGGTGACGCGGCACTTCTTGTGCGGACGTTCGATGACGATCTTGGACACCGCCGCCGCCTTCAGTTCCTCGAAAAGGAACTTACGGATGGCGAGATCCTCGTGCAGCAGCGCGCCGTACTCGGTCTTGCCGGCGAACCAGCGCGAGTCCCAGGTCCGGTTGATGCCGAGACGCAGACCGATCGGATTGACTTTGTGACCCATCAGGCGGTCTCCTCGACTTCGCGAACCACGATCGTGAGGTTCGCAAACGGCTTCTGGATTTGACCGACGCGACCACGAGCCCGCGGCGAGAAGCGCTTCATGACGAGGCCCTTGCTCACGAAAGCTTCCTTGACGACGAGCGCGTCGACGTCGAGGTCGTGGTTGTTCTCGGCGTTGGCAATCGCCGACTCCAGCGTCTTCTTCACGTCGCCGGCGATACGCTTGCGCGAGAAGGCGAGATCGGCCAGGGCCGTGTTGACCTTCTTGCCGCGGATCATGGCCGCGACAAGGTTGAGCTTCTGCGGCGAGACGCGAAGGTTGCGGGTCACCGCCTGCGCCTCGGTGTCGGCGAGCGTGCGTTCACGCTTCGGCTTGCCCATTTTACTTCCTCTTCGCCTTCTTGTCCGCGCCATGGCCATAGTAGGTACGGGTCGGCGCGAACTCGCCGAACTTGTGACCCACCATGTCCTCGTTCACGGACACCGGGATGTGCTTCTGGCCGTTGTAGACGCCGAACGTGAGTCCGACGAAATTCGGCAGGATCGTGGAGCGACGGCTCCAGATCTTGATGACTTCATTGCGGCCGCTGGCGCGACTGACTTCCGCCTTCTTGAGGAGGTAGCCGTCAACGAACGGGCCTTTCCAAACCGAACGAGTCACGGTCGTTCCTCTCTCTTACTGCGACTTCTTGCGCGCGTGGCGGCTACGGACGATGAACTTGTCCGTGGACTTGTTCGACCTCGTCTTCTTGCCCTTGGTCGGCTTGCCCCACGGGGTGACCGGATGACGGCCACCGGAGGTGCGGCCTTCACCACCGCCGTGCGGATGGTCGATCGGGTTCATGGCGACGCCGCGGTTGACCGGGCGCTTGCCCAGCCAGCGGTTGCGGCCGGCCTTGCCGATCGACACGTTGGCGTGGTCGGGGTTCGACACGGCGCCGATGGTGGCAAAGCAGGTGCCGAGCACCTTGCGCTGCTCACCGGAGTTGAGGCGAACCACGGTGTAACCCTGGTCGCGACCAACGATCTGCGCGTAGGAACCCGCCGAACGGGCAATCTGGCCACCCTTGCCGGGCTTCAGCTCGACATTGTGAACCAGCGTGCCGACCGGAATGGCCGACAGCTGCATCGCATTGCCGGGCTTCACGTCGGCGGCGGCAGCGGCGACGACGGTGTCGCCAACGGCCAGGCGCTGCGGGGCCAGGATGTAGCTCAGCTCGCCGTCCTCATACTTGATGAGGGCGATGAAGCCGGTGCGGTTGGGATCGTACTCCAGACGCTCAACCACGGCGTTGATGCCGAGCTTGCGACGCTTGAAGTCGATGAGACGGTAAGAGCGCTTGTGACCGCCGCCACGATGGTAGGCGGTGATGCGGCCGAGGTTGTTGCGACCGCCGGTCTTGTTGAGACCTTCGGTCAGCGCCTTCACCGGCGCGCCCTTATGAAGCTCGGAGCGATCGACGAGGACCAGCTGGCGCTGGCCCGGGGTCGTCGGCTTGTAATATTTGAGTGCCATAATCGTCCTGCCGCTCGGATCAGAGGCCCGTCGTGATGTCGATCGAATGGCCCTCTTCGAGAGTCACGATCGCTTTCTTCACGTTGGACTGGGTGCCGATGATGCCCCGGAAGCGCTTCGTCTTGCCCTTGCGCACGAGCGTATTCACGCTCTTGACCTTGACCGAGAAGAGCTGCTCGACGGCAGCCTTGATCTCGGGCTTGGTTGCGGTCTTGGCAACGTCGAAGACCACCTTGTTGTTCTCAGCCTGAATGGTCGCCTTCTCGGTGACCACCGGCGTGCGGATGATGTCGTAGTGCTTCAGATTGGTCATTTGAACCGCTCCTCGAGCGCCGACACGGCCGCCTTGGTGAGAACCAGCGTGTCACGACGCAGAATGTCGTAGACGTTGATGCCCTGCACGGGCAGCACGTCGATCTGCGGGATGGCACGGGCCGCCAGGCGGAACTGATCCTGCGGATTGGCTCCGTCGATGATCAGCGCGTTGGTGAGGCCGAGCGCGGCGAGCTTCGTCTTCAGGGCCTTCGTCTTGGCTTCGGCGGCGACCGCCTCGTCCAGGACGACGATGTTGGCACCCTTGGCCTTGGCCGACAGGGCGAGCTTCAGGCCGAGGGCCCGAACCTTCTTGGGCAGGTCGTGCTCATGGCTGCGCACCACCGGACCGAAGGCCTTGCCACCACCACGGAACTGGGGGGCCGCCTTGTTGCCGTGACGGGCGCCGCCGGTGCCCTTCTGCCGGTACATCTTCTTACCGGTCTTGGTGACCTCGGTACGGGTCAGGGCCTTGTGCGTGCCGGCCTGGCGCTTGGCAAGCTGCCAGCGCACGACGCGCTGCAGGATGTCGGCGCGCGGGTCGAGACCGAAGATCTCGTCCGAAAGCGCGACCGTTCCGGCAACGGCGCCATCGAGGGTCTTGACTTCGAGTTCCATCACTCACCTGCCTCCGCGGTCGCAGCGGGCGCCGCCTTGCGGAACTTGCCCGGGGTGGGAACACCTTCCGGAAGCTTCTTCTTGACCGCGTCGCGGACGAGGATCCAGCCGCCCTTGGCACCGGGGACAGCGCCCTCGACCAGGATCAGACCGCGATCGGCGTCGGTGCGCACGATCTTGAGGTTCTGAGTGGTCACGCGCTCGTCGCCGAGGTGGCCAGGCATCTTCTTGTTCTTGAAGACCTTGCCCGGATCCTGACGCTGACCGGTCGAACCCAGCACGCGGTGCGAGACCGAGTTACCGTGGGTGGCACGACCGCCGCCGAAGTTCCAGCGCTTCATGGCGCCAGCGAAGCCCTTACCGATCGAGGTGCCGGTAACGTCGACGAACTGGCCGGCAACGAAATGGTCGGCCGTCAGTTCGGCGCCCACCTCGATGAGGTTCTCGGGGGAAACCCGGAACTCGGCAAGCTCGCGCTTGGGCTCGACCTGCGCCACGGCAAAGTGGCCGCGCATCGCCTTCGAGACATTCTTGACCTTGACCGTACCGGCGCCCAACTGGACCGCGGTATAGCCGTTCTTTTCTTCGGTACGGTGAGCAACCACCTGGCAGTTCTCAAGCTTGAGAACCGTCACGGGAACATGCTCGCCTGCGTCGTTGTAGACGCGGGTCATGCCGACCTTCTGTGCAATGACACCTGAGCGCATAGCGTTCTCTCTCAACCCGGCTCTTGTTCTCAGAGCTTGATCTCGACGTCCACGCCGGCCGCGAGGTCGAGCTTCATCAGCGCGTCCACGGTCTGCGGGGTCGGATCGATGATGTCCAGGAGGCGCTTGTGGGTGCGCATCTCGAACTGTTCGCGGCTCTTCTTATCGATATGGGGCGAGCGGTTGACCGTGAACTTCTCGATTCGCGTCGGAAGCGGAACCGGGCCCCGGACCTGCGCGCCCGTGCGCTTGGCCGTGTTGACGATCTCGCGCGTCGAGGCATCGAGGATACGATGATCGAACGCTTTGAGACGGATACGGATATTCTGACCGTTCATTTCTCTACCTCTAGAGGAGACGTGGGCGGAGCGAACTCCGCCCCGTATCACCTCGAAACGATCAATTACTCGACGATCGAAGCGACGACGCCGGCGCCGACGGTACGACCGCCTTCACGGATGGCGAAGCGGAGCTTCTCTTCCATGGCGATCGGAACGATCAGCTGGACGTTCATCGTCACGTTGTCGCCCGGCATCACCATCTCGACGCCTTCGTTCAGCGTCACCACGCCGGTCACGTCCGTCGTGCGGAAGTAGAACTGCGGGCGGTAGTTGGTGAAGAACGGCGTGTGACGGCCACCCTCTTCCTTGGTCAGGATGTAGGCTTCCGCCTTGAACTTGGTGTGCGGGTTCACCGAAGCCGGCTTGCACAGCACCTGGCCGCGCTCGACGTCTTCACGCTTGGTGCCGCGCAGCAGCGCGCCGATGTTGTCGCCGGCCTGGCCCTGATCGAGCAGCTTGCGGAACATCTCGACGCCGGTCACCGTCGTCTTGACGGTCGGACGG